>JADKID010000015.1 GCA_016721425.1 Bryobacterales bacterium | reverse complement strand
GGCCATGTTCACGGTAGAGGTCGCGATGGAGACCTTGTAGATCTTCTCCTACGGCATGCGGAAGTACGGACCGCCCGGAGGGATCACGCGCACCAGCGGATAGGCGTACCGTTCCCGCTCTTCCCGGCCTGAGCTTTGCGGCGATGGCATCGTCCAGCGTGGTCTTGCCACCCTCGATGCGCTGCGCCCGTCCGAAGACCGTCTTTACCGCGCGCTCATTCTGATCCACCGTGTTGCAATCCCACGAGCACATCGGATCACGAACCAGAGCGCGCATCCCATCAGAACGCCGCCAAGTACAGCCGTTGGTTCTCCTCTGGCCAACCTACGCCGCCGGCGTCGCGCGTTTCTTGCCCGCGCTCTTCGAGAACTCCGCGCGCCACGGCCGGTGAAACCATCATGGCAGCGTGCCTCACCTCGCCAGCGTGTCTTCGCAATAGGCCACCATCCACGTGCGCCCGGTCTCAGGCTCGCTGGGTGAATCCGAGAGCAGGAACGCGCCGGTTTCCCGCAGTTCAGCCGCTCGCACATCACGGCCCCGGCATAATTCTCTTCAGGTACGTAAGCGTTTCCCCTCAGACATTTTACTCTGCTTTCGCCGCGAACGCCGTCCTGTCAGGCAGCCCGGTCCCGCGGGCGCAGATACCATTCAATCGCCTCGGAGGCGTCGAGGGGTTACCCGGCTCGTTGGGCGCGTCAGGATGCGTGGATCGGAAACGCGTCAGCATCAGCTTCGAATTCAGCCACTACCTCCGGGTGCTTGCCGGCTACGTCAGTGAACTCACCCGGATCGGCCTTCTGATCCCACAACCGGATGGTGCGGCCGGGCGTAGGATTTGTCCGTCTTGTAGCCGTCGTCACGCTCTCTACGCCGGTCGCGTGCGCATACTTCCAGCGATGCGTGCGGACACACGCCTCCTCCGCCCAGAGATACTCGCTAAAGATAGACTCGCGCGCTTCGGCGGTCGGCGGCCCTCCAGATACGGCCTCAGGCTCTGGCCATGCTGCACCTGGAAAGGATCGGCGCCAAGCAGATCAGGATGGTGGCCGGCACATCCACCGATTCCGTGAAGTCCTTCACGGTAACGCCTTCTTCACGCGCCGGGAACCGAGATCAGCAGCGGCACTCGCAACGCCGGCTCGTAACTGCAGTGCGTTTCGAAGCGCCCGTGCTGGCCCGGTTGTAGCCATGATCGGCCATGTACACCACCAGCGTGTCGTTCTCCAGATTGAGTTGCCGCAGTTTATCCAGCACCCGGCCAATGTTGTGGTCCAGAGGTTCACCGACGTGTAGTAGGACGCGATGATGCCCTGCTTCTCCGCCGGCGACAGATCGCGGAAGATCAGCGGGATCTGGCCCGGATCCTCCGGTCCCACACGGGGCAAGGAAAGTCTGCCGGATTGAACTTGTCGCGCCATTCAATCGGAAAATCGTAGGGCGAGTGCGGCTCCTGGAAGCTGACCCACAGGGCGAACCGGCCGTCCTTGTGCTCTTCAAGATAGCGCAGGGCCTGCGCCACCTGCCGATTGCTCTTCATCTGCTCATAGCTGCGCGGGAACGGAGCTTCTCAGAGTTGAGCCAGATGCTGGCGGATCGCGGAACGGGCGCCACTGGGGCTTGGTGCGGATCGCGCCGAATTCTGGCGCAGGGCCACTTCCGCCAGCCAGCGCTTCGTGCGCGACACTCGGTGATCACCTCGTCAAAGCCGTGCAACCCCGGTACACCAGGGCGATTGAAGTGCATCTTGCCGATCGCGGCGGTGGCGAAGCCTGGCCGCGCAGCGTCTTCGCCAGGGTTGGCTCCGGTATCGAGCGGCGGTCTGGAGTACCGTCACGCCGGCCGAGTGCGGCAACTGCCCGGTGAGAATCGATTGCCGAGAGGCGTGCAGACGGGCGAAGTTGCAGTTCGATGCAAACCATCCGCCTTCGGACGCCAGGCGGTCCAGGTTGGGCGTGCGGGCGCGCGGGTTTCCATCCGCGCCCAAACGTAGCCGGCATGGTCGTCCGCCGGAAAAAAGGAAGTTCGGATTGCGGTCGCGGGCGCAGGCTACACGCGGCATGGCTGCCCGGCGGTGGAACCGAGCAATGCGCGTCTGGTGAGGCTGGGGTTTTGCGTGGCTGACTACTTCTCTTCTCATGGTAAGCCTCGTCCCGGGAGCAGTGAACAGTTGGCAGTGCCCATGCCGCGAGGCCCCGGCGCAAACCGGATAGCTCGCGCTCCCGGCCCGATGCTAATCTGGCTGGGCTAGAGTATCGCTCCGGCGGTCCAGACCCGACGCCGACTCAGCAAAGACTACGGGGGATGTCATAAACTCTTCCCTGGTGGGCTCGCGGCGTTGGTTGCGGGCTGTTCCTCCCCAAGCCGTCCACCTCCAAACCGGCCCCAAAGCCGCCGCAACGGATTCCAGCACGCCCGAGGAGTTGAAGTCCCTGGTCGGAGCAAAGGCAGTTCCGGCGGAGACCGGCCTGCGCAGGCAGGTTACAGTACCGCAACACCACCAAAACTGGCACCACATCCATCTCGTATTGGAGTGGCAAGGTGGGACCTGCGTGGCGGTCACCACGGCCGACGGCCGCTATGAGAACATCGCCACCACGGCCTCCAACTGCAACAATTCCGGTGATGTGGCTGCCGCATCGGGACAGCCGGGCGCCACGCGCACGGTCTGCGGCGTGATTGTCGCCGGCAAGACCACCCACTATCTCTGCGAAGTGGAAGAGAACCGGCAGGGCACTACCACGCTCCGGATGCCCGATACCACTCTGAAACTCAAGTGGAACCTGGGCGCAACTCGGTCAGGTGGAGCAGGATGGAATGAGCCCGGCTGTCGTGAAATACTCCGATGACTGGGCGGCCGGACGAAGGGGCGCAATTGCTGTCTGAGTTTCGGCCAGCACCCATCCACTCCCCCCACGGCTGAACCCCGATGGTTGAAGTCATTGGCGCGCGGAAAGCCCAACCAGGTTCGAATGGCCGCCACTCGACGCATCAGACCGTCCGCTGGCTCCACTTCGCTACGCTATCTCCGAATGCCTATCGTTCCATTCCCAGCCACCGAGGCTGGCATGGAATGGCGCCCACATCGGCTAAAGTAACGCGCTCTGATCTCGCTCCGGTATTATCATGGCAGCCTCCGGAGGACTCTGATGACGAAGACCGACAGCATCCTCAGCGCGTTTGATGACCTCAACGTGTGGCAAAGGGGGGACGAGCGCGCCCCACACAAACCACTGCTCGTCTTGCTGGCCTTGGGCCGGCTGCAAGCCGGCGCGGGGCGACTGCTTCCATTCAACGAACTCGAGCAACCGCTGTCTGATCTATTGGAGGACTTCGGTCCGCCCCGGCAGTCACTGCACCCGGAGTTGCCGTTCTTCCATCTGCAAAGCGATGGTGTCTGGGAACTGGAGGAGGATCCCCGCGTTCGTCAGCGGCAAGGCAGCAAGAACCCGCTGCGAACGGATCTTAGGAAGTTTGGAATTCGTGGTGGCTTTCCGGAGCGCATCTTCACCTGCCTGAAAGAGCATCCGGAAGTCATTCGCGAACTGGCACGTTCGGTAATCAGCTCCCATTTCCCGGAGTCGCTCCACGATGCAATCCTGTCCTCCGTAGGCCTGGATATGACGGGCACATCCCGAAATCTGCGACGGGACCCGGCGTTCCGGGCAGCGGTCATCTCAGCCTGGGAACACCAGTGCGTATTCTGCGGCTATAGCGTGCAGCTGGATCAAGCGGACCTTGGCCTGGAAGCCGCGCACATTCAGTGGTGCCAGGCCGGCGGCCCAGACTCCATCAACAACGGACTGTCATGCTGTGCGGTTCACCATCAGGCGTTTGATCGCGGCGCGGTGACAATCTCCGATAGCTCCCGGATTCTGGTCTCGTCCCGCATTCATGGCGCCGGGATGGTGCAGGAGCTCTTCCTCGCGCTGAATGGCCGCGAGCTCCGCCCGCCCGCGCGCAAGGCGGCGCTACCGCGGCAGGAATACCTGGAGTGGCATCGGAAACAAGTGTTCCGAGGAGCCGCGCGAGACTAGGCGATAGCGCAGTTGCTCGCGGTCCAAACCAAGCAGTGTAGTTTTGAGGGTTTTTGGTCGGGCCGCCGAGATTTGAACTCGGGACCTCTTGCACCCCAAGCAAGCGCGCTAGCCAGGCTGCGCCACGGCCCGAACCGGGGATCGAACTCTTCGATTATCGCACATCAACGGCCGGCCTGCGCTCACACGTGCCAAAAGTTGCCCGCCCTGACACTTTGTCCCATTCGCCTCACGGCCCTCCCGCCAATTCCCCAATCAATACGCACTTCCCCGGATGGCATCCGAATTGCTCCAATATTGCCGTGGACACGCATCGTCTCCGAGCCGTGCTGATTACCCCCAATCGCCTCTGGGCCGAAGTGTTCCAACCGCGCCTGGTGGAGGAGGCGGGATTCGAGCTCCTCTGCGCACTCGAACCCCGCCCAGGCACCCAGCGCTGGTCTGCCCTCCTCGCACACAATCCACCGGACTGCATTCTGCTCGACGCGTCCGATCAGGACATCGCCCTCGACAGTCTGCGCCATTTTCAGGCAATGGGCTCTCCTTACCCGATCATTGCTTTTGCCAGTATGCTCACTGCGCCCGAGGCCATCCCCCTGATGCAGGCCGGCGCCTTCGAGTTCTTTGACCTCGCCACCCCCGAAGCTCAACTCGCCTCCATCCGCGCGCGCTTAATCTGTCAACTGGCCGCGCGGCCAATCCGCCAAGGTCCACCGGCAACGGCTCGTATCGCCGCCTTCACCGCCTGTACACCGGGCGCCGGCGCCTCTACCCTCGCTCGCCACACCGCCGCCGCACTCGGCCGCTGCACCGGCCAGCGAGTCCTCCTGATGGATCTGAATCCGGAACTCGTCATCGAGCCCGATCCGCGCGAACATTGGAACGGCATCACCATCGATCCGCAGCCCTCCGCCCCACTCTCACCCACCATGGCTCGCAACCGCATCCTCGAAGCCGCCAATGAGTTCGATTGGGTGATCCTCGATCTGCCCTGCGCCGCCTCCCAACTGACCCTCGCCCTGGCGCCCGAGTTACCCAATATCGTTCTGGCCGCCACGCCGGATCTCACCGCCCTCCACATGGCCCAACGGAGCCTGAAACTGCTGACCCAGGCAGGCGTCCCCTCCGCCAACATCCGCCTGGCCCTCAACCGGGTGGAGTCCTGCGGCCCGGGCGCTGCCAAACGCGCCGAACTCGCGCTCAAGCATAAGGTGGAATGGAAGATACCAGGCGACTGTCGCCGCCTTCAGCTTTCGAGCGAGTCTGGGCTCTCTGGCGATGGCCCCTTGCCCCAGGCCATGCGCGCCATCGCCGCCGGCCTCGTCAACGGATTGCAGGCGCCGCCCGAAACGGCTCAGTTCTTCTGGATGTCGCGGTGCGAAGAGGTGCTCGCGTAGCCGGCCTTCTGCAGCCGCTTGCTCATCTCCTCCGCCATCATCACAGACCGGTGATGCCCGCCCGTGCAGCCAATCGCAATCGTCAGGTAGCTCTTGCCCTCCGCCATATAGTGCGGCATCAGGAACAACAGCATGCTCGTCAGCCGCTCCAGAAACTCGCCGGTCTGCGCAAATCCCCGGATGTAGCGCGCCACGCCGACGTGACGCCCAGTCTTGTGCTTGAACTCCGGGATGTAGTTCGGGTTTGGCAGAAATCGGACGTCGAACACAAGATCGCTCTCCGGCGGTACGCCGTGCCGGAATCCGAAGCTCAGCACGCTGATCCGTAACTTGGCCTCGTCCACCACCCCGAAGATCTCGCTCACCCGCTTCCGCAACTGATGCACATTCATCGCCGAAGTGTGGATGACGTGATCGGCCAGCGCCCGGATGGCCTCCAACTGGTGCCGCTCGTCCTGGACGCTCCTCAGCACACTCTTCGACGTGCCTAGTGGATGCGGCCGCCGCGTCTCGCTGTAACGCCGCACCAGCACGTCATCCTCCGCGTCGACGAACACCAGGCGCGCCTGCAACTTCTTCTTCAGCTTGGAGTACACCTCCGGGAAGCGCATCAGGTTGTCACCCTCGCGGATGTCCACCACCAGCGCCGCCCGCCGGATGTTGGGCGCATCCCGCGTCAACTCGGCGAACTTCGGAATCAAGTCCAGCGGCAGGTTGTCTACCGCATAATACCCGTGATCCTCCAGGCTCTTGAGAACGGTCCCCTTCCCCGAACCGCTGAGTCCGGTGATCACGATGAGCTCGGATTGGGGGGACCGTTCCGCCATGCTACGCCTACGCCTCCACCAGGTCGACTTTGCCGTCGCGCCGGCGGATCAGCACACTCACCTTGTCGGTCTCCGTGTCCCGGTACACCATGTACTCCCGGTCGTCCTCCATCGCCAGCATCGCCTCGTCGATCGTCATCGGCTTGCCGTTCGTCTTAGCCGTCGCCTGCACAATCTTCGAGGGCCTCGGCGCCTTCGCCGCTTTCTTGGCTTTGGCCTTGGCCTTGCTCTCGCCCTTCTCCGGCTTGGCCGGCGGCTCGGCGGCTACCACGGCGGCGCCCGTCGTGCGCGCGGCCCGCACCGGAGTGTCCCTCTTGGCCTCGCGCCACTTGCTCCGATTCTTGATGGCCTGCTTCTCTACCTTCTCAACAGCGTCCATGACGGCGGTGAACTGATCCGCCGCCGAGCCCGCCCCTACCAGCTTGTGGTCGTAGTAATTCAGGCGGATCTCGGCGTTCTGCAGGTGCCGTTCGGAGCTCAAGATGACTTGAGCTTCCTTCTCTCCCTTCTGCTCCAACAGCTTGGAGAGCCGGGAGAACGCCATGGCGAGCTTGCGCTCCTGTGACGCGTTCAGCTTGTCCTGTTTCCCTGTAAAGGTGATTTTCATGGCCTTGCCTTTCTCCTCCGCACACCTGGAATACGTCGCAAGCCGGCTTGCTAGTTCCGTTCGCGTCGGTGGTGCGTGGAGGGAATCTTCAGATCTTCTCGGTATTTCGCCACCGTGCGGCGCGTCACCTGGATGCCCTGCTGCTGCAGCATCGCGGCGATCTGATCATCGGTGAGAGGTTTCGTCGCATCTTCGTCGTCGATCATCTTCTTCACCATTCGCTTCAACGTCTGTAGAGGTATCCCCCCGCCAGAAGGGCCCTGCACCGCCTCCGAAAAGAAAAACCTCAGCTCAAACACGCCGTGCGGCATATGCGCGTACTTGCCCGCCACCGCGCGGCTCACCGTCGACGCGTGTACCCCGATCTCCTCGGCGATCTCTTTGATCATCATCGGCCGCAGATAATCGATGCCGTGTTCCAGAAACTCCGTCTGCCGCCGCACGATCGAATGGCACACCTTCAGAATCGTCTGCTTCCGCTGCTCGATGTTCCGGATCAGTTGCAGCGCCGATTGAAACCGTTCCTTGATGTAGTTCCGCGTGTCCTTGTTCGGTTCCTGCTCACGGTCCAGTAACTTGCGGTAGCTGCCGTTCAACCGCAATTGCGGCAGGTCGTCGTCACTGATCTGGATCACATAATCGTCGCCGTCTTTGAAAACGTAGACGTCCGGCTCCACCTGTCGCGCGCCAGGTCCGGAATACCGGATGCCGGGCTTCGGATCCAGGTGCCGGATCACTTCCAGCGCCGTCTGGATGTGCTCAATCGGCCGCCCCAGCAGCCGCGCCAGCTCCCGCACACTCTTGTTCTCCACCAGCTTCAGGTGATCGCGGACAATCAGCCACGCTACTCCGTCCCGTCCATGGCGGCTCTCCAGCTGCAGCAACAGGCACTCCTGCAAAGACCTTGCGCCGACGCCCGCCGGATCCAGGCACTGCACCTCTTCCAGCGCGCGCTCCAGGTTCTCCAGCGCGTACCCCTCACTTTCCGCAATCTCATCGAGTGGTACCGAAAGATAACCCGTGTCGTCCAGATTGCCGATCACGGCATCGGCCGCGTCCCGCACCTCCGGGTCCATCACCAGCAGCGCCAGTTGCTGCCGCAGGTGCGAAGTCAGCGTGATGGGCGACGAGAGAAATGTCTCAAATGAGGGTTTGTCCGGATCTTCCGCGCCCGGCGAACGGAAGCCTGGATCCATCCAGTCTTCAAAGTACGATCCAAAATCGATCTGGTCAAACGGGTCTTCCGATTGCGCCGCGGCCGTCTCTGCCTGCGTGTCAAAATCCGCCGAGGGCAGCGTCGCATCGGCCGTCTCCGGGCCGTCGTACGTCTCCGCTTCCACCTCAAACGTGCCCGCCGTCGCTTCCTTCGTCACCGCCATCACTTCCGCATCGGAAGGATCCGGCGCCCTTTCGGCCTCCAACAACACCTGCACCTCGGCCGGAGTCAGTTCATCGCCGGATTCCCCCGTCTCTTCCAACACCGGGTTTTGCGCGATTTCCTCCGCGATCATGTCGCGGAGCTCCAGGCGATTCAGTTGCAGCACCTTCACCATCTGGACGAGCCCAGGGGTCAGGATCTGCGACTGCTTTACCGAGATTTGCAGTCTGGGCGAAAGCGGTCCCATTTAGCCCTCATGATAGCGCAAGGGACAGCCATGTCCAGCCTCAATTCAGCGGACCCCGGCCTACTGGCGCACGCCAATCGCCACTGTGCCCGCCGAAGTATCCACAGCCGACTTGGTCTTTCGGCTCCAATGCGTCTTGATTAGCTCCTGTGAGACAATCCTCCACGCACCACCTTCTTTCCGCCAAATCAGGCGGTGACGCTCGGAACCGGAGTAGACTTCGTTCCCGCGCAACTCCCATTGCTGGTCCACCAGAAGCGAGACTTCGCCGAGAGATATGCTCTCAAACTGCGGGTTCCTGTATTCAAACCCGAGCACAAAGGGGTACTCCCGGAACATCTGCGCCAAGGCGTGCGACACCTTCTCGTGCGGCACGTCGAAGCTGTTCTGGAACCGCACCAGCGTCGCCCCATAGAACGCGCTGGCCGCTCTTCCGTCAGCGCGCCGGGCCACGTTGGAGAGCGCACTGAGTTGATCCTCAATCGCCTGCCTCGTCGCTGAGCGCCACGTCGCCACGCCACCCCAAGCCAATAACAACAGGACAGACGCCAGGCCCATCCACATCGCCCCTCTCCTCTGCCAATTCGCCAGCTGCGTACCGGGCTTCGTGCGAGCCCGCCGTGCCGCCTGGTCCCCTTCCCAGGCGCCCACCTTCTCGTCTAGCGACATCGCCGCCCAGGATCGGTAAAGACTCTCCGAGCGCCGCTGCGCATCCCGCTCCCGGTGGTCTCGTTGCTGCGCCTTCGCTGCATCCAATGCGCCCGCCACTGCCTGGGAAAGCGAGCGCGGCGGTTTCGGCGTCAGCGGGATGCCCGGCGCAAACCGGCCATCACACTTCGGACAGTGCCTAATCCCAGTACTCCACGCAACCCGTTTCCGGCAATGCGGGCAAAGGACGTCCGCTTGGAAGCGCAACTTGGATGCGCAGTTCTGGCAGGCCTTCGGCTGCCCGTCAGCAGTAAGGATCACCGTCTGTTGATATCCGCATTCAGTACAAATCGATACAGCTTCAGCCGCTGCCTGGGGTGAAGACATAGGGCCCCTCCCAATATCTTTAGATAGTACAGATGGTACCAGACTTGTCTTACGGCTGGATTACAATCCCAGCTCGAATGACTCGCCCAGGTAAATGCGCCGGACTTCCGGATCCATCGCCAGCGACGTGGGTGTGCCCGCCCGGAAGATCCGTCCATTGTTGATAATGTAGGCCCGGTCCGTCACAGCAAGAGTCTCTCGAACGTTGTGGTCCGTAATCAGGATCCCGATACCATTGCGCTTCAGATCAGAGATGATCCTTTGCAATTCGAGTACCTGAATCGGATCGATGCCGGAAAACGGCTCGTCCAGCAATAGGAACTGCGGGCTGATCGCCAGAGACCGCGCGATCTCCACGCGCCGCCGTTCACCGCCCGAGAGCATGTAGCCCTTGTTCTTGCGGACTTTGTCCAAACCCATCTGCTCCAGCAGTGATTCCAGGCGCTCCCGCCGTTCGCGCGAAGGGATCGGCAACGTCTCCAGAATCGCCAGCAGATTGTCTTCAACACTCAGCTTCCGGAACACCGATGGCTCCTGAGGCAGGTAACTAATTCCGACCCGCGCTCGCTCATACATCGCCAGGTCGGTAATTTCGCTATCATCCAGAACGATCCGCCCCGAATCCGGACTGATCAATCCGACAATCATGTAGAAAGACGTCGTCTTGCCCGCCCCGTTCGGCCCCAGCAAGCCCACCACTTCCCCCATCTCGACAGACACCGACACCCCATCCACCACGCGCCGTCCGCGATAGGTCTTGGATATCTCTTCAGTCCGCAGGGTACGTCGGTGGCCGATGGCCCGTTCAGGCAACACTATCCAGCATTATCTCCCATACGCAGACCAGGCTTGCACGGAGTCCCGTTGAAAATCGTCATGCCTTCAGATGCGGTACGCCCTAGTGCTCCTCGCCACCGTCTCCGCGTTGGCCCAACAACCGGCCAGCCGGCCGGCGCCCCCGCGCAACTACCGCTCGCCCTATTTCTATGTCAGTGTCACGGGCACTGTGACCGATGCCGACTCCGGCGAGCCAATCGTCGGCGCCCGCGTGAAGCTTGTCACCTCACGGCCTAATACCCGGACGAGGGAGGTAGAGTTCGTCACAAAACTCGGCGGCAGATTCAGCACCGGCCTATCCAACGACGAGCGGTTGGTGATCCGAGTCGAGGCCGACGGCTATGTGGATGGTCTCGCTGCTCTGGAGCGCGGCCCCGTTGTCATCGTGCCGCAAAGAGAGCGCGAGCGGGAGACCGTGGAGTTCCGCCTGCACCGCGCCGCCGAAATCGAAGGACAGTTGTTCGATCGCGATCTGGAGAGGCCGGCGACCGGCATCACGGTCCGCGCTCACTGGTCTGTCTTCGACCGCGGCAAACGCGTTCTGCGGCCTGCCGGCACGGCCGCCTCCAGCGACGCCGAAGGCCGCTTCCGCATCCCCGGCCTCCCACCCGCCGACTACTTCCTTGAAATCGTTCAGAAGGAACAGGAACGCATCGAGGAGCGCGCCATCGCCAGCCGCAAACCTGTGGAAGGCTACGCTCGCGAATACTGGCCCGGCGGCGGAATGTTGGAATCCGCCATCCCCCTCCAACTCCCGGCCGGCGGCCGTCTCCCGCTCGGCAGCATCTTCATCCGCAAGTCGCCAATGTACCGCGTGCACGGCACCCTCACCTCCCCCACTTGCGGCGAGACCTCTCGCTATCGCCTCCAACTCCGGGAACACCGCGAAGGCCGCCTGGTGCTCCGCAGCGACCTGCTGGCCCACTGCAACTCCGCCTTCACCATCCACAACCTGCTGCCCGGCCAGTGGACCCTGGAATCGGAACTGCAGGGCGTCTTCGACTTCCAGGCCGAGAGCAGTTCCACAGACTTCTTAGTCACGGACAAAGACCTGGAGTTGAGTCTTCTCCCGCTCCCCCCGCTGCCCATCGGCTATAAGCTCCGCGGAGTGGACCCCAACGTCACTCCGGTGCTTAAGCCCAAGGGACGCCCCGAGTACACGCCCGGCGCCACAGAACTCGCCAATCGTACCCGCGATCTGGTTCTGCTCGCACCGCCCACCGAATACGTCCAGGCCTCCATCCCCAAACTGCCCGAGCAATACTGCATCCGCGAGATCCTCTACAACGGCGGCACCACCGACGATGGTGCCTTCCGCGTCAATCGCGACGCTCCCTCCCAACTCATCGAGTTCACGCTCTCCGACAAGCCCGCCTCGCTCTCGGGCAGAGTTGTGCACAAGGAAAAACCCATCGCCGGCGCCATCGTCGTCCTCGCCCCCTGGCCCGCGGCACTGCGCTCCGAGTGGCCGAAAACGGCCCGTACTGCAGCCGGCGACGACGGCTCGTTCAGCTTCAAAGGTCTCGCCCCCGGCACGTGGCGCGTCTTCGCCATCGAACCCGGCCTGCGCCTCAAACTCGAACAGCCCGGATTCCTGCTCAGCCTCATCGGCCGCGCCGAAGAACACACTCTGGCCGAGTCCGCCAACCAGACGGTGGAACTGAAACCCGCCGAACCCTAGCCGCCTAGTTCAGCCGCTTTACTTCTTTTTCTTGATCCGGCTCACCGCCGGACCGCCGCCCGCATTGTCCACCGTCAACTTGTCCTGCCGCGAATACCAGATGATCTCCGCACCGCGCGACGTGCCGCGCTTCGAATCCGTCACCACCGGATCCCCCCCGTTCATCACCATCCGCTCATCCGCCAGATAGTACTCCGCGTGCTCCGCGCTCCCGTCGCGCGTCCGCTCCGGGCTCCGCTCCACGATCTTCACGTCCCCATCGGAGAACATCCGGTCCAGCTTTGTCTCCTCGCCCCCGCCCTTCTTGGGCTCCTTCACGAACCACGCACGCATCTCCGCCGCCTTCACGTTCAGGCCCTGCCGGTCCAGCGTCGTCCCGCCCGTATAGTGCGCCATCTGCGTCTTGTCCGTGTAGACCAGCGACTGCGCCCTCACAATCGTAAACGCATTCCGCTTCTTCTTCGTCTCGTCGCTCGTCTGATCCGGCAGCTGATTCAACACGTCCCCCGTGGCCTCCAGCACTTGCGTCGTCCGGTCGATCACAATCGTTTTCGCCTTCAGGCTGCTCGCCGATTGCCACAGCATCGCGTTGCCCTCGTAGCGGATCTTCTGGTTCTTCTCCGTGGCCGCCATGCGGTCCGCCTTGGCCTGCAACGGCTCCGACGCCGAGAGCATCCCGTCGCTGGTTTGCTTCTTGTCCGCCATGCGCGTCGACGACATGCCCCAGCGCCACCATGTCGCCGCTCTGCTGCTCCATCACAATCTTGTCCGCCGACGTCGAGCCAGTCTCGTCCCACATCCGCGCCTTGGTCTCCAGCGTGATCAACTCTCTAGTGGAATCGAGCACCGCGCGGTCCGCCGTCGCGCGCCGCGTGCCCTCTTCGTACTCGAAGTTGTTCCACTGCTCCATGCGTGTCATCTGGCCCGTCTGCAGATCGAAGAACGCCTCCAGATCCTTACTTTTTGTCACCGTAATGACCGGTTTGGGGTCCTTTTTTGCGTCTTTTGGATCACTTTCTGCACGTGTTGTCACGCCCACCGAGCGGAACTTCTCAATCATGTTCCCCGCGCCGTAGTCGATGGTGATCCGCTCACCATTCAACTGCCGCCGCTTGTCGCCCTTCTTCCCCGGCAGAAAATCAACCTGGCCCGGCGCATGGGTCACTACCTTCTCCATCTCCTTGCCACCGGCCCGCATCGTCATTTCAATCACTTCACTGGTGAGGATGCGCAGCCCTTGCGGCGCGGCGCCCGGCCGCGCCGCGGCCTGCGATTCCACGCGCGCTTTCGTGGTTGCCAGCGCGCGCTTCAGCACGCTGCCCTCGTCGGTGGTATCGAAATCCAAATCAAACCGGTTGGCCGTCGCAGTGGTGGTACCCGCTGCCGACTTCGACACCAGCTTCGCGTTCTCAGTGGCCTCGATCTTGCTGATCTCCGCTTTCTCCGTGAACACCAGATTGAGCTGATCGGCCGAATACTCCACCTGCCGCCCCGGCTGCACATCCGTGCCGTGTCCTTGCCTGGCCTCCACGCGATCGATCTGCCCTTTCTTGAGCAGGACGATGCTCGGGCCGGAGTCTAGCGTGAATCCGCCGCGGCGCAGCGATGCCGTCGGCGAGAGCAGGATCTGGCTGGAGTGCTCCTTGTAAATCAGGGCGCCGGTTTCGAGATGCATCGGCGGCTTCTTCTCGTCCTTGCCGCGCCAATCGATCCGCACCTCGGATTTCATGAACAGCTCGCGCGTGGCGGGATCGTACATTGCGCCTACACACTCGCCCACACCTTCATTGAACTCGAACGTTGCCTTGCGATCCGTGGAGACGCGCGAGGTCTTCACGTCGAGCGTCGCGCCCGAGGTGTGGATCTTCATCATCCGGCCGATGGGCTGCCCCGTCTCCTGGCTGAGATTCATCGTGATCTCCACGTCGCCATCGGAGTACATCTGGCCGCCGTCCTGATCGAACGAGGCGCGCTCGCTCTTCACCAGGTGGTACTTCGGCTTGTCCACACTGCGGATCTCCATCTCCATCCCCTCGAACAGAAATGCAGAGGGATCCTTGATCTGCTCGAACTTCCGGGCGCGCACTCGGATCTTGGCCCTATCGCCGGACTTGATCTCAAACTCCCATTGCGACGCGGTGGCGGACGTATTGACGGGCAAGGGGGCGGAGATGGTGGGGCGCGCCTTGCGGATGGCGCGTTTGCGGGCGATGAAGATAAAGCCGACCGTGGCCGCGATGCCAAGTATGGCGAGCAGGATCAGCCAGCGGGCCCGCCGGAGCATACGACCAGCATACCACCGCCGATGTTGAGCCTACGACGCTCATATTTCCTACGCGGACGCGCAGTGACACGGCACAAACGGCTCTGCGCAGTGTGGCTACAAGGTTTTTATTTCCTTTATTATGAATGACTTACAGACGACGCTTGTCACTCTTCGGCGGAGTGTGCTAATAATGGAGTCGATGTCTGGCCCGTTGAGGACCAGACAACCTGAATACCCACGCGTATCGAAACCAACGGAGGTTTTGAGAGTTATGCAAATTCGCCCCCTCTATGACCGGCTGGTCGTCCGCCGGATCGAGAACCAGGAAACAGTCATGAACGGGATCATCATCCCGGACTCGGCCAAAGAGAAGCCCCAGGAAGCCGAAGTGATGGCAGCCGGCCGCGGCAAGCGTCTGGAAGACGGCACCGTGGTTCCGCTCGACGTGAAGGTTGGCGACAGGATTCTGTTCGGCAAGTATTCCGGCAGCGACATCAAGATCGACGGCCAGGAATACCTGATCCTGCGTGAGGACGAAGTCCTCGGCATTCTGGACCCCAAGTAAGCGACCTGTAAAAGGAGATTCTGAACATGGCAGCAAAGCAAGTAGTTTATGGCGAGAATGCCCGGCAGGCGATCCTGCGCGGCGTGAATAAGCTGGCCGACGCCGTTAAGGTGACCCTCGGCCCCAAGGGCCGCAACGTGGTCCTCGAGAAGAAGTTCGGCGGCCCCACGATCACCAAGGACGGCGTCACCGTCGCCAAGGAGATCGAGCTCAAGGATCCGCTCGAGAACATGGGCGCCCAGATGGTGCGCGAAGTGGCATCGAAGACCTCCGACGTGGCCGGTGACGGCACCACGACGGCGACCATTCTGGCCCAGTGCATCTTCCGCGAGGGCGTCAAGTCCGTTGCCGCCGGCGCCAACCCGATGGCCCTGAAGCGCGGCATCGAGAAGGCCGTGGAAGTGGTCGTCGAAGAGATCCGCAAGCAGGCCAAGCCCATCTCCGGTGAGATGATCGCCCAGGTCGGCACCATTTCCGCCAACGGCGACGCCGAAATCGGCAACAAGATCGCCGAAGCGATGCAGAAGGTTGGCAAGGACGGCGTCATCACGGTGGAAGAGTCGAAGACCATGAGCACCGAGCTGCTCACCGTCGACGGCATGCAGTTCGACCGCGGTTACCTCTCCCCCTACTTCATCACCGACCCCGACCGCATGGAAGTCGTGATGGAAGAGCCCTACATTCTCATCCACGAGAAGAAGATCAGCAACATGAAGGATCTGCTGCCCGTCCTGGAGCAGATTGCCCGTTCCGGCCGTCCGCTGATGATCCTCGCTGAGGAAGTGGAAGGCGAAGCGCTGGCGACCCTGGTCGTCAACAAGCTCCGCGGCACCCTGAACGTTTGCGCCGTCAAGGCCCCCGGCTTCGGCGATCGCCGCAAGGCCATGCTCGAGGACATCGCGATCCTCACCGGCGGCAAGGCGATCATGGAAGAGACCGGCATCAAGCTGGAAGGCGTTCGTCTGGAAGACCTCGGCAAAGCCAAGCGCATCACGGTGGACAAGGACAACACCACGATCGTGGACGGCGGCGGCGAGCAGAAGCAGATCGAGGGCCGCATCAAGCAGCTCCGCGCCCAGATCGAAGAGACCACCTCGGACTACGACCGTGAGAAGCTCCAGGAGCGCCTGGCCAAGCTCGCGGGCGGCGTTGCCATCATCAAGGTGGGTGCAGCGACCGAGACCGAGATGAAGGAAAAGAAGGCCCGTGTCGAAGACGCCCTGCACGCCACCCGCGCCGCAGTGGAAGAAGGCATCGTGGCCGGTGGCGGCGTGGCTCTCATGCGCGCCGGCAAGGCCCTGGCCAGCCTGAAGGGTGAGGGTGACGAGCAGATCGGCATCAACATCATCAAGCGCGCCTCGGAAGAGCCCCTCCGCCAGATCACCGGCAACGCCGGTTTTGAAGGCGCCATCATCGTCGAGAAGGTGATGACCAGCTCCGACCAGAACTACGGCTTCAACGCCGCCACTGGCGAGTACCAGGATCTGGTCGCCAACGGCGTCATCGATCCCGCCAAGGTCACCCGCACGGCCCTCCAGAACTCCGCTTCCGTCAGCGCCCTGATGCTGACCACCGAAGCCATGATCTGCGAGATCCCCGAGAAGAAGGCAGCCCCGGCTCCCGGCGGCGGCCACGGCCCCGAGATGGACTACTAAACAGTAGTTTTCTTTCAGCACACAGAAACAGCCCGCTGGCCCTTCGGGGGGGGGGTTGGCGAGTACGCTGCCCCCGCCGCCACAACCGCCAATCATCGACATGCGGAGCCCAAACTGGGGCACCATCCGGACATTGGCGCAGGTTGACGAATTGCAGTTCGTCCATCTCGGGACAAGCGATATTGGTCGCCTGGTATCGCTTGGATTCGATCGGCTCCGATCCTTGAGGCTGCGCGATCTTCGCGCGAGTGATCTGGCCTTTCTTGGGGCGTTTCCTCATCTTGACAGCCTATCCATATGGCAGAGTGCAAAGGTAACGTCACTCAGCGGAATCCAAGCCCTACAAGGGCTGCGCGAATTGGGTCTTTCCGAGCTTGGACCCTTGCCGTCCCTGGTTCCGTTGTCGGCATTGGAGGACTTGCAGGAACTCTACCTCTCTGGCGGCGTCTGGAAAGACCAGAAGCTCTCAGGGGATTTCAGCCCGCTGGCGACATTGGAGAACCTGCGACGTCTCACGATCACAAACGTCCGGGGCCCGGTGGATCTGACTCCGCTTTCGCGATACCAGCATCTTGAGCGACTCTCTCTGGCAACAGCCCTGTTTCCAACCGGAGAAGTGGCCCGTCTCGCCGCGGCATATCCGTTCTGGCATCAGCAGCGCCCCTGGCTCCATCCGCTTCCGATTAGCCGCGGGGTATACGGGTGTTCCCGATGTGGTGGCGAGCAAACCCTGTTGCTGCTCCAGCGAACAAGAGGAATCTGGTGCGAGCGATGCGATGCGGACAAACTGAGCCGCATCCTCGAGAAGTTCGAACAACTCATCCAGCAGTGTGGGTCTTCCGCTCCCTAGCGTGCATTTGTGCTTCGGCTGACAAGTGACACTTGTCTCCCTCCACCGGCAGGGAAGACGATCCGAGGCGCGTGAATGCGGCGCTGGGAGGGCAATCCGAAAGCGCATTGTCGATGCTCGATGCTTTGGCTGACTCGTCCGACTTGGATGTCCGCGGATGCCGTCTCCACCATCTGAGGGGCGAACTGATGGGAATGTGGTCGGTGACGGTCAGCCGAAAGTGATGCGTCACGTTTCGAATCGAGAACGGCGTTGGATTCGAAAATGTGGCTGCGGCTCCAGGTCAACCACGACCTGACAGAACTCAGCCAGGAACCAGATCGACGTGAAGCGATAGCGTCGCAGCGTACAACGAACGCCGCGAGTGGCACCCCATGAGGCGGCATTGAGCACTGGAGTAGCGGCCCTGCCCCGACGGGCAGTCATGACTCTGCCAGCTAGCGTGAATTTGGCGCTGCCCCCGCTGTAAGATATTTTCTATGCGAAAAACCAGCACTGGTGATGCCGGACCCGGCCCGAACGATGTGGATGAATACCTGGCGCGCGTGCCGGAGCCGGCGCACAGTACCCTGCAAAAGATGCGAGCAATGATCCGCGCCGCCGCTCCCCCCGAGGCCACCGAGGGGCTCAGCTACGGAATGCCGGCGTTCCGCTACAAGGGCGCGCTGGTGGGCTATGCCGCCTTTAAGGCGCACTGTAGCCTCTTTCCGATGAGTGCATCGGTCGTCGATTCGATGCCGGAGGACGTCAAGGGCTACCGGACCTCCAAGGGCACCATTCAGTTCTCCATGGACAAGCCCCTGCCGGCGGCGCTGGTCAAGAAGATCGTCAAGGCGCGGGTGGCGCAGAACGAAGCCAAGAAAACGCGCTGAGCCTTCGATTCGGAAACGGAGGCAGAATAGCTTCTGAGGTGATCCGATGAAGCGGAGCGAATTTCTTGCTGGCATCGCCGGCGGCGGACTTACCGCGTCCACCGCGGGGGCCATGACGGCGGACGGGCCATTCCCCTCCACCGATGTCTACGTCGAACGCGCGCAGGCCGGCAAGCCGCACGCGGGCAAGGTGCTGGCGGCGATCCAGCCGCATGCCGACGATATCCCCCTCTTCTCCTGCGGCCTGGTGCTGAAGCTGATTCAGGAGGGGTACACGGGCTACATGATCCGCACCACCAACGACGACCACACTGGGCCTGGGAGCGTGGGCGAGGGCGTGCTGGCCAACGAGCGCGACAATCTGGCGGTGGCTCGGGCGCTGGGTTTGAAAAAGACCTACGACTTGTACTACCGGAATCACATGCTCGACTCCGTTTCGCCTCTGGAGCTGCGGCTGCGGCTGATCTTCCTCTTCCGGTTGCTGAAGGTGGACACGGTGATCTGCTACGACCCGACTCCGCATTATGAGGAGAATCCGGACCACTCGGTGACGGCTAAGGCGGTGGAGGCGGCGTGCTGGATGGCGGGCATGGGTAAGGACTATCCCGAGCACTTCGATGCGGGGCTGACTCCGCATTCGGTGAAAGAGAAGTACTACTTTGCGCGCGGCCCGCAGATTGTAAACCGCGTGGTGGACATCACGGAGATCATGGACCGCAAGATCGCTATCAACATCCTGAATGCGGCGCAGGGTCCGGCCGGGCAGAGCGGGGCGATGCTGCGGCGGCGGCTGACCGAGCAGGGGTTGCGGCTGCCTTTGCTGGGCAACGACGACGAGACGGCGAACCGGGCATACACGCGGCAGTTCGTTCTGGAGCGGGATGCAGAAACGGGCCGGAGGTTTGGCGTGGCGTATGCGGAGCCGTATCACTATATCGGGCCCGCGGTGGCGAAGGTAGATGAGTATGTGCGGCAGAACGCGGTAAAGCTCTAGGCGCGCCTCCCGGAAACCGCCGGCGCAGAGGCAGATCTGCCGGGCGGGGCCGCCTTGGCGGATTAGGTTGGAATGCTATCCGCCCAGACCATCGCCTGGAATTGCAGTTCGCCCACCATGCCGAATGGCAGCCCAATTGCAGCGGCATGCTCGCCGGCCGCCTCATAGTCCGTCCGTTCGAGAGCCACGGTCAGGCGCAAGACGGATGCGAGGTGATCGCCATCCGGAGAAGCGCCCAGAATGGCCTGAGAGACGTGGGATTCGAGTCCGAGCTCTTGTACCAGTTCCGAGAGGGGCGTTCCGATCATGACATCCAGCAGCGACAATAGGCCGATCAGGAAGCAGGACGAACTCCGCCGCCGCAGCCCCGAGTTTTCGGCCGCCAGTTCGCAAAAACGCGCGCGGGTCAACGAGAGGGTTACCAGTTCGGCCGGCTTGCCGGAAGCCATGCTCGAAAGGGCCGCCATGGTGACCCACCGGCGGATGTTGTTCTCCCCAAGGACCACAAATGCATGGCTCAGCGTGGAGATGTGGCGCCCGCAGGAAAAGATGGCGGAATTGGCGAAGGTGAGGAGTCTCTGGGTGAGGCCGACGTCTACTCTCACGATCCCTTCCAGCTTGGCAAAATCCAGTTCCTCTCTCTGAATCTCTCCAACCAGGCGTAAACAGGCCAGCTTTGATGCCGGCACCTGGCGGGCGGAGAGAATCTCGGGGTGGGCGAAATAGAAGCCCTGAAACAGCTCGCAGCCGAAGGATCGAGCCGCCTGGAAAGCTGCCTTCGTCTCCACCTTCTCCGCGAGTAGCCGGACTCCCTTTCTCTTGAGCTGGCCGCAAATCCGGCGGCGGTCCGATTCTTCGATCGCCGGCCAGTCCAGCTTGGCATAGCGCGCGTAGAGCATCAGTGGCGATTCAAAATTAGCCGCGGTGACGTCATCCAGAGCAATGCGGTATCCGGCAGATTTGAGCTTGCGGCATGCCTCCATCACTTCCGCGTCGGGCTCGACGTTCTCGAGAACCTCAATCACCACCCGATTGCTGGGCAGTATCAGGGCCTTTTCCTCAACCAGAAGCGTGCGCGTGAGGTTAATGAAGCCGCGCTTGCCCCCGAGAACACGGTTGCACCCGATCGTCACGAATGTGTTGGTGATGACAGCCCCGGTGGCAGAGTCGCCATCGCTGCCGTCGAAGCGGTTTTCCATCCCGGAGCGGAACAGAAGTTCGTAGGCCAACGTGCGGTTATTCGCATCGAGAATTGGCTGCCGGCCGACTAGCGCATCCATGCGTCATCCCAGACCGGGCACAACACCTTGACCACATACGCCGTTCCCGTCTCGATGGCGGCTCCGGCATTGGCGACTTTGCCCGAAATGCGCTTTGTTTCACTCATATTGGTGAATGTTTATTAACGCGCCGTGTAATCCAGAAGTATATCATGTGGTGACAATTCACTGGCTTCGGGGGCTCGCCGGTCGCGAACCGGCTACGAACAATGCGAGGGTTCGCTTAGAGTGAGGCACCTCGTCCCTGGCCAGCCGCCGGACGAGGGGCCAGGAGGACCGCCGCGGTCGCGAGGGCGACGAAGGTCAGCTCCGTGACCACGAGATGGAGCCCGATCCCTTTGGGCGGTAGGAGAAGCCCTTTGCCCAGGGCGATGGCGACGGAGGAGACGACGAGAAACAGGAACAACGGCCGCATCCGGGCGGTGCGGGCGGTGTAGATGGCGGTGACCAGGGTGGTGAGGATCAGGAAGGCCCAGAGCGCGGGGGCTGGGAAATCGCTGCGGTTTTTGACGAAATCCAACGCGAAGGCGCAGTAAGTGACGGTGATGGCCGTCTGCCAGGAGAAGGCGCGGAAGAAGATGGCCAGGCTGAGGAGCACGACGCCAAGGATGGTGTAATCGAAGCGGACAGGCAGCAGGTCTTCGGCGGCGACTCCAATCGCGATGGAGACCACGGCCAGGGCCAGCGAGGGCAGCAGGGCGGGCGGAGTGGATTCTACGGGCTGGGGCGGCGCAAGTTCATTGCGGTGGCGCCAGGCGCAGTAGCCGTAGGACAAGCCGAGGAGAGCGCCGAAGGTAAACTCCATGGTCTTCCACCATTCAAATGGGAAGTTGGGCGCGTGGAGCCGGCCCCAGACGTGGATGGCCGCGCCGAGACCAAACCCGAGGCCACCGCCGAGCGCGCCCCACAGGGCGAAGCGCCAGGGGAGGCGGGCGCCGGCGATCAACGAGAGCCAGACAAGGAAGACGATGCCGCCGAGCAGCAGCCCGAACCAGAGCTCCTCGCGAGGCTTGTCGAGGCGATTGGAGAAGTAGATCAGCTTGGGCTGATTGATCAGTTTCCAGCCGGCCCACGTGGCGACCAGCATGAAGGTGAAGGCGGAGAGGAACTGCGAGGGGCGGTAGCGTTCGCGCGTGAGTGCGACACCGATGGCGGCGCCTCCGAGGAGGCCCCAGGCGGCGCCCTTGAGTGTGAAGCCGGTGATGCCCCACGCCCAGGATTCGGGCAGCGTGGCGATGTGCACGGTCTGGCCGTAGGTCTCCTGGCCGCCGAAGCCGACCCCCACGGCGGCGAACGCAGCCACCAGGGCGGATTCCCTCTCACGGCTCAGGAGCATACACAGAGCAAGGCCAATCATGGCGCCAGGAATCATAGCGCCGAGCGGACCGCCGCGAATGTAGCCGCGGAGGCCCCAGCCAAGCGACATGGTGACGGCCGGGAAGAGGCACCAGAGCCACAGAGGAGGATAGTTGTCGCTCTTCATCACTGGTGTCCGAGCACGGGGTGGGGCTGGTATGGTTCAGCGAGCGCTTTGAGTTCGGACTCATCGAGATGAATGTCGAGCGCAGCGATGGCGTCGTCGAGGTGGTTCATCTTGCTGGCGCCGACGATGGGCGCGGTGACGCCGGGCTGATGGAGCAGCCAGGCCAGGGCGATCTGCGCGTTGGGCACTCCGCGGCGATTGGCGATTTCGGTGACACGCTCGACGACTGTGAAATCCGAGGGCTGGTAGTAGAGGCGGTGGGCGATGTCATCCGTCTTGGCGCGCGAGGTGGCGCCGAAGCCGGTGGCGGTACGATTGCCGGCGAGGAAACCGCGGGCAAGCGGGCTCCAAGGGATGACGGCGACTCCCTGGTTGCGGCAGAAGGGGATCATCTCGCGCTCTTCCTCGCGATAGACGAGGTTGTAGTGGTTCTGCATGGAAACGAAACGCGTGAGGCCGAGCTGATCGGCGGTGTACTGCATCTGCGCGAACTGCCAGGTGTGCATGGACGACGCGCCAATGTAGAGCGCCTTGCCGGCGCGGACCACGTCGTGGAGGGCCCGGAGCGTCTCCTCGATGGGCGTGGAGTAATCGAAGCGGTGGATCTGGTAGAGATCGACGTAGTCCGTGCCGAGACGTCGCAGGCTGGCGTCAATCGAGTGCAGGATGTGCTTGCGCGAAAGGCCGCATTGATTGGGATCGTCGCCCATGGCGTGAAAGACCTTGGTGGCAATGACGAAGCGTTCGCGCGCGGCGGCGAAGTCCTTGAGGGCGCGGCCGAGGATCTCTTCGCTGACGCCGAGAGAGTACATATCGGCGGTGTCGAAGAAGTTGATGCCGAGCGAGAGAGCGCGCTGAATGAACGGGCGGCCCTCGTCTTCCTCGAGCACCCACTCGCGCCATTGTTTGGAGCCATAGGTCATGGCACCAAGGCAGATGCGGGATACTTTGAGGCCGGCGGTGCCGAGGTTGACGTAGTTCATGGGCCTATTGTTGCGCGGATGGCGGTCCGGCGGAGCGGGCGGCTCTCCGATCCAGCCAGTTGGCGACGGTGCAACCGGCGGCCAGGAGCGTGAGCCAGAAGTATGGCATGCGGTAACGGTAATCGGCCTGCACCACGAAGTAGAGCAGAGGCGACAGGAGCAGACCGGTGGTGAATACGGGGTTCTTGTAGAGACGGAGCAGGGCGGGTATGGCCAGCAGGGTGAGCAGACCGACGATCCATCCGAACCAATGATGGGGCTCGGTGCGAGGGACCCAGTACCGAAAGGCGCGCTGCGCGGTCAGGCGGAGGAACCGGCCCGGGTTGCGGCGAATCCACTCTCTGGCCTGGAGGCCGCAGCGATCGAAATACGCGGTTTCGCCGAGCGTCTGGACGGCTCTGGCCTCGGCGGCATTGTTGTTCGGGTGGAGAGAGCGGAAGCTCTGCAGATTGCTGAAGAACTCGGGCCCGGCGATTTCGTTATTGGCGATGTGCAATTCCAGCGGGAAGTTGTTGCGGATGAATACCAGGCGGCCTGTCACCGTATAGTTCCGGATCGCCCACGGCGCGCAGGCGATGACGAGTACGCCCACCCAAATGGCACTCCAACGGATTCCCGGTCGCTTCCACAACATCCAACCTCCCAGCAGGAAGAGGCTGGAGGGATTGACGTGCAGTGCCAACGCGGCGAAGAGCGCCGCGGGGACGGCGGACCATTTTGTCACCGGAATGAGAACAAAGAGAAGCAGAATGACAATCTGGAGCTCCATTTCGAACTGCGGCATCACCGGCATCACGGGCAGGCAGATCAAGGCGCCGGCGGCGAGGAAGCCAGGACGCCGCTGGCCGAGAAGCCGTTCCGACACGGCCGGCAGAAGCGCCGCCTGAATGCCATTGAGCACCAACTGGAGCAATACCATCACAGTGACGAATCCGCCGCCATATCCGAACAGCCGGATCACGCCGGCCATGAGCGCGGGATAGACTGGCGGAATTAGCGCAGTGGGTCCGGTGGGCAGCGGTTGAAACGGATTGCTGAATCCGAGACCGGCGGCGAGGTTTCTGGCCACGCTGACGGTCTCGAAGGCCGGGCCGATGGCGGCATCTTCTCCCAATTGCAGGGCGGCGGAAAGGAAACCCAATACGAATAAGCCGAGGGGTAACAGAAGATTGCGGGAGGCAGTGGGCATAGTGGCCGATGTACGGAACGCCGGTGCCGAACATCGTCATCAGGGTACCGCATGCGCGCGGGGTTCGATGTCCGGATTTGGAGGCATACAATCGGTAGGTGCCTGAAGAACAACGCGCGATGCGGCGCGGAGCCGAAGTTGAAACGGAATGAACGACTATGAAGCGCGGACAATTACTTTCTCTCTTCGTGTTGGCGGCGGGCGCGTATGGGCAGAACAACACGACCACGGGTAAGTTCGTGGTGGAGCACCCGACGCTCTTAAACCTCGGGTTCGAGTGGGCGATCAGCGGGGATGCCAACCGCAACGCCACCGTCACGGTGGATTACCGCGCCGTCGGGGAGACGGCGTGGCGGCTCGCGCTGCCGCTGTTGCGGATCGGCGGAGAGCGGATCTTCCGGCAGCGCGAGCACTTCGACTACACCGTGCCCGAGGGCTTCGCCGGCAGTATTCTCAACCTGCGGCCAGGCACGGAATACGATTGCCGGTTCCAGATGAAAGACCCCGATGGGGTTGTCGGAACGGCGGCGCAGATAGTGCGGGTGAAGACGCGCACGGAGCCGGTTTCCTATGCGGGCGGGCGCACCTTGCATGTCTACCCGCCCGACTATAAGGGAGTGCGGATGGAGCCAAGTTTCAGCAGCATTCTGGAGGCGTACTATGGCTCCGGCCTGGGCGACTGGAGCGTGATGTGGGAACGGCGCGCGCAGGCCGGCGACAACATCGTGCTGCACGCCGGGCTGTACAAGACAGAGCGGCTGAATTACGTGGATCCGATGATGACGCCTTTCGACGGCTCATTGTCTCTCACGCTGAAGGGCACCCGGGAGAAGCCGATCACGATCAAGGCGGCGGGCGACGGCGAGGTGGTGCTCGATGGTGCCGGCAACCACCGGCTCTTCGATGTGATGGCCTCGGCGTATCACATCTTCGACGGCTTGACCATCCGCAACACCGACGTCGGCATTTTCGCCGGCCAGAAGGAGGTGCTGGGCGCGGTGGGGCTGACTGTGAAGAACTGCCGGTTTGAGGGCGTGGGCTTCGGCGTGTGGACTGAGTATGCCGGCTCCAGCGACTTCTACATTGCCGACAATCTCTTCCTGGGACGCGACGACCGCTTCCGGTTGATCGGCTGGACCGGGCCGCTGTGGGCCAGCGCCGGGCCCTACGCCTCGCACCAACTGACCAGCTACTACGCCATCAAGGTGTACGGCCCGGGGCACGTGATCGCGCGCAATGCGATCGCCTATTTCCACGACGCGATTGGGATCTCCACTTACGGTACGCCGGAAAAGGATCCGGAGCGGCAGGCCTCCTCCATCGACATCTACGGCAACGACATGCATATGTCGAACGATGATTTCATCGAGACCGACGGCGGAGTGCACAACATCCGCGTGTTCGAGAATCGCGGCATCAATGCAGCCCATGGCGGCTACAGCGCCCAACCCACATTCGGCGGGCCGGTGTACTTTGTGCGAAATCTCCTTTATCACGTCCCCTCCGGCGTGTCGTTCAAGTTCTCGGCCAAGCCGGCCGGGTTGCTCGTGTACCACAACACTTTGATCGGCGAACAGACCGTGGGTGATCCGTACTCGAACACGCACTTCCGCAACAATCTCTTCCTGGGGCGGGACACGCCGGACCGCGGCATCATGGCGTGGGCCAATGCGACGGGCGCGTACAGCTCGGATTACAACGGCTACCGGCCCAACCAGGGCGTGACCGCGCAGTATCTGTGGCTGGCGCCGGCGGCCGGCCAGACCGCGTACGAGGCCAAACGCGAGGATTGGAAGAGCTTTGCGACGCTGGCCGAGTTCCGCGCGGCCACCGGGCAGGAGGCCCACGGCATGGAGGTGGACTTCGACATCTTCCAGCAGATGGCGCCGCCGGACCCTGCCAAACGGCATGCGGTGTATCACTCCATGGACTTGAACTTCCAGCTCAAGGCAGGCAGCAAGGCCGTGGACGCGGGCGTTGTGATCCCCACCGTGAACGACGGATTCATGGGCCGGGCGCCGGATCTGGGCGCGCTGGAGGTGGGGGCGCCGGTGCCGAAATACGGCCCGCGCTGGCTCACCTGGCAACCGTTCTACCGGTGATCTGTGAGCCGGGCTGCACCCCTCTGGAACTACAGCTTGAGAGCGTCGAAAAGATCCACGCGCAGGCCCAGGGCGTTGTCCTTGCGATAGACAGCCTGCCTTTCAATCTTGTGGGCGGAGAGCACATCCTTCACCGCCTTGCCCACATCGAGGTTCTTCTTCGCCGGATCGATCATCTTCTCGTTAGTGAAATGGATGAGATAGGAGTCGCCCGCGCGCGCCTGGGCGATCCATTCAACGGTATCCGCATCGGGATTGGTATGCTCGCCGTTGGCTGAAATGACGTAGTGATCGGCCGTGATGCGCTTCAGGAAATCCAAGGTCATGTTGCGATTGCTGCCGTGGTGGGGCATCTTGAGGACATCGAAATGCACTTTGCCCTTCTTGGGGTTGTCGAGGAAGCCGGCGCTGGTGAGCCCTGCCAGAATGTCGTCGCCGCGGGCGTCGCCGGTCAGCAGCATGGTCTTGCCGCCGAACTCCGCCACGACAACGATGCTGGAGAGATTCGCGATCGACGCATCCGTGAAAGCAGCCACCCTCGCATCGGACGGATGCTTGGCAACGTCCTTCTCCCATTCGTCATTCAGCGCGGTGAGACGCTTCAGACTGGGCGTGATGATGTGGAGTTTCAGATCGTCCGCGAGCGGCACAATCACCGGCTTATTCTGGGTCATGACGAGACCCTTGAAGCCGGCATTGATCAGAGTTCTTAGCCCCAGTGCTTTGGATCGCAGATCGCGCCCTTGCCCCACCGACGCCAGGATGGCGGCCGAATGGCGTCCGCCCTCTCCCAAGCCAAACGCCGTCGAGGCAACCTTGCCCGCAGCCACGCCGGCGCCCAGCGAGGCCAGTTTCGATTTCAGCTCCTGGGGACCATTGCCGATGATGTCGTCGAAGCTGTTGAACCAAAGCGTGCCAATCCGGTAGGGCGTCGCCGGCTGCGCATCCTCCATCGTGGTGAAAAGGCCGAGAACTCCATTGATGTGATCGTCGTCAATGTGGCTCACCATCACCATCTCAATTGGCAGGGCCTCGCCCTTGGGTACGCCGTGAGTCTTGCGAAGCTGGGCCAGCCGTTTAGAAAGTGAACTCTCCCAGACTCCGTCCGGCCCACCGTCAATGACGACGTGACGAACCTCCGAGGCGGATTTGCCCCAACTGAGAATCAGGCAATCGCCTTTTTGCGCCTCAAGCGCCTCCAGTGAAAAGATCACGACGGTTCCTCCTCAATCTGACTGCTCATACGGACTGTAGCGCCCGCAAAATATCCAACAACCCGGCGCCCTGAAAAGACCGCTCCCGATCCAGATCGGTGGCTGTCCGGCACAGAATCTCCTTGATCCGGCGCGGTTGCCCGATCAGCTCCCGATGCCGCGCCATGAGCAGCGCTGCTGCGCCACTGACGTGAGGCGCTGCCATGCTGGTGCCATCCAGGACGGCGGTCTTATTGCCGGGGATCGTGGAGACAATCTTCTCGCCCGGAGCCAGTAGGTCCGGCTTGCGGCGCCCATCCCCCGTCGGGCCGCGGCTGGAAAAGTACGAGACACCGTATTTGTGGGGCATTTGCCGGTGGGTAGAGCCTACCGTGATGGCGTCCTCAGCGTTGCCCGGATCGGTGATCGAGATGTCATTGTAGTTGCCAAAGCCGTCAACATCATCGGTGCGGTATCCACGATTGCCGGCGGCTGCCACCACGACAATGCCCGCGCCGGTGAGGCGCGCGCACTCCTCGCAAACCGGCGTGGCGCCGCAGGCGTAGCTATCGGCCGAGTGCTTCAGCGAGAAACTCATGTTGACGCCGTGGATAGTGACTGTGTCGCGATTGGCGTTGAGGTACCGGATGAATTGCAGCGCCGCCAGGATCGTGAACTCGTCGCCAGCGCCGTTCCTGTCGAAAACGCGCAGATCATATAACTGCAAGTCCGGACAGATGCCGGTGACCTCCGGAGCCGCGGGCACACCGTCCTCCGGCTCCGGGGCGCCAGCCTTCGGCGGCCGCCCGTCTGCCGCCAGAATCCCCGCGACATGTGTGCCATGCTGATTCTCCGGAAAGCGATAAACGCCGGTGGCGTGGTCCACGCGTAGCACTTTCTCCAGTAGGTCCCATTCAAAGAACCGTCCGGAGGCCAGGCGGGATTGCAGGTCCCGCTGCATCGGGCTCCATTGCTCCGGGGTCAGTCCGGCGTCTTTCAGGGTCTTCGCAACGGCCTCGTTGTCTTCGAAGCTCGAGTACAGCAGGATCTTCAGACGCGTGAAATCGTACGTGCGCTCGATCCGGCTGGCGGCGGCATCACCCTTACCGCCGAAGGCCTTGTGCCTTGCATCGATTCCGCTATCCACCACGGCCCACCGCAGCCCCTCGCAGGAGATATTGAAGAGCTGAATGGCCGCGTCTGCCTTTACCGTCTGCCTGGACCGGTAGATCGCTGAAGCGGCCTCGCGATTGAGAAACACCCTCCAGAGCGGGGCGTGCCCGGGACGGGGCAGCCTGCCGCCCAGTTCGCTCCACAGACCGGAGAGATCCAGGCGGGCAAAGAGCGTCTCCAGATTCTTGATGACCTTGACGAAATAGGGCCGCCGTTGGTTCACCGATTTCGGAATCGGCTGGCCCAGTAGAAACGCCCCGGCGATCCGCACCATGTGCAGCAGACTCTCGCTATAGGCCTCACTGGACGAGCCCTTCTGCCGAACTTCGGCCGGATTCATCAGCAGTGCCTCGATATGTTCCTGCTCCTTGAGCAGCAGCGGAATCTGGTACAGCACTTTCTTGGGGTCAGCGGTCAGTTCGCGCATCCACCACAGGGACACCGGCAGCACAGCCAGGATCAGTTGCTCCAGTGTCAGCACTGCCATGGCATGAGACTGGTTGTAGATGACGGGAGGAGACGAGGCCCCCGCCATTCGGGCCAGGCTGATCCGGAGCGCTAAAACCAACTCTTCCACGGTGCTGTCGCGATCCGGCGTGAACATCAGCTCCTGAGCTTTGCCGGGCTCGGCAGCATAGCGCAGCCAGACATCCGGCGTTACCGGCGTGTCCTGGGTGAAGCGCTGCCCTTTGACGAGGTCGGGCCGAAGGTAGATAATCTCCGATGCCTCTTTCGGAGACATCGAACGGGCGGTCGAGGTAGGTTTTTTGGTGGCCACGGTGTTAGAACAGTGTGCCGGAAAGACCCCTGCGTTTCAAGTCTCGTTTTGACGAAATACAATTGCCCGCTACCGGCAAATCGCCGGCCGCCAGTTTGTATGGCCGGTGGCGGCCTCATACGCATGGGCAAGCGGCAGGACGCTCCATTCATCCTGGTGGCGGCCAACAACCTAAACTCCAACGGGCAACCCCTTCGGCGTGAAGCGCGGAGATGTAGTAACAGGACTTCATCCAGTCGATCTACGTGCCCATCTTCACGCCTGCTACCGCCGCAGGGCACTCTTGCGTCACGGCAAAAGGCGGCGCCTGCGCTGCCCGCAGGACAGAATACTCGTGCTTCCGGAAGAAAGGCCGCGCAAGTTCCCTGCCCGTGATGCGCACGCCGCGCTCCATCTCCCAGATCACCGTGTCCTGCACCAATTCCCGGTGCCGGGCCACCAAGTCCGAAAAGGACGCCTCGTACGTCCATCCGCGCAGCGTTTTGAATGCCTCGCCAATTCTGCAGAAATCGGGCACATGGTCTTTGTAGATGCGCGATCCGTAGGTGGTACGAATCCCGCGGGTATCGTTCCAGTCCTTGCGCGCCACGGGCAACCCGTGCAGCAATCCCAGCGGGCCGCTTCTCGCCATCGTCTCATCGGCCACCCTGGCTGATGGGCTGTCCGCCCGGCTCACGTTGCCCTGCCACCCGACAGGATGCCGCTACGATGCGGCGATCGGGAACCCCTCGTCAGATTCTGATTGCAGATAATCAGGTCTTATGCTATAGAGTCTGATAGAGGTCGCCTCCATGGGCCCTGCCTTGGTCGTAGCGCGTGAAGATCTACCCGATCTGGTTCCGCTGCTGCAGCAAAGCGGTTACCAGGTGATCGCACCCACCCTCCGCCAGGGTGCGATCGCATACGCTCCCATTCAATCGTTTGAAGAATTGCCCGCCGGCTGGACCATGGAACAGGATGCGGGCCGGGTGCGCCTCGCACACAGGCCGGACAACATGGTGTTCGGACATGCAGTCGGCGCGCAGAGCTGGAAGCGCTGGCTGCGTCCACCGGCGCAGACGCTCTTCACTGTCTGCCGGGAGAACGGACGGACCCACATCAGGCCCAATGAAATGGCGCCGCCGAAACTCGCGCTCTTCGGCATCAGGCCCTGTGACCTTCACGCCCTGGCGGCACTGGACCGGGTCTTTCTGGACGCCGCGATTCCAGACGCGCCTTACGCCGCCATGCGCGCCAGCACGGTGGTGATTGCGGTGAATTGCGGAACGCCCGCAGATACCTGCTTCTGCACCTCGATGGAGACCGGACCGGCCGTCGCCCGTCAGGCCGGGTTGAAGTTTGACCTCGTGCTGACAGAACTGACGGACGGCGCCCACCGGTTTATGGTGCAAGCGGGAAGCGATCTGGGCAGGACCCTGCTGGCTGGCCTCAAGACGGCCCCCGCCACGGAAGAAGATGAAGCCGCCGCCCGTGTGCTGATCCGCACGGCGCAGAAAAGCATGACGCGACGCCTGGAGGCGCGCACGGCACAGTTGGTCCTCCTGGGCGATGCCATGGAGAGCCGCCAGTGGCAGGCCGTAGGCGCCCGCTGCATGGCGTGTACGAACTGCACGATGGTCTGCCCCACCTGCTTCTGCACCAGCCTGGAGGATGGCTCCAGCGTGGACGGCACAACGGCCTGGCGCAAGCGCGTGTGGGACTCCTGCTTCACCCAGAGCTTCTCCTACATCCACGGCGGCAGTGTCCGTGCCACCATTCCGGCACGGTACCGCCAATGGATGATGCACAAGCTGGCATCGTATCGCGAGCAGTTCCAGGTGCAGGGCTGTACCGGCTGCGGCCGCTGCATTGCCTGGTGCCCGGTTGGGATCGATATCACCGAAGTGGCGCGGGCCCTGATCGCCGAATCGGCCCGTGCCGAGGAGGCGCGATGAAGACCGAAACACTGGAGGCCGTGCTGAAAACTCATCCCTTCCTCAGCGGCCTGGCGGAACATCACCTGCACTCTCTCGTCTCCTGCGCGAAGAACGTCCGGTTTGAAGACGGAGATTTTCTCAGCCGCGAGAGCGAACAGGCTGATGTCTTCTACCTGATCCGCGAGGGCGAGGTGGCAGTGGAGATCCGGCTGCCGGAGAAGGGCGGGATTCGGGTGGATACTCTCAGTACAGACGACGTGTTGGGCTGGTCCTGGATCATTGCGCCCTACGTCTGGCACTACGACACCCGCGCGGTGGGCGTGGTCCGCGCCCTGGTGCTGGACGCCAAGTGCCTTCGCAACAAGAGCGAGGCCGATCACGATCTCGGCTATGAGCTATTGAAGCGCTTCGCGCCTCTCATCGAGCAGCGGCTGACGGCCACTCGCATGCAACTGCTCGACGTCTTTGGGCGGAGCGCATCATGACCGCCCCCGATTCCTTCCTGCCAGTACCCGCCCTGGTCCGCTCAGTGACGCGGGAGACCCAGGACACTTTCACGCTGGAAGTATGCCCGGAGCACCAGAGCTCCTTCGATGCCTTCGAGCCCGGCCAGTTCAGCATGCTCTACGTATTCGGCGTGGCCGAGTTGCCCATTTCCATCAGCGGCGACCCCGCCAAACGGAACACCCTCACCTATACCGTACGTGGCGTGGGCCAGGCTACCAACGCGCTGGTCAACTCCGGCCGTAACGATTGGATCGGCGTCCGTGGCCCATTCGGGCGGGGCTGGCCGATGAAACAGGCAGAGGGGAAGGACGTGCTGGTGGTGGCCGGCGGCATCGGGTTGGCGCCGCTGCGGCCGGCGATCTACCACATGCTGGCTCATCGCGAACTCTACGGCCGCATTACTGTCCTCTATGGCGCCCGCAGCCCGCGCGATCTGCTGTTTCGCAAGGAACTGCAGCGTTGGCGTAAGTCGCCCCAAACCCAGGTGCTCACCACGGTAGACTACGGCGGAGTTAGCTACCGCGGCCACGTGGGCGTGGTAACCACTCTGTTTCGGCGGCTCCGCCTGGATCCCGCAAAGACGGTCGCCCTGGCGTGCGGCCCGGAGATCATGCTCCGCTACGTGACCATGGATCTGGAAGCTCGCGGGCTCACCCAGGACGACATCTACATCTCGATGGAGCGCAACATGAAGTGCGGTACCGGCCTCTGCGGGCACTGCCAGTTTGCCTCCGCCTTCGTGTGCAAGGATGGGCCGGTCTTTCCGTTCCGCTCCGTGGCTCAGTGGATCCACAAGTATGAAGTCTAATGGCAGACCGAAGATCGCCGTGTTCAAGTTGGCGTCGTGCGACGGATGCCAGTTGAGTCTCCTCGACGCAGAGGATGATCTGTTGGCCGTTGCCGGCGCGGTGGAGATTGCCTACTTCCCGGAGGCTACCAGCACCATGCTGCGCGGCCCTTACGATATCGGATTCGTGGAGGGTTCCGTTACTACCCATCACGATGCCGAACGGATTCATCAGATTCGCAGGCAGTGCCACACGCTGATCACCATCGGCGCGTGTGCCACCTCCGGCGGGATTCAGGCGCTACGCAACTGGGCTGATTCCGGCGAGATGGTGGCGCACGTTTACGCCTCGCCCGGTCACATCAGCACGCTGAAGATGTCCACGCCCGTGGCCGAGCACGTCCCTGTCGATTTCGAACTGCGCGGCTGCCCCATCAACAAGGAACAGTTACTGGAGTGCATCTCGGCGCTGCTGGCCGGGCGCAAGCCGAACATCCCCACCTACAGCGTCTGCCTGGAGTGCAAGCGGCGCGACACCGTGTGCGTGATGGTGGCCCGCGGCGTGCCCTGCCTGGGCCCGGTGACGTGCGCTGGCTGTGGCGCAATCTGCCCTGCCATGGGTCGCGGCTGCTACGGCTGTTTCGGCCCCATGGAGACGCCCAACACCGCCGCGCTGGCTGCGCAGTACAAGACGATGGGGCAGAGCCGGGAGGAAGTGATCCACGCCTTCCGCAGCTACAACGCATGGTCCTGGCAGTTCCGCAAAGCCGGGGAGGAGGCGGAACACGAATGAACAAGGCACGAACCATCAAGGTGGATATGCTGACCCGCGTGGAAGGAGAGGGCTCAGTGTACGTCCGGTTCCGGGGCGACAAGGTGGCCGAAGTGAAGCTGAAGATCTTCGAGCCGCCGCGACTCTTCGAGGCCTTCCTCCGCGGCCGGCACTTCCGCGAGGTCCCCGACATCGTGGCCCGCATCTGCGGCATCTGCCCCGTGGCCTACCAGATGAGCGCGGTGCACGCCCTGGAGAGCATCCTGGGTATCCAGGCGCCCCCAGCCGTGCGCGCATTGCGCAGACTGCTCTACTGCGGAGAGTGGATCGAAAGCCACGCCCTGCACGTCTATCTCCTGCACGCGCCGGATTTCCTGGGCTACCCCGACGCTCTCACCATGGCCCGCCACCATGGGCCAGCCGTCAAAGCAGGCCTCGCGCTAAAGAAAACCGGCAATCAACTGGTAATCGCACTGGGCGGCAGAGAGATCCACCCCGTCGGAGCCCGCGTGGGTGGGTTCTATCGGATGCCGGCCACCCAGGAGCTTGCACAATTGCTGCCGGCTTTGCGGGAGGCCCGCGATCAGGCGCTGGGTATGGTGGAGTTGGTGCGGACTTTGGACTTTCCGGCATTTGAACGCAACTACGAGTTCGTCGCGCTCAGACATCCGGCCGAGTACGCCATGAACGAAGGGCACGTTGTTTCGAGCCAGGGTATCGACGTCGCACCCGAACAGTTCAACGAGTGCTTCTTTGAAAAACACATCGGCTACACAAACGCCCTTCACTCCGGAATCAAGGGCCGCGGTTCCTATCTCGTGGGCCCGCTGGCGCGCTTCAACCTGAACTTTGACCGCCTGCCCGCGCATATCCAGCAATTGGCGAGAGACAGCGGCGTAGAGCCGCCCTGCCGGAACCCCTTCAAGAGCATCATCGTGCGCGCCATCGAGACGTTGCTGGCGGTGGAGGAAGCCACCCGGATCATCGAAGAGTACCAGCCGCCACCGGAAGATCCCATGCGTCTGGGTGGCCAGGAGCCCGCCCCGCGCGCTGGAGTGGGCCACGCCTGCACAGAGGCGCCGCGCGGCACTCTGTATCACCGCTATGAACTGGACTCTCACGGGCTGGTGGTCTCCGCCCGCATCGTGCCTCCTACCGCACAGAATCAGAAAGGCATCGAAGAGGATCTCTGGGGCGTCGCCGAACAGTCCGCCAGCCTCAACGAGGAGCGGCTGCGCCTGCTCTGTGAGCAATCCATCCGTAACTACGACCCCTGCATCTCCTGCGCCACGCACTTCCTGAGGCTCGACATTCAGCGCTCGTGATTGCCCCGCCTGCCAGGTGACAATCGTCAGCTCCAATTCATGACATGCGCCACTGGTCCCAACTTCGGGTTCGGCGCACCATGGGTTCAGGAAGGTCCGACGCCGGCGTGGCTGACGCCGCGGCTCCCCCCCAAACTAGGCGGCAGACACCGCACTGTGGGATCTTAGTCGGGGGGGCCACTACCCACAATCCCGGCGCCGTGCCGTTGCGCAGAGGGAAATTGGGAATTGAGTAGACCGTCCCCGAATTAAAATGGTTCCTTTTGCTCTTACGATCTTCCTCTCTGCCTTCCTGCTGTTTCAGATCCAGCCCATCGCAGCCAAAATGATCCTGCCCTGGTTCGGCGGCGGCGCATCCGTGTGGAGCGCCTGCATGGTCTTCTTCCAAATGGCACTCCTGCTGGGCTACCTCTACGCCCACTGGCTGCACGAAAAACTCACCGCGCACCGCCAGGCCATCGTCCACTCTTCCCTTCTTCTCCTCAGCCTGGTGGCGCTGCCCATTGGCGCCAATCCCTCCTGGAAGGGCGTCAGCATGGCCCAACCGGCCCTCGGCGTCGTCGGCGTGCTGGCGCTGATGGTGGGCCTGCCCTATCTCCTGCTCTCCACCACCGGCCCGCTGCTCCAGGCCTGGTATGGCCGCACCCACGCCGGCGCCATGCCCTACCGCCTCTACGCGCTCTCCAATGTCGCATCCATGCTGGCCCTGGTCAGCTATCCGTTCCTGGTCGAGCCCCACTGGACGGTGCGCTGGCAGGGTTGGATCTGGTCCGCCGGTTATGTCGTCTTCGCCTCCGTCTGCGCCTGGACCGCGTGGCGCTCCGCCCGCGGCGAGGCCGTCGCGGTGGCCCGGCAATCAGACGCAGAAGCACGGCCCGGCTGGAGCATCAGTTTGCTCTGGATCGCTCTCGCATCCTGCGCGTCCATCCTGCTCCTCGCCATCACGCGCCACGTCACCCAGGACGTCGCCCCGGTGCCCTTCCTCTGGCTGCTGCCGCTGAGCCTCTACCTGCTGAGCTTCATCATCTGCTTCGAGGCCCCACGGCTCTACTACCGGCCGCTCTTCCTCACCGCGCTGCCGCTCGCACTCGGCGGAGTCGGCTGGATTCTCGACGATGGCAGCGGCTCCCTCGAGATGCTCGTGACCGCACTTTCAGCCGCTCTGTTTGTCGTCTGCATGGTGTGCCACGGAGAAATGGTGCGCCGCAAGCCCGGCGCCCGCCACCTCACCAAGTTCTACCTCATGATGTCGGTGGGCGGCGCCCTCGGCGGCCTGTTCGTGGGCCTGCTGGCCCCGATGATCTTCAACGCCTACCTTGAGTTCCCCATCGGACTCGCGCTCTGCGCCGCGCTCTGGCTGGTCGTACTCTGGGGAGACCTCCGGCGTTGGCTCCGCCTCGCCGCCCTCGCCCTGGTCGTCGCCTACGGCGTCTGGCTCTGGCAGATCGGCGCGTATTACGTCGAGGACTATCACAAGGTGGTCCGGAACTTCTACAGCCAGTTGCGCGTGGAAGAGTATCAGGACAAACAGGTGGGGCCGATGCGCTCCCTCCTCCACGGCCGGATCTACCACGGCGAGCAGGGTATGTCGGAGGCCTGGCGGCGCAGGCCCACCGCCTACTACTGCCCCGATTCGGGCGTCGGCCGCGCACTCCTCGCCACCCAGGGCCAGGGCGCCCGCAGGATCGGCGTCGTCGGCCTCGGTTGCGGAACTCTCGCCGCCTACGGACAGAAGGGCGACACCATGCGGATCTACGAGATCAATCCGCAGATGGTGGATCTCGCCCGCACGGAGTTCACCTACCTCAAAGATTCCGCCGCCAGCATCGAGATGGTCATGGGCGATGGCCGCCTGATGCTGGAGCGCGACGGCCGCCAGGAATTCGACGTCCTCGCCCTCGACGCCTTCTCCGGCGACTCCATCCCCACGCATCTCGTCACACTCGAGGCCATCGGCTCCTACCTCCGTCAGGTCAGGCCGGGCGGCATCCTCGCCGTGCACATCACCAACTCGCACCTCGACCTGGACCCCGTCATCGCCGCCGCGGCAGCCCACTACGGCCTCACCGCGCTGCTGTACCGCTATAAACCACCCAAGGACGATCTGGTCTGCCGCCGTTCCAACTGGGCATTGCTCATGACCAGGGAAGCTGCGGCCCACCTGCCGCCCGCGCTGGCGGGCGGCGAAGCCATGCTGCCCAAGCCCGGCTTCCGCCCCTGGACGGACGACTACTCGAATCTCTTCCAGATCCTGAAATAGTCGCCTCAGCTCTCCTTTAGCTCAATAATCGTAGCGCCCGTGCCGCCCTCCGACGGTCCGCCCGCATAGAACTTCTCCACGTGCGGGTGCGCCTTGCACAAGTCGTGCACCATCCGCCGCAGCACGCCCATGCCGTGCCCATGCACAACGCGCACGCGCATCACCCCCGCCATATACGCGGAATCCAAAAACCGGTCCACCTCTTCCAGCGCCTCTTCCGCATGCTTCCCAATCAGGTTGATCTCCCGCGTCAGCGTGTCCCACCGCGGCCCCGCCGTGAACGTCACGCCCTTCGGCAGCATCGTGTTCTGCGGCCCCGCATCCGGCAACACTTCCGTCACCTCGCTCATCGGGACCTGCATCTTCAGAAATCCCACCTCCACGTCGAGCATCCCGTTCGCCAGGATCTTCCGCACCCGCGCCGGACCGCTCACGTCGCGCAGCCGCACCCGCCCGCCCTCTTTGATCTGATCCTTCGGCGCCTGCTTCTTCGGCGTGTCCCGCTGCCCCAGCGTCTCCACGGACTCCTGAAACTCGCGCTTCGTCCTGGCCACCTGCCGCAGCACCTTCTCCGCCACCTTGCGCTGCTCCGGCGCCGAGAGCGCGCTCTCAATCGCCTCCCGCGCCTGCTGTTCAAATCGCTTCTGCGCCTCGGCCGCGCCCTCTTCAAACTCGCGCTGCCGCCGCTTCTCGCGCTTCTCCATCTCCACCAGCAACTGCCGCTCGCGCTCCTCCAACTCCGTCTTCTGCCGCCGCAACTCCCCCGCCTCGGCCGACACTTCGCTGATCTTGCTCTCCAACTGATTCAGGAACTGTGCGATGTCCCTCTCTGTCGAGGACATCGCCCCGCGCGCCCGCTCAATCAAGCGCTGCGGCAGCCCCAGCCGTGTCGCAATATCCAACCCGGCCGACTTCCCCGGAGCCCCCGTCCGCAACAGATACGTCGGCTCCAGCGTCTCCTCGTTGAATCCCATCGACGCATTCAACACGCCCGGCGTATTCGCCCCATACACCTTCAACGCCAGCAGGTGCGTCGACGCCAGCGTGAACGCGCCATGTTGCCGGAATTCATCCAATATCGCCACGCCCAGCGCGCCGCCCTCCTCCGGATCCGTCGCCCGCCCCAGTTCGTCCAGCAGCACCAGCGCCCCCGACGTCGCCGCCTCCACCATCTCCTTGATCCGCGCCACGTGCGCGCCAAAGCTCGAAAGGCTCTGCTCGATGCTCTGGTTGTCGCCAATATCGGCCAGCACGTCGTCGAACAGCGGAAACTCCGCCTCCTCCGCCGGCACCGGCAACCCGCTTTGCGCCATCAGCGCCAGCAGCCCCACCGTCTTCATCGCCACAGTCTTGCCGCCCGTGTTCGGGCCGCTGATCAGCAGCGTGCGCTTCGATTCGTCCAACTCAAACGACACCGGCACCACACGCTTCTGCTGCCGCCGCAGCACGTCCTCTAACAGCGGATGACGCGCTCCGTTCAACATCAGCCGTGGACTCTCTTCCGGCGAAAACCGTGGAATCACACACCGGAAGTCCTCCGCAAACCGCGCTTTGGCAAAGATCAGGTCCAGCACCGCCAGCGCCCGCGCCGCCGCCCGGATCTCCGGCGCATGCTCCCGCAGGCGGTCCGTCATGTCGCGCAGAATTCGGTACGTCTCCCGGATCTCTTCCTCTTGCAACCGCACCAGATCGTTGTTGAGATCGATGGTCTCCATCGGCTCCAGAAACAGCGTCTGCCCGCTGCTGCTCGCCGCATGAACCACGCCCGGCAGCTTGCGTTTCGCGCCCGGCACAATCGGAACCACAAACCGGTCGTTGCGGATCGCCACAAACTCTTCCTGCAACAACCCGTCATCGCGGTGCGCCTTCAAAAACCGCTCCAGCGAATCCGTGATGTCGTGCCGCTGCCGCTCCATGTCCCGCCGGATCCGCCGCAGCGCCACGCTGGCGTCATCAGAAAGCGACCCATCCGGCAGGATCTTGCCCGAGATCTCCCGCAGCGCCTGCCGGAAATCGCCGATCTCCGCCGCCAGCAGCGTGAGCTTCGGAAACTGCGCCCCACGCCCGGCCAGCGCCTGCCGCACCTCGGTGGCCCGCTCCAGCACGGTAGCCAGCGCGCTGATCTCCAACCCCTCCAGCACCGTGCCGTCAATCCGCAGCTTCGCCGCCGCCTCGCTCACATCCGGCAGCCCCTCAAACTTCAACCGCACCGGCATGTCGCCGCCGCGCGTCGGCGGCCTCGATGCGTCGTTCAAATACGCGATCGCCTCGGCCGCCTCTGCCAGTTCGGATTCCAGCCGCCCCCGGTCCAGCCGCGGATGCACCATCGCCAGCAGCTTCCGCCCCGCCGTGCTCGCCACATAGCGGCCCACCAGCGCGCGCAGCCGCTCGTATTCCAACAGTTCCAGGCTCTCTTGATTCATCGCCTCAACCGCAAACCCTTCTCGATCACCGGCGGAGTGCCCGGCGCCATCTTCAACTCATGTATCCGGTCCAGCGGCACCCATGCCGCCCCCGCCACGTCGCTCGCCGCCGCCAGTTCGCCGCTCTCGTACTCGCACAGATAATCCACAATCACGTAGTGGTACTCGGTCCGCCCCTCGGCGTCCGGCATGATCCGCTCAAACAGCGCGGCCACTTCCACCGGCCGGATCGTCAGCCCCGTCTCTTCCAGAATCTCCCGCCGCACCGCGCACTCCAGCCGCTCCCCCACCTCCACCATGCCGCCCGGCAATGTCCACCAGCCCTTCAACGGCTCCTGACCGCGCTCAATCAGCAGCACCGCATCCCCGCGAAACACCACCGCGCCCACGCCCAGCATCGGCCGCACCGGATACCGCCGGCTCTCCGTGCCCTGGCCGCTCACTGTGTCGAACTCCAGCCCTTGACGTCCAGCCGGATGTGCAGCAACATGCCCCGCGCCGTCACAAACAGCCCCTGCAAATCCCCGTCGCCAAACACCAGGTTCGAGGGCTTCTCCGCCAGCTCGATCATGTGAATGAACTGCCCGCCCGGCGTATAGATGGCAATGCCCCGGCAAGCCACGTAGATGTTGCCCTTCTCGTCCGTCTTGAGACCGTCCGGTACGCCGTCGATGCCCGTGATCAGCACCCGCTCATTCGTCGCCGCGCCGCTTCGGTCCAAGTCGTACACGCGGATCACCCGCTCATCCGATCCGGCCACATACAGCAGCCGACCATTCGGAGAAAGTGCGATCCCGTTCGGCCGCTTGTCACTCCGCGCAACCACGCTCAGCTCGCCCTTCGAGGTGATCCGGTACACCCCGTAAAAAGGCAGCTCCTTGGTGTCGTCCTGCTTCCCAAACGCCGGATCCGTGAAGTAGATGTTGCCGTCCTTGCGCACCACTACGTCGTTCGGCGCGTTCAGCCGCTTGCCCTCAAACCGCTCCGCCAGCACCTCGACGTCACCCTTCGCGTTGCGCCGCGTCACGCGCCGGCTGTCGCCCTCGCAGGTGATCACGCGGCCCTTCTCGTCGATCGCGTTGCCGTTGCCGCCGCCAGTCCCCTCGCGTACCAGCTCGATGCCCTTACCCGGCACCAGCTTATGCAGACGGTCGTTCGGAATATCGCTGAACAGCAGGTACCCGTCGTGCGACCACGCCGGACCTTCCGTGAAACGGTAACCCGCGCCAGCCCGCTCGATCTTCACTTGCGAGAAATCTTGCGCCGCCGCCACCACGGCAATCAGCGCCAGCACACAGATTCGGACCATACATCCATTGTAGAGTCCGAGGGCTCGGAATCACCGCACCAGCGGATCTTCCACCCAGGGCGGCGTCGCGTCAATCAAACGACCCAGTTCCGGCTCCACACGGTCCATCTCCGTCTTCATCCGCCACGCCACGTCGCGATAGCTGAAGTGCCCCTTCACGCCGCTCCGCAGCTTGGAGATGTACTCCGCCTCCGCAAAGTCCATCTGGAACAGAAACCGGCCCTTCATCGCAAACGGCAGCAGGTAGTGCCCGGCCAGCTCCGGCAGTTCGGCTGCACTCGCCCGTGCGCTCGCCAGCGCACTTTCGTACATCTCCGTGAGCCCAGCCTCGCCGATCACCGCCGGCGTCGAGAACCCGTGCTTCCACGTATACGCCTGCCGCGTCTGATGGCACCGCCGGTGCCGGTGCATATCCCGGTAGGCGCCGATATCGATCAGCATGTCGTAGGCATACGGCCCGCCCCGGAACTCGCGCAGCAGATCATCCCGGCGCGACCGGCTCTGCAACGCCACGTCGAGAATCTCGACCTGCCGCGCCCGGCTCCAACCAGCCGTCAATTCGTGCAGATCCTGGAACGGCCAATCCGTCGCCGCATACAGCAAGGTGGCCGCAATCTGCGCCAAAGGCTCCACGCACTTCGTCAACTCCACAGGCGCGGCCGCCCGCCCCCCGGAGGCCGGCAGATTCTGCGCGGCCCACGCCGCCAGTTCGCCCACGGCCCGCCCCGGATAACCGTCCGGCTCAACGTACTTCGCCAGCGTCGGCGCCACGGGCTCCTGCGCCTCGCTCCCCCACACGCAATGCGGCTGCGCCGCGCAGGCCGCCGCCGCCTCGGCCCCCAAATCTCGCACCTCGGCATACGAGCTAGCCTTCAGCCGCCGGATCTGCTTTTCCAGCGTGCGAATACTCGTCACCTGCCCAACGCCCGTCGGAATCCCCAAAAACAGCAGATACCGCGCCACGTCAAACGCCCTTGCCGTCAGGTTGCGCTGATACGCATCCGCCTTCATCCCCTCCGGCTTCGGCAACTGCGCGCACAGATGCTCATAGGCCCGCCCGTGAATCTCGCGGTAGCCGGCCAGCAGCTTTTTACCGGCCTCCTGATAGGCAGCCGCCTGCGCCGCATCCAGTTCCGGAGGCGTCACAAATCCGGACTTCGAAAAATCCTGATAGCGCGACGATCGCGCCTGCCCGTCCCACAACTGCTCATCCTCAATCTCGATGGCAGCCACCTCGCTCGTGCCCTCAAAGCACAACGCCAGGTGCCCCAGATCCGCGATGGAGGCGTGGCCGTACTGGAAGTAAAAACTCTCCAGGAATTTCGAGGAATCGTGCGACCGCACCCACTCCACGGACTCCCGGATCGAATCAGGCGACCGGCTGTAGCGGGCCAGCGCGTAGGCAAGTTTTTCGGGCGGCATCGGCCCAACGGAGATCACTCGGGACACGGCTGTTATCATAGCGAAGACCCGCATGAAACTACGAATCCAGCGCCTCCACCCCGACGCCGAGCTCCCCGTCTACGCCCACGGCCCGGAGGAGGACGCCGGCCTCGACCTCAAGTCCCTGGCCGATGTGCAACTCCAGCCCAACGTGCCCGCCCTCGTCCCCACCGGCCTCGCCATCGCGCTCCCCCCCGGCTACGAGGCCCAGATCCGCCCCCGCAGCGGCCTAGCCCTCAAGCACGCCATCACCCTCCCCAACTCCCCCGCCACCATCGACCCCGGCTATCGCGGCGAGATCCGCGTCATCCTCCTCAACCTCGGCCGCGAGCCCTATCAGGTCCACAAAGGCGACCGCATCGCCCAGATGGTGATCGCCCGCTACGAAGCCGTGGAATGGGAGGAAGTGGAGTTGGACGAGACCACCCGCGGCGCCGGCGGCTTCGGCTCCAGCGGGCGGTAGAGAGAGGCGTAGGCATGTCGGCCCCATTCGTCCTACTGATCCTGACAACCTGCCTCGTGAGCCTCTACGCGGGCTTCCGCGCCGTAGCCTGGTTGTTCGCTGAGCTCTCCGGCTGGCACAAGCTGGAATCCCGTTACGCCTGCAACCCCGAACCGCAGCTCTGGACCCATCGCCGCGAGACCATCCGCGTGAATTCAATTCGCTTCCGCCGCTGCGCGGATGCGGCGTTGCAGGACGACGCCCTCTATCTGCGCGTCTCCGCGATATTCCGCTTTCGCCCGATCCGGATTCCGTGGGCCCACGTGGTCACAGCCCAGCCCGACTCGGTCTACGGCCGGCCAGCGATGCGATTGAATATCTCCGACGCCGGGATTGTCGTGGACCTGCCCCTCTACACCGAGATCTACCCACACCTACCCTGCCACGGACCGCACCGCGCCAGTCAAGCTTAGCCGATTCCTCCCCCCGAAGATTTGCGGTGCACAGAGCACGCGGTCCCGGCAGAATGCCGTCACGCTCTGCTTCGCTACCAATCCACGTCACTTTAACTTCGCCACTCGTCCACGCTCTCGCATGACTCCAAGGTGAGGCAGGAGGAGGTTGATAACAGGATGGGGTTCGTGTACCGCCAGGTTTCAGCCCAACGTCGATTACACTTCATTCCACTTATCCTCAAAAACCAGACTTCTGATCCCGCTGACCGCTTCAGCGCTGATCGCCTCTTCCAGTTAACTCCCCACATGTGCATCCAATTCGACCGAATCGGCAAAGCAGAAGCTACATCCGTCCTGCCCGCACCATATCCTCAAACCGCGGCACACGACAGCGGCACGCGAGACAGCGCCTCGCCTACCAGAGGCGCTGGATTCGCTTCACGCAGGGTAGGCTCATACTCAATGCCCAGCCAGCAGCTCGGCAGCAGCCCACCGCAAAGCAGACCCAGCGCCGCCACCTGCCCACGCGAGGCACGGGCAATGCTTCCGGCGTGCGCCCGGAGGCTTCCCTGGCAGCTAATTCCGTGAACTCCGAGGCCGTGATGAACCGGGCGCCCTGCTCTGCCAACCGGCGGAGGGACTCTTGCCCGCCGGCATCCAAAGCCGTAACCCCTGTGAGATCGATGATGAACTCTCTCCCCTTGAGGGTCGGGGACGCTGTCTTCCAAGCCTGCTCGACTTCCCCGGCCTCCACACGGAATAGTCCGCCGATCAGGCGGAAGGTGAGCGAGTGCGCCCGATCGTGGAGGTACATACTCAGCATCTTGTTGAACGAGATGCTGATGACACGCCGTGGTGACAACCTGGCACGCGCCCTGGCAACTTGGCTGGCCGAACTCAGCGGCGTTCGTAGGTGTAAGTGTTTTCGAAACGGTCTCCTTCCGCAGTGGTTCCCGTGGAGTAGGCCGTCAATGTCTTGCCGTCGGCGGAAACGACACGCCGTACCAGAAGTGCGAGCCGGCCTCCGTCCTTCCACGCTTCCTCAATGGTTCCCGGCGCCGGCCGCTTGAAGGAAACTGAGTCGGCTACGATGGAGCCCACTACCGGGTAGTCTTTGCCGTCTGGTTTCGCCCGGTACTCGACGTTGTTTCCGACGAAGTGAAGCCCATCGGTTTCGAACACTTCATAGGCGATCGTGGCGAGGCTGTTGCCGAGCGAGCGCACAGGGTTGCGTTCCCAGGTGCCGGCGAACGGATCGGACGGATCTTCCGCCGTGATTCTCTGGTATTTGTTGGTCCATTGGCGCGCCTCGATGGCGGAGTCCAGGCGCCGGTTTTCAACGGTCAGAAAGCGGCCGTCCTGGGAGACACGCAGAACCGCGCTGCTGACGGGTACGGATTCGCGTTTGTATGTTCGTTCGATCGTATGAGAGTTCGCGCGTTTGAGCGAAACCTGCGCTTGGCTAGAGACCCCCCGGATGGGAAAGTCCCGACCGCCGAAAAGCGCCGTGAATTCAACTCCACCGCTCACGTAGCGAATCGCCTCACCCCGGCGCTCGATCGTCACTCTAAGACCGCCCCGGATCTCGGACCTCTCGAGATTCAGAGACCAGGTGCCGATCAGCAAGTCCGCTGCCGGCTCAGCATTGGCGACCGCAACGCCCAACAACAGAATCGCCTCTATCGGATAGACCATGATGAGCCGACCTCCGAGCGATGGACATCCTCTGCTGTTCGAGTATACCGCCGGGCGCCGGCACGGCCCGGCTGGGTCCGCCAACCGTGCCGCGTTGGACAGAGACTGCGCCCGAGGCGGCAGGCGGCAGCTGGCCGCAATCGTCAGGATGATCAGCACCGCGAAGACGAAGAGCGTGATTGGATCTCCGGCAGAGAAGGATTGGTCCAATCGAACATCATCGGGGCAAGTGGAGCGCCAGAGCCGCCAGGCGGATTGCGCCGTGTCTTCCTGGAGTGGGACGAGCTCCACGGGAATAGGAGCGCAGGATCGGCGCCGCGGTCCGCATGACCTGGGCGTTCCGCGGCCGCTGAAATTGGACGGCAGTCGTCGCGGGCAAGTGGCTCGTGGTATAGATCGTAGGCGATGGGCACCCACAATCCGAGGCCGCTACTTTCCGGCGTCCGCCTGGTGCTTCTCACCGGCTTCCTGGGATTGCTGGCACTTCTGGCGTTTGCGGGCCTGTATGCGTTGCACTCGCTCAAGCAGGTGGCCGAACTTGAGGACCGGAGCACGCGCCAGTTTATCGGGCGCAGCGATCAGCTGGAGTCTATCCGGAGCCATGCGTACGCCGCTACCAGCCGAATTCGCGACTACCTGCTGGATCGCGAATCCTCCGCGCCGGCGCTACACAGGAGGCAGGCAATGGAGGCCTGGGATGGCGCCATGGCCGGCATGGCGAAGTACCAGACAAGCGGACCTTTGAACCAGCTGCCGGTGCTGCGGCAACTGCAAAGGTCATTGCAGAGCTACTGGCAGACGGTGACGCCGGCTCTGGAGTGGAACGACGCACAACGCACCAGGCTAGGCTATGATTTGCTGGCAGAACAACTGTCCCCGAGACGGGACGAGTTTCTCCAGCTTCTCGACGAAGTGCGCCGGTCCAATGAAGTGGATTTGCGGGCGGCCACGGATCAATCCGCGGAGCTGATCCAGGACCTGAAGAATCGGTTGACGAGCGTAGTTGTCGTAGCGCTGATGCTCGGCGTCGCGCTGGCCGGCCTCACCCTGATTCATTTTCTGCGCCTGGAGAATGCGGCCCGGGCGCGCTATGAAGCGTCACTGGAAGACCGGGCTCAGTTGGAGGCGCTCTCGGCCCGGCTCCTGGAGATTCAGGAAGAGGAGCGGCGGCGGATCGCGCGGGAGCTTCATGATGAGACCGGTCAATCGCTCTCCGGGATGTTGGTGGATCTGGCAAATGCAGCGGCGGCCGTGCCGCCGGGTCATCCGGCGCTATTGGAGCGGTTGGATTCGGTAAAGCATCTCGCGGAGAGCACCCTTTCCTCGATCCGGAATCTGAGCCTGCTGCTGCGCCCATCCATGCTGGATGACCTGGGCCTGATACCGGCGTTGCGGTGGCAGGCGCGGGAGACTTCGCGGCGTACGGGGATGCAAGTGGAGGTGGTAGCGGAGGACTACGATCTGGTGTTGCCGGATGACTACCGCACCACGATCTACAGGTTGGTGCAGGAGGCGTTGCACAACGCAGCGCGGCATTCCGGCGCCAGAACGGTGTCGGTAATGGTGCGTAGCGAGCCGGACCGGCTTCTGGTGTCAGTTCGGGATGACGGGAAGGGCTTTGTGCCGAAGCTGACGCGCGGAATGGGCCTGCTTGGCATGCATGAGCGGGCGGCTCACTTGAATGGCCGGTTTCAGATTGAATCCGAGCCGGGACACGGGGTTACGCTGACGATTGAACTGCCGGCGCCTCCGGGCCAACCGCAGATAGAGGGGGGCACATGAAAGCGACTCGCGTGATACTGGCCGACGATCATACGGTGATCCGTTCCGGCTTGCGATTGCTACTGGAAAGGCAACCCGGCCTGATTGTAGTGGGCGAGGCCGAGAATGGCCGGCAGGCGGTGGACCTGGCGGAGGAGCTGAGACCGGACGTGGCCGTGCTGGACATCGCAATGCCGCATCTGAATGGCATCGAAGCGACCCGGCAGATTGTGTCGCGCAATGCAGCGGTCGCGGTGGTGATCCTGAGCATGCACTCCGACGAGGGCTACGTGATCCGGGCGCTGCAGGCTGGAGCAAAGGCGTACCTGCTGAAGGACTCGGCCGAGGCAGATCTGATCGCCGCCATCAGCGCGGTGCGGGATGGCAAGTCGTTTTTCAGTCCGGCGGTGAGCCGCCTCCTTCTGGAGGATTACGTCCGCCAGATGAAGCAGAAGGGCGCGGTGGATAGCTACGAACTGCTCACCAACCGGGAACGGGAGATCTTCCAACTGGTGGCGGAAGGCAAGGCCAATAAAGAGATCGCAGCGCTGCTGAACCTCAGCCCGTACACGGTGGATACGCACCGCACGCGGATCCTGCAGAAGCTGAATCTGCACTCCATCCCGGAACTGGTCCTCTACGCGGTGCGCAAGGGGATTGTCAGCTAACCGGGTTTTTCAAGTCGAATATACAGTCCAGCCGGGATGGTTCCAGGGACGGCCTCCCACTAGGCTCAAGGGGTGAGCCAAACCCCATCCCGATTGAGCGATGACGAACTGACCGCGCTGCGGCAGTTCGACACCTGCAAGCTCGCCAACGCAATTGAGAAGTTGAATCTGCGACTGCACAACGAAGGGTACACAATGCCCGGTCTGCGGTGTGTCACTGGGAGTTGCGACTCAGTGCTCGGATTTGCCGCCACCAGCCGGGTCCGTTGTGGGGACCCGCCGTTACGCGGTTCGTCCTTTCAAGACGTCGCCGAGTGGTGGGCCTACCTGGAGAGACAGCCCTGGCCCAGGATCGCCGTAATCGAGGATATCGATCCGCAGCCTGCACGAGGTGCGGTGTTGAGTGACGTGCATGCCGAGATCCTGCGGGCACTTGGCTGTATCGGCGTGGTAACGAACGGGGCCGTGCGGGATGTCCCGGCGTTGGGAGAGATGAACTTTCCGGCCTTTGCCGACCAGGTGACCATCTCACATGCCTATGTGCATCTGGTGGAGTACGGCACGCCGGTGAACATCCATGGGCTGCCAATCGATCCGGCGGACCTGATTTACGCGGACATTCACGGGGTCTTGTCCATTCCAGTCGGCTCCGTTGGCGACATCGTCCGGCTGGCAAGAGAAGGGACACGGCGTGAGGCACGAGTGATCGATCTCTGCCGGTCCGCTGAGTTTTCGTTCGAACGGCTCTATGCCGAAATGCACGACCTGGAGATCAACCGATGAAGAAGACATGGGTGGGTGCGGGTGCCGCGGTGCTAGTCACCGCGGGACTACTGGCAGCCTGGACCACTAGCCGGACGACGCCCGGCCCGGGAGCACAGACCGCGCAACAGGCAAGCGTCGCCGTGGTGGCGGCAGTCCGCCAGGACATGGCCAGGACGATGACGGTGACTGCGGAGCTGGTGCCATACCAGGAAGTGGAGGTGATGGCCAAGGTGGCCGGCTATGTGCAGAAGGTGCTGGTGGACGTAGGGGATCGGGTGCGGCAGGGCCAGACGCTGGCCATCCTGGAGGCGCCCGAAATGAAGGATGACCTGACGCGCGCAGCGGCGGCGATCCAGAGAAACCGCGCCGAATTGGTGCGGGCTCAGGACGAGATCCGCCGGGCCGAATCAGCCTACAACATGGCGCACCTTACCTACACGCGCCTCGCTGCGGTGGAAAAGTCACGCCCGGGTCTGGTGGCTCAACAGGAGATCGACGACGCGCAGAGCCGGGAACTGATGGCTGGAGCGCAGGTGGCGTCGGCAAAGTCTGCGCTGGTCGTGGCCCAGGAACAGATCCGCGTGTCGGAAGCGGAGCAGGGCAGGTCGAAAACGATGATGGCTTATACCCAGGTAACGGCGCCGTTCGCCGGCGTGGTGACGCGGCGATACGCCGATAACGGAGCGATGATCCAGGCGGGCACGGCCAGTCAGTCGCAGGCCATGCCTGTCGTGCGACTGTCGCAGAACAGCCTGCTGCGCCTGGTGCTGCCGGTGCCGGAGTCGGCCGCCGGGCTCATCCGGGTCGGCGCCTCTCTCGATATCCGCATCCCGACGTTGGGCAAGGCATTCCAGGGACGGGTGGCCCGCACCACGGACAAAGTGGATACAGCCAGCCGCACGATGCTGGCCGAGGTGGACGTGCCGAATCCAGCCGACGAACTGATGCCCGGCATGTATGCGGAGGTTGACCTGACTCTGGCGTCAAGTGCGCAAGCCCTGGCCGTTCCGCTCACCGCGGTCAAGGAGCGCGAAGGTTCGCAGGTCGTTTACGTCGTGGACGCCGATGGCAAGGTCCAGGTCCGAAAGATCGCCAAGGGTTTGGAGTCCGCCAACCATTCGGAGGTACTTCGAGGATTGGCGGAGGGTGAACACGTAATCGTGAGCAACTCGAACCAACTGGTGGAAGGCCAGCGAGTGCTGGCAGTCTTGCGGAAAGGTGGCGAGTAGTGTCGCGATTTGCGATTCGCACGCCCTACTTCATCGTCGTTGTCTGTCTGGTCGTCGCCATTCTGGGCCTGAACAGCCTGGTGCGGATGCCGGTGGATATGTTTCCGTCCATCAACATTCCAGTGGTGGTTGTCGCGACTTTCTACTCGGGCATGCCGCCGGAGCAGATGGAACCCGACATTACGAGCAGGCTGGAACGCTTCTTCACGCTAGCCAGCGGAATCGACCATATCGAGTCCCGCTCGTTGCCGGGCGTGAGCGTCATCAAGGTGTACTTTCAGCCTGGGACGAACCCCGACTCCGCGGTAACAACCATCAGCAACCTTTCCATGGCCAATCTTCGGAAGTTGCCGCCAGGCACACTGCCCCCGGTGGTGCTGAAGTTCGACGCCTCCAGTCTGCCCGTCTGCCTCATCACGCTGAAAGGGGATGGCCTGAACGAGACCGTCCTGCGAGACATGGCGCAGTTCCAGGTCCGCAATCAGGTGGCCAGCGTGCCAGGCGCCTCCGTTCCGCAACCGTTCGGCGGGAGGCTCCGGCAGATTATGGTCTACGCCGATCCGTACAAGTTGGAGGCTCACCAGTTGAGCCTCATGGATCTGGTTCGCTCGGTGAATCTGGCCAACCTGATCCTGCCCACGGGCGATGTGCAGATCGGTCCTCTGGACTACAACATCTACACCAACTCACAGCTTCGCTCGGTCCAGGAGATCAATGACCTCCCCGTAAAAATGGACGGCATGAGCCCGGTGCGCATCGCCGACATCGGCGTGGCGAAAGACGCGCAACAGATTCAAACCAACGTGGTGCGCGTAGATGGCCAGCGATCCGTCTACATTCCAGTTCTGAAACAGGGTGGCGATACGAACACGATCGCCGTGGTCGATGGGATGCGAGAGGCACTCACCAAGCTCGTGGATATCCCCAAGGAACTCACTGCGCGGGTCGTCTTTGACCAGTCTGTCTTCGTAAAGACCGCGATTCAAAGCCTTCTGCACGAAGGCGCCATCGGCCTGTTTCTAACGGCCATGATGATTCTGATCTTCCTGGGCAGTGCCCGTGCGACGGTCGCGGTCTTCTTCTCAATTCCGCTTTCGGCGCTTGCGACGCTGATCATCCTCTCCATCGCCGGCCACTCGATCAACAGCATGGTGCTGGGCGGTTTGGCATTGGCATTTTCGCGCCTCATCGACAACTCGGTAGTGGTACTGGAGAACATCTACCGCCACCTGGAACTGGGCGAGACTCCGGAAGTTGCCGCCGAGAAAGGCGGCCGGGAAGTAGCATTACCTGTGCTGGCCGCGACGCTCACCACAGCGGTTGTGTTCTTTCCGGTCACGATGCTCTACGGCGTGAGCCGGTTCCTATTCTCTGCCCTGGCTCTGGCCGTGGTGATCTCGCTATTCGCTTCCTATGTGGTGGCCATGACGGTGGTACCTCTGTTTTGCGCACGTTTCATCAAGGCGGCCCCACACGGTGCGAATTCGCGCTTTTCTGAGTGGTTTAACAGCCGTTTCGAGCGCTTTTTGCAGGTCTACGACACCCTCGTGAAGAAGACACTGGATCGGCCCATTCGTGTGCTCGCCGGTTTCGGGGTGCTGTTCGTTCTCTCTTTGGGCCTCGTGCCAACGATCGGGATGTCGTTCTTCCCGCGTACCGACCCAGGCCAGTTCATGATGAACCTGAAGGTCTCGTCCGGCACCCGAATTGGTGTGACCGAGGAGAAGATCGAAGGCGTCGAAAAGATCATCCGCGAAGTGGTCCCGCCGGATGAACTGGGCATGATCGTCTCCAACATCGGGGCTGCCCCTGGGTTCTCGGCGATCTACACGCCAAACTCCGGCATGCACACGGCGTTTGTGCAGGTGAGCCTGAAGCCGGGCCACAAGACGGGCAGCTACGAATACATGGCCCGCGTCAAGCGCAGGATCTCCGAACAAATGCCTGAAGTGGGTTCGTACATGCAGTCGGGCGGCCTGGTGGACGCGGTTCTGAATATGGGGATGCCCGCGCCAATTGACGTGCAGGTGGCGGGCTCGTCATTGGAGCGCAGCTATAGCACCGCCACGCTGCTCGCGTCCAGGATCAGACAAATGCCCGGAGTGGCCGAGCTCTACATCCCGCAGGATTTGGACTACCCTGCCCTGCAACTGGATGTGGACCGCATCCGGACGGCTAAGCTTGGCCTGGATCAGAAGGAGGTGGTCGGCAACATCATCACCGCGCTAACCTCCAACGCGATGATCGCGCCGACGTTCTGGATTGATCCGAAAAGCGGCTACGACTACATGCTGGCTGTGCAGTACAAGGAGGGCCAGATCAGATCCATGGGCGACCTGAAGGCCATCGCGTTGCGCGGCGCCGGGCAGAAGAACCCGGCGAGACTGGACAGCGTCAGCTCTCTGCGTCGTGTCGATTCGCCGACCGAGGTGGACCACTACCAACTGCGCCGTGTGATCGACGTTTACGTGCGTCCGCTGGACGAGGATCTCAGCCGCATCGCGAAAGCGATTGACGGTCTGATCGCAGAGACAAAACTGCCGGCAGGCGTGACGGTGACGATGCGCGGGATGGTGCAAGGCATGAGGGTTTCGTTCCAGAGCTTCACAATCGGGCTGCTGCTGGCGGTCTTGCTGTTGTACCTCATCCTGGTGGCGCAGTTCCGATCGTTCATGGATCCACTGATCATCTTGATCGCCGTACCGCCGGGTCTGGTGGGTGTACTGATTACGCTGGCAGCCACCGGAACAACGCTGAACGTGATGTCGCTGATGGGTGTGGTGATGCTGGTGGGCATTGCCGTCTCCAACAGCATTCTGATTGTGGAGTTCACGCGCCATTTGCGCGAGGAGGGCATGGACGTGTATTCGGCTGTTGCACTGGCGTGCCGGGTGCGGTTGCGCCCGGTGCTGATGACTTCCCTGGCAACGATCTTCGGATTGCTGCCCATGGCATTGAAGTTAGGCGAAGGCAGCGAGGCATACGCACCGCTGGCGCGAGCGATTCTGGGCGGACTGGCGGTCTCGGTTGCGCTGACCGTCCTGCTGGTGCCGGCCAGCTACTACCTGTGGCATCGGAACAGAGAAATGCAGCGAGCGCAGCATGCATAGGCGGCTATTGACGGCGATTCTGTTCGCTGGGCTCGCAGCGGCTGCGCCGCAACCGCGCCGGCTCACGCTGCGGGACGCCGAGTCCATGGCGCTCAGCCACCATCCGGCGCTGCAATCGGCGAAGGCGTTGCAGCGCGCGGCATTGGAGGTACCGAAGCAGGTACGGTCACGGCTGATGCCGACCGTGTCGGCGTCCATGACCGCCGCGGGCATGACCAGCGAGGAAGCGCGTCTATTTGCCGGCGGATTGAACTCGCCGTCGGTGTTCAACCGCGTGGCTTCCAGCGCGACAGTGAGTCAGTTGATCACCGACTTCGGCCGTACGCGCAATCTGGCCGGCAGCGCCGACCTTCGCGCCCAGGCGCAGGAGGAGTTCTCCAACACGACGCGGGCCCAGGTGCTGTTGCAGGTAGATCGCAGCTACTACGCGGCGCTGCGTGCGCAGCGGGTTCTCCGGGTGGCCAAAGCGACGGTGGCTGCAAGGAGTCTGGTGGCCGATCAGGCCAAGGCACTCCAGGAGAGCAAGCTGCGTTCTGCGCTCGACGTGACATTTGCGCGCGTGAACCTGGAAGAGGCGATGCTGTTGCTGTCCAACGCCGAGAATGAAGAGCGATCCACGCTGGCGGATCTGGCGAACGCTCTCGGTGTCAGCGTCCAGGAAAGCTACGAACTGGTGGAAGACCCAGTGCCTGGAAATCTGGCTACCACAGTGGATGGCCTGATCGATGAAGCGCTGAAGAACCGCCCGGAGCTGAAGCAGGCGCGGCTCGAAGCGGAAGCGGCCGCGAAACTGGAACGCGCAGAAAGGGCGCTGCGCTATCCCACGGTGAGCGCGATCGCCAACACCGGCGTGGCGACGCTGCACACAGACCGATTCCAGGGCCATTGGGCGGCGTCCGGCGTCAACATGGACATCCCAATCTTCAACGGCGGGCTCTTCTCGGCGCGTCGGAATGAGGCGCAGGCAAAAACCGAGGCCGCCCTTCAGTTGGCGCGGGACGCTGAGAACAGAGTTGCCAGGGATGTGCGTGTGGCCTATCTGGCGGCTGTAAATGCGTATCAGCGGCTTCAGTTGACCGCCCAATTGCTTCAGCAATCCGAAGAATCCCTGAGCCTGGCGCAGGCAAGATATCAACTCGGCCTCAGCAGCATTGTGGAATTGACCCAGGCCCAGCTGAACGTCACGCGCGCACAGATCGCACAAGTCAGCGCCAAGTTCGACTATCAGGGACAGCGGGCCTTGTTGGCGTTCCAGACAGGGGATCTCAGATGAGAGCCGCGGGATCGGTTGTCGGGATCGCACTGCTGACGGGATTCGCCGTGGCGGCTACGCCAGAAAAAAGTGCTGTGTTGAGCCTGCCGATCGCCGCGGAGGCGGGCACTGAGGCGTGGCCGCTGCTGCCCCAGCATCTGGAAGTGACGTGCGACGGGAAGGCAATTCCATCCACGGCGCTGAGGCGCGAGGACGGCGCCGTGTCCGTGGGTATCGTCCTGCAGCCTACCAGGTACATGCTCCAGCACGTTCCGGAAGTCCAAGCCGCGTTGAGGGCATTTCTGACCCAGATCCGCCCCGGCGACGAGGTTTTTACGGTGAATAGTCTGGAACGCCCAGCTCTCGGCGTCGGGTTCACGTCGGATCCGGGTGCAGTTGTCTCCAGTGTGTCTCTGCCTGAGACTAAGCGGCGAGCGCATCTCTACGACGGGATAGATTTTGCGCTGCGGTATCTGGAGAACGCCAGGAATCCGAATCGCGCGCTCCTCGTAATCTTCTCGAACGACGACGTGGCAAGCGACATCCCTGCAAAAACCGTGAAGGCTAAGATCCTCTCGGCTCACATTCCAACCTACGTCGTGAGTCTCTACTCGCGCACTCCGGATGACTTCGCGCCGACTCAGTACGAGCTGACGCGAGTCGCGATCGATAGCGGAGGTGACATTTGGGAGGTGCAGCGATTCAACAAGCTGCCGCGCGTCATGGCTGGGGTACGGGTCCGGCCTGATTACGTGCTGGACTTGAATCCGGCGCAACAATGCGGTTCTGCAGAGGTCCACGCACTGGATTTGCGGTGGCGTCCAGGCGTTGCGCACCGCGGGGTGAATCTGCGTTATCAACACAAACTCCCCGTGCTGCCGCAGTGACGTTCTCCTTGTGCCACATCGACGAGAGAGAGCCTCAGATAGTCGATCGCTGTTGCAGCCTTGGAACGGCCGAGCCAAAGGCCAGATGGATTCCGTTGCCATCTATCCGTCCGGAGCCGTCTCCGGGCCGTCGCTCTGCGTCTTGCCCAACGGGTTGACGGTCTGGCTCCGCAGGTTGTCGTCATTGGTGGTGCACTCCGTCGAGCCCGTGACTCCAGCGCAGTGGCTAAACAACCACTCCCCGGCATTGGTCTCCACCGCCGCCGTCCCCAGCGCAATCCGTCTCACCTGGCCTCGCTTGTCACTGTATTCTCACTTTTCCACGAATCCGTTGCCCGGTGTGAGCTCGCTCACTCCGCCAGTCGGCGAATACGAAGCCGCCGGCACATAATCGGCGCCGCCCGCCGTTCGCGAGAATCTCCACGATCTCGTTGTCCCGCTGCTTCCATTCGCCCGCATCACCGGAATGGCCTCCCTGGGCAGGCGCACGCAGGCGACGGATGACGTCTGGCGTGATCGAGACAGGGCGCTTGCGGCTGAAAATCCAGTCGAGCGCCCGGCGGTACCCCGCAAGATCTTCTTCCGAGCGGTCGCGCGGTTTGGCGCCGCCCAGAACCAGAGGGGGAAGCCGGTTGGCGGGCACCGTCACCCCTTCGATCCGGTTCAACGACTCGGCGCTCTGGATCATCGCCTGGTCCCTCAGTGCAGCCAGAACCTCGGGCTTCTGCTTCACCCACAGAACCTGCTTGCCGCGCGCCTCCATGCAGGCGCCGAGAGGCCAGCCGGTTCCAATCGGGATCGTGGTGGCCGCGAGTCGGCCGGAGTCAAGACCCAGCACGCTGTCCGCATCTCCAGTAGCCCAATAGTGGCCGAATTCATTCCCGGTAACCAATTGCAGCTACGCCGCACTTTCCGGGCGTCAGGACCTCACCACAATCCGGCCCCGCGCTTCGCTCGTTCCCTTGAAAACTCCGAGTTCTTAGTGCCTGTGTCTGCAAACGATTGCGCGTTCGGCGCATTTGCAGGGTCGCCCGGCGCGGCAGCGGGGTGGTGGCTCCTGCACCGCCTCTGACGGGCTGCCCTGCGGAGCGCTCAACGGCGTCAGGACCAGCTCAAAGCCCATCCGGTGCAGCCGTTCCGTGAGCCGGCGCTAGGTCTCTTCCGGATTCAGGCGGTCGAAATAGTCGCCGCCCTGTTCGCGGTAGGAGGTCCCGTCCCGCAGTATGTGGTAGGCGAGAATCAGCATCTGATGGGCCGTTGCCACAATGGCCTTCTTCACCCCGGCTCGTGCCACATGACTATGGAAGCACGCCGTCAAATAGCAGCTCTTCTTGTGAGAGACCGCCCAGGCTGACTGGCAAAGTTCGCGCCGAATCCAGCGGTTGCCTTTCCGTGTCCGGCTGCTCTTGCGCTTGCCGGCGCTCTCAAAGCTGCCTGGAACCAGCCCGGCCCAACTTGCCGCGTGCTGGGCGTCCGGGAATACGGTCATGTATGTGCCCAACTCCGCAATCAGCGCCCAACTCGCGATCAGGTCGATACCCGGAATCGTCGTCAGTCGTTCGATCTGTACGCTGACTGGTTCCATCTTCCCAGCCATGAGCATCTCCAGCGTGGCAATCCGACGTTCGACAGTCTCGACTTCATCCCCCAACTCCCGCAACAGGAAGCGGTGATGCTCGGTCACGTGGACGCGAAGCACCACGCGCAGTTCCTCGCGCCGCCCCCGCAGACTCCCCCGGGCTTTGTCAGCCAGCCATTCAGCACTGTCCTGACCTTCGATCAGCGCCCGGATAATCAGCCGTCCGGTCACTCCGAAAATGTCTTTGGCCACCATGTCGAGCTTGATGTTGGCATCTTCCAGTACCTTGTGGATGCGGTTGTGGATCCGGTTGTATTCCTCTTTTAACTTCACCCGCATCCGCGTGAGATCCCGCGACTCCTGGATTTCGGCTCGCGGCACAAAGCTCGGCTTCAGCAAACCGTGCGCGTGCAGGTCGGCAGTCTACTCGGCATCCTTCCGGTCCGTCTTTCGGCCCGGGATGTTCCTCATGTGGGTTGGACTGGCCAACAGCAGGGGAAACCGCCCCGCCAATACATGCCACACCGGCTTCCAGTAAACACCAGTCGATTTCATCGCCACCGGTTCCACTTTCGAGGCCATCAACCACCACCTCAACTGCTCCAGTCCCTGCAGATGAGCCAGAAACTCAGATTTCCGGATGTCTTTCGTTCCACCTTCTCCCGGAACCTGCATGCAAGCCACGATTGTGTCCTTGTGGAAATCCCATAACCGATTTCCCATAACAGGCTTGACAGCGCGACAATACGGTGCCACACTGTACTCGTCATACGATAACCAGGTCTGGTTTTCCTGTTACAACACGAGCTTAACAATCGGAACAACGAGCGCAAGTCGTCGCTCATCGGTGTCGTCTTCACTTGCTAACGGGAATGTTGGCCTGGCGATTCAGAGCGATTCGACTATTACTTGACCACACAGAAAGGTGAGCATCTCAATGAAGGCACTGATATTAGTAGTGCTGGCATCGTTTGCTGCCGGGGGCCTATGTGCCCAAACGCAGATAACTGCGAAGGATGCGGCTGACATCGAGGCGGCAATGGCCTCAGGGAAACGTCTCTTCGGGAGCTCCGTCGAGATTCGACGAGGTTTTCAGCGGGTTGATCGACCGGAAACTTTCTCCGCTGAAAGCGCTTCAACAGATGTCGCTGGCGTCGCACGCATGAGTACCCGGCAGTGGGAGCGGGTTGTGGTGAGACTTCCGCGAAACGTATCTGCTGATCATATAGCGTGCCTGATGGTTGATTCGAAATGTTCGCCTCTCCCAGTCGGGGCGTCCCTGGACAGCAAGGCGGGGATCTTCTATTGGCATGTCGCGAACGCCTTTAAGGGCGACTTTGACTTGGTGTTCTACCAACCCGGCTCGTCCCCAATCATCGTACGAGTGACGGCGGCTCCTGAGATCACGACGAAACTGAAGTAGGAATCAAATGAAACATACACCTGCATGCCGTAGGCTGGTCTTCGTCCTTTTCCTTTTGAGCGCCGGGCTTCCTGGGCAAATGGCCGCTTGCCCGCCGCCCCAATCGGTGCCCTGGGGCAATGTCGATACGCCGACAAACGGGGCATCTAATCTAGCCGGAGCAATCAACGTTAGTGGTTGGGCGTTAAGTCCCAATCCAGCCGCGACAACCGTCAAGATATACCGAAACCGCCTGCCTACGGAACAAACCTACCAGACTATCCTGGGTCTGCAACTGGTCTATATCGGAGACGCTACGTTTGTACTTGGCGCTCGGCCGGACGTGGCGAATTGCTATCCGACGTTCACCTATGGAAATAGAGCTGGGTGGGGATATCTAATGTTGTCCAACGCTCTGCCTGGTACCAACAGTCCGCCTGTGATGGGAAATGGGCAATACACGATTACGGCCATTGCAACTGGAGGAGGTACGGCAAGCCTTTTGGGACAGAAGATCATCACAGTCAATAACGCCGCCTCCATCAAGCCATTCGGCACTCTGGATGCGCCCGCAAGCGGACAAATCTTAACTAGTTCTTCCTTCTCGGTCAATGGGTGGGCACTGACACCCCAGCCGAAGATGATCCTGAACAACGGAACTTCACTCGAATTGATGGTCGACGGCCAAATCATAGATCATCCAAGCTATGGTCAGCCAAGACCTGACGTCTTCGGGATTTTCCCTAACTACGCGAATAGCTACGGCCCAGGCGGTTCGTCCCTACCATCCAAATTTGATCCGACTAGTTACGCAGCCGGATTACACTCCATTGCATGGATCGTATGGGACAACTACGGGGTTGCTGAGGGGTTGGGCAGCCGCTATTGGACTGCGACTCCAACAATTTCTAGCTTTTCGCCAAGTCCAGCCGCGCCGGGCACCGAAGTGACAGTTGTCGGCGGGAGCTTTGGGATTCAACAGGGTTTGGTGAAAGTCAATGACACGATCATAACACCAACACAGTGGACAATGAAGTCCATCAAGTTCATCGTGCCTCCAAATGCCACTGCGGGACCAATCACAATCACAGTGGGAGACTATGTGGGAACTTCGTCACAACCGCTACAAATCGTTACGCCGATCGCTATCCCCACAGTCTGGAAGGGGATTACCTATTCACCTCGACGACATTCGTACTTCCGAATGCTCTATGACTGGTATACCTTCGACGCGACGGCCGGCATGTTGGTTAAGGACATGGCTGCGTTGGATCTTGAGCGACTGAGAGTCAACGGCTTCAATGTCCTGCATTTGTATCTTTGGGACAAGACGGCACTCAAGATGGTCAATGCTGGCGAACCATCAGGCTTTTACTCTTGCGCTCAAGCACCCTATACGGACAGCTCCGTGGATCCGCGTCTGACGCCAGGTGCCTCCGGCAATACACAATGGGCGGCACTGGAGGAGTTCCTAGCCTTGGCGGAAGCCAAGAATCTTTTCGTGGCGCTTCACTTCGCGAACGGCTGTGTCAAGCAGAGGATAATTCATTCCTCGTCATCGGCTGAGGATGCAGCCATTTCCGCTGAGCACGTCAGCTGGATGAACTACTTCGTCAACGGACTATCTCCTAATCATCGGAACATTCTGTTCTGGGGTCTCAACTGGTCTTGGGATCCGGAGCCATATCCGGGAGTCCGCGGCGATGGCAATTCTCCCGAGGCGTGGGGAAGATCCTACAAAGGCCTGGACGACGCCGTAAAGAACGCGAATCAAACATATGGGATGCAGGCGGCAGTCGGTGTTGGCCTCAAGATGTGGTTCACGGACCCAAGCCAACCCCTTCTCCCCCCCCCGGATTATCCGAGGAGCAATTCGGTTCCCTCAATCCTGCCAAGGCCTGCAGGGGGCTATGCCTGGAACATCGCCGAGAGTCAGACTATCGCCAAGAGAATGAGGGACGAACTAACTTTGAGATATGGTTTCCAGAAGGACCCGGATTACTATATGCCTACAGGTTACGCGCCCAACACGTCCGACCTACGGGCGGCTTTGTTTGCCCTAGCGGGAACGCCGGTAGCGGGCGGGGTATCGGTTCCAGTGTCCAAGATGTTCATTCATGAGTTCGCCACTTCGTCGTCTGCAGCCGACGCCCCCAATGGAACCTCCATGTTGACGGCCAGTAGGGAGGACAGCCAACTGCCATCCGCGACATTGGAGGGGCAGTCGCAGTGGCTCAACAACGCTCTTTGCGCTTACACCGGATTGGGGATCAACAAGTTCGCCTATTGGGCGATGTACGATCCATACGAGCTTTGGTCTCAGACACCCTGGAGTTTTACCGGCCACGAATTGGCATGGCGCGGATTCTGGGGGCTGATCAATCGAGTGGGAGCCGACAAGCCGAGCTGGACGGCTCTGACAACTTACTACAAGTATAATTCTCTGAGCTGCCCCGCAGCGCCCACTCCAGTATTGGCCATCACGATCGAGGATACTTATTTCACAATAAGCCAGAATCCAGAGGTAACTTGGGGTGCGGCAGACGTGACATCGTTGAGTTTCAACTTCGATGGTGAGCTCGGCGATCGTACTCGTGAGTGTTGGGAAAGCAAAGTCGATATCGGGCCGGGACTGGTCGGCAGTTGCGCGAACCGAAGGTTGACCGATTTCCTCACCCCAGGGGAGAAGACGGTGACTCTCACAGGCTATAACGGGCTCCTGGCCAACGCGAGCGTGTCGAAGAACATCACGATTGGACTACGTCCAATTGTCAATGATGTTGTCAATGAGTCTGGGAGTTCCGTCCATGTCAACAGCACGATTACTGTACATGGGCACGGTTTTGCCAAGTACACCACCAGTGATCTCCGGTTCGTTAGCGTCGCCAATCCCAATGTTGAGTTGTGGGTTTGGAACTTGGACGGGAGTGGCTTTCCCGTCACTGGGGAGTCACTGACGCAAATCACGGTACCTCTTGGCGGTAGACTTGCGCCCGGAAACTGGACCGTTGAAGTTAGTAATGGGGATGATGCTCTATCAACTCCGTTCACATTTACCATATATCCGTAAACTTAGAAAACGTCTTTAAAAGAGCGGAGAGACCATGAATATGAAGATATATTTGGCTAGTGTGGTGATGCTGTACGAACTTGCCGTCGCAGCACCCCTGACTCGGGTAGCTGGCACAGTGAGGGACGCCAATACCGGACTTCCGGTTCAACGCGCCGTGGTGGCAGCCATCCAGAAACCCCCAATCAATCCGATCAAGGGGCCGCTAATCGTGCAGTCTAGGACGGACGGGTCAGGGGCCTATAGCCTCGAATTGCCGCCCAACTCCAGCTTCGCCCTCTGCGTAGGTGACTTGATTGCAAGCCTTGACCCCTGTGCGTGGGGGACGCCACCTACAGTGACAACATCCTCGAGCACGCTCCGCGTGGACATCCCGGTCGAGCCAGCAGTAAGGATATCGTTACAAATCTCGGGGTTGAAGACCGTGGTCGCCAGTCAGAGGAAGCTGGGCAAGGGTCCGCAACCGCACTTTGCCAACATAGTCACACGCACGGGGTCTCTGAAGCCGATGCCCGTCACTTCAGAGAGCGACAGCGATGTGGTGGTATCCATCTTGGCGCCAGCGCGGCAAAACCTCGTGGTGCGCCTCAATGACCAAGTCCTTCAATTCGGAGATGCGAAAGGCAAGCCACTTCTTTCGAGAGATATTGCTGTTCGCACCGAGACGCACACCCCTGCCACGATAACCGTCGTAGCTCTGCCATAGGCTTCGGCCAAGTCGGCTAGAGCACCCGGCGCATAGTCAAGATGGACCGGCACGTGCAGTCTCGCTTTGATGCATCTGTGAGAAGCGACTCGTGCGCTGCCGGTTCCAAGTGTCAACCGCCACCATCGCATGCCCGCGAAGAAGGTATCAGCATTTGCGCCAACAACGAATCCGAAACTCTTAGGTCGCGGACCTTCGGTTGGCCGCGATCACAATTCCGATGACTGCCGCAAGGCCAAGAGCGCTCAAGATACCTCCGACTAGCACAGAGTCCGGTCGGAATTTCATCTCGATGACGTGGGACCCTTCGTCCGCAAATACGCTTCGAAGTGCACCATATGATCGAATGATCGAGACTGCCTTGCCGTCCAACGTCGCTTTCCATCCGGGGTAATCAGAACCAGATACCGTCACTAGGCCAGCCGATGCCATATTGACCCGTAAAGTCACGTGGTCTGAATCATGACGCTCCACCGCGACAGGCTCTGAGATGAGAGCGTTGCTCAGCTTAGGCGCGTCTCGGCCTAACAGGATTGCGGTGCCAGGGAGAGGGATCGCCTCATCGGCCATCTTAGCCCGCAGCTCAGCAACCGAATCTACCCGAACCACCGAGTGAGAAACCCACGCCGGCGGCAATGCTCGCTGCCGCGACACCACCACCCGCACGGGGGCTTCGTTTCGGTTCGGTCGTTCGCCACTGACATGCAGCGTCACCCCCAACAACTCCTGAGTTCGGGGCGAGAAGACATCGAGATCCAGGAGGGCGCTGGGCACGCCGGCCACAAAACTCCCCAATTGGTCTACCTGATACAGGTCACCTAGGCTTGTTCGTATGAAGTCGCCCTGCAACGCGAGACGCCCACCATTCGCGCCGGTCCTGAGCGAGTCTACGAGAGAGTCGAGGATGTACAGGTCCGAAGCACAGACGCTCTTCTCGCCCACTACCGGGGACACTCTAAGCGACGAAACTGTGCTCAACTCCACGAGCATCGCCGCTGCTGGAAGCACCGCTCTGAGCCAGACAGGGAGTTTCGGAATGCAGCTCGCGCAAAGCAAGGCAGTACCGGCCAAAGCGAGCGAGAGATAGCTGTTGGCCTCCAAACGGTACACTCTCGGAGCGCCGACGAGATGACCGATTGCGAAGGTCGAGAGCGCCACTCCTGAGGCGAGCACCAGGAACTGCAGGCGCTTCTGGCGCCCTGACACAAATTCAACAAGCCCAATTGCGGCCAGTCCGGCGGCGGCAAGCGCGAAGATGAATAGCCCGCGAGTTGGAGTTCGCGCCTTGTCGAGAGCGGGCAGAATGTAGTATAGAATTCGTTGAAAGGCCGCGTTCCCGCCCAGGGCATAGAGGAGGGATAGCCCCCCGCCGAGGGCTAGACCTCGCGTGACCATACTTCTCCATGTCGTCAGTAATCCCCACAGCGCCATTGTTGTGACTGTTGCACCGAGAAACATAGTGGTATGGCTCTCGGGAGTCGCTCCTGGGTAAAGCACGGTGAGTAGGTCGCGCCACTGAATGGAATGGCGCTGGTGGATCTCGTATGGAACAATCTGGCTCCACCCAATTGGCTCCGGCATCCCGACCCAGCGCTTGGCTTGGCGGCCGAACTCCATTAGCGGAAGGGTCTGCACGCAGCTGATCGCGGCCGCCAAAAACAGGCTCAGGGTGAAGAGCAAGACGAACTTTCGGTTCACCGTTCGGCACTCCAACCACCGCCTCATGATGCGCCAAGCCACCACGCCCAGTAGTGCATAAGTCGTGATCAGTGGAATCTCGTGGTGTCCTGAAACCCAGCACAGTCCCAGCCAGAAGCCGAGAAAAGCTGCGCTCTTCGCCGATCTCGGGTCACGAACTAGGCGGACGGTGAAAAGAGCGATTGCGGGGACACACACGACAGCATTCGAGATATCCAGCCACGGGAGACTGCCGACATACCCACCAGCCGAGAAAAGCGCTCCGCCCATCGCGGCAGCCCACCACTTGATTCCAATCTCGCGGAAAAAGAGCAACGCAAGATAGCCCATGATGACGCGTTGTAGAAAGAACACGCCGTTCAGGGCCATGAAAGTGATCTTGCCGTGATCAAGTGGGATGATTTCTAGCAGCAACGTCAGAGGGAAAACCGGACCGGGCTGGCCAGAACCCAGCGCAGGCAATCCACCCCAAATGTATGGATCCCAAAGTGGGAAGTGCCCATTCTGGATGCTGTTAGCGATGAATGTCGCTCTTGGAATCTCTAACTGGCACATGTCCCAGTGGTCAAACCAAACGTAGTGATCCGGGAGCAGCAGCAGTCGCCAGTAAACCGCCAGGAGAATGGCGATCAATATCGCCAAGGACCAGACCCGCAACTTTGGGTTGCCGTCCTTTAGGAATCCTATCTGCATGAGTACCCGCACCTCTAACCGCACAGATTACGTGACGCGGGTGGCCGCACAGTTCACCCCTGCGTCGCTTGCCATTCACGACCCTCCGCTACTGGCATGTCTTGCCCAACATCGGGACAAAACACGAGTATGCCACAGTGAAGCCAAATCCTCCGATGAAACTACCCAGCGGTATTTCCTTCCGTCTCACAGGGCTTCCCAGCGTCACCGCCGCCTCTACAGAGGAAACGTACGCTGCCACGACTTCCGGCGTGGGCAATTTGCCCTGCGAGGAGCATCGACGATTGAACGAAGGGTGCGGCGCGTGGTGCGGCATACGGGAGTCCCGGGAGGTCTCGCCGTCCAACTTCGTGCCCCAAACTTCCGCCCTGCAGCCTCTTTCTATACTTGGATTCGCCTCTGGACTCACAAGTCAGGACTTCGGGGCGTCGTCGGTGACGTCGCGATAGCGATTCGAGAGACTCTCGAATGGGCGGTGTCTGGCAATGTGCCCGGCGTGCAGGATGTACCGCAATAACACTACCAGGATCTCTAGGCCGTACCGGACGCTTTGGAGGACGGATGCCGATGAAGCCTGTGGGAAGTAGCGGGTCGGCACCGGCACTTCCGTAATTCGAAGCCCCAGCACAACGAACTGCGCCACTATCTCCTGATCGAAAACAAAGGCATCTGAGTTCATCTGATAATTGACAGCCTCCAAAGCTTTTCGGTTATAGGCGCGATAACCAGTATGATACTCAGACAGGTTCAGCCCGAAAACAACATTCTCTAGCTTTGTCAGAAAGCGGTTCGCCCAATACTTCCACCATGGCATTCCAGCTGCCATGGGATCAGACGCCAGGAGGCGTGAACCAAATACTATGTCCGCAGAGTCGTCAATAAGTGGTTTAACAATCTTCGGTAAAAGCGTTGGATCGTATTGATAGTCGGGATGAACCATCACAATTACGGCCGCGTTGGTTTGAAGGGCAAGCGAGTAACAAGTCTTCTGATTAGCTCCATAGCCGTAGTTGCGATCGTGGACAAAAATCTGAAGTCCAAGTTGTCTCGCAATATCCACCGTATCGTCAGTGCTGTTGTCATCCACCAGAATTACATGGTCCACAATATCGTGAGGCAAATCCTCCCATGTCTTCCGCAGTGTCCGGGCGGCATTGAATGCGGGCATAACAACCGCGATCTTAGGCTTCACTTTGAGTTGCATGACCTCACTGCGACGACGACAAACTGATACGCGAACAAAGTTCTCCATATGCGAGCAAGCCATACCGACAGGAGCTCGAAAGCCTCTGCCAAGGCTTTCGGCAGTCTTGGATAGGCCAGCCCGACAGGCACACTGGTCGGCCGAACGGTCTCAATAGTCAATCCAGCGCCCGCGAATAGAGCCGACCATCCAGCCCATACATAGAACCGCAAGTGGGTCTTATCGAACAGGCCTCGATCCTCCTGAGGAAATCGCCCAGATAGGACCTCCCACCGAAAATACGCGTGACCACTGTTGGGGAGAGAGGCAATCACAATACCGCTCGGACTTAAGTGATTCGCGATCTCAGTCAGAAGCGATGCGGGATCTCTGAGATGCTCGAGAATATCCGCGCAAACTATGTAGTCGAAATCATGTCCGACTGAATCCGGTATCCCGAGTTCAAGATCATGCTCAAGCAAACGAACTCCAGAGGGAAATCCCCGCCCAGCCCCCCCTGCCTTTTCAACTCCCAACACCTCATACCCTCGAGTGGCGAGTTCGGCACCCAAGTACCCCGTGCTACAGCCCAAATCCAGAACTTTGCGCCCTGCCCCAACAACTGGGATGGCGTCTAGAATTGCCGCGTGACTGCTGTGAGCGGAACGCTTCAGAAGGTACGGAATTGGGCGACTGGTCCGGAGTTGAGAAAACGGCATCGCTCGCTGAGTTCGTATGTCGCCGCGCTCCTTTCTTCTCGCAGGCTTGTCGCCCGTCGGAGTTCCCTGCTCGCACAAGATCGGGTCGTCAAAACCATGGGCGACCGGAAACTTGCCTTCATCGCCAGGGCTGCGCACCGTCGCCCCGGCTTCGGGATAGCGGAACCAGATGCCCGTGGCGCTCAGTACGCACATTGTACCATCGGACCCACCAGAAATGGCCTTCAGGTTTGGCGCAAAGACAGGGGAGACAACATTCGCCTGATCCGCGCCACTCCCATCGAGGCCGGCTTGATCCATTCCTCCTGAAGAGGCCAGTGCGATCTCCCGTTGAATCATCTGGAGCACCAAATCGCCGCTCACCGTCTCTTCGCCATTAGCCGCACGCGCCGCCGGCGCAGTCTTCACACCCCGTTGGGCAATGCGCCAGGATCCGGCATGGGCATTCACACGCGCCAAAAGACGGCCTATCCCACTGAAAACACACAAAACGGCCCCCAGAAACCACCCCGTCTTCTTGACACCCCGTAGTACACTCCTTCCGGGAGCTGAAACCATGGCCTTACTGCGTATGACCGACAAGAAACTCGCCGCCAATCGCGCCAATGCCCGCCTTTCGCACGGCCCCGCCACGCCCGCCGGCAAGGAAAAGGTCTCCCGCAACGCCTGCAAGCACCACCTCTTTGCGAAGAAATTCCCCCTCCACCCCGTCTGGGAGGCCCGCATCCGCGCCGTCGTCGAGCCCGCCGCAGCCTGCATCGAAGACCCCACCGAACGCGCCCTCTGCCGGGAGTACCTATTCTTTGCGCAATGGCGCGAGGAACTGGCCGCCTTCGAAACCCGCCTGCTGAACCAGTCCATCCGCCGCCATCGCAGCTTCCATCGCGGAGTCCACGAATTCTGCGTCAAAGACCCGCTCTTCCTCGTCATCGGGACGAAACTCCACAGGCTTCACTGCCAGGCCCAACTCGCTCGCAATGCCTGGAACCACCACAAACGGGCCGCCTCCAAAACACAATCAGTCCCACAAGTGTTGGAAGTAAAGGAGCTTACGCCCGCGGCCAAAACGGCTACTTTCGCCTCTGCGCACCAGTTGCCCTCAACCGGCCATCCGCACCGCCGAGCCAAACGCCTGCGCCAAGCCAAAGCCCGGCCCGTTACCCGTCCGGGAATCTCTTCCGCACCGCGCTTCGCTGGTAACCATCCAGCCCGCTCCGTTTGGGATCATAATTCGGGTCATCGGAATAGATGGCCTCGCCGCGCTCGTTCACCCACCGGTGGTTCCATGCGTTGGAGCCGACCTCCACCTTCCTGGTGACGGGGTTAACGTACTCCTCCGTACCCATCAGGTTGTGATACATCTGATTGTTGATTTCGGAGTTCGTGCGGCGCCGGTGCTCGGCGATCTCGCGGTCCAGCCGGGCGATCTCCTCCTGGCTACGAATCGCAATCTCGTTTCGCTTCACCTGGCCCAGAATCTCACCGTGGACCCACTGCGGATTCACCTGCACGGAACTCAGGATGATCGAGACGATCCGCCCCGTGCCTTCCAGTTCCCCCGCCGGCGCCCGCACACTGAATGTGTCCCGGTTGTTCCATAGGCCCGCGCCGGCCTCGCCAAAGTCCTGGACCGCGGTATAGATCGCCTCTTCCCACATCCGGCCGTCCTCCTGATACTCCACCACCATCAGGCCCGCGTCAAAGCGAAACTGAATGGGGATCCGCATCAGTCGAGCCACCGCCGCATACGATTGCGCCGCCGCCGGCAGCGGGTACCGCGCCTTCACCTTGAACCCGCCGGCCCGCGGATGCAGATGCCGAAACCCCTGCTCGATATACCCGAAAGCACCCGGCAAGGCCAACACCAGCGCGCCATTGTAGTTGCTCCCCGGAGGAAACGCCCCAGCGGCCGGCATCCGGCGCGGATCGATATACGTCGTCTCCGGATACCAGTGCGCGCTGATCTTCCCATCGGGACTCACCAGCCCAAAATCCAACTTCGCGGCGATCGCATTCAACGCCCCGCCCGCCGCATTTGGATTCACACGCACAATCCCGCCACGCACCCGCCAGTCCGCCGGAGCCAGCAGCGTAAACGCGCCCTCATTCGGCTCAGCAATCCGCTTGAACTGGACCGTCCGCGACTGCGCCCAACACCCACCACCCAAAACCGAGAGCAATAGAGAGGCTCGCCAGACCAGATGTTTCATGATGCAGTGACCTGAAATAATAGTAGTTCAGATCCGAAACTCCGGCTTGCCAGCCGAAGCCTTGGCGAAGGCTGGTCGGGGCGGCCGGATTCGAACCGACGACCTTCTGCGCCCAAGGCAGACGCGCTACCAGGCTGCGCTACGCCCCGACTCTGGGCAGGGTCCGCTCCGCATCTGCTGCCGGAGGGGGTCCCACCCCAATGCTAACACTCTTCCCTGCCTCAGTACTTCAGCCCGTATCCGATCTTGTACTGCACGTCCGCCTTGTTGCCCGTCCCCAGCGGCAGTTGCGCGTCGCTCTTCGGCCACGAGAAGCCCAGCTTGCCCGTGGGCTTGTAGTCGCCAAACAGAACATCGCTGACGCCCGCGCCCTCTGTGCCCGGCAGCCACGCCGCCACAATCGCGTCCGCCTGATCGAGCACGTCGCCAAGGATCATCGGGCGCCCGGAAACCAGAACCACTACCACCGGAATCCCAGCCTTCTTCACGTTGTTGATCGCCGCCACATCCGCTGCGTCCAGCGCCAGGCTCTTCCGGTCGCCTTGCATCTCCGCATACGGTTTCTCGCCGATCACCACCACGCCGATACTCGCGCCCGCGGCGCCCGTGCCGTCCTTCGAATACGTCACCTGCCCCTGGGCCGCGCCCTTCAACGCCGCCAGGATCGTCGTCCCGCCCGTCGTCATCGCATTGCCGCTGATGCCCTGCCAGTCGATCGTCCAGCCGCCATTCTGATTCCCGATGTCATCCGCATTCTTGCCCGCCACGTGGATCCGCGGCGCGCTCTTCTTGAGCGGCAGCGTCTTCTTCCCGTTCTTCAACAGCACCAGCGACTCGCGCACCGCCTGCCGCGCCACAGCCCGGTGCTCCGCCGAGCCAAAGCTCTTCCACAGCGAGCGGTCCGCCAGTTGCGACCGGCTCTTGTCCATCAGCCCCATCGCGAACTTCACCCGCAGGATGCGCGTCACCGCGTCGTCAATCCGCGACATCGGCACCACGCCCTCTTGCACCAGTTCCTTCAGACCTTTGATGTACTCGCGGTACTTGTCCGTCACCATCACCATGTCCATGCCCGCGTTGATCGAGATGCCGATCGCCTTCTTGTAGTCCTTATCGAGCTGGTCGATCGCGTTGTAGTCGGAGATCAGGAACCCTTCAAACCCCATCTCCGTCTTCAGGATGTCCGTCATCAGTTGCTTGCTGCCAGACACCTTCACACCGTTCCAACTGCTGTAGGAGGGCATCACCGTCGCCACGCCGGCCGCCAACGTCGTGACGTAGCCCTGCAAATGCAGGCGCCGCATCGTCGCCTCGTCCACCCGCATGTCGCCCTGATCCAGCGGCGACTTCCCGCCCATGCCCGTGCCAAACGTCGTGCCGCCGTCACCAACGTAGTGCTTGGCACACGCCAGCACGGAAAGCGGATCGCTCAGATCCGCCGTCTGTAACCCCCGCGTGGCCGCCTCGCCCAGCGTCTTCACGAGCTTCGGATCTTCTGAAAACCCCTCGTAAGTGCGGCCCCAGCGGATGTCCTGCGGCACAGTCACGCACGGCGCGAAGGTCCACTGGATGCCCGTCGCGCGCACCTCAATCGCCGTAATTCGGGCGATCTTCTCCACCAGCGCCGGGTTGCGCGTACAGCCCAGCCCGATGTTGTGCGGGAATACCACCGCGCCAATCACGTTATTGTGGCCGTGCAGGGCGTCCACGCCATACAGCAACGGAATCGCCAGCCGGGACCGCAATGCCCGCTTCTGATACCCGTCGTAGAGATTCGTCCACGCCTCCAGCGAGTTGCCTGCCTTGGGGTCCGATCCGCCGCCGCTCAGCACCGAGCCGAGCGCCAGATTCTCGATGTCCGCTACGTCTTTCAACGACGCCTGGTCCGGCTGGGTCATCTGCCCGACCTTCTCTTCCAGCGTCATCTTCGCCAGCAGCGCCTTCACTTGCGGGTCAAACGAAGAGAGACTCTTCTGCTTTTGCGGGGCGGCCGCCTGCATTGAGAGGAATGCACCGGCGATGGCGCCAAAAAGAAGGACTCTGGGCAGTGTCATGTCTGGGCTCCGGTCGGACAAGTAAAGCTTATCAAAAGACAAGCGTGTCCTTTACCATCAGCCCGCGCCCGCCCTTCTACGGCAGTGGCGTCTCCCGCTCCAGCAGATGCAGATAGTTGCCTTCCGGATCGGTGAAAAACACCACCTTGTTGCCCTTCGCGATGAGTGGCTCGCTCAGAAACTGCACGCCCTTGGTCTGCAAGCCGGCGTACACGGTTTCAAAGTCCGTCACCGCCAACGCCAGGTGCCGCAGCCCCGGCGTCTTCAGCGTGTTCCCGCCGCGCTCGCCCTCGGCGGGGATAATCTCGATCATCGAGCCGTCCGGCGCCTTCACGAAAAACGCCGTGGAGCCCCTGTAATTGATCACAAATCCCAGCGTGTCCACATACCATTCGGCCAGAGCCGCCGGATTGGACGAGGCAATCGCCGAGTGTTCAATTCCTCGAATCATAAGACCATCCCTTCTCTCATCGGCCAGCGCCAGCAAGCCCGGCGCAACCCTACACCACGTAAGGCTTCCGGTAGTCCCGCGTCAGCAACTTCGTCGCCTCCGCGTCACCGGTATAGACGCGGTTCGCCCCGTCCCACACCAGCTTCCGCTGGCCGGCCCGGTAGCTATTGTTGGCAAAGTGGCATAGCCCCGCCGAGATCGCGCCAATTTCAACCTCTGCATTCAGCGCCTTGTAGTTCCGGCTCCGGCAGGCCGCCAGGAAATTCTCCATGTGCGCCTTGGTCCCATCACCGCCGCGCTCCGCCTTCTCGTCCATGATCCGCTCGCTCTTCTCGCCCTTGAAGACCTGGAATCCGCCGTCGCCGATCCACATCCAGCCTTCCGCGCCATAGAAGAGATTGCCCACCGGATATGTGCCCACGGGCTGCCCCGCCTCGGGCCCCGTCAACAGGCCGCGCACCTCAAACATAATCTGCTTCCCGCCGTAATCCAGCGTCGCCATCTGCGTGTTGGGCGTCTCCTGATCGTCGTCATAGAGATACTTGCCGCCCGTGGAAACCACGGATTTCGGCCACGTCAATTCACCCATGCCCCAGCGCGCGATGTCCATCTCGTGCACGCCCTGGTTGCCGATGTCGCCGTTGCCCGTATCCCAGAACCAGTGCCAGTTGTAGGCAAAACGGTTCCGCGTGAATTCGCGGTACGGGGCCGGGCCGAGGAACAGATCCCAGTTGATCCCCGCCGGCACCGGTTCCGCCGGAGCCTTGCCGATGCTCTTGCGCCGCTTGAAGCACAGCGCCTTTGGCCATGTAGAGCTCGCCGATCACGCCATCCTTCAAGAGCTGCATCGCCTTCATCTTGAACGGCGTGCTGCGGCTCTGTGATCCGATCTGCACCATGCGATTGGTGCGCCGCGCCACTTCCACCATGCGGAAACTCTCATACACGTTGTGGCTTGCCGGCTTCTCGCAATACACATCCTTGCCCGCTTCACACGCCCAGATGGTGGTCAGTGCGTGCCAGTGGTTCGGAGTCGCCACGGACACCGCGTCCACCGTCTTATCGGCAAACAGCTTGCGCATGTCGTCGTATTCAGCGGCTTTGCCGGTGCCGAGCTTCTCGATCTTGACCTGCGCCTTTTCCCGCGCGGCCTGGTTCACATCGCAGATGGCGGCCAGGCGGGCGCCCGTGATCTTGCCGTAGGTGTCGAGGTGATTGTTGCCCCGCCCGCCGATCCCGATCAGCCCAACATTGATCTGATCGTTGGCGCCCATGACGCGTGTGGCGGAGAGCGCCATGGCGGCGCCCTGGAAGAAATGACGGCGGCTCAGATGACTCATGATGTCCGCCAACATATCACGTCTAGCCGCGCCACTTCACCCCAAGGCCCAGCGTCTTCTTGCCATACTCCACGCCCCGCTCCACATGGTCCTTCTGCTGGAACTGCACAGCCGCCAGAAACTGCTCCGGAATCGGCTTACCCGGCAGATCCTCAATCACCATGTGGCCCTCATACGGCCGCCCCGCGCGGGCCAGCGCCAGGAACTTCGCCAGGTCGCCGGCGCGCATGTCCGGATAGCCCTTCCAGAAGCCCGCCTCCAGGTATGGCAGCACCTGCGGCGGCCTGCCCGTGATCGGCTTGATGAACACATTCACCTGCGGGCACAGCACCGCCGCGCGCGCCAGCAGCGCCGCAAAATCGATAATGCCCTCCCCCATCGGCACCCACTGCACGGCCACGCCGCGCGCATGCTCGTACACCACGGAGTCGCGCAAGTGCAGCGTGCAGATGTGCGGCGCCAGCGTCTCCAGCGTGTGCACCGGGCTCTCCAGCACAAACACCGGATTGCCCGTGTCCATGTACACGCCCACAAACTCCTGGCCCGCCGTCTCCACCACCTGCCGCAATTCCCACGCCAGCAGATCCTTGTGGACCTCAATGATGACCTTCACGCCCGCGTCCATCGCCCGCGAGCGGACCGCCTTCAACAATCGCACGGTGGTCTCCATATGCTGCTCAATCGGGCCAGGAGGCAGAGCCGCCCGCTCACTCGCGATCACGCCCCGGCAAAACCGCGAGCCCATCGCCTTGGCCCGCTCAATATTCTTCGCCAGCGTGGCCACGGCCCGCGGAAACTCTTCAGCCGTCTTCGGCAGGATGCCGCCGCCGCCCGTCTCCAGCTTCAGCCCCAACCGCGCTGCGTGCTCCCGCACCTCCACCCAGTGCGCCGGATCCTGTGCCTTGGGGTCCAGCGAATCCTGCAGAAAGATCGCGTCGAGTTGCAGGCTCGCAGCGAAATCCAGCAGCCTGGCATCCGTCCAGCGCAACGCGCGCAAGCAGTACGTGTTAATGCCAAGTGGAAAGCGATGATCGGTGAGATTCATGAAGCGGGATGTTCCTGTTCCGAGTCTAACGAACAACTGTCTCAGTTCTCAGGGTAGCTGTAGATCGGCTGAAACCTCGACGGGGCGGTGCCGGTCTAACCAAGAAGTAACGGACACGGGGAATTAGTCAATGATCAACAAACTAGGATTGTGCGCGCTAGTATTGTGCTCGGCCATCTGGGCCAAGAGCACCGGACCGGATCCCGCCTTGGCCGGTGTGCCGGGTGAAGACAACTGCACGGTGTGCCACGGCACCACCGTCAACAGCGGTGGAGGCAAGTTGACCGTCTCTCTGGTGAATGCGTCTGCCTGGACGCCGGGCCAGCAGGTGCAGCTTCGTATCACCCTGGCCGACCCCACGGCGCGGCGCTGGGGCTTCGAGATTACCGCTCGCAGCAGTTCGAACCCCAACACCACCGCCGGCGTGTTTGCGCTCGCCGACGCGACCACCACGCGGCGCGTTACCGGCTTTGCCGGCACGGAGTACATCTCTCACAACTCCGCCGGATCGCGGACCGGCACAGCGGACTCCTCCACGTGGGACGTCCTCTGGACGCCACCCGCCGATGTCAGCTTCGGCGCCGTCACCTTCTACGCCGCGGGCAATGCGGCCAACAACAACGGAGTCGAAGACCCCGACGACAAGGTCTACACCACCTCCCTCACCGTCAACCCGGCGGGCGCATCCAACACCACCAGCTACGCCCTCTCCCAGTTGGCCTTCGGCGGAGGCTGGTATACCGCCGTCTATCTGACCAACGCCAACTCCGCCGCCGCCACGGCCACTCTCAACTACTTCGGCGCCGACGGCAAACCCCTCAACATCACAAATCTCGGGACATCCACCACGCTGAACCTCGCCCCCAAGGCGACGGCTATCGTCGAAGCCGCCGACCTCGGACCGCTCACCCAAGGCTGGATCGAGGTCAAGCTACCCGACGGCGTCACCGGCTATGGCGTCTTCCGCCAGACCGTCCAGGGCCGTCCCCAGGAGGCTGTGGTGCCCCTCGCCAACACCGTCTCCACCCAGGGCACTTTCATCTTCGACGACACCAACTACCTGACCGCCGCCGCGTTCACCAATGTCGGATCGGGAGACGCCAACGTCACCATCACCGCGCGGGACACGGAAGGCGTCACGCTGGGCACCAACACGTTCACGATGTCCACCAAGACGCGCAGTGCCGTGGTGCTGCAACTGCTTGGCGGTCTCGAAACGATGAAGGGCAAGCGCGGCACAATCGAGTTCTCCTCGTCCGCTGCCATCACCATCCTCGGCCTCCGTTTCAATGGCGAAGCCTTCACGTCAATTCCCGCCGTTCAGAAGTAGCCAGGCAGGGCCGGGATTTATGTTCCGGCCCTCTCCACCCCGCTGTCATACCGGGTATGAAGCTGGGTTCTATCCGCTGGACAATGAAGTTGGCGCTCAGCGCCATGTTGCTCACCACCTGCCTGATGGCCAAGATCAACGGCCCTGTTGCCGGCGTCGCCGGCGTACCGGGCGAAGCAGATTGTACGGACTGTCACTCCGGCACCATCAATTCAGGAACTGGCAAACTCCAAATCCAACTCGTGGACGCCGCTACCTGGACGCCCGGCCAGCAGATGCGAGTGCGCGTCACGCTTGCTGATCCCGCGGCCCGCCGCTGGGGCTTCCAACTCACCGCCCGCAGCGCCACCAGCCCCACCGCCAACGCCGGCACTTTCGCCCTGGCGGACGACTCCGTCACGCGCATTGAAACCGGCATGGACAATAGCCAGTATGTGGAGCACAACTCCGCCGGCTCGCGACTCGGCCAGAAGGATTCCTCCACCTGGGAAGTCCTCTGGACTGCGCCCGCCGCCGGCTTCGGCCCAGTTACCTTCTATGCAGCCGGCAATGGCGCCAACGGCGACAACACCAACGACGGCGACCAGATCTACACGACGTCCCTCACCGTCAACGCCGCGGAAAGCAAGCCGCCCACCAGCTTCTCCCTCTCACAATTCACATTCGGCGGCGGCTGGTATTCGGCCATTTACCTGCTGAATCCGAATGACACTGCCGCCACGGCCACCTTGATATTCCGCGGCGCCGACGGGCAACCGTTGGACGTCCCCGGCGCCGGCACAACGAAGGAGATCTCTTTGGCCCCCAAAGGCTCCGGCTTCCTGGAAGTGCCGGACGGCGGCCCGCTCACGCGCGGCTGGGTGGAAGTGCAGCTCCCCGATGGTGTCACCGGCTACGGCCTGATCCGCCAGGCCGTGGAGAGCCGGATCTACGAGACAATCGTCCCCTTGGCCACCACGTCGTCCAAGGAAGCAGTCATGCTCATGGATCAGACCACGGCAAGCACGCTGGCCTCTGTCGTCAATCTGGGCAGCGAGGAAGTCCTGCTCACCTTCACAGCCCGGGACCAGGACGGCGTCACTATCGGCACTGCCACCGTGCCGCTGGCAGGTAAGAACGCCCTCGCCGGCCCGGTCAACCTACTGCCCGGCCTGGAAGGCACGCCCGGCAAGCGCGGCTGGCTGGCCGTCTCCGCCACCGGCCCCATCTCGGTATCGCTGCTCCGTGTCAATGGAGAGGCGATCACCACCCTCCCGGTCCTCCAGAAATAGCTCAGGCGGGGAGGCGGGCGCGAGAGCCCACCTCCCCGCCCGGCGTGTCCCCTAACTCCGCGGCGGCGCCACCGGCGGATGTACCTCCACCGAGTGCCGCACTTCCTTCACCGTGCGCAAGTAAGCGTAGATCGCCCGCAGATCATCCTCTGCAATCTGAGAGAACGCCATCCACGGCATGACTGTGAAGTTCGCCTGCACGGACCGCGGAGCGCTCTCAAACGTCAGGTTCGCGTACCCCTTGAACTTCGCCACGAACTTGTCCTCACTCCACTTGCCGATCCCAGTCTCCGCATCCGGCGAAATGTTCGCGCTTCGCACAAACCAGGAGCCAATAGTAAACTCCTCGCCGCCGGCATATTCCATCCCCTCAATCGGCGTCCCCTTATCCATCTTCGTATGGCAAATGACACATCCGCCGACCGTGGCTACGTACTTGCCATACTCAGCCGTTTTACCCTTCGCGGGCGCAGCCACCGCGCCGCTCACCGGCTCCGGAGCAAACTTCACCATGTACTTCACCGGGAAGTCCAACTCCGTCACGCTCATCTTGCTCTTGATCGGCTGCATCCGCCGCATATACGCCACTACTGAATAGGCATCCTCGTCAGACATAGACCGGAACTGCTGATAGGGCATGAATGGAAATAGCGCGCGCCCATCCTTGGAGACACCCTCGCGGATGGCCCGCAGGATCTCACCATCGGTCCACGAGCCAATGCCCGTCTCCGCATCCGGCGTGATGTTCGGAGATACCACCTTGCCCGGTAGCCCCAGCTCGGCCGGCCATTCGAAACCCCGGCCGGAGGTCCCTGGCACAATCGGACCAGAGAACCGTGCCGGATCCCGTTGGCTGTGGCAATCCTCACAGCTCCCCAACGTCTCGAAAATGTACTTGCCGCGCTGCAACCGCTCTGCCGTGATCTCCACCTTGACGGGGGAGGGCGCGGACATCGCCGGCTTCTTGAGCACCAAAAAAGCGAAGGCGCCGCCGACCACTACGACCACGGCGCCAACAATCCAAAGGACTATCTTCATCCCAGTTCAGTGCCTCCTGAGATTAGAGGCTAAACGATTTCGCCCACCCGGTGCAGCTTCATCATGTTCGTCGTCCCAGGGCGCCCGATGGGCTGGCCCGCGACGAACACCACGCTGTCGCGCGGCTTCACGTAGCCTCGTTCAATCAGAATGCGGTCCATCTGCGACATCATCTCGTCCGTGGATGTCGTCGGTGGCGCAATGATCGCATACACGCCAAAGACGACCGATAACGATCGCGCCGCCGTCTCAGACGACGTGAACACAAAGATCGGCACCGGCGGCCGGAATCGCGCCACCAGCCGCGCGCTCGAACCCGACGCGCTGAACACCACAATGGCCTGCGCACCGGCCATCTTCGCCGCATGGTAGGCCGAATCCGCCACAATCTCGGCGTGGGTCACATACTCGCGGCTCAGCAGTTCCCGGAAACCGTGCTTGCGGATCGATTCTTCGGCCTGCGCCGCTGTGCGGTCCATCATCCGCACCGCTTCCACGGGGAACTTGCCTACCGATGTCTCTCCGGAAAGCATCACTGCATCCGTGCCGTCGTAAATGGCGTTGGCGACGTCGCTCACCTCGGCCCGCGTCGGAAACGGATTCTCGATCATCGACTCCAGCATCTGCGTCGCGGTGATCACGAACTTACCCGCCCGCCGCGCCGATTCGATGATCGATTTCTGGATGAACGGAACCTTCTCCATCGGACATTCCACACCCAGGTCGCCGCGCGCCACCATCACTCCGTCGCTTTCGCTGAGGATGTCCTTGATGTTCTCCACGGCCTCCGGTTTCTCGATCTTGGCGATGATCGGCACGTTGGACCCGCGCTCCTCCAAAAACAGCCGCAACCGTAGAACGTCGCTGGACCGCCGTACAAAACTCAGCGCCACCAGGTCGATGCCAGCCTCCAGGCCCGCACTCAGATTCTCCATGTCGCGCCGCGTCATCGATGGAGTCGAGAGTTGCACGCCCGGCAGGTTGATGCCCTTCTTGTCTTTGATGACGCCGCCAGTGATCACCTTGCAGCGCGCGTTCACGCCGTCGGTATCGATCACCCGCAACTCCATCGCTCCGTCCGCCAGCAGCACTCTGTCGCCGCCTTTGACGTCCCGCGCGAAATCCTTGTAGGTGGTGAAAGCTCTCGTCGCGTCGCCCTGTACCTCCTCAGTGGTGATGCGAAACTCCGAGCCTTCCTCCAGCAGCGCCTGGCCGCCCTCAAATGTGCCCACCCGGATCTTGGGCCCCTGTAGATCCAGCAGGATCCCGGTGTTCACTCCGCGCTCGGCCGCAGCGGCTCGAATGTCCTTGACCGCTGTGCTCCGCTCTTCGATCGTGCCGTGCGAGGCGTTTAGACGGAATACGTCCACGCCGGCTGTCATCAACTTGCGGATCATTTCAGGTGAGGACGACGCCGGTCCCAGTGTGGCGACGATCTTCGTGTTAGTCATGAGTAGTGCTGAGCTCGATTGCGCTACGATAGCTCATAATCCATTATGCCTCTGCATCAAGCCGTTATCCTTGCCATTGTCCAAGGTGTAACTGAATTTTTACCGATCTCCAGTTCCGCCCATCTGGCCTTGGCGCCATGGCTGTTTGGCTGGCAGGATCAGGGTCTCGCTTTTGATATTGCGCTCCACTTCGGCACGCTCGTGGCCGTTCTTCTCTATTTCGGCCGGGACCTGATCCAGGTGGTCGGCGCCGGATTCGGCCTCCGCACCGGCACGGACCCCGATCTCCGCGACAATCCCAAACTGCTGTGGATGCTAATCGCCGCCACGATTCCCGTCGGCATCGCCGGCCTGACCCTGGAGAAATACGCCGAGACCACTTTGCGCGGCCCCTGGACTATCGGATTCATGTTGATCGCCGTCGGTCTCCTCATGGGTTACGCCGAGAAGATCGCTATCTGCCGCAAGACCATCGCCCACGTCTCCTGGTTCGACGCCCTCGCGGTTGGAGTTTCTCAGGCCCTGGCCGTCATCCCAGGCACGTCCCGCAGCGGCATCACCATCACCACCGCCCTGTTCCGCGGCATGGACCGTCCCTCCGCCGCACGCTTTTCCTTCCTGCTGTCCACCCCCGCTATCGGAGCCGCCGCCGCCAAGGCTTTCTGGGATCTCTACCAAGCGGGCGGCATTCCGGCAGGCCAGCAGGACGTGTTTTACGTCTCCATGGCAATCAGCGCCCTCACCGGTCTGGCCGTCATCGCGCTGTTCCTGCGCTTCCTGCGCCGCTCCACCTTGCGGTTCTTCATTGCTTACCGCATCGTCTTTGGTATACTCATTATCGCCCTGGCTTTTTTCCGCCGGTAAGGCGTGATGAAAGTCCACATCTTTACCCGATTCCCACGCCTGAAAGAGGTGACGGGAATTGTGTTGCTTCTCGCATCGGTTGGGTTCCTCTTTGCCCTGGCGTCCTACCAGCCCTCTGACCCCAGTTGGAACAACGCCACGTGGAGGCACCCCCCTCTCAACAAAATCGGCGTCGTGGGCGCCCATCTCTCTGATCTCTGCTTCCAGGTTTTCGGCCTCACGGCGTGGGTGCTGCCCTTCCTCATGGCATACCTGGGGTTCCGCTGGCTGCGCAACCGCGATATCAGTTCGCCATTCATCCGTCTCGCCGGCTACGGCTTGATGGCGGTTTCTCTCTCCGGCGCGCTGGCCCTCTGGTCGCCTTCCACTCCTTACGACCATGCCTTTGCCCCCGGCGGCGTGGCCGGATACCTGGTGGCCAGTTCCTGCAGCGCCATGCTCAACGGCGTGGGTGCCGCCATCTTTCTCCTGATTCTGTTCGTGCTCGCCCTCTACCTGATCTCCACGTTCTCCATGGCCGCCGCTGGCGATGCCGCGGCGGAATCTATCGTCGCGGGCATCGGCGGTCTGCGCTTTCGCTTCCGCCGCAAACCGCGCTCGGACGACGATCATCCCCAGCTTGTGCAGGTGACCGACCCCGACGTGCCTGCACTCGGCCCCCTCGCCAGAGCACAGGCCGAGCGCCGCCTGCGCGGCCGCGGCGCCGCCGCCGGCGTCAACAACGGCGGGTCTATCGCCCTCACTCCACAGGGCCTCACCGACGATCTCGCCGGTCTCGACTTCGACCCCAACCAGGTCCACGCCGCCGCCGTCCCGGAAGCCCGCGCCTACAGTAGCAGCGCCTCCGCCCGCACACAGGCAGCCGCTGCGGTGGAAGACCTCGCTCCCTGGGAGAGCGATATCCCCATCCGCGCGCTGGCCGACGACCTCCCCCCGGAGCCCAAGCCCAAGCCGGTGAAGAAGGAGGAGCCGGCCCGCCAGCAGGCCCACTTCCGGCTGCCGCCCACCAAGCTCCTCAACGCCATCCCGGAAAAGGCCGGCTACGATAGCGACGAGCTCAAGGAAACGGCCACCCGCATCAAGGCCAAGCTCGAAGAGTTCAATGTCATGGGCAACGTGGTCCAGATCAATCCCGGCCCCGTCGTCACCACCTTTGAGTTCAAGCCCGATGCCGGCGTCAAAATCGCCAAGATCACCACGCTCACCGAGGACCTGTGCCTTGGACTGCAGGCCGAATCCATCCTCATCGAGCGGATTCCCGGCAAGCCCACGCTGGGTATCGAGGTGCCTAACTCCCGCCGCGAGATGATCAGCCTCCGCCAGATCATCGAATCCGACGAGTTCATCGACGCCCCCTCCCGTCTGACCATCGCCCTGGGTAAGGACATCAGCGGCCGGATCCGCGTCACCGAACTGGAGAAGATGCCGCATCTTCTCATTGCCGGCTCCACCGGCAGCGGCAAGAGCGTCATGCTGAACGCGCTCATCATGTCCGTGCTCTATAAGTCCACCCCGGACGAAGTGCGCCTGATCATGGTGGACCCCAAGCGCGTCGAACTCGGCATCTACGACGGCATCCCCCACTTGCTCACGCCGGTGATTACCGAGCCCAAGAAGGCGGTCAACGCACTCCGCAACGCAGTCCTGGAGATGGAGCGGCGCCTGAAGCTGCTGGCCTCCTACGGCGTCCGGAATATCGACCAGTTCAACCAGAAGCTTCGCAAGATCAATGAGAAGCCGCTGTCGCTGTTCGAGGACGACGATCCGGCCAAGCCGCCCGTGGTGGAGGAGCGGCCACTCCCCTACATCCTCATCATCATCGACGAGCTGGCCGATCTCATGATGCTGGAGCGCGCTGGAGTGGAGGAGTCTGTCATCAGCCTCGCGCAGATGGCCGGCGCCGTCGGCATGCATCTCGTCCTCGCGACCCAGCGGCCCAGCGTCGACGTGATCACCGGCCTCATCAAGGCCAACTTCCCGGCGCGCATCAGCTTCCGGGTGGCCACGCGGGTGGATTCCCGCACCGTACTTGACGTCATGGGCGCTGAGCATCTCCTGGGCAAGGGTGATATGCTCTTTCTTCCGCCGGGCTCTTCACGGCTCGGACGGGTCCACGGCGCATTTGTGACAGAGAATGAAATCAACGAGGTGGTGGATTGCTGGCGCGCCCAGGCCCAACCTGACTACGACCAGAGCTACCTGATCGCCCCGCCCTCAGCCGACGATGATGGAGACGGCGAGGAGTTCGATGGCGAAGAGGATCCGATGTACCGCGACGCCGTGCGCGTTGTTTGCGAAATGGGCAAGGCGTCCACGTCCATCCTCCAGCGCCGCCTCCGCCTCGGCTACGGGCGGGCGGCCCGCATCCTCGACCAGATGCAGCGCGAAGGCGTCATCGGCCCGCCCGATGGATCCCGGCCGCGCGAGATTTTCCGGCGTCCGGATTGGTTGGACCTGCCTCGCGAAGAGGATCAGGACTGACGCTATTCGATTTTGTTAGACGATGAAAACCCGGAAGACGGTCTGAGCCCCGTCTTCCGGGATTTTTTTGGGTTGCGGGACCGCCGGGCGCTATTTCTGGTGCGCCAGTGCGTGTTGCTTGCAGTACCTTTGCCCGTCGATGACAGACCGTGTGCACCGCTTGCCGCTCGACGTCAGCGCCTTGCAGCGGATCAGCGGCTTCCTGACTTCTGCCGGTCCGCTGTCATCCTGCGTCACTTTCAACGCGTTGTAGGTCGGTTTCGTTTGCAGCGACCCGCGCTGCTCGCAGAGAGCACGGAGGACCGCATCGATCTTCGCTTCAGACTGCGAGACTTGACTCTTCAGGGCTGTGAGTTCTGTGATCAGGCTCTCCAGCCTCTCCGCCTCAGCGGTGGGCGCAACAGGTGGAGTCTGCGCGGAGAGACCCGCGCCAATGATGAGTAGCAGGACGACGGACCGTACCATGGCAAAACAGTAGTGGAGTACGTTCTCCGAAACTCTCAACTAAATTTTGAATTCGATACCCTGAGCCAGTGGCAGATCTTCGGAGTAGTTGATTGTCACGGTCTGACGCCGCATATAGGCCTTCCACGAGTCGCTGCCGGCCTCGCGACCACCGCCCGTTTCCTTCTCTCCGCCAAACGCTCCGCCGATCTCCGCCCCGCTGGTCCCGATGTTCACGTTCGCGATTCCGCAGTCGCTGCCGGCGCTCGAGAGGAACTTTTCGGCGGCCAGCAGATTGTTGGTGAAGATCGCCGACGATAGGCCCTGTGGCACGTCGTTGTGCCACGCGATGGCCTGGTCCAGCGTGTCGTACTCCATCACGTAGAGGATCGGCGCGAAGATTTCTTCTTTCACGATCGGCATATCCGCCGTAGCCCGCACCAGAGTCGGCTGTACAAAGAAGCCGCCGTCGCGCTCCACTCGGGCGCCGCCGCAAATCACGGTCCCGCCCTGCGCCCGCGCCTTCTCCAACCCCTCCATCATCTCGTCCACCGCCGAGGCATTCACCAGCGGCCCCATGAGCGTGGCCGGATCGAGCGGATCACCGATCCGCACCTGCTGATAGGCGGCCTTGAGCCGCTCGACAAATTCCGCCGCAATCGACTTCTGGACGAACAGCCGCCGGATGGTCGTGCACCGCTGCCCCGCCGTCCCCACCGCGCCGAACAGCACGGCGCGTAGCGCGAGATCCAGATTCGCGTCCGCCTCCACGATCACGCCGTTGTTGCCACCGAGCTCCAGGATCGTGCGCGCCAGCCGCACCCCGACTACTTCGGCCACGCGGTAGCCCATCTGGCAACTGCCCGTCGCGCTGATCAGCGGCACGCGCCGGTCCGCCAGCATGCGCTCGCCCACCGTCTTGCCGCGCCCGATCACCAGCGTGAATACGCCCTGCCATCCATTCCGCGCCAGCACGCGGTTGCAGATATGCTGCACCGCAATCGCCGTTAGTGGCGTTTCCGAAGATGGCTTCCAGATGACGCAATCGCCGCAAACCGCGGCCAATAGCGAATTCCAGCTCCAGACCGCCACCGGGAAGTTGAACGCGCTGATCACGCCCACCACGCCCAGGGGATGCCACTGCTCATACATCCTGTGGCCGGGGCGCTCGCTGTGCATCGTCAGGCCATAGAGTTGCCGCGAGAGCCCGACGGCGAACTCGGCGATGTCGATCATCTCCTGCACTTCGCCCTTGCCCTCGGCCAGGATCTTGCCCATCTCGAGCGAGACCAGTGCGCCGAGGTCGTCCTTGTGCAGCCGCAGCTCTTCGCCGATCTGCCGCACGATCTCACCGCGTTTTGGTGCAGGAAGAGCTCTCCAGCGTGCAAAAACCGTGCAGGAATCGCCAATTATGTGCTCATAATCGGCCTCTGAGGCCATCAAAACGCGCGCCAGAGGCTCGCCCGAGGCTGGATTCAGCGAGACCAGCTCGCCTCCGCCCGGCGACGCAATCCACTCGGATCCGCATGCCCCCGAGTTCGTTTCGGATAGTCCCAAACGCTCCAGAATCGCAGTGACAGACATGGTCGTACTCCCGTCCCATTGTAGGTCACCACGAACGGGTGGAGCCGCGCCCTGCGTGTGGGGCGCGGCTCCCGCTACTGCTACATCGCCATCTTGCGAACCAGTTTCTCCACGCGCTCCGCGCGGTCGGCGATCATCATCGCATTGGCCCGAATTCGTTCGCGCTCGCTGGGGGCCGCGCCATCGGCAACGAGGCTCTTCTTGTTCTCGAGGAAGATGTGCAGCAGTTCCGTCAACTGCTTCACGTCAGCGAGTGTCGTCTGCTGCTGAGCAGTGAGCTGGCTCTTGTGTCCTTCCAAGTGCCCGACCAGGGTGTGCACCGCGCCGGCGCTCTTTTCGATGGCGGCCACATCCTCGGACACCTTGGCTAGGTTCGCCTGCTTGGACTTCAACTGTGTCACCAAATCCAGCGAGGCCACACGGGTTGCCTTCGCCTCCACCAGCAACTGGTCCGCCGTCTGCTTGGGCGTACCGGGGTTCAAATTCGCATCCGCTGCCGCCAGACCCGCGACGGAGCACAGGCCCAGGATCATCAAGTTGAGTTTGAAAGTCATTTCGGATCTCCTGTAGGATCGGTGCTATCGGCAGCACCTGACACCTGAGTAGATGCATTCACGTCCTTGAAGATTCAGAAATGTAGATATGCAAACTCTTGAATTTAATATGCTGGCTGGCGACGGGGGCGGGGCGCGGGGTTGAGGCGCGATAGCGTCTCGTCGAGCATGACTGCGCGCCTGGCTGTGGAAGTGCAACCGGAGAGCAGGTCTTTGCGCTGATCGGGAGAATCCGGGGCGGCGGCCGATTCCTTCAATTGCTCAAAGAGCACGCCGAAGATCTTGGCCAGGCTCCAGGCCTCGCGCACGGCGGCCTGTTGGGTTTCGGCCAGCGAATCGTACTTCTCGTCGATCTTGTCGATCGATTCCCGCAGGGCCTGAAAGCTCTTTTCAGCGGCGGCAATCTGCGAAGTCAGAATCGCAGGACTGGCCTTTCCTTCCGTGACCGCGGCCAGGAGAGTCTCGTGGGCTTTTCTGAGCGAGCGCGCCTGCTGTGTGGCATCCCGGATGGTGCCCTGAAGGTTCGGGTCTGGCGCTTGGGCCTGAGCCAGCAATCCAAAAACAACCAGACCCGCGAAACACGTGACGGCGGTTTTAGACATCGTGGTCCCTCTACCGCGATTGACGGGGATACCGCCGGTCCGGTTACGGCTTGGCGGCGCCCACGAACGCCGCGGATACCTCGTTGGCGCGGACGAACTTGATGGGCTGGCTGGCGCCGGCCATGTGGATTGTCAGACCGGCGCCATCGAGCGTGAAGCGCGCGGCTTTGCCCAGCGCGGCCAGGAACTCCTGTTCCTGCTTCATGGCGTCTCCCGGGCAGGCCATGCGGGTACTGACGAGCGGCCCGAAACTGAGCTTGTCGCCGTCGATTTTCGCCTGGCCGGAGTAGCGGTTGCAGCCGCCGCGGCCGGATACCTTGCCGTTGGGATCAAACTGAAGTGTTACGCCGGCATTGCCGGCCATTGCCCACGACGTTCCGGCGAGGCCGCCAGCCTTCACAAACGTCAGCGGCTGAGTGGAGCCCTGAGCAAAGATCACCAGGGCCCCGTCCGCCAGCTGGAACCGTTCGGCTTTGCCGAGCGCGGCGAGGAACTCCCGCTCCTGGTTCATCGCCTCTCCGGGGCAGGCCATCTGGGTGGATGCCATGGGGCCGAAGCTCAGGTTGGCGCCGTCGATTTTGGCCTGGCCGGTGTAGCGGTTGCAGCCTCCGCTGCCGGCCACGCGGCCATCGGCGGCGAACTGCATGGTGACCCTGGCATTGCCCTGCAACTGCCACGAGGAGCCGGCCAGGGCGTTGGCGGCCGGCGCTGTGGCGCCCTTCACGTATTTATCGAACCAGGCCGACATCTCCCAAACGACGTGCTCCACGCTCTCTTTGGCCGCGTAGCCGTGCGACTCGTTGGGCAGCATCACCAGGCGGACGGTGCCGCCGTTGCCGCGGATGGCCTGATAGAGGCGGTCGCTATTGATGGGGAAGGTGCCCATGTTGTTGTCGGCTTCGCCGTGGATCAGCAGGATGGGCTCTTTGATCTGATTGGCGTAGGTGAACGGCGACATCTTCATGTAGGTATCGCGCGCTTCCCAGAAGGTGCGGCGCTCGCTCTGGAATCCGAAAGGAGTGAGGGTGCGGTTGTAGGCGCCGCTGCGGGCCACGCCGGCACGGAAGAGATCCGAGTGGGCCAGGAGATTGGCCGTCATGAACGCACCGTAGCTGTGACCGGAGACGCCGACGCGATTGCGATCCGTCACACCCATCTCGACAGCCTTGTCGATGGCCGCCTTGGCGCTGGCCACGAGTTGCTCGACGTAGGTATTGTTGACGGTTTCGGGGTTGCCGACGATCGGGATGGTGGCGTCGTTCAGAATCGCGTAGCCCTGCAGGAGCAGGAAGAGATGGGACGAACCGCGCATGGAGACGAAGCGCTGGGTGGAGCCGCCGATCTGGCCGGCTGTGTCGGCGTCGTTGTACTCGAGCGGGTAGGCCCACAGGATGGTGGGCAGCTTCTGCCCTTCCTGATAGTCCGGCGGCAGGAACAGGGTGAATGAAAGTTGCACGCCGTCTTCGCGCTTGTAGGTCACCAACTGGCGCTTGATCTTGCGCAGGATGGGAGTGGGGTCCTGGAAGGCGGTGACGGCCTTGCGCTGGTCGCTGCCGCGAGTGCGGATGTAGAGGTTGGGCGGAGTGTCGGGGGTTTCGAAGGTAGTGAGGAACCGGGCGCCGTCGTCGGAGAGCAAGCCCACGACGGACTCGTATCCTTGATCGCCGGCACGGAAGATGCGTTCGGTTTCGAGGGTGGTGAGATTCAAACGATCGAGGAAGGGCCGGTCGCCTTGCGGGGTGGCGCCGGCGCCGGAGAGAAAGGCGAAGTCGCCGCTCTGCTGGATGACGGTGCCGCCGGTGGGCAGGCGCTTCATCAGCGGCTGGCCGGGGTCCTTGTAGCGGTCCTGGATGTTGCGGGACCAGACTTGCTTGGGTTGGGCTGAGGGATCGTCGAGGAAGATGCGGAAGGCTTGCATCCAGCGGCGGTCGCGGTCGTAATCGGCAACGATGGCGAGGCCGCCACTTTCGCCATACATGATGCCCATGGCGCGGTGTTGTGTTTTGTAGACCTCCACGGGTTTGCCGGTGAACGGGGCGCGCATGAGCATCAGGCGGTCGCGGTGGGTTGCCTTGGTTTTGGGATTACCGCCGTCGAGCGCCTCCCACCAGACCAGCGATGCGCCGTCAGTGGGGCGCCAGGCGATGTTGCGCGGGCCGGTGGTGACGCCTTCGATGGGGACTTTGTCCTCCAGCGGGGCCGAATGGACCTTGAATGCCGTTCTGCCGGTGCGGTCCCACACCTCGACTTCTTTGGGAAAGCTCATGTAGGTGTGCACGTAGGAGTAGGGCCGCTGCACGCGCGTGACGAGGATGTGTTTGCCATCGGGCGAGGCATTCATGTTGGCGATGAGCGCCGGCTTGCCGATGGGGGAGATCCTGCCGCTGGCCACATCGACGGCTGCCATCTGGGCGGTGGCGTAGTAATCAAACAGCGCCTCGTCATAGGGCGTCTTGAGCATGTCCTGATAGGTGCGAACCGGGCCGGATTGCCCGGACGATTCCTGCACGTTGGGTCCGGCGGGAGCGGCGGGAGGAGAAGGCGCTTTGCCCCGGCCCGCGGGCACCAGCTTGACGAGCAACTCTTTGCTGCCCGCCAGCCAGACGGCGGGATTGCCGATGGCATCGCTGAGCACGGCGCCAGGGATCTTGCGTAGCACCGCGCTGCCAACTGCGCCGACATAGAGATCGATGGTAGCCGGCGTTGTGTTCAGAATGGCGAACTGCTTGCCGTCCGGGCTCCATACGGGCATACCCAGCCGCGCGCCGGGCGGCACGGTAATCTTCGTCTCGGCTCCGCCTTCGATGGCCTTGATGGTGAGCGACGTGCCGGTGACCATAGAGGTGTGCGGCCCGTTGTTGGCGGGGTTGATGCGTACGCCGGCGATGCGCAGCACGGGCGCGGAGACCTCGGCGATGCCTGGATACAACTGGCGGGCCATCAGGAGCACGTGGGTCCGCGCGGGGCTGAGGGACGTCACAGGCGGGGCGGGCGCATGCATCACGTCGAGGATCGCCTGCGACGGTTTCTGGTAGGTGACTTCCGCCTGGGCGGTGAGAGCCAGGCCGGCTATGGTCATTGCGAGGAAGCCTCTCATTCTCGATCTCCTTGTTGCATTACGGACGCAGCGTTAGCGTCCCTTTGTCTTGGACCTTGCCGAACTCCAACGGATAGCTGGTGCCATTCAGATAGGCCTGCCACTGGTCCTTGTAGTGCCAGCTCAGGATATGGCCGCTCTCGCCGATGGTGAGATTCATCAGGCTGGAATCCCAATTGGAGAGATCGGCGACGAAGCGCATGGACGGTCCGAGCCTGGGGGTGGTGGCCTTGATGCTGGTACCCGTGCCGTGCATGGGAATGGTTCCAACGTTGAAGTAAGAGCCGGCCCACGGGATGAGGCTCATGACTGGATGTACCAGCTTGACTTCATTCATGCGCCCATACTGCCATTTCTGCGAGTTGCGCCCCTGAATGCGCCGGGCCTCTTCGACGGCGTCGGCGAGTTCATTGGCCAGCATGCGATCGTAGTCTTCAAACCATCCGGCGGGCCGCTCGCGGAGGAGGCGCTCGACCGCGGCTGGCGCCACGAAGGGCTTGTATTCGGTGGCGAGGTTCGGCGCGGCCTTCTCCGCCATGGCCTGCCGCAAGTGCTGATAGAGGAGTGTGGCCACGAACGGGGCGGCCTGTTCGGTGGTGACCTGCCCGTTCCAGGCTTTCAGGATCCGTACGCCTTCCGCTGCGGCGGGATTGGGGTCCTTGCTGCGCTCGACAGCCTGCACAGCCTGGCGCGAAACCAGGGCCAGGAAGCTGGAGTAGACATCGCGCTGGACCGTCAGCATCTCTTCGGCGGTCCACTTCGGTTTCGACTTGAGGAAGGCCGTGATGGCGCGTGCGCGGTGGGTGGAAGCGAAGAACCCGCTCACCGTACCGGCGTAGTTGGCCGGGAACGAATTCTGATTGGCCGAGACCACCATTCCGCCCGGCGGGTTGTAGTAAGAGGGCAATTCGTCGAATGGAATCATGCCGTCCCACTCCTGGGCGCCGGACGCGCCATCGAGTGGGACGTTGCCGGTAAACCCGTTGCGCCGGGGCAAGCGGCCCACCACCTGCCAGCCGATGTTGCCGGCGGTATCGGCGTAGATCATGTTGATGTTGGGCCCGGGGAAGCGCTTGAGCGCGCCGCGGAATTCATCCCAGTTGCCCGCCTGGTTCAGATCCACCATGGGGAACGCGGCATCCTGCGCGGACATGGCCGACCAGCGCAGCGAAAAATTCGTGCCGGCGTCGCTGGTCATCAACGGACCATGCACGGTGATGAGATTCAGCAGTTGCACCGGTCTCTCGCCTTTCACTGCGATCCATTCGGTCTCGCGGTGTGCGTTCAGAGTCTGCCCTTTGTATATGTACTGGCCGCTGCGGAGATCGATCTTCTCTTCGTAGAGATCCATGTTGTCGAACTGGAGCGACGTGATGCCCCAGGCGATCTTGTCGTTGTGCCCGATCACGACGGCGGGCACGCCGGGCAGAGTGGAGCCGGCCACGTTGAGACCGGGGGCTTGCAGGTGGACCATGTACCAGGTGGAGGGCAGGGACCATTCCAGATGCGGATCGTTGGCCAGCAAGGGCTTGCCGCTCACGGTGTGTGCGCCGGAAATCGCCCAGGCGTTGGAGCCTGGCATGGGCTCGTCGCCGCTGCGGACGGGGAAGAGGTAGTCGACCTTTTCCTGATTTTTGCCGGCGGCGAGCATGCGGCGCTTGAGCAGATCCTGTTCATAGTTACCGCTGAGCGTGCGGTTCATTTGGAGGGCGCAGAGCATGGAATCGACCATGGTCCAGGGGCGCGGCTCGTAGCTCATCATGCGGAACTCCGGGCCCCATTTGCCGCGATTGGTCTCGATGTAGTGATTGACGCCGCGGGCGTAGGCGGCGACCCAGGCGCGGTCTTTGGCGGGCATGCGCTGCGTCCATGCCTCGGCGATGGCGCGCATGCGCAGTTTGCGGGACTTGATGTCGGATTCGAGCGCTGCCTTGCCGGCCACTTCGCTCAACTCGCCGGCCGCGACGCGCCGCAGCATATCCATCTGCCAGAGGCGGTCCTGCGCGGTGGCGAAGCCCTGGGCGAAGAGCGAATCGGCGATGGTGGCAGCGGTGATGTGCGGAACGCCGCGAGCGTCGCGGACGATGCGCACGTCTTTGCTCACCGGGGCGGACAGCTCTCCGGAGGTTTTGGGTGTGGGCAGCCAGACGTACCAAACCACGGCGAACACCAGCAGAAGACCGGCCGCGAGCAGGAGCCAGTTCAACACGCGCACAATTCGAGTGATCGCCATCTCTACAATTGTATGAGGCTCGGACGCCTCAGAACCTATGGACGCCGAAAAACTCAGTTACGGATATCGTTTCCTGTTCATGTTGTTGATCATTGGCGTGAACGCATTTTTCGCGGCCGGGGAGGCGGCGCTGCTTTCGGTGCGCCCATCGCGATTGAAGCAGATGGCTTCTGAAGGCCAAGTGGGCGCGCAGGCGGCGATGTCGCTGCTGGCGAATCCGGAGCGGCTGCTTTCCGTGAGCCAAGTGGGACTCACCCTGGCGAGCCTGGCATTGGGCTGGCTGGGGGAAGAGACGCTGGACAGCTTCATCAAGATGATCTTCGCGCCGCTGATCACGGACGTGACGAAGGGAGTTGCCGGAATCATCAGCCTGATCCTGGCTTTCCTGCTGATGACGTTTAGCCATGTTGTGATGGGCGAAGTGGTGCCGAAGAACATCGCCATCGACAAGGCGGACCGGATGGCGGTGATCGTCGCACCGATCTTCCTGGTTTTCTACAAGGTAGTGGAGCCGTTCGTGTGGGTACTGGAAAAGGCTGCCAGCGCGGCCTCGCGCGCGCTGGGAGTACATGGGCGGCAACACGGCGCGCACTCTCCGGAGGAGCTGAAGTTTGTGGTTTCGGCCAGCCAATCGGCCGGTCATCTCACGGAGTTCGAAGAGGAGGCCATCCTGCACATCGTTGATTTGCAGGAGTACAACGTGCGCGAGGTGATGGTGCCGCGCAGCCAACTGGTGACGGTGAGCATCGGGGCCGACATCGACGAGGTGCTGGATCTGATGCGGGAGAGCCGCTACTCGCGGCTGCCGGTGTGCCCCGCGGGCGCGGACAACCCGATTGGTTTTGTCCACGTGAAGGATGTGCTGGATTACTGGGCGCGCCGGCGGCAGTCGAATCTGCTGCGCCGCGCCGTGCCGTCGTTTGATCTCAAGCAGATTCTCCGCAAGGCGCCGATTGTGCCCGAGACCCGGGCGCTGCATCTGGTGCTGGACGATCTTCGTGAGAATCGCGCGCACGTTGCCTTTGTGGTGGACGAATACGGCATGGTATCGGGATTGGTTTCGCTGGAGGACGTCTTTGAGCAGATCTTCGGCGAGATCCAGGACGAGTTTGATCTGGAGGCCCCGCCGCCGGAGGAAGAGTCGCCGAGCTTCGATGTGGAGGGGACGATACCTATTCGGGACCTGGCGATGCAATTTGGCATCGAGATTCCGTCGGGTGACGAGTTCGAGACGCTGGCGGGGTATTTACTGTTCCGCTTTGGATGCATTCCCGAGGCGGGCGATGCGGTGGAGTATGGGGACCGGCGGTTCACGGTGGTGGAGATGGATTTCAACTTGATCGCGCGGGTGCGGATCGACCGGATCACCACCGAGGAGGGGGCCTCAGGGGAGTAGCGGGATCCACACCGTCATCGCGGATGCGCCGCGGTTGTGGAAGGTGTAGTAGGGCACGAAGGTGAGATCCGCTTCGGCCGCCGGCTTGGGCACGGCGAAGCCATAGAGCGGCTCGCTGGCCAAAGAAGGCTGCCACGCGCGGCCCTTGTGACGCAGCACGGTGGCGCCGCCGAGCCGGGCGTCGCCGGTTTCCACTTTGAAACCGCCCTGGGCGTTGAGTGCCACGTCGGAGACTGGGGTCGTGCCGTTGTCGCTCTGCTCCAGGCAATAGACGAGCGGACCGCGCTGCACGGCGGCCTTGCCGTAGTTTTCCGGCACGCGCGGATTGGCGCGCACGAGGTGGGTGCTCATGTCGAGCTCCATGGTCACGCGGTCGCCGCCTTTCCACACGCGCTTCAGGGCCAGGTACGAGTTGGGCCGCGCGACGGCGCCGGCGGGCTGGCCGTTGATCAGCACTTTGGTATTCAGGGACCACGCGGGGATGCGCAGGTGGAGCGTGAACTCCTCGGGCTTGGCGGGCGAGAGGGTGAGCTCCACATTGCCTTGGAAGGGCTGGCCGCTCCTGGTTTCGAGCTTGAGCGCGGCGCCGGATTCGAGTCTCCAATCCATCGTGGTGTTGTCGTAGAGGTGGACCCACACGCCATCCTTCGAGGTGGAGTAGAAGTAGCCGCCGAGGGCAGTGAAGGTGCGTTGCAGGTTCGGCGGGCAGCAGCAGGTGTCGTACCAGGGATTGCGGATCTTCTCGCCGGGGCCGGTGGCTAGCGGGTTGCGGTAGCAGTAGAGCGTGCCATCGAGCGACATGCCGGAGTTGATGCCGTTGTAGAGGGCGCGCTCCATGATGTCTGTGTACTTGGCGTCGCCCGAGCCGGCCAGCAGGCGCTGGTTGAAGATGAGGCTCGCGATGGAGGCGCAGGATTCGGTGTAGGCCTGGCGGTTGGGCAGTTCCCACGAATCGCCGAAGGCCTCGCCCGACGCGCGCGAGCCCACGCCGCCGGTGACGAAGACTTTGCCGGTGACGAGATCGGTCCAGAGGCGGTCGAGGGTCTGTTTGTATTGCGGATTGCCGGTCTCCAGCCAATAGTCGGCGGCGCCGGTGGCGGCGTACAGCGCGCGGACGGCGTGGCCTTCAAACTGCTCGCGGGAAGTGAACGGGATGCCGGAGAACATATACTGCGTGTCGCGGGGCCGCAGCTTGAGACGGTCTTTTTCGACGCCGCTGAGGAGGTATCCGGCGAGATCGAGATAGGCGCGCTTGCCGGTGACGCGGTAGAGCTCGGTGAGCGCCAGCTCGAGCTCGGGGTGTCCGGTGAGCAGGGCTCGCTTGGGCGCGGGGCCGAAATCTTTCAGCAGATAGTCGGCAAAGCGGATGCCTCCATCGAGCAGCTTGCGCTTGCCGGTGGCGCGGTAGTAGGCCACGGCGCCCTGGATCATGTGGCCCAGGCAGTAGAGCTCGTGGCCGGAGTTCATCTGTTTGAACCGGAGGGGCTCGCGCTCCTCGACAAACCAGGTGTTGAGGTAGCCGGAGGGCTCCTGCGCGGCGAGGATCTCATCGACGAGCTTATCGATGGTGGCTTCGAGCTTGGGGTCGGGGCGGGCGTGGAGGCTCCACGCGGCACCCTCAATCCACTTGTAGAGATCGGAGTCAGTGTAGAGCGGGCCGCGGCGCGGGGTGTAGTTGGACTGTGCAGCGATGCGCCGGAAGTTGTCGACGACGCCGTGTTCTTCCAGGAGTGTGAGCAGCGTGGGCATGGAGCTTTGGATGGTGACGTCCTGACGCGATTTCCAGAAGCCGGTCTGGAGGGTGACGGCGCGGACGGGCACGGGGTGGAGAAGGGCGTTGGGGGTCTTAGAGAGATCGAGAACGGCCTGATCGCGCCAGTCCGCGGCAAGGGCTGTGGCTGCGAGGAGGATGAAGAGGGCTGCGGATCGCATCCCGCAGTTGTATCACAGGCGTACCTAGATGCCCATCACCTGGTAGCCGGCATCGACGTAGATGATGTTGCCGGTGATGCCGCGGCCCAGTTCCGAGGCGAGGAAGACGGCGGTGTCGGCCACCTCGGCGGTGTCGCAGTTGCGGCGGAGCGGGGCGGTCTCCATCACGTGATCGAGGATCTTGGAGAAGTCCTTGATGCCGCGCGCCGACGCGGTTTTGATGGGCCCGGCGGAGATGGCGTTGACGCGGATGTTTTGCGGCCCCAGTTCGCTGGCCAGATAGCGCATGCTGGCCTCGAGCGCGGCCTTGGCCACGCCCATGACGTTGTAATTGGTCATGACGCGTTGGCTACCCAGGTAGGAGAGAGTCATGATGGAGCCACCCTCCGTCATGACGGGCGCCACGGCGCGGGCGACGGCGACGAGTGAATAGCACGAGACTTCCTGGGCCAGCAGAAACCCGTCGCGCGAGGTTTCGTAGAACGGCCGCGAGAGATCTTCCTTGTTGGCGAAGGCGATGGAGTGGACGACGGCGTCGAGCTTTTCGCCCTCGCCGCGCAGCATCTCCGAGAGGGTCTGGAGGTCCGCTTCCTGGGTGACATCACAGCACAGCACGCGCGATGCGCCGAGATCGCGGGCCAACTCTTCCACCACGTCTTTCTGGCGCTCGCCCTGATAGGTGAGCGTGACCTGCGCGCCTTCGCGGCGAAAGGCCTGGGCGATGGCGTAGGCGATGGACCAGCGATTGGCCAATCCCAGAATGAGGGTGGACTTGTCTTTGAGCAACTGAGACATGAATCTTCTATTGTAGCGTGGCGCCTGCCAATTCCCGGATTCGGAGGTTCCGGAACAGGACGAACGTGAATTGATCGTGGAGTTGGAGCCCGATAGGCCCGGCCAAGGGCCGGCCCTCCTCGCCGGCGAATTCCGCCGCCAACTGGCCGTTGACGCGCACCCGGATGGCGGTCTTGCGCGACTCGATGTCGAGGGAGTTCCACTGCCCCATCTTCTGGAGACCGCGGGGCGCGGCGCGGAAGAGATAGATGCTGCCGGTGGGGTATTTCTCGGTGTCGGAATCGATGATCTGGATCTCGTAGCCGATGTGCGAGGGCGTACCTTTCAGCGTGGTGCGCAGCGGCGGGTCGGCGGCAGCGGCCTTTTCGCCGATGGAATAGTGGGCGCGGGTGACGTCGCGGATGGAGACGCCGCTATTCATGTGCGGCGGGAGGAGGTATTCCAGGTGGAGATCGAATTCGCCGAACTCGCGCTCTGTGTAGAGCCAGGCGTGGCGGTTGAGCCATGAGCCGTACTGGCGTTTGTCGATGGGCCAGGGCTGGGCGAAGGGCTCGGAGACGTTCTCGATGCGGCGCTGGCCGAGGAGGACGCCGCCTTCCACCACGCTCCAGATGCCGTCGCCGCGCACCTGCCACCCGGTGAGGTCTTTGCCGTTGAACAACGGCTGCCACTGCTGGGCCATTGCCGGCAGAGCGAGGAGGATCAGCAATAGGAACCGGCTCACTTAGCGGCCACCGCGGGGAGGTTCTTTTCGCGGACGAGCTTGTTGAAGTTGGCGAGGTCGGCGTTGAGCAGGGAGTCCAGTGTCTTCAACTGAGCGTTGATTTTTGATGTCAGCTCTTCGTGCAACTGGTAGCTCTGATCGGTGGGCCGGGTGTCGGCGCTGCCCACGATGCCGCCCAATGCCGCGAGCTTGTTATTGAGCTTGATGGGGTAGTTGAGGGGGTCCTGGCCGGACTTGTTTTTGGTCTGGTAGAGCTCTTCTTCCACGGCCGTCAGCTTTTTGCCGAGCGCCTTGGCGGGCTCGGAGAGGTCCTTGTCGCGCTTGGCCCACTCGTCCAACTGTTTGCGGAGCTCGCGGATCTTGAGGATGGACTCGTGGGTCTCGGTCAGCTTGTCGCGGATTTGGATGAGCAGGGCCTGCTGCTTCTCCAGATCCTCTTGGGTGACGGCGGTGAGCCGCGGGTCTTTGAGTACCTGGAAATCGGCTTCCAGCTTGAGGCCGTCGCCGCTGAGCCGCGCCTTGTAGCGGCCCGGCGCCACCTCTGGGCCGCGCGTGGAGCCGGCCCACATGATGAGGCCAGGGAAGGTCTTGGCATCCTCGTGCCGGAGGTTCCAGGTGAGCGTGTTCCAACCCTGCTCCACCTTCAGCGGCGGGGTGCGGTCTTCGCTCTCACCCTCGGCCTTGGCGGTCCTGGTGACCATCTTGCGAATCACTTTGCCCGAGGGGTCAAGGATCTCCAGAGTTGTCTCGCCCTTGGGCTTCTCTTTGAGCCAGACGTGGAAGACTGCGCCGGCGGGCGGATTCTCACCGATACTCATGCCCGGCTGCCGCCGGAAGCGCCCGCCCGGCATGCGGTAGGCGTCCTCCACGGGGAAGATGTAGTTTTCGCCTTTGGTCTGCCCGGCGCTGTGCAGAACGTTGAGATCGTCGAGTACCCAGAAGGAGCGGCCCTGGGTGGCCACGACGAGGTCCTTCATGCCTTTGTGCACGGCGAGATCCGTGATGGGCACGACGGGCAGATTGAGTTGGAGCGACTGCCACTGATCGCCGTCGTTAAACGAAACGTAAAGCCCGGTTTCCGTTCCGGCGTAGAGCAGGCCTTTGCGGCTGGGGTCTTCGCGGATTACGCGCGTGAAGGCTCCGTCCGGGATGCCGTTCACGATCTTCTTCCAGCTCTTGCCGCCATCGGTGGTGCGGAAGAGATACGGCTTGAAGTCGTCGCTTTTGTACATGGTGCCGGCGAAGTAGGCTTTAGCGGCGTCGTGCGGTGAGGCCTCGATGGCGTTGATCTGGATCCACTCCGGCATGGCGTCTTTGGGCGTGACGTTCGACCATGTTTTACCGCCGTCGCGCGTGGTCCAGACGAGGCCGTCGTCGGAGCCGGTCCAGAGCGTGCCCTTGGCAACGAGACTCTCGGCGAGGGCGAAGATGGTGCAGTAGTATTCGACGCTGGTGTTGTCTTTGGTGATGGGGCCGCCCGAGGGGCCCATGCGCGCGGGGTCATTGCGGGTGAGATCGGGCGAGATGGCCTCCCAGGACTGGCCCTCGTTGGTGGAACGGAACAGGCGGTTGCCGCCGGTGTACAGCAGATTCGCGTCATGCGGCGAGAAGATGATGGGGAAGTTCCACTGGAAGCGGTACTTCATGCCCTCCGCGCCATAGCCCATGGGATTATCGGGCCAGACGTTGACGGCGCGAGTCCGCCCGGTGCGCTTCTCGTAGCGGGTGAGGTAGCCTCCGTAGGAGCCGGCGAAGACAATATCGGGGTTCTTGGGCGAGGGCGCGATCCAGCCGGATTCGCCGCCACCGACGTCCCACCAATCCTTCTCCGTGATGCCGAAGGATGTAGTGCGCGAGGCGATACGGATGGTGGAGTTATCCTGCTGGGCGCCGTAGATGTTGTAGGGGAACTCATTATCGAGCGCGACGCGGTAGAACTGGGCGGTGGCCTGATCCTGCTCCGTCCACTTGCGTCCGGCGGTGGTGGTGACGTGGGCGCCGCCATCGTCGCCGCCGATCATGCGGGAGTTGTCTTTGGGATCGATCCAGAGATCGTGGTTGTCGCCATGGGGCGTGTCAACCGGCTTGAAGGTGGCGCCGCCGTCGTCACTGCGATAGAACTGCACGTTCATGGCGTAGATGCGGTCGGCATTTTGCGGGTCGGCGAAGATGTGGGTGTAGTACCAGGCGCGCTGGCGCAGATTGCGGTTTTCATTCACGCGGCGCCAGGTCTTACCGGCGTCGTCAGAGCGGAACAGTCCGCCCTCTTCGGCTTCGACCTGGGCCCAGACACGCTCCGGATTGGCGGGCGAGACAGTGACGCCGATGCGGCCCAGCAGGCCCTTGGGCAGCCCCTCGTTCCTGGAGATGTCTTTCCATGTCTCGCCGCCATCGGTGGATTGAAACAGCCCGCTGGCGGGGCCGCCGGACTCCATCGAATAGGGGGTGCGCTTGACGTCCCAGAGCGCGGCGTAGAGCACATCGGGGTTCGTGGGATCGACGACGAGATCGATGGCGCCGGCCTGGTTGGTCTTGTAGAGCACCTTGCGCCAGGTCTTGCCACCGTCGGTTGTTTTGTAGACGCCGCGATCTTCGTGCGGCCCGAAGATGTGGCCGAGCACGGCGGCCCACGCCGTGTTGGGATCAGTGGGATGGATGCGGATGCGCGGGATGTGGCGCGTGGTCTGCAGGCCCACGTTCTTCCAGGTCTTGCCGGCGTCGACGCTCTTGTACACGCCGTCGCCGTGCGAGACGTTGCCGCGGATGCAGCCCTCGCCCATGCCGGCGTAGACGACGTTGGGATTTGACTCCGAGACCGCGAGGGAGCCGACTGTGCCGGTCTGGAAGAAGCCGTCGGATACCGCGATCCAGGTATCGCCGCCATCGGTGGTTTTCCACACGCCGCCGCCGGTGGCGCCGAAGTAGTAGGTGTCGCGCTGGCCCACCACACCGCTGACGGCCACGACACGGCCACCGCGGTAGGGCCCGATGGAGCGGTACTTGAGTGAGGACCAAACGGGCTTGGCTTCGTCGGCGAAAGCGGACGTGAGGAGAAGGCACAGACAGGCAGTGAGTCGCATACGGGTTTCCTCCGTATTGTAAGGCCCACCCAGGCGGTACGGGAAAGGAGCACAATAAAGGGGAATCGTGTTTTAGACGATATGAGGATCTCTATGATGAAACATAGCCTTGGGTTCTTCGCGCTGCTCGCGATGATGGCCGTACCGGCGTCCGCTACGATGCAGTGCAACCTAACCGGTGTGCCGCTGCAGGTGAGCTCGGAGGGTCTGGCTGAACCTTTGGGAGCGATTCTGTTGCAGTGCGGCGGTGGTCCGCCCAATGGCGTGCTCACCGGCTCATTCCAGATCTTCGTCAGCCGGAGGGTCGCCAATAGTCTGACCGAGACGGGGAACTATCTGGGCATCACGCTGTCACAGGAGTTTCCGGGCAGCATCTTCATTGACCAGCCGGCGACGATACGTCCGCTGGGCGACTCGATCCTGATCGAGAATTTCCAGATCGTGATGAACGCGCAGGGCTTCTTTTCGATCAAGTTTGGCGGCATCCGCGCCGAGACGTCTCAAACGACGCAGGCGTATTTGCAGTTCACGGGCAATCAGCAACTCAACGTGGGCATCTTCTATGTGACGGTCGCCTTCCCGCAAAGTACGCTGCTGGCCACCCACACGGGGGCGGGCGCTGCGGGACTGGGCCCGGTGCTGCCCTCGCCGCCGGACTTCAACGCGATGATTGCGGCGCGAGTGCCAATGGCCACGACGCGCATCACCGAGGGCTGGGCTCACGCGTTTGTGCCGCGCAAGGGGAATGACACCAACGGTACGCGCATCATGATCCGGCTATCCGGCGTACCGGAAGGAGCCAAGATCTTCGCGCCCGACGCCGTTTCCGGTAGTGGGACCATTCAGCCGACGCAGAGTGGTGACATGGGCAGCTACCCCACCAGCGGGCTCTATGCGTTCAATCCCGTGACGGGCAGCCTGCTGATGTCGCGCATCCGTTACAGCGCGCCGGACGGCTCCGGCGGCTTCCCCGCCTTCTATCCGAACTATGTGGGCGCCAACTCCCTGGCGGCGGCCAGCGAAGCGGACGTGGCGCGCGGAACGCCCTACCTGGTGTACGAGACGATGGACGCCAATCCTTCGCAGCGCGACACGGTGCAGATCCCGATCTGGGTGGTGCTCCCTACGGACAAGCACGTCACGCCCTCCGTCATCAAGCAGACGTTGACGTTGGCTCCGCTCTCCACCGAGGCGGGCTCGGTGACAGGCGCTCCGATTCCGCGGTTCCGGCCGGCGCCCATTGCATCGGACTGCGCGCTGCTGGGCGACTGTGCGGCGCCGTATTTCCCAAAGATGACGGTGACTCAGCCGGAGGTAAATGAATTCACTGCGCCGGCCGGCAGCGGCAGCGTGAACGGCTACTTTCTATTGCACAACACTGGGGCCAGCTTGTTGGAGTGGCGGGTGGCGGTGCGGCTCAAGGGCGCGGCCACGGGTTGGCTGACGGTGTCGCCGGAGACGGGATTCAACAACCGCACTATCCGGTTTGATATGTTCCCGGCGGGGCTGCCGGTGGGACGATACGAGGGCGAGATTGTGGTGCAGCAGATTGGCGCGCCCACGGGCATCAACACTGAGGCTGTGGTGCCGGTGTATCTCAACGTGACGCCGCCGCTGCCGCCACCGATCCCGTTGCCCTCGATCACCGAGATTCTCGACGCCGCGAACCGCTGGCCGATGCCAGAGGCGCCGGGGTCTTTGATCGTGATCACGGGCACGAATTTCGGCGAGAACACGAGCATCACGATTGGCGGCAAGCTGGCGCGCATTGTGCTGTTGACGCCCACGGAGATGCTGGTGGAGGTCCCCCTGGATGTGGCCACTGGCCGCGCCGAGGTGGTACCGGCCAACAGCAGCCGCCCCGGACCAGTGACGGCGATGGACATTGTGCCGATTGCCCCTGCCACGCTGTATGTCCTGAACAGCGACGACGAGCGGAACTCGGAGGAGCATCCGGCGCTGGCGGGGAAGCCGATCCAGGTGTTTGTGACGGGCATCCGCGGTGCGGCACAGCCGCTCAGCCTGAAGATCCACGACCGGTATCTGGACGGCGAGATTACGGCCACGGATCAGCCGGGCGTCGATCTCGTGAAGTTCATCGTGCCCGATGATTTCCCGACCATGCCCTCGGTGGTGCTAGTGTGCGCGTTGCCCGCCGGCGGCGGAGAGGCGGCGTGCAGCCATCCGAAAGACATCTGGGTCAAGGAAGCGATTCAGTAGAACGCAGCACGGGGATTGCGGGGTCTCTGTAGCGCGCCGGCGGCGGCACTGCCGGAGACGCGCTGGACGCTGGCTCGGTGGGGGAGGCAGGCGGAAGGTGCTGCACGCTTTGATATCGGCGGGGCCATTGTGATGCCACCGCTGGAACGTGATCAGCTGGCGGGCGTGGGCAAGACAAGAAAAGAAAGACCCGCCGGGCGGCCGGCGGGTCTTTTCGGTTCCTGAGATGCGAGCTATTGGTGTTGCTGGTTCGGCGGTGGCTGATTGGGAGGCGGCCCATTGGGGCCACCCTGCTGCCGTCGCTGACCGTTGCCTGGCGCGTCCTGACGGCGCTTCTGCATGAGGTCGCGCCGAATCTGACCGGGCTGCATACCTGGGCGGCGTTTTTGCAGTTCCTTGTACTGGTCAGCCGTGAGCACGGCGCGAAGGCGCAGACTCATTTGGGAGAGGGATCGCGTCATGTCGCCGCGGGCAGTGATGAGGCGCTCCAATGCGTCTCCGGCCCGGCGCTGATCGAAGAGCTCGTCGTTGAACTGATCCTCAAACTCGCCTTCCGCCTTTTCCACCGCGGCGCGTTGATCGATCAATTTGGAGCGATACTCCCGCACCACGGTGCGGATCTGTTTCGTTTGGTCCTCGCTGAGGTTGAGGTCTTTGGCGACCGGCGAATCCCACCACGGAAAGAATCCGCGCGGGGGTTGCGCCAGCAGCGGCACACCCAACAGGCAAACCAACAATGCCAGCCGTCTCATCGTTACTGCGCCTCCGTCGTCGCATCATCCGCAAACAGGCCTTGAATTGAATCCGCCGCCCGCGGCGACTCCTGATTCACTACCGAGGCGAGCTCGGTAAACAACTGCGTGTCACTGACTGATTGAACTGACGCCACTTCCACCGGCTCCAACTGCGGCCGTGGGGCCTGATGCAGCGCCACACCGACAAACAGCAACAGGGCGGTGGCCGCGGCGGGCATGGCGCGCCAAAGCATGGCGCGGCGGGGCTGCTCGATGCGGGCCCAGATCGCCTGACGCTGGGTTCTCAACTGTTCGTCGGAGACTTGCGCCGGAGCGGTGAGCAGGATGCCGCGGCGGGTGTTCAGCGCGGCCCAGGCCTGGGCGCACTCCGGACACTCATCCAAATGCCGCACATGCAGCCCAGCGGCCGGCTCCACTCCATAGAGTTGGTTGATTAGATCGCTTTCGTTCCAATGGGGCGAGTTGTTCGTGTTCATCATGCTATCGACTCCGTCCCCGCCCGGCGCCTGGGCTGAGCGTACAAATCCTTCAAATCCTCTCGTAACTTGACCATGGCGCGCGCCATATGCGCCTTGACCGTGCCGACGTCCAGATCCAGCAGCCCCGCGATTTCGTCCAGGCTTCTATCGTCATAGTGCCTGAGCGTGAAGACGGCCCGTTGACGATCCGAGAGCCGGTCCATGGCAGTCGCCAGGCGCTTACCGATCTCCCGGGCAAAGACCTTGTCCTCGGCATCGGGCGAGACCGCCGGCGCCATTGCCAGAATTGTCGCCTCGTCTTCCTGCTTCGGCCGTTTGCGCCAGAACTGCCAGCGCCGGGACCGGAGGCGATCCAGGCAGGTGTTCACAGCAATGCGGGTGAGCCACTTAGCCGGCTCATCCGGCTGGCTGGCCTGCGTTTGCAGTGCTTTGTAGGCCTTTAGGAATACGTCCTGGGTAGCCGAATCCGCTTCGTCCGCCTCGCCCAACATTCGCTGGCATAGCAGAAAGATGCGGCGTTGCTCCGCCAGCATCCAACTGGAGAAGTCGGACGCCGACGCCAGAGTGCCGTTGGAGGCCACGAGTTGATCGGCCATCAGTCCCATCCTAACCGGGATGACGGGGAATTGAGTCTATGGATTACACGAACGGCAAGAAACTGGTAGACTCCGGGCAAATGAGCTACCTACCCCTGCTTGGAATCGGCCTGATCGCGGGAATCCTGTCGGGAATGTTCGGCATCGGCGGCGGACTGGTGATTGTCCCCGCGCTACTGTTCGTGATGGATCTGAAGGAGTACGAGGCGATCGGCACATCATTGGCGGCGCTGATTCCGCCCGTGGGCCTGCTGGGGGCGGCGGAGTATTATCGTAGCGGCAACATCAACATCAAATATGCGGCGCTGCTGGCCGGCGGGCTGTTTGTGGGGGCGTATTTTGGCGCGAAGATCACGCTAGGGCTCTCGCCGGCGATCATCCGCAAGGCATACGCGGTCTTCCTCCTGCTAGTCGCGGGGAAAATCCTAATAATGGGCAAGTGAGGACAGCCCGCCTAGGCCGTGCGCGCTTCCTGTGCCTTGAGCAGACGCGAATTCAGAGAACGCTCGTCTCCGGACAGGGATCGGGTACTGAAAATGGAGCACTGCTTGGCGAGGTTCTTGGTGTCGCTGCCCTCTTCCACCACCATCTCGTGCTCTACCCAGTTGGAGAGAGGGATGTTGCGGAAGAAGAGACGTTCCTGTAGAACCAACGACTTGCGATTCATGAACATCGACTTGTTCTCGCGCATGTAGTGGCGCTCTTCGACGCGGAAGTCCGCCAGGAACTGGTCGAAGGAATGGCGCATGGTGGATTCTTCGGCCGCCTTCACCTTCTCCACGATCATGAGTTCCTGATTGCGAATGGTTGCCTTGGCTTCCGCGAGGCTCTCCCGTTCTTTTGCCACAGCTACTTCCAGCTTGGCTTGCATGATGTAGAAGCTCAGCAGCGCGCTACCGGCGGCAATGAAAAGCGGAAGTAGAATCCATAGCATCGCAGTCATAGTGACACCCTGGAGTGAATATCGGCCCCTGGCGGGATGATCTTTAGACCAACGGCAACTATTGAGTGGGATCGAGCTTTTGCCCCGTGAGGACCTGGAAGGCCAAAGAGAACTTCAGCGACGCCAGCGCCGACAGGAAACATTTGATTCGAAAAGAGATGCCAGCGCCGAACCCCTGGTGTTTGGCGATATAGGCACCGGCCCCGGTGATGCGATCCGCCACGTAATCCGTCTTGTCCGCGTCGATCGGGGTGAAGGGATAAATGGTGGCGCGGGCGGCATCGACGAGCAGTAGTTTCTTGCCGGCGTTGCGAATCTGCCAGCAGACCTCCAGTAGGCTCCAGTGCTCAGAGAAGCGTTTTTCGTCGAGGTAGTTCATCCCGGCGACAAACGAGCGGCGCACAGCCAGGGCCCACTCTTCGACGGCTTCGACCGCCTCACCGGTGACGGCGGCGCGAGGCAGAGAAGTTCCACGCAGGCCGGTTTCCGCTAACTCCGCTACGGACGGCAGGCGGAAACTCTGGGGCACAACGGTGCCATTGGCGTCCTCCAGGACGGGGGCGACGGCAGTGGCATCGTCGCGGGATTCGAGAACCGCGGCCAGCAGGCACAGTGTGTCGGGGCGGACCTCGACGTGGGGATCGAGGAAGAAAACAACGTCCGATTGGGCGGTGCGCATGCCGATGTTCCGCGCGCGCGTCTTGCCGAAATTGCGCGGCAGGCGAAGGACCGTGACGGCCGGAAAATCGAGATCCACGCTGGGGCAGCCATCCTGGCTGCCGGCGTCAACGACGAGAACCTCGAACTGGGGCCGCTCCTTGGAAGCCTCCAGAGAACGGAGGCAGCGCCGCAACGAGTCCTCGCAGTTGTAGCTGACCACCACTACGGAGATACGCGGCTTCTGGGGAATTTCGGGCTGAGGAACTTCTTGTGGCACCAGAGGCGATCATAACGCACAGTGCTATCCCAAGGTTTCCTGGTAGCGGGCCACCTACTAATGGCGTACCAAGCCGTCCCAACTAGCGGGCAGTTGATGCCGCCGCACACCGGATGCAAGGATAGCGGAGGCAGACCACCTCTGGGACGTTCTCCGAGGCCCAGGCCCATGTCGCCGATCCCGTTGACGCGGAATTCGCCGCGCGGGTTATAGAGCTGATTGCGGTAGGCGAAGAGGATCGGCAGGCTTCCAGTGAGCGAGAAGCGGCTGGTGATCTGGCGCTCGACGGCTACGTCGAAGAGGTGGTAGGTGTTGCGGATCTGGGTGCCGAGGACTTCGCGCTGTTTCTGCTCCACAGTGCCGACGAAATGACGGAAAGACTCCTGGTAGCGGTAACCCACAGTGATGACCCAGGGCTGGGGCTTCCATACCTCGCGCGCGGTGATCCTCTCCTCATCGGGCACTTTCGGACCGGCGTCGTCTTCCACGGAGGCAGCTCTCTTTTTCGGCTGCGACGAACCACAAAGCGCACCAAGCACGGGTGCACTGCTCCTGGCCGCCACTCAACCCTGGCCGGAGGCCGGGCGGGCGAACGTGAACAGCGAGAGGACGCGGCAATGCAGGCGGCAATTATGCCGGAGGTGGATCTCATGAAGTTCCCAGAAGTTAGCCCCGTTCAGACGGCTAACTGGAGAATCCGATAAACCGAAATCTAAGTAAGAACGGTGCGGCAGCTACTCCTCGCGCAGGGCCACCATGGGATCCACACGGGAGGCACGCCGCGCGGGCAGGTAACCCGCAAGCGCGGCGACCACTGCCAGCAATACGACGGCGCCGGTCAAGGCCGACGGATCGCTGGCCTTCATTCCGAAAAGGAAACTCTCGATGAGGCGGCCGCCGGCGAGAGAAAGTCCGATGCCGGCGGAAAGGCCGAGAGCGACAAGGATCGCCACATCACGCAGGACCATCGTACGCACCGTCCCCTGGGCGGCGCCAAGGGCCATGCGAATGCCGATTTCGTTGTGGCGGCGGGTGACGTTGTAGGACATGACGCCGTAGAGGCCGATCATGGCCAGCAGGAGCGCGAGGCCGCCAAAGAGGCCGCTGAGCACAGCCAGAAGCCGTTCGCGAGTCAACGACTCCTCCACTTGCAGGGAGAGAGTTTTGAATTGGATCACGACGTTCGGGTTCACCTCCGCGACTGCGGCGCGCACGGCGGGGATGACGTCGGTCGCCCCGCTGTCCGAACGCAGTTCGAAGTTGTGCGACATCCAGCCCGGCTCAGTGGATTGGCCGTTGGCGAGGTATGCGGTCGGCTTGGTCACCTCGCGCAGCGTTCCATACTTGGCATCCCGCACGACCCCGACAATTTCGACCGGCGGATCGAGGTTTGGTCCCTGCTCCATCCGGAAGGTCCGGCCCAACGGACTCGCCTGGCCGAAGAACTTCCTCGCCAGAGTCTCGTTGACGATGGCGACTCTCGGCGCGGTGGGACCGTCGCGCTCCTCGAAGTCGCGGCCGGCCAGAATCGGCGTGCCCATCGTCTCGAAATACTTGTCGCTGACCTGGTTGAAGTAGGCGAGTGAGTCTCTGCGATTCTTGGCCTTGAAGCCTTCCACGGTGATCTCACCGTTCCAGGCCATGCCGCTGATGGGCGTGATATCCGACGAACTGGCTGAACGTACGCCGGGCAGTGCGCGCAGCCGTTCGAGGATTCTGTCGAAGACCGCGCGACGCTGGGCTTCGGGGTATTTGGCATTTCGCAAGTCCACGCCGGTGAGCAAAACGTGTTCATGACGGAAGCCCGGGTCGAGGGTGGCCAGCTTCCGGAAGGTGCCGAGCATCAGCCCGGCGCAGGCTACCAAGGCGAGAGACAGCGCCACTTGAGCAATCACGAGCGCCTTACCGAAGCTGAATCGCGTGTGTCCCTCCGCGGTCCCGCGACCACCACTCTTCATCGCGGCGTTGGGTTGCACACGGGTTGCCAGCCACGCGGGCGCCAACCCAAACAGGAGGGCAGTGGCCACGGCAATCGCGGCGGTAAAGGCCAGCATGCGCCCATCCACGTGCAAATCCAGGGATACGGCCGATCTGCTGGTGGAGAGCAGCCGCACCAGCACGTGGCTGCCCCACTGGGCCAGCAGCACGCCCAGGGCGGCGCCGGTGAGGGAGAGCAACAGACTCTCGGTCAGGAGTTGCCGGATCAGGCGGCCCCGACCCGAACCGAGGGCCAGACGGATGGCGATCTCCCGCTGCCGCACAGAGGCACGCGCCAGGATCAGATTCGCCACGTTGGCACAGGCAATCAGCAACACGGCGCCGACCACGCCCATCAAGGCCAGCAGGGCGTTGCTGTACTGCCCACGGAGATCCGAAATTCCGCCCGCCACAGGCTTGGTCTCAAACGTCCGCTGCTCGTACTCCTTCACGTCCTCTCCGCGCCAGTTTGGCGGCTTGGTGGCGCGAAAGATCTCCGGAGCCAACACCTTGAGCCTTGCGGTCACCTGTTGCGGGGTCACGCCGGGCCTCGGCCGGCCTATCACCGTCAGCCACCAGATGCTGCGGCCATCCAGCCAGCTCTCCTTTCCATGAACAAGCGCCTCGCTGCACACTGGCACGTAGATGTTCATGGGCTGCCCGACCGCCATGCCGCTGAACCCTCTTCCGGCGACGCCGATGATTTGGAATGGCTGCCCTTCGAGCGATACGCTCCGGCCCACGACAGCCGGATTTCCAGCATATTCGCTCTGCCAGAAGTCGTAACTGAGAACGGCAGTCGCAGGGCACCCGCGCCGATCGTCGGCCCGAGTGATGGGGCGCCCCAACGCCGGCTGCACTCCGAGGGTTTCGAAGAACTCGCCGCTGACCCAAGCGCCCTGAACGTAGCGTGCTTCGCCGCCGGGCGAGAGATTGAACCGGTCGTCGCCGTAGGTGAACACACCAGAGAAGACGTCCTGCCGGTCGCGCACCTGCTCCCAGATCGGGTTCGTGAAGACGGAGCTCTCACCCATCCGCACCTGGAGCAGTTCCTCAGGCCGCTGCACCGGCAGAGACTTCAACATCACCGCGTCGATCAGGCCGAAGATGGCCGTGTTGGCGCCGATACCGAGGGCCAGGGTGAGCACGGCGACGGCCGTGAAGCCGCGGTCCTTGGCGAGGACGCGGACGGCGTAGCGGAGGTCCTGCCACGCGGTCTCCAGCCAAGGCAGGCCGCGGCGCTCCCGGTAGCTTTCCTTGACGGCTTCCACACCGTCGAATCGCAGTGTGGCCTGGCGGCGCGCCTCTGCGGGGTCCATCCCGGCGCGGAGGTTGTCGTCGATCTGGAGTTGGAGGTGGCTCTCGATTTCCTCGGCCAGTTCGCGGTCCTGGCGCTCTTTGCCGAAGAGACCGGTCAGCCGCATCAGGAAGGCGCGCAGGGGTCTCATGCTCCCTGTTTCCCTTCCGCGAAGAAGCGGGCGATGATGGCTGTCGTTTCATCCCACGACTGCGTTTCGCTCTGAAGATGCTTTCGGCCGGCGCGTGTCAGGGCGTAGTATTTCGCCTTTCGGTTGTTATCGGAGAGGCCCCACTCGGAGGAGATGTAGCCTTCCTGTTCCAGCTTGAGCAGGGCGGGATAGAGGGTGCCGTAGTTTACGGAAAGTAGGTCGCCGCTAATCTGCTCGATGCGGCGGGCGATGCTGTAACCGTGCAGCGCGCCCATAGTTTGCAGTGTTTTGAGAACCATCAGCGCGAGCGTGCCCTGCCAAACGTCTTTCTTGCCCATGTCTCTCCTATTGGATTCCAATACTACGCTAGGTACGTATGGGAACACAATAGGAGAGGTGAAATGTTACAGGCGCGATCCGGCGTGCGTCACTGGCATCGGCAGCGGCGTTCACCGTGCGCTGACCATCGGCTTGGTGGAAGGAACCGGCCAGGGACGCCTTCGGCGTCGGGACCGGCTGTCCGGCGTTTGCGGCGACCGCGAAGATGCGGGCAGAGGTGGAAGCGCCTTAGATCCAGACCTTTTCGACAGGGCCGGCGATCTGCACCTTTTGAGCGGCCTCGGCGGAATCCCAGTAGTACATGGCGTCGAGCTTCGCCAGGTAGTAGAACGGCAACTGGCCAAAATCCGGCGTCTCCGGATTCGGCTGGTAGAGCATGACGGCCAGCCCAACCACCTCCGCGCCGTGGCTCTCAATCAGCGCCTTCAGCTCGGTGAGCTTGCGTCCGCTGCGGAGAATGTCGTCGACCAGAAGTACCTTCTCTCCCTTGGCGGGCGCCAGATAGGGCCGGAACCGTTGTGGCCCGCCCTCCTCCGCCCGCTCGGCCCAGTAGACCTGCTTGGCCCGGAGCGCCTCACAAACCCCATAGGCCACCGGCAACCCACCCGTGGCGGGAGCGACCACTGACAACTCGGGGATGATGGCTCGAATCTCGGGATGCGCCCGAAGTTTGCGGCTGAGCGCCACGCTGAGTATTTTCGCTGTCTCGTACCGCCGCATGGCGAGCGCCACCTGCAGGTAGCGATCCGAGTGCAGTCCATTCGGATACTGGAAATGGCCCGAACGCAGGGCGCCTGTCTCTCGCAACAGGGCGATGACTTCATCTTCAGTCGGAACTAGTTGCATGCCATCATTCTGTCACTCAATATCCTGAGCGGTCTAGCCCCCCGCGTTGTATACTACCTAAGATTAAAGGAGGTTCACATGGACCGTCTCGATGAACTGAAACAGAAGTACCAATCGGTGCTCAATCTGATTCCGCAACAGGGTGTAAAGCTCGCCCACGTTCACCTGAAAGACAACAAGCTCTTCATCGAAGGGGCAGCACCCACGGAGGAGAACAAGAACGCGATCTGGAATCAGATCAAACTGGTTGACCCTTCGATGAGCGATATTCTCTGTGAGCTCGGTATCGATTCGAGCCTGGTGATTGCTCCCCAGGTTCGCACGTACACAGTCCAGGCCGGCGATTCGCTGTGGAAGATCGCGGCTGACAATCTGGGCAATGGGACACTCTACCCGAAGATCATCGCAGCCAACCCCGGCCGCCTCAAGGATGAGAAATCGGTGATTCACCCGGGCGATGTCCTGAACCTGCCTGACTGATCCGAGGGCGTTCTTGGATGGAACGGCGCGGGACGCGGAAACGGGGGCGGTGGAAATTGGGAATTGAGTAGACCGTCCCCGAATTAGCGGTCGTGGAGGGCTTGGGCGGCGGTGGCGACTTTGGGGTCGGCATCGGTAAGGCAGGGTTCCAGATGAGGATCCCACGAGGGGAACGCGATCAGTGCGTGGAAGCGGACGGCGGGGTCGGGATCGGCGAGACAGTGGAGGATCTGCTGGGGCGGAGCCTGAATGCGGGCATAGGTTAAGCAGGCTTCGGCGCGGACGGCGGGGTCGGGATCGCGAGTGAGGGCCAGGATGCGGGGAATGAGAGGTTGGGCAGAGTGGCGGAGCTGCGCCGTCTTTTTGAGAGCCGACTTGCGGACGGAAGGGTCCGGATGCGCCATGGCGTGATCGAGTTCTGGGAGGACTGAGGTATCGGGCGGGCCGATGGCGTTGAGAGCGGACCTGGCAGCGTCAACCACCAGGGGATCGGAAAACTGAAGCATCCGCTGAAGGAAAGGGACGGCGGGGGCTCCGATCTTTCCGAGAGCCACCGAGGCGACGTCCCGAAGCGCCTCCTCCGGCGCGGTGAGACAGCGGCAGAGTTCACCGACGGCGGGGGCGGCGTCAGGTCCAAGACTGGCGAGGCTGCAGGCGGCGAGGCTGCGGACGGGAACGGGCTGGGTCTTGGAGAGGGCCTGGACGAGACTTGGGACGGCGGGCGGGCCCAGGCGGCCGAGGACCGCGGCGGCGAGCAGGCGGACGGATTCCGAATCGTCTTGGAGGCAGGCTGTCACCTCGTCGAGAACGGGGTCAGCGGTCTCGGCGAGGTAGATAGTGCGGGCTTCGGATACGTCGCGCATCAGATCATGTTCCCAACGCCGGGGGAGTACACGGGCGAGACGACGCCAGCGGTGGCGATGAGGGAAGTGGCCTGGAGGACGCCGGTAACGGAGACCATAGCGGCGTTGAGGGTGACCATGGGGGCGGTGATCGTAAGGGGGGCGGCGGAGGTGATGGTGACTCCGGCACCGGCGGTGATAGAGATGGAGGCACCCGCCGTAACCGAGATCGACGACCCCGCGGTTACGGACTCCGAGGAGGCGATGGTAGAAGTGCGGGAAGAGGCGACCGTTTCGGACTTGGACGAGGCGATGGTGATTGTCTGGCTGCTGCCGATGGTGATTTCCTGGCTGGAGCCAATCGTAATGGTCTGCTTCTGACCCACTGTCTCGGAATCGTTGGAATCGATGTTTGTGGTGCGGTCGTGCTTTACGTGGTTTGTCTCGTCATGATCGACGGTGACGGTTCGATCCTTGCCGACCCAGTGGGTTTCGTCGTTCTCCACCTCGATGTCCTGGTTCTTCTCGGCGTGGATCCAGAGCTGCTCGCTACCCTTCTTGTCTTCGAAGCGAATGGCATTGGCGTTGGCGTAGCCGCCACCGGGCGAGCTGCGCGAGAGGATGCCGCTTTGCGTTTTGTTGGCGGGCAAATCCCAGGGCGGCATTTGTTCGGCATTGTAGACGCTGCCGATGATGATGGGCTGATCGGGGTCCCCCTCGAGGAAATCGACGATGACCTCCTGGCCGATTCGCGGGATGTGGATGCCACCCCATGTCTTTCCGGCCCAGAAGCTGGCGACGCGGACCCAGCAGGAGCTGTTGGCGTCTTTCTTGCCCTCCCGATCCCAGTGGAACTGGACCTTCACCCGGCTGAACTTATCGACGTAGATCTCTTCGCCGGAGGGTCCAACGACAACGGCTGTCTGGCAGCCCCAAACGTGGGGCTTTTCAGTCTCGCGCGCGGGGCGATATGGCAAAGCCATGGGCAGGCACTCAAAAGAGTTGCTGTAGAGCGAGGGAATCTCGAAGTTCTGTGAATACAAGCCGCCTTCGGTAGCAACGTGAACTACGCGTGTGAGGACATACGAGCCGTCGGCGTGTGGATGCCGATCGAGAATGAACTTGCAGCCGGCCGTGAGCCAATGGACGTTGGAGTTGCCGCTGATGACAAACTGCGAGCGGTCCATCTCCTGCATACCCGTTGTGACGGCGGATGAGAGCTCGCCGGAGAGACTCGCCTGGCCATTCTGATGGAACCTGGCGATACCGGATGGGTAGTCATAGACTTCGAGCTTCGCATTGGCAGGAAGTTGGAGCTTGTGCGTGACCTTGCCAAGCTGAACGGCAGGCAGGACCGTCCGATCGGCTCGAACGCTTTGAGTAGGAGCGAGGTAATCGTAGTCGCGGAGCGAGTACTTTCCGGCGCCGATTTCCTGGGTCTTCTGCCAGTGGCTGATGCGTTCCTCATCGCGGCCTCCGCCGGCGAGCTCGTCGTAGTGGAGATGGGTTTCGCCGGGGACATCGGCGTGGGCGGCCGGAGCGTTGGCAATGACGAGCTTGTGGGTGGAAGCGGAATGTTTGAAAAAGTAGAAGATGCCTTCCTCCTCCATGAGGCGGGAGGCGAAGGCGAAATCGGTCTCCCTGTATTGGACACAGTAGTCGCGTTTGGGGAAAGAGCCCGTCAATTCATAGGCAACGTCAAGACCCTCCAGCACGAGCTTGAGAATCTCGTCGGCGGACTTCCCCTGAAAGATGCGGCAGTTGGCGCGGCGGGTGAAGAGCCAGAATTGCGGCACTACCTCGGCTCGATAGCGGGCCAGGCGGAGATTGGACGGCAGTTGGGTGAACGACGAGACGATGCCGTGAACGAAGCGCTTATCATGACCGCTGGGGCCATTCACGCCGAATGAGACTTTTTGCCCGAGGATGGAATCGAACGCGACCTTCGGGTTTTCGGAGAGCAGTTCAAGCTGATACGAGAACAGTTGCGAGATACCCTCTTGCCCGGTAAAAGACTCCAGGAGGAGGGTGTCTTTGCCGAGCGGAGTGTCCAGGAACAGGAAGCGATTGGATTCGGTGAAGTTGGCGGGCATGACTGTCTCCTCCCAGAAATGAGACGGGGACCGGCCCGGCGGCCTGCCCCCGCCAGTGGCCGTTTAGCAGTAAACGAAGTTGCCGTCTGGGCCAATATCGACCCGGATCGATTCCAGTTTCTGGCCCTCCGCGATGCGGGTGAGCAGTTGACGGGAAATCTCCGGCAGCATCGTGTTGGTCAGAATGTTGTCGATGTTGCGCGCACCGCTTTCGACCTCGGTGCAGCGCTTGGCGACCTCGTCGATGAGGGCGGGCTCGAAGATGAGATCGACACGGTGGTTGGCCTTGAGACGGCGAACGATCTTGCCGAGCTTGAGGCGGATGATCTGCTTGAGCGCCTCGTCGCGGACAGGGTAGAAGGGGATGACGACCATGCGGCCGAGGAAGGCCGGCTTGAAGACCTTGTTGAGCTCGGGCTTGATGGCCGTGACGAGCGCATCGGGGAACGGCATGGTGTCGGGATCGGCGCAGAGCTTCGCCATGATGTCGGTGGCTGCGTTGGTGGTGAGAATGATGACAGTGTTCTTGAAGTCGATCTCGCGGCCTTCGCCATCTTCCATGCGGCCTTTGTCGAAGACCTGGAAGAACATCTCAAGAACGTCTGGATGGGCCTTTTCGACCTCGTCGAGGAGGACAACGGAGTAAGGGCGGCGGCGGACGGCTTCTGTGAGGACGCCGCCTTCGCCATAGCCGACGTAGCCGGGAGGCGAGCCCTTGAGGGTGGAGACGGTGTGGGCCTCCTGAAACTCCGACATGTTGATGGTGATGATGTTGTGCTCGCCGCCGTACATCATGTCGGCCACGGCGAGCGCGGTTTCGGTCTTGCCGACGCCGCTGGGGCCTACCAGCATGAAGACGCCGACGGGCTTGTTGGGATCTTCGAGGCTGGCCTTGGAGGTGCGGATGCGCTGGCTGATGCCCTCGAGGGCGTGGCCCTGTCCGATGACACGTTCACCGAGGTGTTTCTCGAGGTTGAGGACGGTCTCGACCTCATCCTTCACCATCTTTCCCACCGGGATGCCGGTCCAGTTGGCGATGACCTCACCGACGATGTGAGTATCGACGCAGACGCGCATGAGCGGCTTGTCGCCCTGGAGCGTGGCTAGCTCGGCATCAAGCGCGAGTAGCTCATTGCGCTGGGTCTCGCGGTCGCCCGAGCCTTCTTCGAGCTTGCCGCGGAGTTCTCGGATCTGGCTGACGAGGCCGTTTTCCTTGTCGAAGCGTTCTTTGAGCGCGGCGAGTTCAGGCTCGTGCTTGACACGGGCGGCGCGGATCTCGGCGAGGCGCTCGGCGTGGTCGGCCCCGGCGGATTCCTCGCGGAGGAGGACACGCTCCTGAACGTCCAGGTCTTCGATCTGGCGGGTGGCTGCTTCAATAGCCGGCGGGATGGAGTTCTGGCCGAGCGCTAGGCGGGCGCAGGCGGTATCGAGCACGCTGACGGCCTTGTCTGGTAACTGGCGGCCGGCCAAGTAGCGATGGGAGAGCTTGACTGCGGCCAGGAGTCCTTCGTCGAGAATGCGCACATTGTGGTGCTTTTCAAGCGCACCGGCGATGCCGCGCAGCATGATGGTGCAAACCGCCTCTGTGGGTTCTTCGACTTTGACAACCTGGAAGCGGCGGGCGAGGGCGGGGTCTTTCTCGAAGTACTTCTTGTACTCAGACCAGGTGGTGGCGGCGATAGTGCGGAGCTCGCCGCGCGCGAGGGCGGGCTTGAGGAGGTTGGCGGCGTCGCCCTGGCCGGCTGCGCCACCGGCGCCGATCATGGTGTGGGCTTCGTCGATGAAGAGGATGATGGGAATCTCAGAGGACTTCACCTCCTCAATGAGACCCTTGAGGCGGTTTTCAAACTCGCCCTTGATGCCGGCGCCCGCTTGCAGCAGGGCGAGATCGAGAGTGCGGACGATGACGTTGCGCAGCGGCGGCGGGACATCGCCCTGCACGATCCGCTGAACAAAGCCCTCAACGACGGCGGTCTTGCCGACGCCCGCCTCGCCGGTGAGGATGGGGTTATTCTGGCGGCGGCGCATGAGGACATCGATGATCTGCCGGATCTCGGTGTCGCGGCCGAGGACCGTATCCATCTTCCCCTTGCGGGCGTTTTCGGTGAGATTGACGGTGAACTGATCGAGGTTGGGCGTCTTGCCGCCGGCGGCGCGTGGGGCCGCGCTGGAGCCGGGCTGAGTGTCAGCCGCGGAAGCCGTGACGGCGTCCTCATGGGAGCCGGCGACGATGGCCGCAAAGTCCTTGCGGAGAACCGTGTCGTCGATCTTCTGGAGTTCCTTGGAGAACTCGCGGACGAGACGGGCCAGTTCCGGGTCCTGCACGAGGGCAAGAAGGGTGAAGCCGGTGCGGACCTGACCGGCGCCATAGTCGATGGAGCCGAGCGTCCACGCCTCCGTCATCATCTTCATGACAGTGGGGCTGATGGAGGGTGTCCGGGCGTTGCCGGACTTGAGCTTATCTAGGCTGCGCGTCAGCTCGGCGGAGAGCTTGGACTGGTTGATCTCGAAGCGATAGAAGATGCGCGAGACATCGGTATCGGCAGCCTCCATGAGTTTCATGAGGTAGTGTTCCACCTCGATGTCGTAGTGCGTGCGCGAGAGGCAGAGCCCAGCGGCGGACTCCAGCGCGCTGCGGGTCGGGCCGTTGAGTTTCCCGATCAGTGATTTCAAATTGACGCCCATGCCAACCTCCTATGAATTGCCTAGAACCGTAGAATCGTCTCACCGGCGTCGCTTTGCCGCGGCGCGGTTTTCGCCCAACTCAACCAGCCCAACTGCGGCGCGGTGGCGCCCTCGCGGCCGAGTTCGCACTGCGGCACGTCTTCCCGTCTTAACACCAATTGGACTTCGAAATCGAACTCTCCACCGGAGTAAAACTTAGCGAGTGAGCGCAGGGGCATGTGGGCCTTGCCGTTCGGCAGAAACGACAGATACTGCGCGATGGAGAGCGGCCCCAGGCGGATGCAGACTCCGGATTGTTGATCCCAGACTTCGTCGCCCACAACTACGCCCAGTCCCAGTTGCTGGGAGTAGCTGGGCATATCACCAAACCGGCACTGGCTGTCTTCATCCAGAGAGCGCCAGGAGCCGACAAACTGTTGGATCTCGACAGGCACCTCGAAGTAATCGATGAGAAGCTGCTGGAGCGCAGTGGCGGAGCGCGGGTGGGGGCCCAGGAGGCCGGCATAGAAAAGTAGGGCGTCGTCGGGGACGGCCTGCCGTCCTTGGAGGCCGGGCGTGCCCATTCCGATGAAATCGAAGACGCGCCGGGTGAGCTGATCGCCGTGCCCCTTCTCATAGGCGACGGCGAAGTGGTGCTTCTCCCAAGCCTGGTAGAAGAGGGAGATCATGCGGTGATCAAAGAGGCCAAAGAACTCCCGCATGGTGGGGTCCTTGGCGCGGAGGCGCTCGCGGACCATCATCGAGTAGTACAGCGGGAGGACGCCGGACGGTCCCGTGAGGCCCAAGAAGTTGACCCGCATGAGCGGCGGGTCTCCGGCCCCGGATCCGTCGGCCGCTGATTCGTCGGGCCACTCGATGGAAGAGATCTGGCTGGCGGGAAACGACGTATCGGCGTTGGAGCCAAAGCGGACGACTTCCTTCCGGGGCGGCGCAAAGCGGCCAACAGGCTGGCGGTCCGGCAGCAACTGCTCCAACAGACGGACAGCCTGAAAGAACTGAAACGAGGTGGGGCTCTCCCGGAGGAGTTCCTCAATTTCGGACCAGCCCTCCGCGCGGACGGGGACTACAGGAGGATCTTCTGACCGGCTCTCGGGGGCCATACTTTCAGAACCTCCTTTCGTTGTTTGGTCGTGACGCCCAGTTGGCTGAAGCTATTCATGGAGGCGTAGAGGCCGAGGAAGCGTTCCAGCACGCTGGCAAAGAGGTACACGCCGCCGCCCACGAAGTTCTCCTCGTCAAACTCGATGTCGACACGTGTGCCGCGGGCAAAAGCCATCCCGTTCTCAGAGATGATACGTGCGAAGTGCTTGCGGCTCTGGAGCGAGAGGATGCCGTCGATCTGTTTCTGCGCGTAGGCGGAGTTGGTGAAATTATAGATTCTCAGCAGTTCCTTGAGCGCCTCCCTGCCTTCTTCCACCAGCGACAGGTAGTTGAGAGAGAGATGGGAGATCAGGCGCCAGGACGCACCCTTGCGGGCGGGCGGGCGAATGGTGGGCGTGGGCTTTCTGAGGGCGACCACGCACTGAATGGCGGCGCCATCCTCGAGCTCGAAATCGCCGGATTCGAGACCGAACGGGAGGCGCGAAGGAAGGTCGCGATTGGTGCAGGTGAGCCGGACGGTGAGGCTATCGACGTCCGGCATGATGGGGCGCTGGGCGAGATCGACGAGCGAGAGGTAGATGTCGGTGCCATCGTCATCGCGGATACCGGAGAGCTTGCGGGAAGCGAGCCAGAACGTCTTGCCGCCGCTCTCGACGGTACTCTGACGGAAGGAGTAGAGCGGCTCGTAGTAGAGGGGAGCGGAGACGCCGGGGCGGACACTCAACACTTCATCGACGGAGAATATCTCCAGCGCATTGGGGCGGCGGATATCGGGCTCGATCGGGTATTCGAAGCGGCGCTGGGTGAGGAGGATGGGCTCGGCGGTCTGCTGGAAGAGATTGACGGCGGGCGAGCAACCGAGCTTGATGGTCTTGGCGGAGATGCCCATTTCGAGCGACTGGCGGCGATCGGCGGGCTCGAACGGAGCGATCAGGAAGACGAGCTCGGCGCGATCGCGGAAGCCTGTGGCAAGGGCCTCGGAAAGACCGAGAATATCGAAGAAGAAGAACTTCTCGGGACAGTGAAAGTACTCATGGAGCAGCCGATAGCCCTGGAAGGAACGGCGCGGATAGGGCAGCATCGCGTCCTCGTCGTCGAAACCGACAGGGATGAGCGAGTCAGGACGGAGTTCGACGGGGCGGACGCGGGAACCGGGGGTCGGGTCGCGCAGCAGGATTCCACAGCATCGACTGCACAACAGCTCGTAGAGCGTGTACATGAGGCTGCCTTCACCGTTCAGATAGATGCGCAGTGAATCGAGATTGAGCTTGTCGAAGGTGATTTCGGGCCAGCACTTGAGCTCGACCCGCAGAGCCCCGACTGCCTCCGCGGCGCGGATGGGCGGAACCAGGCGGTCGGGCGACTTCCACTCGGCGGCGTTGATGGTGAGCGGCAGCAGATTGGTTTCGTAACAGGTACGGAACTTGCAGGGGACTCCGCCGACGGGACGCGAGGTGAGTGATGCACCGCGCGGGATGTGCAGACCGGCGCCGATCTGCGCCTCGCCGGGCTTCACCTGAAACTCGACGACAGTGGTGGAGGGCACCGGGCGGATGAGATGCGGATAGACGATGCTGAGCATCGCCTCGGTAATCTCGGGGAACTCGTCATCGACCTTGAGATGGACGCGGGCGGCGAGGAAGGCAAAGGCCTCGATCATGCGCTCGACGTGGGGATCTTCGCATTTGTCGGGCTCCAGGCTCAAACGGGAGGCGACCTTGGGGTATTTCTCCGCGAACTGGGAGCCCATCTGCCGGAGAAAGGTCAGCTCGCGTTCGTAATAGAGCAGTAGATCGTCGCGCACGGATCAATCGCCCTTCAACTGATACTCGCCGCTGTTGAGCTGCAGGACGGTATCGAAGTATATCTGTTCTGGAGCAGGATCGATGCGGAGCATGCCCTCGATCTGGAAGCGCAAGCTGCGGGATCCGCTGGTTGTGGTCTCGATGGGGCGGACGCGGACGGAGGCAAGACGGGGTTCAAAGGTTTGGACTGTGAGCTCAACCAGGCGAAGGAGACGGTTGCGGTCCCGGGGCGAATCGACGCTCATGGAGGTGACATCGGGCAGACCGTAGTTGTACAGGGAGACGCTGAGGTGTTCGTAAGCCTCGGGCGCCTCATCCGGGTTGCGGCGCGTGTTGAGCAGCCATTCGAGGTCGCGGCGGAGGGATGCCTTCAACTGACGCACGGACTGTGTGCGGTTGGCGGGCGGATCGGCAGAGGCGACGCGATCCAGATCGATGAGACGATCGAGCACCGAGGGCGTGACGGTAACATCCTGATCAGATCGGGCCATGGTTTAACTCGTGCAGGACAGAGCCTGAATGGGATCGAGGCGGCAGATGCGATCGTAGATGAGTTGCTTGCGCTCCTCACCGGTTTTCAGTTTATCCAGACAGCGGTAGAGCAGGGCGAGCACGTGGGCTACCGTGTCGGGCGACTCCCAGCCCTCCAGGCTGCGGTTATCGATCTCTGAGACAAGCTGTTCCAGGATGGGGTGGGCGATGCGCTCGTGGCCCATGGAAGTGCAGAGCTGGGCGAGTTGGAGCCGGCGCTGAAAGCGGCCGCGGCCGGAGCGTTCGGCTGCGGCTTCGCGGGTGAGAATTTCGATGGCTTCCTGCGGGCGGCCCTCGCGGGCGGCGCGCATGGCGATGTCGCCCGGATCCTCCGGCTTGTCCGCGGCCGGTGACGAGTCGTAGGAGGCCTCATCCATTGCAGGCGCAGAGGTATAGCTGTAGGTAGGAGCAGGGGCCTCAGGAGGCGGATTGATCTCGGCGATCCACGCCTGAGTCTCAGCGTTGGCTGCGGGAGTATCGTCCAATAGCGTGGCAGTGAGCAGATCTGGCAGATCGGCGAGGATGGACTTCAGGGCCGACTGGATGGCGGCGGCGGCGGCGGAATAGCTGAGCTCGTAGCAGGCACGGTGGGCATGCCGCTGAATATCGAGCCACCCCCGTCCACAGGGCATGCCCATGGCGCTCTCGGCGGTATCGAGCAGTTGCTGCCATTCACCGTCAGAGGAAAGCTTTTTGAGCGCCTGGCGGATTTCCGTCGGGGGCGCGTCCAAGAGGTTGGGATCGAGATAGCCGGCAGCGCGCAGTTCACCCCAGCGCAGAGCGCGCAGCAGGAGAAACGGCGCGGGGTTGTAGGAATCTTCGCGGCGCAGGAACTCCGCCACTCCGATGATGCGCTGGCAGGCGTCCTCGCGGTCCACTGGTTCGGGGGCAAGAGGACCACCCCGGCGGGGCTTGGGCCTGGCGGCGGCGGCCACCGGTTCGGATGGCGTTTCATCCCAGGCGGTGGACTCCTCTTCCACCGGCGCCTCTTCGACGGTGGCGGCGTCCTCGTCCGGCTCGGATTCGCGCTTCTTGGTCAATAGGGTGTGAACGGTATTGCGGATCTCCTCCAGAGCGCTGCGCATGGGGCCAAACGAGGGGGCGGCGTCGCCGAACTTCTCCTCGACCAAGGCGGAGAGGTTCTCGATCAGCTCCAGGATGGCGTCGATGTCAGCTTCGCGTCCGGAGTACCACTCCTTTGGGGTGGCGTTGAATGCCGCATCCCAATCTTCGGCGGTCACCTTGCCGTCAGCGATGGCGGCAGCGCGCGATTCCTGCTTCTCGTAGGTATCCGCGTCAGTCTCATAGCCAATGGAGCGGGACTCTTTGTACTTGAACCAGCTCAATCCCTTCTTCGAGATGGGCGCCGAACGGAGGGTGGAATCCAGTCGTCCGCCAAGCCAATCCAGCGGAGCTGCGCGTAGCTCCGCGTCGCCGTCCTCGATCTCGGGATAGCAGGTATCCCAGAAGTTCTCGATGAGACCCTGGATGAGAGTGAGCCCCTCGCGCAGACCGGCAAATCCGTCCTTCTTCAGCAGGGCCTCGGTAAGCCAGACGGCAAGCTGGAGGTCTTTGCTCTTGGTGGCGATGGCCTCACCAGCGAGTTTGATGACCAGGGGCCAATCGGCTACTTTGCGAGCCCGCTGCCACTCGCCCTGGGGCGCATCGTCATCCTCCCGGCGGGCCTCCTTGATTTTGTCGTAAACGGGTGCATAGCGGAGGTTCTCGCCACCGGGGTTCGATTCAGAGACAGGATTCAACAGATCATCGCGAAGGGGCATGATGGGACAGGTGGCTACTGGGTGGAGGCGGGAGTCGCATTAAACTCCAGCTTGCGGACCTCGAGAATCGGGAATTCCTCTCCATCAATTAAGAGCGTCTTCTGGCCTAGTGGAAGGGCCGGGCCATCGGGCTGGTCAAACCACTCGGTTCTGCGGCCCAGCCGGATCTCATCGTCGGCGTTGCGGCTGGATAACGGAGCGAGCGCTGGCAGCAGAACTTCACCGAGTTCGGTGCCTTTGAACCCGGGTCCGGTGCGCAGGAACGCTTGGATCCAGAGCAGGTCCCGCAAGCGCGTTGGAGCAGCCATCTCGAGGGAAGCGATGTGCTCGTAAGGCAGCCAGAGATAGGCTCCGGCGGCAAAGACTTCGAGACGGGCGCCTATACGCGGATCGGCATCCTCAACGGTGTCGAAAGGCTGACCGTTCAGAACACCGCCCACGACGGGCGGCGCCGTATCCAGCGGGAGCGTGTTGTTCGAGAACATACCAGCACGCAGGCGCTCGGCATGTAAAGCGGAACGGTAAACCAGGGAACCCATCCCGGCTTCCTTGCTGGTATCGGCAAGAATGTCGAGTTGCTTCTCGGCGCGGTCGTATTCGCCGGCGAAGCAGAGGAGTTCAAAGAGGAACGTACGGCGCTTGGCATCGGCAGGATTGCTCCTGAGCTCGATGCCAAGCGCCTGAACCGCTTCGCCCAGTCTGCCTGCCTGAAAGAGATCTTTGGCAGTCATGGGAGGGACCGGGTTCTACAAGCCTAGTGCGACTTACTCTGCTTGAGGTCGTAGTTGGCCTTGATGCCACCGGCCAGGGTGCCATCGGGCTTCTGCTCTTTGTACTCGAACTCCACCTTGGCAAAGTTGAAGGAGATCTGCTCAGTGGGGACAACATCGCCGGCACTCGAGCCCCCGCTCTGATAGCTGGAGACGAGGACATCGGAGAGCTTGACGATCAGGAACTCCTGCTGCTCCTTGCCGGCCTTGCGGCACGTGAGGATGGCGGACTTGATGTGTTCGCCGTTGGCGCACGCCAGGAACAACTTGGGCGTCGCCTTGTTGATCTTCATGACGAAGTGGAAGTCCTGCATCTGGACCTTCCCGGCGCCGCCGCCGCCACCATACGAAAAGCCTCCGCCCTGGGTGGCGCCCCAGGAGAAGCTCTCCAGCTGGATTTCGTCTTTATGTTTGTGATCCTGGCTCTCGCCCGGAATCCCATCGATCTTCAAGAAATAATCTACTGCTGCCATTTGGCGTTCCTCCAATCTGTAAAGTCCATGAAAGGCGGGCGGATCTACTCCGCCCGCAAAGGGCTACTTCCGAGAAGATGCAGGCAATTCGGCAACCAAACGAAGCGAGACAGAGAGCTCATCCAATTGGAAGTGCGGCCGCAGGAATGCGACAGCGCGATAGGCGCCGGGCTTGCCCGGAACGTCAACCACCTCAATCCGGGCGTCGCGCAGAGGCTTCTCAGCTTTCACCGATGCCGATGCCGTGTCGTCCGGGGTGACGTAGTTGACGATCCACTGATTCAGCCAGCGCTCGCATTCCGAGCGTGACGTGAAACTGCCTATCTTGTCTCGCATCATCACTTTGAGGTAGTGAGCGAAGCGGGAGACGGCCAGGATGTACGGGAGTTGCGTGGAGAGGCGGGCGTTGGCGTTGGCCGCTTCGTTCTCAAACAGCTTGGCCTTCTGGCAGGACTGGACGCTGAAGTAAGCAGCGTAGTCCGTACCCTTGCAATGGACGAGTGGCGCGAAGCCGAGGTCGGCCAGTTCCTTTTCGCGACGATCGGTGATGGGCACCTCGGTGGGGCACTTCATGGCCACGTCGCCTTCATCGGTGTAAAAGTTGTGTACAGGGAGACCTTCCACAAGGCCGCCACCTTCGACACCACGGATGGCGGCGCACCAGCCGTACTGAGCGTAGGCATTGGTGAGCCGGGCGCCGAGGGTCCAGGCGGCATTGCCCCAGAGATAACGCTCGTGGCTGGAGCCATCGACGCCCTCTTCGTAGGCAAAGGCTTCAACCGGCTTGGTTTCTTTGCCGTAGGGCAGACGCATGAGCGTGCGCGGACAAGTGAGAGCCACGTAGCGGGAGTCTTCCGAAGCGCGGAAAGACTTCCACTTGGCGTACTCGGTGGTGTCGAAGACCTTGGCGAGATCACGCGGGGCGTCGAGACTGGTGTAGCTATCGAGATTGAACATCTCGGGCGCGGCCGCAGTGAGAAACGGCGCGTGGGCCGCGGCTGCGACATTGGAAATCTTCTCGAGCAGTTCGATGTCTTCCGGGGACTTGGAGAACTCGTAGTCGCCCAGGAGAGCGCCGAACGGGGCGCCGCCGAAGATGCCGAACTCCTCTTCGTAAACCTTTTTGAACATGGCGCTCTGGTCGAATTCCGGGGCGCGCTGCAGGTCGCGGAGAAGATCCTTCTTGGAGGCGTTGATGATCTTGATCTTGAGTCCTTCGCCGGTCTCGCTCTGATCAAGCATATACTTGAGTCCGCGCCAGGTGGACTCCAACTTCTGAAGCGAAGGATGGTGCATCACCTCGTTCAACTGGAGCGAGATGAGGTGGTCAATCTGAGCGATGCGGGCATTGATCATGGCCTCCGCATCTTTCGAGACTGTCATGCTGCCATCAAGAACCTGGGAGACGAATTCCTTGACGAGATCCTTGCCACGTTCGCGGGCGGCGGGATCACGGGCCAGGCGGCCATCTTCCACAATCTGATCGAGAAGGCCCAAGCCCTCCAGGACCTGTTCCTGGGCAGCGGGCTGAGCAGCGGCTTTCTTGAGATCGCTCACTTGGCATCTCCTTCCGGACCTTCGCCGAGTTCCGTCTTGAGCTTGCCGAGTTTTTCGGTGTTGCTGACGGCATCGAGAAGGAGTTCTTCCAGCTTGTCATTGCCTTGGAGGGAACCGCGAAGATCAGAGAGCTTGGTGCGGAGATCGAGCATCTCGCGCAGAGGCTTGACCTGTTTGGCAACCTGCTCGGGTTCGAAGTCCTCCAGGCTCTTGAAGTGGAGATCCACCTTCAGCTGACCGGCCTCCGGGTCGTCGCTGAGCTTGTTCTCGACGGAGAAGGCGACGTGCGGCTTCATGCCCTCCAGAACGTTGTCGAAGTTGTCAGGGGTCACCTCGACGAACTTCCGGTCTTTCAGTTTCGGCAGTGGGCTTTCCGGCTGACCGGTAAAATCACCGAAGACGCCCATGACGAAGGGGAGTTCCTTCACTTCGATAGCGTCGCCGACCTCCACATCGTAGGTGACGTGGACGCGTGGCGGGCGCACGCGATCCAGCTTGTGTTGAGTGCTTTGTTTAGCCATTTCACATCCCTTGTCTACAAGTCGATCCGTGAACGAGAGTTTGCGGACTTATACTGCGGCGCAGAGAAAATGGGGTCAGTTGCGGGTATCGAGCATGGAGCAGGCGCCCGCGCACGGCAGTCCGGTGCAGCGTCGCCCCAACGAGTTTCACCCGGGTTTCCTGAGAACGCATGAAACCAATGCCCTCCGAGCGCACCCCTGTTTTGAGCCAAGGGTGCGGCAAGTCTGTGCCTGAGTATAGCCTCCACTCTGACGGGAATCAAGCGCGACAGTCAGGATTACCTTATCGGCCGAGGAATGACTCGAGTTTGCCTGTTTCGCGCTCCGCATTGCTGAGATTCTTCTTGGCGGCGTCAGCATCGCCGCGTTTGAGCGCATCCTCTGTTTGATCCAGGAAGTACTCCATTCGCTGGAGACCGCCGGAGATATCCGAGCGGAGTCCGAGGCCCATCCGTTGCTGTTCGGCGCGCAGGGTATTGATGCTGGTTTTCACAGCGACGGCTCGGGTGCCCAGCAGCATCAGGTGCTCGCGAGTTTCCGCCAGCGATGCCTGGCGCGCGGCATCGGCGGGATTAGGTCCTGGCGCGGCCTGCGCGGGGGCGGGCTGCGCCGGCTGAGATGGGGCTTGGCTGGCGAACTGGCTCTGACCAGGCTGCGTGCTGGCAGCGGGGGCGGATGGGGAGGAGGAGGGGGATGCGGTGCCGGCCGGCCGGGCGGCGGGTTGACCGCTGTAGGTCTTGACGGGAGGCATCGCGGCCGGCTGGGTCTGCGCGGCCTGCTCCGTCTGCGGCTGGGAGGTGGGCGTGGGCTCGGCTGGAGTGGAGGGCTGGACGGGGGCCGATTGGGCGGGCGAGGACGCCTCGATGGGGAGCGGCCCCTGCGCCTCGGTCTTCATGCGCTTGGGAATCTCAATAGCCGCCACCACGATCACGGCGACGGCGGCCAGGGCGCCCAGCGCCATGTAGAGGCCGCGGCGTCCGGCGGGCTGAACGGCGGGCAGCGGGGCGGGCTGGGGCGGTGGCGCGGCGGAGTAGGCAGGCGGGGGTGGCGGAGGCGGTGAGGGCGCACGAGCGGGCTGGGGCGGCGCCACAGGGGCCTGCATTCCACCGCTGATGGCACGCAAAGCGCCCAGCATGGCGCCGGCGCTCTGGAAGCGCTTGGCCGGGTCCTTTTCGATGGCCATCAGGATGACGTCATTGAGGGCCGATGGCAGGCGAGGATCACGCTCAATCGGCGGAACAGGCACCTGCTGGAGATGAGCCGACATGATGGAGTACTCGCTGTCGCCCTCAAACGGCCGGCGGGCCGTGAAGAGTTCGTAGAGACAGATGCCGAAGGAGTAGAGATCCGCCCGCGAGTCGAGCGTGGCTGCGCCCTGAATCTGCTCCGGCGACATGTAATAGATGGATCCAACAGTCAGGCCGGTCTTGGTGAGCGCGGTCTCCGTGGTGAGCTTCGCGATCCCGAAGTCGAGCAGCTTGAGCTGGCCCTGGGCCGTGACCATCATGTTAGAGGGCTTGAGGTCGCGATGAACGACGCCCTTGCCATGGGCGTACGAGAGGGCCTCCAGAGCCTGCATGGCGTAACCGGTCATTTGCGCCAGTGGAAGGGGTCCGTCCTTGACGACGATGTCGAGGGTCTGGCCCTCCACGTATTCCATCAGCATGATGAGCTGGTTATCCAGACTGAGGGCAGTATGGAGATTGGCGATATTCGGATGATTCAGGCTGGCCTGAACCTTGATCTCGCGAATGAAACGATCAGCCAACTCAGTGTTGCCGTCAAGGTTGGGAAGGAGAACCTTCATCGCCTCAACGCGATCGGAAATGACGTTGCGAACCTTGAAGACCTTGCCCATTCCGCCGGCGCCAAGGATCTGCAGAATTTCGTAGTCGCCGATGCGCGAACCGATTTCGTAGTTCATGTTGGGGTACCGCTAGTTTCGGACGGTGTCGCCGGTCTTGGCAGGCGCCGAGCCGGTGTAATTGCCGACGGCGGAGAGCTCGTCGACTTCCGTGATGGTGACTTCTCCGATTGACTCCTCGATACGACGGATCACCTTGCCTGAAGCCGGATCACGGATCTCGCGGCCCGTGCGTTTGACAAAGAGCTTGTCGCCAACGCGGACGCCAACCTTGCTACCGATGTTGAGCACGAGAGTCCCGCCGCTGGCATCGGCCACCAGGCCTTCGAGCTTCACAACGCGGGCCTGAATGGAACCGGAGTTGTTGTTGAGCTGGCTTGTGATGCTGGCCACAGCCTTCACCGTCGCCTCACCCAGAATGGTGTCCGCGAAGTTGGAGGCGTTCATGCCCACCGCTCCACCGCCGCCTGAGCCGCCGCTGCCGCCGGCGCCCAGGAGATTGGCTCCGGATCGCGTGGATTCCCCTCTACCGGAAACAGCAGCGAGGATTTCAGCGGTATCCGTGCTGATCATTCTTGCGCTCACAGCGACCACGGCCTTGGAGCTCTTCGCGCCAATGCCGCCAAGTCCGTACTTGCCCAGTCCGTAGCCCCCGCCGCCGACACTCGTGCTCTTGTCGTCGCGTCCAAACTGGGTAATCGAGCCAATGATAATGGCCTCGACGCCGAGGAGACGTCCGATCTTGGCGGCTGACGAGGCGTCGGCCCGATCACTGTTCGAGAAATTCTGCTCGGCCATGATCTTGTCGATGGCTTTGCGCTCATAGACTGTGTAAACACCGCCCTGCACGAGCTTTTCGACAATCAAGTCGGCGATGCCCTTGCCCACATCCTGATTGGCGCCGAAGATGGCGGAGATCCCACTCTGAACGGCGCCGTAGTCGAAATTCATCACGGCGATCCGCCGCTTGGCCGGCGCCTGCTGGGCGGCCGCCTGGAAGACTAAGACAGCAGCCAATAGCACGTACTTGATCCAGCGCATCACGATCCTCCTGCTAACGCGATTATAGATGGAACCGAACGCTGAGTCAGGCGCTTCTGACGTATCCCTTTGCCGCGCTGGTGGAGTTCTGTTACTTTGAAGGTCCATGAGGCAACTGCGGCCGGTCATCTGGATGAAGGGGACCTTTCTGAGCCCGCAGCATTTGCAGGCGCAGGACAAGTTCATCGAGGATTCGCTCCAGTTCCGGCTGGAATCCCTGGCCTCGCATCCCTGGGGTTTTCTCAAGCTCCAAATTGACCAGGAGGCCCTGGCAGCCGGCGAATTCGCGCTCTCTGAGGTGGCCGGGATCTTTCCGGATGGCCTGCTGTTCGATTGTCCCTCTTCGGAAACTCTTCCTCCGCCAAGACCGCTGCTGGAGTGCTTCCAACCCGACCAGACGACGCTGGATGTGTTTCTGGCTGTCCCGAGTTACCGCACGCCGGGCCTGAACGTCTCGTTGGCGCAGAAGCAGGCGGACACCCGGTTTCTGTCGGAAGCGCAGTTGATGCGCGACGAGAACACAGGGCTGTCGGAAAAGCCTGTGCAAGTGGCGCGCAAGAATTTCCGGATTCTCACCGAGGCGGATTCGCGGGCGGAATGTTCCCTGCTCCGGATCGCGCGTGTCGTGAAGACTGAGGGCGGTGCACTGCAACCCGATCCTCAGTTCGTGCCGCCGATGTTGAACTTCGCGGCGAGCACCTATCTGACCTCGATCGCACGCCGGTTGGTAGAGATCCTGGCGGCCAAGAGCAGCACGCTCTCCGGAACACGCCGGCAGAAGAACCTGAGCCTGGCCGATTTCGGGGCCGGCGACATCGCGAACTTCTGGCTGCTTTACACAATCAATTCCCACTTCCCGCAGTTCCAGCAACTCTTCGAGGGCGGCCAAGGCCATCCGGAGAAACTCTATCGGGCGATGCTCTCACTAGCCGGTTGCCTGACGACGTTTTCGACCAAGATCCATCCGCGGGATCTGCCGGCATACGAGCACGACGATCTCTCGGAATGCTTCACGGACCTCGACGAAAAGGTCAGGCTGCTGCTGGAGACGGTGGTGCCCACCAACGTGGTTTCGCTGCCGCTCAAACTGGTCCAGCCCTCGATCTACGCCACGGCGCTGGCAGACGACAAGTACCTGCTGAATACGCGGATGTACCTGGCGGTGAATGCGCAGGCCAATGAGGCGGACCTGATCGCCAAGACACCGTGGCTGATCAAGGTCTGTTCGGCCAATCACATCGAGCACCTGGTGCGCCAGGCGTTGCCGGGCGTGCAGTTGACGCACGCACCGAAACCGCCGGGCGCCATTCCCGTGAAGTTGAACTATCAGTACTTCAGCCTGAACCAGAGCGGCGTGGCGTGGGAGGCCATCGGGCGGGCGCGGAATCTGGCGGCCTATGTGCCCGGTGACTTCCCGGCTCCCCAGTTGGAGTTACTCATCCTGCTGCCTGAGGCGGTCTGAAGCCCTCCACCTCGACGAATCCACCGGAGATCAGCCCGGCGAGCGCCTTGGCAAATTCAGTTGCCGGTGTGTCTTTGGGAATCACGCCGCCCCGCTGCAGCACCTTCATGTGATCGCGCCCAGTGGACTTGCCATCGCAAATAGCGATGAGATTGGCCATCCACGGAGCGGCGTCGCAATCGGCGATAAACGGGCGGTCAATTTGAAGCGTGTAGCCGGAAGGCACCCACTGATCGTTCTCCAGCCGGTGACGCACTTCAAACGATTGTGGGCGCCCCGTGTACAGTGGCGTGTCGAGGATTCGCTCGGTGCGATCGGGCCCGACGGCTTCCGCTTCCCAGCGCAGCAGCCATTCCCAATCGTCGCGCGTAAAATCCACCGGCATCTGGCGGCGCACGGTAAAGGTGTGACGCTTGCCCATTCGCCGCTGGAAGAGCAGCAGACCCTGGTGAAGTGATTCGACGCCGAGGCGGGCGAAGAGGGCTGTGAGGGCTACAAATTCCTCCTGAGAACGGACCTGCCCCGGATTCGTTCGGGCCGCGAACACCGATGCGGAGATGGTGCGATGGAGCAGGAAGGCGACGTCAAAATCTGGCGAAGCGTCGCCCAGCCAGTCCCGGGCACGCAATTCGAAGGAACGGCCATTGCGGTCGCTACCCATGGTCAGAATGAAACCGAGACCACCGGGCCGCAGGTGCTCCGGCAACCCCTCCACGACACGGCGCATGATCTGCTCACCGTCTTCGCCGCCATTGTAGAAGACCCATCGCGGCAAAATGCTGGGCACGTAAGGCGGGTGGGAGACGATGCGGTCAAACGTGAGGCCGCCGAGCTGCTCGTAGACATCGCTGGTGACGGCGGTGACAGAATCGATGCCATTCAGGAGTCGGTTGAATTCGGCAAACACGGTTGACGATTCGGCGATGTCGCCTGCCCAGGCATGCCTGGCGCCGTGACGGGCGGCCTCGAGGGCGGCGACACCTGTGCCGGCGCCGATATCGAGAAATGCCTCGCAAGGCGAGGTAGGCAGCAGTTCGAGGAAACGGCGCGTGTTGGGATTGAGAGCGGGATAGACGAGTTCGCGGGCGGCTCCTGAATCGGTCCCATCCGGGTTGTCCCAACGATCAGAAGCGATGAGGAGCGTACCGACAGGGTAGAGGTGGAGCGTGGCACAGATACCGGCGGCCTCCGTGTGGATCAATTGGGCTTGATGCAGGAGTGCGGCCGCAGCTTCCGGAATGTGCTGGCCAAATGTGATGGGTGAAACGAAGTCGCCGGCGAGAAACAGGGAGATGAGCACGTCGAGGGGGGATTCATCTGGAGGCCGGCCGGTGCGGCGCGCACGGGCCAGTTCGAACTCGCTGAGGTGCGCCAGGCCCAGACGGCTGGTGATCAGAGGCTCCGTGTAGCCAGCGGATTCGAAGTACTGGCGAACCTGCCCGCACAGTGCGGCATCGGGATGGATCGGCAGATGGTGCAAGGATCCCTCTATTTTTTGATGGCGAAAATCAGCACGGCCACCACGGCGAGAAAGACAAGCGTACCGAGGATGGCGATGAGGACGGCCTTGTTCGGACCCTTCGCTTTGGGCAGCGGCGCAGGCGAGACGGGCGGTGGCGGCGGTGCGTAGGCAGCCGGCGCCGGTGAGGCGAACATCCGCGTATACTCGCCTGGGCCGGTAGGCGCGGGCGGCGGAAGCGGTGCGGCGGGCTGGCTGGGCGCGGCAAAGATGGGAGGCGCGGCAGGCGGCGTGGGCAGGCCCCCGGCACCGAAAACCCGTGTGAACTCACCGGCCGGGGCGTAGGAGGACGGTGGCGGCGGCGTGGACGGGGTGGCCGGTGGATGAAGGACCGTATCGGCGGGATTACTGCCAAGTGGAGACGCAAAATAGCGGTTGAATTCGCTCTCGCCGGCCGGCGCCGGCGGGGCCAGAGGCGGTTGGGGCTGGGTGGAGGCGCGGAACATCTGCGTGAATTCGCCGGCCGGAGCTGCGGGTACGGCGGGAGACGGTGGCGCGGCAGACCGGAAGAACTGGGTGAATTCGCCGGGCGTGGCTGGAGTGGCCGCCGGAGGAGGCTGAGGCGGCTGGGTTTCGCCCATGGGGGCGGGACGACCGGCAGCCTGGAACATCCGGGTGAACTCGCCGGGAGGCTGCGCCGCTGGTGGAGACGGGGGCGGAGCGGCCGGCGGCGGAGGGGGCAGAGCGGGCTCGGCTATCGGCGCGGGAGGCCGGGCCGCCTGGAACTGCCGAGTGAACTCGCCCGGTCCAGCGGCGGGTGGGGGCGGAGCAACTGGCGGCGGCGGGGGCAGAGCTGGCTCGGCCATCGGCGCGGGAGGCCGGGCCGCCTGGAACTGCCGAGTGAACTCGCCCGGTCCGGCGGCGGGTGGGGGCGGAGCAACTGGCGGCGGCGGGGGCAGAGCTGGCTCGGCCATCGGCGCGGGCGGCCGGGCCGCCTGGAACTGCCGTGTGAACTCGCCCGGTCCGGCGGCGGGTGGGGGCGGAGCAACTGGCGGCGCGGGGGCCGCGCTGGCTCGGCCATCGGCGCGGGAGGCACGGCCGCCTGGAACTGCCGTGTGAACTCGCCCGGTCCGGCTGCGGGTGGGGCGGAGCGGCTGGCGGCGGCGGGGGGCAGGTGTGGCCATCGGCGCGGGCGGCACGGCCGCCTGGAACTGCCGTGTGAACTCGCCCGGTCCGGCTGCGGGTGGGGGCGGAGCGGCCGGCGGAGGCGGGAGCGGCGTAGGTTCGGCTATCGGCGCGGGAGGCCGGGCCGCCTGGAACTGCCGTGTGAACTCGCCCGGTCCGGCGGCGGGTGGGGGTGGAGCAACTGGCGGCGGCGGGGGCAATGCCGGTTCGGCGATCGGCGCGGGCGGCAGTGGCGCGACAACCTGTGCCGGCGGCGCGGGTGGCTGGGCGCGCCACGTACCGGCTTTGGCAAAACGATCCGGGCTGGGCGGCGCCGCCACGGTTCCATCCACCGGCTGGAGAAAAGCCCACTCGCGCAGTTTGACCACACCCGGCGACGTGTGGGTGACGATGCAACGCATCCCCTCCAACTCATCAAATCCGACCAGAACCGGATTTCCAGCCTCAATCAGAAAGCGGAGCCGGGCGAGCAGGTCGGCGTTGGCCTCGATTTGATCGCCCGGGAATGCATGCACCGTAAGCGTGTCGCGCGTCGCCCTCATCCGGGCTGCAAACGTCTTGATCCCATCGTCGCGGATCAGATTGAGCAGTTCGTATTTTTCGTGAAAAGTCATCGTATTCCCGCCAGCCGTCAGGTTCTCATTATCATGGCACCCCGAGGCCTCCGGTTCAATCCAGGTTCGGGGCGAGACTGGCGCTCCAGAGCTATGTGGTAGAGTATTTTCGTGCATCGAGAGCTTGGGGCTGGCGGACTCGGTCTATGAAGCATCTGCGAAGGGTCGTGTGGTCCGAGGGCATGCACCTGGGTCCGCACCACTTTCAGGCGCAAAGCCGGTATTTCGAAGATCTTGTGCAGTTTGCGGCGTCCGCACTGTGGGGCCATTCCTACGGGCTGGCAGGATACAGCCTGGACGGGGAGGCGCTGCGCAATGGCACGGTCTCGCTCTTGCACGCGCGGGGAATCCTTCCGGACGGCCTGCCTTTTCACATGCCGGAATGCGATGCGGCCCCCGAGCCCCGGAATATCACGGACTCCTTTCCGCCAACTCGCGACTCGGTCACGGTGCTGCTGGCCATTGCGGCGCGCAAGCCGAACGGCAGAAACTGCTCGCTTCCGGAAATGGGGCCGGAAGCCGAGACGCGCTATCGGGCCGAGGCTCGCTCTTTCCACGACGAGACCACTGGCCGGGACGAGAAGGCTGTCGATCTGGGCCGCAAAAACTTCACCCTGCTGCTGGACGTGGAGGAGACCGAAGGGCTCCTGACGCTGCCAATCGCCCGCGTGCGGCGCAGCGGGACCGGGCACTTTGAGTTTGACGCCTCGTTCATCCCGCCTTGTACGGCGATCGGCGCCAGCGAGCAACTGATGATGATGCTGCGGCGTTTGATCGACATCCTCGAAGACAAGAGCAACGCGTTGTCTACCGCCGGCGGACGCGCCTGGAGCGAGTATTCGACGCGCGACATCGCCAACTTCTGGCTACTTCACACGGTAAACTCTGCCCTCGCCCCGCTCCAGCAGATCTTCGCGGCGAGGCAGACGCATCCGGAGGAACTGTTCGGACAGATGCTGCAGCTCGCCGGAGCGCTTTGCACCTTCGCGCTGGACTCGCATCCGCGGGACTTGCCACTCTACGACCACATGCATCTGGACGAGTGCTTCGGCCGGCTGGACCACCACATCCGAACCCATCTGGAGACGGTGGCGCCGACGAACGTCATCTCCATCCCGCTACGCCGGACCAGCGACTACTACTACGAGGCGGACATCGTTGATCAGCGTTGCCTGGACCGCGCGCGCTGGGTGTTTTCGATCCGTGCTCCGCTGGGTGAAGTGGAAGTGATCTCCCGTACACCGGCGCTCGTCAAAGTCTGTTCCAAGCTTTTCGTGCCGAAACTGGTGGAGCGCGCACTGCCGGGCATGACCCTCACGCATTTGCCGGTGCCGCCCTCGTCGATTTCGGTGCGCGTGGATGTGCAGTACTTCAGCATCAGCCGGGCCGGTCCGTGTTGGGACCACATCGTGCAGTCCCGCCAGGTGGGCGTGTACGTGCCCGGTGACCTGCCTGAGCCCGAGATGGAACTGCTGGTGATTCTGGAATCGTAAAACAGAGAGGTCTGTGATGTCTCCCACTCAAACTGCGGCGGGCAACAGCCAGCGGCGTCCCCAAAACCTGGCACTGGCGTTCCAGGAGATCCTGACCGTCAGCGAGCGTCTGCGCACCGGGCGCCAGGCAGTCAGCGATCCGGCGGCGTTCCGGCACTTCATCCTGGAGGGGCTCAAGAGTGCCGATGGCGAGGCCCGGCGGCAGGGCTACGCGGCGGAGGACATCAAACTGGCGATCTTCGCCGTGGTGGCATTCCTGGATGAATCCGTGCTCAACCTGCGAGCGCCAGTATTTGCCGATTGGCCACGGAGACCTCTCCAGGAGGAGCTCTTTGGCCATCACGTCGCCGGCGAAGTGTTCTTCCAGAACCTGCAGCAGTTGCTGGGCAAGAACGATTCGCATGACTTGGCGGACCTGCTTGAGGTCTACCATCTGTGTCTCCTGCTAGGCTTCGCCGGGCGGTACAGCCTGGCCGGGCGCGGCGAGTTGAAGGGGTTCATCGACGGGACAGCCGACAAGATCCGGCGGATCCGTGGGCCCGAGCGGCCGTTCTCACCCTATCCGCTACTGACAACGGGCACGGTGCAGGTAGCGAAAGATCCGTGGGTCAAGACGCTGATGATCGCCTCGGCCGTCTGCGCGGCTTTGACCGTGATTCTTTTCGTGAGCTACAAGCTGATGCTGTCGTCCGGCGTGTCGAGCCTGGCGGACCTGGCGGCTTCCATCCGTCAGTAAGGAGTTCCCATGAAATACTATGTTGCGTCCGCTGGCGCATTGATTGGATACCTGGTGCTCGCGTGGGTGACCGGCGCCATGATGCTGCATCTGGAGGGAACGCGGCTCTACTGGTTCTGGGGCATCCTGGGCATGATCGGCATCACCGGCTGGGTGGTTTGGACCATCTTCGTCGAGCGTGTCAAGCGGTCTCAGGAGCCGGCCGCCGATAGTGCAGCGGGCGGTGGCGACGAAGTGGACACGCTGGTGCGCGAAGCCGAAGCCCGGTTGGCGGCCTCAAGCTCGGCCAAGGGCGCGAAGCTCAGCAACCTGCCAGTGGTCTTTGTTCTCGGCGCGACGGGTTCCACCAAGACCACCACGCTCCTGAATTCCGGACTCGATGCGGAATTGCTCGCCGGCCAGGTTTATCAGGATGCCAATGTCGTACCCACTCGCTCCGTCAACGTGTGGTTCGCTCGGCAGATGGTCTTTGTCGAGGCCGGTGGCCGGCTGTTGACAGAGGCCGGGCTGTGGGCTTCGCTGCTGCGGCGATTGCAGCCGAGAAAACTGCAGAGCGTAGTGGGCGGAGCGGCGCAGGCGCAACGCGCGGCTGTGGTGTGCGTGGATGGCGAGCTGTTTTCACAAGCCGGTGCGGCCGACGCGCTGGCGGGGCTGGGGCGGGCGCTGCAAGGCCGGCTGGGCGAGATATCCCAGCAGTTTGGCGTGAGCTTCCCGGTGTACGTGATCTTCACCAAGATGAACCGCATCGCGTTCTTTGAGGACTACGTGCGGAATCTGTCGAACGATGAGGCCGGCCAGGTGCTGGGAGCAACAATGCCGATCGCTCCCTTCACGGGCGGTAGCGTCTATGCCGAAGAGCAATCGCGGCGCCTGTCGTTCGCGTTCGACGGGATTTTCCAGGGGCTGGCCGATCATCGCCTCTCGCAACTGCCGCGCGAATCGGACCCGATGAAGGCGTCCGCCGCGTATGAGTTTCCACGCGAGTTCCGCAAGCTGCGCGGCCCGCTGGTACAGTTTCTGGTGGAGCTATGCCGGCCCAGCCAGTTGAACGTCAGCCCGTTCCTGCGGGGCTTCTACTTCTCCGGCGTCCGGCCCGTCACGGTACGCGACGTAGCGCCGGAAGCGCCGCGCGCAGCGTCGCACGGCATGGAGGCGCCCAGCAGCGCCACGGGCGTCTTCAAAGTGCCTGGCTATGGCGCGCCTCAGGCGGCCGTGCCCAGCGGCGGCACCACACGCCGCGTGCCACAGTGGATCTTCCTGCAGCAGTTGTTCAATCACGTCCTGGTGAAGGACGAGGCGGCACTGGGCGCCAGCGGCAGCAGCACGAAGACATCTACCATGCAGCGCGCGTTGCTCGCCTTGGCGGCGGTGCTCTGCCTGTTCGCCATGATCGGATTCACAGTCTCTTTCTTCGGCAACCGCGCCTTGCAGAGCGAGGCGATGGAGGCAGCCAAAGGAATCCCGGCGAGCGAGGCGAGCGGCATGAATCTGCCGTCGCAGGACGCGCTGCAGCGCCTGGAGCGGTTGCGGGCATCGCTGGCGCAGTTGACCGAATACGAAGAGCAGGGCGCGCCCTGGCGGCTGCGCTGGCTGCTCTACAGCGGCAATGACCTGCTGCCGCGAGTGCGGAAGCTCTACTACGCACGGTTCCAGCAACTCCTGTTCGGGCAGACTCAAGCAGAGATGCTGGCGCACCTCCAACGTCTAAAAGTGCCGCCGGAACCGACCGACGAATACAGCCCCACCTATGACACGCTAAAGGCCTATCTGGTCACCACGTCGGAATGGAAACGCAGCGGAGCGTGGCTCTCGCCTTTGCTGGTCCAGCGCTGGGGCGCGGGCCGCAACGTAGAGCCCATCCTGCCGCTGGCGCGCAAGCAGTTCGATTTCTACAGTGAGGATCTGGCCCGCGGCAATCCCTTCACGGAGCAGAACCAGGCTGAGGCGGTGGACCGCGCGCGGGTGCATCTCAGCAAGTTCTCGGGCACCGAACAGATCTATCAGTTCATGCTGGCCGACGCCGGGCGCCGGTCGAAAAAGGTGAACTTCAACGAGCAGTTCGCCGGCTCGGCAGAGGCAGTGATCAACAACCGCGACGTGCCCGGCGCCTTCACCAAGGCCGGCTGGGCGGCGATGCTGGACAACATCAAAAAGGCCGACAAGTTCTTTGGCGGGGAGAGGTGGGTTCTAGGCGACTATGCCGCGGCCAAGCCGGACATGGCCAAACTCGGCGAGGAGTTGCGGACCCGCTATGAGGCGGACTACATCGCCAAGTGGCGCGAATTCATGAAGAATACGCGCGTTCTGCCCTACGCGAGCTTGCAGGACGCGGCAAAGAAGCTGAACCTGCTTTCGGGCGCCCAGACTCCGCTGATGGCTCTGTTCTGGGTGGCAACGCAGAATACGGCAGTGGATTCGCCCAGGGTGCTGGAGGCGTTCGACCCGGTTCACAAAACGGTGCCGCCGCCGGCGACGACGGTTCAGTATGTGCTGCCGCCGAACCAGGAGTATATGGGTTCACTGGCGAGTTTGCAGACCACGGTCGGACAGGTGGCGGATCAACAGGGGCCGCCGGATCCGGCTCGCGCGCAGCCTATCCGCATGGCGGCCGACTCGGCGCGCAACGTCGTGAAGAAGATGGGCTACACGTTTAAGATCGATCCCGAGGCGCACATGGAGACGACGGCGCTGCGCCTGCTGGAGGCGCCCATTCAATCCATCGACGCGCTGACGAAGAACATGGGCGCGGGTGAGGTGAACGGCAAGGCTGGAGCCTTCTGCGCGGCGTTCAGCCCCGTCATGAACAAGTTCCCATTCAACCCCAATGCAGCGGCCGAGGCCACTCTACAAGAGGTGAGTTCCATCTTCCGCCCGCGCGAGGGCAGGCTCTGGATCTTCTACGAAGAATCGCTGCGGAACTTCCTGCAAAAGCAAGGAAACCTCTACGTGGCAAATCCCGCATCGGGCTTACAGATGAATCCGTTGTTCGTGAACTTCTTCAACAACGCGGCGCGCTTCTCGGACACGCTGTATCCGGGTGGTGCCACTGAGCCCAGCCTGCGATATTCGCTCCAGTTCCAACGCTCGGAGTTGATCAAAGAGATGACGCTGGCCGTGGACGGGCAGAGCTCCAAACTGACCGGCGCTGAGCCCGCAAAACAGTTTGTGTGGCCCGGTGTTGGCACACGCAGCGTACGGCTCAGCGGCAAGGTTTCGGGCGGGCCGGACTTCGAATTCCAAAACCGCGACGGGCTATGGGCGGTGTTCCGCTTCTTCGCCGACGCCGACCGGCGCGATCCGGCCGGTACGGCGTACAACCTGGAATGGGTATTCCGCCAGGGCCGGGAAGGGGGAGCAGTCAGGGTGGGCGGCAAGGAAGTGACCTATCGCTTCACCGTGGACACAGGTGGCGGCGCGCCGGTTTTCAACAAGGAGTTCCTGAACAGTCTGCGCTGCGTACCGAACGCTGCCAAGTAGAGAGGCTCTCCCATGCCGACGAAGTACGACCAGGTGCTGTATCCAACCAGCCCGCGCAAAGAGGCGCATCCCGAACGGCTGGCCACCATCGCCCATCTGGCCGGGCTGGAGACCGCGCCCCTCGGCGCTTGCCGTGTGTTGGAATTGGGGTGCGGCGATGGCGGAAACGTCATCCCGATTGCGTGGGACTATCCCGGCTCGCGCTTCGTAGGCGTGGATCTGGCGGAACTGCCCCTGGCGGCGGCCCGCAAATTCAGTGAACAATTGGGCCTCAGCAACATTGAGTTTCAGCAGGGCGATCTGACAACGTGGTCGGCGCCAGGGTCCGAATTCGATTACATCCTGGTGCACGGCGTATTCTCCTGGGTCCCGCCCGCGGTCCGCGCAGGAATCCTCCGGATCTGCCAACAACATCTGGCGCCCCAAGGGGTGGCCTTCATCAGCTACAATTCACTGCCCGGCTGCTACTTCCGCAAGTTCATCTGGGACATGCTGAGGTTCCACACGCGCGGCATTGACGACCCGGAAGAGAAGGTGGCATCGGCGAGAGAGTTCGCCGAAAAGGCGATCGGCGCACTGGACGACAAAGGGCATCCGGGAGTGATCCGATCGGAGCTGAAAGAACTCCTGGAACGGCACGAGAGCGTCGTCTTTCATGACGACCTGGCCGGGATCAACGAGCCGTTCTATGTGGAAGAGTTCACGGCGCTAGCTCAGCAGCATGGGCTGCAATATTTGGGCGATGCCGACCCCGTGCGGGAACACGGGCTCCCCTACCAGGTGAGCACGGAGGATCGGGGGAAGGAACGGCAGTACGCGGACTTTGCGACAGCCCGGCGTTTTCGCGAAACTCTACTGTGCCGCGAAGGCTTGGCCCTGGCGCCAAGTATCGAATTGCCCCGGCTGCTGAACCTCTGGGTCAGTTCGAAGGCCGCGCCGGCGCCGGAGCAGGAGGACGGCACGCAGACCTTCACGCTGGCTCAGGATCGCAGCTTGTCGACGAACCATCCAGTGGCCAAGGCACTCCTGCTGGCGGCGGGCAAGGCGTGGCCGGAGATGATTCGGGCAAACTCATTGCCCTTGCCTGGGCTGGATCCGGCAGCGGATCTGGATTGCGTGGTGCGGCTGATGATGACGGGCGCACTGGAGTTTCGCCTGGAGCCGCCCCACGTCAACGGCGTCAGCGCGCGGCCCTGCGCCAGCGGCCTGGTGAGGGCCCAGTTGGCGCTGGGCAAGCACGACGTCACAAGTCAGCGGCACTGTTTCGTGAACCTCGGGGACGAGATGGCGCGACGCCTGGTGGCACTGCTGGACGGCACTCGCGATCACACTGAAATCGCGGCGGCCCTGGTGGAGTGCATGGACTCGCCGAACCTGCGAGAGGGGCTACCGGAGAAGCTCGAGACCAGTCTGCGCATGTTGGCGAACCTTTCCTTGCTGACTGCGTGATTAGCGCAGGATGGCGCTCAGCGCGTCAGCATCCAGCGCATGGACGGGAGCAAAGCGCGGTGATCCCATATACGCGAGCAGACTGTGCATCAACTGCCTGGCCTCGGGCCTATCCCGTTGGCCCACGAGATCCATGGTGCAGATCAGCAGGCGGCCGGCGCCGACCCGCGCTTCCAACACCGTCCCGAGCCGGTGTGCGCGCTCGAAGTTATCAATCACCTGTACGATTGGGCGGTAGCCAGGCGGCAGCGTATCCAGAATGAGCGGGCGCGAGTTCATCATCAGATGAAACCACTGCCAGTTGCTGTGCGCCTCCGTCGGAAACGCCGCCAATGCCGGATGGGTAGGGTCCGTGAGAATGCCCAGCGTACCCGGAGCAATCGGCAGTTTGCGCGCGATGGCGAAGCCTTTGAACATACCGTAATTCCAGAAGTCCGGGGCAAAACTGCCTTCCAAGGAGTTCGGCAAGGACTTGGCCTCTGGCACGAGCAGGACTGTGGCGCCGCCAGCCAGCACGCGCCGTGTCTCATCGTTCCATTCGCGCCGGATTGTCACCTGTGCCGGCGTCATGGAGACCACCGGCGGATAGACCCAGATGCTGTAAGCGTTGCGGGCAGCGGAGCTCTTCAGCGCGACTTCCAACATGAGCTTCGCCGGCGCGGCGACCGATTTCAAATCGATCTGAAGCTCCCCAAGCGTAGTGAGTTCTCCTGTGAGTATCTGCCTGTTGGGTAGCCGGCCAGAGGCAATGGCGCGTCCGGCGGAGTCCCGCAGAGTCCACTCCGCGGCACCGGTCAGATTGGCAGGGCCGTAGTGGGCGATCTGCGCCGTGGCATTCAGGGTCTCGGCCGTTGTGAACGTGTACTTCGGCAGTCGCAGCAACGGCACGGTGCTGGAGCAGAACTCACGCCACTTCTCCGGAGTGATGAGGCCCTTGGATTCCATGAAGGCATTGAGGATACCCACCAGCGCCGTCCCCTGCCCGGGGAAGTCCTGCAGATCCAGCAGTTGGAATCCAGCAAAGCCGCGAGTCCGGAGTGCGGCCTCGATGTCTTCGCGATAGCAGATGGCTGTGAGTTTGCCGGACGCCTGGACGAAATCGGCCGCCTGGGAAAGCATCCCGTTCCGTTCCAGCCGCTCGCGGGCGAGTTCGAAATTTCGGGCGCGCAGGACGCCGGTGTACTTCGGGATCTCCGCGAAGTCCGGGTACACCTGAAACTCCGCGATCTCGTGCGAAACCACCGGAACGGCGACTCCGGCGATCTCCTGAACGTAGTCTTTCAACGTGTTCGCCGGGCCGGCTTGAATGTGTCCGAGCGGGAGATCGGTTGTGGCGAAGGAACCGCGGATGTGCTTGGAGTTGACCTGGAAGCTGGCCCAGTAATCATCGCCTTCCTGGAACTTGCTGACCCAGTTGTTGGTGCCCTGCGCGTACAGGTGGCGCGGGTCGAGCTCGCGGAAGTGCTTGACGAAAGGCGCACGGAGCTCTGCCGCGCCGCCGAACTCGTTGCCCAGCGAGAACATGACGAAGGATGGGTGGTTGCCATAGGCGCGTAGAATGCGTTCGCCCTCGGAGCGCAGGAAGTCGTCGTGCTCTTTCGGGCCGAAAGCGGCCCAGTTGGGCAGTTCCGGCTGCAAGAGAATGCCCGTCTCGTCGGCAGCCTGGAAAGCCGCCTCGGGCGGGCACCATGTGTGGAAGCGGTAGTGGTTGATGCCGTATTCCTTAGCGATCCGGAAGAGCCGCGCCCACTCCTTTGCGTCCATGGACGGATAACCGGTGAGCGGGAAGACGCAGTTATCCACCTTGCCGCGGAGAAATATCGGCCGGCCGTTTAAAACAAACTGCGTCCCCCTTGTTTGAAACGAACGCAGGCCAAATGGTTGCACCAGCGAATCGCGATGAGCGCCAGCAGCCAGACTGAGCCGGAGCTCCGAGACCACCGGCGCAAACTCGTCCCACGGCCGGACGCTCGCCGGCACACCGCAGACTCCTTCCACCACGGCGCCGTGAGCTGCGGCGGTGAAAGACATCGACCCCGTCACGCACGGCGCAACCGCAATGCTGCCGCTGGCGGGTTGTCCGGTAGAGTTTCCGATGGTCACGCGGACCCGCACCTTGCGGGTCACGGGGTCGGGATAGACCTGAACGTCGTCCAGCCACACTGGATCTGTCACCTGCAGCTCAATCCGGCCGATCACACCGTTCCAGTTCGTTTGCGTGTGCTCGGTTATCTGATGAGGGTCGCCGATCTGCGCGTGCTCGCTGTTGTCGATGCGGAGCGTGATTTGGTGACGGCCGGGCGTCAGCGCGCCCAGTTCGTAGACGTGCGGAGCAACCAGCGAATCCTGCCGGCCCAGCGGAGTGGAATCAATCCACAGGCGGCTGGTCTTCGTGCGCTCGAGGAATAGAACGATGCGTTTCCCGCCCCACGCGGCAGGAATCTCGATGTCGCGCTGATACCAGGCGGCGCCGGAGTATGGATACAGGCGCGTGAGATGCGCGGCTTCCCGTGCTTGATTTAGCGTGCCCTTTCGCGCCTCGTCCGTCGTGCCGGGCAGGGCGATAGTGTCCGGCAGTGGCCGCTCCTGCCACCTCTGCGCCAGCCCCTCGCCCTTCACATCGAGCGCAAAGCGCCACTCGCCCTGCATCGGATGGAAAGACGCGGCCGTGGCAACACCAGCAGCCAAAATCAAGAGGATGAGCAGACGCCTGGTTTCGGACATTCCACTCCATGATAAGTTGTTCCCGATGAGGTCCATTTTCGCCTTCGCCCTTTTCGCGGCCGCCGCAATTGCCGCCCCGCCCGTCGTCGACATCAAAGTGGATCAGGCCGGCTATCTGCCGGGCCACGCCAAAGTGGCGCTGCTGGCCGCCGCTACGGATGCTCGGGAGTTCACAGTACATAGGGCGTCGGACGGCAAGACGGTCTTTCGCGGCAAGCTGGCGGCAGCCCAGACCGATGCAGACTCGGGCGACAAGGTGCAGGCGGCGGATTTCACCAAATTCAACAAGAGCGGACGGTACTATCTAAACGTGGCGGGAGTGGGCCGCAGTTGGGAGTTCACCATCGGCGCCGATGCCTTCGTGCGGTCCTACTACTTGGCGACGCGGTCATTCTACGGACATCGCTGCGGCATCGCTGTGGATCTGGGCCCCGAGTTCCCCGGCTTCCAGCATGACGTCTGCCACCAGGTGGGCGCGTGGCATGAGTCATCCGGCAAATCCGGCAACCGCATCTCGGCCAAGGGCTGGCACGATGCAGGCGACTATGGCCGCTATGTGGTGAACTCCGGCCTGACCACCGGGACCATGCTGTGGGCCTACGAGCTCTTCGGCACGCGAGTGAGCAAGGTGAAGCTGAACATCCCGGAGACCGGCAACGGCACGCCCGACCTCCTCAACGAGATCCGCTGGAATCTGGAGTGGATGCTCTCCATGCAGGACAGCGACGGCGGCGTGTTTCACAAGCAGACCAGCGCCAAGTTCTGCGGCTTTGTGATGCCGGAAAAGGACGAACTGCCCAGCGTCGTCATTGGTACTGGAAAAGACCCGTTCAAGAGCACCTGCGCCACGGCCGACTTCGCGGCAGTGATGGCGATTGCGGCGCGCGTCTACAAACCGTTCGACCCAGCCTTCGCGGAGCAGTGCGCCAAGGCCGCGCGCGCGGCGTGGACCTGGGCGGAGGCTCATCCAACGGTGCTCTTCAACAATCCCGCGGGCGTGAGCACCGGGGCCTATGGAGACCGCAACTGCGCCGACGAAATGCTGTGGGCGGCGGCCGAGTTGTGGCGCACGACGGGCGAGGCTGCGTATGAGGCACACTTCCTGGCTCATTGGGCCGAGATGCGGCCGCTGCTGCGCGCTGTGGGTCCGATGTCGTGGGCCAACGTCGCCCCGATGGGCTTGTGGGCCTACGTACTAGGCAAAGGATTGAACGCCGAAGCCGTTGCCGCAATTCGCGAGGACTCAATCAAGGCCGCCGATGAGATCGCCGCGCGCACCGCGGCGCACGGCTACCGCCAGAGCCTCACGGCGAAGGATTTCATCTGGGGCTCCAACGGCGTGGTGGCCAATTACGGTGTGCAATTGCTGGTGGCCAACGAGCTGAAGGCCAATCCGGCGTACGTCAGTGCGGCCCTGGACAACCTCCACTATCTCCTGGGGCGCAATCCGTTCTCGCTCTCTTATGTCAGTGCCGTGGGCGCCAACGCCTATCAACATCCCCACCACCGCCCCAGCGGCGCGGATACGAATGCAGCGCCTTGGCCGGGGCTGCTCTCCGGCGGACCCAACCGCGCCAAGCAGGATCCCGTGATGAAAAAGATGGAGGATCGCCCACCGATGCGGATGTTCCTCGATGACCAGGAATCGTATGCGTCCAACGAGGTGGCCATCAACTGGAACGCGCCTCTCGTGTTTCTGCTCGCCGGAGTTCTGCCGTAGCAAGAGCCGCTACTTCACCTGCCATTCGCGCAGTCCGCTGGACCAGTTTGGTTGAGACGTCACTTCGATGCGAATCGCTGTCGTCGTCACCGGCGCAAACGCAACGCGAGTCATGGAGTCTTTCTCGACGGCGAAGCCCTGCGCCGCTTGGACGGGCTTCCAGACCTCGCCTTCGCGATAGAGAATCCGCCACGAGGCCGGCACCCGGCACTCACCGCGTCCCGTATCGTCGAACCAGTAAACCTGCGTCTCCGAGAGGCGCTCCGGCTTCGCAAACGTATACTCGATCCACTCCGTCTTGCCTTTGTTTGGCCACCAGTCGAAGAAGAGCTCGGTCTCGCCATCGCGCAACGGTTCCACATCCTTCTTGCCGGAAGACGTGATCTTCGCCGTGGTCGCCACAGTCGGAAACGGCAGAGGCTTCGCCACCGATTCCACTTCGGGCAGCCAGACCAGCATCTGCCCCTTGCCGCGATTGGCCCACGCGTAATAGGGAATGGCCGTGAACGGTTGGGCGGTCTTCGTCACACGCCCCGCAGCATCGTAGGCCAGCGATTGCGCCTGGCCTGTGAGGACGGTGACGCCATTGAGCAGCGTGGGGCGTTGCTCGGCGCTGAGCTTCGCCTCGCGCGGCAGCAGCAGGTTGCGAACCTGGGCATTCGGGTTGTCAGGCCATTCTGCCGTGTAAACAAGCGGGCCGCGTTGCAGCGCCACCCGGCCGCGATCGGCCGCCACTTTGTCATGGGCGAGCACGCGGCGAATGGGCATGGGCAAGTCGAGCTCGATCGTGTCGCCGGACTTCCATTCGCGGCTCAGCACCACATATCCTCTCTCTAGCGCCATCGGCGCCGGCGTACCGTTTACCTTCACCGTGGCCTGCTCCGCCACCGTGTCGGCGAAGCGATACAGATCCGTCGGTGCAGCCTCATTCCGCGCCCACCCCGGGATGCGGAGGTGGATCGCGAACTTCGACGCCCCTTGGGGCTGCACGCTGAGCCGGACCGCGCCCTTCCACGGATATTCGGTCTGTTGGATCAACGTGACCTTTCGCTGGTCCGCCAGTTCGATATCAGCTTTGCCGGCGGCATAGAGATTGACGTAGATTCTGCTGTCCTTCTTCGCATAGACGTACCCGGGGATCGACGCCAGGAAGCGCGTCACGTTCGAGGGGCAGCAGGCGCAGCCGAACCACGGGCTGCGCGCGTGCTGGCCGTTGGACTCCAGCGGGTTCGGATAGAAGAACGACTTGCCATCGAGCGCCACGCCCGAGATCACGCCGTTGTACAGAGTCCGCTCCATCACATCGATGTACTTGGAATCGGCGTGCAGCAGAAACAGCCGGTGGTTCCAGTAGTCGTTGCCGATAGCGGCGCAGGTCTCGTTGTAAGCGGTCATGTTGGGCAGGTCGTAGTCCGGACCAAACGCCTCACCGGCAGAGGTGGAGCCAATCCCGCCCGTGATATAGATCTTGCGGCCGGCCACGTTGTCCCAGATGCGGTCGATGGCCTTCACGTAGGCCTGGTCGTTGGCGAGCGCGGCCACGTCGGCCATGCCCGAATACATGTATGTCGCCCGCACGGCGTGGCCAACGGCCTCAGTTTGATCGACGACGTGCTGGTGCGCCTGATTGTAGGGCTTACCGCCCACACGAACGTCGAGCAGGAACTGCGCCAATTTCAGATAGCGCGCATCGCCGGTTGCGCGATAGAGCTTGGCGAGGCCCATCTCCGTGATCTGGTGGCCGGGCCAGATCGCCTTCTTACCCGGACCAAAGGTTTGATCCAGCAGGTCCGCCGTCCGGATGGCGATGTTCAGCAGCGACCTCTTGCCCGTGGCCTGATAGTGCGCCACGGCGGCCTCGTAGAGATGGCCCAGGTTGTAGAGCTCGTGGCTGAGATCCTCCTCCTTCTCCCACCGGTTCTTGCCGGCCCAGGCGTGCGGATTGTTCGGGTCGATGGTACGAGTTGTGTAGAGGTAGCCATCGCGCTCCTGCGCGGCCGCGATCTTCACAATCAGCGTATCGATGTAGGTGTCGAGCTTCGGATCAGGCGTGACGGTGAGCACGTAGGATGCGCCCTCGATCACTTTGTAGATGTCGGTGTCGTCGAAGGGGAAGCCCGGCGGTTCCTTGTTGGAAAATGGCTCGCCGCGCAACGCCTTGGCCGCCCGGTCGAAGTTGTCCACGCGGCCCGTCTCCTCGCACTGCTGAAAGGCAAACGGAATGGTGACTTTGCGATTGATCTCAATGCGCGGCGCCCAGAAGACATCGTTGAGATGGACAGCCGTGAAGGGAATGGGTTGCACGGGGTAGTCCTGCACGGCTGCACTCGCCTGAGCCTCCCCGGATACGAGTTGGATGGTTCCGAGAATACCGGATGGCACCGGCTTCACTTGCTCCATATCCTGCGGCTCAAAGCGCGTGCCGTAGCGCAGATTCAACAGCCGGTAGTCCGGCAAGGCCCTGCCGGCCATATGATTGATAGCCGTGTTGGCCACCTTGATCACGATGTGGTTCGACCCTGCCTTGAGGTACTTCGCCACGTCCAGCCGGTAAGGTGGGCACCAAAGCGCCCCGGCGCGCTGGCCGTTGACCATCACCACCGCGGCCTCGCGGATCGGCGGATCGTACATCGCGCGCATGCCGTTACGACCGGGTTTCTCAATCAGCGCCTTGCCTTCGCCGAAATCGAGCACCACGGGCGCGCCCGCGGACAGCAGACCGGCGGGCACGTTCACGTCGCGCTGGTAGTCAGCTACGCCCGAGTAGAAACGAGTGGCCTCGTCGTCCGTCCAGGAGTGCAGCGTAGGCATGGGACCGAGCTGAAACTGCCAGCCTGCGGAGATATCAATCACCTGGCGCGTAGCGGCCTTGGCAACCGCAGGTGCAGCGGCCGCCTTCTTCGAGAAGACCACGACGCGCGAGCCGTAGGGCTCCAGTTCCAGGCGCAAGGTGACAGTGCCGGCATCCTGCGCGACGGGGACGGCGGGAGAGGCCGAGCCATTCATCGGATCCCAGAACTCCGGCGTCAGGCCAGCCACACGGAAAGTGGCGGTTGTGTTCTGGCGCTTGTTGCCCGTATTGGCGATGAAGTAGATCTCCTCATTCGCTGTGCGACGGTGCACGAAACCCACCTCGGGTACCTGCACACTGAGAGCCATGTCCGGCGTGAGCAGCGCGGTGAGTGACTTTCCCAACTGCTGCTCGTCGGCGACAACCTTCGCAGGCCCGCTGAACAGCCGCTGTAGAATCGCCGTTGCCTCATCCTTCTCGGCCTGGGGCGTCAGGAACCCGGGTGCCGCGGCAGGCGCACGCCGAGTTGCCACCAGCACACCTCCGCCCTTCGCGAATGCCTCCAGCTTGCGGAGCGTGGCGATCGGGATGAACTCCACATTGGGCAGCACGATCGCCCGGTACCGGTTGGCGTCGAATACGAGCGCGCCTTTGTCAACACTCCCGGCGCGCGCCAGCGACGTGTCGTCAAAGAAATCCAGACCATAACCCGCTTCGAGAATCTGCGGCATCACGTTCTTGCCGAGATGCGCGCGTAAGACCTCAATCATGTGCACGCGGCCCGCCGTGAAGCTCGCGTAGGCATCCGCGTTGGGCAGATACAGTGCCACGTCATTGGCCGGCTTGCCCTGGCGCAGCAGAAAGCTCATGCGCTGCAAATACGCCGAGATCTCGGGCATCACCAGCCACCACGGGTTGCGATCGTTGAACACAGCCGCGGCGTAGAAGCGCGTCCCCGGATAGCCCTGCGCATCCGCGTTGTACGGCCAGCCATGACCGATTAGTTGATTGACGCCCTGCAGAAAGTGGATGTCCGCCTCCGCCTTCATATCGAGCGGCGTCGCGCGGAACGACGGCGAGTGCAGCCAAGTCCACGTCTCCGACGAGGTCACCGGGCGGCCAAACAGATGGCTCGCCGACGCCGCCCATCTCGCCGCCCGCACCTCCTTCCAATCCGTGCCTTCGCCCTCTGGAAGATCAGCGAAGAAGTTGCTCCCCAGCGTCGCCGGCGGAATGCCATAATCCTGCGCGCGAAAGCGCGTGCCGTTCGCTTTGGCAAAAGCCTGCATGGGGGCAAGGAAGCGCTCCTCCACCAGCTCAGTCAACGTGCGGCCCCAATCGTACCGGATGTCCGCCGTCCTCGCGCCGCCGTCCAGCACCAGCGCGGGCAGATGCGGACGCAGATCGTATCCGCGACGCTGCCGAAACTCGGCGAGGAAATCCGGAGTCCAGTCCGAGCCAAACACTTCAAAGCTGTCGCAGAAGATCGCGCTCGGCTTGATCGGCGCGACGGCCTGCAGTAACGGCCGCCCGACGGCCTGCAGGTAATGGTCGGTGGCCGTGCGGCTATAGTGATCGAAAACGAACCCCTCCGCGCCGAGGGACGGCCGCTTCACCATCATGCCCGTGCGGCTGCTGATGAAGAACAGAACCTCGCCCGGTGTCGCAACGCCGGCGGGCAGGAACAGATTGCCCTCCTTCGGCGCCGGCAGTTCTTTCTGCGTACCGGCATCGAAAGCCGCGATATACTGCTCACCCGCGCCGACATCTGGGATCGGAATCCGGCGCGCACCGGCCGGCGGCTTCACCCGCTGCACCCGCAGCCGCCCGGAGGCCTCCTGCACTGGCACGCTCGGTCCGCCGTAAGGCCAGCCACTTCCCAGGGTCAGGTCGAAGCGCAGACCCAGCTCACGCGCCTTCTGTGCCGTGTAGCGCAAATTCTCAAGAAACCCCGGCGAGAGAAACGGCTCGTTGCGAATGGCGCGCGAAGGGTCGTCGAGCGAAACAGGATAAACAGGCTGGACCTCAAACCCGCCGAACCCGCCGGCCCTCATTGTGCGCATCTCCTGATCGAGACGCGGCTTGCTCACTGCAGGGCCAAACCACCACCAGCGCATCATCACACGGGCAGCGTCGGGCGGCTTCTGAAAAGACTCGTGGAGGCCGGGCACGGCTAAGGCGAGGAGCAGGATTGCGGATTGCACCCTACGATTCTATGCCCGTGCCCGGTTCCCGGCTAGGCCTTCGCCATCGATTGCCACGCCTGCTGCGCCGTGATGCGCACTCGCGTGTTGGCGCTCTTCAGCTTGGGCAGGATCGCCGCTGCCGCCTCTGCCGTGCCAATCTTGGCCAGGCCGATCACGGCCGCGCACTGATAGTGCTCTTCACTTCGACCCAGCGCCGCCTGATAGAGCCGCATCGCCTCCACCGCGTTGCCGGCCTTCGCCTGCGCATCGGCATAGCGCAGCAGGCTGTCGGCGTGCTCAGTGGCCTGCCACGGCGCGAGCGTCTTCGCATCCGGAATGCGCGGCGCCACGGCTGGTTTCTTGCCGATGCGACCATACGCCTTCAACCCGGCCAGCGCCAGATCCGCATTCGACGACTGCATCGCCTGAACGCACAACGGCAAGCCCTCCGCCGCGCGCCGGTGCCCGAGCGCGGCCAGGATGCGCGGCTTAAACTCATCCTTGGCGCTCGCATAGGAAGCCGCGATGGCGGCGATGGCCGCCGCCGTCGGGATCCGTTCCAGACAATAGACCGCCTCCTCGCGCAGCTCAGGCGACGTCATGAGCTTCGCAATCGCCGGAATCGCATCGTCGCCCGAAATGCCCGAAAGCAGGCGCAGCGCATGAGCCCGGACGTCCAGCGCGTAAGCCGCCCCCGTCAGCTCCAGCAATCCCTTCACAACACCCGCCCGGTTGGGCGCGGCCGGATCTTTGCCCACCGCGTGCGTGAGCGTCGTGAGCGCCTCCCGCGCGGCCTTCGCTATGCCGGGCGTCGTGGACTCTGCCAGCTTGCCCACCTGCGGAATCACCGCCGGCGTCACCTCGCCCGCGGCCCGCCAGGCCGCAAAACGCACGTCCGCGCTGCTGCTCTGGAGATCACTGATGAATTTCTGATCGTCTGCCATGGGTGTGTCTCCTTACAGATTCCAGGGTCCGCGGCCGGGCCGGCTCAGCAGCCGGTTCGCTTCGTCGTCGTTTTTCACACGCTCGTGAATGGGATCCCATTCGAGCTTCCGTTGCAGTTGGAAAGAGACATTGCCGAGAATGCACAGCGAGGCCACGCGATGGGCCGCCTCCATGTGCATGATGGGCTTCTGCCGTGTGCGGATGCAGTCCTCCCAGTTCTCGCTGTGGCCCGGGCTCCGGAACGCCTTCCCGCAATCGCAGGCAGCCGCGTAGTCCATCACCTTCTGATCCGTCGCCGTACCCGCTCCGTCACCCAGCGTGACCGTACAGCGTCCTTTTTCGCCGTGATACACAGCGCCATAGCGCGCCTCGATCTCCGCCGACGCAATCCCCGGCTGCGCCCACACCAGGGTGAAGTCCGGGTCCTTGAACTCGTACGTCACATCCATCGTCACCGCCGCATCGTACATGCCATCCTTCGGCGGCGCACCCGTGGCGTGCACGCTCACCGGCCCTTTTTCGTCCGCTTCCATGATCCAGTTGGCGATGCTCATCACGTGCGCGCCCCGGTCGCGGATCTGCCCGCCGCCAAAATCCGTGAGCCAGCGGAACGCGCCGTGAGTGTGCTTCACGTTGTAGGGCAACCACCGCGCCGGCCCTACCCACATGTCATAATCCAGCTCCGGCGGCGGCGCCGTGTCCGGCGTCCAATCGCCATCCGGGCTCGCATAGTGCCAGCACAATACCTTGCTCACCTTGCCGAGCTGTCCGCCGCGAATATAGTTGGCGGCCTGCCACGCGGCCGGCTGCGAGCGGCCCTGCGATCCGATCTGCACCACGCGCCCATACCGCTCGGCCGCGGTCACCATCGCGCGCCCCTCTTCGATCGTGTTGCATGCCGGCTTTTCGCAATACACGTCCTTGCCGGCCTGGCACGCGAGGATCGTCTGCAAGGCGTGCCAGTGGTCGGGCGAGGCAATGTAGACTGCGTCCACATCCTTGTCTTCCAGCAGCTTGCGGAAGTCCTTGTAGATTTTTGGCCTGCCCCCAACCCGTGTGGCGGCCTCATCCACGCGCTTAATATCCACATCGCACAGCGCGACAGATCGCCCCGGCCGCATGACGCGAGTGCCGTCTCCACCCAGATTCGTCGTCGCCGTCACCGGCTTCCCGATATTGGCCTCGGCGCGCAGGAAGCCGCGGCCGCGGCCCCCAATCCCGATGTGGCCGAAATTCACCGTGTCGCTCGGCGGCGTCTGCCCTTGCAGGCCTAGCACCCGCGATGGCAGGATGTCGAACAGGAACGGCGTCGCGGCTGCGCCTTTCAGAAATGTGCGTCTCGAGTTCTTCGTGAGCTTGGGCATTGGGGTCATCTCCAGATCAATTCAACCGGCCGGCAAATTCGCGGGCTCGCGCGTCCGCGTCGGCCATCGGCAAGCCGATCACGCCGCAAAACCATTCGTTCTTCGCGAAGAGAAACGCCGGCTTCCCTCCGTCGTTGCCGAAGTAGCCGCCGAAGTGGGCGATCATCTTCGGGGCTTCGAGCTTGTTCTTATAATTGAGCAGCAGGATCGCCGCATCCGTGGGACTCTTCGTCTTGATCAGCAGCAGGTCATACTCCTGCTTGCCCACCTTGTAGTGCGCGATGTTGCCGCCGGGCAGGAAGTCGTGGCCCAGCAAATGTTCGTCAACAAGCTTGGCATCCACCTGATTGGCCGTCGGAAAGCGATGTGTTTCATCGCTCGGCTTGGCCGCCTTCTTCACCTCGGGCGCAGTCGCGGCCGGTTTCGTTTCTGAGGCGCAGCCGCCTAGCAGCAGCGCGGACGAGATTAGGATCAACGTGAAAGACCGCATCAGCCCGAAATGCTATCACGATGGCGAGGGGTGATATGTTTGCTTGCTGTGGTTACCATTCGTGAAGTCGCCCAGCGCGCCCGGGTTTCCGTGGGCACCGTGTCCAACGTGCTCTCCGAATCCGAGAAAGTCCGGCCTGAACTTCGCAAGCGCGTCGAGGAGGCCATGCTGGCGCTGGACTACTCGCCCAACCAGATCGCCCGCAGCCTGAAGACGCGCACCACCAAGACACTCGGCACAATCGTCAGCGACATCACCAACCCGTTCTTCCCCCAACTGATCCGCGGCGCGGAGGACGCCGCCCTCGATCGCGGCTATCTCCTGATCACGCTCAACACCGACGATCACGTCGATCGCGAGCGCCGCGCGCTGGCGCTCCTGCGAGCCCGGAAAGTAGATGGCGTGTTGCTCGTGATGGCGCCCGATGACGGGGAAGCCACCCACATCGCCGCGGCTCTCAGCAACGGCACGGCCGTGGTCTGCCTCGATCGCATGCCGCGCGGCATCCAGGTGGATTCCGTCACCGTCGACAACCGCAAGGGCGCCCGCATGTGCATGCATCATCTGGCCAGCCGCGGCCACCGCCGCATCGGGATGCTCTCTGGCTCGCCCGCCCTGCACACGGCGAAGGAGCGTCTCGAGGGCTACCTGGACGTCATTCGCGAGCACGGCTGGCCGGAGATCCCCTCCCTAATCCGCCACGGCGATTTCCGCCTCGACAGCGGCTACCGCATCGCCAAGGAGATGCTCCTGGAGGCCGAACCGCCCACCGCCATCTTCGCCTCCAACGCCATGATGGGCTTCGGCGCGCTGAAGGCTATCCACGAACTGGGCCTGCACTGCCCGGAAGATGTCTCCCTCGCCGTCTTCGACGACTTTCCTTTTGGCGACGTCATCCAGCCCCGCCTCACCGTCGTGGCTCAGCCCGCCTATGAGATGGGACGGCGTGGCGCCGAACTGTTGATCGGGCGCATCGAGGGCCGTGAGAAGACGACCGGCCCCGTGCAAATCGAGCTAAGCCCGGAATTGATCGTCCGCGGCAGTACCGCGGTAAGACGATAGAGACTCTACGCCGTCTATGATGGAAAGAGATGGGGATCAATTCGGACTCGAGTAGTACGTCTGGCGGACGTTGGATACCAACGTGGCTCGGCACCGCAATCGTCTACACTCTCTCGCTCGCCTGCCTGCTCTGGGTTTACCACGACTTCGACTGGAAAACCGAGTTGCCCAGGCTGGCTCGCATCCACTGGATCTGGATCGCCGTGGCCGTCGCCAGCGATGTCCTCGTCTATGTCTCCCAGGCCTGGCGCTGGAATATCCTGCTTCGACCCGTCGTGGATCTGCCGCTCGGCAAGAGCGTCCAGGCCATCTATATCGGGCTCTTCGCCAATGAAGTGCTGCCCCTGCGCGGAGGCGAACTGATCCGCTGCTATCTGCTGGCGGTTTGGAACCACATCAAATTCCCCCTCGTTCTCAGCTCCGCTCTCATTGAACGCCTGATCGACGGAATGTGGCTCATTGTCGGCTTCGGCATAGCCTCCTTGTTCGTCGACCTGCCAAACGATCTCGAGGCCGGTGTCTGGGTCCTTGTGACGGTAGTCGTCATTATCGGCGGCCTGGTCCTCTTCGCCGTATTCAACAAGGCTTTCAACCACCACGTCACCACGAAGCATCGCTGGGCCGAGCCGCTGCGGATGGTCGTGGAAGGGCTGCACGCCATGGGCAGGTCGAAGACATTCCCCGTCGCCGTCTGCGCCAGCACCGTCTATCTGCTGCTTCAGATCATCCCGATCCACGCGATGCTCGAGGGCTATGGCATCGATCTGCCCATGGGCTCCGCAGCCATCGTGCTGGTAGTGCTGCGCCTCGGCACCATCGTACCCGGCCCGCCCGGCAACGTCGGCGTGTTCCACCTCTTCTGTTTCCTCGCCCTCAACAAGGTATTGGGCGTCGATGCGCAGACCGCCAAGCTGGTATCGGGCATGATGTTCTTCGTCGTCACGGTGCCCCTGCTGGCCGCCGGCGCCGTTGCGCTCGCTCTCACAGGCAGCGAGATCCGCGAGATCTATCGCCGCGCTCATGCTCACAAAGAGGCTTCACCACCCCAAGTGCGATAAAATTGGCGCGCAAGGAGTATCCATGTCCCTCGATCCCACTAGCGCACTATCCCGCCGTACATTGCTCTCTTCTACGGCTGCCGCTTTCACCATCGTCGCCCCGCAAACCGTGCGCGGCACTCAGGCAAATTCGAAGATCTCCGTCGGCCTCATCGGTAGCGGCAACCGCGGCACCTACGACGCGAAGATCAGCAACGCCGATCCGCGAGCCCGCGTCACCGCGCTCTGCGACAAGTACAACGATCGTATCGAGCAGGCCAAAACCGCTCTCCAACTCGACAAGGTGGACACCTATAACGAGTTCGAGAAGCTGCTGGCCAGCCCGTCCATCGACGCCGTCATCATCGCCACACCGCCCTTCGAGCACCCACGCATGCTGGAGGCCACGGTGGACGCCAAAAAGCACGTCTACTGCGAAAAGCCCGCCGGCGTGGATTTCGAAGGCTGCAAGCGCGTGATGAAGGCCGGCCGCAAGATGGACCCCAAGAAGGTGCTCTCCTTCGGCTATCAGCAGCGCTACGGCCCCGTCTATCTGGAGGCCTACAAGCGCTTCACCGCCGGCGCCATCGGCGAACTCTCCACCGCGCGCGCTTCCTGGATCGCCCAGGATCCCTTCACCCGCCGCGACTATCCCGGCCTCGACGCCAAAGAGCTGGAACTGCGCAACTGGTTCTGCCATCCCAAGTACTCCGGCGACATCATCGTCGAACAGGACTGCCACAACTTCGACGTGCTCCACTGGTTCCTCGGCGGCCTGCCCATCAAGGCCATCGGCACCAGCACCCGTAAAGTTCGCACCACCATGGACATCGTCGATAACCTCAGCGTCACCCTCGAGTGGCCCAAGAATGTCCTGGTCAACTTTGAAGCCAACCAGCTGACTCCCGTCGGTTACAACAAGATCGGCGAGGAGTTCACCGGCCCCAAGGGCACCATCACCACCTCGCGCCAGCGCATGGTCCACTACAAAGGCCCTGGCGACAGTGAGACCATGGTTTCCAAGCGTGACATCACGTTCGAGGGGATCGAGCAGTTCCTGGGCCGCATCGTTTCCGGCGAAGTCGAAAACGTCGCCCACCGGTCTGCGCTCTCAACCATGATCGCGATTCTCGGCCGGACGGCGATGTACGAGCGCAAGGAAGTTACCTGGAAGGGGCTCTACGGTACCGTATGACGAATAGACTGCTCGCAGCGAGCTTGATCTTTGGGACTCTGGCCATCGGCCAGGGTCCCTCGCCCGCTCAACCCAAACTCCGGATTCTCGCCATCGGCGCTCATCCGGACGACTGTGATATCAAGTTCGCCGGCACGGCCGCCAAGTTCGTCAAGGCCGGACACGCCGTGAAGTTCCTCTCGGTCACCAACGGCGACGCCGGGCACCAGGCCATGGGCGGCGGCATGCTCGCCAAGCGCCGCTTCCTGGAAACCCAGGAATCCGCACGGCGCGTCGGCATCCAGGAATATGAGGTGCTCGACAACCACGACGGCGAACTGGTGCCGTCGCTGGAGGTCCGCCGCCAGATCATCCGCGTCATCCGCAAGTGGAAGGCCGATATCGTCATCGCGCCGCGGCCCAACGATTACCACCCCGATCACCGCTACACGGGCGTCCTCGTCCAGGATGCGGCGTACATGGTCGTCGTGCCGAACATCGTGGCCGACACGCCGCCGCTCGAAAACAACCCCATCTTCCTCTACTACTCCGACAACTTCCAGAAGCCGGCTCCGTTCCGGCCCGACATCGTGGTACCCATCGACAGCGTGTGGGATATCAAAGTGAACGCCCTGGACGCGCACGTCTCTCAGTTCTACGAATGGCTCGCCTGGGTGGACCACAAGCTCGATCAGGTCCCTGCCGATCCCAAAGAGCGAAAGCTGTGGGTCGGCAAAATGCGCATTCAGGCTATCAACGAAGCCGTGCGCAAAACACTGGTGGATGAGATCGGCGAAGCCGCTGCCGCCAAGGTGCAGAACGTCGAAGCGTTCGAGCTTTGCGAGTACGGCCGCCGGCCGAGTATCGCCGAACTCCGCAAGCTGTTCCCCATTCAGTGAGCCTGCAGGATCAATTCCGGCAATTGCCCTCCGTCGACGAGCTCGCCAGCTCGGCCGGCGGAGGGTTTTCGCATGAGCTGGCCGTCGAAGAGGCCCGGCTCGTACTCGATCTTCTCCGCACCGAGATCCGCAATCACGGAACGCTCATGAGCGACCCTGCAACGCTCCTTCGGGCGCAATTGGAATCCTTGCGTCAGCCCTCGCTGCAACCCGTGCGAAACGCCACCGGCGTCATCCTGCACACCAACCTGGGACGCGCGCCACTACCGGAACTGCCGGCCCAGGCCTGGTACTCCAATCTCGAATACGATCTCCAAACGGGCAAGCGCGGCCAGCGCGACACCCACACCCTCGGCCTCTTGCGAAAGCTCCTCGGCGCGCCTGCCGTCCTCGTGAACAATGGCGCGGCGGCGGTCTACCTGGCGCTGCATGAACTGGCGGCAGGCTGTGAAGTGATCGTCTCCCGCGGCGAACTGATCGAGATAGGCGACGGCTTCCGCATCCCCGACATCATGGCCCGCAGCGGCGCGTCTCTGGTGGAAGTGGGCGCCACGAACAAGACCCGCATCGAGGACTACCGCCGCGCCATCACCGACCGCACTCGCCTGCTGATGCGCGTCCACCCCAGCAACTTCCGCATGGAGGGCTTCACGGGTCGACCGTCGCTGGAGGAACTCACCGCGCTCGGCCGCGAGACCGGCGTGCCCGTCTACGAGGACCTGGGCAGCGGCTGCCTGCTGGACCTGCGCGAGTACGGGGTCCGGGAGCCGACCATTGGTCAGAGCCTTCAGGCCGGCGTCGACCTGGTTTCGTTCAGCGGCGACAAGCTCCTGGGCGGCCCTCAGGCCGGCATCCTGGCCGGACGGGAAGACCTCGTGCACAGGATCAGGCGCAACCCGATGTTCCGGGCGCTGCGTCTCGACAAACTCGTCATTGCCGCCATGGAGGCCACGCTGCGCCACATGGTGTTGCGAGAGTACGATCAGATCCCCGTGCTGCGTATGTTGCGCATCAGCCTGGACGAACTGAAAGGCCGCGCCGAGGCCATCGCAACGCACTTCGAAGGCGCCGATGTCATTGCCGGCGAATCGTTGCTCGGCGGCGGCTCTACACCGCAGCAGGCGCTGCCCACGTGGCTCGTCTCGCTTCCACCTGAGTGGGATTCAAAGCTCCGTGCGCAAAGCCCGCCGTTGATTGGAAGAATGGAAAATGGCCGGCTGCTGCTCGACCCGCGAACCCTATGCGTTGGAGACCCGCTCCTGGTACGTGCCCTCTGACGTGCTCACGCGGATCACGTCGCCTTCGTTCACAAACTGAGGCACCTGGACAATCAACCCCGTCTCCATCGTGGCCGGCTTCCCCACATTCGACACTGTGGCGGTCTTCAGGCCGGGCTCCACTTCCACTACCTTCATGTCCACGGACGCCGGCAATTCCACCGAGATCGGCTTGCCCTCGTAGTACTCGACATGCACCTTGAGCTGCGGGATCAGAAACTCCACGCCGCCGCCAAGATGCTCTTTCGTCAGGTGGGTCTGCTCGAAGTTCTCGGTGTTCATGAAGTAGTAGTACTCGCCGTCGTCGTACATATACTCCATCTCGACTTCGTCGAGCATCGCTTTCTCAATCTTGTCTTCCGATGAGAACCGGTGCTCCATCATGGATCCGCTGCGGAGGTTGCGCATCTTCACCTGCACGAAGCCGCGGAGGTTGCCCGGGGTGCGGTGGGTCATTGTGAAAACGGTGTGCAGCTCGTTGTTGAACTTCACAACCATTCCCGGACGCAATTGTGTCGCCTGAAGCATGAAAAAAGGGGACTCCTGAACGTTGTTGTGGAAAATACCAGTTTAGCAGAGCAATCGGAAAAACGGTGAACCCAGAGCCGCGCCGCCGCATCCGTAAGGTGTACCCGCATGATTTCACGCTCCCTTCTGCTCACTCCGTTCCTTCTGTGCCTCGGCCTCGCCTCTGCCCAGGAGTCGCCCGCTGCACCAGTTGCGCCCGGCACTCCGGCCGCCAAGACTGACGAGGTCCTCCGCCCGGGCATGCTCTGGGGCACCGTGATCACTCGTAGCGAATTCCAGCCGCTCACCGGCAAGGAGCGCTGGGGCCTCTACTGGCGGCAGAGCTACTGGCGGCCAGGCGCGTTTTTCGCCGTCGCCGGACCCGCTCTCGGCGCCCATCTCAATAATGAGCCCCCGCAATGGGGCCAAGGCATGGAAGGCTACTCCAAACGCTACGCCAACCGCTTCGCCCGCTCCGCCATTCGAGACACCGTCAGCGCCGCCGGCTCCGCCGCGCTCGGCTACGACGTGCGTTACGTAAAGTGCGATTGCAAGGGCTTCCTGCCTCGCTTCGGTCACGCCATCGCCTGGAACTTCCTCACTCTCAACCGCAACGGCAACACGGTCCTCAACATCCCCAAGATCGGCGGCGCTTTCGCCGGAGAGTTCGCCGGCCGCACCTGGATGCCGGCCGGTTACAACGGAGTCGGTGATGCCATGCGCAGCGGCGGTACTCAGCTCGCAATCGGTGCGCTGTTCAATTCCATCCGCGAGTTCGCCCCTCGGAAGAAGAAATAGGCCGCACTCCGCGTTCGGCCTCGGGCAGCTCCCTCTTTCCTAGCGGAGTCTGCCCGATCCTGCTTTTCAGCCGCTCCAGTTCCGCCTCGGTAGCCACGCTATAGATCAGGATCGCGTCACCCACCGCGCGTTCCCTTCCGTCCGACGGCGAGTTGCGAATCTCGTCCCGCACCACCATCGCAGTTGAGCCGCCGCCATCGAGATTCATTGCCTCCACCGCGCCAAGTTCAATCATCTCCTCCGCCAGTTCCCGCAACGTCATCCCCGAGCTGCGCGCCTGACGCCCGTCGAGAGTGAGAAACAGCAACGAGCCCGTAGCGGTCACCCCAACTGCGGTGCGCGGGTGGCGAACCTTCTCGTGCGCGAACGCCTCCTCGCCCAGATCCACTTTCCCTCCGCGCACCAGGCGAGGGCCTCCACCCGTAATGTCCGGCGCTACGCACGCCGACGCCTTTAAATTCACATCCAGCGTGATGCGCGCACCCGGCCGCGCGTTGCCCCGGAGCCAGTCCGCCGCCGCGCCTGTTCCAGACAATACATACCCGTCGCGCGGTATCACCACATTCCCGGCGCCATCCGCCAGGTCCAGCACCACGCCCTGCGAATCGATCCTCGCCTCCACGCCGGCCCCATCCGTCAGCGTTCGCTCGCCCATCATCGGGCGGTACACGATCAGATCCTCCGCGCCGCGCGCGCGATGCAGACCGGTCACCCTCGCCGAGGCTCCGCTGCTGGAGAGCGCCTCCCCCGCGTAGCCCACGGCCTCAAACTCCAACCGCTCCACATCGTCCTTTTCGCTACAGAACACCAGCGCCGTGCGGGGCCGGCTACCAGCGGGCGAGCCAACCACCTCTCCGTTCGACAAGAAGACACCCTGCGACCCACCCGCATACGGGCCCGTCGTAATGAAGTAGCCCCCGTTCACTGCCGCTGTCGCACCCAGCCTCCGCGCCATCCCCGATACCGTCTCCCGCCCGATTGCCTGATCCCTCGCCCGCACAGGCAGCACATTCACCGCCGGGTGCCTGGGGTCCACTTCCAGGATCTGGAATGTGAACGGCCCGTCCGCGCCCTTCACAACCCGGCGCTCGCGATAGGCGATGCCCGGGGCCACCACCTCCCGGCGGTCATACTCAAACGGCTTCACCACCACCTCAGCCCGCGCCAACTCCTCCCCGCCGCGCATCGCGCTCAGGCTTAGCATGCCCGGGGCAATGCCCAACACGCTGACGCTCAGCCGCCCCGCTTCATCGGTTCGTCCCAACGGCTGGCCCAACGGTGCCCGTTCCAGAAACTCGCACGCGCAGAAGCCACCCAAGCCAACCGGCGTCGTCACGCGGCACCATCCATCGGCGCCCTCGTCCAGCACCAGCACGCTCTCGCCGCGGTACAGGCTGGCCCGCACCAACGCCGCCCTTCCCGCTCCTTCCCGCACACTCAGAACCTCCACCCGCACCACACCCCGCACTCGCACGGGGCCGGACACGCGCACATCCACCCCAACCACCGGTCGCCCGCCCTCCGTCACCATCAGCGAGGCCGCCTCGCCCACCATCAATTCGTTCGGCGCATTCAGCGTGATGATCTGCGCGGCCAGCGCAGCAAGAAGAATTCCATGCACAGCCCCAGTATGACAACGGGCACTGCAGCCCCGTCATCGGGTAACTTACAAGAGGAGGAGCTCTACCCCATGAACCCGCGCATCATCGTGGCTCTCGCCGCCCTCTGCACCGCAGCCTTCGCGCAGGACAAACTCCTCGTCGTTCACAAGCTGGATGACTCGTTCGGCATCTACGATGCCGCCAGCGGCCAGTTGGAGACTAGGATTCCTGTCGGTCGAAAACCGCACGAATTTGCGCTGTCCAGTGACGAAAAAATGGCTTTTGTGACCAATTATGGCCTCGACACGTGGAACAGCGCCGAGCCCGGCGGCAACACCATCACTGTGATCGATCTCCTCGCGCGCCAGGCTGTTGGCGAAATCGACATGGGGGAATTCCGCCGTCCTCACGGCATTGTCCGTGGCGCATCGGGCCGCCTCTACGTCACCACCGACCTGCCCGCGGCCTTGCACATCATCGACGCGAAAAAGCGCAAGATCCTCTACTCCATCAAGCTCACCAGCAAGCTGCCCCACATGGTCTGCGTCTCCTCCGACGAACGCAAGGCGTGGACCGCCGACGCCGGCTCCGGTACCGTGACCCTCGTCGATCTCTACTATCGCCGCCAGTCCAACACGTTTGCCGTCGGCGGAGCGCCCATGGGCGTGGCCCTCAGCGCCGACGAGAAGCGCCTCTTCGCCACTACGCTGACCGGCAATGAAGTCATCTGGATCGACGCTGTCGCCAACACCATCCGGCGGCGGCTCGGCGTGCCCGGCGGCCCGTCGCGCCTCCGCGTTTCGCCGGACGGCAAGCGCCTGTTCACCAGCCTGATCACATCCGGCGAAGTAGCTGTGCTGGACCCCCAGGCGTTCCTGGAAGTGAAGCGCGTGGCCGTGGGCCAGCGCGTGGAGGGCATGACCATCGACCCCACCGGTAAACACCTCTACATCTCGGCGCAGGCAGAAAATCACATCATGAAGCTCGAAATCCCATCGCTGGAGAATGTGCAGGTGATCAACGCAGCCGGCAAGCCGGATCCCCTGCTTATCTGGCGCGCGCCGTCTCAGAGCTCCAAGTGATTCAGGTACATCATCGAGCTGAGCTTGAACTTCTCCTTGACCTCGAAGATCTGCAAGTCCGCGTAACACTCGATCTCGTCATCGCTGAGTTGGATGGGCGTCGCGCGCGGAAAGTGAATCAGGATGGTCAGCGACGTGGCGTGCAGTTGCGCCTCCACGCGATTGGGCCGGATCTTCACGCCTGACTTCGTGCGCAGATACGCCGAGCGCGTCGCCACCAACTCCACGCTGCCGGTGCCGAGATGCGCCACCTCAGCGGGCACTCCGTAAATCTCCAGAACATAGTCGGCCTCCGGAGCGCCAATGAGCTCATTCAGCCGCGAAGGGTCCAGCCTTTCATCACGGAGCTTGTAGAGCGCCTTGGCGTGCCGCACCGGCAGCGAACTGGCCCAGCGGACCAGAAAAGTAGCGCGGTCCGGCAGTCCCGTGCGCGGCACTCCGATGCCGCCTACCGGGCTGCCGCCCTTGACGGTCGGCGAGTTGTCGTTGCCCGGAATGTCCTTGTAGGTGATGCGGCGCTGATCGTCTGTTACCCACTTCAAGCGCACCGATTTCTGCTTCGCCCAGGGCGAATCGGTCACCATCTGGACCACGTCCTCGTCGCTCCAACCGGGGAACGGCTTGTCCTTCCAGTCCGCGGGCGCGGCGGGCACAGCCAGCAACACCGTCATCAGCAGGAGCCGGCTGTGCCACATCATTAGAGCGACTTCCCGATGCGCGCGCTGACGTCCGCCGAGAAGCGGGCGATCCGCTCCTCCACAAACCCTGCGATATCAAGCGTGGCGTCCTCCACCAGCGGCGTCAGATCCATGCCAAAGTTGATCATCTGCGCGGCATCCACGCCGTGGCTCTGGTGATACGTCGCGTGCGCGCGCCGGCGGCCAAAGGTCGCCAGATCGTAGCGTTTTCCGCCCGCAATCTGCGAATCAAAGACGCCCAGCAGCGCCGCGGCTATATTCTCGTGGCCGTCCAACTGGAAAACAGTCTTGTCGGCGTCCACCATCCAATCCAGGTCCCGCCACACCTCACAGCCGTACAGCTTTTCCGGCCGCTCTGCGGGCGCCATTTCGCGAATGGCGGCGATGGTGCGCAGCGCCACGGCAACATGCGTATCGTGCTTGTCGGCCAGATTGTGCGTGTAGACGACACGCGGCCGGGCGGCGCGGAGCAGCGCCAGCAGATCCTCTTTGGGTCCACTGACGGCAGGGTTCTTAATCCCCGAGCTCGGATGGTCCAGAAACACAGCTGCGCCGTATTCCCCAACAAATGCGGCCTTCTTCTGCTCCACGCGCCGGATGGTGCGCATCTCCACATCCGTGTACTTGCCGTACAGGCCATCCCGTGGCGAGCCCGCGCCATCGGTCACGATGACGCCGAGAAACCACTGTTCGGCCTCGCCAAAGCACGGCAGAATCCCATCCAGTGCCATAATCTCGATGTCATCCTGATGCGCGGCGATAGCCATATGCGTCGTCCGCGCCAGTGCCGCGCCGGTTTCCACCGCATCCGGAACGTAGACTTCTGAGGTCGGCTGGCTGAACTTCATCACGCACTCTCCTTGCCGAGGCTCGGCAGGCTGGCCGCGGCGATGGACTGGCCCACGCGGCGGCTCTTCTCATCCGGCAGAGCGAGCGTGACCCTCTCGGCTACCTCGGGGAACTCCGCATTCAAAACTTGGTTAGCAACCCGCAGCAGGATGTCGCCGCCCTCACCGGTTGTTACCCGGCCCAGCGCCAGGATGTGTTTGAGATCGTAGAAATCCGCGTAGTGCGCCACGGCGTAGCCCAGGCAGGAGCCGATGGTCTCATACACCTTGGGCGCCAGCGGATCGCCCGCTTTCATTTTCTCCTGCAGGACAACCAGCTTCTCCGGTAGGCTGAGCGCGGCGGGGAACTGCATACCCGCGCCGCTGGCGATCCGGTTGGCGCCAACCTGCGAGAAGTACTGCACGCCGCACCCTGCATCGCCGGACCAGTCATCCACCGGGCCATTGGCGCGGTAGTCCACGGGCACAAAGGCCAGCTCGTTTAGCCAACCCGTGATGTTGCCGGCGCGGTCCACATAGCCCGCTGCCAGGCTGGAACCAAACGCGACGCCCAGCACGGGGTTCTCCCCAATGGACATCGAGCCGGCGAGCGCCGTGACGTCGCCATCGTTGACCACCTCCATCGGTACGCCCAGCTCGTCGCGAATCCGCAGGAAGACGCCGGCGATATGCTCATCGAAGTCCTTCTGCGAGACACCACGGTACAGCGACGCCACGCGCGCGCGATTGTTGATATAGATCCCCGCAGCGCTGCCACCCACCGCATCGAGTCGCGGCAGGTGAGCGGCGGCACGGCGGATGGAATCCAGAATGCCCTCGTAGTGATAGTTCGGGTCGCTCTGATTGCGCGGGTCCCATACCACCTCTTCACTGAACACCGGTTCCCCATCGATCACAGCACTCGCCTTGCGATCACTGGCGCCCAGATCGAAACCCACCCGGCAGCCCTCCAGATGGCGGCCGAGCGGACGCGAGGTCTCTTTGGGCGCCGGCACGTTTTCGGGGTCGGTGATCACCACGGTAAACGGATGCCCATGGACGTTGCCCATGAAATCGGCATCAAACTGGCGCGCGCCGCCGGTGGCGTACACACGCTGGAGGTGCTCGCCAATCTCACGCGGACCGCCCACGCACAGGCGCCAGCCGCCACGCTGCCACAGCAGGAACTTGACGATGCGCTCAACATAGCGCAAATTCGCGTCAAAATGCGCTGATCCGGTCGCAAAAACGACCGTTTCGTACACCGAAACCGAGCCATCGGCGCGTTCCAGTGCCAGACGCAAGGGTGTGGAACCGGTGCGAGCCGCCAGTTCGCGGAACGCACGGTTGTAAAGCGATGCCGGCACAAAGCCTGGATCCAGCACGGGCGGGATCAGCATCTTCACGGAGATAGGATCAAGTGTTGAGGTCATAGGAAATAACTACCTAAAACCCCATTGTCCGGCGGCAAGCGCCCCCAAGTCCACTCAGCGGAACAGAACCAGATCCGTCACTGCCACATGGGCTCCGCGCGAGGCGCCGTACTTCTCGCCCTTCACCACCAGCCGCAGGGTGTGCTTGCCCGGCTTGAGGTGGAACTGGTGCCAAACCGATTCGCCGCCCTTCCAGTTGTTCTCGTCGGGATAGACATCCACCGTGCGGCTGAACTTGCCGTCCAGATAGACATCCGCCTGCCCGCCTTCCGGCAGGTAGGGCCCGGCCAGGATCGCGCCGGTGCCTTCGAATTCAACCGTGGTCTCGGCGCCCTTGGCGTCTGCCCAACGGCTCTTCATCTTCGCGTCGTCCTGCCACGCGCCAGTGAACTTCCAGCGCGGATCCGTGTAGGCGATGCGCTCTACCGGCGAGCCGTAGTCGTCCCACAACTCGAGCTTGGGCTCTTTGGGCGCCTGCATTTTCACGGTCAGCACATCGCCGGCAACACTGCCGCCGTTCTTCTTGGCCACCGCCAGGGCGCGGCTGTAGGTGCTGTCCACGATGGTCTTAAACGTGAAGTCCGTGTAGCGGAACTTACGATCGGAGATCCTGGGAATGCCGTCCTTCCACATCCCCGGGATCTTCTCGTAGCCGAGCATGGTGCCGAGAATGCCGGCGGCGGACGAAGGGTTGCAGTCTGAATCCTGGCCGGCGCGTGTGGAGATCTCGATGGTCTTCGTCATGTCTCCGTCGCCGAAGAGAAGTCCAAACGCGATGTAGGCGCCGTTGAGCTTGGCATCGATGTTGAACTCATGAAGAGCGCCGTCGGGGCAGGGATCGCGACGATCCCATTTTGCCTGGACCTGCAGCCACACCTTCTCCCAATCCTGCGGCGTTTGCTTGTGCCACGCCAGCAGATCCTTGATCAGCAGGGCGTAAGGACTCTTGCCGGGCATGCACGCCAACCCGGCCTCCACCACTTTGTGCGGGTCGCTCTCAAAGAACGCCGCCGCATACATGCAACCCACAAACATCCCTCCGTAGAGGCCGTCGCCGTAGTTCATCACCCTGCCCGCCCGCCAGGCGATGCTATTGGCGGCTTGCGGCATGCCCGGCGTCATCAGACCGATGAAATCGGCCTCGATTTGAAAGTCGATGTCATTGGCGTGGGCGTTGTAAGTTGGCGTGCCGGTCAACGTCGCCGAGACACCGCGCTTCAGGGCGCGGCGGGCAGCGAGATTGGCGTGCCACAGATCATACTTGGCATCCTTGAACATGGCGCCGAAGTCCTCTGTGGTGGCGTCCAGGCCCTTGTCGTCCAGCACCTTGGCAAAGGTCATGTCCACATACAGGTCGTCCTGGCCAAGCGAGTTATCCACCTTCTCCGGCTTCCACTGGGGGAGCTTGTCCTTCGGGATGATGACCCCTTTGTAGCGAAACTCTGTCGGCGCGCCATAGGAGACGCCGATCATCTGGCCGGCCCACCCGCCGGCGATCCGGTCTCGCAACTCAGTGAGGGAAATGGTGCGCGTAGAGGGCTGGGCCGCAGCGCAAAGGGCAACGAGGAAGAAGGCGGTGAACCGTTTCATATGAGCTCCGGTAGAGACTTTATCACATCCAGATCAGCCGTTCTCAGTTTGTGATGGCGGTCACAGACCCGTGCGCCGCACTGAGGCAGACTGAGTGCATGAGCTCTCATGCAACCCCCACTCTGGCAGCCGGCACGGTCGGTGATTGGACCTCTCGCAACTTTCGCTGCGTCGTTGTGATCGAGAAGTTCGGCCTGGACTTCCACACCGAGGCCGAACTTCCGTTGGAGGAAGCGTGCCGGATCCACGGCGCGGATCCGGCCATGGTGCTGGCGGAGCTGGAAGCGGCCGCGGCTGCCCGAACCGCGGTAGAGAAGGACTGGGACTCCATGTCCCTGCGCGAACTGATCGCCCACATCATCGTGCGGCATCACGAGTATCTCAAGCTGGAACTGCCCCGCCTGCGGGCGCGGTTGGACCGCATGGCCGGGCGCCACGGCGAGCGCGATGGCGCACTGCTCACCCGCCTGCATGAGGTCTACTGCGACCTGCAGGCCGATCTCGACGGCCACCTGCACAAGGAAGAGATGATCCTCTTCCCCGTGATAGAGCGCTACGAGGCCGCCGCCAAACTGGGCCAACTGATGCCGCCGCCGCCTTTCGGAACAGTGCTGAACCCCATCGGCGTGATGGAGCGCGAACACGACGCGGTGAAAGAGATGCTCGCCCGCATGCGCGAGATCACGCGGGACTACGTGCCGGCCGATTATGCCTGCGCCAATTTTCGCGGCGTCTTTGCCTCTCTGGCGGAGTTGGAGGCGGATCTCTTCGAGCACATCCGGCTGGAGAACGACATCCTGCACCCGCGCGCGGCTGCGGTTGAGAAGTCCATGCGTGGTTAGGCGCCTTACCGCTTTTCCATCTCGCCGAGTTTACGAACCCGGCGGCGGAAGTCCTCGTCTGTGCTGAAGTTCGCATTGACGTAGGCGCGCAAGACCTCTTCGGCGACCTTGACACCAATGATCCATGCGCCGACGCACAGCAGGTTGACGTCGTCGTGCTCCACGCACTGGTGCGCGGAGTAAGTGTCGTGGCAGAGTGCCGCCCGGATCCCGCGTACTTTGTTGCCCGCAATGCAGGCCCCAACACCGGTGCCACAAACCAGCACGCCGCGCTGCGCCTTGCCGGAGAGCACCTCAGCGCAGACCTTCTGCGCAATGTCAGGGAAGTCCACCGGAGCGTCGCTAAATGTGCCGCAGTCTGTGACGCTGTGCCCCCAGGACTTGAGCAGAGCGATCACCGGGCCCTTCAGTGGGAATCCCGCATGGTCGCAGCCTATCGCCAGCGGCATCTTCCCCGCCATTGGCTTCGACTGGGCGCCCGCCGCGATCGGGACGGCAGCCACGCCGCTCAAGAACTTGCGCCGTTGAATCGCATCGTCTGACATTTCGGTGTATCCTCCGGTTGCCGCCCGCTACTTCCACACGCCGCCGATCTTCCAGTACTCCAGTGCCGGGCCCTGCAAGCCGCCCGGACCGGCCGTCACGGCGCGTTTCCGCAAGTCTTCCATTTCGGCGGCGCTGTAGGGCTGGAAGCTCTGCGCGAATCGCACGTCGTCATCGAGCTGCCCGATGGTGCTGCATCCTACGGTGGCACAGTGGATGGGCAGGCTCAGCGCATACCGCAAGCACTCTTCGGCATTGAGAACACGCAGCAGGAACGCGTTGCCGAAGACTTTCATAGCCTGTACGCCAATACCGCGTTCGCGCGCGGCGGGCAGTGTGATCTTCTCGAAGCTCAGATAGGCGGGATCGGCGGCGTGGAGTGGCATGAGGATGGAATCCCACTTGTCGTACGCCTTGAGCATGGAGAGGTGAGCATTGGGATCATGGTGGCCGGTGAAGCCAAAGAACCGGCATTTGCCCGCCTTTTTTGCGGCCTCAAATGCTGCGATGGCTCCACCGGGCGCGAAGATCTGATCCACGTCCTTTTGATCCTGAATCCCGTGCATCTGCCAGAGATCCACGTAATCGGTCTTCAGACTTTTCAGCGACGCGTGCAGTTCGCGCTCCGCCTCGACACGTGTCCGTTTGCTGGACTTCGTCGTGATGAACACCTGCTTGCGGACATCAGAAAGCACATCGCCATAGACCTCTTCGGAGTGGCCCTCCCAGTAGCTGTGCGCGCAATCGAAGTAGTTGAGTCCGAGCTCGTAGGCGTGCCGTACATGGGGGCGGGCTGCCTCCTTGGTGCGGAGTAGCGCCAGACGCGCACCGCCCTGTCCAACAACAGTGAGTTTGACGCCTGTTTTGCCGAACTCCCGCATGGGCGTGGCGCCCACCTGGGGCTTCGGTGCACGGGCGCTCAGTCCGGTAAAGCCCAGCCCGGCGAATGCCGCGCCCACAAAAGTCCGGCGCCCCGCCAGACTCCGCGTACTGTCCTTCATCTGCCGCCCTCCTGGATGCTGGACCAAACACTATCACAACGGCATTTCACCCGATTCGGACCGCGGGCCACTCGCGCCAAGGCGGGATCCCCTGGCGGGCGGAGTGCGGTTCGGAGAGCAAACTGGCAGCTTCAGCGGTGGGGCGGCAATCGGGTGGCCCGGGAAGGCGTTGGCGGGCGCGAATCCGGCGATCCCATCACCGCTCACAAAGCGAGCCGCAGCATCTCGGAAGCCACGCGCAGAAATGCATCCGTCAACTGCGTCTGAGTGGGCGCGTAGATGTACAAGCCCTTGGGGCGATCCGGGTCCAGAATCTGAGTCCCCGTGTTGGCGATTCGCTGCATAAGGACGGCATCCGGTGTTTCGGTGCCCCCGGTTCCGCCCAGACCGATCACGTAGATTGTGACATCGAGATTGCGATCCGCCCGAATGCGGGATGCGGCGTTGTCGGTGGCATTGTAGGCAGCGTTGCGCAGGGCGAGGGGCGAGTCCGGGCGGATCTGCCCGACGTAGGGATGGCCAGCGGGGAACCGCTCCGTCGTCTTGTAGAGCTGGTTGATGGTGGAGTTGCCGTAGGCATCAGTGGCTGGGATGTAGCTGATGTCGCGGCGGACCGAGTTGGCGTTAGTTCGGAACGCGCATCCAGCGTTATCGGCAATCGTTGCCTCGGTGGTCACGTAGAGGTCGTGCCTCCGCAAGCCCTCAGTAGTTCCGCGTGCGTTGAAGTTGCCGACTGCGATGAAACCCCGCTTGGCCGCTGTGCTGGCGCAGTTGCTCCTGGCCATGTTGTATAGCGTGGAGGTGCTCGGGTAATTCGGCGGCAGGTTCACACCGTCGCCATAGCGCTGGTCCGAAACCGTGCGGATGGGAAAGTTGGCGGTGAGCGCCGTGGGGCGCCCGTCGGTAAACAGCAGTATGACGTTCAGGGCGCCTCGTTCATCCAGGTTGACCAGTTGCTGATACCCCAGCCACAGCGCCTGATTCATACCGGTCCATCCGCCACACCTGATGGCCGCGATCTTCGTGGAGAGGGCGGGCGCATCCTTGAAATTCAGAGTGGGCGCGTAGTCCAGCATCGATGCGCCATTGAAACTCACCAACCCCAGCCGGTCGCGGCCGTTCGCAAACTTATCGACGAACGAATTGGCGGCAGTGCGGACAGCTGGACAGGCGCCGGCGGTCTCGAGCGACCCGGAGCGGTCAATCACCATCATGACGTTGACGTCGCGGCGGCGGGCCTCGGCGGTCACGCGGAGATCCGCCCATTCGTGATTCAGGAGGCGCAGAAAATAGAGCGGCGCCTGCACTTGGGCCGTCAAACTGACGATACGAAGCCGGGCGTTGGTCTCGTCCACGGTTGGCGTGCGCTGCATGTTGCGTGTGCCAAAGTACCCGCCGGGAAAGTTCACGTCAAAAAACTTCTCTGTCACCGCAATGGCCATGGCGCGCTGATCCGCGATGTTGGCTGCCCGGCTCAGGCTCCTCGCGCCCGCCAGGCACGCGGCATCGGCTGCCTGGGAAAGACGCGCCTTGAGCAGATAGAGGATGCCGACGTCGATGGCGAGTCCGATCATTGGACCGAAAACCAGAACAGCCAGCGTGGTGGTGAGCAGGGCAACGCCTGTCCGTTTCGTGGCCGGCCGAGTGCGCTGTAGATTGCGGCTCATTAGAAGATTCCCCGCGCGAAGACGCCGGTGCCGGTCATGAATCCCGGCAGATCGAGCTCTGACGAGCGATAGTAAGTTTCCGCCACATAGGCGATTTCACCTTCACCGAGCGTCATGACGGCAGGGTCGAAGGTAGTGGTGACTGCCAGCGGGTTGGTCAGATAGTTGCTAACCGCGCCAGTGCCGTCAACGGTTGGCGTGCCGTAGGCGCTGGCGCGCAGCGCGGTGTTGCCAATTCGGATCTGTCGCGTGATGACGGTCTTGTGGAGGTTGAGGCAACTGGCGCATTCGGTGGGGCCGACCTTCAGGATGGACGTCAGAATGACGACGCTCTTTCCACCGGCCGTGAGATTGAGTCCCGAGGCGATGTAGGTCAGCATTGTCCGATTGGTGGCAGCGGAAAAATCAACGCCGCGTGCAAACATGTGGCCGGCATCGCGGTTTACCTGTGTGACTTGAATGGACCGGATGATATTGACCCCAACCACCATCGTGCCCAGGACGAGCGGCGTATAGATAAAGGCCGCGGCGAGCACAAACTCGACAATCGCCGTGCCTCGGCTCCGCAGTCCTTTGTGATTTCGTGTCTGCCCGCTCATACCTGCTGAGAACCTCCTGTTCCATTTCCTACGGGCTGGGTGGATTGTTGAGGTCTGGTGGAATACCGCTGGGAGAGGCCTCCAGCTTGTCTGCCGCCCGCACTGAGAACGTCAACGGCGATGACGAGCGGAGAAGGGGCACCAGCGGGCGCAGCGAGTAGTTCTCTACCGAGACTACGGCCAGGTTGCCCCCGGCATTGCTGCCGGCGCCGGTCATCTGCTGCAAGTCGTCAATCCGGTAGAAATTCACGGCGATCTTGGCAAAGTCACTATCGGAGGAGAGAAACCCCATCGCGTTGGACCGTACGACCCGCTTGATGGAATCCAGGTGGCCATAGCCCGCCTGAACCTGGCTCGTGATGGCGTAGCGGCAGCCCTCGCGTACGGCGTGCTGCAACGACACCTTGCAGAATACGCCCCAGCACAAATCCAGCAAGAGGAAGAGGATCCCCATCAGAAACAGGAAGATGAAACCCGCCTCAATGGTGCCCGCTCCCGTTTTGCGGCGCCGTGCCGTACCGGCTGTCACATCGCCCCCTCTCTTCTCCTCCGTGCTGGAGTTCTCATCCGGCCGGAGCCGGTCTCTCTCCAGTCCAGAATCAGCGCCGTCTTGGAGGTCGCAGTCTCAGACTGCGGACCCGGCCGGTTCGGCGGCATCCGGGCTGCTTCGCCGATCATGCTCATGTTCCGGAGACCAAAGAGCGCCAGCTCAAAGCGGTCCTTGACATGCAACTTCTCGAAAAGCCGGGAGAGATAGACCTTTACCGTGCCCTCGGTGATGTTGAGGGCCGCAGCGATCTCCTTGTTCTTCAGACCCTGGACGAGAAGCGATACCAATTCGGCCTGCCTGGGCCCCAGCGTGACCCGCGACTCCTGGTAGCCGGCAGGCAACACGGATGGATCCAACATCGAGCGCCCGTCAATCGTGCCATGGAGATACTCCAGAAACGTCTCAACGTTCGCCTTGACGCAGACGATGTTGTAGCCGCCCTCTTCCCGCAGATGGAAAAACAGCTCAGGCGCCAGGCTCCGAGCCAGCAGCAACAGCCGGCACTGTGGGGACAGGGAGCGAATCTTTCGCAATAGCCCCACATCAAACTCTACGCTGAGGTCGACAATGGCGACATCAGGATTGGCAAACCGCAGTTGCTCGGGCAACTCACCGTCCGAACCACACTCCGTGGCGACCGCAGAAATGTTCCAGGACTTGAGCAAACATCGCAATGCAGCCCGCAGAACAAGATTGTCGGATATCAGAGCAATGCGCACAGATCCTCCTCGCGCATGCACAACCAAATGGGCATCCTTTTGAGGGCCCTTCATAGGATCTGAATAAGTCCTGAATGTTGTGCGCTGCCCTGCCGAGCTGGTGAATAGCGGGGCGATTCAGTATTGTCAGATCGCTTCGACTTCAATATGTACCACCGGCAGACGCCAAAGGCAAGCGGAAAACTGCGCTTAGGCCCTCCCGATTTGCGTTTCCGGTACGCATCGCGCATTCGCCGGAGTCGTACTCACCCATTGGGGTGTAAACGTTTAGAGCTAAGGGTACTTACCAAAGATAGCTCACCATCGAGAGCATTGCTGAGACTCAGCCAAACACCTTACACTCACTCCGGGTACTGCTCCCACCCAAACGGCGTTCTTGCGAGAACGTCGAATTGTGTCTTTTTCTGATTTTATTGAAGCGAGCCATTGCATTAAGCGGGTGACCGGCGACTTGTTGACATGCGCATTATTTGGCTCACTTTGGTTATTCGGCGGCACAGCCTCACTACGACAATGTCCAGTTTTCTGAGAGCAACATCCCGCGCCATGCCAATACCGGACCTTGTCCCGGTCGCTTACTCCTGGCCCAGTGCGCGAATCACAGTTCAACTTGGCGTCTTCCACCCAAGCTCGGTGTCTGGATTTCCGCCAACGGAGGGATCGGGGAGGCAGTGCCTGGATGCCAGAAGCTGGCTGGGATCTGCACCAGTGGCCCCGCCGATAGACCGGTAGATGGAAGGAGTCGCATGCGCAAACTAGACTGGCCGATTTCCACGTTGGTGCTGGGTGTGATGGCGATGATGCTGCCCGTTGGCGCCCAGACGATAGTGGGGGTGCGATTCCAGGCTACATTCCCGGCCGCGGAGTTTTACGTGGACGGGTCCAGGCACCTTGGACAAGCAGCGTTCCTGTGGCCGGAAGGCTCCAAACACATGATCGAGGTCCGGCAGGCAATCTGGCTGGATGCCAGTGGAACCACCAGGCTGTTCTTCCAGGGCTTCACCGACAGCCGGACACTCCTGTTAAACGTGGATAGCCCTGTTCAGCAGATCACAGTGGATCGGCTGGTGACTTCTTACACCATGACTTTCCGCCGCGAGCACCGCGTCGATCTCTACCTCAACTACGACCCCCTGGACAACTGGCAGTTGGCCAGAACTCACGGCGCTGGATGCACGTTCGACAATCCTTTCGTGAATAAGACAGGCTTTATCCAATCCGCGCCTCCGCTGCCTGGCTACCTTTGCGGCGAGTCGATTGTTTCCAGCGGATCCGCGCGCGGCGTGGCGTATGGCGCCACGGTGGACTCACCCGGGAGCGCCGGGTGGTACGCCGAAGGCACGGTGATGAAGCTGAACGCGTTTGGCTATCCGGGTTACGTCTTCAAGGGCTGGCAGATTCCACCCTCTCTGGGACCTTCGTATGTCAATACATGGACGGTAACGGGTCCCGCGGTGATCCGCGCCCTGTTCGAGATGGGCCGGCGTCACTATTTCCATACGTCGCCGGTAGCGGGTCTGAAGGTGCTGGTGGATCGGACAGTGATGCCAACGCAAACGGCAACTGGGCGCTGTTACGCCGCAACCGCCGAACCCAACGGGTACCCCGACCCCTCCAATCCCCCGCCGCCCACCAGCCCGGAGAATCCGACGCTGCCGCCCTACGGTCCGGGCACAATGGTCCCTCTCTGTGACGGCGAGCGCGACTTCCTGCCGGGCACGCAGGTGCTGCTGGCGGCGCCCACTTCGCAGACTACCAACGTGGGCAAGATCTGGATCTTCGATCAATGGGACCTGGGCAACGGCAAAACAGGCGGCCAGAACACGCTCTGGACCGTACCGGACGACTGGAGCCCGCAGACTCTGACGGCGCGCTTCGTGCCCGGCTTGCGAGCCAGCTTCGTGACGCTGCCAACTGGTTTGAAGCTCAAAATCGACGGGCGCGACAACTGGCAGTATTTGAATTTCGAATGGGGCATCGGGCACACGCACACGGTGGAGGCCCCGGCCGAGCAATTGGACGCGCGCGGGCGCCGCTACCGGTTTGTGAGCTGGTCCAACGGCGGGCCGGCGGCGCAGGAGGTCACGGTGGCCGAGGATCCGGTGACGCCCAACTCGTTCCGGATGGTGGCCACCTATCAACTGCTGGGGCAGCTAAACCTGACCTCGGATCCGCCCTCCATTCCGGCCTCGGTGAACGGGGCGGAGTGCAAGACGCCCTGCACACTGGACAACCTGGCGGGCACGGAAGTGACGGTATCGGTATCGCCGGAGATGGCGCTATCGCCAGACACAAAGGTAATCTTTGACGGTTGGACAGACGGCTCGCAGGCGCTCACCCGGACGGTGACACTGGGCGCCGATCAGATGGCGCTGCGGGCGAAGTATCGTTATGCGCACAAGCTGCGGATGATCTCGGACCCCGAAGGCGGCGCGATGTGGGAGTATAACCCGGCGCCGGAAGCGGGCAACTATTTTGCGATGGGCACGCGGGTGGAAGTGACGGCTGTGGCGCAGCCGGGCTACAAGTTCCGGCGCTGGGAAGGCGCGCTGAGCGGCCCCTACAACGCGGGCTGGGTGAACATGAACATCCCGCAGACGTTGGTCGCACGGCTGGACAAAGTACCGGCGCTGGCAGAGAACGCTGTGCGCAACGCGGCGGGCAAGACGCCGGACAACGTGGTGGCGCCGGGCTCGCTGATCTCGGTGCAGGGCTACAATCTGGCGCCGGGCGCGGAGCAGGGTCCGTCCAATCCGCTGACGCAGACGCTGCAGGGCGTGGTGGTGCAGGTGAACTCGCGGATTCTGCCGCTGGTGTCGGTGGCGCCGGAGGAGATCATCGCGCAGTTGCCATCGGACTTTGTCGAAGGCGAATACACGCTGACGGTGCGCTCCACGGGGCAGGCGCCGCTGTTTGGGAAGTTCCAGGTGGCGCGCAATGCGCCGGGGCTGTTCCGGACGCCGGATTCGGTGGAGGAGATGCCGATGGCGGTGGCGTTCCACGAGGACGGACGGGCGGTGACGGTGGAGGATCCGGCGCAGCCGGGCGAGACGGTGTCGATCCTGGGCACGGGATTCGGGCCGGTGGAGCCGGGCGGGCTGGACGGCTTTGCGGCGCCGGCGGCGCCCCCCCTGGCGCTGAAGGACACGCTGGAGGCGGTGGCGGGCGGCGAGGTAAGGCCGACGGTGTGGAGCGGCGCGGCGCCGGGCCGCGTGGGCTATTCGCTGGTCAGGATGCAGGTGGATTCCACCATGGGCCAGGCGCAGAACCTGGAAATCAAGGTGCGGATCAACGGGCGGGAGTCCAATCCGGTGCTGCTGCCGTTGCAGTAGCAGCAACTCGCGCGCAGAGGCTCGCGGCTTACTTCGGCCGGAACAGCAACAGTTCCAGGCTGAAGGTCACCCGCATCGCCTCCGCCGCTTCCGGCTGCATCGGGCGGTAGATCGAGAGCAATACGTCCTCCACGGCCGCCACGTCCAGATCGGCGTGAGTGGTCACGCTACGCCGCTCGGCCAGCGTGAATTCGCCGGCAAACGTCTCCACTGTCCGCTCCACGCGGTCGCGGCCGGCGCCGCGCAGTTCCGCAAAATCGTCAGACGCGGGAATGGCAACCAACAGCCGCCCGTCATCGCGCAACACTCGCCGGAACTCGCCGGAGTTCATGCGCGCAGTAATCGACATCACCAGCGAGAACGAAGCGTCCCCGTACGGCACGTAACGATCCGCGTTGGCCACGATCCACCCGCATTCCGGAAAGCTCCGCGCCGCGAGATTCACAGCCGGAATCGAGATGTCCACGCCGTACGCCTCGCAGCCGGCGCGTCTGGCCAGCGAGCCCAGATAGAAGCCCTCGCCGCAGCCTGCGTCGAGCACCACATCCTCCGCCGACGCCGCGACAATCGCCCCGATCGCCTCCAGCAGCGGCCCCGTCACGCCGCGCCCATGCAGCCGCCGCCGCGCCGCCACCGCGGCCGCTGTATCGCCCGGCTCCTTGGAGCGCTTGTCCTGCGGCTGCAGCAGATTCACATACCCGCTGCGCGCCACGTCAAACGAATGGCCGCGCGGACAAAGCACTTGCCGCTCCTGGCGCACCAGCGCCATGTGGCAATCGCGAACGGGGCAAAGCAGCATAGGGGACTACGCCACCGCGCTCAAGCCCGCCTTGTTGAGCACACCGGTCTGCATCTGCCCGTCCTTCACCGTGAAGATCCCCGGGAACTTCGCCTCCCAGCTCTTGTTCGCCACCGGCACATACTGCCGCGCATTTGCCTCGATCGCCGCCACGCCAGGCACGTGCGCGGCCAGCCCCGCCGAATGAATCAGCGACGCCCCCGGACACGTCAAATCCTGCACGCACAGGAACATTTTCCACTTCTGCGCCGCCGCCGCCATCAGCAGCGCCTGCGCCTGCCCTTTGCATGCCTTTAGAGCCGTGCCCGTGTAGCCCATCTCGCGCGCCAGCATCAGATTCTCCAGATCCGTCAGTGACTCATCAATCACCACCGGCCGCAGCTTCGCAGCCTGGTGCATCACGTTCGTGCGATTGCCCTTCAGGTCGCGCGACGTGGGCTGCTCCACGTATTGAATCCGCGAGAAGCCCACCGGCGCCTTCTCCTCCACGTGCCGCAGCACGCCCATCAGATACTCCACGTTGGGGCACTTCTCGTTGAAGTCCAGAGAGTAGAACCAGCGCGTCGTGTTGCGCTTCTTCATCGTCTCGGACGTCACACGATCGACCTTCAGAATCCGCTCGCGGTCCCAATCGATGTTCTCGCCATTCAGCTTGATCTTGATGTTGGTCAGCCCGTTGTAGTCGATCCATTCCGGCAGCGTCTCCGGCAGGCCGTCGCCCACGCGCTTCACGATGTCAGCCTCCACAATCGGGTCCACCGCGCCCACCAGATGGTACAGCGGCATGCGCGCCCTGGGCTCTTTCATCACATAGCGCTCCAGGTGATCGCCCTGAAACTCCTTGCCCAGATAGCGGCCCAGATCCTCGCGCAGAAACTCGCGCGTGTAGCAGTGATACGTCGAGCGCCCGTACAACTTGCCGTAGGCATCGTGCACCGCCGCGTCAAACGGACTGCCCGTCACCAGCGCCGCCAGCTTCGGCACGGAATTACCCGCCGCCTTCAGCCATTCCGGCTCCAGCAGATGGTTCAGTTCCACCGGATGGCCAAACTCACTGCACGATGCGGTAATGCGCCGGATCTCTTTCGACAGGGTCTGCATCGCGGCCAGCGTCTGATCGTAACTCAACGTCTTCGAAGGGAAGCTCCATACGTTGCCCAACGGCATGGAGCCAAAGCCCTGCGCCGTCTTGCCCGCACGATTCTTCACCGTGACATGGACGTTCAGCAGCGTCACACGGTCCACCACTGTCCCGCCAAACTTGATCGGCGTGCGGTAGAGGTAGCTCTCCTCATCCATGGTGACGTCCGTGATGCGGATGTCATAGGGATTGCTGCTCGCAATCTGCGGCGCGGCCAGCAACGCACCAAGAAAAGTCCGACGATTCAAATTCGCAGTCATATCAAGCCTCCACCGTCGAGTCGCGGCGTGCACGCAGCCGGTCCGCCAGTTTCACGAGCAGGAACAGGAGCACCGCCAGCACCACCGCACCCACCACAAAATGCCACCGATGATCCTTCAGCCATTGCGTGGAATTCTCGCCCAGCGACTTGCCCAGGTAGGCGAGCCCGAACATTCGCGGCACCTTGCCCGCCGCCACCACCGCCAGAAATGTCCACGGACTCACGGCCAGCGCACCGGCGCACAACACAAATACCTTCATCGGCAAAGGCACCATCGGGACCAGAGCCGGAATGAACACCGTCACCAATCCATAACGCTGGAACCAGGCACGGAACTTCATCGCGCGCGGTCCGCTCGCTTTGGCATCCAGATACTTCCTGCCGCCCTTGCGGGCGATCCAAAACAGTCCCAAAGTGCCGCTAAGTGCGCCAATCAGGCACAAAAACGCGCTCAAAAACGCACTTTCCGGCTGTTTCCACGCCATAAACAGCAGCAGGTAGTCCGGCCCGCCCGGGTTCGGCAGCCCGATGCCGTCAACGAACGCAATGATCATCAACCCGACCGGCCCCCACGCCTTCAGCGTCTCCATGAATTCGTTCATGCCTGCGCCGCCGGGGCGATCCGCGCCAGTAGCTCATCCTTGTCCCACACAGCGATGCCCAACTCCTGCGCCTTCACAAGCTTGGAGCCCGCCTCCGCGCCGGCCACCACCACGGACGTTTTTTTGCTTACTGAGCCAGTCACTTTGCCTCCCGCGGCCTCAATCATCGCCTTTGCCTCTTCGCGCTCCATGCCAGGCAGTGTGCCTGTCAGCACAAACGTCATGCCCACAAACGGTCCGGCCGGCGGACGCCGCGGCCCGTCGCTCTCCATCTTAAGGCCCGCGGCCCGCAGCCGCTGCACCAGTTCCTGATTGTGCGGCTCCGCGAAAAACTTCTGAATGCTCTGCGAGACCTTCGGACCGATCTCTTCCACCAGTTGCAGCCGCGCCTCGCTGGCCTCCCTGATCGCGTCCAACGATCCTAGATCGTCCGCCAGAAACTGCGCCGTACGCTCACCGACAAACGGAATGCCCAGGCCCGCCAGCAGACGCGCCAGCGGCTTCTGCCTGGTTCCTTGGATATTATCGATGATCTTGCGAGCCGACTTCTCGCCCATACGCTCGAGCGCCGCCAGTTGCTCAAATGTCAGCTCATAGAAATCGGCGATACTCTTCACCGCGCCGGTCTCCACCAGTTGATCCACCAGCGCCTCGCCCAGCCCGTCGATGTCCATCACCGACCGCGCCGCAAAGTGGAGCAGGCTCTCCTTGAGCCGCGCCGGGCAACTGCTGTTCAGGCAGCGCGTGGCCACCTCACCCTCCGGCCGCACCACATCCGAGCCGCACACGGGGCACTGCTTCGGCATCACGAAGGGCGTGCGCGTGGCGGGCCGCGACTTCACTTCCACGATCTTCGGGATCACGTCGCCGCTGCGCTCCACCACTACCGTGTCGCCGATCTCCAACCCGAGCCGCGCGATCTCTTCTTCGTTGTGCAACGTCGCATTGGCCACGGTCACGCCGCCCACGTTCACGGGTCGCAGCCGGGCCACCGGAGTCAGCGCGCCGGTGCGGCCCACCTGGATATCCACCCCCTCCAAGACCGTCTCCGCCTGGCGCGCCGTGAATTTGTAGGCGATGGCCCAGCGCGGGAACTTCGCCGTCCAGCCGAGCTTGTTCTGCTGCTCGACGAGATCCACTTTGGCCACCACGCCATCGATCTCGTAGGGCAATGTCTCGCGCCGCTCGCCCCACTGGCGGCAGTAGGCCAGTAGCCCTTCGAGGCCGTCGAGCCTCGCGATGTTCGGATTCACTTTGAAGCCCATCGCCTTCATCCGCTGCAAAGACGCCCACTGGCCCGAGAGAACCGGCTTGCCATCCACCAGGAGGAAGTAGGCGAAAAACTCCATCTGCCGCGCGGCAGTCACCGCCGGATCCAGCACGCGCAAAGACCCTGCGCCCGAATTGCGCGGGTTGGCATAGAGCGGCAGCCCCACTGCTTCGCGCTCGATGTTCAGCCGCTCAAAGGCGCGCTTGGTCATCAGCACTTCGCCGCGCACCTCAATTCTCGGCCACTCGCTCTCCACACGCAGCGGCAGAGTGCGGATGGTTCGCGCGTTTTCAGTGACGTCTTCCCCTGTCTCGCCGTCGCCGCGCGTGACGGCCCGCGCCAACTGCCCGTCCTCGTAGTGCACCGCCATGGAAAGCCCGTCCAGCTTCAGCTCGGCGACATACTCATAAGCGTCTCCGCCGAGCAGTTCCCGCACGCGCCGGTCGAAATCGGTCAGTTCACCCTCGTTCAACGCGTTGTCCAGGCTGAGCATCGGGGCGCTGTGCCGCACCTTCACGAACCCCTCGCGCGGCGCTCCACCCACGCGCACGGTCGGCGAGTCCGGCGGCACCGCGAGTTCCGGATGGGCACGCTCCAACTCCTGCAACTGGCGCATCAGCCCGTCGTATGCGGCATCGCTGATCTCCGGCTGATCGAGCACGTAGTAGAGGTGTTCGTGGCGGCGCAACTCGGCGCGCAATGCTTCCATCTTCTGTAACGGAATAGTCACCCCTATAATGGTAACTACGTGCCCGATCCCCCCGCAGCATTCCTTATCTATAATCCTGTCGCAGGAAAGATCTTCCGCCAGCCGCAACTGATCCAGGATGCCGTCGCTGTCTTGCAGCCGGCGCTCGGTAAGATCCATCTGCGGCCCACCACCGGTCCACAGACCGCCGGCGCCATCGCTCAAGCGTGCATTCGCGACAGTGCGACGCTGATTCTTGTCGCAGGCGGCGACGGCACAATCAATGAAGTGGTCAACGGGATGGCCGGCTCGAATGTGCCGCTGGCGATTCTGCCGGCAGGCACGGCCAACGTCTTGGCCATGGAGACGGGCATCGGCGGCAATCTGCTGCGTGCGGCGGCCCGGTATGGCGATCTGGAGCCGCGCGACATCGCCCTGGGCCGACTGGCGCTGCCCGGCAGCGAGCCGCGCTACTTCCTCCTGATGGCCGGGCTGGGCTTGGATGCGCGCATCGTGCGACTGGTCAAGCCGGAGGTCAAACGCCGCTGGGGCAAACTCAGCTACTGGGAGGGCGGTTTTGCCCAGGTGGGCAAGCGGCTGCCGGAATTCGACATCACCATTGACGGCCAAACCCGCCGGGCCAGCTTCGCTCTGCTGAGCCGCGTTCGGAACTACGGGGGCGACTTGGAGATTGCGCGCCACGCCAATCTGCTGAATGACGAATTTGCCGTAGTGCTCTTCGAGGGACCCAGCTCGTTTCGTTATCTGAAGTACTTCGCCGGCGTGCTGCTCAACACACTGGGCGGCATGAGCGGCGTGCATCTGCTGCGCGCCCGTTCGGTGCAGTTTGAGCCGGCTGGCGAGACGCCCATTGACCTGCAGATTGACGGTGAGTATGCCGGGCTGGCGCCTGGTCGTATGGAGATCGCTCAAGAGCGCGTACGTCTGCTGCTGCCGCGTCAATACATCGCCAAGATGGGTGGCTAGAGCGTGGAGGTGACGGCTTTGAGCTCCACCTCAAGGTCGGCCAGCAGCAAGGTGGCCTGATCGGCGAGCCCCAAACCAGTCAATACCTCGGCGGCGGGCTTGGCAAACTTGTGGTCGGACTCCGTAATCGCGTGGCCGGCTCCATTGACCAGATGATTGGCTGCCTCTACTGCTTTGCTCAGCGGGAGCGCCTGCAGGCTGCCGCCCACCGGGTCCAGATCCGCCCGATGATGATAGAGAACTGCTTTTTGAATGGGTGCCGGCAGATTCCAGCGGGTCAGTACGGCCGCCGACAGCTCCGAATGGGTGCAATCCAGCACCTCGTGTTCGCAAAGCTCGAGTGGCCGGCTTTGCTCAATCTGCATCCTGGAAATGCGCTCGTACTCATTCGGCAAAGCGTTGGCGATTACCATTCGGCCCAGATCGTGCAGCAACCCGGCCGCAAATGCGCCTTCCGGGTACTCCACGGCCAATTTTTGCACCAGGATGTCAGCCAATACTGCCGCCGCCACCGAATGATCGTTGAAGCGAGCCATGGACCACGACGCCGGCGTGCGCACCTTGGACCACATGCGCGACACGGACAAGCCCAGGATGTAGTTGCGAAGTTTGTTGATGCCTAGGATGGAGACGGCCGCGCGCACACTGCTCACGGTACCCCGGCGGCCGTAAAGCGCTGAATTCACGAGCCGCAGCACGTTCCCTGTCAGCACGGTATCGCGCTCGATCACCGCGCCCAGTTCCGCAAAGGAAACGTCTTCATTGGCCATGCTAGCCATCAGGTGGTTGAGTACGGGGGAGAAGGGCGGAAGGTGATCCAGACTCTTCAACGCCAGATCGCGATACGACATTCTGTGTACAGTACTCACGCTCACGTCAGGACTATCGGCACTTTCCCCGCCGCTGAATAGACAGGTGGCCATCTTTTTCTTTACCCCTCCCCCCGCTGTCCCAAATCGCTACGATAGAAGGACCGGTGCACCCAGAATCCTCCCCAGCCATCGAAGTTCGCGAATTGCGAAAAGTCTACGGCGAAAAGGCCGCCGTGGATGGTTTGACCTTGCGCGTCGAGCGCGGCTGCTTCTTCGGCTTCCTTGGGCCGAATGGCGCCGGCAAGACAACTACCATCCGGATGCTGATGGGCCTGGCCCCAGCATCGTCCGGCTCCATCGAGATCCTGGGGCATCGCATGCCCGCCGAGTCACTATCCATTAAAAGTAAGATCGGTCTGGTCCCGGACGATACCCTCCTCTTCGACCATCTCACCGGCGCGGAGTTTGTCGAGTTCGTCGGCAGGATGTACAACCTGGGCCGGGAACTTTCGCGCTCGCGCACTGCCGAACTCCTCGAACTGTTCGAGCTCGACGGGGCCGGCAGAAAACTCATCGGCGAATATTCCAAGGGCATGAGAAAACGTGTCGCCATGGCGGCGGCGCTCATCCACCGCCCCGAGCTCTACCTGCTGGACGAGCCGTTCGAGGGAGTGGATGCGGTGGGCGCGCGGCTCATGAAGGACATCCTGCTGGATCAGGTTCGCCACGGCGCCACCATCTTCCTCACCTCGCACGTGCTCGAAGTGGTGGAACGCCTCTGCGACCGAGTTGCCATCATCAACCAGGGCCGGATCATCGTCGATGGGACCATGGACGAGCTCCGCAGCGGCACCGAGACGCTGGAGGACACCTTTGTCCGCGTCGTGGGCGGCCCCGCGCACAGCTCGGAATCGCTCGACTGGCTGTAGGAAACCGCCATGGGCTTTCTCCTCAACGACCAGGTACGCGCCATCGTCCGGGCTCAGGCCAAGGGCATCTACAACAAGACTACCAACGGCGGCACGCGCGCCGGACGGGTGTTCTATTGGATCTCCATGGTGCTTTGGTATAGCGGTGTGCTGTTTCTGGCGTGGCTGGCCGCCACCGCGTTGCCTGAAATTAAAGGCCGCGACACGCTCACGACAGTGGTCAGCGGCGGATTGCTGTTGGCCATGCTCTTCTGGCAGTTCATCCCCGTCATGCTCGCCACCACCGGCATCTCTCTGGATCTGAAGCGGCTGCTGGCTTATCCCGTAGCCCCGGGGCGCCTCTTCGCCATTGAGGTGCTGCTGCGCGCGTCGACCGGCCCGGAAGTGATCGTGATCATGATCGGCGCCGCCATCGGCCTCATCCGCTCGCCCATCGCCCCCGCCTGGGGGCCGCTCCTCTTCATCCCCTTCACGCTCGGCAATCTGCTGCTCTCGGCCGGCGTGCGCGATCTGCTCACGCGCCTGCTGGCCCGGCGTGGCGTACGCGAGGTGGTGGTCTTTGGATTCGTCCTGCTCACGGCGCTGCCGCAGCTGATCCTCAGCCTGGTTCCGCCCGACAAGTGGAAACACTACTACGAGCTCTACGGCGGCAGGATCCCGCCAGTCCCGTGGCCCTGGCACATCACCGCGCGTCTCGCCGCCGGGGATTTCTCGCTTGCCTTGCTGGCCTCGGCTTTCGGCTGGCTCGCCCTCGCCGCCTGGTTTGGATACACGCAGTTCCAGCGCGGCCTGAGTTGGGACGCCGATGAGGTGAAGGCCAGTCAGCGAGCCACTTCCTCCAAATCCGCCATCGCCGGGATGGAGGCCTTCTATCGTCTCCCCTCCCGCCTGCTGCCGGACCCGCTGGGCGCGCTGGTGGAGAAGGAGTTTCGAATGCTGTGCCGGGCGCCTCGATTCCGGCTCGTCTTCTTCATGGGCTTCAGTTTCGGGCTGGTGATCTGGCTACCGCTGGTCCTCGGCAGGGGCCGCACGCCCGGCGGCTTCTCGGACAATATCCTCGTAATGGTCAGCATGTACGCCGTACTGCTGTTGGGCGAGGTGCTCTTCTGGAACAACTTCGGCTTCGACCGCACGGCCGCCCAGGCATACTACGTCATGCCGGTGAAACTCTCCACCGTGCTGATCGCCAAGAACATCACCGCCGTGTTCTTCCTGCTGCTGGAAATCACGATCGTCACCGCCGTGGTTCTCGTCTTGCGGCTGAAGTTCCCGCTGAGTAAGATTCCAGAGGCGTTCGCCGTCACGCTGATGCTGAGCGTCTTCCTGCTGGCGATCGGCAACCTCTCCTCCATGCACTACCCGCGCCCGATCGACCCCAACAACTCGTGGCGCCACTCAAACGCCGGCAAGATCCAGGGCGTGCTCCTGCTGCTGTACCCCGTGCTGGCACTGCCCATCGCGCTGGCCTACCTGGCACGCTACGCCTTTTCCACCGACCTCGCGTTCTACGCGGTGATCGGCTCTGGAATGGCCGTCGCCGTGCTCACCTATCTGGTTTCGCTCGAATCGGCTGTCGCCGCCGCCGATGAACGCCGGGAAGCTATCCTCACGGCGCTCTCGCGAGGCGAGGGCCCCATCGCCTGACGCCATGCGCCTTGTCCTGACTGCGCTGCTATGCCTGACCCTGCAGGCCGCCTGGGTGGAGACCAAATCCGGCCCGTTCCTCGTCTACTCCGACGCCGGCGACGACCAGACCCGTGCCGCGCTCTACCACCTGGAACAGTTCCGCTTCATCTTCGGCGAAGCGCTGGGCAAGCGCGATCTCAAATGCGTGTGGCCCATCACGATTGTGGTGAGGAAGCCCGGCAAGGTGGCGGAGACGCCCTACCTGGGATTCTCCCGCGATGGCTGGCTAGGCACCTGGCCGGCCGGCAGCGCCCCGCCGCCCGCCTGGTTTCAGCAACTGGCGCTGCTCTTCATGGAGGACAACCTCACCTATCGCATGCCCGGCGATCTGGAGCCCACCTTCGCCACGCTCTACTCCACACTGGAGATCAAGGGCGGTAGGGTCGTGGTGGGCGCGCCGCCCGCCGCCGCGCAGCGTACCCGCACCTGGGCGATGCTCCAATACCTCCTCACCAACCCGGAGACGGCGGTGCGCACGCGCGTCCTGCTCTCCAACCTGGCCGCCGGCGCCGACGAGATCACGGCCTTCCGCAACGCCTACGAGAAGCCCAAGTCCGCCATCGACAAGGAAGTGGACGCCTACTACGCCAAAGGGGACTTCCCCACGGTAACCATCCCCGGACGCCCTCTAGCCCCCGAGCGCGCCTTCAGCCTGATCCCGATGCTGGCCTCGCGCTTGCGGGTCCTGCCCGCCGACCAGTTGATGGCACGGGGCGCGCCCGACGCCGAGATCCTGGCCGCCTACGAGGCCGCCCAGAAAGAGCGCCCCGGCCCCCTCGGCTACGAGGGCATCGGTCTAATTCGGGGACGGTCTACTCAATCCCCAATTAAGACGCTGCCGGACGACGCTAAAAGGGCGTTAGAAGCCATGGCCGCCGATGAAGAGCACGCCGGCACGCGCGGACTGGCACTGCTGGGCCTGCTGGAGCGCGCCCAGAAGCAGAACCCAGCCTGGCACGAGATCTACCTGCAACTGGCGGCCCGGGAGACCGGCCCCATTCGCCGTGCGTTTCATCTGAAGAAAGCGGCCGAGCTGGCTCCGCGGCTGCCGGAGATCTGGCGCGACCTGGCCAAAGCGCAGTTTGACGCCAAACAGTTCCCTGAGGCCGAACGCAGTTGGCGCGCCGCCGAGAGGGTGGCCCGCGACGATCAGGAGCGCGAGCAATTGAAGACCGCCCGCGAGCAGTTTGAGCAGATCCGCTACGATCTCGAAGCCGCCGAGCGGGCACGCCGCAAGAAGGAAGAGGTGGACGAGATCGAACGAGTGCGCCGCGAATCGCTCGACGCCATCCGCCGGGCGGAAGAGGCCGGCAATGCCGGCAAGGCCACCGGCGCCAAGGCGGAGAAGTGGTGGGACGGCCCGCCCACCACAGCCTTCCTCGGCACGCTGGAATCCGTCGCCTGCCAGGGCAGCACGTTCCGGCTGAGCGCCCGTGACCGCGAGGGCAAGCCCGCTGCCTTCGTCATCAAGGACCCCGGGAAAGTGGTGATCCTCGGCGCCGGGCAGACGCAAGTGCAGTTGAGCTGTGGACCGCAGAGGCCGCCGCGCAAAGTGAAGATCGATTACACACAGACGCGCGAAGTGGTCACGGTCGAGTTCCAGTGATGCCCTCCCGCCTCCGCTGGCTCGCCATCGCCATCTTCGCGCTCGCCAATGCGCTCAACTTCATGGACCGCCAGATCCTCGCCGCGCTGGCCCCGCAGCTCATGCAGGAGTTCTATCTCAGCAACTCCGGCTATGGCGACGTGCTGTTGGCGTTCTCGCTCTGCTATGCGCTGTCCGCCCCGCTCGCGGGACTCCTGATTGACCGTATCGGCCTGACCAAGGGATCTTCCCTTGCCGTCGGCATCTGGTCGCTGGCCGGTATGGCCACCGGATGGACCTCGTCACTCGGCGGTCTGATGGCCTGCCGCGCCGCGCTGGGCGTGGGCGAGGCCGGAGGCGTCCCGGCTACCGGCAAAGCCTCGGCCGTCTACCTGCCGCCGCGCGAACGCGCCCTGGGCAGCGCCGTCTTCCAGATCGGCCTAACGGTGGGCGCCGTCGCCTCGCCGTTGCTAGCGGAATCCATCTCGCGCGTCTACGGCTGGCGCAGCGCGTTTGTCTTCATCGGCGCGCTGGGCTTCGTCTGGATCCCGTTGTGGTGGTTCGTCAGCCGCCGCGTACCGCGCGAGGGCGAGGCGGCATCGGCGCCGTCCACACCGGCCCGCGAGATCCTGCGCGACCGCCGCTACTGGGCGCTGCTCGCCGCCAACGTTTTGCTCATGTCCGTTTACTCGCTGTGGGTGAACTGGACCACCGTCTTCCTGGTCCAGGTCCACCACATGCCGCAACAGCAGGCGAACTACCACCTGGCCTGGATCCCGCCCGTTTTCGCCACGGCCGGCGGGCTCTTCGGCGGGTGGCTCACGCTGCGCTGGTCCAGGGGGCAGAGCGACGTGACGCCCGCACGGTTGCGCGTCATCCTGATCGGATCCACGCTGCTGCTGGCCGGCGCTCTGGTGCCATTCATGCCGACACCCGAGTTGGCCACTGCCTTCATCTGCCTCTCGTTTTTCGCCTGTGTGGCATCGAGCGTCAACATCTACGCACTGCCCCTGGACCTATTCGGCGCGGGCAGCGCGGGCTTCGCCGTCTCTGGCCTCACCAGCGTCTACGGCCTGTTGCAGGGCGTCTTTTCCTCCGCGACCGGGCGCGTGGTGGATCGCTACGGCTTCACGCCTGTCTGCTTCGCCGTGGCACTGCTGCCCATGGCATCGTGGCTGGTCCTGCATCTGGCACTCCGCCGCAGGCCCGCATGAGGAACCGGATCAAACGCGCCCTATTCTCGCTGCTGGGCAAGGACCCGGAGGCCGTGGTGCTGGCCGCCGCTCCGCTGGCCGACACCATGCGCGAATTGACGCCCAGCCATCGGCTGATCCTCATCGAAGTCGTCCCGGACGAGCCCGCCGGCAGCGCCTGGCTGCGTCTGCGGCGCGCGTGCCGCGGACAGCGAATCGCCCTCGCCGCCATCCCCACACGGGAGAAGGCACTGCTCCGCGCGGCGCTGCTGGCGTTTCCCAACAAGGTACTGGCCTTTCACGACAACCTGGACCGCCACCACATCCATTGGTCCTCGCCCATCGCCTCACTGCTCTTTCTCCACGGTGTACCGCTGGACCGCATCTTCCTGCGGCCCTGGCGAAAGGATCTCAGCGTCCTCCCGCAGACCTGGCGCGCGATGGACGGCCGTCCCTGGCGCCCAGGGCAGCCGCGTGTCGCCGTGCTCAGCCCATACTGCACCTACCCGCTGGCCCACGGCGGCGCCGTGCGCCTGCACAACCTGCTGCGCGAAGCATCGCGCGAATTCGATATCGCAGTCTTCGCCTTTGAGGACGGCCAGACCAAGGCCGATTTCGACGAGACCCTCACTTTCTGCTCGCGCCTCTACATCGCCGCCAAACCCTACTACCGGGAGCCGCGCTGGTCCACTCTCACTCCGCCCGAGGCCTGCGAATTCTACACTCCCGCCCTGCACACGCAACTCCGCCACGAGCTCGCGCAATTGGGCATCCCGATCCTCCAGACCGAATACACGCAGATGGCCCGCTACGGCGGCGACATCCTCACCGAGCACGACGTCACCTTCGATCTCTTCGCGCAGATCCACGCCAACGCGCCCTCGCTCCGCACGTGGTGGGACCTCTTCCGCTGGCGCAGATTCGAGCAGCGCGCGCTCCGCCAGTTCCCCCACGCCGTGGCCATGAGCGAGAAGGACGCAACCCTCCTGGGCCGCCCCAACGTCGCCGTCATCCCCAACGGCGTGGATCTGGCCCGCTTCATGCCCGAGCCCGAAGGCGCCTCGCGGAACCTTCTCTTCATCGGCTCGTTCCGCCACTTCCCCAACGTCCGCGCCTACCGCTTCTTCGTCGAACAGGTGTGGCCCCTGCTGGAAAACCAGCACCCGACCCTCAGCGCCACCGTCGTCGCCGGACCCGATCCGCACCTCTACTGGCCGCACCCCTCACCCGACCCGCGCATCGCGCTCCGCGGCTTCACCGCCGATGTCCGACCGCTGTACGTGGGAGCAAATCTCGTCCTGATCCCCACCGTCGTCTCGGCCGGCACCAATCTGAAAGCGCTGGAGGCGATGGCCATGCAGCGCGCCATCGTATCCACCTCATCGGGCGTCGCCGGCCTCGGCCTCGAGCATGGCCACTCCGTTTGGATCGCCGATACGCCGCAGGAATTCGCCGCCGCCATTCTGCGTTTGCTCGAGGACGCCGGCCTGCGCGCGACGCTCGCCCGCAACGCCCGCCACATCGCCGTGGCAAAATACGGTTGGCCCGCACTCGCAGAATTGCAGACAAAACTATGGCGCTCACTACTCGTCCCCTAAAGCTCGCTGACCTGCCCGTGATCGAAGAGCTCCAGCGCCTCAACCCCGCCGCCTCGCAGTGGAACACGCTCGACTATCTCGCCTATCACACCGTTGTGTGCGAAGACGAAACGGGCATCATCGCCTTCCTCTGCGCGCAGTTGATCCCGCCCGACGAGGTGGAGATCCTCAACCTGGCCGTGCATCCCGATCACAAGCGCAAAGGGGTGGGCACTTTCTTACTAAACACGCTCACCGCGCCCACTCAGCATCTCGACGTGCGCCAGTCCAACGTCACCGCCATCAATTTCTACCGCAAGCACGGGTTCAAAAAGGTGGGCCACCGCAAGAAATACTACACGCGCCCCACCGACGATGCCATCATGATGACGCGTCAGCTCAAAAGATCCTGAACCACCTCGCCGCTCACGTCCGTGAGGCGGTAGTGCCGGCCCTGGAATTTGTACGTCAGCTTTTTGTGATCGATGCCCAGGCAGTGCAGCAGCGTCGCCTGCAGGTCGTGCACGGGCACCGGATTCTGGGTCACGTTGTAGCTGAAATCGTCCGTGGCGCCATAGGTCAGGCCCGGCTTCGTGCCGCCGCCGGCCATCCACACGGTAAAGCAGCGCGGATGATGATCGCGCCCATAGTCGTCCTTCGTCAGCCGCCCCTGGCAATACACGGTGCGCCCGAACTCGCCGCCCCACACCACCAGAGTGTCTTCCAGCATGCCGCGCTGCTTCAGATCCCGCACCAGCGCTGCCGCCGGCTGATCTGTCTCCAGACAGCGCTTCGGCATCCCTTCCGGCAGCTTGCCGTGGTGATCCCAATCGCGGTGATAGAGCTGGATGAAGCGCACGCCGCGCTCGGCCAGCCGCCGCGCCATCAGGCAGTTGTAGGCGAACGTGCCGGGCTTGCGGACGTCCGGACCGTACATCTCCAGATCCGTCTGCGTCTCCTTAGAAAGGTCCGTCAGCTCCGGCACGGACGACTGCATGCGGAACGCCATCTCGTATTGCGCGATGCGCGTGGAGATCTCCGGATCGCCGGTTTCGGCCAGCTTCAGCTCATTGGCGCGCTTCAGCGTATCGAGAAAAACACGCTGATTTTCGACCGGAAAGCCCTCCGGACGTGACAAATACAGCACCGGATCGCCCACGGAACGGAACTTTACGCCCTGGTAGCGCGAGGGCAGGAATCCGCTGCCCCACAGGCGATCGTACAGCGGCTGCCCGCCTCCGCCGCCGCCCGGCGAGATCATCACCACGAATCCCGGCAGGTTCTCGGTCTCCGCGCCCAACCCATACGTCACCCAGGCGCCCATGCTGGGCCTCCCGGCCACCTGGAAGCCGGTCTGAAAAAACGTCACCGCCGGATCGTGATTGATCTGCTCCGTGCTCATCGATTTCACAAACGTCAGATCGTCCACGATCTTCGCCGTGTGCGGCAGCAGCTCGCTCACCCACGCGCCGGACTTGCCGTGCTGTGCGAACGAGTACTTCGAGGGCACCATCGGAAAGCTCAACTGCGAGGCCGACATCGTGGTGAGCCGCTGGCCCATGCGCACGGATTCCGGCAGATCCTTGCCGAGCATGTCCTTCACCTTGGGCTTGTAGTCGAACGTCTCCATCTGCGACGGACCGCCCGATTGGAAGAGGTAGATGATGCGCTTGGCGCGCGGCTTGTGGTGGGGCCCGGTGGCGCCCATTAGATTGCCCAGCGCCGCCATGCCGAGCCCGCCGGGCAGGCGCTTCAATAGATCGCGTCGCGTCATCGCCGGCTACTCCTTCGTGATCGCTTCATCGAGATTCAACACCAGGCTCGATACCGCCGCGTACGCCGCCAACTCCGGCGCGGGCAATCCCGCGGCCTGCGGCGCGGCGCCCTGTTGCAGGTATTTGACAGCCTCCGCCGGATGCTCGTCGTAGAACTTCCGGAATTCCCGCAGCGCTGTTTCAAACATTTGCGCCTCTTCCCGTTTCGGCGCGCGGGCCAGCACCAGGCCGAACGCATACGCCAGACGGCCGCTATCGGTGGCGCCGCCCTCGCGCATCACGCGCTCGCCCATCTTCCGGGCCGCCTCCAGATAGAGCACGTCGTTCATCAGGCTGAGCGCCTGCAGCGGCGTGTTGGTCCGCGACTCGCGCACCACGCACGTCTCCCGCGTGGGCGAATCGAAGTTCACCATGCCGGGCGGCGCCACGGTCCGCCGCCAATACGTGTAGAGGCTCCGCCGCCATAGCCCCTCGCCCTTGTCAGCCTCATAGCCCTTGCCGCCCGAGAGCTCCTGCCACAAGCCCGGCGGCTGGTACGGCTTCACAGACGGCCCGCCGATCTTCTCCACCAGCAGCCCGGAGACGGCCAGCGCCTGATCGCGAATCATCTCAGCCGGCAGGCGATTGCGCGGCCCGCGGGCCAGCAGCCGGTTCTCCGGATCGCGCGCGACCAGCTCCGGCGTAGCGGCCGAGCTCTGCCGGTAGGTGGCCGACATCACCATCGTCTTGAGGATGCCCTTGACGTTCCAGCCCGTATCCATGAACTCCACGGCCAGCCAATCCAGCAACTCGGCGTGCACCGGCCAATCGCCTTGCGAGCCGAAGTCCTCCACGGTCTTGACGAGCCCCGTCCCGAACAGCATCTGCCAGAACCGGTTCACCGTGACACGCGCCGTCAGCGGGTTGCCGCGGTCCACCAGCCAGTAGGCCAGGCCCAGGCGGTTTTTCGGCCACTCCGGCTTCATCGCCGGCAGCGCCGCCGGCACGCCGGGCGACACTTCTTCGCCGTGCGCGTCGTAGGCGCCGCGCTTCAAGACGTACGCCGGCCGCGGGCGCGTCTCCTGCATCACCATGACGGTGGGCACAGTGGCTAGGTACTTCCGGCGCTCTTCTTCCAGACGCGCGAGCTCTTTGCGCTCCGGGCCGTAGAGCTCCTGGAACCAGAGCCGCATCCGGTCCCGGCGGCCCTGCTCGGTCAGCAGCACCACCGCACCCACCTCGGCCTCGGTCAGTGCGCGGTCGTACACGCGCACATCGCGGATCGCGCCCGTGAAGCGCTGCCCGCCGCCGGCCCCAATCCGGAATGGCTCCTTGGTGTCCATCGGCCACATACACTGATCCAGCATCACCTTGAACTTCTGCGGCACCCCGTTCACGTACACCCGCACTCCGGCGGCACGCATATTGCCGTCGTACGCCACCAGCACGTGGGACCACTCGTTCAGCCGGACCGGCTCCTCAGTCTCGAGGCGCATCCCCAGGTCGCTCCAGCGGTAGATGACGTGCAGGCGCAGCTTGCCCTCCACCAGATGCAGGAAATGCCCCTGCCCTTCGAACTGATCCTCGCCACGGGAGAGGATCGCCGCGTTCTTCGTCTCCGGGCGGATCCACACCGCAAACGTGAAGGCACTGTTGTAGTTGTACTGCGCTACCTTGCCGCCCACTTCCAGAATCCGCTGCCCGTCGAACTTCTCTTCCTGCGCGGTGCGGTGGGACAGACCCGCGGTCACCGTCCAGTTGTCACCCTTGAGCGTCTTCTCCCATTTCGCCTGCGCGGCGCGCTCTTTCGGCTCCGCCCGCTCCACCGCCAGGCGGGCCGCAGCGATCCGCCGCTCCATCTCGTCGAGCTTGGCCTGCTGCTCCGGCAGAGGCGCCGGGATGTAGGGCTGGTCGTTCCCGAAATTGTAGGCAAACCCGAGATCCGGCGTGTTGTTGAAGTAGGCAAATAGCGAGTAGTAGTCCTTCTGCTTGATGGGATCGAACTTGTGATCGTGGCAGCGCGCGCACCCCACAGTCATCCCCAGCCACACCGTGCCTGTGGTCTCGGCGCGGTCCGCCACATACTGCACGCGGTACTCTTCATCCACGATCCCGCCCTCTGCCGTCGTCGGATGATTGCGATGAAACGCCGTGGCCACGCGCTGGGCCGTGGTCGCGTTGGGCAGCAGGTCGCCGGCGATCTGCTCCACCGTAAATTGATCAAACGGCATATTCTTCTGGAAGGCGGCGATCACCCAATCGCGCCAGCGCCACATGTCGCGCGGCCCGTCGGACTGGTAGCCATTGGTATCGGCGTACCGCCCTGCCTCCAGCCAGCGGATCGCCATCCGCTCGCCGTATCGCGGGGAGGCCAGCAGCCGGTCCACCACGCGTTCATAGGCGCCGGGCGCGGTGTCGGCCACGAAAGTTGCCACCTCCGCGCGGGTGGGCGGCAGGCCGGTGAGGTCGAGCGTCACGCGCCGGATCAATGTTTCGCGCGAGGCTTCGGCCGAGGGCTGTAGTCCCTCCTTCACCAGACGCTCCCGCACCAAGCGATCAATCGCATCGCGCCCCGCCGTCCTCTTTGGAGGAATCAGTGACCAGAACGCCTCGTACTTGGCGCCCTGCTCAATCCAGGTCCGCAGCGTCGCGATCTCCCGGTCGGTCAGCCGCTCGTGCCCCAGATAGGCCGGCGGCATCCGCTTCACCTTGTTCGTGGACGTAATCCGCTCCAGCACCGCGCTCTGCTGCACTGTCCCCAGCTTGGCGCGCGCATCCTCTTCCCGGTCCAGCCGCAGCCCGCCCTTCCGGCCCACAGAATCCGGGCCGTGGCAGGCGAAGCACTTGTCAGAGAGGATGGGCCGCACCTCGCGGTTGAACGAGACGGCGTCGGCGCCCGGCGCGGGCGCGCAGCACACTCCCAGAATGACGATTGGTGCCCAGTACTTCATCGATGACGGTCAGTATACCCCAGCCGTGTTGCTACACTAATGCCGTAATTGGCTGACAATCCCCAAGTCGAACTCGTTCAGAGAATCCTGGCCAGCAAACCCTTCCGCCGCTCCGCCCGGCAGCGCGAGCTCCTGGAGTTCCTCTGCCAGCGCGCATTCGGCCCCGGGGGACGCCGAGATCCACGAGCAGGAACTCGGCATCCGCGTCTTCGGACGCCGGCCCGGCTGCGAGACCAGCTAGGACAACATCGTCCGCGTCAACGTCTCCGAACTGCGCAACATCCGCTCGGTCACCTTCGGCGCCGTCGGCGGCGGCGTCCGCGGCCTCACCACCCGCGTCATCCAGCTCGGCGCCAAGTTCCACTTCTGAGCCGCCGCCGAACCCCTGAACGGAATACCGGGCATCCCCCGGTGCCCGGTGTTTCGCAATCTACCAACTACTGTAGACATGGGATTGTAAGACGATTCCAAAAATGGTAGTGTCAGGGTGTCGGTAGCCCCCAGAGGGGTTGCCGGCTTGCCAAATGCGTCTAACGAGACCCCACCGAGCCACACAAGACTCCCACAGACTCGGCGTGGATTCCGATCCCAAGGAGAACCACCCTGATGGACAAAATTGCACAGGAAGAGCTGAAAGCATACCTGGTCCAGTCAAATGAAGAGTTTCGTGCCCTAGCCGAGAAGCACGCTGAATACGCGAAGCTGATCGACGCAATCGAAACCAAACCGCACCTCACGGACCAGGACGAGATCGAGGAGCACCGCCTGAAAAAGTTGAAGCTCCACCTGAAAGACCAGATGCATGAGATCATGAAGCGCCATCGCGCGGCCGAGGTGGCCTAAGAAGGCTAGTTTTCTCTGAAAGCCCCGGTCTCGCACAGGCGGTCCGGGGCTTTTCGATTATTGCCCGCTCCCGCCGTTACCCCCGCCCCCCTCTCCACGTCAATCTCTTACAGTGAGTATCTTCACCCGCTGGTACACTACGGGTATCCCCTCCATGCTGGCCCGAATCGCCCTGCCATTCCTGTTCGTGACCCTCTGCGCCTCCGCCCAAACCCAGGCGCGCCTCGCCGGCACAGTGCGCGATCGCGCCGCCGCGCCCATTCCCGGCGCCCAGGTTACCGCCGAGCAGGACCCCACCGCCCTCAAGCGCACTGTCACCACGGACAACAACGGCCGCTTTTTCTTCGCCGATCTCCCCCCAGCCTCCTACCACCTCCACGTCGAAAAGGCCAACTTCCGCCCCCTCATCCAGCAGGGCCTCGCCCTCGCTGTCGGCGATGCCGTCACGCTGGAAATCACCCTCGAAATCGGCGCGGTCGATCAACAAATCACCGTCACAGACCGCCCCTCCATGGTCAACACCCAGACCTCTGAGCTCAGCTTTCTGGTGGGCGAGCAGACCATGCGCGAGCTGCCGCTCAACGGCCGCAACTACACCGATCTCGCCCTCCTTACTCCCGGCGTCGCCGCCTATCCCAATCGCGACGGCGGCTCCGTGGTGGCCCACGGCCTCGGTATGTCCATCAACGGCCAGGACCCGCGCTCCAACGTCTACCTGATTGACGGTACCCCCCAGAACGACTTCACCAATGGCCCGGCCGGCTCCGCCGCCTCCACCGTCCTCGGCCTCGAAGCCATCCGCGAGTTCCGCATCGAGCTCAACACCTACTCCGCCGAGTTCGGCCGCAACTCCGGCGGCCAGATCAACGCCCTCACCAAATCCGGCGCCAACGACCTCCACGGCTCCCTCTACGAATACTTCCGCAACGACAATCTCGACGCCCGCAACTTCTTCGACCCCGCCGCCCAGCCCAAGTTCACCCGCAATCAATACGGCGCCTCTCTCGGCGGCCCCATCCGCCGCGAGAAGACCTTCTACTTTGCCGCCTACGAGGCCCTCAAGGAGCGCCTGGGCCGCTCCATCAACACCATCGTCCCCGACGAGAACGCCCGCCGCGGCATCCTCCCCTCCGGCCCCGTCACCATCAATCCCCTCATCCAGCCCTACCTCGACGAGTTCCCCCTCCCCAACGGCCCCAACCGCGGCGGCGGCCTCGCCGTCTACTCCTTCCCCTTCAAGCAGACCCTCCGCCAGGACTTCGGCCAGGGCCGCATCGATCACTACTTCAGCTCCGCCCACCAGCTCTTCGGCCGCTTTACCATCGACGATGCCGCCCAGCGCCTGCCCACCGATTACCCTCAGTTCCCCCGCTCCTTCCTCTCCCGCAACCAGTTCCTTACCGTGGAACACCGCTGGATCGCCAGCCCCAATAGCTCCCACACCTTCCGCGGATCGTTCTCCCGCACCAACGTCGGCCAGGACGTCGAAGCCAATACCGCCACCAAGCTGACCCCCTTTATCCCCACCCGCTCCCTCGTCGGCAATATCGATATCGGCGGCTTCCCCCGCTGGGGCCCTCAAACGTCGGTCAACGTCAAGCTCGTCCAGAACGTCTTCGGCGGCGAATACGCCTTTACCCATTACCAGGGCCGCCACGTCCTCAAGGCCGGCATGCTCGCCGAACGCTACCGCGATAACCTCTACAACCCTACGTTCTCCCTGGGTATCCAGACCTTCGGAGGCCTCCGGGATTTCCTCACCGGCACCCCCTTGCGCTTCCTCGGCCTCTCCGCCGGCGGCGCGCTGGACCGCTACTGGCGCTTCACCCTGATGGGTTTCTACCTCCAGGACGACTTCCGCGTCTCCTCCCGCTTCACCCTCAACGCCGGCATCCGCTACGAGTTCTCCTCGATGCCCAAGGACATCTACGGCCGCGATTCCGCCGTCCCCAACCTGGCCACAGACGCCGCACCCACCGTCGGCCAGCTCTACCAGAACCCCACCTACACCAACATCATGCCCCGCGCCGGCTTTGCCTGGGACCTCTTCGGCAACGGCAAGACCTCGCTGCGCGGCGGCTACGGCCTCTTCTTCAATACCAACAATCAGCAGCACCTCATCGTCACCATCACCAATCCGCCCGCCACCCCGCGCGTCTCCGTCAACGCCTCTACTTTCCCCGTCCCCAACCTCTCCGCCGGCGTCGCCAACACCATCCGGCCCATCCAGTGGGACATTGAAAGCCCGCGCATCCAGTTCTACAACCTCTCCCTCCAACGCCAGCTCCCCGGCGACGTCCTGCTGAGCCTCGGTTACTCCGGCTCGCGCGGCCAGCGCCTGTGGCGCTCCGGCGATTGGAACATCGCCACCCCCACGGCCCAGCCCGATGGCTCGCTCCTCTTCCCCGCCGGCGCGCCCCGCCGCCGCAATCCCGCCTTTGGCGTCATCGAGCTCAAGTCCTCCGATGGCGACTCCTGGTACAACGCCATGCTCGTCGAGGCCCGCCGCCGCTTCGGCAAAGGCCTCTCCGCCCAGGTCGCCTACACTTACGGCCGCACCATCGACACCACCCAGGCATCCACGTTCTTCTCCGACGCAACCAACGGCACCACCACCGCGTTCCCCGAGTTCGCCGGGTTCAACTACAACAAGGGCCTCTCCGATTACCACGCCAAATCCAACTTCGTCGCCAACGCCATCTATCAGATGAGGTGGGGCCTCCAGCTCTCCGGCATCCTCACCCTGCGCAGCGGCAACCCCCTCACCGTCTTCGTCACCCGCAACCGCTCCCGCTCCCTCTGGTCGCCCTCCCTCGCCTCCGGCATGGGCTTCGACCGGCCCGACTTCGCCCCCGGCTTCACCCACGAAACCGCCATCACCGGCAGCCCCACCCAGTGGTTCAACCCCGCCGCGTTTGCCCTCCAATCCGCCGGCAAGCTAGGCAACTCCGGCCGCGGCACGCTTGTCGGCCCGGCGCTCCAGACCTTCGATCTGTCTCTGTCCAAGAACTTCGCCCTGAAACGCATCGCCGAGCGCGCCAACCTCCAACTCCGCCTGGAGGCCTTCAACCTCCTCAACCACGCCAACTTCGGCCCCCCCGCCCTAGCCGCCTTCGATGGAGCCGTCGATAACGAGAAGCCCCTCTCCACCTTCGGCCTCATCCGCAACACCACCACCTCCGCCCGCCAAATGCAAATCGCCCTCCGCTTCTCCTTCTGACCCGTGGGGCGGACGCCCTCGTCCGCGCGCGACCCCCTGGTCGCGCCCAATTCGGAGGGGACGACTATACTGGGATGCGATGGGCCAACCTGAGAATCTGTTTACGCCTAAGGAGTTTTCTTACTGGGACGGTGCCTTGAAGGAGCTTCTCCGTCTGCAACCTGCCTACGGCTTCCGAGGACAGGCCAATGCTGGATGGATGGTAGAGTCCTCGTTGCGGAGAGCATCGACGCACCTTCCCCCTTCGTCGATGGAGAGCGATCTGCTCCGGGCGTTCCAGGGCGGCGCTCGTCGATTCCTGCCCGAACCTCCACCCGAGGACGACACCCTCTCTTGGCTGGCGTTGATGCAGCACCACGGTGTCCCAACACGCTTGGTCGATTGGACGCTCTCGCCGTATGTCGCCGCCTACTTCGCGGCGGAACAGGAGGATAGAAATGCTGAGCAAATCGCCATCTACGCAATCGACTTCGCCTATCTTCGAGATGTAGCTGGGTGGTTGCTCAAGACAGATCAGAAGGTGGAAAAGGTCGGCCACCAAATTCGCCTGGGTGACCCTGAACTGTTTGTTCATTTGTTGGTGGAGAAGCGCATGAGCGTAGTCGCCCCGATCCAAAGCCTGCGATCGAACGAGCGCCAGACCTACCAGAAAGGCGTGTTCTTATGTCCTGGCAGCCTGGAGGTTTCATTCGAAGACAATCTCCAAGCTATGGTACGGGACCACCCACCCAAGAACGCCCGGAGGATGGTTCGCATCCTCCTCCCTCCCACCGAACGGGAGAAGATGCTCAAGTCGCTTGATCTTATGAACATCAATCGCGCAACACTCTTTCCCGGATTGGATGGTTTCTCTCAGAATCTCCGCAAGAAGCTCGAACTGCTGAACTCCCCGTCCCGGCTCCGAACCGACGACTATGGGAAGAGTGGCTTCTATGCCGAATTCGGCCGCTTCTAGGCTACTGCGGAGTGTGATGATACTTCGCTGCACTAGACGATCCGAACCCGGCCGACGAAACCTTGCTCACCATGACGAAACGAATTCCTAAGTTCCAATTCGAAGCCCAAGAACGGCAGTTCTGGGCGACGCACGACTCCACCGCATACGTCGACTGGAAATCCGCCCAGCGCACGCGCCTCCCCAACCTCAAGCCGTCGCTCCGAACCATCTCCTTGCGCCTGCCCGTCGCCATGATCGAGGACCTGAAGATCCTCGCCAACCAGCGCGATGTACCCTACCAGTCTCTGCTCAAGGTCTTTCTCGCCGAGCGTCTCCAACAGGAACGCCACCGCTCCGCCAAACCACGCTGACTTTGACATGGCATCGGGGGCCTCCAGTTCTCCGGCACCCTTACCCTGCGCAGCGGCAACACCACAACCTCGGCCCGCCAACTCCAAATCGCCCTCCGCTTCTCCTTCTGACCCGTGGGGCGGACGCCCTCGTCCGCGCGCGACCCCCTGGTCGCGCCCACGTGCCCTCGCTCGAACAAGGCGCACTCCCGGAACGAGGCCAATGGCGCGCGCCCGGAACCCCTATCTCAGCGTGCCGGTGCCCCCCGCTGAGCCCCCGCCGGCATCGGGTACATGGCCACCGGGCGATCGAGAGCCACCTGCTGCACGTCCGCCCAGGGCACATACTCGGGACCCTGCCGCCCTTCGACAAAAACCAACATCCCCGCATTGCCCTTGCCGAGATCGCCACTGCGCTCTAATTGCAGCGCCTCGCCACTATGGAGGGTAACCAGGGCACGCCGGGCGCCGTGCTCTCCGGCGTTGGGCAGCACAATGGAGGCGATCAGGCCGAAGGGAAGAGTGTAGTCGACTCCCTGGGACGGGGCGTCGAGCGTCTCGGTGATCTCGCTTTCATCCAGATCGAAAACCAGGCGGCCAGCCAGGCGGCGGCCGGCATAGGTGGTGACGGAACCCTTCAGCGGTCCCCCCGCCGGGAAGTCGCCGTAGGCCGGACCGCTACCGCCTGCGCCGAAATCGATGACCTCAAAGGCGCTCCAGGAGACCAGTACCCGGCCGTACCGCGGGTCGTCCACATAGAGCCCGCGATTGTCCTTTCCAGCCGCGCTTGTGCCGGACAGCCGGACCTCCTTACCATCCAGCAGCGTCACCAGGGAACTGTCGCCGGAGCCGCGCGCGATGGAGCGGATCGTGTCAAAGCGCAGCTTCTGCTCCCCTCCGGCGGTGCGCCCGTCCAGCGTGTCGGAGCCGAGGCACTGCTCCCGGTTCCACTGCACAAAGCCGCTGAAATCGCCCTGCCGAGTGCGCACCTTGCCGTGCAGACGGTCGGGGGCACGGCCGGGGTTGGGCGGCGTGAGAAGCTCGATCGCGCGGATCCGCATACTGTCTAGGTCCACCACGCCCCGAGTGCCATCCCAGACCCGCACGCCATCGTCGAAGTCGCTGGCGGAGAAGCGGCCCAGGTCGAATACCGTCCCGCTCTTCAGAGTCACGCGCACGTCGCGGCCAATCGACTCGATCCGCGCAAGATCCCCGAATCGCGCCATGAACAGCCGGCCCAGTTCGATGGGCTCCTCCCGGTCGACGATCTCGAAGCCGAAGATCTCGAACGGGCGGCGCTCCTTGGGCAGTTGCTTCGGCGGCACGAGGGCCGCCCAGCGGTTTTCGTTCTTTGCGCCGTTGAAGTAGTCGCCCCAGAAGGCTTCCTGCCCGCCTCCCCAGCGCAGCCGGCCCTCATAGGAGGCGCCGCCAACTGTCACGACACGGCCGTAAAGGAGGCTCTGGTGGGCTTCCTCCGCCGCCACGGCAACGGGGGACACGCCTCTGGATGGCGTCGCCCGCTGGTATGCCCGGAAGCCGGCGGCAAGGACGAGCAGGATGACCACAGTAGCGAACGCCCAGCCGGCGATGGTTGATCCTTTCATGATCGACTCTCCGCTGAAGAAACGAAACTCACGTCGCCTGCGTCCGGCTCGCGATAGCCGGCATTCACTGTTCTGTCACCCGTCGACGGATACTGGGCATCGCAATGTACTTTATCATGCAAAGTCAATCGCGAGCAAGGCCGACGAGCGGATCGGTTTTGGGCGTTCCTTGCCGAGCGCCTCCAGCACGAACGCCAACGCCCCGCCAAAACACGCTAACTTTGAACAAGTGCACGAAATCCTCGACCACCTCGACGACAACGCCATCGTGCTCGATATCGGCTCCGGCCCCGGCAGCTTCCCGGATTCCGCCACCCGCGCCCGCGTCTTCCGCGTAGATCTGGACCCGCCCGGCCGCGTCCCCCAGCGCTTCGCCCTTGCCGACGCCCTGGCCCTCCCTTTCAAAACCGCCACCTTCGACGCCGTGATCCTCAACCACAGCCTCGAGCACTTCCCTCAGTGGAAACTCGCCGTCCAGGAAATCGGCCGCGTCGTCAAAAAGAGCGGCGCCGCCTACATCGCCGTCCCCGACGCCTCCACTTTCTCAGACCGCCTCTATCGCAAAGTTTTCCGTGATCGCGGTGGCCACGTCAATCTCTTCGTTGACGCCCCCAAACTCGCCCACGCCCTCGCCTGGTACCTCGGCCTGCCCCACGCCGCCACCCGCGTTCTCCAAACCTCGCTCGTCTTCCAAAACCGCCACAACACCAACCACGCCGGCATTCGTCCGGAGATGCGCTTCCTCGGCCTCCCCGAGCCCCTCCTGGCCCTCGCCATCCGCCTCATCCGCACCATCGATAAACACCGCCAAACCCGCCTCGGCGTCTACGGTTGGGCCTTCTTTTTCGGCAAACTCGGCGAGCCCGTCATCCTCACACCCCGCCTCAACGTCTGCGTCCGCTGCGGACAGGCCCATCCCGATGAATACCTGCGCGCCCTCCAACTCCTCCGCCCCACCGCCCTCCCCTGGCACCAATACCACTGCCCCGATTGCGGTTGCGCCAACTGGTTCGTGCCCGAAATCGGAACCAATGCCTGACAATTCCGGAATCCTCCTCCCACCACCCCGCATCTCATAGTTGGAGAATGATTCTCCTTTACGAAACTGTATTCATTGATGCCAACCGTCGAGACCCCAGTCGAATCCATGGTGACCGCCTTCCGCGAGCGCTGCCGCGCTTCCGGCCTCGCCCTCACCCACCAGCGCGAGCTCATCTATCGCGCCATCGTCTCGTCGAAGCATCATCCTTCGCCGGAGCTCATCTTCGACGAAGTGCGCCGTCAGACCCCCTCCATTTCCCTGGCCACGGTCTACAAAAACATCCACACTTTTCTCGAAGCCGGACTGCTTCGCGAGGTTAGCCCCCATCACGGATCGCTCCGTCTGGAGGCCAATCTCGCCGAACACCACCACCTGGTCTGCACCCGCTGCAAGGCGATTGTCGATCTCGATGAGTCCGAACTCGAGCCCATTCACCTCAGCCGCAAGCTCCGGGCCGGCTACCGGATCCTCCGCTACACCGTGGAGTTCCAGGGCCTCTGCCCCGCTTGCACCGACGCCCTCAAAACTACCTAAGGAGCCCGCACACATGCTTGGAGTTGGACAGAAATTCCCTGATTTCAAAGTGACCGCCACGGTCAGCACAGACCTCAAGACCGCCTTCACCGAGATCGGTACCGATACCTATCCCGGCAAGTGGAAGGTCATCTTCTTCTGGCCGAAGGATTTCACCTTCGTCTGCCCCACCGAAATCGTTGCCTTCGGCAACCTCAACAAGGACTTTGCCGATCGCGACGCCGTCCTCCTCGGCGCCTCCATCGATAGCGAGTTCGTCCACCTCGCCTGGCGCCAGAACCACGCCGATCTCAAGAACCTCCCCATCCCCATGCTCGCCGACGTCAAGCGTGAGCTCTCCTCCGCTCTCGGCATCATCGACCCCAACGCCGGCGTCAGCCAGCGCGCCGTCTACATTGTCGACGCCGAAAACGTCATCCGCTTCGTCATGGTCACCGATCTCTCCGTCGGCCGCAACAGCACCGAAGTCCTGCGCGTCCTCGACGCTCTCCAGACCGACGAGCTCTGCCCCTGCAACTGGAACAAGGGCCAGGAAACCATCCACCTCTAATCGCGTTTCCGAGCCGCGACCAACCGCGACCGTACCGCGTCTCCGATCCGCAACCGTAACGCGTTTCTGAGCCGCGACTGTCAGGGAGCGGTAACCCTGGGGACAGTCTCCCAACTGTCCCCCCATCCCAAATCCCGAGAACCCCCTATGACACTCACCGAACTCCAAGACACCCTCCCCGACTACGCCCGCGATCTGAAACTCAACCTCCAAACCGTGCTCGCCCAAACCGAGCTCACCGAGCAGCAAACCTGGACCGTCGCCGCTGCCTGCGCTCTCGCTTCCCGCAACCCCAAGCTGAGCGAAACCATTCTCGCCGAGGCCGCAGCCAAGCTCGCCCCCGCGCAGTTCAGCTCCGCCAAGGCCGCCTTCGCCATCATGGGCATGAACAACATCTTCTACCGCTTCCGCCACTTCGTCGCCGGCGGCGAATACGATCAGATCCCCGCTCGCCTCCGCATGCAGTCCATTCGCAATCACGGCGGCGATCCCGTCGATTTTGAGCTCGCCTGCCTCGCCGTCTCCACCATCAATGGCTGCGAAGCCTGCGTCAAATCCCACGCCGCCGTCGTCCGCGAAAAGGGCGTCTCCGCCGAAGCCGTCGTGGCCAGCGTCCGCATCGCTTCCACGCTCCACGCCGTCGCCGGAATTCTCGAAGCCTGCTGAAACTCTCCTACTCATTCTCGGGCGCATTCAACGCCTCACGAACGCGTGCGATGAGTTCCGCAGGGGAGAACGGCTTCGGCAACAGGCGCTTGTCTCCTCCTGACCGCCTCTCGTTGTACCCCGACATGTGCAGGATCTTCGCCCTCGGATGGAGCTGGGCAAACTCGCTGGAGAGCGCCGCACCACCCATGCGCGGCATCACCGAATCCGTCAGCAGCAGGTGGATCCCTTCCGCGTGAGTCTCAGCCAGTTCCATCGCCTCCAGGCCGTCGGTGGCCAGCAACACGCGGTAGCCGGCGTTCTCCAGCACCTTCTCACCAGCATCCGGATCCCCGGATCATCCTCCGCCACAAGCACCGTCTCTGTGGCGTGGATCCCAGCCGCGTGGGCCTCCGCCGGTTGCTCTTCCGGCGCCTCCTCCTGCAATGGCAGCAGAATCTCGAACGTCGTGCCCTCACCCAGGTTGCTGTCCACTCGGACGAAACCGCCACCCTGCGTCACAATGCCGTATACGGTGGATAGGCCCAACCCCGTGCCCTTGCCCAACGCCTTCGTAGTGAAGAACGGCTCAAACATCCTCTCCCGCACCTCGGGGGCGATCCCAGTACCGGTATCCGAAACACGCAGCACCACCTAACGCCCGCCAGGGTCCTCCATCCCCGCCCAAGGCCCGCAATTCTACCGCTGTCTCGATCACGATGCACCCCCCGGATGGCATCGCATCCAGTGCATTAACGACGAGGTTCATCAGCACCTGCTCCCATTGCCCGGCGTCGGCCATCACCAGCGCGTCCCTGGCGGCCGGACGAAATTCCAGCACAATCCTGGCCGGAAGCAGCCGCCGCAGCATCCTCTCCGCCTCGCGAACCAGTGCATTGAGATCCACCACCCGAGGCACCGTCGGTTGCCGTCTGCTGAACGCCAGCAACTGCCGGGTCAGGCCCGTCGCCCGGTCCGCCGCCCTCGCGATCTCCTCCACAGCCTCCCGCTCCGCTCCGCTGCTGCTCCCCCCCGACTTCAGCAGCTCGGCGTACCCCTTGATCACCGTCAACAAATTATTGAAATCGTGAGCCACTCCTCCCGCCAGATGCCCGACACTCTCCAGGCGCTGCGATTCCCGCACCTTCGCCTCCATCGCCAGGCGCTCGGAAATGTCCGCCACAAAAGCAAGCACCAACCGCTCCCCGTCCCGCCACACCTCACCCATGGTGACCAGGGCCTGAAACGCCGCTCCGCCTTTGCGCGAAGCCTGCCACTCCCTCTCGGCGATAGATTCAGCCACCGCCCACTCGGGGATCAGCGTCCGCACGTCCATCCCCACAATCTCTTCCGGCAGCCAGCCAAATACTACGTGACACCGGGCGTTCGCGTAACTGACCACGCCTGCGCTATCAATCACCATTACCGCCTGGGGAGCCGACGCTAGTAATGTCCGGAACCGCTCCTCACTTTGGCGCAGCGCCTCCTGTGCCTCCAGGATGGTCACCATCTTGGATTCCAGACTCCGGTTCAGTTCCCGCAGCTTTCGCCCGGATCGGTACTGTCTCACGCCAAACAGGATCGATACCAGAAGAACGGCCGCACCCGCCATCAGCGTCACGTCCGCCGTCCTTCGCTCATACTGCGCCCGAAGTATCTCTCCCATCCGGATCACCTGCGGCGTAGAAACCGGAGGGTTTCGCGTCGAAATGCCGGCGAGGGTTCCATCCGCAACAATCTCGTCGAGGCGCGCCCTCAATCTTCTCGCCGCTCGCTCAGCAGGCATTCCGGCAATCAGGCTGTACTCCATCTGAGGCTCAACATCCAGGACGCTCAGACCGATGCCCTGGCATCCCGCCGGTGGCGACCGGATGATCTCGCGCAAGTACATCGCCGCGAAAATGCCCGTGTCCGCTCGCTTCAGGCAGACGGCTTCCGTAGCCTCCACGGCGTTGCCCGCCACCTCGACCCTGCTCTCCGCAAAGTAGCCCGAGACAACCGTCAACGCGCTTCGGGGCGTCACAATTCGCGTGCCGCGTAGTTGCCGCTGCTCCCGCAACCGCCGTTCCACAAGCGTAACGGATACCAGCTCGGAAGACCACCACGCATCCGAAACCCAGAACATCCGCTGGCGCTCGGCCGTCGCCGAACCCACAATCAAATCCAGTCGCCCGGCGCGCAGCGACTCATCGTTGGCAACCATCTCGCCCGCTGTCTTCCACTCCAGTGTCAGACCTTCCCGCCTCGCCGCCTCCTCTAGCGCCTCCACCACGAATCCTCGCGCCTTGCCGCCCTCGTCCACGTAACTCATGGGCCGCGACGAACCAACTCCCACTCGCAACGGAGCCGCGGCCTTCGGCCGCCCGCACGCGCAGGTCAGCAACCAGAGGCAGCAGACACCACCCATCACACGTCCGGATTTCATTTGGCTGAGCCTGTCCAGAGCATAGTAAGCCGCCCGGAGGGAGTCAACCGGCACTCGGCGCTTGATTCACACCGCCCGCTTCAGACTCCTTCTGCCGCTATCCTAAAAACGTGCTGAGAACCCTCGCCCTGCTGATCCTGGCCATCACCGTCTCCGCCCAGCCCCGCTCCCTTCTCAACGGCAAGGACCTCCAGGGCTGGGAGCAGCAGGGCCCCCACCCCTCCTTCTCCACCGCCCAGCGCGAACTGCGCACCTCCGGCAAAGGCCAGGCCGGCAATTGGATCTTCACCGATTCCGATCACCAGGATTTCCGTCTCCGTTTCGAATACAAACTCGCCCAGTGGGCCGAGGCCGCCGTCATCCTGCGCGCCCCCCGTAGCGATCGCCCCCAGCACGCCGGCCTTACCATCACCCTCGCCCACGACTACCACAAGGAATCCACCCCCTGGATCACCGGCGGAATTATGGGCGTCCTGGCCCCCCGCAAAGTCCTCCCGCCCTCCTTCAACGAGTGGCACACCGTCGAGATCGAACTGCGCGGCGCCCTCTGCAAGGTCACCATCGACGACGTAGTCCTCCAGGAACTCGACATGGCCAAGGTCCCCGCCCTCGCCCACCGCCTCCGCCTCGGCCGCATCGGCTTCCCCGACATGGGTTACGCCTACTCGCTCCGCAACATCAACGTGGAGGACTTCCCCAGCCCTGGCACCCGCATCTTTGATCTCGCCCCGCAGGATTCGCTCGAAGCCTGGGGCAAGCGCGGCGACAGCGGCGAGTGGCGCATCGAAAACGGCGTCATCGAGGGCCTCAACGGCCACTCCATCCTCTATCCGCCCGCCGTCTTCGACGATTTTGAGCTCACCGCCGTGGTCCGCACGCACAACCGCGTCAACGCCGGCATCTTCCTCCGCGGCCAACCCGAGGGCCCCAACCGCGGCTTCGAGGTCCAGATCTACTCCCCCGTCGATGCCGTCTACCAGACCGGCTCCCTCTACGCCCGCCAGCGCAGTACGCTCCAGGCCGATCTCGAGGGCCGCTGGTTCCTCCTCCAGATCCGCGTCCAGGGTAGACGTTGCACCGTCTGGGTAGACGGCCAACAGACCGCCACCGAAGACAATCTCCCCCCGGAACTGCTCAAGCCCGGCCGCATCGGCCTCCAGATCCACAGCGACGACGGCCGCGTGGAATTCCGCGACCTCCACGCCCGCCCTCTCTGACGCCAAGCCCCCTACTTCGTCCGCACCGAATACAAACTCGCCTGCGTCAAAATGAACAGCGTCTTCCGGTCCGCCCCGCCAAATACGATATCCAGCGGCCGCTCCGGCACACGAATCCGATCGATCAGTTTCCCCGCCGCATCCCGCACGAATAAGTCGCCCGCGGCCAGCCACACGTTCCCCCGGCTATCCTGCGCCAGGCACTCTCCCCCCTGCTCCGCAAACACCGCCAACTGCGACACCGTTCCGTCGGCATTCACCTGCCCCCGGTACGTCCGCTGCGCCGATTCGTTCGTCACATAGAATGGCCGCCCCGCCACTGCCTCCACCAGTCCAAAGGCCTGCAGGCTGTGCGCCCACTTGTAGCCCAGATGCGGCGGCCCCGCCACATACACCTCGTCCTCCGGTAGGAACACCTTCCCGTCTGGCGAGACGTACTGATACGTCCTCCGCGTCCCCATCCGCTTCCGGAACAGATCGTCCAGCGAAACATATTCGTACGTGCTTGTATTGAGCGTATTCGTCGCATCGCCCGTCACAAAGTAGCTCACCGGCAGTACCGCATTCATGCCCGGCCTCTCCCCCGCAGGCTCCCGCTGCAACAGCGTGACCTCCGTTTCCGGCCCATCCGGCCGCAGAGAATAGACCGCCATGCCGCTGCCGCCATTCGACACCACAATCAGATTCCCCGCCTTGTCAAAAAACAGATTTACCGGATGCAGCGGATTGTCCCGAATGATCTCCAGCTTCTTCGTCTCCGGCGTCCAACGGTAGATCCGGTGCCAGTGCGCATCCACAAAATAGAGCCGCCCGGCGCCATCCACCGCCGCCCCCGACGCATTGTAAAACCCTCCGGTGAGCTTCTCCACCTTGGTCCCGGCCTCCAGCACCGGCGAAGGCCGCGCCGGCGGCAACGGCGTCCGCGCCCCCGTCACCGTCAGGAACGCAAACTCGCGGTCCCTCACTTCCTGACCCAACACCGGATCCACAATCGCTGTCCCGTAAGAGACCTTGCCGGATCGCACATACTGCGTACAGTCCCCGGTCTGCGGGCAGTACGGCCCCTGGCTGTTGTGATCCACATGGACATTGCGGAATCGGATGTCGCTCGAATCGGTAACCCGGATCGCGTAGGGAAACGGACGGTAGCTCCGCACCACGCGGTAGGCGTGCAGGTTCGCAATCGTGATGTTCTTGCACCGGCTGATCTCCATCGCCGACGCCGATTCGCTCTCGCCCCTCTCCCCTTCCGTCTGCAACGCGTAAAGCTCCCAGTTCTCCACCCTGTCCAGCTTCACCTCGGTCCGCACATGATGCTCGCTCGATACCTCGTACACCCGCCCTGGCGTCGTGGTATCCGAAATGTACAGCCCGTTCTGCGCAAAGCTGCTCGGCGTCCACAAATTCGAAAAAGTGCCCCCGCCGCCTTGAGTGATCCACAGGCTCGGATACTGGCTGTCCCACTGCCGCCGCGGATCAGGATCACCGCTCAGGTTGCTGTTATACGGGCTCTCCCGCTTGCCGTTCGGGCCATTCGTCCCATGCCCGCCCAGGAAGCGTACGTCGTCCATCTGCGAGTCCTTGCCCGCCATCCACAAGGCCGCCACCGCCCGGTCATTCAGCCCGCCCGTATAGAGCCCGATTCCGGTGACCAGATTGCGCCCGCCCTTCGGAGCCAGCAGCAGCGCCTTTGCCGCCCCCGGCCCCTGGAAGCCCGCGGTGCCATCCAGCAGATCCAGTTGCGTCTGGTTCGGATGCAACCCGATCAGCACACTCTCCGGCCTCAGCGTGATGGTGTCCTTCACTACGTAGTTCCCCATTGGCAGGTACAGCACCGTATGCTCCGCGATCGCCTTCTGCAGAACCGCCGTATCATCGGTCACCCCGTCACCTTTCGCGCCCAGCGTCCGCACATTCACCCACGCGCTCATCGGCGGCACATTGCGAATCGCATCCGGCCCGCGCGGCGGCAGGCTCTGCACCGCCACGGCGTCAAACGAAGTCTTGATCTCGCCCAGCGCGCCCAAGCCCGCCAGGGTCAACCCGTGCGAGAGCGTCTTCACACGATACGCCGCACCCGGACCCGCCAGCGTCTTGCCGCTCTCGCGGAACTTCGCGAACACCGGCACGCCAAGGCCCGTGGAACTCTCCACGTTGATCTGCGTCATGCGGCTGTTCTCATTGCTGATCACAATGCCCGCGCCGCTGATGTTCTCAAAGTGTGAATCCTTCACCCACAACTGGTCCGAGTAGTTCCGGTCGATCACGATGCCCGCCGGCGCGTTCTTGAAGACACAATGCACCACCGTCAACTGCGCCTCCTGCTCCCGGATCGCCGCCTCCCGCTGCCCCTCAAACGTCGAATCTATCAGCGTGTACTGCCACGCCGCCGAGGGCTTCCGCGTCAATATCCCATACCGGCCCCCAAAGAAACGCAGATCGTAGCCCACGTTGCCCACGTCCTGCATCGCCGCCAGCCCCGACCCGATGTGGAAATCCATGTGCGCCAGATAGCCGTGCTGCGCCACATGGAACCGGATTCCCACCGCCGCCGCGTTCCCCTCGCCAATCTCAAAATCAATGTTCCCCATCGCCGAATAGAACGTGCCCGAGTTGGCGTTCATGATGTTCAGATTCAGCGGCACTGTGCCCGGCGGCGGAGGAGGCAGACGGAAACGGCCGCCCCGCGCACGCATGCCCGCGAAAAAGAACATGGTCCCCAAGCCCTGCTGGTACCCCGGCGTGTTGGCGGCCAGCACGATCACCGGCCGCTTCTCGCCATAGCCAAGCACCCGGATCCCCGGCCACACATAGATCGTCCGCGTCACCCGGTAACGGCCCTGCGGCACAAAGACAATCCCCTCGCCCCTCGTTTCCTGCACCCGGTCGATCGCTGCCTGCAACGCCGCGCTGTCATCCGCCACCCCGTCGCCGCGTACCGGAAACTGGTCCGCAGTCAGATACACCGCCTTCGGCTCGTCCGGACGCTGCGTATAGTAAGACGCACCCTGCACCGGCAGGACGATCCCGCCCAGAATCATGGAGAACAGTAGGAGTTTCATGGCTGTTTAGCGGTTTCATCATACACTCTACTGCCGCGATTCTGAAGCGCGGCGTGGACTGGTACTCCCGGAGGCCATCTCCGCCCAGCTGGATCCTCTCCCACCTCCTCGCCACCTCCGTACCCTGGTTCGCCCAAATCCCTCCCGCCTTCCAGCCCGCCACGCGGCGCTCCCTCAGCCGCCGCGGCCCGGGCCGGCTCTCCCGCAACGTCGACCTCATCGCGGGCCAAACCTTCCACATTTCCCTCCGTGCCCACGCCCCCGCCTGGCCACCCGCTGGCGCCACTGCCCCGTCTGGACTCCGTATCCCACCGCAACTGCCGCGCCGGCGCCGCCGGCCTCATGTCCACCACCAGCACTGCTTGCGGTTCTCCCAGGTCCTCACAAGCGGCGGCGAACGGAAAGACCCGCACTCCGGCCGCCCCGCCACCAACATCCCAGGCCCCCGTTGCCGCCGGCCCTCCCGAGCGATTTCGAGAGCCCGGCGACTCAGGCCAGTGTCGTCTGATCACCCACCACCAGCGGCGGGCCCCGCTTCGCCAGGAGGGCTGGCATCTTCTTTGAGTGGCTGTAGGATGGTCGGGGTACTAAACTTTGGCGTGATCTGGCCGATATTCAAATGAGTGGCTCTTGTGCAGTGGGACATCCCACTGGCAATCGGTAGTCGCCCTCAGTCGGAGCGCAATCACTATAGTGTCGGCCAGATACCGCAAAGTCGCGATGCCCGAAAACTCGTCGCCATTTCGTCCTCGCCTCGCGTGCCTCGTCTGGCTCTGTCTTTGCTGGCCTCCGGCCCTCACAGCCGGCGAACCCCCAGGGCACATCGCCGACGCGCGCGCCGAGCGTTCCGCCACCAATACCTGGCGGTTGTCTGGAACCCTCACCATGCTCCCCGGAACAATGGCCACCGTTCCCAACTCGTTCTATATTCAGGATGAAACCGGCGGCATCTCGGTGGCGGGGCCTCCCGGCCTCAAGTTCACTTATTTGGACCGCGTGGAGGTCGTTGGGACCATCCACCGATTGTCCGACGACGAGCCCGAGTTGCTGGCCACCTCCGTCACCGTCACCGGTTCCGCACCAAAAATGCAGCCGGCCAATCTCACCGTCGAGCAGGCCTTGCTGCCACGGAACGCCGGCTTGCTGGCACGGGTGTCCGGCATCGTCGCCAAAAACTCCATCGGGAGCCAGCGCGACGACCTTTATATTCAGGGCGGCCAGACTACCCTGAGGGCCTACATCAGACGCCCGGTGCTGAGTTCCTCAGTGCTCCCCCGGCAGGCCCCGGTCGGCGCCTTCGTTGAGGTGGTGGGCATCCTCATGCCCTCGTCCGGCGAGATCCAGACGCTTCGCCTGCGCGACAGTGTCGATTTGACCCTCGTTCGCCCACCTCGCATGGTCAACTCCCGCGAACTGCTCACCGCCATCGCAGTGGCGCTCGGAGTCCTCCTGCTCGCCTTGGCCTGGATCTACTCTCTACGTCGCTCCATCCGGAATCAGACCGCTGAGATCCGCGTTCTGCTGACCAAGGCCGAAGAGGCATCGCGAACAAAATCGGAGTTCCTCGCCAATCTCTCCCACGAGGTCCGCACCCCCATCCACGGCATCCAGGGTATGCACGCCCTGCTGCTCGATTCGTCTTTGACCGCCCAACAGATCGAGGAATTGACCATCGCCCAGGATGCCACTGCGCACCTTCTGGCGGTTCTTGACGACGTCCTGGATCTCTCCCGCATCGAGGCCGGCCAGATGGCGCTCGAGTCGCTACCCTTCGATCCTGGCCGCGTCGTGCACAGCGCCGTGCGCATCTTCGCCCCCAAAGCCAGCCAGAAGGGCCTCCAGTTCGTGTCGCAGATTGACGAACTGCCTCCGCTCGTAGCGGGCGATGCCACCCGCCTTCGCCAGATCATCTTCAATCTGCTCAGCAATGCTGTGAAATTCACTGAGACCGGCAGCATCAAGGTCCGCGCCTGGGTCCAGTCTCGGGGCCCGGAGGGCGCCTGCATCGCCTTCGAGGTGAAGGACACCGGCGTCGGCATTCCCCTGGAAAAGCAGGCCGCTATTTTCGAGTCCTTCCGCCAGGCGGATGGCACCATCTCCCGTCGGTTTGGCGGCTCAGGCCTGGGCTTGGCCATCGCCCAGCGCCTCGTCCACCAGATGGGCGGGGACCTCCACGTGCTCAGCGAACCCGGCCAGGGTTCTGCCTTTCAGTTCGCCGCACAGTTCGCCGTCGTCGACGGGCCTCAGGCCACGCAGGAGCCCTGCCCCACTCCGGCCCTTGCCGCTCTCGCCCTGAACGTGCCTCAACCACTGCAGATACTGGTAGCCGAAGACAATCTGGTGAATCAGCATCTCGTCCGTCGCATGCTGGAGAAAGACGGTCACCACATGACCCTCGTGGCCGACGGAGACTCCGCCCTCTCAGCCTGGGCGCAAAACTCATTCGACCTCATCCTCATGGACGTCCAGATGCCCGGCATGGACGGCCTCCAGGCGACTGCCGCGATCCGCGAAAAAGAGAAAGCTGCCAACCTCCGCCGTTTGCCCATCATCGCGCTGACCGCACACAGCATGAAAGGCGATCACGACCGCTGCATTCGCGCCGGCATGGACGACTGCCTGACTAAGCCGTTCACGCAGGAAGACCTGCGCCGCATGCTGGCGCGCGTGCCGCGGATCTCCTCTGCCCTGGATCCGCACCCGCTCGCCCCGCTCGCCCAAACCGATATGATGCTTCCGTGACCTCGCTTCTCTTCGCCCTGCTCCTCGCCCCACCCACGCCCCAGGCCAACGCCGCCGATCACGCCAAAGCCCTCGCCGCCTCCCAACAACTCCTCCACGCCTGGCTCCGCCATGCCGATCCCAAAACGCTGCTCCTGCCCGATCGCGTCGATAGGCCCCAGCGCCTCTACACCCCACACAACTCCGGCGCGGATCTCTACCCCTACCTCATCATCACCGCCCGCCTCACCGATCCCGCCCTCTATCACGACCGCATGATGGAGATGCTCCGCAATGAGATCCGCTACACCAACGTCACTCGCGCCGTCCCAGGCAACCTCGATCTCACCACCGGCAAGCTCGGCCCCGCCAGCCTTTTCGGAGCCGGCGAATACGCCAAGGACGGCCTCATCACTGTCACCGAATACCTCGGCCGCACCCCCTGGACCACTCGAATGATCGATATGATCGCCGGCGCCATGGACCAGGCGCCCGTCGATTCCGCCTTCGGCAAGCTCCCCGCCTCCGATGCCGAGCTCAATGGCGATTACCTCCAGGTCATGCCCCGCCTCTACCTGCTCACCGGCGACCAGCGCTTCCTCGAATGGGGCCGCCGCATCGCCGACGCTTATCTCAACGAAGTCCTCCCCGGCAATCAGGGCCTGCCCTCCATGAACTGGAACTTCACAACCCACACCGGCGACACCACCCTGAAACTCCGCGACCACGGCAACGAGATCATCGTCGGCCTCGTCCTCCAGTTCGCGCTTGAGGCGCAACTCGGTTCGCCCCGCGCCTCTGCCATGCAACCCATTCTCAAGACACTGCTCGATCGCCTCCTCGCCTCCGCCAATCCCGACGGCCTCTTCTACAACACCATCGATGTCCGCACCCTCGCCCCCATCGACAGCCGCCTCTCCGATAATTGGGGCTACCTCTATGGCGCCCTCTACGGCTTCTACCAGGTCACCGGCGAGACTAAATATCGCGACGCCACCATCCGCGTTCTGAAGAATCTTCCCAAGTACCGCAACTACTGTTGGGAGCCCTCCGGCAACGCGAAGACGCCCGCCCTTGGCTCCTTCGATGGCTACGCCGATACCATCGAATCCGCCCTCTACCTCGTCAATCGCGAGCCCGTCCCCGAAGCGCTCGATTGGATCGATTCCGAAATGAAGGTGATGCTCGCCATGCTCCGCCCCGACGGCCACGTCGAGGATTGGTACGGCGAGGGCAACTTCAATCGCACCGCCATCCTCTGGGCGCTCATGAAGTCACAAGGCCTGCGCGCCGCCCCCTGGAAGCCCGGCCTGCAACTCGGCGCCACTCGCGACCGCGACGCGCTCACTCTCTTCCTCAACCAGCCCGCCCGTGTGGAGTTCGATTTCGCCAGGCACCGCCGCGTCCTCAATTTCCGCGCCAATATTGTTCGTTTGAACGAGTTTCCAGAGTGGTACACCGTCGATGAGAACACGCTCTACCAGCTCACCCCCGCCGAAGGCGAACCCCTCGTCCGCCTCGGCGCCGAGCTCATCGCCGGAGTCGACCTCACCGCCGGCACATGGACCGTCAAGCCCCTGCCGCGTTAAACTCCGCTACCGCGTCGAACATCGCAATCACGTTCTCCACCGGCACGTTCGCCATGATGTTGTGAACCTGTTGAAAGACAAATCCGCCGCCCGGCGCCATCACCGCGCACTGCCGCAACACGTGCTCGCGGATCTCCTCCGGCCGCCCCTCCGGCAATAGCCGCTGCGTGTCGCAGCCGCCGCCCCAGAAACACAGGTCCGCCCCGAAATCGCGCTTCAGCCCCTCGGCCTCCATGCCGCGCGAGCTGATCTGCACGGGATTGATCGCGTCGAGACCAGCTTCAATCAGCAGCGGCAGCAACGGCCGCACCGCGCCGCAGCAGTGCAGCATCACCTTCACATCGGCGAGCTCTTTCGCCCGCGCCCACATCATCTTGTGGCGCGGCTGGAAGAACTCCTTGTACATGCGCGGCGAAATCTGCGGGCAGTTCTGCGCGCCGAGATCGTCGCCAAACAGGATCACGTCGATGTAGGGACCAACCGCGCCGAGGAACGTTTCCAGATTCTGCAGATGCATCTCCACGAGAGCATCGAGGAAACGATGCGCCCGTGCCGGCTCTCCGGCGAGCATGACGAGGAATTCGTCCATGCGATACAGCATCTGCCCTAGCTCCAACAAATTGCCACCGAAGAGACCGATAATTGCACGATTTGTACGCTTCCGGAGCTGTTTTGCACCGTCTGCGCGTTCAGCAGCGTTGAGCTTCGCCGCGCCGGGCGGGGAGCCGAAAACGGACCACATGCTGCTCTCCAGCGCCTCCGGAATCTTCGTCAGGTCCTCTTCCACGCCAAAGAACGGCCAGTGAATCTGATCGAAGTGCAGAGCCCCTTCGGGCATCCGCGCCAATACAGGGCCCTGTTTGGAGCGCAGGCGCCACCCCGCGCCATCGCGTTCCGGCAGCGCCCAGATAGGCATCTTGCAGGGCGTGCCGTCGGGCAAAGTCCAGTCTGCCCACCACTCGTCGTCCAGGCAGAATCCGCGCCCCATCTCGATGGTGTCGATGCCAAAACGATCGAGCACGTCATTATCGATAATCGATAATTGCTGGATCGGGTCATAGACGTAGACCGGCCGGGGCTCCAACCCTAGGGCCGCCCGCAACTTGGGATAGACGATGGCCGACATCCCCGAGGATCGGTGGCCCGATAGATCCACGGCCACCTGCCCCGTCTCTTTATGGTTGATCGCCGCCAACACGCGCTCTCTGGAAGTCATCGCATCCAAAGTACAATAAACACCTGCGCCTGTGAATCTCCTGCTTGCGTTGCTTCTCGCCGCCGATTGGTCCGCCGGCCCCGTGCTGCTCGCGCCCGGCCCTCACGGCGCCTTCGATGAGACTGCCGTCAAAGACCCGTCCATCGTCTTTCACAACAACGCATGGCACCTCTTCTACACCGCGCGCGGCCGCGGCCAGTACACGCTCGGCTACGTTACAGCGCCCACGCTGGAAAAGCTCAACGCCGCGCCCCGCCGCCAGATCATGCCCGCCTACGCCGCCGCCCCGCAGGTCTTCTACTTCCGTCCGCAGAAGAAGTGGTACCTCATCTTCCAGACCACCGCGGCCAACTACCAGCCGGTCTTCGCCACCAGCACCGATCTCGCGACGTGGTCCGCGCCTGAGCCCCTCATCGACAAGCGTGACGCTGCCAAGTGGATCGATTTCTGGGTCCTCTGCGATTCGCACAACGCCTACCTCTACTTCACGCGCGACCACCGCGATCTCTACATGGCTGTCACGCCGCTTCATCGTTTCCCGCTGGGTTGGAACACACCCCGCCAGGTTTTCTCCCCGCTGCACGAATCCGCGCATATCTACACCACCAACGAGCGCACGCCGCGCTATCTGCTTTTCTTCGAAACCCAGCAGGACGACCGCCGCGCCTACGGCCTGGCCGAAGCCGCTACGCCTGCCGGGCCGTTCCGCGAGGTGGATCGCAACTTTGCCGGCAGTGTCCGCCAGCCCGCCTGGACTAGTGAGATCTCCCACGGCGAGTTGATCCGTGAGGGCAACGACGAGCGCCTGGTCATCAACCCCGCGCAGATTCGCTTCCTCATCCAGGGACTGCCAGCCGGCGCGCACGCCGGCGCATACGCTGAGTTGACGTGGCGCCTGGGGCTCATTGCTCCGTAGCCGCTTCTGGCTGGGCGCGCGGAATTCGTCACTCGTGCCGCAGGGTCTGCGAGGGAGCGATGCGCGTCGCCCGCCGCGCCGGCAGGTAGGAAGCCGCCGCCGCTACCGCCGAGAGTAAGAGTGCCACCCCTCCCACTGAAAGAGGATCCGCCGGGCTCAACCCATAGAGCATCACGCGCAGCAACTGGGCGCCCGCCAATGCCAGGCACAGCCCGACCGCCAATCCCGCCAGCACAGGCTTCAACCCCTGCCCCATCAGCAACCGCAGAACATCGGCGCGGTTCGCCCCCAGCGCCATCCGGATTCCCACTTCCCTGGTCCGCCGTCCGGTCGCAAACGCCACCACCGAGTAAATCCCAAATACCGCCAGCAGCAGCGCCAGCCCGCCCAAGCCCGCAGCGAACCCAGCAGCCGCGCGCGACACAGCCAGCGCCGAATTCACGTTCTCCTCGATCCCCTTCACCTGCACGGTCACGCCGCCGTCCAGTCGCGCCGCCGCCGCCCGCAATCCTGCCAGCAGACCGTCCCTCGCTCCGCGTGTCCGTATCAGCAGCTTCGCGCGCACCGACGCCCCCAGCGGCAGCGGGCGCACATACGCCGGCCGCGGCATCGCCACCGGATCCAGGTTCCGCACCGCGGCCATAACGCCCACCACCACCAACTCGTCGTCTCCCTCCCGAATCCGCCCGCCTAGCGCGTTGCGCCCCGCGAAGTATCGCGCCGCCATGTCCTCGCCAATCACCACCACCTTCTCGCCGCGCAGCCACTCGGCCTCCGTGAACATGCGCCCCGCCCGGAGCGGAATCCCCATCACTCGGAGGAACTCCGGCCCCACCTCCTGGCACGAGGCCATGACGCCGCGATCCCATTCCCCACCGTTGAGCGAAACCTGGATCAGGTTGTCGCAGCTGTTCACGAAGGGATCCAGCGAGGATACCGCCGCCGCCTCCACCCCACCCTGCGCCATCGCCATGCGTTGCAACTCCCGCAGAAAGCCTCGCGCCCGCTCGGGGGTGTACTGTTGCTCGCCAAGATCGAGGCTCACGATGGATACACCCTCGCGAGCCATGCCCACGTCGATGTTCATGCCGCGCTGCAATCCCCGCACCAGCAAGCCGGCGCCAACCAGCAGCACCGCACACGCTGTCACCTGCACCATCACCAAGCCGCTCTGGAGCCACCGCCGCCGCGGTCCGAACTGCACGGCACCCTCGCTCCGCAGGCCGGGTTGGAGATCCGTGCGCAACGTCTGCAGCGCGGGCGCTGCCCCAAACACCACAGCGGTCAAGAGACACAACCCGGAGAGAAAGGCCACCACTACACCATCGGGCCGTGCATCCAACGCCAGTGGACCGCTCTGAATCTCCACCAACGCCAGCAACGCCGGTCCACCCACACTCACCACCGCCAGCGCCGCCGCGCCGGCCATCGCGCCCAGCAGCGCGCTTTCCGTCCAGAGCAATCGCACAAGCCGCGCCCGCCCGGCGCCGAGCGCCACACGGATCGCCATCTCCCTGGTTCGCGCCAGTCCCCTGGCCAGTAGAAGATTCGCAACATTGGCGCACACCAGCAGCATCATCAGGCCGCACGCCACAAAGAGCATCGCGGACGGAATCCGCGCCGTCTTCACGAGCTTCGGAAAGTTGAAGTAGCTGCCCCGTACCACCGTCACGATCGGGGTCTTCTTCGGAAACTCCGCTCGCAGCGCATTCCCAGCCAACACGCCCAGCTCCGCCTGTGCGTCTTCCATCCGAGCCCCAGGCCGCAACCGTCCGAACAGTTGCAGCCACGCCGTCTTTGTGTCGGTCAACATCACCATGGATGGACTCAGCGCAGGCTGCATTGTGTAGGGAATCCAGAAGTCCGGCCGCTGCGCCACCGGGGCATGCGTGCCGCCATCGGTAACACCGATCACCGTGAACGGAGTCCGGTTCAATGTCACCACGCGCCCCACGACGTTGGGATCGCTGCCGAACCGGCTCCTCCAGAGCTCATTCTGAAGCACAACGACGCCCGTCTCGCTCTCCGTAAAGAAGCGCCCCAGGATCGGGCGCCCGCCCACGCCGGGCAACAGGTTCTCCGTTGCCAGCAGCCCGCGTAACTGCCGTTCTCCAGATCCCTGCATCCGCACGCCAATCTCGGCCGCGGCCATCACATCGGCTGTCTTCGACGCCGCCCGCATCTGCCGGTACTCCGCCGTGGACACATTGGACATGGTCCCGATGGTCTGGCGTGCGCCTTCCCCGCGCGCCTCCACGTGAATATTCACGAACCGTTCGCTATCCGCCACGGGCAGCGGCCGGTACATGGCGCTGTAGAGGAACGTGAACACGGTCGCCGTCACACCGATACCCAGGCCCACGGTGGCCACTATCGTGAATGTCACCAGCGGCGTCCTGCGCAAACTCCGCAAGGCAAACCGCACGTCCTGCCACAGCGCATCGAGCCAGGCGAAACCGCGAGCATCACGAGTCTCTTCCATCACGCCGGCTACCCCTCCAAACTCGATCCGGGCCCGGCGCCGGGCCTCTGCCGGGCTGAGCCCCGCAGCCACATATTCACGCTCGAGATTCTCGATGTGGAACTGCATCTCCGCCGCCATCTCCGCATCCAAGGAGCGGCTGCGCCACAGGGCGGCGGCCCTTTGCCGGCACATATCCAGCCATCGATGCCCAGTCGATGTCATGTCACGCCTCCTGTGTGCGCAGGATCAGCCCGATTGCCTGCGCCATACGCTGCCAGTTCTCTGTCTCGACGGTGAGTTGCTTGCGTCCCGCTGCCGTTAGCGAATAGAATTTCGCCTTGCGATTATTCTCCGAATTGCCCCATTCGCTTTGAATCCAGCCCGCCGATTCCAGCCGCTGCAGCGCCGGATACAGCGATCCCTGCTGCACTTCCAGCGCCTCGCGCGACATCTGCCGGATGCGCACGCTGATGCCGTAGCCGTGCTCGCCGCCCACGGCGAGCGTCTTGAGAATCAGCAGGTCCAGTGTCCCCTGCAATAGATCGATGGGCTTGCTCATGCGTGCGCTCTCCTAGAGTCTCTACAGGAAGGATGCCATCACTCCTGTAGACCGTCAAGGAGAGCGCCGCGAATGTTACGTCTGTACCGTCAGAAGAAGAACCGCATGCCCAACCGGCAGGCACTTGCGGCCTCCGCTGCCTAAGGTGAAGTCGGCGGGTACGCCCCAGGCCGAACGGGAAGCGTTGAACGATGTGCGATACCACTTCGCCGCGCCGGGTTGTCGATTGTGCCCGTGGTGTGGCGGGCTGGCCGGCTGCTGCCCGCATCGCCGCCCGACACAGCAGATGGCCTTGCGTTCGGTCCCGCTAGTGGGGTTGAGCACTGCAACTTCAGCGCCCGGATCGGCAGCTCCGGTGGTATCTCCAACGACGCCTGGCATAGGTGCGGCAGCAGAATCGGGAGCGGTTTGGGATAACATCATTGCCATGGCCAACGACACCGTCGGAATGAACATGAGCCGGCGAGGCTCACTCGGCGCCATCTTCGGCGCCGCTCTCAGTGCTGAAACGCTGAAGGCCGCGCCCATCGCGCCCAAGGATCCGCTCAAGATCACCAAGCTCGAGACGTTCCTGGTGAAGCCCCGCTGGCTGTTCCTGAAGATCCATACCAACGCGGGGATTACGGGGCTGGGGGAACCGATTACAGAGGGCCGGGCGCTCACGTGCCAGCAGGCGGTGAAGGAGATAGAGCCGTACCTGATTGGCAAGGATCCGCGCGCCGTGGTGCAGCACTGGCAAGCGATCTACCGGCACGCGTTTTACCGCGGGGGGCCGATCCTGACATCCGCGCTGAGCGGCATTGACATGGCGCTGTGGGACATCAAGGGCAAGGCCCTGGGCGTGCCCGTTTACGAGCTCCTGGGGGGCCCTACGCGCAACCGAGTGCGGGTCTATGCCCATGCCTCGGCCAACAATCCCGAACGCATCAAGGCCGCCCTGGCGCAGGGATTTACGGCTTTCAAGACGGGCCCGGCGCGGCGGCGCAAGTTCCCGCACTACGTGGAGACACCCTCTGAAGTGGGCTACGCGGGCGAGGTGTTTGCGGCCTTCCGCAAGCTGGTGGGCGACAACGTGGATATCGGCGTTGATTTCCACGGCGCCGTCAGCCCGGCACACGCGAAGATGCTGATCAAGGTGCTGGAGCCCTACACGCCGATGTTCATCGAGGAGCCGTGCCAGGCCCAGAACCATGACGTGATGGCCGAAATTGCGCGCTCCACGCATCTGCCTATCGCTACCGGCGAGCGCGTCTTTACCAAGTGGGGCTTCCGCGAAGTGCTGGAAAAGAAGGCCGCCACCATTCTCCAGCCCGATCTCTGCCACGCCGGCGGCATCACCGAAGTGCGTCTGATCGCCGGGATGGCTGAGGCCTACTACGCCTCTGTGGCGCCGCACAATCCGCTAGGCCCCATCTCGCTGGCCGCGGGCGTACAGATCGCCGCCTCCATCCCAAACTTCCTCATTCAGGAGCAGGTCTCGCTGGGCGAGGGCTACATCAAGACGCCCTTCCGGGTTCGCCAAGGCTACCTGGACCTACCCACCGCCCCCGGCCTCGGCGTGGAACTGGACGACAACGCGATGGCAGACAAGCTCGGCCACGATTGGACCAATCAGCAGAGCTACGATGAAGAGGACGGTTCCGTAGTCGACTGGTAACCTGGGCCCCATGCGCATCCTTTTCAACCGCAGCGACGACAGCGAATACCTGTTCCTGCGGCCCGGCGCGCCGCTGTGCCGGGACGGCATTCACGAGGAGACGGAACTGGTTTGTTTCACCAGCCGTGCCGAGGCAGCCGGACTGCTCCGCAGCCTCGTACGCGATGGCGCGTCGTGGTCCGTGGTGCGCTCCCTGCTGCCCGCTTACTCCGGCTTGACGCGGCTCCCCGACGGCGCGGTGCTGCATCATCTGGCCGAGTTGCTGCGGCGGGGCGCGGTGTCTGTCCAGCGGCGGCGCTTCGCCCGCACCACCTATTTTCTGGAGACGCCCTCCAGTTCCGCCGCGCCGCCGGCGCCACCACCCAAGCCGCGGACCGTAATCGTGGAGGAGGCCGACACCTTTGCGCCCACCCACAGTCCCGTTGCGCAGGCCAAGGCCCTGAAGGAGGCCGCCCAGGCCGGCGTGCCCTTCTGCGAAGAGTGCCTCAAACTCCGATGACGTCTCACGTGGCGGCGCTGCGCGACTACTTCTGGCCGGACGAGCCGCGCACGGACATTTACGCGATTGTGGACGGCGCGCGGGACCGCCGGATCTTCTCGAACCTGGTGAACTCGTACGCCAACTCGGTGTGTCTGTACCGGGGCGACCTGCACCCGGAGTTGGAATTTGCCGCGCCGTATCTTGTTCAGGTCGACTTTGACGACCGGTTCACGCAGTCTTTGATCCGCGATGGCTGGGGGCAGAGCTGGGGCGTCTTTCTGAAGTGCCCGGGCGGCATCGAGCGGCTGCGAAATCATCTGCGCTCGCTGCTGCGCGTGGAAGATGAGGCGGGGCGGAAGTTGGTCTTCCGCTACTACGACCCGCGCGTCCTGCGAGCCTATCTGCCCACTTGCCTTCCGGACGAGCTGAGAACCGTCTACGGCGCGATAGAGAGCTTCTACACCGAAGGTGAGAACCCGGAGGAGATGCTCGTGTTCCAGCACGAGCGCGGCAGGCTGCTGACCAGCACGGTGCCTATTGCCCCTCGTAGCCAAGAAACGTGATCTGGCAGTTGCCCGGATCGATCCCGCTCTCGCCGGCGCAGCCATCGAAATCTGTGACGCCTTCCAGAGATTGCCCCTCGGTGTCGTCGAGCCGGTAGCGCATACCGGCAATGGGTTTGCCGTTGGGATCGAGGAGACGGAAATCGATCCAGCTTTTGGGCCGGCATTTCTTCTGCGTGGAACCGACGGCTTGATCCGCGAATTTGGATTCGGCCGCCGCACCGCTGGCGCGCAGGGCATCGCCGCTGGCGCTCATGCGAGATCCTCGCCATCCGCCACGCGGATGCCGCGCGCGTAGAGCCGATTCAGGCGCAGAGATGCCCCGTCTTTGGCTGCCAGGGTCTTCCTGGCCCACGCGAGCTCCGTATCGAATTCGGGACCGAAGACGACCAGCAGGTTGAGGAACTTGCAGACCTCCTGCTCGGACTCAATGCCATAGCGCGCCGCCTTGGCGATGCCATCCGACACAAACGTCCGCAGTTGCTCAGGCGGCAGGGCCGCGCATTCCGCAAAGCTGGCGCACAAATGCTGGCCGGCGCGCCGGGCAAAGTCCTTGTGGCGCTCCCGGCCGAGCGTGTGCATCTGCGCCTTGCGGATCATCAGCATGGAACTAGGTGACATCCAGGGCGCCATCGTTGACGCTGACGGTGGCGGGCGACATCTTGATGCTGGCCGCGCCGTTGGTCAGGTCCAGGTTACCGCCCGCCAACTTGATCTCGGCGACTCGATTGGTGATCAGGACCTCATTGGGAGACATCGTGACCTTGCTCTGTTGCTGAGCCTCCAGCTCAATGGCGCTCTGGGTCAACTTGAGCGTCATCTCGTCCTGATTACTGACGACTATCCCGTTGTCGTCCAGAACAATGCGCAAGGTGCGGCCGAGCATGGGGGGTGAGACCTCGATAGTCAGTCCGGTGGGGCCGACGCTATTGGCCACGAGCTTAAAGCCCGTGCCTTTGAGGACCTGGACTTGATCGGGCGGGGTAACCAGAGCCTCGGCTGGATACTCGCCGGCTCCCCAGAAGCAACCGCTCCAGATGGGCAGACTCACATCGCCGCCTTCGAATTCCACCCAGACGTTGGCGCCAACCGGTGGAATCAGACAGAGCCCGACGTCGGGGCCGGCAAATGGCGAGCAGGGCATGGCGAAGGACGGAAAGAATCCGTCAATCGACGGCACGGTGACCTGAACCCGGCCTATCGCCGTCGGGTCCACGTTGTCGATGACGACGCCCCGGAATTTGCCGAATATCTGAGCCATGAGCGCGGACCTCCCAACGATACTGATCTAAATGGCAGTCACTCGAAACTGTCCAGGCAGCAACACCACAGGCAGGCCATTGGGCTGGGCGATGCCCTGGCTATCCGCCAGCAGCAGCGGCTGCCCCATGGACTTCACGCGGGTGGTGGCAGTGACCCAGGTCACCAGAAAACAGGGCAGTATGCCGATGATCGGGTGCTGTTGCCCGGTGGGCCCGGAACCGAACAGCAGTGGGACTGTGCAACCGATGACCGGCCAGGGCGGCTGCTGCGGCACCGCCGGCGCGCCGGAAAGCAACACGCGCGGCAGTGGCGCCACTGGCTTGGCCGATCCACGGTGCGCACAGATGCCCTGGGAGGTTGTGTTGATGAGAAGTGAGGCCATACCGGCTCCAATTGCGTCAATGATAACAGGACTGGAGCGCGACGCTTCACTTCATCAGAGAGTCGGACTCCAGCCGCATGCGGCTCTTCTCGATGACTTCGGTTTTGAGCCGCCGCACCTCGGCAAACTCCACTTTGGCCTCTGCTTCGCGACCCAGGGCTTGGTAGGTACGGCCGAGCATCAGACGGATGGCCTCCTGATCCGGGATGAGGCGGCGCGCCTCCTCCAGTTCCTTGACGGCCGTCTTATAGTCTTTGGCCTGAAAGGCGATGCGCCCGAGCTGGTAGTGGGGATCGGGATAGTTGGTGCGCAGGCTGAGGGCGCGGCGGAGCAGGGCCACGCCTTCCGGCGAGCGGCCGTTGCGGTCATAGAGCACGCCGAGCTGATAGGTGGATTCGGAATCGGCCGGGTTGAGTTTCAGGGCGCGCTCGAAATAGCCGATGGCCTCCTTGTCACGGTTGACCAGCAGATTGAGGCGGCCGAGCGCGGCCAGGGCGGGCGCGTGGTTGGGCTCGGCCTTGACGACCTCTTCGAAGAAGGTCTGAGCCTGATCGTAGCGCTCGCGCTGGTACTCCATGAGCCCCTTGATCATGTTGGCCTGGCTGGGAATGGCCTCCGAACGGGCTAGCAGTTCGGCCGCGCGATCAGAGTTGCCGGCGCGCGCCTGGGTGTAGGCAAGCGCGTAGAGAATGCTGCCATCGCGGGGATTTTCGCGGAACGAGATTTCGAGTTCGGCGGCTGCGCCGGTGAGGTCGCCTGTCTCCACCAGACACAGCCCGAGAAGCTGGTGGGCGCGCGGCTCGGCAGGGTAGTACTTCAGGAACGTCCGGAGATGCTGGGCGGCCTTGTCGTACTGCTGGAGGCGGCCGAGTGAGACGGCCAGATTGAAGTGGACGGGGATGAGTTCGGGATTGGCCTTGAGAGCCTTCTCGTAAAGCGGTACGGCGTCGGTAAACTGCTCGCGGCGGGCATGGACGGCGGCCAGGTTGGAGAGGGCTTCGGCTGAGTTGGGGTTGGTCTTGAGGTACTCGCGAAAGAGCTGCTCGGCGCGGCTGAGATCGCCGGCCTGTAAAGCCGACTGGCCGCTGTCCAGCGCATTTTGCGGGACAGCGGCCAGCAGGGTTGCTAACAATAAACTGAGCATGGAATTGCCCAGTATACCTGTGATTCGCCTAGAAGTAGATCTTCCCGGCGAGCTGGATGCGGCGCGGATCGTTGGTGCCGGTGATGGCGCCAAAGCCGAAGCGTCCACCCGTGCCACCCAGCGCGGTAGGCGTGTTAATGACCTTACCGGTGGTTGAGCTAAACGTGGCGCCTGTGTTGTAGGCGTTGAACTGCGGATGGTTTGGCGCGTTGAACATTTCGAGACGAATCTGAATGCTCATGGCCTCGCGGAGCGGGAAGTTCTTGAAGACGGAGACGTCCCAATTGTTCCAGCCCGGCTGACGGACGGGGTAGCGCGACGAATCGAAGCCCTGGCTGCCCTTAACGGACGGGAGAGCGAGGACGGACGCATCGATGAACTGATCCAGAGTTCTGGGATAGTTCGGACGGCCGGTGTAGACGACGCGCGGGCCGATGTCAGGCGAGCCCGTGTAGCGTTCGTTCAGGTTGCCGACGCCATCGATGGAGAAGCTGATGGCGGCAGGAGCGCCGGTTTGCACGGTGGTGATGCCGGAGATCTGCCAGTCGTTCACAAGCGCCTTGCCGACCTTGGCAACGCCGCTGTTGCTCTTGATGACTTTCGGCGTGCTGTAGAGGTAGTTGAGCACGAGCACCTGGGTGCGATCGTTATTCAACACGGCGTAATCGGCGGCGCGCATATTGAAGGGCACGTTGCCGGTGTAGTCGTCGTTGGTGGTGCCCATGGCCTTGGACCATGTGTAGGCGACACCGAACGTGAAGTTGTTGGCCATGCGGCGGTTGGCCGAGATCTGCATGGCGTGATAGTTAGAGTTGGCGCCGAAACCGTAAGCAGTGGTGTTCGTAAAGCCCTGATAGGGGCGGTAGAAGTTGGCTGCGTTGCTGGTGGTGCCGTCGAACTTCGGATTCGCGTTGAGCGGATCCTGGTTCTGCGGCAGCCAGGCGGCGCCCAGCGGGATGGCGTTCTGGTTGAGGCGGTAGAGCAAGTGGTTCGACGAAGAGCCGACGTAGGCGATGTCGAACAGGATGCCACCGGGCAACTCGCGCTGCAGGGTAACGTTCCAGTTGTAGGTGGTGGGGACGTTGCCAGACTTGTCGAAGCCGTTGGCGCCGCCGGGGAAGAAGATGCCGGCGGAGGCGGCGGGAATGGTGGACAGTGTGCCGTAATAGAACCGCGGCGTGGCTGTGCCGGGGGGGTTATTCAGCATGTCGAAGATGGGGTTGCCCTGGAGGCGATCGTAGAACACGCCGGCGCCGGCACGAAGCACGGTCTTGTCCATGAGCTTGTAGGCGATGCCCAAACGCGGCGCATAGTGGATGCCGCGGTCGTCCAGCAAGCCCTTGGGGTAGTTCTTACCCGAGAGGCCCATACCGTTGGCATAGAGGCCATCGACGAAGCCCTTGCCGGTGTTGACGAGGGAACCGATGAGTGCGGCGGGTCCGCGTTCGCCCGTGAGGGGGTTGATGGAATAACGTACGCCATTCTCGATGCCAGCGGTGCGGAGAACGCCCTTGGCGGCGGGATCATAGAGGGTCTTGTTCCAGGAGGCGGTCTGCGCGGCAGCATCGTACTGCGGCTGGATGTAATAGAAGCGCATGCCATATTCGATGGTGAGCTTCTGGGTGGCTTTCCAGTTGTCCTGGAGGAACCACTCCACGTTCCAGTTGCGGTACTGGCCATTCAGCACGTGGTTGGACTGCTGCAGGTAGTTGTAGTTGCCGAGCAGGGCGTTGGACCAGGCCCAGTTTGTGTCGCCCGGGTTGTTGGCGTCCCGGTTGAAGTTGATGTAGCCGTTGATCGAACTGGTGGAGGTCTGGTCTTTGGCGCTCTTGTGCAGGTAGAGACCGGCCTTGAACGTGTGGGAGCCGTAGACCTTGGATATGTTGTCGGTAATATCCCACGTGTGGTTGAAGTTGGAGAAGGGTGTCCCAGTGAAGTTGAGGGAGGGGGAATTCGGGACGTCCCACTGCCAGTTTTGCACCAGGTTCAGCTTGTCGGCGGTGGGATAGGGCATCTTGTAGGCGAGGCCCAACTTGCCGCGATCAAAGGCATCGTCGATGGGGTAGATGTGCAGGACGTTCTTCGAAGAGCCGAAGATGAACTCGTTAGTGAGCGTGGGGTTGATGATGGTGGTCACGTTGGCAACCAGAGACCAACCGGGGGCGCCGAAGCTCATCGGGCCGAAGGGGATGTTGTAGGAAGCGTTCCACTGGCCGTAGGCCATGCTGGTTTCATCCTTGTTGCGAAGGAAGCGGGCATAGGCCTTCCACTTGTCGTTGATGATGTAGTCGCCGCGATAGATTTCTTCGCGCCGGGGGTACGCATTCGATTGCTGAGACTGGTAGTTGAACCCAGGGTTGACACCGATCGCGTTAGGCAGCGGATAGAACTTGAGGATCTTCACGCCGTCGGAGCTGAGCCGGCTGAGGGGAATTTGGTTGTTGGGGAACTGGATCTTGCCGTTGGCCGGATCCAGGATTCTCAGCGCAGTGCCGCCGCCGTCCTTGGATTGGGAGAAGTCACCCGTGCGCTCCAAAGCCGTGGGAACGGTCACGTTCCGGATGTCGTTGGGCACGAGCTGGTTCTGCCATTCGGTGCCGATGAAGAAGAAGAACTTTTCCTTGTCCTTGTTGAACTTGCCGGGGATGTAAACGGGGCCGCCGACGTTGAAGCCGGCGTAGTTGTAGCGGTAGAAAGGACGCGCGCGCTTGTCGATGTTGTTGCGCCAGGTGTTGGCGTTGAGACCTTCGTGGCGGTGGAAGAAGTAGCCGGTGCCATGGAAGTCCTTGGTGCCGGACTTGGTGACAACCTGGATCTGGGCGCCGGAAGCGCGGCCCAGCTCGGCGGGTTGCGAGTTGGTGGTGACCTTCATATCGGCGATCATGTCCATGTTCGTGCTGGCGAGCGTGCCGCCATTGGAACCGGTGTCGATATTGGTGACGCCGTCGAGGGTGAAGTTGTTCTGGTTGTTGCGGTTTCCGTTGGCGGCGATGGCGCCCACACCGCTACCGGTGTAGACGACGCCGGGAATGGTCTTCACGAGATCGAACAGGTTGCGGCTGGTCAACGCGAGGTTGACCACCTGGCTGTTGGTGAGAACGCCGGAGCGCTCCGCACTGGCGGCCTGGATCTGCGCGGCTTCGGAAGTAACAGTGACGGTTTCGGTAGTGCCACCGACGGAGAGGACGATGTCACCGAGGCTGAGACGATCGCTGGCGAAGAGCTTGACGTCCTTCTGCTCATGTTTCTTGAAGCCGGCGGCTTCGATGGTGACGTTATAGGTTCCGGGTTGAACGTTTGCCGCCGCAAACGTACCTTCCGAACCGGTCTGAACTTCGCGGCTGGACCCTTGCGATACGTTGGTGATGGTTACCTTGGCTCCTACAACTGCGCCCTGAGAAGCGTCTTTGACAGAGCCGAAGATTGTGCCGGAGATTTGTTGTGCCCACACCGTGCCGGTGCAGGCAAGGAGAATGAAGATCGTCGAAATGACGATGCGAGCCTTCCTTGCGGATAGCTGCATGACTGAGAGACCCCCTGTCTAGCGAACTAGGCTGTCCGAACCGTTCTCACATAGAACGATTTGGGCTGGGACAATACTAATGCAAGCGCTGTCAAGGGTCAAGCCATCAATTGACGAAGTTGACGACAAACTAACATTTTTGTCACAAATGATTGGTTCTGAGCGACTTTGGTGCGAAGCGGATGCTTGGCGAAGGTCACTTGGCCTGTTTGTCGGGGATAACCCACAGATAGACGGTGCGCCCATCGACGCGGATCTCTTCCTTGGGCGGCCAGTCCGGCATGGAGAAGCTGTGGGAGACCACGCGGGTGCCGGGTTTCAGCTCAGCGAACAACCGCGGCTTGAGCTTCTCGTTCACGCCGGGCAGCAGGTAAAGCGTTACGACGGTGGCTTCTTTGATGTCAGCGTCGAAGAGGTTCTTTTCAAAGAACTTAACGCGCTTGTCGACGCCGGCCTTGGCCGCGTTGGAGTTCGCCTCCTTGATGCGCTCCGGGTTCAGGTCGTAGCCGATACCGCTGGCGCCGTAGTCCAGGGCGGCGGTGACGACGATGCGCCCATCGCCGCAGCCGAGATCGATGACTGTATCGCCCTTGGTGACGGCGGCGAGTTTGAGCATGGCCTTCACGACGGCATCGGGGGAGGGGACGTAGGGGACGTCGAGGTTATCGGGGTACTCGTATTCCTGAGCGCAGAGCGGCGCGGCGGTGAGGAGCAGGACGGGGAGAATCCAGCGAGCCAGCATGGGGCAGCCTCCTATGGTCAGGCTGCCGTTCTGCGATGCTTCACCAGCCGAGGCAGGAGGATCAGCCCACCACCGAAGAATATCAGCGAAGTGAATTAAGTCAATGACTTTCCGGGCGCCGAATTGAGCACCCCGACGTGACGCTTCAGTGAGCAGCGGAGGTCACGGTGTGGAGAGGGTGCGCACATCCAAAGGGACGCCTTTGCGCTGGTCGCGCATCAGGCGGATGGCGTCCGAGGGGCAGTTGACGCCGCAAACGCCGCAGCCGAGGCAGCGAGCCCATTCGAGCACCACTCCATTGTTGTGCATGGTGAGCGCATCGAAGGGGCAGGCCTCCACGCAGTTGCCGCACTGCGAGCAGACGGAGGGATCGAGCTGGGCCACATAGCCGGAGGAGGCGAGGATCGCAACGCCGTGCTTGCGCATGGTCTCGATGCCCCCGCAACAGCACTGGCAGCAGTTGCAGATGCAGTAGAAGCGGTGCATCATGGCGTCTTTGAACCAGGCGGAGTGGACGTGGCCGCGTTCGTGTTCTTCGCGCAGGAGCTCGAGCGCTTCCTGTTGGGTGAGGCGGCGGCTGTCCTTAGGATTGTGAGCCAGCACGAAATCCACCATGGGCTGGCCGATCACCATGCAGACTTGGGTGGGCTGGCAGTGGCTGGGGCGGGCGTGGCGGCAGGGGCACTCGTAGGCGAGAACGTCCGGTGGACCGTTGAGGACGAGATTGCGGGCGACGGGATAGGGGATGATCTGTTCCAGATCGCGCAGGGGAATTTCACGGTTCAGCGTGAGGATGGCGCGGGCGTGATCGTGGGTGAGCACCTTGCCGTGATAGTGGGCCGCGAGGTTTTCGACGCCCTCGTGCGTGACCTTGTTCTTGGGAGTGAGCAGAAGCCTGACGTAGGGCTTGGGGAAGCGAGCATAGACGTAGCCGTGCATCGCTTCCGGCAGAGAATGTGACTGTTCGAACAGCCTGCGCGTGGATTCGTGCCAGAGGCCGCAGCGGGACATCAGTTCGAACAGCCGGCTCGTCATCTGCCGCCGTCATCATAAGTCCGGCGGCGGGCGGTTGTAAACAGACGGTGCGCTCTGATACTGTCCCGACATGGAACGCCGTCACTTCATCACCATTTCCACCCTCGGCGCGGCCGCCGCGCTGGCCGCCGAAGGACCGAAGCTGGGAACGTGGAAAACGCTGGGGGCTCTGCGGGAAGAGGATGGCACGGCGCCGATCGAGGGAGCGCACTGGTTTGTGGCCGAGGCGTCCGGCGACGGCATGGCCTACGAGTTTCCGGCGGGCACGCTGGGGAAGGCGAAGCAGATCACCGCGGATTTCCTGTTGGATGGGGCGCAGATGGCCGTGTTCCGCGTCACGTTGAAGGAGGGAGCGAACGGGCGCGAGTTCCGGCTGAGCTTCGCGGCGCTAAACCAGTGTTCGGCGCGCATGCGGGTGGACCTGGGGCTGGTGGATCAGAACAAATGGATGGCGGACCGTGAGGGCGCATTTCTGAAGCCGCTGGTTTCGGGCGAGCGCGTGGATCTGGACAAGGTGGATCGCATGAGCTTCACGGTGTGGCGCAAGAGCGCGAAGCCCGTGCGGTGGTGCATGACCGAGTTGCGCACCTCCACGACGGCCGTGCCAAAGCTGACGGACCCGGTGCTGCCCAAAGGGCCGCTGCTGGACGAACTGGGCCAGAGCCGTTTGCATGAATGGCCGGCCAAGACGCGCTCCGTGGCTGAGCTCAAGGCACGGATCAGTGGGCAGGATGCCTCGGCCGGCCAGACCACGTGGCCGGAGAGCTTTTCGCGCTGGGGCGGGTGGAAGGCGAAGAAGCTGGGCGAGGCGAGCGGGTTTTTCCGCACGGCGAAGGCGGACGGGCGGTGGTGGCTGGTGGATCCGGATGGCTATGCGTTTTGGAGCGCGGGCGCCGATTGCGTGCGGGTGGACGGGGATGCGCGCATCGATGGAATCGAATCCGCGCTGGCATGGATGCCGGACGCGCGCGAGTATCCCGGCGCGGTGCGGCGCACCGATAGCGACGGCTCGCGCGGCAGGTATGCCAACTTCCTGGCCGCGAACATGATGCGCTCGCTGGGCAGCAATGGATGGCGGGAGAAGTGGGCGCGGATTGCGCTCTCTGAGATGAAGAAGCTGCGGTTTAACACGGTGGGCAATTGGAGCGAGTGGGAGTATGCGGCCAAGGCGCAGTTTCCGTATGTGCGGCCGATGAGCTTTCGCGGGGCGCGCTGCGGCGTGATTTACCGCGATTTTCCGGATGTGTTCCACGCTGGATTTGAGCTGGACGCGACAGAGTATGCCGCGCAGCTCAAGACCACCGCGGCGGACCCGGCGTTTATTGGCTATTTCCTGATGAATGAGCCGACGTGGGGGTTCTCGTCGGAGTTGCCGGCGGCTGGGATGCTCTACACCACGGACGCCTGCGCCACGCGGGAGGAACTGGCGAAGTTCCTGCGGGGCAAGTACGAAGGGGACGCGGCGCTGGAGAAGGCTTGGGGGATGGCGGCGACACTGGACCGTGTGGCGCGGGGGCGGTGGAAGGGGGCGTTGAGCAAGCCGGCGCTGGCCGATCTGCGCGAATTCAGCGTGCGGATGGTGGAGCGGTATTTTGTGACACTCTCCAAAGCCTGCAAGGTGGCCGATCCGAAGCATCTGAACCTGGGCATGCGGTGGGCGGGCGTGCCGCCGGAGTGGGCGGTGCAGGGCATGAAGTCATTCGACGTCTACAGCCTGAACTGCTACCAAGAGAAGATGCCGCTGGCCGACGCAGCGCGGATCGACGAGCTGTTGAATATGCCGGTGATGGTGGGCGAGTGGCACTTTGGGGCGCTGGATGTGGGGCTGCCGTCACCGGGATTGGGCCATTTGAAGAACCAGGCCGACCGCGCGCGCGCCTATCGTGTGTATCTGGAAGATGCGGCGGCGGACCCGCACTGCGTGGGGGTCCACTGGTTCACGCTGTACGACCAGAGCGCGCTGGGGCGATTTGATGGCGAGAACTACAACATTGGATTTCTGGACATCTGCAACCGTCCGTATGAAGAGATGGGGCGCGCCGCGATAGCCAGCCACGAGCGCATGTACGGCGTGGCACAAGGCACGGAGAAGGCGTATTCGGACGCGCCGGAGTATCTGCCAAAGCTGTTTCTGTAGCGGGCTGGGTCAGGCGCCGATCATGACGCTAAGCGATTCCACGACGCTGTGGAGTTGGGCGGCCTGAGCGGACAGCTGCTCGCCGGCCGAGGCTCCCTCTTCGGCACTGGCCGCGCTACCCTGCGTCGTGCGCTGCATCTCGTGTACCGTGCGGGAGATCTGCTCCATGCCCTGCGCCTGCTGAACGCTCCCATCCAGAACCGCGGCCGCCAGGGACTGCACGCTATCGGCGGCGGTGGTCATGCTGGTCACCGAGGAGGCCAGCACATCCAGCTTGTTTTTGCCGTCTCCGGCACTGGCGATGGAATCGTCCACCAGGCCCGATGTGTCCTTGGCCGCCTGGGCGCAGCGCTGCGCCAGGCTGCGCACTTCATCCGCCACCACGGCGAAGCCGAGTCCCGCCTCACCGGCGCGGGCGGCTTCCACCGAGGCGTTCAACGCCAGGATATTCGTTTGGAAGGCGATCTCGTCGATGACTTTGAGAATCGCCGAAATTCGCGTCGACGAGTGATTGATGCGGCCCATCGCCTCCACTGCCTCGGCCATCGTTTTCGTCACGTCCTGCAGGGAACGGCGCACCTGCGAGGTGGCCTCCGCCGCCTGACGAGCGCTGGCCGCGTTCTCGCGCGATGTCGCGCTCACCTGTTCGCTCGCCGAGGACGTCTCCTCCAAAGCAGCGGCCTGCTGGCTGGCGCCTGTGGCCTGGTTCTGGCTGGTGTCGGAGATCTGGCGTGATGCCGATGCAACCTGGGTGGCACCGCTAGCGAGGTCCTTGGTAATGCTGCGCAACTGACCGGTCGCCCGCCGCACCACCACCAGCCCGATTGCGCCAACCAGAAGACTCACAATCGATAACCCAATCGCCGCACTCCGGCTACGGCTGATGTTGGTTTCGGCCTCCGATGCCGACTCCGCCAGAAACTGCTTCTGCTGTGCCAGGAACTCCGCAGCCACCTGATCCGCCTCGTTCGTCACCGGCAATACCTCAGCGCCGATGAAAGCCACCAGTTCCTTGGGGTCTTTGTTGGCCCATACCAACGTAAGAAAGCGTTGATGCAGCCCCGCCCAGGTCTTCAGCACGGTCTCGGCGCGCTCCACCATGCGGCGGCCCGCGTCGGTTGTGAGACGCGGCCGCATCTCCTCCAGGCTCTTGTGCGCCGCCAGGACGGACTTCTGATACTCCGATTCGTACTTCAGAACCGTCTGCCGGTCGCTGACTGCCGCGCGGGTGATGATGCCGCGTTCCAGTGAGATCATGTCACCGGTCAGACTCCGGTAGTCCCCCGCCAACAGGATCTTCTCCCCTGTCGAGCTTGTCGCGGTCCGCAAGCCTTGTCCCAACAAGTTCACAAACATCAGCGAAGCAACACTTAAAGTCAGGCTGGCCACCAGCATGGCCGAGAACAGCAGGATCAGTTTCCGACCCAGCGGCATTTGGTTCTTCATTCAGGCACCTCTCGTACGACTGAGATTCAGACAGGCGTGTCTGGACCCAGAACACTCATCGTCAGCAATAACTGGATGTTCTGTTTATTTGCGGGCCGGACGGCCCTGAAATGAGAGGCAGGCCAAAGGACGAAAGGCAGGCGCACCTTCAGAGAGCGCCTGCCTCGGGAGTTACTTCTTGGTTAGCGCCTTTTTGGCGGCCTTGACGTCGTCGTCGCCCACCTGGATCAGCGCGCCGTAGCGGCCTTCTCCGGCGCAGATCGCCTGCGCGGCGTGGGTGGAGATGCCGGCGGCGGCCAGTTTGCCCAGGGCCTCGGCCACGGCGCCGGGACGATCTTCCCCGCCGATCAGGAACGCGGTGCGTTTCGGAGCGACTTCAAGACCCAGCTTCTTGGCAGCCTTGGCGAACACCTTGGCGTCGGCCGGCGCGATGTCCAGTTGCGCCTTCTTGCCCTTGACGGGATAGCCCCAGAACCCGATCATATTCACGCCCGCTTCGTTAAGAGAGGCGAGAACCTTGGCGCCTTCGCCGATCTTGTTAGGAACAACGACGGCGAAGTAGGCGAGAGCGGTCACAGTATCAGCCATACGAATTCTCCTTTGAACTCAGTGACTCAATTATACCGCCAATCAGGCGATTTCCTCGGGATCGGCGTCATCAGCCGGCACGGGGCTGAGGTCGCGATAGGCGAGATTCAAGAGTGGCGGGGCCAGAATTGTGGTGGCGACGGACATAAAAACAGCAATGGCGTAGGCATCCTGAGAGATACTGCCCTTGCTCAAGCCCACCTGGGCGATGACCATACCGACCTCGCCGCGGGGCACCATACCAAGGCCGATGCGGGCGGCGTCTTTGAAGCCCAGATTCCAGGCGCCCAAGCCGCATCCAACGCCCTTGGAGAGGATGGCCGCGATGAGGACCGCGATGCCCAGGGCCAGGGTGTGCCCACTGCGGAAGACGCCGAGATCCATCTGCAATCCAATCGAGGCCAGGAAGAACGGAATCATCAGTTCGCCGGACCCGTGCACGAGCGTGTGCAACCGCGGCGAGGCAGACTCCGCCAGCGCCATGCCCGCAAGGAATGCGCCAACAATCGCCGCGACGCCGGAATACGACGCCAGCAGGGCCATGACAAAGAGGAAGCTGACGGCTACGGCGAACTCGGCCTCCTGGACCTTGAACTGGGTGAGGATCTTGGGCAAAACAATATTGACGGTCTTTGTGCCGTAGCGCACCACGGCCATCACGAAGCCGATGGAGACGAGCGCCGTAGTGAGGATGCCCAGGAAATCGATGCCGCGGCCCTCTCCCATGGAGGAGACGACGGCCAGCACCAGAAGCCCCAGCACGTCGTCGATGACGGCGGCAGCCAGAATGATCTTGGCGGTGTGATGGCTGAGCAGGCCCTTGGCCGAGAGCACCTGCGCAGTGATGCCGACACTGGTGGCCACCATGGCTGCCCCCATGAAGATGGCCTCCAACTGCCCGTGCCTGGCTGCGACGAGTATCACCCAGCCGAAGAGAAATGGCAGGACGACGCCCACAATGGCGACGATGAGGGCCGTTTTTCCCACGTTGAGCAACTCGCTCGCCTTCACCTCCAGGCCCACCTGAAACAGCAGGAACATCACGCCGAGCTCGGCCAGGGCGTGGAGCAGATCGTTGTAGGCGATCCAGTTGAGCACAGAGGGACCGAGGAGGATTCCGGCCAGGAGTCCGCCCACGATGCCGGGCATGCGGAGACGTTCGCTCACCTCGGCCAGTAGCTTCGCCGTGCCGAACACGAGCAGCATCTGGAGCGGCAGATTCACACCTTCCGCGGAGGCGGCAAGAAAGGCGAGGGGTGGTGTCATGGCTGTCTCACTAGGGTAGCGCTTTGTTTGCCATGGGTTAGCCCAATAAAAGATTTTACTGGCCTTCAAAAGATTTATCTGTTAGTCAAGGCGTCACGCACCGTGTAGGATGGGAAGCCAAACCCAAGTCGGTTTCCCCCACCCTAGTCTGGTGCCCAGAGTCCGGTAATTCCCTTCCCGTCAGGGTAGCCCAAGAGGAGATCGAATGAAGGCAATGAAAACGTTTCAACCGGCGGCGCTGTCCCTCCTGTTATTGCAGGGTTTGGCGTACGCGCAGGCGCCGGTGGACCTGAACAAGAAAGTTGCGGATCTGGAAGCGGCGGTGAAATCCGCACAGACGTCCGGTGACAACGCGTGGATGCTGGCCAGTTGTGCGCTGGTGCTGCTGATGACCGGCCCCGGCCTGGCGCTGTTTTATGGCGGCCTGGTGAGGCGCAAGAATGTGCTGAGCACCATGATGCACAGCTTCATTCTGATGGCGCTGGCAACCGTTATTTGGGCGGTCTACGGCTACAGCATGGCCTTTGGCGAAGGAAATGCATTCTTCGGCGGCACACAGTATCTGTTTCTCAAAGGTGTCGGCATTGAGCCCAATGGCGACTATGCGGCCACGATTCCACACCAGACCTTCATGGTGTTCCAGCTGATGTTCGCCATCATCACACCGGCGTTGATTTCGGGCGCCTATGCGGAGCGGATCAAGTTCAGCGCGATGGTAGTGTACACGACGCTCTGGATGACGATCGTCTACTTTCCCATGGCGCACATGGTGTGGGGTAAGGGCGGGTTGCTCAACGCATTTCTGGGCGGAACGATACCCTCCTTCGATTTCGCCGGCGGCACGGTGGTGCACATCACATCCGGCGTCTCGGCGCTGGTGGCGGCCATATATCTGAAGCCGCGCCTGGGCTACATGCAGGAGCCGATGCGGCCGCACAGCCTGGTGCTGAGCGTGATTGGGGCCGGGTTGCTGTGGTTTGGCTGGTTTGGTTTCAACGCCGGATCGGCCTTGAGCGCCGGCGGGCTGGCCACCTCGGCATTTGTCGCCACGCACTTTGGAGCAGCGGCGGCCATGATCGGCTGGGTACTGGCGGAATGGATGAAGAACGGCAAGCCGTCGGTGTTGGGCGCCATTTCGGGCTGTGTGGCCGGGTTGGTCGCCATCACCCCCGCATCAGGTTTCGTCACTCCGATGTCCGCGCTGCTGATAGGATTCGCGGCTGGCATCTTCTGTTTCGTGATGGTCACTATCGTTAAGATGAAGCTTGGGTACGACGACTCTCTGGACGCCTTTGGCGTGCATGGCGCGGGCGGCACTCTGGGCGCGATTCTGACGGGCGTGTTTGCCACTAACCTGGTCAACAACGCACTCAAAGATCCGTCGGGCAATCCACTGCCGCTCGGGCTGGTGGACGGCAATCCGGGTCAGATTCTCAACCAGGCGATCGGCGCCGGAATCGCCATCGCGCTGGGTGCGGTTGGCAGTTTTGTCTGTTTGAAGATCGCCGACCTGGTCTGTGGCCTGCGGGTCACTGAGGATCAGGAGGTCGAGGGCCTCGACCTCGCCATGCACGGCGAAGAAGGCTACAATCTGGAGTCCTGAGCGAGGTAAACATGAAGAAAATCGAAGCGATCATTCAGCCGTTCAAGCTAGAAGAAGTCAAAGAGGCGATGAAGGGGATCGGCATTGACGGAATGACGATCATAGAGGTTCGCGGTCATGGCCGCCAAAAGGGGCACAAGGAGGTCTACCGCGGTCAGGAGTATGAGGTGGACCTGCTGCCGAAGGTCAAGGTGGAGATGGTGATCGCCGACGCGAGAGTGGACGAAGTGGTCTCGACGTTGGCGAAAGCAGCCCGCAGCGGAAAGATCGGCGACGGCAAGATCTTCATCCTGGCCGTAGAAGACGCCATTCGGATTCGTAATGACGACCGCGGCGAAGCAGCGCTCTAAGGAGGAGCTGGAGCTCTTACAACAACGATTCCTTCAGGACGGAGACCCGCAACCCGTCCTGAAGAGCCGAACGGCGCTGGTGGATTCACTGGTGCTGGAGGCGTTCTCGCTGGCGTTGGCGCCCGTGATTCCGGATGGGATCACACTGCTGGCTGTTGGCGGCTACGGGCGCCGTGAGCTTTTCCCCTACTCTGACGTGGACCTGCTCCTGCTGGTCCGCCGTCCGTTCGACACTCTCACATCCCGCAATGCGCTGAGTGAGTTCTTGAAACTCCTGTGGGATTCCGGCCTGCGGGCGTCGCACTCGGTGCGCACCGTAGAGGAGTGCTGCTCCATTCACGAGGGCAATTTCGAGTTGACGGTGTCGCTGCTGGACGAGCGATTCCTGGCCGGCGACCGCGTGCTCTACCAGGCGATGAGGGATCGTTTTGCCAAGTTCCTGACGACGGAGCGGCGGGACCTGACCCGGCGGATGTGCCGCATGGCACGCGCCCGTCATGCGCGTTTTCACAACACGATCTACCGGCTGGAGCCGGACATTAAAGAGACGCCGGGTGGAATGCGCGACCTGCAGACCGTGCACTGGCTGCGCCTGCTGCGCGACAACTCCGCCGCCGCCGATCCGGAGGACGAGGATCCGCGTCACGCCACCTTCATGGCGTCCGTGCGCTGCTTTCTGCATTTCCGCGCGGGCCGCGACAACAACCTGCTGAATTTTGAAGCCCAGGATGAGCTGACGGCCGCCGCATTTTCTCCATGGCGGGATCCGGCGGAGTGGATGCGCGCCTACTACCGCCACGCTTCGCACGTGTTGCGCAAGGCGCTTTTCGATCTGGAGACGGGCGAGGCGCAGGACCGCAGCATGATGGCCAATTTCCGGGATTGGCGCTCGCGGCTCTCCAATGCCGACTTCACCGTTTCGCGCGACCTGGTCTTTCTGCGCAAGCCGCAGGAGCTGGAGAGCGATCCGGACCTCGCCCTACGGCTGTTCCGCTTTGTAGCGAGGCACGGCATACCGCTGGCGCGCCAAACCGAGCAGCGCCTGATTGCGCACCTGCTGACGTGGTCGCATCACTTTGGCAAACATCCGCCGCAAGCCGATTTCTGGTGCGAGTTTCTGAATCAGGAGCACACGCCGGAGGCCTTGCGGGCGATGCGCTCGACGGGATTCCTGGCCGTGATTTTGCCGGAGTGGGAACGGATCGATCACCTGGTGGTGCGGGATTTCTACCATCAGTACACGGTGGACGAGCACACGCTGGTGACCATTGACGTGCTGGCAGCGCTGAAGGATTCCAAAGAACCGGCGGCAGCGCGTCTGGCGGAGTTGATGGAGGAATCCAGCGATCAGCTCTGGCTGCTGAGGTTGGCGCTGCTGCTGCACGATACGGGGAAGGGCTCGGGCCGGGATCACAGCAAGGAGGCTGTGCGGCTGGCCACCCGTTTTCTGGAGCGCATTGGGGCTTCCGAGCTGGATCGGGACCAGGTGCTCTTCCTGATTGAAAAGCATCTGGTGCTATCGTCGGCCATGCAATCGCGGGACCTGGCGGACCCGGCGACGGCGCACTGGCTCTCGGAGATGGTGAAGACGGCGGAGCGCCTGCGGCTGCTAACGCTGCTGACTTACGCCGACATCAGCGCAGTGAATTCTACGGCGATGACACCGTGGCGCATGGAGCAGATCTGGCGGCTCTACCGCGTGGTTTACCGGCAACTCTCCGGCGAACTGACGATGGACCGGAGTGAGGATCCGCGCGCCGCCTACGGGGAAGTGACGCCGCTGTTGGCGGAGTTCCTGGAGGGACTGCCGGGCCGCTATCTTTGGACTCATACGCTCGAGCAGGCCAAGGCGCACGCGGCACTGTTCGATCACGCCCGCGCCGGCGGGGCCGCGCTTTCGGTGGAACGGCACGACGGCGCATGGCATCTTTCGGTGATCGCATCGGATCGCCCGTTTCTCTTCGCGTCAATCGCGGGAGCCTTGTCGTCCTTTGGCCTGGACATCCTGAAGGCCGAGGCGTTTTCTAATCTGCACGGCTACATCGCCGACACGTTCGTGTTTCAGGATCCGCACCGTTCGCTGGATCTGAATCCGCCGGAGGTGGAGCGGCTGCGCTCGGTGCTCAAGAAGGTGGCAACGGGCCAGTTGAGAGTAGAGGAACTGCTGAAGCATCGTCCGGTGAAGGCGCCGCCGAGCCGGCTGGGCGCGATCCAGGCGAGCGTTGGTCTCGACAATGAGGCATCGGTGACGGCGAGCATCTTTGAGGTGGTGGCGCAGGACCGGCCGGGCTTGCTCTATCATTTGGCCTCGGCGATCTCGCGGGCCAACTGCAACATTGAAGTGGTACTGGTGGATACGGAGGCGCACAAGGCGATCGACGTATTCCACGTCACCACTGGCGGGTTGAAACTGGCGGCGCCCGAGGCGTCGGCGCTGCGCGAGTCCTTGTTGGCGGCGTGCCAATGAGGCCCGAAACCCCTTGACACCCTAAACTGGCTCGGCCATAGTGCGAATCACGGAAGGTGAGTGTATGCCTGCTGTGACTGCGCTGGAGCCGGTCAACCGGGAGCTTCAGCAGATGGAAGTGACGATGATTCGCGGCCTCCGCCAGCGCCTGCCGGAGGAACTCACCGCCACGTTTTATGCATCAGGCGCCCGTCTGCTGGTGCCTGGCCGCAAGCCGGTGGAGGGGCCGGACGCGATTGCGCAGTTCTGGCGCTCCATGTTTAGCGCCGGGCTGATCGACGTGCGGATGGAATCTCAGCGTGTGGACGCGGAGCACGAATTGGCTTATGGATCGGGGACCTATCTGGCGACCTTTGAGACGCAGCCGGGCATGCTGCGGAGTGATCACGGGACGTACCTGACGGTCTACCGGCGGCAGGCAGACGGCAACTGGCGGGCGGTGGAACAGAGCCTATCATTAGATTGGCCGATTTCTGTTCCGTAAGCGAAAGGCCGACTGTCACATCTACCGTCCACCAGGCATTCACCACCAGGACTTTCAAAACAAAACCTATGAGCAGTACAGAAGCAACCCACCAGAACCGGCGAGGCTTTTTCGTCCGGATCACGCAGGCGCTGGGCGCCCTTATCGCCGGGGGCCTGGGTGTGCCGGCCATCGTTTATCTATTCACGCCACCGAAGACGCGTGCATCGGGCGCGTGGGTGGACGCGGCGGATTTGACGCAACTCAAGTTGCGGACCCCGGAGGAGGTCACGTTTCGCCGCGTCCGCATGGACGGCTGGAAGATCATCACGGAGAAATCCACAGCGTGGGTGGTAAAGCTGAATGAAGGCGAGGTGGTGGCCTACACGCCGCAGTGTACGCATCTGGGCTGCGCCTACCACTGGGAGGAGACCAAGGGTGAGTTTCTCTGCCCGTGCCACACCTCCAATTTCTCACTCGACGGCAAGGTGCTGAACGGACCGGCGCCCAGGCCGCTGGATCGCTATCAGGTGAAGGTGCAAGGTACGCGTATCATGATTGGGCCGCAGCAGCCGCCACAGAAGGGAGCCTGATCATGCGTATCGTCGATAGCACTTTGGAATGGCTGGAAGATCGCACTGGGGCGCCCTCCGCCATCCAGCATTTTCTAAACGAAGAGATCCCCGCCTCGGCGGGCTGGCATCAGGTTTTCGGCTCCATCGCCATGTTCCTGTTCATGAACCAGGCGTTCACGGGCATCATGCTGGCGCTGAACTATGCCGCCACACCGGGCGAAGCATACAACAGCCTGCGCTACATCATGAGCGAGTTGACGGGCGGCGCGCTGATCCGCGGCCTGCATCATTGGGGCGCCTCCATGATGGTGATTGTGGTGGTGCTGCACATGGTGCAGGTATTCCTGTGGGGCGCCTACAAGAAGCCGCGCGAGGCCACCTGGATGGTGGGCGTGGTGTTGCTGCTGTTGACCCTGGCGTACGCGCTGACGGGCTACCTGCTGCCGTGGGACAACCGGGCGTATTGGGGCACGGTTGTCACCACGCAGATCGCGGCCAGCGCGCCGGGCGCGGGCCCCTACGTGTTGCGGCTGATGGGCGCGGAGAACGGTGTAGGCGTGGTGACGTTTGCGCGGTTTTACGCGGTACACGTCCTGGTGCTGCCGCCGCTGACGATGCTGCTGATGTTTCTGCATGTCTATCTGGTGCGGCGCCACGGCGTGGCCCCGGCGCCGGGCGATGAACTGAAGCCGAAGCAGAAGTTTTATCCGCGGCAGGTGGCCAAGGACACGATGGCGATCTTCGCGGCCTTCGCGATTCTCTTCTCCCTGGCCGTGATCGCGCGGGCGCCGCTGGGCCGCCTGGCCGATCCGACGGACTTGAGCTACATCCCGCGGCCGGAGTGGTATTTTCTGTTCCTGTTCCAGTTGCTGAAGTACTTTGAAGGGCCACTGGAGATTTTGGCTAGTGTAGTGTTGCCGACCATTGGGATCGGGCTCCTGTTCGCACTGCCGTTCCTGGACCGCGCACCCATCGTGCGGGTGACGAAGCGCACGATGGCGTTTGTCACCGTGATCCTGGCCGGAGTGATCTGGGGCGGCCTGACGATGGCCGCGATGCGTTCCACGCCGCCGGAGGCATCTGCCGCCGACAACGCCGGGCCCAGCGAGTGGCGTGAATTGTCGCCGGAGGAGTTGGCTGGCGTCGGGTATTTCCAGGCCGAGAAGTGCGGCAGTTGCCACGCTATCGGGCTGGCGGACGAGGGCAAACCGGCGCCGAATCTGGGCGCGGGCGGGGCCGGGCGGGACGCGGCATGGATGATCGCGCATTTCAAGCAGCCGTCCAGCATGGTGCCTGGCAGCCAGATGCCGGCCATTTCGCTGAGCGACTCGCAGTTGAACGCGTTGGCGGCATTTCTTCTGAAGCTGACACCGCAGAACGCCATGAAGCTGCAGGACGTGCCCGCGTTCGCTCTGCAAGGCGCGCTGCTCTACCAGAAGAACCGGTGCAGCATGTGCCACGTCGTCAATGGAGTGGGCCAGAAGACCGGGCCTCCGTTGAATGGCTTGGGGCACCGGCGGAAGGCGGAATGGGTGATGCAGCATTTCCTGGATCCGCAAAAGCTGAGTGCAGGCAGCACGATGCCTCCGTACAAGTTCTCGGCCAAGGAGAATGAGGCGATCACCAACTATCTGATGGCGCTGCCGTAGGTGGAACCGGGGCGGGCTCCCGCCCGGGCCACCCTCCTTAAGTTGTTGAAGGTATTGGCTAAAGGCCCGTGTGATACAATATCAGGATCTACCCATCCGGGTGTTTTAAGCATGGCCCAACAAGTTACTTTGGACTTCCTTGGCGATCTTCGCCGGACTCATACCTGTGGAGCGCTGCGCGCCAGCGACGAAGGCAAGCGCGTGGTCGTGATGGGGTGGGTCTACCGCCGCCGCGATCTGGGCGGGGTGATCTTCATCCACCTGCGCGACCGCGAGGGCGTGACGCAGATTGTCTTCCGCGCCGAAGGCGACGCGGACCTGCACGGACGCGCGGAACTGCTGCGCTCCGAGTATGTGATTGCGATTGAGGGGTTTGTCGAGGCGCGCTCGGCCGACAATTTCAACCCCAACATCCCCACGGGCGAAGTGGAAGTGGTGGCCGAGAAACTGTGGCTGCTGAATACCAGTGAAACGCCGCCGTTCCCGATGGAAGAGCACGTGGACGTGAGCGAAGAGACGCGGCTGAAGTACCGCTACGTCGATCTGCGCCGGCCGCACATGCAGCGCAACATCATGCTGCGCTCGCACATCACTCTGGCCGTGCGGCAGGAGCTCTTCGGGCAGGGCTTTCTGGAGATCGAAACGCCCTTCATGACGAAGTCGACGCCGGAAGGCGCGCGCGATTTCCTGGTGCCCTCGCGGGTGCAGCCGGGCAATTTCTACGCGCTGCCGCAATCGCCGCAGATCTTCAAGCAGTTGCTGATGGTGAGCGGCTACGACAAGTACTTTCAGATTGTGCGCTGCTTCCGCGACGAGGACCTGCGCGCGGATCGCCAGTACGAGTTCACGCAGATCGATCTGGAGATGTCCTTCCCCCAGGAAGAGACCATCTTCGGCACCATCGAGCCGCTGATCGAAAAAGTCTGCAAGGTGGCCGGCTACGACGTCAAGGGACCGTTCCCGCGGATGAGCTACGCGGAGGCCATGCAGGGCTACGGCATCGATAAGCCGGACCTGCGCCTGCCGCGCTTCTGGCCGGTGGAACACCTTTTCCCGGCCGACGCCGGATTGACCGCCGCGGGACTGCCGCTGGTGGCCATCACGATTCCGAAAACCGGTGCGCTCAGCCGCAAGGAACGGGACGAGCTCAAGGATTATGGCAAGGAGCGCGGCCTCTCGGTCTACGACGATCCGAAGCGGCTGGAGCGCGATTTCGCCGAGCCGATGACCCAGGTACGAGCGCTCACCGGCGCCACCGAAAACGACCTGTTGCTGCTGGCCGGCTGGCGCGGCGAGCCCAAGGGGCAGAGACCGGAAGAGACCGTGTTTCAGGCCTGCGGGCAGTTGCGGCTCTTCGCGGGTCAGAAGTACAACGACCGTCACGGCTTGCTCGATCCGAAGGATTTCCGCTTCCTGTGGGTCCTCGATTTCCCCATGTTCGAATGGGACGAGGAAGACCAGCGCTGGATGGCGGCGCATCATCCTTTCACGTCGCCCAACGACGAGGATATCGACAAGCTGGAATCGAATCCGGCCCGCTGCCGCGCCCGCAGCTACGACATCGTGCTGAACGGCGTGGAGTTGGGCTCCGGCTCGATTCGTATCCACCGGCAGGATGTGCAGTCGCGCATTTTCTCGGCGCTCGGCATGAGTCTCGAAGAGGCGAAATCGCGCTTCGGCTTTTTGCTGGAAGCGCTCACCTACGGCGCGCCGCCCCACGGCGGCATCGCGCTGGGGTTGGACCGCCTGGTGATGATCCTGGCGGGCGAGACCTCGATCCGCGAAGTGATCCCGTTCCCGAAGACGGCCAAGGGTACGGATCTGATGTGCGAGGCGCCGTCGCCCGCCAACGAGAAGCAGTTGCGGGATCTGGGCATCCAGTTACGCCGCCCGGCACAATAATCACCGCATAATTTCGATATATTGGCTGCTATGGCCATCATCACGGTTGCGGGTCGCAAGGGCGGAATCGGGAAGTCCACCATTGCCGGAAATCTGGCGGGGGAGTTTCTCGCCAGAAAGCGATCTGTCGTGCTTTTGGACGCCGATCCGCAGCACAGCCTCGCGGCCTGGGCGGCACAGGGCCAGGGCGTGCTCTCCACCTGCGTGCAGACCGTGCCGGATGGCGACGTGGCGAAGTTGAAGGCTCAGGCCAAGGCCGCACAGAAGGCGGCCGATATCGTGGTGATCGATACGCCGCCAGGCATGCCCGAAACGGCGTATCAGGCCATGCTGCTGGCCGACGTGATCCTGCTGCCCTGCGGTCCTTCGCCGCTGGACCTGATGGCACTCCAGCAATCGCTCGCTCTCGCCGAAAAGGCGCGCGCGGCGCGGCGCGAGAAGAAGACGCGCATCCGCTTTGTCCCCTCCAAGGTGGCGATGAGCACCAATCTGAGCAAGGCGCTGCCCGCCACGCTGGCGGACATGGGGCGCAAGGTGCTGCCGGCCATCAGCCTGCGCGTTGCGCTGGCGGAGGCTGTCGAATCGGGGCTGACCATTGTCGAGTTTGCGCCGGGCTCCACCTCGCACGTGGAGTTCGATGCGCTGGCCAAGGCGGTTGTGCGCATCCTGGCTCGTTGAAATGAAACACACGATTCTGGTGGCGGCGCATCGCGGTGCGCACGAGCACGAGGCGCAGAACTCGCTGGCCGGATTTCAGGCGGCCATCGCGCTGGGCTGCGACTACATCGAGATCGATCTGCGCACGGCGGCCGACGGCTCTCTCCGCATCAAGCACGACAAACTCGTGGCGGGCGATGTCCTGCCCACGTTTGACGAAGTGCTGGACCTGGCGAAAGGGCGCATCGGGATCTATCTCGACGTGAAGGACGCCATGCCGGCGGCGATTATCGGCGCAGTGGAGCGGCATGGGATGCGTTCGCAGATCCTGACCTACGCGGCGTTCCCCCTGCAAAAGGAACTGGTGCAGTTGCGGCCCGGTTGGCCGTGCCTGCCGGAGGCGATGTCGGTGGAGGGCACGCGCAATGTCATCGCAGCGTTGAAGCCGCCGGCGGTGGCGCTGTCGTCGCAGTTGAACAGCGAAGTGATCGCAATTGCGAGAGCCGCGGGGTGCGGCGTGATCGCGGATCGTCTGGGCAAGAACGACAACGAGGCGGCGTGGCAGGCGGCGCTGGACGCGGGCGTGACGGGCATCCAAACGGATAAGCCGACCGCGTTGCTGGCCTGGCTGCGCGCCAAACAACTCCATGCCTGAACTGCCCGATATCACCGTGTACATTGAGGCGCTGGCGGCGCGTGTGCAGGGGGAGCGACTGGAGCGCGTGGAACTGAAGACGCCGTTCCTGTTGCGATCGGTAGAGCCGCCGCTGCGCGAGGCCGAGGGGCAGAGGATCGTCGAGCTGCGGCGCGTGGGCAAGCGGATTGCGATGCGCTGCGAGAACGGCGTCTGGCTGGTGCTGCATTTAATGATCGCCGGGCGGCTGCACTGGAATCGCAAAGGCGGCAAGGTGCTGGCATCGTTTATTTTTTCTTCGGGAACTTTGCATTTAACGGAAGCCGGAACGCAGCGGCGCGCGTCCCTGCATTTGACGCGCGATCCGGCCGCGTTGGATCCGGCGGGCGTCGAACCGTTGGAGTGCACGCTGGTTGAGTTTGCGGCGGCGCTGCGGCGGGAGAACCACACGGTGAAAAACGCACTGATTGACCCGCATACTTTCAGTGGAATCGGGAACGCGTATTCGGATGAGATCCTGCACCGGGCGCGCATGTCGCCGCTGCTGTTGACGCAGAAGATGAGCGACGGCGAGATTGGCGGATTGTTCGAGGCTACGCGCGTGACGCTGGTGGAGTGGACGGACCGCCTGCGGGCCGAGGCCGCGGGCGAGTTTCCCGAAAAGGTGACGGCGTTTCGCGCGGAGATGGCCGTGCATGGGCGGCACAAGCTGCCGTGCCCGGTTTGCAGCGCCATCGTGCAGCGGATACGCTACGCGACGAATGAAACAAACTACTGCCCCGTGTGTCAGACCAAGGGTAAGGTGCTGGCGGACCGCGCGATGTCGCGGCTGTTGAAGTAACCGATCGGAGGCTGTTGTGACAAAGTTGTTTTGCGTGACGTGGCTGGTGACGGGGTTGCTGGCGGCGCAGGAGCTGCCGGTCAAGCGCGTGGTGCTCTACAAGAATGGCGTTGGGTTATTTCGAGCACGTAGGAAAGATCAACGGCAACCAGAACGTGACGATTCCCTTCACGACGGGGCAGTTGAACGATGTGCTGAAGTCGCTGACCGTGCTGGATCTGAATGGCGGGCGGATCGGCGGCATCACGTATGATTCGGCCGCGCCGGCGGACCGGCAGATGGCGGATCTGCGTCTGGGGACGGGGGAGAAGTCCACGCTGGCGGAACTGCTGGGCGGAATGCGCGGGGCCAAGTTGGAAGTGCGCAGCGGCACCAACGTGATCACAGGCCGTCTGCTCAGCATCGAGCGCAAAAGCAAGGTGACTGCCGGCACGGCCCTGGTGGTGGACTACCTGTCGTTGATCACGGACGCCGGCGAACTGCGGACCACAGAGCTATCTCCTGCGTTCTCGGTGAAATTGCTGGAGCAAGGTTTCTCGGGCAAGGTGGGGCAGTATCTCGACCTGTTGTCGTCGGCCTGGGAGCCGGACGTGCGACGCATGGTAGTGTCCACGTCTGGGACTGGCGAACGGTCCCTTTTCGTCAGCTACGTGAGCGAAGTGCCAGTGTGGAAGACCACGTACCGCATTGTGTTGCAGGCGAAGCCGCTGCTGCAAGGCTGGGCGATTGTGGACAACGTGGTGGGGCAGGATTGGGTGGGCGTGCAGATGTCGCTGGTGGCGGGCGCGCCGCAGTCGTTCATTCAGAAGCTGTCGCAGCCGTACTATTCACGGCGTCCGGAGGTGGCGCTGGCAACCGGCTACATCGCGACTCCACAGACCTTCGAGTCGACGCTGGCGACAGGGGGCGGCCGTGTGACTGGTGTGGTGCGAGACCAGTCAGGCTCAGGGGTTCCGAACGCGAGAGTGCGGGCTCTGAATGAGGGTGGCGAGGTGGCGGGCGAAACGACGGTGGATGGGAGCGGCAACTATGAGCTTTCGAGTCTGGCCCCGGGATCTTACCAGCTAGAGGTGACGGCCTCCGGGTTTCAAAAGACCTCAGAGGCGGGTGTAGCTGCGGTAGTCGGGCAGACGACGCGGCGAGACGTGATGCTGCAGGTCGGCAGCGTTTCAGAGAGTATTGACGTGTCAGCGTCGCGCAGGGCGACGAGCAACCGGTCGCTGGGCGGACTGGCGGGGGGCGTATCGAGGAAGATGGCTCCTCTGCCTCCACCTCCGCCGCCTTCGCCTGCACGGAGTAGCGGCTTTGGCGGCGGTTCCTACCGTGTCGCGGAGGCTGCCGCGCGAGCGCAGCAGTTAGGCGACCTTTTTGAATACAAGCTGAAGGAGCCTATCACCATTCGCAAGAACCAGTCCGCGCTGGTGCCGATTGTCCAGTCGAATGTGGAGGCGGAGAAGGTTTCCATTTGGAATGCGAACGCGGGGCTTCCGAAACCACAACGGGCGCTGTGGCTCAAGAACACGAGCGGGCTGACGTTGGATGGCGGGAGCTTCACGGTGCTGGAGGACGAGTCCTTCGCGGGTGAGGGGTTGTTGGAGCCACTGCGGCCGGACGAGAAGAGGTTGGTGAGCTATGCGACGGACCTCGCACTCACGGTGACCGCCAAGCAGGAGTCGGCGGCGCTACGAGTGTCTAGGGTGAAGGTTGCCAACGGGGTGATGGTGCACTTCCGCGAGATGCGCGAGAAGAAGAGCTACACATTTCGCAATGAGGACGCGACCGCCAGGGCCGTGCTGGTGGAGCATCCTGTGCGACAGGGATTTGAGTTGCGCAGCGATACTCGGCCCGTGGAGACGACGGCGCAATGGATGAGATTCCGCTTGCCCGTGGCTCCGAAGCAAACGGCCACCCTGCTCGTGGAGGAAGGCCGGGCGGCAGAAACGACCTATTCGATTGGGATGATCAAGCCGGAGATGGTGGATGCATTCGTGAAGGAAAGTTCGATCGACAAGCCTCTTGAGGAGGCACTCCGGAAGGTAGTCGCTCAGAAGCGCGTCGTCAGCGAACTGGAGGACCAGAAGGCGAAGCTCGATGCGGAGGTCGAAAGCATCGGCGAAGATCAGGAGCGGCTACGCGAGAACATGAAAGCACTGAAGGGCAGCGCGGAGGAGAAATCGCTGCTCCAACGCTACACGAAGCAACTCAACGCGCAGGAGAATCGGATAGACGCGCTAAGGAAGGAAACGGCCGCCATGGAGCAGAAAGTGACGGCGGCCGAGGCGGACTTGGAGAAGCTCATCGCAGCCCTGAGTTTCGACCGCACGCTCTAGCCGCCCTGCCGTGTAGACTCGATACTTGTGGCTGACGCGGCGACCAATAGAAACAAGATGATCTGGGGCCTCGGGCTCCTCGTTCTGCTGTATGTGGCATTCGTCTATGGAGTGCCGCGGCCGGAGTCCTTAACCCCGCAGGCGTGGAGCCTCACTGGGCTGTTTTTGTGCACGGTCGTCGGCTCCATCATCCAGCCCGTACCGGGCGGCGCGCTGGTTTTGCTGGCCATCACGCTGACCCCGCTGCTGGCCGGGATGAAGCTCTCCGACGCGCTCATGGGCTATGCCGACACCACGGTGTGGCTCGTCCAGGCGGCGTTCTTCATCTCTCGCGCGTTGATCGATACGGGCCTCGCGCGGCGCATCGCGTTGGGCTTCGTGCGGCTCTTCGGCAAGAGTACGCTGGGTGTGGCCTATGCGCTCTCGGCCTCCGACATGGTGTTGGCGTCGATCATCCCCTCCAACGGCGCGCGGTCCGGCGGCGTCATCCTGCCCATCGTGCGGTCCATCGCGGAACTATACGGCTCCACGCCGGGCGCCACCTCGCGGCGCATGGGCGCGTTCCTGATGGTGGGCGTCTATCAGAGCATCTGCGTGACGGCGGCCATGTTCTTTACCGGACAGGCCAGCAATCCGCTGGCGGCACAGATGGCGGGCACGTTCGGATACAAGGTGACGTGGGCAGGATGGCTGGTGGCTGGCATTGTGCCGGGACTCTGCTCGCTGGCGCTGGTGCCGTGGGTGGTGATGAAACTCTATCCGCCGGAGGTGACGCGCACCCCGGAGGCATCAGCGTTCGCGCACGACGAGCTTGTGAAGATGGGCCCGATGTCCAGCCAGGAGAAGATCCTGCTGGCGGTATTCATCGGCGTCTGCGGGGCGTGGGTGAGCTCGAGTTGGACCGGCATCGACATCACCGTGGCGGCGCTCTGCGGAGCCATCTCGCTGCTGCTGACGGGCGTGTTGCAGTGGAGCCAGGTGATCGGCGAGCGCGCCGCCTGGGACATCTTCATCTGGTACGGCGGACTGCTGCGGCTGGGCAAGGCGCTGAATGAGCAGCACGTCACCGAGACATTCGCAAAATCCGTGGGTGCGCATTTCGCTGCGTTGGACTGGCTCCCTCTGATGCTGGTGGCGCTGTTGATCTTCTACTACTCCCACTATTTCTTTGCCAGCATCACGGCGCATCTGCTGGCCATGTACGCGCCATTCCTGGCCCTGCTGGCGGCCAAGGGCGCGCCGCTGGGCTTCGTCGTGTTCAGCTTCGCCTGCTTCGCAAACCTGAGTGCCGGCCTCACGAATTACGGCACAACGCCGTCGCCGATGTTTTTCGCGCAAGGCTATGTGGCGCTGAAAGACTGGTGGCGCGTGGGGTTCATCGTTAGTCTGATGCACTTGGCAATTTGGGGGACTATCGGCTTCGGTTGGTGGAAACTGCTCGGATTGTGGTAGATTGGCCGTGGAAAGGGTTGCCACGTGCGCTACCTGTTTGTACTCGTTCTACTCTCCACTCCGATGTGGGCGTTGGAAGGGTTGCCTGCGTTGCACAACCCGATCACTGTCGTTGTATCTGCGGAACGCCCCCTGGCCCCGGAGGCCATGAAAGAGCTCCAGGCCGAGATGGCCAACCTGCTGAAGCAGGGCAACCGGCCGGTGGAATGGAAACGCCTGGATGAGATGGGCGTGGGCGTCAGCGTCTCGGATCTGGTGATGGTGAAATTCCGCGGCGATTGCCGCATGGAGATGTCCCCGATGCTGCTGGACGAGCGCGGACCTCTGGCCTTCACCCACACCACAGACGGCGAAGTGCTGCCATTCAGTGAAGTGCTGTGCGACAAGGTCAAAATGGCGGCACGCAGCGCCATGCACGGCGGGCAGATCGCCTCGGGCAACAAGCTAATGGGCCGGGCGCTGGCGCGAGTGCTGGCGCATGAGATCTGGCACATGACCGCCAATACCCACAAGCACAGCAAGACGGGCGTGGCGAAGAGCTCGCTGAGCGGGGCTCAACTGATCGCCGACACGCTCGAATTTGACGGCCACTCCGCCCACCAGCTTACGCAGAAGACTGCGCGCTGACCGGCGAGCCGGCATTCGTGGAACGCGTCCGATTCCACATCCACTCCACGCCATAGACGGCGCAGCCCACGGCGACCGCGGCGACTGCGTTGAAGCCCAGCACCAGAATCGCGGTGGAGAGAAATGCAGCGGCATCCGCCTTGCGCATCTTCGGGATGCGGCGCCAGGCCGACCAATCCAGTAGGCAGAATCCCATCCACGCCGTCACTCCGGCCAGAGCCGCAATCGGGATATGCGCCAGCACGCCGGACCCCAGTCCGATCACAGCGGCCAGAACAGCGGCGTGAGCAAGATTCGACATGCGGGTAGTCCCGCCGCAGCGCACATTGGCCAGGCTGCGTGCCGGAATGCCAACGCTCAGCGGTGCGCCGAACATGCCGGCGAGCACATTGGAGATGCCATAGGCGCCCAGCTCGGCATCGGCGTCGGCGCGCTTGGCAGAGCGCCGGCGTCCCCGGAAGTGCTCCACCACGCGCGACGTGATCAGTATATTGACGCTGGCGACAAAGGCCAGACCGAAGCCTGCCGGAAGCACCGTGTAGACGTCTTTCGGTGTCCAGGCGAAGCCCGCGAAGGGCGGCAGCGCCAGCGTGAGGTAGCCCACTTCAGGCTCGCGCAAGGAGAAGCCCCAGGCAGCCAGGAATCCGAAGATCACCGCAATTAGCGGCGCGGGCGCCTTGGGCCAAAATCTGTTCGAGACAAAGCAAGCGGCTGTGACGGCGATGGCCAACAGGAACGGCTCCAGCCAGTTGGCGCCCGCCGCCATTTTCATGGAGGAGAGCAGCTTGATCTGCGCCAGAACCATCATGCCGCCGATGCCGCACGAAAAACCGGTAACCACGCTGTGAGGGACTTTGGAGATGAAACGGCCTAGACGAAGTACGGAGAAGACCATCATGATGACAGCGGCGACAAGCGTGACTTTGGCGGCTCCGCCGATGCCCTGCTGGCGCACGGCTTCGGCGATGAATGGAACGGTGACGGACGATGTTCCGCCAATGAGCAGCGGGTTGCGGCCCAATAGCGCGGTAACGGGTGCGGTGAGCAGGGACGTGAAAAGACCGAGGACCGGCGGCAATCCCATCAGCGATGCCATGGCCAGTCCGTACGGCAAGGCGATGAGGGCGGCAATGACGCCGCCACTCACATCGCCAAACAGGGCCTTCCACGAGTATTGAATTCGGGGAAGTCGCATGATGCTAAGCCATGACTTCCGCGAACGCGGTCTTGAACTTGGCCATCTCTTCCTTCGTACCCACCGTGACGCGCACATGCGTGGGCCAGGCCGGCCACACACGGCCGATATAGACGTTCTTGGCCGCCATCGCCTTGAGCACTTCCATGCCGGGACGCTTGACGTCGATCATGAAGCAGTTGCTCACCGACGGCACGAACGTGTAGTTCTTGCTGGTCATCCAGGAGAAGCAGTCCTCGCGAATGTCGCCGATGATCTTGCGCCGCTCGGCTACCAGGTTCTTCACCTTGAGGCTGGCGTTCGCGCCGATCATGCCGGTCACGGGTAGCGCGCCCGCGCCATAGCTGGTGATCTTGGCCAGCAGGTCCGGCCGCCCGATGGCGGCACCCGCGCGCAGCCCGGCCATGCCGTAGAGCTTGGAGAACGTGCGCAGAATGATCACGTCCTTGTCCTGGGCGACGAAGTCGGAGCCAAACGCCTCGTTGCTCAGATGGATGTACGCTTCATCCAGCAGCACCACGCTGCCTGCCGGCTTGTTGGCGATCAGCCACGCGATGTCTTCTTTCGGCGTGATGGTGCCCGTGGGATTGTTGGGATTGCAGATGTAGATCAAGCCCGCGTTGGGCGACGCCGCAACCATCGCCTTGACGTCGTGCGCGAAGGTCTTGGTGAGCGGTACACGGATGGCCTTGGAGCCGATGAAGTTGGCGGCGCGCTGGCCGGCCTCATAGCCGGGGTCGCCCATGACGAAGGGCTTATCCGGAGACGTGAAGGCGAGCACCGCGCGGTGCAGCGGGTCGCTGGATCCGGGGAACGGCAGCACATAGTTGGGCTTGACGCCTTCCTGCGTGGCCAAGGTCTTGGCAAAGTCGCCGGTCTCCTCATAAAGGTAACGGCCGCCTTTGCTGATGACGCTGTGCATCGCCTCAGCGGCCTCGGGACACGGCCCCAGCGGGTTCTCGTTGGCGTTGATCTTCACCGCGCCGGGCGAGAGCCGCCCGATGTTGGAGAGCTGCGCGAGGGCAGGCTCGTTGTAGAAGGGCAGGGCAGCGCCGGCGCCCAGCAGGGTGGTCATGCGGACCAGGTTGCGGCGGCTGAAGCCGCGTTTGACCAGGTCCGCCTTGAGATCGCGAGAGAGATTGGGAATCATGATAGTGCTCCTGAAGCTGGGTTCCGGCGTTAGAAGTAGATGCGCATGCCGAGCTGGATCATGCGCGGGAAGTTAGCCTGCTGGGTGATGCGTCCAAAGGCCGAGTTGCCGAAGGCGGTGTTGGGCGATCGGAAAAGGGGAGTGTTCATGGCATTGAGAGCTTCAGCGCGGAACTGGGCTTTGAAACGCTCGTAGATCTGAACCGTTTTGAAGACTGAGATGTCCCAGTTCACCTGGCCCGGGCCGCGTGTGGAAATGGTGCGGCTGACGTTGCCAAAGGTGTAGGGCGCTGCCTGCGAGAAGGCGGCCGGGCTGAGGTAGTTGTCGATGCGGTCAGCCAGGCTGCCGCTGGTAGCCGGGTCGGAGCCCGTGGCGTTGGGGCGCTGGCTGGCAGCGAAGATCACGCTGTTGTTGTTGGAGTTCTGGCGGATCTGGAGCGGGAACCCGGTCTGGACCACGCCCACCGTGTTGACGGACCAGCCGCCCACCACGTAGTCGAGCGCCTTGGACGAGTTCAGCAGCGCCCTGCCTTTGCCGAAGGGCAGTTCGTAGGTGAACGCCGTGGCCACGCGATGAGGTGAATCGATGTTGGAGCGGGTATACTCGTTCGCCATGTTGTAGGCGTCCTGCGGACCGACATTGCCGCCGTTGAGATTGTTGGCCGCGCCGCCCGAGGAGGCGTCCATGTTGCGCGACCACGTCCAGGTGGCGAGCATCGTCATGCCCTTGCCCAGACGCTTCTGCGTCTTCACGATCATGGAGTCGTAGGCGGCCTTGTTTTGGTCAGAGAACTGATAGTTCAGGTTGCCGAAGGCCGAGAACGGCCGCAGGAGTTGTGCCTGCGTCACCGTGGCGCCGCCGATCACACCGCTGCCGCCATTGCCAAAATAGGGGTTCGTCACGCGCTGGGTCAGCGCGCTGCCCATGGAAAGGTAGCGGCCTTCCACCTGGTTGATGTTGATGGTGGAGGTGCCGAGCACCAGGTTCGCCGTGCGGGATCCGACATAGCCGAGCGTGAGCGCCACGCCGCCAGGTAGCACGCGCTGGATATCCAGCGAGTACTGCTGCACCCGCGGGGAACGGGCGCCCGGATCAAACAGCGTCATGTTGTTGCCGATGCCCGTGAGATCGCCCAGCGAGTTGCCTACAGGCTTGTTCAGGCCGTTCGGGAACGGGTTGGAGAGAATACCGGCCGGCGTCGCATTGCCGTCAAAGCTGCCGACGTACTGCGTGGTGGCGGTGTAGCCTTCCGGCGAGTAGGGCGCGCCGATGGCGAACTGCGGCGCCCAATAGATGCCGTAGCCGGCGCGCACCGTGGTCTTGGCGTCCATCTGCCAGGCGATGCCAACGCGTGGGGCAAGCTTGTTGAGGTTTGGATTGCCCACCGTGGTCTTGTTGCCTCGGATGCCGGCGAACTGCACCGCGCCCTTGGGCGTGATGCCAGTGACGCCGGCGGCGATGGGATTGACCAGATCGCGGTTGAATCCGACGATCATGCCGTTGTTGGCCTCACGAAGTCCGGCTTCCCGCTCCCAGCGCAAACCGAAATTGAGGGTGACCTTGCTGGAGAGCCGGAAGTCGTCGTGCACGTAGCCGCCGAAGTAATCGGCGTAGTCGTAGAGTTTGGTGGGAATGAAGCCCGTGCCGGAGGCCGGGTAGCCCAGCAGCATGCTGGCCAGGTCTGCGCCGGTGCCGGCGGTGGCGCTGCCGGGCGTCGCGCGAGTGAACACGTCATTGAAGGTGAAGGCGCCGGAGCTATCGCCGAAGTCATTGCCGTCGGCGTGGATGCGGCGGTAGTCGAAACCGGCCTTCAGGCTGTGACGGCCGATGTACTTCGCCACCGAGGTGGAGAAGTTCTTCGAGTGGTGGACGTAGTAGAAGTTGTTGTTGGTGCCAAAGGCGTACAACGATTCCATCGTGATGTTCGGGAACGTCTGCGACGGGATGTCCTTCACGAATGAATTGGCGAAGCCGAGCGAGGCAACGTTGAAGCCCTGGCTCTTCTGATAGCCGTAGTTCGGGAAGCGGTTGAAGCCGTAGCGGATGTTCAGCACCGTGGTCGGGTTGAGCGTGATCAGGTTGTTGATCTGGGTGGAATCCACCTTGCGATCCAGCAGCCACTGGCCGGGCGACGAGACCGTGGGGAACCAGCTGTCTCCCGGCTCGATGCTGTTGTACTTGAGATAGGAGAGGCTGGCACGCCACCAGGAGAAGACTTGGTGATCGATCTTCGCGGTCTTCTGATCCGCCTTGCTGGGCAGCGTCGTGGGGCCGCTCAGGTTCAGGTCGCCGAAGTATCGGGCCGTGCGGCCGGGCGCCATGTATGTAGCGGCCATGTTCTTGCCGACTGTGTCCAGCCGGCCCGCCGGGATGATGTTGCCGGCAAACGGCGTGCGCGTGCCGTTGGCGGCGGTGGTGAGCGGATCGTAAATCACTTGCAGGCCCCCCGCCTTGGATTTGGTCTGGGAGAAATCGCCCACGCGTTCCGCCATGGAGGGCGTGGCAAAATCGCCGGAGTTGGCCTGGGTATCGCGGTAACCTTCAAATGCCAACCAGAAGAACGTGCGGTTCTTGCCGTCGTAAACCTTGGGGATCGAGATGGGGCCGCCAATGCTGCCGCCGTAGTTGCGGAAGGGTTGCTCTGAGATCGGTATGCCGGCGCGGTTGTTGAAGAACGTGTTGGCCAGCCAATCGGTTTGGCGCATGTAGCCCAGCAGGCTGCCGTGGAGATCATTGCCGCCGGACTTCAGATACGTATTGAACATGCCGCCACCGGTGCGGGCCATCTCCGCGTCGTAGGTGTTGGCCTGCACCTTCACCTCCTCCACCGCCTCCAGCGACGGGATCACGATGGCGCGGTTGGTGGCGTCGGTGATCGGAATGCCGTCCAGCAGATAGTTGTTGCCGCGGACGGGGCCGCCGGCGATGGAGATCGAGGACGAGCCGCTCTGATCCTGCATCCGGTTGTAGGCGGGATTGCCCACCGGCATCACGTTCAGCGCCACCTTGGACATCATGAAGGGATTGCGGCCCAGGTTGGGCAGGTCCACCAGTTTCTGGCGGTCCAGCACCTGCCCCTGGCTGGCTGTAGAGGCTTCAATCAACGGGACGTCCTCGGTGACCTGCACGCTATCGGTGACCTGGCCGATTTCGACCTTCAGATCCAGGGAGAGAAACTGCTGCGTGGCGACGACTACGCCTTTGCGCTCGAATTTCTTGAAGCCAGGCGATTCGGCGACAAGGGAATACGTAGCGGGCACCACTTGCGTGAAGACGTATTCGCCCTCAGTGCTGCTTAGTGTGGAACGCGTCGTGCCGGCTGATTCATCAACCAGCGTGATTTTCGCGGCTACAACTACGGCTCCGGCCTGGTCCAGGATCTGGCCGCGGACCCCGCCCTGATAAGACTGGCCAAAGAGTGCGCTGGCAGCTAGTAACAACGCGAATGCAAATGAGAGTAGACGGGTCGAGTGGGAACCGGTGGTTCGCATGGATAGACAACTCCCCTGAGGTCGATCTCTGCGTCACGGCGAAACACCTTGGGTGCGCCGGGATGCGTCTCGGAGTTGCTCAGGACGTTGAGCGAGGCGGGTAGTCGTTAGGGGTGCCGCGACAGGAGAATGCGGCGCTCAGACTACAACCGGATTACTAGGATTGTAAACGAAACGGCGCTGGATGCCTAACGGTTTTTTGAATCGAGGCCGAAAAGGCGGTCGCGAAGCGGTCAGCTGACCGCTTCCACTTCCACTTTCGCCGATTCCCGCTGGTGCCGGAGCTTCGCTTGATACTCTTGCCACAGCGTCGAAAAACCAGCCCAGAAGTACCCGCAAACGAAGATAGACAGGAACGGCAGCGCAAAGAAGTTCATCACTTCAATGCTGTAGGCGACAATGCCGAGGAAGAACAGCCCCATCCCGATCTCGGCAAAGGGCAGCCAGCCGGATTTCCGCTTGTACGCCACCGCGCCCAGATTCGAGCCGGCCGCGCGCGGCGCATACTTCGGCGTGCGCACAAACGAAGACTGCTGCCCGCGCAACGCCTCAATCACCGCTTTGGTGTTCGAGATCGTCAGGGCCACACCCATCGCCAACAGGAACGGCAGAATGAAAATCGCCCGCTTCCACGTCTTGGGATACAGTTGCTGCTCTGCCAGCAGGTAGAAAGTCACCACGCTCCAGAACGAGCAGATGATCAGCGGGGCATCCACAATCGCCATCTGGCCCCAGCCGATGTAAAACCGCACCATCATCACCGGCAGCATCATCGCCGAGACAATCACCATCAGCGGATAGCTGAGATTCGGCGTCAGGTGGAACCACGCTTCCGCCTTCTCGCGCCAGCCGATGTTGGAGCGCATGATCGTAGGCAACAGCTTCATCGCCACCTGAGTCAGGCCCTTGGCCCAGCGCTGTTGCTGCACCTGGAACCCATAGGTATCCACCGGCAACTCGCTGGGGCACTCGATCCACGGCAGGTACAGGAAGTGCCAGCCTTTGAGCTGCGCGCGGTAGCTGAGGTCCGAATCCTCCGTCAGCGTGTCGTGCTGCCAGCCGCCCGCATCGTCGATCATGGCGCGCCGCAGGATGCCTGCCGTGCCATTGAAATTAAAGAACAGCCCTTCGCCAAAGCGGGCCACATGTTCCAGAGCAAAGTGGCCGTCCAGCATCAGCGCCTGCACTTCGGTCAGCAGGCTGTGATCGCGGTTCAGATACGTCCAGCGCGTCTGCACCACGCCAATGGTGGGGTCGGAGAAGAAGTGCATCGACTTCTCCAGAAAATCCACCGGCGGGATGAAGTCCGCATCGAACACCGCCATGAACTCGCCCTTCGCCAGCGCCATGCCATTCTGCAGCGCGCCGGCCTTGTAGCCAGTGCGGTTGGTGCGGTGGATGTACTCGATCGGGTGCCCCTGCGCCTTCAGGCGGGCTACCAGGGCCTCCGTGTAGGGGTGCGTGTCGTCGGTGGAGTCGTCCAGAACCTGGATCTCCAACAGCGCTTTCGGGTAGCGAACCTTCAGAATCCCTTCCAGCAACTGATCCACGACGTTGCGCTCGTTGAACAGCGGCAGTTGGATGGTGACGCGCGGCAACTGGTCAAACAGCTTGGCGGGCGCCTGCGGAATGCGGTGCTTGTATTTCAGGTAGCCGCGCACGACGGCGTAGCGGTGAGCACCATAGATGGCGAGGATGGTCAGCAGCGTGAAGTAGGGAACCAGCAGCGCATAGTCGAACCAGTCCAACTGGTGGATGCCGGCAAACGTGTTGTCGGTCAGGGCGCGAGCCCACTTGTCCATCTTTGACGGGGCGACTAGGAAAGCCAGAGAACTTATGAAATCCATAGGTTGGAGACCACTCCAGACCGGCGTTGCGGGCCTTGCGATTCACCTGAGTCTATCACTGCTGGTTCTCGCTGGGAACCCCATCGGCAACGTGGCGCGTGCGATCACGATTCTTGTTACGTCTCCTATATTTTACATGATTGGAAATCGGGCCGCCTTGCGGGGAATCCCTTAGGCGGCCGGGGGGCGGCCTTTGCGCCAATCGGTCCCGCGGCAGGCTCTGCTGAACTTATATACCCGTTCTGGGGCTTTTCCTGACTGAACTTCCTGCCGGGTTCCGGCGTAGAATGATCTAGGCAGTTCTTTCGAGGAGAGAAACCGAATGGCGACGCACGTTCGCATCCTGGCGTGGCTGAATATCGCGTTGGGCGCATTGGGCGTCCTGGCCGCGCTCGTGGTCTTCGCCGGTGCGCAGATCATCCCGGCCATTCTGACGCATGCCGCCGGAGAGGAAGCCGCCATCCCGGTGGCAGTCATCCAGATGATCATCACCGTCGTCATGAGCATCATTCTGGCGATGTCGCTGCCCTGTCTCGTGCTCGGGTTTGGGCTCCACAACTTTCGGCCCTGGGCGAGGATTCTCGGCCTCGTGCTGGCGGCTGTGAATCTGCTGAACCTCCCCTTCGGCACCGCCATTTCGCTCTACGGCTTCTGGGTTTTGCTGAAGCCGGAAACCGAGGCGCTCTTTACGCCCGGCGCGGCGTCTCGAGGACTCGCGTAGAGACCCTGGAGCCGGACGCGCCCCCTCCGAACTGGCGCCCGAAGCACCTTTCGGGATGCCGGGGCGCTCCGCCGCGGTGCACACCCCCGCAACTAACCAAGCGCCGGGGACTCGCGCCGTGATTATAATCGTGGAAGAAGGGCGATGTTGTCTCCTCGAACCATCGAAGTCCTGCACGCACTGGTGCAGTCGTATATCGAGACCGGTGAACCGGTGGCCTCGCGTAGTATCGCGCGCCGCCGTAAGGACAACCTGAGCCCGGCCACCATTCGCAATGTCATGGCCGATCTGGCCGATCTGGGCTACCTGGATCAGCCCCACACCTCCGCAGGCCGCGTGCCCACCGCAAAGGCTTTTGAGCACTTCGCCCGCACCGCCGCGGCGCGCACTGTGCCGGGCGGCGAACTGGACCGTCTGCGCGAAGAACTCGTACAGCACTCCGGCCCGGAGGAACGCGCCGAGCACACCTCCCATTTGCTCACCGAATTGACACGCCAGGTCGGCATCGTGGCGGCCATCCCGAACAGCGGCCAGTCTCTGGAACAGATTGAGCTGATGCGGCTGCCGGATTCCCGCGTGTTGATGGTGGTGGTCACCCGCGACGGCATGATCCGCAACCAGGTGGCGCAGTTGCTGGAACCGGCCACCCAGGACGAACTCGCCTCCATCCGCAACTATGTAAATCAGAACTTCGCGGGCTGGAGCATGAAGGCCATCCGCGAGGAACTGGGCCTGCGTCTGAAGGAAGAGCGCTCCACCTACGACGATCTCCTGCGCAAGCTCACTCAGCTCTACGATCAGGGCCTGCTGAACACTGGCATGGCGCCGCACGTGTTTCTGGACGGCACCTCGTATCTGGTGGGCTTGGACCTGCATCTGACAAAAGAGAAGATGCGCGATGTGTTCCGCGCTCTGGAAGAGAAACAGCGGCTCATCGAACTGCTGGATCAGTTCCTGGGCGGGCGCAGCGGCGAAGTCCAGGTGCAGGTGGGCCTGGGCGATGCGCATCCGTCCATGCGGGGCCTATCCCTCATCGGCATCACCGTGATGACCCCGGGCGGCCTGGAAACGCGCATGGCCGTGCTGGGCCCCATCCGCATGAACTATCCGCGCGTAGTGGCCGCGGTGTTGCATCTTGGGCAGGCGCTCAAGAGCCTCCCGCGGCAATCCTGATAACCTGAAGTTTGGAAGAAATCATGGAAGAAAACACACCCAACGCTGAAGCTGTGTCCCCAGCAGAGGGCGATCAGGTCGTCCTCTCGGACTCGATTCTGCAATTGGAAGAGATCGCGGCCGAGCGGGATCGCCTGGAGCAGGAGAACGGAGACCTCAACCAGCGGATTCTCCGCATGGCGGCCGAGTTCGACAATTTCCGCAAGCGGACAGACCGGGAAAAGTCCGAGATGGCCGAGTATGGCGCAGAGGGCGCCGTGCGGGCCATGCTGCCGATCCTGGACGATTTCGAGCGCGCCATCAAGGTGGAAACGCCTGAATCGGAGTACACCCGCGGCGTCAATCTGATCTATCAACGCATGCTGGAGGCTCTCGCCAAGCAGGGTCTGGATCCGATCGACGCGGAAGGGAAGCCCTTTGATCCCAACCTCCACAACGCGATCGACCGGACTGAGTCTTCCGACGTGGAAGTGGATACCGTGGCCGGCGTCTACCAACGCGGCTACATGTTCAAAGGCCGCCTGCTGCGAGCGGCGATGGTGCGCGTGGCGGTACCCCAGTGAGCAAGCGCGACTACTACGAGGTGCTCGGCATCGCCAAGGGCTCCAGCGAGTCTGAGCTGAAAAGCTCCTATCGCAAGCTGGCGATGAAGTACCATCCGGACCGCAATCCTGGAAACAAAGAGGCCGAGGAGCGCTTCAAAGAGGCTGCCGAGGCCTATAGCGTGCTGAGCGATAGCGAGAAGCGCCGCGCCTACGATACATATGGCCACCAGGCCGTCGGCGGCTCCGGCCAGCAGGGCTTCAACCCCGACGCGTTCTCGGATTTCTCTGACATCTTCGGCGATTTCTTCGGCTTCGGCGATCTCTTTGGCGGTGGCGGCGGCGCCCGCCGGCGCAACCGGGCGCAGCGCGGCGATGACGTGCGCTATGACCTGGAAATCGGTTTTGAAGACTCCATCCGCGGCCTGGAGGCGGAGATTCAAGTGCCGCGCATGGAGGCCTGCACCACCTGCCACGGCTCCGGCGCCGAAAGCGAGGACGGCTGGACTCAGTGCTCCGTCTGCCGCGGGCGCGGCGAGGTCTTCTATCAACAGGGCTTCCTCTCCATTCGCAAGGCCTGCGGCCAGTGCGGCGGCGCCGGCAAAATCCTGCGGCGGCCCTGCAAGGCCTGCCGTGGCGAAGCTTACATCCAAACCACCAAGAAACTCAAGGTCAAGATCCCACCCGGCGTCGACACGGGTATGAAAATGCGCGTCGGCGGCGAGGGACAGCCGGGGTCCAATGGCGGCCCAGCCGGGGATCTCTACGTGTTTCTGAGCGTGGAAGCTCATCCCGTTTTCGAGCGCAAGGAATACGACCTGCATTGCACCGTGCCCGTGAACGTCGCGCAGGCGGCGCTGGGCACCGAAATCCACGTCCTGACCTTCGAAGGTCTGGCTACGTTAAAGGTGCCGGACGGCGTGCAGAGCGGCGAGACGCTAAGGCTGCGCCAGCGCGGTGTGCCGTTTGTGAATGGTGGCGGGCGGGGTGACCTCGTGGTCCACATTGAAGTGCGTACGCCGCGCAAGCTCTCGCGCGAACAGCGCAAGTTGATGGAGCAATTGCGGGAGACGCTGCCGGCCGAGAACGAGCCGGAAGAGAAGTCCCTCCTCGACAAGCTCAAAGACTATTTGATGTAGGCTGCCTTCGCCCCTACAGCGTACGCAGCCACGCGGCCGTTGCGGCCAGGTCCGCCGCGCCGCAAATCAAAGACCCCGGCACAATCGCGTCCGCCCCGGCGGCCCGCAGCAGCGGCACCGTATTCTCGCGGATGCCGCCGTCGGCGGTCACCGACACGCGGTGCCCCTCCAGTAGCTTCTTCATGGCCGTCACGCGGTCACACGCGCGCTCGTCCAGCCCGCAGCCCTTCACGCCCATCGCCGTACCCATCAGCACCACGGTGTCCACCTTGGTGCGGTACGGCTTCGCCATGGCCACGTCGGTGTCCAGCTCCAGCGAGATGCCGGTCTGCTTGCCGCGGCCGCGGACGTGCTCCAGCACCTGCCACACGCGCTTGCCCATCTCGATCGGGATGGTCACGCAATCCACCCCAGCTTCCAGAAAGGCCGGCAGCAGGTCCATCGGCCGCGTGGCCATTAGGTGCAGGTGCAGCGGCTTAGTGGTGAGCTGGCGGATGCGGGCTACCAGATCAGGAAAGAACAGCAGCGTGGGCGCGTAGTGCCCGTCGCAGGCGTCCAGATGGAAGGAATCGGCCACAGGCTCCAGCCGGCGGATATCGCGCTCCAGATTGGCGAGATCAGCGGACCACAGCGAGATGTCCAGGCGGAGGGGAGCGAGGGGCGAGATATTCACGATGCTACATTGAAATTATAGCGATGAAGAGACTCGTATTGATTGGTTGTATGACGGCCGCGGCCGCTTTCGCCCAAGGCCAACCGGCCCCGCCCGTAGTAGCCGGCGATGATCCCGTAGCCGCTGTGATCGAAGGCAAGGAGTGGCGCAAGTCCGAGCTCGAGGCCATGGTCCGCTCGATGGGGCCTAACATCTCCAGCAACTACCTCGCCGACAAGCGCGCGTTCCTCCAGACGTTCGCCTTGATGACCAAGCTCGTGAAGATGGCCGAGGCCGAGGGGATGGATAAGATGGATCCCCACAGCTGGCGTCTCTACTACAACCGCCTGGTCTATCTGGCACAGGCGCGCGCCGACGGCCAGATCACCCGCCAGCCGGTGATGCCGGACGATCAGAAGAAGTACTACGAGGCCAACAAGGCCAACTATTCATCGGCCAAGGTGAAGGTGATCTTCATCAACTTCAACGACAACCCGATGGGAGGCGCAGCCGGCGCCACCAAGCCGCGCACCAGCGCCGAGGCCGGCACTCTCGCCGCCCAGGTGGTGGCCCAGGCGCGGGCCGGTAAGGATTTTGGCGCGCTCGCCCAGCAGTATTCCGACGATAGCGAGTCCAAGGCAAAGGGCGGCGATTTCCCGCCCATCAAGCCCACCGACACCGCGCTGCCGCCGGAGATGAAGACGGCGATCTTCGCATTGAAGGCTGGCCAGGTTTCCGATCCGGTGCGGCAGGCCGGCGGCTTCTGGATCTTCCGCATGGGTGAGTTTGTCACTCCGGCCTACGACGAGGTGAAAGACGAGATCTACAAGGGGATCCAGGAATCGAGGTTCCGCGAATGGATGGACGACATCCGCAAGAACGTGAAGGTCGAATTCAAGGACCAGAAATACCTCGACGAGAAGATGCCCGCGATGCAGCCGCCGGGGCTGAAGTAGAACGCGCCCTGCAAGCCCTGCCGCGCCTCTCCGGAAGGCCAGTTCGCTTGTGGTGGCAGCCGCAGCTACGCGCTTGGCGTGGGCGGCTGTACTCCGGCCCGGGACCGGGCATGGAGGTGCACGCCGGGGGCTTCCTGCGCGCCCGGGAGATCGTCCTGGATCAGGCGCTCCAGCACAACGGCGCCGAACTCGCCCGCATCCTTGCCCACGAGCTCTTCCATTTTGTGTGGCTGCGCCTCGGCAACCGCCGGCGGCAGGATTGGGAAGTGGTCCTCCGTAACGAACTCGCGCGAAAGGCGCGCGGGGAACTGGGCTGGTCCGCTGAGTGGCGCAAGGCGCGGCTCAATCCTGCCGACGTTTCCGAACGCTCCCGGCGCTGGCGGGAATACGCCTGCGAGAGCTTCTGCGATACCGCCGCCTGGCTCTGGGCGGGCAACGGCGGGCACCCCGAGTTCACGCTGAAACCACGGTTCCAACTCGACCGGCGCAGGTGGTTCCAAACGCTGGCCTGTCACGAAACGGCAGGCTTCCGCGTCTAAGCTGGTAGAATTCGAATTAGGACCCCCCGAAACCAATGGCAACGATACTTGCGCGCGCAGCCACCGCTGCCGCTGTTCTGGCGCTAACCCTCACCGGCTGCGGCTCGCAGTCTTCGAAGGAGATTACCGTCACCTACCAGAAGCCGCCCGACAAGCGGAACCCCGCACCCGATTTTACGTTGAAAGACGCCGATGGCAAAACCGTCAAGCTCTCAGACTACAAGGGCAAGGTGGTGCTGCTGAACTTCTGGGCCACCTGGTGCGGCCCCTGCAAGATCGAGATCCCGTGGTTCATCGAGTTCCAGAAAACCTACAAGGACAGGGGCTTCACGGTGATTGGCGTTTCGGTGGATGACGAGGGCTGGGAGATTGTGAAGCCCTACCTGGCTTCCAAGCAGGTGAACTATCCGGTGGTGGTTTCCAGTGAATCGGTGAACACCATGTACGGCGGCATCGAATCGCTGCCCACCACGTTTATCATCGACAAAGACGGCAAGATCGCCAACACGCACATTGGGCTGGTGAGCAAGAAGGAGTATGAGAGTGACATTGAGCAACTGGTCCGGTAACGCCCTATTGCTGGTGTTAAGCGCGGGCGCGGCCTGGGCGCAAACAGGCGTGCTTTCCGTGCAGGAGCCCGCCAAGCTCGTGGTGAAGCGCACAGAGAACCCGTCCCAGGTGCTCAAGCTCACCATGAAGCCCGGTTACCACACCAACTCCAACAAACCGACCGAAGCCTACCTGATCCCGCTCAAGCTGACGTGGGAAGCGGCCGGGCCGCTGGAGGTTGCAGAGATCGTCTACCCGACCGCCAAGCTGGAGAAATACGCGTTCAACGAGAAGCCGATCTCCGTATTCGGCGGCGAGTTCGAGATTGTGACGAAGTTCAAGCGCGCGGCCAATCCGGCGCTGGGTCCGGGGTTCCTCACTGGAAAGTTGCGGTATCAGGCATGCAACGACAAAGAGTGCCTTCCGCCGAAGACGGTGGAGATCAAGCTGCCCTTGCTCATCCAATAGTGCGGCGCAGGCTGATCCTGCGGCCCGGCGCGATTGGAGACACCGTCGTCTCTCTGCCGGCGCTGGAAACGTTGTGCGCGGAGTACACCGAGATCTGGGCGCCTTCACAAAATCTACCATTGCTGCGCCATCTGGGCCAATGCCGTTCGCTGGTGGCAACCGGCATAGATTCGCTCGTGATCCCGGAGACCACACTGCGCCACATGGCGGAGTTTGACGACATCGTCTCCTGGTATGGCGCAGGACGCGAGGACTTCCGCCGCCAGGTGGCCGCGCTGCCGTTCCGCTTCTTCCCTGCCTTGCCTGGCAGCGAGTGCGACACGCACGCCGTCGATTACTATCTGCGCCAGCTAGGCGCGCCCGATGGAGCAGTGCCGCGTCTGCCCGTGCAACGGCGCAGCGATGGCTACGCCGTCATCCATCCCTTCTCCGGCGGCGCCCGCAAGAACTGGCCGCTCGCGCGCTTTCGCGCCGTCGCACAACGCCTGCCGGCTCCGGTCCTCTGGTGCGCCGGACCGGAAGAAGCGCTCGATGGAGCTGTGCGCTTCACAGACCTCGGCGCGCTCATGCAGTGGCTGGCAGGCGCGCGCGCGTTCCTCGGCAACGACAGCGGCATCGCGCATCTGGCCGCGGCCTGCGGCGTGCCGGTGGTGGCCGTCTTCGGGCCCACGGATCCGCAGGTGTGGGCGCCGCGCGGCGACGTGGTCCGCATCGCACAATGGGATTGGCCGCCGGAACGCGTGGCCGCGGAGGTGCTCTCATGCTGCTGACTCTGTTGGCCGCCGCGTTTGAAATCGTGACCGTGGCGCAAGGTCCATTTGGCCTCGCCATCGGGCCGGACGGCGCGCTCTACATCTGCGAGGTGGATGCGCACGCCATCACGCGCTACGATTTCACCACGCGCAAAAAGAGCGTTTTAGTGCACGGAAACGAGCCTTACGAGCTCCTTTTTGACACTTTTGGAGCACTTTTGTACGTGGATCGCCTGGAGCACTCCGTGCGGCGCGTGGACCTCAAAAGCGGCGAAAATCGACCCCTGCTCGGCGAAGGTCTGAAACAGCCGCACGCGCTGGCGTGGAATAACAACGGACAGTTGCTGATCTGCGACACGTCGAACAACCGCGTGGTGGAGCTCGACCCCGCCACCGGCAAGCACCGCGAGTGGGCCAGGCACCGCGGCGCGCGCACGTTCACGAAGGACGCACGCGGCAACCTGTATCTGGCGCTGCGCGAGGGCAATGCGATCCTGATGATTGACGGGCGCACGGGCGAGACCGCGCGCGTGGCGAGCGTGGGGCCGAAGGGGATGGCGTGGGCGCCGGACGGATCCATCTTTCTGGCCGACACCGAGAATCACCGCATCACGCGGCTCAATCCCAAAACCGGTGCGATCACCACGGTGCTCGATGGCTTGAAGCGGCCGCACGGCGTGCTGGTGCACGACGGGTGGCTCTACATCGGCGACAGCGAAAACAATCGCGTGCTGCGGATGCGTCTACCCGCGGCCGACTAACGGCATCTTCGTCGCCATCACTGTCATGGTTTGCACGTTGGCCTCCAGCGGCAGGTTCGCCATGTAGACCACCGCATCGGCGACGTGCTGGAGATCCATGCGCGGCTCCTCTTTGAGACTGCCGTCGGCCTGGAGAACACCGCGGGCCATGCGCTCCGTCATGGCCGTGGCGGCGTTGCCGATATCGATCTGGCCGCAGGCGATATCGAACGCGCGGCCGTCCAGCGCGATGCTCTTGGTCAGCCCGGTGATGGCGTGCTTGGTGGCCGTATAGGGCGCCGAGTGCGGCCGCGGCACTTGAGCCGAGATGGACCCGTTGTTGATGATGCGGCCGCCGCGCGGCGTCTGCTCCTTCATCAGCCGGATGGCCTGCTGCGCGCAAAGAAACGCGCCGGAGAGATTCACCGCCAGCACGCCGCTCCATTGCTCCCAGGTGAGATCCTCCATGGGGATGGCGGGCGTATTGGCGCCGGCGTTGTTGAAGAGCAGATCCAGGCGGCCAAATGCGTTACGGATGCCGGCGAAGAGGTCGCGGACAGCATCGGGCTGCGTGATGTCGGTGGGTATGACCACCGTCGGTGCCCCTGCCTGACCAGCCAGCGCGGCAGTCTCTTTGAGCTGCGCCTCGCGGCGGCCCGCCAGCACGACGGCATAGCCTGCGGAGTGCAGAGCCAGGCTGACGGCTCGGCCGATGCCGGAGCCTGCGCCTGTGACAAGTGCGATTTTGGTGCTCATGGTTGGAATCCGATGCCGGTCAGAATCAGGCCCAGTTTGCGGTTGTCGCCGGGCACGGAGAAGTCCTTGTCGATGGAGAGCGTGACCACAGCGGTATCGCCCTTCGTGGGCAAAGGCGGCGTCTCCAGTGTGTAGGTGTCCGGCTTGTCGAAGGTCTTCTTCAAGACCTCCACGCCATCCAGCGTGAGCGTCACGGTGCGCCCCGGCGCCATATCGGGAATCACGATCTCGGCCCGCAGCGGCCTCGGCCCGGCCGGCGGCTTGAGGAAGAAGACGGCGCGCCCGCTCATCCAGCGCCAGGCCCCGTTTTCCAGCGTATAGACGCCGCTGATGATCTGCGACTCGGTGCTCGGCGTGGCCATCGGCAGCCACGAGAGCGTGGGCTTCTTCTCGACAATCTGGGAGATGGTCACGATATCCACGGGCGCGGTGGTGATGTCGAACGGCCACAGGCCGAAGCCGACCGACGAGTAGCCGGACTTGACGCCCAGGCCGATGAGGCGCAACGGCAGCGCGGGTTGGATCACCAGCCGCGAATGTTCCACCAGTTGCCCGCCGCCGGTGGTGAACGGGATCTTCTCGGCCAGTTCGTTGGTGATCACGAGGTCGCCGGGCCGGAGAACCTGACCGCGCACAATGGGCAGCGCGCCGCGCGCCTCGGTGTAGTAGCGCAGACCCCACTCGCTATTGACCCACACGCGCTGGCGGCCATATTCCACCTGCACGTCCTTCATCGCGTTGGCCGTGAAGCGGCGGTAGCCGTCCCAGTGCTCGTAGTTCACCCACGCCAGCGAGAGGCCCAACGCGAGTTGCAACGCGAGGCAGGCGAAGATCATCATCGGGCGCTGGGCATAGTGCAGCGCAACGAGAATAGCGAACGGCGCGGCCAACGGCAGCAGATAGCGCGCCGAGCCCGCGAAGAACAGCACCAGCGCGGCCGCGAAGAACAAGCCCACCCACGCGCTGAGGAACCACTGCCGGCGCCGCAGCAGCGCATAGAAGCCGATCGGCGTGAACATCACGATGAGGTGGCCACTGAGCGCAATGGCGCTCTTGAGCTTCATCTCCAAGCGTTGCAGCCCGTAGGTCTGGAAGTGCTGATTGAGCACCTGCGCGGGCATATCGCCGGAGGTGATCCGCTCGAAGAGGTTGTAGCCGCCGAGCACCGCGGCTGGAATCAGTAGCAGCCACCAGCGGCGCTTCAGCTCGCCTTCATGCCACAACCACAGGCCCAGGATTGGGATCAGCAGCACGCTCTGGTACGCCATCAGGGAGCAGAGCACGATGGCGATGGCGGCCAGGCCCGCGCGACCCGCCACCACCAGCGCGATGCTCAGCAGCCAGAAGGCGAGGAACGGCAGATCCGCCTCCAGCGAGTTGCCGTTGACGACAAACGCCGGTACGGCGCAAAACAGCAGCGTGGCCTCCAGCGCGCGTGGCGGCACAAAGCGCCGCGCCAGGGCGAGCATGGAGAGCGCCGCGACCAGCGACAGCAGCAGGTAGGCAACGTGGAACGGCACCTCGCGGATATCACCGAGCAGCGCCAGCAACCCGGCCAGAATCCAGGCGTTGCCGGGCGGGTGGGGGTGGCCTCGCATGTCCATGGGCTCACCCAGGAACACGTACTTGGCGTGGTGGGGGTGGGCCGGATCGATCTGCGCGTGCTGGGCGGCGGCGAGGTAATAGAAATCGTCCCCCTGGATCGCCTGATCCAGAAACGGCAGGCGAAGCAGGAGGACGAAGGCGATGACGATGAAGATTTGCCGGCGCACGGGAAGCTAGGGCTTCCAGCGTACAACAGGTTTGCGGGCGGCGGACACCTCGTCCACGCGCGAGGTGCGGGTGAGGTGGGGCGCGTGTTTCACCATTTCAGGCTCGGCTTCCACCTCCTTGGCGATGGCGATCATGGCGTCGCAGAAGGCGTCGAGCTCTGCCTTTGGCTCAGTCTCGGTGGGCTCGATCATCATCGCACCGTGGACGATCATGGGGAAGCTCACCGTGTACGGGTGGAAGCCGTAATCGATGAGCCGCTTGGCGATATCGCCGGTGCGGGCGCCCTGCTTCTCCTGTTTCGTGTCTTCAAACACGCACTCGTGCATGGAGGGCGCGTCGTAGGCGATCTGGAAGTAGTCCTTGAGCCGCGCGCGGATGTAGTTGGCGTTGAGCAGCGCGTCGATGGTGGCGGTCTTGAGGCCCGGGCCGCCGTGGGCCATGATGTAGGCCAGCGCGCGGACCAGCACGCCAAAGTTGCCGTAGTAGGCGCGGACGCGGCCGATGGACTGCGGCAGATCGTGATTCCACGTCCACTGCCCATCGGTCTTCTTAAGCCGCGGGCCCGGCAGGAAGGGCGCCAGGTGCGACTTCACACCCACGGCGCCTGCGCCGGGGCCGCCGCCGCCGTGCGGCGTGGAGAACGTCTTGTGAAGATTGGAGTGCAGCACGTCCACTCCGAAATCGCCTGGCCGCGCCACGCCCACCAGCGCATTGAGATTGGCGCCATCCATGTAGACCTGCGCGCCCTTGGCATGCAGGATGCCGGCGATCTGCACGATGTTCTCTTCGAACACGCCCACCGTGTTGGGGTTGGTGATCATCATCGCGGCCACGTCTTCATTAACCGCGGCGGCGAGCACGGCCGGATCGATCATGCCCTGACCGTTGGATTTCAGCGTCTCCACCTGATAGCCGGCAATCATCGCCGTTGCGGGGTTGGTGCCATGGGCCGAATCCGGGCAGAGTACCTTCTTGCGCGGATTGCCCTGTGACTCCAGATATGCGCGCACCAGCATGATGCCGGTGTATTCGCCATGCGCTCCGGCGGCCGGTTGCAGCGTCACCTCGTCCATGCCGAAGATGTCGCCCAGGTGGTGCTCCAGCACCGCCATGATCTCCATGGCGCCCTGCGAGAGCGACTCCGGCTGGTAAGGATGCGCCCAGGCGAGGCCGGCGATGCGCGCGACGGCCTCATTGATGCGCGGGTTGTACTTCATCGTGCACGAGCCCAGCGGAAACAGGCCGAGATCGATGCCGTAGTTCCAGGTGGAGAGGCGCGTGAAGTGGCGGATGACCTCCACCTCGCTGACCTCGGGGAAGTCCTCGATGGCCTCGCGGACATTGCCGGCGCCGAGCGCTTCGGCGGCGTCCACGTCAGGCACGTCCAACTCCGGCAGTTGATAGCCGGTCTTGCCCGGGCGCGAGAGCTCAAACAGCAACTGCTCGTTCTGGGTGAAATGGGGGCGGATCTTGCCCAGTGGCTTCGGCATTAGAGAAGCACCTCCTTGACCACGTCCATGTCGGCGCGTTTGGACATCTCCGTGGCGCAGAGCAGCAGGGAGTCTTTCAGTTCCGGGAAGAATTTCCCCAGCGGCAGGCCGCCGATGATCTTCTTTTCCAGCAGCGCGGCGTTGGCCTCTTCCGGGGTGCGGCTTTTCGGGGTGACAACAAACTCGTTGAAGAACGGCCCGTTGAAGCGCGTATTCAGCCCCGCGGCCAGATAGTGGGCCTTGGCCAGATTCTGCTGGGCGAGCTCGCGCAAGCCCTGCTTGCCGTAGACGCTCATGAACACGGTGGCCATCAGCGCGATCAGCGCCTGGTTGGTGCAGATGTTGGACGTGGCCTTCTCGCGGCGGATGTGCTGCTCGCGGGTGGAGAGAGTGAGGCAGAAGGCGCGGTTGCCATCGGCGTCCTTGGTCTCGCCGGCCAACCGGCCCGGGATCTGGCGGATGTACTTTTCCCTGGTGGCGATGATGCCGGCGAACGGGCCGCCGTAGCTCGGCGAAATGGCGAAAGACTGGAACTCGCCCACGACGATATCGGCGTCGCGCGGCGGCTCCAGCAGGCCGAGGGAGACGGCTTCGGAGAAGACCATCACCAGCAGCGCGCCGTGCTTGTGGGCCAGATCGGCGGCAGCTTTGACATCTTCCACCACGCCGAAGAAGTTGGGCGATTGCAGGATGACGCAGGCGATGCCGCCATTGAGCTTGGCTTCGAGATCGGCCAGATCGATCCGGCCGGTTTTGGGGTCGTAACCGAAGCTCTCGACATGGAGCTGGGCGTTGCGCGCGGCGGTATCGAGCACCTGGCGGTATTCCGGATGAAGGTTGGCGGCTGCCAGAAAGCTGCTGCGTCCGGTGATGCGCAGCGCCATCATGGCCGCCTCCGGCACTGCCGTGGAGCCGTCGTACATGGAGGCGTTGGCCACTTCCATGCCCGTCAACTGGCACACCATGGTCTGGAATTCGAAGATGGTGGTGAGCGTGCCCTGCGCGATTTCGGCCTGATAGGGCGTGTAGGAGGTGAGAAACTCGCCGCGGCTCACGACGACGTCGCAAAGCACGGGCCGGTAGTGGCTGTAGACGCCGGCGCCCAGGAAACTGGCGTAGCCGTCGGCGTTTTTCGCGGCTTGCGCCGTGAAATAGTCTGTAATCTCGTACTCGGACAATCCTTTCGGAATATCGAGCGCGCGATCGAGCAGCGCGGACGCAGGAAGATGCGCGTAGAGTTCGGACAGATCGCTGAGGCCACAGGCCTCGAGCATGGCCCGCCTGTCGGCGTCTGAGTTCGGTAAGTATCGCAAGAGTGATCGCTCCCGGAGGTAAAGAGAGGGCCGAAGGCGGCGCTCCCTGGGACTATTGTAACGTCCGGGCGGCGGCTAACGAAACTTCTCAGCCTGCGATATAGGCCTGGTAGGCGGCGGCATCGAGCAACGTGCTCACCTGTGCCGGATCTGCCAGCTTAATTTTGACGAGCCACGCCGCGCCGTGGGGGTCCTCATTCAGCTTCTCCGGCCCATCCGCGAGCAGCGTATTGATCTCCACCACCTCGCCGGAGACGGGCGAATAGATGTCGCTGACGGCCTTGACGGACTCGACCGAGCCGAAGCTCTGCCCGGTTTCCACAACCGAGCCGACCTTGGGCAGGTCGACATAAACGATGTCGCCCAGTTCGCTCTGTGCGTGGAACGTGATCCCCACCGTGCCGGTGTCTCCCTCGACGGAGACCCACTCGTGTTCTTTGGTATAGCGGTAGTTTTCGGGATATGTCATTTGGGTCGCTTATAAAATGGGATGGGAACGGTGACCGCCTCCACGCTCTGGTTGCGGACCATCACCTCGATGGCCACGCCCGGCAGCGCCTGATGGATGGGCAGGTAACACATTCCGATGTTTTTGTTGAGCGTCGGCGACGGCCCTCCGGAGGTCACCCACCCGGCGGGCGTGCCATCGACGCGGACTTCATAACCATCGCGGCCGATGCCCCGGCCCCGCATTTCGAATCCGATCAGGTGACGGTTGAGCCCCGCGGCCTTTTGCGCTTCCAACTTGCCGCGGCCCAGGAAATCACCCTTCTCCATCTTCACAATCCATTGCAGGCCGGCCTCCAGCGGCGAGATCGAGGCATCGATCTCGTGGCCGTAGAGTGCCATGCCAGCCTCCAGACGCAGCGTATTCCGCGCGCCCAACCCGGCGGGCTTGATGCCAAATTCGGCGCCAGCCGCCAGCAACTCGTTCCAGCGCGCCTCAGCTAATTCGGGCGCGACGTAGATTTCAAAGCCATCTTCGCCGGTGTAGCCGGTGTGCGCGATCCGCGCCCAGTCGCCGGACACTTCACCATCGGCGAACCAGTAGTATTTGATGGCGCTCAGATCGGTTTTCGTCAGCTTTTGCAGCGTCGCGGCGGCTTTGGGCCCCTGGACGGCAATCTGCGCAAATTTCGGGCCGCTGTTTTCGACGACGCAATCCCAGCGGTTGGCCGCGGCGATATGGGCGAAGTCCTTATCCTGGTTGCCGGCGTTCACGCACAGGAAATAGTGATCGTCCGCCACCTTGTGCACCAGGATGTCATCGACGAATCCGCCGTGCTCGTAGAGCAGGCCGGAGTAGTGCGCCTGCCCGTGGGCCAGCTTGGCGGCGTTGTTGGTGGAGACGTAGTTGACCAGATCCAGAGCCTGGGGGCCGCGCACTTCCAGTTCGCCCATGTGGCTGACATCGAACAGCCCGACGGCGTTGCGGACCGTGTTGTGTTCGTCGAGAATGCCGCTGTACTGCACGGGCATATCCCAGCCGCCAAAATCGACCATGCGCGCGCCAAGGGCGCGGTGGGCGGCATTCAAAGGGGTTTTCAAAAGCGCGGGTGCGTCACTCATGGGGTCTCTGCTGCGGTCACCTCAATCTAGCATAGGCCCGGCGTTGTTGCGCGCGCGGGGATTGGGCTACACTCCAGTTGAAGAAGGAGAAGTAAACATGAAGGGTGATCCCAAGGTTCTGGAGTATTTGCAGGAGTGTCTGACGGCCGAATTGACGGCCATCAACCAGTACTTCCTGCACGCCGAGATGATGGAGAACTGGGGCTACGAGCGCCTCGGCAAGATTACGAAGAAAGAGTCGATTGAAGAGATGATGCATGCCGAGAAGCTGCTGCACCGCATTCTCTACTTCGATGGCTCGCCGAACATGAGCCAGCTCTTCGCGCTGCGCATTGGCCAGAACGTGAAGGAACAGATCCAGTTTGATCTGGACCTGGAGTATCAGGCTGTGCCGAGGCTGAACAAGGCGATCAATGCGGCCGTGGCGGCCGGGGACAACGGGTCGCGGGATCTGTTCGAGTCCATTCTGAAGGACGAAGAGCATCACGTGGACTACCTGGAAGCGCAGTTGCACATGATCAGCGAGATGGGCTACGAGAACTATCTGGCGCAGAACATGAAGCACGAGGACTAGTCTCTGCGGGACCGCTCCCTGACGGTCGCGGCTCAGAACGGGCGGCGAACGGCGGGCAGGCCACACGGCCTCGGCCCGCCGTTTTCATGTCCGGCGGCGTTTACAATAAGAGAACCCATCCCATGACGAGACCTCGTGTGCAGTGGCCGTGTGCCCTAATCGCCGCCTTGGCAGTGTTGACTCCGCTGGCCGCCGAGGTGCGCAAGAGCACGGGCGCTCCGGCCCTCAAACAGCAACTGGAGCGGCTCCGCGTGGTGGGTAGCGTGATGATGATCGCGGCCCATCCCGACGATGAGAACACCGCGCTGCTGGCCTACTGCTCCCAGGGCCGCAAGCTGCGCACCGCGTACCTTTCCCTGACGCGCGGCGAGGGCGGGCAGAATCTGATCGGCAGCGAGCAGGGTCCGCTGCTGGGGGTCATTCGCACGCAGGAGTTGCTGGCCGCACGGCGCATCGACGGATCGGAGCAGTTTTTCTCCCGGGCCATCGACTTCGGGTTTTCAAAGACGGCGGAAGAGACGCTCCAGAAATGGGGCCGCCGGGAAGTGCTCTCCGACGTGGTGTGGGCCATCCGCCGCTACCGCCCGGACGTGATCTTCCTGCGCTTTTCCGGCACGCCGCGTGACGGCCACGGCCATCATCAGGCGTCGTCGATGCTCGGCAAAGAGGCGTTCACGCTGGCGGCCGATCCCAAGGCCTTCCCCGAACAGCTCAAGTTCGTCCAGCCGTGGCAGGCCAAGCGCATCCTGTGGAATGGCTTCAGCTTCAACCGGCAGCAGGAGAAGGAACTGGACGGGATGGCGAACCGCCTGATGGTGGACACGGGCGAGTTTGACGCGGTGCTCGGCCTCTCCTACGGCGAGCTCGCCGGCCTAAGCCGCAGCCAGCACCGGAGCCAGGGAATGGGCTCGGCCGAACGGCGCGGCAGCGTGCCCAACTATCTCTTCCACTACGGCGGCGAGCAGGCAAAGAAGGACTTCATGGAGGGCATCGACACCTCTTGGAACCGCCTGCCGGGCGGCGCGCCCGTGCAGAAACTGCTGGACGAGGCCGCGGCACGGCTGCAGATCGACGCGCCGGAGAGCATCATTCCCGCGCTCCTGAAGGCCCGCCCGTTGATCGCCGCCATCAACCACCCCGACGCCCGCCGCAAGCTGGTGGATCTCGACGAGGCCATCGCCATGGCCGCCGGGCTGTGGCTGGAGGTGAATGCCGCCAAACCCGAGGCCACGCCGGGCAGCCAGATTGAGCTGACGCTCACCGCCATCAATCGCGGCCACGCGCAGGTGGAGCTGGCCGGCACGCAACTGGAAGGCATCGCCGGCGCGCCCTTGCTGGACGCCGTCGCCCTGCCTTTCAATCAGCCCCAAACCGCGAAGGCGAAATGCCCGATCCCCGCCGCACAGCCGCTCACCCAGCCGCTGCAACTGCGCGAGCCGAGGCGCGGCGATCTCTATGGCATCACCGACCCTGCCAACATCGGGCCGCCCGAGGCCGAGCCGGTGCTCCGCGCGCGATTCCAGCTCAAGGTGCAGGGCGAGCCGGTGGAGATTGTGCGCCCCGTGGAAAACCGTTATGTGGATCGCGTGCGCGGCGAGTTGACGCGCCCCTTCATCATCGTGCCGGCGGTATCCATCAAACTGTCTGAAAACGCGCTCCTCTTCGCAAGCCCTAAGCCGCGGGTGATCTCCGCCGAAGTGACCGCGCACACGGCCAACGCCTCTGGGACTCTGTCGCTGCAAATCCCGCAGGGCTGGCGGATTACGCCCGCCGAGCGGACCTTCCAGATCGCTGAGCCGGGCCAGGTGGCCGCGCTGGAGTTCACCATCACGCCGCCCGCGGCCAGCGCCCGCGGCGAGATCACGGCCACCGCGCGAGTGGGCCAGAGTGTGATCAGCAGCGGCTTGCAGCAGATCGCCTACGAACATATTCCGCCGCAGACGATTCTGCCCGCCATCCACACGCGCATGGTGCGGGAGGACGTGAAAGTGAACGCCCACCGCATCGGCTACGTGATGGGCGCCGGGGATGAAGTGCCGGATGCCCTGCGCGAGATGGGCTGCGAAGTGACCTTTCTGGAGCCGGCGGAACTCGCCCGTGGTGACCTTTCGCGCTACGAGGCGATCGTGACCGGGGTCCGCGCCTGGAACGTGCGCGAGGATCTGCGCGCCAATCACGCGCGGCTGGTCGCCTATATGGAGCAGGGCGGCACCGTGCTGGTGCAGTACAACGTGACCGAAGGCGGCCCATTTGGCGGCAATCCAGAACTGCTGAAGAACATGGGGCCGTTTCCGATGAAGCCGGGGCGGGACCGCACAACGGTGGAGGAGGCGGCAGTCAAGCTGGTTCGGCCCGATCACCGCCTGATGCAAATGCCCAACCGCATCACGCCCGCCGATTTCGACGGCTGGGTGCAGGAACGCGCGCTCTACTTCCCGGCCGAATGGGACCCGCGCTACGAGCCCATTCTGGAAACCTGCGACCCCGGCGAGGCGCCGCAAAAGAGCGGCCTGCTGTACGCCCATGTCGGCAAGGGCGCCTATGTGTTCACCTCCTACGCCTGGTTCCGGCAGTTGCCTGCTGGTGTGCCGGGCGCCTACCGCATCTTCGCCAATCTGATTAGCGCGGGACGCTGACACCAACCCAATGGTCAATTTCAAGCGGCTGTACTGGGGCGTGGCGATCTACCTGATGGTGGTGATCGCGCTCTTCACCTGGTTTACCCGGAGCTACGCGCCATGAGGCCGCTCGATTGGCTGGTGCTGATCGGCTCTCTCGTCGGAGTCGTGCTCTACGGCCTGTGGCGCGGCTACGGCAGCAAGACCACTCAGCAGTACCTTCTCGCCGGCAAGACCATGCCCTGGTACGCCATGGCGCTCTCCATCATGGCGACGCAGGCCAGCGCCATCACCTTCATCTCCACCACCGGCCAGAGCTACGTGGATGGCATGCGCTTTGTGCAGATGTACTTCGGCCTGCCGCTGGCCATGATCGTCATCGCCGCCTTTGCCGTGCCGCGCTTCCACACTAGCGGGGTCTACACGGCGTATGAGTATCTGGAGAAGCGTTTTGACGCCCGCACCCGCGCGCTGGTGGCGGTGATCTTCCTGCTCTCGCGCGGCCTGGCGGTAGGCGTGGCGCTCTCCGCCCCGGCTGTGGTGCTCACCGTCATCATCGGACTACCCGCACACTTCACCACCGCCATCATGGGCGTGCTCGTCATTGCCTACACCGTCACCGGCGGCATCGCCGCGGTCACGTGGTCAGACTTCGTGCAGATGCTCATCATGACCGTGGGCCTCTTCGCCGCGCTCTTCACTGCCCTGTGGATGCTGCCCGCCGGCGTCACGTTCTCTGACGCGCTCTCGCTCGCCGGAGCAGCCGGCAAGTTGAATCCCGCCGTTTGGAGCTTCAACTTCAACGACCAGTACAACGTCTGGAGCGGCGTCATCGGCGGCATGTTCCTCTCGCTCGCCTACTTCGGCTGCGATCAGAGCCAGGTGCAGCGCTACCTCACCGGACGCGACGTCACCCAGAGCCGCCTCAGCCTGCTGTTCAACGCCATCGCCAAGATCCCGATGCAGTTTTTCATCCTCTTCATCGGCACCATGGTCTTCGTCTTCTACGTCTACGTGAAGCCGCCGGTCATCTTCCATGCGCAGGCGCAGCAGCGGATCGAACGCGAGGCGGATTACCCCCCGATCAAAGCAAAGTTCGACCAGGCCTTCGACACGCGCCTCGCCGCCGCCAAGGCCCATGACCTGCCTGCCTTCCAAGCCGCGCAAAGAGACGTTGACTCCGCACGCAAGGATGCTCTCCGTATCTCCGGCCGCACCACCGGCGGCGGCGTCAGCGTCGATACCAACTACATCTTCCTATCGTTTGTGACGAATTACATGCCCGCCGGGATTGTCGGCCTCATCATGGCCGCTATCTTCGCCGCAGCCATGTCCACCATCTCCGGCGAGGTGAATTCGTTGGCCACGGTGAGCGTCATCGACGTCTACCGCCGCTTCGTGCGGCCGGATCAGACAGACACCCATTACCTTTCCGCCTCGAAATGGCTGACAGGATTCTGGGGCCTCTACGCCATCGTCACCGCGTTCTACGCACAGAACCTGGGCTCACTGGTGGAGGCCGTCAACAAGCTCGGCTCGCTCTTCTACGGCTCCATGCTGGGCGTATTCACGCTGGCCTTCTTCTTCCCCAGGGTGCGCGGCGCCGCAGCCTTCATCGCGGTGCTGGCCGGCGAGGCAGTGGTCTTCACCACCTGGAGCCTCACGGATATGGCGTTCCTCTGGTACAACGTGATCGGCTGCCTGGTGGTGATCGCCACCGGACTGCTGATCAGCGCCGTCACTCCGTCTCCGAAGCTAGCGGAATAGCCTGGGCGCGAAATCGTTGAGATCCCGGCGCCACGTCTGCCACTCGTGGGCGGTGCCCTGCGATTCAAAGTAGACGTACTTCACGCCGGCATCGTCGAGCATCTTGCGGAAAGCGCCGATGGCGCCCGGGAAGGGATTCGGTTCCACGGTGCCCATCCCGAGCCACAGCAGCCTCACCTTGGCGTTGAACGCGGCGCCGTCGGTGAAGACGCCGCCGATGAAGGTCTTGGGATCGATGGGCGCGGTGCTGAGACCATTGCCGGTGCCGCTGAAGGCGCCGATCCAGGCGAACTTGTCCAGGTGCCGCAGCGTGACCTGGCACGTCTGGTTGCCGCCCATGGAAAGTCCGGCCATGGCTCGCTGCTCGCGGTTGGCCATGGTCCGGTAAGTGCGGTCGATCATGGGGATCACGTCGGTGATCATGAGGTCTTCGAAGGCGTTCGGTTTGCCGGGCGTGGCGGCGTAACCGTTGTCCATGACGATGATCATGGGCTTGGCCTTGCCGGCGGCGATGAGGTTGTCGAGGATGAAGTTGGCGCGGCCCTGGAAGATCCAGCCGGTCTCGTCCTCACCCGAGCCGTGTTGCAGGTAGAGCACCGGATAGCGCGTGCGCGTGTTGGTGTCGTAGTCCGGCGGGGTGTAGACGAACGAGCGCCTCCAGGCGCCGGTCACCTTCGAGAGATACCAGCGGAGCCGGACCTCGCCATGCGGCACGTCCTTGGGCAGGTAGTAGTCCACACCCCTTTCCGGCACCTCAATACCGCTGGCGTCGCGGCCGGTGCCGTAATAGGTATGGCTGGACGGGTCGCTCACATTCGCCCCGTCGATATTGAAGGAATAGTAGTGGAACCCTGGCACGAGTGGCGGCGTGGTGACGTACCAGAGGCCATCGGCGGCGCGGGTCATGTCGTGCTTGCCACCGCCCACCGACACCTGCACCTTCTGCGCGCCGGGTGCCGTGAGGCGGAAGGTGGCGCGCAAGTCGTCGTGAATGCGCGGATACTGCGCATTAGGAACGTTGGAAGAGGCCGGGGTGCCCTCCGCCGTTGGCTGGGACCAGCCGAGCAGAGGCGCCATCAGCAATAGCAGGATGGGCCGGATCATACGCTTTCGGCTCATCGGAATAGCCTTGGCGCGAAGTCGTTCAGACACCGCCGCCAGGTCAGCCATTCGTGGGCCGTTCCGGGCGATTCGAAATAGGTATTGCGGATTCCGGCCTTCGTCAGCGCCTCGCTGAAGTTCTTGGCGCCGGGGCCCTCGACAGAGCCGATGCCCAGGAAGAGGACCTTCACCTTTTTGTTGAACGCGGCGGAGTCAGCGAAGACACCGTTGTTGGAGGTCTTCGGATCAAACGCGCCCCCGCGGCCGCCCGAGCTGCCGCTGAAGCCGCCGATATAGGCGAACTTGTCGAGGTTGGAGAGCGTGGTGAGGAAGGTCTGCATGCCGCCCATCGAGAGTCCGGCCATGGCGCGGTGCTCGCGGCCGGGCAGCACGCGGTAGGTCTTCTCGATCATGGGGGCCAGATCGGTGAGCATCATCTCCGTGAAGGTGGCGCCGGTGAATCCGGCGAGGCCGCGAGGCGCGGCGGGGCGCGCGCCCGCTGGCGTACCGGCTGGCGGCGGGGGCGGCTGCGGCCACATCCAGCGGGCCGAGAAGATTGTTGCGTCCTCACCCGGTTTGGCGGCGTTCAGGTTGTCCATCACGATGATCATCGGCACGGCCTTCTTCTCCGCGATCAGGTTGTCCAGGATCAGGTCCGCGCGGCCCTGGGTGTGCCAGCCCTGCTCGTTCTCACCCCAGCCATGCATGAGGTAGAGCACAGGGTAGCGCTTTTTGGCGGCGTCGTAGTCCGGCGGCGTGTAGACATAGCAGCGCCGCCACTTCGCGGTAACCGTCGAGTAGTACCAGCGCTGGCTCACCTGCCCGTGCGGGACGTTCTTGTGGGCGTAATAATCCACTTCGGGCGGCTCCGGAATTTCGATGCCGCTGTTATCCCAGCCGCTGCCGAAGAAGGTCCGGGAGGCGGGATCGGCCACGTTGGCTCCGTCCACGGCGAAGGTGTAGTAGTGGAAGCCCACCACGAGCGGCGTTGTGGTGACGCTCCACACACCATCGCCGCCTTTGACCATGTCGAAGTTCTTGCCCACGCGGAGCTGGACCTTCTGCGCATCGGGCGCGGTCAGGCGGAACTCCGCCCGGCCGTCCGGATACACACAGGGGTGCTTGGCGCCGGGAATATTCAGGGAATTGGGTTTGCACTCACCGGCGCCCTGGCCGGAGCACAGCCCGCCAACGAGGAATAGCGGCAGTAGGAATCTCATGAGTTCTCCTTATCTGATTTCGAGTTCATAAACGCTGATGCTGTGGGGCGGCAACGTGACCGTGCGCGGAGCCTGCGGGAGTGAGCTTTCGGCCATGGTCGCCGGCGGGCCAACGGTGAACCCGCGCCCGGCAGTGGCCGGCACGGCGGGGGCACCAGCCGGGGTCAACTGCCGCAGCTTTGCTCCGCCAGCCGGTTGAACGCCCTTCAGGGTCAATTCGCACTCCTGCGCCGAATCGCTGGGATTCACGATCGAGATCGCCAGCATTTTCCCATTGGCGCTGAGGGCGGCGACAACATCCAGCGGGTAGGTGGGACTGCCGGACGGGCGTTCCGAGGTATCCACCGCCACGGTACCCTTGATGGGCCGCTGCGGCGAGTTTCCGTTCACCGCCAGCGGCGACGCGCCGGCGAAGTGGTCGTGCAGCAGCTTCATCACCAGCCCATCCATGCGGAATCCCACGGGGTCGCCGTAAGGGTCGGTGGCGATCATGCCCATGCCGCCGGTGTGCACGCCCATGGCCACCATGCCGGAGTGCCGGAAGAACTCGTGGTAGACCAGAGCGTTGGTCATGGGATTCAGCATCGGATTCACCTGCGCCGGCGGGCCGGATGCCGGGTTCACGAAACGGTTCCGCGGGGCCCATTCGTCGAAGGCGAACTGAATGTTCTTGTCCTTCAGCGCGGGCATCCGCTTCAGATACTCGTCCCAGGCCTCGAACTTCATCTGCACCTTGTTCGACATGCGGCGCACCCGGGAGGTGAGCGGATCGTCGGCCTCGACAAATGCCTGTTTCGCGGCGTCGATCACCAGGTTGGGATAGCCGTAGAAATGCTCGCCCAGGTAGTCGATGTAGTCGGCGGATTGGGCCAGCAGTGCGCCGGTCCAATCGTGCTTCGTGCCGAATGCGAACGGCACCTTGTCGGTCTCCGGGGCGCGCTCCGGGAAGGTGCCAAGCTGCCGGTTCTCAATGTAGGTCCAGGACAGTTCCTCGGGCGTGGCGCTGGAGGCGATCACCTTGATGGAGGGATCGACCTTACGCATCGCTTTGACAAACTGATTGTGCTTCTCCGGGTATTGGGTCACGTCCATGTGCCCCCACTGCCAGGGTCCGTACATTTCGTTGCCGATGCCCCAGATCTTGACACCGTATGGCGCCGGGTGGCCATTCCGGGCACGCCACTGCCCCAGGCGGCTGGTGGCCGGGCCGTTGACGTATTCCACTTCCTCAGCGGCAGAGTGCGCGTCGCCAAGCCCGGTGTTGACCGCAAGGTAGGGCTCCGCGCCAATCAACCGGCAGAAGGTCATGAAATCGTCGATGCCCATATCGTTGGGCTCCATACCGTTCCAGGCGAGTTCGCGGCGGGGCGGACGCCGGTCGGCATCGCCGAGCCCGTCCCGCCAGTCGTAGGCGGAGACGAAGTTGCCGCCCGGCCAGCGCGCGATCTCGATGCCCTGCTGCTTGAGCAGACGGATCGTCCCGGCGTTGAATCCCGAGACGTTGTCTGCCGGCATCAGGGAGACGGCTCCAACATGCAGTGCGCCGCTGCCGGTGGCTACGATTTCAAAACGGCCCTCGGTGGAATCCGCCTTTGCCGTGAACTTCAGCGGAACTTTGGCGTAATTGGCGGTTATCGACGGAATTCGAATCGTCTGCCGGTCTTCCGGTTTCGGCCCCCACACCAGGCTCACATCCACCTTCGCGCCGGCCACGCCAGCCAGCACCACGCGCCCCGTGTAGCTTCTCCCCGCGCGGAGGGAGATTCCGGTCTGGCTGATGCCCCGTTGCGTTGTGCCATCGAGCTGAATGCGCGGGCTCCACTCGCCCACATAGGCCTTCTTGCTGTCCATGACAGTGAACTCGTCCGGGCCTACCGGCAGCCAGCGGCGCTGCGGCCCGCGCCGGCCAAAGCCGCCTGTCGCCGCGACGGGAACCGGCTTGGAGTTGATGGCGAAGAAGAACTTCCGGTCATAGAGCATCTCGGCCCAGACGCGCGTGGTGGCCGGCTCCATGAAGCCGCCAAAGACGAGCTTGGAGATGGGCGGCGCTTTGCGTGTGGCGTCGATTTCGGCCGTCACCATTTGTGCCCTCAGGCTTCCCGCGAAAGGGACAGCCAGTGCCGCGGCCAGCAGGCATTGCCAGTAGATTCTCATTTGTCACCGACCTTCCAGTAGGCTTCCAGAGCCTTGAGTTCATCCAGGGTTAGGTACGTCACCGCGCCGTGCTTGGGGGCGGTGAAGTTCGTGCCCTTCATAACGCCCTCGTTGAAGTGACCGATGTTTGTGTACGCGGCGAAGTCCGTTGTTTCGCTGAAGCCCATGTTGTTGGGGCGGGCGCCGTAGACGTCGTACATCAGCACATAAGTTTTAGTGCCGAGCCTCTGGAACACCATCGGCGCCTCTGTGGCCACCTTCTCGGGATCAATCCGCCGGGGCTCAATCACGTAGCCGCCGGTGAGGCGATCCGACACGCCGTGCTGCACCTTGGCGTCCGTAACGTAGTGCAGGTGGAACTTCTTCCCCACCCGGATGAGATCGCCGTCAATGCCGCCCGTCTCCGATAGCGGCTCGGGCTTGGTGACGAGCTTCGTGAACGCCTCGTCCGTGTAGGAGTAGTACATCTTGCACTCCTTGGGTCCGAAACGGATGGTGAAGTAGACCATCATCCGCTTGTTCTTCTCGTCGTAAATGGTCTGCGGTGCCCAGGAGGCGCTGAGGTCGCCGAGTTCCGGAAACGCCTTGTCGACACGGAAATCGGAATGGGTCCAATGGATCAGATCCCACGATTTCATCAGCACCAGCGCGCGGTTGTTGCCCCAGCCGTACTGCTCGATGGGCCGTTCCCAGGCGGTGGTCCGGACACCGGCACGCTGGCCGAAGATGTGGAGATCGGTCATGGCCAGATAGAAGGCGCCGTCGGGGCCGCGGGTGATGTGCGGGTCGCGGACTCCTTTTTGCTCGGCCAGGAGCTTGCCGTCAAATACCGGTTTGCCTTGATTGACGTCCGTGAAGGTGTAGCCATCGCGGCTGATGGCGAAGTAGGCCGATTGCGTCTGGTCCTTGAAATAAACCAGGAGATACCCGGCGAAGTCCTTCTCCTTGAGCTTCTTCGCGTGTGAGGGCTTCTCGATCGACGGCTGGATGACAATCCCTGTCTGGGCCATCCCCGGCGCGCACGCCAGCACCATCGCGAGTACGAAATGTCTCACTGGCACGCCCCGCCCGAGCACAGGTTCTTACTGAAGAACGGCATCACGTAGTTCTGGAAGCGGACCGCGACGGCGCTGGTGTGAGTGCCCTTGTAGATCTCGAAGGCATTGGTAATGCCGTAGGTGTCCAGGACCTCGTGCAGCTTGATCGCGTCCATGCGCAGGCCGTCCTGATCGCCGACATCCATCGCAATCGCGCGGTATTGCCGCAGGTTGCCGATGTATTGGTGGACGAAAGCCAGAGGAGCGTTGGCGGCCCAGCGGGCCAGAACGTCCGGCTGTGCGGCGCCGTTCTTCATGGGCAGGTCGAGGTACAACGGCGGATTCTTCGGATTCGGCGACCAGGCCGCGGCGGTGGCCAGTTGGGCGCGCAGGCCGAAGTTCAGGGTGGCGGAATCGGCTGGTGTCTTCACCGCCTCCAGCGCCTTCTCCATGGCCGGATTGGCCGGTCCGGCGGCGCGAGGCGACATGCAGCACGGGCTCATGATGTAGAGGCTTCCGAAGACGTCGGAGTGCCGCATGCCGATCCGGCTCGCCCCGTAGCCGCCCATGGAGTGCCCCACCAGGCCGCGGCTGGTCCGCTTGGCAATGGTCCGGTAGTGCGCATCGATGTAGGCCACGATATCGTTCGTGATGAAGTGCTCGAAGTCGCCGGTGGTCACCGAACTCGAGTACATCGATCCGTTGTGGACCGTCTTGGAATCGGGCAGCACCACGATCATCTCCTGCGCGCCCTTGGCGATGGCGCCTTCGATAGTCTGCGGGACCACGATCTCCTTGGACCACTGCTCGGCGCCGATGCTGTAGCCGTGCAGGGCATAGACCACCGGATAGCGGCGCTTCTTTTCCTTCGCGTAGCTGGGCGGCAGAAAGACGATGACGTCGCGATCGACGGCGTTGCCTTCCAGGTTGCCCTCCAGCCATGTGCCGTGGATCTTGATGCGCTCCGCCGCTACCGGCTTCGCGCCCGGCTCCACGGGCGGGATTTCTGTTTTCACCTGCGCCGGCAGCGCCAGGGCGAGGGTTGCCATGAGGGCAATGATCAGGTTGATCCGCATTGTGTGTCTCCCAGGGTTACCGTACCAGCGCATCGGCGGCGTTGGCAGCTAGAATCCAATGGCTGGCGACCCCGACAATGTACTCGTTCTCGAACCAAAGCATGCCAAAGTCGTCGATGCACTCCGGGAAGTCCGGCTTAATGACGACGTAGCCGGGGATCACGCCGCCAGCGATGAACGAATTGTCGGCCCGATTGTTGCCGTAGGCCTTCACCTTGGAAGACGCTCCGACCCCGGACACGTAGGACGTGCTGGATACCGGGTGCGTGCCCAATATGTAGTTCGCCGCACGCAGCGTGTAGTCCTTGCCCACGATCTCAGGGAACGCCTTGTGCAGGAAGTACATCCGAACGCCGAGATCGAGGACGGCGCTGGATCCGCCCCATCCGCCGCGGCTGGGCGGCACACCAAACGGGGTGGCCGCCAGTTCCTTGTCCAGTTGCGCTACGTATGTCTTCACTACCGCTTCCAATTGCTGCTTAAAGGCCGCATCCATGTAGGGCAGCGCGCGCACTGCCGACCAACCGCCAAAGCCAAATCGCTGCACCACGGTCGGGAACAGTTCCAGCACGCGCTTCTTGTACGGCTCACCGCCCTTGGTAGCGATCAGCAGTTGCACAGCCGCATTCCACTCCTCCACCGCACCCATACCGGGGAATCCGCCCTGACGGCTGGGGGCGGGCGTCGGGTTGGCGTGTTCGTCGTTCCAGATTCGAATGGCGGTATCCAGGCAATCCTGTGCCAGGGCATCGTCAAATCCCTTCAGCACGGGAGCTGCCGCCGCCAGTGTCGCCACCGAGCCGTACTGCATTCCTGCGGACTTCGTGGTGAACGCCCAGCGATCGTCGGGGACGCCGGAGTAGTTACCGTTCACCTCGTTGGGTCCGAGCTTTTCGGTGTAGAGGCGGCCATCGGTCTTGGAGGCGCCATCGCCCAGGTGTGTGTACTGCCGGAGCGTGGGCTCCTCCACTACCGGGAACGTATGCCCAACCGCCTTGATCTGCGCCATCACCTGGAGCACGCCGTGCTTGACCTGCTGCAACGTGTCCGGAATCCCATCGGGACGGTGCATCTCCACCGATCGGGCCTTCCAATCCACCGTGAGCTCATCCCACTTCAACCCGAACTCCTGGTAGGCGAGCGACAGGTCCTGGATCGTCGCGAACTGGCTACGCGTCTGAATGTCGAAGTCGCCCGCGTCATACCAGCCGCCGACATTCAAACCCGGGATGTGCTCGCCGGGCTTGAACGGGGAATCCAGGTTCGGGCCCATCGACCAGCCGTCAAAGTGCTGCCGGTTGGGTGGGGCTTGCCTCGCGTCATCGAGGTGCGAAACACCATGCCATAGCCGGTAGCCTTCCCGCACCGACACATGATCCATCGCCGTCGCCAGGTAGGTGTCCAGGCTGGGCTGCCAAGTCCTGGCGTAGACATCCGTGGCGATGGGAAAGAGCTCAGTCCGCGCTCCGGCGTACTCAATTGCGTACAGGCCGGGCTGCTTGACGGAGGAAAAATCGAACTTGGCGTAGGTATATCGCAGCCAGGGCGTGGGTTCGGAGACAGGGCCCTCGAAGGCGGGCTTGTAGGAGCCATCCTCGCCGAGCCGCAGGAGCTTCGCGCTGCGGGGCGCATTGAACTTCGGATCGAGCTCGATGACGGCAACTTTCGGGTAGCCGGGCGCGTAGCCAACCTGGCTATGCGCCACCATGGGCGGGCGTGTCCAATTCGGGATCACGTCCGGGCGGATGTGCCAGACCAGAGCCGCTTCAGCCTTCCCGGCCGGAATCAGCGTGCGGAGGACAAACCATCCGTTCTGGGCCCGGTTGCGACCGTCATACAACTCCAGCGGCCCGGAATCAGAAACGACACGGACGCGATACTGGGCATCATCGGCGGCCAGGGTAATCGCTTTGCCGGTGGCGAAGGGCTGGGGCTGCATGAACCCTCTGGCCTCATCCCACTCCTGCTGGTAGGGTAGCCGCCCAGGCTCGCCAACGGGCGGCCACAACTTCACCATGGGGTCGCGGGGCGTCCGGGGGAACATACCGGCGGCCGCACCGTCGACGACGAAGGCCTTGCCGGCATAGGCGGAGGGCAGGAACTCGAGGTTGAAGCCGGCGTGGCCCACCAGCTTTTCCGGAAGGGGCTTGTCCAGATGCACGGTGACCCGGACGCCCCCGGGCTCGGCGGTCACTTCCAGCCGGTAGTCGAACTGGTATTCGGGATAAGACAACTGCGCAGTGAGGCGGTTGCCGTCCTTGTCCGCCTGACGGTTCTTGAACGTCGCGGCGGGGTCCCACTGTTCCGGGGTCCGCAGCACGCGCACATCGCCGTTGGTGGCGACCCGCTGGCCGTGGAGAATCATCTCCATCGCCGTGTTCTTCTGGTCGAGAAAGGTGCGGTCAAAGGCGCTGTGGTACAGGATCACGCTGAGGCCCTGCGTGTCCAGGTAGCCGCTATCGGTGACGCGCATGGTGAAGTCAGCGCCACAGAGGGCGATCCCGGAAAGCAGGGCGAGCGGCCAGAGCGCTTTTGCATGAGTTGGCATGATGGATCCGTTCGATGAAGTTCGCAGTCGCGCGGCAGGCAGAGGCCCACCTGGACTGCGCAAACAGTATCACGGTGTCAGGCCAAGAAATAGGTTCGGTACGGTGTCGTAGACTAAGGCCCTTTGACTAGCCTACTTACGACCTGTTCACGCGCAGCCGCACCGCGCAACACTAACCGTTAGCCGGGAGGTTAAGGGCGCTACTTGATACCTGTCGTGATATCATTCAGCCTGAATCAGGATGACCGGAAGCGACGAGTCCCCAATCACCGAGTCACGCGCACAAGTGGTGTGGACGGAACTCACGGGCATCCGGGAGAGCGTCGCCTTCCGCACCAGCAAACGTTGCCGTGACTTCCTGGAATACGTCGTCGAGCACACGTTGAATGGTCCCGCGGATTCGCTGAAAGAGCGATCCATCGGCGTCGAGCTTTTCCAGTTGCCCCCAGACTTCGACGCGGGCCAGCACACCATCGTCCGCGTCACCGCCAACGAAGTCCGCAAGAAACTCGCCCAGCACTACTTGACCGGCAACGGACAGCCGCATCCCGTCAGGATCGAGCTGCCCCCCGGCTCCTACCGGGCTGAGTTCAAATGGGAGACACCCGCGCCGCCAGAGGAACCGCCGGCTCCTGCGGCGCTACAGGAACCGGCCCGCCGCCCGTGGCGCATGATCGCCGCCGTCGCGGCCTGCCTGCTAGTGGCCGGCGCCGTTTCGGTTTGGCGGCTACGGCCAACCCAAAACGCTGCCCCGCCTGCTGGCGCCGCTCCGTCGAACCACAATGGCTCCGCCGCCCTCCCGGAAAGCGACGGCCTGCGAATGATCGTTGGAGCGAATGGCAGCTATCTCGATCGCAGCGGCCGATCCTGGGGGCCGGACCGTTTCTTCTCTGGCGGTGCCGTGATGTCCAGGCCTGCGGAGAGAATCTCGAGAACTCTGGATCCGGACGTCTATCGACATTCCCGCATCGGCGATTTTCGCTATGACATCCCCTTAAAGCCAGGCGTCTACGAACTTCATCTGCATTTTGCCGAGACAGGGTTGGCCGATTTCATCAGCGCCGAATCGAGTGGCGAGGGCCAGCGGGTGTTTCGCGTATTTGCGAACGGGAAACCACTCCTGGATGCCTTCGATGTAGTGGCCGACGCAGCCGGGCCCAACATCTCCGACGAGCGGGTGTTCCGGGACATCACCCCCGGCGAGGACGGCCTCTTGCACCTCACATTCGGGACGATGCGTGGATCACCGATGGTGAGCGCGATCGAACTGCTGCCGGTCCAACCCGGGCAGGTTCGGCCCGTGCGGATCCGCGCGGGTTGGACGACTTCCTGGCAGGATTCGTCGGGACGCCAATGGCAGTCTGATTCCTATTTCATCGGTGGAAACGCCCTCCTCCGCGCCACCAATCCCGCCCGAGAAGGAAACGCTCCCGCCCACGACACAGCACTCTACTCCAGCGAGCGGTGGGGCCATTTCTCCTACGCCATTCCGGTCGCTGACGGCCGTTATCGCGTGACGCTGAAGTTCTGCGAGGCTCACTATGGGCGCCGCAACAGTGGCGGAGGCGGCCAGGGGAGCCGGCTCTTCGATGTCTACAGCAACGGCGTCGCACTTCTGCGCAACTTCGACATTTTCAAAGAAGCAGGCGGAGAAGGCCGGCCTGTCGATCGGACTTTCTCGGGCGTTCGGCCCAACGCCCAGGGCAAGATCATCCTCACCTTCGTCCCGGTGAAGGAGATGGCATGTGTAAATGGTATTGAGGTAGTGGAAGAGTCCAACTAGCCGCAATACCAGCGCTAAACCTCGATCGACGACACCTGAACGCGCGACCGCCGGCCCTCCACGACAACGATGCCGGACTCGGTCACGTGGTATTTCTCGCGATCCGCCTCGAGATCATAGCCGATGACCGTGTCTTCCGGCAGGTGGACGTTCTTATCCAGAATCGCGCGCTTGACCTTGCAGCGGCGCCCGATATCGCAGCCATCGAAGACAATGGAATCCTCCACCTTGGAGCCGGCATGGAGTTTGACGCCGCGCCCGATGATGGAGTTTTTCACCTCGCCGCCGGAGAGAATGGCGCCGGAACTGACGATGGAATCGATGGAGAAACCGCGCCGGCCCTCTTCGTCGAAGGTGAACTTCGCGGGCGGATCATCGTAGCCGGCGGTGCGCAGCGGCCACTGGCGGTTGTACAGATTGAGCACGGGCGTCACCATGCGCAAATCCATGTTGGCGTCGTAGTAGGCATCGATGGTCCCGACATCGCGCCAGTAGACCGGTGCTCCGATGGGGTCGCCGGGGATGCGGTTGGTCTGGAAATCGTAGGCGTAGACATCGCCGCGCTCCACCCACTTGGGCAGAATGTCGCGGCCGAAATCGTGCGTGGAGGTCTCGTCGTGCCCGTCCTCGTTGAGAAACTTGAGCAGCGGCCCGGTGGAGAAGATGTAGTTACCCATGGAGGCCAGCACCATCTCCGGGTTGCCGGGCATGGTGGGCGCATCGGGATTCTTCTCGTGGAAGGCGATGATGCGCCCGTCGGGCGCGATCTCAATGACGCCAAACTCCGAGGCCATCTCTTTCGGCACGGGAATGGCGGCGACAGTAGCCTGGGCGCGCTTCTGCTCGTGGAACTCGATCATGTCGCGAATGTTCATGCGATAGATGTGATCGGCGCCGAAGACGGCCACCACGTGCGGATCGGACTGTTCGATGAGATTGAGGTTCTGATAGATGGCGTCGGCCGTCCCGCGGTACCAGCTCTCGCCTGGCGAGCGCATCTGCGCCGGCACTGGAATAATGTAGCGGTCCTTGAGAATGCCGGAGAACTCCCAGCCATCGCGCAGATGCTGCAACAGCGACTGGCTTTTGAACTGGATGAGAACGTAGATGCTGTGGATGCCCGAATTGACCAGATTCGACAGGACGAAATCCACCAGCCTGTATTGGCCGCCAAACGGCACGGCCGGTTTGGCTCGCTCTTTCGTCAGCGGATATAGACGCGTCCCCTTGCCGCCCGCCAGCACGAATGACAATACTCTAAGCTGCATGCAGGATGACTCCTTGTGCGAGCATGATACCACTGGAATGTTTCAGATCGCTGATAGGCAGCGGGCTAACTGTACCAATCATTTCGAGGGCCTTTCCTGAATCGACTCCAGGAACGCCACCAGGTTCCTGACACGGTCCGCCATCTCCTGATCCTTCGGCGCCTTTTCTCGGAACGCCGGACCCCAAACCGGCATCTGCTTGCCGCCGTGCGCCACAATCTCGTCCGCGCCGCCCAGCATCTTGACGACGCGGTAGACCGGGAACTTGCCGCCGTTCTGGATGGACAACCGCCGCAGATTGGAGGGCCGCATCACCAGGGCCTGCGCCGCCGGGCCGCCGCCTTTGCCGTCTGCGCCGTGGCAGGACGCGCAATAGGATCTGTAAAGGGTCTGCCCCGAACTCACCAACACGGTCTGCGGCGGCGCTGCCCAGAGCGCCAGCGGAAGAAAGGTCCATAGGATTCGCATCAGTACTCCTGCCCCATGGTAGGCTCAACCGCGGCTGGCGGAGGAGGACAAATTCGGCGACCACAAAACCTCGACGACGCCCAGCGCCACATTCGCCCAGCGGCTCCAGACGAAGAACGCGTCGCTCAACCGGTTCAGATAGCGCACGTTGACCAGATCAATCTCCAACTCGTGGGTCGCCGTCACCAGCAGGCGCTCCGCCCGGCGGCAGACGGTCCGGCAGACATGCAGCTCCGCGTTGATCCGCGAGCCGCCGGGCAGGATGAAGCTGCGCAGCGGCGGCAGGCCCTCGTTCATGCGATCGATTTCCACCTCCAGTTGCTCGATGTCCGACTGCGTGACGCGCGCCTGCTTGGGGTGCACTTTCTCGGGTGTCGTTGCCAGAATGGACCCCAGGTTGAACAGCTCGTGTTGTACGCGAACCAGGATGGAGCGCAATTCCAGCAGGGCAGGGTGTTCGCCGGCCGAGATTACTGCCATGCCGACGAAGGAGTTCAGCTCGTCCACAGTGCCGTAGCACTCCAGCCGGGGCGAGTCTTTCCTCACCACTTCCCCGCTGGCCAGGCAGGTGTCGCCCTGATCGCCAGTCTTTGTATAGATCCGGTTGAGAGCCAGCCGCGGCTCATTGAAAGGTTGCTCAGCCATTGTTTCCGCCAAATCCCATTGTATGATGGGGGTGGAGAGCACGGCTCTCACCAGCATGCGCAGCTAACACAAAATCCCCCTTCATTCGGATGCGAGTGGACCCCAAACGGGTCAGGAGATTTGTGTATGCTGCAACTTCAACAGGTTGCCTTTGAATACGTATGCGGGCTGCCGCTGTTTGAGCGCGCCACGCTGGAAATCAACCCCGGTGACCGCATTGGCGTTGTCGGCCCGAACGGCGCCGGCAAATCCACGCTGCTGCGGCTGGCGGCGGGTGATTGCGAGCCCTCGGCGGGTGCCATCATCCGGCGCTCCGGCCTGCGGGTGGCCTATGTCGCGCAGGATGCGCCTCTGGCTTTCCATGCCCCGCTCTCGCCCGGCCAGCGGATGCGCGCCGCACTGTCCCAATGCCTGCTCAGCGGCGCGGAACTGATCCTGCTGGACGAGCCCACCAACCATCTGGATTCCGCCGCCCGCGCATGGCTCGAGCTGCAGCTGATCCGCTCGCGCGCAGCCATCGTGGTGGTCTCGCACGACCGCGCCTTTCTGAACCGAATCGCCACGCGCATCCTCCACATGGAGCGAGGGCGCGTGGAGCTCCACGAGGGCAACTACGATGACTTCATCGCGCGGCGGGCCACCAGCGATCGCGCCGGCCGGGCCGCCTACGAGCACGCTTGCAGGAAGGCCGCGGCCGAGCGCGCGGCAGCCGAACAGCGCATTCGTCTCTCCGCCAAGGTGGCCCGCGCCCCGCAAGGCGCGAAATCAAGCCACGACTTCTACCGCGCCAAGGCGGCCAAGGTGGCTCGCACCGGACGCCTGCTCCGCGAGCGCCAGGAGCGTGCCCCGCAGGCCGCCAAGCCGTGGGAGGAGCAAGCCATCCCGGAGCTCTCGTTCGGCCGTGTGCCGCGCACGTCGGAATACCCTGTCCGCCTGCGCGGGCTGTCTCATGCGTTCGGCCGGCGGGTTCTCTTTCCGGGCATCGATCTCGATCTCGCCTGCGGCGCCCGCCTGGCGCTGTCCGGTCCTAACGGCTGCGGCAAGACGACGCTGCTGCGCATTCTTGCCGGCGAACTCACGGCCGCGGAGGGCGAAGTAATGCTCGATCCGCGCGTCCGTCCCGCCTATCTGGCGCAGGAGGGCGAGAATCTGCCGCCCACGCTCACGCCGCTGGAGCTGTGCCTGCGCGAGTGCGGGGACGCCACCGAGGTGCGCACCATGCTGGCGTGCCTGAGGCTGCCCCCAGCCAAGATCACACGGCCCATCGCCAGCCTCAGCGCGGGCGAGCGCACCAAGGCGGGGCTGGCCATGCTGCTGGTCTCCGAATGCAATCTCCTTCTCCTGGACGAGCCCACCAATCACCTGGAGATCGAGGCCCGCGACGCCCTCCAACAGGCGCTGGCCCGCTTTCCCGGCACGCTGGTGATGGCCACCCATGACGAGTGGCTGGTGGAGCGCCTCGCCGCGCAACGCATCGCGCTGGACGGGTGAGCCCGGGACCGCGGCTACGCGGCGATGGCGGCGTGACGTCCCCACGGCGTCGTCGCCCCCCGGGGTGCTGAATTACAGCGCCAGACGGTTCGGCCGTTTCCACCGGATGCGCGCCATCAGGACGTCGCCGATGTAGCCCCGGGCGGGATTGATCTGTCCGTCCGTGATGATCGATTCGTGCTCGTTCAGTACAGTGGCGTGGAAGTTGCCGGAAAGCCAGGCATCCATGCCCTTATCGCCGCCGTCGCCGCGCTGGGGCAGCACCACCCGCTCCGTCTCGCGCATCAACCGTCCGCTCTGCTCATCCACCCGCGCCATAAAGAGGGGCGTGCGCCAGCGCATCACGCGCTCGTTCCCAGGCGCCTTTCGCGTGTACGCCAGGTAGAGCGCGTCGCTGTGCGGCAGCCAGTGCTGCTGGGTGGTGGACATCTCCAGAGGTGTGCCGTCCTGCCAACACCATGGCTGGATGGGCGCCCACTTGAGGCCGTCCCGCGAAGTGGTGACATAGCCGCGGTTGTCCTCAGCGCGGATTGTCATCCAGAAACGGCCCTTCTCCCGGCGCGTCACGGAGGGCTCCAGCAGCCCGCGCTTCACGGGCAGGCGCAGTTCATTGCCGCGCTGGATCACCGCCAACCGGGCGCCATCGAAACTGCAATGCAGAGAGCAGACGCCGTGATCGGGCCGGCCCAGCGGGCCATAGGTGACGGGCACAATCAGGCTGCCGTCGTCGAGCGTGACACGCTGCGAGCAGTTGCTGGCGTACATCCCGGTGGCATCGGGATCGTCCCATTCCAGCTTCCGCAACGGCGACCACGCGCCCTGCGCCGTGCGGACCGTGTAGAGCGGCCACCGCTTCTCCCACGGCATGGTCAGCACGTTGTTGCGGTAGTAGACGTTTTGCGCAATGCCCAGCACCGTGCCCGTTCGCGCATGGTATTCGGGCGTGGTGTCGCCGAATCCCTCTTCCAATCCCCCCTCGTGCTGCACTCTGCCCATGCCGGGGACCGGCTGCGGAGCGGACCACGTGCGGCCTTCATCGTCCGATTCCATCCAGTGGACGTGGTGGAAGACATCGCTGCCCGTGATCTGCCCCAGGGTCATCAGCAGCTTCCGGCGGCGGCCCGGAATCACACAGGCGCGGGCCGAAAACCAGCACTTGCCGTAGTCTTCGTAACGGATCAGCGTTGTGGTCTCAACGCCGGCAACCAGATCGGCGGGCTTCGTTGCCGCCAGCATGCCAAGCGCAAATTCACGGCGGTTCATAGTCTCCAGCAGTATACCGCCGCCACCGGGCGGATCCCGCTATCGTAGATGGATGCAGGCCGCGCCACCTACCGGAAGATCCGGATGGATTGGGAGATTCCGAGCCGTGGAGACCAACGTCCTTTGGATCCTCCTCATTGCGATCGGCCTGCTGCAGATGAAGCGGATCCACGTGGGCGTCTTCACCGATTACGGCGCCGATGTCGTCTGCCCGGCGCTGCTCTTTGTCCTGACGCGCCAGGGCAAGTCCCTGCTGCGCCATATCGGGTTGCGCCAGGACCGGCCCCTGCTCATCGCCGCCGGCGTGTTCGGCCTCTCGGCCGCGTGGGAAGTGGCCCAGCGGCTCCATTGGATACCCGGCACGTTCGATCCCTACGACCTGCTGGCCTACGCGATCGGCGTCACCGTGCCGATGCTGATAGACCACTGGCTCTGCACACGCGATAAACTGCGGGCAGCATGATTTACCGGCGCTCGTTTCTCATGACCCTGGGGCCTGCTGCCCTGGCGTTGCCCAGCATCGGCGTGCCTGACTTCGCAGGGAAGTCTCTCGACGGCGCCAGATTCAGCAAGGCATCGTTGCTAGGCAAGCCGCTGCTGATCCAGTTCTGGGCCACCTGGTGCGGCTACTGCCGCGGCGATCAGCCGGCCGTGGACGAGATTGTCGAGCGCTACCGCGGCAGGCTGGCGGTTCTGGCGGTCAGCGTCCGCGAGGAGCGGGCCACGGTGCAGAAATACCTGGCGCGCTCGCCGCGCAAGAGCCGTATCGTCCTGACCGAGGACTCCAATCTCGTTGCGCTCTTTAACCCGCGCGGGTTTCCCTACTATGCGTTGTTGAACGCCGAGGGAAGAATGGTGGGAGAGCAGCGGGGCGCGGGCGGCAAAGAGGGCCTGCAGCAAATGCTGGCGCGGGTGGGCCTCAGAGACTAGACGGCGCGGGCGTATAATCCAGATTCGGCTTGCTGTCGGCTGTCCGCTCCCCGCAGGGGCGCACGCAACATGCGCCGTTGTTCGATCGCCATCAATAGGCTAGGAGTTCAAGCATGGATCGTAGAGGATTCGTAACTGGCGCTGGAGCGGCTCTCACCACGTCGCTGTTCACGGGGAACGTACGGGGCGCCAACGACAAGATCGCGGTGGGCTACATCGGCCTCGGCGCGATGGGCTCGGGCAACTTGGGCTACGGCATGAAGGTGCCCCAGATTGTGCCAGCGGCGCTTTGCGACGTCTACCAGCCTGCGCTCGAGAAGAACCAGGCAGTAGCGCGCCGCGGCGGGTTTGAGCCGAAGCTGGTGAAGGATTTCCGGGAGATTCTGGCGGACAAGTCCATTGACGCCGTGTGTATCTCCACGCCCGATCACTGGCACGCCTACATGGCCATTGAGGCGTGCAAAGCCGGCAAGGACGTCTATGTGGAAAAGCCCTCCTGCGTCTATGTGGAGGAGGGCCAGAAGATGGTGCAGGCCGCGCGGAAGTACAAGCGCATTGTGCAGGCTGGCACCATGCAGCGCTCCGGCGGCTATTTCAAGAAAGCGGCCGAACTGGTGAAGAGCGGCATACTGGGCGAGGTCACGTTTTGCCACGCCTATCAGAGCGGCTTGGCGCGCAAGGAAGGTTGGGGCAACCCCGCCGATGGCGCCGTACCCGCCGGGTTGGATTGGGAGATGTGGCTGGGACCCGCGCCGAAGGTGCCATTCAACGAGAATCGCTGGGGCGTCACCAAGACCACATTCCCCACGTTCCGCTATTTCTGGGACTATGCCGGCGGCGCGATGACGGATTGGGGCGTGCACCTGATCGATCCGCTGCACCAGTGCTTCGATGAGGTGATGCCGCTCTCGATATCGGCCATGGGCAGCAAATTCTACGTCAATGACAACGTGGATACGCCCGACACAATGATGGCCACCTACGAGTATCCGAAGTTCCTCACCACCTACGAGAGCCGCACCGCCAACCCGTTGCCGATGTTCGGCGATCACGGCGCCGCCACGGTGATCCATGGCACCGAGGCCTCGCTCATCGTCTACCGGCGCGGCTGCTGGCTGATCCCGAACGCCAAATCGAAAGTGGAGCCGCAGACGTTCGAAAAGAACCCCGAGATGAGCGAGATGAATGTGAAGCACTGGAAGAACTGGATTGAATGTATCCAGACCCGTACCGCACCCCAGAGCGAGATCGAGACCTGCGTCCGCTCCTCCACGGCCTGCATCCTCGCCAATATCTCCATGCGCACCAAAATGCGCCTGGATTGGGACGAGAAGAACTGGACCGTTAAGCAGGAGGCCGCGCGCCCGATGCTCAAGGCCAAGTATCGCAGCCCCTGGAAGCTGGAAGTCTAAAGACCGCCCCGCTTGGATTCCGCGATGATCCGGTCCGCGGCGCGATACGCCAGGGCCTGAATCGTCGCAGTGGGCTGCTGCCGCGCGCTGGTCACGAAGTTGCTCCCGTCCACGATGTACAGGTTCGCCACATCGTGCGAGCGGCTGTACGGATTCACCACCGAGGTCTTCGGATCCAGCCCCATCCGGCAAGTACCCATCAGGTGCAGAGACATGCCGAACTCATCCACCGGATACCGCCACACCCTCTTTGCGCCCGCTGCGCGCAGAATCTCCTCCTGCTTCGGCTGAATCCAGCGGAGCGTCGCCAGATCGTCGGCGTGGGGGCTGTACGTGATCCGCGCCGCAGGCAGGCCCCAGGCGTCTCTCATATCAGGATCCAGGCTGACGTTGTTGGTCAACTGCGGCAGCGATGTCGTATGGCTCAACAGCGACATGGTGCGCGTGAAGTACTCGCGCAGCATGCGCTTGTACTCGGCGCCCCACTTCGGCGCGTCATCCGGCAACCCGCCGAGCCCGAAACTCACCGGATAGAAGTTAAACCGCGCGTCGATGCCACCGCCCCCGTAGAATCCGCGCTTCGGATCGGCGTTGTAGAAATCGTGCAGCACGCGCCCCACCTGGATTCCTTTGAACTCGTTCAGCGGCTCTTCAAACAACCCGCTCACGAATGCGCCGTTGTCCCACATCAGGTATTTGCCCACCAGACCACTGGAGTTGGCCAGGCCGTCCGGAGCGCGGCTCGTCTTCGAGTTCAGTAGCAGCCGCGGCGATTCCACTCCGTTCGCGCATAGCGCCACGGCCCTCGCCTTCTGAAACACCTCGCGCCGGTTGGCGTCGAAATACAGCACACCGTTGGTGCGCCCATTGGAATCCATGCGGATCTGGCGCACGTAGGAGTCCGGCCGCACCTCACAGCGGCCCGTCCGCAGCGCCATGGGAATCACGCTGACTAGCGTCGATGACTTGGCGCGCATCTCACAGCCAAAGTACTCGCACATTCCACAACCGGTACACGCACTGCGTCCGCGGTAGGGCTTGGACAGCACGGCCACCGGCGCGGGAAACGCGTGCAGGCCCAGCTTCTTCGCGGCCCGTTCCAACAGGACCCCGGAAGACTTGGCCGGCATCGGCGGTAGCGGATAGGGCTTGGACCGCGGCCCCTCGAAGGGATTGGCGCCGCCCAGGCCGGAGATACCCATGTCGTGCTCAGCCTTGGTGTAGAAAGGCTCCAGCTCGGCGTAGCTCAGCGGCCAGTCCGCGAATCCGGTGCCGGGCACACCGCCGAACAGCGTGCGCTCGTGGAAGTCGCTCTCGTGGAATCGCCAGTAGTTGCCCGTGAAATGGACCGTGCCGCCGCCCACCTGCCGCCCATACTCAATCGCCTTCAGCGGCCGGGCTTTCATCGAGTCATTCTCGCGGTACGTCAGCGGCTGCCGCTTGGTGTCGTTGGTCAGCGGCGAGTGCATCGTGAACTTGATCTCGTCGTGGAGAAAGTCCTTCTCCTTCAGCCACGGACCCTGCTCCAGCACCACCACGGAGAACCCGGCCTCGGAAAGCTCCTTCGCCATCACGCCGCCGGCCGCGCCGGATCCAATGACGACGAAATCCACGATGTCGCGTGGAGAGTAGGGCGCCTTCATTGCCCGCCCCGCTCTGCGGCAGCATCGTACGCGCCAAACGGAGGATCAAATGCCATCTTGTCCTCGAAACCGATGTGCGCCCATCCGGCGCCGCCCTGGTTGCCGCCATATTCCGGGCTGCCCAGAAACCCCATCACCGTGTGCGTCCTGAGCGCTCCGAAGAAAGGCGTCTTTTCAATCGCTTGGACCAGCGCAATCTGCTGGGCCTCCGTCAGACCGGCGATGCTGGCCGACTCGGGAAACATCTTGCGGCGCACTTCCTGCACCTCGCCCATCGACCGCAAATAGAGGTCCTTCTGATCCGCGGCAAATGTGCCCAGCGCGCGATCAATGAAATGGATCACGCCTGTTTCCCGCGCGCCCGGGCCATCACCCGAGGGGATGATCTGGCAGACCAGCGCCTCCACCTCCTTGGCCATCTCAGGCGGCAGCGATTGCACCGCGAAACCCTGCCGCACCGCCTGGTGCGCGTGCTGCAATGCCTCGCCAATCTCGGCGCCAGCGCCCAGCAGAAATGCCGACGCCAGCATCTGGCGGCGCGTCGAAAATCCGCCGCTCATGCCGTGGCCGCGGACGGCATCTCCACCGGCGCCTCTCTCCGCATCGGTTGCTTCTTCCAGTACGTCAACGATCGCCACGCCCACTCCGCCGGTCCAAATTGGAAGTGCCGCAGCCAGATGGGGCTGGCAATCATTTGGAACAGCCACAGCCCGGCCACCACGAAGTAGAGTTGATACCGCTCCATCCGTCCGAACATCCCGAAGCCGTAGCCGCAGAAGATGGTGGAGCACACAACGGAGTGCATCAGGTAGTTGCTCAGCGCCATCTGCCCAATCGCGGCCAGCGGCCGCATTAGCCACAGCAGCATGCCGCCCTTCACCAGCAGCATCAAGGCGCCCACATGCGCCAGCGCGATGGACAGCCGGCCAATGTCGTACGTCACGCCCGTATACGCGCTCACTACCAGGTCAAAATTGTTCGTAACCCTCATGTACGCCGTGTAAGAGTTGATCGACAACCCCAACACGTAACCCACGGCCGCCATGATCGCGTAAAACCGGAACGACCTCGTGCCGCTGAAGACGCCCAGCTTGAACAGTCCCATGCCGATGAACATCATGCTGAAGATATCCAGATTCCAGTAGTGGTAATACGCCGTGCTGTGCCAGCGCCACACGCCCTCGGCCCGCACCTTGAGGACATCCACAAACCCACCACGCCACTGCTTGTTCTTCTTCTCCACTTCCGCGGGCGTGGGTTGCGTGTGCTTACGCAACTGCTCCCACTTCTCCTTGTCCTCTACCTGGGTCTCGGTGAGCTTCGCCCCGCCCTTTTCGGCCAGTAACGCCGCCTTGCCCTTATTGATGATCTCCGCGGTGTCGGCACCCATGTAGACGCTGCATCCGGCCGTGATTACCAGTAACACAGCGCCGATGGAGAGCAGCGCCTTGGGCGCCAGGTGGCGAAACGGGTACAGCACCAGCGCGCATATGCCGTAGCTGTAGAGGATCTCGCCCTGCCACAGCAGGAAGGCGTGGAGTATACCGGCCGCGGCCAGCCACAGGTTGCGGCGGTAATAGACATCCGCCGTGGACGCGCCGGCCCCGCGCCCCTCGGCTCGCGAAGTCAGCAGAATCACGCCCGCGCCAAACACCATGGAAAACAGGCAGCGCATCTTGCCCTCGGCCAGAATATGCATCGCCGTCCAGATCCACAGATTGATGCCTGTGGCCCCACCGGAGATCGTCGGGTTGTCGTAGGAGCCGTACAGGCCGAATCCCACGATGTTCATGAGCAGGATGCCCAGCAGGGCAAAGCCCCGCACTGTGTCTAGGGACGAGATCCGCTCGCCGCCCTGGACGGGGCCGACTACATGCATGCCGTGGTCTCCTCAATCTGTACGTTCGCGGACGTATTAGGCTACCACGAGATCGTGCGGACACAAAGATGGAGCCGCGAGAACGCGCGGGCGTATCAGTCCGGCTGACCATCGGTTCCGAATCGCGCGCGTTAGCAACTGGTGGTCGACGACAATTCTGCAGACGCTCTATCGCAGGCTGGAGCGCGGCTCAGCTAACCCTTGAGGCATCTGCTTGTCGAGCCATCCGAAGAAGTAGCGCAGGTCGCTCCGGCGGATGAGCACGACCTGATTGGTAGTCTGCGCGGGCCGCCCGGCATCGGAGCCCGCGCCGTTCGCAATCAGCAGGCGGTCCTGGGATAGGAGCCTTACGCGAACGCTCATCTCTGGCTTGCTGGCGTTGGGGTAGTGATAGGTGGTGGTTTCTCCGGCGGGAAAGAGCTGGTCCACCGCGATCTCGGGCTCGTAGTTACGGGTGATGCTGACGAGGGTCCTGGTGGATTTGCGAAAGACCGCCAGATGGGAGAAATCGTGGTGGTCGATATCTCCAATCTGAAACTGCCAACTCCGGTAGTCGGCGCCGAAATCGGCGGTGAGGGCTGGCTGCCCGAGAGACTTCCGAATCTGGTCCGGTGTTTCAGTGAGTTGGAACCATTCCAGCCGCGAACCATCCACAACTGGATCAGCCGCTGCCGGGATGGCTTGGGAAAGGAGGGGCGCCGCGAGGAGCGGCGCCACCAAGAGGAGTCTTCGAATCATGTTTTGAGGTTCTGCGGCCTACTTGCCAATGGTCTTCGGGTTGCTCGGGCTCATCAGCACTTCTTCGACGAATTTGTCGCCCGCCGACGTGTCGTTCGAAATGGCAGCGGCCATCTTGAAAAAGAGATCGGTCTGGTCCATGTAGCCGGTGAACAGATAGGCGCCAGGACCCTCCGCCGTCACGGGCACGGAGGAGCCCGTATGATCGCCGGTGCGGAATCCGACCGTGATCCGGCGGATGCCGGCGCCGGAGTTCACCGGGTAACCGGTTTGCGGGTCCAGCTTGTAGGCGGGGTTGCCGAAGTATGTCGAGTAAGTGCTGGAGGCTGGATCCGTCGCGGAATTCGTCGGCGCGAAAGAGCCCGGCATTCCAGCGGTTCCGGTATTGTTGGATGCCCCGGTGCTGTTGTTGATGAAGGGCAGGCCAGCGCGGGCATTGGAGTAGCTATCCCCGTAAACCGTGAAGCTCTGGTTGCCGGCCGAGGTCTTGTAGGCGACGTTCTCGCTCTTGTTGCGGTCAAAGTATTCGAGGTCCGGGATGTTGCTGACGCCAATGATGTGCATGGACTGATCATGGTCGGCGGAGACAACAATCAGCGTGTCCCTAGAGGAGCGCTTGGCCGCCCATTTGCGAGCGACCGCGACGGACTTGTCCATCTCAATGGCGTCCCAGATGGTGCCGGCTGCCTGGTTCGGATGCGACTGCTTATCGATGGACGCGGCCTCCACCATGAGGATGAACGGAGTGGGGTAGAAGAAGCTGGATGCCGAGAGAGTCTCCAATGCCTTCGCCGTCATCAGCTCGAGCATCGGCTGATCGGTGTAGCCCTGGAAATTCGGAGCGGGCTCCGACGCAGGGCGCTGGAGTCCCAGCTTGTCGTAGGCGACCTCCATGTTCGGATCGCCGGAGGTGCGGATGCCATCGCTGGCCGGAGCCTTCGTCGGCGAACCGCGGAAGAGGCCCAGAAGCGGCTGTCCGGATGACACGTTGCGCAGCCCGGCTGCCGTGGTCACGTAGGTATAGCCCAGCGCCTGAAACTCGGCGACGAGATTGCGCTTGTCAGTGCGGCCCTCGGCGGTGAAGGGGTCCAGGCCGCCGCCCAGAATCACGTCGAAGGCCGGCTTGCCCTTCAGCATCGGATTCTCCAGAAACTGGCGTGCGATCTCAAGACGCGCCTGGCGGTAGCCCACATAGGCGCCTTCCACCGCGGGCGTGGCGTCGGTGACGCTGGCGGTGGAAACAATGCCGGCGCGGTAGTTGTAGCGCCGCTTGAGATACTGCCACAAATTCTCCACACGCGGGTTGTCGGTGATGGCGCCGAGATTGGCGGCATTGGCGAGGCCATTGAAGCGCCAGCGGCAATCGGTGCCATCTGTGAACGTGTTGACGGCGTTCAGGAAGCTCTTGTTGCCAGTGGCCCACGCCGTGCCCGTGTTTGCCGAATCGGGCACGATGGAATCCGTGCCGTAGGTCATCACAAGGCCGGAGATGGGCATCTTGTCCATGTCGGTGAGGTCGTCGAAGAAGCCCTCGCGGAAAGTGCTGTTGCCCTTATCGTCGACAATCGCCTTGGAAACCAACCTGGCGGCATCGCGGTACGTCGTTCCCATCGCGTCGCCGATAAACAGAATGACGTTGCGCTGGCGTCCGGCGCTGATCTTGAATTCGCGCACCAGGATGTTTCGCGATGCCCTCAGAGCGCTGCCCCCGGCACTGAGCGAGACATCCAGCTTCACGTCACCAGGCGTGTCGAACGATTGCAGGTCGGCGCGCAGGACCCAATCCGTGCTGGCGTCGCAATCCAGTCCAGTCTGGACTGGCGCGCCAAACTTCGAGGTGATATCAATCCCGCCGGCCATCACACTCAGGTTGCTTACGCTAGCGGCGTTGCGAACCTCGAGAACGATATCGATCAGTTGCCCCTCCAGCAGGCGGGTCCGCTCCGGCAGCAGGATGCTGACGCTGGGAGCAGCCGTCTGTGCGAATGAACTGATGGCGAGCGCCAAGGTCCCCAGACCGGCGCGCATGGCACGTTGTGAAAACACGAATTACCTCCTCTACCGAGTCATCGGCCACGGGTGCAAACCAAGGACCGATCACAGTAGGGTAGATGGCCGGCCGTATCCGGGCGGTGAAATTGGGGTCAATGTTCGGTGAATTGGTGGCCTTCACTCACCGGTACGGCGCAGGATGACGGCCTCCAACTCCATCGCAATCTGGCCCGGCTTGTTCTCCGGTTGCACCAGGAGCATGTGATTGCCCGCCTCCAGCACCATGTTCGACACCACTTGCCGGCGGCTCACGCCTCCGGTGGGCTCCACCGTGCCCTTGACCATGCCCATCGTGGGGCCCTTCATCGTAATGGTGAACGGCACGCCCTTACTCGCCTCGCCGGCCCTGTAGACAACGTCCACACTGTAGCGCCCGTCCTGCGGCACATACACCTTCCAGGTCGGAACGTCGATGGCCCGTGTCCAGTGGGAGAGGAATACCCTTCCTGCCCGGTCCTCCCTCCGAACGGTGATTCCCGGACGAGTGTCGAACTCGCAGGACTCCGCCGGAGCGGTGATCCATCCGTCCTGGTCCGGTTGAATTAGGTAGGGCCTCAGCTTGGGAGACCCATCCAGAGTCAGCTTTACGACACTCGCTGCCTGATGCGGAGCCGCCATGGGCAGCTCGATCGTCGATCCTGACACCGCCAACTTCATGCCCGTGCCAAGAAGCTCCGCCGACACGATTTTGTTTTGCAGATCCGGCACCGGCAGCTTCGCGTTCGCGGGCCAGTGGAAGAGGTGCAGATAAAGCGAGTTCCCCCGAGCAGTCGCTCGGCCGAAGAAAGGCATCCGGTCAAAAGGGCTTGGCGATGTGTCAAAAACCGATTCCCTATTGACCCGTAACCATCGGCCGATCTCCTCCAGCACCTGGGTGGCATCGTCTGGCTTCGGCGGCAAGCTCAGCACCAGATTGCCGCCCTTGCTGCGAACCTCGATGAGGAGGCGGATCAACTCACGCGCCGTAGCGCCACCGCTGTCATCAGTCATCCCAAAGCGCACCTCCCACGACACGCTCCGGTCCTTGCCCGGCGGAGGCGGCCCTGGGGGCATCCATTGGCCCAGGTTGGAGTAGCCGGCTGGGTTGAATCGCAGGCCGCGCGCACGGGCCAATTCCGCCCATCCGCCACCCGGTGCATCAGTGACAACATACCTGGCGCCGGCATCGGCGATGCGCGGTATCCACACCTGCGGGTCCAGGACGGCCGGCACTTGGATGCCGAATCCGTCGCCGGAATCCCTCAACCCCACTCCCGCGGAACACGAGAGCGTCGTCGTGATGGCTGCCATCGCAATCGTAAACAGTTTCATAACCGAAAAAAGGGCCCAGGCGAAAGCCTGGGCCCATGCAATGCTCGGAGTCTACTGCTTGGGTCCTGCGATGTCGATGTCGCGCAGGAAGCTGGTCCACTCCTCCATCCAGTTTTCGCTGCCGAAGGCGCCGCAGAAGTTGGCCCACTGATCGAAGAATCCATCGTCCGGGGGCGCGTTCCAGCGGGGGCTGAGCGCCGGCGAACCCAGCAACGGACGGAAGTCCGGATCGCTGTACTCCATGTGGCGAGTCAGCATCGGATCCGCCGCCACGAACTTGTTGGCTGGATCGGCTGCGTAGGTCTGGACTCCTGTGCCGGCCGGGTTCTGCGTGACCTGCGCTTCCACTGTGTTCGCGAGCTCAGGCTTCAGCCTGTTGTTGTTCCACATCAGGATTCCGTTCAACGCCAGGCGGCCCTCGGTCAATTCCAGTTGAGTCGCGGCGCCGTTGATGTTGATCGCCGGATACGCAAAGTTGGTCAGAATCACGTTATTGATGGACCCGCGCGAGCCGCGGCGAAGGTAGATGCCCGGTGAAGCGTCGCCAGTCGTCTCGTCCTGTGCTGCCACTCCCGGTCCGATGAACGTCATGTTCCACACTTTCGGATCGGACGCCGGCTGATCCGTGGCGCCGAATTCGCTGTTGTCACCCTCAATGCCCCGATTGCCGAGACCAACGCCGGGGTGCTGGATGCCAACAAGGTACTGTACCCGGCCACGCCATCCAAGCTGCCAATCCGCGTAGTCGTCTGCACTATAGCTGCCTACCGCGTACTTCAGGTCGGATGTGCCGCCAAACCACTCGAATGTATCGTCCTTGCCATAGTGAGCCTGCAGGTGGTGGGCCACCGTCTTGCTGCCGCAGGCGCCCCACGTGAACGAGTTGATCTCATTGTTGACCGTGAAAACTGAACCACCGTACTCCACGCGGACGTAAGCAAGCGTGCCGCAGTCATGCGTATCGTCAGTCCCGCCGTATTGCAGATACGGACGGCTATCGAGACCTTCAATGAAGGCCGTTCCGGCCGCCACATTGATCTTCGCCTTGCCCAGCAGTACCAGCCCGCCCCAGTCCTCCCGGCTGCGCGAACCGAAAGGCTGCGAACTGGTCATGATGATCGGACGCGAGCGCGTGCCCTGCGCGTTGATCTTGGCGCTGGTGGTGATGATGAGTGCCGTCGGATCATCTGTCCTGGGCTGGCCCAGAACGATCGTGCCGGGCTGGATCGTCAGTGTGCCATTTTCGACCCGCGTCAGGCTGTTGATCTTGTAAGCCTTCGTATTCACCCACGTCGTGTCGCCGCTGATCACGCCGCCGATGTTCACCAGTTCATCCACCACGCCGATCTTGAAGTAGGCGGCCTTCAGGACACGCGAACCCGTGTAGTCGCGGAGCTCCATGGTGATGGTGTGCATGCCGAGCTCGCTCGGAATCGTCATCGCACTGCCAATCAGCCAGCCGCCTTCGCCAACGGTCACTGCGCGGGTCTGATCGGCGACGCGCACCGGCTGGAAACCCTCTTCAAACGTCCGGCCATAGATGTCAATGGCCGCGTCGCTGGTCTTGTTGGCTGCCAGGTACACCTTCTTGCCGGTCTGGTTATTCTGCCGGTACATCACGATCGTGTAGGGATAGGGATCGTTTGTCTTCACCGTGTTCCGGAGGGTGAGCGCTTCACCGGGCTGGTAGACGTACTTGTCCGTCCAAATGTACAGGGTTGCGTTGGTGTGGTCCGGGTTCGCGTCCGCGGAGAATCCGGTGGATCCCGCCTGACGCGCGGCCACACTCCGGCTGACGGGAGAGAGGCCTTCGAAGCTGCCGGCTTGCACCATGGTGGATGCCAGCGCCAGCGCTATCAATATCGCTTTAGACATAGATGATGCTTTTAATCCTTTCGAAACGAGTCCTAGAACAATGAGAAAGTCAGTCCTACCGTGTACGTGCGGCCAGTCTGGTAACGGCGAGTGGGAAGATCCGCCTGCGTCCAGCGGTATTTGTTGTCGGTGAGGTTCTCGGCGTTGAACCGCAGGGTCGTCCTGCCACTCTCCGAGAACGAATATTGGTAGACGAAGTCCAGGAAGACGTTGCCTTCCTGATAAATGTCCGGCAGGCCGTTCGATCCAACATCGGAGAGCCTGCGCGATACGCTGTTGACGTAGAAGCGGGCTTGCGAGCGCGCTTTGGGTTTCGTCCATTCGGTGATGATGTTGTAGATGTAGCGGGACTGCCCCGCCAGCGGACGGCTATTGGAAGTGAGAACCCCCTGGTCTTCCGGCCGGATCGTCACGGTGGAGTCCACAAAGGTGAAGTTGGCCTGCACGCCGAACTCCTTCAGCCTCTTGGAAAACGTGCCCAGCCCTTCCCGCATCTCCACTTCAAATCCGCGGTTCACGGCGGCCTTGGCGTTGATGAAGGAGGAGCGCAAATCGGTGGTGGGCTGCACCGTGGATTCAATCGGGTCTGTGAAGTTCTTGGTGAAAAAGCTGGCCGCCAGCAGATGATTCCCACCCAGGAACCATTCCCAGCGTCCGTCATAGTTTGTGATCTTGGCCCGGAGTAGATTAGGGTTGCCGGCCACGTTAAAGCCGCCCTGCACGTTGGTGAACTCAAACGGCGAGAGTTCGCGAAAATCCGGGCGGGATACGGTCTTGCTGTAGCTGAAACGCAGGTTCTGCCGGGGCGTCAGCGCGTAGATCAGATTGACGGCGGGCAGCGGATCACGATTGACCAGGCTGGCAACGTAGGGCGTGCTCGGCCGGAACGGATCCTTGGTAACCACCTGGATGTCGGCGTCTTCGATTCTCAACCCGCCCACAATCCGCCACCTCGGCCCGATGCCCATGTCCAGCATGGCGTAGCCGCCGTAGATGTTCATGGAGGCCGTGTAGGTGTCGGTCCCCCTGGTCTCCTCGCGGAGTTCGAAGGCGCCCGGACGAAGATTGGCGGGACCAAAGAGCTCGTTCGAATTCAGATACACGTTCACCTGGCCCGGATCCTGCAATTGGAACCGCAGGCGCCTGGCCTGGAAGTCGCGGTCGCGGAGCGTGGCACGGAAGCCCACCGACCATGCGCCCGTCAAGGCGCCCTTGAAGAAGGGTTGGCTGATCTCGGCTTGTGGCTCGTAAATGTGGTCAGTGAACGAGTTGAAGAATCTCTGCCCCGAGTTCCCCAGGTTCAGATAGGCCCAGCGGCCGTCGTCCTGCTTGGCTCTCAGCACTTCGCGAAGATCGGGCTCGTTCCGGTTCGACGTGGAGTAGGTAAACTGCCACTTCGCCAGCATGTTGCGCCATTTCGGAAGAGCGTGGTCGCCGGCCAACCCCGTCGACATCAGGCTGCGCTCAATCCAGCGGAGCCGCTGCGAAGAGATCGTTCCCCCTTGGTTGTTGTCGTCACCGGAGAACTCGCGGCCTTCCTTGTCGCTATCGCGCGTGAGCGTGTTCCGCAGCAGCAGCTTATGGTTGGGGTTGATCCGGTACGCCAGGTTCAGCACACCACCCAAACGAACCAGTTCGTCGTACTGCCGGAAATCGGAGTAGTCGCTGTACGGCGCGATGGTCCCGCCTACGCCGAGTCTGCGGTAGTAGGTCTGTTTCTCTTCCTGAAACAGTGGCTTGTTGGTGAAGGTCAGTGCGCCCACCACGCCGAACTTGCCAAACGTGCCACCGCCCACCATGCTGTATGTCTGCGAAGGGCGCATGGCGTTGATCGGCTTGGATTCCCAGTCATTCGAAAACGACTTGGCGTAGTCCGCCAGTTGTTGACGGCTGTCCTGACCGATGGAAACCCGCCGGCCCGACGGTATCGCCGCCGGTATCTCGCGGCCCCCATTGTCAAAGCCAAAGAAGTCCGTTCCTCCACCGGGGTACGTCAGAAACTTGTTATTGGTGGTTCGGTCATTGAAGCCATAGGAGACGCTGACTTGAAATAGCTTCTGCGTCGGGAACTCGATCGTGGACATCTGCACCAGACCGCCGGCGAACTCACCCGGCAGGTCCGGCGTGTACGTCTTGATGACCTTGATGTTGTCCATCATCGCCGCCGGGAACAAGTCCAGCGGCACCACGCGGCGCTCCGCCTCAGTGGTCGGCACCATCGCCTGATTCAGCATCGTGGCGGAATATCTCTCGCCCAATCCCCGAACGTAGACATAGCCGCCTTCCACCACCGATACGCCCGTCACCTTCTCCAGAGCCCGCGCCGCATCACTCGCCGTGGACTTCTTCATCTCTTCGTTCGAGATGGAATCGCTCACTTGGGCCGCGAGTTTGCGCTCCGTGAGCATCGCTGCCGCCGTCGCCGTCACCGCGCTGATACTCTCGCTCACCTCGACCACGGTGGAGTTTCCCTTGGACGCAAGCACGGTGGAGGCGTCGGTCGTCTCGCCGGCCTTAACCTCGATGCCCGTGATTTCAGATTCCAAATAGTTCTCACTCGTGAACTTGACGTTGTACTTCCCCGGGCTCAGTTGGATGCGGAAGATGCCATCGCCTCCCGTCACTTGGTCGTCGCCCGTCTGGCCGTTCACGTAGACCTTAACCCCGGCCACGGGCCGGGAGGTCTGAGAGTCAAATGCGGTGCCCGTGAGGGTTCCTTTGGTGGATTGTGCGAAAGCTGCTATCGCTACGAAGGAGAGGAGGCAGTAAAGGGACAGTGATTTGCGATTCATTCGGGTTGGGTCAGTCGATCGGCGGTGCCGTCGTCATCATGCTCAAAGAGCCATGTTAGCGGCGCCCCAACTCAAAACGATGAATTCACGGTTTCGGCAAGGTGAAATCTGGATGGGTGGATCACCCGGGAGCGCCGCATTCATCCGGACTCAAGGCGCAGGATGGAACGGGGGAGATTGCCTCCAACTCTCCCTCTCCTTCGGAAGGTCTTCCCGCTATCTCGTTGAAGGAATAGCCAAAACCGCGCACGGAACGGATCAGCACGGGATTTGCCCGGTTGGCCTCGAGCTTCTTCCTGAGATTCATAATCACCGCCGTAACATTCCCGGCCGTCACGGAACTGGCGTGCCCCCACACCAGGAACAGCAACTGTTCCCGCGTGAAGACAACCCCCGGTCGCGACATCAGGAACTCCAGCAGGCGGAGCTCCGTCGCCGTGACCGGGCACACGATTCCGTTCAACGTCACCTTGCCGGCCGAGCGATCCAACTCCAACGAACCAGATCGCAGTTCGCCAACAGGCTCCGCCCGCTGGTGCAGTTGCCTCGTGATGCGGGTAATCAGGTCGCGCACAAAGAACGGCTTGACGATGTAGTCACTGATATTGAGCTGCCGCCCGCCGAATCGACAGATGTCCGAGGGACTCCCGACAAGGATGGCAAAGGGGATCTGGCACAACTCAGGCTGTGCCCGCAGTGCCACGCACTCATCAAGCCCACCCGATCCCGCCGCCTCGGTATCGAAAAGTACCAGGTCCACCCCCCCACCCTGAGCGACGCTCTCAGCGTAGCTGCCTCGCTGAGCGGAAACTACACGGTAACCTTCCTTCTCCAGGTTGTCTTTGAGCAGCGCGAGCAGATCAGCGTCGTCTTCGATCAGGAGAACGGTTTTCAATGCGATGAACCCACAGTTGCTTATAGCGCCGTTTCCGTTACTCTTTCGTCAATCTCCAGTGAATTCAAGTTGAACGGCGACAGCCATCCAGCGCCGCCGTCATCCCCTCGCCCTTCCCGAAGGCTAATCGCCTACTACTGGAAGGTGGGAAGGACTCGCGGGAGACGGTGAGCGCCTCTCCGGCAGTTGGGAAGCCTTGCCCCGTCTCCCCACCGGTTTGAAACGGTACGCCTTGGGCGAGACTCCGCCGGCTTACTCTGGGTCCTCCCTTCCAGCGCGCCGGCCAAGCTACGGATAGGCGCCATCCTGCTGGCAGCAACGAGCCAAGCATGGGCGAAAATCCTCCGCCCGCGTGGATTCGGCCCGCAGAACCGTAGTTGCGGAGTAGAATGTCTGATAGGAGCTCCCGCGATGCGGATCAAGCGGCTAACGCAGGGGTCGGTCATGTGCGAGCGGCTGGACTGCGGCAAGCCGGCCACTCTAGCCCTGTTCGATGCCCCTCCCGGCCAGGAATCGGCGTGTAGCTGGATGGTCGCCTATTGCGACGAGCATGCGGGACGAGCGGCGTATGAGGCCATGATGGATGCGCCGCCGGCGGCGGAGCGCCAGGGTCCGGGGCGGAAGGGTTCGGAGAGAAAACGGACGGCCGTGGCTTCGTAGGCCCGGCGAGGCAGACAATTGCCGGAGGGTTCCTACACCGCACTCCAGGACGGTTTGACCCTACCTGCCCGCACCGGCCACCCAGCACAGGAAGCCACCAATCAGGGCCGGAATCCGCTTTACGTCTGCGACAAACGGCGCTCCCTCCCGCCCCGCCAGCATCGCTCCTTGCCGCATCACATACCAGTTGAATAGCTCGGCCACCACAGTCATCGCCAGCGAGAGCGCGACACCCCGTCCCTTCGCCACGCTCCCCAGCGCGGTGTGGGCCAACCACTCGACAGAGTGCAGACATAGCGGAATCACTACCAGAACTATCAAGCTGGCCGCCCACACCGGCCGGAGGTTCCGGACCCTCTGAGTCAGCGCGCCCGTAAAACCGGCCATCACCGCAAACAGGGCAAACTCCGCCGCTCCCGCCCGCGCCGCCTCCTCCACGCCAAACCGCCACGACACCGCAGCAAACCCCGGCGCCCGGTACAGCCCGCTAAACAGCGCGGTCTTCCAGTTCCAAACCGGGCTCACGCCGCCCGGCCTGCCGCCGCGCACCGGCTCTCCGGCACCCCCAACGCCTCCGCGTAGGCTGCGTAGACGCCTCCAAACACCGCATCCCACGAGGCGCCCTCCGCGGTCCTTCGAGCCGCTAGCCCCATCTTCCGCCGCAGCTCGGCGTCGCGCGCCAGCAGCGCCACTGCTTCACTAAACTCATCACCACCCCGAGCCACAATGCCATCCAGACCGTGCGTCACGATGTGCGCCGGCCCTCCCTCGCTCGTCACCACGCACGGCACGCCGGAAGCCATCGCCTCTTGCACCACGTTGCCATAGGTGTCCGTTTCACTGGGAAACGCGAATACGTCGAAGTTCGCATAGACCCGCGCTAACGCCTCGCCGCGTTGTACCCCGTGATCTCGCAGCCGCTCCACGTTCTCACGCAGCCACGCGCCCTCGCTGCCATGGCCCGCAATTTCAATTCGAAACTCCCGCACGCCCGCCGCCACCAGCGCCCGCTCCACTTCTTTCAGCCGCCGCACGCTCTTTTCGGGGGACAGCCGCCCCACGTAGCCCACCGCCACCGCGTCATCCTCCCTGGCCCGCCGCCGCGAATCAAAAAGGTGGCAGTCCACCCCACGGCGCATCAACCGGCACGGCCTGCCGGTCTGATCCTCCAGCATCTCTCGCAGTCCGTTGTGCGGCGCCAGCAGAACCCGCCCCGTCCGGTAGTACAAGGTGAGCAGTCTCAGCGCTGCCGCCTTGGCGTGCCGCGCCACCACCTCCGGCGTATTCCGCCCCAGCCGCCGAGCCGCGTATTCGTGCAGGTTCGTGTGCCACGACGCCACCACCGGCACGTTCAGATGATGCGCCAGCAGCATGCCCAGCAACCCCGCGTGGTTGGGCCCGGTGACGTGTACTACGTCCGGCTGAAACTCCTGCAGTGCCGTCTTCAACCCCCGCCAATGCCGCGCGAACATCAGGTCAAACTTCAGATCCTGCTCCAACCCCAGACACCAACGGCCGGGCTGCAATTCGTACCGTTCCACACTTCCGGCCCTTACCCGTTCCGTCCGCGGTCCGGCATGCACGCTCAACATCCGGTGGCCCCAGCGCCGTGCGTAGTCCTCCAACATGCGACACGTCAGGCCCACTCCGTTCACTTCATGGAAACTGTCTGCAAATAGGGCCACTCGCGGCGGCGGCGCGCTCATAGAGATAGCTCCTGCGCCGGCTGCAGGATCTGCCGGACTGCCGCCCGCACCTGCCGGTGCTCCATCACTCTCACTCCCGCCAGAAACGCCCTGATCAGAAACGGCTCCCGGCCCGCCGCGAATGCCGCGGAAAGCGGCGCCGTCTCTCCGTCCTCCGCGCGCCGGTAAAAGACACGGTCATTCCACCTCCTCCACCCGTGCGTGTGGTCGTCGTTGTCTCGCATCACATCACCGATACCCGCCAGGATCCGCCCCGCCATCGCCTCCCGGTACTGCGGCATCACCATTACCGTGCTCAGCCTCTCACTCCGGATCTCTTCCACAAATTCGCCAAAGGTCTCAGCTCGGGTGATGTTGATCAGCGCATTAGGCTCACACGTGTGCCGGTCTCCACCAGAGATGGCCGGCAACGCTAGCTCCTCGGCCCGCGCCATCACACGCCGGTTCTCCGCCCACGGCCTCAGCCCGTTCAGCTCCAGCGCGTGAATCCAGCGGCGGCAATGCGCAATGAACTCCTCCACCATCGCCTCGTGATGCGCTTGGCCCCTGCCCTTCTCGTCCCAGTAAGGATGGTTGAAGACGATCAGCGTCTCCTTCTCCTCGGTCAGCCATTCGAACAGCCGGCGGAGCTCGGCCTCCTGGGGCTCCAGAGTGAATCTCCGCATCGCCTCCATCTTCGCCACTGCCTGCCGCGGCCCCATGTTATGCACCCCAATGTGGAGCACTGTCCCGCGCCATGGCACGGTCCACTCTACGCTGATCGGCGTCTCCCGGCTGTCACTGAGAACTCGCAGCAACAGCGGCGCCTCGATGTTATCGTGATCGCTCAGCGAAACCAGACCCTGCCGGTTCAGGGATTCAATTTGGCGCTGCTCCAACTCCAGCGCCTCCTTAGGCCCCAGTGGAGGAGTCCACCACGCGTCGAAGTAGTTGATGTCTTGCCCGTGCAAGGCACGGTAGCGCGCTTCATACCGGCGCAACATCGCACCGGCGCCCGGCACCGCCGCCACGAAGCGCGGGATGAAGTCCAATGTCTCTTTGGAATGGGACGTATGGCTGTGCAGCGAAACGCCCGTCCGGAATTCCCGCAGGGCTTCGCCCGCGCTCCACGCCATGTGAATTGTCGATTCGTTCATGCCTTTTCCTCTGGGACAGCACTGCGGTAGCGCCCAGCGGGCGCCGGTCCGGTCTGGACAAACGTCAATTGCAGGAACCCGCGCGGCTGATACTCAATCCGGCTGGGTAGCGGGTCCGCGCTTCGGCCATCGAACCAGAGCCGGAATGGCGTCACCTTCCCCGTCATCCGGTTGTGAATGCGCGCGTCCATTTGCAGCATCCCCTCCGACGCGGAGCTCCTCCACGTCAGGTCATAGAGTTGTCCGTTGTAGACATACGGGCGCTTGCCCTGCCCCGCACCCGCCTGCATCGCTCCGTGTACCGCCCCGAGAAACGAGGTGGCGCTCCCCCACGGAAACTCCACGCTGGTCTGCCGCGGCTCGCCCGCCGGCTGTGCGCTCGATACCGCCGCCAGCACCTGCCGCCACCCTGGCCAACTCAATTTGGCCTCCGCCTTCACCCGAAAGACCTTCGCGTCCACGCGCGCGCCCTGCCCGCGCGCCTCCAGCACCGTGTAAGTGGCGGCTCCCGCGCTCCCCCTCTGGAGCGCCCGCCGGGATTCCTCCATCGTCTGCTCGCGGCTCTCTGTGATGAATCCGTAGGTGGAAGATCGCGCCGTGCCGTCCTCGCCGGTAGCCGTCTCCTCTTCGACATACCCGATGCGGTTCAGCCCGCTCGCCCTGTCCGGGTTCGATCCCGCCGCAAATCGCAACGACAGCCGGCCCGGAGCCCTTTCCAGCCTCGCTTCGCCTCCACCCACGTTTTCTCGCGACAAGACCCGTAGTCCAAGTACCTGCACCACCGCATCGGCCCGGTAGCTCAACTCTCTGGAATGTTCCGGCTCAGGACAGGCCGTCCCAATCGCCGGGATGCCGCCACGGACCTCTCCCTCCATGCGCGGCATCGTCCACGCTGTGAAAAGTGCCGTCAGCAGCCCGCGCCGGGAGAATTGCCGCCTCACGGATACGCGCCCTCTGGGTTCCATCACACAAAGAATGGACTAGCTCCCTTACATCTCCGTGCCACCGCCGTGAATTGTCAATAAAACAGGAAGGTTCAACAATGTTGTCCCCGCAGTCCCGCTCCCGCGCATCGGCACAGACCCTCGGCCAGTGGCTTCTGCCGGCTGTTGGCTTGTGTGCCATCGAGAAATGGCGCGCAAGCACGAAATGCCGGCATTCCTGCTCGAAAAAAACGTGGATCCTGGTGCTTACGAGAGGTGGTTGGGACGAAAGGCAAGTGCACACGTCAGGAGAGACCGGCGCCGCAATCAGTCCGGGGTGAGCCACGCCGCCGTCGTCCTATCGGCCGGTCAGGATGCCTACACGGGAGAGAAGTTGGACTGGCGTCTGATCAGCACATACAGAAATGAAGATTCGAAGACCGGGCGCCACGCCTATAAGAAAGGCTACTCGTTGTTGCCAACAGTCGATCACGAAGAATCCGGAGCATCGGCGGCGAGCTTCCGAATTTGTGGATGGCGCACCAACGACGCGGAGAGCGACCTGTCACTCGCCGATTTCCTGGCGCTCTGCGAGAGCGTGCTGAAATATGCCGGCTACTCTGTGACCGAAGGCAAACACATCGAGCTCCCTCGCCCGGCGGCGATTCCGGAATCCGATGAGCGTGATTTGTAACTGCCTGAAAATATATGGCGTCCCCAGCGGGATTCGAACCCGCGTTATCGCCGTGAAAGGGCGGTGTCCTAGGCCGGGCTAGACGATGGGGACGCAACTACGCTGGTGGGGAACCGGCGACATTTCTATTCTAACGGGTGCGGGAGGACCGGGTCAAATCGCGCCGCTGACGCGCGCCGCCATCCGGCCCTCCCCACTGGAGAACTTCTTCCGAAGCCGGATCAACTACAGGGTCTTCAAATAGGCCATCAGGTCGGCCTTCTCTTCGGCGCTCAGCACATCGGCAAACGCCGGCATGGTGCCCTTCCCCTTGTTGACGAGAGCCAGAATACTGGCATCGGTGGGCTTCTGCCCGTTGGCCATCTTGGCCTTCTTGTAGAGACCCTTCAGACCAGGTCCCATCTTCTTTTCATCCGAATCAGCGTTGTGGCAGACGCCACACTGTTCAAAAACTTCCTTGCCCTTCGCGGCGTCGCCAGGCTTCTGGGCGAGTGCCCGGCCGGCAATCAAGGTGAGGGAAAGGGCCGCACAGGCCAGAATACGGTTGGTCATCATTTTCAGCTCCTCAGGACCATTGTGGTGGGTACCTTCATTTTACAGGTACGGGGGGTGCATTGCAGTCATCCTCTGCGCTGAAGTACCGGCAGCGCGCCGAATGGCAACTACCAGCCCGGCTCCAGCACCTTTATCCTACGAAACTGGCGGAGCGAACCGAAGAGAGGATTGAAGGGAATCTCGCAGCCGGTCATGCCACTCATCAGCATCAGACGGTATCTCGACCAGTTCAGCCCGGAGCGGGAAGCGGCCTCCGGGACGAGTCTGCACGCGGGCGCCTGCGCCGTCATTGTCAACGAGGTAGACACTCATCTGATGACCGAGAACGGCTACGCGGTCTTGCGGCCCCAGTGGGGCAGCCTCACAGCGATGCTGGACGTTCTGGAAGTGCCGGACGATCTGGCGCGATTCCACGCGCAGGTTTCGGTGGTGCTGGCGGAGCGGCAGAGGTTGGAGGCTGAGCGCCAGTTGGAGCAGGGCCGCGACGTGCGCCATATGTTGGGGGCGCTCAACGAAGCTCTGCTGAGCCTCTCTTCCGGCAACGAGGACTCCGTCGACCGTCTGCGCCGCGTCGAAACCGCGCTGCACCGCACCTCCCAACTCAACGATCTCGTGGCGATGAAGACCAGTCTGACCGAGACCATGCGGCTGGTGCGCGAGGCAGCGGAACAGACAAAAACGGAGGGCGCCGGAACTCTGCAGAAGCTCGATGCGGAGCTGCAAAAGGCGAGGACCGCCGGCCAGAGGCTCCCCGGATTGCCCGGACGGGCCGAGGCGATCCGGAGGCTCGATGCGGCCAGTTTGCCCGGCGCGCCTGCCTCGCTCGCCATCGCCTGCCAGTTGGAACGTCTCAGAATCATCCGCAGCCGCTATGGCGCTCCCATCGCCGATGACCTGCTCGCGGCGTTTGCGCTGGTGTCGACGCCGCGGGAGGGCGACCAGGCGTACCTCTGGGCGGAGGATGCCGTGGTGATCGTCCAGACTACGCAGGAGACCGTTCAGGAAAGGCGCGACCAGTTGGAAGAGACTTTCGCCCGGCCCTTCGAGCATAGGGTCATGACGGGCGGGCGCGCCGCCCTGCTTTCTGTGTCGGTGCGTTGGCTGTGCACCTCGCACGCAGAGGCCGGGCCCACGGGGGTGACTGATGAATTCGACCAGTTCTTTGAAGGACGGCGATGGCGGCCTTGAATAACGGAAGCTCCGAATTTGACCGGTTTCCTTTTCCGGCATGGGTCGAGGATGCCCGGACCGGCGAGGTGGTGGCTCGGAACCAGTGCGCCAAGGCGGCGGGCCGCCTGACACACTGCGCCGTGAAGGGCAGTCGTCTGCGGCGCTTCCCGTTGCCTGCCATCCCCGCCCCTGGCGCGCTGGTCGTCATGGAGCCCTATCCCGGTGACCCAGGCTGCGGCATGGAGGAATTGCGCAACCGGATCCACGAGGCGTTGGCGCGCCACGAACCGCTACACACGGTGCTCCACCAGTTGGCGCAAGGTTCGGAGGATGCTCTGCCGGGTGTGCGGGTGCTGGTCTTTCAATTGGTGGACGGAGTACTCAGAGCGCATTCGGGCGCACATCCGGGAGACGGACTAGTGGCTGCGCTCGACGGTCTGGCGCCGGGCGGCCCCGCCGCCGCGCCCTGGTGGCCGCTGCGTGGCGAAATTGTCCGCCTGGGCCAAAGCGGCGGTTGGGCGCCGTTTTTACTGGTCGCTCACGCCGCAGGCATCGGCCAGTGCTGGTCAGACCTGTTGGTCACAGCCGCTGGCGAGGTGGTCGGCACGTTGACCCTGTTCCTGCCGGCCGACGCCTCCGCCTTGGAGGGCCGTTGCCGAAAACTGGAAGAGCTAAAGCATCTGGCCGCGCTAGCGCTTGAGCAGCATCACCTGCTGGAGGAGCTGTACTTCCTGGCACAGCGCGATACTCTCACCGGTGTGTGGAACCGGACACAGGCTTGCAGGCTGCTCGGGCAGGTCCTCGCCGGCGCCTCCATCCCTCCGGCGGTCGTCTGCCTGGAACTCACCGGATTCCACCGGGTCCACGCCATTCTAGGCAGCGGGATCGGCGATGAGCTTCTGAGGGAGGCCGCCAACCGCCTGCGCTCTTCGCTGAATCCGGCGGACCATCTGGCCCGGATTGGCGCCGATGACTTTGTCGTGATCCTCCCCGATGTGGCCGGCGAGGCGGAGGCGGTCCAGGTGGCCGCCCATCTCCAGGCGCGCCTCTCTGCGCTCTATGAGATAGGCGGCCACAGCATTCAGATCTCCGCCACGGCGGGCATCTCATTCGGCGATCTGCTGGAAGGCCAACCGGATCTGGCGTTGCGCCAGGCGCGCATGGCGATGGAGAGTGCGCAGCAGAGCGCCCCTGGCTCTCTCGAGTGCTTCAATCCAGCCATGCAGAGCAAGTCGCGCGAGCGGATGATCCTCGAGGACCTTCTCAGAAACGCCTTGCCGCACGGCGAGCTCTTCCTGCACTACCAGCCGCAGTTCTGTCTCAGGACAGGCGCGCTCGCGGGCTGCGAGGCGCTGATGCGCTGGCGCCAGCCCCATGTCGGCCTGGTGTCGCCAGCGACTTTCATCCCGCTGGCCGAAGAGATCGGCCTCATCCTCCCCTTCGGCGAATGGGGCCTGGAGGAAGCGTGCCGCCAGTCCAGACTGTGGTTTCACTCCGGCCACGCCATCCGCATCGGCGTCAATGTCTCCCCCTATCAGTTTCAGACCGGGGATCTGGTCCGCCAGGTGGAGGCTACTCTGGCCTCCACGGGTCTCCCCCCAGATCTGCTCGAGCTCGAAATCACCGAGTCCGCGATCCTCAACGATCTGGATGCCGCCATCGCCCAGATGTGCGAAATCCAACGCCTCGGCGTGACGTTCGCCCTGGACGATTTTGGCACCGGGCAGTCTTCCCTGGCATGGCTGCGCGACCTGCCCGTGCAGCGCCTCAAGATCGATCGCCGCTTCCTCCAGGAGATGGATTCCGGTCCGCGCACCCCCATCCTCCACAGCATCATTAGCCTCGCTCACGAGCTCCACCTCACCGTCATCATCGAGGGCATCGAAACCGAAGACCAGTTCCAGCACGTCCAGGCGCTCGGCTGCGATGAGGTCCAGGGCTTCCTGCGCGGCAAGCCCACGGATGCCGAACGATTCGCCAATCTCTACCTGGCCCCCGCCGCCGTTATAAACTACAGCTGATGAAGGCAGGCGGTCTCGCGGCGAGAGAGAGCTATGCCGCGGGTCCCGCGGCGGCGGTATGGGAGCGCACCATCGGACGGGTGCTGCGCCAAACGGCGAGCCGCTGCCCCTCCGTCGAAGCGCTCGTTTCCCGTCACCAGAAACTCCGCTTCACCTGGCGTGAACTTCTCCTGGCCACGGAAAAGGTGGCCGCCGGCCTCCTCGCGCTCGGCCTCAATCCCGGTGATCGCGTCGGCGTCTGGTCCACCAACTGCGCCGAATGGGTTCTCCTCCAATACGCCTGCGCCCTCTCCGGCATCGTCCTCGTCAACGTCAATCCGGCCTACCGCTCCCACGAGCTCCGCTTCGTCCTCCAGAAAAGCGCCATCCGCATCCTCTTCCTCCACGAGAGCGACGCGCGCGCCGACTACCGCAGGATCCTCGCCGAATCCGTGGAAGGCGTCAACTGCCTGCTCGAGCGCACCATCTACCTCGGCACCCGCGATTGGGACGTCATGCTGGCCGCCGGCGAGCGGTTCACCGATCCCGTCATCGCGCCCGGCGACGTGGCCAACATCCAGTACACCTCCGGCACCACCGGCTCGCCCAAGGGCGTCCTCCTCACCCACCGCAACCTCATCAACAACGGGCGCTTCATCGGCGAGCGGCTCGGCGCCAGTGAAGTGGACCGCATCTGCCTCCCCGTGCCGCTTTACCACTGCTTCGGCTGCGTCATCGGCACCATGGTTGCCGCCGCCACCGGCGCGGCCATCATCCTGCCCGCTGCCTCCTTTGATGCCGGAGAGACCCTCCAGGCCATCCAGGAGGAGCGCGCCACCGCGCTCTATGGCGTGCCCACCATGTTCATCGCCGAGCTGTCCAGACCGGATTTCGCCCAGTACGATCTCACCTCCCTCCGCACCGGCGTGATGGCCGGCGCGCCCTGCCCCATCGAGGTGATGCGCCGGGTCGTCGACGAGATGCACTGCCCCCAGATCACCATCTGCTACGGCCAGACAGAAAGCTCCCCTGTGAGCACCATGTCCTCCATCGACGACAGCCTGGACGTGCGCTGCACCACCGTCGGCCGCGCCATGCCCGCCACCGAGATCCAAATCGTCGATCCGGCCACCAGTGCCGTCCTGCCGGTAGGCGAGCAAGGCGAGCTCTGCACCCGCGGCTATCTGGTGATGAAGGGCTACGACGCCGACGACGAAGCTACCGCGAAAGTGATCGACGCCGAAGGCTGGCTCCACTCCGGCGACCTCGCCATCATGCGCGAAGACGGCTGCTTCCGCATGACCGGGCGGCTCAAGGACATGATCCTGCGCGGCGGCGAGAATATCTACCCGCGCGAGATCGAGGAGTTCCTCTACACCAACCCGAAAATCGCCGAGGCGCAGGTGGTAGGCCTGCCCGACGCCCGGCTTGGCGAAACCGTGTTGGCTTGGGTCCGCCTCAAGCCCGGCGAGAGCGCCACGGCCGAGGAACTCCGCGCCTGGTGCAAGGGCAAAATCGCCTACTTCAAAGTGCCCGAAGCCATCCGCTTCGTCGATTCCTTCCCCATGACCATCACCGGCAAGGTGCAGAAGTTCCGCATCCGCGAAATGGAGATCGCCGAACGAGGCCTGGACTCCGTCTCTCACACACCAACTGCCTGATCTCCTCCCCATCAACCGGTCCGCACCACTCTCGCGCAAACGCCGATTCCGCCGGCCCCAGCACCCAGCACCGGATGTACTCCAGCCGCGTGTGCAGCGCCGCAAATAGCGGAGCGTAGTCGTCGCCGGCAACGAACCACGCGCCGCACGGATAGACCGTCAGCCGGTGGTCCTCGCCCCGCCGCCACGCCGCAATGCAGCCATGGATCGCCGCCATCCCGTCCGGATCCGCATCCAAACGGAAGCGCGGATCGAATGGAATGATACTCGCCGCCGGCAGCAGCGCCGTGTACACCCGCAGATCGCCGCGCAGAGCCTCGGCCAGCCGCCGATGGAATTCGCTATCCGGTTCTGGCTGGAGCGACATAGCCCATCCTGACGGCTGCAGTGGCTCATGGAGTGAGCCTTCGAGACGAATCGCTTGACACCCAATTCAAACGGCTGTATGATTCATACAACCGTATGAATCAAGCGTTCGACACAGACGAAGCGCCCATCCGCGTCACCGAAACCAAGGACCGCATTCTCGATTCCGCCGAGAAGCTCTTCTCCGAACACGGTTTCGCCGCCACCTCCCTCCGCCAAATCACCACCGAGGCCGCTGTCAACCTGGCCGCCGTCAACTACCACTTCCAGTCCAAGGAATCCCTCATCCTCGCCGTCCTCCTCCGCAAACTGGAGCCCATCAACCAGCGCCGCCTGGAGTTGCTCGACGAGGTGGAGGCAGAGGCCGGCGACGATCCGCTCTCCCTGGAAGCCGTCCTCGGCGCCTTCCTCCTGCCCGTCCTGGAGGCCAAGGACTCGCGAGTGCAGCTCTGCAACTTCCCCCGCCTGATGGGCCGCATGTATACCGAGCCGGGCGACTGGATGCTGCGCATCTTCCCGCAGGCCTTCGCACCGGTGCTCGCCCGCTTCCAACCCGCCTTTCGGCGCGCCATGCCCGGCGCGGAGATCGAGGAAATCGGCTGGGGCATGCACTTCTCCATCGGCGCCATGGCCCACTACTTGGCCGGTGGAGCGCTGTTGAAGACCGTCACAATGGGCATGGCCGATCCGTCGGACACCGCCGCGGCACTGCCCAGGCTGGTTGCCTATATGGCCGGGGGGCTGCGGGCCATCACCGGGCAAAAGGAGATTTCGCAATGAGACTCATGGGAATCCTGATGCTGGCAGCGCTGGCCGTCTCAGCCCAGCAAAAAGGGGAAGACAGGAAAACACTGCCACTCAGCCTCAACAAGGCCGTCGAGATCGCCACCTCCCCCGACGGCGCCACGCGCCTGCGCCTGGCCAATGAGCTCGTCACTCAGGCCGACGCCCGCCGCCTGCAATCCCGCGCCGCCCTGCTGCCCAACGTCGATGGCTCCTACACCTTCCGCAGCTTCACCAACAACCTCCAAACCTTCGGGATTCAGTTCCCGCAGGTGCCTGGCTTCGCCTTCAGCCTGCCCTCCCTTGTCGGGCCGCTCAACGTCAACGACGCCCGCGCCACCGCCACCCAGAGCCTCTTCGATCTCGCCGCCATCCGCCGCTACCAAGCCGCCAAAGCCCAGCTTTCCGCCGTCCGCGCCGACCAGTCCGCCGCCCTCGCCCAAACCAAGGGCATCATCGCTAAGTCCTACCTCAACGCAGTCCGCGCCGACGCCGCCCTCGAAACCGCCAAAGCCAACGTCGCATTGGCCGAGCGAGTCCTGAAACAGGCGCGCTCCCAAAAGGACGCCGGCACCGGCACCGGCATCGAGATCACCCGCTCCCAGGTCACCCTCGCCAATGAAAAACAGCGGCAGATCATGGCCGAAGAGGATCGCAACACCGCCCGCCTCCAGCTCCTGCGCGCCCTCAACGTCCAGCTCGATGCCGAACTCGAGCTCACCGACGCGCTGAAATACCAGCCGGCCGAGATCCCCGACGCCCCCAAAGCCCTCGCCGCCGCCCGCGAACTGCGGCCCGAGTTGAAAGCCCAGGATCAGCGCCAACTCGCCGCCAAGCTGAACTACGATTCCCTCCGCTCCGAGCGGCTCCCCTCCGCCAGCGCCTTCGGCGACTACGGAATCCTCGGCCGCGTCAATGAGCTCACCATTCCCACCCGCACCGTCGGAGTCAGCGTCCGCGTACCCATCTGGGATGGCGGCCGCCGCGACGCCCGCCGCGCCGAAGGCGCCTCCCAACTCCGCCAGGAGACCATCCGCACCCGCGACACCGCCCAGCAGGTGGAACTCGAAATCCGCCTCGCGCTCGAGACCCTGAAATCCTCAGAAAGCCAGGTGGTCGTCGCCCTGGAAGCCCTCAACCAATCCGAAAAAGAACTCGCCCAGGCCGAGCGCCGCTTCGAGGCCGGAGTCGCCAGCGGCCTCGAGGTCACCGAGGCCCAGGCCCGCGTGGCCCGCTCCCGTGAAAACAACATCGCCGCCGTCTTCCGCCAGAAGGCCGCCCGCGTGGATCTGGGCGTCGCCGTCGGCAACATCGACATGGTATTGCAGTAACCCGAGAGAGACACGAACATGAGCAAGAAAGTCATCATCCCCGTTTTGCTGATCGCCGCTGCCGGCGGCGCCCTCGCCTGGCGCTTCACCCACCCCGCCGCCGACCCCGACGTCATCCGCCTCAGCGGCAACATCGAACTCACCGAAGTCGACCTCTCCTTCAAGCTCCCCGGACGCCTCCTCGAACTGCCCGTCCGCGAAGGCGATGACGTCAAGCCCGGCCAGCTCATCGCCCGCATGGATAGCAACGAGCTCAAGCAGCAGCAGGCCCGCGAAGGCGCCGGCGTGGAATCCGCCCAAAGCGCCCTCGTCCAGTTGCGCTCCGCCATCGCCTGGCAGTCGGAAACCATCGGCGGCGACATCGCCCTGAAAAAGGCCGAGCTCGCCGCCGCCGAATCGCGCCTGCTGGAACTGCAAAACGGCAGCCGCCCGCAAGAGGTCGAAACCTCGCGCGCCATGGCCACCGAGGCCGAGGTGCAGAACACCCAGGCCCAACGCGATTGGGAGCGCGCCCAGCGCCTCTACAAAAACGACGACATCTCCACCGCCCAGTTCGACCAGTTCCGCACCAAAAGCGAGGCAGCCGCCGCCACCCTCCAGCGCGCCCGCCAGCAACTGAAGCTCGTCCAGGAAGGTCCCCGCCAGGAGCAGATCCAGCAGCAGCGCGCCGCCGTCGATCGTGCCCGCGCCGCCCTCCGCCTCGCCGAAACCAACAAGCTCGATCTCAAGCGCCGCCAGGACGAAGTAGCCATGCGCCAGGCCGAGATCGCCCGCGCCCAGGCCCAGGCCGGCGTCCTCGACGTCCAGATGAACGATCGCACTCTCGTCTCCCCCATCGCCGGCGTCGTCATGGCCAAAAGCGCGGAAATGGGCGAGGTCCTCGCCGCCGGTGCCACTGTCGTCACAGTCGGCGAACTCGACAAGCCCTGGGTGCGCGGCTACGTCAGCGAAAGCAACCTCGGCCGCGTCAAGCTCGGCAAGCTCGTCGACGTCACCACGGACTCCTTCCCCGGCAAGAAATACAAAGGCCGCATCACTTTCATCTCCTCCGAGGCCGAGTTCACCCCCAAGCAGATCCAGACCCAGGAAGAGCGTCAAAAGCTCGTTTATCGCGTCAAAATCGAGGTCGAAAACCCCAATCGCGAGCTCAAATCCAACATGCCCGTCGACGCCGAAATCAGCCTCAAGTAAACCTCCATGATTGAACTCAATTCAGTCACGCGGCGTTTCGGCAAGCTCGAAGCCGTGCGCGGGCTCTCGCTGAACATCGCCGAGGGCGAGATCTTCGGCCTCGTCGGCCCCGACGGCGCCGGCAAGACCACCACCCTGCGCATGCTCTGCGGCCTCATGGATCCCACCGAAGGCACCGTCAAGGTCGCCGGCCTGGAAGTCGGTCCCAACCTCGACGCCGTCAAAGACCAGATCGGCTACATGGCCCAGAAATTCGGCCTCTACGGCGACCTCACCGTCGAAGAGAACATGGTCTTCTACAGCGACCTCTTCGGCATCGACATCGCCGCCCGCGACGCCATGATGACCGAGTTCCTCCAAATGACCCGCATGGCCCCGTTCCGCACTCGCCCGGCGGCCAAGCTCAGCGGCGGCATGAAACAGAAACTCGCCCTGATGTGCACCCTCCTGCACAAGCCCCGCGTCCTCTTCCTCGACGAGCCCACCAACGGTGTGGACCCGCTCTCCCGCCGCGACTTCTGGGAGATCCTCTACCGCCTCGCCAAAGAAGGCATGACCATTCTCGTCTCCACCGCCTACCTCGATGAAGCCGAGCGCTGCGATCGTGTCGGCCTCCTCAACAAAGGCCAGCTCATCCGCTGCGACACCCCCGCCAACCTCCGCGCCCAGCTCGCCCCCCGCTGCTTCCGCGCCGAGGCCGAGAACCTCCGCGACGCCCGCCGACGCCTCCAACACACCCCCGGCGTCGTCGGAGCCGAGCCCGCCGGTGCCGCCCTCCACGTCTACCTGAAAGAAGGCGCCGACGTCGCCGCAGTCGAACTCGCCGCCGCCCCAGTCCGCCTGCTCCCCCTCGCGCCGGCCCTCGAAGACGTCTTCATCGCCCTGATTCAAGCGGAGGGCCAGCATGCAGCCGCATGAACAGTCCGCCGTCGTCCTCGAACATCTCACCAAACGCTTCGGCCAGTTCACCGCCGTCGACGACGTCTCCCTCCGCGTCGGCAAGGGCGAGATCTTCGGCTTCCTCGGCCCCAACGGCGCCGGCAAGTCCACCGCCATCCGCATCCTCTGCGGCCTCCTTGCGCCCACCTCCGGCCAGGCCTGGGTCCACGGCTTCGATGTCGCCCGCGAGCCCGAACGCGTCAAACAATCCATCGGCTATATGTCCCAGCGCTTCTCCCTCTACGACGACCTCACCGTGGAGGAAAACCTCGATTTCTTCAGCGGCATCTACGGCGTCCCCCGCGAGCGCCGCCCCGAGCGCAAAGCCTACGCCCTCAAAATGGCCGGACTCGAATCCGAGCTCCCCACCATGACCCGCCTCCTCTCCGGCGGCTGGAAACAACGCCTCGCCCTCGGCTGTGCCATCCTCCACCAGCCACCCATCGTCTTCCTCGACGAGCCCACCTCCGGCGTCGACCCCATCGCCCGCCGCCAGTTCTGGGACCTCATCTACGCCATGGCCGAGGGCGGCACCACCGTCTTCGTCACCACCCACTACCTCGACGAGGCCGAGTACTGCCATCGCCTCTCCCTCATGTACAAAGGCCGCACCATCGCCCTCGGCACGCCGAAAGAGCTGAAGGCCGCCTTCGGCGAGGGCGCCACCATGGACGACGTCTTCATTGACAGCATCGAGCGCGAGGAGGCGCGTACCGCATGAAATGGCGCCGTTTCCGAGCCATCTTCCACAAGGAAGCCCTCCACATCATGCGCGATTGGCGCAGCCTCATGATGGCGCTAGCCGTCCCGCTCGTCCTCCTCCTCCTCTTCGGCTACGCCCTCACCCTCGACGTCGATCGCATCCTCACCGTCATCTACGATCAGGACCAGACCCCCCAGAGCCGCGAGCTCATCCAGCGCTTCCAGGGCTCCCGCTACTTCCAGATCGTGCCCGGCCCCGCCAACTACCGCACCATCGTCAAACACATCGATGACAGCTCCGCCCTCCTCGGCATCGTCATCCCCAACGACTTCGCCCACAAGATCGAATCCAGCCAGGAAGCCAAAGTGCAGCTCCTGCTCGATGGCTCCGATTCCAACACCGCCTCCATCGCCGTCGGCTACGCCGAGGCCCTCATCCTCGCCTACTCCGCCGAGCTCCGCGAGGCCATGCTCCTCCGCCGCGGCCAGGGCAAGCTCAAAATGCCCGTCGACGTCCGCATCCGCGTCCTCTACAACAACGAGCTCAAGTCCAAAAACTTCATCGTCCCCGGCCTCATCGCCGTCATCCTCATGATCATCGCCGCCCTCCTCACCTCCCTCACCATCGCCCGCGAGTGGGAAAACGGCACCATGGAACAGCTCCTCTCCACCCCCGTCCGCCCCACCGAGCTCCTCCTCGGCAAGCTCGCCGCGTACTTTGTCCTGGGCATGGCCGACATGGTCATCTCCCTCATCGTCGGCGTCGGCATCTTCGGAGTCCCCCTTCGCGGCAGCACGCTCCTCCTGATCGTCACCAGTGCCCTCTTCCTCTTCGGCGCCTTGTGCTGGGGCATTCTCCTCTCCACCATCACGCGCTCTCAACTGCTCGCCTACCAGCTCTCGCTGCTCAGCAGCTTTCTCCCGGCCTTCCTGCTCAGCGGCTTCATCTACTCCATTGACAACATGCCGTTCGTCATCCAGCAGTTCACCCGCATCGTGCCGGCCCGCTACTTCGTCGCCATCCTCCAGGGCGTCTTCATGAAGGGCACCGGCCTCGAGGTCCTCTGGATGCAGATGCTGTTTCTCGTCATGTATGGAGCGCTGGTCTTCACCATCGCCGTCCGCAAAATGCGCCAGAAAATGGCCTGAAATGAGGAAACTATGTGGGAACGTGTGATGGAAATCGTGCGCAAGGAGTTCCGCCAGACGCTGCGTGAGCCGCGCATGCGCGGCATTCTCATCGGACCGCCCCTCCTCCAGATGATCGTCTTCGGCTTCGCCGTCAACCTCGACGTCACCCAGGTCCGCCTCGGCTGGATGGATCTCGATCACTCCGTCGAAAGTAACGAGATCCGCCAGCGCTTCGTCTCCAACCGGACCTTCATCATCACCGCCGAGGCCGGCAGCGAGCGCGAAGCCCAGGACCTCCTCGATCGCGGCGCCGTCCAGGGCGTCGTCCGCATCGCCCCCGGCTTCGGAGCCGATACGCGCGGCAGCCGCCAAACCGAAATCCAGGTCCTCCTCGACGGAGCCAACTCCAACACCGCCGCCATCGTCGGCAACTACGCCGCCGCCGTCATCGCCACCCGCAACAAAGAACTGCTCATGGCCCAGCAGACCCGCAAGCTCGTCGGCCGCACCCAGAACGGCCCCATCCTCCTGCGCATCCCCAGCGTCCAACCCGAGCGCCGCGTCTGGTTCAACCCCGAGCTCAAAAGCCGCAACTACTTCGTCCCCGGCATCATCGTCAACATCATCACCCTCGTCACACTCATGCTCACCGCCCTCTCCATCGTCCGCGAAAAGGAGATCGGCACCATGGAGCAGATCATGGTCACCCCCATCCGCCCCATCGAGCTCATGCTCGGCAAAACCATCCCGTTCGCCCTCATCGGCTTCCTCCAGATGAACCTCGTCACCCTCATCGCCATGACCGTCTTCCGTGTCCCCTTGAACGGCAGCTACTTCCTTCTAGCCGCCGCCAGTTGCCTCTTCCTCCTCTCCACCCTTGGCGCCGGCCTCTTCATGAGCACCATCTCCGACACCCAGCAGCAGGCCATGATGGCCACGTTCTTTTTCTTCCAGCCCGCCTTCATGCTCAGCGGCTTCGCCTTCCCCCTCCGCAACATGCCGGAAGTCGTCCAGTGGATTACATACCTGAACCCGCTCCGCTACTTCATGGAAATCGTCCGCGGCGTCTTCCTGAAAGGCAGCGGCCTCGACGTCCTCTGGTCGCAAATGCTCATGCTCGGCGTTTTCGGAGTCACCATCCTCTTCCTCAGCGCCCAACGCTTCCACAAGCGCCTCGATTAAAGCCGTCAGCAAGACGAAATGCAGTCACCTGACCGCCCACGGTCACTGTGCTGGGCCGCCACACTCAAAAATCGCGCCCCCACTGCCCCGCCGCCAATTGGCCATACCCGTGCACAGAGAGCTCTGGTGCTCGATTCGTCAAGCGGATCGGCCCAAAGGAGCTTCTCATGCCGAACCTGCGATTGGTGGTGCTACTCATGGCGGCAACGGCCTCATTCCTGGCGGCGCAGGATCCCCCCGGCCGCGTCGGCCGCCTCAGCTACCGGGACGGTCCCGTCTCCTTCCAGCCGACAGGCATAGACGATTGGGTGGATGCCGACATCAACCGCCCCCTCACCATCGGCGATAGCATCTGGGTCGGTGATCGCGGCCGCGCCGAGTTTCACATCGGCTCCACCGCCCTGCGCCTGAGCGCCCAATCCGCCCTCCAGTTCCTGAATCTCGACGACCAGACTGTCCAGATCCGCCTCTCCGAGGGCTCGCTCAACCTCCGCATTCGCAATCTCGCGCCGAACCAGGTCTTCGAGGTAGATACGCCCAACCTCGCCTTCAACATCACACAACCCGGCCAATACCGCATTGACGCGAACCCCGATTCCCAAACCACCACCGTCACCGTGCGCAACGGAGAGGGCGAGGTCACCAGCGGCGGCCAGTCATTCCCCCTCTACACCCGCCAACAGGCCGCCGTGCGAGGCGATGAACAGACCGAATACAATCTCACCACCGCCGGCGCCGGCGACGAGTTCGACCAGTGGTCCTCCCAGCGCGACGCCCGCTCCGATCAATCCCAGTCCGCCCGCTACGTCTCCCGCGAAGTCCCCGGCTACGAAGACCTCGACCAGTACGGCACCTGGGACAACCAATCCGGCTACGGCCAGGTCTGGATGCCCAACTCCGTCTCCGCCAACTGGGCCCCCTATCACGACGGCCACTGGGCCTGGATCGATCCCTGGGGCTGGACCTGGGTAGACGACGCGCCCTGGGGCTTCGCGCCCTACCACTACGGCCGTTGGGCCTCCTTTAGCGGCCGTTGGGGCTGGATCCCCGGACCCTACAACATGGCCCCCGTCTACGCGCCCGCCCTCGTCGGCTGGGTGGGCGGACGCAGCGGAGGCTCCGGCTTCAGCATGAGTTTCTCCATCGGCACCGCCGCCGCCATAGGCTGGTTCGCCCTCGGCCCCCGCGAGCCCTACTACCCCTCCTACCGGTCCAGCCAGGGCTACTTCTCCCGCGTGAACCGCAACAACACCGGGATGGACAACTCCACCCTCAACAACTACTACAGCCGCCGCGATTCAGACGACAGGACGAGGAACTATGTGAATCAGAGGGTGCGGAACGGCGTCATCGCGGTTCCCGAAAACACATTCGCCAGCGGCCGCCGCGTAAATCAGTACATGCGCCCGGTGCCCGAGTCTCAAATGTCCCAGGTCCGCGTAGTCGCCGCTCCTTCCATTGCCCCGCAAAGGTCAAGCCTCCTCGGTCCCCAGGCAGGCGCCGGCGGCCGCCCCGCCGCCCGGCCCCCAGCCGGTGTATTCAACCGCCGCGTCGTAGCGCGCACACCTCCGCCCGCCGCGGCAATCCCATTCGAGCGCCAACAGCCCGCCCTGGCCAAAAACCCCGGCCGTGCTCTGCCCCCGACTGAAGTCCAGCGCCTCCGCCAGAGCGCGCCCGCTGCGAGAGCGCCCGTGAACGTCGTTGATATGAACCGGGTCCGGCGGGTCCAGCCCAAAATCGGTGCTGCCCCCCAGCCCGGCCAGCAACAGCCGCAAAGGCAGCAGCAGGACGTCCAGCAGCAACAGCAACAGAGGCAGCAGCAGGACACCCAGAAACAGCAGCAGCGCCAGCAGCAGGACGTCCAGCAGCAGCAACTGAGAAGACAGCAGGACGCCCAAACGCAACAGCAGCAGAGGCAGCCCCAGGATACTCGCCAGCAGCAACAACTGAAACAGCGGCAGGACGCTCAGCAGCAGCAGAGAGAGCAGCAGGACACCCAGAAACAGCAGGTGCGCCAGCAGCAGGATGCGCAGCAACAGCAACAGCGCCAGCAGCAGGACGCCCAGAAGCAGCAACAGCAAAAGCAACAGCAGGACGTTCAGAAGCAGCAGCAGGATGCCCAACGGCAAGACCAGCAGAAGCGACAGCAGGATGCTCAGCAACAGCAACAGCGCCAGCAGCAGGACGTCCAGAAACAGCAGCAACAGAAAGAGCAGCAGGACGCTCAAAAGCTGCAGCAGGATACCCAACGGCAAGACCAGCAGAAGCGACAGCAGGATGCAGGACGCCCAGCAGCAGCAACAGCAAAAGCAACAGCAGGACGCTCAGAAGCA
>JADKID010000014.1 GCA_016721425.1 Bryobacterales bacterium | reverse complement strand
CGTTACGCCGGCAATCCGATCCTCTCCCCCCTCACCCCGATCATCCTGGGAAGACTCCGCCGAATCTTCAACCCCCGCGGCCTGGTACGACGAAGAGCACAAGCAAGTCACGCTGCTCCATCGACCCGCCTGAATCTGCACCTCGAGTACAAGTGCTATTTCGGCCTGGCCACCAGCACCAACGGCTACGATTTCCATCGCGTAAGCGATCAGCCCTGCCTGAGCCCCAACACGGAGGGCTTTGACGGCGCAACCATCCAGGATCCGCGCATCACGAAGATGGGCGATTGGTTCTACGTCACCTACGCCGCCCGCCACTATCCCTTTGGCCAGTTCTGGATATCCGGCGGCCGTGAGGCCTACAAGACGCCGCCCTGCGGCGAGGACTTCCCCCTACCTCAAGACCAACGCCACGCTCACCGGCCTCGCCATGACGCAGGACTTCCACACCTGGATCCGCGCCGGCTGGCTGACCAACCCGATGCTGGATGACCGCGACGTGATCCTCTTCCCGGAGAAGGTCCGGGGCCAGTACGTGATGATGCACCGCCCACTGGAGTGGACGGGCCCCGAGTACGGCACCGAGCATGCCGCCGCCTGGATCTCCTTCGCCGATGATCTGATGGGCTTCCGCACCAGCCGCCTGCTGATCCGCAACAAGTACGAATGGGAGACCGCGAAGCTCGGTATCAACATCCCGCCCATCAAGACACCGCACGGCTGGCTGACCCTCTATCACGCCCTGGGCCGCGACAAGTTCTACCGCATTGGCGCGCTGCTGCTGGATCTCAATGATCCGGCGCGAGTGCTACACCGCACGCCGGATTGGCTGCTGCAGCCGGAGGAGTATTACGAGATTGAGGGCTTCTACCGCGGCGTGTGCTTCCCGTGCGGCGCGTGGTCATCGAGGCGCACGCTCTTCGTCTACTACGGCGGCGCCGACAAGTACTGCGCGGTGGCCACCTGCAATCTCAACGAGCTCGTCAGCCACCTCCTCACCTGCCCGGATTAGCCATGCATCCCATCGATCTCACCATCATCACCATCTATCTGCTGCTGATGGCCGCCGTCGGCTGGTGGTCCGCTACCAAGGCGTCGAAGAACGCCGAATCCTACTTCCTAGCCGGCAAGAGTCTCCCGTGGTGGATCATCGGCGTGGCCCACGGCTCCAGCGGCGTGGACATCACGGGCACCATGTGGTTCGTGATGATGCTCAATCTACGGAGTCAAGGCCACGTGGCTGCTGTGGGTTTGGCCTCTCTTCAGCGTGATCTTCCGCAACGAGTGTATTTGGGCACGTGGGTGCGGCGCTCCAATGTGCTGACGGGCGCGGAGTGGATGCGCACGCGCTTCGGCCACAGCCAGGGCGCGGAGTTGGCCTATATCAGCGTGGTGGTCTACGCCATGGTCCACGTGGTGGGCTTTCTCAGTTATGCCTTCCGCGGCATTGGCGAATTCACCAAACCATTTTTCCCGTGGGATGTTCGCGACGAATATTACGCCACGGGCATGCTGCTGGTGACCGGCATCTACTGCGTGGTGGGCGGGATGTACAGCGTGGTGATGAACGACCTGATCCAGTTTGTGTTGAAAGTCGTCGCAGCCATCGCCATTGTCGTCATCGCCATCCAGCTCATCACGCCGGCGCAGATCATGGCGAACGTTCCCGTGGGTTGGGACAATCTCTTCTTTGGGGCCAAGCTGACGCTGGATTGGGGCAGCCTGATGCCGCAGCTCAACAGCCGCATCTACAACCCCATCGGCGAGGGCGGCGACGGCTATTCACTCTTCGCGTTTTTCACCAGCATGCTGTTCCTGAAGGGCGTGCTGGTGAGCATGGCCGGCCCCACGCCGAACTACGCCATCCAGCACATTCTTTCCACGAAAAGCCCGCGTGAAGCGGCGCTCGAAAACATGGTGATGGCCTTTGTCTCGCTGGCCCCGCGCTTCCTGCTGATTGCCGGCATCACAGTGCTGGGCATTGCGTTCTACAGCAAAGATCTGGCTGCGATGGGCGCCAAAGTGAACTTCGAGAAGATCCTGCCGGGCGTGCTGCGGGATCACGTGCCGGTTGGATTCAAGGGCGTACTGATCGCAGCGCTGCTGGCGTCGTTCATGAGCACCTTTGTTTCCACGGTGAACTCCGGCGCGGCCTACATGGTGAATGACATCTACAAGCGCTACATCAATCCGGACGCGCCCGCCAAGCGCATGGTGGCCCTCGGCTGGGCTACGTCGGCCGGCGTTGTGGTGATGGGCATTCTATTCGGTCTGGTCACCAAATCCGTGCACGGCGTCACCGAGTGGATCGTCTCCGCGCTGGTGCCGGCCTTTGTTGCACCCAACGTGCTGAAGTGGCATTGGTGGCGCTTCAACGGCTACGGCTTTGCCGGCATGGTGGCGGGCACGGGCGGGCGATCCTCAAGCTCGCCCTCAACATCCACCCGGTGTTCGCATTTCTGCTGATCCTGGCGATCAGCTTTGCCGCGTCGATCATCGCGTGTCTGCGACCAAGCCGGGGCGACGACGTGCTGATGTCCTTTACCGCAACGTCCGGCCGTGGGGCGCATGGGGACCTATCTACCGCAAGTGCCTCGCAGTGGACCCCGCGTTCCAGCCCAACCGCGAGTTTTCGCGCGATATGTTCAACATCGCCGTCGGCCTGGTGGCAGACGAGCCTCGTCACGGCGCCCATCTATCTGGCCATCCAGCACTGGGATGAGATGTGGGTGTCGGTGGGCGTGTGCGTGGTGACTTCGGCGATTCTGAAGTTCACCTGGTATGACAAACTCGGGCCGGGCGAGATGTATCTGGTGGCACCAAGCGACGGACCGGGTAAATAGCCGCTCAGGACTGGCGCGGCGCTTCCAGGAACTTCTTCAGGCACGCATCGCTGCAAAAATGATGCGTTTTACCCCGCTGGAGAGCGTTTTCGCGACAGATTCGCTCACAAAAGTGCCACATGCGGGGGTCTTTGCGCAGCGTTCCGCCGGCCGGCACGCGCGCCGGGCCAGATGGGCCGGCCGAGCTTGGCTTGCCCGCAAAATTGGTGAACATGCGGGCGAGCATGCCCAGCACCATGCGGATCAGCGGCACCACCAGAATGAACGCCAGCAGCAGTCCAATGAATCTTCCCATCTCACTCCCACAATACGCGAAACGGGCGCCCCGGTTCCCCGAGGCGCCCGCGTCTCAAACGGAATCAGCCGTTGTGCGGCCTACTTCTTGGTCTTCTTGGCCGGGGCCTTTTTGGCGTCCGGGTTGACGTAGCTGGTTTCGAGCTTGCCGCTGATCAGCGTCAGCAGGCCCTTGGCGCCTTCGACGTTGGGTCCGGCGGATCCACTTCCAGATACTTCTCGCAGGCTTCCTTCATGCCTTCCGGAGGAACCGGCTTGCCGTCTGCCGTCATGGTCAGCTTGCCGCTGAGCGCGGAGCAATACTGCCACCAGGCCGGGGCGTACTTAGGATCTAGCTCAACGGCCTTCTTGAAGGCGTTGACGGCCGGATCGATCTGGCCGATGTTGGTGAGCACCGCGCCGAGGTTGAACATATACTTGCCGCCGCCGGGGGGATCCAGCGCAGCCGCCTTTTCCAACTCCGCCTGCGCTTCGGCGAACTTCTTCTGCTGCGCCAGCACCAGGCCGTAGTTGTTGTGCAGGCCGGCATCGGCGGGCAGCATTTCCAGCGCTTTGGTGTAGTTCTCACCGGCCGAAACCAACGCGGCCTCTTTCTCCGCGCCGGTCTTGGTCTTGGCCATGTTGTCGTAGCTCTGCGCCAGCTGAATCCAAACGGCGCTCTGCTTGGGATCGAGTTCACCGGCCTTCTTGAAGTTCTCGATGGCGGTGGGGAAGTCCTTGGCCTGGAAAGCGGTCATGCCGGCGTTGTAGGCGTCGTTCAGCGCCTTGTTCTTCTGCATTTCCGCGGAGCGCGCCTTCAACTGCTTCTCGTAGGCGGCCTTCTGCTCCGCGGTCATTTCCTTCGCCAGTTCCTGCGTGACCTGGCCGGTTTCCATGGCCTTCATCTGCGCAGCCTGACGCTTCTTCTGCTTGCCGACGTCGCAGAATTCCTTGAGCTCGACGGGATCGCCCATCTGGCTGCGAACGCCGGAGAGCTGGTCAATCACCTGGCCGTTGAGCTCGCAGGTGATGACGAACTGTCCGGGGACAGGCATGCCGGCATAGGTCCAATCGCCTTTCTTGCCGGACTTGGTCTTCCAGTTGCCCTTAATGTCCTTGCGTTCGATTTTGATCTCAACGCCGGGCATTCCTTTGCCGTCTTCGCCGACGACTTTGCCTGTGAATGTGCCCATCTGCCCGAACGCCAGACCCGCGGTGACGACGCTGGCTACCGCGAACAGAGCGGCTTTCCGCAACAATCGCATCATAAGAATGAGACCTCCAACTCTGCAATCCAAACTTCACTCAATAGGTTACTACACCTCGGCCTGCTGCGGCAGATACTGAGCCAGGAATGCGCCGCTCTGCCAGAGCCCGGCCATGCGGTTCTGGATGCTGCCCTCGTAAGCCCGGTCTTCCACCTCAATACACACCGGACCATCATATACCTCAGTCAGAACGGAACAGAATGCGCTCCAGTTGACGTCGCCGAGGCCCGGAAGCTTGGGCGTATGATATTGCAGCGGATACGCCAGCAGCCCCACATCATTGAGGCGGTCACGATCCAGTCGCGCGTCCTTGGCATGGACGTGGAACAGCTTGGATTGGAACTCACGCAGCACTTTGACATAATCCATGCCCTGCCACACAAAGTGAGACGGGTCGAAGTTCAGCCCAAAACTATCGGAGGGAATGTCGTTGAACATGCGCCGCCAGATGGCCGGGGAGATGGCCAGATTCTTGCCGCCGGGCCACTCGTCCTTAGAGAACGACATGGGGCAGTTCTCGATGGCGATCTTCACGCCGCTCGCTTCGGCGAGGGCGACCAGCGGCTTCCATGTCTTGAGGAAGCGCGGCCAGTTGTCGTCCACGCTCTTGGCCGGATCGCGCCCGATGAACGTATTCACTACCGGCACGCCGAGCAAAGCGGCGGCCTTGATCACCTTCTTCAGGTGCTCCACATAGACCTTGGCCTCGGCCGGATCGGCAGCCAGCGGATTCGGATAGTAGCCGAGACCGCTGATGGTGACGCCCGCCTCGGCGGTGAGCTCGATGATGCGCGTGGCATCGGATTTCTTCAGCGCCGCCACGTCGACATGCGTCACACCGGCGTAGCGCCGCTCGGCCTTGCCCTGCGGCCAGCACATGAGCTCGATGCAATCGAACCCGCTCTCGGACGTGAAGTCCACCAACTGCTCCAGCGTGAGCTCCGGTAAAATGGCGCTGACAAAACCAAGCTTGATCATGAATTCAGGTCTCCAGAACCAGATTACTCTTTCGGGCCGCCCACTCTCCACTCTGCCAGGCGCAAGCCCTGGCGCGGCGCCATTTGCACCTGCATCCGGAGAGCCGTGGTTTCGACGGGTTCGAACTCGATCTTCGCGCCGCCGCCGCGGGTCTTGAGTTCCTTCCAGGATTTGGAAGCGGCGTCCCACCACAGCAGCTTCGACGACGCCGGCGCGGAGTTGGCAGCCCAGTCCGCCTGGCTCCATGACAGCCGGCGCGGCCGCTGATAGCGCTGCTCGATCCATTCGGCGGCGCCCTTTCTGCCATCCCAGGCATACCCTTTGGACGCCGCCGGGTTCTTGTGCGTTGCGGCCGAGGAGTGCACCATGGGCGGATTGGCGTCCCAGGCTGGGCCTGCGCCGACGACGGGGAACATGGAGATGCGCAGCCGCGCGGCGCCCATGGGGATCAGCGTCACCTCTTCCAACGGTTGCGTGGTGGGCACAGGGCTCATCTGAATCTCGCCCACCATGCCATTCGGCTCCAGGCGCCACTCCGGCACTTTGCGCGCGCGGGCCTTGATCATGAGCGGAGCGGCGTCTGGGGTAAAGGGCTGGGCGGCCAGCGCGCCCGGCTTGCGAGTCAACTCCATCTTTTCATCCAGCGCGAGCGCGTAGTTCCAGGGGGTGGTGGGGAAGACCTCGTATTTCTGCCACTTTGGATTGTCGCCGTAGGGCTTCCAATTCTCGCCGATGCGCAGCGAGAACTCGAGCGGCCCGTAGGAGACCGATGCAGCGTTGAGCATCGTGTCCCAGCGTCGCACGCCGATCTGCATCGGCAGCGTCAGCACAAGCTGATCGCCGCTATTCCAGACGCGCTCGACGGTCAGCCAGCCTTGCTGGGCGCGCGTCGCGGGCAGCGGTTTTCCGTTGAGCGCCAGTTGCGCCTGAGGGCACCATTCGGGTACGCGCAGGCTGAGCGGGAACCGCGCGGAGCCGGTGGTCTTCACGACAAAGGTCACCGTTTCGCCGAAGGGATAATCGGTGGTCTCTTCGATGGTCACCGGCGCGCCGCCGGCCACCTTGGCCGTCACGGTATTGGGCGCATAGAAGACAGCGGCCAGCCCGTCGCCGCCGCTGGCCATCCATAGCCGTTGTGCGTAGTAGGGCCAGCCCATCGCGGTGTTGTGCTGGCAGCAGCGGTAGCCGTAGGGATCGTAGCTGAACATCTCGCCGCTGTTCTCGATGAGGGGCGCTTTGTTGCCACGATCGAGCTGCACCTGATTGGGCGCGGTGAGGTAGTGGAGGCCTTTCAGGTCCGGCGTCATGGAGGCGGGCAGCGAGTTGACGGCGATGCGCTCGGCGCGGTCTGCCCACTTGGCGTCGCCGGTGATGGCTGTGAGCATCTCGTCGCTGAACATAAACTCCACCCAGGTGCAGGTTTCGGTGCCCTGGCGCGGGCCGCGATAACCGGGGCGTGCATTCTCATCGGAGGCAAAGCCGCCGCCGGTCACCTGACCGTAGAGGCCAAATATGAGATCGTAGTTGCGCTCGGTGGCCTTCAGATAGCGCTCGTCGTTGGTCTGCTGGTAGTACTGCGCGGGCTCTCGGAAACACTCAGAGACGTTGACGCCGTGCCATGTGGGCACTCCGCCCACCCAATCCGAGGTGCGCTCATGATTGACGCGCGCCGCATCCAGCAGCCACGCCTCGCCGGTCTGGTTGTAGAGCCAGTAGAGGTGATCCAGATTGTCGCCGCCGCGGTGTTTCTGCCAGCTCTGCTGGAGAATTGCCTCCAGCGGCAACGATTGGAACCAGCGGAAGTAGCGCAGCATGAAGGGGAGGATGCGCCTGTCGCCGGTGGCTTCATAGTAGGTGCGCAGCGGATAGAGCATCACCATGTTGGGCCAGATATCGAGCGTCTCAAGATTGTCGAGCGTGTTCTGCCCCACCAGATTGGTGCGCGCGCCGAAGTAGCCATCGGCCTGTTGCGTGGCCAGGACGGCCTCCACCCAGCGCCTGGATTCGTCGATGATGCGCTGATCCTGCATGACATAGCCGAGGTCAATGAAGCCCTTCAGCCAGTACGGCAGTTCCTCCCAGCCAAAGCGCCCGTGGCCGGTGGGATCGGTCCAGGCGTTGCCATCGAACTTGCAGAACGTGCTGAGCTCGGGCAGACGCCCGCTGAATCCGTCGCCCATCAGGCGCATCTGCTCGCGCAGCCAACCGCCAGGGCGGACGGCGCCGATGGGCAGCTTCATGAGCGGCGTGGGACGCAGAGGAGTGCGGTTGCCCTGGTAGTGGCGATTGCCCGTAACGGCCGGCAGGCCCGGCTGGACCGTAACATTTTGGGCGAAGGCGAGGCTGGCAATGCCGATGAGGAGGAGCAGGCGTTTCACAAGTTCACTGTAACGCGGTCGCGGCGGAACGCGTTCCACCAGATATCGAAAAAGAGGTGCTAAATGCGTTTTGTTCTGGTTCTGGCGGTCCTGACTACCGCCGCGTTCGCGTATCCGAGTGGATCGCGCATCCCTGCCGGCAATGCTGGCGAACCCGGCACGGGTACGCCGTGCGCCGGTTGCCACAGCGTCACATTGAATCCGGCCAACGGCAGCGTTGCGTTGGAGTTGCCGAGCGGTTTGACATATGAGGCCGGCGCCACGCAAACGTGGACACTTCGCATCAGTGACCCCAACAGCTCTCGCCGCTACGGCTATCAACTGGCAGTGACTGCGGGGACGCTGAGCTCGGCCAACGGAGTGAAAGTCGACTCGAACAACGGGCGGGTCTACATGAGCCAGACAGCTTCGGCCACCAGTTACACCATTCAGTGGATGCCGCCGGCCGATGCCAGCGGGCCGCTGGAGGTTTACGTGGCCGGCCTTGCCGCCAGCGGGACGCGCAGCGGGAGTGCGTACACGGCGGCCTACATGCTGACAGCGACCACGCAAGGCCCCACGCTGCGCCCAGAGAGCCCCGTTGTCAGCCTGGCTACTGGCGCCGCGGAGATCTCCGCGGGCGCGCTGGTGGCCCTTTACGGCGAGAATTTGAAGGCGGACGGCGAGACGCCGGCGGTGCGGATCAACGGCCTGGAGGCGCAACTGATTTCGGCGACGTCCAAGCGCATCGTGGTGCTTGCCCCGGCCGACGACACGCGCGGCACGGTGGGGGTGGTGGTGAGTACGCCTCGGGGCGAGACGCCTGCCGTGGAGGTCACGCAGGTGGATAGCGCGGCCGCGCTAATGCCGCGCAACGGGATTGTGCTGGCACGGCATCTGGACGGCAGCCTGGTGACGCAGCCGGGCGAGTTGGAAGATCCGTGGCTGGGGAGTCCCGCCAAGAGCGGCGAGACCGTGGTGGTGGCGCTGACAGCTGTGCCGGCGGACGCAGAACTGGCACGGATCCAGGTGTTCGTGGCCGATCTGCCGTGTGTGGTGGAGGCGTTGGAGGAGTGGAGTGCGGGAATCCAGCGGCTGCGGATTGTGCTGCCGGAGCTGGAGGCTGGTGATTTGGCGGTGCGGGTGATGCTGGATGAAAAGGCGCTGCCGAAGGAATTGGTGATTCCAGTCAGGTAGTCATTCAGGATCCCGTATATCGAATCAGGCGCGGGAAGAAGAGCATCGGCAATACCCGCCCTTGCTGAAACCGCCCCATCGAGATCTCGATCATTCGGCCGGCCTTGAAACAGTCAATCCTTACCCCGCCTTCGCAAGTCCTGCATTGAACTGATTGCAGAGAGTACGAGTATGGTCTCTCGGGTCGAGAAGGCCTATTCAGAAAGTGTGCCTTTCTATGAGGCAGCGTTGGTAGTCCGCTGAAAACGCAGTCGGGCACCGGCTCCAGGCGGGCTCCCGTTCGGGATTGCGTACGACTCAGGGATTCCAGCGACAAGTGCGTGGGACGGTTGACCTTGGCGGCACCAGCACGAATAATCGGTGGTGACTATGCGCGATCTAACGAATGAGCAACGATTTGAAGCGGCAGCGCTCAACCTCTGCCAACACTGGGGGAGCTTCGACTTCAGGCGCCGCATGGCAGGCGGCATCCCTGACGAACCGGACGACAACTTGGATACGGTTCCTTCTATTACTCAGGCTGACATTCTCCGGTCCGATATCGAGGGGCACGGTGCAGTCGCCGCAGTCAGGAAGTACCTGGAGTCTGAAAGCGGCGAGGATACGGCGGTTGAGTTGGCGGGGGCCAATCGCCTGGACCTGACCGTGGAGAACCTCGTAGTCCGTCCCGCCTGGCGATCGTTGTTCGGAGAGCCGGAGAGGCGAAAGGCTGCCGAGCGGCTTATCAGATTCGTCGCGCTTTCCTCTCCGGCGGAGACTGTTCCCACGCCAGAGGATGACCTCGACCACTTGATCGAGTGGATCACCGACAGAATCGTTCGTTGGGAGGTGGATAGCGCGCTGCCGAAATCTAGAGAACTCGGCGGAGGGCCGTGGCAGTCAGATCGGCAGGAACAAACATGGTGCGAGTCTGTCGCTGATACGGTTCGGGAGTTCGACGGCTCTGGCGTGATCGTCACCTCCTTGACACAGTGCAGCCACTACTTGAACTGCTCCGAATGCATGGGAAGATGGCCGCAACTTCTGAAGCACTTCCGCCGTTTCGAGGAAACGACGATTAGCCAGGGTCACGAACTGTTGAAGGTCCTGCGAGTGTGTGTGGAACGAGAACTCAATGAGCGCACCCGCCGGGATCTCGGAAACCGGGGCGGGGATGGAGACGAGGTCGCCTGGCGTGCCATTGTCTTGGCAGCAGGGCTTACCTATGTCGATTCGATAGCAGAAATCGCTCGCTCGCTGAATGAAGTGCAAGAGGGCTACGTACCGCCGCCAACCTTGCAGCGGGCTCTGTCGGGGCTAACTCCGGACGAGTTCCATGTGCTGGCACTAGCCGAGGCCGCGTCCTGTGTCTTCATGGAACTACATTGGGGCCTGCATGGCGACGATAGCCTCATTTACCTGCCAAGTGACGACGGTCTTTGGGACGTTCCCGGCGTGCTCGTTGTCCTGGACGCACCCGATCTCGGCGAATGGAAGCAGTTGATGACGGGATCGGACCTCGTCGTTGAGAAACGGCGCCGCGATGGGAGTGATGTTTCGCTACCGCTGGACGGCGTTGGCCTGTTATTCGCTCTGCACTGGGCTGCGGCCCATCGCAGCAGCAAATGGCAGACCGCCGTAAACGCCCCCGAGGAAAGGGTCCGGGCGCGCGCCAATGAAGTGTGGGCGGAGCGTTGCCGCATGGGAACCCCGGGAACTGCCGACGAGGATTGGCGCCGCGCAGAACGCGAGGTTCGTGAAGAAGAACGTCGTCCCGTTGTAAAGCCCGCGATCCCTGACTTGGCCAGCAACGGCGCCGGCGGAGAGGGCGTCATGCGCACCCTATTGGACGGCATCTCCGAGGTGAAGGACTTGGTCGCCTCGAACTCGGCAGCGCAGATGCCCATGATCGATACTCTCGCTGCCATTTCGAAGAAGATCGATAGTTCATCTGGCGTCCGGGCCGAAGAGTCAGTCCGGCGCGCGCTAGGCGATGCGCTTTACGATGGCCTCTGTCCGGAAGCCCGTTCCGCGTTGGTCCAAGCCGAGTATTGTTGGCTCGACCCGAACACTCCCGCTCCAAGGCATACCGTCGCTGACCTCGCCTTGGCCGTGGAACACCAACTGCGCGAGGGTCTCTTGGCGTCCTTCTGCGACCACCTTGTTGCTTGCGGCGTTAGGAACTACCCGGAGAGGCCCGGTCCGAGTCCTTCCCTCGCCCCTCGTAACTCGGATTTACGGCCAGTTCCGGGACGACCTCTACCGCCTGAAGGCAAACCCAATCGGACTGAAATACCGACACTGCTCAGAAGTGGTTGGATGAACAAGAAACTGTCTTTGGGTGACATGCGGGAGATACTCACGCGAGCACTGCCTGCTCTTGTGAACTTTCTCAGTGAGGAGGGGATCAAGATTGAGCAACTGTCGACTACTCTTCATGAAATCAACTACAAGCGTAACGCGGCGTCTCATGACAGTCAGTCATCGGCGAGGAGGCAGCATCCGACATCCGCCGCCGCTGGCTAGGCCAGACGGCCGGTTTTCCAAATATCTTTGCCCTCCTGGTGCCTCGTGCGCCTCAAGACCGACCTAGCGGAGCATGAGCACAATTACGTCCTTGCGCGACCGCTCCTATGCGGCGCTGCTGGCCGGGGCACGCGAGGCCTCCAGTTCGGCCCACTACGATCACCGCGGCTACTCGGCCCGCTGGCAGGACAACCTGATGGTTGGCCTGCCACTCGACGAAATCGCCGGCGATCTGGGGGCGGGCGCGGGATGTGAACTAGACGGCAAGCTTTGCGCCGCCCACTCCTCGGCCGCGCTGGTCGTAAATAGTTTCGGCCATTGGCGGACGGATCCATCCACTCTGTCGCTCGGCGGGTTGACCGGATTCCGATCTCTGCGCTTCGAAGCTACCTGCCCAACAGGATTGGGCGGCACACCGCCTCACCTGGACTTTCTGGCGGAGGGGGATGAGCCGGTCGCGGTAGAGTCCAAGTGCACCGAATGGATGCTCGCCAAAACCAGTTACTTCTCTCCTTCCTACGGACGGCTCCTGGATTCACACGGGCACTCGCCCTGGTTCAAACTAATCGAGTATCTGCGCATCCACCCGAACCACTACGAGTTTCTCGACTGCGCGCAACTCGTCAAACACGCAATGGGACTAATTGCGCGATACGGGGCGCGGAGAGTGCGGCTCATCTACTTATTCTGGGAGCCGGGGAACTCGGCGGACTTTCCGGAGTGCCGCCGGCATCACGCTGAGGCCAAGGACTTGGCGGACAGGGTGAACGAGTGTAGCGTCCAGTTGGTGCCAAAGACTTATCGCGACCTATGGACAGGTTGGGAGCGCAGTGGGGCGCCGCCAAGCCTTCCGTACCTTCGAACCCGTTACGACCGGGCGGTATGAGGCGCACTGGCCAGCACCGGGTGACGGTGGGCCAATGATGCGATCAGTTGGTCGTCACTGCACGGCCACTGGAACGGCTCGCTAAACTGCTCAAACTCCAACTCCATCGCGAGCCCAGCCGGACCTGCACGAAGGCATTCCGCCGCAAGGCCAGCATTCAAAACTTCGCGGAGTGAGGCAAGGAGCGACGCAGGCACTCCGAGATAGTAGGAGGCTGGAGCCAACACAACCAATCTGGCCCCTCTGAGCTCCGAGCAGTCCGGAACCGCCCGGAAGCGTAGCCCAGTTCGCGAGCAAACCGCCGGGAGAACAGGTGGAGTACGCCATACCGCAGTACTTCCATCGCGGCAAACACTGCATGGCCGCTACCTCCTTATTTTCAACTCGATGAGATCAAAGCGGCCCGGGCCGCGACGTTGCGCCAGGTCGATGCACGCCTTTCTTATCGGCATGTTGATTGAGCAAGCCCGACGCGACGGGTATCTGGTTGGCCCAATCATCCCTGCACAATCGCCCCTGCTCAGCGAGTTGTGCGATGCGCTTCTCAACCTGCTTTTCGCGACTGGAATTTCGCTCGCTGATAAATGTATTCAGGGTGAAGCGCCAATTCTCGGCGGAGGCCCGCCTTGGGAAGCGCCCATTCACCTCTCGCCATCGCTCGACGGTGTGCTCGTAGAGAGCGTGGACTAATGCAGCGCCATCCACGGTCACCGGTCCATTTGCAGCCAGTAGGCGCATCGCCATGACCTGTTGGTACTCCACCGGGCGCGAGGCGAAAAGGCTGCGGTTGATGACGGCGGCGGCTCCGGAGAAAATGCTCATTTGCTAAGAAACGGACTCTGGACAAGCGCCATGCGAAGTTCTCCCGGCTATTCTCTCATTCCCTGCCTGGCCCGGTCTACGTGACGGCACTGGCTAAGGTATGCTCTGTTGGATTGAGCGACAGCAATGGATGCAGTCCACCCTCTTGGCCACTACTCTGGGCCTGGGCTTCGCGGCCGGGTTGCGGCCCTACGCGACCATCCTCGGCCTGGGCCTTGCCATCCGGTTCCACCCCATCACCCTGCCCGCGTCCGCCCAGGGATCAGCGCTGGCGCATCCGGCGGTGCTGGCTGCCGCCGGCGCGGCCTTCGTGATCGAGTTCGTCAGCGACAAGATCCCGTGGGTGGATAGCCTGGGGACCTGTTCACACGATCATCCGGCCGGTGGGCGCGGCGATACTGGCCGCTACGGCCTTTGCCACAATCGACCCCGTGATGCGGATGGTGCTGGTGATCCTGTGCGGCGGGGGTGGCGCTCTCCAGCCACGTCTGCCGCCACGCGCGGCTGGCGGTGAATCAGAGCCCGGAACCATTCTCCAACATCGCGTTGAGCTTGATGGGGATGCAGCCGTACCATTCGTGCTGTGGTTGACGTCAGCGCATCCCATGGTGGCGATGGCGTTCGTGGATCGTGTTCCCGTGCGTTCGCGTGGTTCGCCAGCCGCATCTGGCGGCTGCTGAGGAACGGCTGGCAGCGGCTGCAACGCTGGTTCGCGCAGCCGTAGAGTGTCTTGGGGAATTTGCAGTCCACCGCTGACGGTCGTGGCCCGGAAAGACGCGGCTTGTGGTGATCGGCGGTCAGGAGAGGGCACGAGTTCAAACGCGGCCATGGCGGAGGAGGTCGAGGTCGTTGCGGGCGGTGAGCCAGAGTTGCTGCTCGTCAACGACCTCTTATTTGTGGCGGTAGATGTTGCCGGCGGCGACGGCGGGCCAATCGATTTCGGGGTGACCGTCCTTCAGTTCTGGCGGCAGGCGGCGGATGCTTCAGCGATGATTTTGGAGCGCGCGGGTGACGGCATAGATGGTCTTGAGGTCGCGGGTGAACTGCTCGAGGTCCAAGTGACGCACGAAATCCTGATGGCGTCGATGTTCCGATGATGTCCCTGCCGCTGGCTCGGGTCCTTAGAAGGCATAGATGGCATCGCGGAGGATATTGTCGCGAAGCAACGGTTTGAGGGTTTTGCGGTGGACAAATGTCGGCGGGAGCAGGAGCAGAGCGGCGAGAAGAGTTTCAGGCGGGCGTATTGAAAGACGCCGATGGGGTGGGCGGGATCGAGATCGAGCAAAACGTCAACATCGCTATCCGGAGTGGATTGCCTGCGGGCGACGGATCCGGAGATGGCGGCGTGCTGAACTCCCAGAGCTTCGAGTTGCTGGCGGTTTGAGCGAAGAGTTTGAGGGCGGCGTCGAGTTGCATCGGGTCTGGTCCGCTTTGCTTCTTGATAAGTGGGTGCCGGGGCCAATTCCGGATGGTCGGGCTAGAACCGAGTCGCCTCCGCTACCCCTGTTTGGCCTTCTGCCGCTCCAGGAAGCGCGTGATGAAGTGCGTATCGATCTCGGCCGCGCGAATTCCTCATCCGCCATGATCTTCTGGCAGGGGAATCGATGTCTGGATGCCCTCCACCACAAACATATCCAGAGCGCGTTGCATGCGGGCGATGGCCTCGGCGCGATCCCGGCCATGGGTGATGAGCTTGGCGAGGAGTGAATCGTAGGGGCGGGATGACGCCATCGGTGTAGGCGGTTGCATCCACGCGCACACCGATGCCGCCGGGTGATTCAGACCGCCTGATGCGGCCGGTGAGGGCGCAAACGTAACCGGTTTTCGGCGTTGATGCGGCATTCCAGGGCGTGGCCGCGATCTCCACGGGACCGCCGAGAATTTCCGGCAGGGTCTCGCCGCGCGATGCGCAGTTGCGCCTTCACCAGATCAATGCCTGTGATCATCTCGGGTGACGCAGCGCCCACTTGGATGCGCGCGTTCACCTCGATGAAGGCCAGAGTGCCATCGTCGCCCATCAGAAATTGACGGTGCCTGCGTTGCGTAGCCACAGCCTTGAGGGTCGCCTTGAGCGCCTTGGCGGTGCTGGCGCGAGTTCCGGGGAGACCGCGGCGGAGGGCGCCTCCACCAGTTTCTGGTGGCGGCGCTGCACGGAGCACTCGCGCTCGCCCAGCACTTCCACGTTGCCGTGTTCGTCGGCCAGAACCCGAAACTCGATGTGGCGCGGCTTCGATGAACTTTTCGCAGTAGACGTCGGAGCAGGTGAAAGAGGCCTCGGCCTCGTGACGCCGCGGTATAGGCGCCCGGCAGCTCTTCGGCGGAGCGCACGATGCGCATGCCGCGCCCGCCACCGCCGGCGGCAGCCTTGATGATGATGGGGTAGCCGATGCGCGCCGCCACGGCCAAGCCCTCGTCGGCATTGGCGAGCAGCCCGTCCGAACCCGGCAGGATGGGCAATACCATGCTCGCGCATCTTTCGCGCGCAATCTGCTCCAGGCCAATCATGCGCGTGACTACCACGGGCCCAACCAACTCGAGGCGGAGGCGCGGCAGACTCCGGTAAATCGAGTTCTCGCTCAGAAAGCCGTAGCCGGGTGGATGACGTCGACATTGGTGATCCCAGCGGCGCTGACTACCGACGGGCTATTCAGGTGGCTGAGGGCGCCTTGGCCGGCCTGGTGGTGACCGCTTCCGTCGCGCGTAAGCGGACGTGGAGCGAGAGCGATCCGCCCGGAGTAGACGGCCACGGTTTTAATGCCGGAGATCCTTGCACGCGCAGACGACGCGCAGTGCAATTCGCCACGATTGGCAATAGTATTTCGAATCATCGGTGTTGCTCTGAGTTGGGCTTGACGAGGAACTACGACCTCGCCATACCTCTGGACCGGCGCGCCGTTCTGGAACCAGCCGCTTGACGATGTCGCCCGAAACTGGGCCCGGATTTTCGTTCATCAGCTTCATCGATCTGATGATGCAGAGTACCTTTGCCGGGCTTGATGGAATCGCCAACGCGCATGAAGGCGTCCGAACCGGGCGAGGGCGACTCGTAGAAGGTGCCGACGATGGGGCGACTTCACCGCCT
>JADKID010000013.1 GCA_016721425.1 Bryobacterales bacterium | reverse complement strand
GCGGCCTGCTGCCCCTGCCCTTGTCGATCAGCATCACCGACGCTTTCGCCAACGTCCTCTCAGGAGTCCCAGTGACCTGGACGGTGGTGCCAGCCAGCGCGGCTACGCTGGTGAGTGCGGCGCCGCAATCGGACGGCAACGGCAACGCCAGCGCGCAGTTCCAACCAGGGTCCACGCCCGGGGTGTTCCAGGTATGGGTGGCGGCGGGCGGCAAGCAGTCGATCTTCACTTTGACCGTGGAAGGCGCTGCCCCTTCGGTCACCATCTCGCTGAACCGCACTGCGCTGCTCTTTGGCGCGAACGGGAGCGGCACGGGCGTCACCTCGCCCCAGGATGTGATTCTCACCGTGACCGGCGGCAGCAACAACTGGACCGCCATCTCCAACCGTGCGTGGCTGGGCGTCACGCCGGGCGCGGGCACAGGCAGCACCAAGTTCTCGGTCTCCATCGTGCCGTCTGCCCTACCCGGGCTTGGCACCTATGTGGGCGCCATCACGGTGAACGCGACCGGGGCCACGAACGGTCCGCTGACTCTGACCTGCACATTGACGGTCAAGAGCGCGACTGCCCCCTTATACCTTCGAAACGCCGGTGAACAATCTCACAGGCGTATCGGGCAGCATCGCTGTCACGGGGTGGGCGCTGGACGACCTTGGGGTGAAGAAACTGACGATCTGGCGCGACCCCATCGGGGCTGAGCAGCGGTATCCGAATGGCTACGTCTACATCGGCGATGCGCTGTTCGTGCCGGGGCGCGGCCGGATGTGGAGTCGCAGTTCTTGGACGTACCCCAATGCAAACCGCGCCGGCTGGGGCTGCGCCTGATGCTGACGAATGCCCCTGGCAGCGGCAACGGCATCTTCAAGCTGCGCGCCATTGCGGTGGACGAGGAGGGGAACCAGACGGAGTTGGGGAGCAAGACCATTACCGTCGACAACGCCCACTCTATCAAGCCATTTGGCGCGCTCGACAACCCCCAGCCGGGCCAGACGATCTCCGGCACGATGACTAACGATGGCTGGGCGTTGACGCCGCAGCCAGCTCTTATCGCGGTCGATGGTGCGTCGATTTGGGTGAATGTCGACGGCGTGAACATCGGGCATCCGGCCTATGGACTGTTCCGCGGCGATGTGGCGTCGCTGTTCCCCGGCTACGCTAATAGCAACGGCAGCCAGGGGGCAGGCCAGCCTGAACTCCACCAACTACTTGAACGGGATGCATTCCATCGCCTGGATTGTTTACGATAATCTGGGTCATGGTGACGGAATCGGCAGCCGGTTCTTCAACATCCAGAACGGCGTAGTGGGCGCCAGCGCCGGCATCGTCGCCGGTGTTGCCGGAGGCGGCTGCAGCTGAGGAGGTTGCCCGGACCGGACGATCCACATTCGCACGGCCCGCGCCACAGCGCGCCGCGGTGGCGCCGCCGGCTTACCCGGCATTCCGGCGCGGCTACGATCTGGATGCGGCGCTGACTCCGGTGCGGCAGGGCGGCGAAGGGCTGTTGGCGCCGGTCGAGATTCCGGAGCTCGGTCACCTGGAGATCCATCTTGCGCCCGGGCAGGCGTGGACGGCTGGGTTGCGCGTGGGCGATGAGCTGCGCGAGTTGCCCATTGGCTCGACGTTCGACGCCGAGGGCGGGATCTTCTACTGGCAGTTGGGCCCGGGATATCTAGGTGAATACCTACTCGAGTTCCGCGCCATCGATGGGACTGTTCTGCCGGTCCCAGTTCGAGTAAGGAGTAGCGAGTGAGGTCGCCATGTCTGGTCGTCATCCGCCTATGGCCTACGAAATCTCCAAGATAGGTGGTGCCTAGACACTAAAGCATGCACAAGATTGGGGCACGAGGGACTTCGCATACCTCCGCGTCTCTAGTAAGGAACAAGTCAAGGGTGACGGATTCACCCGGTAGCTCACAGCGATTAAGGGCTATGCCAAGGATCACGGCATCACCATCGCGGCGGTCTGCCGTGAAGATGGCGTGGGCGGATCCCGGGCGGCCGAGGATCGGACGGCGTGGACTGAGTTAGAGAAGGGCTGCACACCAGCGGTTTGAAGTCCGTCATCGTGGAGAGTTTCTCAAGGTTGGGGTGTGACCTGATGGTGCAAAAGGCTGCCATTGGGGACCTGCAACGGCATGGCTTCACCCTGTTGTCATTGGCAGAACCGGACCTGATGCAAGCGACCCGACCCGAATCCTAAAATGGCAGATTGTCGGTGCGGTAGCGCAATATGCCAAGAGCATGATCGTATCCAAGCTGGCAGGCGCGAGAGCGCGGAAGCGGGCGGCAGAGGGCCGGTGTGAAGGTCGCAAGCTATTCGGCCATTACCCAGGCGAACAGGCCATCGTGGACCGTCTCAACGCACTGAGGGCTGAAGGGGCTCGGGCTTTGATCGCATTGCGGTGCGCGCCAATGATGAAGGACTCGCCACACGGACGGGCAAGCCGTGGCACGGCTTCGCAATCAATCGCATCTTGACCGCTGGCGATTGAAGGTGGTGCAGCATCGTGGTACGTTCACGCCCCTTCTGCAAATCTCTTGCCAGCGCAGCGGTTCGACGTGCCGCGGCATGCGCCGTGGCCGGTTCTGCTACCGTCACGTCGCTTCACAGTGACTGGACTGTGCGGCAGGAGTGCTCGGCGGGGGCTGGACAGGTAGCGCATAATAGAGACGGGAGACCATGCGGTGAACTTGCCTTTCAACGAAGCGAAGGCCACAGCAGGCAGCTGGATTGCTACTTCCAGCTGCGCGGCGGCACGATGAACTACATGAAACTCATCAAGTTGCTGTACTTGGCAGACCGAGAGGCTTTGCTCCAGTGGGGACGGCCGATCACCACAGACCGATGGGTCTCCATGGATCATGGTCCGGTCGTCAGCCGCATCTACTCCTCATCAGCGATGAGCCTTACCCCAACGCCGATAGCATCTGGCGCAGTCATCCAACGCAACGCGTGCGACGTCACGCTGACAGAGCCTGTCCGTGACGACGAGCTCCCCAACGCCGAGATCAAGCTAATACGGCAGATTTTCGGCTTGTATGGACGCAAGAACCGATGGCACCTGAGGACCCTGCCACGATCTTCCCGAGGGAAGAACCCGGGGGAAGTTCCATCCCGATCGCGGTCGCGGATATCCTCCGAGGCGCGGGCCGGAGCGAGCGAGAGAAGTGGAAATAGTCACCGAAGAGATCGAAAACCTAGCCCTCGTCCATCGGATGTAATCCTGGATGCGCGCCGAGACACCTACCTAATCGCCTTCGACTCGACCAAGAATATACCGCATCTTTGGGTTCTGGTAACGGATCCGGATTCGTCCGGGGAGGTGGTGATCGTCAGCGTTACCACGTTGAGACGCGGCGTCGAGCAAACTGTCACGCTGACCCCAAGCGACCACCCTTTCATTCGGCATCAATCCACCGTGTACTTCGCTCGGATCGTGAAGCAAGAGCGCCTGGAAGATTGGATCGCCGGCGACCTTGCTCAGCTGAATGCCAAGTGCTCCACCGACTTACTGGCGCTGGTCCGCTCCGGCATTCTCGCCTCTGACTTCACCCCTCGAAAGGTGGTGAACTTCTGTACGACCAGATGGGACAAGGCACCCAAACCAGAATAGTGAACTGAGACAGGATCTGCGAGTTCTATGCACAAGGGATAGGCGTAATGAGTTACGACGCAGTTGTTACTCTCTGTTCGTCACTCCGCGAGGGACTCCGTGCAACCATGCCGCCCAAATAGCCCACCACAGACCACCAAGTGGGCGTTTCGTGAATTCAGAATCAACAACTTAACATGGATTGAAACTAGAAAACAGGCGCCTATAGAATTCGAATCCCGCTGGGGACCGACAGAAGGATCCGGCCCGATGATACAGGCAGCATCAGATCAGGGAGAGCTGACATGCTCTCACCTGGTCAACTCCAGGAGCACGCCGCCCACTCATACGCAGGAGTTCGCGAGTACCGGATCTTCGGTCCACCCGGCACAGGCACAACAACGAACCTCTGCCACCAGGTCTGTCGCGGCCCTGAGCGTTTTGGTCCTCGTCACCAGTTTCTCGAACACGGCAGTCGCCGAACTCGCCGGCTGCGATCTTCCCACCGGGCGAAACCGCATTGGAACACTGCACTCTCATTCTCGGCATGCCTTCGGCGGTCCAGACATCGCTGAGGCATCCGTGGGGCAATGGAACCGCGACAACCCGCGGCTCCAGATCACACAGTCGGAGAAGCAGAACAGACTCGACGGGGAGGATTCGTTTGCCGGCGTCGACGGCACCACGAAGGAGAAGAGTGGCGACGAGTGCTGACCCAACTCAATCGGTTCCGGGAATGCTGATCCCGCGCGACCGGTCCCGGACCGTGATGCCGTTGCACTTAGGAACGGGATCCGAGTTCCGAGACTGCGATCGCACACGATAGACTTCAGCAATCGACCGGTGAACTCTGGAACCGCGCTTTCGCCGAACACCTGCCGGGGCACAGCCGCCTCACCCTGAAAACGTTTTGAGATTCGGCTCCCGTGGGAGAATCCAGAGGTGGGCTGCCGGCTACGAATCGATCCGAGACGAGTTCGATCGGCCCTGGCGAGGAGAGGATAGCACGCAGTGTTGAGCACGGCGCAACTCCTGAAACAGGCAAAGGTGCACCTTCTGGATGCCGCCATCCACGCAGATCCCAGAGGGCAATTCGATGCCGCCGGCTATGCGCTGAGCCTGGACGACAATCTGATTTGCGGCGTGTCACGCGAACTCTTTGAGGCCGACTTCCGTGAGGGCGCCGGCCACGAACTGGAAGTCAAAATGCGAGCCACGCACTCCTCGGCGGCGCTTGTGGTCAACGCCTTCGCGCCGTGGACGAAGAACCCGTCGAAGCTTCTCCTGGCGGATGTCACCGGGTTCAATTCAATCCGATTCGAGGGGGTGTTCCCGACTGGACTCGGTGGCACGCCGCCACACCTCGACTTGGTCGCTTACGGTCCTAAGCCGATTGCGGTGGAATCGAAATGCCTCGAATACCTGACGCCGAAGAATCCGGTGTTCTCGCGGTCCTACGACACAATCATCGATAGTCGCCGCGACTCTCCGTGGTTCGGACTGATTGACCTTCTGCGGCGCGACCTGGGCGGTTTCGATTCTTAGATGTGGCCCAGCATGGGAAACATGCCCTCGGCCTGATGATGGCTCCGTTCAGGGATGACGTCACGCTACTCTACCTGTTCTGGCAGCCGCTGAATCACGCAGCGTTCCCCGAATTTCAATCGCATCGAGACGAGGTCGCGTGCTTGCAGCAGATGATGTCTGGCGCGCGCCCGTTGTTCAAGAGCGCAACGTACGGGGAATTGCTGGAAGACTGGCGAAGCGGATGCAATGAGGAATGGCTGAGGGCGCATGTGGACCGGTTGCAGCAGCGCTATGCGGTCGTGATACCGCCGGAGGTTCAAAATGAAGTCTAAGTTTTGGGGAATCCGCGATGCGGGGCGCGTTGGCGCGCAGCAATTCGTGATGTTGGCCAATGCCAACGGCAGTTCGAGCTGCCGCCTGTTTGACTCCCGGTCCGGCGCCCTGTTCAGCTACAACACCAGCAAGGGAAGCGGAACCTATGACACCGCCTATCGCAGTATCTTTCAGGAGAGCCGGGAACTCGTTCCGCCTCCGGGCGTAAAGACCAGCGAGCTGGAGGCGGGCCTGCCGCCGCATCACTTGGCGTTTCTTCAGCAGCAGGTTGGAATCGAGGGATCTTCCGTTGTCGCACGCGATCCCCCACCGAGCGGGCATGGAATGCTCGCCGGGACGCAGGAACTCATCAATGAGGCGCTCCAGTTGGATGACGTGTCGTTCGATACCAAGACCGCTGCGCAGCGACTATCTGGGTCGCCCATCCTCTTGAATTCCGCGAGCCTTCTCGATCGGATGTACGAACGCATCGTACGCAACTGGGATCGGTCCGAATGCCGCTCTACCGAGTTATGGCGATCCATCGCTAAGACCAGCATTGCCGCACACAACGCGAGCCCCGAGAAGACGCTCGAAAAAGCGATCGCGGAATGGGCGCAAGGTTGGTTCAATCAGATTCCAGCCGCCTCCGGCCTACTTGCCGGCGTCGAAGAGAAACACCGAAACGTCGACCTTGGCCACTTCCTGGCACCCGGCCATCTGGAACTCATCGAGCTGAAAGCGGGTCCCCACGCGGACACTCCCTTGAAAGCTGCGTTCGAGATTGTCGGATACGGGTTGCTATACTGCTTCGCCCGCGCGCACCGCAGCCAACTGGCGCTGCCCAGAGCGCACCGGGTGCTGGATGCCGGTCGGGTGGATCTGAAGGTTCTCGCGCCTGTTGAGGTCTACGCCGGGTATAGCCTCAGATGGTTAGGCCTATCGCTGGATTCCGGGTTCCAGCAGTTTTGCCGTCGCTGGTTCGCCGAACTCGAGATGAGGTTCGCCTTCGAGTCGTTCCAGGAAGATTTTCGATGGCCCGGCACGGAGCATTACAAGCTGCCCGAGATTCTGGAACGCCGAGTGCCCGTTGCGTGGAAATGAGAAGGTCCGCGGCGGAAGGCAAGTCAGAGCTTGCGCGATCGTCGCGCTGTTGGGTCGGCTGATCTCAGATACGCCTCCCTGCGTTTGCACTGGGACACGCAGCGTTTAGAGCAGAAACCCAGGGTCATGTTCAGGGTGAGGTGCCCACAGTACTGACACGGCCAGGCGATGGCGTGGGTGGCGAGGGCTTCCAGAATCTCGCCGTGGACCTCTCCGGCAATTGCCAGGAGCCGGTTGGCGTAGCGGAGGTCATCGGCGGAAATGTCGTTGCGCCCGGGCCGGTAACCGAGGCGCCGCAAAACTCCGACGCGGCCGGCATCGGCCGCAAGGACGATCAGGGCGGCCGGCAATCGGGTTCCGAAGCAAACCTCGATCTCGTTGCGCACGTCGCGCCCCTCGTACAAATGTTCCACCACGGCCAGTTCGGCGCAGAACTTCCAGATGTGCCACAAGGGGCCGTAGAGTGGGTCGGAGAAGGCGGCGGCGAGGTTGGCAAAATCCGTACAGGGCCATTCCGCCGATTTCGCGTTTGGGCTCCATTTCACAAACGCGGTTTCTGGCGATTGGGCCAGCGGTCTCTCCTGCCTCTGAATGGCGCGGAGGTGGTGGACGAAGTAGTTGAGTCTAGGGAGCTTAAGATGGGCTGCCCTTAGCTGCTGGCGCAGCCGTTCGGGGACGGTCAGAAGCGGGTTGGACAAATTGTCACCTCCATACAGATACATCTACATTGTCAATATGCGGAATCTGGCCCCGTCGCGCGCGCGTAGCGGGGAAGAATTGGCTTTGCACAAAGAAATACTACCACTCACCGGTCAGCTCCGTCCTGCGGGTCTACGACGTGGCATCGCTTCGCCGATCGCAAATCGACTCCGCAATATTCTCCTCGAAAAAGCAACGTTGACTAGGAGGCAATCCGATTCGCTCGGTCGCGTGCTTTGGTGGAGTGCGGCGCCACTTGAGATTGCAATATGCAAAGTCATGGTGTATCGTGAAGGTGACCGCCATGAAAACGCCACCCCTACCACCTCCGAATCCAGAAGCTGGTGAGAATCCCCCGGGCGCCACATCCGACCGGGGCAAGTTCGGCAAGATGGTCCGTGCCTACCGCAAGGAACTGGGCCTCACCCTGGAGACAGTATCCGAAGCCACCGGACTGCACCCCACGACACTTTCGCTCATTGAGTGCGGCAAACGGGATCCCCCTGAGTTGACCGATGTTTATGCGTTGGCGCGGGTGCTGGAGATTGCCAGCAGCGCCTCCACCTACGAGCGATTCGTCACCCTCGCTACGGCGGAGCGAGACCAATCCAAACGCCGCGGAAAACGGAAGACCCTGCCCTCGCGGAATGGCGCGCCCCGGCGTCTGGCAACGGTGCTGCCGCCGCCACGGCGACGCCCTGGGAGGGTTCCCGCCGACCAACCCGCCAATCCTCTCGCCGGCCCGGAAACGCGCGACGTCGTTCTCGCCAGGCTACTCAGGGATCTCCTGGACCTGGATTTGGCCGAGAAGATCGACTACGTCCGAGTGAGCACCAAGGCTGGTCAAGAATACGTGATTCGAACCGATCCCCCGGAGGGCGACATATGAGCAAAGTACAAACCACGTTCGCAGGCTGCGAAGACCGCCTGCTGCGCGCCAAAGAAGTTATGCAGATCCTGGGCGTGAGCCGGGCTACCGCCTACCGACTCATGAGCGACGGTACTCTGCCGGTGGTCCGTTTCGGTGCATCCGAGCATCGCAACAACCAGATGCTGCGGGTTCGGAAGAGCATATTAATGGCGTGGATGAGGCAGAACGAGACTCGTCCTGCAGGGCCGCGAAGCCCGAGAGAGATGCGCTACCTACTGATTTTTTGCTGACAACGAGTCTTAGCATCCTCCTCAGGAGGACATCGAAGTGAAACCATATCGGATCAAACGAAAGGGAAAGCAGTACTGGGCGATGGAGATCCCAAACCAGTACCTGGCCGATGGCGCGCCCCGACAGATCGTGATTGCGACGACGCGCGAGAAGGTAGAAGCGCGTTGGATGAGTCGCGTTAAGGAATGCCAAAGTGGGCTGGACACCAAGGCCGGCAAGATGACGGTGAGCGCGTTCCTGGACGAGTTCCTGGAACGCTGCCAACTGGGCGAAGGAATCGAACGCTCGACCTTTGAGGACTACCGCTATCAGATCAAGAACAACATCGAGCCGGTACTCGGCCGCCTGCCGCTGAACAAGCTCTCCCCACGGGAAGTCGACCAGCTCATTCAGACGCTCCGCCAGAAGGTCTCCAAGCGGACCGGGAAGAAGCTGGCGCCCAAGACAATTCGTTACGCGCACACCGTGCTCCGATGCGCTCTGCAGTTGGCCGTCGACTACAGCTACATTGCTGTCAACCCGGCCTCGGCCCAGGCGCGCAAGTCGAAGATCCGTCTGCAGTCGGCTTTCGTGCCGATCCGCTTCTTCACGCCCGAGCAGTCTCAACAGTTCCTGCATGCCGTGAAGGGAAACCGTTACGAGGCACTCTATGTTCTGGGCATTACGACCGGCCTGCGCAAAGGCGAACTGCTGGGCCTGAAGTGGCCCGACCTGGACCTGGATAACAAGCGCCTCACGGTGCATCACTCACTGCAATTCACGCGGCGGCGTAAGGGCGAGGAGGGGCCGCGCTGGCTCCTGAAGGGGCCGAAGACGGCGGGTAGCCGCAGGACCATTGAACTGCCGGCCGTCGCGGTGGAGGCCCTCCAACGCCACCAGGACGTACAGACAGAGCAGAAGGCACTAGCCGGAGCAGAATGGCAAGACCTGGGCTTCGTGTTCACCTCCGGGCGCGGTACGCCGCTCGACACCGGCAACGCACTGCACCGCTTCCAGAAACTCTGTGCGGAAGCCGAACTACCCAAGATCCGGTTTTACGACCTGCGGCACACGCATGCCAGCCTGCTGATTCACGAAGGCGTTCACCCGAAGAAGATCGCCGAGCGCCTCGGGCACTCCTCGATCCGGCTCACCATGGACACCTACGGCCATTTGTTCGACGGCAGCGATCGGGAATCGGCCGAGACGATGGACCGGCTGTTTGGGCAGACGCGTGGGCCCGAAGACAGCCCGGAAGAACTTGTCCTCCCGATCGCGCCCGCACCGAAACCGAGGGCCAGGATCCTCGTGATGCCGCACCGGAAGACGGGCTAAAAAGGCCTGTGGAAAAAATGCTGACAAAAATGCTGACAAAACTTCAGCGTCAAGATTGTCTGGGTCTGTAAGTTGTTGAGGGGAAATGGTGCGCCCGGAGTGATTCGAACACCCGACCTACTGGTTCGTAGCCAGTTGCTCTATCCAGCTGAGCTACGGGCGCACTTGCGAACTAAGACCAGTATAAACGCTCGCATCATGGCACGGCAACCCAATCTCCAACATTCGCGATCGGGTGCGCTTCCTCGCTGGCATCCACCCTCCGCTTTCGATACGATGCAGCCATGCCGATCCTCAGCCGCCGCCACTTCTTAGCCGCTTCGGCGGCTGCCCCGCTTGCCGCCGCCTTCGCCAAACCCATCAATCTCCAGCTCTATACCCTCCGCAATATCCTCCCCAAGGACCCGCGCGGCGTGCTGGCCGAGGTCGCCAGGATCGGCTATCAGTCCGTCGAGCCAGGGTGCGGCTCGCTCACGCAACTCGGACCCATCTGCCGCGACCTGAAGCTCACCACGCCCAGCGTGGGCCTGGAAACGCCCCTGGTCACCGGCAATTGGGACGCGTGGAAGGGCCTCCAGGCCACCATGCCCGCCGGCTACTCACTCGCCAACGCCATCGCCGATAGCAAGGCCCACGGCGCTCGATTCCTCGTCGTCTCCTATCTCCAACAGGCCGAACGCACCGTCGGCGGCCTCGATTTCTACCGAAAGTTTGCGGAGCAGATGAACATCGCCGGCGAGCAGACCCGCAACGCAGGCATTCAGCTCTGCTACCATCACCACTCCTTCGAGTTTGATCCCGCCGCCGGGCAGCGTCCCTTCGAGCTCCTCGTCGAGCGCTTCGATCAACAAGCCGTCAAATTCGAGGTCGACATCTTCTGGTTGAAGATCGGCGGCCAGGATGTGGTCGCGCAGCTCAATCGCCTGAAGGGCCGCGTTGCCTGCGTCCACCTTAAAGACATCCAGGCCGGTACGGCCACCGAATACAACGAGGGCAAGGTTGCGAAAGAGGCATTTCAGGAGGTCGGCTCCGGCTCGCTAGGAGATCCCAGCCATCCTCAAAGCCTGTGCTGCCATCGGAGTTGATCAATACATCGTCGAGCAGGACCAGTGTCCCGGCTCGCCGCTCGATTCCATCCGCAAGAGCTATCAATACCTGAGGAGCGTCTAGCTTGAACCGTCGCGAATTTCTGATCACCTCGGCCGCCGTTGGCCTCGCCGCGCCTGCCCATGCCGCCCAGGGCAGGGAAGAGTTGCCCTTCCGGCAGGTCCATCTCGATTTCCACACCAGCGAGCTGATCGGCGATGTCGGCGCCGATTTCGACGCCGGCGAGTTTGCCGCCACGCTCAAGGCCGCGCGCGTCAACTCCATCAACGTGTTCGCCAAGTGCCACCACGGCTACGCCTATTACGATACGAAGCTCGCCGCGCGCCACCCCGCGCTGAAGGTCGACATGCTCGGCCAGATGATCGAGGCCTGCCACGCCAACGGCATCCACGTTCTCTACTACTACTCGCTCGTGTGGGATGTGCTCGCCTCCCGCCGCCACCCCGAATGGCTGGCCACCACGCGCGAGCACCAGCGCATCGGCGGCCCGCCCACCGACGCCTGGCCCTGGCTCTGCATGAACACGCCCTACCTGGATCAGGTGGCCGCCGAAAACGAGGAGCTCGTTGCCAAATATAAAGTGGATGGCGCCTGGTTCGACATCCTCAAGCAGAACTCGGATGGCTGCTTCTGCCAGTGGTGCGTGGCCGATCGCGCCAAACTGAATCTCAAGGATGACCCGGCCTCCATCAAGATCCACAACAAGCTCGTTGCCAAGCGAGTGGAGGAGCGCCTCAACTCCGTCGTTCACAAGCGCTTCCCCGCCGGGCTCACCTTCTATAACAGCCGTCTGGTCGTTGGTGTGCGCGACGAACTCGACTACTACTCCCATATCGAAATCGAGTCGCTCCCCACCGGCGGCTGGGGCTACACCCACTTCCAGCAGCGCGTCCGCTACATGCGCACGTTGGGCAAAGACATGGTTGGCATGACCGGCCGCTTCCACAAGAGCTGGGGCGATTTTGGCGGCCTCAAGAATCAGGCCGCGCTCGATTTCGAGTGCCTCAACTTCGTCCTGCGTGGGCGATCAACTCCACCCGCGCGGCCGCCTGGATAAAGTCACCTACGCCCGCATCGGCAAGACCTACGAAAAGATCGAAGCGCTGGAGCCCTACGCGCGCGGTACTCAGGCCATCGCCGATATCGGCGTCATTTCCACGGCACTGTTCAACACAGAATCCACGCAGAAGATCACGCCCGCCGATCAGGGCTTCACCAACATGCTGGTGGAGCTCCATCAGCAGTTCAACGTCATCGATCTGGCTGAGGACTTCCTCCCGTACAAGCTCCTCATCCTGCCGGACGAGATCGCGCCGTCGAAGGCGCTGCTGGACAAACTCGACGCCTTTGTCGCCGCCGGCGGCGCGGTGCTCGCCTCCGCCGCCAGCCTGCTGGATCCTAAGATGTTTTGGTTCTACTGGAAACCGCTGGGCATCCGCTACCAGGGCAAGGCGACCTTCCACGGCGAGTACCTGCTGCCCGCCTGGCGTTCCCTCGCTCGACGATACGCCCTACTTCCTCTACCAACCGGGCCACGCCATCGCTGCCGACGAGGGCACCGAGGTGCTCGCCACCTACGGCCATCCCTACTTTGACCGCGCCCCCGATCACTTCAGCTCGCACAAGCAGACACCCCTGGGCCTGCGCACGGAAAGCCCCGTCATCACGCTGCGGGGCAAGGTCGCCTACATCGCCAATCCGTTCTTCCGCTCCTACGCGCTCGATGGCACCGGCGCCTATAAGCTGATCGTCGGCGATCTCATCCGGCGCCTCGTTCCCCAACCCGCCGTCGTTGCCCCGCGCCTGCCCTCCACCGCGCAGGTCACCGCGCTGAAGCAGTCCGCCCAACGGCGCATCATTGTCCACCTGCTCCACTACCCCACTGACCCGCCGCGCGCCGGACATCGATATCATTGAGGAACCTGGGATACTGCTGGATCAGGAACTCCGGGTGCGTGTCGAGGCTGCGCCGAAAAGGGTGATGCTGGCGCCCCAAAACAAACCGCTGCCATTTCGTTTTGAGAATGGCTACGCGGTTTGCCGCCTCGAAAAAGTCATCGGCCACCAGGCCGTCAGCGTCGAGCTATAGGGAGGGGTATCAACTTTGAGCGGAGCGCTCGCCTACTACGAGAAGGCGCTGGCACTGGTCCAGCGTCTCCACGAAACCGAACTGCCTGCCATCGAACAGGCCGCCGAGATCTGCGCGTCATCCATCGCCAACGGCGGCCTCGTCTTCCTCTTCGGCAATGGCCACTCGCGCATGATGTGCGAGGAGATGACGCCGCGCCAGGGCTGCTTTGTCGGCTTCGTGGCACTGGTGGAACTGGCGCTATCCAACCACGCCAACATCGTCGGCACAAACGGCCTGCGCGCGCCGCTGTACCTGGAGAAGTATGAGGGCTACTCGGAGGAGATCCTGCGCGGCTTCCGCTTCGGCCCGCACGATGCCATGATCGTCATCTCCACCTCCGGTATCCGCCCGGTCATCGTTGAGATGGCAATGGGCGCCAAACAGCGCGGCCTGCCCGTCATCGGCATCGTCTCCAAAGCCCACTGCGCCCAGAGCGTGCCCGCGCACTCCTCCGGCAAAAAGCTGATCGACGTGGCCGACGTCATCATCGACAATCAGTGCCCGCCCGGCGATTGTGTGCACGGCATCGAGGGGCTCGCCTGGAAGACTGGCCCAACTTCCACCGTCACAGGGAGCATGATCATGAATATGCTGCGCTGCGAAACCGCGGAAAGGCTCGTCGCCCGCGGTCATCAGCCGGTGATGCTCCCCAGCCATCAGTTCGTCGGCAATGCCAGCGCTGCCGAGGCGCTGGAGCAATTCTGGAGAGCCTATCGCAAGAGCCTCCGTCATCTCTACGAATAGCGAGGATTCATCATCATGCCGCCACCCGTCCGCATCGCCATGCTCGGCTCAGGCTTCGTCGCCGGCTTCTATATGCAGGGTCTCGACAACGTCAACGGGCACGAAGTGGTCGTCAACTTCGGCCTCGATTCCGATGCCGCCGCCGCCTTCGCCAAACAGTGGAAGATCCCCGAAAGCAGCACCAATCTCGCCACGCTGATCGAGCGCGACGACATCGATCTCTACATCATCGCCCTGCCCAACGAAGCGCACATGCCTGTCTCCGTGCTGCTCTCGCAGATGAAACGCAATCAGGTCTGCACCAAGCCGCTCGGCCGCCAGCGCGACGAAGCGAAGAAGATGCTGAAGGCGGCAAAGAAGTCGGGGAAAATGCACGGCTACGCCGAGACCGAGGTCTTTGCCCCTGCCGTCGTCAAGGCCCGCGCCGTCATAGAGAACGGCGGCATCGGCCGCGTCCACTGGGTCCGCTCGCGCGAGTCCCACTCCGGTCCGCACGCGCCCCACTTCTGGGATATCGAGAAGACCGGCGGCGGCGCAATGAATGATCTCGGCTGCCACTGCATCGAGGCCGCGCGCTACTTCTACGGCAAGGAAGATCAGGTGGTCGAAGTGATGGCCTGGGGCG
>JADKID010000012.1 GCA_016721425.1 Bryobacterales bacterium | reverse complement strand
CCCCATCTGCCGCGACCTGAAGCTCACCACGCCCAGCGTGGGCCTGGAAACGCCCCTGGTCACCGGCAATTGGGACGCGTGGAAGGGCCTCCAGGCCACCATGCCCGCCGGCTACTCACTCGCCAACGCCATCGCCGATAGCAAGGCCCACGGCGCTCGATTCCTCGTCGTCTCCTATCTCCAACAGGCCGAACGCACCGTCGGCGGCCTCGATTTCTACCGAAAGTTTGCGGAGCAGATGAACATCGCCGGCGAGCAGACCCGCAACGCAGGCATTCAGCTCTGCTACCATCACCACTCCTTCGAGTTCGATCCTCCCGCCGGGCAGCGTCCCTTCGAGCTCCTCGTCGAGCGCTTCGATCAACAAGCCGTCAAATTCGAGGTCGACATCTTCTGGTTGAAGATCGGCGGCCAGGGATGGTCGCGCAGCTCAATCGCCTGAAGGGCCGCGTTGCCTGCGTCCACCTTAAAGACATCCAGGCCGGTACGGCCACCGAATACAACGAGGGCAAGGTTGCGAAAGAGGCATTTCAGGAGGTCGGCTCCGGCTCGCTGGAGATCCCAGCCATCCTCAAAGCCTGTGCTGCCATCGGAGTTGATCAATACATCGTCGAGCAGGACCAGTGTCCCGGCTCGCCGCTCGATTCCATCCGCAAGAGCTATCAATACCTGAGGAGCGTCTAGCTTGAACCGTCGCGAATTTCTGATCACCTCGGCCGCCGTTGGCTTCGCCGCGCCTGCCAATGCCGCCCAGGGCAGGGAAGAGTTGCCCTTCCGGCAGGTCCATCTCGATTTCCACACCAGCGAGCTGATCGGCGATGTCGGCGCCGATTTCGACGCCCGCGAGTTCGCCGCCACGCTCAAGGCCGCGCGCGTCAACTCCATCAACGTGTTCGCCAAGTGCCACCACGGCTACGCCTATTACGATACGAAGCTCGCCGCGCGCCACCCCGCGCTGAAGGTCGACATGCTCGGCCAGATGATCGAGGCCTGCCACGCCAACGGCATCCACGTTCTCTACTACTACTCGCTCGTGTGGGATGTGCTCGCCTCCCGCCGCCACCCCGAATGGCTCGCCACCACGCGCGAGCACCAGCGCATTGGCGGCCCGCCCACCGACGCCTGGCCCTGGCTCTGCATGAACTCGCCCTACCTGGATCAGGTGGCCGCCGCCGTCTGGTCGTTGGTGTGCGCGACGAACTCGACTACTACTCCCATATCGAAATCGAGTCGCTCCCCACCGGCGGCTGGGGCTACACGCACTTCCAGCAACGTGTCCGCTACATGCGCACGCTGGGCAAAGACATGGTTGGCATGACCGGCCGCTTCCACAAGAGCTGGGGCGATTTTGGCGGCCTCAAGAATCAGGCCGCGCTCGATTTCGAGTGCCTCAACTTCGTCGCCAACGGCGCCAAGTGCTGCGTGGGCGATCAACTCCACCCGCGCGGCCGCCTGGATAAAGTCACCTACGCCCGCATCGGCAAGACCTACGAAAAGATCGAAGCGCTGGAGCCCTACGCGAGCGGTACTCAGGCCATCGCCGATATCGGCGTCATTTCTACGGCACTGTTCAATACCGAATCCACGCAGAAGATCACGCCCGCCGATCAGGGCTTCACCAACATGCTGGTGGAGCTCCATCAGCAGTTCAACGTCATCGATCTGGCTGAGGACTTCCTCCCGTACAAGCTCCTCATCCTGCCGGACGAGATCGCGCCGTCGAAGGCGTTGCTGGACAAACTCGACGCCTTCGTCGCCGCCGGCGGCGCGGTGCTCGCCTCCGCCGCCAGCCTGCTGGATCCCAAGATGTTCTGGTTCTACTGGAAGCCGCTGGGCATCCGCTACCAGGGCAAGGCGACCTTCCACGGCGAGTACCTGCTGCCCAAGCCTGGCGCGTTCCCCTCGCTCGACGATACGCCCTACTTCCTCTACCAACCGGGCCACGCCATCGCTGCCGACGAGGGCACCGAGGTGCTCGCCACCTACGGCCATCCCTACTTTGACCGCGCCCCCGATCACTTCAGCTCGCACAAGCAGACACCCCTGGGCCTGCGCACGGAAAGCCCCGTCATCACGCTGCGGGGCAAGGTCGCCTACATCGCTAATCCGTTCTTCCGCTCCTACGCGCTCGATGGCACCGGCGCCTACAAGTTGATCGTCGGCGATCTCATCCGGCGCCTCGTTCCCCAACCCGCCGTCGTTGCCCCGCGCCTGCCCTCCACCGCGCAGGTCACCGCGCTGAAGCAGTCCGCCCAACGGCGCATCATTGTCCACCTGCTCCACTACCCCATGACCCGCCGCGCGCCGGACATCGATATCATTGAGGAACCTGGGATACTGCTGGATCAGGAACTCCGGGTGCGTGTCGAGGCTGCGCCGAAAAGGGTGATGCTGGCGCCCCAAAACAAACCGCTGCCATTTCGTTTTGAGAATGGCTATGCGGTTTGCCGCCTCGAAAAGGTCATCGGCCACCAGGCCGTCAGCGTCGAGTTATAGGGAGAGGTATCAACTTTGAGCGGAGCGCTCGCCTACTACGAGAAGGCGCTGGCACTGGTCCAGCGTCTCCACGAAACCGAATTGGCTGCCATCGAACAGGCCGCCGAGATCTGCGCGTCATCCATCGCCAACGGCGGCCTCGTCTTCCTCTTCGGCAATGGCCACTCGCGCATGATGTGCGAGGAGATGACGCCGCGCCAGGGCTGCTTTGTCGGCTTTGTGGCACTGGTGGAATTGGCGCTATCCAACCACGCCAACATCGTCGGCACAAACGGCCTGCGCGCGCCGCTGTACCTGGAAAAATACGAGGGCTACTCGGAGGAGATCCTGCGCGGCTTCCGCTTCGGCCCGCACGATGCCATGATCGTCATCTCCACCTCCGGTATCCGCCCGGTCATCGTTGAGATGGCAATGGGCGCCAAGCAGCGCGGCCTGCCCGTCATCGGCATCGTCTCCAAAGCCCACTGCGCCCAGAGCGTGCCCGCGCACTCCTCCGGCAAGAAGCTGATCGACGTGGCCGACGTCATCATCGACAATCAATGCCCGCCCGGCGATTGTGTGCACGGCATCGAGGGGCTCGCCTGGAAGACCGGCCCCACCTCCACAGTCACCGGTGCCATGATCATGAACATGTTGCGCTGCGAGACCGCGGAGAAGCTCGTCGCGCGCGGTCATCAGCCGGTGATGCTCCCCAGCCATCAGTTCGTCGGCAATGCCAGCGCTGCCGAGGCGCTGGAGCAATTCTATGAGGCCTATCGCAAGAGCCTCCGTCATCTCTACGAATAGCGAGGATTCATCATCATGCCGCCACCCGTCCGCATCGCCATGCTCGGCTCAGGCTTCGTCGCCGGCTTCTATATGCAGGGTCTCGACAACGTCAACGGGCACGAAGTGGTCGTCAACTTCGGCCTCGATTCCGATGCCGCCGCCGCCTTCGCTAAGCAGTGGAAGATCCCCGAAAGCAGCACCAATCTCGCCACGCTGATCGAGCGCGACGACATCGATCTCTACATCATCGCCCTGCCCAACGAAGCGCACATGCCTGTCTCCGTGCTGCTCTCGCAGATGAAACGCAATCAGGTCTGCACCAAGCCGCTCGGCCGCCAGCGCGACGAAGCGAAGAAGATGCTGAAGGCGGCAAAGAAGTCGGGGAAAATGCACGGCTACGCCGAGACCGAGGTCTTTGCCCCTGCCGTCGTCAAGGCCCGCGCCATCATAGAGAACGGCGGCATCGGCCGCGTCCACTGGGTCCGCTCGCGCGAGTCCCACTCCGGTCCGCACGCCCCGCACTTCTGGGATATCGAGAAGACCGGCGGCGGCGCCATGAATGATCTCGGCTGCCACTGCATCGAGGCCGCGCGCTACTTCTACGGCAAGGAAGATCAAGGTCGTTGAAGTGATGGCCTGGGGCGCCACCCTGGTCCACCATGACAAGACCGAGGGCGAGGACAACGCTCTGCTCGCGCTCAAGTTCAGCTCCGGCGGCATCGCTCACTGCGAGCTGAGCTGGACCACGAAGGGAGGCCTCGATCTCCGCAATGAAGTGCACGGCAGCGAGGGCTCCATCTTCACCGACGTCACCCGCGATACCCCCATTCGTACCTTCACCACACGCCCCTCCGGCTACGTCATCGAGAAGGCCGATATCGATTTCGGCTGGACCCGCCCGCTGCCCGAAGAAGCCTTCGCCTACGGCTACCAGGCCGAGATGAAACACTTTGTCGAATGTGTCCGCGAAGGCGTCACGCCCCGCGAAACGTATGAGGATGGCTACGCCGTCAACTGCATCCTCGACGCGGGCTATCAGTCCATGAAATCGAAGAAGTGGATTCGTGTAAAGTACTGACGTGGTACTCGACGATCAGGTTTGGCTCATCACTGGCTCCAGCGGCATTGGCGCCGCCACAGCCCGCCTCGCCGCCGTCTACGGCGCCAAGGTCTTCGTCTGCGGCCTCGACGAGAATGACAATCGCCAGCTCGCCGCCGAATGTGGTGGCGGCTATCACACCGGCGATCTCTCCATCACCGCCGAAGCCGAAACCGCCGTCGCTCGCTGCATCTCCGAACTCGGCCCCATCGACGCCCTTTTCAACGTCGCCGGCGGCAGCGGCCGCAAGCATGGCGATGGCCCGCTCCATCTGATCAGCGACGATGGCTGGGCCCGCACCTTCGACGTCAATCTCAAAACCATGTTCCTGATGTCCCGCGCCGTGCTCCGCCGCATGATGGCGCGCGAGCGCGGCTCCATCCTCAACATGGCCACAGTCACCGCCTACTCGCCGGAGCCCAAGAACTTCGCCACCCACGCCTACGCCGCAGCCAAGGGCGCCGCCATCGCCATGACCCGCTCTGCCGCGGCGTTCTACGCGCCCCACGGCATTCGCATCAACGCCATTGCCCCCGGCCTGGTCCGTACCCCCATGAGCCTCCGCGCTCAAACCGACGATCGCATCCTGGAGCTCATGAAGACCAAGCAGCCCCTCTCGGGCTCGCTCCTCGATCCCGACGACATCGCCCGCGCCGCCGTCTTCCTCCTCGGGCCCAGCGCCCAGATGATCACCGGCCAGATCCTCGGCGTGGACGGAGGCTGGGAGATCTCCTGAAATGCCTGACACACCACTCCACTGCCTGCCCCGTGCCGAGGAGATCGATAGCCTCTCCACCTCGGCCCTACGCCAGAGTTTCCTGCTTGAGCACCTCTTCCAGTCGGGTCAGTTGAACCTGATCCCCACGGATCTCGATCGCCTGGCCGTCGGCGCCGCCATGCCAATTGGCGAACTCCGTCTCCCCTCCTGTCGTGAATTTGGCACCGCCTATTTCACGGAACGTCGCGAGATCGGCATCATCAACATCGGAGCGCCCGGCGTGGTTCGTGTGGGCGCGCAGTCCTATACGCTGGAACTTCTCGAGTGCCTCTATGTCGGCATCGGCGAGCCGGAAATCAGCTTCGAGTCCATCACGGACCAGCCGCCCGCGTTTTACTTTCTAAGCTCCCCCGCGCACCACAAACACCCAACCGCCAAGGTGGCGCGCAGCGACGCCCAGTCAGTCACCCTCGGCGTCCCCGCCACCGCCTCGTGCCGCCGCCTCAACAAGTGCATCCACCCCGGCGGCGTGCAGAGCTGCCAGCTCGTCATGGGCTTCACCGAACTGGAGCCGAGCAGCGTCTGGAATACCATGCCGGCGCACACCCACACGCGCCGCTCCGAGATCTACCTCTACTTCGATCTCGGGGATCACCTGGTGGTTCACCTCTTTGGCGAGCCCGAAAACACGCGCCACCTGATCGTCCGGGACCGGCAGGCCATTCTCTCCCCGCCGTGGTCGCTCCATTCCGGCGCCGGCACCGCCAACTACCGTTTCATCTGGGGCATGGCCGGCGAAAATCAGAGCTTCGACGACATGGATGCCATCCCCATGGAGTCTCTTCTCTAGCCTGAAGTTCCTGAGTTCGCTTTGAGGTAACCGTGTGTACTGCCTGTGGGCGCTCATTTGGATAGTTCCTTATGCAGCCACTGGCTGGCCTGGAAAGGGAGCCGAATGAAGCTGTTCGTGCTTGGCCTCTTAGCGGCGGAATTGGTATTGCCGGCCCAGCCCCGTGTGCCCAGCCCCTCCCTGGCTGGAACCATCGTCGACCCCATCAATGCGCCGGTGCCCTCCGTTCGTGTGCTACTCCGGCAGCCTACAGGTGAATTGGAGACCACAACCGGTCCCTCCGGGGAGTTCTACTTTGCGCAACTGGCGCCTGGCAACTATGAACTTCATGCGAAGGTGCCGGGGTTCGAGCCGGTCCTCCAGAAAATCAAAGTGGGCGCCCGCAGTCCCCAGCCGCTGACGATCCGCCTGACGTTGGCGAGCCTCAAAGAGCGGCTGGATGTGCCTGGAGAGGAGCAAACCGTCTCGGCTCAGACGAGCAGCAACGCGGACACCATCTCCGTGGAACGCACTATGCTCGACAATCTGCCGTTCCTCGATCTGAACTACCTCTCGGCCCTCGGACGCTTCCTGGATCCCGGCACGCCGGGCGGTGCGGGCGCCTCCATCATCGTGGATGGAATGGAGATGCGGAATGCCGGTGTCACGGCCTCGGCCATTCAGGAGATTCGCATCAACAACAACCCCTACACGGTGGAGTATCCCCGCTGGAGCCGGCGGCGCATCGAGGTGATCACCAAGTCCTCCGCGGATGCGTATCACGGCACAGTGAACTTCCTGTTCCGCGACTATCACATGAACGCACGCGATGCATTTGCCAGGGAACGTCCCCAGGAGCAGAGGCGAATCTTCGAGGGTAGCTTGTTTGGTCCGGTGGGCCGGAGCAGGAAGACGTCGTTTCTTCTCTCCGCCGCACGCGAAAACGAGGAACTGGTGGCCGTCGTGTTCGCGCGCGGTCCGCGTGGCCCGATCAATGAGAACGTGCCCACGCCTCAGGTGAACTCGGTGGCGTCCCTGCGCCTCAGTCATCAGATCAGCGAGAAGCAAACGCTGTTTGTGCAGTACAACTTCCAGGACCGCTGGCAGAACAACCAGGGTGTTGGCGGAACGACGCTGGCGGAGGCGGGCGTGCACTCGCGTTTTCGCGAGGATGAGTTCGTATTCAACCACCGCGCAGTGCTCAGCACCAAGCTTCTGTCTCAGTTCCGCATACTCGTGGGCCGGTATTGGGCGCCATCGAACAGCAATCTCGGCGCGGCAAAGGTCGTGGTGACGGATGCCTTCACGGGCGGCGGCGCCCAGGCGGACCGCCTGTCAACGGAGTTTCACACTTCCATCACCTGGCTGCTGACGCAGTCCGTCCACAAACACACGCTGAAGTACGGCATCAATATCCCCGATTGGAGCCGGCGCGGACTCTCCGACCGGACGAACCAGATCGGAGCGCTTTCCTTCGCCTCGCTGGCTGATTTCGAGGCAAGCCGGCCCTTCGCGGCCGTCCTGCAGCGAGGTGATCCGCGCGTTGTCTTCATCGAAAAGAACATCGGCGGGTTCTTTCAGGACGAATGGCAACTGCGGCCCGATCTCTCACTCGCCACCGGTGTGCGCTATGACTGGCAGAACAATTTCGGCGATGGCAACAATCTGGCGCCCCGGATCGCGCTTGCTTATGCCCCAGGCAAGTCGCGGAAAACCGTAATCCGCACCGGCGCCGGCTCCTTCTTTGACCGGTCCGGGCCAGGTCCGATCTTCGACATTCTGCGCTTCAATGGAACGCAGCTGCGCCGGTACGTCCTGAGTGGAGCGCAGATCCCGCCGGACTTGAGCGCGGATTCACTGCTGCCGTTCCCCACCAGCGTTCATCGACTGGAACGCGGCGTCGAGCTCCCCAACATCATGCAGTTCAGCCTCGGCATGGAGCGGCAGTTGGCCAAAAAGACAACCCTGGCTGTGAACTACGCCGGCACTCGCGGCGTTCAGCAGCTTCGTTCGCGCGATGCCAATGCACCGCTCCCTCCCAGCTTTGCGGCGCGGCCCGATTCTCTCGTCAACGTCCTTCGCCAGATTGAATCGGCCGGGCGCGTCGGAACCAATGCGCTGGAAGTGACGCTGCGAGGCGAAATTGCCCCTCGCGTCACAGGTATGGCGCAGTATGCGTTTGGCAGAACGATGACAGATACGGGTGGAGTCACCTGGTTTCCGGCGAACAGTTTTTCTCCGGCTGGCGAGCGGGGCCGGGCAGACACAGACCGCCGGCACCAGTTCAATCTCCTCGGGACCGTGGCGCTCCACCGCTGGGCTAATTTCGGTGTGTCCGTGTCGCTGCTCTCGGGCATCCCTTTCAATCTCACGACGGGCCGCGACGACAATCGGGACGGCATGGCCATTGACCGGCCTGCGGGGCTGGCGCGAAACACCGGACGGGGTCCCGGCGCTGCCATCATCGATCTGCGCTGGTATCGTGATTTTCGGCTGAACCCTGCGAAGAAAGACAAGAGCCCGAGCGCTACCATTTCCGTGGATGCATTCAATTTGCTAAACCATGTGAACTACCTGAACTTCGTGGGCGCGCTGACATCGCCGTTCTACGGGCAGGCTGTCGGATCACAGCCGCCGCGCCGCCTGCAGATTGGCTGCCGCTTTCAGTTTTGATGACTACCATCCGATCCTGCAACGAAATGATCCCACCACACTACCCGCACCCGCATTTCAAATCCTCGCCTGTCGCCCGAACCCACTAACTGGTTTCCATCCCTTCCAACTCAGAAGTAGTGAGATAGCGCTCGGCGGGCAGCGGGGCTACCGGTAGTTCTTCATCTCCACCGCGCTCTTCGAGCAACTCCCGCCCCGCCGGCACGCCACGCTCTCGCCCCGCACCGGCGCCAGTACCGTGCCCGAGCCCGCCTTCACCAGCGCGAACTCCACCACCATCTCAGACCGGTCCAGCATGAAGCTCGCCGGCAGCCCCACCGCCTTCTGCTCCAGCTTCAACGCCCGCCGCGACTCCAGATCCACCCAAACCCGCGCCTAAGGGCGGCCTCGATCTGCGCAATGAAGTGCACGGCAGCGAGGGCTCCATCTTCACCGACGTCACCCGCGATACCCCCATTCGTACCTTCACCACACGCCCCTCCGGCTACGTCATCGTGAAGGCCGATATCGATTTCGGCTGGACTCGCCCGCTGCCCGAAGAGGCCTTCGCCTACGGCTACCAGGCCGAGATGAAACACTTCGTCGAATGTGTGCGCGATGGCGTCACGCCCCGCGAAACGTATGAGGATGGCTACGCCGTTAACTGCATCCTTGACGCCGGCTACCAGTCGATGAAATCCAAGAAGTGGATTCGAGTCAAATACTAAGAGTAAGGTGTTAGAGTGGTTCTCGACGATCAGGTCTGGCTCATCACCGGCGCCAGCGGCATAGGCGCCGCCACCGCCCGCCTCGCCGCCGTCTCCGGCGCCAAGGTCTTCGTCTACGGCCTCGACGAGAATGACAATCGCCAGCTCGCCGCCGAATGTGGCGGCGGCTATCACACCGGCGATCTCTCCATCACCGCCCAGGCCGAAACCGCCGTCGCCGGCGCCAGCGGCCGCAAGTATGGCGATGGCCCGCACCATCTGATCAGCGACGAAGGTTGGGCCCGCACCTTCGACATCAATCTCAAAACCATGTTCCTGATGTCCCGCGCCGTCCTCCGGCGCATGATGGCGCGCGAGCGCGGTGCCATCCTCAACATGGCCACCGTCACCGCCTACGCGCCGGAGCCGAAGAACTTCGCCACCCATGCCTACGCCGCCGCCAAGGGCGCCGCCATCGCCATGACCCGCTCTGCCGCGGCCTATTACGCGCCCCACGGCATTCGCATCAGCGCCATCGCCCCTGGCTTGGTCCGCACCCCCATGAGCCTCCGCGCTCAAACCGACGAGCGCATCCTGGAGCTCATGAAAACCAAGCAGCCCCTCTCCGGCTCGCTACTCGATCCCGACGACATCGCCCGCGCCGCCGTCTTCCTCCTCGGCCCCAGCGCCCAGATGATCACAGGCCAGGTGCTCGGCGTCGACGGCGGCTGGGAGGTCTCATAGTGCGCTTACTGTTTTGCTGTAGTGCCGCGGCAATTCTCATTCCACGGCTCTGTGCTCCTCCTGGTGAAACGGACGGACTGAAGGACTTGATCCTGCGCTTCCGGAGCGCCCCCATCGAGTTGCAGGTCCGCGGGTTGCTGTCCCTCGTCGAGCAGGGTCAGACGAAAGGCCATCTCGACGAGAAGGCTCTCATCGAAGAGTGCTTCCAGCGTGCCGCCGGGGCTCAGCGTGATCTTCCCCTCGAGATGATCGGTAGCGCCATCACGGAAGACCCCGATTATCTCGTCGTACGCGCCAGCCGCCAGGGTCTGGACCGGCTTTCGCTGCAGTCCTGGGCGGTTCGGCTCATGTTGCCGCGCGACAAAGCCAAGGCTCGCGAGCTGTTCGCGCTCATGGCACTGCCGCCCTACCGCCGCCTGAGTTGCGCTGACCGTCTGATGGACGACCCGGATCGCTATTACGAAGCGCTCGAAGGCCTTCTCAAGATCGCCTTCTCGGCCAAGGACCGCGCCGATGGCCTCCACCTGGCCTTGATCCGCGCCGAACTGTCCAAAGTCACCAGCCCATTTCAGTTGGAGCCCGTGGTCAAGCGGCTCACCGCTCTGGATTGGACCAGCGCCGAGTATGCGCAGATCGTCCCCGCCATCGGCGCATCGCTCTCCAACCTGCGCGTTGACGATCGGACATTCTCGGCCGTGGCCAGGACGCTTTATGGCTTGATCCCCCGTGTCGAGGAGTTTGGTTTGAGAGCTCGGGCCGCCGGAGTGGCCGCCGACCCAATCGCGCTGGGCATCCGGCAGTTTCTCGCGGCCCATTTCCCTGCCGAGCGATGTGCCGACACTGCCGCCGCGCCAAAGCCGCCACCCGAAGGGGTGCGCATGTTGCCCAAGCCCTCGCATCCACAATTCGAGGACGAGTCGTTGCCCGAAGTTGCCAACTACTTCAACTACAAGCTGCGTTTCGCCGCCTACCTGCCTTCCACGGATCTGCCCCCGCTAGTGCCTGAACAAATGAAGCCCGCAAAGCTCCTTGGCGGCATGGAGGCGAAAAAGCTCTACTGGAGCAACGAACGGCAGATCACACTTCTCGCGAAGCAACTACTGTGGGTGCCCACCCAGGATCGCCATTTCACCGATCAGGAACGGGCTACGGCCGATTGGCAGCGCAGAGCCGCCGAATACCGCCAGGCCATCAACGATTACCGCCGCACGGAGGGCCAACCGGCGGAAAGCTACTTCCTCCACAAGGTGGGCCTTACGATGGCTCTTTGGGGACTCATGCCGGAAGGACCAGTCCGCGTCGAGGTTCTGACCGACGTCGTTCGCTTGCTCGCCGGCACGGACAAGTACGAAGTCGGCCTGGATTTATGGGTGCTCGGCGCACGTGACGTGCTCGAACGAGCGCGGCGAGGCCGCCTGGATCGCACAGTCGCGCCGGAGGTCCTGGAGGCTCTGCGGCAAAGCGGAGACGATGTCCTAGCGCTCCTGGCCGCTACCCCCAGCTACCTGTAATTTTTCAACTCCACCGCGCTCTTCGAGCAACTGCCGCCCCGCCGGCATGCCACGCTCTCGCCCCGCACCGGCGCCAGCACCGTGCCCGAGCCCGCCTTTACCAGCGCGAACTCCACCACCATCTCAGACCGGTCCAGCATGAAGCTCGCCGGCAGCCCCACCGCCTTCTGCTCCAGCTTCAACGCCCGCCGCGACTCCAGATCCACCCACACCCGCGCCTGATACGCCGATTTGTGCCGGCTGCCGTCCTCTGTTGCCACCACCCAGTTCGAATCCTCCGCCTTCACCCTTGCCTCGAAAATCTGCAACGTCCTGCCGCCCGCCTTCTCCGTGCCCTTCTTCACAAACGAGGGCACAGAGCCCGGCAGCAATACCACGTCCAGTACGTTGAAGAACTCCTCCGCCGCCCACTCCTTCACGTGTTCCGAAGGCCGCGGCCACGGCTTCCCATTCACCAGCACATCCAGCATCTCTTCCTTGCCGCCTTTGCGCACTACCTGTGCCGTCGCCAGGTCAATCTGCTGCCACTTCGGAGGATTCGACGAGCTGTAAAACCGCGTCACCACCATGTCCGCCGTGTAGTCCGGCAGATCCGAGCGAAACGACTTCGCCGCGTCCCGCGCCGTCTCAATCAGGTCTTCGTTGGCGCCCACATTCGAGCTCCCGCCGCCCGCCGCCGGCGCCGAGCCCCCCTTCAACCGCACCACCCGCACCGCCGTCTCCGGATCGGCCTCCGTCACGCGCACCGTGATCCGGTCCCCCGGCCGCAACAGCGAATCCCGCACCGCTTCGCCATCCTCGTTCTCAAACTTCGTCTTCGCCAGCAGCCGGAACTTCTGCTCGTTCCCATTCTCGAGATCCAGCACCAGTTCCTTCTCGCCCAGCTTCACCAGCTTGCCGTTGATCTCACTCTCAGCCGCAATCTCGCCCTTCTCGTCCCGCTTCTTGTCTTTCTCTTTCTCTTCCTTGGGTTTCCGTTTCGGCCAGCTGATTTTGGGAATCGGCAGCCCGCCGCCCTGCCCGCCCGGGTACTGGCCCGGCGGATATTGCCCAGGCGGATACTGCCCACCGGGAGGATACTGCCCGGGCGGGTACTGCCCCGGATACTGCTGCGCCCACGCGAACGCCACCATCACCAGCAACCCCACTACAATTCGCATCCCGCTCTACTCCCTCTGCGCCAGTATAGACCCTCTACAATGGTAGCCACTATGCAACCGCGGCCCTTGCGCACCACCGTCATCGGTAGCTATCCCTTCCCGGCCTGGCTCGAATTCTCCGTGCGCCATCTGCACGAGTTCGGCCCGGCCGACCTCGCCGAACTCCAGGACGACGCTGTCGTCGCCGCCATTCACGATCAGGCCGCCGCCGGCCTCGATGTCATCACCGATGGCGAGCAAACCCGCCTCGATTTCAACCTCTCCTTCTACGGCTACCTCCAGGGCGTACAGACCGAACAGGCGCCCCCCCGCCGCTTCGGTCCGCCTGCCCACGACCAGCGCGGCAAGCATGCCATCACCGGCCCGCTCCACGCCCCCCGCGGCCTTGGCGCCGTAGAAGAGTTCCAGCGCCTCCGCCGCCTCGCGCCGCCTGGCGTCACGCTCAAGGCCAGCGTCCCCGGGCCCTACACCCTTAGCGGGCGTCTCCAGCCCGGCGGGCCCTACCCGGATCGCTGGGCCGTTACCGAGGCGCTCCTGCCCATCGTCCAGGCCGAACTCACCGCGCTACTGGACGCCGGCTGCACCGAACTCACCGTCGACGAGCCCTCCATGAGCTGCTACGCCTTCCGCGAGGATCCCGTCCGTTTCGTCGATATCTTCAATCGCACCGTCGCACCGGCCGTGGGGCGCTGCCGCCTCTCCACTCATCTCTGCTTCGGCAACTACAAAGGACGTGCCGTCGGACCGCGCAGTTACCACCCGATGTTCCCCGCCTTCCTCCACCTCGACGTAGACGAGATCCACCTGGAGATGGCCAGCCGCGAGTTCAGCGAGTTGGAGCTTGTCGAAACCATCGCCGCCCGCAAGGACGTCTCCCTCGGCATCGTCGACGTGAAGAGCTACTACATCGAGACCCCCGCCGACGTCGCCGCCCGAGTCCGCCGCTGCCTCCAGTACGCCCCGCCCCAGCGCCTCAGCTTCTCGCCCGATTGCGGCCTCAGCCAGACCGCCCGCTGGGCCTCCAGGCAGAAACTCGCCAACCTTGTCACCGGCGTCAAAATGGTCCGCCAGGAGCTGGGCCTCGCATGATCGCCCCGTTCGCCAAGGACGACGCCCTGCTGGCCGATATCACCGCCCATCGCGGTACGCAGGGCCTGCGCCTCTGGTGGCTCGGCCAGAGCGGCTTCCTGCTCCATCACGCCGGCCGCTTCCTCCTCATCGATCCCTACCTCTCCGAGAGCCTCTCTCTCAAATACGAGGCCACCGACAAGCCCCACACCCGCCTGACGGAGCTCGTCATCGATCCCGCGCGCCTGGACATGATCGACATCGTCACCTCCAGCCACAACCATACCGATCACCTCGACGCTGCCACGCTCCTCCCCCTCCGCGCCGCCAATCCCGGCCTCCAGTTCGTCATCCCGGAAGCCAACCGCGCCTTTGTCGCCGAGCGCCTCGGCTGCGATCCCGCTTGGCCCCACGGCCTCAACGATGGCGCCGCCCTCGATTTCGGCTCCTGGCACATCCGCGCCGTCGCCTCCGCCCACGAGCACCTAGACCCCACCCCCGCCGGCCTCTACCCCTATCTCGGCTACGTCATCCGCACCGGCCGCTACACCATCTACCATCCCGGCGACACCGTTCTTTATGAGGGTCTCGCCGAGAAGCTCAAGCCGCTCCAAATTGACGTGGCCCTCCTGCCCATCAACGGCACCCTCCCCCAGCGCCGCGTCACCGGCAACCTCTGGGGCAGGGAAGCCGCCTGGCTCGCCAAAGAGATCGGCGCCGGCCTCGCCATCCCCTGCCATTTCGACATGTTCGAATTCAATACCGAGAGCCCCGCCGAGTTCATCGCCCACTGCGAAGCCCTCACCCAGCCCCACGGCATCCTCCGCAACGGCGAGGGCATCACACTCCCATGACCTACCTCGGCATCGACATCGGCGGCACCCGCCTCAAGGCCGGCCTCGTGGACGAAAACGGCCGCATCCTCCGCACCGCCCTCGCCACCTCGCCCGCCTCCCGCGAGAGCCTCCAGGCCACGCTCCCGCCGCTCGTCCGCCAACTCCTCGCCCCGGACCACGCCACGCCCGCCGCCGCCGCCTTTGGCTGCAAAGGCATCATCGACCCCGCCACCACCGAGGTCCGCACCATGCCCGGCGTCTGGGGCTTCCTCACCGGCCTCCGCCTCGCCTCGCTGCTCGATGGCATCCTGCCCCCGGAAACCCCCATCACCGCCGATAACGACGCCAAAGCCGCCCTCGCCGGCGAGGCCGCCTGGGGCGCCGCCCGCGGCCATCGCGACGTCCTCCTTCTCACGCTCGGCACCGGCATCGGAGGCGCCATCCTCGCCGGTGGCCAACTCCTCCGCGGAGCCGCCGATGTCGCCGGCCACCTCGGCCACATCTGCGCCGATCCCAATGGCCCCATCTGCATCTGCGGCAACCACGGTTGCCTGGAGGCCATCTTCTCCGCTCGCGCCATCGAGGCCGACGCCTGGTCCGCCATGCACCAGGGCTGCGCCTCCCCCATGACCGCCATCCTCCGCGCCACCCCCGAGGCACTCAGCACCCGCTTCGTCTTCGAACAGGCCGCCCTCGGCGACCCCCTCGCCCAAGGCATCCTCCATCGCAAGATCCGCGTCCTCGGAGCCTGCCTAGCCGGCCTCCTCCACGCCTTTGATCCCGAGCTAGTCATCCTCAGCGGCTCCATCGCCGATGCCGGCCCCGCCCTCTTCGAACCCCTCCAGAAAGAAGTCGATTGGCGCGTCCAGGGCCTGCTCAAACGCAGCGTCCCACTAGTCCCCAGCGGAGTCCACGACACTTCCGGAGTCGTCGGCGCCGCCGCCCTAGCCTTCCGCCTGCCCGTCGCGTAATCATGCCCCCCGGGGGGCGGACGCCCTCGTCCGCGCGCGACCCCCTGGTCGCGCCGGCTTCCTCCGAGGCCGCCCAGCCTCACCGCCAACCGACGTCCCCCCAGCTCCAATCCCGGTTATGATAGTCACGATGAGCGTTGACGAAACACTCCTGGCTGAGATTGTCCGGCGCATCCTCACCGTCGATCATCCGGACCGCATCATCCTATTCGGTTCCGCGGCAACTGGTCAGATGACGAAAGACAGCGACATCGATCTGCTGATCCTCGAAGAATCACCCGGCAACCGTCACGACCAGTCGATCCGAATTCGGGACGCCATCGGCAACGTCAATCTCCCCGTTGACGTACTCATCATGCCGACCGGGCGCTTTGAGGCTACGAAAAACATCATCGGCGGACTGGCCCACCCCGCCCACAAATACGGCAGGGTTCTCTATGAGGCCGCCTGAAGAGGAGATTCGCCAACTCGTGGCCGCCTGGCTTCGAAAGGCGGACCTGGATTTCGAAACGGTCCTTCATCTGTTGCCGGAGGACCGCTTTCGAGACGTCGTCGTTTTCCATTCGCAACAGGCTGCCGAGAAGTACCTCAAGGCCCTCCTAACCCGGCACCAGATCGAGTTTCCCAAAACCCATGAACTCCGTCGTCTGTTGGAGCTTCTCCGGCCCGCCGATCAGGTGCTTAGCGGGGCATTGGGAGGCCTGAAATGGCTGGAGCCCTTCGGGGTCGAAATCCGCTACCCAGGTGACCGTCCTGAAACGCTCCCTGGTGATGAGCTCCGCGCACGGCAACTCGCGCAGACTGTCCGCGAGGCGGTCAGAGCCCAGCTCGAACCTTTCCTTCTCGAGTCCCGCTCCTGATGCACCCCCGTCCGACCCCTCGCCGTCCCAATCCGCGTCTCCTTCTCACCCTCCTCCTCGCCACCGCCCACGCCCAGACACCCCTCCCCCCCGCCACCTCCGAAGCAAAGGTCCTTTTCGATCAGATCCTCACCCTGGAGGCCACACCCCTCGGCGGCCGCATCCTCGTCCGCGATCGCGCCGGCAAGACCACCCGCATCGTCGAAGCCGGCGCCGGCCTCGATACCCTCCGCCGCGCCGAGGTCCGCGATTTTACTCTCACCCGCGACGGGATCCTCGCCATCGCCTTTCACGCCATCCTACCCATGGGCGCCTCCGCCCGCTACCTCGGCCTCTACCCCCTCACCGGCCCGCCCCGTCTCCTCCCGCTCGACGACATCGTCTGCCAGCGCCTCGCGGCCGACGACCTCACCGGCATCTGGTGTCTCGGCCGCGGCCGCGATCAGGGCATCGCCCACCGCCTCGCCGGCGAACGCGCTGGCCGCTGGTCCCTCGCCGCCCCCAAGGGCATCACGCTCGACGCCCTCCCTCAACTCTTCAGCTCAGATCCCGGCGTCCTCCAGGCCTGGCTCCCCGCCGCCGCCACCCTGATCCAATGGGACACCATCACCGGCGAAGCCCGCCTCCGCCCCGTCCCGCTCCTCCTGGCGCACGCCCTCACCAGCCTCACCATTACCCCCAACGGCACCATCCTCGCCCTCCTGCCACTCCGCGCCGAAAACCAGCCAGAGCGCCTCGATACCCCTTACGCCCTCTTCAGCCTCCAACCCAACCAGCAATGGCAGCGCCTTCCCAATACCCCCACCTGGCCCCGTGGCGCCACCCTCGCCGGCCCCAACGCCATCTGGAACCGCCTCGCCCGCCGCATAGACTGGTTGCCCTGAACTTCGCCGGTCCCCTACCGGATCTTTGTCTCGTAGTACGCCCGGAATCGCTTCCGGATGTCGTCCCGCACGCTCCGGAATACCGTCATCTTCTCGTCATCGGTCCCCGTCGCCTTCGCCGGATCAGGGAATCCGATGTGCACCCGCGTGCCTACCTTGCCCCGGAACGTCGGGCAGGACTTGTCCGCGTCATCGCAAACCGTAATTACGAAATCAAACGACTCGCCGATGAACTGATTCACCTTCTTCGGCGTACCGCTCGAAATATCAACCCCTGCCTCCTTCATCGCCGCGATCGCAAATGGATTCACTCGCGCCGACGGGTTCGTCCCCGCCGAAAACACCTTCAGCCGCGGATCGAAACTCTGCAGGAAGCCCGCCGCCATCTGGCTCCGCGCCGAGTTACCGGTACAGAGCACCAGAATCCTCTTTCCACCAGGCTCCGCGGCCCTCATCTGTGCCGCCAACACACACACCAGGAAAACCGCACTCAGGAATCGCATAGTCTTTGCCCTCTCTCTATTTCGATAATAACGAAAGTATGGAAATTGTCAACGCTTCCTCGGATCCACGCACCACGCCACGCCCGTGCGACAATCACCTCTACCGCACCCGGCGCAGGTCTCCCATGACGACACTTTTTTGGTATGCCCTCGCCGCCATCGGCGAGATCGGCGGCTGCTTCTGCTTCTGGGCCTGGCTCAAGCTTGGCAGAAGCCCTCTCTGGACCATCCCCGGCGCCGTCGCCCTGATTCTCTTCGCCATGGCCCTCACCCGCATCGAGTCCCCCTTCGCCGGACGCGCCTACGCCGCGTATGGCGGCATCTACATCCTCTCCTCCCTCGGTTGGCTCTGGTGCGTCGAAAAAGTCCCGCCGGACCGATGGGATCTCCTCGGCTCCGCCCTGTGCCTGCTAGGCGCCGCCGTCATCGTTCTCATGCCACGCGCTTGACAACCCGCGCTAAGCGGAAGCCGTGGCGCTGGTCTATCCGCACGGCGCCCCCGCCGGGCCCCAATACCGCGCCCGGCGCGCTCCTGGACATCCAAATCGCTTTCATTTCATCCGCGTCAGGGACCCCACGGGATTAGGCCCCTCGCCGAATTTCCTGCAAATTTCGAAAATCCCTGCCAACGCTCTGATAAAAAAACACTTAAACCCAACTACAGACCCAAGAACGAACCCAAGCGAAATTGGCCCGGAATTGCCGTCGCGGAAACCCCCCGCTTTCCCCCAGGAAACGAACCCGGAACGAACCCGGCGCCCGCCTCCGCCCGCACCGCGCCCGCCCAAACCGCTATCATGTTAAAAGCCATGCCCGGCCCCGAGGCGCCCATCTCCGCAGTCCCCAAGCTCCACGAACTGGAAGCCTCGCTCAACGCCGTCATCCGCGGTAAAAGCGACGTCATCCGCCTCTCCGTGGTCTGCCTCCTCTCCCGCGGCCATCTCCTGATCGAAGACGTCCCCGGCGTCGGCAAGTCCACCCTCGCCCACGCCCTCGCCCGCTCCGTCGAGTGCGGCTTCCAGCGCCTCCAGTGCACCGCCGATATGCTCCCCGGCGATATCCTCGGCGTCACCGTCTACAACGCCCGCAGCGGCGAATTCGAGTTCAAGCCCGGCCCCGTCTTCACCAACTTCCTCCTCGCCGACGAGATCAACCGCGCCACCCCCAAAACGCAGTCCGCCCTGCTGGAGGCCATGAACGAGCGCCAGATCTCCATCGACGGCCACACCTACCCGATGGCCGAGCCCTTCCTCGTCATCGCCACCCAAAACCCCGTCGAGCACCACGGCACCTACCCCCTCCCGGAATCCCAGCTCGATCGCTTCCTCATGCGCCTCCGCATCGGCTACCCCGATCCCCGCAGCGAGCGCGAGATCCTCCGCAACGGCTACGCCGGCGCCCCCGCCATGAAGCCCGTCCTCTCTCCGGCCGAGCTCCTCGCCCTCCAGGCCGCCACCGAGCTCGTCACCGTCGATGAGTCCCTCGTCGGCTACATGCTCGCCATCGTGGACGCCACCCGCACCAGCGAGTCGCTCGCCCTCGGCGTCAGCCCCCGCGGCGCCCAGGCCCTCTTCCGCGCTGTCCAGGCCCTCGCCCTCCTCGAAGGCCGCGATTACGCCCTCCCCGACGACGTCAAACGCCTCGCCGTCCCCGTCTTCGCCCATCGCGTCATGCTCAACCAGCGCGCCTCGCTCGCCACGCGCTCCACCGAGAGCGCCGAGCGCCTGCTCACTGAAATCCTCAACCGAATCGAAGTCCCTCTCTAAAGCCTTATGAAAACCGCAATCCTCGGTCTCCCCATGACGGGCAAGACCAGCCTGTTCACCATCCTCACCGGCGTCCACGAGGCCGGCCGCCTCGGCGGCATGGAAGTCCGCATCGGCATGACCAAGGTCCCCGATCCCCGCCTCGATGCCCTCGCCAAAATCTTCGAGCCGCCCAAGGTCACCCACGCCACCATCGAGTTCCTCGATTTCCCGTCCATCTCCAAGGAGGCCCTGCGCGACCCCAGCTACCTCGCCAGCCTCCGCGTCGTCGATGCCATCGCCCACGTCGTCCGCGTCTTTGAAGACGATACCGTCCCCCACGACAAGGGCGATGTGAACCCCCTCCGCGACATCGATGACGTCGATCTCGAGCTCGTCTTCAGCGATCTCGTCGTCGTCGAAAAGCGCCTGGAACGCCTCAATAAAGAGCGCAAAAAGATCCGAGACCAGGCCCTCGACCGCGAATTCGAGCTCCTCGAAATCGCCAAAACCAAGCTCGACGCCGGCGAGCCCCTCCGCAACTGGGAGCTGGTCGGCGAGGACGAAAAGATCCTCCGCGGCTTCCAGTTCCTCTCCCAGAAACCCATCCTCTACGTAATGAACCTTGGCGAAGCCGACGCCTCCAAACTCAACGAAGTGGAGGCGGCGTTTCATGGCAAAATCCTCGCCGGCAAGCGCAACGCCGGCATCACCGCCGTCTGCGGCAAGATCGAAGCCGAGCTCGCCGAGCTCTCCCCCGAAGAGGCCGCCGAGTACATGGCCAGCTACGGCCTCCCCGGCACCAGCCTCGACCGCCTCATCAACAGCATGTACACCCTCCTCGGCCTGATGAGCTTCCTCACCGCCGGAGAAACTGAAGTCCGCGCCTGGACCATCCCCATCGCCTCCACCGCCGTCAAAGCAGCCGGAGCCATCCACTCCGACTTCGAAAAGAAGTTCATCCGCGCCGAAGTCGTCAACTGGCAGACCCTCGTCGATCAGAACGGCTACCACGGCCTCCGCGAAAAGGGCCAACTCCGGCTGGAAGGCAAGGAGTACATCGTGAAGGACGGAGACGTCCTGGTGATCCGCCACAGCTAGGGCGGCGCGCCGGGCCATTCGATCCGAACGAAGACGCCGGGGTGCCGTGGTGCCCCCGGCGTTTTGGCGTTCCGGTGGGTGATGGGAAGGCAAGTTCTCTTCCACATCGACGCTTCGCTTCCCACACTGCCCCTCGCAGAAGCGATAGCCCGGTCCGGCAAGTCCCACCCGGGCGAGTCGGTGGTTAATATTTCATTACAAATTCGTGAACAAAGTCACAGCGAGTCGATATAATGTGAGGCCAGAGGTTAGGCCACCATGAAACTTCGTCTGTTCTTTGCGTCCGTCCTCCTCGTCTTACTGCCCGCCCTGCTTTGCGCGCAGTCCATCACCGGGTCCATCACCGGCCTCGTTTCCGACGCCAGTGGCGCCGTCATTCCCGGCGCCGAAATCACGATCATCCAGACTGACACCAACGCTCGCTCCACGGTCCAGACCGACGCCAGCGGCAACTATACGGCCCCGCAACTCCCGCGCGGCAGCTACCGCGTGGAGGTCAGCGCGCGTGGATTCAAGCGCTTCGTCCAGGGCGGCATCACGCTCCAGATCCAGCAGACTGCCCGTGTCGACATCCAACTCACCGTTGGCGAAGTTGCTGAATCCGTTGAGGTCACCGCTGACGCGGCTCGTCTGGAAACCGAAAACGCCACCCTCGCCAAAGTCGTCGACAACCGCGCCATCATCAACCTGCCCCTCAACACACGGAACGTCTACAACCTCGTCTTCCTCACGCCGGGCGTCACCGGCAGCGTCGGCAACAGCTACGGCGACATGCGCTACTCGGTGAACGGCGCCCGTGCCCGCACCATGGACACCATGATCGACGGCGTCTCCGCCGCCCACCCCACCGTCAACGGGTTCAACGGTATTTCGGTCTTCCCTTCGGTCGACGCCATTGAGGAGTTCAAGCTGCTCAGTGCAGACTACCCCGCCGAGTTCGGCCGCAGCCTCGGCAGCGTCCTGAACGTCGTCTTCAAATCCGGCACCAACCAGTGGCACGGAACCGCATTCGAATTCCTCCGCAACTCCAAGCTTGACGCCAACGACTGGTTCAACAATCGGCGCGGCCAGCCGCTGCTCAGTTTCAAACGCTCCCAGTACGGTGGCGTCATCAGCGGCCCCGCCATCAAGGACAAGACCTTCTTCATGGTCTCCTACGAAGCCCTGCGCGCCCGCACGTCGGATTCAACCATTACCTCCGTGCCCACTCAACTGGAGCGTTCCGGCGACTTCTCACAAACCCGCGCCGCCAACGGGTCGGTGATCACGATCTTCGATCCATTTACGACCCGCGCTAACCCCTCCGGCTCCGGCTTCATCCGCGATGCCTTCGCCGGCAATCGCATTCCCACCACACGCTTCGACCCCGTCGCCGTCAATACCGCAAGATTCTACCCGCTCCCCAACGCCACGCCCACCGGGCTCACCAACAACCAGAACAACTGGGCCGCCGCCGGATCCCGGCCGCTGAACACCACCCAGTCCGATTACCGCGTGGATCAGGTCATCTCCCAGAATCAGCGCTTCTTCGTCCGCTACTCCACGCGCCTCAACGAGGATGTCGCTACCAAGTTCTTCCCCGAGGAGCTGGCCATCGCCGAAGGCCGCATCAACCAGGAGGACCACGTGCACGGCGGAGTTGTTGACTACACCAACACTCTCTCTCCCACGATGGTCTTCAACGCCCGCGGCGGTGTCGCGCGGACGCTTTACGTTTACAACAACCAGGGCCTCGGCTTCGCTCCGTCCAGCCTCGGCCTGCCGAAGTATATCGACACGGCTGTGGACGTGTTCGCCTTCCCCTCCTTCAGCGTCACGGACTACCGCGGCCTCGGCGGCGGTGACCACCGCAATAACGGCTTCATGACCTATACCGGCGTAGCCAGCATCACCAAGATTCACGGCAAGCACACCATGAAGTTCGGCACCGATATCCGCCTGATGCGCGTCAACGTCTTTGAAGCGCGCAACGCCAGTGCCTATAGCTTTACCCGCGGCATGACCCAGGGCCCCAATCCAAACCAGGCCAGCACCACCGCCGGAAACGGTTTCGCGTCCATGCTGCTTGGCACCGGCGGCAGTGGCAGCCTCCAGGCCAACTACAAGAACGTCGCCACCCAGAGTCTCTACGTGGCTGGCTATGTCCAGGACGAGTGGCGCGTCACCCCGAAACTCAGCCTCAGCCTCGGACTCCGCTGGGACGTCGACGTGCCCCGCACCGAGCGCTACAACCGCACCAACTATTTCGACCTCAAGGCGGCCACGCCCGCCGCCCAGGCCATCCCCGGCATCACCGGCGGCCTGATCTTCGTCGGCATCAACGGCATACCGCGCGAGCAGTTCACCGCCGACAAGAACAACATCGCCCCACGCTTCGGCCTCTCCTATCAGCTCGGCCGCAAGTCAGTTCTGCGCTTCGGCTATGCCCACATCTACGGACCGTCTCAACAGGCCGCCGCCGGCACCATCGGGACCATGGGGTTCCGAGTCGACAACACCTGGGTCACCTCCATCGACGGCATCACGCCAAACAACCTCCTTCGCGATCCTTACCCGCAGGGCGTCGCCCAGGTGGTCGGCGCCAAAAACGGCGTGATGACCCAGTTTGGCAACGCCATTGAGGCCACTACACAGGACATCGTCTCGCCCTGGACTCGCCAGATGAACTTCAACATCCAGCACGAACTGCCCTTGGCCACCCTACTGGAAATCGCCTACGTCGGCACGCGCGGCTTCTACCTCCACCGGAACGACGAAGGAGGGCTCAGCATCAATCAACTGGACCCCAAGTACATGGCCCTCGGCTCGAAACTCAACGAGCAGGTGGATAACCCCTTCTTCGGCAAGTTCTCCGGCGGTGTCCTCAGCGGCCCCAAAACCAGCCGCGCACAGCTTCTGCGGCCCTATCCGCAGTTCACCAACATCATTCCCATCTACTCCGTGGGCGCCTCGTCGTTCTATCACTCCCTGCAGATCAGCGCCACAAAACGCTACACCGCCGGGCTCCAGATGCAGGTCGCCTACACCTGGGGCAAGAGCCTCGACGATGGTCTCAGTCATCAGGACAGCTACAACATCCGCGCCGACCGGGCACTGTCCGATATCGATATCTCTCACCGCGCCACCATCGCCGGCGTCTACGATCTGCCTTGGGGCCAGGGCCGCCATTGGGGCTCCGGCTGGAACCGCGCGACCGACGCCGTGCTCGGTGGTTGGCAGGTCAATGGCATCACCACGTTCTCAGCCGGCACGCCCATTGGCATATCTGCCTCCAACAACGCAGGAATCTTCAATATGGCCATTCGCGCCAACAACAACGGCCAGAGCGGCGCCCTGAGCGGTCCGGTACAGGACCGGCTTAACGCCTTCTTCAACAGGAGTGTTTTCAGCCAGCCGGCCGCCTTCACCTTCGGCAACATGGGACCCCGTGTCTCCGACATCCGCACGGACGGAATCTTCAACTGGGATCTCTCCGTGTTCAAGAACTTCCGCGTCGTGGAGCGGCTCAACCTGCAGTTCCGCGCAGAGGCGCTCAACGCCTTCAATACGCCGCGATTCGGTGGACCGAACACCAGCGTGACCTCGTCGACTTTTGGCGTGATCACCTCCCAGGCCAACGCGCCTCGCCAGGTGCAAATGGGACTCAAGCTGATGTTCTGATAGGGAGCGGCCTTGGCAAGCCCCACCGGGTTTGACGAGTCTGCAATCGGGCCGGCCTTTCTCCGCAAGGAGCTGGGCCGGCCGTTTCTCTTTCAGGGCGCCTTGCGCGGACTCAAATCAAGCTCTGCCGAAGCACCCCCTCCCGCACCCCCTCCCCCTGGGATAAGCTGTTTCTGCACCCACTAAGGAGTCCACACCCATGAAGACGCCAACTCCGACCTGCACGCGCCGGGGCATTCTCCACTTCCTGCCGCCAGCCATCGCGGCGCCCGCCCTTCCCGCTCTGGCTCAGAGCGGGCCGTCTCCCAGCGCTCCGGCTGAAAGCCTGAGCCTGGATCTCAAGCGCATCGGCGATGCCCTCTCCGGCATGGTGGACACCGGACGCACAGCCGGCGCTTCCGTCCTCATCTGGAAGGACGGCCGCGAGGCCTACTTCGGCGCCGCGGGCTTTGCCGATCGCGAGGCCGGGCGGCGCATGACGCGCGATGCCATCGCCCAGATATTCTCGATGACCAAGCCGGTCACCGGAGTGGCGCTGATGCACCTGTGGGAGCAGGGCAAGTTCGGATTCGATGACCCGCTCTTCCACCATCTGCCGGAATTCGAATCGATCCGCGTCTACGAGGGCAAGGACGCCGCGGGCGCGCCCATCTACCGCGCCCCGTCGCGGCCGATCTCAGTCAGGGACGTCCTCCGCCACACCGCCGGCTTCGCCTACGGGGCGGGGAACACGCCGGCGCACGATGCCTACGTGAAGGCCGATCCCATGGCGCTCGATATCGACTTGGCCGAGATGGGCAGGCGCGTGGCCAGGGTGCCGCTCCTCTTCCATCCCGGCGCCCGCTGGAGCTACAGCATCGCCGTGGACGTCCAGGCGTTGCTGGTGGAGGTCCTGTCCGGCCAGAAGTACGCGGAGTATGTGCGGCAGCACGTCTTTGAGCCGCTGGGCATGCGCGAGACCGCGTGGCGCCAGCCCGACGCGCGCTGGCCTCGCCTGGCCGCCATGTACCGGAAGTCCGCAGACAAGCTCGTTCGCGATCCCGATGCCAACACGCGCAAGCTCAACTTCCAGGACAACCGCCTGACTGGCGGCGGGTTTGGCCTGGCCTCCACGGTGGACGACTATATGCGGTTCGCGCGCATGCTGTTGAACGAAGGGGAGCTCGACGGCGCCCGGATTCTCAAGCCGTCCACGGTCCGGTTGATGGCCACGGATCAGTTGGACCCGCGCATCACGGACCGCGGTTTCCTTCCGGGCAAAGGCTCGGTCGGGTTCGGTGTCGATTTCGCCGTGCGCGTGTCCCAACCCAAAGGGCCGCAGGAGAGCCGCGGCGCCGTCGGCGAGTTCTTCTGGGATGGCGCCGCCTCCACTCTCTTCTGGGTGGATCCCGCCAACCGCCTGGCGGCCGTCTTCTTCACGCAGAAAATGCCCTTCGATGGCACGCTGCACCGCGACATCCGGGCGGCGATCTACGGTCCGGCCTATCTGGGTCCGCGAGGGGACTAGGCGCGCGCCCAGCCCCCGCCCCTCCTACTGCGCCGCCCGCCCTAGCTTCTCGAGTGCTGCAGCCATGCGCTCAAAGTGCAGCCGGTCCGAAACCGTTGGAGCCGATGCCGCCGCGGTGGCGACCTTCGCCTTCACCGCCGGCAGATACGTTCGCAGCCAAGCCGGGTAGGTCGTGTCGTCGCCCGTCTCGACCTTGATCCGCGCGCCGCCGCTGGGGTACTTTGCCTTCACCAGAGCCTCGACAGTCGGGCCTTCCAGCGAGGCCTTGGCCCAGCCTTCCAACAGTCGCGCCGTCTGCGTGAGATACCCCTGTTGGATGGCGCGGCGCCACGGCGGAGCAGCGCTCAAGTCGCCCCACACGGCGTCGCCCACATCCTGGCCCAGTTGCGCGGGCGAGTAGTGCGAGGGCGACGTTCTGGATTGCTCCTCCAGGATGCCCAGCTGCGAGCCGCTGAGGACGTCCGCCACCAGGCCCGCCTGCACCGCGTCGATCATCAGATTGCCGCCCACCGTCGCGAACCGGCTCAGCGCCCGTGGATCGCGATAAAGCTCCAGCGACTGTGCGCCGTTCCCGAGAAGATACTTCACCGCTCGGCTCTGCTCGGCGGCCGGTACGGAATCCACGATGGCGCCGTTCTGCACGCCAAATCGCGGCATGGTGCCGCCCACCATCTTGCCGACCGACTTCAGGTATCGCAGCTGCGTGTCGAGCATGACGCTATAGGCCGCGTTGAATTCGGTTGCGTTGCCCTTGGTGGCCTCATCCAGGCGCGCCAGGGAGCGCGTCACGTTGGCGACGCCCAGTTGCGTGGCCTCGATCCGCTCCGCGCCCGTATTCTCCGTCAACACGCGCGGATCGTAGCCGTGCTTGGCGGCCTCTTCCGGCAGCTCGTGCGCGCCCCACTGCGTATTGCGATCCCCATCCATTCTGGTGGCGAAAGCATCCAGCTCCTGCTGGCTGGCAAAATCGCCATAGCCCCACTGCACCGCGGCGTAGTCATAGGAGCCAATCCGGCTGTAGAGCCGCGTCACGCCGTCGCCCGGCTGCGCTACCTGGTTGAACCGGCCGTATGCCATCACCGAAGTGTTGGGCCCGTGTTCGTTGGCGAACTTCGCGTCCCGCATCTGGGCCACCGTGTACGCCGTGGAAGCGAAGTGATTGTGGCGCAGCCCGATCGTGTGGCCCACCTCGTGGGTCACGATATACGCCATCAGCTCGCCCATCTTCTTGTCGGACAGCGGCAGAGTGGCTGCCTCCGGATCCACCGTCGCGAAAACGCTGTGGTAGTACCGCGCAAAGTAATCCACCACGCTCGCCCACAGCAGAATGTGCGCCGACAGAACTTCGCCCGAGCGCGGATCCACCACGTGCGCGCCCAGCGCGTTGACGTTGCCCTGCGGCAGCCAGCGGATCACGTTGATGCTGACATCTTCCGCATGCCAGTTGGGATCCTGCTGCGGAGTCGGCGCGTCCAGCGCCACCACCGCGTTGGAGTATCCGGCCTTCTCAAAAACGGGGCGCCACGCCTCCACCCCGGCCCTCACGTAAGGCCGCCAGCGGTCCGGAATTCCAGTGCCCAGGTAGAAGATGATCGGCTTCACCGGGTCGCTCACGGCGGCCTTCGGGTTCTTCTTCTCCAGACGGAAGCGGGTCACCATGCTCTTCGCCAGTGAGGCGTTGCGCGTCTCCGCCTCATACAGGGTCACGGGCGTGTCGATGTAGCCCACGCGCGCATCCCGGTATCGGGGCGTCATCGCCCTCTCGGGCAGAAAGATGAAGGAGTGGCCCACCACCACGCTCACCGGTTGCGGTCCGTAGGCGGGAGCCTGCGGCAGCACGCCCAGAAACGTGATGTGCGTGCGGATATTGAGGCTCTTATCGTTGATCCGCAAACTGTCGAGATAGGAGCGGGATGGATCCACGCCCGCGACCTGGGCGCCGGTCAGCGCGGCAAAGGGGCGCGCCGTGCAGTTCTCAATGTCACCGGAAAACACCTTCGTGATGTCGATCACCAGCGAGCCGTCGGGGTTCTCGCCGCCGATGGGAAACGACGCGATCACCGCGCCCGTTTCGATCGTCTCGATCGCTACCTCGATGGGCCGCACCATCCGGTCCGAGCCGGGCACTTCCTTCTCCAGTGGAGCCTGCGAACGGGAGCGCGTGGTCAGATCCCGGATCACCACCAGGTTGCCGTGCCGCTCGAACTGCGCGATGGCCGTGGAGGCCTCCAGCGAGTTCGCGGTGGCCCCCGCCGGCACGCCCACCAGTTCGCTGTACCAGTAGAAGGGCTTCCGCAGGACCGCGGGCTGGATGGAGAGCAGGTAGTTGTTCCCCTTCTGATACGCGGAGATCCGGCCCGCCGTATCGGGTGGGCCGAGGCGCTGTGCGCCCTCCAGGGGGGAGTTGGCGTTCTGCGCCGGCAGAGCGGCGCCAGTGAGGCAAAGCACGAGAAGGAATCGGGTAAGCAAGGTAGACCTCCAGAGAACGAGCAAAGATCCGGTTCTGTTCGCGGCGCGGGGCATGAGCGATCAGCCCCCCAGGATCATGGCGTCGGGGATCATGTAGACCTCCTTGCCATCGACGGTCACGTACCAGGTGTCGCTTTCCTTGCGCGTGGTCACCTTCGCCGCGTCCTTGCTGGTGAACTCGCCCTGGCTGAAAAGCAGCACGCGCGTCTGGCCTTTGGCCGCCGGCCGGTCCAGCCAGATCTCGGCCGCTCCGCCGGGCTTGCGGGCCACTCGAAACGCGCACTGCAGGTTCAAATTGGGTGACCCGGTGGAACACCGCGTGTTGCCCGTGGAGTCGAATTTGGCCGGCCCCCCTTGCCCGGCGGCCGCCTCGTGGCCGGGCAGAATGTGGAAGGTAATCGAGTAGTTGGAGACGATTCCCCGGCGCGCCGAATTCCTCATCTGGTAGACGGCCACCCGGTATTCACCCGCGGCGGGCAAAGCGCCCTCGAACTTGTTGCCCGATGTGGAACCGATGAACAGAGCGGCATCGGCGCCCGGAGCCGTGATGTTGAAGTACGTGGATCCCTTGGCCTGGAGCGTGATGGCCCAGCGTCCGCCGGCGGCCGAGCTCAGAAGGTATTCCACACCGTCGTAGCCTTTGATGGCGCCCTTCAACGTCACGGCCGGCTTGCCCCCGGGGAACACCACAGGCACTTTCTTATCCGCCGCCATCGCGGTGCACGCCAGAAGAGCAAAGCTCGAAATCAGAAAAAAGCGATTCACGGAATTCTCCCTAGCGCCACTGTAGCGGCAGGGCCCCGGCATCCGCTATCCGATTACCGCAACGGAGAATTGCCGGTGGGGTGGTCGCCGTTCCGCGCGGCTTCCGCGGCAAGCCGGGGGGATGCGGGCGTCACTCGTCTACCCCCGGCGGCATCAACCGGGAGAGGGTGCCGAAGAACCTTTCGCGGGCCGGATCGTAGTGCACCACGTAGGAATCCAGAGTGCCGCCCCGTCCCCTGTATTCGATCTGGAAGGACCAGCGTCCAGGTCTCTTGGGATGCTTGGCAAACAGGTAGTCGATCCAATAGCCCGTTCTCGTTGCCGCCTCGCCGGCATCGACGACCCCGCGCCCTGGGACAACCTTCTTCTGCCTCACCCTCAGTTGGACCTCGTATTGCATCACCCGGTCCCGCCTCGGGCTATAGCCCGCCAGCGTCGTCGCCAGGCCCATACAGGCCTCCGCTTCAAAAAACGCAGTCTCCAGCGGCAGCCCGTCCCCGTTGAGGTCCCGGAGCGCCAGCAGCGCCGGCTTCCCCTCCTGGCCCTTCTCCCGGCCAGGGACCTGGTAGTAGAAGTCGGCCAGAATCCGATAGGGCAGATCGAACGAGTCGGCCTCCGTGAGCGTGGATCGCAGTTCGATAGTGTTGATCACACGCTTGGCCTTTGTGTCCACCAGCGAGAGGCGTGTTGGCCCGCGATAGAAACTCCCCAGGGTCCATTCCGGGCACGAATAGGAGTTCTCCTCGGATAGCTCTCCACGATCGTGCTTCTGGGGCGACAGCATCCACAGCAGCAATTCTCGATCTCGATGAATACGAGCAGGAACGGTCGCCCGTTCGATCACGGCAGCGCCCTGAGGCAGACTCACCTCAACCGGTTGGGCACGCAGCGGGAATCCCGGTACGGCCCACAAGAGGATGCACCCGAGTAAGGAAATCGCTCTGGGTGCCGTCAGAGTGCGCGTGATGATGTCACTTCCTTCTTCCCATGTTACTGCTGGTTCCCAGGAATCGCCTTCGCCGCGATCGCTGGGCCCCGCAACAAGTCGTGCGGCTGCTGTGCTTTCTCAACCCCAGGTTGTTTGGCGGCTGCCGGGCTGCGTGTCACTGGGCTGTCTTCATCGAGGTGCGCAGCCGAACCGCAAACAGGGCAAGAGAAAGCGCGGCAGCAATGAGAAACAGCGCCAGCGTAGCCCAGGAGATGCAGTGTTGAACTGCGGCGATCGCGTTCTCCCTGGGAGTTGGTTCGCGATCAACCCCCCGGAGCGCATTCAGCGCGGACCACCCGATCGGCATAAAGAAGAGTACTTGCACCACGGCCCGATTGACAGTGCTTAGTCGCGACGTCCGATGTGGCTGTGCCTCACTTCTGCAAGGGCGCTGTATCACATGGTGAAGGAACATCAGGGTTACGATTCCGGTCCACGACAACAGAATGCCAAGGCTGCGTTTGCTAACGCAGCCCGCGGATACCCGCCACCAATCGGATTCGATCCAGAGAAACAGGGCGAGTATTCCCGCTACCCCGAGCCACCTTGGCCCGGGGCGATTTTGCAGTCCCCGGAGCGTGAACACAATGTACGCTCCGAGCCAAATCAATGCAATCAGCTTGTACATTGGGTCGAGTTGTAGCCACACGGTACATGAGTCCCAACCGGCAGCACCACCTACCCGCTGCATGGACTGGGGCGGCAATGGCGCTGGCGGCAGCAACACGTCGAGTATCGGCAACGCGAGCGAAACCAAAGCCGCGCCGCTCGTCAACCTGTATGAAATCGCCATGCTTCAACCTCGGATTTCCACCGCATAGTTTAGACCGTAGCAGGGGCGAGATTTGTTCCCGCCTATCTTCTGCTCTTGCCGGACTGCTGGCCCCACCCGGTCGCGCGCGATACTGGAAGCGTGAATCGTTTGCTCCCATTAGTTCTCGCGATCAATCTGGTGCAGGGGGCACAGGCCGACCGGATCGTGGTCAACAAAGGCCGCCGCGAGATGCTCTTGCTCAAGAACGGCGAAGTCCTCAGGACGTATCGAGTGGCCTTGGGTCAGCATCCCGTGGGACCGAAGATCCAAGAAGGCGACATGCGCACCCCGGAGGGAACGTACCGGATCGACGGAAGGTATGCCAGGAGCCAGTTTCACAAGGCGCTGCATATTTCGTATCCCAACGCGTCTGATCGCGAGCGTGCTCGTCGGCTCGGTGTCAAGCCTGGAAGCGACATCCTCATACACGGGCTTCCAGACGGCCAGGGTTCCGTCGGCAAAGCTCATTTGCAGAGCGATTGGACATGGGGCTGCATTGCGGTCACGGATGAAGAGATTGAAGAGATCTGGCAATTGGTTCCTAACGGCACGGTCATCGAGATCCGGCCAGAGTGACGAGGCCGGAACCGGGATCACCGGATTGACCGGGATCAATGCATAGTCGGAAGACGCTCTCGTCCGAGTCGCGCACGCCCTCAGCGAGATCCCCCCCTGCGGTTCCGGCATCTGCTGGTTCAACTGCCGCACGATCCGTCAGGCTGGAGCGGCGCGCCCGGAGGTTTGGGGTTCCGGTCGTTTCCGGTATCGGCGGTTTCTGGCCGGCTGATCGGATCTGACTCGCCACCCACCAAGTCCCCACGGCCCGTCGGTTGCTGATTCCCGGTTCTGCCGCGAGCATCCGGTCAACGTTTCCGGGTCACATGCCAGAGCACGATCTCGGTGTCTTGCCTGTCAACGTCATTGGTGAAGAACACGTGCGACATCGCACCTCGCTTCGTCCTCACACAAAAGTCGACTCCCATTCCGAGCGTCTCGATGCGGAGCTTGTCCTCACCGAACTTGGCGCCGTGACAGTCAAAACCCGAAGAGATTGGTCGAGAGAGGCTGGCCCCGTCTACGGCGGCCAGCGAGAGATGGACGCCGTTTTTCTCGAACTGGAGATCGACCCCCTTGAGCGGGGCTTGCTCTTGGCCGGCCACTGTTTCAGGGCAGTGCACCTTGCCTCCGGTCTCAAAGTCCGCGCCGCACGCCAGTTTCAGGCGGAGATACCCGCTCGACGTAACGGTTTTCTCCGGGTTAGGAGCTGTCAACCCAAAGGAGTCACACATCACGCCGGGCGCATCGCATCCCGAAATGTCCAGAAGGATATCGCCGAGATTGGTCTCCGCCTCGTGACGCACGGCGACCCCTGTTAGCTCGCGCCGGCGAAAACCCTGGGACCACGCCGTTACGGTGTAGGACCCTGCCGGCAAAGGCTCGGTTCGGAACATACCGTTCTGCTCGCCGCGCACGCGCAGAACGACCACATCGGAACCAGTTGGAATGATCCGGATCACCGCCGCAATTGCTCCTCCGCTTACGCCGGCCACACGCCCTTGGATCCGGCCACCGGACGCAGCGGGCTGGATCGTCTGAGACATTGCGGCAATCGAAAGTAGCGCTAGCGCGATCATTCTTGCCATGTGAGTTCTGTGGACATTAGACCGCACTGGCGCGCCGTTAGTGCACGTGTGGGCGGCCTGTGGCGGTGAAGCAGCGTCGCCTGAAACGGCAGTTGCGATCACCGCCGAGGCCGCTGGAAGCGCCGACCGCAGATCGCCCGTTTCCAAGTCTCTGATTCTTGCCCGCTGCATTCCGAGACGCCTCGTCGCCGACAGTAGATCGCAACGGAAGTCTGTCACTCTTCCTTCCGCTTCGGCGGGGCATCCTTCGGCGGGCCGGATGACATTGCCGCGCCCGAGAGCGGGTGGAGTATCTGCCTCAGCACGGGCGTCATCGACTGTGGATCAGGCAGTGGCGTCAGGTCAGAGGCGGCGTTGCACTCGTTGCGGGGAAGAGGAACTCCTACAAGGGTCGCAATAGTCTGTTTCACCTGACTCGGCAAATCAGAGTGTCCCAACCAGACCGAATGCCTGACTCGCGAGTCCGGTTCCCACTCAAAACTGAACTTAGTCTCGATAGCTAGTCCGCGGCTGAGATCTCCTGCCGGCACGGCGGCAGAAATACTCTGGCCTGGCTCTACAACCTGAAAGCCATAGAAACCGCTACAGTTGCCTATATTGGGGTATAAGTGCGTGCGGCAATTGTCGTCGGTCACAACCTCGTAGCACCAGTCGGAGTTACCGGACGGGTTGGGTAGTATCGCCTTGATGATCCGCCATCGGGTGTTGTTCCGTAGCTCCAGCCAGATCACATCCGTAGCGGCATGGGTGGCCTTTGGCGTCAGCCGCTCAGATCGCTGGTACGTCAGGTAAACGGTGGGTTTTGTGCGGTCAATCAGCGGAGAGGTAACCGGCTGGGATGTTCGCTGCCCGAAGCAAGGGCTGAGGAAGGCAAGCGCGACCAAGGCGACACGTCTCATTCCTTCCTTTTGACACCACGGCGGGCCTGAGGTTCCGGATCTCTCCGGCTACCACCCAGCCGCCCCCCACCCACCCGCTACGACAAATTCAAAACATCCATCGTCGTCCCGCGCGACGCCTGGATCTTGTCCTGCAACATCGTGATCGCGTAGATCAACTGCTCCGGCCGCGGCGGACAGCCCGGCACGTACACATCCACCGGAATCACCTGGTTCACCGGGATCAGAGCATAGTTGCTGAACACGCCCGTCGAGGTCGCGCACGCGCCCATCGAGATCACCCAGCGCGGCTCCGGCATCTGCTGGTACAACTGCCGGATCACCGGCGCCATCTTGTTCGAGACACGGCCTGCAATAATCATCAAATCCGATTGCCGGGGACTCCCGCGAAACACCTCGGCCCCAAACCGCGCAATGTCAAACCGCGAGGCGCTCATCGCCATCATCTCAATCGCGCAACAGGCCAGCCCAAACGTCATCGGCCAGATCGAATTCTTGCGGCCCCAGTTGATCAGGCTGTCCACCGTCGTCAACAGGATGCCCTCATTGGCGCCGGGCAGGATCTCGTTGTCGATGTGGTCGAAGAGCCCGGCCGGTGGTTCGCCGAGTTGGATCTGATTCTCGCGGATTTTGTTTTCCATGTCCCCTCTCAACAGATTATCCCATGCCGCGCCGGATAGAATAGAAGGAGTCCATGACAATCTCCTTCGCGGAACTCCTGCCACCTCTCTGCCTGGAATACGGCATCGATACGGAATACTGGGACATCTGGGGCCGCCACCACGTCACCGAAGAGCCGGCCATCCTCGCCATCCTGTCGTCGTTCTGTTTCGATACGTCATCGCCGGACGCTCTGGCAGCCTCCGTCGCGCAGCACCAGCAGCGCCTCGCGCAGCAACCGCTGGACCCCGTGGCCGTTCTCAGCGTCGAAGAGCCCGCCCCGCACGTCACCCTGCGCCTCCCCGCCAACTGCGGCCCGGATACGGCAATCGCCCTCGCGCTCTATTGGGAAGACGGCTGGGCCGAGCGCCGGGACCTGCCCCTCTCCGTCCTCCGCACCGTTCCCGGCAACCCCGCGGCCCGCATCCTCCCGCTCCCCGTCCCCCTCCGCCTCGGCTACCACGATCTCGAAATCGTCCTGAAAGCCCCCGGCTGCGACGAAGTCCGCGCCAACCAGCGGATCATCGTCGCGCCCGAGCGCGCCTGGCTCCCCGAACAGCTCCGCACCGGGGGCCGCGCCGCCGGCCTCGCCGTCAGCCTGTACGGCCTCCGCTCCCAGCGCAACTGGGGCGCCGGCGACTTCACCGATCTCGCCGCCCTCACCGCTTGGGTGGCCCACTCCCTCGGCGCCGGCTTCGTCGCCCTCAACCCGCTCCACGCTCTCCACAACCGCGAGCCCTACAACACCAGCCCCTATCTCCCGCTCTCGTCCTACTACCGCAATCCGCTCTACCTCGATATCGAGCTCATCGAGGACTTCCAGCTCTGCGAGCCCGCCCGCCGCATCGTCGCCGGCGCCCGCTTCCAGGCCGAGCTGGCCGAGCTCCGCGGAGCCGATCAGGTCGCCTACCAGCGCGTCATGCGCCTCAAGCGCGGCATCCTCCGCCTCTCCTTCCGCCGCTTCCTGCGCGAGGAGTGGACCCCCGCCACCACCCGTGCCCGTGCCTTCCGCAAATGGGCCGCCGCCGAGGGCGATCTGCTCGATCGCTTCGCCACCTACTGCGCCCTCGACGAAGTCCTCCACACGCAGAATCGCGACCTCTGGATCTGGCCCGATTGGCCCGCCGAATTCCGCGATCCCGAATCCGCCCAGACCCACGAGTTTGCCCAGCGCCACTGGCGCCGCGTCCTCTTCCACAAGTGGGTCCAGTGGCAGATCGATCTCCAGCTCGACACCGTTCAGAAGGAAGCCCGCGCCCTCGGCATGCCCATCGGGCTCTACCACGACGTCGCCCTCGCCACCGATCGCTGCGGCTCCGATCTCTGGGCCTACCGCCCCTTCTTCGTTGACGGCTGCCGCGTCGGCTCGCCGCCCGATGACTTCGCCCCCGAAGGGCAGGATTGGGCCTTCCCGCCGCCCAACTCCGCCACCCATCGCGACAACGGCTACCGCCTCTTCGTCGAGACCATCCGCAAAAACGCCCGCCACGGCGGCGCCCTGCGGATCGATCACGTCATGCGCTTCTTCCGGCTCTTCTGGATCCCCGATGGCCTCACCGCCGCCCACGGCACCTACGTCAACGAGCGCTGGCAGGACCTCCTCCGCATCCTCGCCCTCGAAAGCCTCCGCGGCCACTTCCTCGTCGTCGGCGAGGACCTCGGCACCGTGCCCGATGCGCTCCGCGGAGCCATGGAGCACTACGGCATGCTCCGTTACAAGCTCTTCTACTTTGAGAAGGGCCACGACGGCCGCCCGCTGCCGCCCGCCGAGTATCCGCGCAACGCGCTCGTCTCCTCCACCACGCACGACCTGCCCACCATCGCCGGCTTCTGGGCCGGCCGCGATATCGAGGCGCGCCGTGCCGCCGGATTGCTCACCGACGATGCCTTCTACCGGCGCCAGATCGCCGAGCGCCGCGAAGAGAAGCTCAAGATGATCGAGGCTCTCATTCGCGAAGGCCTGCTCGAGCCAAGCTTCCCCCGCGAGGCCGCCGATTGGACCGAGCTCACCGGCGAGCTCCACAACGCCGTCATCGGCTACCTCGTCCGCACGCCGTCGCTACTGATGCTCCTCAACCAGGAGGACCTCACCAAGGAACCCGATCAGCAGAACCTGCCCGGCACCACCTGGCAGTATCCCAACTGGAAGCGCAAAATGCGCTACTCCATCGAGGATCTGCAAACGTCCCAGGACGTCGCCAACTTCGCCCTGATGTTCCGCACCTGGCTCGAGCGTACCGGCCGCGTCAGCGTGGCCGCGCCGGCGGCAAAGCCTCAAAGTTGAGAGTGCCGATGCGGTAGCGCCGCCAGTCTTTGTAGTCGAAGTGCCACCACTCGTACTCGAAGACCATGTAGCCCTCGGCTTCCATTGCAGCCCGCAATAGATCGCGCAGCCGCCGTTGCTCCGCCGTCCCGCCCTGGTAGTCCGGATACGCGCGTTCCGTCATCTCGTCATACCCGCTCGTCATCTCCACCACGCGCCCCGTCCGCCGGTCATACAGAGTGATATCCGCCGCGCAGCCGCGGTTGTGCCGCGAGCCCTTTGCCGGGTCCGCCACGAAGTCCTTCTTGTTCGCCGGCGTCGCGTCCCAGAACGCCTTCGTCACCGACCACGGCCGGTAGCCGTCGTGCACCAGAATGCCGTGGCCGTCTTTCTCCAATCGCTTGTGCGCCCGCACCAACGCCTCCGCCGCCGGGCGCTGCAAAAACGCGCGGGCCTGCTGGTAGAAGGGCCGCCCCAGGAAGTTGTTCGTCGAGGCATAGCGGATATCGAGCTTCACGCTCGCATCCAGTGTCACCACCTCCACCAGATCGGTAGGCAGAAAATCGCCGGACTCCTGCGGCGGCTGGAGCCACAACAGAAGGAACGCCATGAGGGGAAGCATTTCCTTATGCTAGTGCATGATGAATCGCCGCCACTTCCTCGCCGCCGCGCTCGCCCCGTCGCAGTCCCGCGAGATCCCCGCCGGTCTCCGCACTCCGTTCAAAGTAAATCGCCTCGTTGTCGCTGCTTCCGGAAAGCCCGGCGCGTTCGATGAAAAGGCCGTCGATTGCCCCTTCGTCTTCCATCATGCCGGCCGTTTCCACATGACCTTCGTCGCCTTCGATGGCACCGGCTACCAGACGGGCCTCGCGTCATCCGCCAACCTGCTGGATTGGAAACCCGAAGGACTCATCCTCGGCCGCGATCCCAAAAGCGAGCTCTTCCGCTACAACGTGGCGCTCAACTGGATCGTGCGCGAAAACGACATCCGAGCCAAAGGCGAGCTCAAGAAGTTCAACGGCCGCTTCCTTGGCGTCTATCACGCCTACCCGAACGCCGGCTACGAGCAGGGCCCCGCCGTCATCGGACTCTGCTGGTCCACCGATCTGCGCAAGTGGCAGCTCGATCCGCCCATCCTGCGCGCCGAAGATGGCGCTGAATGGGAGCGTGGAGGCCTCTACAAGCCCTGTTTAGTGCACGAAAATGACACGTTTTACCTCTTCTACAACGCAAAAACGGCAGAAAAGTCGTGGCATGAGCAGACCGGTGTCGCCACTTCGCGCGACCTGAAAACGTGGACGCGGTTCCCTGGCAGCCCGCTGCTGCGCAACGGTCCAGCCGGCAGCCCCGACGAGAAGTTCGCCAGCGACCCGTGCGTGTTGAAATACGGCAAACAGTGGGCCATGTTCTACTTCGGTCTCGATCGCAAAGGCGTCGCCCGCGACCTGCTCGCCATCGGGCCGGATCTGCTGCACTTCGAGAAGTGCGACGGCGTCTCGATCGATGTCGGCGCGCCGGGCGCCATCGACGAACGCTACGCGCACAAGCCGTCGATTGTGACGCACCGCGGCGTGCTTTATCATTTCTACTGCGCCGTCGCGAAGGACAACACGCGCGGCATCTCCGTAGCTCTTTCACGAGGTATCCCCCAATGAACGACGGTCCCAAGCAGCCGGCACGGCGCGCATTCCTGCAACAGGTGGCAGTGGCCGGCACGGCGCCTGCCATCGTGGAGAAGCCGCTGCCGCCGGCGCCGGCGCCTCCTGCTCCTGTGACTCCGCCAGAGGAATATCCGCGCGTCTTCACCGGGCGCAATCTGGCCATGCTCGCCTTCCCGCTGGGCGGAGTGGGCGCCGGTAGCCTCAGCCTGGGCGGCCGCGGCCAGTTGCGCGATTGGGAGATCTTCAACCGGCCCGACAAGGGCAACTCGCCCAACTACGCCTTCCCCTCCATCTGGGTGCGCAGCGGCAACGCCAAGCCCATCGCGCGCGTGCTGGAGTCGCGCATGCTGCCGCCTTACGAAGGCAGCTCCGGGCTCGGCTCCAACAATGCGCCCGGCCTTTCGCGGCTGGCCTCCGCCACATTCACCGGCGAGTTTCCGCTGGCCCGCATCGACTTCCGCGATGCCCGGCTGCCGGTCAAGGTATCGCTGGAAGCCTTCACGCCTTTCATCCCGCTCGACGCCGAAGACTCCGGCCTGCCCGTTGCCTACCTGCGTTACCGCGTGACCAACCCGGGCCGCGCCGCGGCACAGGTCTCCATCGCGTGGTCCATTGAGAATCCCGCCAGCACGGACGTGCGTCAGGGCGCCGCTCAACTGCGCACGGACGGCCGCCTGAATCAACTCGTGCGCGGCTCGAATCTCGAAGGCATCGTGATGACGAATCCGGACCTGCCCGCCGGCCACGCGCTGGAGGGCGAGTTCGCTCTGGCCGCGATGCTGACCGGCGAGCCGCGCGTGACGTCGCTGCGCGGCTGGCCCAAAGGCCGCTGGTGGAATTCGCCGATGCTGTTCTGGGACGACTTCACGGCCGATGGCGAGCTGGGGCCAGAGCCCGAGGCGCGCAACGCTGTTGGCTCCGTCTGCCTCTCGCGCACCCTGGCGCCGGGCGCGTCGGCCGATTTCACCTTCATCCTCGCCTGGCGCTATCCCAACCGCACGCCCGCCCGCTGCGGCTGGTCCGCGCCGAAGGGTGACGAAAACACCGTCATCGGCAACCACTACTGCCAGCGTTTCCCCAGCGCCTGGAAAGCCGTGGAGTATGCCGCCGCCAATCTGCCGCGCTTGGAGAAATACACGCGCTTGTTTGCCGCGTCGCTGCGCGCCTCCACGCTGCCCGCCGCCGTGAAGGAGGCCGCCTCGGCCAACCTCTCCACGCTCGTCAGCACCACCTGCTTCCGCACGGCCGATGGAGAGTTCCATGGCTTTGAAGGCGTGCACGACAAGTCCGGCTGCTGCCACGGCAACTGCACGCACGTCTGGAACTACGAGACCACCACCAACTGCCTCTTCCCCACGCTGGCGCGCTCGCTGCGCAAGGCGGCCTTCGGCTATTCGCTCGACGATGCCGGCGCGATGCACTTCCGGCAGTCTCTACCCGATGGCAAGAAGCGTTCCGGCTACGCCGCCGCCGATGGCCAGATGGGCCAGATCGTCAAGGTCCATCACGACTGGCGCCTCTCCGGCGACAATGAGTGGCTGCTCAATCTGTGGCCGCGCGTGAAGAAGGCGCTCGAGTTTGCCTGGGTGCCAGGCGGCTGGGACGCGGATCGCGATGGCGTGCTGGAAGGCGTGCAGCACAACACCTACGACGTCGAGTTCTACGGGCCCAACCCGCAATGCGGCATCTACTATCTGGCCGCGCTGCGCGCCGGCGAAGCCATCGCCCGCCAGTGCGGCGACGCCGCCTCCGCCGATGAATACTACCGCCTGTATCTGAGCGGCCGCCAGTGGATTGAGGCCAACCTCTTCAACGGCGAGTATTACGTGCAGAAGATCAAGGGCGTCCCGCGCGCCTCCATCGCCCCGTCGCTGATGAGCGACATGGGTTCCGATAACACGGAGCAGCCGGAGTATCAGGTGGGCGAGGGCTGCCTGGTGGATCAGCTCGTCGGCCAGTATCTGGCTACCGCCGCCGGCCTCGGTCCGCTGCTGGATCAGAAGCAGGTGCGCAAGACGCTGGAGTCCATCTACAAGTACAACCGCAAACGGAATCTGTTTGAGCACGACAGCGTGCAGCGCACGTTCGCCCTGAACGACGAGTCCGCCATGGTGATCTGCGACTACGGCAAGGCCACGCGCCCGCACATCCCGTTTCCCTACTATGCGGAAGTGATGACGGGCTTTGAATACAGCGCAGCCATCGCGATGATCGATGCCGGCATGGTGCAGCAGGGCGTGGAGTGCATTGGCGACATCCGCCGTCGCTACGACGGCGAACGCCGCAATCCGTGGGACGAGGCCGAATGCGGCCACCACTATGCGCGCGCGATGGCGGCGTGGTCCGGCGTCCTCTCCTTGAGCGGATTCCAGTACTTCGGCGCGCGCGGCAGCTTCTCGCTCCATCCGAAATGGGGCGGCGCTGCGTTCCGTTGTTTCTGGTCTACGGGCACGGGGTGGGGCACTGTGTCGCTGGAGAAAAAGGCTGCGAGCACGAACGTGTTGATCCAAGTGGAGTACGGCACACTGCCGGTGCAGCTCATTGACGTTCCAGGTGCCGCGCGGACGGCGACGGCCAAGCTCAACGGACAAGCGCTGCCGCACGAGTTGCAGCGCGCCGCGCAGATTGTGGCCGTCCGGTTGGAGAGGACGCTGACGATGAAGGAAGGAGACCGGCTGGCGGTCGCATTCGCTACTTAGGGGTCCACCAGATTGACGTGAGTGGGCGCATCGCGGTCGCACGTGATCTGGCCGTCGCGATAGACCAGCTCCGCCACTTGCAGTACGGTGCGGCGGTGCCAGTTCGGATCGCCGGGCTTGGCGTCGGCGCCTTCCTGATGGGTGAAGTAGAAGATAAAGGCGCGGCCTTTGCTGACGACGACGTCGGCGTGCTGGCCTTTGGCGCGGTCGGTCGGCATCTTGCCCGGTTGGACCAGGATCTGATCGGGCTGGGCCCTCCACGTTTTCGCGTTGTCCGAACTGTAGACGGCGATGCCTTTCCAGATGTCGGTGATCATCCAGAAGCGGTTCTCCCAGCGGAAGACCTTGGCGCCCTCGCCGGATCGGTCGTCAATCGCGACGCCCGCCGGGGTCCACTTCATCAGGTCCGGGCTATCGGCGTAGCGGATGTGGCTCTTGTCGCGCTCGTCCTTGTACCAGAGGCGCCACGAGCCGTCGTTGAGGCGGATGACCGTTGCATCGATGACGCGGTCCGATCCCAACTCCAGCCTGGCCGCGTTGCCCCAGTGGAGCAGGTCGGTGCTGGTGAGGTGCACGATGTCGCGCGGTGCGTTCCAGTCTGGAAACGTGCCGGGCACTACGGAGAGGAACATGTGATACGTCTTGCCGTCGTCGATGACATCGGGCGCCCAGTGCGAGTAGTCTGGCTTGCCGTAGTTGATGTCGGCCGTGGTGCGGTATTTCCATGTCGCTCCGCCGTCTGTGGATTCGGCCACGCCGAGGCGCGTGCCGTGCACCCACGAAACGCCGGGCTCGCCTGTGACGTCGGCGCGGCGGTTGGTGTAGAGCATGAACCAGCGCTTCTCGGCGCGGTTCCACACAATGACGGGATCGGCCGCGCCATCGTGGACCGGATCGCGGAATAGCGGCTTGGGCGCGATCTTACCGGCGGGCGCGGCGTACAGTGCCAGGCCGGCCGTCAACAGTACGGCACAGATGCAGGTTTTCACGATGTTCATGGTACACCGCCCATACTACAATTGGATGGATGCCAGAAAATACGTTTGATATCGTCTCCAAGGTTGAGTTGCCCGAAGTCGGCAACGCCATCCAACAGGCTATGAAGGAGATCACCCAGCGTTACGATCTGAAGGACTCCAAGAGCAGCATCGAACTGAACGAGAAGGACCTGAAGATCAATCTTCGCTCCTCCGGCGATTTTCAGATCAAGGCCGTGCTGGAGATTCTGCAAAGCAAACTGGTGAAGCGCCAGGTGCCGCTCAAGAACCTTGAATACGGCAAGATCGAGGGCGCCGGCGGCTCCAGTGTCCGGCAGGAGATCACCCTGCAATGCGGAATCTCTGCCGACAAGTGCCGCGAGATCGTGAAATTCATCAAGGACTCGAAAAAGAAGGTCCAGGCCTCCATCCAGGGTGATCTGGTACGCGTAGCCGGCAAGGACCGCGACTCGTTGCAGGAGATCATTGCCGCGCTGCGCGGGCAGGACTTCGGCATTGACGTGCAGTTCACCAACTACCGCAGCAACTGACCCGTGGCGCGACGCATCGAGTCGTTCTTTGTCGACGGGCCAGCCGGGCGCCTGGAGGCAATTCTGGAAGAGCCCGAGGGCGGCGCTCCGCGCGAGGCAGCACTGGTGTGCCATCCGCATCCGCTGCACGGCGGAACGCTCCACAACAAGGTAGTCCACCGGTTGGCTCGCGGACTGCGGGCCTCCGGGTGCGTCACTCTGCGCTTCAATTTCCGTGGCGTCAACCTCAGCGAGGGTTCCCACGACAATGGGGTAGGGGAGGTCGCCGACGCCGAGGCGGCTAAGGCCGTTCTGCGCGGCCGTTATCCGGATCTGCCCCTGACTGTGGCCGGCTTCAGCTTTGGGGCCAGGGTGGCGGTGCAGTGCTGGCCCGGCGCGCGTCGCGTCATCCTCGTGGGCTTCCCCACCGTATACCGCCAGTATGAGATTTTGGAGCGCTGCCCTCTGCGGCGGATCTTCATTCATTCGACAAATGACGAATTCGGTCCGAAGAATGAACTACAGGAGTGGTATGGAAGGCTGTGGGGGCCGAAAGAGCTGCACTGGGTGGAGGCGGAGGACCACTTCTTCAACGGTGCGCTGGACGAATATGAGCGGGTGGTGAAGGGCCTGTCAGGCGCCGCGTAAGGCGCGGGCGACACGGCGGGAGGCGCGGGAGCCGATCAGCGATGCAACCTGGCCGAGAAGTTCCGGCAGATCTTCCGGTTCGATCAGCATCTCGGAGTTGTGTGTGGGCTTGGGGTCTGAGGCTGCCTGCCAGGACGTGACGAGCGCGGTGGCGGGGTCGTACTCCTTGAGCCGGGCGTGCGCGAGCACCTTTAGGCCGGCCTCGGGCGACTCCATGGAGAGGTCCGAGAGCACGAGTTCGTATTCGGCCTGGTCGAGCAGGCCAACGGCCTCCGCAGCCGATGCGGCGGAATCGACACGATAGCCCCCGGCTTCCAGAACCGTCTGGAGCGTGAGTCGAGAGGTCGGATTGTCGTCAGCGAGCAGTACGCGCGCCATGCCCCGGTTTCTCCTGGGCAGGTGCTTACCGTTGCGTTCGGGCTTCCTGGTCTCAATCATGAGTTTGCGGGTCCGGCCGGGACATCTCCTTACCCGAGTTCAGTCTAACCCGAAAAGGTGAAATCTGACCCCTCAATTTTGAAACACAGCGTCAGCCGCTTTGTTCAGTTAACGAAGACGCGCTGGAAGATGGCATCGACGCCGGCAAGCTGGCGCTCGATCGAGAAAGCGTGGGCTATCTGCTCCGGCGAAAGATGTTGCAGAACATCGGGATGGTTTTCGATGACGGCGCGGAAGTTGCCCTCTTCGTGCCAAGCCTTCATGGCTTCCGTTTGGACGATCTTATATGCCTGCTCGCGCAGCATGCCGGCGGCGGTGAGATCGAGCAGGACCTGACCGGAGAAGACCAAGCCCTGGGTGGAATCGAGGTTGCGGCGCATGCGCTCGGGGTAGACGCGCATTTTTCCGACAAGCCAGATAGTTTTCGCTAGGAGATAATCGGTGAGAATCGCCGAATCGGGCAGGATGACGCGTTCGACGCTGGAGTGGGAGATGTCGCGCTCGTGCCAGAGGGCAATGTTCTCAAAGGCGGCCTGGACATTGGAGCGGACCACGCGGGCGAGGCCGCAGATCTGCTCGCTCACAATGGGGTTGCGCTTGTGGGGCATGGCGCTGGAGCCCTTTTGTTGGCCCTCGGCAAAGGGTTCCTCGGCCTCGCGGACCTCGGTCCGCTGGAGGTGGCGGACCTCCAGGGCGCACTTCTCACAGAGGGCACAGACGAGGGCGAGAGCCGAGACGAAAGCGGCGTGGCGGTCGCGGGCGAGCACCTGGCTGGCGATGGGCGCCACCTGGAGGCCGAGTTTCTCACAGATCTGCTTTTCCGCTTCCGGGGAGAGATGGGCGAGGTTGCCGACTGCGCCGGAGAGCTTGCCGAAGCGGAGGTCCTCGGCCGCCTGGGAAAGACGGCGATGGGCGCGCACGGCCTCGTCGTACCACAGGGCGAGCTTGAGGCCAAAGGTGATGGGCTCGGCATGGACCCCGTGCGTGCGGCCGATGGCGATGGTGTCTTTGAACTCGAAGGCGCGGGTCTTGAGGGTTTCGATCAGCTCGGCGAGCCCGGCTAGCAGAAGGGCTGCGGATTCCTTCAGTTGTAGAGCCTGGGCGGTATCGACCACGTCATTGGATGTGAGGCCGTAATGGAACCAGCGGGAGGCCTCGGCGACGCCCTTCGCTTTCATCGTTTCTGCTACGCATGTCGTGAAGGCGATGACGTCGTGGCGGATGTCCTTCTCGATTTCGAGGATGCGCTCGACGGTGAAGCCGGCGTTCTCGCGCAACTGCACGGCTGCTTCGGCGGGGACTTTGCCGTGCTCGGCGAGGACTTCGGCGGTGGCGAGCTCAACGGCAAGCCATTGACGGTACTTGCTTTCATCACTCCAAACTTGGCCCATGGCGGGGCGGGTATAGCGTTCAATCATGATAAATCCTACAGTTGAAAAATTTCACTGAGCTTGCGCGGCTCGGCTACGATCAAGCGGGGTTTCAGGCCGCACTGATCGAGAGCCATTTTGGCGCAGAGCTCGGCATTCCAGATATCGTTGTTTGTCTCGCTGAGGTGTCCGAGTACGAGGGTATGGGTCTCGCTGGTGAGTTCGGAGGTGATGTAGTCGCAGGCGGCCTGATTGGAGAGGTGGCCTTTGCGCGAGAGGATTCGCTGCTTGATGTGCCAAGGGTAGGGGCCGACCTTCAGGGTTTCGGGGTCGTGGTTGGATTCGAGGAGCAGGAAGTTGGCGCCCTTGAGGTGGAAGCGGACGCTATCGGGCATGTAGCCGAGGTCCGTGGCGATGGCGACTTTGAGGCCCTGGGCGCGAATGGTGAAGCCGACGGGATCGATGGTGTCGTGGGGGATGGTGAAGGAGCCGACGGAGAGGTCGCCTACGTCGATGGTGGCTCCGGCCTGGAAGGTCTCGATGTGGGGCGTGGCGGTGTTCCAATCGAGGAGGGGCGCGGTGTGGGTGGTGAGGAAGACGGGGACGCGGCTGCCGAGCTTCTTCATCAGGGTGGGCAGGCCGGAGATGTGATCGGAATGCTCGTGGGTGATGAAGATGGCATCGAGTTTGTGGAAGTCCTCGCCGATGGCGGCGAGTCGCTCGACGATCTGCTTGCAGCTCAAGCCGGCGTCGACGAGGATTCTCGTGCTATCTGTCCCGATGAATGTAGAATTACCCGCGCTGGACGACGCGAGCACGCATACCTTGACGATTGGAGAGCCCTCTGGCTCTATGGTAAACCAGGGTGGGGGATATTGGCCTATGGTTCGTTGGGGTGCGTGGCGGCGGACAGTGATGGAGCGATGGGATGAGAGGTTGCTGGTAGTGGTATGTCGATTCGCATCAAGCTGGCATTGACGCTGGCGGCGCTGGGGGCGGGCGCCGCGTTGATCTCCGGGTATATCGGGTATCACAACGCCCAGGAGAGCCTGACGCAGGCGGTATGGCAGGAGGTGCGCGGGGTGAGGCGGGCGCGCGCGCAGCAGGTGGAAGCCTATTTGCGGACGGTGGAGCTTCACACGGATACTCTGAGCGAAGCACGGAACGTTGTTGATGCGATGGACGAGTTTCGGGTGGCGATTGCGGAGCTGAACCGCGGCGGCGTGGATGCGGATGCGAAGCGCGACGTGGAGGCCTACTACCGGCAGAAGCACTTGCCCGCGCTGGCGAAGGCGGGGCTGGCGCCGGTGGCGGTGGAAGAGTTGCTCCCACGCGCGCCGGCAGAGTGGTATCTGCAATGGCGGTATCTGGCGGCGGCGGGCCACGACGCGAGCAGCTACGCCAGGGTACTTGCACGGCATGATCCCTCCTTCCGGAAGGTCACGGCCCGGTTTGGCTACGAAGATCTGATGCTGGTGGATGACGTGACGGGCGAGGTGGTGTATTCGGCCGCCAGGCAGGCCGACTTTGCGACGCGCCTGCTGAGCGGGGCCTACCGCGACACGGGTGCGGCGAGGGCCTTCCGGCTGGCGTGTGCGAGCACGGATCCGGATGCCGTCGTCATCACAGATTTCGAGAGCTACGGGCCAGCCTTGGGTACGCCGCAGGCATTTGTGGCGACAACGATCAACGATGGCAATCGGCGCGTTGGTGTGTTGATCCTCCAACTCTCCACGGCGGAGTTGGACAACGCGGCTTCCGGATTCCAGGGGTGGGCAAACGACGGGCTGGGGCAGGGCGGCGATACGTGGATCGTGGGCGCTGATATGCTTATGCGGTCCAATGCGCGGCATCGGACCGGCGGAACCACGATCCTGAAGCAGCGCGTGGATCCGGCAATGTTGGGCGAGGGCCTGGTGACTCTGGCGGACGGGCGGCGCCTAGTGGTTTCGGGCGGGCCGGTGCGGGTGGCTGGGTTGAACTGGCAGATGACGACCTGGATGGATGCGGCGGAAGCGCTGGCGCCGGTGGAGCGGATGCGGAACAAGCTGCGGTTGTGGTTCTTCGTGGTGTTGGTGGCGATGGGGCTGATTGGCGTGGCGATTTCGAGCGTGCTGGTGCGACCGATCCGGGAACTGGTGGACGGGGCGCGCCGCGTGGCGTCGGGGCATCTGGATACGCGGGTAGCGGTGCGGTCGCGGGATGAACTGGGGCTGCTCTCGGCGCAGTTTAACTCGATGGCGTCGAGCCTGGCGCGGCAGACGCAGGAGCTGCAGAGTAGGAACCGCGAGAACGAGGATCTGTTATTGAACATACTGCCGGCGCCGATCGCGCTGCGGCTGAAGAGCGGCGAAGAGCGGATTGCGGATGCGTTCCCGGAGGTGACCGTTCTCTTCGCCGACATCGTGGGCTTTACGGCGATGTCCGGGCGGGAGGGGCCGGCGGAGGTGGTGCAGTTTCTGAACGAACTGTTCACACGATTTGACGAACTGGCGCAGTTGCACGGAGTGGAGAAGATCAAGACGATTGGGGACTGCTACATGGCGGTATCGGGGCTGCCGGTGCCGGAGCCGGAGCACGCGCAGCGGATGGCATCCATGGCTCTGGATATGCTCGATGCGACGCGGACGTTTTCTCTCTCGCACGGCAAGGAGTTTTCGATCCGGGTGGGGTTGAACTCGGGGCCGGTGGTGGCAGGAGTGATCGGGGCGACGAAGTACATTTACGATCTGTGGGGGGACACGGTGAACGTGGCGAGCCGGATGGAATCGCACGGGGTATCGGATGAGGTGCAGGTGACGCGCCCGGTCTATGAAGCACTGCGCAATGAATTCGCGTTCGAATCCCGGGGCGAGATCGAGGTGAAGGGCAAGGGACGGGTGGAGGCGTGGCTGCTCAGGCGAGCTTGAGGGCGACGATGGTCGTGTCGTCGGCTTGATCGGCTTCACCGGTGAAGTCATCGGCTCCCTTGACGATGGTGTCAATGGAGTGCTGCGCGGAGCCTGTGGAGCAAGCGGCGAGCAGGGATTCGAAGTCGGCCTCTTCCCAGATCTCCTCGCGGATATTGGTGGCTTCGCTGATGCCGTCGGAGTAGGCGAAGATGAGGTCGCCGGGCTCGAGCGCGACGACTGCCTGGGTGTAGCGGCCGGCGGGCATGAGGCCGACTGGCATGCCGCCCTCGGTGAGATGCTCGATGGAGTAATTGGCGGCGCGGACCAGAAGGGGCGGGGCCTGGCCGGCGTTGACGTAGGTGAGAGTGCGATTGGCGACATCGAGGATGCCGACGAAGAGGGTGGAGTACTTCACGCCGTTGGAGAACGAATAGACGGCCTTGTTGAAGTGGTTGATGAGGGCGGAGAGGGAGGCGGGGCGCTCGACCACCTGGGTGCGAAGCGCGGCCTGGATGGATGCCATGAGAACGGCCGCGGCGACGCCCTTGCCGGAGACGTCGCCGAGGGTGAAGAAGAGAGTGCCATCGGGCAGGGCTGTGAAGTCGTAGTAGTCGCCGCCGACAAAGCGGGCTGGGCGGCAGAAGGCGGCGTAATCGAGGCCGGGGAAGGTGGGCGGATTCTGGGGGAAGAGCTGATTCTGCACCTGGCGGGCGATGGCGAGCTCTTTGTGGAGGAGCTTGGTCTCCTCGGCCTCCTGGCGGAGTTGCTGGGTTTCGATGGCGGAGGCGGAGTAGCTGACGGCGAGGTTGAGGAGCTTGACGTCGTCAGCGGTGAAGCCTTCGGGTTTGTTGAGGGCCTGGAGGGCTCCGATGACGGCGCCGGCGGCGTTGCGCATGGGGAGGACCAGCATGGAGTGGGTTTGATAGCCGCTCTTCTGATCGACGCGCTGGAGGAAACGCGGGTCCTGGGAAGTGTCGTTGACGAGGATGGTTTCGCCGCTGGTGATACTGGCCCCGACGATGCCGGTGCCGGGGAGAATGCGAAGCTCGGGGACGCCGTGGGCGACCTTGGTCCAGAGCTCGCCGGATTTCGGATCGATGAGCCAGAGGGAACAGCGATCGGCGCCGGTGAGATCGCGAGCCATGGCGGCGTTGAGGTGGAGAAGGGCTTCGGGATCCTGGGCGCCGCCGATGCGGGCAGCGTAATCAAAGATCACCTGGGAGATGCGGTCGTCCTGCGTCATCAGGGATGAGTGTATCGCGACCAGGTTGCCGGAAGCAGGCCGCTGGTGGGATATTGAACGTGCTGCCATGCAAGTGCGCCTATTGGGATCGTCGCCGGATGAGCCGCGGGAGCGGCAGTATGCCAGCTCGTACCTGATCAACGGGTGCGTGGCGGTGGACGCGGGGACGCTTGGTTTTGTGGGGTCGCCGGCCGGGCAGGCGAAGGTGCGGCACATCTTCCTGACACATTCGCATATGGATCACATTGGCAGCCTGCCGGTGTTTCTCGAAAATGCCTGGGATCCGGCGGAGCCTGCCGTAGTTCTGCACGCGATGCCGGAGACACTGGATGCGCTGCGGCGGCACGTGTTCAACAACGTGGTGTGGCCGGATTTCTTTTCGCTGGCTCCGGAGGGGCGGCCGTTTGTGGTGGTGGACGAGCTTGTGCCGGAGCGGGCGGTGGTGGTGGAGGGGCTGCGGGTGCTGCCCGTGCCGGTGAACCACGTGGTGGCTACGACGGGCTATATCGTGACGGACGGAGCGTCCACGGTGGTGTTTGGGGCCGATAGCGGGCCGACGGAGCGGATCTGGGAGTTTGCGCAGGACTTTCCGGAGCCACGGTCCGTGTTTCTGGAGTGTACGTTTCCGGATGCGATGGAGGGCCTGGCTCGCGTGTCCGGGCATCTGACGCCGTCGCTATTTGCGGCGGAGGTCAGGAAGATGCCGCGGATGGAGCGGGTGCTGGCGATGCACCTGAAGCACCGTTACCGCGCCGAACTGGAGCGGGCGCTTGGGGCGCTGGGGATTGCGGGCTTAGAGGTGGCGGCGGGGGAGCAGGAGTACGCGCTGTAGCGCGTGGGTGGGCAGGCGATGACGGAGTGCTGCGCCGGGCCTGAGAAGAAAAGGCTTTCGCATACTGGACGGATGGGTTATATTTCTATTCCATGCGATCCTTCCGGCTTCTTCTGCTGAGTCTGGCAGCTGCGACAGTTTTGCTGAGTCAGGGCAACGCGCCAATCACGGACAGCTACGAATATGGCGGCGAGAGACTGACACCGCAGGAGCGGGAGGGGCGGAACACCTGGTATTTCTGGACGGGCGGCGGCGAGAAGTTCTGGCGGGGCGTGGCGGCGCGAACGCACGGCATCACGGATCTGCTGCAATATGTGGACTCGCGGCGGCGACCGGAGCGTTTCAAGACGATGGGCGTGGTGAACGATCCGGACTGCACGGCGGCGGCCAAGCCGGATGAATACGGGCTTTGGATGGACGTCTGCAAGGCGGTGGATGTGCCGGGGATTCCAAGCCAGTCGTCGGGTGTAGTGGGGCTGAGGAAGTTTCCGAATCCGAAGTTCGACCGGGTTGTCTGGGACGTGAACAAGTATCTGAAGGACCCGGCGAGCGTGGAGCCGCCGTACCTGATCGGCATGACGTGCGGGTTTTGCCATATCGGCTTCAACCCGCTGTATCCGCCGAAGGATCCGGAGAGTCCGCGCTGGTACAACCTCTCCTCGGCGATCGGCAACCAGTACTTCAAGGAAGGGACGTTGTTCGGGCTGAAGCTGGATGCCAAGGACTTCCGATGGCATGTGGCGAACGTGCAGCCGGCGGGGACTTCGGACACTTCGCGGTTTGCGACGGATCATATTTTCAATCCAAACGCGATTAACTCGATTGTGCATCTCGCGGACCGGCCGTGGCACACGGAGACGATGGCCGACGGGACGACGCGCCCAGTGCACCACATTCTGAAAGACGGGTCGGATTCGATTGGGACGGCGGGGGCGTCGCTGCGGGTCTACGTCAATATCGGGATGTGCTCGGACTACTGGACGACGCTGCACGATCCGATCAGCGGGACCAAGATGGAGCAGAAGCCGTTCCGAATTGCGCTGGCGCGAAAGGACTGTCCGGATTGGCGGGCGACAGAGGCACTCATGGCCGGGGCGGAGGCGTTCCTGAAGACGGTGCAGCCGGCGCGGCTGAAGGACGCACCGGGCGGGGATCGATTTCTGACCAAGGATGCGGAAGTGTTGCGGCGGGGCGCGCTGGCATTTGCGGATCAGTGCGCGCGCTGTCATTCCAGCAAGCAGCCTCCGGCGGGGACGTCCGATGTGGCGGCGTGGTTCCGGCAGGCGGTGCAGCGGGCGGACTTTTTGGAGGAGAACTTCCTCTCCAATGACCGTCGCTATCCGGTGAGCGAGATCGGGACCAATGCCGGGCGTGCACTGGCCACCAATGCGATTGCAGGTCATGTGTGGGAGGAGTTCTCGTCGAGGACGTATAAGGATCAGCCGGCAGCGGGCGAGTTGAAGGGGCTGTACAATCCGGTGCGGACGAATAAGCCAATCAACTTCCAACCGCCGGCGGGTGGGCGCGGGTATTACCGCGTGCCGACGCTATCGGGCGTGTGGGCGACAGCGCCCTACTTTCACAACAACGCGTTGGGGGTGTTCAACAGCGACCCCAGTGTGAGCGGGCGGATGGCCGCATTTCAGGACGCCATGGAGAAGCTGTTGTGGCCGGAAAAGCGGCTGGGGCCGAGGTCGATGTGGGTGACGAGCGTGGACAGCTATCAACCGTTGGAGAGCGGCTACAAGCTCAAGATCAGGCAGGGGACACCCGTGAACCTGATCGCCAACATCAATGCTCCACAGATGCAATTGCTGAGGAACGACAACTTCTTCACGCGGTTCATCGGTGGGTTGATCGGCAAGGGGCTGTTGTACGACGCGCTGTTGCGTAACAACCTGTCGCCGGATTTTGTGGTGGATCGCGGGCACACCTTCGCGAAGGATTTGAGCGACGACGACAAGCGCGCGCTGATCGAGTTTGTGAAGACGTTCTAAGGGCGGAGGCATTACATGGCGGACAGAATATTCGAGCCATTGCAGTTCAGGAGTCTGAGTCTCAAGAACAGGCTGATCCGCTCGAATGTATCGGGGCGGTTCGACAACTACGACGGCTCCGGCAATCCAGCGAGGATCAATTGGGAGACAAAATTCGCGCGGGGCGGCGTGGGGGCGATCATCTCGTCGTTTGTGCCGGTGCACGGGCGGGGGCGGATTCTGCCGAACTACGCGATGATGGATGCCGACGACAAGATCCCGTTCTGGCGCGAGGTGGGGAGGCGGGTCCACGAGTTTGACTGCAAGTTCATCCTGCAGTTGAGCCACGGGGGCCGGCAGCGCGATGTGGCAGGGGTGGAGTATCCGGAGAGCTGGAGCTCGACCTCGAAGCCCGATCCGTTGCATGGCTTTGAGGCGACGGCGATGACGGAGAACCAGATTGGCGAGGTGGTGCAGCAGTTTGGGCAGGCGGCGGTGCGGGCGCAGGCGGCGGGGCTGGACGGCGTGGAATTGCACGGGGCGAACGGGTATCTGATTACGCAGTTTCTGAGTTCGGCGATCAACGACCGCACGGATGGATATGGCGGAACGTTGGAGAACCGGGCGCGGTTTGTGCTGGAGATTGTTCGATCCATCCGGAAGCGGTGCGGGCGGGATTTCCATCTGCAGATGAAGATCAGCGCGACGGAGAACAACAACGCGATGGTGCTGGGGGAGGCGCGCGGGAACACGATCCACGACGCGGTGCAGGTATGCCAGTGGCTGGAAGCGGAGGGCGTGGATGCGATTCACGTCTCGAACGGAAGTTTCTTCCCGCATCCGCGGAACCCGGCCGGAGATCTGCCGATTGCGGATTTCGTGCGGGTGTACGACACGATGGTCTCAAGCGGGAAGCACACGTTCCGCAACTTCCTGCTGCTGAGGAACGACCTGACGGGCAGGCTGTTTCACGATCAGTGGGTGAAGGCGAGGGGGACGGTGATCGAGGGGCTGAACCTGCCCGACGCGGCGGCAATCAGAAAGGCCGTGACGATTCCGGTGATCTGCACGGGCGGATTTCAGACGGCGTCCGTGATCCGCGAGGCGCTGGAGACGGGCCAGTGCGATGCGGTGAGCATGGCGCGGACACTGATTGCGAATCCCGATTTGCCGCAGATGTTCGAGCAGGGCTTGGATGTGGCTCCTGTGCCCTGCACGTACTGCAACAAGTGCCTGGTGAACGTGGTGGAGAATCCGTTGGGGTGCTACGACGAGACGCGCTTCACGACCAGGGAGGCTATGGTGCGGAGCATTCTCTCGGTGTTTGATCCGCCACCGTTCACTGCGTAGTGAGGCGGGCGGCGAGGATGGCGCGGTAGCAGTAGGGGTCGGCGTGAAACTGTCCGGTGGCTGCGATTGATTTTGCGGAGCAGCCGCCGCCGCATTGGGCGCCCATCTCGCAGGTACGGCACTCGCCACCGAGGTCGGCGCAGGTGAAATTGCGGGTGGCGGCGAACGCTCCGGGGCGGAACCAGATGTCCCAGAAAGTATCCTGACGCAGGTCCCCCTCGACGAGGGAATCGGGCCACGAGAGGCATCCCTTGACGCGGCCATCGCTCATGATGCCGCAGTCGGCGATGCCGGCGCTGCAGCCTCGCCAGGGTGCGCCCTGGGTGTCGAAGGGTGAGCAGTAGCCACAACCGTCGGCGGGCACGAGAGTCATGCCTGAATCTGCGGCGAGGGGGCCATGCTCCTGGCAAAAGCGGCCCATGTCGAGGTACTGGTCGCTGGACAGGTGGAGGCGCGTTTGCTCGCGTCCGCGGCCGAAACCGAAGAGCGGCTGGACCTGCCACTGCGGCACGCCTGCCGCGTGGAGGCGGGCGTAGAGGGCAGGGAGCTCGTGCACGTTGAGGGCGTTGACGGTAGTGATGGCGGTGGCATGGATGCCGGCGTCGAGCAAGCGCCGCAGGCCGTCGAGGCTGCGCAGAAAGGCGCCGGGCAGTGCTCGGATCTCGTCGTGGGTGGTCTCCAGTCCGTCGAGACTGACGCCCACTTCGCGGATCCCGCAGGCCTGGATTTCGGCGACGATGCGCGGGCTCAGCAGCAGCCCGTTGGTGACCATGCCGACCTTGATCTGCAACTCGCGGAGGCGGGTGGCGAGCTGCGGCCAGTAGGGCTGCATCAGCGGCTCGCCGCCGGTGAAGACGACCTCTTGCACGGCGAGTTCGGGGAACTGGGTACAGATCGCCAGGGCTTCATCGAGGGTGAGCTCATTCGGCCGTCCGGAGCCGGCGGAAGATCCGCAATGCTGGCAGCGCAGGTTGCAGGCCAGAGTCAGTTCCCAACCAAGCAGCAGGGGCAAACCTTCAAAGGTCATGTTGATCTCCGTTGGAAGGAGGGCGGAGAGCGCCGGCTGCGACGCTCCCCGCCACGATGGCAGGCCGGGTTACTTCTTTTTGAGGAAGCTCTGAATCGCGATGTAGTCGCCGGCCTTGAGGCTGATCTCGCGGCCGCAACTGATGTCATCGGCGATGTTGTAGATGGCGCCGGCGATCTCCGGCGGCGGGGCTGTGCCCTCCATGATGAGGGCGCTGGTGTGCTTCCAGGTGGCGTCTGTGAACTGTTTGGTGAGTTGGACGCGCACAGGGGCATCGGCCAGGCCCTTCTTGAGAATGCCAGCCATTTCCATGGGGACACGGTATGTGACCCAGTGGATCCGGTCCCAGATGTGCTCACGCAGGATGAGCTGGTCCTTCAGGACGAATGCTGGCTTGATTGGCTTGGTCGCCATGATGAATACCTCACTTTCCTTAGAGCTCGAACGCGATCGCGCGATCTGGCCGGGGGTGAAGTGCATCCGCGGGGACGCGCAATCGGCCTAGTTTGGCATTGGAATGAGCCGATTGCAAGGCTAAAGAGGCGAATATCCGAATTGCGGCGCGCCGCCGTGCGCGCGGCGGAGGGCGGCGCGCGCCGCAGGGCTATTTCTTGGGAGCGGGGATGGCGTCGCCCAGGTTCATGGAAGCGCCGCCTTCGCTGACGTAGTTGCGATTCCAGGATGGGATCTCGATGGTGACCGCGCCGTCGCGGACGAAGTGGACTTGGCAGCCGAGGCGCGAGCCGAGCTGAAGGTCGGCGGCGAGATCGAGCTTGTCGGCTTCGTCGTCATCCATGTCGCTCAGGAATTCGGCGCCGCTCTTGACCACCACGTGGCATGTAGTGCAGGCGCAGTTGCCTCCGCAGGCGTGCTCGATGTGGAACCCTGTGCTGATGCCTACGTCGAGGAAGGAGAGGGGCTTGCCATGGTCGTGATAGGGCAGGGCATTCAGATCGAATTCGAAGGTCTCGTTGGCTGGGAGGACGGTAACTTTGGCCACGAAAGTCAGTATAGCGCAATCTAGGACCAAATGGGTCGGAGATTGGGCGTGTGGGCAGTCCCAGGTTTGCGGAAGACCGTTTGCGGAAATCGGATAGCGAAGGGGCAGAGTCCTTATTAGCCTATGGAGGATTGCCGGGGCGGGGCTTTCTATCCCCCGGGCCAAGGCTGACAGAAAGGAAACCCAATGATGAAACACAGGAGCGCTATTTTCGGTCTGCTGGCCGTGGCCACTCTGGCCCTGCCGGTCAGCGCGCAATACAATCGAATCCGCGCCAACATCCGTGGAGGCGAAAACAAGTGCACGTTTGAGGTGCGCGTGGATGGAGTGGCAGAGATCGAAATCCACGGTGACTACGGAATCATCCGCACCCTGGAGGGAAATCCCGCCACGTGGGTCCGGCTGGACTGCGGCAGCGCGCTTCCCAACAATCCCCACGATTTTCGTTTCAAAGGCGTGGATGGCCGCGGCAGGCAATCGCTGGCGCGTGACCCGCGGGGCAGCGGCGGCGTGGCAGTCATCCGGATTGAAGATCCCAAAGGCGGGAGCGAGGGCTACACCGGAGACATTTTCTGGTCCGGCGGCGACTCCAACTGGGGCGGCGGCGGCAACTGGTCCTCAGGTGGCACCGGCTGGGATGATGGCTGGGGCAACAACAATTCCAATCGCGGCATCGACTACAAGGAAGCGGTCCGCGTGTGCCGTGACCAGGTTGCCCGCGTTCGCAACATCAACCCGAACAGCGTCTCTGTCCAGCGCGCGTCCATGGGCGGCCGATCCGACAACTATGACCTCTCCTTCTCATTCCGGAGCTACTCGGGCAATTCGGAATCCGGCACTTGCTCGGTTACCAACACCGGGCGTCTCAGCAACTTTAACATCAACAATGGCGGCTACAATTCCCGCGTTTCGCCGAACGAGGCACTTTCTGTTTGCGAAAGGGAAGTGGAACGCCGCCTGATGGTGGGGTCCAGCGAGGTCCGTGTGCAGCACGGAATGGACCCGGGTAACAGCAGCTACATGATCAACTGGCAGGCCCGCAAGAACGGCCAGTTCCGCTCCGGCCAGTGCATGGTTGGCTCGAACGGCCAGATCACCGACTTCCGCAAGTAGACTGCATTGCCCGGCAAGGTGCCTCCAGGCGGGGGGCAGCCTGCCTGGCCTCGCAGTTCGCGGAGACCAAATAGCGGATGCGCTCTTTTGCTCCGGGCTGGTAGCGGAGGGGTGAAGTGCGGCCGGATTTGCAGTTGGCTAACGGCTCCCGATTATCGGTTCTTAACCCGGACGACGGCTGTTAAGCAATTCGCCCCAAAACCGGCAGTTTCGCCAACTCGAGAGCGTTGTGAATGCGACGGTGTTGCGAACGCGAAAGCTGTTTCGGAGCCCTGACCGTAAGGGAGCGGTTGCCCGTGAGCCTGGCATGTGGCGACGAGGCATGGTCTTCGATGGAGGGGTGGCAGGGTACCTAAGGCTGGCCGCTGGCCGCGGTTCGCTGCGAGCCTCCCCGCAACGCCTGGTACACTCGCGCGGCGAACTCCTCCAGACCCACGGGGCCGTCCGGCAGCACACCGGCGGCCCCGTCCGCTTTTCCGTTGTACTTGGCGATCCGCGCCAGCTTCGCTTCCGCTTCGGCTCTACTGATCCGGCGCGATTTCTCTGCCTTGTACCCGGGGTTCAAGCCCCGCGCGCCCAGCCACTGGAAGGCGGCGAAGGCCGGGTCGGTGAACGCCAGGTCCTCGTAGTAGGTGATGACCCCGCGCCGCTCCACCAGCATCGCCTGCAACTCCGCCACCGGCGCGCGCCGCACCGGGACCTTGTCTCGGATGGCCAGGTGCGCGCCGATCCCGCACGCCTCGCCCAGAGCCATGAACACCGGCTCCATGCGTAGCGCATTGTACGCCACATGGCTGCACGAGCACGCCACCGGCACCAGCAGTCCATCGATGCGGCGCGGCGCCAGTACTCCGTACGGCACCTGGAACGGCGCGTGGTCCACGAAAACGTAGCCCTCCCGCACGCCCGGGTGGGCGGGGTCGTAGCGATGATGCGCGTGCGGGTCGAAGGCCCACTCGATCACCGCGATGCTGTCCGGCCGCACCCGCGTGCGCTCCAGTTCGGGGTCCAGCTCGGCATCGCGCTCGGTGAGTACGTAGTCGCCCAGGATGCGCCGGCCCTGCCGCACGTAGACCTGGCGCGGCATGTGGCCGTTGGCCGTCCATTCGTCGCGATGCCAGCCGTACTGCCGCGCATCCTCGCGCATGGCCTGAGGCACCTCGGGATCGTTCTGCAGCAGCCAGAGCATCCCCACGTTGTGCGTCAGGTAGCGCTGGTAGATCTCGCGCCGTCGCGCTGGAGTGGCGGTGGGCCATTCCCAGCACACCTCCGCCAGGTCGAGCGATTCCTTCGGTACTCCCGTCTCCGGGTTGACGTGGTCGCTGTTCAGCTCAAAGCGGCCGTTCGGCATCGGGTAGACCTGGATGATGTCGCGGAACTTCGTCGCGCGGCCGGCGCGGACGTCCTCCAGCACCCAGCGGTAGTCGTCGCGGTTGTAGCCCTGCGGCTTTTCAATGGGCACCCGCTTCGCCGGTAGGTTGGTGACGTGGAAGCGGAAGCAGTAGGACTGCGTCGCGTTGTCGGCCTCGCCGGTGGAGCCGGGCAACAGTTCCGTGCCGCGGAACTTCATGTAGATGCGGCCGGCGTGGGGCTCGTTGTACTCGGAGCGGCCCTCCCTGCCGGTGCGGAGCGGCGCTCCTGCCATGGCGGCAAGATCGCCTTCGTAGGTGGCGTCGATGAAGACCGCTGCCTCCACCTCCACCGGCGCGCCCTGGCCGTTTTCGAGCACCATTGCATTCAGCCGGTTGTCCGTCACCATGGCGCGCTTCAACTCGTGGCTGAGCAGCAGGCGGATGCGCCCCTGCTCGCCCGCGATCATCTTTTGAAAAATGCGCTCGGCGGCATTGGCCTCATACCAGTAGCCGTCGCGGCAGAGCTTCACGTTGGGCTGCGCGGGGTTGCCCAGGTCCATCTCCTCGTAGTAGCGGACCACCCGGCGCGTGAATTCGTAGAACAGGCCGCCTACCGCCGGCCGCTTGCCGATGTCTGCGTTGGTGAGGCCGTTGGAGACGATGCCGCCGATGTGGTCCTCCAGCGCGCACAGCAATACGGTGCGCCCGAGCCGGGCCGCGGCGACCGCGGCCGCGATGCCGCCCGGCGTGGCGCCGTAGATGGCGACGTCGGTCTTCTGTTTCGCAAGAGGGGCGCTGGCGCCGAGCGCGAGTGCGGCCGAAGCTTGGAGCAGGGTGCGGCGGGTCACGGTCATGCTGACAAGGTTACATGGTCTCGGCTCGCCGTGTTTCCGATACACTCGAACTAGAGGATTATCGCTGTGTTTCATGTGGTCGAGGCTCGTTTGCGGGATGGTGTGGCCGGTTTTCTGAAGGCTCGGTACGGGGTGGAGATGGCGGTTGTGATCGAGCAACCGAAGCAGGCGTCTTTCGGGGAACTGGCGCTGCCGGTGGCGTTTTCTCTGGCCAAGGCGATGAAGAAGGCTCCGCGCGCGATTGCGGAGGAGATTGCGGCGAATCTGCCGGCGATCCCGGGCATTGCGAGCGTTGAGGTGGCCGGCGGCGGGTATCTGAACGTGCGGTTGGACCGCGGCGCGTATGCGATGGGTCTGCTGGCGGGCGGGGACGTGGCGGCGGCGGCCACGGCCGGCAAGACGATCGTCGAGCACACCAACATCAACCCGAACAAGGCGGCGCACATCGGGCATCTGCGGAACTCTGTCCTGGGCGATACGTTTGTGCGGATGCTGCGGGGCATGGGGCGCACCGTGGAGGTGCAGAACTACATCGACAACACGGGCGTGCAGGTGGCCGACGTGGTGGTGGGCTTCCACTATCTGGAGAAGAAGTCGCTGGCGGACGTGCAGGCGCTGATCGCGAGCGAGCGGTTTGACTACTACTGCTGGGATTTGTATGCGCGCACTTCGGCCTACTATGGCGGGCATCCGGAGGCGATTCAGTGGCGGAAAGACACGCTGCACGAGATCGAGCAGGGCGTGGGTGAGATTGCCGAGTTGGCCCACGTGGTGGCGGACGCGGTGGTGGAGTGCCACCTGACGACGATGTGGCGGCTGGGGATCGGCTATGACGTGCTGCCGCGCGAGAGCGAGATCCTGCACTTGCAGTTTTGGGCGACGGCGTATGAGCAGCTGAAGGAACGGGGCGCGATCTACTTCGTCGAGGAAGGGAAGAACAAGGGCTGCTGGGTGATGGCGGCGGGCCACTTCCGGGAATCGGCCACGGGCGATGAGACGGACGACGATTCGAAGGTGATCGTGCGGTCTAACGGCACGGTGACGTACGTCGGCAAGGACATCGCGTATCAGATGTGGAAGTTCGGTCTGCTCGGGAAGGACTTCCATTACAGGCCGCTGCGGACGTATCCGGATGGGCACGTGGTGTACGTGGCGACGGATACGGCGGCGCAGGAGGGGCTGCATTTCGGCGGCGGCACCGAGGTGTACAACGTGATCGACTCGCGGCAGTCCTATTTGCAGGACGTTGTGGTGGCGGGGCTGCGGGCGCTGGGATACACGGATCAGGCAGAACATTCGATTCACTTCTCGTACGAGATGGTGGCGCTGTCGCCGCGGACTTGTGTGGAACTGGGGATTCCGCTCTCGGAAGAGGACAAGAAGAAGCCGTATGTGGAAGTGAGCGGGCGCAAGGGCCTGGGCGTGAAGGCGGACGACCTGATCGATAAGCTGATCGAGAAGGCGCGGGTGGAGGTGGATTCGCGGCACGAGGGCAAGCCGGAGGAGGAGCGGGCGAAGATCGCCACGCAGATCTCGATTGGGGCGCTGCGGTATTTCCTTTTGAAGTTCACGCGGAATACGGTGATCGCCTTCGACTTGCAGGAGGCGTTGAGCTTTGAGGGGGAGACGGGGCCGTATGTCCAATATGCGGCGGTGCGGGCGCGCAACATCCTGAGGAAGCTGGCGGAGCGGGGCGAGGTGTTGCCGGACTTCGCGGCGGTGCTGGACGAGGCCTGGATGGCGCGGCAACTGGGCGAGGAGAACTTCTGGCAACTGCTGCTGGCGGCGTCGAAATCGGGCAAGGCGCTGGAATCAGCGTTGAGCGTGGGCGAGCCGGCGGCGATGGCGCGGTATGCGTTCCAGTTGGCGCAGGCGTTCAATGCGTTTTACCACGACTATCCGATCCTGGCGGAAGAGAACGCGGAGAAGCGCACGTTTCTGCTGTGGCTGGCGGTGTACTTCCAGCGGCAATTGCAGGAGACGCTGGAGAACGTGCTGGGGATACCGGTTCCGGAATATATGTAGGGCTGGCGGGAACAACTGCGGCGCGAGTGAATATCCTCTAGTGAGATGGATGCTCCGCCCAGTCATGCGAGTTTCGGTGACCTATACGGCGAACACTCTCAGGCGGTCTATCGATTCGCGCTTGGCTTGAGCGGGAACGCGGCAGAGGCTGAGGATCTCTCGGCCGAAGCGTTCGCCCGGATCTGGCAGGCGGGCGAGCGGGTCCAACTCGGCACCGTGCGGGCCTACTTGCTCACAATCGTGCGGAATCTCTACCGGGCTCGATGGCGGCATGAGCGGCATCATGGCGAAATGCCCAAAGAGGTAGCCGGCAGATGCGGTCAGGACACGCGGGATGAACTGAGGGCGGTGCTGGCGGAATTGCAGGCGCTGCCGGAGTTGGACCGTGCCGCGCTCTTGCTGCACGTCGAGCATGAACTGCCGTATCACCAGATTGCCGTGATGCTGGGCATTGACGCATCCACGGCACGAACTAAAGTGCATCGGGCGCGAGAGCGCCTGAGGAGTGTGCGATGAAAGAGACGATTCTGCCTGTCAATCTGGAGCGCCGCGAGGGCCTGGAGTTGGAATCGCTGCGGCGAACGCGGGCCGCGCTGCGAGCCAAGACAGTCAATGTCGCGTTGGCTGTCTTCTTCACAACCCTCGTCTTCAGCGCGACCTCGGTGCGCCATCCGCTGGTGGAGATGATCCAGGCGGGCGGGATGTGGGTGGCGACGGCGTTGCTGGCGGCCGGAGCGTACTTCTGGTGGCGGTTTGTGCAGGCGTGCCGCGATCTGCGCGGCACGGGGCTCCCGCCAGAGCGGGGCATCTGGCCGAGGCTGGCCTGGCTGGCTGGTGGCGCACTGATCGGCGAAGCGGCCTCGGCGCTGGCCCACGGATGGCGGGATACCAACTCTCAATTCCCAATCTTCCCGGTAGGCGGCTTTGCCGCTGTCTGGTTGGGGGAGAAGCTGCGGCAGGTCATGCCGGTCTCCGAGGTGAAGACGGTCCAGACGCTCTTCCCGGCACCGGACGACGAAGAAAAGCAATAATTCCGGTATCGCGACGAACAATCGGCGCCCGAGCGGATATCGTCTAGTGAGATGGATGTTGTGCAGAGCGCCGGCGGGTTCAACGATCTGTATCGCGATCATTCGCGCGCGGTCTACCGCTTTGCGCTCGGCTTGAGCGGTAGCGCGGCAGAGGCGGACGATCTGACGGCGGAGGCGTTCCTGCGGATCTGGGAGGCGGGCAACCGTGTGCAGTTGAGCTCCGTGCGCGCTTACCTGCTGACGATCGTGCGCAATCTCTACCGGCAGCAGTGGCGGCGGGAGCGGCGTCGTGGCGAGATGCCGGAGGTGGTAGCCGGCGGATCGGGTCAAGACACACGCGACGAACTACGGGCCGTGCTGGCGGAGTTGCAGGCACTGCCCGAGGTGGACCGCGCGGCGCTGCTGCTGCACGTTGAACATGAACTTCCCTACAACGAAATCGCCGTGATGCTGGGCATTGAGGCAGCGACGGCGCGAACCAAAGTCCATCGAGCGAGAGAGCGGTTGAGGAGTGTGCGATGAGAGAGACCATTCTCACTGGTGATCCGGGGCCTTCGCCGGAGCTGGAGATGCGGGCTTGGCGCGGTGTGCAGGAACGGTTGCGGCGGCGGGGGATCTACGCGGGGTTGGGAGTGTTCTTCTCGGCTTCGGTATTCGTGTGCCTGCCGGCGAGCGTGCCGTGGGTGGAGTTGTGCCGGGCGGGCGGGCCGGGGTTGGGGTTTGTGTTGCTGGCTGGGGCCGCGTTTTTCTGGTGGCGGTATTTGGGGGAGGTCCGCGCGATGCGGGGGACTGGGCTGGGGCCGACCCGGAATCAGTGGGTGGCGTTTGCCTGGGTGGGCGGCGGCTGGTTGATGGCCGAGGCGCTGGCATGGCTGGTGGCGAGCGCGACAGGGTGGCGGTGGGCCGGCGTGGTGGCGCGGCCGTTGGGCCTGGTCTCGCTGTGGCTGGCCTATCGATGGGGTCAGTTGGAGAGGCCGGGATTGTGGGCGAACACGCGGACGTTGTTCAAGGACGACGACGATCAGGCCAACGGGTAATCGAGCGTCCCAGCCAGCCACTCCTTGTTGTCCTTCACGGCGAGGCGGAGCTTTTCAGTGAGCTCGTCGCGCTTGTCGTAGAGCCGGTAGCCATCGCGCGAGCGCAGGTAGCCCTTGGCCTGGGGGTGGCTGGCGAAGAGATGCTCCTCGCCTAGCTCGTCGCGGAGGCGCTCGTAGCGGGCGCGGTTGTCGAGCAGAGCCTTGATGAGGAAGGGCAGGACGATGGAGTAATCGGCCTGCATGGATTCGGTGGTCTGGTGGTAGACGTGGCGATCCACCTTGCCCCAGGTGACGGCCTCGGCGGGAAAGCACGAAGAAAGCGAGCCGTCGGTGACGGGCGAGCTGACGATCTGGACGTCGAAGTGATAGCCGGTGACATCAGGCAGGCCCAGCACCTGGCCGAGGGCGGGCTCGGGTTGGAGGTTGAAGTTCTTGGGCACGCCGCCGCCTAGGACGAACGTCGCCAGGGCTTTGGTCTCGGATTCGAAGAGGCCCCAGTAGTGGTAGGCGCAGCTTTCGAAGACCTCGGCGTGGATGTCGAGCTCGAACTCGTAGTGATCGAGCAGGCCGGCCTTCTTCATGGCCCAGAGCTTCATGGAGTTGAGGAAGACGCTGCCGTCGCCAGGGGCGCCGACGAAGAAGGGGATGCCGAGCTTGTGGCACGTGGCGAGCAGGCCGGGCTCCACGCCATTGCGCTGTTCCAGCGCGCCAAAGCGGCGGCCGAGGAGGTTGCGTAGCTCAGTGCCGCTCATCTTCTTCTGAAACTCGGGCTGGCGGAGCAGGGCAGTGATGAAGCGGTCCTGATCGAGCAGTACGTCCTCGTCAAACGCCATGTCCGTGACGCGGATGGTCTTCTCGTCGCGCAGGGCGCCGTCGTCGCCGAAGATGGGCACCTCGTGGACGGGGTCGCGCCAGCCGTCGAGCGAGCGGTGGCCGTCGTGGTAGCACATGGCGTCGGTTCCGGCGATGTAGGCGACCCAGCCGGTTTCCAGCAGCGGGATGAGCCAGGTCTGATGCTGGCCGGAGACGGTGATGGGGCCGGCGATGGCGAGGGTGAGCGGGCAACCCTGGCCGATGGCGGTATCGAGGATGTTGTAGATGCGGCGCAGATACGCCCCGCCAAAGGCCGGCAGGCAATGCGTGAAGATTTCGTGGAGCGACGTGACCTCATCGACGCGGCGCGTACGGACGGTCTTACGTTGCGGGCAATCGGGGGAGGGGTGCTGGCTCATGGTGCGGATCTACACTATGACGCTAGCAGGGGGGAGAATCCGCGCGCAATCGGCGGGCTGTCGTTTTGCGGGCGTGGGACGTAGAATGAGCGCGGAGGATTCTGTATGCAGCATGGGCAGGGTGTGCGGCGCGCGGTGATCGCAGTTGGATTGCTGAGCGGCCTGGCCGTGGCGGGTGAGTGGACAGACATCACGCCGAAGCGCACGGGCGACTACGATGCGAACAAGGCGAGCGGGTATTGCACGATCCGGGTGCGGGTGGATATCGAGACGATCGTCCATGTGCGCGGGGAGAAAGTGGCGTTGGAAACGCTGGCGGGGCGGCCGTCCAGCGATGAAGGCACCGAGTGTTCGCAGCCGCTGCCGGGCGGAAACGGGCTGGCGAATTTCAAGTTTCGCGGAGTGGACGGGCGCGGCGAGCAGACTCTGTTGGAAGCGCCCAGCGCCGACAATTCGTGGACGGCGAAGGTCCGGATTCGCGATTCGCAGGGCGGGGATGAGGGCTACACGGCGAGGATCGAATGGGAGAATCGCGGCGGGCTGAGCAAGTGGGAGAGCGCCGGGTGGCGGGGGGCCGCGGACAGCAGCCTGAACAGCGCCATTCCGAACAGCGGTGCGCCGAGTAGCGGTACCGGATGGGGTGGGAATCGTGAGAATAGTGGCGGCGGCGAGTTCAGCGGTACCGTGATGGGCGTGGGCCGCTTTGAACAGCGCAATGGCCCGTCTTCGGACATCACGGAGGCCCGCGTGGATCTGATGCGCAACGGCGAGTTCCGGCTGGAGATGCGCGGGAGCGGGGCGTCTTACGATCTGGGCGGGCGCTGGAGCCGGCGCGGAGACAGCGTGGCTCTGGAGATCACTCAGGGGCTGCGCAATATGGGCGCGAGCGGGCAGGGGAGCGTGGAGCTGCGCGGGGATCGAATGGTGGGGGTTTCGGTGAGTGGAGTTATGGCGCGCGGGAGCGGCGAGTTTCGGGCTGAGCTGCGGCAGGGTGGGGCAGCGGGCTCCGGATGGGCGAACTCGGGCATGCGCGACAACCGCAACGCGCAGGCGTTGAGCGCGAGCTCGACGGGCATCGGATCCTTCTGGGTGACCAACGGGCGGCAGATGAGCCTATCCGAGGCGCGGCTGGAAGTGAACGCGAACGGCGAGGCGATGCTGGAGTTTCGGGGGCAATCGAGCCCGGCGTTCTATGGGCGCGTTGAGACCCAGACCATGAACGACGTGACGATCCGCGTGAGGCGGATTGCGAACGCGGAGGCCAGCGGGACGATCCGTGTGCAGATGATGGGCGGGCAGATTGACCGGGCGGAGGGCCGCGCCCGGGCGCGCACGGGTGAGGAAGTGAATGTAAGTTTTCGGCGCTAGTGCGTCTTGGCGGTCGGGTGGTAGAGGAACTCGGACTGGGGGTCGTGGCTGTGATAGCGGCTGCGGGCCAAGCCGGGTGAGCGGACGGCATAGCAATAGACGCAGCCGTGCGGACAGGTGTCGTATTCGCCGATGTCGCGCGACTCGTGGCAGCAACATTCGGCGCGGTTGCCCTTGATGGGGGCGCTGATTCTGTGTCCGGCGATGGCTGCGAGGCGGCTGGCGTCGATGCAGCGGGCTGGCTGAGATCCGGCGACGGTGTAATCGCGCTGCGAGCAGACGGTGAGGGTCATGCCGTGTCTGGCGGCGATCTCGACGAAGCGGGCAGCGAGGGCGAGCTTGGCGGCGTCGTCCGGATTGTGCCATTTGAAGTGATCGTGTGCGGCGGCGATGTTCAGATTGAGTTGGGACTTTTCGTAGACCTGGGCGAAGGAGATGACCACCTCGTTGGTGGCGCCTTCCAGCACGGCGGCGAGGCGTGCGAAGTGTTCCAGGTGGGCCTCTGCGGGCGTGAGCGTGGAGATCAGAATGGGATCGTAGCGCCAGATGGGGCAGAGCGGCGAATAGTCGCGCGCCAGGCGGTGCATGTGCTGAACGGAGCGGGCGGAATCGATGACCGAGGTCTCCAGCTCACGCGGATAGGAGTTGATGGTGTACTGGACGATGAAGGGGTAGCCTCGCTCATGAACTTCCGCGAGGCGGGGGAGGAACGGCGTCAGGTTCTTGGTCCAAAAGACGAAGCCGTCGACCGCCTCCGGGCGGAGGTCGACGGCGTAGGGCTTGCGGGAATAGGGGTTGAAGACGTTGCAGTAGCCGGCGTGCAGCCGATTTATAAACCACTCGCCGTAGAAGGCGGGGATGTCGGTGCGATAGCTGGCCGATACGATCATTCGATTGGAATGCTCGCCCTATTATCCATCAGCCACTGGTCAAATGTAAGTAGGGCGGGGTTAAGGGCGCGGGAAACGGCGAGGCTGCGGGCGCCGCAGAAGTACGCTTCGAAATCGCGCTTGAACTGGAACATATTGCCGAGATCCTCGGCTCCCGGGAAGCCGAAGGAGCGATAGACGGCGGGCTCCACTGCGTTGTAGGCAACGGGTTGTCCCAGCACGGTGGTGAAGGCCGCGGCCATCTGCTCGCCGGTGAGATGTTCGCCAGCCACGCCAACGTACTTACCGGCCAGCTTGGGGCCGCGCTGGAAGAGGCCGTAGGCGCAGCGTCCGATGTCCTCGGCGGCGATGCCGGGGAGCTTCTTGTTGCCCATCGGGAGGGTGATGGCGAGGCGGCCGTCGGGGCCCCTCTTCGGGCCCATGCCGAAAGATATGAAGTTGTCCCAGTAGAACGAGGTGAGCAGGAAGGTGGTGGGAACGCCGAGATCGGTAAAGACCTGATCGGCCTGGCCCTTGGAGTCGAAGTGGGGGACCTTGTAATTACCCATGAGCGTAGGCATTCGGTCGTCGTCGAGAGGGACCCATTTCAGAGTATTTTCGAGCGTCGACCAGACGACATGCTGGAGACCCGCATCACGGGCGGCACGCGCCATGTTGGTGGCTTCGGCGAGCTCGCGTTCGGGGGAGAAGTGAGCCCAGAAGAACGTCACGCAGTAGGCGCCATAGGCGCCCTGGAAGGCGGCGCGGATGCTATCGGCGTCGCCGAGATCCGCGGCTACCAGTTCGGCGCCCAGATCGGCCAGAGCGCGGGCCTTGTCTGAATTGACGTCACGGGTGATGGCGCGAACTGCGAATTCGCTTCTGGGGTCACTCAGGATGGCGCGGGCGAGACCCCCACCCTGGGCGCCCGTGGCGCCGACAACGGCGATGATTTTCTTCTCGGTGCTCATGTGATGTTGGGATTCGGACGGCCCAAGCAAGGATTCATGAATTGCGCGGCTCGGCGTGGCTGGACTCACAGTTAACGATTTTTGCCGCAGAAAATGAGCACGGCAGCTTGCTATCACCGCCGCCGTGGCCGATGATGTTAGGTATGTCAGCATCTTCGACTTCGCGCTGGGCTCCGGCGCCGGACGGCATGGACCCGGGCCGTGTGCCGCAGCGGACGCTATTCACAGGGGCGCGTATGCCGGCGATTGGCTTGGGCACGTTTGGATCCGATCACGTAAATGCCGCGGCGGTGGCCGAAGCGGTGAAGGGTGCTGTGGCCGCCGGCTACCGGCACATCGATTGCGCGTCGGTTTACGGCAATGAGGCCCGCATCGGGCAGGCGTTTGCGGAGATGTTCGCGGGCGGGCTGAAGCGCGAAGAGTTGTGGGTCACCTCGAAGCTGTGGAACGACAAGCACGGCGAAGCGGATGTGATCGAGTCGTGCAAGCAGTCGATTGCCGATCTGGGCCTGAAGTATCTCGATCTGTACCTGGTGCACTGGCCATTCCCGAACTTCCATCCGCCCAACTGTTCCGTGGATGCGCGCAGTCCGGATGCGAAGCCGTATATCCATGCCGATTTCATGCGAACGTGGCGGGCGATGGAGAAATTGGTCGCGCTGGGCCTGGTGCGCCACATCGGCACGTCGAACATGACGATTCCAAAGCTCAAACTGGTGTGGCACGACGCGAAGGTGAAGCCGGCCGTGAACGAGATGGAGCTCCACCCGCACTTCCAGCAGCCGGAACTGTTCCAGTTCGTGCGCGGGATGGGTGTGCAGGCGGTGGGCTATTGCCCGGTGGGCTCGCCGGCGCGGCCGGAGCGGGACAGGACGCCGGAGGACACGGCGCCGACCGAGGATCCGGTCATCTTGAAGATTGCCAAGCGGCTGGGCGTGCATCCGGCTGTGGTGTGCGTGAAGTGGGCGGTGCAGCGCGGCCAGACGCCGATCCCGTTTTCCACCACGCCCAAAAACTATATTGCGAACCTGAAGTGCACCGTGATGGAGCCGCTATCGGAAGCGGAGATGGCGGAAATCGCCGCCATCGACCGGAACTGCCGCCTGATCAAAGGGCAGGTGTTTTTGTGGCGTGACGGCCAAACGTGGGAGGACCTTTGGGATCTGGATGGAGTGATCAAATCATGAGCGAGCAAATGCAGGGAGCGTTTTTGCCCGGTGATAGCACCACCGTGCTGAAGTCAGTGGCGGTACCGAAGCCGGGTCACGGCGAGGTGCTGCTGCGCATGAAGGCGTCGACGATTTGCGGGTCCGATATCCGGTGCATCTATCACGAGCACCTCGGCAAGGGGCCGGAGGGGTATCAGGGCGTCGTGGCCGGCCATGAGCCGTGCGGGCAGATTGTGGAAGTGGGGCCGGGGTGCCGCCGCTTTGCGGCGGGCGACCGGGTGATTGTCTATCACATCTCCGGCTGCGGCGTGTGCAACGATTGCCGCCGCGGCTACATGATCTCCTGCACCAGCGAGAAGTACCGGCGGGCGTACGGCTGGCAGCGCGACGGCGGCATGGCCGATTACCTGCTGGCCGAGGAAAAGGACTTGGTATGGCTGCCGCCGGAGTTGTCGTTTGTCGATGGCGCGCAGGTGGCCTGCGGATTCGGCACGGTGTATGAGGGCTTGATGAAGGTGGGCATTAGCGGCAACGATGCGGTATTGATCACGGGCCTGGGTCCGGTGGGGCTGGCGACCGGCGCGCTTTGCCGCAAGCTGGGCGCGCACACGATTATCGGCATCGACGTGATTCCGGAGAGGCTCCAACTGGCGAAGGATCTGGGGCTGTGCGACGAGGTGCTGATGTCAGGCCCGGACAACGTCGCCGACGTGCGCAAACTGACAGGCGGCGCGGGCGTGGAGCGGGCGGTGGATTGCTCGGCCAACGACACCGCCCGGACGACGGCGATTCGTGCGACGCGCAAGTGGGGCCGGATGGTGATGCTGGGCGAGGGCGGGCGTGTGGAGTTCAATCCGTCGCCGGACATCATCCACGACCAGAAGACGATATTCGGCTCCTGGGTGACCTCGACGTGGCTGATGGAGGAGTTGGTGGAGAGGCTCGTGACGTGGAAGTTGCATCCGGCGGATTTGGTGACTCACCGATTCGCGCTAGACAACGTGGATCAGGCCTATTCGCTGATGGCGTCGGGCAAGTGCGGCAAGGTGGCGGTGTGCTTCGACGAGGAGTTGACTGCGGCATAGGGAGCATTTCGCCCGGCCGGACCCATACGACCCATATCGACAATACGGTAATATGGGGGCATGAAGACGACCGTTGAGATCGCGGATTCTCTCTTCGAGGAAGCCAAGGCGCTTGCCGCCAAAGATGGGCTCAGTTTTCGAATGCTTGTCGAGGAAGGATTGCGGTCGGTTGTCGCAGCGAGAACAAACTCGACGGCGAAACCGTTTCGGCTCCGCGATGGGAGTTTCAAGGGCGGCCGCGGCCTTCAAGCCGGGGTGAAGTGCAAAGACCTTGCGGCACTGGCTTACGAGGATGAGGGCGGCTCGTTTCGTCCATGATTGCCGTGGACACCAACATCCTCGTCTATGCGCACCGGCGGGACATGCCTCATCACGACACCGCCTATGCGGCCCTTGAACGCCTAGCCGGAGGAACCGCTCCATGGGGAATCCCCTGGCCCTGTGTGCATGAGTTTCTTGCGGTTTCGACCAATCTCAGGATCTTCCAGCCGCCGAGCCCGCCTGACGTCGCGGTCCGGCAGGTGGAGATTTGGATGGAGTCACCGTCCCTGCGCTTACTCGGCGAATCCACCGGGTATTGGAGCGAACTGCGGGCGGCCTTCCTCGGCGGAAAACTGACTGGAGCGCAAGTCCACGACGCCCGCATCCACGCGATCTGCCGCGCCAGCGGAGTACGGGAACTATGGTCGGCCGATCGGGATTTTTCGCGGATGCGCGGCCTGAAGCTCGTCAATCCCTGCCTCGGTTGATCCGGCCGGCGGGCGACTGCAACTCCACCGTTTGCGAGTCGCCCGCTGGCCCGGATCTCCGATCAAGGGATCCAGTCTCCGAAGTCTGAGGGGTCCTACTGAATCTTCACTACGTGGGCGTAGTTGCCGGACTTCGCCGCCGGCAGCGTGACCTTCAGGCCCTGCGGCGTCTGCTGGAACGCTACCTTTTCCTTGGATCCGAGGAGGGTGACGCTGGAGACCTTGCGTGACGCGTCCACTGAGGCGATGGTGAATGGCGCGGCGGGCCAATCCAGCGCGACGGCGTAGAGCGTGTTGCCCTTGGTGGTGAAGCGGATATCGGCGGCAGTGAAGTCCTTCTGTTTGGAATCCGTGAAGCCGCCGGTGAGCACCTTGGTGGGGCCTTCGCCGAACACCTTGTAGGGGCGCGTGCCGTAGATGGCCTCGCCGTTGACGCCGAGCCACTTGCCGATGTCGAGCAGCGTGGTGCGCACCTCGTCCGGGATGGTGCCGTCGGCGCGCGGGCCGATGTTGAGCAGCAACAGGCCGTTCTTGCTGGTGATGTCGATGAGGTCATCGACGAGCGAGTTGGCGCTACGGAAGGTCTCGCCCTCGATGTAGCTCCAGCTCTTCAGTCCGATGGAGGTGTCGGTCTGCCAGACGTAGGGGCGGAGTTGATCCAGCTTGCCGCGCTCGATGTCATAGACGGCGGTTTTCTCCGGGAAGGCGTTCTTCTTGTAGTTGATGGCGGTGGGCTTGCCCCACTCGGCGCCGCGGTTGTAATAGAAGGCGGCGAATTTCTGGATGTAAGGAACCCAGGCGGGCTCTTCGATCCACCAGTCGAACCAGACGACTTCGGGCTTGTAGTTGTCCACCAGTTCGCAGGTGCGGGCAAGCCAGTCCTTCATGTGCTTCTCGTTGGGCTGATTGTCGGCCTTTGCGCCGGGCAGGCGCCGGGGCTGGGCAGGGCCGTAGAAACTCTCGAACTTGGGATCCTTGACGTCGGAATCGAACGTCCTGCCGCCTTCCATGAAGAACCAGTGCTCGGCGCGGTGAGAGGACGCGGTGAAGTGCAGGCCCTGCTTGCGGACTTCCTTGGCGAGATCGCCGACGAGGTCGCGCTTGGGCCCCATCTTGGTGGCGTTCCAATCGGAGAGCTCTGAGGCGTACATCTGGAAGCCGTCGTGGTGCTCCGCGACGGGCATGACGAACCGGGCGCCGGAGTTCTTGAAAAGCTGCGCCCAATCCGCGGGCGAGTACTTTTCGGCCTTGAACATGGGGATAAAGTCCTTGTAGCCGAACTTGGACTGCGGGCCGTACTTGGCGACGTGGTGCTGGAAGGCTTTGCTCTTGTCGCCGGCCAGGTACATATTGCGTGGATACCATTCGTTGGCGAAGGCGGGCACGGAGTAGACGCCCCAGTGGATGAAGATGCCGAACTTGGCGTCGGCGTACCACGTGGGGATCTGAAACTTCTCGAGCGACGTCCAGTTGGCCTGGAAGGGCCCCTTGGCGACGACCGCGTCGATCTTTTTCATCGCGGCGTCGATCTTCTGATCGTAGTTGGCGGTGGGCGGAGTCTGCGCGGAGAGGGCGCAGGCCGCAAACAGGATGAGAACTATTTGTTTCATAGGAAATTACCTGCCCATCCAGCCGCCATCGACGACGAGGATCTCGCCGTTGACGTAGTTGGATGCGGGAGATGCGAGGAAGACGGTGGCGCCTGCCAGGTCCGAAGGGTCGCCCCAGCGGCCGGCGGGGATGCGCGCCAGGATGGCGGAGTTGCGCTCGGGGTTGGCGCGGAGCGCGGCGGTGTTGTCGGTCGTGATGTAGCCGGGGGCGATGGCGTTCACCTGCACGCCCTTGGACGCCCACTCATTGGCCAGGGCCTTGACCAGTTGCCCGACGGCACCCTTGCTGGCGGCGTAGCCGGGGACGGTGATGCCGCCCTGGAAGGTCAGCAGCGAGGCGGTGAAGATGATCTTCCCTGTGCCGCGATCAATCATGCGGCGGCCGAGCTCGCGGCTGAGGATCCAGGGGGCGTGGAGGTTGGCCTGGAGGACTTCGTCCCAGAAGCCATCGGGGTGATCGGCGGCGGGTGAGCGCTGGATGGTTCCGGCGTTGTTGACCAGAATGTCGATGCGCGGGCACTGCTCATTGAGGCGGCCCAGGAAGGCATAAAGGGCGTCGCGATCGCCCAGGTCACAGGTGAAAGGGTGAAACTGCCGGCCGAGTGCGGTGACTGCCTTGGCGACCGGCGAACCGGTGGCGGGCAGGGACTTGCTGACTCCGACTATATCGGCGCCGGCCTCGGCCAAGGCGATGGCCATGGCCTCGCCGATACCGCGGCTGCACCCGGTGACGAGTGCGGTTTTGCCGTCGAGGCGGAAGAGATCGAGGACGGACATGTGCGGCTAGTCCTTTCTCCGTAGGGTGGACGCGCGGGCCACCAGGCTGGATTCCAACAGAACGGTGCGCGGCGGCGTCGGCTTCTTGAGGCCCACGAGCGAGAGGGCAAGACGGGCGGCGTTCTCGCCGAGAATTGCCGAACTCTGGTCGACGCTAGTGAGCGGGACGCGCAGGAGCGCTGCGTAATGGATGTTGCCGCAGCCGACGACGGCGACGTCTTCGGGGACGCGGAGGCCGGCGTCGATGACGGCCTGCATGGCGCCCATGGCTACGGGATCGTTGAAGCAGAAGACGCCATCGGGGCGAGGCGAGAGGGCCAGGAGATGCTGCATGGCATCGTAGCCGCTCCGGTCCGCCGCATCGTCGGCAGTGCGACCGGTGATGACGTAGGCAGGGTTGGGCTTAATGCCGTGTGCGGCCAGAGCTTTCTTGTAGCCGGCCACTCGGCCGATGGCGGTGCTCACCTCGGGTCCGCGAATGCAGGCGATGCGCTGGCACCCTTGGGCTACCAGATGATCGGCGGCCAGTCGTCCGGCGTCCTCATCATCCACGCCGATGAAGTTACTGGTGAAGCCGGGTACGCGGCGATCCAGGAGGATGAGCGGTGTCTTGTGGTTTTCCAGGAATCGGAAGGCGGCGGCATCGGATTGGACAGAGGCGAGCAGCAAGGCATCGACACGGCGGGCCAGCATGTGCTCGATCTCATGGCGTTCGATGGCGGCGTTTTCCTCCGAGGACGAGATCATGAGGACATAGCCCTGCTCGCGGAGCAGGCGCGTAATGCCCTTGGCCACTTCGGCGAAGAAGGGATGGACGAGATCGGGGACGATCAGGCCAATGGTGCTGCTGCGTCCCGTGACCAGGGCGCGGGCGGCGAGGTTGGGCTGATAGTTCAGCTCGCGGATGCGCTTCATCACGCGCTCCCTTGTCTCCTCGCTGATGTCGCTGTGATTGCGGAGTACTTTGGAAACGGTGACGACGGAGACTCCGAGGTCCGCCGCAATGTCCTTGAGTCGTGTTGCCATAGGATAAATAGCTCAGTTTTGACCCTAGTAAGCGTTTACTGTAACGTTATTCGTGAACGGTGTCAATCGAAGTTGAGGCCTATTTTGTCGAGGGCCCAACCGGGGAACTGGTTCCAGATCGCGTCGATTGTGTCGAAGCGGAATCGGAGGCGGACCGCTGAGCCGGCGGGGAGGGGCGCGGTCTGGGTGATCCAGGCGCTGGGCTGGCCGGTAATCTGGAGGATGGGGAGCCACGGGCCAGAATCGACGCTGGCCTCCAGGAACTTCTCGTCATAACCGGTGGTGGTGCTCTCGGTCTCGAACCAGGACTGGAACGAGAGCGTGGCGCCGGTGGGCAGGGCGAGGGGGGCGGATTCGAGTGTGCCGCTGTTGGGCTCGGCGCCTGTGTCGTAGGTGTTGGTGGCGGGATCGGCGTAGCGCCAGTGGGCGTTTGGGGTGTGGTGCCAGAGCCCGGAGGCTGTCCAGTTGAAGAGCGTATCAGCGCGAAGATTGGGGAGGAGTGGGTAGAAGGTGTTGCCTGGGCACTCGGTTGCACCGCAGGCGCGCGGGCTGCCGGCGGAGTCGCGATGGCCGCTGATGACGGCCAGGTTGAGCTGGCTGGCGGTGTGCGGGGTGCTGGCGCGCGGGTCCAGCTTGAGGTCCAGGGCCGTGCCGGAGAGAAAGCGTGTGAGGGCGAGCCAGGCGGCCGCGGAGGGCGGCTCTTGGGAGTATGTGCCGAGCACTGCCACACCAAGTGTGCCGGTGTTGACACAGGAGAAGTGGGCGCCAATGACGCCAGGGCCTCCGGCGCGTCCCTCGTAGATCGTTCCGTCGGGGGCGACCAGGAAGTTGTAGCCAATGTCTGCCCAGCCGTTAACGTTGACGTGATAGGACCAGATGGCGCGGATCCAGGCGGCGAAGTCACCGCCGGGCGGAGGGCTGTCGGCGGTATGGTGCACGATCATGTGAGTGACGGGCGCGTAGGACTTGGACGCCGGTCCGGCCGGGACGGGGCAGGCCCATTCCTCGCGGGTGATGATGTGACCGGCGGAGGCTGGCTTCTGTGAAGTGGCTTTATTGGCGTCGCTTGCGCCGGGATTGATGAAGTGGAACTTGAGCTCGGCCGGAGCGCCGGAGAGGACGCGAAACTCGAAGTGCTGCTGAGCTTCGCCCATGTAGAGCAGAGTGCCGGCGAGGCGGCCGCCGGTGGGCTCGATATCGGGATCGGCTCGCATCTCTTTCCAGGTGGACCAGGCGGAGCTGTTGGCCGAGGACCGGACGGCGATAAGGGTGGTTGGATCGCCATACCAAGTGGCGCCAAGAGCGGAAAATGGCTCTTGAGGTTGTGCTTGCAGTATGCTCAGGCAAACGATTGTAAAGAAAAGGCTAAACCGCATACGGAGTGAGCGCTTCGCGGAGAGCGTCCGGTATCGGGTGAGACTTCTGGGTTGCCTTGGACATGCAGGCGATGATGAGGGTCGCTGTGGCGGCAACTTGAGAGTCAAGCATTACTTCAAAAAACAGAGTGTAAGACTTTGAGCCAATGCGGGTTGGCCTGACTCGAATGCTGATTTCGGAGTCGTAGAGGAGGGGCAGCCTGTAATCGGCCTCGACGTGGACGCGAGGATAGGAAAGCCCGTTGTGCTCGGTGGCGAAGTAGGGCCGGCCTAGCATCCGGAAAAACTCATCCTCGGCCGTCTCAACGTGGCGGAAGAGGGCGGAATAGTGGATGCGGCCGGTGGCGTCGGTATCGACGAAGCGAATGCGGGTATGCCAAATAAATGGCTCGGGAGCGGGCATTGATTCATTATGGACGAAGGAGGGGCGATGCGGCTTAGTGGTCTCATGGTGCTGGCGGTCAGTTTGTGGGGGCAGGACGGTGCTGCGGTGTACCGGCAGGCGTGCGCGTCGTGCCATCCGGCGGGACACTTCAACGGGCGTCCGGCAGCGATTGTTGTGCGGGCTCTGGAGACAGGCGCTATGCGGCAGCATGGTATGGCGCTGACCCAGGCGCAGCGCGTGGCCGTGGCGGAATTTGTCACGGGTAACAAGGTGTTGCCGGCGGTGGCGATGCCGCGCTGCGCGGGCGGGGCTGAGTCTCACGCCGGGGGCGCCACCTGGAGCGGGTGGGGCGTGGACGTCCGCAATACGCGGTTTCAGCCGGAGCCGGGGCTGACGGCGGCGCAGGCGCCGGGGTTGAAGCTGAAGTGGGCGTTTGGGTTCCCGGGGGACAATCTGGCGTTCGGGCAGGCGGCGGTAACGGGCGGGCGCGTATTCGCCGGGTCGCAAGGCGGGCGGGTCTATTCGCTCGACGCGGAGAGCGGATGCGTGCACTGGATCTTCGAGGCAGCGGCGGGCGTGCGGACGGCCATTGAGATTGCGGCGGGCGTGGCCTACTTCGGAGATCTGGCGGCAAATGTCTATGCTGTTGATGTTTCCGCGGGAAAGCTCAAGTGGAGGATGAGGGTAGATGCTCATCCGCACGCGCTGATCACGGGAGCGGTCAAGCTGGCGGCTGGGCGCGTAATCGTGCCCGTCTCGTCGTTTGAAGAGGGGCCGGCGGCGGATGGCAAGTACCAATGCTGCACGTTTCGCGGGAGCATCGTGGCGCTGGATCAAGGGACGGGTCAGGAGGTCTGGCGATCTTGGATGATCGAGCAGCCCGCAGTTCGGCGCGGCCAGAACAAGATTGGGACCCCGCGTTTTGGACCGTCGGGCGTGGCGGTTTGGGCGTCTCCCACCATCGATGAGCGGCGCGGCGCGGTCTACGTGGCTACCGGGAACAACTACACGGAGCCAGTGACGCGTCTGAGCGATGCGATTGTGGCGCTGGACCTGCGGACCGGGCGGCGGCTCTGGTCGCGGCAGATGATGCCGGGGGAGGCGTGGAACGCGGGCTGCAACCGGCCGGGCAAGGCGAACTGCCCGGATGACGAGGGGCCGGACTTCGACTTTGGCTCGTCGCCCGTGCTGGTGGAACTCGGCGGCGGGCGAAGCGTGCTGGTGTGTGCGCAAAAATCAGGACTGGTTTATGGGCTGGACCCGGCGGCCAAAGGACGATTGCTTTGGACCACGCGGGTGGGGGCGGGCGGCAAACTGGGCGGGGTGCAGTGGGGTGTGGCGAGCGATGGGCAGCGGGTTTATGCGGCGGTCTCGGATCTGGAGTGGCTGGTGATGGGCACTCGCGTGGCGGGCGGTTTCGTGTTTGATCCGAAGAAGGGCGGCGGTTTGCAGGCGCTCTCGCCGGCGACAGGCGCGAAGCTGTGGCGCGCGCCGGCCGGAGCGGTTTGTGAAGGGCGGGCGGCGTGCAGCCCGGCGCAATCGGCCGCCGTGACGGCGATTCCCGGGGTGGTATTCTCGGGCTCGGTGGACGGGCATTTGCGGGCGTATGCGAGCGAGGACGGGCGCGTGGTGTGGGACTTTGACACGGCGCGAGACTACAGGACGGTGAACGGTGTGGCGGCGCGCGGCGGGTCCATTGACTCGGCCGGAGCGGTGGTGGCGGGCGGCATGGTTTTCGCCACGTCGGGGTATTCGCTGTTTGGCGGAATGCCTGGCAATGTCCTGCTCGCATTTGGGCTCGACAAGCAGTAGAGTTTCGCATAGGCTTATCAGTTTGGAGGACTCCATGGTTTTTTGTTCCAGCTGTGGCGAGCCGGTCAACGGCCGTTTCTGTGAGAAGTGCGGGACGCCTGTCGAGGCGCCGGCCCCAGCGGCCGCGCCCGCGGCCTTTACCCCGCCGCCGCCGCCGCCCCCGCCGCCGCCTGCCGGCTTTGCGCAGCCCAAGGCGACGATGGAGGTACCGCTGCCGGCGGGACCGGCGGGCGGAAAGAAGAAGGGTCCCCTGTTCTGGATTCTGGGTGGGTGCGGCGTGCTCGTCTTGTTGGGCGGGATCACGTTTGTGGGCACCGGGCTTTTCGTGGCGAAAAAGGTCTCTGACGCCGGCCTGAGTACGGACCTGCTGAAGAAGAATCCGGCGCTGGCCGCGGCGAAGCTGATGGTGGCCGCGAATCCGGATGTGGAAGTGGTCAGCATGGATGAAGACAAGGGCGTCATCACCATCAGGGATAAGAAGAGCGGCAAGACGATCACGATGAACGCCGAGGACATCAAGAACGGCAAGCTCTCGTTCGAGGATGAATCCACGGGCGAGAAGATGACGCTGGGTGCGGACAAAGATGCCAAGCTGCCGGAGTGGGTACCCTCCTATCCGGGGTCCAAGCCGGAGGGTTCGATCTCGGCAACGGGTGGCGACAGCGAGGGCGGCATGGCTCACTTCAAAACGCCCGATGCCGGGCCGAAGGTGCTGGCCTTCTACACGGACGAGCTGAAGAAGGCGGGATACAAGATCACAGCCACGATGTCCGGCACGCCGGGCGACGGCTCGGGCGGCATGGTGGCAGGGGAGAATGCGGCGACGAAGAAATCCGTGATGGTGACGCTCAGCACGAGCTCCGAAGGCACGGATGTGGCCGTCACCTACGGCTCCAAGAAGTAGCAGGCGAGGGCGGCGGGGCGGACTTGCAGACGAATGGCTCGGACGGAGGGGAACAACTCGCCGTCGAGCATCAATTCCTGTGGGCGTTCGGGGCGGATTTCGGCCTGGGTGATGGGCGTGATGCGGGCCGGCGTGTAAAGATCGGCGCGCGACATGGACGAGAGGTTGTGCGCGATCTGGCCGAAGTAGCCGGAGCGGAGCTCCATGGCATCGACGTGGCCGTCGTGGCAGGAGGCATGGGGGAATGCGACGAATCCGCCGACGTGGCGGGTGTTGTTTATGAGTATGCCTGTTAAGGTTTTTGTTTCAAACATCCCGCCATCATATTGAATTTGAAATGTTTGCCGAACTGGAATGGTCACGCCACAGGCAGCGGCGTAGCTGAGCCGGCGGAGGGAGCGGAAGCGGAGCGATGTGCGTGTGACGGTGGTGGGGAAGCCGAAGCTGACAGAAGATGCGCAGAGGCGGGTGTAAAGCGGGCCTTCGACGGGCTCGATTTCCACCTCCATGAGATCGATGGTGACCGGCTGCGCGGCGTGTCCGGGGATGGCGCGCAGATCGCGGGCGAGCGCGTTACCGCGTCCGCCGGCGCGGATGGCGAGAGTGGGGTAGGGCAGGCGCAGGGTTTGGAGCAGGTAGAAGATGGCTCCGTCGCCGCCCGAAACGACGAGGGCGGCCCCGTTTTGGGACCGCCCTTCGTCAGGCTGGATTGGATTCGTCAGGTTCACTTTTCGGTGAGTGCGGCCACGCCGGGCAGCACCAGGCCGGAGAGGAACTCCAGCGACGCGCCGCCGCCGGTGGAGATGTGGCTGATCTTATCGGAGAGTCCGGCGCTCTTGACGGCCTTCTCCGAATCGCCGCCGCCCACCACCGAGAGGGCGCCGGATTCGGCAACGGCCATGGCGATGGCCACCGTGCCCTGATCGAACGGCTTCTTCTCGAACACGCCCATCGGGCCGTTCCAGATGATGGTCTTCGCTGCGCGCAGGACGGCGCCGAAAGCCTCGGCCGTGGCGGGCCCGATGTCCATGCCCATCTTACCCTCGGGGATGTCGATGACCACTTCGTTGGGGGCGTTCTCGGCGAACTCCGCGGCCACGACGTGATCGATGGGGAGCATGAGGCGGTCGCCGCACTCGGCCAGGAGCTGTTTGGCAAGCTCCACCTTATCCTCCTCGACGAGGCTCTTGCCGGTGGGCTTGCCCTGGGCCTTGAGGAAAGTGTAGGCCATGGCGCCGCCGATGAGGAGGCGATCGGCGAACTTCAGGAGGTTGCGAATGACCTCGATCTTGTCGGAGACCTTGGCGCCGCCCAGGATGCCGATGCAGGGGTGCTCCGGGCTCTTGGTGCACTTGTCGAGGTATTCGAGCTCCTTTTCCATGAGCAGGCCGGCGGCGGCGGGCTTGAGGAACTGGATGATGCCCTCGGTGGAGGCGTGGGCGCGGTGGGCTGTGCCGAAGGCGTCATTGACGTAGACGTCGCCGAGCTTGGCGAGCTGCTGCGCGAAGGCGGGATCGTTCTTCTCTTCCTCGGCGTGATAGCGGAGGTTTTCGAGGAGGAGCACTTGGCCGGGGGCGGGCAGAAGGGCTTCCACTTCGGCGCCGATGCAATCGGGCGCGAAGGCGACGGGGATGCCGAGGAGCTCGGCCAGGCGGGTGGCGACGGGCTTGAGGCTCATCTCTGGATTGACCTTGCCCTTGGGGCGGCCGAGGTGGGAGGCGAGGACGAGGCCGGCGCCGTGTTCGAGAGCGTACTTGATGGTGGGCAGCGCGGCTTTGATGCGCTTGTCGGACGTGATTTCCTGTCCGCCGGGGGCGAGCGGGACGTTAAAATCGACGCGCATGAAGATGCGCTTGCCCTTCAGATCGAGATCGCGGATAGATAGTTTTGCCATAGGGAGAATGAAGACCTCATTAGAGATCGTATCATCCTGAAAACGGCGGGCGCGGGCGGGGCGCTCGGGGTTAGCATGGGTACTTGGACTGCCATCATGCCTAACGTACTCGATCATCTCGAACCGAAATCCATCTACACTCACTTCGCGGCGCTCTCGGCGATTCCGCGGGCTTCCACGAAGGAGGCCGCTGCGCGAGTATGTGCTGGCCCAGGCGTCGCGGCTGGGGCTGGAGGTGATCCAGGATGCGGTGGGCAACGTGGTGGTTCGCAAGCCTGCCCGGCCCGGCCGCGAGAACGCGGTGCCGGCGGCGTTGCAGGGCCACCTGGATATGGTGTGCGAGAAGAACGAGGGGACGGTGCACGACTTTGACCGCGACCCCATCCAGCTCGTACTGGATGGAGATTGGCTGAAGGCGGCGGGCACCACGCTGGGCGCCGATAACGGCGTGGGCGCGGCGGCGGCGCTGGCTGTGATGGAGAGCGACACGATCAACCACGGCCCGTTAGAGTTCGTCTTCACCATCGACGAGGAGACGGGACTGACCGGCGCGTCGGAGTTTCCCAACGGCCTGCTGCGCTCGAAGTTCTTCCTCAATCTCGATGGCGAAGAGGAGAACACGCTCTGCATCGGCTGCGCGGGCGGGCTGAACACCATCGCCTGGCGGCAGATGGCGCTGGCGGATGTGCCGGCCGGCGAGACGTTTCGGGTGAAGGTGTCTGGCCTGCATGGCGGGCACTCGGGCCTGGACATCAACAAGGGCCGGGGCAATGCGATCCGAATTCTGGGTCGGGTGCTGATGACACTCATCGAGCGTTGTGGGATCTCCGTAGCGTTTATCCAGGGCGGCAGCAAGCGCAACGCGATTCCCCGGGAAGCGTCGGCGATCATCTTGCTCAGCGGGGACCGGAGCGCCGAATTGCAGGCGATCCTCTCTGCGGCGCAGATCGAGATTCAGGCGGAGTTGGGCGCCTTTGACCCTGGGCTGCGCCTCAGCGCGGAAACGGCGGGCCAGCCAGGGCAGGTCTTTGCGGCGGCCGATGCATTGACGCTGGCGCGGCTGCTGGCCACGATGCATCACGGTGTTCTGGCGATGAGTCCGGACGTTCCCGGCCTGGTGCAGACGTCTACCAATCTGGCCACCATCGCCACCGATGGCGACCGGGTGGAGATCGCGGCGACGCAGCGCAGCGCCATCCATTCCAGCAAGATGGCGGCGGGGAGCATGGTCTCCACCGTTTTTCGGTTTGCTGGTTTTGATGTGCAGCACTCTGGCGGGTATCCGGGTTGGAAGCCGGAGCCCGGCAGCGACATTGTGAAGAAGTGCCAGGCGGTGCATGAGGAGATTCTGGGCATCAAGCCGGAGCTGGTGGCGATGCATGCGGGGCTGGAGTGCGGCGTGATCGGAGAGAAGCATCCGGGGATGCAAATGATCTCGTTCGGGCCGCACATTCTGGATGTACACAGCCCAAGCGAGCGGTTGAAGATCTCATCCGTGCAGCCGTTCTGGGCGTTTCTGACGGGGTTGCTGGAGCGGCTGTAGGGCCGCCCGATGGCGCAGGATCAGTAGGCTGGCGGGTACTTGGAGAGTTTGCGCTGCAAGGATCTGCGATGGAGCCCAAGAAGTTTGGCTGCCTGCGAGATGTTGCCGCCACAGTCGGTGAGGACGCGCTGGATATGCTCCCATTCCACCCTCGCCAGGCTGGGTACCGGGCTGTCGCCGGGATCGAACACCGGATCCTCCTCGCTTTGGAAAGCGGCGTAGGCAGCCAGGATCTGCTCAGCGTCGGCGGGCTTACTGAGATAGTGATCGGCGCCCAGTTTGGTGGCCTGCAACGCGGTGGCGACGCTGCCGTAGCCGGTAAGCATGAGCAGAAATGCGTCGGGGATCAGCTCGCGGATCTGGCCGACGATCTCCAGCCCGCCGGTGCCCGGGAGCCGCAGGTCCACAATCGCCATCTGGATGGGAAAGCTCTCAGCCGCCGCAAAGGCCTGGGTGGCATCCGCGGCGGTATGGACTGCCCAGCCGCGGCGCTCGAGTGACCTGGCCAGGCGATCGCGGAAGATGGCGTCGTCGTCGACCACCAGGGCAATGGCGGGTGGGGACTCAGGCTCAGGCATGCGTCGCGCTCTCCCGATGTGCGAGCGGCAATCGCAGGGTGGCCACGGTTCCTGTGGCCGGGCCGGAGCGATAGGTGAGTTCCGCCCCTACCTGCTCGGCCAGGGTGCGCACCAGGAAGACGCCCAGCCCCATGCCCATACCGGGCGGCTTGGTGGTGAAGAAGGGCTCGCCGATCCGCCGCAGTTGATCGTCGGTCATGCCCGCCCCGCGGTCGGTCACATCGATGAGGACGTGCGCCTCTTCCAGGCGCGCCGTCACCACCACTTTCGCCTCCTTAGTCGTGGCTTCCAGTCCGTTCTTGACCAGGGCGGCAATTGCCTGCCGGATGGCATGGGGCGGCAGCAAGAGCGGAGATTCCGCCGCGCTTGGATCGAGGGCGATCTGAACGCGTCCTCCCGCGACGAGATCGTGCCGGACTCCCGCCAGCAACTCGGCGGGGGTGGTCCAATGCGACGCTTCTCCCACTGGCGTGGCGCCCTGTGCGCTCATGTTCACCAGAATCGCCTGGCAGCGGTCTACTTCGGTCCGGATCAGGCGGCAATCTTCGGCGAATGAGCGGTCCGGCATGTGTTCAGTAGCGTACAGTTCGAGATCCTTGGAGACGATGGCGATGGTGCCCAGTGGCGTGCCCAGTTCGTGGGCCGCGCCGGCGGCCAGAGTCACGAGCGAGGCCAGGCGGTCCTTTCGGGAAAGCTCCTCGTGCATCCGCAGCAGCGACTCTTCGTGATGCCGGATCAGCTCGGAGATCTTGCCGGAGAAGAGCGCCACCAGGAAGGAGGCAACGGCAAAGGCGACCCACATCCCCACCAAATGGAAGTTCGGTCCGCTGCCCATGTGATGGGCGTCCAGGGCAGGAATGGGACGGCTGGCGAAGAACAGGAGTCCGAAGCAAAGCGTTGCCAGAAAGCCGAGGAACCATGTCCAGTGCTTAGTCAGGATGGAGGCAGCCAAAGTGATGTGGACCAGGTAGAGCAGGCTGAAGGGATTGGAGGGTCCGCCGCTGAGTGCCAACAATCCAGTGAGGCAGCCGAAATCGAGCACAAACGCCAAGGCGACGAGATTCGAGTTCGAGATTCTATCCGTGGCAGAGTGGCCGTGCACGCGGCGGAGCAGGAGGCTGTTGCTGGCCGCGATCAGAGCGGGAAAGACGAGCATCGGGCGCCAGGGCAGATCGACCCCGAGCAGGAACTGCACCGCCGGCAGCGACAGAGCGACCGCGAGCGCAAGGCCGTATCGCAGCCGCACGATCCACGGCAGGGCAATCAGCGGCGCGGTCTCGGGAAGAGCTGGTGACATGCGACGGTTTCCAAATCACCTACATCTTACTGTTTACTCTCCGAAGCGGTACGACAGATTCAGGTAGAGAGTCCGCCCGGGCTCTGGAACACGAACGCCGTTTCTGAATGGGTCGCGCTGAAACGACAAGTGCTCGTAGTAGTAACGGTCGGTCAGGTTGTCGACGCCGGCCGCCAGATTCCATTGCTTGAGATGGACGCCGCCCTTGATGCCAAACACGGCGTAGCCGGGCGTGGGCAGTTCGGCGATGCGGGTGTCGACTCGATCCTGCCGGGCGGAGGCCAGGACCACAGCCTCGGCGAAGAAGATGCGGTGGCCGTAGCGCAGAGACGACCGAGACTTCAGCGGCGGCTGCTCCACCAGATAGCCGGCCGCGAGGCCCGCCTCCGGCTTGGCGTATTGTCGCCCGCGGACATAGGCCACCCCGCCGGAAAGGAGCAACTGCCGCGTGATGCCGATACTGTAGGCCATTTCCCCGCCGGTCAGGCTGGCCTCCACGCCTTCGTAGGAGCGCGCCGCTGGGTTCATCAGGCCGGGCACGGAGTTCACCTTCGGCTGTTTCGTGAGCAGCACGTAGTTGGAGAGGCGGCTGTGGAAGACCGTCGGCCTCAAGGTCAGGCGTTTCGCCCGGATGTTGACGCCGAAATCCACCTCGTTGTTGCGCGTGGGCAGCAGATCGGGATTGCCTACCCAGTCTGATCCCATTCGCCGGATGGAGTAGTAGCGCTCCTCCGGATCGGGAATTCGCACGGCGCTGCCGGCGCCGGCGAAGAGTTCCATGCCTCGCGGCAAGAGGTAAGTGACGCGCGCGTTGGCGGAGGGATTCACATCCCGGGCCGCAGTACTGCGCGTGCCCTGGTAGGCCCAGTAGACGTCCGTGCTGGCGTCCTGCTTCATCACCTGGCTGTCAGCAACGTCGAGCCGCCCGCCCAGGGTCACGCTCAAGCGGCCGATGCTGCGGCTGTACTGGCCATAGGCGCCGCCCACCACCATTCGAACGTCGGGCAGGATCGCCTGCGGAGCGGTGAACATGCCAGTGAGTGGTCCCCCGGCCGCAGTCCAACCGCGCACATAGGATTCCACACCGAATACAGCGTTGGTGGTCTCGCCTTCCAGCCGACCGCCCACGGCGCGCGTGCCGGCGAAGGTGCCCATCGAGTAGCCGCGAGGGATGCCCACCGCGCCGGTGCGCAGTTCGTCGGTCATCCAGTGTTTCACCTTGCTGTAGTAGCCTTGCGCGCGGACCTGCTTCACGGCGCCGGCCAGTTCACGCCAGTTCCAGTTGGCGCTCAGGCGATCTGCGCGGTCGTAGGGCGCGTCCATGGCGAGGCCGGGATAGAGCGTCAGGCCTCCGTCCTGCCGCGTGTAAGAGACATCCAGGCTCTGGCTCCTGCCGAAGTCCGCACCGAAGCGCCCCCAGCCTGTCTGCGCCTCAAACGCGGGATTCCCCGCGCCCGCCGCCGTGTAGTTAGTGTATGCGGTAACGCGCCGCCCCGCGCCGTCGGTGAAGGGGTCCGACCGCCGGTAGGAGTAGCCGGCGAGCCCGTACCACCGCCCTTTCATCACCGATGCCGTGAGTGATGGATTGAAGAATCCAAAGGAGCCCACGGAGAGATTCGGCGTGATCCGCAGGCCCAGCGCGGGCCGTTTGGTGACAACGTTGACGGTGCCGCCCAAGCTCCCCTGATTGCGAGTGTCATAAGGCCCTTTCAGGACCTCAACCGTCTCGATCTCAGCGAAATCGACGTGGAATGCCGCCGGGTCCATGTGATTGGGACAAGCGGAGTAGATGCGCTGCCCGTCCAGCAGCACATTGATGTTGCCCTGCTGGAAGCCGCGCAACACCACATCGTTGGCGATGCCGCCTTTGCGGATCTTCCACACGCCATCGAGTACGGAAATCGCCTCGCCCACATCGCGCGCCGCGCTCTCACGCACCTCGCGGATCTCCAGCATCTCACTCGTGTTCCGGGTGCTGGTTTCCAGCGAGCCCTCGGCCGAGGGCGCCTTGGCCGTGACGGTTACCTGCTCGCTCATGGCAGAGATCCGCAGTTTTACATCGATCTTGGCCGGCTGATTGGTTTGCACGGCGATTTGTTTGGCGGAGAACGGGGCAAAGCCGGCCGCGTCCACCTCCACGTCGTATTCGCCCGCCAGCAGGTTTGCGGCTGAGAAAACACCGTCGCGGCCGCTGGTTACCGCAATCCTCGTCTTTGTCGCAAGGTTCGTAACTCGCACCACCACGCCCGGCACAACCGCTCCCGATGGGTCCGTCACCCGCCCGCTCAGCCCGGCGCTGCCGGGTTCCATTCCGCACACGGCACTCAGACCCAAACACACCAGCCAGCACATCGGTTTGCCCATGGTAATCCACCCTCTGAGCAAATAGTACCTTCGAGTCTGGAAATTGGCCATGCGGCATAGTGACGCACCCGCTTTGTGCGACAAATCACCGCATCGACGAATCCCGCAATGCGGTGTACATTCAAATTGCGAATCCAATCAGGCCGCGATTCCTGCTTGCGAGTGCTCGGGGTTTTCGGGCACTCACAAGACGCTGCCGGGTCGCGAACTCGGTGCGGAGCCACTCCCACTCTCCGGCTCCGCACCACTTTGTTTCCGGGCGCGCCGCGCTTACGGCTGCTTCTGTGGATCGAGCGGCGTGTGCATCTTCAGCCACTCCTGGCCCTTCTTGTCCATGAAGAAGTCCATCCAGACGTAGTGGAGCTTCTTGCCCTCGGCCACCTCGGCGCCGTGGTTGGAGCCCAGAGGGATGTGCAAAATCGACATCTCGGTGAGATTGGCTCGGGCGTCGTCGGCGAGAACTGTGATGTCGTTGTCTTTCAGGCCGAAGAACAGCTGCTCCAGCATCGGATGGCGATGTGCGCCCACCGCATCCGGGCCCGTGGTCTCCACCGTGCCGATGGCCATGCGGGGTACGAAGTTCTCGGGGAGTAGCGTGCGGCTGGTGGTCTTGGCGCTCTTGATGGCCTCGCCATATGGCGTGCAGTCTCTGAACTTCTTCACATAGGCCGCGGCGTTGTTCTGCGGGAACTTCTTCAGTTCGGCCCGGTCCTCATCGTTGATGTGCCGGCGGATGCGCAGAGCGTGTAGCACCTGGCCCGCCGCCACACTGATCTTCCAGTCCCAGCCTTGCGGGGCGCGGGCGATTGTCTCCCCCTCCACTGGGAAGACGGTACCTTTTGTCTCCAGGTTGCCCTTGCCCTCGATGAAGAGCCACACCACGGCCCGGTCGCCCTTGGAGGGCTCCAGGTGGAGCCGGGGTCCGACGATGGAAACCAGATCGACTGTGACTTCCTTGATCTCGCCCCTGAGCACCGGCCGAATCTGCACTCCGGGCGGACCGCCTGCGCGCGCGCCGAAGAAATCCAGATGTTGGAGAGCGATACTCGGCGCCACTGCCCAGGCTGAAGCCGCGAGGAAAGCCGGCAGCACCACCGCGGCCAACCGCCGGTTTAACGAGCGTTCGAACCACATAAAACTATTCGAGCATAGATGGGTCGAATCTGGGGGGAACGCCGCCTCTTTGGGCTTATGCGCGCGCCACTTCCTGGATGCACTGCTCGAGCGTATCGAGAGCGAAATCGGCCTGATCGCGGCTCAGCACCAGGGCTGGTGACAGGCGCACCGAGTTCTGGCCGGCGCCGAGGACCAGCAGGCCGCGCTCAAACGCCAGGTGGACGATGCGGTCGCGCAGGGCGGGCGCTCGTTCCTTGCTGTGCTGATCCTGAACCAGCTCAAAGGCCAGCATCAGGCCCAGGCCGCGCACGTCTCCCACGATGGGATACTTTGCCACCCATTCGGTCATGCGTGCCTTCATGTGGGCGCCGAGCTCGGCGGCGTGGCGGATCAGGTCCTCTTCCAGAAGCTCGATGGTGGCAAGCGAGGCGGCGATGCTCACCGGGTTGCCGCCAAAGGTGGAGGCGTGCGCGCCCGGCTTCCACTGCATGTATTGGGCCTTGGCGACGGTGGCGCTCAGCGGCATTCCACTGGCGATGCCCTTGGCGAGGGCGATGATATCTGGCTCCAAACCAAAATGCTCGCTGGCGAACATGCGGCCAGTGCGGCCCATGCCGCATTGCACTTCGTCGGCCACCAGCAGGATTTCGTGACGATCGCAGACGGCGCGCAGTTCGTCGAAGAACATGGCAGGCGGCACCACGTAGCCGCCTTCACCCTGCACGGGTTCCACGAAGACCGCGGCAACTTCCTGGGCGGGCAGAATGGATTTGAAGAGCTGTTGTTCGAGGATCTGGACGCACTCCACGTGGCATGTCTCCGGCTGCTGGTGATAAGCGCAGCGGTAGCAGTGGGCGTAGGGGATATGTGTGACGCCGCCTAGCAGCGGAGCGAAGCCGGCCTTCTGCACCGCCTTGGAGCCGGTGAGTGAGAGCGCTCCCATCGTGCGGCCGTGGAAGCCGCCCAGGAAAGCGATGAACTTGTCGCGGCGGGAATGGTAGCGCGCCATCTTGAGCGCGGCCTCAATGGCCTCGGCGCCGGAGTTGCCGAAATAAACCCGCTTGGCGTCGGGCCCAGGGGCCAGGCCGGCGAGCTTCTCGGCGAGGTCCACCATGCCCTCGTAGTAGAAGTCCGTGCCCGACATGTGGAGGAACTTCGCGGCCTGCGCCTGGACGGCGGCAACCACGCGCGGGTGTGAGTGTCCCGTGGCCACGACGGCGATGCCTGCGTTGAGGTCGAGGAACCGGTTCCCGTCCACGTCCTCCACCATGGCGCCTTCGCCGCGCGCAATCACCAGAGGATAATCGCGCGTATAGGAAGGTGATAGGACGGCGTGATCCCGTTCCACAATCGCCTGGGCCTTGGGGCCGGGCAGAGGAGTGACCAGATTGGGCAGGTCGAGCCGGTAAGTAGTCTGCATGGGAGCCTCCCGAACGGACGTGCGAAGTGATTTGAGGGGAGAGAAGACGAGGCGTCTGCTAGTCGCAGCCGAAGAGGGCGGGGCGGAGTGTGGCCGGGGTCCCTTGCATGGCTTCGATTCTACGCTAAACTTCCTTGATTGAGAACCCCCTTTGTCACAGGAGTGTGCCGTGGACGCCATGCCGTTTGAGATCTCCCCGCTGGAAGCGAAGCAGAAGTGGGATGCCGGTGAGGCTGTGCTGATCGATGTGCGCGAAATCGGCGAGCACCAGATCGCGTCGATCGATGGGGCGGAACTGATTCCCATGGGTACGGTGCCTCAGAAGTTGGCGCACCTGGAAGAGTTGGCTGACGAGAAGCTGGTGGTGGTGTTCTGCCATCACGGCATGAGGAGCTTGAACGTGGTGAACTGGTTGCGGCAGCAGGGCGTGGCGAATTCCGTATCGATGGCCGGTGGGATTGATCTGTGGGCGGCCGTCGTGGATGGGGCGGTACGGCGATATTAGAGGAGACCAATAGCGATGAGCCTGAAATTCTATACAAAGCCCACTTGAACCACCTGCCGCAAGGCCAGGAGTTTCCTGACCGAACAAGGCGTGGTGGCCGAAACGATCGATCTGAATCAGGGTTTGAGTGAAGTGCAGTTGGATACGTTGATCGGCAAGCGGGACTACCTGAAGTTCCTCAACACCCGCAACGAACTCTACCGCGAAGAGAATATGAAAGAGAACCCGCCGTCCCGCGCGGAGGCCATCCACCTGATGGCCGCCAATCCGAATCTCATCAAGCGCCCGCTGATCGTGCGCGGCGACGAGATCCTGTTTGGATTCGACGCCGGCGAGTGGGCAAAACTGTAGCCACGCATGGGGCATTCTCCCAGACCGACAGCGCCGCGTCCGGCAGACCGCAACTTTGAGCTGAAGAGTGAGATCCACCGCAAGCTCCTCGGCGTGCTCAACATGGAGCGCGTGAACTCGATCCCAAAAGACCGCGTTCGCGCCGAGATCGGCCGCGTGGTGGAGCGGTTGCTGGAAGACGAGCGCGTGCCCATGACCACCGCCGAGCAAAACCGGCTGGTGGAGGAGGTGCTGGATGAGGTTCTCGGCCTGGGGCCGCTGGAGACTTTGCTGAAGGACTCCACCATCACCGACATCCTGGTCAACAAGTTCGACAAGGTCTACATCGAGCGCAACGGCAAGCTGCAATTGAGCGGCATCCGCTTCCGTGACAACGCGCATCTGCTGCACATCATCGAGAAGATCGTGGCACAGGTGGGCCGCCGTGTGGACGAGGCGCAGCCGATTGTGGACGCTCGCCTGCTGGACGGCTCGCGCGTGAACGCCATCATCCCCCCTCTGTCGCTGGATGGCCCGGCTCTCTCCATCCGCCGCTTTGGCCGCCACGTGGTCACCAGTGACGAGATGATCCAGTGGAAGACCATGTCTCCCGGTATGCTGCGCTTCCTGGCCTGCTGCGCGCAGGCGAAGGTGAGCATCCTGATTTCCGGCGGCACTGGCTCAGGCAAGACGACGACGCTCAATGCACTCTCGCGCTTCATCCCGGAAGAAGAGCGCATTATCACCATCGAGGACACGGCCGAGTTGCAGTTGCAGCAGCGCCATGTGGTGAAGTTTGAGACTCGGCCCTCCAACGTCAACAAAGAGGGCGGCATCAATCAGCGGCAACTGTTGCGCACAGCGCTGCGCATGAGGCCGGACCGCATCATCATCGGCGAGTGCCGCGGCGCCGAGGCGCTGGACATGCTGCAGGCCATGAACACGGGCGTGGAGGGATCCATGACCACCATCCACGCCAACACGCCGCGCGATGCCTTCAGCCGCCTGGAATCCATGATGCTGATGGCCGACGTGGAGATCCCCTCGCGTGTGCTGGTGCAGCAACTGGGCAACGCCATCAAGCTGGTGATGCAGGTGGCACGCCTGCAGGACGGCAGCCGCAAAATCACAACCATTGCCGAGGTGATGGGCGTGGAGGACAGCCGCGTGAAGACGAAGGATGTTTTCGTGTTTGAACGCACCGGTGTCAATGACGCCGGCAAGGTGATGGGGCGCTTCCAGTGGACGGGGTACAAACCGAAGATTCTCGACCGCTTCCGCATGATGGGGATCCAGGCTCCTGAAAACATCTGGCAGGAAGTGGTAAACGTGAATCTGTGATCACTCGCAGAAGACTCGCAATCGCGGCGCTGGCGCCCACAGCCATGAAGATCAAAGCACAACAGGCGGAGGCCCCCTACAAGGGCTCGCTGGAGAAGTTCGGCAAGCAGGTGGACCAGAGCGAATTTGATTCGCTGGTGTACAGCAAGCTGCGCTATGACGAGATGCCGCGCAAGCTTCGCTTCTCCGCCACGACGAAGAAGAACGCGGAGCTGTGGCAGAAAAAGGTCCGCGCCAAGGTGACGGAGTTGGTGGGCGGATTCCCGGCGCGCACCGCGCTGAAGCCGCGTGTGCTGGAGACCCGCGAGTTTCCGGGCTACACACGCGAGACGGTGGTTTTCGAATCGCGCCCCGGCATGGCCGTGCTGGGCTTCCTGCTGATCCCCAAGGGCAAGCAGACGCCGATGCCGGTGGTGGTGAGCATCCCCGGTCACGGCCGCGGCGTGGACGACATTGTCGGCATCGATGAGAAGGGCAAGGATCGTACCGAGAAGGTCGGCTACGCCTACGACTACGCGCTGCAGATTGTGGAGAACGGCATGGCCGCGTTCGCCATCGAGCCGCTCGGTTTTGGGTGCCGGCGCGACGCGGAAGCGCGCAAGAAGAATCTGAGTGCGTCGTCGTGCCAGCCCTCGGCCGGCGCGGCGCTGCTGTTTGGCGAGACCATGGTGGGCTGGCGCGTGTGGGACGTCATGCGGACCATCGATTATCTGGAGACGCGGAAAGAGTTCGATTCCAAGCGCATCGGCTGCATGGGCATCTCCGGCGGCGGCACCATCACCGTGTTCGCCTCGGCGCTGGACGAGCGCATCGCGGCCGCGTTTGTCAGCGGGTATCTGAACACGTTCCGCGATTCGGTGATGAGCATCTCCCACTGCATCGACAACTACGTGCCCGGCATTTTGCAGTGGTGCGAGCAGTTCGATGTGGCATCGTGCATCGCCCCGCGCCCGCTGTTTGCCGAAAGCGGCGTCAAGGACCCCATCTTTCCGCTGGCGGCGTTTCAGGCCTCGTTTGAGCACGTGAAGAAGGTATACGAAGTAATGGGCGCCGCCGATCGCATCGCCCAGGAGGTCCATCCGGGCGCGCACGTCTTTCACGGCAAAGAGGGCCTGCCCTTTTTGGCGCGCCAGTTGAGAGCCTGATCCACTGATCCTGAGGAGTTCCATCCATGTTGGAGATCCGCCGCGCCCAGCCCGCAGAGGCGCTCATCCTGCTGTCTCTAATTGATGCCCTGGCCGCCTACGAGAAGCTCGAGCCGCCGGACGAGGGCGCGCGCCAGCGGCTGGTCCGCGACATCTTCGGCGACAAGCCGCGGCTCGATGCCTGGCTGGCGTTCGTGGACGGCACGCCGGCCGGCTACGCACTGGTGCTGGAGACGTATTCCAGCTTCCTCGCCTTGCCCACTCTGTACCTGGAAGATATCTTCGTGAAGACCGAGTTCCGGGGCCAGGGCGCGGGCGCCGGGCTGTTCAAAGAGATGGTGGCGGAGGCGGACCGGCGCGGCTGCGGGCGCATGGAGTGGGTGGTGCTGGATTGGAACCGGCTGGCGCTGGATTTCTATGCGAAGTACGGCTCGCAGCACTTGAGCGACTGGCAGACGATGCGGCTGACGAGGGAGGATTTCGGGCGGATCCTGGGTTAGGCGCGGGCGGGGTTGCCCTGGACTGACGCTAGTGGGCGATATACAGAGTCGGGTAGTCCGGCGTCCCCCACCAGGTGGGGAATGTGGCCTTGATACTCCCGGCCTTCGGCGGGACCGCTGCGTCCAATATGAGTTCCGCATAGCGATCGCCGTTCGTCCGAACGCAAACGCGGCTGCCCGCGGCGAGGCCATCGATCCGCACTTCGTTCTTGGAATACAAGGCCGTCATGCAACTCTCCTTGTTTCGTTCGGCAGATCGGGTCAGCGCCAGGGCGGCGCCGTTTCGCGGTTTCAGGTAGCTCTGCCCGCTGCTTCCTTCCCTCATCCAGAAATCCGTGACAGAGTCCCGCATGGGCGGGACGGAGCCACGGCCATCTAGTTCGATAGTGCAAAGCACTTGCCCCTCGTCGATGTCGACTCCGCACAGAACCGGCACCTCGATGGTGCCCTGCGCGTGAATCGGATCTTCGTTGCCCTTCACCTCGTGACAGTACACGCCAGGATCGCTGCACCGTGGTGCGTCCAGGCGGAGGACACCCAGGTCAACCAACTGCCCCGCAGTGACCGCAACGCCAGTGACCTCCTTCTTCCGAAAACCCGCAACGGCGATCCCAATGGTGTAAACGCCAGGCTGGAGCTTCCCCAGCCGAAACCGTCCGGTCTCTTCGCCGTAGGACTGGCGCGGCGGCCGCGAATCGGACTGTCTGTGCAGGCGCACAATGGGGAACTGAAGGATACCGCCGGCCGGATCGACGACCTGCCCGATGATGGAGCCCGTCTGGCCGGCCATTCCAAGGTGGCACAAGAAGGCCGCCACACCGATCAGCCGCGCGATGGCACTCAACCGCATCTTGGCTTTAGGATATCCCCTCCGATTTCCTGCCAGCCACGGGACATAATGGTTGGCATGTTGCGGACTCTCGTTGCCATGCTGTTCTGCGGGATTGCCTTTGCCGTCCAGCCTCCCGTGCTGATCATCGCCCTCGATGGTTTCCGCTGGGACTTCGCCGAGCGGGAGCACACCATCAACCTCCTCGACCTCAAGCGCGGCGGCGCGTCCGTGGAAACACTGGTGCCCAGCTTTCCCTCCACCACGTTCCCGAATTTCCATTCGATGGCCACCGGCATGGAGCCCTCCCACCATGACTTGGTCGCCATGATGTTCCACGACCGCGAGAAGCGCCGCTCGTTCTCCTACATGAAGAACTCATCCGAGGGCGAGTGGTACGGCGGCACGCCGTTCTGGCTGCTGGCCGAGGCCTCCGGTATCAAGACCGCCACCTACTTCTGGCCGGGCACCGATGCCAATATTCAGGGCAAATCTCCTACCTACTTCAAGAAATACGATGGCCGCGTCACCAACGAAGAGCGCATCGCGCAGGTGCTCGCCTGGTTCCGCCTGCCGGAATCGGAGCGCCCCGGCCTCGTGGTGGTCTACTTCTCCGACGTCGATTCCGCCGGCCACAAAACTGGCCCGGATTCGGCGGAGACGCGCGCCGCCATTCAGAAGGTGGATGCCGCCGTCGGCGAGCTCGTCAAGGGCGTCCGCAAGATCCGCAAAGACACCAACATACTCGTGCTCTCCGATCATGGCCAGATCGCCGTCGCCTCGCGTCTCGATCTCTCCGCCCGCGCCAATTTCACGGGCTGCCTGGCCGCCAACGAAGCCCCCATGACCATGCTCTACTGCGACGAGCCGGAGCGGGTCCGCGCCGAGCTGCTCAAGAGCTCGCCCGAGGTGGAGGTGTGGCGGCGGGCCGAGACGCCCGAGTATCTGCACTACCGCGACAACCCGCGCATCGGCGATCTCATCGTCGTTCCGAAAACTCCATCCATCGTGTTCATCGTGCCGCCCGGCGATGCCGACGCCCAGCCCGTGCCGGATCTCAAGGGCATGCACGGCTACGACCCGCGCCGCTATCGCGCCATGGCGGGCATCCTCATCGGCAGTGGCCCGGCGTTCAGGAGGGGCGCGGTGACACCGGCGGCGAAGACCATCGATGTGTTTGCGCTGGTCTGCCGCCTGATGGGGCTATCGATGCCGCCGGGCGTGGATGCGGAGATCCGCCGCGTGGCGCCGTTGCTGAAGTGAGCAGTTCGCGGACTCGGGTCCACACGGCGGGGTCGTACTCCATCACGTCGTGCGCGGAGAAGAGCTTGCCGCGGTAGTGAAACTGCTGGTTGGCCAGCACGCGGTTGGCGCGGATGCGCGGCGCGCCCTTGATGACGGCGTGATCGCGCTGGTAAAAGTTGGCGGCGGCGGCGACGTTGGGCGGGAATTCGTAGGAATCCGATCCGTAGGCATCGACGATCACGGCCAGCGGCACGGCAATCCCCATCTCGTGGAGCGTGCGTGTGAAGACCACGGTGGCGCGCCCGCCCAGGCTCTGGCCGAAGACAATCACACGCGCCTGAGCGGCCTCCTCCGGGGACAGCACGCCGTCGCGGTTGAAGTCGAAGGCGCGGCGCACGAGCTCCTCGGCGAGGTTGAGCTTGTGGTTCTCCACCGTCTCCACGTGCAGATCCGTGCGGCGCTGGCGCTTGAATTCGATGGCCATCGAGCGGATGCAGCGCACGGGGTTGTCCCAGCGCTCCCAGCCGCCGACGATGCCCAGCAACAGCGTATCGCCCGGCCGCACGGGCATTGGGATGGTGAAGTCGTCGAACGTCTGCGAGAAGCTGTCGGCGCGGCCGGCGGGCACAACCGTGGCGGCCAGGGCGCAGACGGCGAGGATGGGCCGGATCCTGGGCATCACTGGGCGGCAGGCGGTGCGCAGTGGAGCTCCAAACCCAGAGCCCAGCGCTTCTGGAAGCCCTTCCACAGCGTGGCGTCCTTGCCGTCGTTGGAGCGCGGCACGGCCACGTTCAAATAGGCGCGGCGCGTCTCGTCGCCCTTCAGATTCAAATCGAGAAACGCCGTGATGAAGTGCTGGTTGATGGAGGTGATCCGCTCCTTGCGCCACACCGGCTCCTCAAACGACTCCAGCGTAGGAAATGCCGCGCGCGCCTCCGGCGGCGCCGGATTGCCGCCCACGTTGTGCCGCGCATTCTCAAAGACCAGCAGGCAGCGGTTGGAGCGCACCGCGCCATCATAGGCGCGCTTCACCCCCTGCTCGTAGCCGGATACGTCGTCCTGATTGCCCACGATGAACAGCGAAGGGATGCGCAGTCCGGCCAATCCGGCCGCGTCCCAGTTGTTGTGCGGCGGCTGCGCGCCCCATGGCGCAATGGCCACCACTGCCTTGATGTGACCGCGCGGCCGGGCGTCGTACTTCGGGCTGCCGGCCGTCCAATCGTCAATGTAACCGCCTGGCACCACCCGGGCCGATCCCCCCTGCTTGGAGTAACCCGCGCCGCTGGCCGCCAGCGCGCCGTAGCCGCCCATCGAGTAGCCCACGATGGCCACGCGCCCGGCGTCCATGATTCCGTGGAGCACGTGACTCTCCTGCCGCTCCATCGCCGCCAGCGCGTCAATGGTGAAATGCTGATCGGCCGCCCGGTTCAGCAGCGTGCTGGCGAAGCCGCGCACCGCGCCCGTCACGGAATCGGTGTGATCGATGGCCGCCACCACATAGCCCTTCGACGCCAGATTCTCCGTCAGCCAGGTCAGGAAGACGCGCGAGCCCGGATAGCCATGCGAGACAATCACCAGCGGGTAGCGCTCGCCTGTCTTCGGCGGCGCGTCGCGCAGGGCCTTGCCCGCCGTCTGGTACGGGATCGGGGCGCCACCGCGCGGCGCGAGAACGTTTTGATAGATGGTGTGCTCGCGCTGGCCGGCGGGAATCACCGCCGGGTACCACAACTCGATGGTGAGAGCCCTGGGGGTCAGCGGGGCCTTGCCCGTGGCTCTGTCGAATTGCAGGATGTCGGGTTGATCCGGGTTTGTGATCGTGAACGTCCGCACGCCCACGGCGTGACTGCCGCGCGCCGCCAGTTCAGGCGCGTCGATTGGAGGCACGCTGTAGTAAGTCTCCGCGGATTGCTGAGCGTAGACGGCACAGGAGAACAGGGCGAGGGCGGCGAGTCGGCGCATCTGTCCATGGTGCCATTTTCTTGTCACCATTCGGCGGCGTTCTGCGTCCGATATGATGTAAGGAACGTAATGATTAGTGGCTGCAAGTTGATCTTTTTGCTGAGCTTGGCCGCCGTCGCCGCCTTCGGCACGGATCTGGATCGCGCCAAAAAGCTCTACGACCGGACAGAATATCCGGCCGCGCTCGAAGTGCTCGCCAAGTCCGCGGAACCCAAGAATGGCGCAGCCTGGGAACTCTCCGGCAAAGCCAACTATCAACTCGGCGAATACAAGAAAGCCATCGAGTCCTTCGAAAAGGCCACTCAGGCAGAGCCCAACAACTCCCGCTATCACAACTGGTTGGGCCGGGCCTGGGGCCGCCGCGCCGAAACTTCCAATCCGCTGGCCGCGCCGGGCCACGCCTCTCGTGCGCGCCAGAGCTTTGAACGGGCCGTACAGCTCAACCCCAGGGACCTCGAGGCAGTGAACGACCTGCTCTCGTACTATCTGGAGGCGCCCGGCTTCCTCGGCGGCGGACTGGATAAGGCCACCGCGCTGGCCGAGAAGATCAAGACCAGTGACCAGGCCGAATACCATTCCGCGCTGGCGCAGATCGCCGAACGGCAGAAACTGCACGATCTGGCCGAGGGCCAGTTCCGCCGCGCCGCGGCTCTGGCGCCCAAGCAAGTGGGCCGCATTGTGGACCTGGCTAAGTTCCTCGCCCGCCGCGGCAAGTTTGCCGAGTCGGAAAACGCGTTTCAATTGGCGTCCAAGGTCGAGCCAAACAACCCCATGGTTCTCTACGCGCGGGCTGAAACCTACGTGGAGACCAATCGCAACCTGGATGCCGCCAAGGCCCTCCTGGAGCAATACCTGAAATCGCCTCTCAGCCCCGACGATCCCTCCCGGCAGGACGCGCGCCGTCTGCTGAAGCGGGCTTCCGGCGGCTAGACTGGAAGCAATGGCGTCCCTGCAGTTTGTTCTGGAAGCGTTCCGATTCAGCTATCAGGCGCTGCAGGCCAACCGCGTCCGTACTTTGCTCACCGCGCTCGGTCTGCTCATCGGCAACGCCAGCGTCATTCTCGTCGTCACCATCTCCATCACCTCGCGCGACCTCATCCTCGATAAGATCCGCGGCATCGGCTCCAACCTCGTCTCGGCCTACTACGACGCAGGCACGCAGGACTCCGCCAAGGCCGACGCCGATTTCGTCAAACTGGCCGACGTGGAGGCCGCCCGCAAGCAACTGGGCGCCCGCATCGTCGCCGCCTCGGCCGTCACCAACTCCACCGACAGACTGGTGCTCGACGGCCGCGAGCGCGATGTCCGCGTCATCGGCACCGACGAATTCTATTCCCAGGTCCGCAATCTCAAGCTCGTCGGGCCGGGCCGTTTTTTCGATCCCTCCGACGTGGCCTTGCGCCAGAAGGTCGCCATGCTGGATGAAAAGCTAGCCACGGTCGTCTTCGGCTCTGCCTCCGCGGCCCTCGGACAGCTGATCAAGATCCACGGCCTGCAGTTCACCGTGATCGGCGTTTTCCGCGAGCGCACCTCCACCTTCGGCCAATCCGAGTTGGGTGACAACGGCGCCACTCTGATCCCCTTCACCGTGCAGCGCTTCTTCGAACCCGTGGAGCGCGTGGACCCAATGTACTTGCAGGTGCGCGATGCCGCCGACGTGCCCTCCGTCACTCTGGCTTTGAGCGAACTGCTCGCCTCCCGCCACCGCCAGGGCGCGCGTTACACGGTGCAAAACCTCACCGGCATTCTGGAAACTGCCGCCACCGTGGCCTCCGTGCTCACGCTTGTGCTGGTCCTGGTCTCGGCCATCGCGCTGGTGATCTCCGGCATCGGGATCATGAACATCATGCTGGTCACCGTCACCGAGCGGACCCGCGAAATCGGCATCCGCATGTCGCTCGGCGCGTCGCGGCGGGCCGTGCTCACCCAGTTTCTGCTGGAGGCCGTGCTGATCAGCGTGGGTGGCGGTGTGCTCGGCATCGTCGCGGGCGTCGCCATGCCGGCGGCGGCCAACTACTTTCAGGACGAAGTGCGCATCCCCATCTCCGTCGTCTCCATCCTGGTGGCGTTCGGCGTATCGTTCCTGGTGGGCATCGTGTTCGGCATCCTGCCGGCCAACCGGGCGTCGCGGCTCAATCCCACCGAGGCGCTGCGCTATGAATAGTGTCCGGAAACGGACAGCGCGTCCCACGCGCGCCGGCCGCCGAACTCCCGCCTACGGGGCCAAGTGCATGAAATGATTCGTCCGTGACATTGGCCCGTGCGGTGCGTCACAATACTGCACCGCCATGATCCAGAACCTCGCCAGCGATACAAGATACGCGTTCCGTGCCATGCGGCGCGCTCCTCTGTTTACCGCCATCGCAGTCGCCTCGCTGGCGCTGGGTTTGGGCGCCAACACAGCCATTTTTAGCTTGTTCGACCAGATTCTACTGCGCCCCGCAGCGGTGAAGAATCCCCACCAACTGGTGATGCTGGATTCGCCCGGCTCGCGCATGGGCCGCTCATACGGCCCGCGCACATTCCCGCATCCGATGTACAAAAACCTGCGGGATCACAACACCGTGTTCAGCGGCCTGATGGCGCGGTCGCCCGTGGCCGTGACCGTGCTTCAGGGGGATGGGCAAGGCCTGAAGGTCGATTCCGAGCTGGTGTCCGGCAACTACTTCGAGGTGTTGGGAATCCACGCGCAGGTCGGTAGAACCTTGATGCCGGCTGATGATGTGACGGTGGGGGCGCATCCGGTAGCCGTGCTCTCGCACGATTTCTGGCGGACGCACTACGCCGGGAATCCGGGCGTCGTGGGCCAGACGATCCGGCTGAACGGACATCCCTTTGCAGTGATCGGCGTGGCCCAAAGTGGCTTTCGCGGGATCGAAATGGGCTATGCGCCCGGCATTTTCGTGCCGATGATGATGAAGGCGCAGATCACGCCTACCTACGACGGGCTCAACGATCCGCGTACCTATTTCGCGCACCTGTTCGGGCGGCTGAAGCCGGGCGTGGGCCGGGAGCAGGCGCAGGCAGCACTGCAACCGTATTTTCACACGCTACTCGAAGAGGATCTGAAGACGATGCCGGCAGGTGGCCCTCCGTCCTTCGCAAAGCGCTATTTGGAGAAGAAGCTGGTGCTGTCGGACGGCTCGGGCGGGATGCCCACCATGCGGCGCGACGCCTCGATGCCCATGATGATCCTGATGTCGATGGTGGGATTAGTCCTGCTGATTGCTTGCGCGAACGTGGCGAATCTGCTGACGGCTCGTGCGGCCTCGCGGCAAAAAGAGATCGCGGTGCGCCTCGCACTGGGCGCACGACGGACCCAGTTGATCCGGCAACTCCTGGTGGAATCCACGCTGCTGGCGCTGGCGGGCGGCGCTGCCGGTCTCCTGGTGGCCACCTGGACCCTGGACGCTCTGCGGCGCACGATGGGCAGCGATCCCACGGTCAGTACGCTCACCTGGCAGCTCGACCTGAGAGCCCTACTCTTCCTCTTTTCGGTGGCTGTGGTGTCCGGGTTGGCGTTCGGACTTCTGCCCGCCTTGCAGGCCACACGGCCGGACCTGGCTCCGTCGATGAAGGATACTGGCTCGCACTCGGCGACGGCCTCGGCGCTGCGGTCCAAGCGCGTGTTGGTGGTGGCGCAAGTGGCGCTGTCGCTGCTGCTGCTTATCGGCAGCGGCCTGTTCCTGCGGTCCCTCGCCAATCTGACTACGCTGGACCCGGGGTTCCGCACTGAAAATCTAATCAGCTTCAGCGTGGATGCGCCACTCTCCGGCTACAAGCTGGAACAAGCTCCGCTGATCTATACCGCTCTGCAGGAGCGCATTTCGGCAATGCCCGGCGTGAATTCGGTTGCCATCGCGGAGAACTACCTGCTCTCCGGTAATCAGTGGTCGATGACGGTGGGCGTGCAGGGCTACCAGCCCAAAGAGGGCGAGAACATGAACCCCACCGCGAACACCGTGAGCGAGCGGTTCTTCGCCAGCATGGGCATCCCGCTGACGCGCGGACGCGAGTTTTCGCGCGCCGACACTGCCGCCTCCCCAAAGGTGGCGATCGTCAACGAATCGTTCGTGAAGCACTTCTTCGGTTCGGAGAATCCGCTGGGCCGGCAGTTCGGGATCGGGCGCGACAATACCGGTCTTGAAATCGTCGGCGTTGTGAAGGATGGAAAAATGACTTCGTTGCGGGAAGAGGTTCAGGAGCGGATCTACCTGCCGGTGAGCCAGGGCCCTGAGTTGGGGCAGGTGTCTTTCTATGTCCGGACCTTCCACGACCCCGAGCCCATGATCAATACATTGCGGCGGGAGACTGCTGCTGCGTACCCCGGGTTGGCGTTCTTTGACCCGAAGACGATGGATCAGCAGATCCGCGAATCGCTGACGTCGGACCGGCTGGTCGCTGGGCTCTGCGGCGCCTTTGGCTCCGTGGCCACCCTGCTCGCCGCCCTCGGCCTGTATGGCGTCATGGCCTGGTCCGTGGCCCGGCGCACACGCGAACTCGGCATCCGCACCGCGCTCGGCGCCCAACAGGGCCGGATCCTCGGCATGGTGCTCCGGGAGGTCGCCCTCCTCGCCGGCATCGGCATTGCCATTGGGCTGCCGGTCGCGCTCTCGTTGGCGCGCCTGGTCAGCACGCAACTGTTCGGTTTGACGCCCACCGATCCGCTCACCATGGGTGCCTCCATGGCTGTCCTCTTCCTGGTGGCACTGCTCGCCGGCTACCTGCCCGCCCGCCGCGCCTCGCGCGTGGATCCCCTCGTCGCGTTACGCTACGAGTGAAGACCCATGCGATGCCTCCTTCTTCTTCCCCTCCTTGGCTTGTCTTTGCAGGCCGAGCCCCGCACGTTGACTTTGAAGCAGGCTGTCGAGCTGGCGCTCCACCAGAACCCGGAACTCGTGCTGGCGCGGCTGGACGAACAGAAAGCAGCCTACGAAATCATGGCTGTCAAGGAGCCCATGCTGCCAAGAGTCATCGTCGGCAGCGGGCTCGCCTACTCCAGCGGCATGCCCATGAGCATCGAGGGCGCCTCGCCCTCCATCGTGCAGGCCCAGGCTGTCCGCAATATCTACAACGCGCCGCAGGGCTACCGCGTGGCGGAGGCCAAGGAAATGGCCCGCGCGTCCGCCCTGGAGGGCGCCGCCATGCGGGAAGAGGTGGCGCTGCGCACGGCTACGCTGTTCCTTGATCTGGAAAAGACCTTGCGCGCCCACCAGGTGGCTCTCCGGCAGGTGGAGCACCTGAAGCGCTTGGAAGCGACGGTGCGCCTGCGCATCGAGGAGGGCAGGGAACTGCCCATCGAGGGCAAGCGCGCCGCCGTCAACGTGGCCCACGCCACGCGCCGCGCCGAGCAGATCCTTTCCAACCGCAGGACTCTCTCTCAGATGCTCGCCCTCGCCCTCGGGTTGAGCCCGGCCGATGCGCTGACACCCGCCGCGGAGGAGCGCGCCACCCCGGATCTTCCGCCGGACGAGAGTGCCTCGGTCACCGAAGCGCTCAATGACAACCGCCAGATCCGCCAGTTGGAAGCCGTCCTCGCCGCCAAGAATCTCGCCGTGCGCGGGTTCCGGTCCAACCGCCTCCCGAAAGTCGATCTCGTCGCGCAGTACGCCCTGTTCGGCAAGTTCAATCACTACGAGGACTACTTCAACAGGTTCCAGCGTCACAACGGCCAGTTGGGCATGTCCTTCCAGATCCCCGTCTTTGCCAGTTCGGCCGATGAGGCCCGCGCCGCTCAAAATGAAATCGAGGCCAAACGTCTGCGGCAGCAGATCAGGGACGCGCGCAGCCGCATCGAATCCGATACCCGCAAGGCCTGGCAGAAGATCCACGACGCCGAATCGGCCCGCGAGGTGGCCCGGCTCGATCTCGATCTGGCGCGCGATCAGGTCTCGCTCGCTCTGGCGCAGATGGAAGAAGGCCGCGCCACGCTGCGTCAGGTGGAGGAGGCCCGTTACCAGGAGCAGGAGCGATGGTTGGGCCTATATGACGCCGGGCATCAGTTGGAACTGGCTCGCTTTGAGCTGCTGCGGCAGACCAATGGGCTGGTGGCCGCGCTGCGTTAGCCCCCTGAAACTTGTTGGCGTGCTCAGGGTTATACTGTGTTAGCCCGCATGCTGATGCACAGGATTTTCGCCAGCGCGCTCCTCTCCAGCGCCTTGTTTCTCACCCACGCGCAAGTGCGCGCCGATGCCACCTTGGGCGCCATCGTGGGGCCAGTCACGCAAGGCGGCGTCAACTATCTCATCGGCGGAGCCTCCGACCTGGTCCTGGACGAACCTCGCGGCCGCCTCTATCTCGTCAATACAGGGCAGCGCCGCATTGAGATCTACTCCATCACCCAGCGCCGCTTTATCGGAACTGTGCAGACCGATACCACCCCTCTCAGCGCCGCCCTCTCCGCCGATGGAAATGTCCTCTACGTCACCTGCTTTGAGGGCCTGTCGCTGAATCTGATCGACCTCACCCCGCCCAACCCGCTGCTGGCCCGGCGCGTCAGCCTCCCCGCCAAGCCGGAAGGCGTCGCCGTCGGGCTCAATAGCGACGGCCAGGAACGCGTGCTGGTCACCACCACCGGCACCGGCGCCAACAACGCCTCCAACGTGCTCATCGTGTTCGATCCGCGCCCCGAGGCGGCCACTGATCCCATTCAGAACGCCATCATGACTCCGCCCGCGCCCCCTTCGCCGCTCCTGCCGCCACCCTCCGGCCGCGTGGCCTTCGCATTGCGAACCAATCTCATCGCGCGGCCGGATCGCAGCCAGATTATCGGCTTCGCCGCCGGCGCCGGCAACACCCGCAACCTCTTCGTTTTCGACGTCAATTCGGGCACCGTCCTCCGCTCCCGCGGCGTCAATGAGACCTCCACCGTGCTCTCTGTCTCGCCCGATGGCAAACGGTTCATGGCCGGGTTGCGCCTCTTCGATGCCGAGACCCTCACCGTCCTGGCCCAGCAGAATGCAGCCAATCTCTCGCACCTGCTGCCCAACGGAGCCAACTTCAACGTCCAGCAGAATCAAGGCGGCAGCGCCTTCGGGCCTGACGGCGCCGTCCTCTACACCGCCTTCAACTTCGCCCCTTTGCAGAATCCGGCGGCGCGCGCCAATGTCAGCCAGTTGATGGTCAACGATCCGGACAATCTGCTCACCCATCTCTCGCTCAAACTGCCGGAAAGCCTCTCCGGCAACATGGCGATCTCCAGCGATGGCGGCGTTATCTACGCTCTCTCCGAGTCCGGCTTTCTGATCATCCCCGTCGGGCGTCTGCGGGAAAGCCCCATCCTGATGCCGGAATCCACCAGCTTCCTGCTGGGCAGCGATCAGTGCGGCGTCACCGCCGGCCTCCGCAGTGCCGAGCTCAACGTTGCCAATCAAGGCTCCGGGCGGTTTACCCCCACCGTGGAACTGGTCCCCAATCTCGGCGCCGGCGGAGCCACGCCGCCAGCCGCCGCCGGCGGCATTCCCGTCGTTCTCCAGCCCGTTGGCACAGCCGCCGGCGCACAGGCTGCCATGACCGCCACCGCGCCCTCCATCCGCACTGAGGCCGATGGCGCCGGCGCTCGCGTGTCCTTCACCTTCAACGCCGTCAACAACCGCGCCCTGGGCACTGTCGTGCCCCACGATTTCTATATCTATGCGCCGGAGGCCCTGAACATCCCGCCGCAGGTGCGCATCTACCAGAACATGCGCGATGCCGATGCGCGAGCCTCCGTCCTGCCCGTTCCCGTCAGCCCGGCCGCCACCGAAGGGCTGGTCGACATGGTTGTGGACAACACCCGCCAGTTGCTCTTCATCGCCAACTCCGGCCGCAATCGCGTCGAGGTGTTCGATATGCGCTCGCGCGCGTTCCTCGCGCCCATCAAGGTCGGCCAGTTGCCACGCTCTCTCGCCATGACCCCGGACGGCTATACCCTCTATGTTGCCAACTCCGGCGGAGAGTCCATCTCGATCATCGATATGGAGAGCCGTCAGGTGATCGGCCAGGTGAAGTTCCCGCCGCTGCCGTTCAACTCTACGCAGGGCATTCTCACGCCATCCGTCATCGCCGCTACCGAGCGTGGCCTGCAAATGATCATGAGCAACGGCTCATTGTGGCGCGTGATCGGCGACGAAGCCATGCCGCGGCCCGTCAGCCCCGTCATCGGGGCTACCACCATCACCGCTCCGCGAACTATGGCCGCTGCCTCCACCGGCGAGTTTCTCATCCTGCTCGACGGAGCCGGTGTGGCCTATCTCTACGACGCGCTTTCCGACGATTACGTCCAGAGCCGCCAAGTCATGCCCGCGCCCATTCAGGGCTACTACGGACCCATCGCCGCCGGTCCTCGCGGGCAGTATTTCGTCGTCAACGGGCTCGTCCTCAACCAGGCTCTCTCCGTTGTCAGTTCCGCGTCGAGCATCACCACCACCGTCGGCGGCCGCCCGGTCACCACCGTGCGTCCCATCTCCGCCGTCACCCCCCTCAGCGCCACCAGCTATGCGCGCTTTGTACCGCCCGTCGTGGCGGCGGCCAACGTTCTGGCCAGTGATCCGGCCGGCGTGGAGGTCGTGGATACTGCCACCGGAACCGTGCGCGGCTCCTCCAGCGCGCTGGAGGGCCCTCTGGCCACGCTGGTGGCCAATGGCCGCGTCAACGTGCCTGGACGCACTATGGCCGTCGATGCGCAGGGCTCAACGGCCTTTGTGCTCACCACTAGCGGTCTCAGCATCGTGCCGCTCACCCCCATCTCCGCCTCCGAGCGGCCCGTCCTCAGCGCCAACGGCATCGTCAATTTCGCCAGCCAGCAGCCCACAATCGGGCAAGGCATGCCCATCTCGATCTATGGGCGCAATCTGGGCTCGGACGCCAGCGCCGCCAACGGCGCCAACTGGCCCCCCAATCTCGGCGGTGTCTGCGTGACCATCAATACCACCATGCTGCCGCTCTCCTTGACCTCGGCCACTCAGATCAACGCCCAGTTGCCGCCGGACCTTGCGCCCGGACGCTATCCCGTGGTGGTGCGGAACCTGGAGCTGAAGACCTCGTCCAATGCCGCCAATATCACCGTCGCCAAGTACGCTCCCGCCGTCTTGGTTGACGCCGCTACCAAGCAGGCGTCCATCTATCACGATGACGGTTCGCTCGTCACCCGCGACAACCCCGCCCAGAGGGACGACCGCCTCCACCTGTTCGCCCTCGGCCTCGGTCCCGTCAAGGGGCCCAGACTCGTGGCCGGCCAGCCCACGCCCGATAGCCCGCCCGGCAACACCGATCCCGTCAAGGTGTTCTTCGACGATCCGAGGATTAAAGAATCTGAGATGGATGTCGAAGAGAGTTATCTGATGCCGGGGTTGGTTGGTGTCTACAGGATACAGGTTTATGTGCCTTGGTACCGGCGCCGCGGGACCGATCTTCTGGTGACCGTCCGGATCGGAAACGTCGATAGCCCATCCAAGGGGACGGCCGTTCCTACCGTCGCTGTGGAGTAGCGCCCAGGTACAGTCCCTTGGTACCAGAGCCTGCGCTCTATTGGCTGCGCCAACGGATCATTACTCCGATCTCATTGCATACACAACTTTGCTATGTTGAACTGTGGGTTGGGCGACGCACGTCGGCCCGATCCTTGTGAGAATCGCTATGAATACACGCCTTCGTTTCCTTCTGACCGTCATGTCTGCGGTCTTGCTCCTGCTCGCCGGCTGTGGCCGCGATACCGAAACCGTGAAGCGGCGCTACCTTGCCAATGGCGAGAAGTATCTCGCCCAGGGCAAGGTGAAGGAAGCTACCATCATGTTTCGGAACGCCATCAAGCGCGATCCCAAGTTCGGCGATGCTTACGCCCGGCTCGGCGACGCCGAGGTGAAGCGCGGCGAACTGGTAGCGGCGATGAAAGCCTACCAGAGGGCGGTGGAGTTGCAGGCAAATTCCGAGGATTCGGCGGGCAAACTCGCCGACATCTATTTGATCGCCTATTCCGTCGACAACAAACGGAATCCTCGCATGTTGGAGGAGGTCGCTCTTCTCTCCGGCCAACTGCTCAAGAAGAATGCGAAGTCCTACCAAGGCCTCCGCTTAAAGGGCTTTCTTGCCATGGCTAACTCGGATCTGCCTGCCTCCGAGGAAGCGTTCCGGCAGGCCGATCAGATTCGGCCCAAACAGCCCGACTTGCGCTTGGCCCTGGCTCAGATCCTCAATCAGCGCGACAACTGGGTGGAGGCGGAAAGCGTCGCAACCCAGATTGCGAAGGACTCGCCAGCCTACATTCAGGTCTACGACTTCCTCCTCATGCAGTATATCCGCCGAAACGAGCCGGTCAAGGCCGAGCAGATTCTCGCCCAGAGAGTCGCCAACAATCCCAAGATCATGGATTTCCGCATCATGCAGGCCCGTTTCTACATGGGTACCAATCGCAAGGATCAGGCCGATCGGGTGCTGGCGGAGATGATGGCCAAGGAGTCCGAGGATCCGGCGATTCGCGCAAAAGTGGGGGACTTCCTCGTTGCCAGCAGGCAGTTCGACCGTGCGTTCGAGGTTTTTAAGACCGGCGCGGACAAGTACCCCGCGGAGAAGACGACCTATCGTCTGAGCATTGCCCAGCTCCTCTTGAGTCAAAGCAAACCAAAGGATGCCATCAGCGTGGTGGATCAGGCTCTGGCCGATGACCCCAAGAGCAATGACGCGCTTTCCATGAGGGCTTCGCTCCAACTGCAGTATGGCGGTAAGGAGCAGCGCTCCGGGGCAGTCACTGACCTGCAGGCTTTGATCGGGCGCGACCCGAAAAACGTCGTGGTCCGCTACAACCTCGCCAGAGCCTACCAGACCAATGGCGAACTGGATGCCGCGAGGGTCCAGTATAACGAGGCCATCAAGCTCTCGGAGAGATTCGTGGCCGCCTATCTCGGGTCAGGCCAGGTCGCCCTCGCCCAGCAGAACTATACCCGGGCCATCCAGGACGCCGACGCCGTACTCAAGTTGGATCCCCGCAATGCCCGTGCCCGCGTCATCAAGTCTAACGCGCTGATTCAGAGCGGCAATCTCCGCCAGGCCCGGCTGGATCTCGTCGAGTACTTGAAAGACACCCCCGATTCTTCGGACCTCAGTTTCCAGCTTGCGCTCACGGATTTCGGCGAAGGCAAGTACAAGGACGCCGAGCTCAGGTTCCGCGCCTTGCGGACCAAGTTCCCGGCCGACATCCGCCTCGTCTTTGCAGAGGCCGAGGTGATGGTCAGAACCAACCGCGTCAACGAGGCCATTCAACTGCTTAAGTCGGAGCGGCCCAAACACCCCGCCGATCGGGCGCTGCGTACCGCCCTCGCCACCCTCGCTGCCCGCACCGGCGATTTTGCCGGGGCCGAGGCTGAGTTCCGCTCCCTGCTCGAAGCGGATCCGAAGAATCTCGAATCCTATATGCGCCTGGGTGATATACTCCGCGCCAACGGCCAACTCCCGGCGGCCATCGAAGTTCTCCGAAAAGGACAACAGATGGCGCCCTCCAACCCGGGCGCCAACCTGCAACTGGCTTTGACTCTGGATGCCGCCGGTCAGAAAGCGCAGGCTCTACCTCTCTATGAAAGCGTGGTGAGACTGGACCCTGAGAACGCCGTCGCCCTGAATAACCTGGCCTTCCAGTATGCGGAGTTGGGTAAGGATCTCGACCTGGCGATGAAATTCGCCCAGAAGGCGAAACAGAAGGCGCCTGGTAGCGATGACATCTCCGATACGATGGGCTGGGTTTACGTCAAGAAACAGCTCAATGACGAGGCGGTCACCGTTTTCAAGGACTTGATCAAACGCCAGCCCAAGAATGCGCTCTATCACTACCATCTCGGCTACGCGCTCTATCAGAAGGGCAACAAGCTGGATGCCCGGCAGGCCCTGCAAACTGCCTTGAGCCTCAAGCCCGGGAAAGACGACGAAGCACTCATCCGCCAGTTGCTGGGGAAGGTCGGCTAGGTTGGCTGCCGCACCCGGTTCCCCCTCCAGCCTGAAGGCCAGCCTACCGTGGGTTGGTCCCTTCGCTGTCTTCGTCGCCTTGCTGGCCGTGGCCCCCATGCTGGGGCCGGCCTCCCGCATGACGCTGGCGGCCTGGGTTCTCATCGTTGCGGCGGCAATCTTTCTGTTCAGCCGGAATGTCCTCGAATTCCGGCCCTCCCGCCCCTGGGCCAGCATCGGCTTCGGCATTGCGGTCTTCGCCGTCTGGGTGGCGCCGGATCTCCTGTTTCCCGGCTGGCGCTCCAGTGTTCTGTTCCAGAATTCAATAACCGGCAAACTCGCCTCCAGCCTCGGCACCGACGCTCTGGCTGATCCTCTGGCGCTCGCCCTCCGCTCGCTTCGTGCCATTCTCATCGTTCCCATCGTCGAGGAACTGTTTTGGCGCGGCTGGCTCCTGCGCTGGATCGAGCGGCCGGATTTCGAATCCGTGCCACTTGGCAACTACCACCGCAACAGCTTCTGGCTGGTGGCACTCCTCTTCGCCATGGAGCACGGGCCCTACTGGGATGTGGGCTTTCTGGCGGGAGCGGGTTACAATTGGTGGATGATACGGACCAGACGCCTCAGCGACCTGATTCTGGCTCACGCGGTAACCAACGCATGCCTGTGCGCATTCGTACTGGTGACGGGCCGGTGGGAATTCTGGCTCTGATCCATAGCACCTTTCCGCAATCGAAATCCCCTGATGCCCCATTCCATTGAAGTGATTCGCCCCGGAGCGACTGCCGCGCAGGCGCGCGTCGCCCTTTTTGATTTTGACGGTACGCTCTCCCTGGTCCGCTCGGGTTGGGTGGATGTCATGGTGCCCATGATGGTGGAGATCCTCGCAGCCCTCAATAGCGGCGAAACCGAGGCCCAACTCACTGCCATCGTCAACGACTTCGTCGCCCGCCTCACCGGCAAGCAGACCATCTACCAGATGATCCAGCTCTGTGAGGAGATCACCAGCCGCGGCGGAACTCCCAAGGAGCCGCTCTTCTACAAGCGCCTCTACAGCGAGTTGCTCAACGAGCGGATCAAGGACCGCCTCACCGCCCTCCGCACCCGCCAGGTCTCTCCCGAAAAATATCTCGTCCCCGGCTCCCGGGCGTTGCTCGAAGCCCTGCGTGCGCGCGGCTTCAAACTCTACCTGGCGTCTGGTACCGACGAGGCCTTCGTCAAGGAGGAATCAGACCTCCTCGACGTCACCCGCTACTTCGATGGCGGCGTCTACGGCGCCCAGGACGACTACAAGTCTTTCTCCAAAGCCATGCTCATCCAGCGCCTCATCTCCGAGGCCGGCTTTCGCGGCGACGAGTTCCTCGGTTTCGGCGACGGCTACGTGGAGATCGAGAACGTCAAGCAGGTGGGCGGCGTCGCCGTCGGCGCGGCCACCGATGAGCCCGATTGCCTCAAAATCGACGAGTGGAAGCGGAATCGCCTCGCCGGCGTCGGCGCCGATTACATCGTCCCCAACTATCTCTGCCACGCTGAGCTGTTCGGTATGCTATTCCCTGTCTAGATGCCCACAAGATATCCGACCCTGGACCGCGCCAAGCTGCGCGTGCTGCCCTTGGGGCAGCGTACCAATGATCTGCCGCTGAGCCGTTGGATGGCCCTCGACGAGGCGCCCCCGCCTTTCGAGCATCCGGACCTGCCCCTCATCGGGCAGCGCTGGGTCCAGGCGCAAGCCGCCGGCGCCTCACGCATTCTCATGATGGGCGCCCACCTGCTTCGCGCCGGCACCAACCGCCATATCATCGATCAGCTCGAACGCGGCGCCCTCAGCATCATCGCCATGAACGGCGCCGGCATGATCCACGACTATGAGCTCGCCCGCATCGGCGCCACAACCGAAAGCGTCGCCCGCTACATTCGCGAGGGCCAGTTCGGCCTCTGGAAAGAAACCGGCGAACTGAACGACTGGATTCGCGATGCCGCCGCCTCCGGAGAAGGTCTCGGCGAGCACGTCGGCAAGCGCATCCTCGAATCGGACTACCCACACAAAGACCTCAGCGTCCTGGCCGCCGCTTACCGTCTCGGCATCCCCGTCACCAATCACTGCGGCATCGGCTACGACATCCTGCACGAGCATCCCAATTTCGACGGCGCCGCGCTCGGCGCTGCCAGCTATACCGACTTCCTGATCTTCGCCCGAGTGGTGGAGCGTCTGGAGGGCGGCCTTCTTTTGAGTTTCGGCTCCGCTATTATGGCGCCGGAGGTGTTCTTGAAAGCACTGGCGATGGCCCGCAACCTCGCCCACCAGGAAGGCCGCTCGATCCGGCGTTTCACAACGGCGGTCTTCGATATGGTGCCCATCCAGGGCGATTTCCGTAAGGAACTCTCCAAAACGGACCCCGGCTACTACTTCCGCCCCCACAAGACCCTGCTCGTGCGCACTGTCGCCGACGGCGGCGAGAGCTTCTACTTCTGCGGCGATCACCGCGCCACCTTCCCGGCCTTGCGCCAAAGCTATCTGGCTGCCTCGGAGCCCCGCTCATGACCGTCCAGCAGATCCTCGATCGCATCCCAGCCGTTCGTGTTCTCGTCGTCGGCGACATCTGCCTCGATCGCTGGTGCCAGTACGACCCCTTCCTCGCTGAACCCTCGCGCGAGACCGGCCTCGAGCGCGTCGCCGTCACCTTCACCGAGGTCACGCCCGGCGCCGGCGGCACCGTCTCCTCCAACCTCGCCGCTCTCGGCGCCTGCCACATCCGCGTCCTCGGCATCGTTGGCGACGACGGCCACGGCTACGAACTCCGCCAGGCTCTCACCAAACGCGGCATCGATTCCTCCCTCCTCGTCACCGGCCCCGTCACCTTCACCTACACCAAGCTCCTCAACTCGCGCACCGGCGTCGAGGACCTCGGCCGCATCGATTACGTCTCTTTCCCGCCCCCGGCTGAGGTGGAAGACGAGCTCATTCGACGCCTCGAAGAGGCCGCCCCCCAACACGATTGCGTCATGGTGGCCGATCAAATGGAAACCGCAGCCGGCGGCGTCGTCACCGCCCGCGTTCGCGAGTGCCTCTCGCGCCTCGCCGCGGCTCATCCCAAGCTCCTCATCTGGGTCGATTCCCGCATGCGAATCGAGCAGTTCCGCGGCGTTACCGTCAAGCCCAATGAACGCGAGGCCCGCGAGGCCTGCGAGCGTCTCGGCATCGACGTGAATTACCGCAAGCTGAGCGACACCGTCGGCGGCCCCCTCATGATGGTCACCCATGGCGGAGACGGTGTTGCCGTGCTCGAGAAAGACACGGAGGTTCGCGTTACCACCAAGCCGGTAGCCCTCCCCGTTGATATCTGCGGCGCCGGAGACAGCTTCTCCGCCGGCGCTCTGCTCGCCCTCTGCGCCGGAGCCACGCCCGTCGAGGCAGCTCGCTTTGGCAACTTCGTCGCCTCCATCACCATCATGAAACCCGGCACCGGCACAGCCTCCCCGGCCGAGGTGCTGCGCGCCGAAAAGGAGCAGGCCGGATGAGCATCCTGGCGATCGATATCGGCGGCACCAAGTTCACCATGGCGCTCTTTTCCGCCGGCGCAATGATCCGGCGCGAGTCCCAACAGACCGATCGCGAAGGCGGCCGGGCGTGGATGCTCGATCGCATCCGCGACATCGGCCACTCCTGGGCGGCGGACGCCCCCATCGAGCGTATCGGCGTCGGCTTCGGCGGTCCCGTCAACTTCCTTACTCAGCAGGTCGTCCTCTCCACCCACGTCGGCGGATGGCAGGATTTCGATCTCGTCGCCTGGCTCCGCGATACTTTCGGCGTTCCCGTTGTAATGGATAACGATGCCAACGCCGGCGCCCTCGGCGAAGGCGTCCACGGCGCCGCGCGCGGCGTGCGGCCTCTCTTCTACATGACCCTCTCCACAGGCATCGGCGGAGGCATCCTCACCGGCGAGGGCGTTTACCGCGGAGCCGATTCCTACGCCGGCGAGATCGGCCATCTCAACATTCGCCCCGACGGGCCCGATTGCCTCTGCGGCTCCAACGGCTGCTTCGAGCGCATGTGCTGCGGCCTCTGGCTCGAGCGCGACAATGGCCGCAGCGCCCAGGCGCTCATGCAGGACCCCGCCTTCGTCCAGCGCTATGTCGTCGATCTGGCCCGCGGTCTGAAAGCCGCCATCATGCTGCTCAATCCCGCGCGCATCGTCATTGGCGGCGGCATCAGCAAAGCCGGCGACGCCCTCTTTGTGCCATTGCGCAACGAACTGGGCAGGCAGATCACATCCTGGTCGCGCGCGCGCATCGACGTGATTCCCGCCGCGCTCAGTGATGACAGCGTCCTGTGGGGCGCCTACGAATTGGCCCAGGGGGCCCAGGCTTTGAAAGGAGCAAACGGATGAATAGTTTTCCCGCAACCTATCTGGAGTCGCTACAGCAGACGCTCGGCGGCATCTCCGTCGAAAAAGTGAATGAGGCTATCGAGTGGATGCGCCAGGCGCGCGAGGAGGGCCGCACGATCTTCACCTGCGGCAATGGCGGCAGCGCCTCCACAGCCTCGCACTTCGTCTGCGACATCCTCAAGGGCGCCAGCTTCAACCGGCCCAAGCGCTTCCGCATCATGGCCCTTACCGATTCCTTGCCCACGCTCACCGCCTACTCCAACGACGTCAGCTACGATTGCGTCTTTGTCGAGCAGCTCAAGAACTTCGGCCAGCCCGGCGATGTCCTGCTCTCCATCAGCGGCAGCGGCAACTCGCCCAACGTTCTCCGCGCCGTCGAGTACGCCAACCAGGCCGGCTTGAAGACCATCGGCCTCACCGGCCGCGACGGCGGCCAACTCGGGCGCCTCTCGCAGTTGGAAATCAACGTCGCCGATCCCCACATGGGCCGCATCGAAGACGGCCACATGATCATCTGCCACATGCTGGCCTACTATTTCATGGATACCGAAAAGGCCGGCGGCGGCTGCTAGCTGAGCTGCCCCGCCAAACTCGCCCGCGGCCGCTTCGCGCAAACCGGCGTCGCGCCGCCCAGCCTCGCATCCGGCCGCTGCGAGCCCGCCCTCCTTGCCCCGCCAAAAAAAGAAGGCCGGCTTCGGAGATACTCACGTTGCCGGCCGGTTAGTTGGGGAGAGGTAGGATCTCTTTACATCCTCAGTTTGACCAGCCAAGCTGGATGCGTCGATCCATCCATCGGCCCATTTTTTTCTGGTACCGTACTGCCTCATTGGAACGAAAAAGAAGGCCGCCTTCGGAGGAGCGAAGGCGGCCTGAGTTGATTTTGGAGGAGAAACTGAAATCTTGTAACAGTTCCAGTTTGCCTCCGCCGCCTGTTGCCGTCGATGGTGCCAACGGACCGAATGGAACGCGATTGTACCGGCCCCGTCGTACTAAGGCCCCCGGCAAATCCAATTTCCGCGCCGCCCCGTATCCGTTTCTCAGCCACCGGTCTCAGCCACCGGCGCCCGCCGGGCTGAAAGGACGATAATCTCAGAATGCGCATTTTCGTTGGCTACTGTCTGGTTCTGGCCGTTCTCCTGGGTGCCGCGGCTGCCCAATCCCGCCGCCGCGTGGAGGGGCCGTTCCCTGCCAGGCCCGGCGAGATCTGCATCATCTGCTACGGTGTGCTCGATACCAGTGGCTTGGCTTACCTGATCGACGGCCGGCGCTATGCCGTTGATGCCAGCGAGTCCGGCGAGTTTCTGCAGGATCCCGAGTCGCACATCCGCAAGTTTGAGTCCCACCAGGCAGCCGAACAACACCAGGGCCTGCTCGCGCCCGTTGCCGCCGCCGTCCTCGCCGTCGGTACTCTCCTCTTCGTCTGGCTCCGCCGCCGCCGGCGAGTCTGATGCCCCGGCTGCTATCGTGGAGGCAGAGTCCTTTAGGGCCTATGCCATCTCTCTCCCGAGCCGTGTTGCAGCGGGCCATCGCGCTCCTGATCGCGCTCCTCACGCTTGCCCCCGCCACGTTCGCCCTCATTCCGCTTTTCGGCGACGATAGCGCCACGTGCGGCATGAGCTGCTGCCGCCGCGCGAAGACCTGCTGCTGCCGCAAGGCGCAGTTCCACGCACCGGCATCCACCGCGCCCCATTGGCAGGCCGCGCCCGGTTGCCCGGCGGGTTGCCGCCAGCGGCCCGCCCTCCCGCCCATCGCACCCGGCATCGCCGCCTCGGCCACGCAACACATACTCCCCGCAGCCCCACGCCGCTGCCCGCTGCCCGCCGCACCGTCCCTCGCCGCTTCCCACCACTCTGACTTCGCCCTCTTCGAACGGCCCCCTCCCGTCCTGTCCTGAACTCAAAGCTCAGTCCAGAATCTCGAAAAGGGGATACCCAAATGGAATCCAGACGCCTGTTTGCGAGCCGTGTGCTCGCCGCCGCCGCATGGGCGGTAGCCTCGCCTGTCCACGGCGAGCCAATTGATCGTGCAAAAACCCTCCAGGCCCGCTTCATCGCGCCATGCTGCTGGAGCGAAAGCGTCGCCGTCCACCGGTCCGAGTCCGCTGCCACCATGCGCGCCGAGATCGCAAGCATGGTGGCCTCCGGCTCCTCCGACGACGACATCGTCGCTTTCTACGTCGCCCGCCACGGCGAGCGCATCCTGTTGGAGCCGCGCGGGCAAAAACTTACCTGGCTCACCGTCATCCCGTTCGCCGCACTCGGAGCCGGCGCCGTCGCGCTCGCTCGCTATCTGAAGCGGAAACGGGCCGCCGCCGCCCCGGAGGCCGCTCCCGCCGCCCCCACCGTCACCGTGCCCGACGACGAGCTCGAATGGTGAGCCGTGCCGTTTAGCGCCCCTTCTTGTGCTCCGCCACCGCATCCCGGATGTCCTGGATGCTCTTACCCCGCGAGTGCATCCACTCGCGCACCGGCAGGCTCGCATCCACCGGATCGCTGATTTGCAGCGACTTCAAAATGTACTCCGCCGGCGCCCCCGTCTTGTCCGCAATCTCGCTCAGGCTCATGAAGCCCTTTACCTCGGCGTCGCCGCCCGTGTGCGCCTGCGGCGGAGCGGCCGCCGCCTGGGCCCGCGCCCGCGGCTCAGCCGGTTTCCCTTCAGCCTTCACTGCCGCCTGCCCCGCCGGCTTTCGCTCAGCCGCCGCCGGCGCCTCCTGTGTTCGCGAACTTCCCAGATACCGCGCCACCACGTCGCGCATCGAGTCCGGTTCGAAATCGAGCTTGTATTTCTTCGCCACCTGATTCAGCCGTGTCGCCGGATCAACCGCAGCCGGCAACTTCGCGCCCGCATACAACGCCGGCATCGGGATCCGGTACCCGTCGCTGATGTCGGCCACCGTCATCCAGCCCCGAATCTGGCCCGCGTCCAGCTTGCCCGCCGCGTTCGTATAGCCCACCATCACGGGCTGAGTCCGCCACTTGCCCCACATCTGGCTCAGGCCCACTGTGGTCACCAACCCCGCCACCAGCAGCGCCGCATACGCGCCATGCGAAAAACTCCAGCCCGCGCCCTTCAGCGAAAGCACGTTTGGCTTAGGACAGTGCACCACGCAGTCCAGGCAGTGGTTGCACTCGGCGTCTGTGATCGTATTCGTGCCCAGGAAATCGACATGCGCAAAGCACTTCTTCTGGCACAGATTGCAGCCCTTGCACCCCTCGTCGCTGCGCACGATCTTTGTCAGGCCCAGCTTGCCCGCCACACCAATCACGGCACCCAGCGGGCACGCGTACTTGCAGAAGAATCGCTCGTACTTCAACGAGCCCAACAGTACTCCCCCCAGCGCCGCATACGCATATGGCATCTCGCTGAAGCCGTTTCCCAGATGGAAGAACGCCAGGAACGGATCGTACGGCCGGAACACCAGCGTCCCCATCCGCCACGTGAGCACAACAATCACGCCCAGGATCACGTACTTCAAATAGCGCAGCCGCTTTTCCCACGGTCCGGTCGGGTTGTAGCTCTTGCCGAAGATCTTCCGGCCCACCAGACCCAACCACTCCTGTACGCTCCCAAACGGACAGATCCAGCCGCAAAACCCGCGGCTGAACAGCAGCGTCAGCAACAGCACCGCGCCCATCAGGATCATCGCCGACGGCTCAATATGCCGGATATACCCGCCCGTCGTCAGAAATTGATAGAGATTCTCAACGCCGCCAAACGGACAGTATGCTTCGATGCTCGGCGTGCCCTTCGGACCTCCGCCCTGTACCTGATGGTCGTAGGCAACGTGCAACAAGAACAGGAAGAAGAAGATCATCACACCGTGGCGAATCACCCTCGGTGAACGGTACCAGGCGCTCTTGCCCGGGCGGGTTTCAATCTGAGTGAGTGTCATCGGCGCTGATCCTCTTCTTCCCTTCCTATTCAGTCGCAATGCCTAACGGCGGCCGCCCCGGCTCTGTCCGCCGCGCTGGCTGCCTCTCGGCCCCGTCTGGTCACAGGTCCCCGAGCCGTTCCCCTTGCCCGACTTCGCACCGTAGCCCGTGCCGTCCTTGGGTCCGTTGCCCCGGCCCGATGTTGCGCCGTAGCCCGTGCCATCCTTCGGGCCATAGCCCTGGTTCCCATTGGCGACGAACTGTGCGGATGCAGTGGCCAGTGTGAAGGCCGCCGCGAGAATGATAGAAAGTGACCGTTTCATGGTGTTTTCTCCTGCCGCTGTTTCTGCAAGTGACGGGCCTCAGCGCGCCGATCCATGGAATCAATTACTTGCGCGTAGCAGCGGCGGAATCGCTGCAAGCTCTGCACGGCAGCGCTCTGTGCGGTGCGCAGACTTTGCAGCCTAAACGCTACACACAAGCGATATCAGGAATGGAAAGGGAGATGCGCGGCGAACGCCGCAAGGAAAAGCGTAGGAGTAATTCAGTGCTTCAGGCCGGTTCCAGCGTCCGGTCCAGTGATTCGCGCAGCAGTCGCCTGGCACGCCTCAGCCGCGTCCTCACCGCCAGCTCGGTAGTGTCAAGCCGCAGCGCCGTGTCTCGCGTGGAAAGCTGCTCCAACACGCGCAGTTGAAAAGCTCGATACAAACTAGGCGGCAACTCCCTCACCGCTTGGGCTAGCACCGCCGCTGTCTCCCGCACAATGAGTCGATCGATCGGATGATCGGGCTTGCAGACGAAACAGGAATGCTGGCTGTCGTTAAATTCGTCCAACGTATGGGGAGTGAATTTGCCCGTCCGCTGCCGCTCACGATACCGGTTCCAGGCGATCTTGCTCATCCAATGCAGCAGCAATTGCGGATTCTTCAACTGAGCCAGACCCTCAAACGCCAACACCAGCGTCTCTTGCGCCAGATCCTCGGCGGTGTCATCTCCGTGGCAGATCCGCCGCGCCTGCACGTACACCGCCGCATAGACCCGCTCAAACAGAAGCTCCACGGCTACCCGGTTGCCCTGTGCCGAATGCCGGATCAGACACGCACGGGCCTGGCATACTGTCGGCTCGTTGGCAATCAGACATGGCGATTCACAGAACGTGTTCATGGCTCTCTGCTGTCGAAAGCGTATCGCAAACGAAAGCGGAATGGGAGCCCATATGGACTCCCATTCCGCCAAACCCTTTCAGCCTAGTTCCGCAGCGTCAGCGTCTTGCCATTCGCATCGGTCAGCTCCAGGGCCACCAGTTCCTCGGTGCAGGTGGAGCGTGCGTACTTCACCGTCAGCTTCTCCCCGGCGTTCAGCTCGAAGTCGCTCGCCAGAATCAGGCGCTCAGATCCGAGCTTCACCGTCAGCAATGTGGCATCCGCCAGCTTCAACACCAGCGTCGGCTGCTGGATGCCAACCCCAACCGTGACCCGGTCGATCACGCCGCTCGCCGTCTGCGTCGAGGCCAGGTCGATGCAGGTGCCGCAACTGGCCGGTCCTTGCTCACGGCCGCTCCGCCCCTGCATCTGGCTCGTCCAAGCCGGGATGCCCAACTCGTCCCGCAGCGTGATGCTCGCTCCGCCCTTCGTGATCCGGATTGCGTACAGATACGCGTCCCCTGCTGTGTTGGAGGGCGCCGCAACTACCGATACAACCTCACCCGCCGCCAGTTCAAAGTCGTTCTCCAGCAGGTACCACACCGGCGCCACCTTGATCTGCGCCTTGCCCACCACGATCGACGGATACTGCGTGCCATACGCCATCTGGACGCTCGTAATCGCCCCTTCCACCGTGCTCTGCGCCGCCATGTTCAGGCCGGCGTTGGTGTGCTGTGCGTTCCCCGCGCCAGCGCCCGGTCCGTTGCTCGGGCCAGCGCCCGGCGTTCCCGGTCCCTGCGGACCCTGTGCCAATACCGTAACCGCCGCCAGTGCGGTCGCGAAAAGAACTGAGTAGATTTTGCGATTCATGGATGATCTCCGGCCAATGAGAATTTGCAGACGTGCACTTCCACTGCAAACGCCCGGCCATCCTCCAAGTGGTTGAAACCAATCAATCCGGCCTCCCCTCACGCCCGCAAAGCCCGCAGGACCTGCGCACCGCCCGCGCCAACTCCGCAGCCTCTGCACAATCCGCGCCCGCCTGCGCTACAGTCTCTGATGGAATGAATCGCAATCTGCTCTGCGCCCTGCTCCCCGTCCTCGTGCTCACCGCCGCCCCCTCGCTCCGCCTGACCGAAAACGGCCGCTCCGCCTATTCCATCGTCATCGCGCAGGACTCCTCCCCCTCCGAGCGCCGCGCCGCCGCCGAGCTCCAGCGCTTCCTCGAAGAGATATCCGGCGCCCGTCTGCCCATCCTGCCCGATTCCGCCTCCGTCCGCGGCAATCTCCTACTCGTGGGCCGCAGCCGCCTCACAAGCTCCCTCCGCTTCCAGATCCCCTTCGATCAGCTCGGCGACGAAGGCTTCGCCATCCAGTCTCGTGGCCCCCATCTCGCCATCGCCGGCGGCCGCCTGCGCGGCACAATGTACGGCGTCTACACGTTTCTCGAAAAACTCGGTTGCCGCTGGGTCGCCGCCGATGCCAGCCGCATCCCCAAGCGCAGGACCATCACCCTTGCCCCCATCGACGAGACCCAAAAGCCAGCCTTCGAATACCGCGAGGTCTATCTCAGCGAGGCATTCGATCAGGACTGGGCCGCCCGCAACAAAACTAACGGCATGAGCACCAGGCTCGATGAATCCACCGGCGGCAAGATCCAGTATTACCCCTTCGTCCACACCTTCTACTCCATCCTGCCCCCCGCCGAGCACTTCGCGCAGCACCCCGAATACTACTCGCTCATCGACGGCAAACGCCGCGGCGCCCAGGCCCAGCTCTGCCTCACCAATCCCGACGTCCTCCGCCTCACCGTCGCCAAAGTCCGCCAGTGGATGAATGAACATCCCGAGGCCACCATCTTCTCCGTCTCCCAAAACGACTACTACGGCCAGTGCGAGTGTGACCACTGCCGCCGAGTCACCCGCGAGGAGGGTGGCGCCGAATCCGGCCCGCTCCTCCGCTTCGTCAACGCCGTGGCCGATCAGGTCGCACTCACTCACCCCGGCAAGCTCATCGATACCCTGGCCTATTTCTACTCCGAGGCCCCGCCCTCCCTCACCCGCCCCCGGCCCAACGTCCGCGTCCGCATGTGTCCCATCGGCGCGTGCAACGCCCACCCCTACGAACAGTGCCCCCACAACGCCTACATCGTCAAAAATCTCAAGGCCTGGGCCAAAATCACCAGCAACATCTACGTGTGGCATTACAACGCCAACTTCTCCCACTACCTCCTCCCCGTGCCCGATTTCGACGAGCTCGCCGCCGATATCCCCATGTACTATCGCAACGGAGTCGCCGGCCTCTTCATGCAGGGCAGTACACCTGCCGGCGGCTCGGAGGCCCCTCTCCGCGCCTACGTCATCGCCCGCATGCTCTGGGATCCGCGCACTGACTTCTGGAAGACCGTCGACGAGTTCCACGAGATCTACTACGGCTCCGCCGCGCCATCCATGCGCGCCTACCTCGATCTCCTCCACAGCCTCGTCCGCCCCCAGCCCCAGGGCGAGGCCCAGCACTGGTGGTGCTGCCGCGCGCCGCGTATGGGCGATACTCGCCTCAACCAGGCCAAACAGCTCATCAAAACCGCCCTTGCCCAGGCTACGGATGACACCACCCGCCGCCGCATCCGCCAGGCCGAGCTTTCCCTGCGCTACCTCGAGCTCCGCCAGCTCCAGTCCTTCACCATCCGCGATGGCTGGTACGCGCCCACCGGGCTCGATCGTCTCAAAACCGAGTGGCCCGCTTTCATCGCCGACGCCAAAGCCCTCGGAGTCACGCGCCTCAGCGAAGAGGCCGAGCTCGCCAAGGACGACGCCAACTTCACCGCCACCCTCCGCGCCTACCGCGTCGTCACTCTGGAAAGCTCCACCCTCCGCCTCCATCTCGTCCCCGAGCTCAACGCCCGCGTCGTCCACATCCTCGACAAACGCAGCGGCCGCGAGCTCCTCAACCAGCCCGCCGCCGAAGAGACCTCCTATCCCAATCGCACCGGCCTCAGCGCCTCCGTCTATCCCGATTTCGTCAACGCCCCCGCCTACACCGTCCACTGGACAGCGGAACTCTCGGAAGACAAGCACGAGGCCATCCTCACCGGCATCACCCCACAAGGCCTCACGCTCCGCCGCACCATCCGCCTTGCCCCCTCCGAGCCTGGCATCCATACCGAAACCATCGCCGGCAACGCCTCCGCCCAGCCGCTTGATGCCGTCATCCAGTCGCAGTTCGATTCCGACGCCGGCCCCATGCAAGACGCCTTAGTCGAATTCCAACCCGCCGCCGGCCCGGCCGTCCGGCGCCGCATGATCGAGCCCGCCCAGCAGCCCACCGGCACCGAAACTTACGCCGCCGAACGAAACCCCAACGGCGAGTGGCGCGTCCTCAATCCAGGCGCGAAGCTGACGCTCATCAACCGGTTCCCGCCTGAACAAACCGATCGCGGCGTACTCAACTGGTCCGCCAAAAGCCAGCGGCGCGTCGTCCTCGGCCTCTGGTCGAAAAAGCGCCTCCTCCAGCCCGGCGAGACCGTCCGCCTCGTCAGCGACTACGCCCTCCGCTGACGCTGCCACGCAAGGTCTGCGTGGCAAGCATGCACCCCCTGCGCATCGGCCGCCCCGCTACTGCCCATCCACCGCTGATTCCATTGGGTTTTCTCTTTGGTACGCCAACTGCAACAACAGCCCGCAGAGGTGATTCCATGAAGACGTTCGTTACCATGATGGTGTTTTGCGTCGCCCTCGCCGCGCCGCTCGCTGCCAGTCAGGGCAATGGTCAGGGGCAAGGCCAGGGCCGCGGCCAGGGTCAGGGTCAGTGCCAGCGGCAAGGTCAGGGTCAAGGCAAGCGTGGCGGCCAGCAGTGCACCCGCCAGTGCGACAAAACCCAGTGCCAGAACTGTCCCAATGCCGCCTCCTGCCCGCGCGCCCAAGTGAAGAAGTAAGCTGGAGCTGGAGACAAGTGCCATGAAGAACTGGCTGCTCGCCATGTTCCTGATCTCGTCGCCGGTTTGGGCCGGCGACGAGCCTAAGCCGCCCATCGCGGATAATCCCACCGTCGAAGTCCGCGGCACCATCACCCGCGTCCAACTCGCCATGGGGCAGGGCATGCCCTTCCTCGAAGTCAACACATCCAAAGGCGTCGTTAAGCTCTATCTCGGCTCCATGCGCTACCTCGTCCAGGAGAACTTCACCCCCAAGGCCGGTGACCTGCTGGAGGCCAAGGGATACAAAATGGCGGATAGCGTCGTGGCGATTCGTGTCGAACTGCCCACCACCAAAAAGGTCCTCAGACTCCGCGACGACAACGGCTGGCCCCTCTGGATGGGCGGCAGACGCCAGGGCGCCGAACCTCGCCAATAGCGCGGTCACCAACCACGCAGTTTCTGCATCCCCACATTCAGAAGTATGTCTACGATTCCATCCAGGCTGATCTGGAGGGTTGTGGCCGGTCTGCTCCTGGTCCTGCCGCTCGTCCTCCTCGTCAACGCACTGCTCATGCTGCGCGAGCTCGAGCAGGCCCGCGGCGCCTTCCTGCGCAACAAGGCCGCCGAAATCGCCGCCCGCCTGGAGCAGCTCCCCATTCAACAGGTCACCGAAGAGGAACCAGCCCTGCTCGACGTCCGCACCTACGGCCCATCCGATTCCGCCGCCGAGCCCTCCATCCGTCCCTTCTTCAATGGCCAGGAGCTCTTCCGTCTCGAAGAGTCTTCCCCCTCCGGCTTCCGCGCCTGGGTCCCCTATCACACCCCTGCCGGCGCCCGTCTCGCCCGCCTCGATCTCAACCCCAAGGCCGCCGATTTCCTCACCGCCCGCCCCCGCCAGAACCTCTACCTCTCCATCGCCGTCGCCCTCATGATGGGCGCCCTCATGGCCTACGCCGTCTGGGCCCGCGAGAAACAAGCCCGCCTCGCCCGCCTCGCCGAGCTCGGCCAGATGTCGGCCGTCCTCGCCCACGAGATCCGCAATCCCCTCGGCGCCCTCAAGGGCTTCCTCCAGCTCGCCCAGGAACGCGCCACCGGCGACACCCGCATCTGGCTCGATACCTCTCTCGAGCAGACCGGCCGCCTGGAGCAACTTGTCAAAGACCTCCTCGCTTACGCCCGCGCCCCCCAGCCCAAATGGCGCGTGATCTCCTGGCGCGAAATGGAAATCCGCCTTCGCCCCCACGCCCCCCTTGTCGCCTTCCACGCCGCCGATTTTCAACTCCGCACCGATCCCGACATGCTCGAACAGGCCGTCCTCAATCTCCTGCGCAACGCCATCGAAGCCGGTGACCAGGTCAGCCTCCACGCTGAGCCCGGCCTCATCCGGGTCACCGACAACGGCCCCGGCATTCCCCCCGAGCTTCGCCCGAAACTCTTCCAGCCCTTCGTTACCACCAAGGCCCAGGGCACCGGCCTCGGCCTCGCCATCGTCCGCAATCTCGTGCGGGCGCTAAACGGCAACGTCCAGCTCACCAATGCGCGGCCCACCGGAGCCTGCGCCGAAATCCGATGGAGCACGAAATGATCAACCCCATTCTGGTTGTCGATGACGATCCCGGCTTCCGCAAGCTGCTGGAAACCATCCTCGCAGGCGAAGGCTACCCCGTCGAGACCGCCGCCAAAGTCGCAGACGCCAGGCGCCTCTGCTCATCCCATTCCTTCTCTCTCGTCATCTCAGACCTCAAGCTCCCCGATGGCGATGGCCTCGACGTGCAGAAGTGGTTCGCCGAACACGCCCCCAAACTCCCTTCGTCCTCATCACCGGCTTCGGTACCGTCTCCACTGCCGTCGATGCCATGAAGCGCGGCGCCCTCGATTACCTCGAAAAACCACTCCGCAGCCCCGATGAGCTCCGCCGCCTGGTCCGCCGCGCTCTCGCCCTCAACACTGCCTCGCCCGAGCCCGCCCCGCCGCCAACGTCCGAGAATCCCGGCATGTGCGGAGCCATGGTCGCCCGTGATCAGCGCATGGTCCACATCCTCGGCCTCCTTCAGCGCGTCGCGCCCACCCCCGCCACCGTCCTCCTCCTCGGTGAAAGCGGTGTCGGCAAGGAAGTCATCGCCCGCTGCCTCCACGCCCACAGCCGCCGCTCCTCCATGCCCTTCACCGCCGTCAACTGTGCCGCTCTCTCGCCCACGCTCATCGAAAGCGAACTCTTCGGCCACGAGCGCGGCGCATTCACCGGCGCCACCGATCGTCACAGCGGCGTCTTCGAGCGCGCCGCCGGCGGCACTCTCTTCCTCGACGAAATCGGCGAGCTCGATGCCGCCCTCCAATCCAAACTCCTCCGCGTGCTCCAGGAACGCGTCCTCGATCGCGTCGGCGGCGGCCAGAGCGTCCCCGTCGATGTCCGCATCATCGCCGCCACCAACCAGGATCTCCAACGCAACGTTCAGCAAGGCCGCTTCCGCGCCGATCTTTACTTCCGCCTCAGCACCTTCCCCATCGAGATCCCCCCGCTCCGCGAGCGCCCCGCCGATATCGACGCCCTCGCCGAACTCTTCCTCGGCCGCGCTGCCCGCCAGTTCGAAAAATTATCCCTCCGCCTCAGCGACGACGCCCGCTACGCCCTCCGCGCCCACCCCTGGCCCGGCAACGTTCGCGAACTCGAAAACGCCATCGAACGCGCCGCCATTCTCGCCGACGAATCCATCCTCCCAGAACACTTCCCCTTCGCCGGCGCCCACAGCGCTCCGCTCGGAGCCGCCGCCGGCACCCTCAACATGCGCGACCTCGAACGCCGCGCCATCGAAGAGGCCCTCCAGCGCCACGAAGGCAATCGCACCCACGCTGCCCGCGAGCTCGGTATCAGCCTCCGCACTCTCCAGTACCGCCTCAAGGAATACGGCCTCGCCTGAGCCACCCCGCACGGGCATACACTGGAGCGTGACTATGCTCCGCATCTTCCTCAGCTCTCTTCTTCTCGCTGCCTCCTGCCTCGCGCAGCCCGCCGCCACACCCGCCTCCACTCCCGCTTCCACCAACGTCCGCGGCGCCGCGTTCCCCGTCACCCACTCCGACAATCGCGTTACCTTCCGCTTCAAGGCTCCCAACGCCGCCAAGGTCCAGCTTCAGCCCGGCGGCGACGACAACGGCCTCGGCAAAGGACCCATGGAGATGACCCGCGGCGCCGATGGCGTCTGGTCCATCACCACCCCGCCCGCCGTCCCCGGCTTCCACTACTACTGGTTCCTCGTCGATGGCGTCATCGTCAACGATCCCGCCAGCGAGACCTTCTTCGGCTGGGGCCGCCAGTCCAGCGGCATCGACGTGCCCGAGTCCGGCGCCGATTACTACGCCGCCCGCGACGTCCCCCACGGCGACACCCGCATCCACTGGTATTTCTCCAAGTCCACCAGCGCCTGGCGCCGCGCCTACGTCTACACCCCCGCCGCCTACGACGCCAATCCCAAAAAGCGCTACCCCGTCCTCTACCTCCAGCACGGCTCCGGCGAAGACGAGCGCGGCTGGACCGTCCAGGGCCGCGCCAACTTCATCCTCGATAACCTCATCGCCGCCGGCAAGGCCAAGCCCATGATCGTCGTCATGGATCAGGGCTACGCCGTCCTCCCCGGCCAGCCCGCCGCCCCCGGCCCCGGCCAGTTCACCGCCTTCGAAACCGTTCTCCTCAACGACATCATCCCCACTATCGATCACACCTTCCGCACTATTGCCAAACGCGAGTCCCGCGCCATGGCCGGCCTCTCCATGGGCGGCATGCAGACTCTCCAGATCGCGCTCACCCACCTCGACACTTTCGCCTGGATCGGCGCCTTCAGCGCGCCCCAGCGCAACGCCTTCGATCCCAAGACATCCTTCGGCGGAGCCTTTGCCGATCCCGCTGCCTTCAACAAAAAAATCCGCCTTCTCTGGCTCGGCGCAGGCACCGGCGAGCAGCGCATCCACGATTCTGTCGTCGTCCTCCATGACGCCCTCGATAAGGCCGGCATCCACAACGTCTTCTGGGCCTCGCAAGGCACCTCCCACGAATGGCAGACCTGGCGCCGCCACTTGAACCAGTTCGCTCCGCTATTGTTCTAAAGGTATGTTCCACCTCGGACTCAATCCCTACGGCCTCACCTACTACCTCGGCCTCCAGGGCCGCGGCACCCCGCGCGCCAACCCCGCCGGCCGCGGTCTCGAGGGCTTCATCGAGATTGCCAGCCAGCTCAACGCCAAAACTATCGAGCTCCATAACTCCTGGATCACCGAACTCACGCCCGCCGCCGCGCAGTCCGTCCGCCAGCGCATTGCCGCCCTCGGCATGACGCCCGTCATCAGCCTCGGTCCCCCGCTCGAAGGCCTCGATACCGCCATTCGATCCGCCCTCGCCGTCGATGCAAAAACCATCCGCCTCGGCCTCAGCCCCGTCCTCTGTGGCGATCGCAACGCCTGCGGCCCGCACTGGCGCGAGTTCATCGCCAACGCCCGCCACAACCTCCAGACCTACGCCCCCCAGGCCGCCGCGTTGGGCCTCGTCCTCGCCATCGAAAACCACCAGGATTTCGGTAGCCAGGAGCTGCTCGATTTCTGCGTCGAATCCGGCCCCAACGTCGGCATCTGCATCGATACCGGCAACCCACTCGCCGTCGGTGAGGCGCCCCTCGAGTTTGCCCGCCGTGTCGCCCCGCTCGTTCGCCACGTCCACCTCAAGGACTACAACGCCCAGTGGACCAACGAGGGCTACCGCCTCGTCCGCTGTGCCATCGGCGACGGCGCAGTGCCCTTCCAGGAGCTCGCCGCCATCCTGGCCCAGCACCATCAGACCCTCACCGCCTCGCTCGAACCCGGTGCCCTGGAGGCCCGCCACGTCCGCCTCTTTCGCCCCGAGTGGTGGAACGGCTACCCATCCAGAACCGCCGCCCAGCTCGGCCCCTGCCTCGCCGCCGCCCGCCTCCGCCGCCTGCCCGATGACGCCGATTACCGCACGCCCTGGGAACGCGGCGACAGTGCCGAAACCATCGTGCAATACGAGTTGGATATGATCCATCGCAGCGCCGCCAATATGAAATCTCTCGGTTGGATGTAGGAGTAACCCAATGAGCAATGTAAATCCCACCCTGTCCGGAAAAGTCGCCTTCGTCACCGGCTCCGGCCGCGGCCTCGGTCGCACCATCGCCGAACGCCTCGCCGAGCTCGGAGCCGACGTCATCATCCACGACATCGATTGGAACGCCCCCGCCAAATACGGCGAGGCCCCAGATCTCGGCGCCGTCGCCAAAGAAATCGAGCGCTACGGCACCCGCACCATGGCCGTCACCGGCAACATCGGCGATCAGGCTGCCGTCCGCCGCATGGCCGAGGAGATCACCGCCAAACTCGGCCCCGTCAACGTGCTCGTCAACTGCGCCGGCGGCGACATCGGCGCCCAGGGCGGCAAGCCCAACCCCAACAACGCCCTCGATATCTCCCTCCTCGATATCCAAACCCTCATCAACAACAATCTCATCGGCACCATGCTGATGTGCCAGGCCTTCTGTCCCGCCATGATCGCCGCCGGCGGCGGCGCCGTCATCAACATCGCCTCCGCCGCCGCCCACTTCGGCACCTCGCCCGAGGTCGTCTACTCCACCCTCAAGGCCGCCGTCGTCCACTACACCCGCTGCCTCGCCGCCGAACTCCGCACCCAGGGCGTCAGAGTCAATGCCGTCAGCCCCGGCCCCACCAAAACCGCCCGCTTCGTCGCCACCCGCAAAGTCGATCCCGCCATGATGGACGCCGGCGCCTCCCTCAACCGCTACGGCGAACCCGCCGAGATCGCCGACGTCGTCGCCTTCCTCGCCGGCCCTGCCGCCCGCTTCGTCAACGGCCAGATCATCCGTGTCGACGGCGGCATGACCCTCTACGCGGGCTAGTTCGCGTTCAGCCGCTCCGCCCACCGGACGCGCCCGGTCCACTGCATCATCAGGAACAGAGTGACGATCGCCCCCACCGTCACCGCCAGCCCCGTGTATCCGGGGAAGAAGAACGCGTAGGAAAACAGCACCAGGTAGGCGAACTGCGTCAGCCCCGCCTCCACCACGGCAAATCGCAAGCCCGCCACCAGTCGCAGGTAGCTCACCACCAGCGCGATCGATACCGCCGAGCAGATCACGAACGCCACGTGGATCGAGATGTGGTCCACCAGGTACGCCAGCAGCAGATGGAACGCAAAGAACGCGCAGGCCAGAAAGAAGTAGTTCACCGGATGCAGTTCCACGCCTTTCATCGTCGTCAGCATCATCATCAGAAAGAAGAAAAAGAACAGCGACACCGGAGCGAACGTGCTGATCTCCCCCGCCAGCGGACCCGGCTGCGTATGCTCCGGCATCCCAATGATAATCGGCAGGCCCGACACCAGATTGCGATACCTCCACTCCAGTTCCCACCCGCCACCGGTATCGCGCTTCGTTGTCGGTGAAAGTGAGTTCTCCGGAAAATCCACGCCCTGGAAGTTCGTCTTCACGCGGCACTGAAAACTCTTCACCTGGTGTGCCCCTTCGCCAAATTCATATGACCACCGGTCCAACCCCTGTGATTTGTAGGTCACCCGCACAGTCGCGGTCTCGCCTGCCGCCAGCGCCAAATCCGTAACAACTGCTCTGCCGATGTGGGCCAACACCAGCGGCGCCGCATTCCGGTACACCGCCAGATCGTCGTACACCGCCTTGGCCGCCGGCAGTTCCAGGTGAAACTCGGCGGTCACAGCGTCCGGTCCATCGTTCCGGAACGCGTACTCCGCCTCGAATGCAGTTCGGTACGTGCTGAACCACAGCAACCCCTTCTGGCGATAGTCCAAATCGAGCTGCACCCGCGCGTCCGTCCGTTCCAGCGGCAACAGTCGCCATCGCTCCTTCCCATCCGGTGCCCTCTCGCTCACCCGCGCCATGGGCGGCTTCTGCTTCTGCTGTGAGCCCCACGCCGATTCCACCTGCCCGCGCAACAGGGAGCCGGTCTTGTACGTCCGCGCGAAAATCGTCGCGGAAAGGATCCACCACGCACAGGCGGTACACGCAAAAATGAATCCGATGGCAGTCAGCCGTTTGAGTGTCATGCTGCCAGTATGCGAGAAGTTCTTTGTAATGTAAAGTACTCGTTGGAATGAGGGCCGGAACCGGCGCCCGTGTGCGGTGTCTACCTGGACATGCGCCTCCACCTGGCCGCCCTGTTTCTCTGCTGCGTGGGCAAAGCACAATCACCCATAGCCGTCATCCCCTGCGAAGTCCACGCCAACGGAATATACGTCCGGACGAGCGTGAATGGCAGCCGCCCCGTCCAGTTCCAACTCGATACTGCAGCCGCAGTGCACATCATCAACTGGACCCAGGCGCAGCGGCTCAATCTGCCGTTCCCTCCAAGCATTGGCACTGCCAACGGGGGCGGCGATGGCTCCACCTCCGCCGCCCTGATGCAAGACGTCCGGCTCCGCATTGGTGACTTCGAGTTGCCCGCTGATCCCGTCTATGCCGTCCCGATGGACCCCATCGCCGCCCGCAAGGGTTACGCTCTCGATGGCCTGATCGGCGCGAGCCTCCTCAAGCGCTACGTTGTGGAGCACGATACCGGCCCATGCTCCCTGCGGCTCTACGACCCAGCCACCTGGACCTACTCCGGTCGGGGCGCTACCGTGCCGGTGAAGGCGGATCGCTTCGGCGTGCCGCGCATCACCGTCGGACTGAACTTCGCCGGGCAACCGCCCCTCTCCGGCGAGTTCATTATCGATTCTGGCGCCGCCGAGGCCACGCTCACCTTATCCTCCCCGTTCGTCCAAAAACACGGACTGCTGGAGGCAGCGCGGCGCGCCGGCGAGCGCTCCATTCAGGATCAGATGATGGGTGTCGGCGGCACATCCGCGATGTGGATCACACGGGTTGCCAGCGTCTCTCTTGCTGGCGCCAGTTTCCCCCGTCCGGTCATTACTCTCACTGAGGCGCGCGGCGGTACTCTGGCGAAATCCGACATCGCCGGCACCATCGGCGGCGAGCTTCTTCATCGCTTCCGCGTCACCTACGATATCTCCCGCAACCGCCTGTTTCTTGAACCCTCTGCCCGCCTCACAGCGCCATTCGAGGCGGATATGTCCGGCCTCCGCTGGAGCGCCTCCGGCGGGAGCTTTCGCGATTTCAGCGTCCGTACCGTCTTCTCCGGTTCGCCCGCCGCCAACGCCGGTGTGCTGGCCGGGGACCGACTCCTCGAAATCGATGGCCGTCCCTCGGGCTCTTTCGATATCGAATCGCTGCGCCTCCACCTCCGCCGCGCCGGTCAGAAGGTCCGGCTCAAGCTCCAACGGGCGGATCGCCAGTTTATTATCGAAATCCTCCTCACACGCATGGTCTGACATCCTCCCGTCATCACCCATCAGGTAAGTTAGAGAGGATGCTTCTCAGACCCCTCGCCGCAACCTTCTGCTGCCTCTCGCTCCTCTCCGCCCACCCGCCGCAGAAGGTCGCCCCCGAACAGACCTACCGCCCCACTCCCGCGCCGGATCGCATCATCCTCACCTGGTCCGGCGATCCTGCCACCACGCAGGCCGTCACCTGGCGCACCGATACCTCCATCGAAAAGGGCCTCGCCGAAATCGCCCCCGCCACCCACGGTCCCCAGTTCCCCAAACAGGCAAAGCAGTTTACCGCCGCCACCGAATCGCTCAAAAGCGACATCAACGAGGCCCACTACCACTCCGTCTCCTTCACCGCGCTCCAGCCCGATACCGTCTACGTCTACCGCGTCGGCGACGGCGTCAACTGGAGCGAGTGGAACCAGTTCCGCACCGCTTCCGCCGGCCCCGCGCCCATCGAGTTCATCTACGTCGGCGACGCTCAAACCGACATCTTCAGCATGTGGTCTCGCGTCATCCGCGAAGCCCTCCTCAGCGCCCCGCGCACCCGCTTCATCGTCCACGCCGGCGATCTCGTCAACGTCGGCTCCACTGATGCCCTCTGGGGTGAATGGCACCGTGCCGCCGGTTGGATCAACCAGAGCGTCTCCTCCTTTCCCTCGCCCGGCAACCACGAGTACCCCAAGAAGGTCTTCACCGCCCACTGGCGGAAACAGTTCACTCTGCCGGAAAACGGCGTCCCCGGTCTGGAGGAGTCCAACTACTTCGTCGACGTCCAGGGCGTCCGCATGATCTCCATCAACTCCAATGAGAAACACCAGGAACAGGCCGCCTGGCTCGACAATCTCCTTACCACCTCCACCGCCCGGTGGGTCCTCGTTACCTTCCACCACCCGATCTTCTCCACAGGCAAGGGCCGCGACAACAAAGAACTGCGCGAGCTCTTCCAGCCCATCTTCGATAAGCACGGCGTCGATATGGTGCTCACCGGCCACGATCACACCTACGGCCGCACCAACGTCGTCACCGGCGCCAGTGTTCAAACAGGCCGCGCCGGCACCGTATACGTCGTCTCCGTCTCCGGCCCCAAAATGTACAAGATCGATCGCAAGCCCAATATGCCCCGCGTCGCTCAGGACACCCAGCTCTTCCAGGTCATCCGCATCGACGGCGACCGCCTCGTTTACGAATCCCGCACCGCCCGCGGCGACCTCTACGATTCCTTCGAGCTCCGCAAACGCAAAGGCCGCGCCAATCAGATGATCAGCCGCGTCCCCGCTACACCCGAACTGATCCCGGCCCCCGAGCCACCACCCGCACCAGCGAAGCCCTAACCTCGCCCCACACCACCGCCCAGCGCAACGGCACTTCACCGTTTGACCGCCCCCACCAATCCTGCTAGATTAGTGAATACTATGTTAGTGGACGCTAGTTCTGGCGGCGAAGCCTCGCCCACCCGCCAACGTCTCTCCAGCGCCGAGCGCCGCGCCGCCATTGTCCGCACCGCCATCGACCTTTTCGCCAAACGTGGCTTCCGCGGCACCACCACCCGCGAACTCGCTCTTGCCGTCGGTGTTAGCGAACCCGTTCTCTATCAGCACTTCGCCACCAAACGTGACCTCTACACCGCCATCGTCGATCAGATGGTCGGCGAGCGCGCCGCCGAAGGCGATGCCGCCCTCTGCCAGTTCCACGGCACAACCGACGATCGTTCGTTCTTTCAGTGGTTCGGCGAGCAAGTCCTCAACTGGTACCTCGACGAAACCAACCACATCCGTCTGCTCCTCTATAGCGCGCTCGAGGGCCACGACCTCGCCGATATCTGGCACAACCGCTGCACCGTCCAATTCATCCAGATCATGGAGCAGTACGTCGAGCGCCGCATCGCGGAGGGCGCTTTCCAGAACCAAAACCCCGTCATCGCCTCCCGCGCCTTCATCGGCATGATCTGTCAGTACGGCCAGGTCAGCGCCATCTATCAGCGCCCCGCTTCGGAACTTTCCCGCGAGGAAGTCGTAAGTCAGTTTGTCGACATATTTCTCAATGGAATCCGTCCGGATTCCACCCCTGGAGCTCGCTAATCATCATGCATAGATCCGTCGCCCTTCTCACGCTGGTACTCACAGCCTTCCTCCTTGCCGGCTGCGGCAACAAACAGGCAGCCGCTCAGGCCGCTGCCAAAGCCGCCGCCGCCCGCCCGCCGGAGCCCATCTCCGTCAAGACCGCGCTCTCCGAGGCCCGCACCGTCGAGCGATCCATCATGGTCACCGGCTCGCTCCAGCCCGATGAAACCACCACAGTCAGCTCCGAGGTGCCCGGCCGCATTACCACCCTCGCTGCCGATTTCGGCCAGCTCGTCCGCAAAGGCCAGATCGTCGCCGAGCTCGATACCCAGGAACTCGCCCTCCAACTCGAGCGCTCCCGCGCCACCCTCGCCCAGGCCCTCGCCCGCGTCGGCATGGACCCCGGCCAGGAGGCCACCCCAGGCTCCACCGCCATGATGCGCCAGGCCAAGGCCCAGATGGAGGACGCCAAGTCCAAGTTCGATAACGCCGCCAAGCTGATCAAGACCGGCGACATCAGCCAGGAACGATTCAACGAGCTCGATAAGCTCTACCGCGCCCGCCTCGCCGCCGTCGAGGCCACCCAGGACGACCTCCGCACTCAGCTCGCCGTCATCCGCCAGCTCAAGGCCGACGTCAAGCTCGCCGAAAAGCGCCTCAAGGACGCCTCCGTTCTCGCTCCCTTCGATGGCATCGTCCAGGTCAAGCACGTCTCGCCCGGCCAGTACATCAAGGAAAACGTGCCGATCTACACCATCGTCAAAGCCTACCCGCTGCGCCTCCGCGCCGACGTGCCCGAATCCGTCGTCGCCGATGTCAAAATCGGCACCACTCTCGTCTTCACCACCGAGGCCGTCCCCAACGCCCAGTTCCAGGCCGTCGTCCGCCAGTTGAATCCCTCGCTCGACAACCGCAACCGCACTCTTACCGCTGAGGCCCGCCTGCTCACGAGCGACGCCCGCCTCAAGCCTGGCTCCTTCGTCCAGGTCCGCCTCGTCACCAACAAGGCCTTCGCTGTCGTCGCCGTGCCCCGCGCCGCCATCTACACCGTCGCCGGACTCAATAAGTTCTTCACCATCGAAAACGGCAAGGCCGTCGAGCACAAAGTGCCCGAGATTCTCGGCGCCAACGGCTTCATCGAAATGCCGGAGGGCACCATCCCGGCCGGCGCCACCGTCGCCATCTCTTCCATCCCGCTGCTCACCAACGGAGCGCCCGTCAAGGTGGCGGGCCGCAGCTAGTCTCAAGGCGCCCCCACCATGCAAAAACTAGCTCAACTCTGCATCCGCCGCCCCGTCTTTGCCACTATGCTCATCCTGGCATTGGTGGTCATTGGCCTCGATAGCTACCGCAAGCTCGGCGTCGATTACTTCCCCAAAGTCGAATTCCCCTTCGTCAATATTCAAACCGTCCTCCCCGGCGCCTCGCCCGAGGAAGTGGAATCTCAGGTCACCAAGCCCCTCGAAGAGGTCATTAACACCATCAGCGGCATCGACGATCTCAACTCCACCTCCGCCGAAGGCATCTCCATCATCACCATCGGCTTCATGCTGGAGAAGGACCCCGAGATCGCCGCCCAGGAGGTCCGTGACAAGATCTCCACGGTCCTCGGTACTCTGCCCAAGGACGTCAAACAGCCTGTGGTCGAGAAGGTGGCCACCGATGCCGCCCCCGTCCTCAACATCGTCGTCTCCGCCAAACGCGATCTGCGCGAGATCACCAAGCTCGTCGACGACCGCCTGAAGAAAAACATCGAGTCCCTCGCCGGCGTCGGCCAGGTCCGTTTCGTCGGCGATCGCAAGCGCCAGATTCAGGTCGTCCTCGATGGCGACAAGCTCTACTCCTACAACCTCAACATCGAGCAGGTCCGCGGCGCCCTCGCCGCCCAGAACATCGAAATCCCCGGCGGACGCATCGATCAGGGCAATCGCGAACTCTCGCTCCGCACCCTCGGGCGCGTGGAACGCCCCCTCGATTTTGAACGCGTCGTCGTCGGCAATCTCAACGGCGCCCCCATCCGCATCGGCGACATCGCCCAGGTCGTCGACGGCTACGAAGAACCCCGCTCCGCCGCCCGTCTCAACGGCACCCCCGCCGTCGTCCTCGCCGTCCGCAAACAGGCCGGCACCAACTCCCTCGATGTCATCGCCAACGTCAAAAACCGCCTGAACGAGCTCAAGAGCTCGCTCCCGCCTGACTTCGAAATCACCTACGCCCGCGACCAGTCCGGCTTCATCGAGGCCGCCTTTGAAGCCGTCCAGGAGCACCTCATCCTCGGCGGCGTCTTCGCCGGCATCATCGTCCTGCTCTTCATCCGCAACTGGCGCTCCACCGTCATCGCCGCCATCGCCATCCCCACCTCCATCATCTCCACCTTCACGCTCCTCAACATCATGGGCTTCACGCTCAATCAGATCACCATGTTGGGACTCACCCTTGTCGTGGGTATCGTGATCGACGACGCCATCGTCGTGCTCGAAAACATCTTCCGCCACATGGAAGAAAAGCATATGAGCGCCATGGAGGCCGCCGCCGAGGGCACCCGCGAGATCGGGCTCGCCGTCCTCGCCACCACGCTCTCCCTCATCATCATCTTCATCCCCATCGCCATCATGCCCGGCATCGTCGGCCGCTTCATGTCGAGCTTCGGCTATACCGCCGCCTTCGCCATCGCCGTCTCCCTCCTGGTCAGCTTCACCCTCACGCCCATGCTCTGCTCGCGCTTCCTCAAGCTCGGCAAAGAGGCTGAAGACACCAAGGCCGGCCTCTTCCACAAGCTCACCTCCGTGCCCTACCGCAAGATGCTCGAATGGTCCATGCGCCACCGCTGGGTCATCGTCACCATCTCCATCCTCGTCGTCATGACCACCGTCCCCATGGTGCAGAACATGGGCGTCGATTTCCTGCCCGTCGAGGACCAGAGCGAGTTTGAAGTCTCCGTCCGCATGCCCGTCGGCAGCTCTCTCGAAGGCACCACCGAGGTCATAGCCCAGGTGGAAAAGGACCTCAGGACCCTCCCCGGTGTCCGCGATCTCCTCACCACCATCGGCGCCGATCAGCGCCGCCAGGTCGATCGCGCCGCCGTGCTCGTCGAGCTCGTCGATGTCAAACATCGCAAAGAGTCTCAGCGCCAGCTCATGGATATGGCCCGCGAGCGCCTCCTCAAATACAAGGACCTCACCATCGGCGTGCAACTCCCCGCGCTCATCAGCGGCGCCGCCGATCGCGACTTCCAATACTCCATCCAGGGCCCCGATCTCGCAAAGCTCGAAGTCTACTCCAACCGCCTCATGGCCAAGCTGCGCCAGGTCGACGGCGTCAACGATCTCGATATGTCCTACGAGTCCGGCAAGCCCGAAGTGCGCGTCACCATCAACCGCGACAAGGCCGCCGATCTCAACGTCAACGTCGCCCAGGTCGCCAACGCCATGCGCATCCTCGTCGGCGGCGACGATCAGGTCACCACCTACAAAGAAGGCGACGACCGCTACGACGTCCTCCTGCGCGTGAGCAAGCCCTTCCGCAATTCATCCGCCGCTCTCGAGCGCCTCTATGTCCCCTCCGGCAGCCTCGGCAACGTGCCCATCGCCAACGTCGCCTCCCTCTCCTCCGGCACCGGACCCACCTCCATCGATCGCTGGAACCGCCAGCGCCGCATCATGATCAGCGCCAATATCAACAAGGGCCTCGCCCTCGGCGACCTCCTCAATATCGCCGCCGCGGAGATGCAGGCTCTGGACCTGCCCCCCGAATATCAGTACGGCGCCATCGGCCGATCCAAAGAGCTCGGCCGCGCCGTCCAGAACTTCCTCTTCGCCTTCATCCTCTCGGTCGTGTTCATGTACATGATCCTCGCCGCCAACTACGAGAGCTTCATCGATCCCGTCACGATCCTGCTCAGCCTGCCGCTCTCCATCCCCTTCGCCCTGCTCAGCCTCTTCCTGGTCGGAGAAAACTTCTCCATTGTCTATACTTCGCTCGGCGTCCTAGTCCTCTTCGGCATCGTCAAGAAGAACTCCATTCTTCAGATCGATCACATCAAGGGCCTCCGCCGCGAAGGCATGTCGCGCCTCGACGCCATCTATCAGGGCTGCGACGATCGTCTCCGTCCCATCCTCATGACCACCGCCGCGCTCGTGGCCGGTATGGCGCCGCTCGCCTTCGGCACCGGCGCCGGCGCCGGCAGTCGCCGCACCGTCGCCATCGTCGTCATCGGCGGCCAGTCCATGGCGCTGATCCTGACACTCCTCGTTACCCCCGTGGCCTACTCGATATTTGACGATCTGGCCAACTCCCCCCGCTGGCGGAAACTGATCGATCCTCTGCGCCGCCGCAAGAGACCGTCAATGCCATCGTGGTCCCCCTCCTCCTCCTCGGGCTCTTCTTCACGTGGCCTGGCCGCGCCCAGGATCTGCGCCCCGATACGCCGGAAATGGCCAAGGCCCGCCAGTCCGTCTCCCAGGCCAAACGCGTCGGCGTCACCGCTCTCGAAAAGAAGCTCGCTCTCGACGAAGCGCTCCAACTCGCTCTCAAGAATAACCTTGAGATCGAGGTCGAGCGCACCAACATGGCCACCGCCCTCTCCGCCATCCAGAGCGCCCGCGGCGTCTTCGATGCCGTCGTGCTCTACAACCCCTCCATCGAGACCCGCAACACCCCCGTCTCCAATACCCTCGCCGGCGCCAACGGCAAGCTCGTCGAGCATCTCGCCAATAACAACGTCTCCCTCCGCCAGCGCACGCCCTGGCAGGGCATGTCGTTCCACGTCGATTTCGATAACAACCGCACCTCCACCAACAGCCCCTTCGCCGCCCTCAACCCCACCTTCACCTCGCGCCTCACCGCCGGCTTCGCCCTCCCCCTCTGGCGCTACCGCCAGGAGGATCTCGATCGCGCCACCCTCAAAATCCGTAGGAAGCAGAGCCAGCAATCCCGCTCCGATTTTGAGACCCGCGTCAGCGATGTCATCACCCGCGCCGTCAGCGCCTATTGGGATCTCGCCGCCGCCATCGAGGATGCCGTCGTCGCCAGCGATGGCGTCCGCTTAGCCCAGGAACAGCACGATCGCAACCAGCGCCAGATCAACGCAGGCACCCTCGCCCCCATCGAATCGTCCGCCTCGGAAGCCGAGCTCCAGCGCCGCATCGATTCCTACTCCTCCGCCATCGGCCTCGTCACCGCCGCCGAAAACCAGCTCAAGGTCATCCTCACGCCCGATCGCGAAGACGCCCTCTGGAATGAGCGCCTCGTCCCCACCGATCGCCGCCCCTCCGATCTCCCCACCGAGGACGTGCGCGAGGCCACCTCCATCGCCATTCAGAAACGGCCCGAGCTGCGCTCCCTCGAACTCCGCGTCGAGCAGAACGAAATGCAGAAAAACCTGGCCCGCAGCGCCACCAAGCCTCAGGTCAATCTCACCGCCAACTACTCCAGCGCCGGCCTCGCCGGCACCCAGCCCCAATCCAGCAGCAGTGGAGGCTTCGCCGCCGCCTTCGGCCCGCTCTTCGGCCGCGTCAACGACCTCTCCACCCTCGCCGGCCTGCCCCCGCTGCCCCCCATCAACATCGGCGGCGGCGCCATCCCCCCCTCCTACATCGGCGGCTACGGCCAGGCCATCAACAACATGTTCGGCTTCGGCTCCCAATCCGTTCAGGCCGGCCTCGCCATCGAGTGGAACCCCCGCAACCGCACGGCTGAGGCCCAGCTCGATCAGGTCGCCATCAACGAGCGCCGCCTGAAACTCGCCCGCCTCCAACTCGAACAGGGCATCAACGCCGAGGTCCGCACCGCCCTCCAGGCCCTCGAAACCGCCCGCCAGCGCATCACCGCCGCCCGCGCCAGCGAAAAGGCCTCCCTCGAAAAACTCGAAAGCGAAATCCGCCTCTTCGCCACCGGCGAGAGCACCAACTTCCTGGTCCTCACCCGCCAGAACGAACTGGTGGATTCCCGCCGCCGCCTCGTCGGAGCCTACCTCCTCCAGAACAAGGCCGTGGCGCAGGTGCAGCGCGTCCTCGGCACCACCCTGGAAGCCAACAAAATCAGCCTCCAGTAGCCCAGTAGTCCGTAGATTTCCAGTCTTCGGGGGGCGGACGCCTCGTCCGCGCCGGACCCCCTGGTCCGGCCGCTGACTAAATCACCACCACTCTCTCGTTCACCTTCCCCAAGGCCCGGTCAAATGTCACCAGCCGCCCCTTGTGCTTCACCGCCAGCCCAATCAGAAAGGTCCGTCACCTGCGGAATCCTCAATCGCCGCCCCGGACAATTGCAGCGCCTCGGGCCAACTCACGTCCATGCACCAAAAACGGTGCCCCGGCCGCTTCAGATTCTCTTCCAGGATCGAAGTCGTTCGCAGCACCGACAAGGCGCCTTGATTCACTACCGGATTGGAGAGTACTCGCACAAAGCCCGCCTGCGTCATGGCGCAAGTCGCCCAACCGCCCCGCACGCCAGCTTGCTGCTGAAACCACTCCTTCGCCGCCTGGTGCTTCGCATGCTGCGGCCAAAACAGCGCAACAAGCACATTGACGTCCAGCAGGCTCGCCATGCTCACCACTCCTCCGCCAACCGCTTCACCTGCTCCGTCGTGATCTTCGGAAAATCCTTCGGCGGATCGAAGATGAGCAACCCGCCCATCTCCTTCACGGGAACCTCCGCCTGCGAGCCTCTGACGATCAGCGCCGAGACCGCTTGACCCACTCGGATCTTCCGCAGCTTCGCATACCGCACCGCAACCTTGTACGCGTCATCATCAATGCGCAACGTCGTCCTCATGTTCTGATGATGCCACAAGTCAATCGTGATGCATCTTGGTCGCCAGGTGCACAAGCCGTTCCCCAACCGGCAGCCCCCCGGCCCGCGGATGCAGCTCGCAGCATTCATTCGACGCTCCAGCCGGGCTTCTGACGAGATCGTCTATTGCGGAGGAGACCGAGAGCCATGGCGCCCGCTTCCGCCGCTTGCCATTCACACCGCTGCCGTCTCCGGCCACCTACAACGTCGGTCTGTCCCCTTGGAACCAGCACGCGCAATCCGGAGTCCAATTCGTCATCCATGCGCACTCTGCTGATCCTCATTGCGTTGACCCGAAGCGCAGTCGCCTGCTCCTGCGGCTCAGAGCCATTTGGCCCGATCTGTCAGCGAATCGGAGAACTCAAGGTCCTTTTCGTCGGGAAGGCCGTTGCGACGAACGATCAGCGCGACGGAGGGATCAGAGTTGGCACGTGGTACAAATTCACAGTGGATGAGGTCTTCAAAGGACTCCAGCCGAATGTCCGTGAAGTGATCGTTGACCCTGGCAGCGGAACCAGTTGCCAGATGAGCTTCACCATTGGCAGTCGGTATCTGGTGTTCAGTTACGCAGAGACGCTGGCAGGTCTCCCAAACAACAGTCGTGCTCCGCGCACGTCGGGTCTGGTCGTCTCAACCGGCGGATGCACTGGAACCCGTCTGGTCGAACTCGTCTCCGCGCGGGATCTGGAGTTCGCCCGGCAATATCGGGCAGCCCCCGGTCCACCCAGCATTGTCGGATCGGCCCGAATTCACGCCGACGAGTTCCAGTGGAGCGATCGCTATCCGCCGCTGGCCGGCGCCTCCATCAAGCTCAGCGGCACTGGCGCTGTGCGTACTGCCACCACCGGACCGGATGGCAGGTACGAATTCGCAAATGTTCCACCCGGGAGCTACCTCGTGACCGCCTACGCCAAAGGATTCGTCTCGAGCAGCCATTCCTACGATGTAGTCGTGCCCGCCCAAGGATGCGGCCTGGCGGACATCGGAATGTTCACCGACGGCGGCATGAGGGGAAAGGTGCTGGAGCACGATGGCCGGCCCGCCCGCTACGTGATCGTCGAGTACCTCTACGCCGACCCCGCGCTGAGCAACTCGAAGGCATACCCGAGAGCAGTCAAGACGAACGATCAAGGCGAGTTTCGATTCGTCGGAGTGCCGCCCGGCGAATTCCTGCTGGGTCTTCGCATTGACTCCGCCCCGATTCCCGAGGAAGGAATCGTGCCGACCTATTGGCCCGGCGTAACGGATCGCGCCAAGGCGCCAATCCTCCGCATGGCCGTCGGTGAAAAAAAGGGATAACCTCGTCCTGAAGTTGGGGCCACGGGCAGCGACCCGGCTGGTCAGCATCAAACTGCGGCGGGCCGATGGGCGCCCGCAAGCCGGCGCTACGGTCTGGGCATCCGTGAACGGCGGGAGTGCCGGCTCAGCTACGACGAACGGTGCGGGTGTCGCCAGAATGTCGTTGCTTGCCGGAGTCGCCTATTCGTTCAGCGCCAGGGCTCAACTCGGCAACCCGGCCCACAGCGATCGGGGTTGGGTGGACACGGAACCGGCGATCCTTCCGCCAGGCACACTCCCGGCGCAGGTGGATATGGTGTTCAAGAAACCCGGCACGCGAAATGACTGATCCGCGCCCTAACGCCCTGCCGGCGCCTCCTGCGAACCCAACCTGCCTCGCGCCGCATTGCGTTATAGTCTGAGGGCGCAATGGAAAAACCAAGCGGCGATTTCTGGTGGCTATTAGCTCTGGAAGCACTCCTGTTTTTCAACCTGCCCTTCTGGGAGTTTACCGCGCCCTGGGCCGAGCCGGCCACCGATCCCTTCCACTTTGCCGGCACGGTCCTGGCCTCCGCGACCGCCGCGATGCTCATCTCCCACGTCGGACCCGCGTTCTTTGCGGCCAGGTTCGGCCACCGCAAGCAGCCTCTGGCGCCGCTGTTTTGGGGCTGGTTCGCCGCTGGCTATATCTTGATCCTCTTTGCCTGGTTCCGGGTCCTGGCCGTCGTGATGCTGGATCTCGCGAATCCGATTCCGCCCACGGTTGTACCCTTCACCTGGTTGTGGCCTGCTGTCGAGTTCGCACTCCTGGCCGTCCTCATCACCGCTGGAGCCTTCCCGTCCTGGTGGAAGCCGGCCACGGCCGCGTTGCTGATTCTCGGCTCCGCAATTCTGCTCTGGGCTCTGGCCACCACATGGAGCGGCCTTTGGGTGCGAAACCCGCACCTCCGGCGACCCTGTACAGATCGAATGGGCGATCGCCAAGGGGATCTTCGTCTGCGCCGCGCCGGCCCTTGTCATCGGATGGCGCATCGGCCTCGCCACGTCCGAGCCGAGGCGAATCTGGCAGAGCGGCATCCTCGGCTTCTGGTTGCCGCTGGTCCTTTCCCTCACGGTAGCCTCGCTCGCCACGCAAGCCGGCGCGACTCTCCACTGGAGATCATCCCTGTTCCGCAGCTTCAACTGGGCTCTCTTAGGAGCCGAAGGCGCTCTACGATACCTGCCGTTAACGGCGGCATGTCTCACCGTATTCGGGCCGGCCCTCTTCTTCATCGTCACACTGAGGCGGCTCTCTCCCGTGTGGACTCATCCGAAGACTCTCTGGTTTGTACCAGTCGCCCTGTTCCTGCTACTCAAACTCTGGCCCACTCCGTTCTTCCCCGTCGAAGGAGGATTGCACACGGAGCTATATCTCCTGAGTCCGCTCTGGGCCGGAGTTCTCATCCTCCTCGGCATCGCCGCCGGGCTGGCCTCGATCCTCTCGCGGATCACCGGCTACCCGTCAGCGGAAAGAGGCCAGCCCGAAAACCCTGACTGACCGCCAGCCCCCCTACCGCCCCCGTCGCCCGCAGCATCCACGCCATCTTGTCGTGCATCTGCAACGCCCGCGTCAACAAATCCACGCTCCCCACGTCACCCTCTTTGTCCAACACGGGAATCCACTTCTTCCCCATCTTCGCGCTCAGCCCTTCATGCCGCTCCGCCAGCCCGCTTAGCATCTTCGCTACCGGCGTCCCGGCTGAAATCTCCACCGCTACCTTCGTCTCCGCCACGCCGCCCAGCGCCCGCACGCGCTCCGCCATCTCGTCGATCAACTCCTGCAACCCGTCGTACTGCTCCTCAAACAGCTTGTGGACGCTCGCAAAATTCGCGCCCTCCACGTTCCAGTGATAGTTCCACGTTTCGAGCAACAGGCCTAGTTCGTCTGAGACAATAGCATTCAGGGTCTTAATTCGTTTTTCCATATCCATCCGATGATGCAAATCACTTGCAAGTTGCACTTTTCCATCCTGGCCGCCGCCGGCCTGCTCGCTGCCCAGACGCCCGCCGCCCCAATCGCGAACAAGGACGATTTCACCCCGCAAACCGCCGATGGCTACCGCGGCATCTGGTACATGAATCAGCCCACTGCCGATGAGTACGTCTACAAGTACAGCGGCGGCTTCGGCACATACCCGCAGCAGCACGCGCCCATCGCCATCTACGCTCCCGCCGTCCGCAGAACCTTCTTCGTCTATGGCGGCTCGGCCGGCAACGTCTCCGTCAAAAACGACGAGCTTCAGCACATGGTCGGCTACTACGATCACCGCTCCGGCACTGTCCCCCGGCCCGTCCGCATCGTCCAGAAACGCACCGAAGACGCCCACGACAACCCCACCCTCTCCATCGATGCCGAGGGCTACCTCTACGTCTTCTCCAGCGCCCACGGCACCACCCGGCCCAGTTACATCCACCGCTCCCGCAAGCCCTACGACATCACCGCCTGGGATCTCCTCCAGACCACCAACTTCTCCTACACCCAGCCCTGGTACCTGCCCGATTCCAAGCAGTTCCTCTTCCTCCATACCCTCTACAAAAACGGCGAACGCACGCTGAACTTCAAGACCTCGCCCGACGCCAAAACCTGGACCGAGCCCACCCTCCTCGCCCACATCCAGATGGGCGATTACCAGGTCTCCTGGCGCGACTCCGCCACCGGCCGCGTCGCCACCGCCTTCGATATGCACCCCTCCGCCGGCCGCGCCGGCAAGGGCCTCAACTACCGCACCAATCTCTACTACCTGGAGACGCGCGATGCCGGCAAAACCTGGACCAATGCCGCCGGCCGCCCCGTCACGCTCCCCCTCACCGCCGTCCAAAACTCCGCCCTCGTCCACGACTACCTCAGCGAAGACCGCAACGTTTACATCAAGGACATCGCCTTCCAGAAGGACGGCAAGCCCGTCATCCTCTTCCTCACCTCCAAGGGCTTCGAGCCCGGCCCCAAGAGCGGCCCCTACGAATGGCAGACCGCCCGCTGGACCGGCCGCGGCTGGACCATCCGCCCCTTCACCACCTCCGATCACAACTACGATCACGGCTCGCTCTTCATCGAATCCGAGAACGATTGGCGCATCATGGCCCCCACCGATCCCGGCCCCCAACCCAACTCCACCGGCGGCGAGCTCGTCCTCTGGATCAGCGGTAACCAGGGCAAGGATTGGAACCGCATGGGCGCCATCACCCACAACTCCTACTACAACCACACCTACCTGCGAAAAGTGCTCAACGGCCATCCCGAGTTCTACGCCATCTGGGCCGATGGCAACCCGCTCCAGCCGTCCGCGTCCTCCCTCTACTTCTGCACCTCCGATGGCCGGGCGTTCCGCCTGCCCCAGAAAATGGCCGGCGACCTCGCCGAGCCCGTCCGCGTGGAATTCAAATAAGGGAAATTCACACACGATCCACAGGCCAACCCGTTGGCCCGCCACCCGACACTGCCCCCCCCCCCCTGCGACATTGGTTAACGTCTCCAGCAATGCCCCCGCCCCCGAATAACGACTCGAATTTTGAGCGCGGCCTGCCGTCCAACGTCTACGCCGAACGCATGGTGCTGGGCTCCATCCTGCTGAACGACTCCGCCTTCGTCACCGTCGCCGCCGGCCTCGTCCCCGACGACTTCTCCCTCGAAAAGCACCGCAAGATCTTCCAGCGCATGCTCGATCTCAACGAGCGCGCCGAACGCATCGATCGCGTCACCGTCGCCAACGAGCTCATGCGCCGCGGCGAGCTCGAATCCGTCGACGGCCTCACCTATCTCTCCTCCCTCGACGAGGGCCTCCCCGAGCTCTACAACCTCGAAAGCTACGTCCAGATCCTGCGCGACAAGTCCATGCTGCGCCAGTTGATCTTCGCCTCCCAGGAGACCATCCAGAAGGCCATGCTGGCCGAGGACGCCCCCGAGCGCATCCTCGCCTCCATGGAGGACAACCTTCTCAAGCTCGGCGAGGCCCGCGCCAAAGACTCCCTCCTCAGCGCCAAGGATGTCTTCGATCAGGAACCCGGCGGCATCAACGACTTCCTCGATCCCGCCCGCCGCGTCCACGGCATCGGCACCGGCTTCATGAAGCTCGACGAGATGACCGGCGGCTTCCGGGGCGGGGAACTCATCATCCTCGCCGCCCGCCCCGCCATGGGAAAAACCGCTCTCGCCCTCAACATCGCCCTCCACGTCGCCACCAATAAGAAAAACCCCAAGGCCGTCGCCGTCTTCTCGCTCGAAATGTCCAAGCAGTCGCTGCTCACCCGTCTCATCTGCTCGCTAGGCCGCGTGGATCAGCAGCGCTTCCGCTCCGGCTATCTCGATCGCGACGAGCGCGGCCGCCTCGGCATCGCCGCCGCCGATCTTTACGAAGCGCCTCTCTACATCGACGACACCTCAGCCACCACGTTGATGGACATCAACGCCAAGCTCCGCAAGCTCCGCGCCACCGCCGATCTCGGCCTCGCCGTCGTCGATTATCTCCAGTTGATGCCCGTCCCCAACTCCGGCCGCAACTCCAACCGCACCACCGAAGTCGGCGCCCTCTCCCGCGGCCTCAAGCTCCTCTCCAAAGATCTCGACATCCCCTTCCTGGTGCTATCGCAGTTGAGCCGCGCCCCCGAACAGCGCATCGGCGACCACCGCCCCCAACTCGCCGACCTCCGCGAATCCGGCTCCATCGAGCAGGACGCCGATATGGTCGCCTTCATCTTCCGCCCCGAGGTCTACCAGAAGGATCGCGAAGACCTCCGCGGCGTCGCCGAGCTCATCCTCGCCAAACAGCGCAACGGCCCCACCGGCAAGATCCCCCTCGTCTTCCTCCACAACTACACCAAGTTCGAAAACGCCGCCGAGACCTTCAACGACGAGCCGATGGAATAAGTCGCCCGAACGTCAAGGTCTTTCACGAGGGTATTTCCGCGAAATAGGGAATGACTCATGTCGGCCGATGCCCACCGTCGGGGGGCGGACGCCCTCGTCCGCGCGAGACCCTCTGGTCGCGCCCAACCGATCCCCCCTCCTCCCGAATCTGCGACACTGTGAGCATGACTCTGAAGGGCAAGAAAATCGCCATTTTCGTCGACCAGCTCTACCAGGAAATGGAAGTCTGGTACCCCTACTACCGCCTCCTGGAAGAGGGCGCCGAGGTCCACCTCATCGCCGCCGAGGCCGGCAAAACCTACCCCTCCAAGCTCGGCTACCCCTGCACCTCCGATAAATCCTACGACGCCGTCATCCCCGGCGATTACGACGGCCTCATCGCCCCCGGCGGCTTCGCGCCCGATTTCATCCGCCGCCATCCGCAGTCCAGCCACTTCATGCACGAGATCAATGCCCAGGGCAAGCTCGTCGCGGCCATCTGCCATGGCCTGTGGTGCTGCTGCTCCGCCGACGTCCTCCGCGGCAAGCGCGTCACCTCCTTCTTCGCCATCAAGGACGATGTCGTCAACGCCGGCGGAGTCTGGGAAGATTCCGAAGTCGTCATCGACAAAAACCTCGTCTCCTCCCGCAAGCCCTCCGACCTGCCCGCCTTCATGCGGGCCTGCATCGCCGTCCTCGCGGCGCAGCAATAAATGAGCGCCGCCGCCATCTCCGTCGCCGGCCTCACGAAGTCCTATGGAGATTTCCAGGCCGTCCGCGGCATCGATTTCGAGGTCGCCCAGGGCGAGGTCTTCGGCCTGCTCGGACCCAATGGCGCCGGCAAGACCACCACGGTCGAGATCCTCGAGGGCCTCCGCCCGCGCACCAGCGGCGACGTCAAGGTCCTCGGCTTCGATCCCGCCGCCGATACCCTCGCCGTCAAGGAGCGCATCGGCGTCTCCCTCCAATCCACCCGACTGCCCGAGAAGATGAAGGTGCACGAGGCCGTCGAGCTCTTCGCCGCCCTCTACGCCAAGTCCGTTGAGCCCAACGCCCTGCTCAAGCGCCTTCAACTCTGGGACAAGCGCACCGCCTTTTACTCAACGCTCTCCGGCGGCCAGAAACAGCGCCTCGCCATCGCTCTCGCCCTTGTCAACGATCCGCAGATCGTCTTCCTCGACGAGCCCTCCACCGGCCTCGATCCCCAGGTGCGCCTCGAAATCCACTCCCTCATCGAGGAGATGCGCGATCAGAAACGCACCATCCTCCTCACCACCCACTACATCGAGGAAGCCGAGCGCCTCTGCCACCGGGTCGCCATCGTGGACGAAGGAAAGATCATCGCCATCGGCAGCCCGCGCGAGCTTCAGCAGCGCGTCCTCGGCCACGCCCGCGTCGAGATCACTACCGTCGAGCCCCTCGCCGGCGCGCCGCCCGAGCCCTACGTGCCCGCCTTCTCCGCCGATCGCCGGCACATGACCGTCTCGGTGGAAAAGCCCGCTCGCGCCGTCGTCGATCTCGTCAAATGGCTAGACAGCCAGGGCGCCGAGCTCGATGACCTCCACATCAAACGCCCCACCCTGGAAGACGTCTTCCTCGAACTCACCGGCAAGAAACTGCGCGACTAGATCACTGCCAATCCCATGAAGGCTTATCTCGCATACATCAAGAGCACGTTGCAGCTGACCATCCGGGACCGTCTGGTGCTCTTCTTCAACTACGTCATGCCGCTGGTGTTTTTCATCGCCTTCGGCGAGGGCTTCGGCGCCTCCACCTCCACCGGCGCCATGGCCCAGGTGGTGACCATGGTGCTGATGCTCGGCGTTCTAGGCACCGGCTTTTTCGGAGGCGGCATGCGCGCCACGGCCGAGCGCGAGGCCGGCATCCTGCGCCGCTTCAAGGTCGCGCCCATCACCCCGGCGCCCATCCTCGTCGGCTCGCTGTTCACTGGCTGGATCGTCTTCCTGCCCACCGTCGTCTTCTTTCTCGTCATCGCCCGCCTGCGCTACGGTATGCCTGTGCCCGAGCACTGGCTCTCGCTTGTCGTCATGGTCAGCGCCGGCGTGCTCGCCTTCCGCGGCATCGGCCTCATCATCGCCTCGGTGGTCAACTCCATGGCCGAAAGCCAGGTGGTCATCCAGCTTCTCTACCTACCGATGCTGATGCTCTCCGGCGCCACCATCCCGCTGAACATTCTGCCGGATTGGCTGCAATCGGTCGCTCAGTTCCTGCCCTCCACCCACCTCTACATGGGCATGCAGAACATCCTCGTGCGCGAGCAATCGCTCGCCCAAAACTGGGTATCGCTCTTCGCGCTCGTCGCCACCATGCTCATTGCGCTGCTGCTCTCCGTCAAGCTCTTCCGCTGGGAAAAGGAGGACGTGCTCAAGCCCACCGCCAAGTTCTGGCTCCTCGGCGTGCTCGCGCCGTTCGTGGCGCTCGGCATGTATCAGGTGTATTCCAAGGACAACCTCAAGGAGACGCAGATCCTCGCCCGCCAGATGCGCCGCGGCCAGACTTGGCTCATCAAGGACGCGCGCATCTTTACCGGAACCGGCGCCGGTCGTGTGATCGAGCGCGGCTCCGTCCTCGTCAAGGGCGGCCGCATCGAGGCCATCTTCGAGGGCGCCGCGCCCGACGCCAAGTCGCTGAAGGCCGAGACTCTGGAAGCATCCGGCAAAACCGTCCTACCCGGCCTCATCGATACCAGCGTCAATCTCTTCCAGCCCGGCACCGGCGCACCCGATCCCGACGGCGCCAGGCAGACCCTCGCCATGGAGCGCGCGCTCGGAGCCTATCTCTATTGCGGCGTCACCGCCATTGGCACGACGGCCGACCCCATGAAGATCGCCAAGGAGTTGCAGCGCCGCATCGGCGCCGGTGAAATGGCTGGCGCCGAGGTAATCCTGGGCTGGACGCCGCCGCAAGGCAGCCGCTCGCTGGTCTTGCTGGATGCCCTCGCCGGCAACTACGATCTGTTCAAGGACACGCTCACCCAGCAGGTGGTCAAGCCTGCCGATCTGGAGAAACTGCGGGCCTGGGCCGCCGCCCGTCCGCCCCGGTCCGGCGCCGCCCCACAACCGCTTCCACCCGGCCCGATGATGACCTTGTCCGGTCTGCCCGGCTTGCCGCACGGGCCTGCTATCCATCGGGAGATGAAGCTCCGCGTGGCCGCCGGTGCCGCGCCCAAGGACGTGCTGCTCGATGCCACCGCTCGCGCCGCCCAGGCCATCGGAGCGGCCGGCCGCCTCGGCGTCATCCAGCCCGGCGCGGAAGCCACGCTGCTGATCGTCGAGGGCAACCCGCTCGAAGACATCACCGTCACCGAGCGCATCTGGAACGTGCTGTTCCAAGGCGAACGGGTACGCCGCGATAGCCTGCTGGAAGAGAAAAAGTAGCCTAGCCCACCACGGACCGGTTCCACAAAAACATCTGCACAAACGCATACGCCGTCAGTGCTACCAGCACCCAGCAAACCACGGCCCAGATCTGCTCCTTCACGACAGAAAACTGCCGCGGCGTACCCGTCACCCAGGCCGTTAGGAAGCCGGTTACCAGCCCGCCCACGTGCGCGGCATTGTCCACGCGGAAAAACGGCAGCAGGCCCCACAGCAATCCATATACCGCCCAACGAATATAGAACTCCTTGATCGCTGTCGCTTCGTACGAACTGCGGTGCAGAATTCCCACCGTAATCATCGCGCCGATCAATCCAAACAGCCCCGCCGACGCGCCCACGGACACGCTGCGGGTCCAGAACATGCTAGCCAAAAATCCGCCCACCGTAGAAAGCAGATAGATCACCACCATGCGCCGCGGGCCATAGATCTCCTCCGCGTGCCGGCCCACGTCCATCAGCGCCCACGAGTTAAACAGGATGTGCATGAAGCCGCCATGCAGAAATCCGGCCGTGATCAGGCGCCACCACTGCCCGGCGAACACCATGTCCGGCCGCGCCGCGCCATACAACGTCAGCGCCGCCATCTCGCCCATCTTGGTCGAGGCCAGCATCGTCACCAGGAACATCCCTACGTTGGCTGTCAGGATCAGCACCGTGACAAATTGCCCGCCCGGAATCAGACCGCCCAGCAGGTCGCCGGGGCTTCGAACATCAATTGCTTTGGGACCAACGGGCGTGTCGCAATACGGACAGACCTTGTCGCTGGTGGTGATAAAGGCCCGGCAATGCGGGCACATGCGGCGTTTTTCCACTGATTCCATTGTACCCATCGAAGGTGCCATCAGCTCTAAGGGTGTTCGGAGAGAGTACTAAGGCCAATCGCTGATTTGTGCCAAATTGTCCCCGTGTTGTACTGAGGCTGGGTAACAATATGAAGCGCAACCTCATGCCTCTGCTGGGAGTGGCCTTTGTGGCCGCGATTGTGGCGACCGGTATCTTTTATGGTCTGCTGATCCCGAAACTGCGGGGCACCGCATCGGCCGATACGCCGCGCACCGTGGTGGTTTCCACCAAGGCGCTGGACCGCGGCGCGGTGCTGCGGGCGGAGGATGTGCGCGTCGTGGAGTGGGACGGCGCGGCAATGCCGCCTCGTGCCGTGCCGGGCATGGAACAGGCCGTCGGCCTCACTCTCCTGGAGCCCGTCTCCGCCAATCAGCCCATCACCGAAAATCTCATGGCGCGGCGCGGGGCGGCGGGCGGCGCCTCGCTGGCCATCCCTTCCGGCAAGCGCGCGGTCTCCATCCATCCGGTGGAATCGTCCGGCGTGGTGGCGTTGATGCGCTCCGGCAGCCGCATCGATATTCAGGTACTGCAGCCCAGCGGCCAGGGATTGGTTCTGCGCCGTTTGCTGGAAGACGTGGAAGTGCTCAGCGTGGCGGGCATCGAGAATCCCAAGCCGGTGGTCACTCTGCTGGTGGCGCCGCCCGATGCGGACCGCCTCAGCCTGGCCGATGCGTCCATGCAGTTGCGCCTCATCCTGCGCAATCCGAATGACCGCTCGGTGGATGGGCAGAAGACGCTGGCACCGGCCAATGTGGCGTCGGCACGGCCCTAGAGCAATATGCAGGGTCTCCTGATCTTCGTGTTGATGTTCGGCGGCGCTTTCCTTACGGCGCTGCTGGCGGCGTCGTTCTATTGGGCGTCGCTGCACGTTCGCGCGCGTCAGGCGGGTACGGAGCTCGTGCTGGAAGGCACGGAGCAGGCCGGCCAAAGCGCCGTGCTGCGCGACGAGGATCTCAGCACCATCCGCGTGTGGGCAGTCCTGCTGGAGCGCTTCAGCCATGTCGAGGTCCTGCGCCGAATGATTGACGAGGCCAATCTAAAATGGTCCGTCGGACGCGTCACGCTCACCATGCTGTTCATCGGTACGGCGATCTCCACCATCCTCTGGCAGGTTGAGGTGATCCCGCTGCTGATCTGCGTCCCCATCGTGGCCCTGGCCGTCTCCGCGCCTTATCTCTATATCCGCCGCATGCGGCGCAAGCGCTTTAGCGCCTTTGCCAGCCAGTTTCCTGAAGCGCTGGATTCCCTGACGCGGGCGCTGAAGTCGGGCTATCCTCTCGGCCCGGCAATGGAGATGCTGGCGATGGAACAGCCCGAGCCGCTGGCGTCGGAGATGCGGCGCACTCGCGAGGAATGGAACCTGGGCGTGAGTTGGGATCATGCGCTGGACAGTCTGGCCGAGCGCATTCCGCTCCCCGAGGTCTATATGTTCGTGGCTGCCGTCAAGCTCCAGAACAAAGTGGGCGGGCGGCTGAACGATGTGCTGGCCCGGCTCAGCGAGACCATGCGCGATAACGCGTCGCTGGAATCCGAAGTGCGCGCTATCGCGGCGCACAGCAAGATCACAGGCATGGTGCTCACCGTGCTGCCTTGGATCATCGGCATCATGATGTTCGTGATGAGTCCCGAATACATGGGCATCATGCTGCGTCGCAGCGAGGGGCGCACCATGCTCGGCTGCGTGGTGCTGGGCAACATCGTGGCGCACTTTGTCATCCGCCGCGTGGCGCAGGTGAAGATGTGAGGAAGCGATGACGGAAACACTACTGGGCGTTTGCTTCTTCCTGTTCGTCATGGCCACGGTGGGCGCCATCCTGCTGATCTTCCGCTGGCGCGCCGCCGAGCGCCTGGCGCACGGCGACGTGGAGTTTGCGTCCGGCAAGGCCAAGGGTTTGTGGGCCAGCTTGCTGCAATCGATGTTCGTCATCGGTGAGTTGGCGCCAGGGCCCAAGGTACGGCGCGATCCGGTTCGCGGCCGTCTCATCTCGGCCGGCTATCGCTCTCCGGCTGCGCCGGTGATCTATGAGGGCGTCAAGGTGGCGTCTTTACTGGTGTTGGCTCTCATCCTCGGCTGGGTCGGGCTGCTGTATCAGGAAAGCCCCCTCATCGCCATGGTGCTGGTGGCGTGCGGCGCCGGCTTTGGCTATCTGTTGCCGGAGCGCGTTTTGGATGCGCAGGTCGGCGCCCGGGCCTTGAAGGTGGAGCGCGCGCTGCCCAATGCTCTGGATCTGATGGTGCTCAGCGTGGAGGCCGGCCAGTCGCTCGATAGCGCGCTGGTCGATACCAGCCGCGAGTTGCAGGTGCTCTACCCGGAATTGTCCAACGAGTTTGCGCAGGTGCAGATGGAGTTGCGCGCCGGCCGGTCCAGAACCGACGTGCTCTACTCCATGGGCCAGCGCACCAGCTCGAAGGAGATGAAGAAGCTGGCCACGGTGCTGATCGATAGCGACCGCTTCGGCACCAGCCTGGGCCCGGCGTTACGCACCCATGCCCGTTATCTGCGCACCAGGCGGCGGCATGAGGCGCAGGAGGCTGCCCGTAAGCTCAGCGTCAAGCTGATCTTTCCGGTCTTCTTCCTGATCATGCCCGCGATCTTCGTCATCACTCTGGGGCCGGCCGTGCTGACGTTCTACGAGGCTCTGGCGCCGTCGCTGGGGTTGTAGGCCCGCCGGATTATGCCCAGAGGTTTTCCCACACCAGCGCCTCAAACTGGAGAATGGTGCGGAACCCAAACCGTTCATACAATTTCACCGCCCGGTCGTTGGACGCCGTCACGGTGAGCGATGCCTCCACCGCGCCCCGCGCCCGCAGCGAGGCCAGGCTCAGGCGCATCAGCTCATAGCCTGCACCGGTGCCCTGAAACTCGCGGGCCAGGCAGATCTGGGCGACGTGGCCCACATCCGGCGCCACTCTGCTGGCCAGCGACAAGCCACGCACGCGGCCCTGCTGATCCAGCGCCACATAGGAGCACTCGTGCGAAAATTCGCCGCAGCCGGGGTATTGCACGATGTTCTGTAGAAACCGCCGCGCGCCCTGCGCGGAGTGGTACTGATCGTTGATCTCGCTATCGACGTGCGCCGAATAGACCGCGCCGATCAGCGCTGCGGCATCGTCCATCCAGCGCGGCCCCCACGGCTCCAGCCGCAGGGCGGGCAGCGTGATGATCGGTCGGCGGCTTTCCAGACCATCCAGCGACGAAAGCATGAAATAGCGCGGGAATACCTTGGGCCGCAGCCCGGCGGGAAACACCTGCGAGCCGCGCGCGGTGAGCTGCATCAACTGCGCCTCCACACGGCGCAACCACGGATTGCGGCGCATCTGCGTGAGCGCCGCCGAAAGCAGCGTATTCTCATTGGCGGGCGAGCGCCACGCGTCGCGCAGGTAGAGATCACCCACCAGGCCCTTGTGATCCTCCGAGACCCAGTAGATGTAGCCGGCCGGTTCGTCGCCATCGAAAAGCACAAATCCGTCCAGCGCCTGCATCTGCACATAGCGCAGCACCAGGTTGGCGGCGGGCGTGAAGTCCCAATGGAGAAGCGCGCGCCAGCGGCCGCGCTCCTCCTTCAGGATGGGATCGAGTAGAGCTGCCGACACCGATCGCAGATCGTCCAAACGCAGCGGGCGGATCTGCTCACGCGCAGCCATGACGCGATAATACCAGCAAACTACCCCACCTTCTCATCTTTCAGGAATTGCTTGATGCAGCGCAGCGCCTGACGCGAGCGGTGCTGATTCTCGATCAGCGCGAAGCGCACGTGGCCGTCGCCCGCCGGGCCAAAGCCGATGCCGGGCGAGATGGCCACCAGTGCCTTCTCCAGCAGCAGTTTGCTGAACTCCAGCGAGCCGATGCCGCGGAAGCCCTCCGGGATGGGCGCCCACACAAACATGGATGCCTTGGGCTTTTCCACCGGCCAGCCTGCGGCGTTGAGGCCATCCACCAGCAGGTCGCGCCGCCGTTGGTAGAGGTTGCAGATCTTGTGGACGTCCTCTTCGCATTCGCGCAGGCCGATGATGGCGGCGATCTGGATGGGCTGGAAAATGCCGTAATCCAGGTAGCTCTTGATGCGCGCGAGCGCCTTGATCATCTTCGGATTGCCCAGGCAGAAGCCGACGCGCCAGCCTGCCATGTTGTAGCTCTTGGTCATCGAGAACATCTCGACGGCCACTTCCTTGGCGCCATCCACCTCCAGAATGCTGGGGGCTTTGTAGCCATCAAAGCAGAGGTCGGCGTAGGCGAAATCATGCAGCACCATCGTGCCGTGCAGGCTGGCCATGCGCACGATCTCTTTGAAGAAATCCAGATCCACGCACGTGGTGGTGGGGTTGTGCGGGTAGTTGATCAGGATGAGCTTCGGCGGCTTGATGGACTTGCGGTAGAGGCGCTCCAGGCCGTTGAGAAACTCGGACGGCTTGTCGGCCGGCAGCGGCACGGATTCACCCTCGGCCATGATGACGCCCCATTGGTGGATGGGGTAGCACGGTGCGGGCGTCACCACCTGATCGCCGGGGCCGATGACGGCGAACATCAGGTGCGCCAGGGCGTCCTTGGAGCCGATGGTGACGATGGCCTCCGATTCCGGATCGAGCTGGATTCCGTAGTTCCGGTGATACCGTTTGCAGATCTCGTGACGCAGGTTCGGGATACCGCGCGAAACGGAGTAGCGGTGGTTCTTGGGGTTGCGTGCTGCCTCTGCCAGTTTCGAAACAATCGCGCGCGGCGTGGCGCCATCCGGGTTGCCCATGCCGAAATCCACGACGTCATACTGCGCTGCGCGCAGCTTTGCTTTCATTTCATTGACCGTCGCGAACACGTAAGGGGGCAACTTGGAGATGCGGTAAAACTCGTCTGGCAAAGGACTCATATCTGTCTATGTTACACTTCCGGCCATGAGGACCTTCTTTGGTGCGTGCGCGCTCGGCGCGGCCATGCTGTTCGGCATAGCCTGCGGGCAGAGCGGAAAGCCGGTGAAAGAGCTGAATCCGGAGGAGCTGGCGAAGCTCCTGGAGAAGCCCGAGAACATCTTTTTCCTGGATGTGCGGGAGCCGTCGGAGATTGCCACGCTGGGCACACTCAAGGGCTATGTGAACATCCCGGTGAGTCAGTTGGAAGGGCGGCTGAAGGAGATCCCACGGGATAAAGTGATCGTCACCCTTTGAAGCAGCGGCGGAAGGGCTGCCCGTGCGGCGGCCATGCTGGAAGAAAAGGGATTCAAGACGTTGGGCTCCTGCGGGCTGGAAAAAGTGAAGCGGCAGGGTGGAGACAAACTGGTGACCGAGAGGCCGCCGGAAAAGAAGTAACTCCTTGGATTAGGGGCTTGACGCCGGCTCAGAAGTAAAGCACAACTAGTGATAGCAGTCCGTGGGTGACGCGGAAGAAGTTTCTAGCGGAGGTTGCGATCCGGCGATGATTCCTGTGCTTTGGGTTGTACTGATGCAGGCGGGCGGCGCTTACACGCACCTGCCGAAGTTGACGCTGTTTCCAAACTCCTACACAACGGCTGCAATTGCCTCCAATGTGAAGGCGGAGGGCATGGCTGGACCCTGTTCCGTGCACATGCCGCGCATGGCGATCCCGAAGGATGTGCAGTTTCAAATGGGGATCATCGTGCCGCCGGAGAGCGACTCCAAAATGATCAAGGCTCCGGCGCCGGAGTGCCCGGCGCCGAAACCCGGCCAGTAAACTACACCACGATCTTCCAGGGTTTGCGATTCTCGCGGGCGGCATATTTGCGCGCCTCGGCCTGGGCGATGCGCTCGGTGGCGGGGTCGAAATCCACGCGCAGTTTCGAGCGGTAGGCGATGTTGCCCAGATGGCAGGACGTCGCCGTTTTGTGATTCAGCTCGACATCGGCATTGGGGCGCTTGCGCGTCTTGATGCAATCCAGGAAGTTGGCCCAGTGCTCCATATTGCCGGCGCTGCTGGCCTTGGATTCCACCGGCAGCACGCCCGAGCCCTCTTCCGGCCAGATCTGATAGCCGGCGCGATCGACGAACATCGTTGCCTTGGTTCCGTGAAACAGAATCCCGTAGCCGTGTTTGATCAGCGAATTGGAGTTGTACTGCCGGTTTTCGTAGACGGCCACGAACTTCGGATACTGGAACGACACCTGCAGCGTGTCAGGCATCTCGGTGTTGTCTTTCAGAATGTAGCGGTCGCCCAGCGCGGTCACCGACGTGGGCATGGTTTCGTCAAACGCCATCTGCACGATGTCGAGGAGATGCACACACCAGTCCGTCATCCAGCCACCGGCGTAATCCCAGAAGTAGCGGAAGGTGGACCAGCGTTTGGGATCGATGCCCCAGCGGTTGGTATTGAAGTCGCGCCTGGGCGCGGGCCCGAGCCACATATCCCAATCGAGATCCTTGGGCGGCTCGGAGTTGGCGGGAGTGCCCCAGCCCTCGGGCTTGTTGGCGGCGTAGTTCCAGGTGCGGCAGTAGGTGACGTCGCCGAGTTGGCCGGATCGGACGATGTTGCAGGCCTCGATAAAGTTGGGCGCGGAGCGCTGCATGGTGCCGGCCTGCACCACGCGGTTGTACTTGCGGGCGGCCTTCACCATGAGCTGGCCCTCTTCGATGGTGACGGAGATGGGCTTCTCGACGTAGACGTCCTTGCCGGCCTTGCAGGCTTCGACGGTCATGTAGGCGTGCCAGTGATCGGGCGTGGAGATGCAGACGGCGTCGATGGATTTGTCGGCCAGGATCTCGCGGAAATCGCGGACACCCTTGGCGTTGCCGTTGGTGGTGGCGACGGCGCGCTCGAGGTAGGGCTGGTAGACATCGCAGACCGCGGCAGGGACGAGATTCTCCTGCTTCATCGCGATCTTGAGATTGCCGCTGCCCATGGCGCCCATGCCGATGAACCCCATGCGGACCTTGTCATTGGCGCCGAGCGCCAAGCGCGGAAAGATGTTGGTGGTGAGGCCGGCGGCGGCCGCGGCTTTGAGAAAATCTCTACGTTCAGGCATGGCTGTGGGGATTGTATCAAAGGGCTTCCGATATCGATAAGATAGGCGCTATGCGTAGCGTGATGTTCGGCCTCTTGGCCGGGATGTGGATGCAGGCGGCGCCGCCTCCGCCGGGCGTGGTGATTGATCATGTGGCGGCTGCGGGGCGGCAGTACGTGGGATCGCCCTCGATCGTGATTTGCCGAAGGGCGACTATGTGGCGACGCACGATCTGTTCGGGAAGGGATCCACGCAGACCACCTCGGCGGTGACGCGCGTTTTCCGCTCGAAAAACAAGGGAAAAAGCTGGGAAAAGACGGCTGAGTTTTCCGAGATGACGTGGGGCAACCTGTTCCTGCACCAGGGCGCTCTGTACCTGATGGGATGCTCGTATGAGTATGGGCGGCCGGTGATCCGGCGGTCGGGCGATGGCGGGAAGACGTGGAGCGAGCAGGTCTACCTGACGGAGGGTAAGGGCTGCCACACGGCGCCGGTGCCGATGGCGTTGAAGGATGGCCGGATCTGGCGGGCGTACGAGTGGCATCCGGAGGGAAAGTGGGGCTTCTTCCAGGCGCTGGTGGTGTCGGCTCCCGTCGACGCGGATCTGATGGACCCGAAGAGCTGGCGGCCGACGGAGAGGCTGGCGTATCCGGCCAATGCGGGTGCGGGCCAGCACTGGCTGGAGGGCAACGTCGTGGTGGCGCCTGATGGCGGGTTGGTCAACATTCTGCGCGTGGCGAATGTGGAGAAGGCGGCGGTGGTGCGTGTGAAGGGCGACAAGCTGGAGTTTGACCGGCTGATCGATTTTCCGGGCGGGGCGAAGAAGTTCAGTATCCGGTTTGATCCGAAGAGCAAGCTGTACTGGACGCTTTCGAATCCGGCGCCGGAGGGCGCGAAGGATCCGGCGTCGATGCGCAATACGCTGGTGCTAATGTCGTCGGCGGATCTGATGACGTGGCAGATCAAGCGCACGGTGTTGACGCATCCGGATCCGGAGAAGCACGCGTTCCAGTATGTGGACTGGCAGTTCGAGAAGAACGACCTGGTGGTGGCGTCGCGGACTGCGTTTGACGATGACGAGGGCGGTGCGCCGCGCGGGCACGACGCGAACTATCTGACCTTTCACCGCGTGAAGAACTTCCGCAAATAAGTTTACTTGCGGGCGGCGAGTGGCGGGTGTAGGATTCCCATAAGCAACTTATGGGAAGCAAGCAAGAGACAACCTCGGGCGTTCTACAAGGGACGCTGGACATGCTGGTGCTGAAGGCGCTTGTGCGCGGGCCTTCGCATGGGTACGACGTAGCGGAGTATATTCTGGCGCGCTCAGGCGACGTGCTGCGGGTGGAAGAGGGTGCCCTGTATCCGGCTCTGCACCGGCTGGAGTTGCGCGGCTGGATTGCAGGCGAGTGGGGCGTCTCGACGAACAACCGGCGGGCGAAGTTCTACAAACTGACGGCGGCGGGGCGCAAGCAACTGGCGGTGGAATCCACCAACTGGGCGCGCATGAGTGGCGCGGTAGCGCGCGTGATGGAGGCGTCATGAGCGAGCTGTGGACGAACCTGCGGCTGCGGTGGCGGGCCGTATGGAAGCGGCGGCAGTTGGAGAAGGACCTGGCCGACGAAATCGCGTTTCACGTGGCGATGAGGGAAGGGGACACGCGGAACTTCGGGAATCCCACGCGGGTGAAAGAGGACCTGCGCGACATGTGGACGTTTCAGGGTGTAGAGACGTTCTGGCAGGATCTGCGGTATGCGGCGCGGATGCTGTGGCGGAGCCCTCTATTCACGATGGTGGCGGTGGGTTCGCTGGCGATTGGGATTGGCGCGAATACGGCGATCTTCAGCCTGGTGAACGCCATCATGTTGAAGTCTCTGCCGGTGCCGGATCCGCAGGACTTGCAGTTGGTGTTGTGGACGGGCGATCCGCGGGTGCCGATGAAGGGACGGTCGGGCTATTCGACCCGGATGCACGGGATTCGAGTGGACAGCTCGTTCTCGTATCCGATGTACGAGATGCTCGCCGGGCGGATGAAGGACCAGTATGACCTGATGGGTTTTTCGCGAGGGCAGGTAACGGTGCTGGCCGGCGGCGAGAGCCACTACGCGAGCGCGCTGTTTACTTCGGGCAACATGGGGACTGTGCTTGGTGTGACGCCGCAGAGGGGCCGGCTGATTTCGCGTGACGACGACCGCGTGGGCGCGCCGCCTGTGGCGCTGATCACCCATGCGTATTGGGAGCGGCGCTTCGGGCTGGATGCGAATGTCGTGGGGCGTGACGTGACAATGAACGGACAGCGGGTGACGGTGGTGGGCGTGCTGCCGCGCGGGTTCACGGGGTTGGATCCGAGCCATGGCAATGACTTTGTGCTGCCGATTTCGCAGATTCCGGCATTTGGTCCGAAGTTCTACGAGATGCCGAATGCGGAGCGCTGGTGGGTGCAGGTGCTGGGGCGGCTGCGTCCGGGCGTCGGCGCAGAGGCTGCGCGTTTGGCGCTGGCGTCGTTGATGACGCAGATCGATCAATCGTATCCGGACAAGCGGGAGCGGGGCAAGGCTCCGTGGCGACCGGTGGTGGAAGAGGGCGCCGGCGGTATTCCCTTAATGCGCATGCAGGCGGAGACACCGATGCTGGTGCTGGGCGCGGTAGTGGGATTGGTGCTGCTGATCGCGTGCGCGAACATCGCGAATCTGCTGCTGGCGCGTGGTGCGGCGCGGCGGCGGGAAGTGGCGGTGCGGCTCTCGATTGGGGCCGGACGATGGCGCCTAATCCGGCAGTTTCTGACGGAGAGCCTATTGCTGGCATCGGCGGGCGCGGCACTGGGTTTAGTCCTGGCGGCGCCACTGGCGCGCGCGTGTTTGTCGTTATCGGCCGGGAACGATCCGCTGGCGATCACGCCCACGGTGGATGGGCGGGCGCTGCTGTTCACGGCAGTGGCAACGGTGCTGACGGCGCTGCTGTTTGGCCTGGCGCCGGCGTTGCGGGCGACGCGCGTGGACCTGACGCCGGCGTTGAAAGACGGCGGGAATGGCTCTCGCGGGCTGGGCGGGCATACGCGGCTGAGCCGGATGTTGGTGATGTCGCAGGTGGCGTTGTGCGTGCTGCTGCTGACGGGCGCGGGACTGTTCGTGCGGACTCTCGCGAACTTGAGCAATCTGAATCCGGGGTTCAATCCGAAGCAGTTGCTGATCTTCAGCGTGGATGCGTCGCGCAGCGGGTATGAAGAGGCACGGCTGACCGGGCTCTACGAGCGGATTCGTTTGAAGCTGGGCGAAATTCCTGGCGTGCAGGCTGTGACTCTTTCCTCGACCACGCTGGTCGCGAACAGCATGAACAATACCTCCGTCTATCTGCCGGGCGAGAAATATGTGGTTGGGAAGGAACGCTCCGCCTACAACATGCACGTGGGCAGCAACTTCCTTTCCGTAATGGGGATTCCATTGCGGGAGGGCAGGGACATCGGTGAGCGGGACACGGCCAGCAGCGCCAGGGTGGCGATAGTGAACGAAGCATTTGTGAAGGAGTTCTTCGGCGGGCGGGGTGCGATCGGGATGCAGTTCACTACGGCCACGCCGGGTAGGGAGAAGCCCGAACCGCCGATTGAAATAGTCGGCGTATGCGGGAATGCGAAGTACGACAGCATGAAGCGGGAGACCCCGGCGACGTTCTACGTACCGTTTCTGCAGGATCCGACGCGGATGCGAGAGGCGACGTTTGAGGTGCGGTCTGCGATGCCGGTTGGCACGCTAGCCGGGGCTGTTCGGGCGGCGGTGACGGAGATCGACAAGAACGTCCCGGTGGCGGAGCTGCGTTCGCAGGAGGAGCAGATTCGGATGTCGCTGGCCATGGAGCGGATGTTTGCGAGTCTGGTGGGCGGGTTTGGGGTGCTGGCGGCGCTGCTGGCGGCGATTGGGTTATACGGCCTGATGGCGTATGGGGTAACGCGGCGGCAGGCGGAGATCGGGATCCGTCTGGCACTGGGCGCGGGGCGAATGGAAGTGCAGTGGATGGTGGTGCGGGACAGCCTGGTGATGGCCGTGGTGGGGTTGGCGGTGGGGGTGCCTTCGGCGTGGGCGTTGTCGCGGCTGGTGAAGTCCTTGTTGTATGGTGTGGAGCCGGCGGATCCGCTGAGCTTTGCGGCGGCGGGGGCGGCGATGCTGGCGGTGGCGGTGGCGGCGGCGTGGTTGCCGGCGCGGAGCGCGGCGCGGGTGGATCCAGTGAAGGCGTTGCGCTGCGAGTGAGCAGACGCACTACGGCCTCGCAAAAGGCGTCTTTTTTGGAAGCATCGCCCAGGGGGAGCTGATTAGGCTTCCCCCCGAATTTTGACGCGAGCTGATCGGGTAAATACCGGTATGCGCGCCATCCGAAGACGGCGGCCCGCAATGGATGCAGCGAGCACAAGTGCCTGCTGCCGCTCTATTGTCGGCGATAGGGTCAAGCTGGCCAGCGTTGGGTCACCCTGTAGATGAGTGTAGCGCGGGGTGTCAAGCGGTTTGCGGGCTATGTTGTTGAAGAATATGAGAATCAACCCCTGTGACTGGCTTTTAGTCTGAGAGCGAAACGCTCTGAACCGGAGTTTCGGGACTTGCAGAGTCTTGAGGGCCTTCAGGGCGTCATACGCTTGGGAGGACCACCGCGACATCGCGGTGGGGCTGGTGCCGCCATCAGGACTCGACGAGATACGAGGATAGCAATGTGAGGATCTGATCCCTCGTTTGCCGAGCGATCTGGACCGCCTGCACTTCTTCGCCCGGCAGAAGTTCCGGTGCGTCGCTCGGGTAGCGCACCTCAACTCCATACGGAGTAAGAATATCGGAACCGGCCAGCGCGGCGGAAGCGACGGGATGGACGACTGCTATCCGTTCCAGCAGCCTGCCGATATCGTGGGTCTTAGGAAAATCGATCTGATGGCGGACGAGTACCGCTTTCAAGTACTTCTCGACGGCTTGCTGTGCGTGGAATGCGATGACTCCACGAAAGCGGCCGCCTTCGCGGAGCAGAAGTTCGGCGGCGTCGAAATCCTCGTTCGCCCGATCGAGCCACTGCTGGACCAGCTCGCGCTGGAGTTCGTCAGGCTGCTTCATAGAGAACGCGACCGTGCTGGCTGGCTGGGTAGGCTATGCCGCCGATGATGTTCTTGGTTGCTTCAAAACGGGCGCTGGCGATTACGATCACGTCGATGGGATAGCCGACGTCGCCCAGGGCCCGCCGGATCCTCACACTCGCTTCGCGGGTGTTCAGTGGGGCAGGATCGACGATGAGCAAATCAATATCGCTGTCCTTGGTCATCTGACCGGTCGCGGCCGAGCCGAAGAGAATGATTCTGTCGGGCTGTGCGGCGGTGAGAACCCGGCGAACGATCTCACTCAACAGCGTTTCATCTAGGCTCATTCTTCTTTAGGATAGTGCGAAATCGGGTCTCTGGGTTTCAGTCTGAGAGCGAAACGCGGTATTTCAGCTTCAGGGGTTTGCCGGGTTGGAGGGTGAAGGACTGGGTGGCGCCTTCGCGACCGGGCCAGGAGGAGCCGACGAAGCCGTAGTTGCGGAGGCACCACTGGGTGGGGGATTCGGCGGTGATGCGGAGGGTGGCGGGCTTGCCGTCGTAGAGGGCGCGCATTTCCGCCCATTTGTGGAAGACGAGGTCCTCGTCCTTGGCGACGGGGCCGGTGTCGGCAGTGATGGCGGTTTCGGTGCGGGGGGCGAAGCGGGCGGAGAGGCCGCCGTAGCTCTTGCCCTTTTCGGCGGAGCCTTCGAGGGTGATGGGGACGGAGACGGCTTCGAGGGTGAGCTCGATGTCGAGGTCGCGGGACTTGCCGTCGGCGGGGTGGGCGGTGAGGCGGAGCGTCTCCTTGACGAGTTTGGTGTCGCCGGCGTACCAGCCGTTTTCGGCGATGAGGTTGGAGTTGCGGGCGGTGAATTTCTCGCCGCGGTGCTGGATGCCCTTGTACATCCAGAGGTCGTATTTGGCATCAGGCGTTTTGACGACGGGCCAGGCCCAGAAGAGGCCGTGGTGGTGGAAGTGGTCCTTGGGGAAATCGTCGAGGGGGGAGACGCCGGCGGGGGTGAGGGCGGGGTAGATGTAGCAGCAGGCGCGGCGGTCTTCGGGGGCGTTGTTCTTGAGCTGGGGGCCGTAGTTGTAGGTGAGGACGGACTTGCCGTTTTCCATCAGCTCCACGCGGCCGTCATGATGATCCGTCCAGGAGAACACGGCGAGGGCGAGAAGGAGATTAAGCATGGGAGGCATTCCTGACTTTGGTTTCGTCGACCTCGACACCGAGGCCGTGGCCGGTGGGGACGGTGAGGGCTCCATCCTGGAGGGTGAAGGGGGTTTTCAGGAACGAGCCGGCGAGGAACTGGAGTCCGTTGAGGGCGGCGGGGTATTTGAGGCCGTAGGCGCCGTAGAGGATGAGGGAGGCGGCGAGGGAGATGTCGGGATCGGTGAGGCCGGAGCCTAGGAACATGAGCTTGTTGCGTTCGAGATATTCGACCTGGCGGCGGGCGTCGAGGAGGCCGGCGGTGCGGGCGGGCTTCATGGCGGCGCCGTCGAGGCAGCCGAGCTTGTGGAACTCCTCGAGATCGCGGACGTTGACGAGTCCCTCGTCGAGGAGGATGGGGAGGGCTCCCTGCTTGCGGAGGGCGATGAGGCCGGTGAGGTGGTTGGGCGGGACGGGTTGTTCGAGGACGTTGACGCCGGCGTCGCGGAGCTTGGGGATGACGGCGAGGGCGGTATCGAGATCGTATCCGCCGTTGGCGTCGGCCCAGAGGAAGCAATCGGGGGCGAAGCGGCGGACGGTCTTGGCGAGCTCGAGATCGAACTTGGGATCGGGGGCGACCTTGATGTTGAAGTGGCGATAGCCCTGCTTGCGGCCGTCCTGCATGAGGGCTTCGGCCTCGGCGATGGTCTTGACGTTGACGGTCCAACTGAGGGTGATGCGCGGGATGGGCTTCCGATTCCAGAGGGCGGGCAGGGACTGTTTGGCGAGCTTGCCGGCGATGTCGTGGAGGGCGAGATCGATGCCGCATTTGGCGATGGGCATGCCGGTGGAGAACGAGGGCGAGATGGCCTTGTTCATGAGGGCATGGGCGGCGGGGAGATCGGTGGGGCTCTTCCCAATCAGCACCGGGGCGAGGTAGTTGCGAAGGGTGTGGGTGGCGGATTCGAGTGTCTCGTAGGACCAGGTGGGGATGGGGACGGACTGGCCCCAGCCGATGGTGCCGTCCTCGCAGGTGACCTTGACGAAGATGGCGGGGCGCTCGGGCTTGGTGAAGAATTTGAAGTAGCCGGTGACGGGGTAGGCGAGGGGGAAGACCTCGATGCGGGTGATGGGCGGGCTCTGGGCGGGGGCGAGAGCGGCGAGGAGGAGGGTGCGGCGGGTCATGATGACTGAAATATGATACCCGGATTCAGTTTGTTGTGCCGGTGGGGTGCATTGTCTGATACGTTATCGCCCATGGGCAAGGCCGTGTTACTGAACGATGTCGCCGAAGCGATCGGCTGGCATGTGGACGAGGGGCGGAGCTTTCTGGACGTGGAGAGCGGCGAGGTGGTGTCGGTGAGCCCGGCTCAGGACGAGTATGAGGAGTTGTGCGAGCAGATCGACGAGGGGCTGGGAGAGCGGTATCTGGCGCTGCCGGACCAGCGTGACTATGAAGAGTTGGACTGGATGCGCGAGTATGCGCTGGGGGTGAAGGACCGGCGCGTGGGCAACAAATTGATGGACGCGACGGACCGGCCGCATCCGTTCCAGCGGTTTAAGGATGTGGCGCGGGAGCTGGGCGCGATTGATGGTTGGCACCAGTTCCGGGACTCGCAGTTGCGGGCTGTGGCGTTGGATTGGTGCAAGGAAAACGAGGTGGAATGGCGGGAAGGGGACGTGACATAATCGCGCCATGCGCCGCCCCGTTTCCTTGTGGATCTTTGCACTGATTATTACCTTGGCTTCGGCTGTCTATCAGCGGATGACGGGGCCCTCGTACCCCTCGCGGGGGAAGGTGAAACTGGGGGCGGGCGAGGTGTCGTTCAAGCTGCCGCGGACACAGGGCGATGGGGACGCGGAGGTACGTGTACCGGTGGCGGATGCGGCGGTGACGGGGCAGGTGGTGTGGAAGCGGTATAAGACGAAGGACGCGTGGACGACCTTGCCGATGATGCGAGAGGGCGGGGATCTGGTGGCGCGGCTGCCGCATCAACCTCCGGCGGGGAAGCTGATGTACCGCGTGGTTTTGCAGCAGGAGATGGAGCGGGTGTCGCTGGGCGGCGCGCCGGTGGTGATCCGATTCAAGGGCGAGGTGCCGCTGCCGGTGCTGATTGTGCATGTGATCTGCATGTTCGGCGGGATGCTGTTTTCGACGCGGGCGGCGCTGGAGTATTTCAGCCCGGCGCCGAATTATTCGTGGCTGATTCTGGTGACGGTGGCGCTGCTCAGTGTGGGTGGGCTTGTGCTGGGGCCGGTGGTGCAAAAGTATGCGTTTGACGCGTATTGGACGGGGTGGCCGTTTGGGACGGATTTGACGGACAACAAGACGGCGGTGGCTTGGCTGGCGTGGGTGATTGCGTGGTTGAAGATGAGGCGGAATGCGGGGGCGTGGCGCTGGGTGGTGGGGGCGGCGGTGGTGACGATGGTGGTGTTTGGGATTCCGCACAGTGCGTTCGGGAGTGAGCTGAAGTACGAGTAGGGTTGCTTGATTCTACCTTTCATGATAGATTTCATGATAGGTAGAATCACTATGCCGATCAGCATCAAGAACGACGAGACGGAGAAGTTGACTCGCCAGTTGGCGGAGTTGACCGGGGAGACGATTACCGTAGCCATTCGGATCGCGGTGGCGGAGCGGTATGACCGGGTGAAGCGGAGCAAGGGTGGGCCTTCCCTTCGGGATGAGCTCAAGGAGATAGCGCTACGGTGTGCGCGGTTGCCGGTGATCTCGGACATGACTGACGATGAGATCCTTGGCTACTACGAATTTGGAATTCCGACGCGATGACGCTGGACACGTCTGCGATTGTTGCGGTGCTCCAGGATGAGGCGGAAGCGGATGAATTCCTGGCGTTGATCGGCGAGGCGCCACGCTGCTTGATTTCGGCGGTTTCGGTACTGGAAGCGGCGATGGTTTTGGATGGTCGGCGGGGCGGGAACGCGGGAGCGCAACTGGACCAGTTTCTGGTGAGGGCTTCGATCGAGACGGTGGCCTTTGATGAGGAGCAGTTAGTCGTGGCCCGGAGGGCGTTCCGGCGGTTTGGCAAGGGGCGGCATCCGGCGGGGCTGAACTTCGGGGACTGCGCGGCGTACGCGCTGGCACAGTGCTCGGGGGAGCCGTTGCTGTTCAAGGGGGCGGATTTTGCGGCTACGGATGTGGAGCGGGTGCGGGGGTAGGCGTAACTTCAAATGCTTGAGTGTGATTGAGAGGGCTAACGAGTATGACCTTCTCGAAGACTCGAGGCGCCACATTGATGACTTGCTCTCGCCCCGAGTTAATGTGGTCAATGAGTACGAGCCAGAATCGCTGGTACTTCGAACGGAGGTGTGAGACCTTCCGAGTCTTCTCCTGGATTGCTATCTCGAGGTTTCGCTCCAGTTCACCAATGAGCCACCCGCCAGCGTCGAGATCGCTGAACCCGCCCAATACGAAGAAGGCTGGGTAGTTTCGTCCAGCGCGGACAAGTTCGATGCGGAAGTTGTCAGTCAACGGGATTTTGGTCGGCTTCTGAGTTGGACTCTGCTGGAATAGCTGCAACTGCTGGCGGACGAGGGCGGCTAGTATGCGCCACTTCGGAACGGGCCGCCGGAATCGAATGTTGACGTACCAACTGCCAGAGGCGGCACGAGGGCCAAGTGACGCAAGGAGTCCTTCAACTTGGGGGAAGATCCTGTGCCTGGCCGTTTCCAGCCCCTCCTGGTTTGCCCCACGTTGGGGAGCTGTCCAATTCTGATTCAACCTGCGGGCTTCAACTACTAGTGCACCGCCGACCAAGAAATCTGGCGATTTGCTTCTGCCCTCCGGTTCAAACACGACATCTTCAAACCCGAGGTGTTTCAGATAGTCGTAAGCGATTTGCTCATCGGCATTCATGTCAGCTCTCGAATCGTTCGTGCGGCAAAATCAGAACATCCGCCACAGCGACTCGGGGGGGCGGGACTCTTTGAAGCGGCGGTAGCGTTGGCACGCGGGGTAGAGCACCGCCACTCCGGCGATCCAGGTCAGCAGGAAGAGCCAGCGGGGGGCGCCTTCCGTGCGGAAGAACAGCAGGCCGAGGATCGCGTAGAGGTATAGGTGGGCGAGGTAGTAGAAGAGGGGGGCTTGGCCGTAGACGGAGAGGATGCGGCGGGCGGTGTCGAGCCAGGCTCCGGCGCGGTGGAAGAACGAGAGCAGGGTGAAGTTGATGCCCAGGGTGAGGAGGACGAAGGCCAGGCTTGGCGGGTACTTCACTACGGTCAGGAAGGGGATCAGGCCGGGGCCGGCGGCCAGTTGGAGGTTGCCGAAGCCTCCTCCGATGCGGACGCCTAGGAAGCCGATGAGATAGGCGAGGCCCATGGGGAGCATGGCGCGGAGGGCTTTGTCCTGGTTGCGGTGGAGGAGCTTGCCGAAGGCGATGCCGAGGGCACAGACTCCGGACCAGGGGAGGAGGGGGTAGCCGGACAGGACGGGGGGCGTGGAGCCGGGGACGAGGAGGATGCGGAGGATGGGGTTGACGGGCGCCGAGGGGTCGAGGGTGGGCAGGTAGAAGTCCGGGGCTAGGATGGCGATGAAGGCGATGGCGAGCCAGGAGCGGACGCTGAGGCGGAGGAGCGGGGCGGTGATGGCCATGGAGAGGCCTAGGGTGACGAGGACCATCAGGACGATGAAGGAGTTCCCGGCGACGATGGGTGGCTGGCCCAGGAGCATCGGGGGCACGACCCAGATGGGGGCCTCGATCAGGTAGAAGACGGCGAGGAGGGCGAGGCCGCGGGTGACGAGGGTGCGGGTAATGCGGGCGGGGGCCCAGCCGAGGTGGTGGCGCGCGGCGGCGAAGAGGCTCATGCCGGCGCCCATGAGGAAGAAGAAGCCGGGGGCGCAGAGGTGGGTGAGCTCGCGGGTGAGGAACCAGCCGGCGTCCCCGTAGCCGGGGAGGGGGCCGGCCCAGAACTCGGAGGGGTGGACGTGGGCGATGAAGTGGCTGGCGTGATCCACGGCCATGAGGATCATGATGAGGCCGCGGAGGGCGTCGAGGGAGCTGAGGCGGCGGGTTGGCGTCATTGTTTTACTGTGGGGGTTTTACGGTGGGGTATTGCACGCCGAGTTGTTCCAGGTAGGTGGCGTACTTGGCGGGGTTGAAGTAGAGCTTTTCGAGCTCGGGGCGGACTCGCTTCATCTTCTCCTTATTGAGGTAGGCGGGGGGCGGGTTGCCGGGGGGACGAGGGACTGCCATTTGGTGGACTTGGTCTGCTCGGCGAAGTAGGCTTTTGCGGCGGCGAGGAGGTCGGGCTTGAGGAGGAGGTCGAGGGCGGTCATGGCGTGGGCGATGGCTCCGGCGGTGGAGCCTTTGTGGGCGATGGGGGTGGCCATGGCGATGGAACTCGACCAGTGGTGGCCGATCATGCCGGGGATGTTGGCGGGGAAGCGGAGGACGACGGTGGGGACGTTCCAGGCGACCTCGGCGATGTCGTCGGAGCCGTACATGCGGGGGGCTTGCTCGGGGGCGCCCAACTGGGTGGGCGAGGTGCGCAGGCCGGATTGTTCGGATTTGAGCTCGGCCTGGGCTGCCTTGGCGAGGGCCTGATCGGCGGGGGACCACTGGGGCATGCCGACCTTGGCGATGTTGGCAGTGAGGGCCTCGGCCATGGGCTTGTTGAAGTGGCCGGGCCAGGCGGCGCCGAGGACGCGCTCGGTGACCTCGGTATCGGTCATGAGGGTGGCTCCTTTGGCGATCTGGGAGCCGAGGGTGTGGAGGTCCTGGATGCGCTGATAATCCCACTCGCGGAAGTAGTACCAGACCTTGGCGAGCGGGGGGACGACGTTGGGCTGATCGCCGCCATGGGTGATGACGTAGTGGGAGCGCTGGTCTGTGCGGAGGTGCTCGCGGCGGAAGTTCCAGCCGGTGTTCATGAGCTCGACGGCGTCCAGGGCGGAGCGTCCGGCCCAGGGGGAGCCGGCGGAGTGGGCGCTTTTGCCGGTGAAGGTGTATTCGACGGAGACGAGGCCGCTGCCGATGGCGCCGTAGCCGGTGCCGAAATCGGAGGAGACGTGGGTGGAGAGCATGGCGTCGAGGCCTTTGAAGAGGCCGGCGTTGACCATCCAGGTGCGGCTGCCGAGGAGCTCTTCGGCGACTCCGGGGTAGACGCGGAGGGTGCCGGGGATGTTGTGGCGCTGCATCAATTCCTTGACGACGAGGGCGGCGGTGACATTGACGGCCTGGCCGGCATTGTGGCCTTCGCCGTGGCCGGGGCCGTTGGCGATGAGGGGCTTGTGGAAGGCGACGCCGGGGGTCTGGGAGGTCTCGGGGAGGCCGTCGATATCGGCGATGAAGGCGATGACGGGCGAGCCCTTGCCGTATTCGGCGACCCAGGCGGTGGGGAGGCCGGCGACGCCGCGGGTGACGCGGAAGCCATTCTTTTCGAGGATGCCTGTGACGTACTTTGAGGTCTCGAACTCCTGGTAGCCGAGCTCGCTGAATGAGAAGATGGAATCTACCATCTGCTGCGTGAGCGTGCGGCGGCCCTCGACCATTTCGCGGGCGGCCTGCTTGAGGACGTCGGGGTTGGGGGTTTGGGCGGAGAGGACGAGCAGCGGCAGGAACGCGGCGAAGCGGGCGAGGGTCATACGGTGTAGTGTAGCGCCAGATTTGTGTGTGGAGTTTTTGCGAACAACCGGGGCGTGGTTTACGTCTGAAGGGTTTGGAGTCATTCATATGGCAGTAAACGGCAAAAAGAAAACGATGCGCCGCTGGATCTGGGCGGCGGTGATCCTGATTGGGCTGGCGGGCGCGGGGTTTGGGGTGCGCGCGGCGCTGAAGCCGACTAACGTAATTGATCCCTCGAAGCTCTCCTCCGTGGAGCGTGGCAACATCGCGCGGAGCGTGGTGGCGACCGGCAAGATTGAGCCGCGGGCGACGGTGGAAGTGAAATCGAAGGCGAGCGGGCTGGTGAAGCAGATCTTCGTCAACTACGGCGACAGCGTGACGCAGGGTCAGGTGCTGGCCGAGCTCGATAAGGAAGAGTTGCAGGCGCGGGTGCGGGAATCGAAGGCGAATCTGCAAGCGGCGCAGGCGACGGAAGAGTCGGCCATGGCGGCGCTGGAGCGCAACAAGGTGGACGCGGAGGGGACGGACGTGCCGTTTCTGAAGTCCGCGTATGAGCGGGCGAAGGGCTTGAACAAAGAAGGGCTGATCGCCAAGACGCAGGTGGAAGACGCCGAGAAGATCTATCAGATGGCGCTGAACAAGCAGAGCAGCGCGACGCGGACCCTGGCGGTGAGCCGGGCCGAGATCACGCGGGCCAAGGCGCAGGTAGCGCAGGCGACGGCGATGCTGGAGCGGGCCGATGAGGATCTGCGGAACTCGACGATTGTGAGCCCGATCGACGGGCTGGTGCTGTCTCGGAACGTGGAAGTGGGCAACGCGGTGAGCTCGATTCTGGTGATGGGGTCGCAATCGACTTTGCTGTTCACGTTGGGGGATATCGGGGACGTTTTTGTGCGGGGCAAAGTGGACCAGGCGGACATCGGCAAGGTTTACATCAATCAACCGGCGCGGATTGTGGTGGAGAGTTTCCGGGACCGGAAGTTTGAGGGGAAGGTCTACCGGATCTCGCCGTACGGGGTGGAGAAGGAGAACGTGACGACGTTTGAGGTGCAGGTTTCGATCCACAATCCGGGGCGGGAGTTGAAGGCGAACATGAGTGCCAACGCGGAGATCATCCTGGAAGAGAAGCTGAACGTGCTGCTGGTGCCGGAGGCGGCGGTGGTCTACGACAAAGAGCGGAAGGCCAGCGTGGAGGTGCCGGATGCGACGGCGGAGAAGGGCCGGAAGAAGATCGGCGTGAAGCTGGGGATTTCCAACGGCGTGAAGACGGAGCTGGTGGCGGGGTTGGAGAAGGACGCCAAGGTGATACTCCAGTAGCGGATGACGTTTCGCGACCTCATTGCGGATACCATACAGACCCTGCTCGCACACAAGATGCGGGCAGGGTTAACCATGTTTGGGCTGATGTGGGGCGTGGTGTCGATCACGTTGATGACGGCGGCGGGCGATGGGCTGCGCGAGGGCCAGGCGAAGGTGGCGCGGCAGTTTGGCGAGAACATCGCGATTGTGTTTCCGGGGCGGACTTCGTTGCAGGCGGGCGGGGAGCGGGCAGGGAAGCGGCAGATGTGGACGATCTATGACCATGAGCTGCTGGCGCCGCAGTGTCCCTCGTGCGAGTTTGTGCTGCCGGAGTTGACGCGCGGCGCGGTGGCGGTGCGGAGCGATTTCAATAATGCGACGCTGCTGGTGAGCGGGTCGCAACCGCCGTATCAGCGGCTGCGGTATCTGCCGGTGGCGGAGGGTCGGTATTTCTCGTGGGAGGACGACCGGGCGGGGCGGCGGGTGGCGTTTCTAGGGAGTAACGCGCGGAAGCAGTTGTTTGCGGCGCGGGAGGCGGTGGGAAAGACGATCACTATCGCGGGGCGGCCGTTTCAGGTGATCGGCGTGATGGAGGAGAAGGAGCAGGATTCCAGCTACGACGGGCGGGACGTGAACAAAGTGTTCATTCCGTTTGGGGCGATGATCCGGGATCTGCCGCAGCCGCCGCCGCTGCCGACGGGCACGGTGGATCAGTTGCTGGTGAAGGCATGGTCGCTGGACCAGCACGAGGCGTGCATTGCGGAGGTGCGGCGCGGGTTGGGGCGGCTGCATGGATTTGACCCGGAGGACAAAGAGGCGGCGGCGATCTGGGACACGGTGAAGGAGTCTCGCGCGTTTGGCACGATGGCGGACGGGATGAAGTATTTCCTGGGCGCGATGGGGGTGGTGACGCTGCTGCTGGGCGGGATCGGGACGATGAATGTGATGCTGGTGGCGGTGCGGGAGCGGACGCGGGAGATCGGGCTGCGGAAGGCGGTGGGGGCGACGAGCCGCGAGATCCTGACGATGTTCTTTTTGGAGACGGCGATTATCGTGTTTGTGAGCGGCGGGCTGGGCATGGCGTTTGCGCACACGGTGTGCCATTTTGTGAACAAGCTGCCGATGCCGCAGTTTTTTGCGGGGTTGTGGGCGACGTGGGAGGTGGGCGCGGTGTGCGTGGGATTGCTGGGGGCGGTGGCGTTTTTATCGGCGCTGTATCCGGCGCGGAAGGCGGCGTCGATTGATCCGATTGAGGCGTTGCGGTTTGAGGCGGGGGGATGAGGGTGCGGTATCAGTTGGGAGGACCGCTCCCTGACGGTCGCGGCTCAGAAACGGGCGGCGCGGACATGGGCGCCGTGGGAGGAGGCGCGGCGTGCTGAAAGAGATCCTGTTGCAGGCGTGGGACGCGTTGCGCCGGAGCCCTACCCGGAGTCTGCTGACGATGCTTGGCATCGTGTGGGGCATCGCGGCGGTGACGCTGCTGATGGCGTATGGCTCGGGCTTCCGCGGGCTGATGATGCGGACGTTCAACAATTTTGCGAAGACGGCAGTGATCATGTTCCCGGGGCAGACGAGCGCGCAGGCGGGCGGCGAGCGGGCCGGGCGGCGGATCCGGTTTGAGTTGGAGGATCTGGTGGCGGCGCAGGCGGAGTCGCCGTTGATCAAGAAGATCTGCCCGGAGACGATCCGGCGCTTGCCGATGTCGTATCAGGAGCGGACGGCGACGATCATTCTGCGCGGAGTTTGCGTGGAGTATGGGGAGATCCGGAGCGAGGTGGCGAAAGAGGGGCGGTGGCTCTCGCCGGAGGATTACGGGGAGCGGAGGCGGGTGATCTTTCTGGGGGAGTGGACGAAGGAGAAGCTGTTTTCGGGGCGGCCGGCGATTGGCGAGACGGTGACGATCCAGGGCGTGCGGTTTCTGGTGATCGGCGTGATGGACAAGAAGCTGTCGTTCGGCAACTACTTTGGGCCGGACGACCGCTCGGCGTTTCTGCCCTACTCGTCGGCGGGCGATTTGTGGAATACGCGGTACCCGTCGACGGCGGTGATCCTGCCGGTGGCGCCGATCTTCGAGTTAAAGGCGGAGGAGCAGTTCCGGGCGGCGATGGCGAAGCGATTTGGGTATCCGGCGTCGGACAAGCGGGCGGTGACGGGGTTTGGTACGTCGAACATGAGGCCGATCATCGATGGGCTGACGGTTGGCTTGCAGGTGCTGCTGTTGTTCATTGGGATGCTGACGCTGGCGATTGGCGGGATCGGGCTGATGAACATCCTGCTGGTATCGGTGAATGAGCGGACGCGGGAGATCGGGCTGCGGCGGGCGCTGGGGGCGAAGCGGTGGCACATTGCGATGCAGTTTCTGGCGGAGGCCCTGTTTATCACGTTCGCGGGCGGAGTGGTGGGGGTGGCGTTGAGCTACTTTGTGACGTGGATCATCCCGCCGATGCCGATGCTGAGCGCGTTGTTTGATGACAAGTCGGGCCAGGGCGACCTGGTGCTGCGGGTGCAGGTGCAGACGGTGGTGGTGTCTTCGGTAGTGCTGTTGGTGGTGGGGGTGTGCAGTGGGCTGATTCCGGCGGTGCGGGCGGCGCGGCTGGATCCGTCGGAGGCGCTGCGGACGGAGTAAACTGAGGGCTCTGGAACTCCTCATCGCACTACTGTTGTTGGCACCTCCGGCGGGTAGCGCCCAGCAATGGAAAGAGATCGGCGTCGGGCTGGCGAAGCAGGGGGACTATCGGGGCGCAGTGGAGCCGTTTGGGCGGGCGTGCGCGTTGGATCCCCGGTTGCTGGACGCGTGCTACTACCACGGGCGCGCGCTGTATGCGGCGGATCAGTATCGGGCGGCGCTGGGGCCGCTGCGGGTGGCGCTGAGGGTGGACGCGGTGAAGGGGCGGGCGGAGACGGCCATCGGGCAGTGTCACGAGGCGCTGGGCGAGGCGGCGGAGGCGGAGCGGGTGTTCCGGGCTGCGGTGGGGCGGGGCGATGGATTCGCGCAGGGGGCGCGGTTGGCGTACGGGCTGTTTCTGGTGCGGCAGGGGCGGGCGAGTGAGGCGGTGACGGTGCTGGAGGCGGCGCAGACGCCGGAATCGGCCGAGGCGCGGTATGAGCTGGGGCTGGCATTGTCGCAGTGCGACCGGCTGGCGGAGGCGGTGCGGGAGTTGGAGCGGGCTCCGGCGCACGAGGCGGCGCGGCTGCTGCTAGGCAAGCTCAGGGCGCGGCTGGCGGCTCCTCGACCGTGAGGATCTGATCGGCGGCGATATCTTTCAGGGATTGCTTCAGGCCGGAGGGCCAGGTGATCTCGATGAGGTCAACGGTGGTGGATTGGGCGAGGCCGAAGCGGGCGGTCTTCTCGCTGGAACTGAGATAGCCGACGGCTGTGGAGACCTGCCAGTATTGCGCCTTGCCGGCGGTGACGATGCGGATGCGCGCTCCGAGGCCGTCGCGATTGTTTTTGCGTCCCTTCAGATTGATGGCGAGCCAGTGGTTGCCCTGGCCGAGGGTGTTGCGGAGAAGGAGGGGCGTGGCGCCGAGGCGGGTGACGACGGCGTCGATGCGGCCGTCGCCGTCGAGATCGGCGAAGGCGGCGCCGCGGTGCTGGGCGGGCTGGCCGAAGAGAGTGGATGCGAATGTGCCATTGGGGTTGTTGAGGAAGAGCTGGTTTTGCTGTTTGGAGGCGCGGCTGGAGAAGAGCTCGGTGTTGTCCTGGACGTCGCCGTTGGCGGTGAAGATGTCCTTCCAGCCGTCGTTGTCGAAATCGAAGACGCCGAGGCCCCAGCCGCTGTGGGGGAGGGAAGCGGCGCCGATGCGGCTGCGGTAAGTGCGGTCTTCGAAGAGGCCGTTGCCGAGGTTGCGATAGAAGGGGAAGGTCTCGTTGGCGAGGGCGGTGAGGAAGAGATCGGGGCGGCCGTCGTTGTCGAGGTCTTTGAAATCGGCGCCCATGGAGGAGAGGATTTTGCCGTCGTCGGCGATGGCGACACCGGCGGTGAGGGCGACCTCGGTGAAGCGGCCGTTGGCATCGTTGCGGAAGAGGAAGTTGGGTGTGGTGTCGTTGGTGACAAAGATATCGGTGCGGCCGTCGAGGTTGTAATCGGCGAAGGCGACGGCCATGCCTTTGCCGATTTTGGAGGCGATGCCGGAGGAGACGGAGACATCGGTGAAGGTGCCGTCGTGGTTGTTGTGGAGGAGGGTATTGGGGAGGCCCTCGTAGTATTTGGGGTGGCAGTAGGTGCGGTAGCCGGCTTTGAGGTCGCCGCAGAAGGGCTCGGTGAGGGGGTTCCAGCGGCAATAGTTAACGATAATAAGATCCAAATAGCCGTCGTTATCGTAGTCGAACCAGCCGGCTGAAATGGGCCAGGGCGTGGCGGGGATGCCGCTTGTTTGTGTGACGTCCTGGAAGGATCCATCGCCGCGATTGCGATAGAGGCGGCTGAAGCCGAGGCTGGTAACGAGGAGATCGGTGAAGCCGTCGTTGTCGAAATCGGCGGCGGCGGCGCCCATGCCGTAGCCTTCGCCGGGGAGGCCGGCGCGGGCTGTAACGTCCTCGAACTGCCAGTTGCCGAGGTTCCGGTAGAGGCGGTTATGCCACTGTTTATTGGCTTTTTTGAGAGATTGCTGGGCGGCTCCGTTGACGAAGAAGAGGTCGGGCTTGCCGTCGTTGTCGTAGTCGAAGATGGCTACGCCGCCGGGCATGGTCTCGGGTTGGTGCTTTTCGGGAGTGGGTGAATTTCGGAGCAGGACGTCAATGGTGGAGGGCATTGGGACGAATGGCTGTTGAGCGAACGCGAGATGCGAGGCGCAAGCGATTACAATGGTGCTCCACTTTTTCATGTGCTTGTGTTATTATCCCTCCCAGTCCATAGCCACGTCGCTAGTGGACCTTGTTCTGAAAATTGCAGGGGGTCTCAATGAAAGCAAGACTAGTGTTAGTGCTAGCTCTGCTGTGTCTGGTCGCCTCGTTGGCGCCGGCACAGGAATTCCGTGCCACCATCTCGGGTCGAATCATCGACGCCAGTGGCGGTGCGGTTCCGAACGCAAAAATCCAGGCCGTCAACACGGCCAACAATGAAACGTCGAACGCGACGTCTGATACGTCGGGCGGATACACGATCCCGTTCCTACGTCCGGGCGCCTACAAGCTCACGGTGACTGCCGCGGGTTTCAAGCAGTTCAATCGCGAAAACCTCACTCTCGAAGTCGGTAGGGTGATTGGTATCGACGTCGCGCTGGAAGTGGGCGCGGTGACGGAATCGATCAACGTGACGACAGACCAGGCGATGCTGGAAACGCAGACGGCGAGCCGAGTCGGCATGGTGAGCGCCCTCCAGGTGGCGGAAATGCCCCTCAACTCGCGCAACCCCTATATTCTGGGCGCGATGATGTCGGGCGTGACGTTCCGCGGGGCGGCGATCTGGCAGCGGCCGTTTGACAACGGCGCGATTGCGGAATGGTCAGTCAACGGCGGACGCCAGTCCAACAACGAGTTCCTGATGGACGGCGCGCCGAACAATGCACAGGCGGGCGGCAACAACATCGCTTATGTGCCGATTGTGGACGCAGTGCAGGAGTTCAGCGTGCAGCAGAATTCCTACGACGCGCAGTATGGCAAGACCGGCGGCGGCGTGTTCAATGTGGTGCTGAAGAGCGGCACGAACACGTTCCATGTGACGGGTTGGGAGTTCCTGCGGCGCAAGCCTTTGGATGCCAATTCGTTCCAGGGTAACGCGGTGGGCGCGGCGCGCGCGGACCATGCACTGGACCAGTATGGATTCCAGTTGGAAGGTCCGGTCTACATCCCGAAACTGCTGAAGAAGGACGGGGCCGTGAAGCTGTTCTACCTGGGCAGCTTTGAGAACTACCGCGAGAAGTGGCCGCAGTTCCTGATCAACAGCTATCCCGAGCCCGAGATGCGCAACGGCGATTTCTCGAAGCTGGTGCAGGCCAACGGTCAGCCGATTACGATCTTCAATCCGTACGGCTCGACCGGCGGTGACAATCCGGTGCGCAATCCGTTCCCCGGCAACATCATTCCGTCGAGCATGATCAACCCGGTGGCTAAGGCCGTGACGGCATTCATGCCTCTGCCGAATGCGAAGACGGCGGGCGTGGCGTATTCCGCCAACAACAACATCAACAGCACGTACGCAGCGAAGGACAAGTTCTACAACCTGATCCTGAAGTTCGACTGGAACTTCGGCGACAAGCACCGCGCGTTCTTCCGGCACGCCTCGAACGACAGAACCGAGGATCGGGCCGTCAACAACATCGACAACGCGGTAGGGACTAACGGACAGCAGCCGTTCCAGCGCATCAACGATGCGTACGTGATCGATTGGGTGAGCACGCTATCGCCCACGCTGATCATGAACCTGCGCGCCTCCAGCAACCGTTTCATCGAGACGGGCCGCGGACAAGCGAACGAAGGATTTGACCTGACGAAGTTGGGTCTGCCGGCGGCAACGATCAGCCAACTGCCGAGCCCCACTTACTTTGGCCAGTGGGAGTTCAACGGCTATTCGACGCTGGGCCGTTATCAGGGCATCAACATCACCAACAACTACAACCTGACGGGTAACGTGACCAAGATCGCGGGTTCCCACACAATGAAGTTCGGCATTGATGTTCGCCGGATTCACTACATCCTGAACAGCAGCGGCAACATCCTGCTGTTCCGCGGTGAGAAGAACTACACTCGCCGGTTGTGGAACCAGGATCAGGCGGATGCCGGCGACGCCTATGCGTCGTTCCTGTTGGGCGTTCCGAACGGATCCTCGAACTATCCGCTATATCCGTTCTTCAAGCAGTGGTACGCGGCTCCTTACTTCCAGGACGACTGGAAGGTGTCGCGGAAACTGACGATCAACTTCGGGCTGCGCTACGACTACAATGCGCCTCCCGGAGAGAAGTACAACCGGATGAACCGTGGCTTCGATCCGATTGTGAAGAGCCCGATCGCCAGCCAGATTTCGGCGGCCAATCTGGCGCTGTATCCCAACCTGGCGAACCTGAGCGGCGGCCTGAAGTTCGCGGGCGTGAACGGCGTCTCGGCGCTAGCAGCAAACGTGGACAAGAACAACTGGCAGCCTCGCGTGGGCTTCGCGTATTCGATCAACAACAAGACGGTCATGCGCGGTGGCTATGGCCTCTACACGATGAACGCCAACAACGACTATCTGCGTTATGCCGGATTCGAGACCAACACCGAGCTGGTGAACAGTCTGGATGGCGGGCGTACGCCGATCGCCAATGTTCTGTCCAACCCCTACCCGAACGGGATCAACAAGCCGAGCGGCGCGTCGCTCGGAGCGGCGACCTTTGCAGGCCGGAACACCAACTGGTTCGACGGCGACAACTTCGTTTCGCCGTACGTGCATCAGTTCTCGTTTGGTATCCAGCATCAGGTATCCAACTCGGGCACGTTGGACGTGTCCTATGTGGGCAGCCGGACGGTTGGCGCCAACGACGAGAAGGACTACAACATTCCTTCGGCTGCGTTCCGCAAGCTGTGCAATCTTCAGGAGGGCGGGAGCCCCGGTTACTGCGACGCGCAGTTGCCGAACCCGTTCAAGGATGTGGCAGCGTTCCGCGGCACGAATCTGTTCAGCGCCAACACGATGTCGCGTTACAACCTGAACCGGCCCTTCCCGCAGTTTGACGGTGTCATGCTGCGCCAGGGTCTCAACACCTCGAAGATCTACTACAACTCGCTGCAGGTGAACTACAACCAGCGGCTGGCCAAGAGCCTGACCTTCATGGCGAACTACACCTTCTCGAAGATGGTGGAGAAGTGGGGCTACAACGATCCCTTCAACGATGTGCCGCGGCAAGGTCTGTACTTCAACGATCGCGCCCACATCCTGAAGATCAACGGCGTCTACCAGTTGCCTTTCGGCAAGGGCCAGAAGTTCGGGGCCGGCGCCGGTGGCTTCGCTCAGAAGTTCATCTCTGGCTGGGAGTTCACCACCTACTACAACCACAGCTCCGGCGAGCCGAACGACCTGCCGGGCAACGTGATCCAGTTGAAGGACCCGTTCACCCCGGGTGGCGGCTTCACTGGGAAGTCTGACTGGAAAGCTCACCAGATCAAGGGCTGGAACCCCTGCGTGCTGCGCCAGTTGAACGACGGTACGGTTACTCCCCAGGCTCATAGCATTGCGAAAGGCTGCGGCACGGATCCGGCGAACTACGCATGGCTCCAGACCGCCAGCTACGCGCCGCGCTACACCCCGTCGCGCAGCGGCCAGGTCCGCAAGCAGCACGCGTTCACAATGGACGCATCGCTGAACAAGATGACGCAGATCACCGAGCGCCTCCGGATGCAGTTCCGGCTGGAAGCGTTCAACGTGATGAACCACAACTTCTTCGGACGCAACGATGGTTTCAACACCGATCCGAACAACGCCAACTTCGGGACGATGTTCCCGCACCAGGCGAGCACCCAGAACGGCTATCCGCGGCAGATCCAGATTGGCTTGAAGGCCTTCTGGTAAAAACCGGCTGAGTTGTTCCGATGGAAAAGGCGGCGCCCAACCGGCGCCGCCTTTTCCTGTTTTGTGGGGACCGCTCCCTGACGGTCGCGGCTCCGAAACCGGCGGGATTGCGGCGGCTGAATTGCGGCCGAAGTATTGTGACGGCGGGATTGTACGGGCGAAGCGGCGGGGCTATTTCAGGCGCTTCGATTCGTCGCTGTCTTCGCGGATGGCGAGGATGTGGTTGGAGTCCAGGTCTTTAAAAATCTGCTTGATGCCGCTGGGCCAGCGGATCTCGAGGGAATCGATTTTGGTGTGCTGGCCGAGGCCGAAGTGCTGGCGGTAGGGGTTGGTGGAGCCGAAGCCCTCGCTGCTCTTCACCTCGCGATAGACCAGCAGGTCTCCGGACTTCAGCGTGAGTTGGGCGCCGACGCCGAAGCGATTGCTTTTCACGCCTTCGAGCTGCACCTCCAACCAGCGGTTCTGGTTCCCTTTGAGATTGCGATAGAAGGCGTTGTAGGCTTGGTCACCGGGGTAGTGGCCGCCGAGCTGGGCGTAGATGTCGAGGTCGCCGTCTTCGTCGATATCGACGAAGGTGACGCCGTGGCCTTTGTTGCCGGGACGGGCAAAGCCGACGTAGCTGGTGAGATCGGTGAAGGTGCCGTTGCCGTTGTTGCGGAAGAAGTGGTTGGGCTCCAGGCGGCTCATTTGCGGATCGCCGGTGCCGAAGTAGAGATCGAGGTAGCCATCGTTATCGAGATCGGCCACGCCGCCGCCCATGACACCCATGGGATAGAGGAGCTTAGTCTCGAAGGTGACGTCGGTGAAGGTGCCGTCCTGGTTGTTCTTGAAGAGGCGGCAGACGTCGGGGTGCATGGCGCGGGCAGTGGGACGGGAGTACCCGGCCTTGAGGGCCTCGACGGCGGAGTCCCAGTGGGCGAGGGCGGTGGTGAGGATATCGGGCCAGCCGTCGTTGTTGTAGTCGAAGAAGAGGCAGACGAAGCCGTTGTGCGGCGGGTGCCCGACGCCGGCCTGGCGCGAGACCTCTTTGAACTTCCAGCCGCCCTCGTTGTGATAGAGGCGGGTGGGGGCGGGGTCGAGGCCGTTGATGAGGATGTCGAGGCGGCCGTCCTTATCGTAGTCGCCGAGTGCAATACCGATGGCGCCGTAGGAGGGCGGCTCCTTGATGCCGGCGGCGAGGGTCATGTTGGTGAAGGTGCCGTCGTGGTTGTTGCGGTAGATCTGGGGCGTGGAGCCGTCCTTGATGACCCCGTTGGCGACGACGAAATCGAGCCAGCCGTCGTTGTCGAGATCGCCCCACATGGCGGAGAAGCCGGAGCCGGGGTCCTCGGCGCCGCTCTTGGCGGACACATCCTCGAAGCGGCCGCCGGTGTTATGGTAGAGCCGGTTCTTCATGGGCCCGCTCCAGCCGTTGAGGGAGATGTAGAGATCAACGCGGCCGTCGTTGTCGTAATCGACGAGATTGAGGCTGTAGCCGGACGGGACCTTGGCGAGGCCGACCTGTTCGGTGACATCGGTGAACTTCGCGCCGTCGTTGCGGAAGACCATCATGAAAGAGCCGCTGCCGGCTTCGAAGAGGTCCAGGTCGCCGTCGCTGTCATAGTCGCCCCAGGAGGCGGTGCCGTTGCCGTCGTAGCGATTGACGCCGAGCTCGGGGGCCATGTCTTTGAAGGCGAGCAGGGGCGGATTGGCCTTGTCGTAAACGGGCTCGGCGGCGGGGAACAGCACGTTCCGGGGCAGATCCGGCTTGCCGCCCTTCATCTGATCCATGGATACTTTCAGGAGCCACTGATCCACGGGATTCATGCGGTACTGCAAGGCCTGGTAGAAGGTGCGGGCGGCCTCGGTGAAATCGCCCATGCGGTAGTAGCTGGCGCCCATTTCGCGGAGACAGCCCATGCGCTGGTCCAGGTCCTGCGTCCGGGCCAACGCCTGTTTGTAGTACAGGATGGAATCGGCGAAGTTGCCGCGGCGGCTGAGTGCGTTGGCCATGATGAAGAGTCCGGCGCTCTCTTCGTTGCTGAAGGGCAGGGCGGTGTCGATGACGCGGTCGAGCAGGTCGATGGAGCGGTCCAGGCCGACCAGGGGATCATGGGGCACGCGGTGGCCGCTTTCGGTGGTGAAGCGCACTTCTCCGGCGAGCCACTCGGAGAGATTGATGAGGAAGCCGTTGGCGTGGGGCTCCAGTTTCGAGACGCGCGCCGCCAGCTCGTACGAGAGGTTGGGATCGTAGTAAAGCAACTCGGCGCGGGCATGGATAACGGCCTTGGCGCGGAGGGAGGGGATGTGGTCTGGATTGTGCTTGAGTGCTCCGCTGAGGGACTCCATGGCGAGGGCGAGGGAGACGCGGCGTTTCTGGTAGTCGAGGCCCTGGTAGAAATCGAGGAGGTAGGCGCGGGCGAGCTGGTACCAGATATCGGCGTCGTTGGGGTTGGCTTTGAGCAGGCGCTGGAGCTCAACGCGGGCCTCGTCGGTTTTGCCTTCACGCAGCAGAAGGGAGGACTTGCGGAGGGGCGTGTTCTTCTCTGGAAGTGCCGGGCCGGCGGGCTGCTGGCCGAAGGCGAGGACGGCGGCGAACGCGATGAGATAGAGGCGTGTTTTCACTACACCGTTATGCTATCCCAAGGTGCACACTTGGGGTCCGCTCCCTGACGGTCGCGGCTCGGAAGCGGGCTGGCCGTTCTGGCGGCTAGTGTGCGGCGGGATCGCTTTGCATGATGCCGAAGATGTTGCCATCGGGGTCCTTGGCGTAGCAGAGCCAGCCGACGGTGGGGATGGCCATTTTGGGCACCACCACCTGGCCGCCGATTGCGGCGACTTTGGCGATGGCGGCGTCGAGGTCTGCCACTTCGACGGTATTGACCGGCGGCTGCGCGGGGTGTTGCCGGCGGAGGATGCCGCCGTTGATGCCGGGGCCGTCGCTGCCGGTATCTACGATCCAGTAGCCCATTTCCGGTGCGCCCCAACTGGAGATCTTCCAGCCGAATAGCTCCGTGTAGAACGCGGCGACGGCCTCAGGGTTGGTGGCCGGAATTTCGAAGTGGACAGGTCGATTCATCCCAGTGATCTCCGGTGCCGGACAGAATTTCGATAGTGAGTATTGTAGCGCGGCCGGGCGAGTGTTGATCCCGGACCCTCAGGTTCGATATCGTAAAGGTTTCCCTTTCACGTATGGAAGTTTTCTCACTCACGCGCACATTGGTGGATATCGAATCCATCACCGGCAATGAGGAGCGGGTCGGAGAGTACCTGCTATCGCTGCTGGGCGAACTGGTGCGCCAGTATGACGGGCACGTGGAGACGATGGAAGTGGAGCCGCGGCGCCACAACGTCTTCGCCTGTTTCGGCGAGCCGGTGGTGACCCTCTCGACGCATCTGGACACGGTGCCGCCATTCTTTCCGGCGCGGGAGGATGAGGCATTCATCTGGGGCCGCGGGGCGTGCGACGTGAAGGGGATCATCGCCGCGATGCTTTGCGCGGCGGAGCAACTGCTGGCGGGCGGGACCCGGAATTTCGGGCTGCTGTTCGTGGTGGGCGAAGAGAAGAACAGCGCGGGCGCCTATCATGCGGCGACCACGCCGCGCGGGTCGCGCTTCATCATCAACGGCGAGCCGACGGAGAACAAGCTAGCGCTGGGCAGCAAGGGCGCGCTTCGGTATGAGTTGAAGGCGTCGGGCCGGATGGCCCATTCGGCGTATCCGGAGCTGGGCGAATCGGCGATCAACAAATTGCTGGACGCGCTGGCGCGGATCCGGGCCATCGAGCTGCCGGTGCATCCGGTGCTGGGGGCGTCAACCTTAAATATCGGGCTGCTGAGCGGGGGGCGGGCTCCGAACGTGATTCCGGATGCGGCCGAGGCGGCGTTGATGTTCCGGTTGGTAGACGACCCGGCGCCGCTGCGGGCTGACGTGGCCGCAGCCGCGGCGGGGTTGGCCGACGCCCACGAAATACTTTGCATACCGGCGCTCCACATGGGCGCGCTGGCAGGATTTGAGACCACAGTGGTGGCTTACACCACCGACATCCCGGCGTTCCAAGGCGCCTGGGGCAAGCCTTACCTGATGGGGCCCGGCACAATCCATGTCGCGCACACCAGTGAGGAGCGGGTGCCCAAAACACAGCTTCTGGAAGCGGTCACCATTTACCAGACTATGGTGAAACGCCTCCTCACCGCCTAACCGCCGGCTGATCCCACAACCGGCGGGTAGACGAAGGCCCCGCAAGTGCCCAACCTGCCCGCCGTAGAGAAAAGGAAAGTAGTCATGAAGAAGATCGAAGTTGGAGTCCTGGGCGCCACCGGCATGGTGGGGCAGAGCTTTGTGAAGTTTCTGGAAGGCCATCCCTGGTTTGAACTGACCTTCGTGGGGGCGAGCTCGCGCTCGGCCGGGAAGAAGTATGCGGACGCGACTTCGTGGCGGCTGGATGGCTCGATGCCGGAGCGTGTGGCTGGTCTGACTGTGTCGGACTGCGTGCCGAGCTCCGCCGCGCCGAAGCTCGTGTTCTCCGCGATGGACGCCGACGTGGCGACGGAGATCGAGCGGGCGTTTGCCGAGGCCGGGCACTTTGTGGTTTCGAATTCCAAAAACCACCGGATGGAGAGCGATGTGCCGCTGCTGGTGCCGGAGATCAACCCGGATCACCTGAAGCTGCTGGCGGTGCAGAAGGCGCGAGGTTGGAAGGGCGCGATTGCGACGAATCCGAACTGCTCCACCGTGGCATTGACGATGGGGCTGGCTCCGCTGATTCCGTTCGGGATCGAGACCATTGTGGCAACGACGATGCAGGCGATCTCCGGGGCTGGCTATCCGGGCGTTCCTTCGATGGACATCATGGCGAACGTGATCCCGTTCATTGGCGGGGAAGAGGCCAAGATGGAGATCGAGACGCAGAAGATCCTGGGCATGCTGGCGGGCGATCATATTGAGCCGCTGCCGGCGCGGATGAGCGCGCACTGCAACCGTGTACCGGTGGTGGACGGGCACACCATCACGGTGAGCGTGGGGCTGCGCGAGAAGGTGACGCGGGAGCAGGTGCTGTATGCGTTCGAGAACTTCACGGCGATCCCGCAGCAGCGCAATCTGCCGAGCGCGCCGAAGAAGCCGGTGTTGTATCTGCACGAAGACAACCGGCCGCAGCCGCGGCGGGACGCGGGCCGCGAGAACGGGATGTGCGTGACGGTGGGGCGGCTGCGGACTTGCCCGGTGCTGGACTTCAAATTCGTATGCCTGGGACACAACACGGTACGCGGCGCGGCGGGCGCGGCGGTGTTGAACGCCGAGCTGATGTACAGCGAAGGACTGCTGGACTAGCGCGATGATCGTGATGAAGTTTGGCGGCACTTCGGTGGAGAGTGCCGCGGCGATGGAACGGATCGCGGGCATCGTCGGGTCCTATGCGCACCGCAAGCCCCTGGTGGTGGTGTCGGCGATGGGCAAGACGACGAACCGTCTGCTGGCGGCGGCTGACAAGGCCGCGGCAGGCAACGTGGAAGACGCGCTGCGGGATGCCGAAGAGCTGCGGGCGTTCCACCGGAAAGAGGGCGGCGCGGCCGTGCCGGCGGAGAGTCTCGGGACATTGAACGCACTGCTGGAGACGCACTTCGGTGAGCTGGAAGTGACTCTGGAGGCCATCGCCAAGGCGGGCGAGGTGACGGCGGCGCTGTGGGACGAAGTGTGCAGTTACGGCGAGCGGTTGTCGTCGTCGATTGTGGCCCTGGCGTTTCCGAAGTTTGGTGTGGCGGCGCGGCATCTGGACGCGCGCAGCGTGTTGGTGACCGATAGCCGGCACGGGCAGGCGTTGCCGCTTTACAGCCGGACGTATCAGCGCTTTGCCGAGAAAGCGGCGCCGATGGTGGAGGAGTCCGTGGTGGTGATGGGTGGCTTCATCGGCGCCACCGTGGACGGCGTGACGACGACGCTGGGCCGCGGGGGCAGTGACTTTTCCGCAGCCATCGCGGGGGCGGGGCTGGGTGCCGAAGAGATCCAGATCTGGACCGATGTGGATGGCATGCTGACGTGCGATCCGCGCGTGCTGGCGGGCGGGCATCTGGTGCGTCACATCTCGTTTGTCGAGGCCGCCGAGCTGGCCTATTTCGGGGCCAAGGTGTTGCATCCGGCGACCGTGCTGCCGGCGATTGAAAAGAACATTCCGGTGCGGATCCTGAACTCGCGGCGGCCCGAGGTGGAGGGTACGCTGATCGTCTCGGAGCCGGTGCCATGCACGAATTTCGTGAAGTCAATTGCCTGCAAGAAAGACATCACGGTGGTGAGCATCCGGTCTTTGCGGATGCTGATGGCGCACGGATTTCTGCGGCGGATCTTTGAGGTATTCGACCGCTACCGGACCCCGGTGGACATGGTTTCGACCTCCGAGGTGAGCGTCTCGCTAACCATCGATCAGACGCGCTTCCTGAGCGATATTGAGGCTGAGCTATCGAAGATTGCGGAGGTGACGGTGCTGCCGAACCAGGCGATCATCTGCCTGGTGGGCGATGCGCTGCGCGAGACGTCGGGCGTGGCGGAGCGGATCTTCAGCGCGATCAAGGACGTCAACATCCGCATGATCAGCCAGGGGGCGTCGCTGATGAATGTCAGCCTGGTAGTGGACGGGGCGGATTTGGTGCGCGCGGTGGATGCGCTGCACCGCGAATTTTTCACGGTGCTCGACCCGGAGGTTTTCTGATGAAGCTCGCACTGGTGGGTTACGGCAAGATGGGGCAGCTGCTGGAGCGCCTGGCGCCGGAGTATGGCTTCGCTGTAGCGCTGAAGCTGGACGTGAACAACAACGCGAATGGCGAGGGGTTTCTGGCGGAGAACTTCCGGGACGTCAACGTTGCGATTGAGTTTACGACGCCGGAAACGGCGGTGTTCAATTTGGAGAAGCTGGCGGTGCTGCGAGTGCCGACGGTGACAGGGACAACCGGCTGGTTTGCCGAGCTGGAAAAAGTGACGGCGCAGTTTGAGCTGAATCACACGGGGTTGGTATACAGCCCGAATTTCTCGATCGGCGTGAACATATTCCAGCGCGTGGTGGCTGAGGCGGCGCGTTGGATGCAGCAGCAGCCGGGCTATGAGAGCTGGGCCTGGGAGATCCACCACAGCGCGAAGAAAGACGCGCCGTCGGGCACGTTGCTCAAGCTGGTGGAGGGGATGCGCGAGGCCGGCTATGATCGCCGGGTGGACGTGGGGTCCAATCGCGCGGGATCCATTCCGGGGACCCACGAGATTGGATTTGATTCACCAGCCGACACCATCACGCTACGCCACACGGCGCGCAGCCGCGAGGGGTTTGCGCGCGGCGCGCTGCATGCGGCTCGCTGGCTTGCCACGGGCAAGAAGGGCTGCCACGATTTTAGCCGTATCCTGTTTGAGGAAGGGGTCTGACCATGTCGATTTTCCGAGGCTGCGGCACCGCGATGGTGACGCCATTCCTGTCCGATGAAACGCTCGACGAGGTCACGCTGCGCAAGCTGGTGCGGCGGCAGATCGAGGCGGGCATCCACTTCCTGGTCCCGTGCGGAACCACCGGGGAGAGCCCGACTCTCTCGCTGGAAGAGCACTTGCGCGTGGTGGAGATCACGGTGGAAGAGGCGAAGGGCAAAGTGCCTGTGCTGGCCGGCGCGGGCGGGTACTGGACCACGGATGTGATCGACCTGGCGCAGAGGATTGAGGCGTTGGGCGTGGACGGCATTCTCTCCGTGACGCCGTACTATAACAAGCCGACGCAGGAAGGCCTGTATCAGCACTACAAGGCGATTGCCGGGGCAATCCATGTGCCGATTGTTCTGTACAGCGTGATGGGGCGGACGGGCGTGAACATCGAGCCGGCAACGCTCCGGCGGCTGGCGGAGATCGACAATATTGTGGGCGTCAAGGAGGCGAGCGGGAACATCGCGCAGATGGCGCATATCTGCTCGACGATGCCGGAGGGGTTTGACGTGCTGAGCGGCGACGATGCCATCACCATTGCGCTGGCGGCGCTGGGCGGCAAGGGGATCATCTCGGTGGCTTCGAACGAGATTCCGGCCGAGATGGCGCAACTGGCGCAGCTGTGTCTGGATGGAAATTTCGCGGCGGCGCGCGCGCTGCAGAAGCTGTGGCTGGCGCTGATGGAAGTGAACTTTGTGGAATCGAATCCCGGCCCGGTGAAGGCGGCGATGGCCAGCATGGGCCTGATGGAGCCGGTGTGGCGGCTGCCCCTGGTGGGGCCGCAACCAGCGGCGGCGGCGCGGATTGAGAAGGTGTTGACGGAAGCGGGGCTCATCTAATGCAGGCACGGATTGAAGCGCTGTTTGCCAATCCGCCGGCGCCCTACACAGCAGCGGACTTTGCGCTGTTCGCGGAGTTCAAGGCGGCGTTGAATGCCGGCCGGATTCGCGCGGCGGAGCCGGATGCGTCGGCAAAATCTGGCTGGCGCGTGAACGGCTGGGTGAAGAAGGGCATTTTGTGCGGCTTCCGCATGGGCGGAATTGTGGACATGTCGATCGACGCGGTGAGGCAGCCGTTCTTCGATAAATCCACGTATCCGGTACGGCAGGTGGCGGCGGACTCGGGAGTGCGCATCGTGCCGGGCGGGTCCTCGATCCGGGACGGCGTGTATCTGGGACGCGGCGTGACGTGCATGCCGCCGATGTATATCAACGTGGGCGCGTGGGTGGACGACGGCACGATGGTGGATTCGCACGCCCTGGTGGGCTCGTGCGCGCAGGTGGGCCGCAGTTGCCACATCTCGGCGGCGGCGCAGATCGGAGGCGTGCTGGAACCCGTGGGCGCGCTGCCGGTGATTATCGAGGACGAGGTATTGGTGGGCGGCAACACGGGTGTGTATGAGGGCACCGTGGTGAAGCGGCGGGCCGTGCTGGGTACGGGTGTGATTTTGAACCGCTCGACGCCGATCTACGATCTGGTGAAGGGCGAGGTGTACGCAGCCACCGACGACGAGCCGCTGGTGGTGCCGGAGGGCGCGGTGATCGTGGCCGGTTCGCGCGCGGTTTCGCGCGGCAAGGGCCAAGAGTGGGGCATCTCGTTGTACACGCCTGTGATCGTGAAGTACCGGGACTCGCGCACGGACGAGAAGATCAGGCTCGAGGATTATTTGCGGTAGACAGAGCCTCCGCGATCACCCGCAGCGTCTCGCGGGCGGCGTGTTCCCAGGTGAAGTGGGCGGCGCGTTCGTAGCCGCCGGCGGCGGACTGGCCGTCGGCGAGGCGGCGCAGGGCGGCCAGCATTTCCTCGTCGCTATCGGGATCGAACTGCCAGGCGGCGCCGGCGACGATGGTGGTGAGTGGTTCGATGCGGGAGCAGGCGAGGGGGAGGCCGGCGGCCATGGCCTCCAGCACCGGCAGGCCGAAGCCCTCGAAGCGCGTGGGGTAGACGAAGCCGCGGGCGCGGCGGAAGAGCTCGTGCAGTTCCTCGCGCGGCACCCAGCCTTTCAACTCGACAGACTGTTCCAGGTGGAGATCGCGGACCAGCGATTCGACCCGCTCGGAGACGAAACCGCGCACGCCGGTGAGCACCAGGCGCAGTTCGGGCCGCTCGCGGAGCAGCATTTGGAAGACGCGCAGCAGGCGGTCGTGATTCTTGTGGGGATGTGTGGTGGAGGCGCAGAGGAGATAGCCGCCGTCTTCGCGGTGATCGGCGAGGGCGAAGAACTCGGACTCGACTCCATGATGGATGACGACGCTATCGGCCCCGTAGAAGCGGCGCAGGTCGTCCCGTGTGGCCTCGCTGGCGGCGATGAGGCGGCGGGATTTCTTCGCCGCGGCCCAGAGCAGAAACTGCCAGAAGGGGAGATCGAACCAGCGGAAGTACTCGGGATGGCGCTTGTGCTGGAGGTCCTGGAAGATGGTTACCTGCGGGATGGCTGTGAACAGGGGGGCGGTGAAGCCGGCGTTGAAGAGGACATCGATGCGGTGGCGGCGTAGCGCGGCGGGCAGGGCGAATTGCTCATAGAGGATGCGGCCCGGGCGGAAGCTGGCCCGGACGGGGAGCACAACGCCGTGGCGGCCCAGGGCTCCGGTCTCGCGGTTTGAAAAGACGATAATCTCGTGCTCTGTTTCCAGCCGCTCCATCGCCTCGAGCAGGCGGCGCAGGTAGATCTCGGTGCCGCCGACTCCGCCGGGGATGAGGTAGAGGGCGTTGATGCCGATGCGCAAGTGGCGTCCTTACTGGCCCTGGGCCACGGCGATGCCGCGGCGGGCTGCGGCGTTGGACGGATTCAGTTGGAGGGACTTTTCGAAGTCGGCTATGGCTGGGGCTTTGTCGCCGGCGGCGAGGCGTACGTTGCCGCGGTAGGCGAAGGCGTTGTCGTCGCCGGGGTTGATGGCGATGGCCTTGTTGAGGGCCTCCAGCGCCGGCTGCGTCTGGCCCTGTTTGCCCAGCAGCATGCCAAGCGTGGTCCAGGCGTGCCAGTGGTTGCCGAGCGCGGTGGCCTCTCTGAGCTTGGCCACGGCGAGATCGGGCTTGCCGGCGCAATCGAGTGCGAGGCCCCAATCGACGAGCGTGCGGTGGTCAGCCTTGGTCAACTGCATGGCTCGTTCGTAGGCGGTGGCGGCCTCGGCGCAACGCCCATCGATGTAGTAGGCGTAGGCGAGTTGATTTTGGGAACGGGCGTTGGTGGGGTTGCCGCGAACGGAATCTTCCCACATGGCCTGCGCGCTGGCGTAGACGCTATTGCGGTTCATGGTGAAGACGGTGAGCAAAACCGCCAGCACGCCGATGCCGGCAGTGCGGAGTTGCGCGGAGTTCATGCGGGCGGCGAACTCGGCGATGATGAGCACCAGGCCGAGGGAGCCGAGGTAGACCCGGCGCTCCACCAGCGCATCGGCGATGGGGAGGATAGACGAGGTGGGCGCCAGGAGGACGAGGAATATGAGGACTCCCAGCGAGGCCAGCGGATAGCGTTTGCGCCAGAGCCACACGCCCGCCAGGAGCGCCAGCAACCCGATGAAGCCCAGCGCCGAGCCGAGGCCGCCGGGGGCCTTGGCCATGGGATAGCCGTGATCGAGATTCTGGCCGACGGGGAGAAAGAACAGGCGGACGTAGATCCAGAAGACCTGGAACTGCGTGACGAGATAATCCAGGGGTGTGACGTTACGCAGCGCGCCGGCGGTGCCTTCCCGGCCGGCGATCTGCAGGGCGTATAGGCCGCCGATGGCGGCAGCCGCAAAGGTGGGCAGGTAGAGGCGCCAGTTGGCGGCCGCGGCCCTCCAAGGGGAGCCCTCGGCCAGGAGAAGATCGATGAGCAGGATGGCGACGATGCCGGCCACAGCCGGCTCTTTGCTGAGAATGCCGAGGCCCATCAGGACGAGGATGCCGATGGCGGAGCCCCAGCCGATGCCGTTCTCCCGCTTGCGGAGAAAGATGGCGATGGCTGCGTAGGTGAAGAGCGCGCAGAGGACTTCGGAGCGGCTGGCGATGTAGGAGACGGCCTCGGTTTGCAGAGGGTGCAGCAGGAAGATGGAGCAGGCGGCAAACGCGGCGAGCGAGGCGGTGCGCGCCTCCGCGCCGATACGGGCGAGAAGCCGGCGCACGATCAGGTAGACGAGCCAGCCGTTGACACAGTGCAGCAAGAGGTTCTGGACATGGTAGGGCACCGGGTTCATGTCCCAGGCGATGCGGTCGAACGCCAGGCTCACGTTGGTGACCAGGCGGACCACGCGTCGCACGTACATGATCATCGATTCGCCGCCGTCGGGCCGCAGGGCGGGGAGGCCGAGGTCGTCGAATAGGAAAGGTCCGCGCAGTGCGGGCAGGTAAGCCACGACGGCCAATATCGCCAGGGCGGGGCCCCACCACCAGGAGATGCCCGCGGGCGGCGGCGGCGGCGCGGCGGGCACGATGGGCTTGGCGGGCTCAGGGTTTCGCTTGTTGCTCTTCATTCTGTTGATGGAGTTTGTATTCGAGGATGGCCACGCGCTGGGTGAGCGTGATGTTCATATCTTTGAGGCCGGAGACGATGCGCGAGAAGCGGTAGAAGACGCCGAGAAACACGGCCAGGATGCCCAGCATCAGCGCGGCGGCCTCGCTTTCCAGGCCGATGTAGGCGGCCGCTTGTGCCAGCAGGCGGTGGCTGCGCGACAGCACCAGCAGGGTGATGGCGGCAGCCAGCCAACTGACGGAGTGCTCCACGCGGATGTGCTCGCGGCGCAGAGAGCGCAGGACTACGATGATCAGGACGACAGCTAGAATTGCGAGGATGTCGAAGAGCCGATCCATGGGAGCTACCTTTTCGCCGGAGCTTTGCGGCTCCGCCCGTCGAAGCGCAGAATATTCACGAAGACGCCCAGCAGGACGTGAATGACGTAATACACCGATTTTAACGCGGTGATGGAGCTGCGGCCGGCGATGCGCTGGCGCATTCGGCAAGGCACCTCTTCAAAAGTAAACTGGCGGCGCTGGAGGACGACCAGTGTTTCGATCTCCGGGTATTCCAGTGGGAAGCTACGGCTGAAGACGGCGAGCGCGCGGCGGTTGACGGCGACAAAGCCGGAGGTGGGGTCGCTGACCGGGCGGCCGAGAATGGGGCGAAGGATGAAGCGGAAGAAGTGGATGCCGATCTTGCGGACGAAGTGGGTCTGCAGGCCGCCGGACTCTTTGGCGCGCACACCGATCACCATTTCGCAGCCGGTCTGGCGGAGCACGTCCAGCAGGCGCGGAATATCGGTGGGGTTGTGCTGGCCGTCGCCATCGATGCGGATGACGGTTTCGTAGCCGAGCCCGAAGGCAAGCTTGTAGCCGGCCTGCACGCAGCCGCCGAGGCCGAGATGGCAGGGCAGGCTGAGCACACGGGCGCCGGCGGCACGGGCGAGATCGGCGGTGTTGTCGGTGGAGCAATCGTCAGCGACCAGAATGCGGAGTTCGGGGTAGAGTGCGCGCACCTCGGCGACGACGCGCGTGATGGCGCCTTCCTCGTTATAGGCCGGGATGAGGAGCAGGGTCTCTTGGAAACTCACAGTGATGCGACGCTCCTCAATGATATCGAGTGGCTGCGGAGTAGCGCCGCAAATTCAGCGGGGGCGATCTTGCGAGTGCGGGTAATGGCCGCGCGCTGGCGCAGCAGGCGGGGCAGACTGAGAATCAGATCCGCGTGGGCTTTCAGTACCAGCCACGGCAGGCGCCAACCGCTGCCGCCGGCCTGGCGGAACTCGGCGGCCTTGCCCTGGCCGGAGAACATGGCGGCCACATGCCAGGCGTAGCGTATCTTGGCGAAGAGGAACGAGGCGGCGAGCCAGGAGAGGGGCAGGCATCGCACACAGAGGCGCAGACGGTTGCGCTCCACGAACCACGCCTTGGTTTCCGACGCGGCGCCGGACGATTGTGAGTAGGCGTGGACCACGCGCGCGGCGGGCACGTAGACACAGCTCCAGCCGGCCCAGCGGGCGCGGAGGCCCAGGTCTGTGTCCTCGCAGTACAGAAAAAAAATCCTCCTCGAACAAACCAGTTTGCTCCAGCATGGCGTGGCGGTACAGCGCCGCGCAGCCGCTGGGGAGCAGGACGTCTTCCTCCGCGCCGTACGAGGCAGGCGGCTGGCCATGGCCGCGCTGTTTGGAGCTGCCGTCGCGGGCGATCAGCATGCCGGCGGAATCCAGATGCGCTCCCTCGGGCGTGACGATGCACGAGGCGGCCATGCCCGCGTCGGGACGGCGCTCCAGCGCTGCGACCTGCGTCTCCAGCCAGCGCGGATCGGCGATGGCATCGTCGTTGAGCACAGCACAATACTCGGCCGGTACGAGCCGCCAGCCCTGATTGACAGCCCCACCAAAGCCGGCGTTGGATCGGTTTTCGATCAGCCGGAAGCGATACCGGGCCGCGCCCAGGCGATGAATGGCGCCGGTGCCGCTGTTGTCGACAACCACAATCTGCACGCCGGGCAGGGTCTGGGCCTCCAGCGAGGCCAGGCATTCCAGCAGGCGCGGGCTCGCTGCCAGCGTGGGAACGACAACGGTGACGCGAACGGAGTGCAAAATATGATTCTAAGCGATGCCGGAGGGCCGATCTCACGCTAGAATCGATAAATGTCTATTCTGACCACGGTTGTCGGCAGCTATCCCATTCCCGACTGGCTGCGCGGAGATACGTCCCGCACCACATTGCGCGACGCAATCCTTGTCGTCCTTAAGACGCAGGAGCTCGCCGGTATCGACGTGATTGCGGACGGCGAGTTGAATCGCTTTGATCCCAGCCACCCCGAAACCAACGGGATGATCGACTACTTCGTCAGCCGCATGGACGGCATCCGGACGCGGTTTTCGCTGACGGATCTGGATGAGTTCCGCAAGGACGCGGGGCTCACCTACCGCACCGATCCGGCGGGCATTGTCACGGGTCCGGTGACGGAAGGCGTGCTGAATCTGCCGCGCGACTATGACTTCACCAAGGCGCTGACGAAGCAGCCGATGAAGTTCACCTGCACCGGGCCGCACATGCTGACCAAGGTGCTGACGGACCGGCACTACGGATCGCGGCCGGAGCTGTGCATGGCCATCGCCGAAGTGTTGCGCAACCAGCTTTCGCGGATCGATGCCTCAGTGGTGCAGCTCGATGAAGCTAACATCAGCGGCCATCCCGAAGATGCCGAATGGGCGCAGGCGGCGTTGAACCATGTGCTGGACGGCATCCGCGGCACGCGCGCGCTGCACATCTGTTTCGGTAACTATGGCGGACAGTCCGTCCAGAAGGGCTTCTGGAAGAGCCTGATTCCGTTCCTGAACGGTTTGCACGTCGATCACCTGGTGCTGGAGTTTGCGCGCCGCGGGTACGACGAGATCGAGCATTTCAAGGAGTTGCGGCCGGAGATCGGGCTGGGCCTCGGCGTCGTGGACATCAAGGATAATGGTGTAGAGAGCGCTGATCTGATTGCATCGCGGCTCGAACTCGCCACCCGCGCGATTGGCGAGGGCCGCATACCCTTCATTCACCCGGACTGTGGATTCTGGATGTTGCAGCGGAATGTGGCGGATCGAAAAATGCGTGCGCTCGTTGAGGGCCGCAACCTATTTGAAGGAAAGACCATTTGAACCGACTGACCTGCACCCTACTGCTCGCCGCCGCGATCCTGTCCGCTCAGGATCAGCCGCAAGGCAAGCACCTGACGAATCTGAAGAGGCTGACCGACGGCGGCCAGAACGCCGAGGCGTACTGGGCACCGGATGGCAAGCGTCTGATCTTTCAATCGACGCGGCCGCCACACGAGTGCGATCAGATCTACATCATGAACGCCGATGGCAGCGACCAGCGGCTGGTTTCCACGGGCAAGGGCCGCACCACGTGCAGCTACTTCCTGAAGGACAACAAGCACTTTGTCTACGCGTCCACGCATGAAGACAACGCAGCCTGCCCGGCGCCGCCGGACCGCAGCAAGGGCTACCTGTGGGGCGTCTTCCCCACCTATGACATCTACCTGGCGACCGATGACGGCAAGATCGTGAAGAAACTCACGGACGAGACCGGCTACGACGCGGAGGCGACAATCAACTTCAAGACGAACCGCGTGGTGTACACATCGCAGAAATCCGGCGACCTGGAACTGTGGTCGATGAAGCCGGACGGCTCGTCCAAGAAGCAGATCACCAATCGCGAAGGGTACGATGGCGGCGCGGTGTATTCGCACGACGGCAAGAAGATCGTCTGGCGGGCCACCGATCCGGACAACAAACCGGTGATGATCCGCTACAAGGAACTGCTCAAAGAGGGTCTCACCGAGCCGATGAAGATGGAGCTTTTCATCGCCGACGCCGACGGGAAGCACGTTCAACAGCTGACCAAGTTCGGTTGTGCGTCATTTGCGCCGACGTTCACGCCGGACGGGAAGAAGATCATCTTCTCCTCCAACAAGCACAACTGCGACGGCCGCCGGTTTGAGCTTTTTAGTATCAACCCGGATGGCACCGGCCTGGAGCAGATGACGAGCTTCGGCGGCTTTACGTCGTTCCCGGAATTCTCGCCGGATGGCAACAAGTTCGTCTTCGCGTCGGACTACCAGGCGAAACAGCGGTACGAGTTCAATATCTGGGTGGGCGACTGGAAGGAGTAGGCGATGAAGCGGAGAACGGCACTTTCGGTGGCGGCGGTGGGGCCGGCGGCGTTGTCCGCGGCGGCAGAGCAGGCGCAGCAGAAGCCCGCGGGCTGGCGCACCGCCCCTCTGGGCTACTCCGATACGCCGGTGATCCCGGGCCAGGCCTGGAAGGTGCACGACATCGCTCGGCCGCGGCCGGTGGTGGTGGCGCCCGGCGCCAAGCCTGGCGATCCGCCGGCTGACGCCGTGGTGCTGTTCAATGGCCGCGACCTCTCTCAATGGCAGCATGTGGGCCGTGGCGCCGACAAGGGTAAGACGACGCCCGCGAAGTGGAAGGTGGAGAACGGCTACGTGGAGTGCGTCGGCAAGACCGGCGACCTGGTATCCAAGGAGAAGTTCGGTGACGCGCAGTTCCACATCGAGTGGTCGGCGCCGGCCGTAATCGACGGCGACTCGCAGTGGCGCGGCAATTCCGGCGTGCTCATCATGGGCCGCTACGAGATCCAGGTGCTGGATGCGTGGGAGAATCCGACCTACGCGGACGGCCAAGCCGGGGCGATCTATGGCTGGTGGCCGCCGCTCGTGAATCCCTGCCGGAAGCCGGGCGAGTGGAACGTCTATGACCTGTTCTGGGAGGCGCCGAAGTTCGAGGGCAGCCGTCTGGTGAAGCCGGCCTACGTCACGCTGATGTTCAACGGCGTGCTGGTGCATCACCACAAAGAGGTAGGCGGACCGATGGCGCATCGCGTGGTGCGGCAGTATGAGGCGCATGGGGCCGAGGAATCGTTGGCTTTGCAGGATCACGACACGAAGCCGCGCTATCGCAATATGTGGGCGCGGCGGCTGAAGCCTTACGATGCGAAGTGACCCGCGGCGGCCACAGCGCCGTCGCTCAACGCGCGCACCCGGACCAAGCCCGGAGCGAGCGCGGGCGGGAGCGTGTACGTGATGAGTCCCGGCGACGATGCGACGATTGCCGGAGTCCAGATGGCGCCGGCGGAGTCTGTTAGCTCGATCTGCGTATCGACTGCTATGCCGGGGCCGGAGGCCGTGACTAGCGAGCCCGGATCGAAGGAGTAGCCGCTGCCAGTCACTGCCGAGTTGGTAGCGATCCAGCCTGCGGGTAGATGCTTTTGCAGCAGCGCCAGCTGCGGTCGATCCACCGTGAAGTTCTGCAACGGTTGGATGCCGATCTTGTACTCTTCCCACCACTCACCGGCGGCCCAGTAGGTGGCGTCCATGCCCGCCTGCGTGACCGTTTCCAACGTGTTGTCCAATACCTCCAACCAGCGCGCGTCTTCCCAGGGCGCGCCCACTTCTCCCAGGTAGCCCCGCACTCCGTTGGCGCGGCACCACTCGATAAAGGGCGCTACGCGGCGCTGCCCGTAGTGCGGCAGGTCCGCGATCAAGGCGGCCTCCTCGTCGTAACTATGGGCGTACTTGCCGCTGCCGTCGCGATCGAAATAGCAGTGCGCCTCGTACTGGAAATTACCGGCGGGATCGTTGATCCACGAGACAGGTCCGTTGGCCGCGGCCCACTTCGCAGAGCTGGACCACGCGTCGCCAGGGACGAGGATCAGCTTGCCGTCGCCCGCGGCGCGAATGGCATCCACAGCGCATTGGGAGATGCGGCGCCAATCGCCGCGGCCCATGTCGTGCGGCTCGTTCATCAGGTCGTAGCCATAAACGCCGGCGTCATCGCGAAACTCCCGCGAGAGGCGGGTCCACAGATCGGCGAAGGCGTGACGAGTGACGCGCGGCTTCGCGAAGAGCGGGTGATCGTCGATGACGTGCTCGCGGTGGGCGCCGTTTTCCAGGATGCGGTAGCGGCCGAAGTTGTGGGGTTGGATGATGAGCTGGACTGCGGAGTTCCGGGCCCAGAGGGCGCTCTGGCGCAGCAGGGCGAGATAGGCGGCGTCGAGCGGGCCAAACAGCTCCGGTTGGAGCCGCTCCCAGCGGAACCCTAAACGGACCAACCCGAGCGCCTTGGACGCCCAGTACTGATAGCTCCGCTGGCTGTGGAATGTGTAGTGGGTTCCGTGCTGGCCGGGCAGGTTCTCGTCGCCCCACTCGGCCCCGGAGAGATTCACGCCGAGCATCGATCAGACGCGGTGATAATCGCCGCGCCAGTTCTTGACGGCCTTCTTGATGTCGTCCATGGCCATGCCTGTGTCGGCGGCCTTCTTGGCCAGTTCGACGAATTCCGCATCGCTGGCGAAGCGCAACCCGATCACCTGCTGGATAGTGAGGCGCGGGTCCAGAAGTTTGCCGGTAAGCACGAAGTGGCGGAGGTTCTCTTCGGCGCGGATGCCGCGGTCCTGCGCCTTGAGCGCGAAGGTGCGGGCATAGAAGGCGGTGAAGAACACGACCCACATCAGGACGAAGATCAGCGCCGCGCTATAGAACCGGTCATGGTTGCCCCACGAGTGGTAGAGATTGACGCCTGAGCCGATGATGCTGAGGAGCAGGACGAAGGCGAGCGCGAGAAACCCTTTCACAGACTGGGTGTGATTCTGATAATTCTGCTGTTCCATATCAAGCGATGATCGCACGTCACGTACAATGCGCACATGGCGAAGTCTTTGGACCCGACCGATTGGCCGGCGTTTCGGGCGCTGGGGCACAGGCTGCTGGACGAGATCATGGACTACATGGAACAGGCGCGGGAGCGGCCTGCCTGGCGGCCCTTGCCCGAGGCAACGCGGGGCGCGCTGCGGGAGTCGCTGCCGATGGACCCGCAGGGCGAAGAGCGTGCCTGCGCCGCGTTCATGGAGCACGTACTGCCGTACCCGCAGGGCAGCACGCACCCGCGGTTCTGGGGCTGGGTGCAGGGCAGCGGGACTCCGCTGGGCATGCTGGCGGACATGATGGCGTCGGGCATGAATCCGATGCTGGCCGGTTTTCAGCAGGCGCCCGCGGTGGTCGAAAAGCAGGTGCTCGCGTGGCTCGCGGAGCTGATGGCGTTTCCCGATGACGCGTCCGGCGTGCTGTGCTCGTCGGGGACGATGGCGAACTTCCTGGGGCTGGCCGTGGCGATGCGGGAGTGGGCCGGGTCCGGCCGCGTCTATTGCTCGGACGAGACCCATGGCTGGATGCGCAAGGCGGCCGCGCTGCTGCGGCTCGATGTGCGCCGCATCCCGGTGGATCGCGAATTCCGCATCAGCCTGCCGGCGCTGCGGGCGGCGCTGGAGGAGGACCGCGCGGCCGGGATTGTGCCGGTCTGCGTGGTGGCCAATGCGGGCACGGTGAATACCGGGGCGATCGATCCTCTCGAAGAGCTTGGATTGCTGTGCGCCTCGCAGGGGTTGTGGCTGCACGTGGATGGGGCTTTCGGCGCCCTGGCTCATCTCTCGCCCGCGCTGCGTCCGCTGCTGGAGGGGTTGCCGCGGGCGGACTCGCTGGCATTCGATCTGCACAAGTGGTTCTCCGCGCCCATCGATTGCGCCTGCCTGCTGACTCGCCACGCCGCCCGGCACCGGGCTACGTTTGCGTCTACTCCTTCCTACATGGCGCCGACCGATCGCGGGGTGCTCGCCGGCGGAGTGCCGTTCGCGGATCTGGGCATCGATCTCACCCGCGATTTCAAGGCGCTGAAGGTGTGGCTCTCGTTGAAGGCCTACGGCGTGCGCCATCACGCGGCCGTCATCGAGCAAAACGTAAAAGACGCGCAATGTTTCGCCGCGCAAATCGGCGCGCGCGGCGATTTCGAGCTGCTAGCACCGGCGCCGCTGAATATCGTTTGCTTCCGCTACGCGCCGGCGCGGCTGCCGCCCGCGCGGCTCGACGCAGTGAATCAGGAGCTGCTGCTGCGGTTGCAGGAATCCGGCGTGGCCGTGCTGTCGTCCACCATCCTGCGTGGCCAGTTTGCCCTGCGCATGGCGAATGTGAACCACCGCACGCGCCCGGAGGATTTCGACATGCTTCTGGCGACGCTACTCGAGCTCGGCGCGGTTCTCTCATAATGGTCTTCGTGGTCCCACTACTTCTCGGTTTCCTGCTGGCCGCCCCGGCGACGCTGCGGCTCGATTATTTCCATACGGGCTCGGCGTCCGAGGAGCGATTCGCGCTCGACTCCGTGGTGCAGGAAGGGGCGTGGCCCGGGCCGCCGGCCAAGACTGTGGACACGTCGAATCTCGGCCGGTATCTCTTCGAAGTGCGCGATGCCAAAAGCCGGGCGCTGCTCTATTCGCGCGGCTTTGCCAGCATCTTCGGCGAGTGGGAGACCACAGTGGAAGCGCACCACCGCAATCGCACGCTGCACGAATCTCTGCGGTTTCCTGCGCCCTCCGTGCCGGTGAAGGTGACCATCTTCAAACGGGATGCCAAAAACAAATTCAAAGAACTTTGGTTTACGGAGATCGACCCGCGCGATCGCGCCGTGGACCGCGCCGCCCCGCCCGCCAACGTAAAGGTGTGGGCTGTCCAGCAGAATGGCCCATCTGCGGAGAAGGTAGATCTGCTGCTGATCGGCGACGGCTACACCGCGCAGGAGATGGACAAGTGGCACGCCGACGCGCGGCGTTTGACGGCGGCGCTCTTTGCCACGCCGCCCTTCCGGGAGCGGCAGGCCGATTTCAACGTCTGGGCCATCGACGTGCCCGCCGACGAATCCGGCGTGTCGCGGCCCTCAGAGCGCGTCTACCGGCGTTCGCCCGTGCGGGCCGCCTACGACGCGTTCGGCAGCGAGCGCTACGTCCTGACATTCGACAATCAGAGACTGCGCGAGATCGCCGCGGCCGCGCCCTATGAGTTCGTCGAGATCGTCGTGAATGGCCGGAAGTACGGCGGGGGCGGCATCCACAACCTGTACGCCACCGTGGCCAGCGACAACGCCTGGACGCCCTACGTCTTCGTCCACGAGTTCGGCCATCACTTCGCCGGCCTGGCCGATGAATACTACACGTCCGACGTCGCCTATCAGGCCGCCGCCGCCAGGTTGGAGCCGTGGGAGCCGAACGTCACTGCCGATCCCGCCCGGCCCAAATGGAACGATCTGATCGCCCGCGGCACGCTGCGCCCCACGCCCTGGGCCAAGGCGGAGTTCGAGGCCTATCAAAAAGACATCCAGGCGCGGCGCAAGAAGATCCGCGCCGAAAACCGCCCGGAGGCGGAGATGGAGGCGCTCTTCGCGGAAGAGCACGCTGTGACGACGAAGCTTCTCTCGCCGTTGAAAGCGGTTGGCGTCTACGAGGGCGCCATGTACGAGGCCAAGGGGTACTATCGCGCCGAGGCGGATTGCATCATGTTCACCCGCAGCAGCCAGTTCTGCTCGGCCTGCCGCCGCGCCATCAATAACGTCATCGATCTCTACACCAACCATGCTGCTCGCTAATCGCGTGATTCTCGTTACCGGCACGGCGCGCGGCATTGGCGCGGCCATCGCCGAGGTCTGCGTGCGGGAAGGCGCGCTGGTCTACTGTGCCGATCGCGATTACACCGCCACCCGCCAGGTGGGCGAGCGCCGTTGGGAACTCCCCTGCGACGTGGCGCGCGACGAGGATTTGCAGCGCTGCATCGCCGCCGCGCCGCGGCTCGATGGGCTGGTCAATAACGCCGGCGTCAACTTCCTGAAGCCGTTTCTCGAAACCACAATGGAAGATTACGACCGCGTGTTGAACATCGACCTGCGCGCCGTTTTCCGGCTCACTCAGTTGGCCGCGCGCGCCATGCCGGATGGCGGCAGCATCGTCAACATCTCCAGTGTGCACAGCCTCGCTGGCGTGCCCGGCGCGGCCCCCTACGACGCTGCCAAGGCGGGCGTGATCGGGCTGACGAAATCGCTCGCCGTGGAGTTGGCGCCGATGAAGATCCGTGTCAATGCGATCTCTCCGGGGCTGATCGAGACGCAGATCTGGCGCGACCTGCTGGCTACCATCGACGAGCCGAAGCCGTATCTGGACTACTGGTACTCCAACATTCCGCAGGCGCGGCTGATCCAGCCGGAAGAGATCGCGGAGCTGACCGCGTTTCTACTCAGCCCGCGCGCCTCGTGCATCACGGGCGCCAACATCACGGCCGACGCCGGGATGACAGCACAATTGGTCAGCCGCGAACCGCAGGTCTGATACAATCCGGTTCAATGAACTGGGTACTTTCCACGGCACTGCTGGGCTCGGTGTGCTTTGCCGCTGCCGCCGATACGCCCGAGGAGCGTTTCGAGACGAAGGTCCGCCCGATTCTGGCGAAAAACTGCTTTGCGTGCCACACCGCGTCGAAGATGGGTGGGCTGGCGCTCACCTCGCGGGAATCCGTGCTGGCCGGCGGAAAATCCGGCCCTGCGGTTGTCTCGGGCAAGCCGGATGAGAGCCGCCTCATCCTGGCTGTGCGGCAGGGCGATGCGGTGATCAAGGCGATGCCGATGACGGGCAAGCTCAAACCCGACGAGATTGCGGCATTGGAGGAGTGGGTTCGCGACGGCGCGGTATGGCCGGCCAGCGCTAAGGTGCAAGCCGCCACCGGCCAGATCACTCCGGAGCAGCGCGCGTTCTGGAGTTTTCAGCCGGTGCGCAAGGGCACGCCGCCTGCGGTGGCCAACAGCGAGTGGTCGCGCCAGCCCGTCGATCAGTTCATCTACGCCAAGCTGCGCGAGCGCGGGCTGCAACCCGCTCCGCGCGCCGCACGCGCCACGTGGCTGCGGCGCGTGACGTTTGATCTGACCGGGCTGCCGCCTACGCCGGAGGAGACGGACGCCTATCTCAACGACAAATCCTCGCAAGCCGAGGCGAAGGTGGTGGACCGGCTGCTGGCCTCGCCGCGCTATGGCGAGCGCTGGGCGCGTCACTGGCTGGATGTCGCCCGCTATTCGGATGACCGCCTGGAGTCGCAAAAGGAACTGCCGCACCCCAACGCCTTCCGCTATCGCGATTGGGTGATCGCCGCATTCAACAACGACATGCCGTACAGCGAGTTCGTACTCGGTCAGATCGCTGCCGATCTGCTGCCCGAGCCGCAGCGCACCAAGCTGCTGCCTGGCCTGACGTTTTACGGGCTCAGCCCGGAGCAGCAGGATGAACGAGTGGACGCCACCACGCGCGGCTTCCTGGGCCTCACGGTGGCGTGCGCGCAGTGCCACGACCACAAGTTCGACCCCATCCCGCAAACGGATTTCTACGCGCTCCAAGGCGTCTTCAACAGTACGGTAGTGGATGAGGTGCCGCTGGCGCCCGAGGCCGAAGTCGCGGCCTGGAAAGCGCACAAGAAGCGGCTCGATGACAAAGAGGCCGAACTGCGCTCGTTCCAGGATGAACAGGCGATGATCGTCGCCGCCATGCTCGCCGCTCAGACCAAAGACTACGTGGCCGCCGTCGCCGGAACTCGCAATCCCGATGGCCTGGACCCCGAAACGCTGAAGCGTTGGAGGGAGTATCTGGACCTCGCCAAACAGCACGATCACCCCTATCTGGACAACCCCCGCGACGGCGAGAAGCTCCAAACCACTGTGCTCGCGCTACTCGCCGAAAAGAAGGAGATCGATCAGAAGAACCTGATCCGCCTGGGCGGCTCCGACGCGCGAGGCGACCTCAGCGGAACCGAACTCCTCTCGCTCGACCGCGCCAAATACCGCTTCTACAACGAGCTCTTCGGCGCGCGCAAGAGCGTGCTCCACTTCGCCGGCAAGGATCTGGATCGCTGGCTCGGCGCGCTGCACCTGCGGCATCTCGCCGCACTGCGCGCCGGTGCCGAGGAGCTCAAGAAAACTCTGCCGCCGCAGTATCCGTTCCTCCATGCCGTCAAGGACTCCGACAAGCCGAAGAACGCAAATCTGCTCATCCGCGGCAGCCGCGACAATCCCGGCGCCGAGGTGCCGCGCCGCTTTGTCTCCATCCTCAGCCCGGCCGCGCCCAAGCCCTACACGCAGGGCAGCGGGCGGCTGGAACTGGCCCGCGCCATCGCCAGTATCGAAAATCCGCTCACGCCGCGCGTCATGGTCAATCGCATCTGGCAGCATCACTTCGGGCAGGGCATCGTGCGCACCCCTTCCAACTTTGGGCAGTTGGGCGAGCGGCCCACTCATCCGGAGCTGCTGGATTATCTGGCCGCGCGCTTTGTCGAGTCGGGCTGGTCCGTCAAGGCCATCCATCGCGAGATCGTGCTCTCCCGCGCCTACGCCTCGGCCTGGGCGCGGAGCGCGGCCAACGAAGAGAAGGACGCGGCTAATCTCTACCTCTGGCGGGCCAACCGGCAACGCCTGGACGTGGAGACCATGCGCGATGCCCTGCTCGCCGCGGGCGGCAATCTGGAGCAGGCCGGCGGCGGCCCGCCTCTGCGTCTGACCGATGACAAGAACTTCCGGCGCACCGTCTACGGCTATCGCAGCCGCCGCAAGCTGGATGGCACGCTGGCGCTCTTCGATCATCCCAATCCCAACACAACCAACGAGCAGCGCAACGTCACCAACGTGCCGCTCCAACGGCTCTACTTCCTGAACAACCCCTTCGTCATGCGGCAGGGCGCGGCGCTGGCGGCGCGGCTCAACGGCCCCACCGATGAGGCGCGCATCCGTCAAGCCTACCGCCTGCTATTCGCGCGCCAGCCCGATGCCGCCGAGCTGCGCGCCGGCCTGGCGTTTCTCAAATCGGAAAAGGACGCCTGGCCCAGATACGCGCAGGCCCTGCTGGCCTCGAACGAATTCCTCTATGTGGACTAAGCCATGATCACGCGACGCAATCTGCTCAAGACCATCGGCGCCGGGTTCCCCATGACGGCGTTCGCCCAGATGTCGGCCAACCCCGCTGCACCCAGACAGCCCCACTTCACCCCGCGCGCCAAACACGTCATCTTCCTCTTCCTCAACGGCGGGCCGTCGCAGGTGGATACCTTCGATCCCAAACCGGCCTTGCAGAAGTTCCACGGCAAGCCCATGCCCACGCCGAATCTCAAGAGCGAGCGCAAGACCGGCAACCTGCTGGGCTCGCCATTCACGTTCAAGAAGTACGGGCAGAGCGGCATCGAGGTCAGCGAGATCTTCCCCGAAATCGGCTCGGTCATCGACGACTTCTGCGTCATCCGCTCCATGCACACGGAGCGCCCCAATCACGAACCCTCGCTCCTGCTCACCAACTGCGGCCAGCGCCTGCCGGGTCATCCCTCCATGGGCTCGTGGATCACCTACGGGCTGGGCACGGAGAATCAGAATCTGCCCGGCTTCGTCGTGCTCTGTCCGGGCCTGCCCGTGTTGGGGCCCATCCTCTGGACCTCGGCCTACCTGCCCGGCCTCTTCCAGGGAACCTACATCCCCAACAACGAGAAGGAGATCGATAAGCTCCTGCCGAATCTCCGCAACGGGCGCTACTCGGCAGCCGAGCAGACCGCGCAGCTCGGCCTGCTGCAAAAGCTGAACCGCCGCCAGATGGAGCGCGAGGGAGCGGACCCGCAACTCGAGGCCGGTATTCAGTCCATGGAGGTCGCCTTCCGCATGCAGACCGAGGCGGCCGACGCCTTTGACATCACGCGCGAGCCGGAAAAGGTGCGGGCCTCCTATGGCGATGGCGATTTCGCGCGCGGCTGCCTGATGGCGGCCCGGTTGGTCGAGCGCGGCGTGCGCATGGTGCAGGTCTACTACGGCGACGACCAGCCCTGGGATTCGCACGACGACATCCTGGACCACCGCCGGCTGGCCCGCACCGCGGACAAGCCCATCGCGGCGCTCATCCGCGATCTGAAACAGCGCGGCCTGCTGAAGGAAACCATCGTCGTGGTCACCGGCGAGTTTGGCCGCACCCCGGCCACCGAGGTGAGCGGTCTGGTGAAGGTGCAGAACGGCCGCGACCACAACAATCACGGCTACTCGTCCCTGGTGGCCGGCGGCGGATTCCGCGGCGGCATGACCTACGGCGCCACCGACGATTTCGGCTTCCAAGCAGTGGAGAACCCCGTGGACGTCCACGACCTCCACGCCACCATGCTCCACCAGCTAGGGCTCGATCACAAGCGGCTCACCTACCGCTACAGCGGCCGCGACTTCCGCCTCACCGACGTGCACGGCAACCTGATCCAGGCGATTATTGAGTCCTGATGCAGTACAGCGTCGTGGCGCTCCGCAGGTACAGTGCCCCGTCCACAATCACCGGGCTCGCCACGAAGAACTGATCGGTCAGCGTATTCGTCGCCACCACCTCGTACTTCTCGCCGAGCTTGACGATCACCACGTCGCCCTCTTCCGTCGCCAGGTACAGCTTGCCGTTCGCCGCCACCGGCGACGCCTTGAAGTTGTACGCCTTCGGCAGACGCTGCTGGCGATAGAAGATCTCGCCGTTGGAGGCGCGGACCGCGTTCAACATCCCGTTGTCGGTAACGTTGTAGAGGATGCCCGCATGCACCACCGGCGCGGCCGTGTAGGAGTTGCCCCGCTGGTTGCTCCACACCACCGCGTCCGTGCCCGTGAGGTCGCCCTTGCCGCCGAGCTGGATCGCCAGCAGATTCGGGCTGCGGAAACCGCTCATCACGATCACGAGATTGTCCGCCACCACCGGCATCGGGATCACGTTGACGCCCAGGCCGCCGCACTCCCACACCACCTCGCCATTCGCGATGTTGTAGGCACGCACCTTGTTCGTCGCGGAGACCACCACCAGATCGTTGATCACCAGCGGAGTGGACCACGTGCTGACCTCGTCCCTGTCCTTCCGCCACAACTCCTTGCCGGTGTTCTTGTCGAGGGCTGTGATGAACGAGCCGGCCTCCTGATCGAGCATCAGGATCATGCGCTCGCCCGCAATCGCCGGCCCCCCGCCCTCGCCGAAAGCGTTCCGCATACGCATCTTCGGCAGTTCCTTCTTCCAGACCAGCTTGCCCTCCAGGTCATAGCAGTACAGGCCCCACGACCCGAACATCGCCCACACATGCTTGCCATCGGTGATGGGCGCATACGAGGCATAGCTGCCGTAGCGCTGATGGTAGCGCTCGTGGGGGACGGCCTCGATAGCGGTCCGCTCCCAGAGCACTTTGCCGGTATCGCGGTCCAGCGCCATGATCACGAACTTGTGCTCGCCGGCCGCGTCGGTCTTGGGGATCGCCGTCGTCAGGAAGATGCGCTTGCCGGCAATCACCGGCGTGGAAAACCCGCGTCCTGCAATGGGGATCTTCCACGCGACGTTCTTCGTGTCGGACCATTCCGTGGGGGCGTCGCCATCGGCAACACCGTTAAAATGCGGACCGCGCCAATTCAGCCAATCGCCGGCCCAGACCGCGGAGAGCGAGAGGAGTCCCAGAATCCCAGTGCGTAGCATCCTACCATCATGCAACGGGATTGATGCGGGAGTGAGCCTATTACGGAGACGGGCTGCCCGTTACCGCCCCGGCAGTTTCCAGTTCAGCTTCACCAGGATGGAAGCTTCGCCGTCAACGGGTGCTTCCCTGATCGCGAAGAATTGCCCGTCCTGCGTCACGGCGATCGCCGTCCCCGCAGTCCCTCCGCGATGGAAGTGGAAGAGCTCCTTCGTCGAAGTGACCTCGAGCGAACCTCCGCGAACTGCGATGCTCGCCGCCATCACCGTTCCGTCGCCGCGGTCGTAAAAGAGTTCCTTCCCATCGCCCCGCCACCGGGGTTCCAGTCCGCCGCTGGTGGAGATCTGCCACTTCCCGCCGCCTGCCGGGAACGTTTGCACGTACACCTCGCTACGCCCTGTCTCCGCGGATTCGTATGCCACCAATTTGGAGTCCGCCGAGAATTGCGGCGAAGTTGCAGTCTGTGTCAGGTACACGCCCGGCTTGTTTCCATTTTGCAGATCGATATAATCCAGGCCCAACCCGGCGGCAGTCCTTTCGTAAATCAGGTACCTGCCGTCCGGCGAAGCGTGCATGTGATGCGTCGAGGTGCTGTGGAGCAGCTTCTCACTCCCCGTGCCGTTTGCCGGTATCTCGTAGATCCCCATTCCTGCCTTGTTCCGGTTGGCGAAGAAATACACCGCCTGACCATTCGCCGACCAGATTCCCGGAGACTCATTCCCCTCACCGAACGTCAGGCGCGAAACTACTTTCCGTCCCAGCTCTACGGTCCAGAGGTCCACATTGCCACCGGTCTCCCGCTCGAGCAGCAGGCGCCGCCCATCCGGAGAGAACTCCACGTGGGCACTCAGGGACGGTGAAGCGCTTGTCAGCGTTTCCAGCTTCTTGCCCGCGCGTTCGTAAAGGTTGAGTTCTTCGCTGAACGTTGCTCCGCCGATTAAGGCGAGCACCCTGCCATCGGAGGATGCAGAAAAGGAATTGGCCTCCGTCGCGGAGATGACGACCGGCTCGCCCGTCTCGCCCGATTCCAGGTTCATCGTCATCGCCATCAGCCGCCCGTTGTCATTGACCAGCAGCGTGTTGGGCGACACAAACTTGAAAGGAACCCTATTATAGACTCGCTTGGGAGGCCGTTTGCCGTCCAATCTGGCCAGATAGATCCCAACGGTGGCCGGACCCGACCGGATCGAAAAGTAGAGCACATGCTCGCCGTCCGGCAGTACCAGCGGTTGACGTTGCGCCAGCTCACCCGCCTTGGTATCCAGTTCGAGCACCGCCGCGGGCTGCCCACCAGCCGCACTAATCCTCTGTAGTGGTCCGGAGCCAACTCCCAGCACGATCTGCCCGTTCGCCGTCCACGCCGTGCCATTGATCGTGTTCTTGGTGGCATCAGCTTCGGTCGCCACGATCTGCACCGCCATGTTGGGTACTTCGATCCTCTTCAAAATGCCGCTGGATCGGAAGGCCATGAAACGGCTATCCGGAGACCAGCTCAAAGAACTCGGGTTCACCACTTCCGTTTGAAGTGCCCTGATGGAATCGAGCGATCGAATCCAGAGCCGGCGCGTGCCGTTTTCCCTCCACGCAATCCACTTGCCGTTCGGCGAGACCAGGACGAGCCCCGCTCCCCCCGGAACCTTCATCTCAAACTCCATCGGCGTGGCATCCGCAACAGCCTTCTGCCGGGTGAGCATCACTCCGCCGAGCACCGCCGCCAGCAGCACGCCAACCGCTGCCACCGCCCACGGCCAGCGGCTGGTACTCGCCGGCGCTGTTGCCTCCGCTGCCTGCGGTGGCGTCCGCAATTCAAGCACGACGTCGCGCATCGATTGCCAGCGATCGTCCGGGTCCTTTGCCAGACACCGCATCACGAGCCGCTGCAACCACTCCGGCGTAAACGGCGTCACTGCCAGTGGCGCAGGTTCGGCGGCGAGAATCGCACCAACCAGGCTGGTGTAGTTCTTCCCCTGGAATGCCTTCCGGCCGGTGACCATCTCATAGAGGACCGCGCCGAAGGCCCAGATATCCGAGCGAGCGTCGGCCTCACGCCCTTCGAATTGCTCCGGCGCCATGTACTGAGGGGTGCCGAGCACCGTGCCTTCCGAAGTCAAAACCTTCACCAGCGTCTCGTCGGTGGGGCCCGGACGCGATGTCGATTTGGCGAGACCGAAGTCCAATACTTTGGCGCCGTCTCGCGTCAGCATGATGTTCTGCGGCTTCACGTCGCGGTGGGTGACGCCGGCGCGGTGAGCGCGGTCGAGCGCATCGGCGATCTGCGTGGCGAGTTTGAGCGCCTGATCCAGCGGCAGCGCGCCGCGTTCAATCCGCGCAGCCAGCGTCTCTCCCTCCATGTGCTCCATCACCATGTAACCGCCGCCGTCCTGCGTGCCGATGTCGTGCAGCACGCAGATGTTCGGATGGTTCAGCGATGCTACCGCGCGGGCTTCGCGCTCGAAGCGGGCTCGGAGATCCTCGCGCATGGCGATGTGTTCCGGCAGCACCTTGATCGCGACAGAGCGGTCCAGCCGCGTGTCGCGGGCCTTGTAGACCTCGCCCATGCCTCCGGCGCCGAGAGGGGATAGAATTTCGTACGGTCCCAGTTTATCGCCAGCATTGAGCGGCATAGTGTAGAGAACAGCTTAACGCACGAATCCGCTCGTGCAATAGGGAAAAGCTGAAATCCGTATTACTGAGTCCTGATGCAGTACAGCGTCGTGGCGCTGCGCAGGTACAGTGCCCCATCCACGATCACCGGGCTCGCCACGAAGAACTGATCGGTCAACGTATTCGTCGCCAGCACTTCATACTTCTCGCCGAGCTTGACGATCACCACGTCCCCTTCCTCGGTGGCCAGGTACAGCTTGCCGTTGGCTGCCACCGGTGACGCCTTGAAGTTGTACGCCTTGGGCAACCGCTGCTGCCGGTAGAAGATCTCGCCATCGGCGGCGCGCACGGCATTCAGCATCCCGTTGTCGGTGACGTTATAGAGGATGCCGCCGTGCAGCACCGGCGCGGCCGTGTAGGAGTTCCCCCGCTGGTTGGTCCACACCACCGCATCCGTGCCGGTCAGGTCGCCTTTGCGGCCGAGCTGGATCGCGAGCAGGTTCGGGTTGCGGTAGCCGCTCATCACGATCACGAGTCCATCGGCAACCACCGGTGCCGGGATCACGTTCATGCCCAGGCCGCCGCATTCCCACACGACGTCTCCGCTGGCAATGTCGTACGACCGCACCTTGGTGCTGGCGCTCACAATCACCTGGTCTTTGACCACCAGCGGCGTGGACCACGAACTGAGCTCGGCGCGCTCCTTCCGCCACAACTCCTTGCCGGTGTTCTTGTCCAGCGCCACGATGATGGATCCGGATTCCTGATCCAGCGCCAGGATCATCCGGTCGCCCGCCAGTGCGGGTGCGCCGCCCTCGCCGAAGGCCATCTTCATCCGCATCTTCGGCAGCTCTTTCTTCCACACCAGATTCCCGTCCAGGTCGTAGCAGTACAGCCCCCACGAGCCGAAGTGCGCCCACACGTGCTTGCCGTCGGTGATCGGCGCGTAGGAGGCATAGCTGCCGTAGCGGCCATGGTAGCGCTCGTGCGGCACGGCCTCGATGGCGGTCTTCTCCCACAGCACCTTGCCGCTGTCGCGGTCCAGCGCCATCACGACAAACTTGTGCTCGCTGGCGGCGTCACTCTTGGGGATCGCCGTGGTGAGAAAGATCCGCTTGCCCGCAATGACGGGCGTGGAGAAGCCGCGTCCCGCGATCGGGACTTTCCATGCGACGTTCTTCGTGTCGGACCATTCCGTGGGCGCGTCGCCATCGGCCACGCCGTTGAAGTGCGGCCCGCGCCACTGGAGCCAGTCGCCTGCGGAGGCAGCGGAGAGAGTCAGGAGTGCGAGGATACCGGTGCGCAGCATCCTACTATCATGCACCGGACAGAGCCGGACAACGTAGAACTCTCCGGCGGAGCAGATCGTGCCTTCGCCAGTAGATCCGCTGTTTCCGAAAGCCACCGGTCCCCGCGAGCAAAGTCCCTTGTTTCCGCTGTCTCCGCAGCACGATCTGCGGCACTACAGGATGCCGCGAGCTAAGAACGGATTCGTTGTGCTTCTGCCGCCTCGTAGTGACGGCCCACTCTGTGTGCATAGTGAGGCGCCGGGATGAGCCGGGACTTCAGGACGAGGCTGCCGACCCGATATCTGAACTAATGCACCGCGGCACCCACAAGTCGAATGGCGTGAGGGTGCAGGAGGCGCAGCAGCTCGCTGGTGTGCCTGGCAGAACACTCCTTGAGCATCCATCGCGGCTGTTTTACGGGCTGCTTTACAGGCTGTTTTACGGGCTTGACACTGCCAGTCGGATACCCTATATTCCCCAGCGAAGGGCTGCGTCTCCAATAACAGACAAACAGGCCGTTTTGGGAGCTTCTGTAACGCAAGGGACGCGCCAGCCAGAGGGCGACGCGTTCTAAAGGTCAAGTTCGGTGAACACCCGGAGCTGATCATGAATCCCCTGGTTAGGTTCTCCTCCGTTTTCGCGATGACACTGGCGATGTTAGTGCCGGCGCCTGCTCAGACCAACAGCGTAACCGTGGATGCCAGAGCTAATATCTACGCCGCAGGGCGTGGTGTTGCGTTCAACGGCATAGTGCCGCCGGCAGTCCGCTTCGCGGCCGGGGCCGGCAAGGTGGTGACGTTCCCGGGCGTGGCAGGACAGATCGCCTGCAATGGGATCGCTTACGAACCGCTGCATGGCCCTGACGGCACGTTGACCGGGTGCGGGAGCAAGGGGACCACTATCTCTTCGTGGGCAGGGATATCGGGGACCGCGCACAAGACGCGCGCGATGTTTCTGGTGGGCGTGTTTCTGGATGAGCGCGAACCCGCCGATCCGGCTCCCGATCGCATCGACTTGTCGACCACCGAGAATCTGGCAACGTATTCTCCCCTCATCGGTCAGGTGTTCTATATCGGCGATGGCCGCTCAGCCGGCGGCGCGCTGCAGCAGATGACGGTGCCCGCCGCCGCCACCCGCCTGTATCTGGGCTTCTCCGACGCCTTGAACTTCAGCGGCGCACCGTCCTCCTACAACGACAACAACGGTTCGCTCCAAGTCTCCGTAGCGGGCCTGACCCCGTTCGTCCCAGGCCCCGTCGCCACCGGCACAACCATGACCGTCAACGGCAAATCCAGCATTTTCTGGTCCGGCCTCGACGTCAACTGGCCCACGGAAATGCCCCCCGGTTGGAAGTTCACTGCCGCGCCCGGCCGCGTCATGACCGTTCGCGCCTCCGGCACCGTCACCTGCAAAGAAGGCATCTCGGCCCCCCCGGAAGGGACCTCCGCCTGCGGTCCGAAAACCGATCTCGAACCCTGGGGTGCCGTCTCTGGGATCAAACACCCATCCCGATCCATGTTCCTCGTCGGACTGTTTCTGAATGACCTCAAACCGCGCGGTTGGCCCCCGACCGCGCTGGACTTCTCCAACGACGCCTTCACCACCCTCGAGCCTCTGATCGGCCAGACCTTTTACATCGGCACCGGGGCCGGCAAACGCTTTGTGGTGCCCCACGACGCAACCCGCGTCTTCCTCGGCTACGCTCGCAGCGACCAGATGATCGGCAATCCCGGTTGGTACTACCAGGGCGGCGGGTCGCTGTCCGCATCCATCGAACTCACTGCCGGAGCCGATGCCGGCGTTTCCCCCATACAGGTCGACGCGAAATCGAACCTGTACGCCGCAGGCCGGCAGACGGCATTTGACGGGTATCTTCCTCCCATGGTGCGCCTCACGCCCGGAACTGGAAAGGTTCTCACCGTGCCGCAGGTTACGGGCAAGGTGCGCTGCTGCGGCGGCGGCTATACAACGGCCGACGGCGCACCCTACCACACCAATCTCAATCCCTACCTCGGCCTGTCCGGAATTCAGGCCCAGTGGCGCGGGTATTTTCTAGCCGGCGTCTTCCTGGACGACAATGCTCCCGATAGCGCGCCACCGGAGAAGCTCGTCTTCAAGGAACCTTTCGACTTCCCCTCGCTGGAGCCCAAGATCGGGCAGGTCTTCCTGATCGGCGACGGCGTTACATCCAGTGGAGTTCCCCACAAGTACTCGATCCCGGCTGCAGCCACACGGCTCTATCTCGGCTTCGCCATGGGTCGCCTGTTTTCCGGTGATCCCGGTTCCTATTGGGAAGCCAGCGACTCCTACACCGCCACTCTCAACATCGCCGGCGGCTCGACGCCGCCTCCCACGTGTGACTATTCCATCTCGCCCTCCACTCAAGCTGTCGCGGCTGCCGGTGCCACCGGCAGCGTCTCCGTCACGACAACTTCCGGCTGCACCTGGACCGCCGTCAGCGCGGTGCCCTGGATCACCGTCACCTCCGGCGCCACGGGCACGGGCTCAAGTGCCGTCGCCTATTCCGTCTCTGCCAACACCGGTCCGGCACGAACGGGAACTCTCACCATCGCTGGTCAAACGCTGACCGTCACCCAGGCCGCCGGGACAACCACTTGCAGCTATTCGATCAACCCCGTCACCCAGGCAGTGCCCGCCGCTGGCGGTGCGCTGACAATGCAGGTGACCGCCGGTACCGGCTGCACCTGGACCGCCGTCAGCGCGGTGCCCTGGATCACCGTCACCTCCGGCGCCACGGGCACGGGCCCAGGGGCCGTCGCCTATTCCGTCGCCGCTAACACGGGCCCTGCGCGCACAGGAACTCTAGCCATCGCTGGTCAAACGCTGACCGTCTCCCAGGCCACCGGGACAACCACTTGCACCTATTCGATCAACCCCAGCACCCAGGCCGTGCCCGCCGCCGGCGGTGCGCTGACAGTGCAGGTGACCGCCAGTACCGGCTGCGCCTGGACCGCCGCCAGTGCCGCGGCGTGGATCACCGTCACCTCCGGCGCCACGGGCACGGGCCCAGGGGCAGTCGCCTATTCCGTCGCCGCCAACACCGGTCCGGCGCGCGCGGGAACTCTCACCATTGCCGGTCAAACGTTGACCGTCACCCAACCCGCCGCTCCTTCCGTCTCTCCCATCGAGATTACGGACATCCTTAACGATGCCGACCTGACGTCCACCTTCGCCCCAGGCTCAGTCGTGTTCATCATCGGAGGAGAATTTGCCGCTTCCTCGACGACCTTGGATTTTGGCGTACCGTGGTCCAACACGCTGGATGGTGTCTCGGTGGAGGTCACCGGCGGCGGACGCACATTGCCTGCCGCCATCGGGGGAGTTGCCAAAGGGTGGGTTCTTGCTCAGCTCCCGTTCGGAAACACGTCGTCAGTCGACCTCTGCGTCGTGACGCCAGCAGGCAGAAGCGCCATCCGCACCATCTCGATTGCGGCACAGAATCCACGGCTCTACAGCGCCGACACCAGCGGGCAGGGTCCGGCCTGGGCCTACCATGCCGACAACCGCGAGGTGACGGCCGAGCTGCCGGCCAAACCCGGTGAGGAGATTCTAATCATCGGTTCCGGATTTGGCGCCGTCACGCCAGCAGTGCAGGCGGGCCAACTCGGGGTCGATCCAAGTAGCGGATTGGAACCCAACCGTGTCAACGAGACCGTCGTGGTGGAGATTCAGGGCATCTCCGTGCGTCCCAGCCTTGCCGCACTCGACTACCTGCTCGTAGGGGCCTACATCGTTACCTTTACCGTTCCAGACCAGATCACAAGTTCAGCGCCATCCCTGCTCGTGCGGGTGGGTGGTGCGCCTTCCCAGCAGGGCGTCACCTTGCCGGCAGTGCCCGGTTCGAACCCGTGTACGTATACCGTCACGCCGATCTCCACGCAGATCCCCATAGCCGGTGGCTCCGGAAGTTTCAGCGTCGCCACTGGCGCCTCCTGCGCCTGGACCGCCGCCAGCAGCCAGGCCTGGTTGAAAGTGACCTCCGGCGCGTCGGGCACCGGCAACGGAACGGTGAGTGTCGCAGCAGACGCCAACACCGGCGCCGCACGCATCGGAACCCTCATCATCGCCGGACAAACCGTCACCGTCACCCAGGAGTCGGCCACGGCCTCCTGCACTTACTCGATCAACCCAACCACTTACTCCGCCGCAGCCGACGGAGCTACGTTCACGGTCCAGGTGACAACCGGACCCGCATGCTCCTGGACCGCCGCCAGCGCCGCCACGTGGCTCACCGTCACGGCCGGTCACACCGGCGCGGGCAACGGCACAGTCACGCTCACCACCGCCGCCAATACCGGCGCCGCCCGCACCGCCACGGCAACGATTGCCGGTCAGACCCTCACGGCCACCCAGGCCGCCACTTCTTCCCCCACCGGACCCTTGATCGCCAATGAAGGTGTTGTGAACGCCGCTGACTACACGCCCAACCTGGCGCCCGGAATCCTCTTTTCCGTCCTGGGCCTCAACCTGGCTGCGGGCGAGGCCTCTGCCAGTGGTGCCCCTCTTCCAGCTTCCCTGGCCGGCGTTACCGTCGAAATCGTTGACGGTTCCCGAACCGTCAACGCTCCGCTCGTCTCTGTCGCGCCCGGCCAAGTGAATGCGCAAATGCCTTTCGATATCGCCTCCTGGCAGGTGCAGGTCCGGGTCCGCAACGCTCAAGGCTTGAGCAACGAGCAGACAATCACCATGGCTCCGCGCTCCCCGCGCATCCTCACCCAAACGTTCGACGGCAAGGGCGATGCCTACGCGTTCCACCCGGACAAGTCGCTGGTTACCGGCATCGCCCCCGCCGCTCCCGGAGAGATCATCACTCTCTACGTCATCGGCCTTGGCGCGGTCACGCCACCCGTCGACGCCGGCCGGCCCGGTGGCGAGGGTTCGCCCGACAAACCGTTCCACCTCGTCTCCGACACTGTCGCTGTCAAGCTGGGCGGTCAGCCGGCAGCGGTTCACTTCGCGGGCCTCGCGCCGGCGCTCATCGGCCTCTATCAGGTCACGTTCGAGGTTCCCAAAGCACCCCTCTACGGTTCTCGCGAGATCGAAGTCTCCGTCAGTAACTACTCCTCCCAGGACGCGGCCACGCTGCCCGTCGGCATGCCGAAGACCACCGTTGGCTCCGGCACCATCGGTCCGGCCGGAGGTACCGTCTCCGGCGGCGGCGCGTTCATCACGGTGCCCCCGGGCGTCGTGACGGAATCCGCCGAGATTGTCATCAGTAAAAGCGAGGGCCCAACCGCCTTTGACCGCGACCGCATCGGTGATGTCTATAGCGCTTCCGGAGTTCCGTTTGCGGGCGAGTCCTCCGTCTCTCTGGCCGTCGAGCTTGCCTCGCCGCCTCCCAACCCCGACGAGGTCTTCCTGGTCGTTCATGCCGGCGGCGAGGGCCGTCCTCCAATTCTCGTCAAGGCACAAGTGGACGGGACGCGCGTGACGGCCACCTTCCCCGAATCGGGTGACCAACAGGTCCCCGCCATCGCCCGGTCTTCGAACCGGCCAACCACTTCCGCCATGGCGACCGCCTCGGTGGTGTTCTACGCGATCTTCCGTTGGAGACGCGACCTGTCTTCGTCCGATCACTTCAGCCTCTACTATTCCACTCGGTTTGCGCCCGACCGAATCATCGATTACCTGGAAAAGGCCTACGCAGCCGCCGACCAGGCCGGTATCGTAGCAGGCGCGCCCAACGCCGCAAAGGGCCGGATCCGCGTCTTCCTGCTGCCATCGAGTACCTTGTTTGTGCCTGATTCGAGCGAACCATGGGGCCATATCATTCGAACGGAAGTATCCACCATCGGTATCCATGAGGCTCTCATCCTTGATCCGGCGGAGCAGGCAAGACCAAAAGTCAATCACATGTTCATGCACTATCTGCTGAGCACGTGGGATCCTCGCCCCCTCGTCAGGAGCGCCGTCGATTTCGCCCTAGACCGGGACGAGCCCTGGACCTGGCTCGATGAGGCCCTGGCCACTTGGAGCGAGCGCAATTTCGATCCGACGTACATCCCGCCGCAGGCGGTCGAAAATGCCGATTTCCTGATCAAGCGCGGGCTGGAGTATCCTTCCTCTCTCCTCTGGTTAAAACCGATGCGCAAACACGGCTATGGCGCCTCTATGTTCCTAGAGCATTTCATGTATCAGATGATGATCCCGAGGCCCACCGACGCGGTCTCGCGGATGCAGGGGGTCAAATGGCTGTTGCAGTATCGGGCAGCGAGAAACGAGGAGAGCACCCCTGGTTTCAAGTACTCGCCCATAGAGGCCCTCCAACTCGATAGGCTGAACACTCTCGGCGGATTGTGGATGCTGTTTTGCCAGGATTATCCGGCCGGCAAGATCTACGAAACCGCTACGGGCTTCCTCCCTTTGAAATCGCCGGTTCTTCCAACTACCTTGCCCGGAGGGGGGAATTGGAGCGAGCATGTCACCCACATCCTCGCGGCGGCCAACACTTGGCAGTGGGGCCCGTCGGGCCCCAATCCGCTCACCTTTTACTGGGACTCTCCCGATCTCTCCGCCCGGTTCTATCTCATCGAATTCACCGGGACGTGGAAGCAGGACACCCCGGATGTGGCGGTCACCCTGACCAACAGCGCCGGAGTTGAGGCCACCGCATTGCTGTTCCCGGTCAGCCAGGATAGAACCACCATTGGCGACCTCCTGGAGACTGTCGAGATCGATCCCAGTATCTCTTTCAATACGGTTGGTACGAACTTCGCCAAGAGCGGCAGGAATCTGCTGATCGTCGTAATCAACCAACGGGCGGCAATGCCCGGTGGCAACCTCTCCCGCTTGACTCTCAGCGTCAAGCCCGTCGGCCTGCCTACGCCGCCACCACCCCCTGAGACGAAATCCCACAGCTGGTTCGGGTTCAGCCTTGAAGCTGATATCAGTTGGAAAAACGGGAATTTCAGCGGAGGCGCGATTGGCATCAGCAGCGCCTATGCATCCAGCGGAAACCTCGTTTGGACGGACTCGACCTCGTTCAAACTCACCGGCACCCATGACTCACTGGATCACTTACACCGCACACTGGTCTGGGAGGGCGCATTCAGCCTGGCGACGGGGCTGATCTCCACCACGATATCCGGAACTCTGAAACAAACCTACTCCGGCGGAAGCTTTCAGGGTCAGAACACGGGGACACAGACCTTCACGTTCACGGTCTCCGGGCTCCCCTGTACGATTCATCCTAATACCGGCGATTCCAGCACCAGTTTCCTCGACTGCCGGGGCCTTTGGACACAGTATGTTTCCGGACTGGATTTCCAGACGACGTGGGGCACAGTTTCCATTGATCGCGACAAGACCGCCGAAGAGAGAGTGCGGATCGAGATCAACGCAGTTCCTCGGCAGTAGGGCGGTCGGGCCTGCGGTGCCTGATGGGATCCCGATGATCTGGCCACGAAGCGGTCGGATCGGCTGGTGCCTCTCAGGCCACAGGCAAATCGATGGCAACCCAGGCCCCTTGCGAGTGCGGGTGTTGCACCCGTTGGCATCAGCCTTCGGTTTGCCTTGCGCCGGCAGCCACGGTGGCGGCCCGAAGAGGCTCAAGCTCGGCCCAACCGGCTCGGCCTCCCCCGTAACGAGTCCGCCCGGCAAAACTCAGTTTCATCTCAAATCACTTGGCGGCCAGCCTGCCGGCTTCTTGGCGATTCCAGGATTGCCTGGTGCACACGAATGCGGCGTGTCCTCCCCGTGTCAAATAAACCGAGATCTTCAGGAGGAAGCGACGCTCGGAAGATCCAAGAAGCCGTTCCACCCGCCCCTCTCCCGCCTGCTGCACACGCCGTAGGGAATCGGACACTCTTCGAGGTTCAACCGCGCAATAGCCCGGCGCCCACAACGCCAGGAGATCTGAGTACCGCGCGCGTCCGCGTCCCACCCTCCCCCACAAACCCGTTCACACCTTAATCCAACCTTAGTCATCCGCGATTTCCCCAACGTTTTTCACACTCCCGCCCTCCCTCACCCCCACCTCCACCCCAAAATGCTTGCACCCGTCTGCTACCGTATCGTCGGGTGCCGTTCCCGCGGCCTCCCGCCAAAACCAAATGGCCCCGCCCTCACCCGGCGGGGCCGTTTGCGTTCTACCGCCTGCCTCGAAAGGACTCCATCATGGCCACTGCCGCCCAGATCGCCGCCAATCAAGCCAACGCCCGCCGTTCCACCAAGCCCCGCACCGCCGAGGGCAAAACCGCCTCCGCCCGCAACGCCACCACCCACGGACTCTCCTTCCAGGATTTCGTCGTCCTCGCCGGACAGGAGGAGGAATTCGACCAATTTATGGCCGACCTCGAAGCCGAAATCCAACCAGCCGGCGCCATCGAACGCAGCTCTTCGCCCAACACGCCCACGCCGCCTGGACCCTCCGCCATCGAGAGAGCCACCAACGCACTCCTTACCGCCGAAGCCGAACCCCTCCTCGCTACCAGGTTCGTTGAACGCGATGGGCGCGTCGCCCGCCTCTTCGCACAGCGGCAGCAACTCAAAGCCGCCGCGTTGACACACCACGGCATTTCCAGATAGCTTACAGCCAAGCCCGGCGTTCCGGGATGGGGAGGATTCATGGCCTTGTCCACTTCGGGCCGCATGTCCCGCCGCTCCTTTGGCGCCGGCTTCGTGGCCGCGCCGCTCTCTGTGTCCGCCAACGTCAACCCCGCCCCCGCGGTTCCCGCCCCCGCGGTCCAGGTCATCGACGCCCACTCCCACCTCGCCCACCACTCCAACCCAAGCTGGGCCGAAGCCGACCGCCAGTTGATCGAGGCCGCCGACGCCCTCGGTATCGATCAGCTCGTCTGCTCCATCCTCAGCCCACGCCGCCCAGCTACCCCCGAGGACTTCCGCCAATGCAACGATTGGGTCGCCGATGCCGCCCGCCGCTATCCCGGCCGCATTCTCGGCTACTGCTTCGTCAACCCAGGCTATGCCCGCGACGCCCGCGACGAAATCGACCGCTGCATCACCAAACTCGGCTTCGTCGGCGTGAAGCTCTATAACGACTACGTTGCCACCGAGCCCGTCCTCTGGCCCCTCGTCGAGCGCGCCATCGAACTGCGGATTCCCATCCTTCACCACGCAGGCCACACCTACTGGCTCGACACGCCCCAACCCAGAATCAGCGACGGCGGGACCTTCGCCGAATTGGCGAAGCGCTACCCGGAAGCCATGATTATCTGCGCGCACATCGCCGGCGGCGGCGATTGGGAATGGACCGTTAAGGCGCTCCGCAACGCCCCCAGCGTCTTCATCGATACCAGCGGCAGCGTCCTCGACGAGGGCACTGTCGAGTTCGCCGTCAAAGTCATGGGCGCCGATCGCGTCCTGTTCGGCTGTGACATGTCGATGACCGCCAGCGTCGGCCGCATTCGTTCCGCCGTCCTCAGCGATGCCGACCGGGCAAAAATCCTCAGTGGAAACATGCGGCGAATCCTCGCTCGCCGGAGGGCATAGTGATCGACGTCAACGCCTATCTCGGACATTTCGCATTCCGCCAACTCCGCTACAACACGGCCCCCGCACTGGCTGCCTACATGGACCGTTTCCAAATCGGCCGTGCCATCGTCTCCAGCGCCGCCGCCATCACCTACCGCAATCCCCAGGCCGGCAACGAAGAGCTCGCCGCCGAAATCGAGTCCCACCGCGCCCGCTTCATCCCCTTCGCCGTGCTCAGCCCCGTCTACGCCGGTTGGGAGGACGATCTGAACATCTGCGCCCGGCATTTCGGCATGCGCGGGCTGCGCCTCTATCCTCGCTGGCACAACTACAAACTCACGGACCCGCGCTGCCGCGACATGGTCAACGCCGCCGCCGCCCGCGGCATGGTCATCTCCATTCCGTGCCGCGTGGAGGACCGCCGCCAGCAGGGCTGGCTGGTGGACATTCCCGATCTGCCCTTCGATGAAATCGCCGGCCTCGTCCGCGCCTGCCCCAAGGCCCGCTTCCTGATTCAGAACGCTAGCGGCGTCGCCGGCTCCGGCCTCGCCCGCAAAGGCAGCGCTGTGCCCGATAACTACGCCGTCGACATCTCGCGGCTCTCCGCCGAATTCGGCAACGAAATCGGCCAGTTGCTCTCCATCCTCGGCGAGGACCGCATCCTGTTCGGCACCGGAATGCCCTTCCACTATCCCGGCCCCGCCTTCGCTAAGCTCGAGATGCTCCGCGTCTCGGATTCGGTCAAGGAGAAAATCCGCTCCAAAAACGCCGAAGCCTGGCTCGCCTCCGCACAGCGCCCGTAAGCCGGGGCAGCGTCTCCTTCGAGTTCTGCCCCACCCCTTTCCAGCGCGGGTCAACCCGTCTGGTTGCCTTCATCGGGAGAAGCTCAGATTGCTGGATCCGGGATACCACTTTTCGGTACGCTCATGTCCCGTGGACAGAGACGTCCGCCAGGTGGATGGGGGCGCCAAATCGGCGCCTTCGAGCCTGGGCCTGCCTTGGACCTGGCAACCTCACTCCAGTCGGCCCCTGTTACGCTAGAGGTCGAGAGGTGCGTCATGGAACGCCAGTCAGTGATCGTCAGCGATCCTGAAATCCTGGGAGGTACGCCGTGCTTCCGGGGAACACGTGTGCCCGCCGGCTCTCTCATCGACTACCTCGAAGCCGGCGATACGCTGGACGAATTTCTGGATAACTTCCCGTCGGTGAGCAGAGAAGCTGCGATCGCCGCGCTCGAAAAAGCCAAAGCACTCCTCATCAGCTCGCGATGAAGGTCCTGATCGATGAGAACCTTCCGCGCAAACTTGCCGGTCATCTGAAAGGCCACGAGTGTCGATCCGTCGCCGAATGTGGATGGGCTGGCAAGAAGAACGGCGAGTTGCTCTCATTGGCAGAATCCCAATTCGACGTTCTGATAACACTCGATAAGAACATCCCGTACCAGCAAGACTTGAAGCTAGGCCGGATCGCAATTCTGATCGTGCGCGCACCCTCGAACCGGATTCAGGACCTCCTCCCCGTCACTCCGGATTGCATCGCCGCTCTCCGGAGCATCAAGCCGGGGCAGGTTGTCCGCGTCGGAGACCCTCTTTCCCGCCGAGTAGCTCTACGCTTCAGTTTCTACTGCGGGCGACGAGTTCGTCCGTCTCCGGGGCACATTCTGTGCGCTCAACGGCGTCACCCCACATCGGCGCGAAAGTTGAAGTGCGGCCCGCGCCAGTTGAGCCAGTCGGCGGCGGAGAGGATGAGGAGTGCGAGGATGCCGGTGCGCAGCATCCTACTCTCATGCACCGGACCGAGCTTCACGGTTCGTCGAGCAACTCCGGGCCCCGCGGGGTTCGTTGATATACCCATCCACGTTTTTGGCTCGGGAGGCAGCTTCGGCGTACTCAAGCTCATTAGAACTGATACGACGGTACTACAAGCGGCGAGCACGTTAGGGGGCGTTAGGTCCCCTTCCTCTTCAATCCTGGAGTGCCCCGGAGAGCCCTCAGCGCTCCGTCGGCTTCGGCGGATACCTGCGCATCGTTTCGCCCCGTAACTCCATCCGGTACACCCGATGCACGATGCGATCCAGGACGCCTTCCCCTCGAAACCCTCAGTGGCTGAGCCGGGCAGGTTCGGCGGCGGCAGGGGCGCCCCGCAGCAACCCCTCCGTGCTCAAGTCCTCGTCAATGTCAGGCCAGTGAATCCCATAGCCCGCCCCGCTGATCTTCCAGTGGGATCGCTGCTCCATGGACGCGCTCAGAAGCCGCGGATACCAAGTTAATGGAACGATGATGGTGCGCCCGTCCGCCAGGTCCACCGCCAGTGTGTCCTCAGTGACTTGCACATCCCGTACTCGTTCTCCGGGATTAAGATGGGAAGCGTTCATTCCATTTCTCCAACAGGTAATCGCGATTCTCCGCCACCAGGCGGTGGACTCGCCCAAGCTCCACCGCGCTGAAGCCAAGGTTCCTAGCCAGCCCTACCGGGACTAGCCAGAACTTCGCCGACTGATCGTCTCGGTCCACATGCACGTGGGCAGGCTCGTTCGGCTCGTGGCTGTGATAGTACATTCGGTACGGCCCTACCCACAGAATCGTCGGCACGCCTATCAGTATCTCACCGCAGTGCGCCAGATTCACGCTGACCCCAGTGCCCATCCGTTGCCGGGTGCGGCTGAGCGGGGTGCCGGGTCTTCCCCTTCGCACAGGAGCTTCAGAACCGCCCTGAAGTCTGAGTACCGCGCGCGTCCGCAAGCGGGAGAGAACGGCCGGAACTTCGCGTCCGCGTCCCCCTCCCCCACCCCCGTTCACACCTTAATCCAACCTTAATCATCCGCGATTTCCCCAACGTTTTTCACACTCCCGCCCTCCTTCACCCGCCCCTCCACCCCAAAATGCTTGCACCCGTCTGCTACCGTATCGTCGGGTGCCGTTCCCGCGGCCTCCCGCCAAAACCAAATGGCCCTGCCCTCACCCGGCGGGGCCGTTTGCGTTCTACCGCCTGCCTCGAAAGGACTCCATCATGGCCACTGCCGCCCAGATCGCCGCCAATCAAGCCAACGCCCGCCGTTCCACCGGGCCCCGCACCGCTGAGGGCAAAACCGCCTCCGCCCGCAACGCCACCACCCACGGACTCTCCTCCCAGGATTTCGTCGTCCTCGCCGGACAGGAGGAGGAATTCGACCAATTCATGGCCGACCTCGAAGCCGAAATCCAACCAGTCGGCGCCATCGAGCGCGAGCTCTTCGCCCAACACGCCCACGCCGCCTGGACCCTCCGCCGCTGCCGCCGCGCCGAAGTCGCATCCCAGGCCGGCCCCATCTGCAATGGCGACGACCCGCTGCTCTACTTCGATATGTCCAACCGCCTCAAACGCATCGATCTCTACATGCGCCGCGCCGAGCGAACCTATCACAAGACCCTGAAGGAACTGAGAGCCTTTCAGACCAACCGTCTCAGTACCCAGGCTCCTGAGTCATTCGAATCCGGCGAACAGCCCTCCGCTCCGCCCGTGCTCGTCAATGTCGCACAACTCCATCGGCAGCAAGCCGCCATCGCCCGATCCCAGGCCTCCTTCGATAAGGCAGAACTCGACGCTTGCCTGCAGGATACGCTGCTCAAACTCAACCAGGAGTTCGTTCATTCCGCGCCGGGCAACTTGACCAATCGAACCCAATCCGCCGATTCCTCCACCCTCGCCGCCGGAACATCACGCTAGCCAGCCGCTGCCCATCGCACGCCGTATGCGACCACAAAGCCCGAATCTCCCCGACACCCGCTCCCGTTTCTGGATAGAATGTTAACGGACGAGCGACAAGACTGGCATGCCAGTAGCTCACCTATTCATCAGGAGATTCTATGTCTAACGCGAGTTGCGATATCGGCCTGGTCGGCCTGGCGGTAATGGGCCAGAACCTGGTTCTCAACATGAACGATCACGGCTACAAAGTGGCCGTATTCAATCGGACCGTCTCCAAGGTTGACGAGTTCATCAACAACGAGGCGAAGGGCACGGCGGTCGTGGGCGCGCACTCCATGGAAGAGCTCGTCCAACTGCTCAAACGGCCGCGGCGCGTCATGCTGATGGTGAAGGCCGGCGACACGGTCGACAAGATGATCGAGCAGATCCTGCCGCACCTCGAAGAGGGCGACATCATCATCGACGGCGGCAACTCCCACTTCCCCGATACCAACCGCCGCACCGCGGCGCTGGCCGAGAAGGGCATCCTCTACATCGGCACCGGCGTCTCCGGCGGCGAAGAGGGCGCGCGCAACGGCCCCTCCATCATGCCCGGCGGCAACCCCGCCGCGTGGCCCCACGTGAAGGAGATCTTCCAGGCCATCTCCGCCAAGGTCGACGACGGCTCCCCGTGCTGCGAGTGGGTGGGCGAAAACGGCGCCGGCCACTACGTCAAGATGGTCCACAACGGCATCGAATACGGCGACATGCAGTTGATCTGCGAGGCCTACCAGTTGCTCAAGGACGCGCTCGGCCTCACGCCCGACGAACTCCACGAGGTCTTCGCCGATTGGAACAAGGGCGAGCTCGATAGCTACCTCATCGACATCACGCAGCAGATCTTCGCCAAGAAGGACGACGACGGCGCGCCGATCATCGACAAGATCCTCGATACCGCCGGCCAGAAGGGCACCGGCAAGTGGACTTGCCTCAGCGCCCTCGATCTCGGCATGCCCGTCACCCTCATCGGTGAAGCCGTGTTCTCGCGCTGCCTCTCGGCCATCAAGGACGAGCGCGTCAAGGCAGCGGCCATCCTGCCGGGCCCGGACCACAAGGCCACTCACGATCGCGCCGCCTTCATCGAAGACGTCCGCCGCGCGCTCTTCTGCTCCAAGATCGTCTCCTACGCCCAGGGCTACATGCTGTTGCGCGAAGCGGCCAAAGAGTACAAGTGGAATCTCAACTTCGGCGGCATCGCCCTCATGTGGCGCGGCGGCTGCATCATCCGCAGCCGGTTCCTCGGCAAGATCAAGGACGCCTTCGATACCAACCCCGGCCTCACCAACCTGCTGCTGGACGAGTTCTTCACCAAGCTCGTTGTCAGCTACCAGGCGTCCTGGCGCCGCGCCATCATCCAGGCCATCGAGTACGGCGTGCCCACCCCGGCCTTCACCACCGCCCTCGGCTTCTATGACGGATTCCGTACCGGCCGCCTGCCCGCCAACCTGCTTCAGGCCCAGCGCGATTTCTTCGGCGCCCATACCTACGAGCGCATCGACAAGCCCCGCGGCGAGTTCTTCCACACCAATTGGACCGGGCACGGCGGACGCGTCGCTTCCGGCATCTATACCGTCTAGGGGAAAGATCACAATATGAAATACGGACTCAACATTCTCGAGAACGCCTCGCTCGATTTCCTCTCCCTCGGCGCGCTGGTGCACCGCCTCGATCCGGGCATCATCCCCTTCCGCAAGGCCGCCGGTTGCCAGATCCACGTCAGCGGCGGCGAGTTCAACTGCGCCGCCAACCTGGCCGATTGCTTCGGCATGCGCACTGCCGTGGCCTCGGCCATGGTGGATTACCCCATTGGCGATCTCATCAAGGAACGCGTCAAGGCGATGGGCGTCAAGCCCTTCTACAAGAACTTCAAGCACAACGGCGTCAACGGCCCCAACATGGCCGCCGTCTACAGCGATCGCGGCCAGGGCGTGCGCGCCCCTGTCGTCTTCTACAACCGCTGCAACGAGGCCGGCGCCCAGCTCAAGCCCGGCGACTTCAACTGGGACGAGATCTTCGGCCAGGGCGTCAAGTGGTTCCACAGCGGCGGCATCTTTGCGGCGCTCTCTGAAACCACCGGCGAACTGATCGTCGAAGCCATGGCGGCCGCCAAGAAACACGGCGCCGTCACGTCGTTCGATCTCAACTATCGCGCCAAGCTCTGGAACATCTGGGGCGGGCACGAGCGCGCCCTCTCCGTCCTCCACCGCATCGTCGAAAACGTCGATGTCATCGTCGGCAACGAGGAAGATCTCCAGATGGGCCTCGGCATCCCTGGGCCCGAGGTGGCTGCCAAATCGAAGCTCGATCCCAGCACCTTCTTCGGCATGATCGACAAGGCGATCGTGAAGTATCCCAAGGTCAAGATCGTCGCCACCACCCTCCGCGAAGTCCACTCCACCAACCGCCACTCGTGGGGCGCCGTGGCCTGGATCGACGGCAAAACCTACATGGCCCCCACCGCCGAACTCGACGTCCTCGATCGCGTCGGCGGCGGCGACGGCTACGCCTCCGGCTTCATCTACGGCCTGCTCACCGGCGAGGAGCCACAGGAAGCCGTCAACCTCGGCTGGGCCCACGGCGCCCTGCTCACCACCTACCCCGGCGACACCACCATGGCCACCGTGGACCAGGTCCGCGCCTTTGCCAAAGGCGGCTCGGCCCGCATCCAGCGCTAGACGAATCCGGCTCAGTGGGGGGGGGCGCCGCCGCCCCGGCTTTCCCGGGGCGCCGGTTCTGCGTTGTGCCGGGTCCTTTTGGGGGGGGGGCGGGCCGGGGGGGGGGAAGGGGGGGGGGGGGGGGGCCTGGATTGCCAACAACGGCCGCCGCGGGGCGCAATCCCCCCGGCGGCCATTTCTTTTCGCCAGGCTAGAACCAGACAATCAGGTGTGATAGTCTGACGCCGGGCGCATCCCGCGCCCGGAAAAGGAATGAACTCATGTCAGCAAGACTCTTTTTGATCTTTATCTTGGTCGCAATGATTTGCGCGCTCTGCCTGCCGGCCATGGCCGCCGGAGACGCCGCGAAGGGCGCCGATCTCTACGCCAAGAAGTGCAAACTCTGCCACGGAGCAGACGGCGCCGGCACGCCCGCGATGCAGAAGAAATACGGCGCTGAACTGAAACCCCTCGGCGGCGCCGCCATTCAGGCCAAGAAAGATGCCGATCTGGCCAAGGGCGTCATGGGCGGCAAGAATCACGCGGCGCTGGCCAAGTCACTCCAGCCTGCCGACGTGGACAACGTCGTCGCGCACATCCGCACCCTCAAGAAGTAGCGCGGCGTTTCGCAAAGTGAAACGGGCCTGGACCCGCGCGTCCGGTATCATGGAGGTATCACTGCGCGTGGGCTGGCAGTGTGAAGCTTCATTCATTCAGGCCCGTTATCATAGTAGTGTGGCGTTTCCGCCCACTCGCTTATAGGATGGTGTTTTGTTGATGGACAAGCTCTCTGAGTTGAAGCTGCCAACCGTGATTCAGGGCGGGATGGGCGTGGGTGTATCCGGTTGGAGACTGGCGCAGGCGGTGGCTAAGACCGGTCAACTCGGTGTGGTGTCTGGAACCGCGTTGGACCGCATGCTGCTCCGCCGCCTCCAGGATGGCGATCCAGGCGGGCACATGCGCCGCGCGCTGGATCATTTCCCGTTTCCGGCCATGGCCGCGCGCATCTGGGACAAGTACTACATCGCCGGCGGCAAGGCCGAAACTCAGTCCTACGCCAACTCGCCGCAGTTCGCAAAGGACATGCCCAGGGAAGTCTCTGAGTTGATCATCGTCTCGAATTTCGTGGAGATCTGGTTGGCGCGCGAGGGCCACTCCAATCCCGTTGGCATCAACTATCTGGAGAAGATCCAGCCGCCGCACTTGGCGTCCATCTATGGCTCCATGCTGGCCGGTGTGGACTACATTCTGATGGGCGCCGGCATTCCCATGCGCGTGCCCGGCATCCTCGATAAGTACGCCAATCACGAGCCGGCGACCTATCCGCTCTATGTGGCCGGCGCCAAAGAGGGCGACGACACCACCATGCGGTTTGACCCGCGCGAGTTCATGGAGGGCGATCTGCCCCCGCTGCGCCGCCCGTGGTTCCTGGCCATCATCGCCTCCAACACGCTGGCCGTCACGATGGTCAAGAAGGCCAACGGGCGCGTCGATGGCTTCATCATCGAAGGTCCAACCGCCGGCGGGCACAACGCGCCGCCGCGCGGCAAGTTACAGGTCAACGACATCGGCGAGCCCATCTATGGCGAGCGCGATGTGGTGGATCTGCCCAAGATGTGCGAGCTCGGTTTGCCGTTCTGGCTGGCCGGCGGCTACGGCTCGGCCGAACAGGTCCGCGCGGCCCTGGCGGCCGGCGCGGCTGGCGTGCAGGTGGGCACGGCGTTTGCGTTCTGCGCCGAATCCGGCCTGCGCGACGACTACAAACGGGCGGTCCTCCAAAAGGTGATGGACGGCACCGTCAGCGTCTTCACGGACCGGCTGGCCTCGCCCACCGGCTTCCCCTTCAAGGTTGTGCAGCTGGACGGAACCGTCTCCGACAACGTTCTCTCCGAGGCGCGTCACCGCATCTGCGATCTCGGCTACCTGCGCGAGGCCTTCCGCACACCAGAAGGCACTATCGATTTCCGCTGCGGCTCGGAGCCGATCTCCCTGTTCGTCTCCAAGGGCGGCGCCGTCGAAGAGACGGTGGGCCGCAAGTGCGTGTGCAATGCCCTGATGGCCACCACCGGGCATCCCCAGATCCGCGCCGGCAAGCATCTGGAGGCCGGCATCATCACCAGCGGCGACGACCTCACCGAACTCACGCGGTTCATCCCCGCCGACGGCTCTTCCTATCACGCAGCGGATGTGGTGGCGGCGCTCATGGGCGGCGCAGTGAACTCCGGCGGCGCCGATGACGTATTAGTGGGTGAGCAGCATGTCACCCAAACTCTCGGCGATTGATTCCACAGAGCTCTTAGAAGAAGCGCTGGGCGTTTGGCGGGCCTGCCCGCCGGCCCCTCCGCGCCGGCCCCGCCGTTTTGACGAGACCCGTCAGGCCGCAGGCGAGCGGCAGATGACTCAATTCCTCGGCGGCTTGCAGGCTGAGCTGCGCAGCATTCCGCGCACGCGAGCGGAGCGCCAGGGTGTTCACCAGCGGATCACCGCGGCTTTCACTGCCTTTGGGCGGGGCTGCCTAGGGCTCGACGACGCTCAGATGGCGCTGCTCCTGCAAGGCGGGCTGTCGTCCATCGGCACCGCCATGGCGAGACAGGCGCGCCTGTTTGACACCAATGTCAGTTTGACCGATGTCCTCCAGGCTAGCCGCAACGCCTGGACCGCGTGCGGCCTCCAGATGCTCTTTGGCCGGCCGATGGGCCTGACATCCTCGATCTTCGCCTACAGCATGCTCTACCCGTACTCGGACAACTACATGGACGATCCGGGCGTGGACGCAGCCGAGAAGCGCGGCTTCAGCCAGCGGTTTGCCCGGCGTCTGGCGGGCGCCGAGGTGGAGGCTGCGAACCCGCGCGAGACCGCCATCTGGCGCCTCGTGGGCCTCATCGAGGACGAGTACCAGCGTTCGGAGCATTCCGCCGTCTACTCCAGCCTCGGCCTCATCCAAAACGCCCAGGAGCGGAGCCTCCTGTTGATGCGCAATGGCTCGTCTGCTGATGTGGACGTAGCCCGGCTCAGCTTCGCCAAAGGCGGCACATCGGTACTAGCCGATGCCTATCTGGCGGCTGGGCGGCCCACGCCGGCGCAAGCGCGCTTTGCCTTTCATTGGGGTGTGTTGTTGCAGTTGGCCGATGATCTTCAGGACGTGGAAGAAGACCGCCAGGCCGGCCTGCGTACCGTCTTCACGCAGGCCGCCGAGCACGGCACGCTGGATGAATGCACCAGCCGCACCCTCTCCTTTGCCCACTGGGTGATGGGACTTCTGGACGAACTGCCCGGCGTGAATCACGGCGCGCTCAGCGGCCTCATCCGGCGCAGCTCGCTCTCGCTCATTGTCCGGTCCGTGGGCGAGGCCGCCGGGTTGTACTCCCCGGAGTTTCTGGCGGCCATGGAATCGCAATCGCCCTTCCGCTTTGCGTTCCTGAATGAGTCACGCCGCCAGTTCGAGGCGCGGAGCGGCCTGCTTGCTTCAGCTATTTGAGGCTTTTCTGGCCGGTGAGCCGGACGAGCCCGCGTTCCCGTGGCTCCCCAGTTCTCTGATGCCGAGGTAGCGTCTAGGATCCGGCGGCGGTGGCCCAGGCCACTGCCAGCAGTTCAGCCGGGTCAAAAAGGTGCAGCGGGCGAAAGTTCTTCGGAGACCAGGTGCAGCCGGCCGAGAACCGGACCTCGGCAAAGTACCCCAGACGCGGCTGATGCAGACACTCCACAACCACTCCCGTCAGATTGCCGCCCTCGGACGATTCCGTGGACAAAAACCGGACCCCAGTCCCCACCGCAATGGGTTCCTCGAACTGCAGCGAGGCGGAGTGAGCCGCAATCTCCTCCAGGATGCCCGGAATTTCGCGCTCCCTGGCACCAGGTTCGTCTAGTCGCACCGTGAGGAGGTCAGAGCATAGCAGCCTCGGCTCCGGCCGTGGGAGTGGGGCTGCATGGGGAAAACCTGGCATGGTTCGTTGCGACCTCTTCCGGCAGTGACCGGCGACCGGAGGAATTGACACACTAGGCGGACTGGCGAGCTTGCGGTGCATAGAGCTCTCCTGCTTCTCTGTAGACTGGCAGTGAGTCGGACAGGCCATTACCCTAGCAAACGGTCCTCCAAGAGATCGTCTGCCTGCAACTCTGTGAATCCAGTTAGACCCAGCCCATACAGATTAACTCAAGCCCGGCAAAAATTACACGTATTTAATGTGACACCCGTGGATACGTGGAAAATCTACCGGTTCTCCGGTAGACCGTCGATGGCGCCGCGGCGCGCGCGCCGTCTATTGAGCAGGCGCAGCCGGTGCGGCGGCGGGCGCCACACTCTTCTGGCGCTTCAGGTCGCCGGTCAGGATGAAGCCGTCGTCGGTCTGCACGATGCTCACCTCCTTGCCGTCGTTCACGATGACGAAATCCGCGTTGGTCACGCTGGTGTCATCGCCGTTCAGCACCAGCGTCCCCGTGCAATCGGCGTTCACCGTGTAGGTGCCGGTCAACTTCCGCTTCACCGCGCCGCCATCGTAGCTGATGGTGTCCGTGCCCGTGATGTTGCCAGCGCCATCGGCCACAATCCGTCCGGCGGCGGCCAGCAGGTAGATGTTGAAGTTTCTGTCGTAGACAGAGCCTTTCAGCGAATAGCCAAACGCGCCGCTAAAGGACGCGGCGTCGCAGGCGGCCTCTTCCTGGGCGGATGCCGCGGCGGCAGTGCCCAGCAGGAGCGCGGCGGCAATCAGAATTCTGGAGGCAAGTGAGGTACGCATTTCTCAGTTAGACGCGTCCCGGCGGGATTTGGATTACATACTTCTGCTGCTACCCTGAATCCTATGGTGAAAGCAGCATTTGGCGTATCGTGCGCACTGGCGCTGGTGATCGGGACAGGCGGCTGTGCGACGAAGCCGCCGGCAGCACCGCCGGTTGGCTTGTTCGCGGACGCGTACTTCGATTCAGCGTTTGCCTGGAGCCCCTCCTACGGCACGTCAGTCGGGCTGCATCAGTACGACAAACAGATGGAGGTGCGTTCGGCGGAGGCATTTCAGAAGCGCATTGAAACCGTCAAGTCGCAGTTGAAGGCCGCCGAGTCGCTCGCCGCTGCCAAGCCTGCCGGGGATGATGCGATTGATCTGGAGTTGATTCACAACGCGCTGCGATCAGAGCTGCTGGAGCTTCAGACGGTACAGGGATGGCGGCGCAATCCGATGGAGTACGTCGGGGCGGCGGGCGGCGCCGTAGACCTGCTGATGAAGCGGGACTTCGCTCCGGCCAAGGAGCGTCTGGCCGCGGCGACGGCACGGCTGGCAGCCACTCCTGCGCTCATTGCCGCCATGAAGGCGAACGTCACCAATCCGCCGAAGGAGTTCACCGATCTGGCGATTCGGGTGGCGGCGGGGTCCGTCGGATTCCTGGAGAAGGACGTGGCGGCGTGGGCCAAGCAGGCGGCGGGCGGGGACGCGGCGGCCCTGGCCGAGTTCGCTCAAGCGAATGGAGCGGCCGTGGCCGCCATGAAGGATGCGGCGGCGTGGCTGAAGGCGGATCTGCTGCCCCGCTCGAAAGGCGCCTATGCCATCGGCGCGGAGAACTTCTCGAAGAAGCTGCTGTACGAGGAGATGATGGACCTGCCCTTGGAGCGCGTGCTGGCCGTCGGGCAGGCGAATCTGGAGAAGGACTACCAGGCTTTCGTCGAGACTGCCAAGAAGATCGATCCCAAGCGCACACCGGCCGAGGTGATGAAAATGCTCGAAATCGATCACCCCACCGAGGCGGATCTGTTGCCGGCAGCGCGCCGCACCATCGAGGGGACGCGTGCGTTTCTCATTGAGAAGAAGATCGTCACCGTGCCTTCCGAAGTGCGGCCCCGCATTGAGGAGACTCCTCCCTACGCCCGCACTGGCGGCTTCGCTTCCATGGACACGCCGGGCCCGTTTGAGGCCAAGGCGTCCGAGGCTTTTTACTACGTGACGCCGCCGGAAAAGGAGTGGGACGCCCGGCACAAGGAAGAGCACCTGCGCCTCTACAACAAGTCCGTCATGCAGATCATCACCATTCACGAGGCCTTTCCGGGTCACTATTTGCAGTTTCTGTACGGGAAACAGTTCCCCACCAAGACCCGGAAGCTCGTGGGCGCGGCGTCCAACATCGAGGGTTGGGCGCACTACACCGAGCAGATGCTGCTGGAGCAGGGCTACGGCAACGGTGATCCAAAGATCCGCCTCGCGCAGCTGGCCGAGGCGCTGCTGCGGGATTGCCGCTACATCACCGGCATCATGCTGCATACGCAAGGCTGGACTGTGGAGCAGGGGCAGAAGCTCTTCGTCGAAAAGGGCTTCCAGCAGCCGGCCAATGCCTATGAAGAGGCCCGCCGCGGCGCCTACAATCCCACCTACCTCTACTACACGCTGGGCAAGCTGATGATCTACAAGCTGCGCGGCGATTACGAAAAGGCCAAGGGCGCCGGTTATTCGCTGCAGGGCTTCCACGATGAATTCGTGAAAAACGGGGCCATGCCGTTGACTCTGATGCGGCGCGTGATGCTGCCCGGCGACACAGCGCCGTTGCTGTAGTTCAGCGCGCCAGTACGTAGTGGTAGATCGCCCAGTAGTGGCAGGCGCTGCCGCCCAACACGAAGAGATGCCAAATGGCGTGGGCGTAACGCCGCTTCGATGCGTAGAAGATCACGCCGGCGGTGTAGCACAGGCCGCCGCCCAGCAGCCACAGGAATCCATCCCACGGCAACCCCCGCAGCAGCGGCCGGATGGCCACTATGGCGCACCAGCCCATCAGCACGTAAACGGCCGTGGAGAGCGCGCCGTAGCGATCGATCCAGATCGACTTGAACACCACGCCCAGCACGGCCAGGGCCCAGATGAAGGCAAACAACCACCAGCCCCATGCGCCGTGCAGCGTGATGAGCGTGAAGGGCGTGTAGGTGCCGGCGATCAACAGATAGATGGCGGAGTGATCGAGGATCTGGAACACTCGCTTGGCGCGCGGTGGTGTCAGCGCGTGGTAGAGCGTGGAGGCCAGGTAGAGCAGGATCAGCGTGGCGCCAAACACGGCCACGGCGGTGATGTGCAGCGCAGATCCGTTCGTGATGGCCGCCAGCAACAGCAGCACCAACCCGCAGACGCTGAGCAATGCGCCCAGGCCGTGTGTAATGGAGTTGGCGATCTCTTCGCCGAGGGTGGGCGTGATCATGTTCGCCGCAGTGGCTACTCCCACGATACACTGACGGTCCTGGGATGAACACACGATCCATTGCGCGGGCCTGCACGGTGATGGAGAGCCGCGGCGCGGCCTCGGCGGCTCTGCTGCGTGAGCTGTTCCCCCAGAGCGGGCGGGCGCACGTGGTTGGCATCACGGGGCCTCCCGGGGCGGGGAAGAGCACTCTGGTGGCCGCCATGGTGGAGGAACTGCGCCGCCGCGGGCAGCGCGTGGCCGTCATCGCCGTGGACCCCTCCAGCCCGTTCACCGGCGGGGCGATTCTCGGTGACCGCATCCGCATGCTGCAGTTTCACGACGACCCCGATGTGTTCATCCGCTCCATGGCCACGCGTGGCGCCATGGGCGGGCTGGCGCCGGCCACTCACGATGTGGCGCTGGTGCTGGACGCCGCCGGCTTCGATACCATCCTCCTGGAAACCGTGGGCGTGGGCCAGGACGAGGTGGATGTGGCGCGGCTGGCTCACACCACCGTGGTGGTGCTGGCACCTGGCATGGGCGACGATGTGCAGGCCATCAAGGCCGGCATCCTGGAGATCGCCGATCTCTTCGTCATCAACAAGGCCGATCAGGATGGCGCGGCGCGGTTGCAGCGCGAGATGAGCGAGTGGGACGTGCCCATCTGCCTCACCGTGGCCACCCGCGCCGAGGGCGTGGCGCCGGTGGTGGACGCCGTGGCCGGGCTGAAAGGCAAGGCCGATCCGGTGCGCCACTGGGTCCATCGCCTGCGTCAGATGTACGCCGAACACGCACTGGCGCGGCTCGATTCCGGCGTTGTGGAAGAGGCGGCGCGGCGGGTGGCTGGCAGAGAGTGCGATCCATATACGATCATCGAAGGATGGCTGAGAGTTTGACCCCCAAGATCGGCATCATCGGCGGCAGCGGCCTGTATTCGATGCCTGGCTTTACCAATCAGCGCGAAGTGCGCGTGGAGACGCCGTTTGGCGATCCTTCCGATGCCTACGTCGTAGGCGAACTGGAGGGCAAGCCCGTAGCGTTCCTGACGCGGCACGGGCGCGGCCACCGGCTGAGCCCCAGCGAGCTGAACTATCGCGCCAACATCTACGGCATGAAAAAACTGGGCGTCGAGTGGATCATCTCGCTCAGCGCCGTCGGTTCACTGAAGGCGGAGCACAAGCCGCTGGATTTCGTCATCCCGGATCAGTTTGTGGACCGGACGATGGGGCGCATCTCCACGTTCTTTGGCGGAGGTCTGGTGGCGCATGTCGGCTTTGCCGATCCGGTCTGCAACGATCTGGCGAAGCTGCTGCACCAGGCGTGCCTGGAGGCTGGCGTATCGTCCACGCTGGGCGGGACGTACGTCTGCATGGAAGGACCTGCGTTTTCCACCAAGGCCGAATCGAACCTCTACCGCTCGTGGGGCATGGACATCATCGGCATGACCAATCTCCAGGAGGCCAAGCTCGCCCGCGAGGCGGAGCTCTGCTACTCCACCGTGGCGATGGTGACGGATTACGATTGCTGGCATCCGGAACACGACACCGTCTCGGTGGCCGATATCATCCGCAATCTCACACACAATGCGGAGAACGCGGCCAAGGTGGTGGCGGCGGCCGTGCGGCTGCTCCACGTACAGCCCAGAAGCTGCGCCTGCTCCACCGCGCTGGCCACCGCGCTCATCACGGACAAGAAGACCGTGCCGGCCGAGACGTTCAAAAAGCTGGAGCTCATCGTTGGAAAGTATTTCTCCGAGTGAACTCGCAGTTGAACTGCTGAACCACTGCCTGCGCGGCAGCCAGTGGCCGGAGGATTTGCTCACGGCGCTTGTCTCCGAGGCTCTCGACGAAGATGAGCGTCTGGCGGCGCCGGCTACCCGCGCTTTGTTCTCCATCGTGGTGGAGCGGCTGGGCGATCTCTTCGAGCCCAAGCTCTGCGACACCTATGCGGACCTCTTCTCCGCCGTCATCGCCCAGGCGATGCCGGAGCTCAACGCCGCTGAGCTGGCGCGCCGCTACCGCGCCGTGCGCCAGGTGCGGCCGGTCACCAAATCGCCGCGCAACGTTTTTGTTTTATCGCGCGTGACGCTCGGCGCGGACGTCGCGGTGACCAGCATCGTCATGGACGCAGCTCGCCAGCGCTTTCCCGATGCCCATCTCTGGTTTGTCGGCCCGAAAAAAGCTTGGGAGCTCTTCGAAAAGTCGCCCGGCTGGAAGCATGTGCCCATCGGCTATGGGCGGCGTGGCGTGTTGGGCGACCGGTTGGGGATCTATGCGGAGTTGAAGGCAGCGCTGGCGCGGCCGGACAGCATCGTGCTGGACCCCGATTCGCGCCTCACCCAGCTCGGCCTCCTTCCGGTCTGTGAGGAAGAGCACCACTATCTCTTCGAAAGCCGCTCGTTTGGCGGCGATTCCTCTGCTGCTTTGCCCGTATTGACGCAGGAGTGGGTCCGGGCGACATTGGGCGTCGAGGATGCGCAGCCGTGGCTCCATCCCAAGGTGGAGTACGATTTCGGCACCCAGCCCGTCATCACGGTAAGCCTCGGTGTCGGGGAGAATCCCGCCAAGCGCGTGGAAGATCCGTATGAAGCGGAGCTGCTGAAGCTGCTCGGCACGCTGGGCGCGTTGGTGATGGTGGACGCCGGAGCACCGGGCGGTGAAGAAGAGGCGCGCGTGCGCCAGGCCATCGCCGCCAGCGGTTTGACGCAGGAGCGCATCGGCATCCACGAGGGCTCATTCGCCTCGTTCGCGGCCATGATCGCGGCCAGTTCCCTCTACGTGGGGTACGATTCCGCCGGCCAGCACGTGGCGGCTGCGCTCGGAATCCCGTTAATCAGCGTGTTTGCCGGCTTCCCCAGCCAGCGGATGCTGGAGCGCTGGTCGCCGCAGAGCCCCGGCGTCTGCAACGTGATCCCCGTTCAGGGGGAGGACGCGGCACAGGTGCTGGCGGCAGTGCGGGCCGCGCTGTGACGGGTGACCGTTAGGGCGTCCCAAGCAGCATTCGCCGTTTCTGAGCCGCGACCGTTAGGGAGCGGACGTGGCTTGCTGCCGATCCGCGTCCGCTCCCTAACGGTCGCGGCTCAGTCAGTGTCACCTATGTCCCCGAACGGACCCCAACTCTGTCGTGCACCCGCTGTAGCCGCCGTCGAGCCGTGCTACCATCTTTTCCCATGAGGACCCCGCACCGGGGCCAACGTCAGTCTGGGAGGCTCGTTCACATGCGTACATTCTCCGTAGTAGCCCTTGTGTGCCTATGCGCCGGCGGCGCGCAGGCGCAGGATCAGCCCATCACTGCCGCGGAGCGCGCCTTCCTGGCCGGTCATCTGGAACGCACTTTGGGTGTCTTCGACGCCGCGGTGAAGGGCGTCAGCGAAGCGCAGTCCAAGTTCAAGGAAACGCCGGAACGGTGGTCCATCCTGGAGGTGGCGGAGCACATCGCGGCCACCGAGGATTTCCTGTTCGGCTACGCCACCGGCGCCATTTTGAAATCCCCCGCCAAGCCTGAATTGGCCGCCCGCACGCCGGCGCAGATCCAGGCAGGCGATGAGGGTATGCTGGTGGCCGTGGTGGACCGCTCCAAAAAGGCGCAGGCGCCGGAGCCGGCCAAGCCTGCCGGGCGTTACGCGAATCTGGCAGCGGCCGCCGGCGCTCTGCACGAGAAGCGGGCCAAGGTGATTGAATACGTGAAGACCACGCACGACGGGCTGCGGTCGCATGGCGCCGCCGGCCCCACTGGACAGGTGTCCGACGCCTATCAATACCTGCTGATGATCGCCGCCCACACGGAGCGCCATGTGTTGCAGATGAACCAGGTAAAGGCAAACGCCGGCTACCCGGCGCGCTGACTACTTTTTCAGCTTCTTGGTCATCCGCAGTTCGTTCTTCTCGCCCGGAATGATGCGGTACTGCACGTCGTCCATGATGGTGCGGATCAGCCGCAGGCCCAGCCCGCCGGATTTGCGCTGGCGGATCAGCTCCTCCACGTCCTGCGTTTGAATGATGGCCGGGTCGAAGTGACGGCCCGTGTCGACAATCTCAAAGCGCAGCGCCTCTTCATCCACCACCGCGCGCACGGTGACGTCGTGCGTAATCTCCTGGCTGTAGGCGTGTTCGATCACATTGGCGCACGCCTCATCCACGGCCAGCGCCAGGCGCGCCACCTCGGCCTCCGTAAAGCCCACCTGCGCGCCGATGTTGGAGACAAAGTCGCGGATCATCGCCAGGTTCTCCGTCGATGACGGGACGTTCAGCGAAAATGTTCGCTCGAAGGATGGCATCGCTTAGGCCTCCCTTGGGGTGGTATCGGCGAACTTCGCCACGGCCGCCTGGGTAGTGTCCAGAATGTCGAAGAGCGCGGGAAAGCCCAGAACCTCGAAAACCTGATAGACCTTCGGAGTGATGGCCGCCAGTTTGATGTCGCCCCCAATCTCGCGGAGTTCCTCGATGAAGCTCATGAAGACGCCCAGCCCGGCGGAGGAGATATAGGTGAGACGCGCGCAATCCACCACCATTCTCTGATGGCCGGCCTGCATCTCGTCGTGGATGGCGTTCTCGAATTGCGGTGCGGTGTGCGCGTCGAGGTAGCCGTCGAGGGCGAGTATGCGGATGCCGCCTTCGTCGCTGCGTTCAATCTGGAAGTTGTTGGCCACGGTTCGGTGTCTTCTCCCCTTGGTCTATCGTAATGAATCCCGCGCCTCGGCGCGGAGAACGACGATGGTGAGGTCGTCGTGCGGATCGGCCGCTCCGCGGAAAGTGCGGGCGTCGGTCAGAATGGCATCCTGGATGCCGCTGGCGTTGAGGTGAGCGTTGCGGCGGAGGATGTCGCAGAGACGTTCCTCGCCGTAGAGTTGACGGTCCGTATCCATGCACTCGGTGAGCCCGTCGGAGTAGAGCACCAGCACGTCGCCGGGATTCAGGCCGATCTCCTCCACTTCGAGATTGCGCTCGAAGGCTGCGCCGGCGGTGATGCCCAGGCCGATTCCCTTGGGCATCAGATAGCGGCAGGCGCGGTCCTGTGCGGTGTAAAGCACCGGCGGATTGTGGCCGGCGCGAATATGACGAAAGACGCCACGCGGTGCGTCCAGTACGCCCAGCGACATGGTGACGAACGTGCGCCGCCGGCCCGCCTCTGTGAGGAAGCGGTTCATGCGCGAGGCGATCAGCGGCAGATCGGCCGCGCGCGATGCGGCCGACACCAGCATGCCCTTCGTTAAGGTCATGTAGAGTGCCGCCGGCACACCCTTGCCGGAGACGTCGGCCACGCACAGGCCCCATTCGCCGCCGGGGAACGGGAGAAAATCGTAGAGATCCCCGCCCACCTCGCGCGCCGGTTCGCACGACGCCGCCAGTGAGTACGCCGGGATGGCGGGCGGCGCCAGCGGCAGCATACCCTCCTGGGCGCGGCGGGCCACGGCGAACTCGGCCAGTAGACGGTCGCGATCCGAGCGTGAGATGGACGAGCCGCTGGGCTGCATGGATTCGATCACTGCGTGCTCATCCACCTGCGCGCCAAAGCGCCACACCATGGCAGCAACCAGCAGGGCGCCCAGCCACAGCAGGGCCGTCTGCATGCCCTCGGCCGAGTAGGCCGGCGTCCCCGCGGAGAGCTGCGTGGCGGCCTGTTTGGCGGCCAGCAGGCCCACGGTGCAGAACCAGATGGCCAGCACTCCGGTGGTCCGGTAGATCGCCGCCAGCGCCGCCAGTACCAGGCCGCAGGCGATCAAGCTGGCCGCGATCTCGCGCGGGTACGGCTGCCGGATCGCCGTCACGATGATCATGCCCGCCACCCCAAACGCGGCGTTGATCATCCACCCGCGCCACGGGCGGGCTTGCAGCCACGGCAGGAAAAAGGCGAATAGCGCCAGCAGATCCACACCCGTCGTCAGGCCGGAGAGCGGGCTGATGGCCGGCGCCGGATTCATCAGGAACACTGGCGCCGCGATCTGTACGTATCCGCCCGTCAACGCCGGAATCAGGGACGGCAGATAAAACAGTCCGGCCAGCGCTGCCCCGCCCAGCAGCCCCAGCGTGATCTCCCGGCCCACCGGCGCGGCCAGTACCTGACGCTGCGAAACCAGTCGCAGCGCCACCCAATGCGGCTTGGCCCGTTCTGGCAGCAGCGCATAGCCGGAGGCGAGCAGCAGGCCAACACCGACGATGATCAGCACACTGCCGGTCACGCTGCCGAGGATTATCGTGGCGGCGCTGGAGCCGATATCCAGAGACGCAAAGGCGGCCTGGTTGGCAATTGTGCCGGTGATCCAGTTGCTCAGGATCGGCGCCGCTGCCAGCAGGCCGGCCGCCAGGCCAAACCGGACGTGATCCATGCGCGTCGTCATGCGGCTGAAAAAATTCCAGATCCCGAGGAACGCGATCAGCGCGCCGATTCCGATCAGCCCTCCGATCAGTGCGCCGGTGACCTGCTGCTGCTCGCGGCGGGAGTGCACCAGCAAACGGAAGGCCGTCTCGGTGCTATAAGTTGCGCGGATCACCGTGCGATTGCGCGTCACTAGCTCGAACCGCGCCAGGATTCCGGTCCTCGCGGGGTCTCTCCACTCCCAGGCCGTCCGCAAGCCCTCCTGGCTGGCCACACCCGATGACGTCAATTCAAATGCGCCACTCCTCGCGCCGGCGTAGCGCTCCAGTTCCCTTTGGAGCAGATCAGGCGGCGCCGCGCCTTCGGAGGCGGCGCCACGGGGAGCGTTGACGCTTCTGCGCTGGAACGCCGTCGGGCGCCCCGACGGATCAAAGATGGTCAGCATCGACTCGCCGGAAGGCGCCGTCGCCAGCACTCGGAAGCTCAGCGGATTCAGCGATTGCAGCACCGCGCTGTCGGGGTAGGCGATCCGCGCCGCCGTCTGCTCGCTGCGCGTCTCCGCCGTCGCCGCCCAGGTCCAGCCACTGGTATCCACGCCATACTGGGCGCCCAGCGCGCGTGACAGCTCAATTGCTTCAGCCCGCGTCACCCGCGGCTGGAAGAGCCGCGCGTAGATGTCTTTTGCCGGAAACAGCCACGCCATCACGGCCATCGAGACCGCCGCGCCGCACGGGATCAGCCAGTTGGCCGTTCTCACGCCACGGCCTCCCCTAGGGAGATTGCGTTCTCAAAGCGGATGGTCACCGCCGTCAGGTCATCGGTCAGCTCCAGCGAGGTCTGGTCGCCCGATGCCAGCAACAGATCCACCACCGTGTTATGCAGGCTGGACGCCGAGCCCAAATGATGCAGATGCGCCGCCTGCACCAGCAGATCGCTGGGTTGGCCTGCGGCCTTGCGCGCCAGCAGGCGCGGCAATCCGTCGGTGTAGATGAAGATGAAATCCCCGGGCATCAGGGCCACCCGGCCACTTTCCACACTCTGCCCCGCCTCATGCGGATCGGGCACGAACTCTGCCACGGCGTGATCCGGCGAGAGGATCAAGACCCGCGGATAGGCCCCACTGCGGGCCATCTGGAGCACTCCCTGGGCCGGATCCAGCAGAAACAGCGCCAGACTCGTGCGCCCCGACGTGCGCCGCAGGCTACTGCCCAGCGCCGCCTCCAGACGCGTGAGGATCAGTTCAATATCCGAGTTGTCCGAGGACTCGTACCGCAGAAAGCCCTTGGCCAGCGCGATGGTGAGCGCCGAGGCCAGGCCGTCGTTGCCGCCCTCCGCCACAATCATGCCCAGCCGCCCGTCCGAGAGCGGAAAGAAATCGTAGAAGTCGCCGCCCACATCCCCGGCGGGCGTGCACGATGCGGCGATGCTGACACCCGGAATGCGCGGAGGATGCTCCGGCAGCAGCCGGAGTTGAGCCTGCCGTGCCGCGCTCACCTCCGCCTGTAGCGAGAGCCGCTGCAAAATGTTGCGCGCATGGGACGGGCGCACTTCCTCGTCTTCATAGCGCCGCCCTGTCCACGCGGCGATGGCCAGAGGGATGAACGTGATGGCAATCAACGCGCCCATCAGGCCCATCTGAGATTGCCAGAACGGTACAGCCACAACAAGATCACCGAACAGGCAGAGGAACGTCAGAAAGATGGCCGCCGCCACCGATGCCAGATAATCAGCCAGGAAAAACGGCGCCAGGATGGCGGCCACCATCGCCCCTGTCTCAATCCAATAAGCGGGGTTTGAAATCTCCGGAACCAGCGGAATCTTGCCGGCGGCTAAGGCAATCAACGTCAGCGCCAGGATCATCAGCGGCGTCTTCTCTATCCGGCGGCGCAGGAACGTCAGAGGCACCAACAGGTACAGCAGTGAGTTGAAGATGGAGACAATGGGCAGGTTGATCAGCAGGATCATCAGCGGCGCCCGGCTGAAGCTGACATTCAGATAGTTGTCGATCGTACTGTCCGATCCCGGCGCCCATAGGCTGAACGCCACCTGCGTTAGCAGGAACAGCCACGCGCCGCAGGCCACACCTGCCACCGTCGAGGCACCCACGTTGGCAGACAGGATGTGCCCGTTCAGCAACGTGTCCAGCGAGGTCAGCTTACCGGGCCACGATTCGCGGATCTCGCCCTCACCCGCGCCGTAGGAGATGCCCAGCAGCAGGCTCTGCATGGCGAGCCCCACCACCAGCGCCAGCAACTGCACCATCAGGATCGGGCCCTGAAGCCGGTCTGGCCGCAGATCCGTGTCGTGGATGAAGGGGTCCACAAAAATCGCCGCGCCGCCGAACACCAGCACCGTGGCGCCCAATAGGAACGCACGGCGGTGCGGCGCTTCCCGCTCCAGCGCGCGCCGGGCAAAGCGGAAGCCCGCATAGAGCGAGAGCGCGATAATGATGAAGCTGCGCAACATGCCGCCCATCTGCTGAAGCGAACTGAGGGGCGTCACCACGCGATTGGTGAAGGATTGGGCGTAGTTGGGCTCCACCTCGCGGTGCGCGATCGTCTGGCCCACAACGTCAAAGGTGAAGACCAGTTCGAGCTCCGGCAGGCGGCGCGGCTGCACCCGCCAGACAAACCGCCGCGCGCTCGGCACGCCGGCATCCTCGGTGGTGGAAACTTCAGGCTCGCCCATGCGCTCCAGGGCCATGTCCCCCAGCCACTGGCGCAGAGCGGCCTCGGCCGCCGCGCGGGATTGCTCCTCGCTGATGCCCTCCGAATTCGGCCGGTAACCGCGTCCGCCAAAACGAGTGGCCACAATGAACCCGTCTGGCCCGGTGGCGACACGGCACCACACACGGTCGTCCGGTGCGATCAACAGTGTGGTGGCTACCCCGTCCGGCGCCAGTTGCCGCGAGCGCTTGCCCAGCGTCTTTCGGCGCTCCTGAACAAACCGGATGGTCCTCTCGTTCTGGTCGAAGCGAACGTAGGCATTCCATCCCGATGCGTCGTAGCCGTTTTCAGCGGCCACGCGCCGTGCCGTGGCGATCACCTTCTCCCGGTCGATGGAAAGGATCAGATTGCGGTGCTGATTGTTGCGCGCCTGCAGCCAGATTCCAGCCGCCAGCAGCAGCGGCGCCCCCAGCAGCAGCACCAGCCACAATCGGCGGGCGCGCGCCTTGGCGTTCGCTTCCACAAACGGCCGCAGAATGGAGTCGGCTGAAAACATCTCTTCAGGAAGTCCGTTTGATCACCATAACAGTGATGTCATCAAATTGCGGGGCGCCCTCGACAAAGTCGTCGATGGCGGAAAAGATCGCATCCTGGATCTCCACTGCCGATCGGTGCGCGTTGGCCCGCAGCACGTCGATGGAACGATCCACGCTAAACTCCCGGTCGTCCACCGTGCAGGCGTCCGGCACACCATCCGAATAGAGCAGCAAGGTGTCGCCCGCGCCCAGCGAAAAGGCCGCGGATTCGTACGCGCGTTTGGGAAACAGGCCGATCGGCATGCCCGTTGTCCCCAGCATCTCCACGTCGCCCGAGGCGCGCAGGACAATGCCGTCGCAATGCCCGGCGTTGACGTATTCGCAGGCGCCGCTCACCGGGTCGTACCGCACGAAAATCGCCGTCGCGTATTTGTTGTTCGGCGTCGAGGCCCATAGCAGATCGTTGCTGCGCACGGCCAGTTCCACCGTCGTCGGATGCGCCGCCAGCAGCGCGCGCAACGTCGCCTGGATGTTGGCCATCAGCAGCGAGGCCGAGATCCCCTTGCCTGAGATGTCGGCGACGCACAGCAGATGCGTGGTCTCCGTACCAGGCGCGCCAATGGGAATCGCGTCGTAGTAATCGCCGCCCACCTGGCGGGCCTGGCGGTTTCGCGCGGCCAGGTCCGTGTGGATCAGCACTGGCAGCGACTTCGGAAACAGGTCCAGTTGGATGGACGCCGCCAGCGTCAGCTCTTTCTCCAACTGCTGGCGAACGAGCGTATCGCGGAAGTGCCATGCGTTATCCAGGGCCACCGAGGCCTGTGCGATCAGGCCCATGCCAAACTCCTGGTAGGCTGCCGTGAATGGCAGGTTGGCAGGGCGCGGGCCTAACGCCACCAGACCGGTCATGCCGTCGCCGGAAGGGATGCGGAAGAGCAGGAAATCGCCATCCCGCTGTGGCGTGTCCGCACCCTCCAACTTCTGCCGCCAGGCCTCCAGATCCCAATGTTCCAGCCCCTTGATGCGCGCAATCGGCGGCTGGTTCGGCTTCCACGTGAAAAGCGCGTGGCGCCGCACGGCCCAGCGGCCGCTCAACGTCAGCATCAGCAACTGCGCCACTTCGTCCGGATCAATGGTGGCCGCCAGGCCGCGCACCAGATCCAGCAGCGCGCGCAGTTCCTGGATCTTCTGGTCCAGCGCCTTGTTGGTGCGGATCACCGAATCGTGATCGCGGGCGTTGGCAATGGAGGCGGCGCCCAGCGAAAGCAGCGCGCTCAGGAACTCGCGCTCGGCATGGTCGAGTTCGCCGCGCGCCGGCGCGCCGATGGCCAGGATGCCCAGCGGCCGCTCAGGATCGCCGATGGGCGTGGAGTGCGGCAACTGCAACGAGGCCGCCTCCGCCGGATCAAATTCAGTGCCTGGCTTCAGGCTGGGGACGCCGCGGGCCAGTGCCACCCGCAGTGTGGAATCACCGGCGTCGTACAGCGCGATGACGGCGCGGGAGATCAGTAGCCGTCCCATGATGGTGCGCATCAGGTGGCGCAGTTGATCGTCCAGCTGAAGCGAAGAACTCAGCAGTCCGGCGGATTCCAGCAGGCTCTCCAGACGGGAGGCATCCAGATGCCGTTCCGTCGTGCGTGTGTCCATTGACATGTGGCTATGGATGTGAGGATAGCAGGGCGAAATGGTCCCGCGCGGAATTTGCCGATGCTAACGGAGAACAAACGGCGTCGTTACACCCTTGCCACCGACAATCAGATGTGATTATCTGTTCTGGACAGGAGGCTCGCGTCCGGGTATGACGTCGACAACCCATCCAGACCGTGCGCCCTTCCAGGGTGCCCTTTCCTTTGAAGAGCAGGATTTTATTGACCGTCTGATCGCCCAGCACCAGGGCGAGCCGGGGATGCTGCTCACCCTGCTCGAGGAGATCCAGGAAAGGCAGGCCAACAAGTATCTGCCCATGGAGGTACTGGATTATCTCTCTACCCGCACCGGCATTCCGGGCGCGCAGATCTACAGTGTGGCTACCTTTTACGCCCTCTTTAACCTCAAGCCGCAGGGCGAGCACACCGTGTGCGTCTGCCGCGGCACCGCCTGCCACACCCGCGGATCGCGCAATCTGCTGGAGCGCATGAAGCTCCAACTGGGGCTCCAGGCCGATCCCGAAGACGGTAGCGCCGACAAGGTCTCCATGACAACGGCCGACCGCAAATTTACCCTCCGCACCGTGGCCTGCTTCGGCCAATGCGCCCTGGCGCCGGTGGCGGAAGTGAACCACGCCATTCTCGGCCATGTGAACGAGCGCACCCTCGAACGCGAGGTCGAGGCGCTCAAGAAGGGAGGCCGCTCGTGAGGCGTATCACCGATCTCTCCGCCTTCAATGAAGTGCGCGAGGCAGGCCTGGCGAAGCTGCTGCCGCCCGGGCCGCGCATCGCCATCGGCATGGGCACCTGCGGCACCGGCAACGGCGCCGAATCCGTCTACCACGCCTTTGCCGACGCCATCAATCAACGCGGCCTCGGCGTCAAACTGGCCCGCACCGGATGCTTCGGCTTCTGCGCCGCAGAGCCTCTCGTCAATGTCTGGCTGCCCGGCAAGCCGCTCGTCATCCTGCAACGCGTTCAACCCAACGATGTGGACGCCATTTTGGACGACCTCCTCGCCGGACGCATGCCAGCTGGTCTCGCCCTCTGCAAGATCGAAGAGTGGGACCACATCACCGGTCACGTCAAATACGGCGCCGGGTGCCCGGAAATCCCCCACTGGTACGATACGGCGTTCTTCAAAGGGCAGAAAAAGATCGTTCTCCGTAACTGCGGCCTCATCAGTCCCGGCGACATCGACGAGTACTTCGCCGTCGGCGGCTACCAGGCACTTTACAAGGCGCTGATCGACGCCAATCCGGAAGCGATTATCGAATCCATCAAGGTGGCCAAGCTGCGCGGCCGTGGCGGCGCCGGCTACCAGACCGGTATCAAGTGGGACTTCCTCCGCAAGGCCAAGGCGGAGCAGAAATACATCATCTGCAACGCCGACGAGGGCGACCCCGGCGCCTACATGAACCGCAACGAGATTGAGAGCGATCCCCACTCGCTGCTGGAGGGCATGATCATCGGCGGCTACGTCATGGGCGCCACCGAGGGCATCATCTACGCCCGCGCCGAGTACCCGCTGGCGGTGCACCGGCTCAACTCCGCCATCGAGCAGGCCAAGGAATATGGACTGTTGGGCGAGAACATTCTCAACCGCGGCTTCAAGTTCAACCTGCGGCTGGTGGAGGGCGCCGGCGCCTTTGTCTGCGGCGAGGAAACCGCGCTCATCCGTTCGCTCGAAGGCAAGGCCGGCAGGCCCACGCCGCGGCCGCCGTATCCGGCCGAGTCCGGGCTCTACGGCATGCCCACCAACATCAACAATGTCGAGACCTGGTACAACATCGCGCCCATCGTCATCAAGGGCGCGGCGTGGTTCACCGAGACCGGCAGCCCCAAGAGCTCCGGCACCAAGGTGTTTTCCCTCGTTGGCAAGGTCACCAACACGGGCCTCGTGGAGATGCCGCTGGGCACCCCGCTGAAGACGTTTGTCTACGACGTCGGCGGCGGCGGTACCAACGGCCGCGCCATCAAGGCCGTCCAAACCGGCGGGCCGTCCGGCGGCTGCATCCCGATGGACATGTTCGATACCGCCGTCGATTATGAATCGCTCGGCCAGTTGGGCTCCATCATGGGCTCCGGCGGCATGGTGGTGATGGACGAAGACAACTGCATGGTGGATGTGGCGCGCTACTTCATTGAGTTCACCCACTCGGAGAGCTGCGGCAAGTGCATCCCCTGCCGCGTCGGCCTGGACAAATCACTGCACTATCTGAACCGCATCAGCCACGGCAAGGGCACCGCAGCCGATCTCGAACTGCTCGACGAGCTCAGCCGCATGATCCGCGACACCTCGCTCTGCGGTCTCGGCCAGACCGCGCCCAACCCCGTGCTCACCACCATGCGGCACTTCCGCCACGAGTTTGAGGACCACATCCGCGCCGGCCGCTGCCGCGCCGGTGTCTGCGAGGATCTGGCGCTCAGCCCGTGCGAAAACTCCTGCCCGCTCCACATGAACATCCCGCGCTTCCTGCAACTGTTGAAAGAGGACAGGTTGGAAGAGGCGTTCCTCTCCGTGGTGATGGATAACCCGCTGCCGGCCTCCACCGGGCGCGTCTGCCAGCATCCTTGCGACGATCGTTGCCGCCGTGCCGGCATCGACGAAGCCGTCAACATGCGCGAAGTGCACCGCCACATCGCCGACGCCATCTACCCCACTGAGCGCTTTGACGCCCTCGCCGCCCAGGTGGCCGCGCGGCGCCTGCCTCCCACCGGCAAGAAATGCGCCGTAGTTGGCGCTGGGCCCACCGGTCTGGCCTGCGCCTTCTACCTCGCCCTGCTGGGCCATGAAGTCATGGTGTACGATTCCAACGCCGCCGCCGGCGGCATGCTCCGCTATGCCCTGCCGGATTACCGCCTGCCCAAGGACGTGCTCGATCTGGAGATTGAACTGATCCGCCGCACGGGCGTGCAATTCACGTTTGACACACAGGTGCCCAAGGACGTTTCGCTGAACGACCTGGATTCGCAGTACGACTCCGTCTTCCTCGCCATCGGTACCTGGAAGGAGAGTTGGGTCTACCTCCCAGGCACCGAGCTCACGGGCGTCATCCCGGCTCTGCCGTTCCTCGAGGCAATCTCCAAGCAGCAGCCCGTGCCGCTTGGCAAGAACGTCGCTGTCATCGGCGGCGGTAACGCAGCCATCGATTCGGCCCGCACCGCATTGCGCCTCGGCTCCAAGGTGACCATCATCTACCGCCGCGAGCGCAAAGACATGCCGGCCATCGCCGAGGAAACCGAGGCCGCCGAGGCCGAGGGCGCCCAGATCATGTTCCTCGCTACGCCCCATCGCATCATCGGTTCGCCCGATGGCAAGGTCCAGGCCATTGAGGCCGTCAAGACACGCCTCGGTGAATACGATTCCTCCGGCCGCCGCCGGCCTATCCCCACCGACGAGATCGTGCGCATGGCCTGCGACACGGTGATCCTCGCCGTCGGCGAAACCGTCGATGCCGATTTTGCCAAAGCCTCCGGCCTGAAGATCAAGGAGAGCGGCCTGATCGAGGTGGATCGCTATACGCTCGAAACCAGCCGGCCGAACTTCTACGCGGGCGGCGATCTCATCACCGGCGCCTCCAACGTCTCCAATGCCATGGGCTATGGCAAGAAAGCGGCGCGCAAGATCGATCAGCGCCTCACCGGCGAGCGCCGCTGGGATCAGATCTTCCCCAAGTTCGACATCGATCAGACCCCGCCCGCCCATCCCAGCGCCAGCGGGCGCCATCACGTCACCGAAGTGGATGCGGCCGAGCGGGCCAAAACCTTCGCCGACGCCACCATCGGGTTGGCCCCCGTGGAGGCCATGGAAGAGGCATGCCGCTGCCTGCGCTGCGACATCCGCAACGGGGATCACCAATAGGAGATATGAGCCATGCCGCAAAAGATCTCACTACGCATTGATGGCGAGCTGATTCACACTGCCGGCCAGCGCAGCATCCTGGAAGTGGCGCTGGAGCACGGCAAGTTCATCCCGTCGCTCTGTCACATGAAGGGGCTCGCCTCAGTCGGCGCCTGCCGGTTGTGCATCGTCGAGGTGGCCGGCGTCGGCCGCGTCCTGCCCGCCTGCAGCACTCCAGTGCAGGACGGGATGGCCGTCACCACGCAATCGGACAAGCTCCGCCGCTACCGCAAGATCGCGCTGGAACTACTGTTCGCCGAGCGCAATCACGTCTGCGCCGTTTGCGTCTCCAATGGCCACTGTGAATTGCAGGGGCTCGCCACGAAACTCGGCGTGACGGGCGTCCGCTATCCCTATACGTTCCCCAAGATCGGCGTCGATCTCACCCACAAGAAGTTCACCCTCGATCAGAACCGCTGCATCCTCTGCACGCGCTGTGTGCGCGTCTGCGCTGAAGTGGAGGGCGCCCACGTGTGGGATGTCTCCAGCCGCGGCGTCGGCTCGCGCCTGGTCTGCGAACTGAATCGCAAATGGGGCGAATCGCGCAACTGCACCAGCTGCGGGAAGTGCGTGCAGAGTTGCCCCACCGGCGCTCTGGCCGAAAAGGGTTTCGCCGTCGAAGAGATGACCAAGCGCACCGAGCCGATCTCGCGGCTCACTGCGCTGAGAGGAGTACGTCCATGAGCAAGGCCAAGGTGGCGACAGTGTGGCTGGATGGCTGTTCGGGCTGTCACATGTCCGTGCTGGATATGGATGAGACTCTGCTGGAAGTCGTCAAAAGAGCCGACATCGTCTACGGTCCGCTCGTGGACGCACAGGAGTTTCCAGAGGGCGTGGACCTCACTCTCGTGGAGGGCGCGGTCAGCAACCAGGACGATCTGAAACTGATACAGAAGATCCGCGGTCGCACCAAATTGTTAGTAGCGCTCGGCGATTGCGCCGTCACCGGCAACGTGCCCTCCATGCGCAACGGAATCCCCGTCAAGGCGCTGCTGGAGCGCGGCTACGTCGAGGGCTCCGATGTGAACCACCGCCCGCCCACCGACGGTGTGCCCGCCCTGCTGCGCAACGCACTCCCCGTGCATGAAGTGGTGCGCGTGGATCTGCACATCCCCGGTTGTCCGCCCAAAGCGGATGCCATCGCCTATGTGGTGATGGAAGTCCTCGCCGGCAGAAAGCCGGAGTTGACGGGCAAAGTGAAATTCGGCTGAGAGAGGAGCGTCATGTCGCGAACCATCACCATCGACCATGTGACCAGGATTGAAGGGCACGCCAAAATCGATATCCATCTCAACGACCAGGGGAAGGTGGCGTCCACTCAATTCCATGTGACGCAATTCCGGGGCTTTGAGAAATTCGTCGAGGGCCGGCCCTACTACGAGATGCCCGCCATCACCGCGCGCATCTGCGGCATCTGCCCGGTCAGCCATCTGCTGGCCTCCGTCAAGGCCTGCGATGCCATCATGGCCGTGCAGATTCCCGAACCCGCCCAGCTCTTGCGCGAGCTGCTCCACTGCGCCCAGTTTGTGCAAAGCCACGGCCTCAGCTTTTTCCATCTCTCCGCGCCGGATTTACTGCTGGGCTTCGATTCAGATCCGAAGCTGCGCAACATCGTCGGGCTCATCGAGAAACACCCCGAGGCCGCGCGCGACGGCATCGCCCTCCGCAAGTTCGGCCAGCAGACCATCGAACGCCTGGCCGGCGAGCGCATTCATCCGTCATGGACCGTGCCCGGCGGTGTCAACAAGCCGCTCTCGGCCGAGACTCGCGATGAGATCCTCGCCGAGTTGCCCATCGCACGCTCCATCATCCGCCGTACCTTGAAGACGTTCAAGGCCATGCTCGACGACTTCCCGGCCGAAAGCGACGCCTTCGGCAACATGCCTTCCGCCTATGCCGGTCTCGTCGATTTCGACGGCAATCTGCGCATTTATGACGGCATTCTGCGCTTCAAAGACTCGGAAGGCAAGCCCATGGCCTCCGTCTCCCGCGCCTTGGATTACTCCAAGTTCATCGGCGAAGCGGCCATGCCGGATTCGTACCTCAAGGCGCCCTACTTCAAACCGATGGGCTATCCCGATGGCGCCTATCGAGTGGGCCCGCTCGGGCGTTTGAACGTCGCCGAACAGTGCGGCACGCCGGAGGCCGATGTCGAGCTGGCCGAGTACCGCCAACGGCTGGGCCGCATCGTGCAAAGCTCGTTCTTCTACCACTACGCGCGTCTCATCGAGGCCCTCTACGGCGTCGAGCGCATGGAGCAGTTGCTCGAAAACCCGCTGATCCTCGATCGTCACGTCCGCGCCGAGGCCGGCGTCAACGCGCTGGAAGGCGTGGGCATCATCGAGGCCCCGCGCGGCACTCTGATCCATCACTACAAGGTGGACGAGAATGGCGCCATGAAGTGGGCCAACCTCATCGTCGCCACCGGCCACAATAATCTCGCCATCAACAAGAGCATCCAGCAGGTGGCCGAGCGCTTCGTGGATGGCAACCAGTTTCAGGAGGGCATGGTGAATCGCGTCTCGGCCGTCGTGCGCGCCTACGATCCGTGCCTCAGTTGCTCCACTCACGCCTTGGGCCAGACGCCCATGCAGATGCGGCTCTACGGGCCCGATGGCCAGATGCTGGACGAGGTGGCAACGTAGCGGCGGTTATCGGCTAACCTGGGTCTGATGAGTAAACTCACAGCCGGGTTATTTGCCATTCTCCTGGTCGCCCCCGTCTTCGCCGCGGAGCCGCGCACTCTGCGCTGCGGACGGTTCCTCGATGTCGTGTCGGGCCAGATGCGCGAGCGTGTCGATGTCATCGTCACCGGTGGGAACATCACGGCGGTTCAGCCGGCGGGCAACGCCAAGCCGGATGTGGATCTCTCCAGTCTCTACTGCCTTCCGGGCCTGATCGATGCCCACGTCCATCTCACCGGCGACCCCGAACACGCCGGCTACAAGTCGCTGGGCCAGAGCGTCCCCAGCCAGACTCTCACTGGCGCCAAGAACGCCCGCAAGACCCTGCTCGCCGGCTTCACCACGGTCCGCAACCTCGGAGCGCTCGCCTACTCCGACGTCGCGCTGCGCGATGCCGTCAACGCGGGAGACATTGACGGCCCGCGCCTCTTCGTCTCCGGTCCGGCGCTCGGCATCACCGGCGGCCACTGCGACGACAACCGCTTGGCGCCCGAGTTTCACTTCGTCGCCGCCGGCGTCGCCGATGGGCCCTGGGCCGCCCGCGCCAAGGTCCGCGAGGTGGTCAAGTACGGCGCTGATCTCATCAAGATTTGCGCTTCCGGCGGAGTCCTCTCCAAGGGCGATTCCGCCAGCGGCGTGCAGTACACGGTGGAGGAGATGAAGGCCATCGTCGAAGAGGCCCACCGCCTGGGCCGTAAGGTCGCCGCCCACGCCCACGGCGCGGAATCGATCAAGGAGGCCATCACGGCCGGTGTCGACTCTGTCGAGCATTGCAGCCTCATCGACGCCGAAGGCATCCGCCTCGCCAAGGAGCATGGCACGTTCCTCGTCTTCGATATCTACAACGACACCTTCATCCTGGAGCAGGGATTGAAGATCGGACTTCTGCCGGAGAGCATCGAAAAAGAGAAGCTGATCGGCAAGCTCCAGCGCGAGAACTTCCGCAAGGCCTGGCTGGGCGGCGTGCGCATGGCGTTTGGCTCCGACGGCGGCGTCTACCCTCATGGCGACAACTGGAAGCAGTTCCCCTACATGGTGGAATACGGCATGACCCCGATGGATTCCCTTCGCGCCGCCACGCTGCACGCCGCCGAACTGCTGGGGCAAAAGGAACGCCTCGGCCGTATCGCCACCGGCTTCGCCGCCGACATCATCGCCGTTGCCAGCGACCCGCTGAAAGACGTCAACGCCATCTCCACCGTGCAGTTCGTCATGAAGGACGGCAAGGTCTATCGGAACGATCGCGCCGCCAAGTGACAAATTCAGTGTGAATCCCAAAGTGGTTCACACACCTTTTTTCCTATATTTGTCAACAACATAACCCTGCCGCCTATTGACACCCCATGCTAACGTGATCTTAGGGGATGACCCGCTGGCCAGCTTCGATCCCTTCGCCTAACGTAGAGCGGCGGTAACCTAAGACGTTCAACGCTTCCTACGCGGGCCGCTGTCTGAAAGGACGGCGCGCAAACCGGTTTTGTCCCGATCAGCTCGATCAAATACGGGGCCTTTTCGAAGGCCCCGGGCGAATAAAAGAAAAGATCGACTCCGAAAAGAAACAAAGGGTCCGGTCCGCTCCCAAAGGGAGCCAGCCGGGCTTTCGCGCGAGGCCGAAGTGTGTCTACACTGAGCCCATGAACCCCGTTGTCCGTGCACCAAGAGGCCTGCAACTCCGCTGCAAGGGTTGGCGCCAGGAAGCAGCTCTCCGCATGCTTATGAACAACCTCGATCCCGAAGTGGCCGAGCGGCCCCAGGATCTGGTGGTCTACGGCGGACACGGCCGCGCCGCCCGCAACTGGGCCTGCTACCACGCCATCGTGCGCGAGCTGGAACGCCTCGCCGACGACGAGACACTGTTGGTCCAGTCCGGCAAACCGGTCGCCGTCTTCCGCACCCATGACGAAGCGCCCCGCGTCCTCATCGCCAACTCCAACCTCGTCGGCCGCTGGTCCACCTGGGAGCACTTCCGCGAATTGGAAAAGCTGGGCCTCATCATGTACGGCCAGATGACGGCCGGCAGTTGGATCTACATCGGCAGCCAGGGCATCCTGCAAGGCACCTACGAGACGTTCGCCGCAGCCGGCCGCAAACACTTCGGCGCTGACCTCGCCGGCCGCTTTGTGCTCACCGGCGGCATGGGCGGGATGGGCGGCGCCCAGCCCTTGGCGGCCACCATGTGCGGCGCCGCGATCCTCTGCGTGGAGGTAGATCCGGCGCGGATTCAAAAACGCCTGGATACCGGCTACTGCGACGTGATGGCGGAGTCACTGGACCATGCGTTGCGGCTCATCGACGAGGCGCGCACGGAGAAGCGGGCGCTCTCCGTCGGCCTGGCCGGCAACTGCGCGGAGGTGCTGCCGGAACTGGTCCGGCGCGGCGTCACGCCGGATGTCGTCACGGATCAGACCAGCGCGCACGATCCCCTCAACGGCTACGTCCCCGCCGGGTTGTCGCTGGCCGAAGCCGCCGCGCTGCGCGTCGCCGACCCTGCGGCATACCTGGAGCGCGCGATGGATTCCATTGCCATCCACGTCGAGGCGATGCTCGCCATGCAGCGCGCCGGCGCCATCGCGTTCGACTACGGCAACAACATCCGGCGCATGGCGGCAGACCGCGGCGTGACGCGCGCCTTTGACATCCCCGGCTTTGTCCCCGAATACATCCGGCCTCTCTTCTGCGAAGGCAAAGGGCCGTTCCGCTGGGTGGCGCTGTCGGGCGATCCGGCCGATATCGCCGTCACCGACAAGTTGGTGTGCGAGATGTTCCCGCACAACGAGAACGTGCAGAACTGGATCAAAAACGCCCGCCTCAAGGTGCATTTTCAGGGCCTGCCGGCGCGAATCTGCTGGCTCGGCTACGGCGAGCGCGCCGAGTTCGCCGCCGGCCTCAACGAGCTCGTCGCCCAGGGAAAAGTGCAGGCGCCCATCGTCATCGGGCGCGATCATCTCGACTGCGGCTCCGTCGCTTCGCCCTATCGCGAGACCGAGGCCATGCTGGATCACAGTGACGCCATCGCCGATTGGCCCATCCTCAACGCCATGTTGAACACCGCCGCCGGCGCCAGTTGGGTCTCGGTGCACAACGGCGGCGGTGTGGGCATCGGTTACTCGCAGCACTCCGGGCAGGTCACTGTGGTGGAGGGCACCCAGGCCAGCGGCCGCCGCGCCGAGCGCGTCATGACCTGCGATCCAGGTATGGGCGTGGCGCGCCACGTCGATGCCGGTTATCCCGAGGCAATCGCCTTCGCCGAAAAGGCCGGCCTCCGCCTGCCGCTGGTGCAGGGCTGACATGAAGAGCCGGTTGCTGGTTCGCGGAGCGCGGCAGTTGCTCACGTTGCGGAGCGCAATGCCGTGGGACCTCGGTTTAGTCGAAAACGGCGCGCTGCTCATAGAGGACGGCCTGATTGCGGCTGTCGGCCCGGCGCGCCAATTGGAGCGTTTGGCGAAAGGCGCCGAGGTGCTCGATGCGAAAGGCGGCGTGGTCCTGCCGGGCTTCGTCGATTCACACACCCATCTCGTCCACGGGCCGCCGCGCTTGGAAGGCGGCGGCATCCTCTGGACCATGCATGCCGTGCGCGCCATGCCGGCCGCCCGCCTCCAGGCCACCGCGCAACACTGGCTCACTCACATGCTGCGCCACGGCACAACCACAGTGGAGGCCAAGTCCGGCTACGGTTTGAATGAGCCGGCCGAAATCAAGACTCTGCGCGTCTCCGCGGCGCTGGGCGCCGTGCCCACCTTCCTCGGCGCGCACGTCACGCCGCCGGAATTCGATGGGCGCGCCGACGCATACATCGATTGGCTGATCGCAGAGCTGATGCCCAAGATCGCCCGCCGCAAACTCGCGCGCTTCGCCGATGTCTATTGCGATACGGGCGCGTTCAGCGTGGCGCAGGCGCGACGCTATTTGATCGCCGCGCGCAGACTCGGGCTCGGCCTGCGCATTCACGCCAGCCAGTTCTCCAACTTCGGCGCAGTGCAACTGGCCGTGGAGCTCGGCGTCCTGTCGGCCGATCACCTGGAGGCCATCGGCAAAGCCGAGATCCGCGCCTTGGCACGCTCTTCCGTCATCGCCACACTGCTGCCCGGCTCCGTCTATCACCTCGGCCTCACCCGCTATGCGCCGGCCCGCGCGTTGATCGATGCCGGCGTCACCGTCGCCCTGGCCACGGATTTCAACCCTGGCACCAGCCCGACTCCGAGCATGCCGATGGTGCTCTCGCTGGCCTGCACGCAGATGCGCATGACCCCGGCCGAGGCCATTTGCGCCGCCACCCTCCACGGCGCGCGCGCGCTGGGGCTGGCCGCGGAGACCGGCTCGCTGGAGGTGGGCAAGCGGGCCGACATCGCCATTCTGACGGCGCAGGACTACCGCGAGCTCCCCTACTACTTCGGAATCAACCCCGTGCAGGCCACGGTCCGCCGGGGCGTGATCCAGATAAACTGATGTTGATGTCCCGCAAACTCGTTGAATGTGTGCCGAACTTCTCGGAAGGCCGCGACCGCTCCAAGGTGGAATCCATCGCCGCCGCCATCCAGTCCGTTGCCGGCGCCCTGGTGCTGGATCTGGAGTGCGACGCCGATCACAACCGCAGTGTCATCACCTTCGTCGCTCCGCCGGAATCCGTGGTGGAGGCCGCTCTGGCCGGCGCCGCGAAGGCGGTGGAACTGATCGACCTCACAGTCCACACTGGCGCTCATCCGCGCATCGGCGCTGTGGACGTCATGCCGTTTGTCCCGCTGGAGGGCGTCACGCTGGAAGAGTGTGTGAAGCTGGCCGAGCGGGCTGCCGCCGAGCTGTGGAAGCGCCTCAAGGTGCCCACGTATCTGTACGAAGCTGCCGCGCGCCGGCCGGAGCGGGTCAATCTCGAAAACATCCGGCGCGGCCAGTTTGAGGGCCTGCGCGAAGACGTGCGCACCAATCCCGACCGCGCCCCCGATTTCGGCGATGCGGAGCTCCACCCCACTGCCGGCGCCACCGTGGTGGGCGCGCGCAAATTCCTGATCGCCTACAACATCAATCTCGGCACCACCGATGTCGAAATCGCCAAGCGCATCGCCAAGGGGATTCGCCACTCCAACGGCGGATTCCGCTACGTCAAAGCGATGGGCGTGATGCTCACTTCGCGCAACCTGGCGCAGGTCTCTATGAACCTGACGGACTTCGAGCAGACGCCGGTGCACCGCGTCTTTGCGACGGTAGAGAGCGAGGCAGCGCGCTACGGCGTGCCCGTCGTCGGCAGCGAGATCATCGGTCTGATCCCGAAGCGGGCCTTGGAAATGACGGCCGATTTCCATCTGCGGTTTGAGGGGTTCCAGCCCTCGATGGTGCTGGAAAACCGCGTGGCGGACGCGCTGGCCGGGCGCCAGCCGTTGAACGATTTTTTCGACGCGCTGGCCGATGCCACGCCCACTCCGGGCGGCGGCAGCGCGGCGGCTGCGGCGGGCGCCATGGCGGCGTCGCTGGGTGCGATGGTGGCTCGCTTGTCCAAACTCGATGGCACGTTGTACGAGGCGGACCGGCAGTTTCTCGCCGTGGCCGTGCAGCGCGATGCCGACGCCTACGGCAGCGTGGTGGCGGCCTATAAACGGCCCAAGGCGGAGCGCGCGCCCTTCGTGGAGGCCGCCATGCGTGAGGCCACGGAGGTGCCACTGGAGGTGCTGGAGCGGGCGTCCGCGCTGGCTGTGCGGCTGGCTGCGCTGGCGGCGGAATCGCCGGCCAAGTTCGCTTCCGATGTCACCACGGCGCGCGCCTGGCGGAGGCGGCGCGCACCGGTGCGCGGGCCAACGTCGATATCAATCTGGCGTATCTGGCGGAGGGCGAGTTCCGCTCGGCTGTCGAGGCACGGCTCGCCGCGCTGTAGCTCAACGCGCTCTAATGGAGTCAGAGGTGCTGCGATGCGCTTGCTCGTGATTGCCTGCTATTTCCTGGCCGCACCACTATTCGCTCAGTACGGGTATCCGCAGTATCCCAGCGCGCCGTGGGAGGCCCGCAAGACCGCGCCCGGCGCCGTGCCCATGCCGTCATTCACCGGGAAGGTGACGGATCTCGATAGCAAGAAGCTCACGCTCGAAGGCGACACGCCCAACCTGATGGAGTTCACCCTGATGCGCAAGACCGAATACTTTTCGGGTAAAAGCAAGATCAAGGCAAGCGCCATCAAGGCCGGCGATCGGGTGACGGTGGAGACGCGCAAGGCGCCGGACGGAACATTGGACGCCGTGATCGTGCGGCTGGAGAAGTCGCCGCCCAAGCGCGATCAGTAGCCCTGTTCCCGCAACTCGCCGATCGTGAGGCGGCTCTGCTTCAGGTCCAGCGTGCCCAGCATCTTTTCCACGTAGCGGGCCAGCACATCGGTCTCCAGATTGACCATATCGCCGGGGCGCTTGCCGCGCAGATTCGTGTTCTCGTAGGTGTGCGGGATGATGGTGACCGAAACCACTCCCTCCTCCAGCGCGGCGACGGTGAGGCTGATGCCGTCAATGGCGACGGAGCCCTTGAAGACGAGGTAGCGATCGAGCTCGGGCGGCGCCTGCACCTTCAGCCACCAGTTGTTGTCGCCCAGCAGATCGAGAGAAACGATGCGGCCGATGCCATCCACGTGGCCCTGCACGATGTGGCCACCGAGGCGCGCGTTGGCCTGAAGCGCGCGTTCCAGATTGACGGGCGAGCCGGTGCGGAGCGCCCCCAGGCTGGAGCGCTCAAGCGTCTCCGGCGAGGCGTCGGCCGCAAAACTGCCGGGCTTGAGCTCGACGGCAGTCAGGCAGACTCCGTTGACGGAGACGCTATCGCCTTCGCGCAGATCGCTCATCACCGTGCGCGCGGCAATGCGCAGCCGGCTGCCGGCCGCGCGCGGCTCCACGGCCTCCAGACGCCCAAGTTCTTCGATGATGCCCGTAAACATTTCTAGGCCTTCTTGTACCAGGCCTCCACCGCGTATTCATCCGGTGGAATGACGTGGAGCTTCGTGCGCGTGAAGCGCATGGCGTCGGCGCGGTGGCGGCGGCCGATGCCTCCGGCCACCGGAATGGACTGCGTGCCGCCCAGGATCTTGGGTGCGTAGTAGAACAGAATGCGATCCACGATGCCGGATTCCAGCGCGCCCCAATTGATCTTGCTGCCGGCCTCGATCATCAGCGAGAGATAGCGGCGCTCGGCCAGCACTTCCACCAGGCGGCGGAAGCTGGGCCGGCCGCCCGTGCCGTCGGCCACCAAGATCTCCACGCCCTTCTTTTCAAGCGCCTCGCGGCGGAACGGCGGCGCGATGGAGGTACAGACGGCCAGGATGTCGTGGTTGCAGCTTTCCACCATCTCCGACCCGACGGGCAGGCGCAGGAGCGAATCCATGACGATGCGCAGCAGCGGGCGGGAGCGCTCCAGATTGCTGCGGTCGGTCAAACGGCAGTTGTCGGCGAGTACGGTGCCGATGCCGGTGAGGATGGCGTCGTGCAAATGCCGGACCTGCTGGACGTGGGCGCGGGCGCGCTCCGAGGTGATCCAGCCGGAGTTGTCGTCCGGCGCGGCGATCTTGCCGTCCAGCGTCATGGCCGATTTCAGCATCACCAGGGGCGAGCCGTTGCGCATGTAGTGGAAGAAGGCCAGGTTGAGCTCTTCGGCCTCCGCGGCGAGCGTGGAATCGATCTCGACTTCAATGCCGGCGTCGCGCAGGAGCCGGAAGCCGCTGCCGGCGACAACCGGGTTGGGGTCCTCCGTAATGGCGACCACCTTGCGGATTCCCGCGGCGGCTAGCGCTTCAATGCAGGGGCCGGTGCGCCCGTGATGGGAGCAGGGCTCCAGGGTGACGTAGAGCGTGGCGCCGCGTGCCTGCCCGCCGGCCTGTTCCAGGGCCAGAACCTCCGCGTGCTTGACGCCGGCCCAGGTGTGGAAGCCGCGCCCCACAACGGCGCCATCCTTCACAATGACGGCGCCCACCGCGGGATTGGGCGACACCCGGCCTTGCCCTTCGCGGGCTAGTTGGAGCGCTTCGCTCAGATATTCGGTGCTCATGATTCAAATAGGGACGAGATGAACTTCTCTGGTTCGAACGGTAGCAGGTCTTCGGCCTGCTCTCCGACTCCGATGTAGCGGATGGGGACGTTGAGCTCGCGCGTGATGGCCACTACAACGCCGCCTTTGGCGGTGCCGTCGAGCTTGGTCAGAATGAGGCCGGTAACGCCGGCCGATTCAGTGAACTTGCGCGCCTGCTCCAGGCCGTTCTGGCCTGTCGTGGCGTCGAGCACGAGCCACACTTCATGGGGCGCGTCTTCGACCACGCGGCGCGCGGTGCGGCGCATCTTTTCGAGTTCCGCCATCAGGTTCTCCTTGGTGTGGAGACGGCCGGCGGTATCGACGAGCAGGATGTCCGTCTTACGGGCCTTGGCGGCCTGCACCGCGTCGAAGATCACGGCGCTGGGATCGGCGCCCTGGGCCTGGCGAATGACGATGGTCTTGGTGCGCTCGCCCCACACTTCGAGCTGCTCGATGGCGGCGGCGCGGAATGTATCGGCGGCGGCCAGCAGCACGGATTTGCCCTCGGCCTGGAAGCGCGCGGCCAGCTTGCCGGTGGTGGTGGTCTTGCCGGAGCCGTTGACCCCTACCATCAGGATCACAGTAGGCGGCGCGGTGGCCATCTGGAGCGGCCGGTCGCTGGCCTCCAGCACACCCAGCAGGTGCTCGCGGATCAACTGGCGCAGCTCGGAAGGATCGCCCACCAGTTGGCGATCCACCTTCTGGCGGATGCTTTCGAGGATGTCTGTTGCGGTCTTCACGCCGACGTCGGCGGTGATGAGGGTGTATTCCAGTTCGTCGAGGAGGTCGGAGTCGATCTCCTTCTTTCCGAGCAGGACGTCTTCGACCTTGTTGACAAGGCCGGCGCGCGTTTTCTGAATTCCCTGTTTGAGGCGATCGAGGAGGCTGAGCATCTAAATGTTACTTGGGGTCTCTCTCAATTGTAGCGACAATAGAGAAATCGACATGATGACACGAAGGTTTCTTTTCCTTGTCAGCGCCGCCCTGACGGCCTTTTCGCAGGTGACGCCGCAGAGGCTGGAGGAGCAGGCGCAGGCCTACTACGACGCCGGGATGTTCCAGGGTACGGCGATTGTTGCGCAGGACGGCAAAGTGCTGTTCAGCAAGGGGTTCGGCATGGCCAACATGGAATGGTCCATTCCCAACACTCCGGATACCAGGTTCCGGCTGGGCTCCATTACCAAGCAATTTACGGCCATGGCCGTGCTGCTGCTGGAGCAGCAAGGGAAGCTGAAGACTACAGATGCGGTATGCGGGTTCGTCGACGCCTGTCCGGAGGCATGGAAGGCGATTACGATTCATCACCTACTGACGCACACGGCGGGGATTCCGAACTTCACCGCGTTCCCGGAGTACAGCAAGACGATGGCGCTGGCGTCGCCGCCGGCCGAGTCTCTGAAGCGGTTCCGGGACAAGCCGCTGGACTTCGCGCCGGGCTCGAAGATGAACTACTCGAACTCCGGTTACGTGCTGCTGGGCTACATCATCGAGAAGGCGACCGGCGGAACCTACGAGGCGTACCTGCGGGCCAATGTGCTGGCGCCGCTGGGGATGAACGATACGGGGTACGACTGGAACTCCACAGTGATCGCCCGGAGGGCGTCGGGCTACGAGAGCGACGGCAAGGTGGTGAAGAACGCCTCACTAATCGACATGTCAATTCCGCACGCGGCGGGGTCCATGTATTCGACAACGCTCGACCTGGTGAAGTGGGACGGCGCGCTGCGGGCAGGGAAGCTGCTGAGCCCGGAATCGTACAAGAAGTACTTCACGCCGGTGTTGAACAACTACGCCTACGGCTGGAATGTGAAGACGACGGACGGGGTGGAGGTGGTCTCGCACGGCGGCGGCATCAATGGGTTTGCGACGATGATCCTGCGCGTGCCGGCGAAGAACCTGGTGGTGGTGACGCTATCCAACGCGCTGCCGTCGCAGGCTGGCAAGCTGGCGCAGGATCTGCTTTCGTTGGAACTGGGTAAGGACGCGGAGAAACCGGCGAAGCTCACCGAGGTGAAGGTGCCGGTGACAGTCTTGAAGAAGTATGTAGGCGAGTATGAGCTGGCGCCCACCTTCATTCTGACTATCACTTTGGAGGGCGATCAGTTAATCACTCAGGCGACGGGCCAGCAGAAGATCCCGATCTTTGCGAAGTCTGAGACGTCGTTCTTCCCCAAGGTCATGCCGGCGGAGATCATCTTCGAGGCCGATGGCTCCGCGTTGACGCTGGTGCAGAACGGGCGGCGGATGCCGGCCAAGCGCAAGTAGCGCGGGGCTTCATTCGCCGATGATTTTGATGAGCAGGCGCTTGCGGCGCCCGCCGTCGAACTCGCCGTAGAAGATCTGTTCCCACGGGCCGAAATCGAGGCGGCCCTCGGTGACGGCCACGACAACTTCGCGGCCCATCACCTGGCGTTTCATGTGCGCGTCGGCGTTGTCTTCGCCGGTGCGGTTGTGGTGGTAGCCGCGGACTGGTTCGTGCGGGGCGAGTTTTTCCAGCCAGACCTCATAGTCGTGGTGGAGGCCGCTTTCGTCATCGTTGATGAAGACGGAGGCGGTGATGTGCATGGCGTTCACCAGGCAGAGGCCCTCGCGGATGCCGCTGGCCTGGAGGCACTGCTGGACCTCGGGCGTGATGTTGAGGAAGGCGCGGCGGGTGGGGATGTCCATCCAGAGTTCTTTGCGATAGCTTTTCATTGATCGTCTCCAGCGGGCGACTTCTGTTCCTTTCGCCAGAGCCAGGGCGGGGTGGGGTCGGGGTCTGCCCATAGGCCGAGGCGGGAATCGCGGGCAGCCTCTTCGAGTAGTTCCAGGGCGCGATTTTTGGGGGCGTACTTGCGATACCACCAGGCGAGGCCGGCGCGCAGGAGCTCTTCGTTGAGCGAGCGCCCGTTGGGCAGAATGACGGAGGCGAGCGTGCGGCCGTAGCGATCTTTGCTCTTGGTGATGACCGAAACTTTGCGGTTGAAGGAGAGGTCGGCGGTTTTCTGCTGGGCGCGGTTGCCGTAGGGCTGGGTTCTTTCAGGGCAATCGATGCCGTCGAGGCGAACCTTCACCTGATCGCGGCCGCGCAGCACAGTGATAGTATCGCCGTCCTGGATTGCCACCACCAGTCCGGTCCACTGCTCCGCGGGCGCAGCGCAGGTCAGCAAAAGGAAGAGGGCGAGCCTGGTGACCACGCCCTCAGTCTATCGAAGCGGACGCGTGACTAGCGCGCGTAGTTGAACGACAACACCGTGGTGAATTTTGTGGGCTGTCCGTCTTTGAGCAACGGCGTGAACTTCCATTGCTTGACGGCTGCCAGAGATGAGGAAGAGAACACAGCGTTGCCCTTCACCACCTTGGCCTCCTCCACATCGCCCGCTGCGCTCACGACGACGGCGATGTCCTGCTGGCCGGTTAGGTTCAACTGCTTGGCCGCGTGGGGATAATCCGGTGCGACCTTCTTTGTGACTCGCGCCATGGCGCTGGCCGTGGCGACCTGAAGCGGTTCCTGGGCGCAGACTACGGCCGGGACTGTGGCCGCCATCAGCAACACGAAACTGCGGATCCAAACATTCATCTCTCTTCTCTCCCTTCGGATTCTTGCCGGTCACTGTTGCGTATCGGCGAGGGAGAGAAGCACTTGATGAAAAAGTTCAGCGGCGGCGGCGCCGCCCAGCGGGGTCATATACTCGGGCGCGCTGAAGGCGAGGGGAGCGTTGCGGCTGACTCTGGCGGCAATCTGCAGTTGCTGCTGGATGCGGGCTAGGGCGGCGGGTTCGGCGTGCCAGGCGGGTCCTTCGCCTGTTGCCGTGAAGGTCTCGACGACGACGGTGAGGCGGTGGCCCAGCGCGCGCGCCAGCGGCGATGCCCACCGCGCCCATTCGTCCAGAGGCATCTTGCCGGCGCCGATACCGTCCTGGAAGAGGAGGCGATCAAACCGGCTTTTACGCTGCACGTCGCGCCAGAAGCGGGCTAGTTCGTTTGGGGCGCCCTGCCGGTTGGTGAAGCCGCTGACGGCGAGGGGATGGAAGCGCTCACGGACCGCGCGGATGGCCTGGGCCAGGTCGTGGGTCTGCCGCTTGCCGGACCACGTGGCGGCGTCGATCTCCTGGGGTAGATAGTAGCCGCGCACGCCAGCGAGACGGGGCACGTCGCGGGCGGCGTCCCGCACCAACTCCGGCGAGGGTTCGCGCCACCAGCGGCTATCGTAGCCGAGCCCCAGCCAGACGTCGAAGCCGGCGCGGAGGACGCGCTCCACCTGCGGACCGTAGTCGATGGCGTCGTAGCGGCTCCATTGCACCACCACCTCATTCATGCCGAGGTCCCGGAGGTAGCCGAAGAGCGCCGCCCATTGCGAATCCGGCCACTGCTGGTGGGCGGTCCAGAGTTGCAGAAACGTTCCGCCCAGGCGGGGACGGGTCTGCGGGACCGCCAGCGCGGCAGCCATGCGCAGAAGAGATCGCCGCGTGGGGAGCACAGAAATATCTTTTCAGATTCCGGGAACCGGCAGGCGGGCATTGGAGTCTCTATACACGTGACGCCGGATGTGCTAGTTTTTTAGCAGGCTGTTAATCCTTTAGCAGGAGCGAACAATGACCGCGCCCCTTCAATTGAGCCGCCGCGAGCGGCAGATCATGGAAATCCTCTACCGCCGCGGCAGAGCGACGGCGGCGGAGATCCATCAGGACATCGCCGACCGGCCGTCGTATTCGGCCGTGCGGGCGCACCTGCGGAGCCTGGAAGACAAGGGCCACGTGCGGCATGAGGCGGAGGACCTTCGCTATGTCTACTCCCCGACGGGCCAGCCGGCGAAGGCGCGGAAGTCGGCGCTGGCGCATTTGGTGACGACCTTCTTTGAGGGTTCGCCGGCGCGGGCGGCGGCGGCTCTCTTGGACTCGCGTTCGGCGCGGTTGTCGGAAGAAGAGCTCGATCACCTCTCCGGGCTGATCGAGAAGGCGCGCAAGGAGGGCCGCTGACATGATGCTGGAACTGATCTGGAAAGCCACCTTGCTGGTTGGCGTGGCGGGCCTTGCCGCGCTGGTGCTGCGGCGGGCGTCAGCGGCGACGCGGCATCTGGTTTGGCTGTGTTGTTTATCGGCGCTGGTTTTGCTGCCGCTGGCCGCGTGGATCACTCCGGCGTGGCGGCCCGCGCTGGAGCCGGCTGCGTTTCTACCGCAGGTGGCACGGACTGTGATTGTGGTGAGCGCCAGCGGGCCGGCGTCGCCGATCGCGTGGACGACGATGGCGCTGATGCTGTGGGGCGCGATCGCCCTGCTGCTGATCGCGCGGTTCGTTGTGGGCCAGCAGCGCGTGGCGGCGCTGATCCGGAATGCCATGCCGTACACGGGCGACGCCGCGCTCTCGGCGGATACGGATGTGCCGCTGGTGTGCGGGTTGCTGCGTCCGGTGGTGCTGCTGCCCGTGGAGGCAGCGGAATGGACGGAGGCTCGGCGGGCCGTCGTGGTGCGGCATGAGGCGGCGCACGCGGCGCGCTTCGACCCGCTGGCTCAAGTGGTTGCTGATCTGGCTTGCGCGCTCTACTGGCCCCTGCCGTGGGTCTGGCTGGCATCGCGCCAACTGCGAATGGAGGCCGAACTGGCCTGCGACGATGGCGTGCTGCGCTCCGGCGAGTGCGCCTCTGATTACGCGGGTCACCTGATCGATATCGTGCGCGGCCTCTCCGGCCGCGAGCGCATCCCACAAGGAGGGATTCCCATGGCTCGTCTCAATCAACTCGAAGTGCGGCTGCGTTCGCTGCTCGCACGCAACGTCAACCGCGGCGCCGCATCGCCGCGCACCCTGATCACCGCCGCATTGGGCGCAATGATGCTGATGGTTCCGTTGGCAGCGGTGCGGATGCCGGCCTTTGCTTTGACAGGCGGCGTCAGCGGGACCGTGAAGGACCCCAGCGGGGCGACAGTGCCGAAGGCGAAGGTGGTGGTGTCGTTCACTGATTCCAGCCGGCGGGAAGTGGGCTACACCAATGACGTGGGCGAGTTTTCGCTATCGCCCATTCCGGACGGCATGTATAACGTGGCGGTGGCCAAGGCGGGGTTTGCGCTGTTGGAGGTGAAGGGCATCCCCGTGGTGAAGGGTGAATCGGCTCCACTGGTGCTGGTGTTGCAGACCGGCAAGGTGACGGAGACGGTGAACGTGAATGGCACTGGCACGCCGGCGGTAGCGCCGCCGTCAATGGCGAGCGGCGAGCCGAAGCGGATTCAAGTGGGTGGCAATGTCCAAGGCACGAGACTGATTGCGAAGAAGCTGCCGAGCTATCCGGCGGAATGCAAAGCGGCCGGGATTCAGGGCTCGGTGATGTTCCGGGCGGTGATCTCGAAAGAGGGCGACATCCTGAATCTCACGCAGATCAATCAGATTGTGGACCGGCGCCTGGTGGACGCGGCGATGGAGGCTGTGAAGCAGTGGAAGTATCAGCCGACTCTGCTGAACGGCAATCCGGTGGAGGTAATCACGGAGATCGACGTCAACTTCACGCTGGCTCCGTAGCGGTACGATGGCGTCATGCCGTGGCGCCTGCTGATTGTCGTGATCATAGCGGTGGCCGGACTTCTCCCGGCCGCCGCGCCGGATTCGCCCACCTCCGCTGAACTCCTCCTGGATCAAGCCCGCTCTGCCCCCATTGAAATCTTCGCTGATGTGGCGTTCCGTCTGCTGCGCGCCAATGTGCTGCCTGCTGCGCGGCAGGTGGAGGTGCTGGAGGAGGTGTTCCGCCGGGCCGGGGAAGCGCGGCAGGCGCTGCCGATGAAGAACGCCAAGCCGGGGCCGGCTGGCACGGGACCGAGCGAGTTTGTGGGTCGGGCGAATGATCTCCATCTGGACGCGCTGTCGTTGCGTTCTCGCGCCGTCCAACTCCTGGTGGCCCGCGATCCCCGGTTGGCTCGCCGCCTCTTCGAGGAGATTCCGTTGCGCGAGTGGCAGACGACAGGGTGCGAAGCAACGTTTGTTCCGGATCCGTTGTTGTACTACAAGGCGTTTGCGGAGGTGTTGGGGAAGGGCGCCTTCACGGCCAGGGAGAACGAGAAGCGGGAACCGCTGTTGCTGGCGGAACGTGTGCTGCGTTCTATGACCACGATCGAGGAGTTGGTGGCGGTCGCTCCATTTCTCCAGAAGGTGGGTGAGGCGACCGGCGGCATGGACAGAATCAACTTGGCGTACAGTGGAGCGGCGGCGGCGGTGAAAGAAGCGATGGCGCAGAAGCCCAAGTGCACGGACGCGGCCAAGCCGAAAACGTGGAGCAACGAGGCGGATTTCAAGGCGCTTCTCAGTGAGATCGGCCGCTTGCCGATGAAGGATCGTGGGAAGCCCGAATTTGCGTTCCGTGCGTTGCAGCTTATGCACAAGGTGGAAGACTGGCGTGACGTTGCCGGCATCACGTCCATTGACGCCTTCCATCAGAGGGTCGAGCTCTGGCAGGCGCTGGAGGACAGCTGTCCGCCAGGCGAGCTTCACCGTACGGCGCTGGAAGGGTTTCTGTCCGCACTCAACGATCCAGCGGTAATCCGCGATGCGCCTGCCGAATGGCTCCTGCATGCCAACTACCCGGTGTTTCGAGCCAGCCTGTTCACGCGGGAGATCCTGGACCATTCTGCGAAAGGCGGCCATCCTTTCGACGAGGACTACATCAACTTGCCGCCGCAGCTGATGCAGACCTCGCCGAATTTGGTGATCGCCATCTATGGCCAGTTGGCGGCGATGCGCACTAAGGCCGAGTAGCCAGCGCCTCGCGAATGATGCGCTGTGCTTCGGCTAGCTCCGCGCCGGTGAGTTCCAGACGCGGCGGGCGGACGCGGGCGCTGCCCATTCCCGCTTCGGCCTGAGCGAGCTTGATGAGCTGGACGAATTTGGGTACGGTGTCCATGCGAAGCATGGGCAGAAACCACTTGTAGAGTTCCATGGCGCGGGCCTTGTCGCCTCGGATGGCGGCGTCGAAGAGCTCGACGCTTTCGGCGGGGAAGGCGTTGACGAGGCCAGCGATCCAGCCGGTGGCTCCGGCCATGCCTGCCTCGAAGATGAGGTCGTCCACACCGACGAGGATTTTCAGGCGGGAGCCGGCGAGGATGCGGAGCGAGGCTACGCGGCGGACGTCGGCGCTGGACTCCTTGATGGCGTGGAGGTTTTCGTGGTCGGCCAGGAGTTCCATCACCTGCTCCGGCAAGTAGTCGACTTTGTAGGCGATGGGGTTGTTGTAGAGCATCGCGGAGAGCGGGGTGGCGCGGAGGACGGCGGCGACGTGGGCTTTGTTCTCGCGCCAGTCGCCGACGTAGACGTAGGGCGGCAGGACCATGAGGCCGCGGCAGCCGGCGGATGCGGCCATCTGTGCGATGCGGACTGCTTCCTCGGTGCTGAGGGCGGATACGCCGGCGACGACGGGGACGTCCGGGCCGACGGCGGCGATGGCGGTCTTGAGGACGGCCTCTTTCTCTTCAAAGGTCAGCGTGGCGCCTTCGCCGAGAGAGCCCAGCGCGACCAAGCCTGAGCAGCCGTTCTGGATCAGCCACTGGCAGTGTTGCGCGAAGAAAGCGTGATCCACCGACAGGTCTTCGAGAAAGGGCGTTGTGATCGCCGGGATGACTCCAGTCCAATTCATAAAAAACTCCTCAACTCTCCATGAGATCACTAACGGGGGCGGCGCTGGCGGGGGGGCGTACGGAGGTGTCCTGCCAGCCGAACAGGAAGTGGTTGGCGGCGCCGCAGATGCGGCCCTGGCAGAGGCCCATGCCGCAGCGGGTTTGCAGCTTGGCTTCGCGGGCGGAGGTCCAGCGAGTGAGATCGTTGTAACGAATATCCTCGCAACGACAAACGATGGTATCGGGGCGGGGCAGGGCGCGCAGTTCCGGGCGGAGCGCGAAGGCGCCGGTGAGGTGCGACGCAAAGCGATGCCAGGCGGCGCGGCGGGAGAAGAGCTTGCGGGCTTCGGTGAGCTCGCCGATGGCGGCGAGGCCGGCGATCTCGCCTTCGACGAGGGAGCGCTCCACGCCGCCGATGCCGGTGAGCTCGCCGGCTGCCCAGACGCCTTCGCGCCAGGTTTTCTGCATGGCGTCGACGGTGACGAAGCCGTCCTGGAGGGTGCAGCCGAGCAAGGTGGCGAGTTCTGTGTTCGGGACGAGGCCGTAGCCGATGGCGAGGAGGTCACAATCCTGTTCGAAGCCGCTGAGGCGGACGCGCTCGACGCGGTCGCGGCCGTAGGCCTCCTCCACCCAGCAGTCTGTGAAATAGGGCACGCCGAGGAGGGACCCGCCGAGCTCGATGCCCTGGGCGATCTTCAATGGGTAGCGCCACAGGCCGGTGGCGAAGCGCAGTAGGGCCGAGCGCGGGGCCTGCTCGGCGATGCAGGTGACGGAGGCGCCGCGCTTGCGGAGGAGCGAGGCTACGGCCAGCAGGAGGGGGCCTGTCCCGGCGAGGACGACGCGTTTGCCGCGCACTTCGAAGCCGCTCTTGACAAGGGCTTGCAGGCCGCCGACTCCGGTAACGCCGGGCAGGGTCCAGCCGGGGAAGGGCAGGAAGAGTTCGCGGGCGCCGGTGGCGAGAACGATGGGGACGCCATGGGCGAGGATGGAGTCGTCAATGACGGAACAGCCACCGCGCACCTCGACATTGCTAAGCCGCTGGGCCCACAGCGCGGGGATGTCGTTGCGCCAGATCTGGCCTCCCGCGGCGGGATTATTGTCCAGAACAAGAACCTTGGCTCCTGTTTCGGCGGCACGGCAGGCGGCGGCGATGCCGGCTGGGCCGGCTCCGGCGACGATGAGATCGAAGCCGGTCATCGCGTGAGGATCCTCATGCCCTCTTGGCAAAGGGTCTGGCAGCTCAGCTCGCGCTGGCCGTCGATGGTGACCATGCACTCGTAGCAGACGCCCATGCCGCAGAGGGGGGCGCGGGGTTCGCCGGAGACGGATTCGCGGAAGACGCTCACGCCGGCGTTCAGCATGGCGGCGGCGACGGTGGTGCCGCGCTCGACGGTGAGTGTGCGGTCATCGAGATAGATCTTCATGGACTGCACCTCAGTGGAAGGAAGGGTTCGGCCGGGATGGGTGGTGTGCGGCCGGTGATGAGATCGGCGAGGAGGCGGCCGGTGGCTAGGGATGTGGTGATGCCGAGACCCTCGTGGCCGGTGGCGAGCCACTCTCGGCCCGCCCAAGGGCCGATGAGCGGAAGCTTGTCGGGTGTGGAGGCTCGGAAGCCGGTCCAGGTGCGGATGGCGGTGAGGGCTCCGATGCCGGGCATGTATTCGGCGGCGCGGCGGAGCATGCGGGTGAGAATCTCGCGATCGATCTCCTTGTGCTCGGCGCCGTATTGCCGCGAGGAGCCGATGAGGATTTGGCCTGTTTTGCGCGGCTGGACGTTGAAGGCGACGGAGTCGCCGCTGGCCGAGTGCGCGCTTTTCAGATAGCCGAGCTCGATGAGTTGGTGGCGCACGAATCCGGGGTGGCGATCGGTGATGACGAGGTGGCCTTTGCGCGGAGCAACGGGGATGCCGGGGGAGAGGCGTGGCGCGGCGGCGCCCATGGCGTTGACGACGATGCCGGCGGGGACATCGGCCAGGGCGCGGATCTCCTGGTGATGGATGGTGACGCCGGCCTGATCCAGCAGCCATTGCGCGACGACGGGCGGGTAGACGACGCAATCGCCGGAGACGAGGAGGCCGCCGGCCAGAGGTGTTCGCAGGTGCGGCTCGGCGTCGGCGAGTTGCTGTGCGTCGAGCACCTCGACGGGTACGCCGCGCGCTTCGTAGAAGCTCTGCTTGCGGTGCACCTCGGCCATCTCCTCTTCGTCGGCAGCCACCCACAGCGTGCCGCAGGGGAGGTACTCGGCGGCGGCGGGCAACTCGGCGGCGAGCTCGCGCCAGAGTGTAGAGGAGTAGTGGGTCAGCGCAAATTGAGCCTCACTGTCGTCCATGACGACGACGTGGCCCATGCCGGATGCGGTGGCGCCGCCGCCAACGGTGGACTGTTCGTAGACTTCGACGCTGAGGCCGGCGCGCTTGCATTCCAGCGCACACGCAGCGCCGACGATGCCGCCGCCGACGATCGCTACGTCCGGGACAGCACTCACCCGCGAATCCCCCAGCAGAAGGGGTCGCGGTCATCGAAGATGAGGCGGGCTTCGGCGTTGACGAAGGCGCTGCCGCGGATGTGCGGCCAGACCTGGCCGTCGCGAACGACCACGCTGCCGGAGAAGACGCTGCCGACTATGCTTTCCTGCCGCCAGACCTGTCCCTCGGCGAGTTTGCCGTCCGCGTAGAGGCAGGCGAGCTTGGCGCTGGTGCCGGTGCCGCACGGCGAGCGGTCATAGGCCTTGCCGGGGCATAAAACAAAATTGCGGCTGTCTGCTTCGCCCTGCGCGGGGCCGAAGAGCTCGACGTGATCGATCTCGGCTCCGTCCGCGCCGGTGATGCCCTGGGCGGTGAGCGATTGGCGGATGCGCCAGGTGAAGTCGGTGAGCTGCTCGAGATTGCGGAGTTCCAGCGGCCAGGGGGAGTCCTTGACGAGGAAGAACCAGTTGCCCCCCCAGGCGACGTCGCCGCGCACCGTGCCGAAGCCTTCCACCTGGACGGGCACATCGTGGGCGAGCCGGTAGGAGGGCACGTTGGCGACGGTGACCTCACCGGATTCGTGCAACTCCGCGCTCACTTCGCCGACTGGCGTTTCGATGCGGACGACGCCTGGGAAGATCCGCTGCATATAGCCGAGCGTGGCGACCAGGCCGATGGTGCCGTGGCCGCACATGCCGAGGTAGCTGACGTTGTTGAAGAAGATGATGCCAGCCGCGCACTCGGGGTCCACGGGCTCGCAGAGGAGCGCGCCCACCATGGCGTCGTTGCCGCGCGGTTCGTTGACGACGGCGCTGCGGAACTCGTCGTGATCGCGGCGGAAGATGGCCAGGCGCTCGGCCATGGTGCCGCGGCCGAGATCGGGTCCGCCGGCCAGGACGACGCGCGTGGGCTCGCCGCCGGTGTGTGAATCCACTACGTGTACTTCGCGTCTCATGCGTGCTTCCAGTATGTCGCGTAGCGGCGATCGATCATCTGGTAGAGGGGCTTGAGGGCGAGGCCATCGGGCGTGGCCGGTGGCTTGGCGGGCTCGGTTTGATACTCGGGAATGGCGCGCGGCTTGGTGGGGGTGGCTCGGGTCCTTTCTTCGCCGAGGTCGGCGGCCAGGACGAGCGGGCCTTTCATGTGAGCGCGCATCGATTCGTCGTCGGGCATGCGCCACTGCCAATTGCCCATGGGCAGGCGGAGCTCGACGGTTTCGCCGTCCTTCCATTCGCGATCGAGGACGACGGCGCCGCCCGGATCGGCGAAGGCGTCGATGGGCTTGCCGTTGACCTTCACCGAACCGCCGGGCTGGGTCCATTCGGGGATGCGGAGCTTGAGTGCAAAGCGGGCCGAGCCGCGGATGGTGAGGCGCGCGACCTCCTCTTCGGGAAAGCGCGTGTCCATGACGATGCGGATCTTCTTTTCGGACCAATCGAGCTCGGAGGCGACGTAGAGGTTGACGCGGAGGTTGTCGCCATCGCGCCAGAAGACGGTGTCGGCGAGCTTGGAGAACGACTCGACGCCGGAGCCGGTGCAGCACCAGAACGCGTCGTAGGGCAGGCCGAAGAGCTTCCAATAGCCGGATTGCAGAGGGACGTAATAGACGGTCATGCCGTCGTCGGGATGGATGGTGCCGAGGATGCCGTTGAGCAGTGCGCGCTCGTAGTAGTCCATGCAGCGCGGGTCGCCGGTCCAGCCGTAGACCTGCCGCGTGAGCTTGAGCATGTTGTAGGTGCAGCAACATTCCTGCGTGTAGCCGCTGAGCTCCTTGGAGAGCTGGCCGGGCTCGGTGGCCCAGCTTTCGCCGTTGCTGGTGCCGCCGGTGCAGTAGCAGCGGTGGTTGGTGACGGTGCGCCAGAAGGTCTCGGCGATGTTGCGCATGCGGCGCTCGCCGGTGAGCTCGTAGCGGCGGGCTGCGCCGATGATTTTGGGGATCATCGTGTTGGAGTGGAGGCCCTTCAGCTCGTCGCGGCCTTCGGCGAGGGGGTTGAAGACGCGCTGGTGATCGAAGCGGGCGGCGGTCTCCATGAGGGAATCCGATTTGGCGACGCCGTAGAGGTTGTAGAGGATCTCGTTCATGCCGCCGTATTCGCGTTCGAGGACGCGCGCCATGTGGGCGTCGCCGAGCGGTTGGGTCCAGCGGGAGGTCCACTGCGCCATGCCCTGGAGGACGGAGAGGGCTTGTTCATTGCCGCAGAGCTGGTGGACGTCGAGCAGGCCGGCCATGATCTTGTGGAGGGTGTAGAAGGGCGCCCAGACGTTCTGGCCGACGCGCAGACGATCGAAGAACTCTTCGGGAAACGCGCTGAGATACATGCCGCCGAGGGCTTTCTGGCACTTGGCCAGTTCGGCCACCAGTTGCGCGGCGCGGCTCTTCATTTCGTCGTCGCCGAAGGCGGCCCAGCGTAACGCGCAGCCGGAGAGGTAGTGGCCGGGGAAGTGGCCGCGCAGTTCATTGATGGGCGCCTCCCAGCCGCCGAGGGGCGCGGCGGTGGAGGGCAGGCCGGCGGTGAGGCGGAAGGTGTGGAGGAGGCGATCGGCGGGGAGGGACGCCATGTATTTGCGGTTGGCGATTGCGGCGTCGAGGAAGGGGCCGGGCTTGAGGCGGACGCGGCCCAATGGGAAGGGCTCCAGCTTCACAGGTCCTGCGCCGGCGGGGGCCAGCATGGCGGCCATCACGAATTCACGTCTATTCATGGGGCGTGCCCTCTGGCGTCCGCTCCCTGACGGTCGCGGCTCTGAAAGAGGGGAAGCCTTTGCAGTGACTAATGACGCTGTGTCTATTCATAGAACTTCCAGGAGGTTTGAAAAGTCTTCTCCACGATATCGCCGCGGAGGGCGGCGCGCATCAGCTCGACGGGGATCAGGTTTTCGCGGAGGATGCGATCGTGGAAGTCGCGCTCGGTCATTTTGCCGGAGTCCACCAGTTCGCGGCGGAGGCTGCGGAGTTGGAGGCCGCCGAGGAGGTAGGCGGCCTGGTACAGAGGGCCGTAGAAGGCGCTCTCGAAGGAGCGGCGGACCTCCGCTTCGGCGTTGTCGCGTTCGTGGCCGACACGCTCCACCAGCATGTCCACGCATTCTTTCTGCGTCATGGTGCCGAGGTGGAAGCTGAGCGAAAAGATGATGCGGGCGCAGCGGTGCATGCGCCAGAAGAGCATACCGACGCGGTCTTCGGGCGAGCGGGCGAAGCCCTTGTCCCAGAGGACGAGTTCCCAATAGAGGGCCCAGCCTTCGAGGGAGAAGGGGGTGGAGAACGGGCGCCGCCAGGTGCGGTAGCGCTGAGTCATGAACATCTGGAGGTGGTGTCCGGGGATCAGTTCATGGTGTACGGTGGCGCGGGCGAAGTGCTCATTGTTGCCGCGCATGGACATGAGCTTCTGCTCCTGAGTCATTTCGGCGGTGGGATAGGAGACGCTGATGACTTCGCCGCCGGTGAAGAAGGGATTGACGAGTTGGCGTTCGGGCGTCATCATCTCCATGCGCCAGACCTCTTTGGCCAGCGGCGGCACGGAGACCAAGCCGCGCGACTCCACCCACTCTTCGGCCTCGCGGGCGAGCTTGCGGATCATCTCAGGCTGGTGGCCGGGCGGGACGTGGAGGGTTTTCACCTTTTCCAGTGCCTGGCGCCAGTTGTCGCCGAAGCCCATCTCGCGGGAGGCCTTCTTCATCTCTTCCGTGCACCAGGCGAACTCTTTGTTGGCGAGGGCGACGAGCTCCTCTGGAGAGTAGGGGATCATCTCGGCCTGCAGCTCGCTGAGGAGGCGGTCGCGGCCCACGCGGATGCCGCCGCCCTCCTTTTGCTTGAGAGCTTCGGCGTATTTGGTGAGCTCGGAGTCGGCGGTTTTGTAGGGCTCGGCGGCCCACCAGGTGAAGAGCGGGTCGTAGCCGTTGTAGTAGGTGAACCAGCGCTTCAAGGCGGCGCGGAGAGACTCGACTTCGGCGGCGGCCTGATTGGAGGGCTTGGTGCGGTCCTGCGCTTTCACGTGGCGGGCGAGCGTGTGCAGGGCGGCGGCGGATTTGGCGGGATCCACCGGCAGCATCTTGGCGCGGGCGGATTCGAGTTCGCGGATGGCGTTGCGGAAGGGCACGAAGGCGGCGGTGGCGGATTCGGCCTGGTCGGCGAGTTTCAGGAGCGCAGCTCCTTGTTGAGTTGATTGCGGAAGAGCACCCAATCGATGCGGCTTTCGGCGTTCATGCCGGTGAGCTGGATCTCCTGGATTCTGGCGGCCCATTCGGTGTAGAAGGCACGGAGGCGTTCGCGGCGCTCCGGGCCGAGGATCAGCGGGTACTTGCGCGCGAGCACGGCCTCGTCGGCGGCGTAGCGTTCGAGCGCGGGGCGCAGAGCGCTGGCGTTGGCGTCGATCTCCGAGGGGGTGGCGGTGGCCCAGGCCAGGAGGAAAAATGTGAGCAATGCGGTTCTCCGGAACAAAAAGGTCTGAAACTCCGTCTACCTTCGCGAGGAACGAACTTATGCGATGCCAATCCCGACGATTCTATCTATTGATCGCACTCCTGTGCACTTCCTTCGTTGCGATGGGACAGTCCAAGCTGGCGGACTTCGACGGCACCTGGAAACTGAACGCGGCCAAGTCCGACGGCGGACCCCGGCCGCTGGCGGAAGGGATGATAGTCAAGTGGACCTCGAACGACGCCGAATTCGACGTGCACCACCAGATGCCCAACGGTGAGATGTTGCTGAAGTTACGGAGCGACGGCAAAGAGGTAGTGAACCGGATGCCCAACGGCGTCGAGATGAAGAGCACTCACCGCATCGAGAGTGGTGTATTGGTGGGCGAGTATCGCATTCATACGGAGCGGGCCGAGATGACGCAGTTGGATCGGATCTCGCTTTCGGCCGATGGCAAGACAATGACGACGGACCGGGAGTACAAGACGCCGCAGGGCGGTTTTAGGCAGAAACTGGTATTTGACCGGCAGTAAAGGACACAATGAAACGCCACCTTAGACTTCTCACACTCATCTTTGGCGCTACCGTCGGACTGGTTGCGCAGAGCCCTACGTCGTTCGTGGACGGAACCTGGAAACTGAATGCGGCCAAATCGGACGGCGGTCCGCGCGCGCTGCCTGGCGGGCTGTCCGTCAAGATCACGTCGAACGGTCCGGAGTTCGAGGGGCTCCAGACCGCGGACGGCGTGGAAACGCTTTTGAAGTTCCGTAGCGACGGCCGGGAGATGGTCAATCAACTCCCGGGCGGCGCTGAGATGAAGAGCAAGCACCGCGTCGAAAACGGTGTGCTACTGGCTGATTACCACATCACTTTCGATCAGGGTGAAATCAAGCAGACTGATCGCATTGTCGCGTCTCCCGACGGAAAGATACTCACGACGGATCGCGAGGTGAAATCCGCGCAGGGGAGCTATAAGCAGAAGTTGGTATTCGACAGGCAGTGAACATTTGTGTCGCGGGCCTCGTAGTCCCAGATGAGAAACATGTAGACCCAAAGAAAGGGGCCCATCATGAAGATCGCATCTGTTCTGCTCACGCTTCTGCTGGTCCCTGGCTCTGCGGCGCAAAACCACGACGGGACCTGGAAGCTGAACGCCGGAAAGTCCGACACCGGCGAGCGGCAGGCGCCGCAGATGACGATGAAGGTGACGACCAGGGGCGCGGAGTTTGAAGTGCTGCAAACCACCGATGACGGCGAGTTACTGCTGAAGTTCCGCAGCGACGGCAAAGAGGCGGTGAATCCGTTGCCGGGCGGGGCAGTGATGCGGAGCACGCACCGCATGACGGATGATGCAATGCTCGGCGATTACCGCATCACGACGCCAGAGGGTCTGATCCGGCAGTTGGATCGCATCAGCTACACCGCGGACGGCAAGACGATGACGATGGAGCGGGAGATCAAGACCACGCAGGGCGAAGTGAAGATCAGGCTGGTTTTCGATAAGCAGTGAGCACGGTGCAGACCGAGGCGCAGATAGGGCCGCCGATGTTGAATGTGGCGGCGGCGCGCGGATCCTTGACCTGAAGCTCGCGGGGCGCCTTGCCCAACAGTTGCAGAGCACTCCAGCCGATCATGGCGATACCGGTGGCGCCGATGGGGTGGCCCTTGGCGATGAGGCCGCCGGAGGTGTTGATGCCACACTCGCCATCCGGCGCAGCCTTGCCCTCCACCCAGTAGCGGGCTCCGGCGCCGGTCTCGGCCTTGCCGATGACCTCGGTGCCGATGGCGCCCATGACGGTGAAGCAATCGTGGATTTCGGCGACGTTGATATCGGCGGGTTGGAGGCCGGCCATGGCATAGGCCTTGGCCATGGCGCGGCGGGCGCCGGCGGGGCGGAGAACGTCGCGGCCGGTGGTTTGTAGCGGATCGGTGGCCTGGCCCCAGCCGGCGATCTGGACGCAATCCTGGGGGCGCAGGCCGAGGCGGGCGAGGCCCTCTTCGGTGGCGAGGATGAGGGCCGCGTAGCCGTCGGTGATCTGGGAGCAATCGTAGGTTTTCAGGGGCAGGCCGTCGACGACGTAGCGGTTGATGCCGCCGATGGTCATGGCCTGATCGAGGGTGATCTGCACCTTGCTCATCTGCGCCCAGGGGTTCCACTGGGCGTTGGCGTATTCCTGGACGGCGATCTGGGCGAGAGCGGATTCGGCAACGCCGTGCTGCTGCTGGTAGGCCTGCATGACCTCGGCGAAGATGTGCGGGAAGACGAACGTTTTGCCGGCGCGGTTATCGGGGTGGGAGAAGTAACCGAGCACTTCGCCGATGAGCTTGCCGTCCATCTTTCCTTCGGCGTCGCGCATTTTTTCGTAGCCAACGGCGATGCCGGTTTCGCCCTCGCCGGAGAGAAGTTTGTGGATGACGGAGAGGACTGCCTGGCCGCCGGAGGCGCAGGCGTTCTCGACTGCTTCGATGGGCTTGGCTTCGAGGCCGGGGACCATGGCCATGAGGCCGGCGAGGAGGCCCTGCTGGTTGAGGGTGAAGTTGCAGGCGGCGGCAACGGAGCCGACGTCGAGTGCCGAGGCGGGGGTGTTGATTTCGGCGCAACATTCGGTGACGGCGCGGGCGATGATTTGCGGCGCGGTGAGGCCGAGGAGCTTGCCGAATTTCGATTGGTGGTAGGCGGCGATGTAGATGGGTTTCATGGGGCCCTCCCCCCCGGCCCCCCCCCCCGTTTTGTTTGGTGGTTGGTTTGGTGGTTGCGTTTCGGTGGTTACGTGCCGGTGACTACGCCGCCGTCCACGGATAGCACGGTGCCTGTGATGAAGGACGCGCCATCGGAGGCCAGCCAGAGGTAGGCGTTGGCGATGTCGGTGGGCTGGCCGGCGCGGCCGAGCGGGGTGCGGGCCACCATGCCGGCGAGGATCTTCTCGGGCATGGCCTGCACCATCTCCGTGGCGATGAAGCCGGGGGCGATGGCGTTGACGCGGATGCCGTATTTGCCGAGCTCGCGCGCCCAGGTTTTGGTCATGCCGATGACGCCGGATTTGGTGGCGACGTAGTTGGTCTGGCCGAAGTTGCCGTAGAGCCCGACGACGGAGGAGGCGTTGAGGATGACCCCGCCGCCGGCGGCCACCATGTGGGGTGCGACGGCGCGGGTGCAGAGGAAGACACCTTTGAGATTGACGTTGATAACGGCGTCGAAGGCATCGTCGGACATGGTGCCGAGCAGCGCGCCGTCCTTGTATTTGAGAAGTTGGCCGTCGCGCAGGATGCCGGCGTTGTTGATGAGGATGTCGATGCGGCCCCAGAGGGCGACGACGTCATCGACGGCGGTTTGAATGGAGGCGGCGCTGGTGACGTCGACGTGTTGGGCCAGGCAAGCGGCGCCGGCGGGCGTGTTGTTGGGTGAGACATCCCAGGACGCGACGCGGCAGCCTTCTTCGGCGAAACGCAGCGCGGTGGCGCGACCGATGCCGGCGGCGGCGCCGGTGACCACTACAACCTTGTCCTGCAATCCGGTGTGAATCATGGCATCCCATAGGATGCCATGATCCGGGCGCTTTACGGATGGCTTAGAAGGTGAGCCGAAGCACCATCTGCAACTGCCGCGAGGTGCCGGTGCCGGTGGCGCCGTCGTTGGCGGTGACCAGGATGCGGCCGAAGGTGGAATCGGAGAAGTTGGAGACAGGCTCGCCGTACTGAGCGCGGTTCAACAGGTTGAACGCCTCGGCGCGGAAGTCGATGCCGACTTTTTCGGTGAAGGGGAAGCGCTTGGCGACGGCGAAATCCATCTGCCACAGATTGGGACCGCGGAAGCCGTTCCGGCCGGCGGTTCCGTAAGTACCGGCTGCCGGTGCGGCAAACGCTTTGGCGTTCAGCCACATCCCTGGTCCGGGATTGTCGGCGTAGGCGTTGCCGCCAATGTAGTTGGCGCGCTGGTTTTGGGTTTGCCCCGATGGGACGGCGGAGGAGGAGCGGCTCACGGACACGGTGAAGGCGCGTCCGGAGCGCGCGGTGATCAGGCCGCTGAGATCCCAGCCGCCGTACCAGCGGTTGCGGGCGAACGGCAGTTGGTAGACGCTATTGGCCGTGAAGGTGTGGCGGATATCGTAATCGGCTGGGCCGCGATCGCAGGAACGGCACGAGACATCCTGAATCTGGCCGCCCTCACCGGAGCCGGCGTTGTCAGAAATGGCGTTGCCCCACAGATACTGCGCCTGGAAGAGCCAGCCTTTGGAGAAGGACTTCTGGAGAGAAGACTGCAAGCCGTTGAAGTTCGTGATGCCGTCGAAGCGTTTCTCGTCGATTTGGCCGAAAGCGGAGAGAGGTCTCTTCTTGGTCACCGGATCCAGCGTGTTGACATAGGTGCGGGTGAGCTGGTTGCGCCCCACGTTGCCGACGTAGGCAGCCTGGGCGACCATGTTGCCGGGGAGCTCGCGCTGGACGGAGAGGGTCCACTGATTGGACTGTGGTTCTTGTCTGTCGCGCTGCACGCTGCGCGGCGTCTGGCCGCGCGAGATGAGTTGTCCGATCCACTGGGTGGGCGGGTAGCTGAGGCCGGGCGCGTCGGCCGCGGTGAGCGCGTAGCTCTGCGGCAGGCTATCGATGGCGGCGGTGACATCGTCATTTTGGCCGGGACCGAAATTGCGGCCATAGCCGGTGCGGATGACGGTCTTGCCGCCGAAGAGCTTGGGCGCCCAGGCGAGGGAGATGCGCGGTGCGATGTTGTTGTTGTCGGGGAAGAACCACTCGGTGCCGGCGGCGCAGAATCCCTGGCAGCGCTGGATATCGAAGACGCGCCCGCGCCCGTAGACATCACGGGAGACGGAGTAGTTTTCGTAGCGCATGCCGACGTTCAGGGTCAGTTCCGGACTCAGGCGGATTTCGTCCTGCGCGTAGACGGAGGTGACCCACCGGCGCACGCCGACGGTGCCCAACTCTCCGGCCACGGTGATGCGATCCATTTGGTTTTTCAGGAAGGCGTCCTGGCTGGCAAAAGCGTAGGTGGTGGACGAACCGTTGCCGACGTTCAAGTGGATGCGCCGCAGTTCTCCGCCCACTTTGACGGTGTGGCGGCCGCGAATCCAGGAAAGATTGTCGACGATGGAATAGGCGCTCGGTTTTTCGATGATGTAGGTGGACGCCTGGCCGGAGGTGAAGCCGGTGATGCTGAATCCGGCGGGCAGCAGGCCCACGTCGTTGCGGGTGAGGGCAGAGCGGTTGAAGCCCAGTTTGGTTTCGTTGACGACGCTGGGCGACCAGACCTGTTGCCACTGGGTGGTGACGTTGGTGGGGCGGATGTAGCTGTCGCGGGTTTCGAGGAGTGCGTTGCGGATGAGGCTGACGAGCCCGTCCGTCATCGCAAAGCGGAAGAAGATGCTGTGTTTGTCGTTGATCCGTTGATCGAGGCGGGCGCTACCGCTGTACTCATTGCGCCGTTCCGGAGTTGCAGCGACGAGACGGTCTGTATTGGCGTTGGGGCCGGCGGAGTTGCCGACGGGATAGGCGTTGATGACGGACTTGAGCGCATCCGGGGTGCGCGACCGGAAGGCGGCGCTGGGCACCAGACCATCGGCGCGGGTGATGCTGAGGCGTTGGAGCAGGCCCTCGTAGTTGGCGAAGAAGAAAGTTTTGTTCTTGATCACAGGCCCGCCGAGGTTGCCGCCAAACTGATTGAGCCGGAATGGCGGCGGCTCAGGGCCATCGAACGGGCGGCGTGCGTCGAGGGCGCTGTTGCGGAAATACTCGTAGGCTGAGCCGTGGAATGCGTTGGTGCCGGACTTGGAGACGAGGTTGACCTGCGCGCCTCCGCCTACGCCGCTCTCGGCCGTGAAGGGTAGAGAATTGACGCGGAATTCGGCGATGGAATCGGTGGAAATCACCAGCCGGAGGTTGCCCTCCTGGCGCGGATCCTTGATGCCGGTGGCGTCAACGCCATCGAACGTCCAGTTATTGTCGTCGCGCGGCCGGCCGAAGAACCGGATGGAGTTCTGATTGCCTTCGCCGACGTTGACCGCGCCCGGCGCCAGCATCATGAGGGAGGCCCAGTGGCGTCCGTTCAGCGGAATGCTTCTGATCTGCTGCTCTCCGATCACGGACCCGATTTCGGCGTCTTTCTGATCGAGCGGCGTGACGGAAGCGGTCACCTCCAGGGTGGTGGCGACGGCGCCGACCGGCAGAGCGAGATCCAGTGTCCGTGTTTGTCCGACGGCGAGAACGACGCCTTCGGCGCGCACTGCCTGGAAGCCTGTCTTCGCTGCCGAGACGGTGTAGGTGCCTGGTGGCAGGCCGGGCAACTGATATGTGCCGGTGTTGGAGCTGAGTGCTTCGCGGCGGAAACCGTTGCTCAGAGATTCAACCGTGACGGCGACTCCCGGCACGGCGGCGCCGCTGCTGTCTGTGACCGAACCGGTCAATGTGGACCGGTCCACCTGCGCGGCAAGCGAACAACAGAACAGAATGGCGACCAAAATCAATCTGGAAAGATGAAGCATGCCCCGATTTTAGATAACAGGCGTTTTCGGGGCCATGAATAACAGGTGTCGATTGCATGACAGTGGCTGCGGGCCGGCCCGGTCCAAAAAGAAAGCGCCGGGCTCGTGGGAACCCGGCGCCATTTTGCTTGCGGTGGTGTAGGTGGCTTAGTTGCGGCGTTTCAGCGTAGGCCGCTCGTCAGACTCTTCCTTGGGCTTCTTTTCGGCATCGTCGCCGTCGAGCGGGCCGGACTGTCCGCCGGGCGCCTTCTTCAAGCGCGGCCGGTTGGCGTCCTCTGGGGTGGCGCCCACCTTGCGGCGGTTGTTCACTGCCAGCAGGCGGTCCTTCACGTCCTCAAACTCCGAGGTGGTGATCACATACTCGGGCTTTTCCTTGAGCAACTCGGCGATGTTCTTCTGCGCGGTGGTGATGCGGTCGCCCGTGGGCGGATGGCTGCGGAAGACCTTGCCGATGGTACCGGGCTTTCGTTTCTCCATCGATTCCAGGCGCTCGAAGAAGTCGACGAAGCCGTTGGGGTCGTAGCCCGCCTTGTACATATACTGCAAGCCGAGCAGGTCTGCCTCGGATTCAAAGGCGCGGGAGAAGGCGAGGAAGCCGACCGGGATCAGGACGGAGACCGCCTGGCGGATGCCGTAGCCGGTCCAGCCGCCCATGAAGATGAGCGGGATGGTGGCCAAGTTGACGATCTGGCCGCGGGTGGCCTGTTTGGTGCCGTGGCGGGCGGCGATGTGGGCGATCTCGTGGCCCATGACGCCGGCGACTTCGCTTTCATTTTCGGCGAGCGTGATGAGGCCGGTGTTGACGAAGAAGAAGCCGCCCGGCAGCGCCATGGCGTTCGGCTCGTCGGTGTCGATCACCTTGATGGTGACCGGGACCTTGCAGTCTGAGTTGCGGACGAGGTTCTGGCCGACACGATTGATGTACTCGGCAATGGTAGGATCGTCGACGATCTTGGCCTGCCGCTCGATCTCCATGGCATACTGCTTGCCCATGGCGATCTCCTTTTCAATGGAGTACATGTTGATGCCCTTGCCGACATCGCGGTCGCCAATCGCATCCGGATCCTTCTTCTTGTTCTTGTCGCCGGCCCAGACGGAGGGCAGAGCGAGCGATAAGGATGCGGCCAGGAGTATGCGGGTGAGCTTGCTGGTCATGGTCAGTCCCCTATTCAGACTAACGTACAGTAGAGGAGATGGGTTACAACGATTCAACGGTGCAGGAAATCTGGCGGAAGTACCGGCCGGAGTTTCCGGTGGCCGAAAACCTTCTTTACCTCAACCATGCCGCTGTTGCTCCGCTGGCGCGCCGCGCCGCGGAGGCGATGAAATGGCTGGCTGACGACGCGTTGCACAACGGATCGCTCCACTACGACAAGTGGCTGGAGTCTTATGACGGTTTACGCGCGGCGATGAGCAAGCTGATCCATGCCGAGCCGGGCGAGATCGCGATCGTGAAGAACACGAGCGAGGGCATCTCCACGGTAGCGCTGGGGCTGGCCTGGCAGCCGGGCGATAAGATCGTGGCTTTTCGTGAGGAGTTTCCCGCTAACTATTACATCTGGAAGAAGTTAGAGGAATGGAAGGGGGTCCATGTGGAATGGCTCTCCTACCTGGACTCTTTGGAGACCATCGAGCAGGCGGCGCGCGGTGCCAAGTTGCTGGCTATCAGCTTCGTCCAGTACCTATCGGGTTACAGGGCCGACCTTACCGCGATTGGCGAGATCTGCCGGCGCCACGGCGTGTTCTTTTTTGTGGACGCCATCCAGGGGATGGGCGCATTCCCTCTGGATGTGCGGGCGATGAATATCCAGGCGCTGGCCGCCGACGGGCACAAGTGGCTGCTGGGGCCGGAGGGCTGCGGCGTGATGTATATCCAGCAGGACTGGCAGGATCGGATTGAGCCGATGGAGTTTGGCTGGACGACGGTGGCTGGTTTTGTGGATTATTCTTCGCGCGACATGGCGGTGCGCCGGGATGCGGGGCGATATGAGTGCGGCACGCTGAATACGGTGGGCTGTTTCGGGCTGCGCGCGTCTACGGAACTGATCCTGGAAGTAGGCGTGGAGAACATCGCTCCGCATGTGCAGCATCTGGGTGACCTGATTGCCGACGGCGCGCGCGCCCTCGGCTACGAAGTGATGATGGAGCGTACACCGGCGACGGGCGCCGGCATTGTGTGCATTCGCAAGCCGGGCACGGACGCCCGTGTGACGCATGCGCATTTGAAGGCGCGCGGCATCCTGACCGCGCCGCGCCAGGGGTGGGTGCGGGTTTCGCCGCACTTCTACATTTCGCCTGAGGATATCTCCAGATTCTTGAGTGAACTTCCGTAAATCGTAGAATGGGATCTGAGCATCCTGTCTTTGGATCCCATCCTATGCGTAGCTTCACCTCATTCCTTCCGTGCGCCGGAGCGCTGCTGTTTCTGGCCGGTTGCGGCGGCAAGCCGGAGACTGCCGCCAAGGAGCAACCGGTGCCGGTGCGTGTTCGTCCACCGGCGACGGTGGAGCGCCAGGCGACCATTCATGTGGGCGGCAATGTGGAGGCGCGCGAATCGGTGGAGCTGGGCTTTCAGCTGGCCGGGCGGATCCGCAGGGTGCACGTGGAAGAGGGCCAGCAGGTGCAGGCCGGACAGTTGATCGCCGAACTCGACCCCACGGATTACCAGTTTGGCGCCGACGCCGCCGTGGCCGAGGCCTCCGCCGCCAGGGCGATGTCCGACAAGGCCGGGGCGGGCCCGCGGGCGCAAGATCTGGCCCAGGCCAAGGCAGCCTTTGAGCAGGCCGACGACGAGTACCGGCGCATGAAGACGCTTTTTGAGCGTAAGAGCTTGGCGCCGAATGACTTCCGCAAGATCGAGGCGCAGTGGAAGGTAGCCGGGGAGCGCTATTCGGAGGCGCGGGAGGGCGCGCGCAAGGAAGACATCGCGGCAGCGCAGGCGAAGTCGCGGCAGGCCGATACCGGTGTGCGGCTCAACCAGAAGCGTGTAGCCGATACGCGGCTGGTATCGCCGATCAACGGTGTGATCGCGCGCCGCCTGCACGCCTCGGGCGAGATGATCGCCGCCGGTTATCCGGTGGTGGCCATCATCGACCTGAACCCGGTGCGGGTGAAGGTGGGCGTGCCGGAGATGGAGATCTCCAAGGTCAAGATCGGCCAGCCGGCGCGCGTGCTGATTCCGTCGATGGACGGAAAGGAGTTTGCGGGGCGGGTGGAGCTGCTGGGCTATGCGGCCGAGCCGCAATCGCGCACCTTTGCCGTGCGGTTGCTGGTGCCGAATCCGGGCCTGCTGCTGCGCGCCGGTATGATCGCCGAGGCGGAGATCCAGGGGGATGCGCGGCAGAAAGTGATCACGGTGCCGGGCGAGGCGATTGTGCGCGATTCGCAGGGTGCGCTGCTGCTCTACGTCTACTACCCGGATCAGCAGCGGGTGTTCGCGCGACGGGTGCAGACCGGCCGCGCGACGGGCGCGGAGATCGAAATCACCGATGGCATCACGGCGAACGATCAGATCGTCATTGCCGGCCAGCAGAAGCTGCGCGAGGGCGCGCTGGTGCAGGTGGGGAGCGCGCAATGAATCCGGTGAAAGCGGCCCTGCACTTTCCGCAGGTGACGCTGTTGCTGACCGCGGCCGTGTTCCTTTCCGGCGTCTACGCGCTGATGACGATGCCGCGGCGGGAAGATCCGAAGATCACGATCCGCACCGGGCTGGTGGTGGCGCTCTACCCGGGCGCGACGGCCGAGCAGGTGGAAAAGCAGGTGACGCGCAAGATCGAGGAGCGCCTGTTCCGCTTCTCCGAGGTGCGCAAGGGCAAGACGTGGTCCACCAGCCGCAACAACGTGGCCGTAATCAACGTGGAGTTGGAGGATAACATCCAGCAGCCGGATCTCTTCTGGTCCAAGCTGCGCCACGCCATGATTGAGCTGAAGCTGACCTCGCTGCCCGAGGGCGTGCAGGGTCCGGCCGTGCGGGACGACTTTGGTGACACGGTGGCGATGCTGATTGCGTTGCACGGCGGCAGCTACGATTACCAGCAGTTGAAGAGCTACGCCCAGCGGATTGAGGACGTGTTCCGCACCTCGCGCGCGGTGGCCAAGATCGCGCGGATCGGCGAGCAGAAAGAAGAGATCCGCATCACCAGTTCGATGGAGCGCGTGGCGCAGTATGCGCTCTCGCCGCTGAAGGTGATCCAGGCGCTGCGCGGGCGCAACGTGGTGCAGTTTGGCGGAGAAGTCGATACGAGCGCCGGCAGCGTGCCGATGAAGACATCGGGCCTTTTTCAAAGCGAGGACGAAATCCGGCGCGTGATGATCGATATGTCGAGCAGCGGCCAGCCGGTCTATCTGGGCGATCTGGCCGATGTGAAGCGTGTGGATGGCGAGCCGCGGACGCTCTGCCGGTACAACGGTCAACCGGCGCTAATGGTGTCCGTGGAGATGCTGGAAGGCAACAATATCGTCGATTTTGGTGACGAATTGCGCAGAAAACTGCAACTGGTGCGCCAGACTCTGCCGCCCGACCTGCAGGTGGACATCGTGGCGGATCAACCGGCCGTGGTGGAGGATCGCATCAGCCACTTCATCCGCGAGTTCGGCATCGCCATCCTGTCGGTGATTCTGGTGACGCTGCTGCTGCTGCCGTTCCGGGTGGCGCTGATTGCGTCGCTGGCGATTCCGGTGACCGTGGCGGCGACGTTCGGCGTGCTGAACATGCTGCATGTGGAGCTGCACCAGGTTTCGATTGCGGCGTTGATCGTGGTGCTGGGCATGGTGGTGGACGACGCCATCGTGATCGCCGACAACTATGTGGAGCTGCTGGACCAGGGCATCCCGCGCGACACGGCGGCGTGGCGCTGTGCCACGGAGCTGGTGGTGCCGGTGCTGACGGCGACGGCCACCATCATCGCGGCCTTTCTGCCGATGCTGATGATCAGCGGCGTGGTGGGCGAGTTTATCCAGGCGCTGCCCATCGCGGTGACCGTGGCGCTGACTTGCTCCTTTGTGGTGGCGATGCTGCTGACGCCGTGGCTCTGCCACTTCTTCATCCGGAAAGGGCTGCACTCGCACGACGAGAGCGAGGCGCCGGCGAAGAAGAAGTTCAGCGTGCTGGACTCCATGCAATCCGGTTATAACTCCGCCATTGTCGTGGCCATGCGGCACAAGGTGCCCACTCTGATCGGCGGCGCGCTGGCGTTTGTAGTTGGCGTGGTTTTACTGGTGAAGGCGGTGCCGGAGCGGTTCTTCCCGACGGCCGAGCGGCCCCAGTTTGTGGTGCATCTGTGGCTGCCGGAAGGCGCGCGGCTGGATGCCACGGACGCGGCGGCGCGGCGTGTGGAGAAGTTTCTGCGGGCGCAGCCGCTGGTGAAGGATCTCTCGACGTTTGTGGGCGAATCGGCGCCGCGCTTCTACTACAACGTGGATCCGGAGTTCCCGACGAAGAACTACGCGCAGTTGCTGGTCAACACGAAAGAAGAGAAGCCCACCGCGGCGCTGGTCTACAAGCTGCGGAGCGACCTGCGCTCCATCGCGCCGGAGGCCACGGTGATTGTGCGCGAGCTCGAGCAGGGCACGCCGATGCATGCGCCGATTGAGGCGCGCATCATCTCCTCGCACGACGGGCCGGAGGATCTGGTGCGGCTGAAGGAGTTGGGCGCGCAGGTACAGGAGATATTGCGCACGACACGCGGCGCCGAGTATGCCTATCACGACTTCCACGAGGACTCGTGGGACCTGGGCGTGCACGTCGATGAAGAAGTGGCGAACCGTCTGGGGATGAGCAATGCGAGCATCGCGATGCAGCTCGCCGGCGGCTTCAGCGGAATGCCGGTGACGACGTTCTGGGAGGGTGACCGCGACGTGCCCGTGGTGCTGCGGCTGGACGAAAACTACCGGCGGAGCTTCGAGAACGTCTCGGATTCCTACGTGGTGAGCTCGCTGACCGGTGCGCGGGTCCCGCTGCGCAGTGTGGCGACGGTGCAGCCGGAGTGGCGCGCCAGCCGCATTCTGCACCGCAACGGAGTGCGCACGCTGACGGTGCTGGCGATCTCCGGCGAGCACGACCTGCCCTCGAAGGTACTGGCCGCGGCGCGTCCGAAGATCGAGGCGCTGACTCTGCCGGCGGGCTATCGCATTGAGTATGGCGGTGAGTTGGAGGGCCAGATGGAGACCTTTGGCGAAATGAAGATCGTGATGGCCATCAGCATGGTGGCGATCTTTCTGATCCTGCTGTTCCAGTTCCGCTCGCCCTCGCAAACGATGGTGATCATGATGTCGATTCCGCTGGCCGTGCCGGGGGCCGTGCTGGGGCTGCTGGTCACCGGCAATCCGTTCAGCTTCACCGCGTTCATGGGGCTGATCAGCCTCTCCGGCGTGGTGGTGCGCAACGCCATCATCCTGGTCGAATACATCAATGCGCGGCGCCAAGCGGGCGTCGAGCTGGAGGCGGCGGCGCTGGAGGCGGGCGAGCGGCGGCTGCGGCCCATCTTCCTGACAACTGCGGCGGCGGCGGTGGGCGTGACGCCGATGATCGTTTCCGGCTCCAGCCTGTGGTCGCCGCTGGCGAGCGTGCTGGCGGTGGGGCTGATTGTCTCGATGTTCTTCACGCTGATTGTCGTGCCGGTGCTGTATGTGGTGACCGAGAGCCGCGGTGCGCGGCGGCAGCCGGTGACGGCTGTGCTGGCGCTGCTGTGTCTGCTGCTGGCGGGCTCCGCCGAGGCGGCCGAGACGCGGCGCATGACTCTGGACGAGGCCGTGGCGCTGGCGCGCAAGCAGAACTCCATCGTCAAGCTGGCGCAGCTCAAGGTGAGGGAGAACGAGAAACGGCGCGACGCCGTGCGGGCCAACCGTTTGCCGGGGATCACCAACGACTCCTATGTGGCTTACAACGGATCGCTGCAAAACGTGATGATCCCGCGCGGCTACCTCGGCAACATCCCGCCGCTGGGGCCGCTGCCGGGTGAGGATCTGAAGCTGATCCAGGGGGACCGCACGCTGGGCCTGGTGATGACCACCATCGCGCAACCGTTGACGCAACTGGTGAAGATCGGCGCGGGTACGCGCGTGGCGGAGGCCGATATCCGCATCGCGGATCAGGACCGGCGGCGGGCGGAGAACGAGATTGGCTTGAAGACGCAGGAGGCATTCTTCGGCGTGCTGATTCTGGAGCGCCGCATCGCCGCCGCGCAGCGCAAACTGGCGGCGGCGGAAGAGGCTCGGCGGGAATCGCGCGATGCCGTGGAGACCGGCGCGGCGCTGGAGATCAAGGCGCTGGAGGGCGAGGCGCGGATGCTGGAGGCGCAGAATGCCGTGCTGACGGCGGAGATGCAGGTGGCCGATCTGCGGACGGAGTTGAACGATCTGCTGGGCCTGCCGCTGGAGACTGCGCTGGAACTGGTCCCGCCCGATTCACCCCTGGTGGAGCTGAACGCACTGCCCGCGCTGACGGCCGAGGCGCTGCAACGCAATCCGGAGGTGCAGGCGGCGCAGGAGACGGTGGTGAAGGCGCGCCACGGCGTGAGCGCGGCGCGGGCGGATTTTCTGCCGGAGATTGGCGTCTTTGGCGCGTATGCATTCCAGAGCGGCGTGCCCTTCTTCCCCACCAGCAACGGCTCTTTCGGCGCGAAGATGACGTGGAACATCTTCGATTGGGGCAAGCGCGCCGCGCAGGTGAGCGAGCGCGCGCTCCAGATGGAGCAGGCCGAGGAGAACCTGAGGCGGCTGCGCAACCGGATCTCGATCGATGTGGAGAAGGCGCGCCGCAAGGTGGAACGGATCCAGGATCTGGTGCGCGTGGCCGAGCGGGCCGTGGCTGTGCGGCGCGAGGCGCAGCGCATTGGCGCGGATCAGGTGGAGCTGGGCGTCACCACGCTGCTGGCCCGCAAGGTGGCGGAGGCGGCGCTGGCCGAGGCGGAGACGCAGCAGTTGGAGGCGCAGCTCGGCCTCCGGCTGGCGCAGGCAGAGCTGGCGCGCACGCTGGGGCGGTAGCTACTACCGCGCGATCTCGCGGATGAGCTGGTAGCCGAGCTCCAGGCCGGCGTAGAAGTCCCGCACGCGGATGCGCTCGTCCTGGCCGTGGGCGCGGATATCCTCTAAGTCGTAGAACATGAACGCCGTGCCGTAGGTGGGGATGCCCGAGGCGCGTAGCGGCTTGGCGTCCGTGCCGCCGGTCTCCATCACCGGCACCACGGGCAGGGCGGGATAGGCGGCGTGGATCACGCGCTCAACGCGCGCCACCAGATCCGGGGTCAGCGGCGACGCGGGATTGGGCGCCAGCGGGATCTTCACGCTGATTTCGATGGCGGCGCCGGCGGCCTGCTGCAAGCGCTGCTGCACCGCGGCCTGAGTCTCGCCGGGCAGCACGCGGCAATTGACCGTCGCCTCCGCCGTCTGCGGCAGCGCGTTATCGGCGTGGCCGGCCGTGGCCATGGTGGCCACGCACGTGGTGCGGCGCAGCGCGTTTTCGTAGGCCGGGTTGGACGATTTCTCCGGCGACTTGGCGAAGTAGTTGCGCGTCACCTCGTTGAGGTTTTCCGGGAACTGAAGCTCGCGGACGCGCAGCAGCGCCTCTGCGAGGGCATAGATGGCGTTTTCGCGCACCGGCAGCGAGCTGTGCCCGCCCGGATTCTTGGCCTTGAGGAGGAAGGAGACATACCCCTTCTCGGCGGCCTGTACGGCGTAGAGTACGGGCCGTCCGTCCTTGGCCTGGCCGCCGCCGGAATCCACATTCAGGCAGAAAGCGGAATCGACGAGGGCGCGCCGGTTGCGAAGCAGCCAGTCCACTCCATTGGGGCCGCGGCCGCCCTCTTCGTCGGCGGTGAGCGCCAGGATGAGGTCGCGCGCGGGCCGGAAGCCTTCCTGTTTGAGCCGGATGAAATTGGCCACCAGCAGGGCGGCCTCGCCCTTGATGTCCTGCGTGCCGCGGCCGTAGAGGTAGCCGTCTTTCTCGACGAGCTGGAAGGGATCCGTAGTCCAATCCGTGCGCAGCGCCTCGACGACATCGAGGTGTGCGATGAAGAGAACGGGCCGGGCGGCGCCAGTGCCGCGCAGGCGCACCACGACGTTGCCCTTCTTGGGCGCGGGCACCACCACTTCGACATCGGCGGCGGGGAAACCGGCGGCGAGAAAGCGCCGGGCCATGGCCTGGGCCGCGGCCGTGTTGTCGCCGACGGAATCCGTCGTGTTGATCTCGATGAGCTCCTTCAGGACGGAGCGCGCCAGTTCACGGGGCGGCTCCGGAGCCTGGAGGAGGGCCAACATCAGCGGAAAGAGCATGGATGTGATTGTAGCGGATGGGGCGGACGCTACCGGCGCACGCGGATCAGGTACCAGGGCGTGGCAACGGCGCCGATGGGGACTTCCCAGGACCGGCCGGGGTTCGCGTGGCCGATGCCGGCGGACCGAGCGCGCGGCCCGCGCCATCCAGGGGTTGCACCTCCACGGATTGTGCCGCCGCGAGGTTCCGCAGCGTGATGGCGCCGCGCACGGGCTCGATGAGGGTGGGCGCGGCACCCCATTCGGTCAGCGATGTCCGTGCCTGATTCCACTGCATGCCGGTGTTGGCGACGCGGGCGCCGGTGGTGAGCAGAATGGACGCGGCGCTGCGGAGCGGTGCGCCATCGAGCGAGACCAGAGCGATGCTGGAGAACGGGTTCTCCACGCGCGCGATCAGGTTCTCCAACTCGCCGGTGCAACCACCGGTGAGGGACTGCCAGCGATCTGTCTGCACCGTCACGCAGCCCTTGCGCCAGGTGATCTCCTTGGTGTCGGAGACGAGCGGTGGCGTTTGCGCGGGTGGAAAGTCACCTGTGGTGATGTTCCCGTCCAGCCCCGTGATCCGCGTGGCGTGCACCAGCGGCAGGGCCAACGGGAAGCCGGGCGTGAAGTAGGGGCGCGCGTCGCGCGGCAGGCGGAGACTCTCCACTACCGATTCCAGCGAATACGAGCGCCGCGATGTATACGCCGCCGGGCGCACGTCCCCGCGCAGGAAGAGATACGCACCGGCGGCGATCTGCGACATCTTCACCGGGTCCGGCCCGACCTCGAAGAAGCTGGGCATCCGCGGCCTCCACTCGGAGGGATCGGCGTGCTCGAACGTGTACCAGTAGATGCCGTCCCAATCGTGAAAGGCGGCGTAGGCGGCGAGGACCGGCACGCCCTCGGCCGCCCATTCCGCAGGAAACGGGTGGTTCACCTCCGAGACGGTATAGGGCTTGCCGGCGAGGGCGCTGCGCGAGAGCTCGACGACGGTGGAGTGCAACGGGTCGTCCACCATGGGCGTGTTGGTGATCTCCCAGCCGGTCTGTTTGCCTGTCTCCTTGTCGGTGAAGTAACGGGGGTGTTGCCAATAGGTGTGGCCGTCGATGATGTCCAGGCTGGCGGCGGAGCGCAGCAGCGGATAGCCGCTGTTGCTGTGGTTGTGATCGGCGGTGCCGGCGAGAAGGGCCTTCACCTTCAGCTCGTCGCGCAGCAGCGTGCGCATGGATTGAAAGTAGCGCTCCTCCAGCTCCATGTAGAACGCCGCCTCGGTGCGAAACCGCGCGGCGGGGGCCGTCTCAAACTCGCGCCGGGTGAGCCGGGCGACGGGCGGCAGGCCGCGCTTGGCCAGCCAGGCGTGGAACAGCGCGGTGAGCTCCTTTTCATAGCTGGCGGGGATGTCGCTCCACGTGCCCGGATTCTTCCTGGTGTGCTGGCCGAGCAGCCGGTCGCTGTACCAGGCCTCGACGATGGAGTTCTCGTTGACCAGCTCCACTGTCGCAATCGCCGGCTCACTGCGGTACTCCGCGCCCGTGTACGGATTGCGGTGGGTCAGCAGTTGCGTGGCGTATTCGCGCTGTAACTCCAGCAAACGCGGGTTGAAGTAGGTGAGCGCCTTGGCGTAGCCGATCAGTTCATAGTCGCGGACTCCGTCGCCGGCCTTGTAGGTGCGGGCCACGTTGAGATTCAGGTTGCTGTAGATGCCGCGTTTCTTGAGCTCGGCGATGAAGAAGTCCAGGCGATCGAGCTGTTTGGGATCCAGCGCGCGCGTGTCGTTCCTGGTGGCGTCGATCAGGCCGGTGGGCGCCGGGCGATCGAGGAAATGGAAGCGGACGCAGTTGATGCCGAAGCGGGCAAAGTGGGCGGCCACGGCGGGCGCGTCTTCGTGGGAGGGGACGGTGGCGGCGCCGGTGAGATTGACGCCCCAGATGCGGAAGCGGCGGCCGTCGCGCGTGATGAGGTGGCCGTCGCTGACGGAGAGGAAGCCGTGTTTGCCGGCGGGCGCGTCGAGGAGGGAGGAGGCGTCCACCAGGGCGCCCGAGCCGTTCCGCCACTCCATCGGGAACGGTTGCATGGCGGCGTCGCCTGGTGGCGCGGCGGCCGCGGCGGCGCTGAGAAGGACGAGTGAGGCCAGCAGGCTGAGGAACTTCAACGATTTGCTCTACCGAAAAGAATAGAGAAATAATGGGCTCCCCGGCAATTCGGCGCCGGACAGAGCTACCACCTTAGTACCTCCATCCTATCGACTGCAACGGTACGTGGAGCACGCGTTTTCGGGACCTTCGTTCTCTTGGTCCGCGCGAACGCCCTGCCTATCCTGAATGAGTGCCAGCCATTTGGCCCAGGAGAGATCCATGTTCAACGCGAAATTCAACTGTGCGATCCTATCGCCGAATCCAGAGGCCACCCAGCACTGCCACGCTGCGCTCGCGACTTTCGATTCCATCGGCGAGATCGATTGCGTGCCGCAGTATCCCGCGATGGAGGCCGTGCTGCGGATGCTGCGCCTCAACGCCGTGGACCTTCTCCTGATTGATTGTGAGGACCTGGCGCGCGCGCTGGAGCTCATCGAGGTGGTCCGGGCCCACGACAAGAACATGGAAATCGTGGCGATTTGCCCGGAAGAAGTGAAGACTCTCTCGACACTCCTGCGGGCGGGCGTGCACGACTACCTGCCGTTGGGCGCGTCAGCCGAAGCGTATCGTGAGATTCTCGCCACGTCGGTGGACCGGCTGCACAGCAAGCCCCGCCAACCGGTCAGCGGCGGGGACCTGTTTGCGTTCCTGCCGAGCAAGCCGGGCAGCGGGGCCTCCACGATCGTGGCGCACACGGCGCTGCGGGCGTCGCAAACGTCCAAAAAGCGGGTGGTACTGATCGACTACGACCGCGATGCCCCGGTACAGGCGTTTCTGAACTGCCTGCGTCCGGATCACTTTCTGCAGGAAGCGCTCATCAACAGCCACAAGATGGATGCCGACATTTGGGGGCAGCTGATCTCGCAGCGGGGCGAGTTGGATATCCTCCCAGCCGATGCCGACGGTGAGATGGGCGTGGATATCCAGCAGACGCGGGACGTCCTCGGATTCGTTCGCCGTGCTTACGATCTTGTTTGTGTGGACCTGCCCGGGCCGATGGATCCCGCGGCCATCGAGGTTCTGACGGAAGCGAAGCGCGTTTACCTCGTCTGCACGCAGGAGCTGGCTTCTGTCCACATCGCGATGCGCAAGGCGGACCGGCTGCAACGGCTGGGTCTGAGCAAAGAGATCCGCGTGGTGCTGAACCGGTACGTTTCCAGTGACCCGATGACGCAGGACCGCATCGCCGATGTGGTGGGCTTGCCCGTCGAGCTGACCATTCCGAATAGCTACGCGCTGGCAACAGCGTCCGCCGAGAAGGGCGCGCATGTGGACCCGCGCACGCCACTGGGCAAGAGCTACACCAAGCTCGCTCAAATCCTGCTCAATGATCGTCCGGAGATTGCGCGCAAGGGGAACAGATTCATCGAGTCGATTTTCCAGCCGTTTGTGAGGAGGGAAGAGCGGGCGGTGTGAGGGGAGTTGGTGCGGGCGAGAGGACTTGAACCTCCACTCCGGTAAAGGAACCAGATCCTAAGTCTGGCGCGTCTGCCAATTTCGCCACGCCCGCACGTTCGCCCTTGAGTCTAGCAAGCGGGGCAAAGCGGGCGCTAGTTTCAGGCGCGCGCCAGGAGGGCCTGGGCCGGGGCGATGCGGACCCTGGGCGACACCTGGCCGCACTCGCAGAGGGTATGCACCAGACGTCCGCCCAGATCGCCGGGGCGGGCCTGGGCGGTGAGGTGGAAGCCGTCGCGGGCCTCACATTCCTGGGCCAGCAGACGGCCGTCTGCGTCGCGGATCTGCTCGAAACAGGGCAGGCCGAACCACGCCCACATTTCGTCGTGCTGCTCGTGGGTGAGCGGACCCTCGCCGGGCAGGCTGAACACCAGCAAGGGGTATTGGAGCTCCGGCAGGGCCAGTGCTCCGGTGCGGATCAATGCTGCCAAGCGCGCGTAGTCAGAAAACGAAGCAGCCAGGGCGAGAGGCCGGATCTGCGCCACGTCCGCGGCCGACCATTCAGGCAGGCAGTAGACTCCGGGGGCCTCCTGCACCTCGCAGCCGAGCACGGCCATGCGCGGGGCAGGGAAGAGCGGATAACCGAGAGGGGGGGACGGGTTGGCGCCAGCCCGTTGGGGGCGGAAAAATGATGGCAGCGAGAGTCGCATCGATCCAATCCTGCAACCCTAGTGCCGGCCGCGCGCGAATGCTCTCGTTTTTTCTAAGGGGTTCCCATCAGGCGGCGGAGGTTGCCGCCCAGGATCAGCTCCGCGGCTTCGGCGTTGACGCCGCAGCCGGCGAGCGCCTGGACCTGCTGCTCGAACACGGGCTGGTGCCAGCCGCGCGGAAAGTAGGACGAATCGGTGCCAAACAGCAGCCGCGTCGGCCCAATGACGTCCAGGGCGCGGCCAAACACCTGATTCAGCGTCAGCTCCGGTGCGTGGTACTTCATCCAGGCGTTGCTGCTGGACGTGTCCAGGTAGACGTTGGGGCAGAGATCGGCCAGCATGAGGGCCTCGCGGAAGAAGCCGGCGCCGAAGTGGGGCACGATGAAGTGGAGCGCCGGATGGCGCAGCGCCGGTCCGTGCAGATCCAGCGGGTTGGAAAAGCTCATGTCAAAGGGCGAGGGCAGGCCCAGCTTTTTGCGCACGCCCACCGAGAGCACGCCGAGGTGCACGAATACCGTCGCGGCCAGGCGTTCGGCCTCCACCAGGAGCTCTTCCACGCGGGGGTCGGAGAGCGGGTAGGCATGCATGGCCGGCAGCAGGCAGACCGTCTTCAGCCCCGCAGCGAGGCCGCTACGCAGCCGCTCCACCGCACCGGCGCTGGTGGGGTTGAGGAAGAAGCCGCCCCAGAATCGCTCCGGATACGCGCCGACGGCAGCGGCCACGGAGGGTTCATCGCCGGGCAGGCTGGCGAACATGGCGCAGCGCTCCACGCCGTGCTGGTGCAGTTCGGCCACCCACATGGCGGCGAGCAGGTCCGGCCGCTCGGGCGGCTCCACCCAGCCCAGTTCCGCGCAGACCGCCGCCGGATCGCGGCCGTTGGTCAGCAGCCGGAAGAAGTTCCAACTGAAAAGATGGACATGCGCATCGGCGATTCGCAACTCGCCCCAGGGCGTCTTCATGTTTCGATCTCCGCAGGCCCGGTATCAGCGGCCTGAGCCGCTGGAAGTGGTACGCGCCAGTCCGTGCGCCAACGCAATCTGCGTGACGCCGGCGACATTGGACACCTCGAGCTTTTTCATCAATGTCTTGCGGTAGCCGCGCACGGTCTGGAGCCCGAGGTCCAGCAGGATGGCGATCTCCTTGCTGGTCTTGCCCTCGGCCACCATGCGCATGACCTGCTTTTCGCGGGGCGTCAGGCTATCGAGCGCCGACGTGGATTTCCGCTCGTTCAAATCGCCACGCTGCACGCGATTGAGGAACTTGTCGGAGACCTGCGGGCTGAGGTAGGAGCCGCCGCGCGCCACCGTGCGCAGGGCGTCCAGCAGGTCCAGGTCGCTGGCTTTTTTCAGCACAAAGGCGCGGGCCCCGCTGCGGATAGCCTGCACCACGGAGTTTTCGTCCTCGTACATGGAGAGAATGACGACGCGCGTCTCCGGGTTGTAGCGCAGTATCTCCACGGTGGCCTCAATACCGTTGAGGCCAGGCAGATGGATGTCCATGAGGACGAGCTGCGGCTTGAAGCTCCGCGTCATCGTGACCGCGTCGAGGCCGCTGTCCGCCTCCGCCACTACGTTGAACTCGCCGGACACCTTCAGGATGGCCCGAATGCCGTCGCGCATGATCTTGTGATCGTCAACCAGCAGAATATCGTGCATCAATTGGCCTTTAGCAGACCCAATGAGAATAGCTTCGCCTCGGCGGGCGTTTCGAACGCAACTCCGAGCTGATGGAGTTTTCCGATCAGCCGCAAAGCCGCCCGCTGTTGACGGTCCAGGCCCAGCTTGCCGCTGCCGTATAAAACAATATCACTGTTTGATGTTTCGAGTCTTGCACTTCCTTCCGGAAGCGCCAGAATGACGTCCCGCACAATGCGGCAGGCTGCCTGCTCCTGTTCCGGCGTCCAGGCGGGTGTCCCGTTGGAGCTGTCGAAGGACAGGGCGCCGCCGCCGGTGAGATATTCCAGGGCGGCACGAAGGCCGCAACGCCCGGCCAGCGCCGGGTTGGTTTGATAGTTCAGAAGCCGGACCGTTTCCAGGGCGGTCTCCAGGGCGGTTTGCAGCATTTCGAGCCACTCGCGTCCATCCGGAGACAGCCGCCCGGACTCGCTGCGGAGCAGGCCTAACACGAGTCCGGCGGAGCACAGGCACGGGCCGATGTCATCGTGCAGCACACGGCTCACCTTGGCGCTTTCGGCGTGCCGCAGAGATTCCAGTCCTTGCGCGATTTCGATCTCGCTCATCGGATTTACCTCAGACACGCCATAACGCCCGCCACGGCTGAGGCGGCGGGCGTTATGGCGTGCACCCGCTGCCTACTTCTTGCGGGCGAGCACTTTTCTGGCGGCCGCAGCCACCTCCGGCGCGCGCATCCCGTAATGATCCAGCAGTTCGTCGGGGCTGCCGGATTCGGCATAGCGCGTGAGGCCGACAAACTCCACCGGCGCCGGTGCGTGCCTGGCCAGCGCCTGAGCCACTCGCGCGCCCAGTCCGCTATCCACCAGGTGCTCCTCGGCAACCACCAACGCGCCGGTCTCGCGGGCTGCCTTGGCCAGCAGTTCCTCGTCCAGCGGCTTGATGGTGTGGATGTCGATCACTCGCGCCGAGATGCCCTCGCCCGCCAGGATGTCGCTGGCCTTGATGCACTCGGCGGTCAGCAGGCCGGTGGCCACCAGGGTGACGTCCGTGCCACCCAGCAGTTCCACGCCTTTGCCGATCTCAAAAGTTGCGTCCGCATCGTAAATCACCGGCGCCTTGACGCGCCCGCAGCGGATGAACACCGGGCCCACGTGATTGGCGGCCCAACGCACAGCCCACTTGGTGGCAACCTCGTCGGCCGGGCTGAGCACCGTGAAGTTGGGCAGGGCGCACGCCAGGGCCAGATCTTCCATGCTCATCTGCGACGGGCCGTCTTCGCCGATGGAGATGCCGCTGTGTGTGCCCACTACCTTCAGATTCACGTTCGGGTAGGCCACCAGGCAGCGCATCTGCTCGAAGCCCTTGGTCATGATGAAGGCGGAGAAGCTCGATACAAACGGAATCTTGCCCGACATGGCGAGGCCGGCGCCGATGGCCACCATGTTGGCCTCCGCGATGCCGCACTCGAAGAGGCGCTCCGGGAAGGCCTTGGCGAAGTAAGTGGTCATGGTGGACTTCGTCAAATCCGCATCGCCCACGACAATGTTCGGGTTTTCCTTGCCCAGTTCCGCCAGAGTGCGGCCAAACGCCTCGCGCGTGGGGGCTCCGAGTTTCAGTTCAAATTTGGTATTGGCCGGCATCTCAGGCAAGCTCCTTCAGTGCGAGTTCGATCTCTTCCGCGTTCGGCGCGACACCGTGATACTTGGGGTTGTTCTCCATGAAGCTGACGCCCTTGCCCTTGACGGTATGGGCGATGAGGACGGTGGGCTTGCCCTTGGTGGCGGCGGCCTCGGCGAAGGCGGCCTGCAGGGCGGCGATGTCGTGGCCATCCAATTCAATCACGTGCCAGCCGAAGCTCTGCCACTTGGCGGCCAGGGGCTCCAGGTCCAGAATGTCTTTGGTGAAGCCATCGAGCTGAATGCGGTTGTAATCGACAATGGCGCAGACGTTATCGGCTTTGTGGAACGCGCCGAACATGGCCGCTTCCCAGATCTGGCCTTCCTGGATCTCGCCATCGCCCAGTACCACGTAGGAGCGGGTGGGGGAGTTGTCGAGCTTGGCTGCCAGGCCCATGCCGAGCACCACGCTGAGCCCCTCGCCCAGTGAACCCGTCGAGGCCTCCAGGGCGGGGATGAAGCGCACGTCGGGGTGGCCCTGATAGATGGAGCCCAGCTTGCGCAAGGTGTTGAGCGACTCCACCGGTGTGTAGCCGCACTCGGCCAGTACGCCGTATAGTACCGGCGCGGCGTGGCCCTTCGAGAGGACAAAACGGTCCCGCTCGGGCCAGCGCGGCTGCGCCGGATCGTGGCGCAGGACGTCCCAATAGAGTGTAACGAGGATTTCGACTGCCGAGAGGCTACCGCCGGGATGCCCCGACTTCGCCGCCCCAGTCATAGTAATGATGTGCCGCCGGATCTGCCGGCAGATGCCGGCCAGTTCCGCAGGATTGCTGGTTTTTTGCATATCGCTCCTATCGGTAATAAAGACCCACCACTCTATCATAGGCGGGACCAGAGCGCGCCGGTTGGCGCTCGTTTCGGCGGTGGCTCCCGGTGGTGCGGGGCGGGGCGAAGCCGGCCGGACGTAGACTATCTTTCGATCGGTACGAGCGCCATTGTTTTGGCGGTGGAAGCATGCCGGGCGGCCTCTGACTTTTGAAACCTAGAAAAATACTGGTACTTTGGCACGCGATCCGGTAGCCCCAGCCTATGGCAGTGTCCTGGAACCAAAACGTGGGCTGGGGGATTGCTTCGCCGTAAGAAATGAAGTATTGACAACCTAGCTGGGGGGCCGTAAGCTAACAGGGAGCACAGATACACGCGTGTGCTGGAAAACAGACCGAACCGTTTGAGGAGGAGATTGAATGAAGAAACTATTTTTGATAGCGGCCGCACTCGTCGCATCGACCGTGGCAGCACAGGCGGGCGTTATTTTGGCGAACCCGTGCTCCCGCGTCTCGTTCGTCAGTGACTTGCGCAACGTCAATTTCATTGGCTGCCAGGTGGAAGACAAGATTTTCACCAACTTTGCCAACGTTGACGGCACAACCCAAATTCCGGATAACTGGCAGGTGACACTCGATCTCGATACCGACACCGGCGACCACATTGTCAACTTTGCACGCGGCGCCACGGGTGACGCGCTTGCCGCCAACACGAGCCCCTGGGGTATTTCGTATGATGTGCAGGTCGACACCACCTTCGACAACGGTATTTCTCTGTATAAGTACATCACGGCCGTCGGCGTCAGCCTGGACTTGGCCGGTGTTGTCAAGGCCGGTACCCTCACGAAGACCATCACCAACCTGGACCCCAATAAGGGCAACATTGGTGATATCCTCGGCGTGGCCAGCGTGATCTCGCCCAACGGCCCGAACGTGAGCCCGGCGATCCTCGCTTATCCGAGCCAGTACATCCACGTTGTGGAAGTCATCACCTCGACGAGCGGTGGACTTCAGTCCTTCACGGATGCCTATGCTCAGAGCTACATTCCGGAACCGGCCACCTACGGCATGATCGGCTTGGGCCTCGCGGCTCTCGGCCTGATCTCCCGCCGCAAGAAGGCCTAGTTCTTCACAGCGCTCAATCGACAAAGCCCTGACCTTCGGGTCAGGGCTTTGCTGCGTTTGGGGGTGGTTGCGGGTCGTTACCCGATCAGGCGGGCGGCATCGCGGGCGAAGTAGGTGAGGATGAAGTCCGCGCCGGCGCGCCGGCAGCAGAGCAGCGTCTCCAGCATGATGCGGTCCTGATCGATCCAGCCGTTGCGGGCGGCCGCCATGATCATGCTGAACTCACCGGACACCTGATAGGCGGCGATGGGCACGTCGAAACGGTCCCGGGCCTGCCGGATGATGTCGAGGTAGGGGAGGGCCGGCTTCACCATGAGCATGTCGGCGCCCTCTTCCAGATCGAGTTCCATTTCGCGCAGGGCTTCGCGCCAGTTGGGCGGGTCCATCTGATAGCTGCGCCGATCGCCAAAGGCGGGCGCGGACTCGGCGGCCTCCCGGAACGGCCCGTAGAAGCCGCTGGCGTACTTGGCGGCATAGCTGAGGATGGGCACCTTGGGGAATCCGGCGCTGTCCAATGCCGTCCGGATGGCGCCCACGCGGCCGTCCATCATATCGGAGGGGGCGACGATATCGGCGCCGGCCTGGGCGTGCGAGACCGCCGCCGCCGCCAGCCAGTTCAGCGTGATGTCGTTGTCGACGTCGCCATCGATGATCTTGCCGCAGTGGCCGTGGCTGGTGTATTCGCAGTTGCAGACATCGGTCATCACCAGCAGGCCCGGGACCTCCTGTTTGATGGCCCGCACGGCGCGCTGCACGATGCCTTCCGGGTCATAGCCGCCGGTGGCTTCCTCATCCTTGTGGGCCGGAATGCCGAACAGGATGACGCCGCCGATGCCGAGCTCGCGGCACTCGGCGCACTCCTTCAGTAACTCGTCGATGGAGAGCTGATGGTTGCCGGGCATGGAGCTGATCTCCTTGCGCACGCCTTCGCCTTCCACGGCGAAGAGGGGCAGGATGAAGTCCGTGGGTTCCAGGCTGGTTTCGCGCACCAGGCGGCGCATCGGCTCGGACGAGCGGAGCCGGCGGGGACGGTGGATGGGGAAGGGCATAGGCTATCTCGGATTCTAGCGCACAGCCGGTGACTCCGAAGTGGTAGACGCCCGGCGCGGCCTATGCTGCCACAGGGCGAAGATGGCGTAGCCCAGGCAGAGCCCGATGACGGCGAATTTGGCCCAGGCGATGCGGTGGGTGGTTTCCGGCAGGCTGCCGCCTATGTCGCCATAGAGGGTTTGGAGCAGGAAGGCATTTTCCAGCGCGTCCAGCACGCCGCCCAGCCAGATCAGCCAACCCATGGCGGCGCCCCAGCCGGGCGAGCCCATCCAGACACAGATCATGCTGAGCGCGAGGCAGTAGACCAGCGCGTAGCCATAGCCGAGGAGTGTGACCCTGGCGGCCAGGTCTTCGAGGCCGCGCGGCACGCTCTGCACCAGAGTCGACATATCGTTGCTGGTGAGATCGATGCCGGCGTGCTGCTGTTTCCAGGTCTCGATAATGGCCGCGCTGGCCGCGCCATCGGGAGCTAGTTCCAGGCTGGCGATACCCAGCGGAGCGGTGCTATTGCGCAGCGGCCAGCCGATCCACAGCATGGCGGCGCTGGCGGCCAGGGCGGCGAAGATGGCGATGCGCAGCAGAAGCGCGTGGCGCGCCGCGGGGACGGCTTGGAGCGGGTGGAGCATCTACAGGATACTTGTATCATGTCCAAGACCGAGAGGATGGCCCGGCGGTATGTCGTGCGCGGTCGTGTGCAGGGCGTGGGGTATCGCTACTTTGCCCGCGACCGGGCGCTGGAGTTGGGCGTCACCGGGTGGGTGCGCAATCGCGACGACGGCACGGTGGAGGCGCTGGCGTGCGGGACTGCGGCGCAGCTCGATGCATTCTCGGGCTATCTGCACCAGGGCCCGCGCTTCGGCGAGGTGCGCGGGGTCGAGCAGCAGGAGGCCGCTTTGCTACAATCGGATGGGTTTTCGATCCGCTAATCATCCCACTGAAACAGACTATGCCAGACCTGAAGTCACTCATTCGCGAAGTTCCGGACTTTCCCAAGCCCGGCATCAATTTTTACGACATCACGACGCTGCTCAAGGATCCGCAGGGCTGGCGCGACACCATCGACGCCATGACCGCGCACTACCAGGGCACCAAGATCGACGTCGTGGTGGGCGTGGAGGCGCGCGGATTCTTCTTTGCGCCGGCCATGGCCTACGCCCTGGGCGCGGGCTTTGTGCCGGTGCGCAAGCCGGGCAAGCTGCCGGCAGCGACCGTGAGCGTGGAGTATGCGCTGGAGTACGGCACGGATCAGTTGCAGATGCATCAGGACGCCATAGCGCCGGGCCAGAAGGTGTTGATCATTGACGACGTGCTGGCCACGGGCGGAACGGCGGCGGCGGTGGCGCAGTTGGTGGAGAACGCCGGCGGGCAGGTGCTGGGGCTGGGCTTCCTGGTGGAACTGGACTTTCTGAAGGGCCGCGAGAAACTGGCCGGGCGGGACCTCTTCTCGGTCCTGCATTACTAACGTGCCACCGCGCTGCGCCACGTTGCGCGCCCACGCCAAGGTGAACCTCAGTTTGAAGGTTCTGGGCAAACGCGCCGACGGCTTTCACGAACTGCGCACCGTGTTCCAGACGATCGGGCTGGCGGACCGGCTACGGTTTGAATTCACGCCCGGCCGGAAGACGGCCATCGAGCTGGAAGATGCTCTAGGCATTGAAGATAACCTCGTCACGCGGGCTGCCCGGGCGTTCTTTGAGCAGCGCAACGTGCGCGGCGTGCTGCGCATGAAGCTGGAAAAGCAGATCCCGATGGGCGGCGGGCTGGGCGGCGGATCCTCGGACGCGGCGGCGGTGCTGCTGGCGTTGCCGGCGCTGACCGGGCACAATACGGATCTGCCCACGCTGATGGGGATGGGCGCGGCGCTGGGCAGCGATGTGCCGTTCTTTTTGGTGGGCGGCGCGGCGCTGGGCATTGGGCGCGGCGAGGAGTTGTTCCCGCTGCCGGAGCCGAAACCGCTGCCGGTGGTGGTGCTGGCGCCACCGATCCACGTCTCCACGGCGGCGGCCTACCGCGCGCTGGGGCGGCCTGATTTGACAAGCCCCCCGGAGTGCTTTAAACTGAATGTTTTCCAGTCGTTTGTCTGGCAGGCGTTTCGTGCGTCTGACGCGGAGAACGACTTCGAGACGCCAGTCTTTCAACTTCATCCGGAGTTGGGGGTCTGGCGGAGAAAGCTCGAGCGACTCGGGGCCCAGCCTGCACGGCTCTCCGGCAGTGGGGCAGCACTCTTCGGGGTGTTTCCGGACCGGGTCAATCTTCAGGGAGCCCTTCCGAAGCTTCGCACGGAGCCTCTCAAAGTTTTCTCGACAGCAATGTTGACGCGCGCTCAGTTTCGGGCGCGTGTATGGCGCAGTTTGCAAGAGCACGCATTCGAGAACACGTGGCCGCCCCAAAGCCGGCACGCCAAAGGCCACTGAGAGAGATGAGACCAGAACGCTTGAAAATCCTGGCGGGTAACTCCAATCCTGTGTTGGCTTGCGCCATCGCGCGCGAATTGGGCGTGGAGCTCGGCGGCGCGACAGTCAAGAGCTTCTCTGACGGCGAAATCTGGGTTCAAATTGAAGAAAACGTGCGTGGAAACGACGTTTTTGTCATCCAGTCCACGTGCACACCGGCGGATCGCCACCTGTTGGAACTGATCCTCATGATCGACGCGCTGAAGCGCGCCTCGGGGGACCGCATCACGGCCGTGATTCCCTACTACGGCTATGCGCGGCAGGACCGGAAAGACCGTTCGCGCGTGCCGATCTCGGCCAAGGTTGTGGCCTCCATGCTGGAGCGCGCCGGGGCGGACCGTGTGCTGACGTTGGACCTCCATGCGGCGCAGATTCAGGGCTTCTTCGACGTGCCCGTGGATCACCTCTTCTCCGCGCCGGTGATGATCGAGCATTTCCGCAATAACGTCGATCTCAGCAACATGCTGGTGGTTTCGCCGGACGCCGGCGGTGTGGAGCGCGCGCGCGCCTTCGCCAAGCGTCTGGAGGCTCCGCTGGCCATCATCGACAAGCGCCGCGACGCCCCCAACGTCACCGAAGTGATGAACATCATCGGTGAAGTGGAGGGCTTCGATTGTCTGGTGGTGGACGATCTGATCGACACCGCCGGGACGCTCGTGAAAGCCACCGAGGCGTTGTTGAACGCCGGGGCCAAGAGCGTCACCGCCTGCGCCACCCATGCCGTGCTTTCGGGGCCGGCGGTGGAGCGCATCACGAATTCCCGTTTGAAGGAAGTTGTATTTTCGGACTCAATTCCTCTGCGTCCGGAAGCCGCCGCGTGCGGCAAGATCCGGGTTCTCTCGGTGGCCCGCCTACTGGCGCGGGCAATCCAGAGCATTCATGAGGAAACGTCCGTAAGTTCTTTGTTTGTTTAGCAATAGGAGCGTACCATGAGGAAGGACATCACCATCGCCGCCGAAACGCGCACCACGCGTGGCAAGAACGAAGCCCGGCGGCAGCGGGTCCAGAAGCTGATCCCGGCAGTGGTGTACGGCGCGGGTAAGGACCCGGTTTCCGTGACTGTCAGCCCGAAGGAAGTGAACAAGATCCTGTTTTCGTCCTCGGGCGTCAACTCGATCTTCAACGTCGACATCGCCGGTGGGGAAGTGACCCCGGTGATGGTGGTGGATTGGCAGCACGATCCCATCAAGAACAACCTGCTGCACATCGACCTGCTGCGGATCGATCTGACCAAGGCGCGCAAGGTGCGCATTCCGGTGCACCCGATTGGCGATCCCAAGGGCGTCAAGACGCAGGGCGGCCTGTTCGAGATCCTGTCGCGCGACATCGAAGTATGGTGCCTGCCGGACGAGATCCCGGAGAAGTTCGACATCGACGTGAGCCAGATGATGCTGGGCCAGTCGTTGCGCGCCGGCGAGATACCGATCTTTGGTTCGATGCAGCTGGTGGGGTTGCCCGAGCGCATCATCTGCCATGTGGTCGCCGCACGCGGCGGCACTGAGGTAGCTGCCGAGGGTGACGCCAAGGCGGCCGAGCCCGAAGTGGTGAAGAAGGGTAAGAAGGAAGAAGAGGCCGACACCAAGAAGAAGAAGTAGTCCCTGGACTGCTTTGCTTCTTGTAGTTGGTTGCGTTCATGCCGGAACCCGAGATTTTGGTGGTGGGGCTGGGCAATCCTGGCCCTGGCTACGAATACACGCCGCACAATCTCGGGTTCCTGGCCCTCGATCGTCTGGCAGCGCGCCACTCGATCCGGATGGGCCGCCTGGAATGCCGGGCGGAAGTAGGCATGGGCGTGGTGGAGGGCAAGCCGGCGATGCTGGCCAAGCCTCAGACCTTTATGAATTTGAGCGGGCAGTCGGTGCAAGGGCTGCTTGAGAAGTATTCGTTGAAGCCGGACCGCCTGATGGTGATTTACGACGATCTGGATCTTCCCTGGTTGTCGATGCGGGTTCGGCCGAAGGGTTCCGCCGGCGGACACAACGGTGTGAAAGACATCATCCGCTGCGTGGGCACGCAAGAGTTTGCCCGGCTCAGGCTGGGTATCGATCCGGGACATCCGGTCCAGGATGCAGCGAAATTTGTGCTCGCTCCTTTCAAGAGCGGGCAGAAAAAGGAACTGGACGAGCTGTTGGACGCCGCAAGCGCCGCAGTGGAATCCATGATCACCCAGGGCGTCGAAAAGTCCATGGCGGCCGTTAACCGCCGCGCCCCAGGGTCCGATAGAGAGGAAATATGAGGATCTACGAAGAGCTCTTCATCATCCGGCCTGATGCTCCTGAAGAGGAGATCGACGCCTACATCGAGCAGATCAAGGAATTGATCGTCAAGAGTGGCGGGACGGTTGAAAAGGCAGACAAATGGGGCGTGCGCAAGCTCGCCTACCGTGTGGACAAGCGCACCGAGGGCTTCTATGTCCTGGTGCAGTTCACCGCGGAAGCCGCGGCCGTGAAAGAAGTGGAGCGCCGCATGCGCGTCACCGATATGGTGATCAAGTGGATCACGGTGCGCATCGACGAGAAGCTGAAGAAGCTGGAAAAGCGCACCAAGCAGCGCGAGAAGCGCGCCAAGCGCCGTCCGGCGCCCAGCGAGCGTTCGCCCGTGCCGGCATCGCCGGTGTTCCCGTCGGCCCCGGCCCCCGGCGGTCCCACGCCTGGCGCCCCGGCGCCCGGAGCGCCCGTGGCTGCCGCGCCGGTTTTGGCTGAGCCTGTGACGGCTGCGCCCGCTGAAGTTGTTGTGGAAGCTGCCGCGGCTCCGGAAGCCGCACCCGCCGCTGCCGAGACCCAGGAATAGGAAAGAGGAGGAATAGACACCATGGCTGAACAAAAGGGTGGTCGCCCCATCGCCGCTTCCCAAAGGCCTACCGGCGGCGACAAGGCCGTCGCCACCGGCAAGCGCCAGTATTTCCGTCGCAAAAAGGTCGATCGCATCTGCATCGAGAAGATCGACTACATCGATTACAAAGACACTCGCCTGCTGAGCCAGTTCATCACCGAGCGCGGCAAGATCGTCCCCCGCCGCATCTCCGGCTTGAACGCGCTCAACCAGCGCCGCATCACAGAGGCCATCAAGGTGGCCCGCAACATCGCCCTGCTGCCGTTTGCCAGTGGCTCCGATAGGGAGAGATAAGCGCCATGCAGATTATCCTTCGTGAAGACGTCGAAAAGCTCGGCACCCGCGGCCAGATGGTCAAGGTTGCCAACGGCTATGCGCGCAACTTCCTGATCCCCAACAAAAAGGCCGTCATCGCCACCGCCGCCAACGTGAAGATCGTGGAGCAGGAGCGCCAGGCCGCTCTGCGCCGCGAGGCCGTCGAGAAGACCTCCGCCGAAGAGCTCGCCAAGCTCCTCAACGGTGTCACTCTCACCAGTGTCCAGAAGGCCGGCGAAGCCGATCAGCTGTTCGGTTCCGTCACCTCCAAGGACATCGCCGACATGCTGGAAAAGCAGGGCTTCAACATCGATCGCAAAAAGATCGTGCTGGATGCTCCGGTCAAAACGCTGGGCGAGCACAAGGTCGCCATCAAGCTCTTCCGCGATGTCGTGGCCGAAATCACGCTCGTGGTCAACAAAGACGAAGCCGCTCAGTAACTACTGGGCCAAGGAACTAAAGGGGGGCGCACCCAGGTGTGTCCCCTTTTTTCATGCATATGCCGACACTTCCCGCTCAATTCGATTCCACTCCGTGCGCCGCTCTGCTGTCGGAGGCAGAACGCGGCCTCATCGGTTTTGACCAGCGGCTGATCCAGTCTCTGATCAGCCGCCCGGAGGAAACGCTGGCCGCGATGGAGATGATGACAGCCGGCGAGAGGGAAGACGCCATGCTCGATCTCACCGAGCAGTTTTTCGATCTCTACCGCTATTTCCGCACGCCACTGGCCATCCCCTTCTTCGTCGAGCTCCTCAAGAGGCGGGAGGACTCCATTCCCGATCCGCTGATGGAGGCCTTCGCCGATCTCGGCGAGCCGGCTGTCGAGCCCCTGCTGGAGCTGCACGACGCCTCCGTTGAAGACGATCGCCCCGATCTCGTCTTCCTGCTCGCCACTCTCGGCGTGCGCGACGAGCGCATCCGCGGCCTCATCGCCGATACCGTTGCCCGCGACGCCTACGAAGGCGCACTCTGCGCCGGCCTTTACGGCGACCCGGCGTTGAAAGATTCCGTGGCCGCCTGCCTCGAAAATACCCGGCCCGCCTCCGAGGAGCGCAAGGTGCTGGAGGAGTGTCTGGCCGAACTCGATCGCGAACGCGGCCCGCACGAGCCGGTGGAGTTCGACATCCTCGATCTCTACCCCGCGCAGTCCATGCCGCTCTTCGATCAGATCCTGCCCGAAGAGGTTGCCGGCTTCTTTGAGTGTGAAGATCCGGTCTACCGCGCCCGCGCCGCCGCCAGCTTCACCGATGACGCTTACTCGGACGACGTGCGCGATCAACTCTTCGTGCTGGCCGAGACCGATCCGGAACCCTCCGTCCGCGGGGCCGCGTGGCGCGCCCTCGGCGAACGCATCGAGGAAGAGCCCATCCGGGAGCACCTGATCCGCGTGATCACCACTTTGCAGGACGAGCCCGAGGAGTGGTCCGGCGCGCTGATCGGCCTGTGCAGCGCATCTGCGGACCCGCAGGTGAACGCAGCCCTGCTGGCCGGCTACGAAGACGTGCGGACGCGCGCCGCCGCGCTCGAGGCCATGTGGCGCTCGCTCGATACGCGCTTCAGCAAGTACTTCGGGCCCAACTTGCGCCACGAGGACATCCACATCCGGCGCCAGGCGATCCAGGGTGTCGGCGCCATGCCCATTCCGGAACTCGCCTTTGAACTGGTTCCGCTGATGTCCGATGCGGACGTGCGCGACGACGTCATCTTCGCCTACGCCCTCTCCGTCCAGCACAACACCACGCCCAAGAGCGTCACCAAGCTCTACGACATGGTGGTGGAAAAGGCCGGCGGCCTCAGTGAGACGGAAGAGGACTTCCTGGCCATGGCGCTGGATCGCCGCCTGGAGCGCGCCGGCTACGATCCGGTTTACTTCCCCGACGACGAGCACGAGCACGATCACTCCGATGACGAGCCGCCCGCCCAGGCGGTGAGCCAGAAGATCGGCCGCAACGACCCCTGCCCTTGCGGCAGCGGCAAGAAATACAAGAAATGCTGCGGCGCCGCGGCCGTCTGAGACCGTCAATTCACGCGGCGCGCATCGAACTGTAAAACATTTTCGTCATTCTGTGTGCGAGACCCATGCCGCGCTCCACACGTCTGTTCACCCGCCTCTCTCTGGCACGCCGGCGCCATCTTCGCGCCGGCGTTTCCCTGCACAGCCACACCATCCATTCCCGCGAGTCCTTTGCCGGTGTCCCGTGGACCCCGCCGCTGAACCCGGCGCAGGCCGTCGCGCTGGAAACCGCGCAGATCCAAGACCTCGGTCTGGAGCCGCTGGTCTCGCTGACGGACCACGACAACATCACTGCCGCCCTGGAGCTGCGCGCTACTTCTGCGGGCCGCCGCGCGCCCATCAGCGTGGAATGGAGCGTGCCGTGGCGCGGGGCGGAGATCCACCTGGGCATCCACAACATGCCGCCCGCCCGCGCCGGGGAGCGCATGGCCGCGCTCGCCCGCTTCACCACCATCCCGCGTGAGTATGATCTGGACGACATTCTCGATTGGCTGCACGAGGACCCATCCACGCTGATTGTCTGGAACCACCCGCTGTGGGATGAAGGCGGCCTGGGCGCGGCGCGCTTCGATTCAGTTGCCAAGGAGTTTCTCCGCGCTTACCGGCCCTGGCTGCACGCCCTGGAAGTGAACGGGCTGCGGCCCTGGAAAGAGAATCACCGCGTGATGCGGTGGGCCGCCGCCGAGGCGCTACCTGCGATCTCCGGCGGCGACCGCCATGGCTGCGAGCCCAACGCATTCCTCAATCTGACCCGCGCCGCCACCTTCGCCGAGTTTATCGACGAGGTGCGCGAGGACCACCGCAGCCGCGTCCTGATGATGCCGCAGTACAGCCATTCGCTGGTGCGCCGGCTGTGGGCCAATTGGCCGAACCGCTACAATCGAAGGGATGAGGCGGCGATTCTTTCTTTCCCTACTGCCGGCGGGCGTTTGCGCACAGGAACCGAAAACGCCTGAACGGGCGCGCCGCATTGTGGACGCGGCGCTCCAGGCCATGGGTGGTGACAAGTATCTGGCGATGCAGGATCGCGTGGAGGAGGGCCGCGCCTATTCGTTCTACAACGAGAAGCTGAGCGGTCTTTCCCGCGCCAAGATCTACTCGAGATACCTGACCCGGCCGGAGCCGCCCAAGGCCGGCTTCATCGGGATCCGGGAGCGCCAGGCTTTCGGCAAGAAGGAAGACGTTTATATCGTTTTCAACGAGCAGGGCGGCTACGAGATCACCTATCGCGGCGCCATGCCGCTGCCGAAGGAGACGGTGGACAAGTACAACACCAGCCTCGCCCATAACGTGCTCTACACCCTGCGCATGCGCATCGGCGAAGTGGGCATGACGTTTGAATCGCTCGGCACCGATACGCACGAGAACCAGCCCTGCGAGCGCGTGGAGATTATCGATTCCACCAACGAGGCCACCAGCGTGTGGTTCCACCAGTCCACCAAACTGCCGGTCAAGCAGAAGTGGGAGCACCGCGATCCCAAGACGCGCGAGCGCATCGAAGAGATCACCATCTTCGACAAGTACCGCGATATCGGAGGCGGCGTGATGTGGCCGTTTGTCATCCGCCGCGAGCGCAACGGGTTCCGCGTCTTCGAAATGTACGCCGACTCCATCGAGATCAACAAGGGGCTCACCGATGCGCTCTTCACGCTCGATTCCGAGATGAAGGTGCGCGATCCAAAGAGCAGCGCCATCAAGCCCGGCAAGAAGTAGCGCGTGTAGGCTATGGCGGCAGCAGTCGCGTCAGCGGGTCGCCCACGATCACGTTCATCCAGCTCAGCGCCGGCAGGGCGGCGTAGAAGCTCTCGGCCAGAGTGCGGCCGCCCAGATAGGCGGGAAACAGATACTCCGGGCGAGGGCAGAGCGTCAGATACGGCTCGTAGACGTGGCCGGAAACGCCGGTGGCGCCCTGCCGGATGGCATCGCCAGACATGGATTGCGGGGATGCTGCGAAATACGTTCCGGTCTTCCCCCATTCGCCCAGGTTCCAACTCGGTGGCGGCTCGGTGAAGGTCCGCGCGTTGGTGGAGACAAACTCGGAGACAATCGCGCCCGGCAGGTATTGAAAGCCCACGTTGCGGTCTTTGCGGCTCTTGTCGTTCGAGCCCCAGCCGGTGGAGCCGATCAGACCCTTCAGATTTCGCTGCACCGCCGCGGATTCCTCCACGATCACCCGGCCCGGCAGCTTCGCCGCAGTGCGGTACAGCCACAACTCGCCCTCGTCATCCAGCGCCTCGCCCTTGCGGTCTATCGCCACGCGGCCCGTGTTCCGCGCCCGCAAGGAACGGTCGATCATGCCGCGGACATCTTCAAAGGAGTAGCCGGTCAGCCGCGTCACCAGGTACAGCGGAAACTTCGGGTGGCTGAAGGGCTCGTCCTGGCGGAAGTAGGGGTTCATCAGCGGCCCAGCGAGGGCTGGCGGCGTGCCCCGTAAGGTGGAATAGAGGCACGCCAGTTCACTATCCACCGATGCCGCCGTCGCCTTGGAGCCGTCCGAACCCCGGATCTTTAGCGGGACGCCGGTGGTGGTGACGATGGCCAGGATCCGGTCTACCCAGCCCCGAGACTTCAACCACGCCGCCACCGGCGCGGCTATCTCGCGCTGGTAGACCTGCCGATCGATCTCCTCCGCCGGCGCCGTTTGCAGATACAGAATCTGTGCCGGAGGGATCTCCCGCTGCCGCGCGTAGTACTCCACGATGGAGCGCGAAACCGGGCTCCGCGCGTTGCCCAGGATCAACACCTCGTGCCGGGTCAAGGCCGGGCACAGCGCCGCCGTCAGGGCCAGTGCCACACCCAACCGCCAGATGCCCATGGCGCGCGGCCGCCTACTTGAGCGTCTTCAGATAGGCCACCATGGCCTCGGCGTCTTCCTGCTTCAGCTTGTAGGCAGGCATCGGCGCGTCCGAGGGCGTGCCCTTGGGCGTCAGGCCCGTGGTCATGAACTTCACCATCGCCGCCTCACCCCAGCGCTCCCACAGACGCCCGCCGCTGGTGATGTCCGGCGCGGTCTTGTGCCAGCCCTCCACGGGCTTCATCGGCGCAAAATCCAATACAGCGCCCTTCATCCAGCGCTCCTTGTCCAACTGGCCCGTCTCGGTCCGGGGTGAGTGGCAGATCTGGCACTTACCCACCTCCTCGGCGAGATAGCGCCCATACTCGATCTTGGCGGCCGAGGCGGGCGTCTGCGCCTGGGCCATGGCGCCCGCGGCCAGCAGAGTCAGTGCGATCGTCTTCACAGTCATGTTGCTGATGGTAATATGTTGATACCCGTCTGGCAATACAATGGACCTGGATCAGCTCCATACTTTTCTGGAGATTGTTCGGCTGAAGAGCTTCTCTAAGGCTGCGCAGACCTGTTTTCGCACACAGCCCGCCATCAGCGCCCAGATCCGCCAACTGGAACAGGAGCTGAACACCTCGCTGTTTGAGCGCCTGGGCACGCGCATCCAACTCACCGCCGCCGGGCGCATCTTCTGCGACTACGCCGATCAGATTCTCGACCTCCGCCGCCGCGCCCAGAATTCCATCAACGAGTTGGAGCGAGTGCCGCGCGGCGAGCTTGTCATTGCCGCCAACGAGGCCACCTGCATCTACGTCCTGCCCACCGTCTTTTCCGAATACAAGAAGCGCTTCCCCAACGTGCAGTTGCTGGTGGATCGCAGCTACGGCGGCCACGTCGTGGAAGCGGTGCTGGATAATCTCGCCGATTTCGGCTTTACCCAGTTGCCCGTGGCCGAGAAGAAACTCCAGGTTCTGCCCATCTACAGCGACGAGATCAAGTTGCTGGCGCCGGTGGGACACCCTCTGGCCGCACAGGCTTCCGTGAGTTGCACCGACGTCGCGGCCTATCCTCTTCTCCTGCCGAAGGGCGGCGCCACCCGCGCCAAATTGAATCAGTGGCTGGAACCGGTGGAGGACGAGCTCCAGATCTCCATGGAGCTGGATTCCACCGAGATGATCAAGCGTTTCGTGCTCGCCGGACTGGGGCTTTCCTTCATGGCGGCCTCCCACTTCCAGGAAGGCGTTGACGCGCGCCATTACGCGGCCATCTCGCTCTCTCCCGAGCCCATCATCCGCCGTCTCGGCCTCATCTACCGCCGGGACAAGGCTCTGTCGAAAGCCGGCTTGGGCTTCATTCAGACGGTGTCGGAACGCGCCGCAGAGCTCGCCCAGGCGACCCCGGAGGCCACCCGTGCCTGACGCTCCCCCAAACGGTGTCTACAAGCTCTCGTCCATCCTCACCTGCACGCGCGCCGGCGGAACCGAGTCTTTCGAGACGTTGGACGATATGCCCGCCGTCATGCGCGCCGAGTGTGTCCGGGCGCTCGAAAGCGAACAAACCGCTACCGTCCTGATCGCCGACGCGGCCGGACGCGACTATCTCCACCGCATGATGGCCCGGGAAGCCGAGGCCAAACGGCCCCCGTCCACCGCACTGCGCCGCTTCCCCTGGCGCCTGGCGGCGGAGATCCTTTTTGTGGGCGGCGCCGGTCTCGCGCTCTGGATCCTCGCCACACTCCGCTAACCCCGCGTTTGACCCGGTTGCCCCCCTCGTTTGCGGGGGCGCTGTTCCTGGGTGCTTTCGACGATAACTAATCAGTACGGCAGTAGTTTCAAATGCCAGTCCGGGAGGCGCCAGGCGGAGGAGCCTGATCCCACACCCAGTGGTCCACATCTGGGATTACCTCGTGGGACAGAGTGAGAGACTCACTTTGCGTGCCTCTCCGGACATTTTGTTTTTTCTCAAGGTCCACGAACTCGATCCGATAAGCTGTGCATGGATCGCCGCCAATCACCCCGCCAGCCAGTCGAAGAGGTTGTCATCCTCACCAGCCTGACCTTCGCCCCGGAAGCGCAGGCGCCCACCCCGTGCCCCGCCCGGATTGTGGAACGCTCCGCCTTCGGGCTAAAGATCGAGACTTTTGCGCCCATCGCGCCGTCTACCCTAGTCCGCCTGGACTTGGCTGACAGCCTCCTGCTTGGTGAGGTGGCATGGTGCGCCAGGGTTAACGATCAATATCAGATTGGGCTGAAGATAGAGGAATCGCTGCAACACGTCGGCGATTTGAGCAGGCTGGTCGCGTCCCTGCTTGGCAGCGACGCCCAGCGCCCACTACACCAGTCCGAGCCCGTGGAAGCCCGCTAAGACTGAGATCAGGAGTGCCAAGGAGAAGGCCACCAGCAGGATCCACGCCAAACGGTCCGCTTTGCGGCTCCGGCGAAACCCATGCTGAATCAAGTTCTTCATCATCCAGTTGCTCTCTCTAGATCATTGACGTATTGGCAGTGTAACAGAGTTGCAACATTTTCTCTACATCTGTCTTCCATTGATGGCTCCGAGACGTCTGAATCGCGGTATAGTACGTGTCAGATGCAGAAGAAAGTCGCCATCTTTGGAGCTGCCGGTCAGTTAGGCGTTGAACTCAAACGCGAATTCCTCCAGCGCGGTTATGTCGTCATGGCGTGGAACGGATCCATGTGGACATCACCTCCGTCGCCGCCGTCGAACAGGCCGTGGCCAGCTTCGACCCCCAGATTGTCCTCAATGCCGCCGCCTACAACCAGGTGGATGTCGCTGAAAATGAACCCGCGGCCGCCTTTCAGGTGAATGCCCTCGCCGTTCGCAACCTGGCGCTCGCCTGCCGCCAGTGCGGCGCCCAACTCGTCCATTTTTCTACCGACTACGTATTCGATGGCATGGCCGGCAGGCCCTATACCGAGGCCGACGCCACTCATCCCCTCGGCGCCTACGCCGTCTCCAAACTGGGCGGCGAACTCTACGCCCAAGCCTATCTCGCCAATCCCCTCATCGTGCGGACCTCCGGCGTCTTTGGGCCCGGCGCCCTGCAAACCGCCCGCGGCAACTTCATCGAATTGATGCTCCGCCTCGCGGGCGATACCAAGACGATCCGAGTCACCGAAGATCACGTCGCCAGCCCCACCTATGCTCCCCTGCTGGCCGCCCGCACCGCCGATCTGGTTGAAAAAGGTGTCACCGGCGTCGTGCACTGCGGCGGCGGGACCCCCATCTCCTGGTACGAATACGCCAAGCTCATCTTCCAGGAGGCCGGCCTTACGCCCGCGCTCAAGCCCACCACCGAACGGGAATACCGTACGCCCGCGCGCCGTCCCAAGTTCTCGGCCCTTTCCAACTCCAGGCTCGAATCCCTCGGCCTGGAGCCCATGCCGCCGCTGCCCGTCGCCGTCCGCAGCTACCTGCAAATGCGCAAGCGCCTGCTCGCCGCCTGATTATTCTTTCGTCGCGTAGTAGCCCCGGCGCACCTGCACCTTCAGTTCTTTGTTTCTGGCCCGCACTTCCGTCCGCCGGAATGTTCCGTCCTTGGTGCCGTTGGTAGGCGTGTAGGCCGCCGCATACTGGCTCCGCATCTCCTGCTGAATCGTCTTGTAGATCTCCTCCAGCGAGTTGCGCCGGTCCACCCGGAAGACCCGCCCCCCCGTCTCCTCCGACATCCGCCGCATCGGCGCCTCTCCCGACGCTCCGCCGTACTGCCACGACGTGAAGCGCGGATCTTCAAAGAGGATCGAATAGATCAACGTATCGGAGCGCTGCGCCTCTTCAATCGCCTTCTCGATCTTGATCCGGCTCCCCACGTCCACCCCGTCCGTGATGATCACCAGTACCTTCCGCCCCACCTCATTGCGCAGCTTCTCCTTCGCAGCCAGCCAGACCGCCTCATATAGGACCGTGCCGCGGTTGGCGGACGCGCTCGGAACCGTTGTGCCAGTCGGCGACATGCCGCCAATTCCGGCGTTCAACCGCAGCGCGCCCAGCCCTTTCTGCAACAGGGAGAGCGAACTGGTGAAGTCCTGCAACTCCTCCGCGTCCGCGCCAAAGCTGATGATGAAGGCCATATCTTTCTTGCGCAGCACCTGAGAGAAAAACGTGTAGGAGGCGCGGCGCTCCTCCTCGAGCAACGATTCCTGGCTGCGGCTGACGTCCACCAGCAGGCCAATGGTCAGGGGCAGATCGGTCTCCCGCGTGAAGTACTTCGGGTCCTGCTTTTTGCCGTCTTCGAAAAACTCCAGATCGTCCTTCGTCATGTTGGGTAGGTAGTTCCCCTTCTTGTCCCGTACGCTGAAGACGAGGTTCACCAGGTCCACGTCCACCTTGATGGCCGGACCCAGGTCGTCGTCGGCGGGCTTCGGCTGGGGCGGCTGCGATTGCGCACAAAGCAGGGCAGGGAACAGACAGAGGGCCAACCAGTTCATACTTCTCACCATGACATACTTGTGGATGCATTCCAGAGGAATCCTGTTACATGAGGAACGCGCTGACCCATCTGAAGGCGGCTGATCCGGCGCTCGCCGCCGTGATGGACCGGGTCGGCCCCTATGTGCAGGAGTTCTCTCAGCCCGTCTTCGCGTCGCTCGCCCGTTCCATCGTCTTCCAGCAACTGAGCACCCGGGCCGCCTCCACGATCTACGGCCGGCTGCAAGCGGCGCTGGCGCCCCATCCCGTCGAGGCCTGGGGCATCCTGCGCTGCACGCCCGAACAGCTGCGGTCTTTCGGCCTCTCCACCGCCAAGGCCGCCTATGTCCGCAGCCTGGCCGAAAAGACCTTGGACGGCACAGTCGATTTCGCCCGTCTCCCGGAGCTTCCTGATTCTGAGGTGATCGCCCACCTGACCCAAGTCAAGGGTGTCGGCGAATGGACCGCGCAAATGTTCCTGATGTTCGCCCTGCGGCGCCCCGATGTCCTGCCCTGCGCCGACCTCGGCATCCGCAACGCGATGAAGGCCATCTACCGCATGCGCGAGCTGCCAAAGCCCGCCCGCATGGAGAAGGTGGCGCGGCCCTGGAGGCCGTATGCGTCCGTGGCGTGCTGGTATCTGTGGCGCAGCCTCGATAATCCCGCGAAAATGTAGAGTTTCGCGACCAGGGGTATCGCGTTTTTCAACAGCATGATAAGTTGCTGATTCTAAATGGTCTTAACGTGGTGCCAAAACAGGCTGTGGAAAATCTCCACGTTGAGGGGTGCTACGGCTCCCACGTAAGTGATTGAAAATAGGGATGCTTCGGTTTGGTTCGCCGATTGCATATTCAAAGGCATGACTGTACTACTCATCATCGTCACCTTCGTGGTCTTCATCGCCATAGATATGCTCTTGAACCGCAAACGGGCGCATGTTCTGCCGCTAGTCAGCGCCGCCGAGGCGCAATCCGTTTCCGCTTTCGACGAACTGCTCAGCGGCTTCCACGTTCCCAATGCCCTCCGCTATCACCCCGGCCATACCTGGCTGATGCGCGAACGGAAGAACGTCCACCGCGTTGGAGCCGACGAGTTTGCCGCCATCCTGGCCGGCCCGGTCGATCGCATCGAACTGCCCAAGGCTGGACACTGGGTCCGCCAAGGACAGAAGGTGGTCTCACTCTACCGCGGCGAAGAGAAGATCGAACTGGTCTCCCCCGTGGAAGGCGAAGTCGTCGAAGTGAACGCCGAGCTAGCCGCCAACCCCTCGCAACTTCGCAACGACCCCTACGGCAACGGCTGGTTCATGACAGTGTTCGCTCCCGACGAAGAAGGCCCCACCCGCAACCTGCTGCCCCGCAACCTCCTCTCCACCTGGATGAAGGACGCCGCTGAGAGTTTCTACGGACTGCAACCCCAGTTGGCAGGCGCCACCGCCGCTGACGGCGGCCGCCCGTCGAAAGAAGCCACAGCCAATCTGACCCCGGAAGAGTGGAAGAAGGCCGCCAAGACCCTCCTCCTCAGCTAGTGAAGGGTTTTGTGTGGAAAAATCATACATCAGGCCCGAAAGTCTGATATAGATAGGAAAGGTACATCGGGAGGCCCAATGGCCAAGGCAATTCTGTACGACAGCACCCTCTGCGTGGGATGCAGGCAATGCGAAGAAGCTTGCTCGACGCGATGGAAGCTGCCTTACGACGAGAAGATCGCCGCTGAGGAGAAGCTCTCCTCGCACAAGCTGACCGCAGTCCGCACGTTTGGCGAGAAGTTTTCGCGTAAGCTCTGCATGAACTGCATCGATCCGGCTTGCGCCAGCGTCTGCCCGGTGGCGGCACTTCAGAAGACAGCAGCCGGACCGGTGGTCTACGACGAATCCCGCTGCATGGGTTGCCGGTATTGCATGGTGGCCTGTCCCTTCCAGGTGCCCACCTACGAGTGGAACGCCCGCCTGCCCAAAGTGGCCAAGTGCGATTTGTGCAGCGAATGGTCCCACGGCGGGGTCACCCGCTGCTCGGAGGCCTGCCCCACTGGCTCCACCATCACGGGTGAGCGCGACGCCATGATCGCCGAAGCGAAAAAGCGGCTGGCGGAGAAGCCCGGCGAATACTTCCAGAAGATCTACGGTTTGGAAGAAGCCGGCGGCACGTCCGTTCTGGTCATCGCCGCCGTACCGTTTGAACAGATTGGATACAACACGGAGGCTCCAAGACCGCGCTGACCCAGTACACCTGGAACGCTCTCCAGCACGTCCCGGACGTGGTGGTGATGGGCTCCGTGCTAATGGGCGGCATCCACTGGATCTCCCATCGGAAGGAAGATGTGGCGCGCAAGGAGGGCAGGTCGTGAGCAACCTGATTCAGGAGTATCTCTGGAAGGTGGTCTTCGCGGGCCTCATGGTGGCCGGCGCCTGGTCCACCTTTGTCCGTTTCTATTGGGGCCTGGGCGCCTCCACCAACCTCACGGATCAGTTCCCGTGGGGCATCTGGGTCGGCTTCGACGTGCTGTGCGGCGTCGGCTTGGCCGCAGGCGGCTTCACCCTTGCCGCCATTGTCCATATCTTCAATATCAAGTCCTATCATGCCGTCGTCCGTCCCGCCATCCTCACCGCCTTTCTCGGCTATATGCTCGTGGTGATCGCGCTGATGTTCGATCTCGGCCGTCCCTACCGCGTCTGGCACCCCCTCATCATGTGGAATCCCCGCTCGGTGATGTTTGAGGTGGGCTGGTGCGTCACGCTATACACCACGGTTCTGACCCTGGAATTCCTGCCTGCCGTGCTGGAGCGCTTCGGTCTCGTCAAGGCGCACAAGGCATTGAAGACCGTGATGCTGCCCATCGTCATCCTGGGCGTCATCCTCTCCACGCTCCACCAGAGCTCGCTCGGCAGTCTCTTCCTCATCATGCCGAACAAAATGCATCCGCTCTGGTATTCCCCGATGCTCCCCGTTCTCTTTTACGTCTCGGCCATCTCCACCGGGCTGGCGATGACGGTCTTCGAATCCTGGCACAGCGCCCGCGCCTTCGGCCGCCAGCTCGAATTTCCGCTCATCCAGCGCATCACCCGTGTGCTGGCGGTCAGCATCGCCGTCTACCTCGCCATGCGCTTCCTCGATCTTTATCACCGCGGCGCCCTGGCCTCGCTGAACCAGCCCGGCATGGAGCGCTGGCTGTTCGGCCTGGAAACGGTGCTCATGGCCGTTCCCATGCTGATGTTTTTCCGGGAACGCACCCGCGAGAATCCCACTGCCATCTACGTCGGAGTCGTCCTCTTCCTGCTCGGCTTCGTCACCCACCGCCTCAACGTCAGCGTTACGTCGCTGGAACGGGCGGCCGGCGTCAGCTACTTCCCCAAGTGGACGGAACTGGCCGTGACCTTCGCCATCATCGCCGCCGGATTCTGGATCTTCCAGATGGCCGCCAAGTATCTGCCGATCTTCGAGGAAGAAGAGAAGCCCGCCGCCATGCGCGTGCCGGGCTTGCAGGATAGCGGAGCTCCCATGCTGGTGACCGCCAGAGGAGATTGAGCCCAGGTTGCTGAAGCAGCCCACTGGTATGCCCACTTTCGGGCTCGGCGCCAAACTCGCCGGATGCCTGGTGGCTGCCGTTGTCTTCTGCTTTACCCTGTTTGCCTACTTTCACCAGCGAGTCGAGCAGAAACACCTCGAGTCGCTGGTTTCCATTTCGGCCGAGCGAGTCTCCGATATCATCCACTCTTCGGCCCGCCAGGCGATGATGCGCAATGACCGCGAGCTGCTCTACACCATGATCCGCGACGTCGGACGCGAGCAGGGCATCCGGCGATTGCGCATCATTGATGAACAGGGGCTGGTGCAGCACTCCACCGATCCCGCCGAAATGGGCACCATGGTGGATAAGTCCGCTGAGGCTTGCTACGCCTGCCACGCCCAGTCCCAGCCGCTCACCAAGCTCCAGCGTCACGATCGCGCCCGCATCTTCACCGATAGCGATGGCAAGCGCACTCTTGCCGTCATCCGGCCGGTGGAAAATCACCCGGATTGCAGCAACGCCGCCTGCCACGCCCATCCCGCCTCGCGCCGCATCCTCGGCGTCATCGACGCCCACCTCGCTCTCGATGCCGTCGACGCCCAACTCGCCGAGCATCGCACCCAGGCCTACGAGTTCATCGCCGGCGCCGGCGTGCTCGCCTGCCTGCTCTCCCTCGCCTTCGTCTTTCTCTTTGTTCACCGGCCGGTGCGCTCTCTGATGACCGGCACCGTCAAGCTGGCTCAGGGCGACTTGAGCCACCGCATCGACGTGCACTCCGGAGACGAGCTCGGTGTCCTTGCCGAGTCATTCAATGAGATGGCCGGCGAGCTCTACGCAGCCCACAAGGAATCCACGCAGTGGGCGCACACCCTGGAAGAGCGTATCCAGAAGAAGACGGTGGAGCTCGAAGCTGCCCACAAAGGCCTGATTCATACGGAGAAGATGGCGTCGCTCGGCCGCCTCGCCGCCACCGTGGCGCACGAGGTCAACAACCCTCTCTTCGGCATGCTCACCTACGCGCGGCTGACGCTCAAAGACGTCCAGCGGCCGGAGATCGATCAGCCCGCCCGAGACCGCATGATCGATAACCTCAAGATCATCGAGCGCGAAAGCCGCCGCTGCGGGGAGCTCATGAAGAACCTGCTGGCCTTCTCCCGCCAGGGCCCGCCGCAGCGCTCCCAGGTGCAGGCCAATCTCGTCATTCAACGCGCCATGCAACTGGTCACCCACCAGTTTGAGCTCTCCCAGACTCTGCTCTCCGCCAATCTGGACCCGGCTCTGCCCGAGATCCTCTGCGATGCCGGCCAGCTCCAGCAGGTCATCATCGTTCTGCTGGTCAACGCCGGCGAGGCGCTCGGCAAGGGCGGCGAGATCATCATCGGCACCGCGCCGCTGCCCAGCTCGCAGGGCATCGCCATCACGGTGAAGGACAATGGCCCCGGCATCCCCGAAGGCCTGCAGCAACAGATTTTTGAGCCGTTCTTTTCCACCAAAGACAACCAGCACCGCACCGGGCTCGGCCTGGCCGTGGCCAAGGGCATTGTGGACCGGCACGGCGGCACGATAACAGTTCACTCGGAGCCGGGCCACGGCGCCGAGTTTGTGATACATATGCCCTTGCACGCACCGGCCGCGCAGGCAACAGAAGGAACGGCGACATGACGAACGGTAAATTGCTGATCGTGGACGACGATATCGTAGTCCGCGATTCACTTGGGAAGTGGTTTGAAAGTGAAGGGTTCGATGTCACCATCGCCGCCGGGGCTCCACCGGCGCTGGAGATCCTCTCGCACGACCGGTTTGATCTGGCGCTCGTCGACATCAAAATGCCCGGCGTGGACGGCATCGAGCTCCAGGCCAAACTCCACCAGATCGATCCCGAGATGCCGGTTGTCATCATGACCGGCTACGCCTCCGTGGAAACCGCCGTCCGTGCGCTCAAGAACGGCGCCTACGACTACATCACCAAACCCTTCGATCCCGATGAGCTGGTCCATCTGGTCACCAACGCCATCTCCCACCGCACGGCCACCAAAGAGGTGGTTCGCCTCCGCGAGAATCTCCAGCAGATCTTCCCCGATACGCAGTTGATCGGCCAAAGCTCCGCCATGAAACGCGTGATGGAGCTGGTCGAGATGGTGGCGCCCACCGATGCCACCGTGCTCATCACCGGGGAGAGCGGCACCGGCAAGGAGGTGGTGGCGCGCGCCATCCACGCGGCCAGCCCGCGCCGCTACAATCCGCTGGTGGCCATCCACTGCGGCGCGCTCACCGAGTCCCTGCTGGAAAGCGAGCTCTTCGGCCACGAGCGCGGCGCCTTCACCGGCGCCCAGGCCCGCAAGAAGGGCAAGTTTGAGGTGGCTGACGGCGGCACCGTCTTCCTCGACGAAATCTCCGACATCAGCCTGCGCGTGCAGACCGATCTGCTGCGCGTCCTGCAGGAAAAAGAGATCGTCCGTGTTGGTGATACGCAGGCCGTCAAGGTGGATTTCCGCGCCGTCGCCGCCACGAACAAGAGCCTGGAGAAACTTGTGGACGAGCGCCTCTTCCGGCCCGATCTCTACTACCGGCTCAACGTCTTCACCATCGAAATTCCGCCGCTGCGCGCGCGCCGCGAGGATATCCCCCTGCTCGCCGATCACTTCCTCGCCAAGCTCGCCACTCACATGAACCGGCCCCTCCAGCGGCTCAGCGCCAAGGCTCTGGAAGTGCTCATGGATCACCACTGGCCCGGCAACGTGCGCGAGCTCGAAAACTCGATCGAGCGCGCCATGCTCATCGATCGCGAGCCCGAGCTCAAGCCCGAGGACTTCCCCTTCCAGGCCGGCAATAGCAAGTCCGCCTCGCTCAGCGGCCAGCGTTTGGAGGATATCGAGAAGACCCACATCGAGCGCATGCTGGAAGAGACCAACTGGAATCTGTCGCGCACCGCGCGCATCCTCGATATTGACCGAACCACGCTTTACAACAAGATCAAACGCTACGGGCTGAGGGAAACGGCAGAGAAGTGATCGTGGGCTTGCAGCTTCTGCCGCTGTCGCGCGGCGGCGGGGATGGCGCGCCGAGCGTTGCCCTGCTGGATCGCCTGGCAGCCGAAGCCGCCCGCCTGCTGGCCATCGCCTGCCACGTCGAGCCGCAGGCCATGTCCATCGAGCCCCTCTTCGACGACATCCGCGGCCAGGCATGGTCCACCGCCATCCTCGCCCGCCTCCAGGAGCGCCGCCCCGCGCGCAATTCCGTGATCCTCGGCGTCACCGAGCTGGATCTGTACGTGCCCGTGCTGACCTTTGTTTTCGGCGAGGCGCAGCTCAACGGGCCGTGCGCCGTCATCTCCGCTCACCGCCTGCGCGAGGAATACTACGGCCTGGAGCCGAATGAGGACTTGCTTGTCGAGCGCCTGATGAAGGAGGCCCTCCACGAGCTCGGCCACACTCAGGGCTTGCGGCATTGCACGGATTGGCGCTGCGTGATGTCGTCCGCCCATACGGCGGAGCGCATCGATCTGCGGCAGGCGGGATTTTGCCCGGTTTGCGCACGGCTGCTCACTCGCCTGGGATAACCCCGACCCTCCCCCCGCCTTTTACCGTACAATTATGTGTAATTGGGTGGTTCGTGCAACCTACCAGTTGCATCAACCAGAGATCCGAGGAGGAGGGACCATGGCCAGGACTGGAATCCGCGTCTCTGCGGCATGCTCGTTGCTTGCGCTATTCGCTGCCGGTGGGCTGCAAGCGGCCACCTGGGCCGTGCCCGGTGTGGTCAACGGCGCCGACGCCGGCAATCACTGGGCCGCCGAACTGCGCGTGCAGAACCGCGATACCAAGCCGATCTCCGCCACCCTCACCTTCTGGGCCAACGGCGCTGACACCGCGTCTGAACCGCGGACCGTGGCTCTCGAGCCCGGCCAGACCCTCGCCTACAAGAACGTCCTCCGCGAGCTATGGGAGCTCGAAGACCAGCGCGGCGCCGTCATCGTCGAGACAGACGGCCTCGCCGCCGTCAGCGCATTCCGCTACACCGATGAGCGCGATGCCGTTCTCGGCCAGAAACTCGTGGCCAAGCCCATGGACGAGTGGCTCAGCGGTTCACTAATCGGCGACCTCATCTGGCTCGCGCAGACCGCCGACTACGAATCCGGCGTCTGGATCGTCTCCGGCACAGACGGCGCGCGCGCCGAGGTCATCTTCTTCGACGCGGCTAACACGGAACTCGCCCGGACCACCGTCGAGGGCCCCGCCCGCAGCCGCTGGCTGGCCCTGAGCGAACTCGGCATCGCGGATCAGCCCGTCGTTCGCGCCCAGGTTCGCTTCCTGGCCGGCAGCGGCGCCGCCACCAGCGAAACCGCTCATCTCGCCACGGGAGACCGCATGGGCGCCGATGCCGTTGTCGTCGAGCAGCTCCAGAACGATCTCTCCGTCCACCCGGCCATGCGCAGCGCCGCTTACCGCACCGATCTGCGCCTTTACAATCCGCTCAAGCGGGACCTCCTCATCAGCGTCAACTGGAACGGCAAGTTCTTCAATTTCCCCGTACCAGCCGGCGGCACCCTCCAGGTGGATGACGTGGCCCAGGCACTCAAGCTGGAAGGCGATCAGCAGGGATTGCTGCGCATCACGGCTTCCTACAAGGTAGTGGCCCTGGCGCGGATGGTCCGCCTGAATGAGGATGGATCGGCCGGGCCCGGCGAGCTCCTGGCACCGCAGTTGACCACCGAGGTGGGCGGAGCGCTGGAGCCGTGGCTGCTGGCCGGTGTGCCGGACCAGGCCGACGGCCTCTTCCTCAGCTTGCGCCGTGGCGCGGTCGGTACAGAGATGAAGGTGACAGTCGCGGATCAGACCGGCGCCGAGGTCGCAGCGACGACCGAGCCTCTCACGTTTGCCACCACCGAGACCCAGAAGCTCGTCGATCTGCTGCAGGCAATGGCCCTGCCGGCTCTACCCGCCAACGCCGCCATCTCTGTTATCGCCCAGGCCGGTTTCGTCGATCCGTCCATCCTGGCAGTCCTCCGCGGCTCCGGCGACGTGGCTCACGCAACCCCGTTGCGCGCCCTGGCCGAAAACGCCTGCGTCGGCCCGGTGATCCAGGCCTTCGAAGCCGATAGCCAGAGCCTCGACTCCGCCGGCGCCGTCACGCTCAGCTGGCGCACCCAGCAGGCCGATAGCGTCACAATCTCTCTCGACGGCCAGCCTCGCGACCCCTCCGGCAGCGCTGCCTTCGATCTCTCTGAGAGCGCCACCGTCACCCTCACCGCCTCCAGCGCCTGCGGCGATGCCACGCGGGAACTGCTTTTCGCGGTAGGGCCGCCGTCCCTGACGGAGGCTCAGGCCCTGGCGCAGACCGAGGCAGGCTCCGGCAGCCCGGGGCAACTGGTGCGTTTTTCGGTAGCGAGCCTGGCCGAGACGGAGCGCGTTGCCTCCATCCGGTTTCAGGGGGCTAACGGTCAATCCGGCGAGGCGGCGATTGAACGTGTCGATTCCGAGGGCCGTCTGTACGCCCTGGTCCCCTACATCTGGCTCGACGGCGCCGCCCGCTATGTCCAGGGCGACGTGACGGCGTCGGTCGTTTGGGACGACGGGCGCACCTTTGGCACACTGCCCTTCCGGATTCTGCCGCTCACTCCGCCCGCCGAGCCCCTCGCCATGTTTCGCACCATGCTCGACAACCTGGCAGACATGGCCGCCGGCGTGGATTCGAAGCTCAGGGAGGAGGGCGCCGGGAATATGGCCGACGCTCAAAAAGCGGGGGCCGCCGCCACCGGCGCGGCATTGCGCAAACTCGCCGACGAATTGGCCGCCAAGGGTTCGGGGACTCTGTTCTACTCCAGCGCCACCACCGGGAGCGCAGCCGTTTCCGCCACAATCACCCAGCAGGATCTGGCCGACCTGATGGCCTACGAGCTCAACGTGCGCGACGCCGAGTCTCGCCTGACTCTCACCCTCGCGCCCGAGGCGGCAGCCAAAGCCGGCGGCGCCCGCGATGCCAGTGGCTCCAGAGATGCCGGCACCTGCATCGGCGCTAAGGAAATCTGGATTCCCATCTGCAAGGGCCTCAAGTTCCGCGAAATGCTGGAGGCCGGTGCCAACGCCCGTGCGCACGAATTCGCCAAGCAGGTGTTTGGCGACATGCCGCCGAGCCTGGCGCAACAGGGCGAGCAAGCCACTCGCGATTGGGTGTTCAAGAAACTCGCCAAGCTGCCGCTCTACGCGCTGGTGAAGCGTCTCCAGAGCTACGCCAACTATGTCAATATTTACTGCCTGATTCGCCCTATCGAGGTCTCGAAGTTCTTCCTCATTACCGTGCCGCCGCGAAAGGGCGCCAGCAAGCTGAAAGAGGTGATGTACACGCGGTATGACAATCAGCCGACCGTTGTGCAGGTGAATGCTCTGCTAACGCCGCACTTCACCGCCACCAATATCCGCAGCAAGCTGATCGCCAAGGAAGCGGACTACGTCGCCAAACAGCTTGTCGCCAACAAGTTCGCCCAGTCGCTCGCCAAAGCAGGGTTGCAGGCGTTTATGGAGGTCGCTCAGGGCGATCCCGAACTGACCGCGATCGAGGCCACTGCCCAGCGCCTCAATTTCAAGACAGAGCAGCCGTACCAGATCGGCAAGTGCGACCTCTACAACTTCTACCCGCTGCACCCGCCGAATTCCACCACGGCAAAGCCCGCCGTTCGCGTCGCCTCCGGTTACGTCCAGGGCGAGGACAACTTCTTCTACCTGGGCAGCAAGATGAAGACGGCAGCCGATATGTGCATCGTACCGATCCCGGAGAACTTCATCTTCGCCGACATCGTGCAGCAGGACAGCAAATCGAAGCGGCAGCGCGAATGTAAATACCTGAGTACGGTCGGCGTCAGTGGACGGTCAGTGGGGCGTGCGGCCGAGGAGACGGCCAGCGTCTTCCTGCTTCCGGATTTCAAGGATGACGTCAATGTCGGCCCCGGCGACGGCATCCTCCGCGCCGGCGCCTCCACCACCGCGGCTCAGTACGGCGGGGCGCACCCCTCCGGCTGGGGTCCCAATTACACTCAGGTTGGAGACTCACCCTGGGTGCAGCAGCAGAGTGCCGGACCGGCCAGCGCGCGCGTGTCCGTCCGAAAGGTGGGCAAGAACAAATGGTCGTTTGAAGGCACATCCTCCCAAGCCGATGAGTACAATGCGGACGCCCTTCTGTATATGGAACTGACGATTCCGGAGAACCGCTCGGCGACCTACACGCTGAAGATGGATGCGAAGGTGCAGACGCTCAGCGGGATATGCGGGCTGAATCTGTACATGGCCAATGGGAACAAGGGCGCCAGCGGAACCAACTACGCCAACGGGATTCTCACAGTAAGTAGCCCCCGTCTGCTGAGCTACTCCGTTACGGCGGAAAATGAATCCCCCATTGCCGACCTCAATATCGCCATCTACGCTTCGTCCGGAACTCCCACAGCCTCGTCCTGCACGGCGAGCGGTACCATCGAGTTGACTGTTCCGGAGGAGTGATCTTCCGCCCAGCCTACTTCGTGCCGCAGCGGTGCGCCACCACGTTGGCGGCAACCGGTGTGCCCCCGATGGCCGAGGTCTGAAGGATCAGCTCGAAGCTGCTGAGCCTGTCTGGTGGCGCACCGCAGAGCTTGGTCACCTGCTCCACCGATTGCGGCGATAGCGCGAACCGTCCGGCGGCTTCTGTCGCGTCGCGCGACGTTCCACCCAGTAGACTGACCCTGCCGCTGCCGAACGGATTCTTGAGGGATGCGACGCGCGTGTAGAGCTTTTGGCCGGGACCCTCGGTGCCTGCCGATTCGAAGCGCTGTGGTTCGCCATCGCGGGGCGCGCGGGGTTCGAAGTAGCGTCGCCTGTTGGCCGGGTCCACCACGTGTTCAAACGCCAGATTCTTCTGGATCGCCTGCACCCACGGGTTGGCCCCGACGCCGCCGATAAAGATGAAGTTTCCGCTCTCCAGATCCTTGACCTCCAGGTTACGGCACTGCCGAACTCGGATCTGCACTCCATTGGCAGCGGCGATCCGGCTCAACTCTTCGGAAAGAATCATCGTGGAGACGCGCACCGTGTAGTTGCCCTGGAGCATCTCCTGCACGAGAGCGCCCCGCGGGGAGTCATATCGTTTGTCGCTCAGGTAGCGGCCCGCGATGAACTCGTCCAGGCTTTGCTGGGCCCCCAATTGATTCCAGGCCATGGAGAGCATGGGATCGTCCAGCACGATCGTGGCCGGATGCGCTTTGTCCGTCAGGATGGCCGCGAGGGCGAAGGCGTTTCGCGGGTGCGCTGCCTGCCAGTTGTTGAACAGCCACGCCGCACAGGCCCAGCCTGCCAAAGTGAGCACTGCGAGCCCTGTCACCACAGGCCAAACCCAGGCAGGTGGCCCCGGCGGTTGCCCCGTCGTTTCGATTTCCGCCGGCGGCCAGGCGTGTACCACAGGCAAGTAGCTGCCCTTGGGGATCTCCAGCCGCCAGCGGTCGGCCGCTCCTTCGCTGGAGTAATACTCGGAAAGCCGGGTGCGGAGCTGCCGTGCCGTGACGCGTACGATATTGTCGAGATTGGGATTGTAGTCGGCGGGTTTGCCGAACACCTGCACGCCGATGGAGTATTCGTTGACCTCGTGGGCGCGGTTCTCGAGGGCGCATTTCACGACGAACGCCAGGAACTCCTTCAGACGCGGAGACCGCTGGAAAGTGGTGCTTGCCAGCAGCCTATCGGCCACGGCGCGCAACTCCGGATGCGGTGCGGGCTCGCTGGTTGGGGATGGCGCTGACATGGCTGCAACGTTACAGCCCAATCATATATCAAGATGGAGTGGCCTTGGCCGCCGGCCGTAAGTGAATGACACGAAATGCTTATCACGGTGAAATCACAGGGAAATGCTGCCCCGTTTGAATCGATGCGGCGCACACTGGCATCCAGTCGGCAACTTGGTTTGGGAGTTTCCATGATGAATCGCATTTTCCTTGGCAGCGTGTGCCTGTTCGCCTCTATGCTTCTCGCCCAGTCGCCCCAGGCGACGGTAAGCGGCATGATCACTGACCCGCAGAAGGCCAGCGTGCCGCAGGTGGAGGTGACGGCCCAGAATGTCGCCACCGGTCAAATCTATCGGACCCGTAGCAACGATACCGGCTTCTTCTCATTGCAGGCTCTCCCCATTGGCGGATACCGCATCGCTGCCGAGAAGCAGGGTTTTCGCCGCGCTGTCCGCGATAACCTCACCCTCACCACTGGACAGTCTCTGGAAATGGATATGGTGCTGGAAGTGGGCGCGGTCTCCGAGAGCGTCACGGTTTCGGCCGAGGCGTCGCTGCTAGAGACCAGAACCTCCGATGCCAGCCAGCTCGTCGAGTCGCGCAGCATTGAGGATATGCCCCTCGGTGACCGGCGCACCATGAATATCGTCCGCCTCACCGGTGCGGCGGTCTTCGTCAACTACGATTCCGGCGGCAAGCCCAACTTCTCTCTCGCCGGCGGCCGTACCCAGAGCCAGAACTTCTACATGGATGGCGGCACCATCCAGAACATGCGCCTCGGTATCGGGCAGGTGGATACCGATCCTCCCGTGGAAACAGTTGCTGAGGTGAAAGTCCTCTCCAATAGCTATTCGGCGGAGTACGGCGGGTCCGCCGGCGGCGTGATCGTGGCCACCACCAAGAGCGGTACCAATCAGATCCGCGGGGCGGCCTATGAGTATCTGCGCAATGACAAGCTCGATGCTGGCAACTTCTTCGCCCCCGTGGTCAACAACGAGAAGCAGCGCGCGCCGCTGCGCTACAACGTCTTCGGCGCCACAGTGGGCGGCCCGGTCGTGATTCCCAAATTGATCAACGGTAAGGACAAAGCCTTCTTCTACTTCGCCTACGAAGGATCGCGGCGGCGGGACGGTGCGACCGACCAGTTCAACACCCCTTCCACGGAACAGCGCCTGGGTGATTTCTCCAAGACATTCCAGGCCAACGGCAGCCTGCTGCCCGTCTATGACCCCAACACGACCCGCAATGTGGCCGGCAAGTTTGTCCGCGATCAGTTCCCCGGTAACGTGATCCCGCTGGCGCGCTTCGATAAGGTGGGCGCAAACCTCGTGCAGTTCTATCCGCTGGCCAACCGTACGCCGGATAACATTACGGGCGCCAACAACTACCGCGCAAACTACGTCACTGGATTGACCCGCGATGCCTACCTGGCCAAGGGCGACATCAACATCACCGACAAGGACCGCTTAAGCGTCCGGTATCTATACAACAGCGACGACCGCGATTACACCACCGTCATGACCAATGCCGCCGCCGATACGCGCGGCCCGGCGCTACGTCATCAGAACTTCTTCTACGGCACCTACACCCGCGTTTTTTCGCCCTCCCTCATCAACGAGTTCCGCTTCACCTACGGCAACCGCATCAACCACGAACTCTCCTTTGGCCTGGGCGAGAGCTGGCCCTCCAAGCTGGGCCTCAAGGGCGTACCAGAAAACGCCTTCCCGCAGTTCAATGTCACCGGCTACCGCGCGCTTGGTAATGGCGCGCAGGAACGCCGCCAGTACCCCATCCAGCAGTTCCAATGGGTCAACAACCTCTCCTGGATCCGCGGCAAGAATGCCTTCAAGTTCGGCGTCGAGATCCGCCCTTCCTTCAACTACGAACTGAACTTCCCCACCGCCTCCGGCAGTTTCACCATGAGTCCGCTGGCCACCGGACTCCCTGGCACTGCCGCCAGCGGCAACGGATTCGCCACCCTGCTGTTGGGTGCGCCCACCGCTTTCGGCGCCCGGCAGACTGAGGAACTGGACCGCCGCAGTTGGTACTCCTCGTGGTTCGTTCAGGACGACTGGGCCGTGCACCCCGACCTCACTTTGAACGTGGGTGTTCGCTGGGAAACCGATTCGCCCATCGTCGACATGAACAACCGCATGAATAGCTTTGACATGACCCAGCTGAACCCGGTCTCCGGTACGCCGGGCGTGGTGAAGTTCATGGGATTGAATGGCTTCCGCACCAACCCTTATGAGATCGACATGAACAACTTCGGGCCGCGAGTCGGTTTGGCGTGGAAGCCCTTCGGTTCCGCCAACACCGTGATTCGCAGCGGTTTTGGCGCGTTCTTTGCGCACCCGTTTGATGGCGGCGCGCCGACCGCCGCCTCGCTTGGTTTTGAGCTTTCCGCCAACATTAACTCGCCCGACAACGGCGTCACCATCCCGTTCCGCCTGCAGGACGGCGTGCCCGGCCTGAATCCCACTAAGCCTGTGCTGGACGACAGCTTTGGCGCGGTCAAGGTGGGGGTAAATCCCAACACCGCCGTGACCTTCTTCGAGCCCGGCCGCCGCACGGGCTACTCGCTCCAATACAATCTCGCGATCCAGCGAAACATGAAGGGTGGCGTCCTTGTGGAGGGCAGTTACCTCGCGAATCTCTCACGCAGGCTCGCGAGCTCGAATATGTCCATCAATCAGGTGCGGCCGGAGATCCTGACCGCGGCGTCAACCCAGAAGGATAGGCCTTATCCTCAGTTCACCAACGTCACGCTCAATTTCCCAACTCTGGGTGTCTCCAACTACCACGCCATGATGCTGCGCACCGAGAAGCGGTTCTCCAATGGCTTCAACTTCCTCGCCAGCTACACCTGGTCCAAGTTCCTCAACAATACGAACGAAGGCGGGGCTGTGCTGGGCGGTGAAGGCGGTACCTACTCCAACCTCTACAACCGGCGCATGGACTATGGCCCCAGCGAGAACGATATTCCCCATCGCCTCACCCTCAGCGGTGTCTATGAGCTCCCCGTCGGCAAGGGCCGCGCCTTTGATCCCGGCCGGGTGGGCGATTGGGTTCTCGGCGGTTGGGGCGTTGGAGGGGTGGTGACCTTGCAGTCCGGGCCGTCGTTCACGGTGAATACGCAGGTCAACACCGTCTTCTCGGCAATCGGAGCGCTCCGCGCCGATGTGTCAAAGAACCCGAATCTCGCCGCCGGCGAGCGAACCCTCGCCCGCTGGTTCGATACCTCTGCGTTCTCCCAACCGGTCGCGGCGAAGTTTGGCAATCAGGGCGTCAATATCCTCCGCGGAGACGGCCTCGTCAACTTCGACTTCTCAGCAATGAAAGGATTCTCCCTGCCGGGCGAGGGCCGCAAGCTTCAGTTCCGCTGCGAGATGTTCAACGGATTCAACCATCCCAACTTCGGCCTGCCTGGCCGCTCCTTTGGCGGTCCCGGCTTTGGTATCGTTGGCACGGCCGGTCCGGCGCGCAGCATTCAGTTGGGGCTGCGGCTGGTTTACTAGAGACGGAATCACGGAACAATACCATGGTGAATCGCAGAGAATTCCTGTCTTCAGCGGCAGTGCAGGCGGCCATGCCCAAGCGCCAGCCGAATGTCCTCTACATTCACGCCCACGATACGGGGCGCTACATTCAGCCCTATGGACATGCCGTGCCGACGCCCAACCTCCAGAAGTTCGCTGAGGGCGGAGTCCTGTTCCGGCGCGCCTTCTGCGGGGCGCCGACGTGCAGTCCGAGCCGGGCCGCGCTGCTCACCGGACAATCCGCCCACGGCAGCGGCATGGTGGGACTCGCTCACCGGGGATTCCGACTGACCGATCCGAGACGCCATCTGGCGTCGTTCCTGCAAAGCCACGGCTACCAAACGACGCTGTGCAATGTGCAGCACGAGGCGCCGGCCAACGAGGTGCCTGGCCTGGGTTACTCGGAGATCCTCCGCAACCCTGGCAGGAGCGGTCCGCAGGCCGCTCAGAAGGCGGTGGAGTTCCTGAACCGCGCGCCCCGTCAGCCGTTCTTCCTGGCCTGCGGATTCTTCGAAACGCACCGGGAGTATCCGGTTGCCGGACCCAAGGAAGATCCGCGCTACACGCAGCCGCCTTCGCTCTTTCCGGATGTCCCCTCGGTGCGCCAGGACATGGCGAACTTCAAGGCGTCGGCGCGTGTGATGGATGACTCGATGGGGGCGGTGTTTGACGCTCTGGCACGGAACGGACTGGAGGAGAATACGCTGGTGGTCTGCACCACCGATCACGGGATTGCCTTTCCCGGCATGAAGTGCAATCTCACCGATCACGGCATTGGCGTCATGCTCATGATGCGCGGGCCGGGCGGGTTCACCGGCGGCAAGGTGGCGGACGCAATGGTGTCGCACCTGGATATCTACCCTACATTGTGCGAAGTGCTGGGCCTTCCCAAGCCCGGATGGCTGGAGGGGCGTTCGCTGTTGCCGGTGGTGCGCGGTGAGCAGGCGGAGATCCGGGAAGAGCTGTTTGCCGAAGTCTCTTATCACGCCGCCTACGAGCCCAAGCGCGCGGTGCGCACGCAGCGCTGGAAGTACTCCCGGCGCTTCGATGATCGAGGCAAAGAGAACCTGCCCAACTGTGACGACGGCCTGACCAAGTCCCACCTGCTGGAGAACGGCTGGCGCGAGCGGCCGGTGGTGCGCGAGGAGCTGTACGACCTGACCTTCGATCCCGGCGAACGGCACAACCTGGCGCCGGAGCCAGCGCAATCGGCAACGCTCGGCGCTATGCGGGGCCGGTTGGAGCGGTGGATGAAGGCCACGGACGACCCTCTGCTGAAAGGCAGAGTGCCGGCGCCGGCCGGTGCGGTCGCCAACAATCCCGACGGACTCTCGCCGAAAGAAACACCGCTGGAACTGGACTGAGGGACTTTCGCTGGTTTCTGCGCCTAGACAGGTATGAGAGTTCTGCTCCTGTTTGTGGCATCGTTAGCCTCCGCTGCCGTCCACCAGGACCCCAGCGGATTCCGCGTGGATGTGCCCGCTGGCTGGCGCGTTCACGCGCTCGGCGAGGGCCGCATGGTGGTGAGCTCGCCCAATCCGTGGATGTTCGTCACCGTCGCGCCCGTGCTGGGCCGCGCATCCGATTGCGCCGCCGCGCTGCGCACCACGTTCGCAAACGGATGGGGCTCTTTCCCCGGCGCGCGCAACGTCAACGTACGTCCCGCCGGACGCGGCATCGCAGTCGCCGAATTCGAGTTTCAGAATGGCCAGAGCCGCGGGGCGGTGCTCTGCGCCGAGACCGGAAGGCGTTCCGGCATGTTCTACGGGATGGCCGCGCCCAGCGCCGGATTTGCAGCAGAAAGAGCGCGTTTGGTGTCGATTTTGCGCACTTTTCGCTACGGATCCGCACCGCAATCCGGCGCCGCTCCGCCGCCCGCCGCCGCCATGCCGATGGAGCCGTGGCGCGAACCCAGCGAGGGCGCCTTCACCGCCGAGAAACCGGCCGGTTGGGCCGTCGCCGGCGGAGTGAAGCGCGTCTCCAACAACGATGTGCGCATCGGCCACCGCCTCACCAGCCCCGATGGCCAATCCGGCATCGTGATGGGCGACGTGCGCCTCGGCACGTGCACCGTCGCCGGGCCCGGCGGACAGCAGTTTCAAGCCATGGGGCAGGGCAACGGTGTCCTGTGGTGCCCCTACCAGACGGGCGAGCAGGCGGCGGAGATGTACGCCACCCGGCTCCTGGCCCAGGACTGGGGCGTGCAGGGGCTGCGGATCGTGAACCGCCGGCCGCGCCCGGATCTCAATCAGGAATCCACCCAGGCGGCCGCCGCCTACGGGCTCAAGGTGCGCGACTCCTGGGGCGAGGTGCAGTTTGAAGGGACCCGGGCTGGCGTGGCCGTCGGCGGCCGCATCGTCGGCTTCACGCAGTTCCTGGCCTCCGTCGATGCCAATTTGATCGCGGGCACCTACACGACGGCCATCACCGGCTTCCTCGGGCCGCGCGGCCAGGCGCCGGCGCTCTCGGCCGCCATCGGGCGCATGCAGGGCTCCCTCCGCTGGAACGCCCAGTGGGTGATGGGCAATCGCGCCGCCGCCCAGCGCGACACGCAGATGGTGATGCGCCGCCTGCGCGAACAGGCCGAGCGCGGCCAGCGCATGTTCGAGGATCGCATGGCCGCCGCGGACCGCCGCAGCGCTGCCGTGGGTGATCTGCTCTCCGGCACGGTGCGCCTGCGCGATCCCGAGGGCCATCAATACGAGGCCAAGGCCGGCAGCAACTACTACTACCTGAATGAACAGGAGACGCGCGTGGTGGGCAGCGACCTCTCTTTGCCCGCCACCGACGGCGTCATCGATCTCCGCCCGCTGGAAGTGATCCGCTAAATAGACCGTGTCGGATTTCCGGAATCGCGTGTGGGGGAATCCGGCATGATCCACCGGCCGCGCAAGCCTAAGTGATTGACTCTACATATTGGCCCCCGGATTGCACAGCTCCCAATCGGAGGTCTTCTTTATGTTTGGAGTCGATTGGAGCAATTCGCAGACTTTGTGGCTGAACGTCACGAATCTGGCGCTGGGCATCGCGACGCTGCTGGCGTTCGGTGTACTCGCCTACGGTCTCTTTGGTGACCTGCTGGCGATGCGGAAACGTTCGCATGTGATGGGCAAACTGGATGAGGAACTGCGCAACCTGGTTGGCGCCGGTTCCGGAGCTCACCTGATGCCGGTGGAAGGCATGGGGCTCACGATGGCCGATGGTGGCGAACCGTTGCCGCCCGCCGCCAAGGCTGATCCCGCGCCCAGTAAGGTGTTCAAACCGCGGAAAAGGAAGTAGTGTCATGAGTTGTCCCTTCTTGCGCGAAGGCCGGGCCCGCTACTGCCATGCAGCGCCCCTGCGCAAGCTGATCCTGGACGGTCCGGGATCGGATGGCGGCGGACGGTGTGAGACGGACGGGTATCACCAATGCGCGCTGGTGCAAGCCGGCGAGACGGCGGCTGTCTGTCCTCACCTGGAGGCGATGCACGTACAGTACTGCGGCGCGTCCGGAACTCCCAAGCTGGTGCCATACAGTGAGGCCGGGCTCTCCCGTTGCGGCGGCCCCGGTTTCAGATATTGCGAGCTTTATCTCTCCATGTCGCGGCCTCATGCGCACATGACAGATCCGGGGCAACTCTACCACGCAACCAATCATCTCTGGCTCGATGCTGACCAGGGCGGCCTCTGCCAGATCGGAATCGATTCCATGCTGGCCCACGTGGCCGGCAAGGTGGATCGGGTGCTCTTCGTCACGCCCAAGGGAAACGCCAGGCCCACCGTGGTGCTGACAGTGGGCGAGGCCGAATGGACCATGGTGTTTCCCAACACCATGCGCATCTCCGACGTGAACGGCCATCTGCGGCAGGATCCTTCCAAACTCTCGGAAGATCCCTACGGCGCGGGCTGGCTGTTCGAGGGTTGGGAAGTTCCAGACCGCACGCGGACCGGGCTCCTGCGCGGCGCCGAGGCCGATCAATGGCTGGCGGGCGAGCAACAGCGGCTGGCCGAGTTTGTCCACGCCCAGGTGGGGCCGGACAATCCGTGCGATGGCGGGACCCCCGCACCAGGCGTGGCAAGACTGCTGCCACGCGAAGAGGCAGTGCGGTTGTACCACGAGTTCTTTGCGCCAGAGCTCGCTCGGGAGAGGGACTAAGAGGACTACAGATGATTCGCGGATTGTGTTTCTTTCTCATTGGTGTGGCGGCGATTCAGGTTGCAGGTTGGGTGGGCTTGCCCAAGGCGCTCTACGTCACCAAGGCGCAGCCTTTCGAGTACCGCCACAAGACGCATGCCGAGAAATCCGGCTCGGCCGAATGTGACGGTTGCCACACTCTGGGCGCCGATGGCGTCTTTGCCGGCCTGCCCAAGACGGAATCCTGCGCGGCCTGTCACACGGAGCCGCAGGGCAAATCTGCGGCCGAGGCCACGCTGGTGAGCTCCTACGTGAAGACCGAGAAAGAAACACCCTGGCTGGTCTACGCGCGCCAGCCCGCCAATGTCCGCTTCTCCCACGCCATCCACACCAAGCGGGCCAAGCTCGCCTGCGAGCGCTGCCACGGCAAGCACGGCGAGAGCGACACGCTGCGGCCCTATCAGGAAAACCGCATCAGCGGTTACAGCCGGGACATCTGGGGGCGCTCGATCTCGCGGTGGAAACGCGTCGCGAACGAGGGCATGAAGATGGACGATTGCGAAGGCTGCCACAAACAGCAGGGCTTCGATACCGGCTGCCTGAGCTGCCACCGTTGAGGAGATGATGATGAAACCCACCAGACGCGATGTCCTGGCACTCGGCGGCGGCGCGGTAGCCAGTGTCTTCTTCACGCCGATCCCCTGGAAGCTGTTGGACGACGCCTCCATCTGGACCCAAAACTGGTCGTGGATTCCGCAGCCGGTCAAAGGCCCGGTGGAGTGGAAAGAGAGCGCCTGCGCGCTGTGCCCGGCTTCCTGCGGGTTGCGCGTGAAGATGGCCGGCGGATACGCCGTGGGGCTCTCCGGCAAGGACGGCGCCCTTTGCGCGCTGGGCTATGGCGCCCACCAGATGAACTGGCATCCGCAGCGGCTCACCGTCGTGCGGCACAACGGGCAACCGTCCACGTGGGCAGCGGCTGAGGCGGCATTTCAAAAGGCGTGCGCGGAGGGTCCGGTGGCGATTGTCGATGGCCGCCCCGGCCGCGGCGCCTCGCAGGTCTACCGCCAGTTTGCGGAAAAGACCCCGGGCGCTCTCTACGCCGTCATCCGCACCCCGGAAGAAGAAGCTCTGCGGCCCGTAGCTGCCATCGCCGGCGTGCCGGTGGAGCGTCTGGGCTACGACCTCGAAAATACGAAATTGGTGCTGAGCCTCTCCGCGCCGCTGCTGGAAGGCTGGGGCGGCCCCCAGCGCGTGCAGCGCTTGTGGCCGGCGATGCAGATCATCCAGGCCGAAGCGGAACTCTCCCGCACCGGCACTTGCGCTGCGCGCCGGGTGCAGATCAAGCCCGGTAGCGAGGCCATGCTGGCCATGGCTCTGGCGCACGCACTGCTCGACGAGAAGCTGGCAACGGGCCCCCGACCGGCGATGAGCCTGGCCGAGGCCGCCGCGCTGGCAGGAGTGGAGCTAGACGAGGTGAAAGGTCTGGCACGAACTCTGGCCGCGCAGCGGCCGTCCGTTGTGATCTCCGCCCGGCCCGAGCCGGCCGTGGCGGCCTTGAACGTCTTGCTGGGCGCAGTCGGCGCCGAGGGCGGCATCGTCGCGCGGAATGGAGCGCCAGCCCCCGCCAAGAGCATGGATGAACTGCCCGGCACACTGCGCGCGGCGCTGCTGGATTCCACCGTGCCCTGGGATCGGAGACCGGCCGGCGCCCAGGAAGTGTTCCGGTTTGCCGCCTGGCGCGGCGGAGACGAGCAAGGCTGGATGCTGCCGGCGCCGGGCTTCCTGGAAGAGGCCACCGACAATCCCGCCACCGGCGCGCGCGCCGAGGCGCTCTTGAAACCGCCAGCCGGCGTGAAGACAACCGTCGCCTTCCTGGGCGGCGAACTGCCGGCGGCCCAGCCTGTGGAATCGGCCATCGTGCCGCTCACCTGCAAGCTGGCGGCGTGGCCGTCTGCCGCGCCAAACGGGCAAGACGGCAGGACCGCGGCGTGGACCGCGGCCTGGACCCCCGCCGTCCTGGCGCCTCTCGCCACCAAGCTTCATCAGGAATCGAAACTCATGCCGGCCGGCGGCGGAAGGAGACAGGCATGAAGACGCAAAAACCTCGCCGCTACGGCATGGTGATCGATCTGGACCGCTGCACGGGCTGCGGCGCTTGCATGACGGCCTGCGCAGCGGAAAACAACGTCGCGCCCGGCCATGCCAAGGCAACGCCCCGCACCGGGCTTACCCCCATGCTGGTGCAGCGCGTCTCCAACGGCGGTGCCGGCGCCGATCGCCGCGAAGTCTTCATCCCCGTCACCTGCATGCACTGCGAGCACGAAACTCCTTGCGTCACCGTTTGCCCGCAGCAAGCCGTCGAGCTCGACAAGGCCACCGGCATCGTCAACCAGATGCCGCAACGCTGCCTCGGCTGCCGCTACTGCATGACTGCCTGCGCCTATCACGCCCGCTACTTCAACTGGTGGGATCCGGAATGGCCCGTCGGCATGGAGCGGACCCTGAACCCCGGCGTGGCAGTGCGCATGAGGGGCGTGGTGGAAAAGTGCAACTTCTGCCACGGACGACTGCACGAGGCGGAGGATAAAGCGGCCGCGGCGGGCAAGGCGGAGATCGATCCGGCCGATTACCGGCCGGCCTGCGTCGAGGCGTGCGCCACCCAGGCCATCGTGTTCGGCGATCTGAACGATCCGGCCAGCGACGTGCGCAAGGCTTCCCGGCACGAGGACTCCTTCCGGCTGCTGGCGCGGCTCGGCACCGAGCCCAAGGTCTACTACCGCTCGAAGCAGGAATGGGTGCGCGGCCTGGCCGAGCGCGGGCAGCAGGAGGTTCGTCGTGGCTAGTTCGACATTGATCGATCGGCGCTTCATCGCGCGCGGCGTCGAGCGTACCGGCACTGCCCGCTTTGCCATGTGGCTGGCGCCGTGGGTGCTTCTATTGGGCGTCGGCCTCTATGCCGCCTACCTTTGCCTCTACTACGGCCTGAACCAGACGAACATGGACAATCGCTTTGCGTTCGGGCTGTGGATCTTCCTCGATCTCTCCATCATCGCCCTGGGCGCCGGCGCATTCTTCACGGGCTTTCTCGTCTACCTCATCAAAATGAAGGAGCTGAAAGCGGTGCTCAACAGCGCCGTCGTGCTGGGCTTCATCTGCTATAGCGGCGCCATGCTGGTGCTGGCCATCGACGTGGGCCAACCCGCCCGCGCGTGGTTCACATTCTGGCATCCCAACACCCACTCCATGCTGACCGAGGTGACGTTCTGCATCTCCTGCTACCTGGTGGTGCTCTCGCTGGAATACATCCCCATGCTGCTGAAGAACAGGAAGTTGCGGCAAGCGCCGTCGTTCCTCGCCTTTGAACATCAGCTCCACATGCTGGTGCCGGTGCTGGCCGCGGTGGGCACTTTGCTCTCGTTCTTCCATCAGGGCTCGCTCGGCGGGCTGTACGGCGTGCTGCGCGGCCGGCCGTTCGCCTTCCGCGAAGGATTCTCTATCTGGCCGTCCACGTTCTTCCTCTTCATCCTTTCCGCCATCGCAGTGGGGCCCAGCTTCCTGGCGCTCACCACGCGGCTGGTCGAGAAGGTCACCGGCAAGGCCCTCATCCCCGATAGCGTCTATCAGCGGCTGGGCCTCATCAGCGGCCTGCTGCTGGCGTTCTATGTGGCGGCCAAGAGTATCGATACACTGGTGTGGCTCAACGTCACATCGCCGGCAGTGGGCTTCGCCCCCTGGGAACACTACTCCTACGGCCAGTTCGGAATCTGGCTGATGGCGGCGGAGATCGGGCTGTTCGGCCTGGTACCGGCGGGCCTGCTGCTGTGGCCCAAAACGCGGGCGAGCCGCGGCTGGCTGATGACCGCCGCCGCCCTGGCCTGCTGCGGTGTGTTGCTCAACCGTTTCATCCTCACCGTGCAGACCCTGGCGCTGCCCACTCTCGCCTTTGACGAGTTCATGACCTACACGCCCAACTGGCAGGAAGTAGCCACGTTCGGCCTGGTGGTCGCCTACGGTGTGATTCTGTATTCGCTGTCTTACCGCTATCTGCCGCTGTTCCCCCAAGAGAAGGAACTCGCGGGCGAAGTGATCGAGGAGGGTACTCATGTTTCCGGGCGTTGATGGTTTCCATTGGACTTTTGCTCACGTCATCTTTCTGGCGATCTTCTTTGCCGTGGGCATGACGATTGTCGCCACCACGGTGCTGGCCATCTGGCGGGCCCACCGCGACGTCAAGACGCGGCGCGTGGAGCAGTTGCGCTGGCATGCCGAGTTTGAAGACCTGCCCCCAGCCGAGCGCACCTGCCGCCACGAACTCGCCGGGCGCGTGGAACATCGCACCTGCCCCCACGCCTTCGCCTGCGGCACGTGTCCCGAATACTCCAAATACGCCGCGCTGCCCACCGATGCGCCGGAGTACGCCTTCGGCATGGATTACCCGCCCAACCGGCTCTATCATCGCGGCCATAGCTGGGTGCGCGAAGACGAAGACGGCCTGGTGACCGTGGGGCTCGACGATCTGGCCAGCCGCCTGGTGGGCAAGCCGGACGCCGTCGTGCTGCCGGAAAAGGGCCAGTGGCTGGAAGCGAACGGCACCGGCTGGCGCCTGCGCAAGAACGGCTGCGAAATGCGCGTGATGGCGCCTATCGCCGGCGAAGTGGTGGAGACCGGCAGCCCGGCCGAGGGCTGGTATCTCAAGCTGCGCGTGCCGCCGGAGATGCGCCAGTGGCGGCATCTGCTGCGCGGTGGCGAGGTGCCAGGCTGGCTGATGCGCGAGTTGGAACGGTTGCAACTCCAGTTGTCGCCCGAGGGCAGCGCGCCGAGTCTCGCCGATGGCGGCATGCTGGTGGACGGCTTGATGGATCAGATGCCCAAGGCCGATTGGGACAACGTGATGGGCGGGACGTTCCTCCAGAGCTAAACCGTGCTACGATTCATTCTCAATTGACACTGCCTTTGTGCTTCACCCGCCAGCGGTGACAACTGGCGGGAAAGGTACGCGGCAACGCAATGAGAATGGCTCCAGCTCCAGCCCGGACGATCTCCGGCGAACAGGCAGCGGCCCTGGTCCGCTCCGGCATGTGGCTGGACTACGGCGCCGCGCTCACCCAGCCCGACGTGTTCGACAAAGCGCTAGGCGCCCGCGCCGCCGAGCTGGAAAACGTCAAGATCCGCTCCTGCCTTACCATGAGGCCGCGCGCCGTCCTGGACGCCGATCCCGAGTGCCGCCACTTTCACTACTTCAGTTGGCACTTCTCCGGCTACGACCGCAAACAACACGATGCCGGCCGCTGCAACTACATGCCGCTCAATCTCGGCGAGGTGCCGGACTACTACCGCCGATTCCTTGCTCCGGTGGACATCGTCATCCTCAAGACCTGCCCGATGGATTCGGACGGCTACTTCAATTTCAGCGCCTGCAACATCTGGCTCCGCGCCATCGTGGAGCGCGCCAGGGTCGTCATCGTCGAGGTGACGCGCGGCCTGCCCTACGCCCACGGCCGCGAAAACGGAGTGCACGTCACTGAGGTGGACTACATCATCGAGGGCGATCACGCGCCCGCCGCCGAGCTGCCCAATCCGCCGCCCAACGAGATCGATCGCGCCGTGGCCCGCCGTATCGCCGCCGAAGTGGAGCACGGCGCCTGTCTGCAGATCGGCATCGGCGGCATGCCCAACGCGGTGTGCACCCTGCTGCTGGAAAGCGGCGTCCGCGACATCGGGGTGCACACCGAAATGCTCACCGACGGCATCGCCGAGCTCTACCAGGCCGGCCGCATCACCGGCGCCAGGAAGACGCTGGACCCCGGCCTGATCACCTACACCTTCGCGCTCGGCTCCAGCGCGCTGTATGCGGCCATCCACCGCAATCCCGATTTCCTCTGCTGCCCGGTGGACTACACCAACTCGCCCCAAGTGATCGTGCAAAACGAGCGCGTCATCTCCATCAACAACACCACACAGGTCGATCTCCAGGGCCAGGCGGCGTCGGAATCCGACGGCCACCGCCACATCAGCGGCACCGGCGGGCAACTCCAGTTTGTGCGTGGCGCCTATGGCTCGCCCGGCGGGAAGTCCTTCATCTGTCTCGCCTCGACGTACGAAAAACGCGGCCAGCGCCGCAGCCGCATCGTCCTCAACCTGACGCCCGGCAACATCGTCACCACGCCCCGCTCCGACGTGATGTACATCGTCACCGAGCACGGCATGGTCAACCTCAAAGGCAAGTCCGTCGCCGAGCGGGCCCTCGCGCTGATCTCCATCGCCCACGCCGATTTCCGCGAGGAACTGGAGCGCCAGGCCTACGAGCATCGCCTGATCCCACGCGGCGTTTCGTTCTGAGGCATGCGCCGAGAACCAACGACCCGATGGACAGGGCCTTCCTCCAAGGGTGGTACCATCCCGGAATGCAGAGCAACGCCCCGGATGTATCCACCTATCTGGAACAAGTGCCGGCCGAACGGCGCGATGCCCTCAATCAGCTGCGACGCCTCTGCCTGGAGCTTTTGCCGGGCCTGGAGGAGTCCATGGAGTACGGGATGCCCGTCTACAAACGGGACGGTTTGGCGGTAGTCGCCTTCGCCAGCCAAGTTCAGTACATCGCCTTCTACATCCCGACGGAACTGGCCAGCCAATACCGGCACGAGCTGCCGAAGGACACGGGCAAATGCTGCATTCGTTATCGAAATGCGAAAAAGATCGACTTCGATCTGGTGAAGCGCATCCTGGCGAGCGCGGCGAAATCCGGCGCCATCGGATGTTGAACCTCAGCGCGTAATCTCATACCGCTTCAGCTTGTCGTACAGCGTCGAACGGTCGATCTTCAGCGCCTGCAACATCTGGCTCCGCGTCGCCGTGCGGCACGCAAGGGCGTGATTGTCGAGGTGACACGCGGCCAACCCTCCACCTACAGTCACGAAGACGGGGTCCGCCTCAGCCGAGTGGATTACATCGTCTTGGGGGCGACCAGCCAGCCGCCGAGTTGCCCAATCCGCCGCCCAAGGAAAGCTGAGAATTCAAGAACGCCACCAGCGATGGGAACCTTCCCACACTGATGAGTGTCGAACTACTTGTGGATCTGCGACCTATGGGTGCCCGATCACTTTGGCTTGCCGCCTGCTTTCTGCCATTCCCTCTATTCCTGCCCACCGCCCAGGGTGAGACGCCCTGCTGGAAGATCGTTCGTGTATCGACGGCAAGTGAACAGAAGAACTACGCCCGTCAGTACTACGTCCAAGTTGATCCATGCTATCTGCCTCCTACACTCGAGAGTGGCTTCCATCTCAATGGCGAGGATTTCGACTCCGTTCTTCGCCATTTTGGGGCGCGCATCCCCGAGGAACTGATCGGCAAGTGGTTCGCCTCCCCGGCGGAGCTACGAGCGTCCCGCGCGGGCGTCAGCCTGCTCGCGTTAGTTCAGAAGCCTCGGCCGAAATCGGTCGTGACGCCTCAAGTCGTTTACGATCGCGCGGCGGCGGCAGTGAGCCGGCTCCAAGTGCCGGACTATTCCGATCTCGATACAATTGCAGTCCTGGCTGCCTTCGAAAAGGTCTTCGACTGCGGAAAGACTCTCGCCGAACCGAGAAAGTTTCCTGGTAGCGATACAGTCTCCACGATGGGCTGGGGCGTCAATCCTCAGTGGTTCCAATGGTTCTGCGGACGAGTGTCGCAACTGAGTCGTGGTCGGGTGCTCGTTCGCCGAATCGACTGCAAGCAGGGTGAGATGGGCATCTCGTGCAGCGGACATGGTCCGCAATGTGTGTATGAGGAACTGGTGGCCGTGGACTCATCGGGGCGCAAGCTCCGCTTCGATCTGGGCTATCAAGACACCTATGCCCTTCGCCCGATCAAATAGAGTGACAGCGACCTCGCTCAGTATCGGCGCCGTTTCGTTCTGAGGCGATGCAGTTCCTCAGCGCGTGATCTCATACCGCTTCAGCTTGTCATAAAGCGTCGAACGGTCGATCTTCAGCGCCGCCGCCGCCTCTTTGATATTGCCTGACGTCCGCTCCAGCGTGGCGATAATCGCCCGCCTCTCGATCTCCTCCAGCGGCATGCCCGCCGGCACGGACCACGCGCGCCGCGCGCTCACCTCGCGCTCGAGAAATGCAAAGTCCGCCTCGGCCAGCACCCGCGTGCGCGTCGTCACACAAGCCCGCTCGATCGCGTTCTCCAGTTCGCGCACGTTGCCCGGCCAGTCGTAATCCATCAGCATCCTCATCGCGCCTTCTGATACGCTGGCGATCTCTTTCCCGAATTCGCGGGCGATGCGCTCCAGCAGGTGATCGGCCAGCAGGGGGATGTCCTCGCGCCGTTCACGCAGCGGCGGGATGCGGATCTCAATCACGTTCAGCCGGTAGTAGAGATCATCGCGGAAGTTGCCGTCGCGGATGGCCTGCTGCAAGTCCTTGTGCGTGGCGGCGATCACGCGCACGTCCACGCGCACCTCCTCGCTGCCGCCCACGCGGTAAAACGCGCGCTCCTGCAGCACGCGCAACAGGTCCGCCTGGAGTTTCGGCGAAATGTCGCCGATCTCGTCCAGGAAAATCGTGCCGCCGTTGGCCAGTTCAAACTTGCCCTTCGTCTGCGCGCCAGCGCCGGTGAACGATCCCTTTTCGTAGCCGAATAGCTCTGTTTCCAGCAGCGTCTCGGTGAGTGCGGCGCAGCTCACCGTGATGAAGGGCTTGGTGCTGCGGTCGCCGGAGAAGTGGATGGCGCGCGCCACCAGTTCCTTGCCGGTGCCGCTCTCGCCGCGGATCAATACCGTGCTGCGCAGGCTGGCGATGTCCTGCGTCAGTTGCAGAATGTCCTGCATGCGCGCGTTCTTGGTGATGATGTCGCGGTAGTTGTACTGGCGCGTGAGCTTCTTCCGCAGGATGGCGTTCTCGCGCTGCAGGTTCTTCACCTTGATGATGCGCGAAACCAGCATGGAGATCTCCTGCGGGTTGCAGGGCTTGACGATGTACTCCTGCGCGCCCTCCTTCATGGCCTGAATCGCCGTATCCACGGTGGCGTAGGCGGTGATGATCACTACCGACGCCTCGGGGTGGATGCGGTGGATCTCCATTAGTGTCTCGATGCCGTCCATGCCGCCGGGCATCTTCAGGTCAATGAAGTAGATGGCGTAGTCGGTCTGGGCCGCCATCTCGACGGCCTGCTTGCCCCGCGACGCGGTATCCACCCGGTAGCCGTCTTCCCGCAGCCACGCGGCCATGGATTCGCACATCACCTCTTCGTCGTCCACTACCAGAATCTGCCAGATGTTCTTCATATCGTTTTACCCGTTGGATGACGTCAGGCGCCGCACGAGTTGAGACCCGCAAACGGCGCAGAAAGATGCTTGTTTGGCGTCCACCAGCCCCACGTGCGTGGAAAGGCTCATGGCGCATTGTGGATCGGCGCAGTGGATCAGCCCGGAGGTATGCCCTAGTTCGTGCAGCACCTCCTTGGCCAACCGCTCCAGTAAAAGATCGTGGTCAGGCTCCAGGCCGTAGAAGTCCTGCCGCAGGCGGCTGACGGAGACCAGCGCGATGGGCCCGTTGAACTGCGCCTGCCCGAACAGAAAGCTGAGCATCGGGATGGCGATGTCCGCCGTCGTCAGGCCCAGCAGACGCGCCGCATCGGGCGGGCACGCCGCGGCCAGCGCCTTCATGATCGTCACTGATTCATACTGGCCGCGCTCGGGCTGCCACGCCGAAGGCGGCATCGGCAGGGGCGGCAGGCGATAGGGGTCAAACGGGAACCACTCGACCACGGTTCTCTCCGTGGCGGCCAGCAGCTCTTCCGGAACGGCGCCGATGGGCATGAGATACAGCCTCTTCACACCGCGGCACCGGGCGGCTCGGTTGCGGCCGGAACATGATGGGAGTGCAGCGGCAGCGTCACCAGGAACGTGGAGCCCACGCCCGGCGTACTGTGCACCTCCACTTCGCCGTCGTGTGCCTTCACAATGCCGTAGAGCACGGCCAGGCCCAGGCCCACGCCCTTGCCGTCGGCCTTGGTGGTGAAAAACGGATCGAAGATTTTGTCGAGGTTCGCGGCCGGGATGCCCTCGCCGTTGTCTTCAATGGCGATCTCCACGTGCTGGTCCTGGGCGTTGAATCGCGTCCGCACGGTCACCTGGCCGCCGCCCTTGGATTGCATCGATTCCGCCGCGTTCAGTACCAGATTCAGCATCACCTGCTGCATCTGCGACGGATCGCACTCCACCGCCGGCAGGTCCGGCTGGAGCTCCAGCACGGCCACCGAATCGATCATCTTGAGCTTGTGGCCCACCAGCCCGACGGTGGTCTCGATCAGCTTGTTCAAGTCCGCCGAGGCGCGCTGCGGCTTGGAGCGGCGCGAGAAGCTCAACAGGTCGGAAACAATGCGGCCCACGCGCGCGGTCTCGCCGGAGATCTGCCCCAGGTACTTGCGGAACTCGGCCTCGCGTCCCGGCGGGATGCCGCCCTCGCCCATGATGCGCTGCAGCAGCATGGAGAGGTTCAGCACTCCGGAGACGGGGTTGTTGATCTCGTGGGCGACGCTGGCCGCAAGCTGGCCCAGCGACGCCAGGCGGTCTGTGTGCAGCAGGCGCTGCTGAGCCACCTTCAGCTGCGAGGTGCGGTCCGCCACCTTGGTCTCCAGGTTCTGGGCCAGCTCGTTGAGCTCGGCCAGTGCGGTCTGGAGCTGCACCCGCATCTTGTTGAACGAATCCACCAGTTCGTCGAACTCCTGGCTGCCGTGGTGGATCTCAATGGGCCGGTCGAGCTCCATGGCGCTCACCGCCTTCGTGCCCTCAATCAGCTCGCGGATCGGCGTGGCCACAAACATACGCGTGAAGATGAACACAAAGATGGCGCCGATCGTGATGACGATGGCCGTGGACGTGACCGATTGCATCGTCAGCGCCCGCTCCTGCTCTTCCACCGGATCCAGGCGCAGAGCCACATCCAGCACGCCCAGCACTTTCAGATTGGCCGGATGCGCGTGACAGGTTGCGTTGGAACAGGCCGTCTCGTTATACACCGGTGTCACCATGCTGAGTGTGCGTGAGCCCGTGCGCGAGTGGGCGAAACGCACACGGGCGTTCACGTCCAGGCTGGATTTCACCACGCCCCTCTCGTGGCAACTGCGGCAAACCTCGGATTGGACCTGTTCCACGCTGGTCTTCTCTGTCGTGTCGGTGGAGTACATCAGCCGGCCTTCGCGGTTGAAGATCCGGATCCGGTCCATGCCCTGCTTGTGCGCAATCACCTGCATGATCTCGTAGGCGGCGTCCCGGTTGTCGGCCAGCATGGCGTGCCATGTGGCGCTAGTGATGCCGCGCGAGAGCTGATCTGCGCCCAGCACCATAGTCTCCACCAGCATCTGCTTCTGTGAGCGCAGGTTGTAGTAGGCTGTCGCCGTACTGATCAGGACGATCAGGATCGTGAGCGAGAGCATCAGCTTGGGGCCGAGTCGATAGGGCATGGGGCGCCGTTCCTGGATTCTGCGGACGTAACTATATCTATCAGATTTGTTACAGAGAAACAGGTCCGAAAGGTGCGACGCTCGCCATGCTTCCGGATTTTAGCGCTGGAGGGCCCAGGCGTACTGCTGGGGCCACCTGGGCTTGACGCCTAGTTCCTGGGCGGCCCGCACGGCCCAGTGCGGGTTGCGCAGCAGCTCGCGGCCCACCAGCACCACATCGGCGCGGCCCTCCGCCAGAATCGCCTCGGCCTGCGCCGCCTCCTTGATTCCGCCCACCGCGCCGCTCGCCACGCCGGCCTCCCGCTTCACCCGCTCCGCAAACGGTACCTGGAACCCCGGCGCGTAGGGGATCTGGGCGTCGGGCGTCACTGCGCCGGAAGAGCAATCCAGCAGATCCACGCCGTGGTCGCCCAGCAGTTGCGCCAGCGCCACGGTGTCGTCGCCACTCCACCCGCCGGGCACCCAATCCGTCGCCGAGACGCGGAACCACAATGGCAACTCCGCCGGCCACACGGAGCGCACCGCGTCCGCGGTCTCCAGCGCAAACCGCACACGGCCCTCAAACGGGCCTCCGTACTCATCGCTGCGCTGGTTGACGATGGGCGAGAGAAACTCGCTGATCAGGTAGCCGTGCGCGCCATGGATCTCGATCAGGTCAAACCCGGCGGCCAGCGCGCGGCGGGCCGCGGCCACAAAGAGCAGCAGCGTTTCGGCGATCTCACCGCGCGTCAGCTCGTGCGGCATGGGCTCGTCCGGACGGAACGGGATCGGCGACGGCGCCACCGTCTGCCACGCGCCCTCGGTCAAGGGCAGGCCGCCCTGCCACGGCACGGCACAGCTCGCCTTGCGGCCGGCGTGCCCGATCTGGATGCCCGCCTTGACGCCCTGGCCGTGGATAAAATCGACGATGCGGCGCAGGCCGGGTACATGCTCGTCAGACCACAGGCCCAGGCAGCCCGGCGTGATGCGCCCGCGCGGCTCCACGCCCGTCGCCTCCACGATGATCAGGCCCACTCCCCCGGCGGCGCGCGCCCCCAGGTGGATCAGGTGCCAGTCGTTGACGAAACCGTCAATGGCCGAATACTGGCACATCGGCGACATCACGATCCGGTTGGGCAATGTGACGCCGCGAGTCTGGAATGGTTGAAAGAGGGCCGCTTCACTCATATCCACCACTGTAGCGATATCCTGTGTACAGGATATGAATTCAGCACAGTGGGCCCGATATCAGACGTTTCTCAGCGCAGTCCCCGCCGCCGGGTTGAAACTGGACATCAGCCGGATGAACTTCAGCGACGCTTGGCTGGAGTCGATGGAGCCGTCCATGCAGCAGGCTCTGGCCGCGATGGACCTGCTGGAGCAGGGCGCAATCGCCAACCCCGATGAGAAGCGCATGGTGGGCCATTATTGGTTGCGCACCCCGGCACTCTCGCCCACGCCCGAGATCCGGGCGGAGATCGAGACCTGCCTCGCGCGCATTGCGGAGTTCACGGCCGCCATCCACGCCGGCGGCAAGTTCACCGACGTCCTCTCCATCGGCATCGGCGGCTCCGCGCTGGGCCCTATGTTCGTCTCCGATGCGCTAGGCCACCCCGCCGCCGACAAGCTGCGCATGCACTTCTTCGACAACACCGATCCGGACGGCATCGAGCGCACCCTGGCCACCCTCGACGGCCGGCTGGCGCAGACCCTGGTGCTGGTGATTTCGAAGTCCGGCGGCACACCCGAAACCTACAACGGCATGAAGCTGGCGGAGGCCGCCTACGTCCGCGCCGGCGTGGATTTCCCCTCACGCGCCGTGGCCATCACCATGGCCGGCTCCAAGCTCGACGACTACTCGCAGAACTGGCTCGATAAGTTCCCGATGTTCGATTGGGTGGGCGGCCGCACCAGCGAGCTCTCCGCCGTCGGGCTCCTGGTAGCCGCGCTACAGGGCATCGACATCGCCGGTATCGTCGCCGGCGCCTCGGCCTGCGACGCGCAAACTCGATCCAAGAACACGCGCGAGAATCCCGCCGCGCTTCTGGCGCTGATGTGGCACCATGCCACCGCCGGCAAGGGCCTCAAGGACATGGTGGTGCTGCCCTACAAAGACCGGCTGCTGCTCTTCAGCCGTTATCTCCAACAACTGGTCATGGAATCCATCGGCAAGCGCAATGACCTCCAGGGCAACCGCGTGGACCAGGGCATCAGCGTCTACGGCAACAAAGGATCCACGGATCAGCACGCCTACGTGCAGCAACTGCGCGACGGCATCAACAACTTTTTCGTCACCTTCATCCGCGTGCTGGAAGACGGCGGAGAACCGCTGGAACTCGAGCCCGGCGTGCGCGCCGGCGACTATCTGGACGGCTTCCTGCTAGGCACCCGCGCCGCGCTCCATGCCAATGACCGCGAGTCCATCACCATCACCATTCCTTCCGTCAACGCCGTCACCGTCGGCGGGCTGATCGCGCTGTTCGAGCGCGCAGTGGGGCTCTACGCCTCTCTCGTCAACATCAACGCCTACCACCAGCCCGGCGTCGAAGCGGGTAAGAAAGCGGCTGCGGCCGTGCTCGATCTACAGAAGAGCATTGTGGCGGCGCTTACTGCCAGCCCCGCCACGGTGGAACAAATTGCCGCGCTCGCCGGCTCCCAAGATCCGGAAAGCGTCTATCTGATTCTGGAGCATCTGGCCGCCAACGGCCGCGCCCGGCAGTCCGCTGACGGATTCAGCCGGGCCTGACCAATCGCCGCTAGTCTTTGTCCTCGTAGTGCCGCGTCACCGGCCGTGTGTTACTGCCGCTCAGCAACGCCTCCGGGGTGATGTGCCCGAACAACTGAAGCAGCCGCGCCACAAGGCCGGTCCAGCCCGTCTGGTGGCTGGCCCCCAGGCCCGCGCCGTTGTCGCCATGGAAGTACTCGTAGAACAGTATCAGATCCCGCCAATGCGGATCTTTCTGGAACGTCGCCGAGCCTCCGTACACCGGACGCTGCCCCTTCCCGTCCCGCAGGAAAATGCCCGATAGCCTCGCCGAAATCTCGCGCGCCACCTCGAACAGCGTCATCTCGTGGCCGCTCCCGGTGGGACACTCAATCTTGAAGTCGTCGCCGTAGTACGAGTAATACTGCAACAGCGCCCGGATCAGCAGCATGTTCACCGGCATCCACACCGGGCCGCGCCAGTTGGAATTGCCGCCAAACATCCCGTTGGTGGACTCCGCCGGCAGGTACGCCACCTTGTACTCTTCCCCATGCACCCGGAACAGATAGGGCGTCTCCTCGTGGTACTTCGAAAGTGAGCGGATGCCGAACGGGCTGAGAAACTCGTCCTCGTCCAGCATCTTCGTCAGAATCCGTCGCAGCTTCGTCTCGTCGCACACCGCCAGCAGCCGCCGCCCGTCCACGCCCAGCCGGTTCACCGGATTGATGGTGGCCGTCACTTCCGGATGGCGCTTGACGAACTTCCCGATGCGGTCAGTGAGCGTGGTGAAGCGCTGTGCCTGGCTACTGTTCACCACAGTCGCGGCACACAGCGGCAGCAGCCCCACCATCGAGCGGACCTTCAGCCTCTGCGCGCTCCCGTCGGGCAGACGCAGCAGATCGTAGAAGAAGCCGTCGCTCTCGTCCCACATCTCGTCGTTGTTTTCGCCGATGCGGTCCATGGCGGAGCTGATCCACAGGAAGTGCTCCACAAACTTGGCGGCCATGTCTTCATACAGCTCGTCGTGCTCGGCCAGTTCCATCGCGATCTCAAAGAGATTCTGGCTGAACAGCGCCATCCACGCCGTGCCGTCGGCCTGCTCCAGATAGCCGCCGGTGGGCAGCGGCGACGAGCGGTCGAACACTCCGATGTTGTCCAGGCCCAGGAAGCCGCCCTCAAAGACGTTGCGCCCGCCGGGGTCTTTGCGATTCACCCACCACGTAAAGTTCAGCATCAGCTTGTGGAAGCTGCGCTTCAGGAAGTCGATATCACCCTTGCCGTCGCGGTTTTTCTGGAGGCTGTAGACATAGAGCGTGGCCCACGCGTGCACCGGCGGATTCACGTCGCCGAAATTCCACTCATACGCCGGAATCTGCCCGTTGGGATGCAGGTACAGCTCCCGCAGCATCAGCTCCAACTGGTGCTTGGCGAACTCGAGATCCACAATCGCCAGCGACGTTGTGTGAAAGGCCAGATCCCACGCCGCGTACCACGGATACTCCCACTTGTCCGGCATCGAGATGATGTCGTCGTTCACCATGTGGAACCATTCCGCGTTGCGCGCGCCCCGTCGGTGGCGCTTGCCGGCCGAAGGATGCGCGTTGTGCTCCTCCAGCCACTGGTCCAGATCGAAGTAGTAATACTGCTTGGACCACAGCATGCCGGCCAGTGCCTGCCGCATCACCAGCGCCTGATCCGCGGTGAGCGTATCGGGCGTCACCAGATCGTAAAAGCTGTCGGCCTCGGCCAGGCGCTGCTCAAAGATGGCGGCGGAGGGCGCGGTGGCGGTGTCGTCAGCCGAGAGGCGCAGCGTGATGCTACGCTCGCCGCCGGCCGGCACGCTCACGGTGTAGTGGGCAGCGGCCTTGGTGCCCTGCTGCTGCGGGTTCACCGCGTCGCGCTGGCCATTCACTACGTAGCGGTGGAACGCGTCCTTGACGTAGCGCGTGGCGTTCGGCAATCGCCACAGCCGTTCGGCGTTGGTCTCGTTCTCGGTAAAGAGCAACTCTTCCGCGCCTTCGCAGCGCAGGTAACGCACACCCAGTTCGCCATGCTCGGCCCGGATCGCGCCGTTTTCGGCGCACATCGCCGGCTTCGGCATGTCGTCTTTCCACGACCACGTGTTGCGGAACCACAGCGTGGGCAGCAGGTGCAGCTCCGCCTCCTCCGGCCCGCGGTTGGCCACCGTGATCCGGATGGCGATGTCCTCAGGTGACTGCTTGGCGTACTCCACGAACACGTCGAAATAGCGGTCCTCCTGGAACGCGCCGGTGTCGAGCAGTTCGTATTCAAAATCGGTCCGCGTCCGCTCCTTGTTCACCTTGACGAGCTCGTCGTAAGGAAACGCCGCCTGCGGATACTTGTACAGGTACTTCATGTAGGAGTGCGTCGGCGTGGAATCCAGGTAGAAGTAGTACTCCTTGACGTCCTCGCCGTGGTTGCCCTCCGAGTTGGTCAACCCGAACAGGCGCTCCTTGAGAATCGGGTCTTTGCCGTTCCACAGGGCTAGTGCGAAGCACAGCCGCTGCTTGTCGTCGCTGATGCCGGCGATGCCATCTTCGCCCCACTGGTAGGCTCGCGAGCGGGATTGATCGTGCGAAAAATAGTCCCAGGCGTTGCCCGAGTCACTATAGTCTTCTCTTACCGTGCCCCACTGCCGTTCACTCAGGTACGGCCCCCACTGTTTCCATCCAGCCGCTAGCCGGCCGCGCTCTTCGGAACCTTTGCTTGTAACCATCGTTCAGTAGGATGCCTGAAAATAGAATCCGGGTCCAGCCGATTTCGCGAATGATCTACAATACTGTCCAAAGGAGTACGGAATGCTGCGCGCCTTGTTTGTCATTCTCGTGACGATGCTCGGGATTTCCGCCCAGGAAGCAGGCAAGGGCCTGGTGATGGTGCTCATCGGCCCGCCCGGCAGCGGCAAGACTACCCAGGCGGAGATGCTCACCAAACGCTACAAGGCGCCGGTGGTCACCGGGGATGCAGCGCTCACCGACGACGCCCTCCGCGCCAAGTTGAAGGCGCTGGATGTGACCCGCGGCTTCATCCTTGACGGCTATCCGGCCACGCGCCACCAGGCGGATTTCCTCGGCGCGCTGGTGAAGGAACTGAAGCTGCCGTCGCCCATCATCCTGCAGCTCGACGTGCCGGACGACGTCGTGCGCCAGCGCCTGGCGGGCCAGCAAAAACCGGATGTTGTGGAGAAGAGCCTCGCCCAGTATCACCGCGAGATGGATCTCTTCCGCGAACACTATCCGCAGGCCGATATCTGGACCGTGATCGGCACCCGGCCCATCGCCGAGGTTTCGCGCACCATCATCGCCCTCATTCAGGACCGGCACTGATGTGGACCAGGATTGATGCCGGCGCCGCCCGCGTGACAGAATCTGGGGGATATGTTCCAACGATATGATCTCAACCTGGCCGAAGCCCGCGCCGCCATCGATGCCATGCGGACGGAGCTGGAACGCCGCGGGCTGAAAGGCGTCCTGGCCGTGGGCGACTCGCGCGGCGATCTCATCGCCTTTGAACGCATGGACGGTGCGCCGCTGCCCTCCATCACCGTCGCCACGAACAAGGTGTACGCCGCCGCCCGCGAGCGCATCACCACACGCGAGATCGGGCGCAACGTGCGCTCGCCCGAGCACGGCTTCGACGTCGCCTATTGGGGCGATCCGAAGATGCTGGGCTGGGCCGGCGGAGTGCCCGTCTTTCACGAGGGCGTCGTGGTGGGCGCCGTGGCCGTCAGCGGCCTCGACGAGGACACCGACGAAGAGATGGCGCGGCTGGGCATCGCCGCCATGGCAACGTTGAGTTAACAAGGAGCATAACGATGATGCGACGCACCGCACTGTTGTTGATCGCCGCCAGCGCGCTGGCGCACGGCGCCGATTGGTTGGAGACTCAGCTCGCCCGCCCGGTGCTGGCACCGCGCCAGACCACCATCGAGTCGCAGGTGTACTTCGCCTCCCTGGTCCCGGCCATGCCGCCCATCGCCGATCGCGCGCAATGGGAGTCCTACGCGTCCCAACTCCGCGAGAACATCCTCACCGGCGTCGTCTTCCGCGGCGAGGGCGCCAGGTGGCGGAACTTACCCACCAAGGCAGTGTGGCTCGATACGCTCACCGGCCGTGGCTACCGCATCCGCAAGTTCCGCTACGAAGCCGTGCCCGGTATGTGGCTCGGCGGTCTGCTCTATGAGCCGGAGGGCCTGAGCGGACGCGTGCCCGCGGTCATCAACCTCAACGGCCACGAGGGCGACGGCATCGCCAACTCCTACATCCAGGAGCGCTGCATCCATCTGGCCCGCAACGGCGTCATCGCCATCAACTACGAGTGGTTCGGCAAGGGCCAGATGTCGCAGCCTGGCTTCCAGCACGACCGCATGAACCAGCTCGATCTCGTCGGCGCCAGCGGCCTCGCGCCCTTCTTCCTCGCCATGCAACGCCTTGTCGATATCGCCGTCGCGCATCCCAATGTCGATGCCGCGCGCATCGCCGCCACGGGACTCTCCGGCGGCGGCTGGCACACCATCCTGCTCAGCTCCCTCGACACGCGCATCAAGCTCATCATGCCTGTCGCCGGCTATTCCAGCTTCGTCACCCGCGCCCAGTTCCCCGATATGGATCTGGGCGACTCCGAACAGACGCCCAACGATCTCGCGCGCTTCGCGGATTACACCCACCTCACCGCGCTGCTCGCGCCCCGCCCCGCCCAGCTCACCCACAACGCGCTGGATAACTGCTGCTTCCGTGCCGATTACGCCTTGAGCCCGCTGCTGGTGGCGGCCAAGCCAATCTATGCTCTGCTCGGCGCGGCCGATCGCCTCCGTTATCACGTCAACTTCGACAACGGCCACAACTACGGCCTCGACAATCGCCAGGCCCTTTACCGCTTCCTCGGCGAGCACTTCTTCGGCGGCAAGTTCGCCATTGAAGAGGTGCCCGCGGCCGAGGATCTCCGCACCCCGGCCCAACTGCGCATCCCCCTGCCGGAGCCCAACGAGACGTTCCAGACCCTGGCCCTCAAGCTTAGCGCCGCCCTCCCCGTGGCCGGCGCCGGCCGCGCCGATTTGAAGGCCATCACCCGCTGGCCCGAGTACCAGGTGCAGGCCAGCCAGAGGTCCCAAGAGGTGGCCGATGGCGTCCGCATCACGCACTGGCGTCTGGCGATGAACGGCACCTGGACCGTGCCCGCCGTCGAGTTCGAGCCCGTTGGCCCGGTGGACACAGTCGTGCTGTTCGGCGACGCCGGCCGCGCCGCGCTCTCCGGTGAAGTGCACACGCTGCTGCGCGGCAAGCATCGAGTGGTGGCGATCGACCCCTACTACTTCGGCGAATCGGCCATGGGCAGCCGCGACTGGCTCTTTGCGCTGCTGGGCGCCACCGTCGGCGAGCGGGTCCTCGGCATCGAGGCCAGCCAGGTGACCGCCGTGGCCCGCTGGCTGCGCACGCGGCACGGTACTGTGCGCGTCTCGGCCCAGGGGCCCAGAACCAGCGTCATCGCTTTGGTGGCCGCGGCCATGGAGCCCGGCGCCATCAGCGCCGTGACCCTGGCCAGGCCGATGCGCTCACTCCGCGAGGTGATCGAGAAGAACGTCAGCGTCAGCGATGCCCCGGAGCTCTTCTGCTACGGCCTGCTCCAGAAGTTCGACATCGAGACACTCAAGGCGCTGGCCGGCAAGGTCTCCGAATAGAAAAAGGGGGGTGCCGGCGCTGTCGCCAACTCCCCCCTTTCGATCGCGAAGACTACGCCTGCACTTTGCGCCGGCGCAGCGAGCGGGCCGCCACCAGCAGCAGGCCGCCGGCCACGGTCAACACCGTGGATGGCTCGGGAATCGCCGACGATTCCGTGATGCTCACGCTATCCACGCCCGCCTGCAGCGGGCCCAGATTGTCCACTTCCACAAATCGCAGCCGCAGGGCCGTGCCCAGGTTGGCGTTGACCAGTGACGAGATGTCAAAGTTCAACGTGTTGTAGCCCGAGACCAGCGGGTCCCCGTCCTGGCTCTGATAGAGGTTCATCAGGATATCGGCGGGCGTCACCGTGAACGGGTCGGCGGACGCTTGGATGATGTCCACCCGGAACTGCTGGTTGGCGTAGTTGCCGCTCCATTCCAGGTCGTCCGGAGCCGGTGTGGCGAACATCCCGCCCTGGTTCTGGAGAAACAGGGCGAACGCCAGCGTGAAGTTCGGGCCGCCACTGGAGATGGTGAAGTCCTGGTAGAGCACGTGGGAGCCACCCGCGCCGCCATCGGTCATGGCAGCATACACGCCGCCGGGCGGCGCAGGCACGGTGTCGCCGTTGATCGGGCTCGTAGTACCGGATTGCACCTGGAAGGTGCCGTCGCTACCCAGTTTGTCCGCGCTGCTCCAGCCAAACGGGCCGGATTCAAAGCCGCCGTTGGTGATGATGGGCGCGGCCGAGGCCGGCAAGGCCAGCGCTCCGGCCAGCGCCAGCGCCGCCAGCGACGAGAAGATGGATTTCTGTGTTTTCATGAGATTTATTTCCGTATCCTCGTCAATTTAGGTCGCCTGGCAGATCCTGTAGACCGAGTTGTTGGTGTTCGAAACTACGTAGAGGCAGCCTTCCGGCCCGGTCTGGATATCGGTGACGATACCAAAGCCCTGCCCGACCATCAGAGACTCGCTCTCCACGCCGTTGTACTTGTAGCCCGGCGTCGACGGCGGAGTGCCAAACGGCGGAGGATAGGCCACTCCGTTATCGGCCACCTTGTCGGCCAGGCGCGGGTCGGCGCTCAGGTCCAGGTGCGACCGGTCGCCTGTGAGCTTCAACCGCATCAGCACACCGCCGGCAAAGGTGCCGGTAGAGCCGCCGGTGATGTCGGTGGTGCGTGCTTCGCCGCTCCACAGCGTGCCGTTGTTAGCCGCACCCAGTCCGTTGCCGGTCACGAAGCCCAGGCCCGAGGGCGGTACGCCATACCGCCAGCTCAACTCCGGATCCATGCGGCTGGAGCCGGGCAATGAGAACATCCGCGACTGGGCGGTGGCGGCATTGTAGGCGATCCGCGTCACCGGGAAACGCAACTGTTGAAGCGAGCCGATGGGTGCGGTGAGGCTGGAGAAGAGATTGGTCTCGATCGCCTTGAACTGCGCGATGCGGCTCACCGGACCCATGGCCTGCACCCAGCCGTAGTTGCCGCCGGGGACCACTTTGTTGATCTCGTCAAAGGCGTCGTCGCCGTTTTCCGAGTCCCAGAGAGCGCCGGAGATCGGGTCGAAGGCCAGGCCGAAACCGTTGCGGTGGCCGTAGGAGTAGATCTTCTGAATGTTGGCGCCCACCTGCCCGCCGAGACCGGCGCCGGTGGCGAAGAACGGATTATCGGCCGGAGCAGTTCCGTCGGTATTCAGGCGCAGAATCACACCGCTCAAGTGGAAGTTGCCGGGCTCCGGTCCGCCGAACTGGTCGTCGGCGGCGCCTGGGAGATATGGGCCGTTCGGCAGGTTCTGCATCCATCCCCTGCGGCCCGTGTCACCCACAAAGGCGTAGATTTTGCCGTCCGGCCCGGTGGCAAGCTTTCCGCCGTTGTTGTTGCCCTGCGGCGTGGGCGTGGCGGGCTGGGTTGCGCTGTTCTTGTCATTCTGGACCGCGCGCAGTTGGATCAGGTTGGCCGAAAAGGTCAGTGTGTTGGCTGCGGAGTTCCAGGTGAAGCGGTCAATGCGATTGCCCAGTTGGACCACTTCGCTCAGAGCCGAGGAATCGGCACCCGTGCTGCTTTCCGTCCAGTAGAGGTAAACGTAGTTATTCGCTGCGAAGTTGGCGTCCAGCGCGATGCCCAGCAGGCCGCGTTCCGAGCTGGAATTCACGGCCAGGTCGAGCACTGTGGCGACGACCGTGCCTCCAGTCACCCGCTTCACCATGCCGCTGGCCTTTTCCAGAATCAGGAAATCGCCCCGGCCCAGAAATGCCAGGCTGGTGGGCTGGGTCAGGCCCGATACGACGGTAGCTACCCCCAGCGTGGGATCGGTCAAGGTGGGCGGGGCAGCGTTGGCGCATGTAGCGGCAGCCAGGCCGATAGAGAGAAAAACCGCAGTCCGACGCAGGACCGCGGGAACGCGCGCGCATTCGCAACGTTTCATAAGCTCCTCCAAACGGTGCAGAACCAGGGGTTCCCAGATTTGCACCAGTGTACACGGTTCCGCCTGGAATGTGTACAGTGGTGTGCTGTTTGGTGGAGCAGGCGAACTTTCAGGCGCTACCGCCGGTACTTGCCCTTCCCACTCTGCGGCGCGCCCGGCAGCATCGGCGAAAACAGCAGCCGTTTCTCCACCGCATCCACGCGGTCCAGCCGCACGCGCACCTTGTCGCCGATCTTCAACTCCCGGCGCGTCCGCTCCCCCACAATCCGCCGCGTGTTCTCCTGGAACATCCAGCGCTCACCCGGCAGCGTATCCATTAACACCAGGCCCTCGACGAACAGATTATCCAGCTCCACAAAGAAGCCGAACTTGGCGGTGGAGATGATCAGGGCGGGGAAGTCTTCCCCCACCCTATCGATCATGAACTTCACCTTCTTCCACTCCAGCAACTCGCGCTCCGCCTCCGCCGCGCGGCGCTCGGTATCGGAGCACATATCGGCGATCACGTGCAGATCCACAATCGTCAACGGATCGCGGTCCAGCAGACTCCCCAGCAGCCGGTGCACCAGCAGATCCGGGTAGCGGCGGATGGGCGACGTGAAGTGCGTGTACGAATCCGCCGCCAGCGCGAAGTGGCCCACGTTCTTGGTCGAATACCGCGCCTGCTTCAGAGACCGCAGCATCAGGTAGCTGAGGATCCGCTCCTCCGGCTTGCCCTCGATCTTCTCCACCAGCCGCTGGTACATCTTGCTGGTGACGCGGAAGCCCTCGTCGGCGCGCACCATCGTCTTCTGGATCTTGCTACCGTCGCGGCGGCGCGTCGTCATGGCGAACTTTTTCACGGGCATGGCCGGGATGCCCAGCGAGAATCCGAAGCGCGCCGCGGTTTCTTCAAACTCCATCACGCGCGTCGGGTCCGGCACCTCGTGCACTCGAAAAATCGATTCCGGCAGGTGCGTCTCCAGGTGCCGCGAGACTGCCTCGTTGGCGGCCAGCATGAACTCCTCAATCAGCCGGTTGGCCACGTTGCGCGGCGTGCGCGCGATGCCGGTCATCTCGCCCTCGGTGTCGAAGAGGATCAGCGGCTCGGGCAGGTCGAAATCGATGGAGCCGCGCTTCATGCGGCGCTTGTTCAGCAGCCTCGCCAACTCGCTCATCAGCTCGAAACGCGGGACGAGGCGGGCGTAGCGCTCACGTTGCGCCGGGTCGCCCTCCAGCAGCAGATGCACGTTGGTATACGTCATCCGTTCCACGCTGCGGATGATGCCGCGGCAAAACTCCTGGCTCACGATATCGCCCTGATGATCGAGCTCCAGCAGCGCGGACATACACAGCCGGTCCACCGCGGGCTTCAGCGAGCAGATCTCGGTAGAGAGCTCCAGCGGCAGCATGGGCACGGCGCGGTCTGGAAAATAGACGCTGGTGCCGCGCGTCAGAGCCTCGATGTCGATGGGCGTGCCCGGCCGCACGTAGTGGCTGACGTCGGCGATATGGACGTGCAGCGCGTAGTTGCCGTTGGGCAGGCGGTCCACCCACACGGCGTCGTCAAAGTCGCGGGCCGTCTCGCCGTCGATGGTGACGATGTCCATACCGCGGAAGTCGCGGCGGTGCTCCAACTCGCTGGCTGCGATCGTGGCGGGCACGGCCTGCGCCTGCTCCAGCACTTCGGCAGGGAAACGGTTGGGCAGATGATGTTTGCGGATGGTGATCTCGACGTCCACTCCGAAATCGTCGGGGTGGCCGAGGATCTCGATCACGCGCCCCACGGCCGGATCGTCGGGGCTCTCCGGAAACTCGACGATCTCGACGTTCACAATCTGGCCGTCCAGCTCTTCCGGCGTGCGCGCTTTCGCCGGCGCGGCACCGATGCGATCCGGATTCAGCCCGGCCGGCGGCAACTCCATGCCGTCGGGAATGACGATGCCATGTTGGATCCGCGTGTCATGTGGCACCAGGTAGTTCTGCTTGCGCCCCACGTGAAACTCGCCCACCACCGTGGGATGGGCGCGGTGGAGGATGCGGATCACCTCGCCCTCGGCGCGCTGATCGCCGGCCACGCGCGTCACTCGCGCCAGCACACGATCGCCGTGCATGGCGTGCGACGAGGCGTTGGGCGGGATGAAGAGATCGCCCTTCATCCCGGCCGGCGGGACATCGGGGATCACGAAGCCGTAGCCATCGCGGTGCATGTTCAGCCGCCCCGTCACATACTCCTGCGTGTGGCTGGGCAGCACGAAATGGCCGTTGCGCAGTTCGATCACCTGGCCCTTGGCGGCGAGCTGATCCAGCGTCTCCTCCAGGTCACGGCGCTCGCCGCTCTTGACGCCCAGCTCGCGCATCAATTGCTTCAGATTGGCGCGGCCGTGCGGCAGCGTGGCGAGATGGGCGAGCAGGACCGTTGCGTTCATGATTGGACCGCGTTCATGATTTGGGCGCCGGGAGCGGCGGTGGCGGCGGCGCCGGCATCGTCTCTTTGCTAAATCGCGGCACCATCTGATCCCGATTGGCCAGATGCCACGCCAGCGCCGCCACCACCGTGGAAGACTGCACGGCGTCTTCCGGCACCAGCCGCTCATACGTATCGAGATTCGTGTGCCAGGTGTGTGTCATGTACTCGATCATGTCCGTGGCCAGGCCCACGCCCGGCAGGCCTGTGACCGAGAAGCTCGTGTGATCGCTGCCGCCCTCGCGCCGCGTCTTCGATGCCGTTGCGCCGGCGACGGCCAGATCGGCAAACGGCGCCAGCGCCTCACGGAATACCTTGCCAGCCTCCGGCGGACCAAACACCGACGCGCCCCGGATGCGCCCCGTGCCCGTATCGCAATTCAGATACGCGGCCAGCTTCGCGTACTCCGCCTTCGGATTCTCAAACGTGCCATAGTGCTGCTTCACGTAAGCCTTCGAGCCCAGCAGGCCCTGTTCCTCGCCGCTCCACAGCGCCACGCGAATCGTCCGCCGCGGCTTCAGTTGCAGCGCCTGGAGAATCCGCGCCGCCTCCATCATCACGGCCGAGCCGATGGCGTTGTCGGTGGCGCCCGTCGCCGCGTGCCACGAATCGAGATGCCCGCCCAGGATCACCACCTCGTCAGCCTTGTCCGTGCCCGGAATCTCGGCCACCACGTTGTAGCTCGTCTTGCCCGGCGCGTACACGCTGTTGCGGATGTCGAACTCCAGCGTCACCGCGTCGCCATCGGCCAGCAGCCGGTCGATGCGGCCATAGTCCTCATTGCGCAAAACCACAGTGGGCACTGCCTTGGCCACATCGAACGTACGGTTGTTGAACGCCCGGATCTGGCCGTGCTCGCGCGCTGCGTCGTTCACCCGCACCAGCGCTTTGCTGGCCACCAGGAACGCGTCCACCTGCTCGTCGATCTGCCGCGCCGTCAGCTTGCCCGGCTCCGGCTTGGGCGGCTCCGGCCGCTGGAACTCCTGCGGATTGGCGTTGTCGAAGCGGCGCTTCAACGTCGCGTCGTCGCTGCGCTTGCCAGGCCCGGCCGCGAAGCTCACCGGTACTACCTTCACCTTGCCCACCAGCACGATGCGGCCCTTCACCTTGTCCTTCACCGTCGCCAGGTAGGTCTTCAACTCCTCCGCCGTCACCTTTTCCGGCGGTACGATCTGCACCGCGGCGGCGCGCACGGCGCCCTTGGTGGAAGGGGTCCACGAGAGCACCTCAAACGTGAGCGTGTCCTTGGCCGGCGTCAGTAGAAAGCCGGTGGAGCGTTCCGTGGACCAGCCCGGATGCCCGAAATCCCAGGGCTCCAGCTTCGCGTTCTGCAAGCCCCACTCGGTCAGCCGCGCCGCGGCCCACTTGGCGGCAGCCTCATGTGACGGCGAGCCCGTCAGGCGCCCGCCAAATCGATCCGTGATGACGTGCGCCGTCTGCATCACCTGCGAATGTTCCTTGGCCTCGCGGCGAATGCGGCTGTTGGCGTCCGCGTCTATCTTCTCTTGTGCGGGGGCGAGGCTGGCAGCGAGGGCCAGGAGCAGCAGGTACTTCATGCATTTCAGGATACGCCAGACCCCGGAAGCGCTGCCCTTGGGCTCCCACCACGCGAGCGGTACACTCGATGTTGCTGAGTAGAGCGATGACGATTCGACGATCCAATGCGGAGGACGGCCCGCGCGCCGTCGAGATCTGGCGCGCCGCCGTCGATGCCACGCATCACTTTCTGTCGCCGCAGGATCGTGCCGAGATCGATAGGGAAGTGCAGGAGTTTCTGCCCGCGGTGCCGCTATGGCTGGCCGTCGATCGCAGCGGCGAAACGGCCGGATTCCTGCTCTTGGACGAGGCGCACATCGACGCCCTGTTCATCCACCCCGCCTATCGTGGCGCCGGTGTGGGCCGCGCGCTGGTGGAGTTCGCGCTCACGCTGCAACCGTCGCTGACAACGGATGTCAACGAACAGAACGGGCAGGCCGTCGGCTTCTACCAGCATCTGGGCTTCGTGCCCACTGGCCGGTCTGAGATAGACGGCCAGGGACGGCCGTACCCGCTGCTCCACATGCGCCTCTCCGTTGCGCCGCCCGCCTGAGTCGGCGCACGGCCTCGCTCACAGCCCGGCCTTGCGCACCTCGCGATCCATCAACCAGCAGGCCACCCAGTTCGCCGCCGCCAGCGAGGCCGACGCCCACACGATGCCGTTGTTGGCGTAGCCGATCACCAGCCATTCGAAGCCGCCCGCTCCAGCCCGGAACGAGAAGGGCAAAAGCGAGAAGAAGATGCCCGCACCCATGAAGATCGAGCGCAGGCGGAAGTACTCGCGCGTCTTCTTCAGCGCGGCCAGTTCCAGATCCGGCGCCGGCCGTGCTGGCGAAGCGGGCAATTCGAGCTCGTTGGCCGAACGGAGCGCGGCGGCAAATTCAACGTGCGTCCGGGCGTATTCGTCCACCAGTTGCCGGCTGGCGGGTGAGGCCTCGCCGGCGAGATAGAGTGTGAGCAGATCATCCATTACTTCCGGGGGTAGCGTTGTCATCGAGGGTTCCTTTCACGGTTCAGTTCTTTCGCCAGCCGGAGGCGGGCGCGGTGGATGCGGATCTTCACGGTGGAAAGCGGTGTGCCGAGCGCGGCGGCGATCTCCTCATAGGACCAGCCTTCCACGGCGCTCATCACCAGCGGCTCGGCCAGTTCGGCGGGCAGCCCGCGGAGCGCCGTCAGGGTAATCCCGAACTCCAGCATCTGATGCGGTGAGGCGCCGCCGGCGGGCCAATCGAAATCGAGTTGTGTCTCTCTCCGGCGCCTGCGGCCATTGTCCCGGGCCAGATTGCGCGCAATCGCAATCAGGTAGGCGCGGGCCGTCGCTTCCTGCACAGGCCCGGGGGCGGTCCACGCCCGCAGGAATGTCTCGGCCGCGATCTCGTCCGCCTCGTCCGGGTTACCGGTGAGATAGAGGGCGAAGCGGTGCACCGCCTTGGCATGCCTCTCGTAGAAACTGTGGAAGTTCGTTCCGTCCATCGCTTGTCCGTCCACTATACGGGGCGGCGGCCGGAAAGTTACACGCGCCTGCCGCGAAATGTATGCCATTCCGCGGAAGTGATCTCCCATAGCTCGCTGACCAGCCGGCCGCTCACGTGGTCCTTTTCTTCCACTGCCACCACGCGCATCCCCAGCTTCTCCGAGATGCGCCGCGATGCCGCGTTGACCACAGCCTTGGACGTTCGCAGCACCGGGAACTTCAGATCGTCAAACCAGTAATCGGTGACGGCTTCGACAGCTTCGGTCATCAGCCCCTGCCCGTGCCACGGCAGGCCCAACCAGAATCCCCGATTGTTGTTCTCGGTTCTCATGAGCCCGATCGAGCCGATCAATTGCTGCGGGGCGCTCTTGAGCCGCAAGCTCCAGTGCCACTCGTCGCCGCGCGCCACGGCTGGCAGAACGCGATCGCGGTAGTGCGTGAGCGCGCCATCGGCCGGATAGGGCCAGGGGACGATGTTGGCCAGATACCGCACGATCTCCCACTGTGGAAACAAAACCTGCGCCTGCCGCGCGTCGTCCAGATCCAAGGGCCGCAACTCCAGCCGCCGCGTGTAGAGTGTTGGCGTCATGGATAAGGCACATTCTAGCAGCCGGGCGGCGCGCTCGCGCTACAATCTCGGATGTCATGGAACTGATCACTGTCCGCCTCGATATCCCCGAAAACGGCAACCTGATTCTGGGGCAGAGCCACTTCATCAAGACCGTGGAGGATCTCTACGAGGCCATCGTCAACTCGGTGCCGCAGATGAAGTTCGGCATCGCCTTCTGCGAGGCCTCCGGCGCCTGCCTGATCCGGGTGGACGGCAATGACGAAGAACTGCGCGCCCTCGCCATCCGCAACGCCGAGCTTGTCGCTGCCGGGCACACCTTCGTCATCTGCCTGCGCGAGGGCTATCCCATCAACCTGCTGACGCGCATCAAGGAAGTGCCGGAGGTAGTGGGCCTCTTCTGCGCCACTGCCAATCCCGTGGAGGTCATCCTGGCCGTCACCTCGCAAGGCCGAGGTGTGCTGGGCGTCATCGATGGCTCCTCGCCGCTCGGCGTGGAAGGGCCGGCCGACGCCGAATGGCGCCACAGCCTGCTCAGAAAGATCGGCTATAAGCGGTAGCCCCTTCGGCCGCCGTGCCCAGGCTGCGCCTGAGCCGCTGCATGGCGCCGGGGCTGAAGCTCAACTCCGTGCCGCAAAGATCCTGGTGATCGAACGACGGCTTCATGATGCCCTGCTTGTCATGGACGCCGCTGGCCGTCAACGCGTGGTAGAGTTCGTGCGCCGCCACCCGTGCCAGTGCCCGCCCCAGCCGCTCCGCGCACGCCGCCGATCTCGCGTGGCACTGGCCGGTGCCGGTGTCTTCCTGCACCAGATGGCAATCCAGCTCGACAAATGGCAAGACTTGCCCATCGGTGACGAACGTCCGGCCCAGCGCCGGGATCCGTCCCCGCGCCGCCGTCCGCGCCGGCGCGCAGCCATCGCGAAACTTCAGGACCACCACTCGGTGGAAGCTCTCATGCAACGCCGCCTGCTGCGGCGTTCTCCACAACACTTCCACGCCCGCCCCCTCCAACTGCCGCTCCGTTTCCTGGCGAAACTCGTCCCGAGCCGCCGGAGAGACCTCATCCGGGAACTCCATCACCAGGGCCAGAGTGGGCCGCTGCGCCATCAAAGACATGCTGACGGTCATGGTCAGCAATAGGATCTTGCCTAGCATCACGTTGCTGTCATCAGTCTGTAACGAAGTGCCGGCCTTAGCAAGATATATTCAGACTGGAAACTATTAATTAGACGAAATGAAAGGAGTCTGCGCGGCTCCCGGCGCGCTCAATCGTCCGTGCTCGCCCGCGCCTGCGCCAGCGTCCGCGGCCCCGCCGGGCCCAGGCTGCTCCGCAGCCGCCGGATGGACTTGTCGCTGAATGTCAGTTCCACCGCGCACAGGTCCCGGCGGTCCAACGAGGGCCTCATCAGCCCCTCTTCGTCGTGCACGCCGCTGGCCGTCAGCACATGACAGATCTCATGCGCGGCCACTCGCCCCAGCGCCCGCCCGATTACCCCTTCGTGACGGAACTGCGCCTGCCCGTCGCCTGCGTACATCGCTTCCAATATGCGCTGGCAATCGATCTCCACAAACGGCAGCACTCGTCCGTTCGATACGTGCGTCAGCCCCAACGGCAGCCTGCGGCCGTGAGAGATGGCTCTCGGGACGGCGCATTCACCACGGAACCGGATCACCACCAGCCGGTCAAAGCTGTCTTCGGCCCGGCTGTCCTGCAAGTTGCGCCAGATCAGGTCCACACCCGCCGCCCGCATCACCCGCTCCGTCTCCTGCCGGAACTCCTGCCGCACCGCCGCCGTCGCGCTGGCCGGGAACTCCGTGAGCAAGCCAATCGCCGGCCGTTCGGCGGCCACGGCCGCCCAGGAGGCTGCAATCAGTGCGAGTTGGAGTCCGCGGCTCATTTCATTCTTGGTTACAAGTCTGTGACAGAACAATTGCGATTGCAACACAAAAATGGTTACAAAGGTCCGGAATCGTTGCCGGGTGGAGAGGATGCGATAAGATGTGGAGGAACCGCCCCCAATGCAGGCCCTGCTGGACGCAATCACACCAGGCTCGCCCGAGTGGATTCTTGCGAATTCACTGGACCCCGCGCGTCTGCCGGCCCACATCGGCGTCATCATGGATGGCAACGGCCGCTGGGCCAATTCGCGCAGCCTGCCCCGCGTGGCCGGCCATCGCGCCGGGGTGGAGCCGGTGCGCACCACGGTGGAAACTTGCGCCCAGCTCGGCGTCTCGTCTCTCACCCTCTACGCCTTCTCGGTGGAAAACTGGAAGCGTCCGCGGCCTGAAATCGAGACCCTCTGGCGGCTGCTGCGCTACTACCTGCGCCGCGAGGTGCCGCGCCTGACGCGCAACAATATTCAACTCCGCGCCATCGGACGGCTGGAGGCGTTGAACGGTCCGGTGCGGCGCGAACTCGATTCCGCCATCGCCTCTACCGCCGCCAACACCGGCATGATTCTGAACCTCGCCATCAACTATGGCGGGCGTACCGAGATCGTCGATGCCGTCAACGCCCTCATCGCCGAATCGCGCGCCGCCGGCAGTCTCGATACGCTCAAAATCGATGAGGCCGATATCGCCCGCACCCTCTACACGGCCGGGCAGCCCGAGCCCGACCTGCTGATCCGCACCTCCGGCGAGATGCGCATTTCCAACTTCCTGCTCTGGCAGATCGCCTACGCCGAGCTCTATATTACGGAGACCTACTGGCCGGACTTCAACCGGACCGCGCTCCTTGAGGCCATCGTGGCCTACCAGAAGCGGGAGCGCCGTTTTGGCGGCATCCTCCCTTCGCCTCCACCGGCGGCGGACGAGTCCTGGCTGGAGGCTGTCAGCTTGCCCACACGATGAAGCGGCTTCTTACCGGACTGATCATTACCCCGTTCTTCTTTTTCACGATCCTCTCGTCCCCCGATTGGTTCTTCCTCGCCGCCCTGGCAGCCGTGGCGCTGTGCTGCTTCTACGAGTACATGGGCATCGCGGCGGCGCATTTCCCCGGGCTCGATCCGAACCCGCAGCGCAACCCGGCCGCCTATCTGGCCGGCGTGTTTCTGCTGATCCTGCCCCAGGGCGAGGCCCTCTATCTCACGCTGTTCGCGCTGCTGATCTGGATTCTCGCCGTGCGCACCAAAAACCTCGCGCACATTTTGCCCGTGGCGGCTATGACGGTCTTCGGCGTCATCTATATCTTCGGCTCCTGGCGCTGCGGCGTCGGCCTGCGCGCCATGAGCCCGTGGTGGATGCTCTTCGCCGTCGCCATCAATTGGGTGGGCGATACGTTCGCCTTCTACTTCGGCAAGAACTTTGGCAAGCACAAACTGGCGCCTGTTATCAGTCCGGGCAAGAGCTGGGAGGGTACTGTCGCGTCGCTGGTTTCCACCATGATCCTCGGCGTCTGGTTTCTCGGCTGGAAGTTTCCGCAGGTAGGCATCGGACAGGCCCTGTTGCTTTGCGCGCTGGCCAATATTGCCGGCCAGGTGGGCGATCTGTGCGAGTCCGCCATCAAGCGCGGGGCCGGTGTGAAGGATAGCGGCACGCTGCTGCCCGGCCACGGAGGGTGGCTGGATCGTGTGGATTCCAGCTTGTTCTCCGTCCCTGTGGTTTACTGGTTGTTACAACAGAGATGGATTCTGCCCTAATCTTCCATGCCATCCAGTTCGCCTCGGCCGCGCACGCCGGCCAGTATCGCAAAAACACGCGCGTTCCCTACCTGATTCATCCCCTGCGCGTATCCAAGATTCTCGTGGAGGCCGGATGCAGCGAGCATCTCGCCGTCGCCGCCGTGCTGCACGACACGGTGGAGGATTGCTTCGTCACCTATGAGCAGATCCGCCGTCTCTTTGGCGACGAGGTGGCGGAGTTGGTGCGCGGCGCCACCGAGCCGGACAAGAGCGATACCTGGGAAAATCGCAAGCGCAACACGATCGAGTTTCTCGGCACAGCCGGCGCGGATATGCTGCTGGTGTCAGTGGCGGACAAGCTCGATAACATCCGTTCCATTCGCGAGGATCTGGAACTGCACGGCGATCTGGCCTGGACCCGTTTCAAGCGCGGGCGTGAATCGCAGGCCTGGTACTTCCGCTCGCTGGCCGAGGTCTTCAATGCGCGCATGACGGCCATGCCCGGCAAACGTCTGGCCGAGGTTTTCGCCGCCGAGGTGGAGCAGGTGTTCCCGCAGGCCGCTGCCGCCGTCTCCTAAACGCCCCCCTAAGCGTCTTTGGTTAGATACAGCGTCTGCGACGGGAAGGCGATGCCCACGCCGCGCTTGGCGAGCGTATCCATCACCGCCAGCAGCACCCGCTCCTGCCGCTCCAGGAACTCGTCATAGCCGGGCGCGTAGAGGTATGCTCTCAGCTCAATATCCAGCGACGATGCGCCAAAGCGGATGAATCGCACGCGCAGAGTCTCCTGTTCCACTTCGCTGAATCCTTCCAGGCTCTCCCGGATGGCCTCCAGTACGCCGCGCATCGCCGCCGCGTCGGTCTCGTAGCGCACGCCGATGACGTGCAGGCAGTGGAACTTATCCCGCCCGGAGAAGTTCTCGATGCTCACCGCAGCTGTCTGCCCGTTGGGAATGCTCACCAGAGTCCGGTTGAGCGTGCGGATGCGCGTGGAGCGGATGCCGATATCGACAATGGTGCCGGTGACGTCGCCCACGCGGCAGGTGTCGCCGACCCGGATGCTGCGGTCGGTGGTGATCATGACGCCGCCAAAGAGATTCTCGATCGTCTTCTGCGCGGCGAAGGCAAACGCCAGGCCGCCAATGCCGAGGCCTGTGAGGATGCCGGTGAGTTCGATATCAGCCAGCTTCAACAGGATGAGGATGCCGACGAGGCCGATCACAATCTTGCCGGCCCTTTGCAGCAGCCAGATGGTGGAATCATGCGCTGCGCCAGTCCGTTTCTGCAAGCGGTGTCCGGCGATGGACGCCGCCGAATCCACCAGTCGTGAGAGTACCCAACCGCCGCTAAAAACGGCGAGAATAGCGCCGGCGCGGAACCAGAACTGCCGGGACAGAATGGTGACGGCAAACGACGAGAGGAACATCACGATGAGAGCGAAGAGGAAAACGCGCAGCGGGCCGCTCAGCGCCAGCGCCGCGGGTTGCGGTTCGTCGGGATCGAGCCGCCGCAGGATGATGCGCCACACCAGACGAAACAGGAACTGCAATGCGGCCGAGCCACCGAGGGCGATGACGAGTCCCAGTAGCCACATCAGCCAGCGCCACAGCGGCGTGCCCAGCAACTGAGCATCCTTGAGTTGATCGGGTAGATTCGCCTCCAGCCAGAAACTGTCCGTGCTCTCATAGAGGCGCGGGATCTCTTTCAGCGTCTCGGCGGAGAACAGCCAGATTTGGGTCTTGCCATCCAGAGTCACGCGGTCCAGCGTCACTTCCACCGGGCCGTGAGGGCTATGGATGATGCCCAGCAGATCCCGGGTTTGTTGTGTGTCGTCGTTCACCGTGCCATCGGGCATTGCGCTCACGCGCTCGATGTCGATCTGGAAGCGCCGGTTGAGCACGGTGCCCAGTTCCATTGCCAGGTTCTCGGCGCGTGCGGGCGCCGCCTGGGTTTGCAGGTATTTGGCCGCCCGCTTGTAGTCTTCAGCGCTGATGGCCCGCAGGAAGCCCAGCACCGTGCCGCGCGGTGTCGTCCGCCCCAAAGCGTCAGTGGCCGCGGCCGGCGCCGGCGCGGCGGGCGGCGAGGGGAGTTGCGCCCAGAGCGAGACCGTGAGGACCGCGCCCAGGAACAAGCGGGACACTGCTGAGATGGCCATCCCTCCAGGGTAAACCGTTGCAGGAATGGGCAGCGGTAATTCAGGCCGGATTCAGTTGGCGGTTGTATTCGCTGCTATCGAAATGGCCGAGTGAGTTGGCGATGAGGCCGTCACCGCCGATGGTCCATTCCTCATAGCCGCTGATGCGCACGCGGCGGCCCCGTCCGCCAGGGCCGGTGTTCGTGCCGGTGAGGGTCCAATGGTAGAGCGTGCGTCCGTCTTGAACGACCAGGCCGTCCAGGAGCACCTGCAAATCGGGGAAGGCGGTCATGAAGGATTGGGCCGCTTTTGCGATGGCGTCGCGCCCGATGGCCGGGGCTCCATCGTTGATGGTCAGCGAGCCTCCCGGTGTGAAATGGGCAGCCACACTGGCCGGGTTCTGGCTGCACCAGGCGGCGGTGTAGCTTTGGGCGAATGCGGCCAAGGCGGGTGTGGGCGTTTCAGATTTCAATCGTGCCTCGCAGATAGAGCACGCCGCGGCCGGCCATGGTGACGCGATCGCCCTTCCATTCGCAGAGTAGTTCTCCGCCGCGGGGCGAGACCTGCCGGGCGGTGAGGCTGTTCCTGCCGAGGCGCTGGGCCCAGTAGGGCACGAGCGTGCAGTGGGCCGAGCCGGTGACCGGATCTTCCGGAACGCCCTTGGCGGGCGCGAAGAAGCGGGAGACGAAATCGACGCCGGGCGTGGAGGCGGGGGCTGTGGCGATGACGGCGAAACGATCGATATGGAGGAGCCCCATCATGTTGGGTTGCAGGGCGCGCACCTCAGCCTCGGAGCCGTAGACGATCATGTAGTCCCGCGCGGCGAGGACTGCCTCCGGCTGGCCCCCCAGGGCATCCAGGAGCCCCGCGCAGGGCGCGGCCGGTAGCGGTGGGCGGGCGGGGAAATCGAGCGTCAGGAGGCCACCCTGGCGCGATACCGTAAGCGGCCCGCTCAAAGTCTCAAAGCTGACGCTGGACAACTGCGGCTCCAGAAGTTGAAAGATCACATAGGCCGAGGCCAGCGTGGCGTGGCCGCAGAGATCCACTTCGGTGGCAGGCGTGAACCAGCGCAGATGGTAGCCGGCGGCGGTCTTCACGAAGAAGGCCGTTTCCGCCAGATTGTTCTCCATGGCGATGGCCTGCATGGTGGCGTCGGGCAGCCATTCCTGGAGCGGGCAGATGGCCGCCGGATTGCCGGTGAACACATGGCTGGCGAAGGCGTCCACCTGATAGAGGGGAAGTTCCATTCAGCCAGCGTAGCGGCTCCGGCGCGGACTTAACAACCGGCGCTGATCTTGAGCCGGGCTGTGCCGTAGCGGGCGCCGGCCTTGTAGGAGAAAGTGAGGTCCAGGCCGATGCCCTGCAACTCGCGGGCGACGCGCTGTTTGGCCTCGGCCGAGAGGAGATCGCCGCGGCGCACGGTCAGGCGGCTGGTGACCAGCTTCTGCTGCGAGGCGCTCAGCCCTTCGAAATCGACCGACTCGATCATCGGGCTGGCCGTCATCTGTTGTTGGGCGGCAGCGGGCAGAGCGAGCGCGGCGAGCAGTATTGCGTCCATCAGTTTCATCGGGGTTCTCCAGTTCTGTCCAGTATAGACGCCCTCGGCCAGGAAAGGTGAGCCGGGACACTGGCGCATCCCGGCCCTTTTTCAGTGATTCGTACTCGCCGTCTTTTCGACGCCCATTTGGGGGAGGTTGCGCACGGCGGCGGAGCTGGGTTTGCCGAGCTGGCGCGCCAACTGCGCATGTTTCTGGTACATCTTCTGGTCGGTAGCGAAGTAGGCGATGGCGGTCATGGCGTGATACTCGGCGTCGCCGGGTCTGAGGCTGAGCGCGCGCTGCATCAGCTCCGGTCCATCGGCGGCAGGGCTGATCTTCATGTGGTTCATCGCGGTGGCCCAATAGCCGGCACGCATCAGCGAGAGTGCATCGTTGGGACGGATCTCGGAACGCAGAGTGGCGAGCTTCTGAAGCGCCGCCTCCTTGTGAGCCGGGCTGTCGTCGGCCTCCAATGCCTTGGAGCGCAGCGGCTCCAGAGCTTCAAACAGGGATCCCGGGGTGGAAACCCAGGGGTGGCACAGCAGTGGTCCGCCGGCAAAAGACACGGTTGCCAGTACCATGCCCAGCAGCACCGGCGTCGTCGATTTGATCAAGTGCATCTTGCACCTCCTGAGTCCAGCATCCGCCGGAGGGATCGCTTTGGGGGAGTAACGGGTGAGTTCCTTACCGTAACATCTGCCCTCACGTGCGACAAAATCATTGATTCTCCAGCGGGAGTCTGGCAGATTGAGTCGTGGTTGCTCCCAACGACGTTCGAGCCGCCTTGGAGCGGGTGCTGGCCGGCGATGGCTTTAAGAACGCGGGACGCTTGACTCGTTTCTTGCGGTTCACGGTAGAGAGGACACTGGCCGGCGAGGGCGCCGAGCTGAAAGAGTACCGCCTGGGGACCGACGTCTACGATCGCGGCGCGGACTTCGATCCACGCGTCGATCCGATTGTCCGGGTGGAGGCGCGGCGGCTGCGTGCCAAGCTGGCCGAATACTATGACGGCGCCGGCCGCCTGGATGCGGTTCGCATCACGATGCCGAAGGGCGGCTACACGCCGGCGTTTGAATTGGCGGCGGCGCCTGCCCAGGGCAGACGGAGCTGGGTCTGGCCTTCGGTGGTAGCGCTTGGCGTCGCAGCCGCGGTGATCACCTTTGGCTCCAAGGCCACGCCGGACGTGGTGTCGATCGTCGTGATCCCCGGGGCCGAAGCGGCAGATCGCGAGTTCGCCGATGGCCTGGCCGAGGCGGTCTCGGCCGAGCTGTCGCGGAGCCCGGCGGTGCAGGTGGTGGCGTGGCCCAGCTTTGTGGAGTACCGCCAGAGGCACGGCGGCTCCGTCCAGACGGCGGTGGCTCAGACCGCGAAGGATCTGCGCGCGGCTGAAGTTCTTTTCGTATCGGTGCGGCGCAGCGGCGAACGACGGCTGATCACCGGCCACCTGATGAACCCGAAGAAGAGCGGGAAACTGTGGGCCGGCAGTTACGAGCGCGGCGCCGCCGCGGGCTTTGCCGTGCAACGCGAGGTGGCGCGGGCGATGGCTGACGAGGTGCTGAGCGGGCTGGCGCGAAGACCTTGAGGATGAGATGAAACGCATGCCGACCCGGCGGCGTCTGCGGAAAGAAGATGCGCCTATCTGTAATCTGGCTAGCCCTCTGTCCGCTGTGCGCACAATGGCCGAAGTTCGACGTGCAAACACGGCTCGTCACAGTCCCGGTAGCCGTCACCGATGCCAAGGGCATGCCGGTAGAGGGTCTGGAGGCAGGAGCTTTTGAGCTTGCCGTCGATGGCCAGAATCGAAAGTTTTCGCTGGACACATTCGACACAGGCGTCGCTCCCCTGGCGCTCATCGTGGCGGTGCAAACTTCCGGGATCTCTATCCCGGTGCTGGAGAAGGTCAGAAAGATCGGATCGATGATCCGGCCGGTGGTTACCGGAGAGCGCGGCTGCGCCGGGGTGATCGCATTTGCGGAGAGGGTGGAGTGGCGTCAGCAGTGTACGAACAACGAAGACCTTCTATCCATGGCTTTTGCCCAATTGCAGCCCGGAGAGGTACGCAAGGGGCGCATGCTGGACGCTGCATGGGAGGGAATCCGTGCGCTGCGTGCCAAGGATCGGTCACGGCGGGTGCTAGTGCTCATTTCGGAGACACGAGACCGGGGCAGCGAAACGGACCTGGAGACTGTGGTCAAGGAAGCTGAGACGGCGGCGGTGACCGTCTATGCAATTACCTATTCCGCATTCGCGACGTCGTTCACCACGGGAACGACTCCCGTGGTTCGCCTCCCGACCGGGACGCAGCAATCGAAGGCTGGCCGGTACGATCCCCACTCGCCTCCGTACCTGGATCGCGAACGGCCGAATGCGCCTCCCCGGCCGCCGCCCGAGCATCGCGTGGATCTCGGCGCGGCATTGGAAGAGCTCGCCCGGCTTGCCAAGGACGACACCACGAAAGTGCTGAGCGAGGTGACCGGCGGGGCGGTCTTCGGGTTCGGCCGTCAGAAGGGGTTGGAAGATGCGATCCAGAAGCTGGGGTTGGACGTACACACCCAATACGTACTGAGTTTCGTGCCGGAGAAGATCGAGATTGGATACCACCGCATTTCCGTCAAGGTCAAGATGCCACTGAACTCTGTAGTGCGGACGCGGCCCGGATTCTGGATGGAAGGAGCTATCGCTCCTTCACAAACGCCATGACGTCGCCGCGGGCGCGGGCGAGGGCGGCTGAGGCCAGCAGGCCGTCGTAGCGGGTGCGGATCTCCTCCTCCTCGGTCTGGGCGAGGTTGCCCTGGGCGGTGATGACGTCGAGGTTGGTGGTGAGGCCGGCGCCGTAGCGGAGGCGGGCGAGCTCCAGAGTTTCGTGGGCGGCGGCGGCGGCGCGGGCGGTGACGGCGGCGGCCTCGCGGGCGGAGTCGCGCTCGATCAGCGCCTGGGCCACTTCCTGGGAGATGGCGAGATCGAGTGCGCGCTTTTCCTGCTCCCACTGCGAGAGGCGGAGTTTGGCGGCCTTGATCTCGTTTTCGATGCGGCCATTGGTCCAGAGAGGGATGGAGACCGAGGCTCCGACGGAGTAGGTGCTGACGGCGTTGGCGGGGTCCTGGCCGAGGGCGCCATAGTCACCGAAGGCCTGGACTTTGGGCCAGCGCTCGCGCGCGGCGGCGCGGGCCTCTTCGAGGAGGGCGCGGCGTTTGGCTTCCAAGGCGCGCATTTCGGGGCGTTGGGAGACGGCCGGATCTTCGGGCGTGGCGCGGAACTCGTCGAGCTCGACGGCTGCGGCCTGTTCGAAACCGATGGTGCGCTTCAGAGTGGTGAGGAGGGAATCGCGATCCCGCCGGGCAAGAACGAGTGTGGCCTGTTCTGTTTCCAAGCGATGCAGGGCGCGCGACACGTCGAGCTTGGACGAGGTGCCGGCCTGCTCGGCGTCGCGGACCTGTTGGAGGACGGCGGCGGCGGTTTCGACACGGGATGCGGCGGCGCGGCGGCGCGAGTCCGCGGCGAGGGCGCGCAGGTAGACGTCAATGACGGCGAGGCGGGTGCGCTCGGCGATGGTGGAGGCGTCTTCGCGCCACTGGCCGGCGCGCTCTTTTTCGGCGCGATAGCGGGAGAGCAGAGGCAGATCGAGGACGGTCTGCGTGAGGCGGGGGCGCGCATCGAAGACGCGGTAGGGGCCGACGCGGGCAGGGAAGCCGGGGCCGCTGACGCCGATGCCGGCGAGGTTGGAGGTCTGATAAGAGATGGCGGCGGCGGCGCTGAGTTGCGGGCCGAGGCCGGACTTGACCACCAGAGTCTGCGCCTCGCTCTCAAGTGCGCGGAGGCGCGCCTGCTGAATTTCGGGGCTCGACTTTTCGGCGGCGGCCAGGGCGCCGGCCAGGGTGAGGCGCTCGGCGGCCAGAGGCAGGGCGAGCAGTATCAGGAGAAGGAGACGGCTCACCGCTGGACCTCCAGGAAGGCATCGACGCGCAGGCCGATGGGCAGGGTCTGGCCGGGGTCGAGTTCGACGAGCGTCTCGAGGATCTTGGTATCGACTCGTTCTGTGGGCTCGTCGGTTCGGATGTTCTTGCGGCCTAGCGCCTGGCCGATGCGCACCACCTTTCCGGTGAAGCGTTTGTCGCCGTAGGCATCGGCGGTGACCCAGGCGGGCTGGCCGATGTGGAGGCGGGCGACGTCGGTCTCGTCGACATCCACGCGGACGCGCAGGGTACGCAGGTCTCCGAGCGAGACGACGGGGGTATCGCCTTTGCCGGAGACGCTCTCGCCGGCCTTGCGATAGCGGCGGAGCACGCGGCCATCGAGGGGTGCGCGGATGATGGTCTTCTCGACCATGGCCTGGGCCTCGGCGAGCAGGGCTTCGGCGTTGGCGATGTCGGCCTCGGCGCGCTTGAGGTCTTCGGGGCGGGTTTGGGTGCGGACGACGGAGAGGCGCTCGCGGACGGCATCGAGGCGGGCGCGGGAGGTTTCGACGTCGCGGGCGGCGAAGTCGAATTCGCTGCGGGAGATGGCGCCGCGATCGAGTAGATTCTGGCGGCGGTCACGCTCGCTGCGGGCGATGGTGTGCTGCGCCTCGGCCTCGCGCAGGAGGGCCTCGGCCTCGCGCTTCTCTTCGACGCGGGCGCCGTTGCGGAGGCGTTCGAGCTGGGCCTCGCGCTCGCGGAGGGTGGCTTTGGCGAGATCGACGCGGGCGATGAATTCGCCGTTTTGCAGGGTGGCCACGACCTGGCCGCGGCGGACGGCATCGCCTTCCTCGACGGCGACGCGGGCGAGCTTGCCGTCCATTTCGGCTCCGATCTTTACCTCTTCGCTGGCTGGCTCGACGCGGCCAGCGGCGGCGATGAACGGAGTCTGTCTGGGGCCGGCGGCGGCGGCGGCGGGGGCGGTGGCGGTTGGCTGCTGGCGGGAGGCGACGGCGAGGGCGACTGCCGCGGCGGCGAGTAGCACGGTGAGGATCCATATTGTCTTTTTCATGCGGCGGTCCTTCCTTCTTCGAAGTGGTTGGCGATGCGGCCGTCGGCGATGTGGACGGTGCGATCGGCGTAGTGGAGCACGCGGTTGTCGTGGGTGACGACGACGACGGCGCGTTGGCGCTGGCGGGCGAGGGCGGTGAGGAGTTCCATGACGGTTTGGCCGGAGTGGGAGTCGAGCGCGGCGGTGGGCTCGTCGGCGAGGATGATGGGCGGATCGCCGGCGAGGGCGCGGGCGATGGCGATGCGCTGTTTCTGGCCGCCGCTGAGATCGGCGGGGTGGGTCTTGAGCTTGTCGCCGAGGCCGACCTGTTCGAGGAGCTCAGTGGCGCGGCGGCGGCACTGGGAGGAGGAGACGCCCTTGAGCTTGAGGGAGAGCTCGACGTTTTCGCGGGCGGTGAGGGCGGGGAAGAGATTGAAGCCCTGGAAGATGAAGCCGAAGTGCTCCAGGCGGATCCTGGGCAGTTTGCTTTCGGGGAGGCCGACGATCTCGCGGCCGTCGATTTGGATGGAGCCGGAGGTGGCCTGGAGGATGCAGCCCATGGCGGAGAGCAGTGTGGTTTTGCCGCTGCCGGAGGGGCCCATGAGCATGACGACCTCGCCGGCGGCGACGTCGAAATCGACTCCGTTGAGGGCGTGGACGGCGGCGCTGCCCTTGCCGTAAGTCTTGACGAGATTGCGAATTTCGATCATGGCGTTACCCTCGGAAGACCATCGCCGGATCGATGGTGGTGGCTTTGCGGATGGAGATGATGGATGCCCCGGCGCACATGCCGATGGCCAGCAGGAGCGTACCGGCGGCCACCTGGGGCGGGAGGGCGATGGGGGCGTTGCCGCCCTGGCTGCCCTGGGAGACGAAGTAGGCGATGGCGATGGCGAAGGTGTAGCCGATGACGGCGCTCATGGCGGCTTGGGCGAGGATCACCTCGTAGATCCTCATGTTGGAGGCGCCCATGGCCTTGAGGGTGCCGAACTCGCGGATGTGATCGACGGTGGCGGCGTAGATGGTTTGGGCGACGACGACGATGCCGACGATGAGGCCGAGGATGGCGCCCATCAGAGTGGTGATGCCGGCGCCGGTTTCAAAGACCCAGTAGGTGCGGGTTTTGGAGAGCATCTCGTCGTTGGTGTAGATGTCGAACTGCGGCAGCATCTGCTGGAGAGAGCGCTTGACCTGGGCGGGGGTGAAGCCCGGTGCGACCCTGATGTGGAAGTAGACGGTGTCTTTCTCTGTCATGCCCGGCGAGTAGTTCAGGGCGTTTTTGAAGCTGGTGAAGATATAGGGCGAGGTGGTGAAGCTGCGGATGCCGTGGGTGAAACCGACGACGCGGGCGCGGCGGCCGGACATCTCGACGACCTGGCCGAGGCGGGTGACGCCGAGCTTTTCCTTGTAGATCTCGTCGACGATGACGGTGTCTTCGGCGCGGAGGGCCTCGACCGAGCCGGCGACGATGTTCCATGGTCGGCCCATGTCGCCATCGAGAAGGAAGCCGGCGACCTGCACTTGCTCGATGGCGCCGGAGGGGAGTTTCCAGGGCACCCAGGCGAGGATGAAGCGATCGGCGCGTTGGACTCCGGGGACCTGGAGGGCTTTCCAGCGCTGGGATTCGGCCATGGGGGAACCGCCGTTGACGTGGGGGATTTTGGGGGAGGAGATCCAGAGATCGGCGCGGCTATGTTCGACGATGTTGGCGCTGGTATCCATGAAGCTGAGGAAGAGGCCGAACTGGATGAGGATCAGGACGAGGGCAAAGACGATGCCGACGAGTGTGACGACGAGGCGGACTTTGTCATGGAAGAGGTTTTTCCAGGCGAGGGTGAGCATAACAGCGTTGCCTTTGTATCAATCGGTTACTTACTGAACACTGTTCATGATGCGGCAAGAGCTCGGCTGGAGTCAAGATATTTCGCACGGCGGTGTTCCGTGTGGAAAGGAGGCGGACAGGGGTAAGCGGAGGCCCGACGGACACCATCGGGAGGGTAATCGCCCGGGGGGCTTAAGGGCCCCCCGAATTTTTTCGAGCTGATCGGGACGAGAACCGGTCTATGACGCGCCGTCCTAAACGGCGGCCCGCTAGGGGAATCAGCCACGTCTTTGCGGCTGACGCTCTACTGAAGGCGAAGGGATCGAAGCTGCGCAGCGAAGTCATCCCCTACAGACGAGCTTACCTTGGGGTGTCAAGCGCTTCGCGGGTTATGTTGTTGAAAAATATGAGAATCAACCCCTGTGACCGGCTTTTCGGTTGGGGCTGGTTTTTGGAGGTGGGAGGATTTTCGGGGCTTTCGTGGACCGCTCCCTGACGGTCGCGGCTCGGTTCCGGAGGGCCGCGTGGCTCGATTCCGCGCAGCGCGGGTGGAAGCCGGCTAGGCGGCGCCTTTGAGGATGCGGAGGAGCGATTCGTCGATGAGGCGTTCGCGATCGATGAAGGGGAAGCCGCAATCGACGACGAGGCCGGAGGTGACGCCGTGGACGCAGAGCCAGATGGATTGGGAGATGGATTCGACGTCGCCGGCGGGCATATCGCCGTTGGTCATGCAGGACTGGATGCCGGTACGGAGGCGCTGGAAGGAGCCCATGGCGCAGGTGTGGATGTTGGAGAAGCTGGTGGGGTCGATGTCTTTGAAGACGTACTGGGGTGTGCAGAAGACAAAGACATAGTAGGCGGGGTGATCGAGGCCGAACTGGATGTATTCGCGGAGAGCGAGGCGGAGGGTCTCCATGGGAGGCAGGCCCTGACCGATGATGGAATCGAGGCGGCGATCGAGCTCGGCGAAGGCCTCGATGCAGATGCTGGTAACGAGATCGACTTTGTCGCGGAAGTGGAGGTAGATGGTGGAAGGGGCGTATTCGATGCTATCGGCGATTTTGCGCATCGAGACATTCTCATAGCCTTCTTCGATGAAGATGCGGGTGGCGGCGTCGAGGATTTTGCGGCGGAGCTCGTCTTTTTCGCGAGAGCGGCGTTCGTGGGTACCCATACTGCTTCCCTTCTCAGGTTAATGAACGCTGTTCAGGAAATCAAGGGTATTCTGCAAGTTGGAGCGACGCGGTACGCTTGCAGCGGGCGCGGATTTGGCGCATGATGATAAATTCAGACTGGATGATCCTTTATGAAGCGAACACTTTTTCTCACCACATTTTTTTTCACGATGATCGGTGTTTTCAGCGCAGCCGCGGTGGAGATCCCGGCCGCGAAACTGAGGGCATTTAAGCCGCTGCCGAGCTCAATGGAATCGGCTGCGAATCCGTCGTCGCTGGCCAAGATCGACCTGGGGCGGATGCTCTACTATGATCACCGGCTCTCGAAGAGCCAGAAGTTCTCGTGCAACTCGTGCCACATGCTGGACAAGTATGGCGTGGACAATGAAGCGACGTCGGAAGGCCACAAGGGGCAGAGGGGCGACCGCAACTCACCGACGGTCTACAATGCTGCGGGCCATATGGCGCAGTTTTGGGACGGGCGGGCGAAGGATGTGGAGGCGCAGGCGAAGGGTCCGATTTTGAATCCGGTGGAGATGGCGATGCCGGACGAGAAGAGCGTGATTGTTGTGTTGAAATCGATGCCTGAATACGTGGCGCTGTTTGCGAAGGCGTTTCCGGGGACGAAGGATGCGGTGACCTACGACAACATGGCGAACGCGATTGGGGCGTTTGAGCGGGGCTTGATCACGCCGTCGCGGTGGGACAAGTTTCTGGCGGGGGACCAGAAGGCGTTGACGGATGTGGAGAAGGCTGGTTTTCTGAAGTTCACGGAGGCGGGGTGCGCGGCGTGCCATTCCGGGGTATTGCTGGGCGGCTCGATGTACCAGAAGCTGGGCGTGGTGAAGCCCTACCCGGATACCAAGGACGTTGGGCGGGCGAAGGTGACGAAGAGCGAGGCGGAGAAGTTCTATTTCAAGGTGCCCTCGCTGCGGAACGTGGAAAAGACGGGTCCTTACCTGCACAACGGGCAGACGAAGACGCTGGCGGAAGCGATCAGCGCGATGGGCGACTACCAGTTGGGGATGAAGCTGACGGCGGCGGAAGTGGGCTCGATCGGGGCGTGGTTGAAGTCTCTGACGGGCGAAGTGCCGCTGAACTACATTGCCAAGCCGAAGCTGCCGGCCTCGACGGCGAGCACGCCGAGGGCGAGCGCTGATTGAGGATTGGGATGAGAGTGACTTGGGCGGTGTTATTGATTGCGGGCGCGGCGTGGGCCCAGGAACCCACGCCGCGTGAGCGGGCAGCAGCGGCGGCGGCGGGCCTGGGGGAAGTGCTGAAGCAGTTGCTGGCGGAAGAGTTGAAGAAGGGCGGGTTTGAGGCGGCGGTGCGATCGTGTTCCGAGAACGCGCAAGTAGTGACGGAGGAGTATGCGCGGGAAAAGGGCATGGAGATCCGGCGGGTGAGTCTGAAGTACCGCAACCGGAAGGACCAGCCGGACGAATGGGAGGCGGCGAAGCTGCGGGAGTGGGCGGCGGCGAGTGTTCCGGCGAAAGAGGTGGCGGAGACGGTGACGGAGAACGGCAAGCGGTATCTGCGTTATCTGAAACCGATCCAGACGCAGGCGATGTGTCTGAGCTGCCACGGCGGGCCGGGCCAAATTGGGGCCGAAGTCAGCGCATTGCTCAGTGAGCGATACCCGCGTGACAAAGCGACGGGGTATAAGGCTGGGGAATTGCGGGGCGCGTTTAGCGTTACGCTGGCTATTCCTGAATCTGTACGCTAGCGTCCAGTACACGATGTTGATATCATTTGATAGCGTCTCGCACCACAGAGTTTCCTCCGGTTGCCCTCAGTGCGGGACCTGCTGGTTCCCGTCCCAGGAGGGCATGTCCGTTGAGAGTACACCTCATTAATCCGAGTGATTTGGCCTTTGGCACGGGGGTGATCACGCCCCGCTGGTTGTATGTGCTGGCCGCTGCGACGCCGCGCGAGTATGGCGATCCGCAGATTGTGGATGAGACGCTGGTCCACCTGGACCCGGAGACGATCCAACGCGGCGACGTCGTTGGGATTGGCATCCACACTGCGAACGTATCGCGGGGGTTGACGCTGGGCAAGATTGCGCGGGAGCGGGGCGCCTACGTGGTATTTGGCGGGATTCACGCGACGCTATTTCCGAACGAGCCATTGGAGCTGGGCGGGGCGCACGCGGTAGTGAAGGGTGATGGCGACGTGATCTGGGCGAGTGTGGTTGCCGATTGCGTGGCGGGCCATCCAGAGCAGATCTACGATGGTGGGCGGGCGGCGGCCGACCGGTTTCTGCCGGCGCGGTGGGATTTGTTGCCGCCGAGCAGCTATATGTGGGCGTCGGTGCAGACGGTGCGCGGATGTCCGAAGCACTGCTCGTTCTGCTCCGTGTGGCGCACGGACGGGCAGGAAGCGCGGCAGCGGCCGAACGACGGGGTGATGGGCGAAATTGTGCAGTTGCGGCAGCTGGGCTACCGTTTTATCGCGCTAGCGGACGACAATTTCTACCCGGCGACCAAGGAAGACCTGAGGCTGGCGGAGCGGCAGAAGAACGCCGAGCGCCTGGCGGAATTGCACCGGCTGCGCGACGAGCGGTTTGACCTGATGGAGCGGCTCTCGGATCTGCCCTCGGACATGGTTTTCTTCACGCAGATCACGGTGGAGGCGGGCGAAGATCCTGAGTTTCTGGCGGCGATGCAGAAGGCGCGGATCAGGGGCGCGCTGGTTGGCGTGGAGTCTGTGACGCCGGAAGGGCTGAAGGCTGTATTCAAAGAGTTCAATCCGTCGGGCGCGAAGCTGGCGGAGCGGTTGCGGACGTTCCGGGAGAACGGCGTACACGTATTGGGCTCATTCATCTTTGGCCTGCCGACGGACAACCCGGCGACATTCCAGGCGACGGCGGATCTGGCCAAGCAGGCGGACATCACGTTTGCGCAGTTTGTGACGATGACGCCGTATCCGGGCACGGTGGACTTCAAGAAGTGGGAGTTGGCGCAGACGGACAAGCGGCTGACGAGGTACTGGTTGATCCCGCCGGATGAGCGGCCGAAGCTCTACACGGAGCATCCGACGATGTCATCGGAGGAGATCCGGCTGGGCACGCAGAAGGTTTGGGACGATTTCTACAGCCTGAAGGAAATCTGGGTCCGCGCGCGGTGCGTGAAGTCCATGAAGGCCAAGCTGGCGTTCGTGCTGGTTTCGAAGCTCTACCGCCAGATGTATGCCAACACGGGCATCGCGACGGACAGCGCCCGGAAGAAGGGCTCATCGAACTGGGCGCGCTGGATGGCGAAGCCGTTGTTGAAGCTGTTCCGGGCGGCGCCGATGCCGGGGTTGACTCTGCCTAAGAGGGAGCCACGGGCGGTTTCTGTTCAGGCAGCTTAGGACGCCGGGACCCGACGTCGCAGGAATTGGCCGCTCAAGTGGGTACTCCCAATCTCGGGAGTACCCATTTCATTAGGGCGAAGTAGCCAGCGCCAATCAAGAGCATGACGAGCCAATCGGGCAAATTCATATTACTTCTTTCAGCATAGCTGCCGGTCGGGCGGAATAGCCAGCACAGGCACTTTGGCCTGTTCGATGGTGCGGGTGGTGACAGAGCCCATCCAGACCTGGCGCCAGCCGGTGCGGCCGTGCGTACCCATGACGACCCAGGAATTATCGCGATGGGCGGAGGCGATGACTGCCTCTACGGGCGGGGCGTCGGAGATCTCGTAGTGGACTTCGAGTCCTTCGGGGAGATGGGGCTGGGCCCAGGTTTGGAGGTGCTGTTCGGCATCGCGGCGGACGACGGCCCACTGTTCCAGGATCTGTGTGCGGATATCGGGCGTGACGTAGGCAGGCATGTCGACGTGAACGGAGTGGAGGAGGCGGAGGGGTTTGTGGGCGGTGTGGGCGAGCCAAACGGCCCAGCGGAGGGCATTGGTGGAGCAATCGCTAAAATCGGTGGGGCAGACGATGGAATCGAAGGGGACAGACAGCTGCATGATCGTGCATCCTTCCCATTTGAAGGATGCACGATCACGAGGTTGGTGACAAGGGGTTAGTAGGTGATCTTCAGCGAGAGCTGCCAGGAACGGGGAGAATCCTGACTGGTAATGGCGCCCCATGATCCGCTGGTGGGGTCCGTGTTGGGATTGGCCAGGTTGGGGTGGTTCATCGCGTTGAAGGTTTCGGCGCGGAACTGAGTGTTCCATCGCTCGTTGATCCGGAAGTTCTTGATCATCGACAGATCCCAGCGGTCCTGGTTGGGGCCGCGAACGGAACTGAAGCGGAGAGAGAAGGCGCGCAGGTTGGAGGCCAACTGGCGGGCTCCGCTGGTTTCGAAACCAGCCGCTGCGGCCGGAGTAAACCAGCTATCCACGTTGCGAGTGTCCTTGGATTTCACGATGTTCTTCAGGTCACCGTTGAAAATACGGTTACCGAAGCCGAGGGGCTCGCCGCTCTGATGCTGGTAGATACCGCCGAGTTGCCAGCCGCCGGCGATGAAGTTGGTCACTGAGTTCCAATTGGAGCCCCAGTGCCGTTTGTGGCCAAATGGGACTTCCCAGATACCGGAGCCGGTGAGGCGGTGTGTGCGGTCGAGTTGAGCCAGGCTCTCGTAGGGCATGGGGTCGGCCGCGTTCAGAAATTCGGAAGCGTCCATGGACTTGGACCATGTGTAGGAGGCCTGCACTGTCCAGGCGTTGGCAAAACGACGCTCGATGCGGCTCTGGAGCGAGTGGTACCAGGAGTAACCGGCAGGGTCGCCTTGCAGTTGGGTGCTGGAGAACTGGCTGTTGGGGCGAAGCAGATTGGCTCGTGAGATGACAGTGCCGAAGATGGAATTCAGGCCGTTGTAGGGGTTGGGGAAGGTTTTGCCGAGGTAGTCGATCGTGGCCTGATCGCGCACCGGGGAGGTGCTGAGATACTTGGCCGGGGTATAGCTCAGCTCGCGGTTGATGTTCAAGCGCGTGTTCCGGTTGCCGACGTAGGAGTTCTCCATCATGACCTTGAACGGCAATTCCTGTTGGATGCCGAAGCTCCAGCGCTGGGAGTAGGGGTTGCTGCGGGCGTCTGGGAAGAACGAGATGCCCTGGCCGATGTTGGTCATCAAGCCGCCCTTGGAGCCGGCCGGAGCAATGAGTCCGTTGGGGAAGGGATTGGCGTTGGTGGCGACGAAGGTGATGCCGTTGTCGAGGGATGCCTGGATGGGCGTGGTCTGCGAGAAACCGGTGAGGTTTGTGTTGGAGTAGTTCACGCCGATGGAGGCAACGAAGAGCCCGTAGCCGCCGCGCAGAATGGTCTTCGGAGTGAGCTGATAGGCGAAGCCAATGCGCGGCTGGAAGTTCGTCCTGGGGAGGTCCAGTAATCGCGACCGTTGGGACACGCCGGCGAAGGTGAGTCCGCCCATGGCCTGGAACTGCGAGACGGGCAGTTCGTCGATGGGGTTTTTGGCGTAAGCGGCGCGGGCGGCGTCGTTCAGCGGATTGGGTGTGGTGCCGGCGAAGTGGATGGCGGAGCGATCAAAGCGCTCTGTGATGGGCGACTCGTATTCCCAGCGCAGGCCGAGGTTGAGGGTCAACTTGCGGGTGACCTTCCAATCGTCGTGCAGGTACAGAGCGAAGTACTTATCCTGCTCCACGTAGCTATCCACTCGGGCCATACTGCCAGCCGGGATGCCCATCAGCATAGCGGCCATTTCGCCGCCGAGTGTGGGGTTGGCGGCGGTATCGTTGGCTTTGGTGAACGTGGCGTTGAAGTTGTACTGGGGCGAGATGGCGGTGCCGTAGCGATTGCGGCTCTCGCGATAGATGCGCATCTCAGGGCCGAACCGGATGTTGTGGTTGCCCTTGAGCTTGGTGAAGTTGGCAACGAACGAGTTGGTGGTGGAGGCGGTGTAGCCGTCCTGCGACTCCCATTGGGCGATAGCCGTATAGGGGGCGAGGGTAATGTTCGGCAAGGTGGCGATCGCCTTGTTGGGGAGTTGGGAGATCAGGTTGGCGGAGAGACCGAGTTTCGAGAGATCGGTGCCTTGGGAGGCGCGGCGCTCGGGGAAGTCCTGGAAGGTGAGGCCGTAGCGGAAGTTGAGGAGGAGGGTGGGGTTGAAGACGTAAACATCGTCGAACGCGATGCCCTTGTTATTGCGATTAAGGATGACGCCGCGGACGTCGTTGCCGAAGTCACGGCTCTTGTCTTCTTCCCAGAAATCGCGATGGAGGCGGAGGAAGATGCGGTGGTTGTCGCTGATGGTATGGTCAATGCGCGTCATCCAGACCCAATAGTCTTCCAGCGCCTTGCCGGTGCGGTAGTAGTTGTTGCGGTAGTCGGTGGATCCGGCCTGATTGGGCAGGGGATAGAGGGCGGCGAAGTTCAAGCCGACCTGGTCGAGCTGCGACTTGGGGATGATGTTGCCGGGGATGGCGGTGCGCACATAGCGCCCGCCGGTGAGGGTGGTGCTGCGAGGATCGTAAACCTGATAGGCGGCGCCGAGGGCGCGGTATTCAGAGAGATCGCCTTCGCGCATCTTGGCGGTGGGTACCGTGGAGGTGACGTTCTGGGGGTCGCCGAACTTATTGGCTTCATAGGCGAAGAACCAGAAGCTGCGATTCTTGCCGTTGTAGAGTTTCGGGATGATGATAGGCGCGCCGGCGGAGGCGCCGTAGCGGTTGTCCTGATAGATGGACTTCTTCTGGTTGGAACGATTCTGGAACAGGGTGGGGGCGTCGAGAGCGCTGTGGCGGAACCACTCGTGGAACTCGCCATGGAGGAGGTTGGTGCCCGATTTAGTGGAGACGTTGACGGTGCTGCCCATGGTGTGGCCGAGGGAGGCATCGAACGCTGAGGTCTGCACCTTGAACTCGCTGATGGCGGTCTGGGGCGGCGAGAAGGCAACGCGTGGTGACGTCCCGTCCGAGTAGGTGTTGGACACGCCGTCGATGGAGAACTCGTTCTGGTAGTTGCCGCCGCCATCGGTGGCGAATTGCGAGGGCGCGTTGTTAAAGCCGGCCTTGCGGAGGCGCATGTTGGTGCCGTTGACGGTGCCGGGCGCCAGGTGGACCAAATCCATGGCGTTACCGGCGAACTGTGGCAATTCGAGAATCCGGCGCTCGTCGATCACTTGGCCGAGGGAAGCCTCAGTGGTGGAGAGGAGTGGGGTGGAATCGTTGACTTCGATAGTCTCTGACGTGGCGCCGACTGCCATCTCGACATTGACTTCGACGCTATCGTTGATGCGCACCTGGATGCCGGGGCGGGTCCATTTCTTGAAGCCCTGCATCTCGCAGGTCAAGGTATAGGTGCCAGGGATCAGATAGGGCAGGGCAAAGTTACCGCTGGCGTTCGCCTTGGCTGTCAGCGGGACGCCTGTGTTTTCATTGGTGACAAGAACTTCCGCGTTGGGGACCACAGCGCCAGAGGCGTCGGTGACACGGCCCAAAACGGTACCGCGCGCGTCCTGTGCCGCGGCTGGGAGAGCGAACAAGAGTAGCAAGGCGGCTACCAAGCCGACCTTGAGACGATTTGCAAACATGGGAAAGACTCCTGAAAAAGGACCATGCGGTGAGGAACCCGAAAGGGGACACCGCTGGCGAATACTATCTCTATAATACGGTCTGCCTGTAAGTGTTTGTCGGACAAGTGAATTCGCTGTGAATTAGCGGTGAAGCGGACACGTTACTCCGTGGCTGGTCCGGCTGCGATATACTTGCGGGCGATAGGAAGATGGCCTCCGGATTCCAGCGACCGATCGAGATGAGCCCGGCGTTTGCCGATGAGCGATGGGCGCTTCTGCAGCGTGTGGCGGCGTCGCCGGCGTTTCAGAAGTCCAATCGGCTGCGCGAGTTGCTGTTGTATGTGGGGGAGCGGAGCTTGCGTTCGCCGGAGACGCCGATCCGGGAGCACGAGATTGGCGTGGAGGTGTTTGGGCGGCCGGAGACGTACGACACGAGCCAGGATACGCTGGTGCGGGTGCATGCTTCCCAGTTACGCAAGAAGCTGCAGCAGCATTTCACAGAGGACGGGCTAGGTGAACCGCTACTGATCGAAATGCCGAAGGGTAGTTACTCCCTGGTATTCCGGCCGCGGGAGGCCGAGGTGGAGCCGCAACTGGTGGTGCTGCCCTCGCCACCGGGCCGCAGTCGGTGGTGGGCGGTACTGATAGCGTTGAGCGTGGTGATGACGTTGGCGTGCGGGCTGCTGCTGGTGCAGAACTTTTCGCTACGCCGGCGGGCGGAGTTCGGATTGGGTGCGCAGCCCTCGATCGACGCGTTCTGGCGGCAGATTTTCGGCAACGGGCGGCACAACTATATCGTGGCGGCAGATGCCAACCTGGTGGTGTTTGAGGACGCGATCAAGGGGCACGTCTCGCTGTCGGACTATCAGGCCAAGGCGTTTGAGCGCATCGCCCGGGAGCGGATTGCCGATGTGGAGAAGCGGGCGCTGATCCTGAACCTGCTGCGCCCCTATACGGGGATGGCGGACACCAACATCGCGCGGCGGATCAGCCTGGTGAGCGCGGCCAATGGGATGCAGACGGAGGTGGTGTTTGCGCGCGACCTGACGGTGAACCAGGTATCGGATCACAATGCGATCCTGCTGGGCAGCCGGCGTGCGAATCCGTGGGTGGGGCTATTCGAGGACAGACTGAACTTCCAGACTGTGTTTGAGGAAGCGCCGAAGCAGGCTTGGTTTCAGAACCGGGCTCCGAAGGCTGGGGAGCAGGCCACGTATCACGGGCGATGGGGGCGGATGAGTTATTGCCGGGTGGCGTTTCTCCCGAATCCGAAGGGCACTGGGAGTGTGCTGTTGATCTCCGGCACCGATGTTCAGTCGACGGAGGCAGGGGGAGAGTTTGTGACGAAGGAAGAATGGGTGAGGCAGTTGCGACCGCTGATGGGGGTGGAGGAGGGGCAGCCGTTGCCGTACTTTGAGGTGCTGCTGCAGGGCGAATTGGTGAGCCAATCGATCCCGCGGTTCCGGATCAGCGCCTGGCGGCGGTATTAGCGATCGACCCAGTTGAGCTCGGCGTCTGAGCGGCGGACGTAGTTGGCGTCGATGGTGACGGGGTCGGCGAGGCGGGCGGCGGCGAGGCGTCCGATGGCGCCGGCTAGGGCGCGGGGTGTCGTGGTGGCGTCGACTCCGTAGAACGCCGGATCAGGAGTGAGGAGCTCGGCTCCGGCGGGTAGGGTGGCGCGCCAGCTTAGGAACTCGGCGACCAATTCATCGCCCTGGAGCTCCAGGGCGGCACTGTAGGTGGCGCAGTAGATTTGCCCGCGGCGCGCGTCGAAGAAGGGCGCACGGATGGGGGCGCTGCCATAGGCGGCCATGGCCTCCAGATTGGAGACAGCGGCGGCTTTGGCGTGGGATGCTTCGGCGAAGCCTTTGATGGCGGCGAGGGCGACGCGGACTCCAGTGAAGGAGCCCGGACCGGCGCCCGCCGCGTAGCCGGTGACGGATTCGTGACGCCAGGCGTGGCGGGCCATCAGGCGCTCCAGGGCGGGGAAGAGGATCTGTCCGAAGCCCTCGGGCGCGTGGAGGGCGATTTCGTCGAGCACCGCGCCGTCCTGGACCAAGGCGATGCTGCCGTGCTCGGAGGCTGTATCCAGCGACACGATTCTGATTCTCGTCATTTCTTCACGCTAAAGATGTAATCGATGAGATAGACTTTGCCGGGGGCGTTGAGGGCGGCGACGCGGACGTTGATGACGCCTTCGCTCTGGGCGAGGATGTTCGGCGGGATGGTGAGGTTGCCGTCGGGGCCGGTGGCGAGGATGCGATTGCCCTGGCCGTCTCGGACGATGTCGCCGACGATCATGTAGGTCATGCGGCGTGTGCCGGCGGTCTGCTTTTTGACCTTGATCTGGAAGGGCGTGGGCTGGCCGACGGTGATGACGGTGTCGGCTGTGGGTTTGACGAGCTCAAACGTAGCTCTTTGCGGGCTGCGTTCGGGCTCCTGGACGGCGATGGGCCAGGATTCGAACTTGTAGCTTTTGGCCATGCCCTCTTTGCGGCCGTCGCGCGAGAGGTGGAGGATCCAATCGCGCGTGGCGTCGGGGGGCGTGCCCTCGAAGACGTCGCCTTTCCAATCCTTCTTTTCCTTGGTGGCCTCGCCGGTGGAGGGGTTGATCCACCAGACGTCGTAGCTGTGCTTTTCGACCGTGACTTCCACTTTCATCGGGTTCTCGATGTAGACGAGGTACTCGGTGCCGGGTGCGGCGAGGGCGCGGCCGCCGTCGAGATCGAAGTGGGGCTCGATGTCCCAGTGGCGGGTGCGGCTGAGGATATCGAACCAGGCCGTCATCGTCTTCAGATTTTCGGCGGCGGGAGTTCCGGCGATGACGGGATAGGCTCCGCTCATGGTGGCGTTCCAGAGGCGTTTGCGGAATGAGTCAGCGGGGAGGGCGCCATCGAGCAGCACGACCTGGGGCACGGTGTTGAGCTGATGCTCGATCATGGGGACGGCGTCGGGGGCCTCGGTGCCGTACATGACGTGGTCCATCCACTGATCGCCGCCGAGCGGGGAGGAGGTGATGCGGGCGCGCGAGGATCTGGGGTGGTTGTAGGGATCGGTCTTCTTGAGGAGCAGGCCGACCTCGCGGAGCATGGTGCGGAGGTTCTCGCCAGATTCGAACTCGCCCGCTAACTGCCAGGTGACGTTGAAGGCGGAGTAGCGGGCGACGACGTATTCGAGATAGCGCGCGCGATCGGCGTAGATGGGGAAACGCTTGATGAGCTCAGCGGCGCTGGGCGCGAGGATGAGGTCGGCGACGAGGCCCTTTTCGTTGAGGGCGAGGATCTGCGCATCGAGTTTCGCGAAGTGGGCGAGGTCCGGCATGGCGGCGGGGGGCATGACGAGGAGGGAGGCGTGGGTGAACTTCGCTGCCGCGAGGGCATCGATCTGGGCTGCGCTGGTGAGGTCGGCGCCCATGTAGAGGTGTGGCTTGAGCGCCTCGGTGTGCTGCCAGTGGTGGGCATTGGCGCGTTGAATCCAGGTGGTGGCGTCGGGTGAGGCGGCGACGGTGAGCTTGTCGAGTTTCTCGTTGAACTCGGGGGCATTGCCGGTGATCTTATAGGTCCACTCTCCGGCGACCGTGGGGCCGACGCGGAGGACCATGCGATTGCCGCCATCCCAAAACGCGGGGACGAGATATGTTTTGTACTCCGGCGAGCGGAACTGGGCGGCGATCTTCAACTGCTGATAGGGCGCAGGCGACTGGACCTCCAGGACGATGTCGCAGGGCGAGTAGGTGGTGGCGTTGGTACAGGGCTTCACCGCAAAGGCAGGCGCCGCGGACAGTGCCAGGGCCGCCAACAAGAGCATCCGCATAATTCCAGTGTACAGCCGTGCCATAATCGACCAATGCAAAGGGCTCTTCTGCTGGTCTCTCTCTCGACGTGTCTGATGGCCGCGCCGCCGGCGCCGGACTGGCGGAGTCTGCAGGAAGAGACGCTACGCCACTTTCAGGCGCTGGTGCGGATGGATACGACGGACCCGCCCGGCCACGAGGCGCCGGCGGTGGAGTATCTGAAGAAGGTGCTGGAGGCAGAGGGCATTCCGGTGCGCACGTTCGCGAAGACGCCGCGGCGGCCGAACCTGGTGGCGCGGATCAAGGGCAACGGGACGAAGCGTCCGCTGCTGATCATGGCGCACACGGACACGGTGAACGTGGTGGCGGAGAAGTGGAGCCACCCTTATATGGTGCGGGAGCACTGGGCGGAGATCGATGCCGAGTTCTGCATAGCAGAGGGCGGGCGCACGCTGCGCACGGGCGGGAAGATGAGCCGGACGCTGGTTGCCACTACGGAGAAGACGCCGATGGCGATCCGGCTGATTTCGAAGGGCACGGCGGGGCACGGTTCGGTGCCGCTGCCGGACAACGCGATTGCGCGGCTGGGAGCGGCGATTGCGAAGGTGGCGGCGTACCAGACGCCGATGCGGCTGAATGACACGACACGGACGTATTTTGAGCGGTTGGCGGTGATCAGCGAGCCGGCGGCGGCGGCGCGGTACAACAATCTGGTGGATCCGGAGAAGGGGCCGGCGATCCAGGAGTATCTGCGGCTGAACGAGCCGATGCACTATTCGATGCTGCGGACGTCGCTATCGGCCACGATGCTGAAGGGCGGGTCGCGGAAGAACGTGATTCCGGGCGAGGCGGAGGCGCTGTTTGACGTGCGGATGGCGCCGGGGGAGGATCTGCCGTGGCTGCAGCGGGAATTGGAAAAGACGGTGGGGGATGCCAATGTCCGCGTGGTGGTGGATCCGTCGACGCGCCCGGCGGCGCCGCCGTCGCGGCTGGAATCGCCTGTCTTCCGGGCAATCGAGGATGCGCAGAAGCGGGTGTATCCCGGCGCGCCGGTGTTGCCGATCATGTCCACGGGCGCGTCGGACAAAGTGTATCTACAGAACAAGGGCGTGCAGTGCTACGGCATTGGGCCGTTGATGGATGAAGAGGACGCGGGGAAGGGCTTTGGCGCGCACTCGGATCAGGAGCGCATCCTGGAGGCCGAGGTGTACCGTTTTGTGGTGTTCAACTGGGATATCGTTACGGCCGTGGCCGCGGCGCGTTAGGGAAGAGGCGGGCGGCGTTGTCGTGGAGGAGGAGGCGGGCGAGGTCCGCGGCCTCGGATTCTGTGCAGAAGCCGGCACCCACCTTTTCGGCGAGCACCTGGGCGACGCCGGCGCGGGCCATGCGCGAGTGGGCGTAGGTGAGCTCCACCTGGCGGTAATCGCCGCCGAAGCCGAGCAGCTTGTTGGCGGGCACGGTTTCGAGCAGTTCGTGGAGGGCGTTGCGGGCGGCGGTTGGGGAGATGACCCAGGCCCAGCAGAAATCCACTGTGACATTGCGGAAGATTTTGGCGAGCGCGGCCACCTCCGTGACCCAGGGCCAGCCGAGGTGGAAGAGATCGAAGGTGACGCCCGGATATCGGAGGAAGAGATTGTTGAGCTGGGTGGGGCGGGAGTTTTCCAGCAGATTGCCGTTGCCGGCCTGGAGGCCGGTATGGACCTGGATGGGCAGGCGGGCGTCCTGGGCGAGTTGCAGGACGTGGTGGAACATGTGATCGGAGAGGCGCTGGGGCGGGCGGCTCTGCGGCGTTTTGATGAGGAGGTCGAAATCGGCCTGAGCATCGGCCTCGCTGATCTCTTCGAAGCGCAACGGGCGGGAGTAGGCGAGGGTGGTTTTGAGGGTGACCAGGCCGGCCTGGAGGCTCTGTTCCAGGCGGCGCTCGAGAGCGCGTTTCAGGCCGCGGACATCGGGGATGGCGATGCCGGTGACCTCTTCCATGCGCCGGATATCGGAGGCTTTGGCGGCAGAGCAGAACCAATCCATTTTACGGGCGAGCACGAAGAAGGCGGGATCGGGGCGGATGGGATCGCCGTGCCAGTAGTCGTCGACGACGCCGTAGCGAATGCGCGCCTTTTCGTGGAGCACGCGCTGGTAGAGCCCGGGCCGGTTGGCGGCGGTGATGGCGGCATCGATTTTAGGCTGGGAGGCGGCGGAGATTTCGGCGATGGCGTAGAGGTCGCGCAGGGCGATGCGCAGGGCTTGGGCGTAGCCGGTGTGCTTGGCGTAGCGCCACCACGGCTCAAACTCCGCCCAGGTGGTGGCGGGGGCGGGCATGCCGGCGCTGATGAGGTCGTTGCCGAGGTAGTGTTCGGCGAGGGTGAAGAAGGTTGGTTTGCTGGCTAGCCGTTCCGGCTCACTGAGCAGATGCTCATGGGTGGAGATGATATCGAGCTTGTCGATTTCGGTGCGGAGGCCCGTGAGCAGAGCGGGCGCGGCGACGGAGGAGCCAAGGAAGTGACGGCGGTTCACGCGCGTGATTTTTTCTCGAACCGGCTGTAGTCCCGGTGGGGCATGTCTTTGATCAGTTTTTCGGGCTTGCCGCCGTACTTTTTGATGTCGGCAATCGCACCAGCCTGGAGTTGTTGGACTTGCTCTTCAAACGTCAAGGCCGAGAATTCGACGATACTGGGCGTCTGTGATCTTGTTCGTGGAGTGCGCGGCTTCAAGTGCAAATCTCAGTCCCTCCCCAATTCCAGTGTAGTCAGCATTCCGAACGAGATCAATAGTCGCCGGCCGGGCCTCGCCGCGTTTGCCGGTGTTCTGCACGAACGTGAATGCGACGTTCGGATCCTTGAGGTAGTGCTCGTGCAGTGCCAACACCGTCTTGACGGCGTTTTGGTGGGTGTACAAGTGCGTGGACAGTTGCACCACCCGCCCGCCTCCGTCGGCGGAGTTTGCCCGCTTCATCGTCCCGATGAACGCGTCTACCGGATCGCGCCAAACAAACAAGATGATGACCCGGCGACCGGACGCCAGGACAGCGTCAATCAGCTTTCGGCACCCGGCGAAGCTTGTCAGCGTACTGTCATACACCAGCCTGCCGGCCGAGAGTGCGGTGCGGACAGCCGTGCTCTTCCCTGAGCCGGTGCCGCCGCCTGTCATGACGACGATTTCGTGGCCGGGTTCGTCGAGGCGGCGCAGAAAGGCACTATAGGCGATCCACGACGCGGCTTTGCCCACGGCTTCGCGGTTAAAGGTCCGCGACTCGGTGGACTCCGAGTATTCGGGAAAAAGCTCGGCGGCGTTGTCGGCGCTGTACTCGCGCGACCCGCCAAACTCCACATCATAGCGATCGAGATAGGCATCCCGATCCGCGTCCAGGCGGGCCATCACGGCCTGCTGGATCTCCAATTCACGCCAACTCAGCTCGGCCATTCCATCCTTCAACTAGAGCGTTTTCACCATTGTCGTCGACCACCGCTTGCTGACGCGCGCGGCTCAGAACCGAGGCAAGCTCTACTCCTCGCCGTGGATCTCCTGCAAGCTCCACACGCGCAGGGGATCTCGCAGGCGGCTCTCCACGGCCTGGGCCGCCGCCTTGGCGCCCGACATGGTGGTGATGCAAGGCACGCGCCACATGACGGCGGAGCGCCGGATGGCCCGCTCGTCGGCGAAGGAATGGGCGCCGGTGGTGGTGTAGATCACCAACTTCATCTGGCCCTCTTTGATGAGATCGACGGCGTTGGGCCGGCCCTCATTGACCTTGAACACGGTGCGCACCTTGAGGCCGGCAGCCTTGAACGCGGCGGCGGTACCGCGAGTGGCCGTCAGCTCAAAGCCGAGTGCGGAGAACTTCTTCGCGAGAGCCACGGCGTCGGCCTTGTGGTGATCGTTGATGCTGAAGAAGATGGTGCCATCGGTTGGCAACGGTACGCCGGCGCTCAACTGCGCCTTGCCGAAGGCCTCGCCGAAATTCTCGCCGACGCCCATCACCTCGCCGGTGGAGCGCATCTCCGGGCCGAGCGCGGGATCGACGCCCTGGAACTTGGCGAACGGGAAGACTGGCGATTTGACACAGACCTGTTTGACGGGCAGCACGCCTTCGTAGAGGCCGCCTGTCAGATGCGTGAGCTCCTTCAGCTTTTTGCCGAGCATGAGGCCGACCGCGATGCGCGGCAGGCGCACGCCGGTGGCTTTCGAGACATAGGGAGCGGTGCGCGAGGCGCGCGGATTGACCTCCAGGACGAAGACCTCGCCGTCCTTGATGGCGTACTGGACGTTCATCAGGCCGATGACTTTGAGGGCGCGCGCCAGACGTTCCGTGTAGGTACGGATGGTGGCGAGCTCGCGCTCGGGAATGGTTTGGGGGGGCAGCACGCAGGAGCTATCGCCGGAGTGGATACCGGCCTCCTCGATGTGCTCCATGATGCCACCGATGAGCACGTCTTCAAGATCGCAGAGCGCGTCGACGTCCACTTCGATGGCGTCTTCGAGGAAGCGATCGATCAGCACGGGGCGATCGGGCGAAAAGAGGGTGGCCTCCTGCATGTAGCGGCGCACGGTCTCTTCGTCGTAGGCGATGACCATGGCACGTCCGCCGAGCACGTAGCTGGGCCGCACGAGCACGGGGTAGCCGAGGCGGCGGGCCACGGTGATGGCCTCTTCCATGCTGGTGGCGGTGCCGTAGGGCGGGGCAGGGATCTGGAGCTCTTCCAGGACCTTGCCAAAGAGCTTGCGGTCTTCGGCGAGATCGATGTTATCGGGATCGGTGCCAATGATGGGCACGCCGGCGCGCTTGAGCGGCAAGGCGAGATTCAGCGGGGTCTGTCCGCCGAACTGCACGATGACCCCATCGGGCTTTTCGCGATCGTAGATGTTGAGCACTTCTTCGAGGGTGAGAGGCTCGAAGTAGAGGCGGTCGCTGGTGTCGTAATCGGTGGAGACGGTCTCCGGATTGCAGTTCACCATGATGGACTCGACGCCAAACTCCTGGAGTGCGAAGCTGGCATGGCAGCAGCAGTAATCGAACTCGAGGCCCTGTCCGATGCGGTTGGGGCCGCTGCCGAGGATCATGACTTTCTTGCGATCGGTGGGTGCGGCCTCGCACTCGCTCTCGTAGCTGGAGTAGAGGTAGGGGGTGAAGCTCTCAAACTCGGCGGCGCAGGTATCGACGCGGTTGAAGACGGCAGTGACGCCGAGCTCTTTGCGGCGGGCGCGAACGGTGAGGGCATCGGTCTTCCACATGCGGCTGAGGCGGACGTCGGAGAGCCCGTCGCGCTTGGCGCGGCGCATCTCGAGGACAGTGACGTCCTCGAGCGACTTAGCGGCCAGCTCGTGCTCGTAGGTGATGCCGTCGTTGATCTGGCGGAGGAACCAGGGATCAATCTTCGTCATTTCGAAGATGTCGTCGACGGTGTAGCCCTGCTCGAAGGCGAAGCGCACGTAGGCGAGGCGGTCGGGATTGGGCGTGATGAGCTTCTGGGGGATCAGGTGCGGGTCCAGGGCCTCGGCGGTGGAGCTCTTGCCGGTCTCCAGGCCGCGAATGCCCTTGTTGAGGGCCTGGCGGAAGGTGCGGCCGATGGCCATGACTTCGCCGACCGATTTCATCTGGGTGGTCAGCGTGTTGTCGGAGCCGGGGAACTTCTCAAACTGCCAGCGCGGGATCTTCACGACGACATAGTCGATAGTGGGTTCGAAACAGGCCGGCGTAGCGCGCGTGATGTCGTTCTTGATCTCGTCGAGGCGGTAGCCGACGGCGAGCTTGGCGGCGATCTTCGCGATGGGGAAGCCGGTGGCCTTGGAGGCGAGGGCGGAGCTGCGCGAGACGCGCGGATTCATCTCCACGACGACCATGCGTCCGTCTTCGGGATTGATGGCGAACTGGACGTTGGAGCCGCCGGTATCGACGCCGATTTCGCGCAGGCAGGCCAGGGCGGCGTCGCGCATCATCTGGTATTCGCGGTCCGTGAGGGTCTGGGCGGGGGCGACAGTGATGGAGTCGCCGGTGTGGATGCCCATGGGGTCGAAGTTTTCGATGGAGCAGACGATGATGGCGTTGTCGGCCAGATCGCGCATGACCTCGAGCTCGTATTCCTTCCAGCCCAGCACGCTCTCTTCGGCGAGCACTTCGTGAACGGGGGAGAGATCGAGGCCGCGCTCAACGATATTGACGAGATCCTCGCGATTGTAGGCGATGCCGCCGCCGGAGCCGCCCATGGTGAAGCTGGGGCGGAGGATCATCGGGTAGCCGATTTTCTGTGCGAATTCGAGCCCGTCGTCGACGCTTTGCAGGAGGCGCGAAAGTGGGGTCTGGAGCCCGATCTTGCGCATGGCGTCCTTGAACAGGAGGCGGTCCTCGGCCTTTTTGATGGAATCGATTTTGGCGCCGATGAGCTCGACGCCGTACTTTTCGAGGACTCCGCGCTCGGCGAGCTCGACGGAGAGGTTGAGGCCGGTCTGCCCGCCTACGGTGGAGAGCAGGGCGTCGGGGCGCTCCTTGCGGATGACCTCCTCGGCGTATTCGACGGTAAGCGGTTCGATGTAAGTGGCGTCGGCGAGATCCGGATCCGTCATGATGGTGGCCGGATTGGAATTCATGAGGATCACCTGGTAGCCATCGGCGCGCAGTGCTTTGCACGCCTGGGTCCCGGAGTAATCGAATTCGCAGGCCTGCCCGATCACGATCGGCCCGCTGCCGATGATCAGGATGCGGTGAATGTCGTTTCTGCGCGGCATTCTACTTCTTAAACTCCTTCATCATGGCGGCGAAATCGTCGAACAGGTATTGGGAATCGTGCGGCCCGGGGGCGGCCTCGGGGTGGTATTGGACGCAGAAGACGGGTTGGGAGCGGTGGCGCAGCCCTTCCAGAGTCTGGTCGTTCAGGTTGATGTGTGTCAGTTCAATCTCGTTTGCATTCAGGGAGTCCGGATCGACGCAGAAGCCGTGGTTTTGCACGGTGATCTCCACCTTGTTGGTGCGGTAGTTGAGCACGGGGTGGTTGATGCCGCGATGGCCGAACTTCAGCTTGAAGGTCTTGCCGCCGAGCGCCAGGCCGATGATCTGGTGGCCGAGGCAGATGCCGAAGACCGGTGTCTTGCCGACGAGCCCGCGCACCTGGGCGGCCTGGAACTCCAGCGGTTCCGGATCGCCCGGGCCGTTCGAGAGAAATACGCCGTCGGGATTGAGGGCCAGCACTTCGGCCGATGTCGTGCCGGCGGGCACCACAGTGACGCGGGCGCCGATGGAGGCGAGGCAGCGGAGGATGTTGCGCTTGATGCCGAAGTCGTAGGCGACGACGTGGAACGTGCCGGGCTGGGCCACGCGGACGATATCGGTGGGGCAGCACGGCTCGACAGGCGCACTCCATTCGTAGCGTTCTTTGGTGGAGACGCGGGTGGCGAGGTCCAGGCCGGCCATGGAGGGCGCGTTGCGGGCCATGGCGATGAGCTCTTCGGGTGAGTGTCCGGCGGTGGAGAGGGCGCCCTGCATGACGCCGCCCATGCGGAGCTTGCGCACCAGCGCGCGCGTGTCCATTTCCGAGATGACGGGCACGTTGCTGCGGCTGAGGAACTGCTCGGCGGAGGTGTCGCTGCGCCAGTTGGAGGGTGATTCGGCCCATTCGCGGACCACCAGGCCCTCAATGTAAGGCGTGGTGGCCTCGTCATCGCCGGCGTTGGTGCCGTAGTTGCCGACTTGAGGATTGGTGAGGACGACGATCTGGCCTGTATAAGAGGGATCGGTGAAGACTTCCTGATACCCGGTGAGAGAGGTATTGAAAACTACCTCCCCTGTGCGCACAATTCGTGCGCCATACGCGCGGCCCTGGTAGACGGTCCCGTCCTCCAGGGCGAGGATGGCAGTATTCGGCAAGCTTTCTCCTGTTGCGGGGGACTCCATCTATTTTTCCATGTTGGGCCGGATTGATCAAGCTGCGTTCCGCAATCTGGCCGTAGGATTGCAGGGGGTTGGCTAGCGCGGGGCGGTGGGCGATTTCAGCCAGCGCTCGAAGAATGCCTGCCAGGCGGGATCGATCTCGGGTCCATTGGCGTGGTGGCCGTCGCGGGTGAGAACGAACTGAAGGCGATCGGGGACGCCGAGGAGGGCGTAGACCTCGCGGGCGCGATTGACGTAGCCCCAGGACTGGAGGTCGTCGGAATCGCCGCCGCAATCTTCACAATCGCCGCGTCCGCCGATGAGCAGGAAGGGGCGGGGGGCGGCGAGGGCGAGCAGTTCGTGATGGTCGTGCTCGAAACCGGGTCGCGCGGCGTCGGGATTGAGCATGCTGAGGATGGTGTGCTCCGGTGTGGGGATGGCAGGGTAGGGCCGGAGCCAATCGAGATACCAGGGGGCGAACCAGTTGGTGCCGCCGTTGATGGCGATATGAGGATCGAGCGAGACGGTGGCGTGGAATTCGGGGGCGAAGGCAGCAATGTAGAGGGCGGCCTTGGCGCTGAGCGAGAAGCCGATGAAGCCGAGGCGGCGGCGGTCCACCTGTTTCAGGGAGCGGAGGTATTCGGCCTGGCGCCGGGCATCGTGGACCATCTTGGCCATGGGCAGCCAGTGTCCGAAGCGCGCGCGGAGTTTGTCGCCGGCTGTGTTTTTGCGATAGGACGAATCGTCGCGGTAGTGGCGGATGAACGACCAACTGGTGAGGACGACGTAGCCGTGCCGGGCGAGCCACTGGCCCCACCACAGCTCGGGTTGGGTGAAATCGGGCGTGGTGGAGGTCCAGGCGATGACGGCGGGAAAGGGGCCTGGGCCCTGATTCTTAGGCAGCAGCAGGAGATGGCTCTGGTAGAAGTCTTTCTCGATGGGCAAATCGAGGCGGATGCGGGTGTAGTGCTCGAATTCCTGCGTGTCGAGAATGCGGGCCTTGCGGATGTCGCCAAACCACTTTCGATCTCCGCGGGCTGGTTCGAGCTTGCCGAGCAGGCGGGTCCAGAAGGCGAGGATTTCGGGGCGGCGGCGATTCTGCCAATCGGAGGGTGAGCGGAGGCCCTCGACGAGCGAGGGGAGCGGCTGATTTTCTGCGCCGGGTTCGGGGGCGGGGCTGGCGGTGTTGGTGACGCGGTGGTGGTTGATGCGCGCGGCTGGGGCGGCGCCAGGCTGGGCATAGGCAGCGAGGGCCAGCTGGACGGCGATGAGGAGTAGGGTGGGTGGCGGCATGGGCGGGTGCGTCCGGTGTGAACCTGATTCTACCGGATACGGCTCCATCCGGAGTAGGTATCGTGGCACCGTCTTTGGCCATCGTGCCCCCTGGCCAATCCGGCGGCGGCTTGCCGCGTGGAGGCTCGCGGTGAGAGGTTTTGCCCAGCCGGTTGAAAGACTCCCCTTGCGCTTCGACAACAAGCCCTATACCATCGCTAGTGTAGAAGTGAAAGGGGAGCTGAACGCATGCCGCCCGAGAAGCTCGAACTGCCACAAGGAACCCTGGAGTTGCTCATCCTCCAGACTCTCGAATTTGAACCACAGCACGGATGGGGCATCTCCGAGCGCCTCAATCAGCGCTCGCTGGGAGCGCTCCAGGTGCAGCAGGGCTCGCTCTATCCGGCGTTGCACCGGATGGAGCGTCGAGGCTTGCTCAGTCCGGACTGGCGCATCTCGGAAAATGGTCGAAACGCCAAGTACTACAAGTTGACCGAGGGAGGCCGGAAAGAACTTCGGCAGCAATCCGACGCTTGGCGGAAGCTCACTCAGGCGGTCACACTCATCCTGACTCCGGAGGTGCGGTGAGCATGCTGAGGGAGATCGGCTACCGGCTCCGCGCCCTGTTTCGCAAGGGCGACCTGGACCGCGAACTCGAAGCGGAGTTGCAGTACCATCTCGAACGGGAAGCGGACAAGATTGAGAGATCTTCGGAGCCTGTGGTGCATAGCGAGCGCGCTGCCAAGCTCGCCTTCGGGCCCATGGAGTCTGTGAAGGAACAATGCAGGGAGGCCCGAGGGACGGCGGCCCTTGAGTCGTTTCTCGCCGACGTGCGCTATGGCATGCGCGGCTTGAAAAGAAGTCCCGTGTTCACCTTGGCCGCAATCCTTTCGCTCGCATTGGGCATCGGCGTCAACTCGACGGTCTTCAGTCTTCTGGACCGCGTCGTGTTCCGGCCGCTCCCGGTGGAGCGGCCCCAAGAATTGGTGATTCTCAGCCTGACGCAGGGGGGGACGACCAGCGGCTTCACCTACCCATTTTTTCGGGAAATGCAGTCCAAGCAATCGGTCCTCGCGGGCGTTTTCGCCAGCGCCGACTACCCGGTGAAGAACCTGATCGTGCGCGGAGGGGGCGATCCGGAAGCGGCCACCACACGACTGGTCAGCGGCAACTACTTTGAAGTGCTGGGAATCCGGGCTGCCGTGGGCCGCGTTCTCGATTCCGCGGACGATCGCCCCGGAGTTGCTGGCGCCGCGGTGATTAGCGACCGCTTTTGGGCGCGGCGGTTTCAGCGAAGTCCTGAAGTGCTCGGCGCGCCGATCACTCTGAATCAGGCTCAGGTGACCATCGTAGGTGTCGCACCGCCGGAGTTCTTTGGAGAAAAGCCGGGGACGGTTCCGGATGTGTGGGTGCCCTTGGCCCTGCAGCCACGAGTGATGCCCTCTGATCTGTTGTCCGCGCGGTTCATGACCTGGCTCACTGTCCTGGGCCGTCTGAAGCCGGGGGTGCCCGCCGCCGCGGCATCCGCATCGCTCACGTCGGTCGCTGCGGAGATTGGCACCCACACGATTCTGCTCAAAGATGCCGGACCATTGACTATAGGGCTCGAAAACGGAGTGCGGGGACTGGAAGACCTTCGGCGTGAGTTCGGCAAGCCCCTGGCGCTCCTCATGGCGATGGCCGGCATGGTGCTGACGATCGCCTGTTTCAATCTGGCCATGCTTCTGCTCGCCCGAGGCGGCGCGCGCGTTCACGAGATGGGCGTCCGCCTGGCTCTGGGCGCCGGCCGGGGCAGGCTCATCCGACAGATGCTCGTCGAGAGTGCGTTGCTTTCCTCCGCCGGTGGGATCGTCGGTGTGGCGCTCGCACTGATGGGTGGGGGTGCTCTCATTCGCTTGGCCGGAGGTGCGCGCGAGATTTCTGTGAACCTGGTCCTTGACGGCAGAATGCTGGCCTTCACGGCCGCGGTGACCATCGGCGCTACCTTCCTGTTCGGGCTCATACCAGCCCTGATGGCTGCTGCCGGGGCCAATCCCGCGCGCAGCTTGGGCCGTCGTGGCAGAACCGCGACTGCGCCCCGCAGCCTCGTCCATGGTGCGCAGGGGCTCATGGTTCTGCAAATCGCCGTTTCCCTAGTCGTCCTCTGTGGAGCGGCGTTGCTATCCCGTTCCCTGACGCGCCTTCGTCAGCAGGACTTCGGGATCCGCCCGGCGGGCGTGACCATGGTCAAGCTCCAGATGGAATTCACGCCAGCGGCGAGGAAGGCGCAGGAGCGCGTCCGAGCCGAGGTGATCGAGAGAATCCGCGCCCTGCCGGGCGTCGAAAGTGCCGCCGCGAGTTTCGGCGGTCCTTTCGCTGATGAGGCTCATACCTCGAAGGTCGTGGCGGAAGGCTCCTCCGCGGGAGGTTCGACCCAGGTGTTCGTTGTCCATGCCTCCGAAGGTTATGTGGAGACCACGGGATTGCGCGTTCTGAGCGGTAGGGCTTTGACTCGCGACGATCGGAAAGAGGCGCCTCCGGTGGCCTTGGTGACCGAATACGCCGCCACGCGACTCTTTGGCGGCGAACCGGCACTGGGAAGGCGAATCTCGTTTGGCAACTCCTTTGACCCAAAGAAGGCGCTGGAAGTAGTGGGCGTCCTGAAAGACGCGCGGTTCGGCGGACCAAGGGATGAATTCCGTGCGCTGGTATTCGTCCCAATGGCGCAACAGCCTGCCCCCGTCTCGATGATCTCGGTTCGGACTGGCGGTGAGCGGGATATCAGTCGGGAGATCCGCGCGGTCCTTCAACAGGACGTGCCCGGCATCGGATTGGGTGAAATCACATCTTATTCGGACGTGATCGAAAGGAAGCTCCACAGCGAACGGCTGGTATCACTCATGTCCACGCTCTTCGCGGCTCAGGTCGTCGCACTTGCCGCCGCGGGTTTGTTTGGTTTGGTATGGTTCACCGCGGCAACCCGCGAACGCGAACTGGGCATCCGCGCGGCCCTGGGCGCCAGACCGGCGGACTTGACCAGGTGCCTCCTCCAACGCACAGCACTGATCATCCTGATTGGAACCCTGATCGGAGGAGCGGGTTCGCTGGCCCTCACGAGTTCAATTCGGAGCTTTCTCTTCGGCGTGACCGGCTACGACCCGGCCGCATTCGTATCGGCAGCCTCCGTGTTGATCCTCATCGGACTCACTGCGGCCTCCATCCCAGCCTGGTGCGCAGGACGCTCGGACCCGCTGAAGACGCTTCGGGCTGAATAGGTAATGGGCCGCCTGAAGCGGTTCTCAACAAGCATTTCCCGCAGGAAATGTTTTGGACCATTTGGGGGAATGGCGCGCCTGCCCGAATCCTCCCGCTTAAGGGCTCAGGATCAGCCATACCGGATCCAGCTCACGCCCTGTGGCCCGGTGGCCGTGTGCCGGTCCCGCGTGAGGACCAGTTGGAGGTTGTCGCAATCGCCGTGCCCGCCGATGAACAGGAAGGCCCGGGGTAGAGCTGTGGCGATGGGACACGCGAAGGCGGTAGGTGCGCTCAACCAGTTGGGTGCCTATGGCGTGCCCCGCCCACAGGCTACAATAGCGTCAAGACGCCCGGCGTCTTTGCCCCCCGCATGATCGCCGAAACACAAATTGCTCAGTTTGATTCGCTGACCCTGGACAACGGAGTCACGTTGCGTGACATCACGGTTGCCTACGAGACTTACGGCGCGTTGAACGAGGCCCGGACCAACGCCATCCTGATCGAGCACGCCTTCACGGGCGATGCCCACGCGGCGGGCATCGATCACGAGGGCAAGCCGGGGTGGTGGGCCAACATGATTGGGCCGGGCAAGGCATTTGATACCGATCACTACTTCGTGCTGTGCGCCAACGTACTAGGCGGCTGCCGGGGCACCACGGGGCCGTCGACGGTCAATCCTGCCACGGGCAAGCCATACGGGCTGGCCTTTCCGGGCATCACGATCTCTGACATGGTGCGGTTGCAGAAGCTGCTGATCGATCATCTGGGCATTCCGAAGCTGCTGGCGGTGGCGGGCGGCTCCATGGGCGGCATGCAGGTGCTGGAGTGGGCGGTGGCGTTCCCGGATGCGGTGGAGGCGTGCCTGCCGATCGCCACCACGGCGAGGCACAGCGCGCAGCAGATTGCCTTCAACGAAACGGGCCGCCAGGCCATCATGGGCGACCCCGATTTTCAGAATGGCAACTACTACGGCGGTGCGCTGCCGGCGCGGGGCCTGTCGGTGGCGCGCATGGTGGGCCACATCACGTATATGTCTGATGAATCCATGCGCGAGAAGTTCGGGCGGCGGCTGCGGGACCGGCAGGATTTCAGCTACGGCATGGACGTGGATTTCGAGGTGGAGAGTTATCTGCGCTACCGCGGCAATCAGTTTGTGGGGCGGTTTGACGCCAACTCGTATCTCTACATCACCAAGGCGATGGATTACTTCGACCTGGCGTCGGGCTTTCCGTCGCTGGCCGTGGCGCTGGAGCGGGCGCGCTCGCGGTTCCTGGTGATCAGCTTCACGTCGGACTGGCTCTATCCGTCGTATCAATCGCAGGAGATCGTCAACGCGCTGCGGAGCCGCAACCACGATGTCACCTACTGCGAGCTCTCGTCGAACTACGGGCATGACGCGTTTCTGGTGGATGTGGGCGAGCAGACCGAAATTGTGCGCGGGTTCCTGGCGCGCTGCGTCCGCGAGTTCCGTTCGCTGGAGGCAGTGCGTTGAACGTCAGTGAAGTATTGGGCCGGCGTGACTACGCCATCATCAGCCAGTTGATTCCGGAAGGCGCGCGGGTGCTGGATTTGGGATGCGGCGATGGCGCGCTGCTGGCGTGGTTGAAAGAGAACAAGCGCGTGGAGGCCCGCGGAGTGGAGTTGAGCCGCGATCTGGTGCAGGTGGCGATTGCGCGCGGGGTCACCGTGTATCAGGGCGATCTGGAGGCGAGTCTGGCGGATTATCCGGATCAGGCCTTCGATTTCGTGATCCTGAGCCAAACCGTGCAGGAGACCCGCCATCCGCTGGTGGTGTTGAAAGAGATGCTGCGCATCGGGCGGCACGCGATTGTGGCGTTTCCGAATTTCGGGCACTGGCGGGTGGGGCTGAATCACCTGCTCAGCGGCAGAGCGCCGAAGACCGGGCTGTTTCCCTTTGAGTGGTACGATTCGCCGAACATCCACTTTCTCACCGTCATCGATTTTGAGGAACTGGTAGCCAAGCAGGGTTGGCAGGTGGACCACCGGCTTTATCTTTCGGGTCCGAGCGTGGTGACGGCGCTGCCGAACTGGCGTGCCGAGATCGCCATCTATCTCTTCCACGGCCCGGCTTAACTGCCGGTTTCGATCCGCCCGCCCTCGGCGAGCGCCCGCTGCATGGCCTCCGTCACAGGGCCGCCTTCCGTATCCACGATGAGCGTGAACCAGTGTTCGCGCCAGGGGATCTCGTCGCGGGAGCCGACGGCGAACATGACGTTTTCCAAATCCGCGAATTCCCGCCGGGCGGCGCGCACCTGCTCACTGGTGCCGATTCCGACCAGCGCCTGGCTGAGGGCGAGGGCACGGATTCCACTGGTTCCGGCGAGGGACAGCACGAGGACACGGTCGGTTGGGGCAGCCACGATCATGTACGCCATCCTACCCCACGGATGGGGCTCGACACGACAGCATCCCGATGGTGAGCTTCGCAAGAGTCCGTGTGTTCCGGGCAGGGAAGCGCTTCCGCGGAATGTTGTGCCCAGTGGGGTGAATTTATTCTTGACGGAAAAGTTAATTAAGCGCAAGATACTCTTCATCGAGGAGCCCAACCATGCACCGTTCACTCCGGCGCTTCCGCGCTGTTCTCCCGGTCATGCTGGCGTTTGTGCTTTCCGGATGGTCGCTTCAAGCGTCCCCGGTCAGTGCCAGCAATCTGTTCCTTTCTCCCACATTGGTCCCAACTGCTTTCTACACGCCGATCCTTCTCAATGCCGGCGCCACATACGTGTTCCAGTCGTCCCTGCTGGGTGCTGATCTCAGTGGGGTCCAGGTGCTGCCACTGCTGAAGCCGAACCCGGCAGCGCCGGTGGAGGGGCAGTACACCTTAGCGGAACTGGCGGCGATCACGTTCGCCAACTCCGACACCTATTTCGATCGGGTTGCCGGGACGGACTACCTGGCCGATCTGGACCCGACTGACGCCGAGGTGACGTTCAACGGGGACGGGAGCTATTTTGTCCGCCTCACCGATGTCAACGGCAATTCGGTGCTGAGTTACGTCCAAGTTGACGATCAGTGGATTCCGGACGGAGCTGCGCCGGTTGGCCCCAGTGGGCCGGAACGCCGCATTGCCACACCCAAGGCTGACGTCAACGTTGTGAGCAAGACGGAGAGTACGCCGGAAAAGCAGAAGGCGGTGGACAATGCGGCGGCTGCTCTCGCGGCCGACGGCCAGACGGTGGTTCGCGCCGATAGCGTGGACGCGGTGGTGGCCGCCATCAAAGCGGCTTACGACGCGAACGGGAAGAAGAAGGTGACGGTGAGCCTGGTGGGTCATGGCGCTCCGGGCCGGATCAAGATCGGTGGGGAACGAATCGGCGACGGATTCACGATCAGCGTTGCGGACTTCCAGAAAAAGATCGATCCGTACGTGAGCTACATCCGCGTCCTGGCGTGCGAGGCAGCTCAGGGCGCGGCCGGATCCAAGATGCTATCTGATCTGGCGAAGTCCATTGGGGCAGCCTCGGGCTATACGGTGCCCGTGACCGTGACACCCACCTACTTCAATCTCGACGCCAAGGCCACGCTGTCACTCACCGAGGTGCCCGAGCCGGCGACCTTGCTGCTGGTGGCCGCCGGCCTGGTTTTGATTAGCCGCCGCCGGAACTGGAGAGCGAATTAGCGGCGGGCTTCCGGTGACCGGGGACGCTCAGTCTCCGGCCAGATTCACCAATTCAGATGCGGGCTTGCCGTCGAGCACGGATTGGGCCTGTTCCGCGGTGAAGTCCTCCACCTTAGACGAGATGTTGTAGGCGCAGAACTTCGGCCCGCACATCGAGCAGAAGTGGGCGTCCTTGAATCCGTCCTCCGGCAGCGTTTCGTCGTGGTAGGCGCGTGCGGTTTCGGGATCCAGGGCGAGCTCAAACTGGCGGTTCCAGTCGAATTTGTAGCGCGCGCGGGAGAGCTCGTCGTCGCGATCGCGCGCGCCGGGGCGGTGGCGGGCGATATCGGCGGCGTGGGCGGCGATGCGGTAGGCGATGAGACCCTGCTTGACGTCTTCCTTGTTCGGCAGGCCCAGGTGTTCCTTGGGCGTGACGTAGCAGAGCATGGAGGCACCGTACCAGCCGATCATGGCCGCGCCGATGGCGCTGGTGATGTGGTCGTAGCCGGGAGCGAAATCGGTGACCAGCGGGCCGAGGGTGTAGAACGGGGCCTCAAAGCACCATTCCTTTTCCTTTTCCACCTGCATCTGGATCTGATCCATGGGCACGTGGCCGGGGCCTTCGATCATCACCTGGACGTCGTACTTCCAGGCGATGGCGGTGAGCTCGCCCAGCGTTTTGAGCTCGGCAAACTGGGCGGCGTCGCTGGCGTCGGCGAGCGCGCCGGGCCGCAGGCCGTCGCCGAGAGAGAATGTCACGTCGTGCTTCTGGAAGATCTTGCAGATCTCTTCGAAGTGAGTGTAGAGGAAGTTCTGCTTGTGGTTTTTCACCATCCACTCGGCGAGGATCGACCCGCCGCGCGAGACGATGCCGCACACGCGCTTGGTGGTGAGCGGGATGTGCTGGACGAGCACGCCGGCATGGATGGTCATGTAATCGACACCCTGCTCGGCCTGCTCCTCGATGACCTCGAGCATCACCTGGGGCGTGAGGTCTTCAATGCGCTTCACGCGGCTGAGCGCCTCGTAGATGGGCACGGTGCCGACGGGCACGGGCGAGGCGTCGATGATGGCCTGGCGAATGCCGGGGATGTCGCCACCGGTGGACAGGTCCATGATGGTGTCGGCGCCGTACTTGACGGAGGCGTGCAGTTTCTCCAACTCGCCTTGCACTTCGGAAGTGGTGGCGGAGTTGCCGATGTTGGAGTTGATCTTGCAGCGCGAAGCCACGCCGATGCACATGGGCTCGAGCGAGGTGTGGTGGATGTTGGCCGGGATGATCATGCGTCCCCGCGCCACTTCGTCCCGTACCAGTTCCACCGGGATCAGCTCCCGTTTGGCGACGAACTCCATCTCTTCGGTGACCATACGCCGGCGCGCGTAGTGCATCTGCGTCCGGATTTCATCGCTCTGGCGCTTCTCAACCCACTGGGATCGATCCATGTTGACGATTATGACCTATTTCGGAGTGCCCCCAGGAATCTGCCGGATCGAATACAATATGCGCGGGAGTGTGGGGCTTGGTTCTGTTTCAGCCCGACCAGGCCGCCGTTCCTGTTACCCTATCCTCCGCATGCTCCCTCCCACTCGCCTCGCCCTCCCACTGCTGGTTCTCGCCGCCATCGTCACTGCGTCTGCCCAGGCGCCCGGTAAAACCCAGAATGTCATCGTCGTCATGAGCGATGGCCTGCGCTGGCAGGAGGCATTTTCCGGCGCCGACCCGGCCCTGATGAACAAGCAATCCGGCGTTACGGACCTGCTCGCGCTCCGGCAGGCGTTCTGGCGCGACACGCCCTCGGCCCGCCGGGAAGCCCTGATGCCGTTCCTGTGGACTGTCGTCGCGAGGCAGGGTCAGATCTATGGCAATCGCGAGCTGGGCTCCGACGCCTTCGTCACCAATGGGCGGAACTTCTCGTATCCCGGGTACAGCGAGACTTTCTGCGGCTTCCCCGATGACCGGATCGACAGTAACGACAAGAACGACAACCCCAACGTGAGCGTTTTGGAGTGGCTGGCCCGCAAGCCCGCCTTCACCGGCCGCATCGCCGCCTTTGGCGCCTGGGAGCTCTTCCCCTACATTCTCAACGTCCGCCGCTCCGGGCTGATGGTCAACGCCGGCTACGATCCGCTGCCCGGTCCGCCCACGAATTCGCGCATCGAGCTGCTCAACCGCCTGAAGCGTGAGACGGGTATCTGGGGCGGGGAATCGATGGATGCGCCCACTTTCCACACGGCGCTCGAATACGTGAAGCTGCGCAAGCCGCGGGTACTGTTTCTCTCGCTGGGAGAGACCGACGAGTGGGCGCATGCCGGGCAGTATGAGCTGTATTTGAAAGCAGCCCAGAGAGTGGACCGTTACGTCCAGGAGCTGTGGGAGACGCTTCAGGCGATGCCCGAGTACAAGGGGAACACATCGCTGATCCTGGCCGTGGATCACGGGCGCGGCATGGCGCCCCTGGCGTGGAAGGACCATGGAGAAAAGACGCCGGATTCCAAGTATGTCTGGATGGCTTTCCTAGGGCCAGATACGCCGGCGCTGGGCGAACGCTCGCGCATCGCGCCGGTCACGCAGAGCCAGATTGCGGCTACGCTGGCCGCGCTGCTGGGTGAGGATTACACCGCGCCCGTGCCCAAGGCCGGGCAGCCGATTCCGGACGCAATCCGGAGGTAGAGACACGATACAATGCCAGCCATGCAACGCAGGTCCTTTCTTGGCGCGCTCGCCACCGGCGGCGCGGTGCTCGGGCAGTCGAAACAGTTCCAGCCAGAGTGGGCGTCTCTCCGCACGCATGCCGTGCCAGCGTGGTTTGAGGATGCCAAGCTGGGAATCTTCATTCATTGGGGGCTCTACTCCGTGCCCGCGTGGGCGGAGCCTTCGGGGGAGCTCGGCAAGGTGGCGCCGGCCAAGTGGTTCTATCAGAACCCCTATGCCGAGTGGTATCTGAACTCCATCCGGTTGAAGGAATCCGGCGCGTACAAGCACCATGTGGCGACATACGGCGCGGATTTTGACTACTACCAGTTTGGCAAGACCTTCGAGCAGCAGAACCGCCAGTGGAAGGCCGCGTCGTGGGCGTCGCTCTTCCGCGATGTTGGCGCGCAATATGTGGTGCTGACCACGAAGCATCACGACGGCTATACGCTGTGGCCCAGCAAGGTGCCGAATCCGCGGCGTCCGCAGGGCGGGATGAACTCACCCCGCGATCTGGTGGGCGAACTCACCACGGCCGTGCGCGCGTCCGGCCTCAAGATGGGGCTGTACTACTCAGGCGGACTCGATTGGACCTTTGAACAGCGGCCTGTGGCCACGATGGGGGACCTGCGCACCACGGCTCCGAAGACGGAAGAGTACGCGCGCTATGCCGATGCCCATTGGCGGGAGTTGATCCGGCTCTACCAGCCTTCGGTGCTTTGGAACGACATCGGCTACCCGGCGCTGGCCAAGCCCGAGTCGCTGTTTGCCGACTACTACAACACAGTCCGCGACGGCGTCATCAACAACCGCTTTAGCGTGGATTTCTCTGACTTCACGACACCGGAGTACGCCAAGTACGACAAGATCACGGCGAAGAAGTGGGAGTCCTGCCGCGGGCTCGGCTTCAGCTTCGGCTACAACCAGGTGGAGGGTCCGGATCAGGTCCTTGCCGCGGACAAGCTGATCGCGCTGCTCGTCGATATCGTCAGCAAGAACGGCAATCTGCTGCTCAACATCGGTCCCAAGCCCGATGGGTCCATTTCGGAGATTCAGACCGATCGGCTGAAGGCGCTGGGCCGTTGGATGGCGATGAACAGCGAAGGCATCGTCGCTACGCGGCCGTGGGTGCGGCCCTCGGCCAGGACGGCCGACGGTATCGACGTGCGCTTCACAAAGAAGGGCGACGCGCTGTACGCGTTCCTGCTCACGCGCCCCGCAACGGCAAAACTGACGGTGCCCGGCCTGACGGCGGCGGCCGGCATGAAGGTGCGGCTGTTGGGCGGCGGCGATGTGAAGTGGAAGCAGGCCGGCGCCGATCTTGTCATCGATGCGCCCTCCAGGCTGCCGGGCGAGCATGCCCTGGCGCTGAGGATGACGCCCGCTCCGGCGCCGGTTAATCCGTAGGGATATTGAACTTATCGCCGGTATCGGCGACCCACTGCCTGAGGCGCTGAATCAGCCGCTGCCGCTCCGCGCGGTAGCGGTTGTTATGGGCGAGGTTGGCCTGCTCGTAGGGATCCTCGTTGAGGTTGAAGAGGAGCCAGCTCATGTTGTCGAAGCAGGCGTATTTCCAGCCGTCACGGGTCACCAGGCCGCGGTAAGGTTTGTTCACGGAGTCGCCGTGTCCGGTGGGCACGACGGTCTGGAGGTAGGCTGAATCCGGCAGTTCGGGCGGCGGTGTGCCCGGCCGGCGCAGCCGGAAGGCGGAAAGATCCCTACCCTCCATCCAGGAAGGCTGCTTGAGTCCGCACAGGCCGAGGGTGGTGGGCGCGATATCGGGCGCGTTGATCAGCACCGGCATGCGGCCGGTCATGTGGCCCTCGTAGGTGGGCGTGGCGCCGCTGATGACGAACGGCACGCGGATCGATTCCTCGTGCGGAGTCATCTTGCGGAATTGGCCCTGTGAGCCGAGCATGTCGCCGTGATCGGAAAAGAACATCAGGTGGGTGTTGAAGGCGAGCCCCTCTGCCTGGAGCGCCTGCATGACGCGGTTCAGGTTGTGATCGAGGTTCTCCACCATGGCGTAGTAACCGGCCATTTCCAGGGCGGCCCGCTCGCGGATGGAGGGGGCCAGCGGGACGTTGGGGCGGAACTGGATGTTGCCCGCCGACCAGCGTTGCCGGTATTCGGGCGGCGCCACATAGGGATCGTGCGGGGGCTGCACTGAGCACGCGGCAAAGAAGGGCTGGCCCGTGCCGCTGCGCTGGGCGGCTGCCTGTTGTTTGACGTATTGGATCAGCAGGTCTGTCAGGCAATCGGTTTCGTAGCCGGGCAGGCGGTAGTGGAAGGCGTCCTTGCCGGCGCCGCCATGCACCCAGCAATCGTATTGCGAGTTGTTGTTCTCGTAGCCCACCCAGTGATCGAAGCCGCCGCGTTTGTTGGGATCGGTGATGAAGTGGGCGGCGCGGCCCTGGGACTCCTGGAATCCGCCGAGATGCCACTTGCCGATATAGGCAGTGTGGTAGCCCGCCTCCTTCAGCGGTTGGGCGATGGTGGGCATGCCTTCCGGCAGAGGGTACTGGTGGCCGACGACGGCGTGATGGGGATAGCGTCCGGTGAGCAGCGAGCCGCGGAAGGGGCAGCAGAGCGGGAAGCCCGATACGGCGCCGGTGAACTGCACGCCGGTGGAGGAGAGATTGTCGATGGTGGGCGTGCGCGCGTTAGCGTCGCTATTGCAGCCGAGGGCCTGGGCGCGGTGCTGATCGCCGAAAAACCAGATCACGTTGGGCTTGCCGCCCGGTTGGCTGATGGACGGGGATTGCATTACGGCAGCGGCTGCCGGGAGCGCCGCCGAGGAATGGAGGAAGCTGCGCCTGTTCATGCTACTCGGCGTCCTGTAACTCGCGGATCAGCGCCAGAGTGCGCCTCGCTTCGTCTTCGTTGATGGTTTGAATGGCGAAGCCGACGTGGACCAGTACGTAGTCCCCCAGCTTCGCCTCCGGCGTGTAGGCCAGCGACACTTCCTTGATGACGCCGCCAAACGACACGCGGCCCGTGCGAGTCAGATCGTCATTGCCGCTAATCTCGAGGAGTTCACCGGGCACAGCGAGGCACATTATTCGTAGGCGATCTTCATCGCGTCCATGATGCCCTTCATGTAGCCGATGGCGAAGACCTTGCCGCCCATGGCGTAGCCTGGCCGGTCGTTGCCCTCGCCCTCCAGCGTGGGGGCGTGGTCCGGGCGCATGGCGCCGCGGAAGCCGCCATCGCTGTAGATCTTCAGCAGTCGCGCCATGTCAGTCGGGCCGTTGTCGTGGAAGGTCTCGCGGAAGTGATCGCCCTTGCCCTCGATGTCGCGGTAGTGGACAAAGAACATCTTCTTCTTCCGCAGGAACTCTTCGGCCAGTTTGTAGACGTCCTCGCCCATGGCTACGAAGTTGGCCTGGCAATAGGTGACACCATTGACCTTGCTGGGCACGATATCCATGACGCGACGATAGTTGGCGCCACTGATGAGGATGCGCCCGATTCCTCGCAGTTTGGGGATGGGCGGATCGTCGGGATGCAGCGCCATGTTCACGCCGGCGCGCTCGGCCACAGGGATCACCTCTTTCAGGAAGTACTCGAGGTTGGACCACACCTTTTCCTGGCTCACTTCGCCCCACTCGGTCAGCCCGCGTGACATGGCGTCCTTGTTGTCAAACTCGCTGGTGAGCGCGCCGCCGCGCTCCGGCACGTTGACTTTCGTGCGATACCAGCCGAGGCCGGCCATGAAGTTGTAGCAGACCATGTTGACGCCGATCTTCGCCAGCGCATCGATGGCCGCCTTGTAGTTCTCGATCTCTTCATCGCGTCCGGCGAGGCCGAGCTTAATCTTCTCGGCCGGAACAGGATGGCTCTCGACGCCGGCCATGGTCAGGCCGCTAGCCTCCATGTCGTGCTTGATCTTCGTCAGGGTGGAGACATATTCGGAGCGATGAACCTTGGAGAGCGCCCCGCTGACGCCGACAATGGCATGGTTGATACCGATCTGCTTGGCCAGACGGAAGCGGGCGGTCTCGCCGGGGTTGAGGATCTCGGCCAGTTGGATCACGCCCTTGCCCGGCTGTGGTGAGGAGGAGCGTGGTCCGCCGACCGCAGCTCCAGTGGCCGCCAGCGCCGCCAACGTACCGCGCATTGCATCTCTGCGTGTTAGTTCGCTCATCGTGATGGAACCTCTCTATCCGGCAGAATCGTATCAGATTCGGGGCTGGGCCCGTTGCGCCAGTCCGAGTAATGTTGAATGCTGGATTCAGGAGATGCGAATCTTAATTCATTAGCCTCTATGCGCCGCGCACTGATTTTCCTTATCCTCCTCACGAGCCTTGCTCCCGCCCAGACCCCACCGCCAGTACCGGCCAACGCGGAAGAATTGCGGCAGCGTTTGCATCGCGGCGAGTGGTGGCTTTCTCACGCTCTCGGCGATCTGATGCCTTTCTGGATTCACCCGGATGCTCTGGGCAAGCCGCTGGGCGCCTTTCCCACCACCCGCTGCGACGACGGCACGCTGCCCACCTACGAGAAGAACCTCTGTCCGGAGATCAGGAACAACGGCTGGCTGTATTCCGATCGGCAACGCTATCTGGTGGCCTTCTCGCGCCAGATCTACGGCTACGGTGTGCTGTACCACCTGACCGGCGACCCGACGTTCATGGAGTATATGAAGGCGGGCGTCCAGTACCTGCGTGAGAACATTTACGACCGCAAGGGCGGCGGCATCGCGCAGACGCAGGATCCGGTGAGCGGTGTTTGGGGTCCCAAGCGAGAATTGCGTGATCCGCAGCAGCTCGCCTACGGATTGCTGGGCATCTCGTTCTACTACTACCTGACCCGCGACACCGAAGTGCTGCCCGACATCCTGGCGGTGAAGAACTACATTTTCGAGAACTACTACAATCCCAGGATCAGCGCCTTGAACTGGATGCTGGCCGACAACGGAACTGCGCGCGCGGACCAGAAGAAGCTGACTGCGCAGCTCGATCAGATGAACGCCTACCTGATCATGCTGGCGCCCACGCTGCCGCCGTACGAGCAGGAGGACTTCAAGTGGACCAGCCAATCGCTGGCCTACATCATGATCGGCCAGCTCTATTCGACGAAGGAGAACGTCTTCCTGCTTCAGGTGGACAAGCCGTCCGACCTGGATCTGGAGCAGACCGGCACCACGGACTTTGGCCACTCAATCAAGGCGATGTGGATGATCCGTAATACCGGGCTGATGACCGGAGACCAGTATCTGGTTGAGTTCGCCGAGACCAACGGACGCCGGATTCTGGATCGGGCCTATCTGCCCAACAACGGATCCTGGGCCAGTGCTCCGCTCAAGGGTGGCCAGACGGATATCAATAAGAGCTGGTGGATCTACGCCGAACTGGATCAGTTTGCGGGCTCGCTGGGCATGACCGACCCGATGGCTGCCAGGTATCTGCCTAATACGCACAACTACTTTCTGACCTACTTCCCGGACAAGCGTTACGGCGAGATCTGGACAACGATTGATGGCAAGACCAACCTGCCGTTGAACGATCAGCCCAAGGCGTGGCCGTGGAAGAATGCCTATCATTCGCTGGAGCACGCGATGGTGGGCTACATCACCAGCCAGCAGATCCTGGACGAGCCTGTGACGCTCTACTACAACTTCCAGGCGATGCCAGAGGATGCCGCCATCCGCCCCTACTATTACTCAGCCCGTGTGGAGTCGCTGACCGCGACGCCGGACGAGCGGATCGGGGCGATCCAGAAGGTGGTATTCAGGGACGTGCGCTAGCGCCGGCCCGGCGCCGGTAGACCGTCTCAAAGTCGGGCTTGGAGCCTACAGATACCGACGTGGAGGTCGAGGTGGAAGGACCGTCCGGCCCTTTCACTTGTGAGGGCGGCGCGGCGGCCTTGCCGTTGGGCGGGTCGACTGTGGTGCGTGTTTCCTTGGTGGTCCGCGCGTTGCTGCCGGTAGGACGGGCGTCTATGCGTTCGATCTGTTCGCGCGGAATAGCCACCTGCTCGTTCTTCACGACTACCAGCAGGTTCTCGTCGCTGGCTTCGTCCATCTTCGCGACAACCGGTTGGGTGGAACCCTTTTTATAGACGCGAATCTCGGTGCCGGAGCGAATGGCGCGGACGTTGGCCCAATCGTCGGCGGCGCCCCAGGCCAGTAGGGCTGTCAGCAGAGTCAGAAGCAACTTGAGCATTGAGGTGGACCTCCAAAGCAAAACCGGCCGGGGAGAGTATCCCCGGCCGGTCCGACTCGAAACAGAAGACTACCAGCGGTTGCGACCACCGCCGCCGCCGCCGCCGTAACCGCCGCCGCCGCCCGAACGGCCTCCGCCGCCGCCGCCGCTGCGCTCAGTCTTGGGACGAGCTTCGTTCACGTTCATGGTGCGACCGTCGAGATCCTTGCCATTGACGGCAGCGATGGCGCGGTCGCCCTCTTCGTCGTTGCTCATCTCGACGAAGCCAAAGCCGCGGGAGCGGCCCGTTTCACGGTCGGTCACGATGCTAACACGGTCAACAGTGCCGTAGGCTTCGAAAAGCGAACGGAGGGAATCTTCGGTTGCGCCGAAACTGAGGTTGCCAACAAAAATATTCTTCACGCTAAATCCTTTACTGGTCGGAAGGCGGGCTAACTTCGAGGAAAAGAAGGACGAGCGGAAAACGCCGTTGGCTCTTACCTGAGATTGGCTGGACGATCAAACCTACTTGACAGTATACATGAAATCCGCTAAATGCAAGCCCCAAGTTTTGCTGGCCAGGCGTCGAAGCGCGGCGGGGAGTAGGCACTAGGCGCGGTTTTGTGTTTTACTGGGTCGTCCAGGATCTGGAGGTTACCTCGTTGAAACGTTCGATGATCAGCTCAATCGCCACGGATGCGCACTTCTGGGTGCCGGTTTGCGTGCTCATAATCGGGACCGCGTTGCTGGCGGTGCTGCGGTGAGTATCGCTCCGGCGCAATCGCCGCGTTCCCTCCATGTGCTGGGCGTCGTATGTGGCCTGGCGGCCGGCGCGTGGCTGGGCGCCGCGGAGGCGCCGACCAAGCTGGTGACCACCGGCCTCTCGCCGTTCGTCATCTCGCTGGGTATGGTGGCTGGCGTATTTGTGGCGCGCTGGACGGTGCCGATGGCGCTGAAGGGCACCGGGTATATCTGGATGGATCTGAAGGAGAAGCCGCACCTGGTGATCTGGGCGATTCTGGCCGGAATGCTCTGGGCTGTGGCCAACACGCTCACCGTGTTCGCGATCCGCGACGTGGGGCTCTCCATCGCCTTTCCACTGTGGAATCTGAATAGCCTGGTGGGGCTTTTCTGGGGCTGGCTGCTGTTCAACGAGCTGCGCGGCGCTGGAGCCAGGCAATGGGCCAAGGTGTTGGGCGGAGGCACGGCATTGCTGATTGGCGCATGCCTACTGGCCTATGCGACGACGCAGACTTCGGGCGGGGCACACCGCGGGTCCACGATGGGGATCCTGGCGGCGCTAGGGGCCGGGTTGCTGTGGGGCACGATGTACATTCCGTACCGCAAGGCCTACATCAGCGGCATGAATCCACTGTCCTTTGTGACGGTTTTCACGTTCGGCGAGCTGGGGACCACGCTGCTGATGGCCGTGCTGTTCCATGGCGGCACGGACGGCCTAACATTGGAGCTGACGAAGGCCAAGCCGGCGCTGTTCTGGCTGTTTCTGGGCGGCTTCTGCTGGGTGATCGGCGATCTGTTCCAGCAGTATGCGGCGAAGTACATTGGCATCGGCCGCGGGATTCCGCTCTCGAACACAAATCAGCTGTGGGGGTTGGCCTGGGGCGCGCTGGTGTTTGGCGAGTTGGCCGCGCTGGGCGGCAATGCCCAGGCGATCGTGCTGGTGGGGTCGCTGATCATGATTGTGGGCGCGGCGGCGATCGGCATGGCGGAGGCGCCGGAATCCGAACAGGCAGCGTGGCGCCAGGCGATGCATCGCGAGTGCTCCCGTTATGGAATGGATCCGAAGCGGGTGACGGCCATCATGCAGGGGAGTGACCCGCTGGCGCAGGAAACGCCCGCCCGGCAATGGTGGGAGGGGCTGGTGGTGGTAGTTGCTCTCGGGATTTTTGCCTGGCTGGGCTCGTTCGCCACGAGGCCGCCGATTCACTTCGAGCTCTCCTGGGCGGCGGCGCTTGGCGCAGGGACCTTGGCCTTTCTGGCCGTCGGCGCGGTGATGCTCTGGCGGCGTACGCGCTTCTCCTGAGCGTCTACCCCCGTTTGGGGGTGGCTGGACGGAGCTGTGTCGCGATTCCACGGGTGGTGTTTCTGTTTGACCCATCGAACCCTAATGAGATAGAGTCAAGTGTCGATAGTCATGTAAGAGTCATACTTCCGCTCGGTTTTCATAGGATCGAATGCACATCTGCCATCATCTTCCAACCAAGCCTCTGGCTCTCCTGGCGTTGTTCGCCGCCACCTTCCCTCTTGCTCAAGCGCAGTTTGGCTCCAAGCGCACTCCTGTTTTCAATAATTTGACGCCAGCCGGCAGTGCCGCGCCCGCCGCGCGCCCGGCCGAGCCGGCGCACATTGACGGGATGGACGACGTGGCCCCGCCAGCCATTAAGCAGCCCGCCCTGTTGATCCCGCGGGAGGCGGCGTCCGAGGTATTGACGCCGTCGCAGAAGGCCATCCGTGAGGCCGATCGCCACTTCCAGTTTGGCAAGTTCTACATTCAGGAGAACAAGCCGGCGGAGGCGCGCGCGGAGTTTGACGCCGCCATCGACACCTTGCTCGACGTGCCGGAAGGGGCGCCCGACCGCGGGGCGGTGGAGAAGAAGTTTGAAGATCTGATCCGCCTGATCCATCGCTACGATGTGGACTCGCTGGGCTCCGGGCTGTCGATGGAAAGCCCTGTGTTCGTGCAATCTCCGTTGCCTGAGATTCTGGACCTGACGTTTCCCATCGATCCGCGGCTGAAGGGCCGCGCGCTGGCCCAGGTGGCTGCCTCTTCCTCTCAATTGCCGCTGGCAGTCAATGACGCAGTGCTGAGCTATGTGAACTACTTCACCAGCGAGCGCGGCCGCCGGATCATCATCTACGGGATGAAACGCTCGGGCAAGTACAGGCCGATGATCTCGCGAATTCTGGCCGAAGAGGGCGTTCCGCAGGAGATGATCCACCTGGCACAAGCCGAATCCGGTTTTGTGCCGCGGGCCGTCAGCCGGGCGGCAGCGGTTGGGATGTGGCAGTTCATTCGCGGCCGCGGGGCGGAGTACGGGTTGGATTCGTCGCGCACTTTCGATGAACGTCTGGATCCCGAGAAAGCGACGCGCGCCGCCGCGCGCCACCTGCACGATTTATACGCGCAGCTCGGCGATTGGTATCTGGCGATGGCCGCCTACAACTGCGGACCCTATTGCGTGGAGCGGGCTGTGCAGCGCACGGGGTATGCCGATTTCTGGGAGCTCCGCTCGCGCAACGCACTGCCGCGCGAAACGATGAACTACGTGCCTGCCATCCTGGCGATGGCGATTGTGTGCAAGAGCCCGCAAGCTTACGGGATCGACCTAGGCGAGCTGGATGCTCCCCTGGAGTACAACACGGTGAAGGTGGCAGCGCAGACGAATCTGGGACTGATTGCCGATGCCGCGGATCTGCCGGTTTCCGAGATCCGGGATCTGAACCCGTCGCTGTTGCGGGGCTTTGCTCCGGCCGGCTACGAGGTGAGGGTGCCGCGGGGCAAGGGCCCCATGGTGATGGCCGCGATGGAATCGGTGCCGGAAGAGAAGCGCGCCTCGTGGCGGCTCCATCGGGTTGGCGAGGGGGAATCGCTGGCCGTTATTGCGCGCCGTTATTCCACGACCTCCACCTCCATCGTCGCTGTCAACTCCAGACTGGACTCATCGTTCTTTGACGCACCGGAGCAGGGTGAGATGATCCTGATCCCGGCCACGCTGCGGGAAGACGTGGTGCTGAAAACCGCGGCCCGGGCACGCGCCAAGGCGCCGGCTGCACGCCGTGGATACGCTGCCAAGGGACGAACGGCGACGGGACGCGCAGGGCGTTCCACGCAGGTGGCTTCCAACGCCGCGAAGACGCGCAAGACGGCCAGCCGCTAAGGCTTCTCATTCTCAGACAACTTCATTCGATGGCTTGCAGGAGAGTTGTGCATTCGGCTCTCGGGGTGGGCCGCGGCGTTACCGGCGGTCCGCTACTCAGCCTGGCCCGCGCGGTGGACGCGCGGAAAATTACGGCAGCGTAACGAAAGAATGCTCCAGCCGGCAGCGTGATCCCAGCGTGGCGCAGCACGGGGTGCGATTCCGGCAAACGGGCTCAAACCCTGCAAAAACGGCCAAAACCGGTAGTCTGGCAGTCAGCAAAACGTCCAACTCCTGCTACTCCTTCCGTTGTGCCGGATTGCTTCATTGCCAGCTTCCGCTAACAACCCCTTGCTTCTCATAAAAAACAAGTTATCCTAAAAATGATTCAGCCCGTGCAGGAGGGTTGGCCTCTCATGCTCCAAATGGATGCAACGCGATTAGACAGGTACGACGACGACCAGTCCGATTTCGACTCCGGATTCGGAGACGACGCAGTGTCCGATCTCCACGGCGAGGACGATTATGACGACGAAGAGTTTGAGGTGGAAGTGCCGGAGTTGAAGCCCGCCAGTGTGGCTCCTCCGGTTGTTACAGTGCGCGCACCCGAGCCGCCGGCAGCCACGAGTATGGCTGATGCCGCCGCCGGGAGCAGCCGCAAATCCACCCGCCCGGTTCCCTCCCTACAGGTTGGGAAGGCGTCCGCTCCGGCGGCCGCCAAAAACACGGCGCAAGCCGCCGTTCGAAAGGTGAATCCAAAAACAGTGAAAACTGCTACCAAAAAGGCTGCTGCTCCTAAGAAGGCTGCTGCCCCTGCCCCTAAGAAGGCCGCTCCGCCCGCCAAGCCCGCTCCGAAGAAGGCCGCTGCCCCTAAGAAGGCTGCCCCGGCTCCGAAGAAGGCCGCCCCGGCTCCGAAGAAGGCCGCTGTTGTTGTGAAAAAGGCTGCTCCGGCTCCGAAGAAGGCCGCCGCCCCCAAGAAGGCTGCTCCTGCTCCGAAGAAGGCCGCCGCTCCCAAAAAGAAGTAGTCTGCGAACTACTCGTTGGGCCGATTAATCAAACACTGAAGCGATTGCTGATGTTCAATGGGGCGCCCTGCCAAATTGGGGCGCCCTGTGTTTTTGGGGCCTAGCTCTGCTTCACAACGGCGCGGCAGCGCTGGAATAACTCCAGCAGCGATTCGGCCTGTTCTTCGGGAGTGCGGGCGCCCTTGCCGGCGAAACCGACCGATTGGGGGCCTCTGCCATAGCCCGTCGCAGTGGCGATGAACTTCATGAGGTCCAATGCGATCTCGTCTTTGCCTTTTTCCTTGTCTGATCCTTTGGCATCCAGTTCCGCACCCTTGGCCTGTTCGTCCATGATTGAGTCTCCTTGTTTCGTTCCTGCGATTGGCTGGCGCGGCCGGGTTCTGCCAACATGGTGTGACGCCATCGGTTGAGGCCGCCGCGCACGAGGTCTTATTCTTTAGTTTAGCCAGCCATGCCAGTCAATGCGACGAGATTGGAGCGAAAGATGCGCGGAGGCGCGCAGGCCCATCTGCTCGCCTGCGACGATGGCGGCTGGTATGTGACGAAGTTCAGGGAGAATCCGCAGCACCGGCGCATCCTGATCAACGAGTGGATTGGCGCGGTGCTGTTGCGCCACCTGCGGATCTCGGCTCCTCAGGTGCGGGTAGTATCTCTCTCGGAGCAGTTTCTGTTGAATGAGCAGGAGGTCTGCCTGCAACTGGGGTCGGGGCGCCTGCCGGTGGGGCCGGGTTGGCATTTCGGCTCGCAGTTTCCGGGCAACCCGCATACGGAAGCGGTATACGACTACCTGCCGGATTCGATGCTCGCCGGCGTGGCGAATCTGAATCACTTTCTGGGCGCGCTGGTTTTCGACAAGTGGACGGCCAACTCGGACTCGCGGCAGGCCATCTTCTTCCGCCGTCGTCTGCGTGACTGGCTGGATGACGAAACGGTGGCGCCGCAGCGGAAAGGGTTCATCGTGCAGATGGTGGACCACGGCTATGTCTTTGATGGGCCGCACTGGGCCTTCAACGATTCGCCGATCCAGGGCCTGTACTTCCGGCCCCAGGTGTATGAATCTCTACGCGGCCTCGACGACTTGCAGCCGTGGCTGGACCAGGCGCGCCACTGCCCGGAGTCCATCTTCGATCACATCCTGCGGGAGTTGCCGCGCTCCTGGCTGGATTCGGAGCAGGAGGAGCGGGAGTTGGAGGAACTGCTCGGGCGGCTTCTTGAGCGGCGCAAGAGGATCGAGACTCTCCTTCTCGCTTCCGTGCGGGCCAGGGCTCAGGTCTTTCCCAACTGGAATGCGGCCTGAGGGAAAGACTCCCGTACAATATGGGAGTGATCCGTCCCCAATACCTTCATAACGGCCGTATCCGCCAGGCGGACGAGTATTCATTGCGAGTGGGCCAGGTTGGTCTTTTCACGGGCTGGGGCGTCTTTTCCACAATCAAGATTTCCGGCGGCGTGCTGTTTGCCTTTGAGCGTCACTGGGCTCGGATGCGCAAGGACGCCGATCTGCTGCGTGTGCCGTTCCCGTGGGAGGTGGCGGAACTGGAATCCAGGTTGATGAAGCTGGTGGCTGCCAATCAGGAGCAGGACGCCACGCTGCGCGTTCTGGTTACGCGCAATGGCGGCACGATGTGGGCCGGGGCGGAGCAGAAGCAGGCCGCCGATCTGATCGCCTTCACGGCGCCCAGGAGCGTTTGGGGCTCCTCGGCTAGGCTTGGCATCATTCCCAACGCGCGGCACGCTGAGAGCCTGTTTGCGGGCGCGAAAACGACATCCTGGGCGATGAATCTGGTTTGGTATGAAGAGGCGCACCTGCGCGGCCAGGATGAGGTTGTGCTATTGAATGAGCGCGGAGAGGTGAGCGAGTGCACATCGGCCAACATCTTTGCTGTGTTTGGCGATCGGGCTCTGACGCCTCCGCTGGCGAGCGGGTGCCTGCCTGGTGTAACTCGCGAACTGCTGTTGGAGGCAGTGCGTGCTCCCGGGATTCAGGTCTCTGAGGGCGTGTTGACGCTGGACGACCTGGAACGGGCAGACTCTGTGTTCATCACGTCCACCACGCGGGATCTGCTCCCGGTGGCGGCGATTGAGGGGCTAGCGGTTCGCGGTGAGAGCCGGGTGCGAGACCTGCTGGCCGAGGCGTTTTCCAGGTACGAGGCGGAGTCTTTGGGACGGGCGGCAGAACGCGAGTGCCACCGCCAGGTGAATCTGTAACAGCGGTAACGGAGTAGGGTTAAGATCAAAAGATAGAGGTATCGTCAGATTGGCAAAGCGCGGGCTCAGCAGCTGTCCGGAGTGTGGCTCCACCGCGGTGCGAACCGGGAAGTCGCACGGACTGGTGGAGCATCTCCTGACCTGGTTTGGCCAGTTTCCCTTCCGGTGTAATGATTGCGGGGCCAGGTTTGACGATGTGCCGATTGGCCTGTCGGCAATCATCTATGCGAAGTGCCCGCGCTGCCTGCGGATGGATCTGACCGTGTGGGATCCGAAGTACTACCGGACCAGCGTGTGGCAGGATCTGCAATTGGCGTTGGGCGGCCATCGGTGGAGGTGCGAGCCGTGCCGGTGCAATTTTGTGAGTTGGCGGGCGCGCCGCGAGAGATATCGGAGGCCGGGTGCGGTGCAGGAGAACGCAACGTCGGAGCAGGCAAAGGCGAGTGAATCCTAGGCACCCGGCATCAGCGAATCGGGGTTGGAAGAAAGAAAGGGCGCGAGCAGGTGGCGCTCGCGCCCGTATTGCCAGTTCGGAGTTGGAAGACTAGGCAACCATCAATTCTTCAAACATCTCGCTGTTTTCGACGCGATTGCGATCGGCGAGTTCCTGGCACTGGATGCAGAAAGGCGTCCAGGGGACGGCGTTGAGCCGTTTCGGGTTGATATCTTCTTCGCAGTGCAGGCAGACGCCGAAAGCGCCCTCCTCGATGCGCCGCAGGGCGCCGCGCACGTTGCGGAGGAGATGGGACTCCCGGTCGAGGTTGCGGATGGCCAACTCCCGTTCAGCGGCGTGTTGGACCTCGTCGAGCGCATCCGGGCTCTTTTCGATGGCGATGCCATCGCGGTCCCGGACGGCCTGCGACAGTTCAGTCAGCTTGGTTTCCAGGATCTGCTTGTATTTGTTCAGCTCCGTCTTGGTCATAGTCTTGTCTCCCAGTAGTTCTTGTTTTTCTTCTTGCTCTCTGTCACCGGTATTGACGCTGGAGTTGCCCAAAAAGTTCCAACATGTGAGTGGTCCTCACTCAAAAAACCTCATATAAGCAATCCCTAGTAAGCAATTCCTACTAGTCCCGATCACCATCCCGGCGGTGGCAATCCGCTAGGATATCACATCTTAGCAATTCAAGTGCCAAATTCTCGCTCGCCTGGATCCCATCCTCGGAATCCGAACCGCGAACTCACGATGCCGCTCTCGCCCACCCAACTTGCGGGTGCCATTGCCATGCTGCCGGCTCATCTGAGCCATCCGGACTTGGGCTGTCAGCATATCCCAGCTTATCGGCCAAAGCAACGGATTTCATTAAGAGCGTATTCGTACAGACGCGTTTCCTTAGAGGATGTTTCACGAAACCGACATTCTTCTCAAGATAAGGATGAAAATTAATGCTCTGGCCCGCGCGTGGGGGGGCGGCCTACCGGAGGCCGATCCGGCCGAAGACCAACCCCATCTCTCGGCCGTCGCCGGGCGTGGTCACGGTGCGGTCTACGGACAGTTCCACGAGTATGCCGGAGCGTCCCAAAAGCTCTTTGGGGAGAGCAAATGTGGTTTCGAATGATGAGTTTAGGCGGGTGATCTGCAACTCACCCAACGTGATGCCATCGGCCTTGACGGTGAGGTGCAGTGGTTTCGCGAGGATCGATTCGGGGCAGAATCCTGACACGAGAAGGCGATCGGAGGGCGAGGTTGGCCCGGCCAGTTTGACCTCGGCCTGTTTGGACATCCAGCGCCAGTCGCCGTCGGCCGCGTGCCAGCCTGCTCCAAGATCGTCGGCGTAAGCCGCTTGGCCCGCGTTGACCATGCGCGGGCGTGCGTTTCGCCACTCGGCCGGCATCTTCCTCTCGAACTGCCGCGTGACATTTCGCAATACAGATTGATCAAAATGATACACAATCGCTTGATCTTTGGAGAGTGCGCGAGCCACGGCGCCCTTGGCGCCCAGCCACTGGCCCACATCGCCCAACTCGGGGTGCAGGTCGATGCTCGCCTCTTCGCCGGGCGCCAGATAGACATCCAGGGCGCCGAAGAGCCGGCCCGGGGCGTCATAGAGGCCGGACCAGAACAGCTCGGAATCGAGTCCGGTCAGCAGAATCATCTTCTTAGGATGAAGTTCATGCGCTCGTTCTATGCCCTCCACCAGGGCCCGGATGCGATGGCCGCGCGCCCAGCGCCACTTCGTTTCGGTCCGGTTCACCGGCAGGGAAAACGCAACGTATGCCGCCAGTAGTCCCAAAACGGCCAACCGGCTCCACCATGTGTTCCGAAACGAGTCCCGAATTGAGACGGCGAGGAGAATGGCCAGACCGAGGGTGGGCACGGTGAGATAGTAGTCCATCAGATGATCGCGCAGCGGCAGAATTGGGGCGATGGCGATAGAGAACCAGAGGATTCCAAAGGCCGGCACGCGTTCACCCTGCCGCCAAGCCCAGATGGCATAGCCCAGCAGCGCCAGGCCCATCGGCCAGGCGGCGGCTTCCCAGGTCCAGGACGGAACGCGCCAATGCGGCATGATGAGGCCGCCGGTAAGAGCCGTCCCGCAATAGTGCAAATACGTAAAGATTACCGAAATGTCCCAGTGGCGGGCATAGGGACCCTCGGTTGGCTTGGCCGCCACGACGAAGTGGATGACAGCATAGAGGGCGCTGATCGGAAACAGCCACAGGACTGGTTTCAGTTGCCGGCGGGCGGCCAGTAGGCACCAGGCTGCGGCGAGGGCCGGGTAGACTATGTTGATCTCCAGCGCACCGAAGCCGAGAACGAAGACGGAGGCCTGGAGCCAGAACCAGCGCATCTGGCCAGACTCGATCCACTGCAACAGGAGCCGGAAGGCGAGCAGCAGGAAGAACGCGCACAGCACCTCGTTGTAGGCCGAGAGCCAGGAAAGCGGTGTTGCCAGCGCCACGTTGACCAACCACAGCAGCGGCGCAGCCACGGCTGCCAGCCGGGATTTCGTCAGCCGCCAGACCACGGATTGCAGCAGCAGCAGGTTGGCGACCTGAGTGAGCGCCACCCACAGATGGAAAGGCCGGGGATCCAGTCCAAACCAGTGGTAGAAGGCGATGAAGAACAGGCGCTCGCTCCACGGCCGGATGGTGCCCTGCGCACGAGGCGTGAAGAGGGCCGTGACCAGTTCCCGCCAGGTAGCGATGTCCAGGCCCTGGCTGAGCCAGGCGAAGTCATCCTGCTGGAACCAGGCCCGCATGGCGAACCAGTAGATCCAGACGAAGGCCAGCGTAGGCAGCGCCCACAATGCCGCATTGCGCAGGCGGGTCATTTTGCCGTGAACCCGGCCCGCGCCACGACGAGCCCCAGTTGCCGCGAATCGCCGTCGCCTGGCTCAATCGCCTTGCTCAGCTCAAACTCCACCACCACGGCGCCTGTCTTCAGGGCGGTGGGCGGCACATCGAACTGGCACACCTGCTCGCCGGGCTTGGTGACCTGGCAGGGCGCGATGCGCTGTCCGGCGACGGTGGGCATGATGGAGAGGCCCAGCAGCTTGGCCGCCACGGCATCGGGCAGGGCAAAGTTGAGTACGAGTGTGGCGCCTTTTTGCGGCGCGCCGAGAGGGGGCGCGAGGCTGACGGCGAACTTCTTCATCGACCAGCGCCAGGCGCCGCCTTCGACGCTGTGGAAGCCGCTCAGCAATTGGGCGGCGTCTTTGGAATCGGCCACGCTGATGGAACTGGCGAGCTCGCCCTCCTCCTCGATGGTGGCGGCCGGATTGGGGTGATGCCTTCGCTTGCAGCCGGCGGCAAAGAGTGCGCAGGCGCAGAGCAACAGGGCTATTCGGCGCATGGCCGTACCTCCACCAGGCAGTTGTAGAAAGTGGCGCCGCCGCCGATATCGGTAGTGCGGTCGCTGATGAGCGCGTTCACGTTGCGGCCGCCGGGCGAGCGGCCCGGCCAGCGGACCATCGGCGCGCGTACGACGCCAGGCCGAACAAAATCACCCACGCGAGCAGTGAGCCGCACGGCGCCGCGGCTGTTGAACACCTCCACGGCAGCGCCATCAACGATGCCGCGCGCGGCGGCGTCGGCGGGGTGCAGTTCTGCCACAGCGGTCTGCGCGTCCACGTCATCCCGGTAGCCAAAGCTGGAGTTCATGCTGTCGTGGTTTTTCGAACTGACCATTTCCAGGGGATACTGCCCGCTGTAGTCTGCTCCGTGGCGGCTCTCCACGGGCGGGACATAGGCCAGCGGCTCGCCGCTGAGGTCCACGGGCCGGCCGGCCATCGGCAGATCGGGCACGTGGAGCCGGATGGAGTGTTCGCGCTCCAGGCGTTCCAGGGTGATGCCGGCGAGGAACGGGCTGGGTGTCGCCAGCAACTGGCGGATCATGTCGTCACTGGTGTCGTGGAAGCAGGCATCCTGAAAGCCCATGGCGTTGGCCAGCAGGCGGAAGATCTCGCTATTGGGCTTGGCTTCGCCGGGCGGCGCTACGGCGGGCCGGGCCAACTGAATGTGGTAGTGGCCGTAGGCGAAATAGAGGTCAGTATGCTCCAGGAACGTAGTCACAGGCAGCACGATGTCGGCGTAGCTGGCGGTGCCGGTGTGGAACTGCTCCAGCACGACGGTGAAGAGATCCTCCCGCGCCAATCCGCGAAGCACCAGGTTCTGGTTGGGCGCCACGGCGGCGGGATTGGAGTTATAGACCACCAGAGCCTTCACGGGCGGATCGTCGGTGGCGGTCAGCGCCTGGCCCAGCAGGGACATGTTGATGGTGCGGGCGGGCGGGCCGAGATCGGGCCGCTCCAGCGCGTCGGTGTTTAGATCAAAGGCGCCGGAAGTTGTCAGTTGCAGGCCGCCGCCCAGTTCGTCCCAATTGCCCGTGAGGGCGGGCAGCAGAGAGATGGCGCGCACGGCCCGGCCGCCTCGCTCACTGCGTTGCACGCCATAGTTGACCCGGATGACAGCGGGCCGGATTGTGGCGTACTCCCTCGCAAGGTCCTCGATGGCGGCAGCGGCGATGCCGGTGAGCTGCTCGACACGCTCGGGCGGATACTCGGCGGCCCGCACGCGTAGGGTCGCCGTATCGCCTGCGCATTTTTCCAGGCCGTCGCGGAAGATGACGTGCATCAGGCCTAGTGCGAGGGCGAGGTCGCTGCCGGGATACGGCTTGAGATGCAGGTCTGCCAGCGAGGCGATTTTGGTGACCACCGGATCGATCACCACCAGCCGCGCTCCCTGGCGGCGCGCCTCCAGGATGAAGGGCCAGAGATGGACGTTGGTGGTCAGGACGTTGGCGCCCCAAACTACGATGAGCCTGGCGTGGACGAAGTGCTCGGGAGCGGTGCCCAGGCGGACTCCGTAAGCCTCCATCAACCCGGCCGCGCCTGCGGTGGCGCAGATGGTGCGGTCCAGTCGCGAGGCGCCCAGGCGGTGGAAGAAGCGCCGATCCATGCCACGGCCCTGCAGATAGCCCAGCGTGCCGCCGTAGCTGTAGGGCAGGATGGACTCGGGTCCATATTCACTGGCTACGGCCCGCAGCCGCTCGGCGATTTCGTTCACGGCCGAATCCCACGAGATCCGTTCAAACTGGCCGCTCCCCTTGGCGCCGGTGCGGCGGAGGGGATGGGTCAAGCGGGCCGGGTGATACTCGCGTTCCAGATATTGCGCCACCTTGGCGCAGAGGAAACCGCGCGTGACAGGGTGAGCGGGGTTGCCGCGCAGTTTGGTGGCGTGGCCGTCTTCCACCGTCACCAACAACGAGCAGGCGTCAGGACAATCCAGGGCGCAGGTGGAATGGCGAGTGTCGGTCACTCTCTCGATTATAAAGGCCGGAGGTGGTTGCCGGAGTTCTAGCGCAGTTGGCGGATGCGGCCCATGGCAATGCGCCGCACGAAATCCAGATCGCCGTCCAGGAAATCGTAGGAGGGGAGATTGCCGGCGTCTTCCCACAGGATTTGTTCAAAGGTATTGGGCTGCGGCTCGCCGGTATAGCTCTCCACCTTGTGGAACAGGAGGATGAGCGGAGAGCGGTTGGCCGTGGAGTGCTCGTAACGCGCGATCTCCACGCCGACCACGGCCTCGATGCCGAGTTCCTCGCGCAACTCACGGGTGAGGGCCTGCTTGGGCGTCTCTCCGGCTTCGACCTTGCCGCCGGGGAATTCCCATTTGAGGCCGTGCCGGTCCTGCGCCATGCGCTGGCCGATCAAGAGCTTACTGTCACGCTGGAGAACACCAGCCACCACAATCATTGTGCGAGCCATGCGGGATGCGTAGGATGAAGGAGGATCTACCCCATTGTACAGTGAACGGCTTCTCGACTACTTTCGAAATCCGAAACATGCAGGAATACTGCCGGCGCCAGCCCTCGCTATAGAGCTGGAGAACCCGGCGTGCGGGGATATCGTGCGGATCACCGCGTTGGTGGAGGATGGCGTGATCCGCCAGGCGGCGTTTCAGGTGCGCGGCTGCACGGCATCCATCGCCTGTGGGGCGGCGCTGGCCGAATGGCTCCACGGGCGGGGCCTGGCTGAAGTGAGGCTGGCGGACGTGGCTGGGATTGTGGAGGGGCTGGTGGGCGGGTTGCCGGCGGAATCCAGGCACGCGGCGAAGCTGATGGCCGATGCGGCCAGGCGGTTGGGCGGAGACGTTTAGAGCAGGGCCATCGCGATGCGGCCCAGCAGGCAGCCGACGATCGCGCCGGCCACTACGTCGCTCAGGAAATGCATGCCCAGGACGATGCGTGAAACGGCCACGGACATGGCCAGGAACCACAACTCGGGCGCCAGCACCGGATACTGGGCCACCACGGGAATGGCGATGGCGAAGGCGGTGATGGTGTGTCCGGAGGGGAAACTGAACTGATCGGGCGGCAGCAGTTGCGCCCAGCAATGCGGCTCCAATGCGCAGGGGCGTTTGCGCCCGGCGGCGCGCTTCAACCAGAGGAAGAGCGCGATGCCCGTGGCTGCGGCAGACGTGGATTGGACGACGGTTCGCATTCCGGTTTCGCCGCCAAACAGCAACAACGCCGCGCCCAGCAGATACCACAGCCAGCCGTCGCCGCCGCGGGTGGCGCAGATCATCCATAGCCGGATCCAGCGCGGCGCCCGCCAGCGATGCACGCGGCGCATCAGCCGGTGATCCCGGACCTCGATGAATTCCAGAACGCTGTGAGCGATGGTACTCATGCTTTCTTTATCTGCGTTTCGGATTTCAACAGCGTGAATGAAAGGTGAAAATACGGACTTGCCGCGCCGCCGGACTGATAAGAGTGAAGTGAATAGGCTACGATCATGGCAATGACCGAGCCGGCGAAACTCCGCATCCTTGTGGCCGACGATCAGCCCGACGTCCTGGTGGCGCTGCGTCTTCTTCTGAAGGCGGAGGGTTTTGCCATCGACACCGCCGATCATCCGGCGGCCATTCTGCGTTCCGTTGCAGCATCTCCGCCGGATATCGTGCTGATGGATCTGAACTACACGCGCGACACCACCTCCGGCGAGGAGGGGTTGGATGTGCTGGAGCAGTTCCGCCGCATGGGGCTGACCGTGCCGGTGATCGTGATGACCGCGTGGGGCAGTGTCGATATCGCGGTGGAAGCGATGCGGCGCGGCGCGCGGGATTTCGTGTTGAAGCCCTGGGACAACTACCGGCTGCTGGCCACGCTGCGGAAGCACGCCGGCGATCGCGCCGAGCAGTTCGTCAAGGCCACGCATGATCTGGATCTGGCCCGCCAGGTGCAGGCGCAACTGCTGCCCCAGCGCCGGCCTCCGCTGCGCACGCTGCAATACGACGGCTACTGCCTGCAGGCCGGAGCGGTGGGTGGCGATTACTATGATTTCCTGGATCTGGCGCCGGGCCGCGTGGGGTTGGTGCTGGCCGATATCTCGGGCAAGGGTATTGCGGCCGCGCTGCTGATGTCGAACCTGCAGGCGGCGCTGCGCAGCCTCTCCTGGCAGGCCGTGCAGAACCTGCCGCTACTGCTGAAGACCCTCAATTTGCAGTTTCGCGAATCGACACCTCCGGAGCGTTACGCCACCATGTTCTTTGGGGATTATGACGACACCGCGCGAATCCTGCGCTACGCCAACTGCGGGCATAATCCGCCGCTGGTGCTGCGGGCGTCGGGCGAGGTGGAATGGCTGCTGCCCACCGCGCCGGTGATCGGCATTCTGCCGGTCTTTCCCGTGGAGGTGGGCGAGGTCCATCTCGCCGTGGGCGACCGCCTGGCCATCTACTCGGACGGTGTCACCGATGCCGCGGGGCCGCAGGGCGGGGAACTGGGCGAAGCCGGGCTGCTGGAGGAATTCCGCCGCGAGGAATTGACGCCGCAGTTGCTCGCCGCGCGGATCGCCGCCTACTCGCCGGGTGAGCAGTTCGACGACATGACGCTGGTGACGGCCCGCGCCGTGTAACCGTATTACAGCCTGCCGCTCTGCTAATCTCAGTTCACAGCGAATGCGCGTTCTCGACTTCATTTACTTCGACGCCGGCGGCGGGCACCGCGCCGCGGCCACAGCCTTGAAAATGGTGGTGGCGCAGCAGCAGCGGCCCTGGGAGGCCCGCATGGTGCATCTGCAGGACATTCTTGCGCCGGCTGATGTCTTCAAGAAAGTATTGCGCATCGATCTCCAGGAGATCTACAACGAGATGCTGCGGCGGGGCTGGACCCTCGGCTCCGAGCAGGGGCTGCGCTTCATGCAGCAGGTGATCCGGCTCTATCACGGCTCCGAAGTAAAGCTGCTGAAAGACTGGTGGAGCGGGCGTTCCGGCACACCGCCGCCCGACGCAGTGGTGAGTGTGGTGCCCAACTTCAACCGCGCGCTGTTTGACGGGATTCAGGCGGTGCGGCCGGGCACGCCGTACATCACGATCCTCACGGATCTGGCGGACTTCCCGCCGCGGTTCTGGATGGAGCCGCAGGATCAGGACGTCATCTGCGGCACCGAGCACGCCTACCAGCAGGCGCTGGCCATGGGCTACGCGAAGGACCGCGTGGCGTTGACATCGGGCATGATTCTGCATCCGCGCTTCTACGAGCCCATCGAAGTGGACGTAGCCGCGGAGCGCCGCGCGCTGGGGCTGGATCCGGATCGTCCTACGGGGCTTGTCCTGTTTGGCGGCTACGGCACGGGCGTGATGCGCGACGTGCTCGATAGGCTGGATGCGTCGGGGCTGGATGTTCAACTCATTCTGATCGCCGGGAAGAACGAAGCGTTGCAGCGTGAGTTGGCCGCCCGGCGGACTCGCATCGCCAAGCATGTGGTGGGCTTCACCAGCGAGATCCCGCGCTGGATGAAGCTCTCCAACTTCTTCATCGGCAAGCCGGGCCCGGGCAGCGTCAGCGAGGCTGTGCACATGGGACTGCCTGTCATCACGGTGCGCAATGCCTGGACTCTTCCGCAGGAACGTTTCAACTCCGCGTGGCTGAGCGAGCGCGGCGCCGGCGTTGTGCTCAAGAGCTTCTCCGGGATCGCGGGGGCGGTGCGCGAGATCCTTCAGCCGGGGCGTCTTGCGGAGATGCACGCCGCCACTCAGGCGATCCGCAACCGCGCCATCTTCGAGATCCCGGACCTGTTGCAGGGCATCCTGCAGCGGGAAGGGCTGGTAGACTGATGTTCTCCGATGCATCGCCGAAACTTCCTTCTCTCCACTCTCGCCGCGCCCGCGTTGTTCGGCGCCAAGCGAATTGATCTCTCGCGCATCAGCCTGCTGACGGACGAGATCGCGCGTACACCTGGCGAGGCCATGGCCTTCGCGAAGCAGTATGGAATCCAGTGGGTGGAGTTGCGTGGTGTGCCCGGTGGCGGCGGCACGTACGCGTTTCTCGAAGAGGACAAACTGCGGGCGGTGGCCCAGGAGTTGAAAGACGCCGGGCTGCGCGTCTCGTTTCTCAACACGCCGATGCTCAAGTTCACGCTGCCCGGCACCGAGCCGGCGCGGAAGCGGGTGGAGACAGAAGATGCCAAAACGAAGCGTTTAGAGCGCGAAAAGCAGCAGTTTGAGCGCAGAATTGACGATTTACGGAAGGCAATCCGCGCGGCCCACATCTTTGGCGTAAAGGGCGTGCGCGTGTTCACTTTCAGCCGCGTGGCCGAGCCGGAGAGCGTGATGCCCCGCATTGCGCAGGTGATCGATGAGATGGTGGCGATCGCTCAGAAGGAAGGCATTGAGCTGCTGGTGGAGAACGAGGCATCCTGCAACGTGGCCACCTGCGCGGAGCTGAAGCGCATCTGCGAACTAGTCCCGCGCAAAGGATTTGGCATCAACTGGGATCCCGTCAACGCGCTCAACTCCAAGGAGAAGCCGTTTCCGGATGGCTACGCGCTGCTACCCAAGAAGCGCATCCACAACGTGCAGATGAAGGCGCGGGCGCTGGTGATCGGGCCCGATTTCATCGATTGGGGCGGCGTGTTTCAGGCGCTGGTGAAGGACGGCTACAAAGGCAAGATCGGGCTGGAGACGCACGTGTTTGACGGCACGCTGATCGAGAAGTCGCATCTCTGCATGAAGAAGATCCAGGAGCTGGTGAAATGATGATGTTCTCCGCGCCGCCGCTGGCGAAGTATATCGGCATCGGACTCGGGATCACTCTGTTGATCGGCGGCATCGGGTTCCTGCTGAACACGAATTCGCAGGTGCGCCTGGATGCGGAGATCCTGAAGGTGCGGAGTATCCCGGCCGACGATGCGGCGTCGCTGGCCGTTGTCGATTTCCGCGTGAAGAATCCCTCCGGCGCGTTATTCCAGTTGAAAAAGGTCACGCTGGTAGTGACCACTGCGGCGGGCCAGGTAGTGGAGGGCTTGCCGGTGGCGCAGATGGATCTGGACCGTGTGCTGGCGTATCACAAGGTGTATGGACCGCGCTACACGGAGATGCTGAAGGAACGCGACCGGATTCGCCCCAAGACGCAGGAGGACCGCACGGTGGCGGGCAGCTTCAGCATTTCCGACAGGGATATGCAAAGCCGGAAGAGCCTGGTATTGAAGCTGCAGGACGCCGACGGCGTGGTGATTGAGATCCCCGAAACAGCGCGTTAGACCTGACGTATACTAGGGGTCATCCTGGGAATCACAATGACCCGTACCGCCAACGCCATACTTGTTGTTTCGTTGATCGTGACCGTACACGGAGCCGCGTCCGCGAAGGTCAGCTTCCAGCGCGAAGTCCGGCCCATCCTTTCCGATTCCTGCTTTCTCTGCCACGGCCCGGACAAGGGCCGGCGCATGATGGGCCTGCGCCTGGATACGCGCGAGGGCGCCTTTGCCAAGCGCGGAACGGGCGCCGTCATCGTGCCGGGCAAGCCGCTGGCCAGCCTGCTGTATCAGCGGGTGACGGCGACGCAGACGGAGAAGGTGATGCCGCCGGTCTCGTCGCACAAGAAGCTCACGGCGGAGCAGAAAGACACGTTGAAACGTTGGATTGAAGAGGGCGCCAACTGGGAGGAGCACTGGGCGTTTCAGGCGCCGGTGCGGCGCGAACCACCGGCCGTGCAAAACGGATCGTGGGCGCGTAACCCGATTGATCGCTTCGTCCTTTCCAGGCTGGAGGCCAAGGGCCTGACTCCGGCGGCCGAGGCCGGCAAACGAACTCTCATGCGGCGCGTGACGCTGGATCTCACGGGCCTGCCGCCCAAGCCGGAAGACGTGGAAGCGTTCGTCGCCGATCAGAGCACGGATGCCTACGAGAAGCTCGTCGATCGCCTGATGGCCACGCCGCAGTGGGGCGAGCACCGCGCGCGCTACTGGCTGGACGCTGCCCGCTATGGCGACACCCATGGCATTCATATCGACAACTACCGCGAGATCTGGCCCTATCGAGACTGGGTGATCCGCGCGTTCAATGCGAACATGCCGTTCGACCGCTTCACCACCGAGCAGATCGCCGGCGACCTTTTGCCCAAGCCCACGCTGGAGCAGCGCATCGCCACGGGCTTCCAGCGCTGCAACGTGACCACGAATGAGGCCGGCGTGATCATCGACGAGGTGGAGGCCATCTATGCGAAGGACCGCGCCGACACGATCGGGGCTGTTTACATGGGGCTCACCGTGGGGTGCGCCACGTGCCACGATCACAAGTTTGATCCCATCCAGCAGAAGGATTTCTACGCGCTGACTGCGTTTTTCCGCAACTCCACGCAGCACGCCATGGACGGTAACATCTCCGATACGCCGCCCATCGTGGTTGTGCCGGCCGATGCCGATCGCGCCCGCTGGGAGGCCATCGCGGCGCAGGAGAAATCGCTGACGGAAGAGCTGGCCCGCGTACGCGCCGGGCTCGCCGCCCCGGCGTCAGGACCGCAGCACACGCCCGACGAACTGATGTCTCTGACAATCGACGGCGCCATCGGGCTGAATACGGTGGACGGCCGGCAAGCACTCCCCTTTAGCGAAGGACTCGCGCTGGGCGCGTCGCCGTGGCCGGGGCGCGCAGCTCTGCACTTCGGCTCCAAGTCGTCGGTAGAGCTTCCCAATCTCAAGGCCATCGACACCAAGCAGCCGTTCACAGTCAGCGCCTGGTTTCAGTTCCCCAAAGGCGAGGAGTACTTCAACATCGCCGCGCAGAACGAGGTGATCGAGAAGAACCGCGGCTGGATGTTCTTCGTCAGCGGACGGTTGCCCGGTGTACGGTTCTACGGCGACGAGGGCAAGCAGGTGGAGATTCGCGCCGGGCATCTGGATCAGGTGGTTTCCGGCGCCTGGTATCACATCGCGTTTTCCTATGACGGCACGGGCGAGGCGTTGGGCGTGCGAATGTACATGAACGGCCGCGAGGTGCGCACGCAGCGGACCTCCACGGCTGTCATCCAGGGCTCGATCCACACTGGCGCGCCATTGAAGCTCGGCAATCCGACACGCCCGCTGGACGGCGCTATCGCCGACTTCCGCGTCTTCGGTACGGTGCTGACGCCCGAAGAGATCGCGCTGCTCAACCCCGGTGATCCGACGGCGCTCGCCCGCTTTGTCCAGATGCACCAGGACCCGGCCGCGCGCGCGTTGCAGGCCCAACTGAGGGATCTGGAAATGGAGCGCCGGGCGATCCGCCGCCGGGGCGCGGTTTCACTGGTGATGGAGGAACGCACGGATCAGGCGCCCTACGCCCATGTACTCTTCCGCGGCGCCTACGATGCACCCCGTGCCAAGGTGGAGGCGAATACGCCCTCCGTGCTGCCGCCAATGACCTCCGACATGCCCCGCAACCGCGCGGGTCTGGCCCAGTGGATCGTCGATCCGGGCAATCCGCTAACGGCCCGCGTGACCGTCAATCGCTTCTGGCAGGAGCTTTTCGGCGACGGTATCGTGAAGACCTCCGAGGACTTCGGCTCGCAGGGCGAGGCGCCCTCCAACGCGGAACTGCTGGACTGGCTGGCCCTCGAGTTCCGCGATTCGTGGGATGTGAAGAAGCTCTTCCGGCTCCTGGTGACCTCCTCCACCTACCGGCAGGCGGCCATCGCGACGGCGGAGAAGCTGGAGAAAGACCCCGAAAACCGGCTGCTTTCGCGCGGCCCGCGCTTCCGCCTGGAGGGTGAGATGGTGCGCGACTACGCGCTGGCTGTCAGCGGCCTGCTGATTCCCGAGATCGGCGGGCCCAGTGTTCGTCCGTATCAGCCCGACGGCGTTTGGGAGACCGTCGCCATGAGCGGCAGCGACACGAAGTACTACAAGCAGGACACGGGGGACAAGCTGTACCGCCGCAGCCTCTACTGGTTCTGGAAACGCAGCGCCCCGCCTGCCTCGATGGAGATCTTCAACGCGCCGACGCGCGAGACCTGCACGGTCCGCCGTGAGCGCACCAACACGCCGCTGCAGGCGCTGGTGACCATGAACGATCCACAGTTTGTGGAGGCAGCCCGAGCGCTGGCCGGGCGGGCCATGCTGTCCTCCGGTTCCGACGTGGACCGCCAGTTTGATTTCATCGCCGCGCGCCTGATGGCCAGGCCGCTCTCGGAGCAGGAGCGCGCCATCGTGCGCGGGTCGTACAAGGAGTTCCTGCGCCACTACGACACCAAGCCCGCCGACGCTGCGGCGCTGATCAAAACCGGCGAAACGAAGCCGCCCGAGAGTGTTTCGGCCGTGGAACTCGCCGCGCTGACGATGGTGGCCAATCAGATGCTGAACCTCGACGAGGTGCTCACCAAGTGAACGACATCACGCGCCGCAAGTTTTTCGCCCGGGGCGCCCAGGGCTTTGGCTCTCTGGCCCTCTCCCAGTTGCTCCAAGCGGATTCGAAAAACGGCCTGCCCCACTTCGCCCCTAAGGTGAAACGCGCCATCTACCTGCATATGGTGGGCGCGCCGCCGCAACTGGAGACCTTCGATTACAAGCCCGGCATGAAGGACTGGTTTGACAAGGACCTGCCGGAATCCATCCGCCAGGGCCAGCGCCTGACGACGATGACTTCGAACCAGAGCCGCTTTCCCATCGCGCCATCGGTCTTCCAATTTGCCCAGCACGGCAAGAGCGGCGCACACGTCAGCGAACTGCTGCCCTATACCGCCAAGATGGTGGACGACATCGCCATCGTCCGCTCCATGCACACCGAGGCCATCAACCACGAGCCGGCGATGACCTTCATCCAGACCGGCTTCATGATCGCCGGCAAGCCCTGCATTGGTTCGTGGCTGGCGTACGGGCTTGGCTCAATGAATAAGGATTTGCCCACCTTCGTCGTGCTGCACGCCACGCACTCCAACCCCAAGGCCAACGTGCAGGCGATCTCGGCGCGCCTGTGGAGCTCCGGCTTTCTTTCCGGCCAGTACTCGGGTGTAGCGCTGCGCTCCGGCGGTGATCCGGTGCTCTACATCAACAACCCCGATGGCGTCCCGCGTGACGTGCGCCGCAAGATGCTGGACGGCGCCGGCGCGATGAACCAGTTGGAGGCCGAGCGGTACAACGATCCTGAGACACGAGTCCGCATTGAACAGTACGAGATGGCGTTTCGCATGCAGGCGTCGGTGCCGGAGCTCACCGATCTCTCCAAGGAATCGGAGAGCACGTTCAAGCTCTACGGCGAGGATGCCCGCAAAGGCGGCACGTTCGCCAATAGTGTGCTGATGGCCCGCCGGCTGGTGGAGCGCGGAGTGCGATTTGTGCAGCTCTATCATCGCGGTTGGGACGTGCACGGCAACCTGCCGGAGGTATTGCCCTCGCAGTGTAAGGACATCGACCAGGGCTGCTACGCGCTGGTGCAGGATTTGAAACAGCGAGGCATGCTGGACGACACGCTGGTCATCTGGGGTGGCGAATTCGGGCGCACGATCTACTCGCAAGGGAAGCTCACTCCGAAGGATTACGGGCGCGATCACCACCCGCGGTGTTTCAGCCTGTGGCTGGCCGGCGGCGGCGTGAAGGGCGGCACGGTGTACGGCGAGACGGACGAGTTTTCGTACAACATCGTGAAGGACCCGGTGCACGTGCGCGACTTGCAGGCCACGCTGCTGCATCAGTTCGGCATCGACCATGATAAGTTCACCTTCAAGTACCAGGGATTGGATCAGAAGCTCGTCGGTGTGGAGAAGGCGTCTGTCGTGAAGGGGATTCTGGCCTAGCGGAGAGCGTGGCAGACATCGGCCTGCAGCGCGTTAGACTAGTCTCCATGAATCGCCGCCACTTCTTCGGACTAGCATTAGCCGCTCGACAGACCTACGCCGCCGAGTTTGCCGATCAGAAGCCGCTTCGCGTCGGGCTCATCGGCAGCGGTTGGTACGGCAAGAGCGACATCTTCCGGTTGAACCAGATTGCACCCATCGAGATCGTCTCGCTCTGCGACGTCGACAAGGCCAACCTGGAGATAGCAGCCCAGTGGTCCGAGCAGAAGCAGCCATCGAAGAAACGTCCGCGGCTCTATACCGATTACCGGCAGATGCTGAAGGAGAAGGATCTCGACATCGTTGAGATTGCGACACCGGACCACTGGCACGCGCTACAGATGATTGCCGCGTGTGAAGCGGGGGCGGATATCTACGTGCAGAAGCCGATCAGCGTCGATGTGATTGAGGGGCAGGCGATGCTGGCCGCCGCACGGAAGCACGGCAGGGTTGTGCAGGTGGGGACGCAAAGACGCTCCACGCCGCACCTGATCGAAGCCCGTAACGAATTCATCAAGTCAGGCAAGATCGGGCGAGTGGGCCTGGTGGAAATCTACTCTTACTCGCGGGGGCGTGCCGCCGCACCGCTGCCACCGGCCACACCCATTCCGGAAGGGATGGATTTCGAGTTCTGGACCGGGCCGGCGCCGATGCACCCTTATCATCGGGTCCGCACGGCGAACTGGCGCGCGTTCATGGAGTATGGCAATGGCACTCTGGGGGACATGGGCATCCATATGCTCGACATGGCCCGCTGGTTTCTGGATCTTGGCTGGCCCAAGCGGATCTCCTCCACGGGTGGCCAACTGATCAACAAGGGCGGATTCTCCAATATCCCGGACACACAGACGGCGACGTTTGAGTTTGATGACCTGACGATTGTCTGGCAGCACCGGAATTGGGGTGTGCCGCCCGACCCCAAGTACCCATGGGCGGGCACGTTCTACGGGGAGAATGGGACGCTGAAGGCGAGTGTGATGGGATACGACTATATCCCGGCCGCGCGCGATGCCCAGCCGATCCACAAGGATGTGGCCTACGAACTGGAGCAGTATCCGGAAGACAAAACGGAGCCGCGTTTGGAGAAGCACTGCGCGCCGGCGATCCGCGGCCATATGAAGGATCTGCTGGCCAACATTGCCAGCCGGGGCAAGCCGGTGGCCGATATCGAGCAGGGACACATCTCCACGGCGTGCTGCATCCTGGCGAATATGTCTCTGAAGCTGGGCCGCTCGTTTACCTGGGACGCCAAAGCCAGCCGCATTGTGGGCGACGATGAGGCCAACGCGATGCTCCGCCGGCCGTACCGCTCCCCTTGGCAACACCCTTAACGGAGAGGGACTATCCGAGCGTGATTCGGCCGATCACCACCACGAGTTGAAAGGCGACCACCGCCAGCAGTACAACGCCGATGGCGGGCAGCCAGCGTCCCTGCAACTCGCCCAGTTGGTAGGCCCAGTAGAGGATTCCGCCGCCGGCGATGGCCGCGGCCGCGAGCACGGCCTTCGCCGAGCCCTGGCTGGCGCCGCCGAGCGAGAATCGGCCGGCGATGCTGGTGACCACGAAGTAGGCGCCCAACAGGGCGAAAAAACCATAGAGGGTGTAAAAGAGTAGCTTCACCGGGGCCTACTGCCAGTGCACTTTGGTGAACATCATCAGCCCGCCGAACATGACGACACCGCCAACGATGAGTGCGAGTGCGGCCATGCCGAGACCAGCCAGCCACTGACTCTGCTGATGGCCCAGGCGAATGCCGATGTAAAGTAGCGCGAATCCGCAGGCCGCGGCCACAGTGAGTATCGCCTTGTGGCGCCATGTTTCGTTGGGCGACGGAGTGCCGAGTAGATTGGCCAGGAACAGGCCCGCGATGATGAAGCCGGCAACACCCGTTCCCGCGTAGTAGGCGACTTTGAAGAGAAAATCCATTTCCCGGACTCCAGTGAGATTCGTAAAGTATACGACAGCGTCCGGTAGGATGTCGCGGGGCATCAGTAAGCCAAGCCGCATTGAATCTATGCCATGATGGTCACGCCATGCGCGCTATCCTTTTTCTGCTCATTTCTTTCTTCACTCTTGCGGCCCAGACGCCGATTCGTCCGCCGGCAACCCCGCTGATCACGCACGATCCGTATTTCAGCCTGTGGTCCATGTCCGATCAGCTTACGGCCGAAGCCACCAAGCACTGGACTGGCGCCGAGCAGCCACTTTCTGGCCTGATCCGCATCGACGGCCAGCCGTACCGCTTTCTGGGGGCGCAGCCTCGGGATGCCAAGCCGATGGAACAAACGCTGCGACTGGTGACGCCCACGCGCACGCGGTACGAATTCGCCGCGGCTGGGGTGAAGTTGGCACTGGAGTTTTTTACGCCCGCTTTTGCCGCGGAGCTCGATATTCTCTCCCGTCCTGTGACCTATCTGACCTGGGAAGCAGCCGCCACTGATGGGCGCAGCCATGCCATCGATGTCTACTTCGACGCTGCGGCCGTCATTGCGGCGAACAATGGCGATCAGCGGACGGTTTGGTCGAGAGTGCAGGCCGGCCCGGTGCGGGCGCTACGAGCCGGCACGGCTCAGCAGGAGATGCTCGCCCGATCCGGCGACAATTTGCGGATCGAGTGGGGCCACTTCTATCTGGCCCTTCCTCCGGCGAGTGACGCCACGCTAGCCGCCACCGGTCCGCGCACCAGGAACGAGTTCCTGCGCACCGGCAAGCTCCCCTGGCCGATGAACTGGAGTCTCATTCCCGGATGGTCCTGGCGGCGGCATGGTCCGTGCCTGCTCTCAGCGCCGCTCCCGTTGCCCGCACGACGCTACTCGCCTACGACGATCAATACTCCATCCAATACCTGCAACGGAATCTGCGCCCCTGGTGGCGGCGGAACGGCATGGGTATCGCGGAGCTACTGCAGACCGCTGCGGCCGAGTACCAAGCGCTGCACGATCGCGCCGTCAAACTCGACGCCGAGCTCACGGCCGAGTTCGTCCGGGCCGGTGGGCCGGACTATGCCGCAATTGCCATCCTCGCTTACCGCCAGGCCTTGGCCGCGCACAAATTGGTCGCCGACCTGGACGGCACTCCTCTGTATTTCTCGAAGGAGAACTTTTCCAACGGCTGCATTGCCACGGTGGACGTCACCTACCCTTCGGCGCCGTTATTCCTCCGCTACAACCCGGTTCTGTTGAAGGGAATGCTTCAGCCGATTCTGGACTACGCCTCTTTGCCGCGCTGGCGTTGGCCGTTCGCGCCCCACGATCTGGGCCAGTATCCGCTGGCCAACGGCCAGGTTTACGGCGGCGGCGAGCGGACCGAGGAAAACCAGATGCCTGTTGAAGAGAGCGGCAATATGCTGATCCTGATCGCCGCCCTGGGGCAGCAGGAAAAGGACGCCACGTTTATTCCATTTGCGCGGCGTTACTGGCCGATGTTGGGGAAGTGGGCGGCCTACCTCCGCGACAAGGGCATGGATCCGGACAACCAGCTCTCCACTGACGACTTCGCCGGCCACCTGGCGCACAACACCAACCTCTCCATCAAGGCAATTGTCGCTCTGGGCGCTTACGCGCAAATCGCCAGGAAGCTCGGAGAGGAGGCCACCGCCGTTGAGTACCGGAAGATCGCGCAGGATATGGCGAAGAAATGGCCTGAGATGGCCAAAGACGGTGACCACTACCGTCTTGCCTTCGACAAGCCCGGCACCTGGAGCCAGAAGTACAACCTGGTCTGGGACAAGCTGCTGGGGTTAAACCTCTTCGATCCGGCGATTGCCCGGACAGAGTTGGCGTACTACAAGACCAAGCAAAACGTGTATGGCCTGCCGCTGGACAATCGCGAGACCTATACGAAGCTCGATTGGATCATCTGGACGGCGACAATGGCCGAAACGTCCCAGGAGTTCCAGGCCCTGATCGCCCCGGTCGCGAAGTTTCTGCATGAAAGCCCGAGCCGGGTACCGATGACGGACTGGTACCGGACCACGGATGGGAAGATGGTTGGATTCCAGGCGCGCTCGGTGGTAGGTGGGGTGTTTATCCCACTTCTTCGACGGTAGAGCGGTTTCCGCCGGAGAAGCCGCTCTCCGGGTCGGGACAGGCTGCCCTCCGGTTTGAACGGTACCCCATTTACCTTACCCATCTCTTAGTGGTAAAAGTACTTGGCACCGGAGTAGAACTATGGTGTAATGCAGGAGCGGCACCGGGCATGACCTGGAAGTTACGAAACTTAGACCGCTTGTCTTGATCGTGGAGGAACCAATGAGGTTTGAGTGCATCACTCAACCTTCCTCGCCTCTGTATGTGCCAGTCTCTGCCGAATCTGCCGGCAATCAACCCTTCCCGGGTAGCGGTGGGATTAGGATCGGGCCATGCCAGACGGCGCGGAAGGAGCCGGTGTGTGAGCCCCGGCACGAGATGAGGCCCCAGCCTTCTGACTCCTCAGTTCATTCGCGCGACACCAGAGACCAAAGATGGTCCGTTCCAACGAAGAGGTATGTCGCTAGGAGTTAATATGAGTCTGATAAAAAATGCTTGCGTCCTCATGGTCCTGTCGGCAATGGCCTCGACGGCAGCTACGGTTACGTTTAAGAGTGGTGATGGGACAGGCGAATCCAACAACATTACCGGCTTCAACGTGTTGCTGTACCCCAACTCACTTTGGGCAGTTGATACGACCGTTGGCGGCCTTTGGGTCTCGCACCTGGATACCGGCCAGGGCGGAACCTTCATCCCGAACAGCAACAGGCCATTCGCGCGGTTTACGGAGAGATTCGACACGCCCGCCGGTACTGCTGATTTCAGCGGCTCGATCACGGTGTGGGCTGATGACACGGCAACCGTGTGGCTGAACGGGATCCTGATGAAGCCTGCGAACTTCGTGCTCGGCGCGCACTGCGCTGCCTCGCCAATTGGATGCCAGGACGCCACGTTTGCCATCTTCAGCGCGACGCTGCTTCCGGACCGGCCCTACTTCCTCGATATCGATGTCTACCAGCTTGGTGGCGACACCTCCGGGGTGATGTATAGCGGGACGTTTAGTGATACAGCCGGAGGCTTAAGCATCAACAGCCAGCCGACGCCCGAGCCGTCGACGTTCGCAATGTTGGGCTTGGGGCTCGCCGCGGCTGGTCTACTGAGTATCCGCCGCCGGTAGCGCCGCCGGCCGGACATAGGTGTGCGACGATCGGCCGAGCGGCTGCCCGTTGGATCCAAACTGCGATCGTAGAAAGCTGACTATACTTCTCGCCTGGCAATCGGCCCAGCCGAATCCACGTCACGATCCCATGACATGAGGTTCGGGCTGAGGCACGAGCGTCTGCCGGGTGGGCGTTGTCTGCGTCAGACCCATTCGAACTGCAATCGGTGCTGAAGTGTGGTGATCGGGACCCACTTGAGCTCCTTTTTTGATTCGCATTCCGAAGCCAATCCGTGAGGATTCTCATGCTCAGGGACGACAGCCCGATGCCATTGCCGCCGCCGGGACGGTTGTGGGTGGTTGGCACGGCGTTCCGATATACTGACTCAGAGTTCGCCATGGGACGGGGAGGGTTTTTGTGCGCTGCGAAGGTCTAGGCGTCTCGTTTGCATCCGGCGCCCAGCGCACACACGCCCTCCACGAATTGACCTTTGCCACCCATCCGGGTGAGTTTCTCAGCATCGTTGGGCCCAGTGGATGCGGCAAGACCACTCTCTTGCGCGTTCTGGCCGGCTTCATCCAGCCTGAGTGCGGCATCGTTGAACGGCCGGAGGGCCGCCGTACTATCCTGATCCGGCAGGAGGGGAGCGTTTTCCCCTGGCTGAACGTCCTGGAGAATGCTACGTTCGGCCTTGAAATGATGGGCGTGGGACGCGGGGAGCGGGAGCGCCGGGCACGCCCCTACCTGGAGCGTTTCGGTTTGGCCGGCCGAGAAAAAGACTATCCGGCCCAGCTATCCGTTGGCATGAAGCAGCGGGTTGCCGTCATCCAGGCCCTGTTGGCCGACCCCGAATTGCTGCTGATGGACGAACCGCTGGCGGGCCTGGACTCTCAGACACGGTGGGCTGTGCACGGGGAATTGCTCGAACTTTGGGAGCAGCAAGGACACCGCACCATCGTGTTGGTGACTCACGACGTGGATGAGGCGCTCCTGCTCAGCGACCGTGTCCTGGTGCTCAGCCGGCAACCGGGCCGCGTGGTTGGGGAGGTGGAGGTTTCGCTGCCGCGGCCGCGGGGCATGTCGGACCTGCTGACTCCGGAGACGCTGGCTCTGAAGCGGCGGATTCTGACCCATCTCGGATTCGCCATGAAGGAGCTGGCCCTTGCCTTTCCAAGCGGAGCTTAGGAAGTCTCTGGCGCTGGCGCTGCTGCTGCCCGCGCTGGTTCTTCTGGGCTGGGAGGCCGGTGTCCGTTTGGCGGTGCTGGATCCCATCTTTTTCCCGCCGCCCTCCACGCTGATCCGCACCGCCCTGCGGCTCTCGGCCTCAGGCGATCTGCCGCGGGCGACTGCGGCCACCCTGACGCGCGCATTGCTGGGCTTCCTGCCCGGCGCGTTGGTCGGCATCGCACTTGGTATTGCGCTGGGCGTTTCGGTAATCTGCCGTCGCATGCTGGAACCGTCGATGGCCGGTTTCTACTCTATGCCCAAGCTGGCGCTGCTGCCGATCTTCATGCTGATTCTCGGGGCGGGGGAGACGGCCAGGCTGGCGCTGATTGCGTTGGGCACAATGCTGGCTATGACGATTCACGTGTTCGACGGGGTGCGCGCGATTGATGTGGGCTATGTGGAGATGGCGCGCAACTATGGCGCCACGCCCTGGATGCTGTTGCGTAAGGTTCACCTGCCGGGGGCGTTGCCGCAGATCTTCACGGGGACACGCGTGACTTTCGGGCGGGCGCTGGTGATCTCGATCTCCGTGGAACTCGTCACCGGGTCGCCCGGATTGGGCAATATGATCTGGCTGGCGTCGCAGACCTTTTCGACGGAACGGCTCTATGTGAGAGTGTGGCTACGGTCGGGTTGCTGGGGCTGCTGAGCCAGACCACGCTGCGTCTGCTGGAAAGACGCGTGATCCGCTGGAGAATCCGCTGATGTGGGCAGAGGCGAAGTACTACGCCGGCATGGCACGCGGTATCTGGGAGTACCTCGGCGAGCCCGTGCCAGCCGATCCACTGGCCGTGCTGGCAGATCGAGTGCAGCGGCGGGAAGAGGCATTCCTCTACCTGGCGAGGGAGGCCGCTTTTGCATTTCCGGATTCCTCACTCTGCCGCCTGCTGCGTGTGGCAGGCTGCGAGTATGCCGACCTGGAGGCGATGGTGCCGGCGCGCGGCCTGGACGGTACGCTGCGGGCGCTGTGCGAGGCTGGCGTCTATCTGACGCACGATGAATTCAAAGGTAGGAAGCCCATCCTGCGGGGTGGGGCGGAGATCCCCGGGGGCGAGGCGAGGTTTCGAAATCCGCTGGTTCACGGGCGGATGGAGTCGCGGTCCAGCGGCAGTCGCAGCGGGGGCCGGGGCACACCGACGCCCAAGAGTAAGGCTTTCCAGGTCTACCGCGACGTGCACGACCGGTTGTGGGAGGAAGAGTACGATCTATCCGCCGCCGAGTGGCTGCAGTTGCGGCCGATCCTGCCTTCCACCACGGGGCTGGCTGGCGCGATGCGGGCCGCGCGCCAAGGACGCCCCATGAGCCGCTGGTTCACCGCCTCCGGCGCTATGGTGGAAGGCGGCCACTACCGCGCCGCCACCGCCGCGATGGTGGCCTTGGCGAGGCTGCGCGGCGCCCCTGTGCCCTATCCCCAGGCGCTGCCGCCCAACGATTTCTCGCCAGTAGCCCAATATGCCGCGTCGCGCCTGCGCGCCGGCCGGCGATGCGCCATCCTGGCCTTTGCCAGCCCGGCGGTGCGCGTGGCCGATGCGGCGCTGGCGAAGGGTTTAGACCTGACTGGGGTGACGTTTTTCAGTGGCGGCGAGGCTACCACGGCCGCTAAGCGAGAGGTGGTAGCACGCTCTGGCGCCCGCATGTCTACCATCTATCACATCAGTGAAATAGGCCCGATTGGCTACGGATGCCGCCACATGGATTCTGGTAACGATGTCCACCTGCTGATGGACTCCGTGGCTGCCATTGTGCGCCGCCGCAAGGCTCCGTTGCAGGATGACCTCGAAGTGGACGCCCTGGCGTTCACCACGCTGCTCCCGTTTGCGCCCCGGTTCCTCATCAACGCCGAGATGGATGATACCGGCGCACTTGCCCCGGCGGACCACTGCGACTGTGTCTACAGCCGCCTGGGCATGACCACCGTGATCCGCGGCATGGCCAGTTTCGGCAAGCTGACCGGGCAGGGCGTGACGCTGTTTGGCGTGGATGTCCTGCTAATTCTGGAGCGGGCGCTGCCGTCGCGATTTGGCGGCGCGCCTGGTGATTATCAGGTGGCGGAGCGGGAGATGGGGTCGCAGACCGCGGTGGAATTGCGAGTAAGCCCGAGACTGCCGGCCGCCACCGCCCAACTGGGGGCCGTTCGGGATTTCTTTCTCGACGAGCTCCGCCGCTACTACGGTGGACGCACTGCCGCGCGCATCTGGACTCATGCCGGCGCCCTGCGTGCCGTTGCCGAGGAGCCCATCGTCACCTACACCGGAAAAGTACTGCCGTTAGCCCTGCTGGGGCAGGACGGCAATCGAAAATAGCCATGACAAGACGCCAATTCCCACTTCTGTTCGCCGCCGGCGGAGCGCTCGCGCTGCCGGACCGGATTCGCGTTGCCGCCACTCCGCATCTGGCCATGAGTCCTTTGCACCTTGCCGTTGAGCGGGGCTACTTCCGGCAGCAGAATCTGGAAGTGGAGCTCATCCCGCTCAGGCGCTCCGCCGATGCCATCCCGATCCTCGCCAAAGGGGATATGGATGCCGCCCTTTATGCCATCAATCCCCCGCTGATCAACGCCATCACCAAAGGGGCGAAGATCCGCCTGGTGGCGGCGCGGGATCAGGCGTTGCCCGATTGCGGCGATGTGGGTTCCATCTACGCCCGGCGGGGCATTGCCCGCGTGGCCGACTTGAAGGGTAAGCGCATCGCCAACGGGTCCCCTGCCGGTATTGTCGAGTTTGCCCTCGATTCCGCCCTGGAGCGCGCCGGTCTGGCTTTGTCCGATGTCGCGGTGGTTCGTCTCCGCCCGAATGAGGCGATGGCGGCATACTCCCGCGGAGAGATAGACGCACTGACAGGGCCGGACCTCTCCAACATGAAGTCCCTGCAAGCCGCCGGATTCTCCTGCCTCACCACGCTGGGGAAGACGCGGCCAGGGTTTCAGCACGGCCACATCGCCTTTGGGCGCGCGCTGCTGGAGGGTCCTCTCGACATGGGAGCGCGGTTTCTGCGCGCCTATTTTCGCGGCGTCTCCGAGTACGCCGGCGGCGTTACACCGGCTTTCATGACGGAGTATGCCGCGCAAACCGATCTCGACCCGAAGGCCGTGGTGAGGCAGTGCCGCACGCATGTCATCCCCGGAGGCCAGGTTCAACTCGCGTCGCTGGATCTGTTTGCGCGGTGGGCCTACCGCAAAGGTTACTGCGAGCAACCGGTGGATGTCGCCGCACTGGTGGATGACCGGTTTCTGAAGGCTTCGAAAGGAAAGTGACCCGGATGGTGTTCAGGCTTTGCTGTTTGGCCTCGTTGCTGTGTATGGGGCTGCTGGCTCAGATTACGGGGTCTCTGACCGGCTTGGTGCGGGATCCAACCGGCCTGCCGATCCAGGATGCGGAGGTGCGGATCGACGCGATTCTCACTGGCGCCGGGCGTCAGGCCAGCACCGATGAACGTGGACGATACCTCGTGCCTGGACTTCCGCCGGGCGCCTATCGCGTGACGGCAGCCCGGGAGGGATTCCGCAGCGAAGTGATCGAGCCGGTGGAACTCGCCAGCGGCCGGGCCCTGGACATCAGTTTCGACCTGTCCCTGGGCAGCCGGACCGAGACTGTGACACTCAACGGATTGGCCTCACTGGTGGATACGACGGCCAGCGCCTGGGGCGGGGCCATTGCGCGGGACCAACTGCAGTCCCTGCCGGTGATCGGCCGGGACCTGTTTGAGCTGGCGTCCCAACAGCCGGGCAGCAACGTGATCACCAGTTCCGTACGGACGATGAACGCCGGGCTGGGCGCCCGGGTTTCCGTCAACGGCATGCGCTCCAACCAGAACGGCTTCCTGATGGATGGTATCCGGATCAACGAGGCCACCGGCGCCGCGCCGGCCAGCGCCGCGGGCCTATTGCTGGGGCTGGACGGCATCGCCGAGCTGCGTGTTGTCACCAATCCGTTCAGCGCCGAATACGGCCGCGCCGCCGGCGGGGTCTTCACCGCGGTCACGCGTTCGGGCAGCAATCAATGGCATGGCAGCCTGTACGAGTTCTTTCGCAACAGCGCCCTGGATGCCCGCAACTTCTTCGACAATCCGGCACGGGATACGCCGCCCTTCCGCCGGAACCAATTTGGAGGCTTGCTGTCCGGGCCGGTGCTGCGCAACCGCCTGTTCTTCACAACGAACTATGAGGCGCTGCGCGAATCGCTGGTGCAGACGTCGCGCTCGGTCACGCTGAACGCCGCCGCCAGGGAGGGTGACCTGCCGGGCCGGCGTGTCACCGTCGCTCCGTCCGTTAAGCCGTTCCTGGCGCTCTACCCGTTGCCCAATGGCAGGGACTTCGGCGATGGCACCGGGGAATACATCGTGCCCCTCGGCAGCCGCACCAACGAGAACTACTTCGCCCAGAAGTTGGATTGGTACGTGTCCCAGCGGCTGCGCCTGTCAGGCCGCTATACCTGGGACACGGGCCGCCGCAACACGCCGGATCCCTTTCAGGTGTGGGACCTGGCCAGCCAATCGCAATACCAGTTCCTGCATTCCAGCGCTCAGTTCACCGCCTCGCCGCGCACCATCCACGAATTGCGGATGGGGTTCAGCCGGGTGCTCAACTATGAACTGGCCACCGTGACCCGGCCGGAGGCCCAGAGCGTATCGTTTCTCCCGGGTATGCCTCTGGGCGCGATGGAGGTGACCGGGCTGACGGAAATGGGCGGCACGGCGCAGCGCCTGCAACCGCGGCGCTATGTCGTGAACGACTATCAGTTCAACTACTCCTGGCTGCATTTTGCCGGCGGGCATCATTGGACGGCCGGCGCAGGATTCGACCGTGTCCAGTTCAACCAGGTCTCCGACAACGTCCGCTCCGGCTTCTTCCGCTTCACCTCGGTAGCCAACTTTCTGCAGGCCTCGGCGCGGCTGTTTGACGCCATGGCGCCGGGCTCGGATTCGGCGCGCGGGTGGCGGCAGAATCTCTTTTTCGCCTTCCTCCAGGACGAATTCCGGCCGTTGCCCTCGCTGTCGGTTTCGGCAGGAGTCCGGTATGAAACCTACTCGACGCCCACCGAAGTGAATGGCAAGATGGCGACCCTGCGGGACCCGTTGAAAGATTCCGGCGTGACGCTCGGCGGCCCGCTGTTTGAGAATCCCTCGCGGGGCAACTTCGCGCCGCGCATTTCGCTGGCGTGGGATCCCTGGGGCGGCGGCGCTACCGTGATCCGCGCCGGCGCGGGGATCTTCTTCGATCTGCTGACCACGCGGGAACTGATCGTGGCAGGCACCCGGATGCCGCCCTTTTTCCGCCGGTTGCAGGTGACGAATCCCACGTTCCCCTCCGGCTTCAGCAATCTGGCGGGCGCAGCGGTCACCGAGAGTATCGACACTTTCGACTTCCGGCCCACCCAGCCCTATACCGCGCAGTTCCAGCTTTTCGTCGAGCGGCAACTGGGCAGGAGCACGGTGCTGCGCGCCGGATACGCCGGCTCGCGCGGCATCCATCTACCCGGCCAGATGTCCAATTTCAACATCGCCGTGCCGCAGATTCAGAGCGATGGCCGCGCCTACTTCGCCGCCGATGCTCCGTTGCGCAATCCGAAACTCGGCCAGGTGGGCATCCGCGTGACCAACTTCGATTCCGTCTACCACGGCTTGCAGATTGGCCTGAGCGGCGCCTGGCGCGAACGGTTGCGCGGGCAATTGAAGTACGCCTATTCGAAATCCATCGACAACTCCTCGCGGGCGATTTTTAACGAGTTCCTCACCCCGGACCGCATGCCCACGCCGCTCGACTACGGCCAGAATCGCGGTGTCTCGGACTTCGATCTGCCGCAGGTTTTCGCGGCCAATGGCTCGGCGATGCTGCCCTACGGCTTCGAGTTGCACGGCATTCTGCAGTTGCAGGCCGGGGCGCCGTTCTACCCCTCGGTGGGCTTCGACCGCGCCCGCCTGCGGGCCGGCACCGCGGATCTGGGCCAAAGGCCGGACTACCTCCTGACGCCAGGCGCGGACCTGATCACCGGCAACCCGGCGCAGTGGTTCAACCCTCTGGCTTTCGGATTGCCCGCTGCCGGCTACTACGGCAACCTGGGCCGGAACACGCTGCGCGGGCCGGGGTTGGCCATGCTCAACGTGGCGTTGCACAAAGTGCTCTGGAGGCGGGAGAGCTTGCAGATTCGCCTGCGAGGAGAGGTCTTCAACGTGGTGAATCACCCCAACTTCCAGATTCCCGCAGATCTTCTGTTGTTCGACAGTACGGGGAAGCGTGTGGGCTCGGCCGGGAGGATTGCGGAGACGGCAACGGGGTCGAGGCAGGTGCAGTTGGCGCTGCGGCTGGATTTCTGAGGGCGGGTGAGGTAGTGGCGGCGCGCCATTCCACGTTTGCTCCGTGCCCGGCGCCCACACATCGGCCGATCAAACCGATCTACGTGCGGCTCTTCGTGCAGTTCATCGACGGCCTGGAGGCATCCCATGAATCCTGAGACCCTGATCGATTCCTACTCCTTCACCGTGCGGCCGCTCACCGCGGCCGATGGCGGCGGCTACCTGATTGAATATCCCGATCTGCCCGGCTGCGTCTCCGACGGGGAAACTCCCGAGGATGCGATCCGGAATGGGCGGGATGCTGTGCTGGCCTACCTCCGGAGCTGCATCCAGCACTCCGATCCGGTGCCGCGCCCGCGACCGGAAGTACGCGCCGCGAGAGTGCCGGCGTCTCTCGACGTGCAGGTGATCCGGAAGAGAACTGGGCTCTCCCAGGCGGAGTTCGCCAGGCGGTACGGCTTCAACGTGCGAACGTTGCAGGATTGGGAACGGGGGCGCGGGATGCCGGATGGAGCGGTGCGGGCCTACCTTACCGTGATCGCCAAGACCCCCAAGGCAGTGGAGAAGGCGCTGGCGTAATTCG
>JADKID010000011.1 GCA_016721425.1 Bryobacterales bacterium | reverse complement strand
GAGATAACACGAAAGTGTCACGAGCTCGACGTGTCGATCCAATTTGGCAGCAGTTAGTGCTGCTGTTGCGGCTAGATCCAGGATTGTGACGGCCTTTGACAATGGCCATCCACGGCGGAACGCGTCTCGTAGCCACTCACGGCTGGGACCTTCAATCAGAGGTAGCGGATTCCCGAGTTCTGCCTCCAATACCCATTCACATGCCCACTTTACGTGAGAAGGGGCGCTGGTGCTGATCCAGCTCACAGCTGCGGTCCGAAAGGCAGTCAGGCTGCGATCTTCGCGGCGAGTCTCGCTCACAAAGAACGTGAGACTAGTGTGTAGGGGGACGTACTTGGGTGTCGGAGACTTCCAGTAGGTGAGTGACTTCCTGCAGTGCGCTTTGGAAGTCCAGTGTTTGGCTCCCATTCGGATCGAGACACTCTATGAGCCACTCTCTTGTCCATGGCACTTCAACCACTGCAATCATGCTCAACAGATTCTGCGCCATGGTGGACAAAGAGTGCCAAAGGAGCGCGTAGTATGTCTTGATCTCACCATCAGGTGAGAGCACAACGTGCGTGATGGCCCACGGGTCACAGCGTCCGCCTGAGATCCGCAGTGAGCGTAGCAAGTACCTTACAATCAGAGGGTGTCCGGCTGTGCGCTCTTCTATGCACACCGCTGAACGAACCAAGTCCGATTGGTGGATCTCGCCGTCCCGGGCAAACCCAAAGTCATCGGCATGAAAAACGAGCAGTGACTGAATAGCCTTGATAGTGAGCTTGGGTATCGTCAACCAACGGTCTCGGGGTGCCCAGGCGAGGAGGCGCCTAGGAAGCTGCCGGTCGGCCACCGGTTGTGTGCCTACGATGAGCGTCAGCCCTGGCGGTGGCGGTGTCAAATGCTCAAACAAGCGGTCGAGTTCGCTAGTTTGCTGTTCTTCTCGATATGCGTGGTCCAGACCGTCCACGATCAGTACCATCTTACGGCCCATCTGTTCAAGGTGGCGTGCCGCACTACATATCCATTGGGACAACGATCCCGAGGTGCCGAAACTACCGAGTTTATCGAGCAGTTCGCCAGGTAACTGATCCTCAATCTGATACATCAGCTCCTGCCCGACCCGTTCAAACGCGCGCCGGGATGGATCCGCCTCGCCAGGTAAGAAGTAGTGATGGCGGAGCACTGTGAAGCCCTTGTCGGCGAGGTCTTGAAAAATGAAACTTAGGTACGTGCTCTTTCCACTGCCAGCAGACCCCGCAATCACGAAACCATCCGATCTCGGGCCTTCGATTCGTCGAACTAGTTCCTCGTGCCATCGCTCATCTGGAATCACGAAATCTAGGGGCGGGGTATAGTCCTCTGGAATGCGTTGTAGTCGCCTCAATCCAGCCGCTATTTTAATATCTCGCAGGTAAATATGGCCGCCTGGATTTGGCAGGTCGGGATGCACTACCCACTTTCCGAGCTGGAACTTCAGACGATACCAATCAGGTTCTCGCCCACCATCAGAGACGAACTGATGGCGCAAGTCGTCCTCTGCCAAGTGAAGGCTCTCCCTGTCGAGATGAAACTCGAAGACATCAAGGAACTCCTTAGCCTCATCGCTACCGCCGAGTTGGGATAGGAGTTGTTCCCGCAGTCCGGCATCCGCGAGTTTCGAAAGATCCAAATGACGTCGACAGTCGATAGCTGCCTGTAGGGTGCCGTCAGCCTTACGGTTACTCCAGAGAGCGCAACTCACCGTGCCGTGGGATCTTCTCAGCTCGCGAAATGAGTCCGCCCATTTTCCAAGGAGGCTCCTTGTTGGCCCGCGACTCCCATTGCGCTCCGCCAAGAGTTGACTTAGGGTATATGGGTCATCGTCTCGGTCAGGATGCGCGGAAAACTTGACCTGAATAGCCTTGACTTCTGTAGTACTGTAGCAGACAACGACATCATCCAGATACCCAGCCTCATCAGCTTCGACCTTTATCCACGAATACCTGTCTGGGTGCCTGAGCCAATCCAAGATGTACCTGAGTGCGAACGCATCCTGGTAGTCATCTCCTGCCCGGCGAGTCCCACTCCTGGTGTATCGATCCGATGGTCGTCGAATGGCGGAGAATTCATTCTTGGAGGCCTAACGGTGACGATACTACTACTGTGACACCAACTCAACTTCGTCGAGGCACGGCTTGATATACGGCGAATTCTGCATGTCTGCCACCCCGCAACCGCGACCGCTCTGGACTCAGGCAGGCGAATTGCGGCGGAAAGGTGACCCAGTGCGCCAAGTCGGGGAATGCTAATCACCACGGAGGGCTAGGAGGGCACCGCCGGTAGCCAAGCAGCCAAGGCATTGCGCGGGCACACCGCCGGGCTTACCCATTCACCGCAGTCTTCGACATTTATCTTCCGCCCCCTCAACCAGATACCCACTGAACACCGTTCACCACTCCCCGCCCACCCCATACAATATCCGCGGGAGGTACCACCACGTATGCCGCTGATCCAAGTCTCTGCCCGCAAGCTCGCCGCCAACCACGCCTACGCCCAAAGACCCACCGGACCGCGCACGGCCGCCGGCAAAGCCGCCTCCTCCGCCAACGCCTGCACCCACCGCGCCTACGCCCGCAAACACACCATCGCCCCCTCCGTCCACGAGCACTGCGTCGCCGAGGCCCGCCGCGTCACCGCCGATACCACCCACCCCCTCCTCCGCCGCCTCGAGTTCGAAGCCGCCTACTTCACAGCCTGGCACCTGCATCTCTGCGACGTCGAAAACACTGTCCTCGCCAACCTCCACCGGCGCTTCCCCGGGGAGCGCCCGCGCGCCCTCCACGCCTTCGCCTTCCATCCCACCGCCCAGGCCATCCAGCGCCTCAATCGCCGCGTCTTCCACCGCGTAACCCGCGCCCTGCGCGAACTCCAGGAGTTTTATACCCCGCCCCAGCCCACCCGCAGCCCGCCCGCACCGCTTCCAAAATCCCCACACGCCGAACGAACCCACAACCCCAACAGAATCAACACCCGCCCGCCGCCCGTCGCCGGACACGCAAAGACCGCCATCCTCCCAAAGGAGCGCTTCCAAATCCTCAGCGACATGGGCAGCCCCCAGCCCGCCCGCACCGCTTCCAAAATCGCCACACGCCGAACGAACCCACAACTCCAACAGAATCAACAGCCGCCCGCCGCCCCCGCTACACCCAGCCCTTCTCCAACGGAGCCCGCTGCTTCTGCGCCGCCGCCATCGGCTCATTCAGAAACTCCACCACCGGCAGCATCACCTGAAACCGCGTCAGAATCTCCTTCACTACCCCCGCCCCCAGCGCCGTCTCCGGCGGCAGCTCCCGCCAGTAATACCACTGCTTGCCCTTCAAGACCTCAATCGCCGGATGCTCCGCCGGAAATCCCTTCGGCGGCCGGCTCAGCCGCTCCCCCTGCAACTCTCCCATCGAAGCCACCAGCGCCTTCGCCCCCACCAGCTTCGAAAACCGCCCATAGTGGGCCGCAATGTGCACCCGGATCAGCCGCAGCCGCTCCGCGTCCGGCATATAACACCCGCCCGCGATCCCCACGTGCTTCGGCGAGATCTCCACATAGAACGCGGACGCCTCGTTCTTCCCCAGATCCGCCCGATAGAACAGCGCCCCCACATTCGTCTTGTACGGAGTCTTGTTGTGGCTGAACCGCGTGTCCCGGTAGATCCGGTAAATCGCCTTCTTCGGCTCCGTCGCATACGCCGGCGCGATCTTCATCAGACCCGCGCCAATGCTCGCCACCATTGCCTCCACGGCCGGCTTCACCACCTCCGTGTACGTCGCCTTGTGCGCGTCAAACCACTCCCGCTCGTTGTTCAGCTCCAGGTCGCGAAGAAACTGCAACCCCGCCTCGGGAAAACCTTGAAAACTGGCACGCATTCTCTCGCCTCCCCTACAATGAGGAGCAATGATGTCTTTCGATGAGGCCCAACGTCGCCTCGCCGCGCTCCCGTCCATTCAGGTTACCCGGAATGAGCCCCTCTCGCGGCATACCCGCTTCGCGCTCGGCGGCCCCGCCACGCTCTTCGCCGATACCGCCGACGAAGCCACCTTCGTCGAAGCCCTCCGCCTCCTCCACTCCGCCCGCCTCCCCTGGCTCGTCATCGGCCTCGGCACCAACCTCATCGTGGCCGATCGCGGCTACCGCGGCGTCGTCCTTCGCTATACCGGTTCTCAAATCGAAGCCACCGGAGCCTCCATCCACGCCCAGGCCGGTGCCACCCTCCAGTCCGTCGTCGATCTCTCCACCGCCGCCGGCCTCCAGGGCATGGAATCCCTCACCGGCATCCCCGGCAACCTCGGCGCCGCCATCTACGGCAACGCCGGAGCCTACGGAGCCTCCCTCTCCGATCTCGTCCGCCGCGTCCGCTACTTCGATGGCGATCAGATCCGCGAAGCCGATCACGCCGCCTGCCAGTTCCGCTACCGCGGCAGCATCTTCAAGCAGAGCCGCCTCGCCGGCCAGCCCTGGCTCATCCTCTCCGCCGAGCTATACTTCCGCCCAGGCGACCCCGCCGCCCTGCAAACCAAGGCCGCAGACATCCTAGCCACCCGCAACCGCAAGTACCCGCCCGAGATGAAGTGCGCCGGCAGCATCTTCAAAAACCTGATCCTCGCCGAGCTCCCCGCCCAGGCCCGCGCCGCCGTCCCCCCGGAGGTCGTCAAGGGCGGCAAAGTCCCCGCCGCCTGGTTCCTCGAGGACGTCGGAGCCAAGGGCCTCACCAACGGCGGCATCCGCGTCACGGACTACCACTCCAATACCCTCTACAACACCGGCAACGGCACCACCGCCCAGTTCCTGGAACTCACCGCCGAGCTCAAAAACCGCGTCCGCGCCCGCCACAACTTCACCCTGGAAGAGGAGGTCCAAAAAGTGGGCTTCGACGAACGTCCCCCAGGCCTGGACCAACTGGAATCCACGCCCTTCATCCTCCAATACCTCCTCACCGGCCTAACCCCCGAAGAGCTCCACACAAGGCCCGCCGAAGGCGCCCCCTCCATAGCCGAAATCCTGGCCCAAATGGCTCCCGGCCACCCCTTCGCCCTATCCTCCCTGGAGTCCTTCCTCCAATCCCGCCGATCCCTGTTGGACTCCTTACCAGAAGAAGCAGAAGTAGTAGTAGTGGGGGGGCGGACCCCCTGGTCCGCGCGCGACCCCCTGGTCGCGCCAGCCCTCAATCTAGCCGAGAGAGCCGCCCAAGACCTCACCCACCTCATCCAAATCGCCGAAATCATCCGAGCCGTGAAATACTATCCCCAGCCATGAAGCTCCTCACCATAGCCCTCCTCGCCACCACCCTCCTAGCCCAATCCCCCAGAAAACCCGGCAACCCCCTAGACCGCCTCCCCACCAACATCGAAAAACTCACCCACTTCGGAGAACGCGCCGACTTCTCCCCCACCAACACGGAAGTCGCCTTCATGGCCAAGAGCTTCGGCGACGCCTTCACCGTCAACCTCAAAACCCGCATCATCCGCTGCCTCACCTGCAACGTCCCCGGAGCCGCCTTCCTCCGCGTCATGCACCTCTCCACCGGCGATTACCTCCTCATCGGCGCCGAACGCTTCACCGACATCCACACCTCCCGCGGTCGCGACAACGAGCTCTGGTTTCTCTCCAAAACCCCAGGCGCCAAGCCCGTCCGCCTCAATCAGAAAATGAGCGAGGGCGCCGCCATCTCCAAGCGGTCCATGCTCATCTCCTTCTCCGGAAACCTCCGGCCAGAACCCCGCACTCCCGAAAGGCGCCTCCAACCTGATCGTCGCCGAGGTCGATCTCTCCGGCCCCGCCCCCGCCCTCAAAAACAAGCACGTCGTCATCGCCAAACAACCCGCCGACGGCTGCACCCTCGAGGCCCAGGACTTCTTCGATAACGACCGCCGCATGACCTACACCTGCTACGAGCCCAAGGGCCTCTCCACCGTCTGGACCCTGAACCTCGCCACCAAAGAATCCATCAACCAGACCAAGGCCATCGGCAGCTACAACGAGGTCGAGGGCATCTTCCCCGATGGCCTCCACACCCTCGTCGAATCCGATCAGCAGGGCGTCCGCATGGGCGCCACCAAGCTCTTCCGCGACATCGATATCTGGAAGCTCAAGCTCGATGGCACCGGCCAGTCCTTCCAGCGCCTCACACATTTCAACGACTACGACACCTGGAAAGCATCCAATCCCGTAGTGTCCACCGACGGCAAATTCATGGCCTTCCAGGTCGCCCGCACCACCGACGAGGCCGGAGTCGGCTACGGCATCCTCCTCTACCACTTCGGAAAATAACTACATGGAACTCCCGGCACAGTTTGGCAAATATCTTCTCGAACGGTTCCTCGGCGGCGGCATGTCCCAGGTTTTCCAGGCAACCGACACCGTCCTCAACCGCACCGTCTGCGTGAAGATCCTCACCCCCGAAGGCGCCGCCGATGAAGAGACACGCGCCCGCTTTCTGGCAGAGGCCAAAATGTCCGCCTCCCTCGTCCACGACAACGTCATCCGCATCTTCGATTACGGCCAGGAACTCGGCCATCCCTACATCGTCATGGAGTTCCTCACCGGCGCCGACCTCCGCTCCATCATCAAGGCCAATACCGCCGGCGACCTCGCCGCCCGCATCAATATCGCCATCCAGGGCGCCCGCGCCCTCGCCTACGTCCACAGCAAAAAGCTGATCCACCGCGATATCAAACCCGATAACCTCCACGTCGATCTCTCCGGCCGCGTCCGCCTCATGGACTTCGGCATCGCCAAAAGCCAGGACCTCCACCTCACCAAAACCGGCTTCCAGGTCGGCACCCCCTACTACATGTCGCCCGAGCAGGTCATGGGCGACCCCGCCACCGAGCGCGTCGATATCTACGCCTACGGCATCCTCCTCTACGAGCTCTTCACCGGCGTCCGCCCCATCGAGGGCGAAACCGTCGAGCGCCTCTTCTACCAGATCCTCCACGAGCCCCTCAAGCTCGACGCGCTCCTGGCGGTCCAACTGCCTCAATACCTCGTCGATCTCATCGTCCGCATGACCGCCAAGAAACCCGAAGACCGCCCCGCGGATTTCACGGAGGTCATCCGGATCCTCGAGGCCGGCGAGCCCCGCGAGCCAGCCCCACCTGCGCCCGCGCCGCCAGCGCCCCAAGCCAAAACGGTCTCCGGCAAAAAGGTCACCGGCCTCATGCTCGGCTTCGCCGCATTGGTCGTCGCCGGCTTCATCGGCCTCACCATGTGGAAACTCGACGCCATCAAAACCTCCGTCGCCGTCCGCCACGCCGCCGAGCCCATCATCAAGAATCCGGCCGGCGACCTCCTCATCGTCCCCAACGGCGAATTCCAGGCCGGCGAAGATCGCCACAAAGTCACCCTCCCCGATTTCTACATCGACAAAACCGAAGTCACCAACGCCGCCTACGCCGCCGTCACCAAGAAGCCCGCATCCGCCGACCCCGGTCTCCCCGTGGTCAACATCACGTTTACCGATGCAAAATCTTTCTGCGAAGCCGCCGGCAAACGCCTCCCCACCCCCCTCGAATGGGAAAAGGCCGTCCGCGGCTCCGATGGCCGCCTCTACCCCTGGGGCAACTCCGCCGATGCCGATAAGGCTGTCACCGACAACAAGCCTCTCGCCCCTGCCAACAGCATGCTCAGCTCCGGCAGCCCCTACGGCGCACTCCACCTCGCCGGCAACGTCTGGGAATGGGTCGATCAACCCGTCCAGCCCAGCGCCGGAGCCCTCGCCTCCCTCGCCACCGTGCTCAATCCCCCGCCCACCGCCGCCGAGCCCTGGTACTCCGCCAAGGGCGGCAGCTTCGATCGCCCCATCGCCCACGCCGTCGCCTACGAATCCATGTCCCTCCCCGCCCGCTTCGCCGCCCCCAACGTCGGCTTCCGCTGCGCCAAGGACGCCCCGCCCCCCCCGCCTGCGCCTGAGCGTTGAGCCAATCAGGCGCTATCATGGACCAATGTTCAGAGCGGCGCTTCTCCTCACGATTTTGGCCGTGGCCCCGGTGCGGGCCGAGGTCTACTGCTTCGGATTCCTGAATACTCATCCCGAGCGGAAAGAGCTACCGAAAGAAGAGGCCGAGGCCCTCCAAGCGGGCCACATGGCCCACATGCAGAAGATGAACTCCGCGGGCCGCCTCCTCACCGCCGGTCCCATCGCGACCCCCGGCAATACCAGGGGCATCCTCGTCTACCGCTGCAAGAACGTCGCCGAGGCAGAGGCGTGGACCGCCATCGACCCGGCAGTCGCCGCCAAGCGCCTCACCTCTGAGTTCTATCGCTGGCAAGGACCCGAGGGCTTCGGCGAGCCGCTGATGAGCGCCGTCAAGGCCGACCCGAAGGCGAAATACACAATGGTGAAACTGCCGCTGATCGTCTTCCGGAAGACCGCCAAATGGACAGGCGCCGGCCCCGCCGATGTGATCCAGCGGCACGGCGTCGTGGTTCGCGGCCTGCTCCAGGAAGGCAAGCTGCGCGCCGCTGGACCGTTCCTCGATGAGCAGGGCAAAGTGGGACTCGTGCCCGGCGCCATCGGCCTCTATGTCTTTGCCGCCACACCGATCGAAGACGCCAAGGCGTTGGTCGAGCAGGACCCGTTGGTGCGCGAGGGCTATGCCCGGCTCGATGTCCTGGAATGGTACGTCGCCAACGAGGCTGTGCCCGCGGGCACGCAAGCCCTGACGAGCCTACCGCCGGCGGTACTTCAAATTGCCCAACTCAACTGGGATGGCGGCCTTCGTCAGGATGGTGAAGACGAAAGTCCCCATCGCCCAGATTCCCAGTGTCACGCAGAGTTCCACCCAGGTTGGCGCATACTCATCTATGCGCCCCCACGGCTCCGGGATGAAACCGGGGATGATAGTGCCAAGCCCCTTCTCGATCAGAATCCCCAGGAACAGCAGCGTGCAGGCAAACTTCAACCAGCGGTCTGTCTGCCGCAGAGGATGCACGCTCAGGATCGCCGTCGCCGTCACGCTCATCGCAATCGACGTCCAGATCCACGGCACCAGGCGCGTGTGGCCGTCCAGCCCAAAGAACAGATATCGCGCCCCCAGGCCGTGATGCGTATCCCGGTAGAACTCGACGAACAACTCCGACGCCAACATGATGAGGCAGATCTGCGCGCCTACCGTGGTCACCGTCGCCAGCTTATCAATCGTCGCCTGCGCAACGTCGATGTCGGTGTGCTTGCGCAATTGCCGCAGCACCAGGATCATCATCGCCGGCCCCGCCGTGAAGGCAGTCGCCAGAAACCGCGGCCCCAGTAGCGCGCTGTTCCAGAACGGCCGCGCCGGCAACCCCGCGTACAGGAACGCCGTCACCAGGTGCACACTCACTGCCCAAAGGATGGAGAGCAGCACCGCCGGCACGTAGATGCGCTTGTCCGGCTCGCGGCCCATATACCGGCTGTACAACAGGTAGAACGGGATTAGCAGATTCAATACCAGATAGCCGTTCAGCACCAGGATGTCCCACGTCAGCATCGACGCCGGCCAGTTGAAGACGCCAATCATCGGGATGACGTGCCAAAGCCGGTCCGGGCCGCCCATGTCCGCCACCACAAACGATAGCGCCATGATCAGCGCCGCCACGGCCAGCGCCTCACCAACCAGCACTGCCTTCTTGAAGTCATGGTCCTTCAATACGTACGTGGGCATCACCAGGATGACGGCCGCCGCCGCCATGCCCACCAGGAACGTGAAATTCGAGATGTAGAATCCCCAGCTCACATGGTCGTGCATGCCCGTGACGGTGAGTCCTTCTCGCAACTGAATACTGTAGGCGTAGGCGCCGAGGCACATCAGCAACGTCAGGGAGGCCATCCAGATGTGGTACTTTGGCGAGCCGGTGGTGACTTCGCGCAAGCCATCGAGAAAGAACTGGACGAGCGGGTGACGGAGGCGTTCCTCCGCCGGGATTGTGATCGGGTTGAGGGTAGCGCTCATCGGGTCAGTCCATGTAGTACCAGAATTTGGGCTCTGTGCCGAGGTCTTCCTTCAGCCGGAAGACCTTCTTGTTTTTGAGAATCCAGCGCAGGTCGCTGTCGGGATCGAGTAGGTTGCCGAACGTGCGCGAACCGGTCGGACAGGCCTCCACGCAAGCCGGGTTCTTACCGTCGCGGGAGCGCTGAATGCAGAACGTGCACTTCTCCACCACACCTTTGCGGCGCAGGCGATTGCCCAAGTAGTGCTGGTTCGGATTGACCTCCTCCTCCGGCACCTGCGGGTCGCCCCAGTTGAAGCGGCGCGCGTCATAGGGGCAAGCGGCGATGCAGTAGCGGCAGCCGATGCACCAGTTGTAATCCACCACCACCAACCCGTCCGGTTCCAGCCACGTCGCCTGTGTGGGACACACCTGCGTGCATGGCGGATTCTGGCAATGGAAGCACTGCGTGCCCATGTAGAAGTGACCGGCGGCTGGCACCTCATGGTAGAAGCTATCCTCGGCAGCCTCGAAGCTCATCTGACCTTTGTTGTGCTCGTGGATGCGGATGTACCGCATATCGGACTTGCGGTCCTGGTTGTTTTCCGCGATGCAGGCCTTGACGCAATCCATGTAGCCGCGGCACTTGGAGATGTTGAAGGCGTAGCCGTAGAGCACGCCCTCCTTCGCAGCAGTGGTGCCAATGCGCACCTGGTTGCCGGTGTTCAGTGCGTGGAGCCGCTCCAGACGGTGGACAGTCTCATCCTTTTCCTTGTGCGTCATGAGGCGATAGTTGCCCTGAAAGAACGCCTCCCAATTGAGCTGGGCCTTCTCCTTGGATTCCGCTGCCGCCAGCGGACTGCACGCTGTCTGCAAAAGCCCGAGACCCGCCACGAGCGCCCCGGCCGCCGTGGCCACGGCGGTGCGGCGATCCACCTGCCGGTTGAGGATCTGGTGCAGGCCGGAGGGGTTGGGATTGAATTCGCTCATCGGTTGGCTCCGGGGCTCTCAGTCTGAGGTTCGGCCGATTCGAAACGCAGGTCACGGCGTCCGGCCATTGCGGGCCAGCGCGGCTCCAGTTTCGGCTTGTGGGGATTGTGGCAGCCGGCGCAGGAGGCGACGACGCGCGGCGGCGCCCACCCGCCCTGGCGCTTGCCGTGCGCGCCTCCGGCCCAATCTGCGGCCTGCCGGGAGTGGCACTGGGCGCAGACCTGGTAGGAGTGATCCAGGGAAACGGGCGCGTCGCGCAGCGTCCGCAGGGCGTCGAGGTTCTTCTGGTCGTGGCACGTCCAGCAGTCCATGGTCACGGCGGGGGCATGGACCAGTTTGACGTTCCAGTGCGAGGCCTTCTTGCCTTGCGCCACAGCCACCTGGGACTGAGCGCGCAGCACATCCAACGTTTTGGTGTGGCACTTCTGGCAGGGATACTGCTGCATCACCTTGGTGCGTTGCAGGGCGGAGAATGCCGGACGGTCCGGGTAGCCTGCCACAGTGACGCGGGGTGCGCCATCGAGGTGCTTCTCCGAGCTGAGGCCGGCGTTGCTGTTGGGCTCCTGGGCGTGGGCGATAGTCTCCAGGACATGCGGAGAGCTGCCAGGTTTGGGGTCAGCGCGGCGGCAGGCGCTGAAGGTGACAGCGGTGGTCAGGACTAGAAGACAGGCCCGCCGCATCAGTTGGTCCCTCCCGGCGCCGGGCGAGTGAATTCGGCTGTCGCGGAGCGTGTGGCCGACATATTGATGGCGGCGTGACACTGGCGGCAGTTGACCCGTTCCGGATGAGTGGAGCGCAATTCCGGCACGGCAGCGGCGCCGCCGTGGCAGGCTACGCAGTTGGTGCGGAGATCGAGCGCATGGGGAATCGGCGGGGGACTGTTGGGCAGTTGGCCCTTCTGAATGGCTGCGGGTTTGAGGCCGGTAAAGGACGTCTCGCGGAACAGAGTCTTCTGCTCCACGGGCACATGGCACTGGCGGCAGTTGAGGTATTCGGGGTGCGGGGTGACGGGCGCCCAAGCCTGGAACTGCTCCACGTAGCCGCCGTCGCGATGGCATGTGTTGCAGGCATCACCGCCCCAGGACGTGGGATCGAGGATCTTGTGCGGGATGGAGGGCGGCGCTCCATCATAGGCGCGGCGCGCATAGTAGGAGGGCAGGCTGCGCTTGACGTTCTTCGCCAACGGCGCATTGGTGAAGTCCAGCGGTTGCTCCAACCTTGTGAAGACGCCAGCCTCATAGGGCAGCTTCGGTTTCTCCTGCGACTGGGCGGGCATCAGTACTGCTTCGCTGGTGGCCGAGTTCACCAACAGGCCCACCACAAATACCGTGACGCCCATCAGCGCGGAGATCACGCCGATGCGAACGTACTTCTGCTGTTCACCGCTCAGCATCAGGCGCGCTCCACCTTAACGGCGCACTTCTTGTAGTCCGGCTGTTTGGAGATGGGGCAGAACGCGTCAAGCGTCAGCTCGTTGATCAGCAGGCTCTCGTCGAAGAACGGCACAAAGACCATGCCTTCGGGGGGACGGCCCCGGCCATCGATCATGGCGGGGAGGGTAAGCGCACCGCGGCGCGAGGTCAGCTTGACTCGATCGCCGTTGCGGATACCCATGCGCTTGGCGTCGTTGGGATTCACCTCCACGTAGCCGTTGGGGACGGCCTGATGGAGGATCGGGATGCGGCGTGTTAGAGAGCCCGTGTGCCAGTGTTCCACGACGCGGCCGGTGTTGAGCCAGAAGGGGTATTCCTTGTCCGGCGATTCAGCGGCAGGCTCATAGGGCCTGAACCAGATCCACGCTTTGCGATCGGGCTTGCCGTAAAAGTCCCAGGATTTACCCTTGGCGGCGGGATCCCACTTGGCGTGATAGCGCCACTTGGTCTCTTTGCCATTCGGGCAGGGCCATTGCACTCCGGGATTGGAACGCAGCGCCTCATAGGTGGCCATCTCATGCGCCGGGCCGTGATGGAAGCGGCGGTATTCGTTCCAGATCTCTTTGACGTGAGTCTCCCTGCTCCACGGAAAGAGCTTGCCGTGGCCCATGCGGCGAGCCACTTCGATCAACTGCCAGGTGTCGCTCATCGCTTCACCGGGCGGATCGACCAGTTGATCCCACTGTTGGGTGCGGCGCTCGGAGTTACCGAAGATGCCCTCGCGCTCGATCCAGAAAGCCGAGGGCAGGATGACGTCGGCGATGTCGGTGGTAGGGGTGGGGTAGACGTCACTGACGACGACGAAGCGGCCGTCTTTCTTCATGCCGTCGCGATAGCGTTTGAGCTTGGGCATGGTCACCATGGGGTTGGTGACCTGGATCCACATGAACTTGATGTCGCCGCGATCGAGGGCGCGGAACATTTCCACCGTGTGGTAGGTGGGCTTCACCGGGATATTGGCCACCGGCACGCCCCAGATCTCGGCCGCCATCTGGCGATCCTTCTCATTGGTTGTCTCACCGTGGGGCAGGCGGTTGGTGAGCGTGCCCACTTCACGGACTGTACCGCAGGCGCTGGGCTGGCCGGTGAGCGAAAACGGGCTATTTCCGGGCGTGGAGATCTTTCCGGTGAGCAGGTGGATGTTGTAGACGTTGTTCTGAATCCAGGTGCCGCGGGAGTGCTGGTTCATGCCCATGCACCAGAAGCTGACGCACTTTTTGGCGGGGTCGCCGTAGAGGGAGGCGAGGTAACGGATGTCCTTGGCGGGAACTCCGGAAATCTGTTCGACCTTCTCCGGCGTGTACTCTTCCAGGCGCTTTTTGAATTCAGCCAAGCTGGTGGATTTGGCTTCATCGGTGAAGGCGAACTTGTCCTGGGTGCCGTAGCCGATATTGATCTTGCCTTCGTGGAAACTGACGTGGTTCTGGATAAACGCCGAGTTGGTCCAGCCGTTGCGGATGAGCTCGTGGCAGATGGCGTTGGCGACGGCGAGATCGGACTGGGGCCTGAAGAGGATGCTGCGGTCGGCAGCCATGGAGGTACGGGTCCAGCGGGTGGCGAGGTCGATGATCTTGATGTTGGGATTGGTGACGCGGCGCTCCAACATGCGCGAAAAGAGCACCGGGTGCATCTCGGCCATGTTGTTGCCCCAAAGCACGAAGACATCGGCGTGATCGATATCGTCGTAGCAGCCCATGGGCTCGTCGAGGCCGAAGCTGGTCATGAAGCCGGTGACGGCGCTGGACATGCAGAGACGGGCGTTGGCCTCCACGTTGTTGGTGCCGATGCCCCCCTTGAACAGCTTGCTGGCGGCGTAGCCATCCGGGATGGTCCATTGGCCGGAGCCGTAAATGGAGACGGAGTCCTTGCCGGACTGCTGGATGGTCTCCTTGAGTTTCGAGGCGACGAGATCGAGCGCCTCCTGCATGGGGACCTTCACCATTTGTCCGTTTCGGCGGACGAGGGCGTGGGTGAGGCGATCCTTGCCGTAGAGCGCCATCACGGAGTGATAGCCCTTGACGCAACACAGGCCGCGATTGACGGAGCTGGCTGGGTCGCCCTTCACGGCAACGGCTCTGCCATTGTCCACGCCGATCAGGAGGCCGCAGCCGGTTCCGCAGAAGCGGCAAGGCGCCTTCTTCCAGCTCAGTCCGTTTGCGCTGGGCGGGACTGCCGTGGTGGCGAAGAGCACGCCGGGGAATACCTGCTGGGCTGCTGCGGCGGCGGCCATAGCCATGCCCTTAAAGAGTTCACGGCGGCTCAGCATGAGTGCTCCAGCGTGGGGTTGATTTGTACGAGCTCCGGATTCAAGCCGGAGACCAATGCGAGGCACTGGAGCTCAGGAACCAGGGCCAGTTGCTCTTCCAGCCAGGACTCGGCTGGCTCGTCCGGCGTATCGGTGACGAGAATCAGCACGTCCTGATTGAGGGCGGGAAAGACATCACAGCCTTCAAAGGCGGCCAGCGCCTGGGTAACTGTCTCGGCGTGTCCGGGGACGGGGTAGGCAAGGTAACTCTTGATTGGCATGGTCGATCCCTGGGGCCGGCGTGGCCCGCAGAATCCATCATGCAGAGCGGAGAAACCGCCGGCAGTGACTTCGGTCACCAACCGGCGGTCTTTGTGAGCGGGGCTTTGCTAACGGGCCTACGCCCAGAACGTCAGGTAAGGCTTGCCGGCGCTAAGACGGAGCAGGTAGAGCGCTACCTCGCGGGCGTGATAGTCGCCCCACATGCAGGACTCGCCGCGCGGCACGCCGTCCGTGCCGGGCATGCGGTCCCAGCCGTTCGGACGATGGTAAACGGAGTGCAGGATGAGGCCCTGATGGGTGGGGTCCTCACTGAGATACGGATCGGCGAAGAGGCTGTCGCAGACGGTGAGGCCGGCCTGCCAGTAGGTTTCATTCTTCAGATAACGGCCCAGGCGCAGCAGGCCCTGCGCGCCGATGGCGGCGGCGGAAGAGTCAATCGGCTCGTGCGGGTTGAAGGGGTCTGACGTGCGCTCGCGCCAGTCTTCCATCTTCGCCAGACCCGGCGCGCCGGTATCCCAATACGGGATGCCGTCAGTGGGCGTGTTGGCGATGTAGAAGTCGCAGGTGGCCTCGGCTGCCTTCTTCATGAAATCCACGACGGCGCCGCGACCGCCGAACGGATCGAGATCGGTGTCCTGGAGGGTGTGGACGAATTCGAGCTGCTCGGCGAAGCCGCACATGGCCCAGGCCAGGCCGCGAGTCCACGTGCTGAAGGGAGAGTAGCCCTGCTGGGAGTTGGGGCAGCGATAGTTGCCGTCGTTGGTGTTGAAGACGGCCTCGTGCGTGGTACGCCCGCGCAGGTCGTAATGATCCCGGCCTTCGCCGTAGAAGACCGAATACTTCGCCGTGGCTTTGGCGTGATCGATCAGCCGGCCTAGCAGGGAGATCTTTTTGTCGTTCTCGCCCATCAGAGCGTGGCCCAGCCGGTGGCTGACGGCGAGGGCGCGCAGGGAGCGGATGGTATCGACAAAGAGGGAGTGCGGGCCGTTGAAGGAGTAGATGTAGCCGCCGCCCTCGGAGGTCCGGGACCAGCGCGCGGCCTGCACCGCGCCGGAGCACTTCAACGCCATCTCGTAGAAGTTACGCTCCCACACGTTCTCTTCGATCAGCCCTTCCGCCATCAGCCGCAGCAGATTGCCATAGGTGCTGACATTATTGAAGCCGTGGTCGTGCACGCCGATGTGCGTGACGTGGGGCGCCATCAGCTCCACGGTGCGGGTCCGCCCGATCTCCAGGAACTCCTGCTCGCCGGTGGCGTCAAATTGCAGGATCGAGGCGCCAAACTGAAAACCCTGGGTCCACTCTGTCCAGCCGCGGCTGGTGTAGCGGCCGTCGATGGTGAAGACCGGCGCGCCCTGCTCCGGGTTCCAGGATTGCTCCATGGAGCGGATCTTCTGGGCCGACAGGTCAAAGACATGCCCTGCCTTTTTCGCGAGTGTGTGTTTGGTAAGTGCGGGATTGATCTTCATAGGGATATGACCTTGCCGGTGACTGCCGCATCGTGCGCCGCCATGGTGATCTCGCAGATGCGGTAGATCTCACTGTGGGGTAGCGACGTGGGCTTGCCGAGATAAACGAATTCGAGGAACTCGCCAAAGATAGAGCGGGCCGGCGGCAGAGCCTCGATCTTCTCCAGTTTGCGTTTGGACGAGACGAGCGTGACACCGGTGGCGAGCATATATTCGGCCACGCCTTTGGTACCGGCGAGGCGCAGGCGATCGTCGCCGTGCGAGGGGGCGAGCTCGGGGCGGCAGTAGTCCATGTGGAGCGTGCCGGTGCCGCCGTTATCAAGGAGGAAACTCGTGGTGGTGGATGTCTCCATCTCGCCCGCGCCCATGTTGCCGGCGACGCTCTGGAAGGAGCTAGCGGCCTTCATCTCGCGGCCGCTGGTCCAGCGCATCAGATCGATCATGTGGATGCCGATCCACAGGATGGTGCTGCCATACTGATCGCGCCGGCGCTGCCATTCGGGCCGCTTGCCGAGCTTGTAGGACTTTTGCGCGGAGATCTGAATGATGTCGCCGAGCTCGCCGGATTCGGCAATCTGCTTCAGCGCCAGGTACGGCGGGTCAAAGCGCATGGGCAGCAGCATGCCGAGCTTGACGTGGTTGGCTTCCACCAGTTTGCGGACCTGTTCGAAATCGGCGCGTTTGATGGCGAGAGGCTTCTCCGCGATGACGGGCAGGCCGCGCTTGGCGGCTTCGAGAATGGCTCCGGCGCGCTCGCCGTCGTTGTTGCAGACGGCGACGAGATCGGGCTTCTCGGTGTCGAGCATTTTGATGGGATCGGTATAGACGTGCGCTTTGCCCTTGGCGAAACGCGTAGCCGCGGCCTGGTTGGCGGACTGGACCGCAACGAGTTCGACATCGGGATAGCGCGGCAGCGGGTTGACGATCTCGCCGGTGTGTCCGTCGAGGCCCCAGAGGGCGACGCGCACCTTTTTGGGTAAACGCACCGGCTCGGCGGTCTGTGCGGCAGAAACGAGGCCCACGGATCCGGCCATCAGCGAACGGCGGCTCAAGCGATCTGACATGCCAATATTTTGTCAGGTTTGGGTGGCGCTTAGCGCGCCTTGAGCGCGACTTCGATGGCGGCTACGTTCTTGCGCGCGAAGTCGGCTTCGCTGAGGTCGGGGTTCAGCACCAGCATCCGCTCGAAGCTCTTGCGGGCGGCAGCCAGCATTTCCAGCGATCCGGTCTGCTGCCCCAGATAGGCGTAGTTCAGGCCCAGCAGGTAGTGCGAGAATGCGTCCTCCGGATCGTAGGTGATGGCGCGCTGGCAGAAGCCGATGGCGGTCTCGTACTGCTTGCGGTTTTTGGCGTTTTCGCAGAGTCCGAAATACGCCATGTTGCGCTGGTCTTTCCAGATGTCGCGCTGCGCCGCGCGCTTCTTTTTGCCGAAGCCGATGAGGTTGCCCACTACGTAGTAGCTGAGCTTGCCGGCCATCTTGGAATCGAAATCGCTAAGGCGGAGATACACCTCGTACTCCGCGGAGGAGTCCGCGCTCTGCTTCAGACGGCGCAGATTCTCGGCGAGGACGAAGTGGGCCTCGGCGTTGTTGGGGGCGAGCTGAATGGCGCGGCGGGCGCTCTCGACAGCCTCGTGGAAGAGACCCTTGTTCTGATAGGCCTGGGCCTGGAGATAGAAGGCGAGCTGGTTGTTCTTGTCGCGCTGGGTGACGACGTTGAACTGGCGGAGGGCCTCGTCGTCATTGCCCATGCCGAGCAGCATGCCGCCATAGCTGGCGCGGGCTTCCAGATAATCGGGATCGATCTCGATGGCCCGCTTGAAGTAGGTAGCGGCCTTTTCCTGTTCGAAGAGTGCGTCGTGGACACGGCCCTGGTAGAGCGCGGCCTGGCTATACGCCGGGTCTGCCGCCAGGGCCTGGTCGAAAAAAGAGGCGGCCTTGCGGTATGCCTCGGCGTTGCCCTTGTTGTACTGCTCCAGACCTTCGTCGAACTTCTCGACGGCTGCTTTCGGCCGGCGGCGCGGGATGGAGATTTTGACGGAGACCGTGGAGTCCTGGCCGGGGTAGATCATCTCTTCGCGCGGGCCATCGGGCTCGTAGCCCAGGCGCACGCCTTTGACGGTGATGACGCCGGGCGGCAGGCCGGGCAGGCGCAGGGGCTTGCCCTTGTCCACCACGCCCACGCTCTTGCCGTTGACGAAGATCTCGACGCCATCCATGTTGGCCTCGAGGATTAGCGTGCCGAACTTGGGCGGCGGGGGCGCGCCGGGCTTGACGCCGGAGGGCAGGTAGGAGAGCAGCATATCGGAATCGAAACTGCCGCGATCCGAGGTGGGATTCTGCTGGCCGCCGGTGGCCTCGCGCACGTTGCGGCGGACGTATTCGGACAGTTCGTCAGCGGTGACGATGCCGTCCTGCGACTCGTCGGCGAGACCCTCCAGACCTTTCACCACGTAGTAGGTGAAGATGCCGTGGCCGCCGCCCCACTCCTTGCTTTCGAAGCTGCGCTCGCGATCGCGGCTGGCGGTGAGAGAGAAGACGCTCTTGTTGAGATCGAGCAGGCGCTTGTTGAGGAAGGCTGCGTCGTCGCCGGGGGTGATGGCGCCGCTGTGGCAGGAATCGGCCAGCAGCACCTTCCACTTCCCCTTGATGCGGGCGCCGAAGACCTGGCCGAGATCGTCCATCGGGTAGCCGGTGGTGGGGATGCTTTCGGGCGAGATGTCGTAGGGGGCGAGGTAGGCGCGGCCCTTGTGGACGAAGCCGTGGCCGGCGAAGTAGAGGAGCACGCGGTCGTCGTCCTTGGTGACGGCGGGCAGCCATTCCTCCAACTCCTTGCGGACGTTGGCGAGGGTGGCCTTGGCGCCGATGAGACGGTGGACGTTCTCGGCGCGGAAGTTGCCGCCCTCGGGGCTGATGAGGATGGAGTAGAGGGCCTCGGCGTCGCGCTCCGGGAAGGAGAGCTGCGCGGATTCGGGGAGGTTCTGGTAGCGGGCGACACCGACGACGAGGGCGTAGCTGCGCGGGATGGCGGGGGTGTATCGGTCAATCGGTGGATTATTGAGCTCCTTCTCGATCAGGAGGTCACGCTGGCGCTTCGGCGGCTGCTGGGCGGCCAGCGTGAGGGCAAGGCCCATCAGTGCGGTGAGTGTTCTCATTTGTGCGACAACCGGAATTCGTAAACCAGCGGGCCTTTGAGGTTGGCCGGCGTGGAGACTACGGCGCCGTCCTTTTCCTTGATGAAGACGAGCTCACGCGAGCGCAGGTTGGGGACATCCTTGAGGTTGGGCGGCAGGTCATCGAGGCTGGTGACTTTGCGGGGCCCGGCCTGGGAATCGAGACATTCGCCGCGCGCCTTAAAGACGGCGTCGTCGCAGCGGGGCGTGAGCGTATGGAGTTTGGTGCCCGGTGGGGGCGGCGGCGGTAGGGGAACGTAGGCGGATGACGGCCTGGCGCTCTGGCCCAGTTCCACTGGGGTGACCATCCAGTAGACGACGTCGTGGCCGGGCGGCCCAGCCACGCGGAAGGAGCCCTCCGTGGCCGGCACAGTGTATTCGCGGCCTGCCTCGATGCGGTTTTCCTGGCCTGTGTCCTCTCGCGGGAAAAGTAGTGTGTAAGTGCCGCCCGTGCCCTGGTTCATCACATAAAGATAGCCGGCGAAGCTGGCCTTCACGCGGAAGCGGATCTGCGCCCCTTTGTCAAAAACGGTGGAGGCGTCCACCTGTTTCCACTGGGCGCCCTTGCGCAGTTCCACCTGGATCTCCATGCGGCGGGGCGGCGGTTGCTGGGACTGTGCCAGCAGCGCGGTTGCCATCAACAGCGTCAATCCGAGTTTCAAGACGCACCTCCGGTTCGTGCGGTGATGGCGGCTATCTGTGCCGCAATTGGATGTCGGCCACCAGGCGCGCGTCGGCGGCGGTGGAAGCGTTGACGACGTAGACTGCCGTCTCCTTCATGCCGCCGGCAGAGGGCGGCGCGGGCTTGGTCTCATCCACTTTCTCGAAGATCAGGTCACGCGCGCGGACGCCACCACGGAGCTGATCCACCAGGGGGTTGCCGATGGCGGCGCTGGCCATCAACTGGCGCTGGTCTCCGGGCTTCTTGTCCGGCGCCCTTTCACCGCCCTTGCGACTATCGAGATCGTAAATGAGCTTGTCCATCTGAGTCTCGGGGCGGCGGGTGAGGATGAGGAAGAGCTTTTCGACGCCGGCCTGCTCGTCGAAGACGAGGCGGGAGCGGCCGGGGATATCGTAGACCCTTCCGGCGAGCACGCGGTTGGAGCCCTCGCCGAACTCGTCGGCGGGGAACATGACGCGCCAGGCGCCGCTGGAGCCCTGCATCACGATATAGAGATACGCATCGTCGTTGGACTGGACGCGCAGACGGATCTTCTCCCCGGAGCGGAAGGTGATCTCGGGGTCTACCTCGACATATTCGGTATCGCCGACGTATTTCAGCAGACTGTAGCGCAGTCCGAGGGCGGCGGGTTGGGTGTTGCCGGCATTGACGAGCGGCAGGCTGCTGCTTGGCTCCTGCGATGTGTCAGCAGGGCGGGTGGGCCGGGGGGGTGTGTTTTGCGCGACGGGTTTGGGCGGCGCGGGCTTGGCCGGGGCTGGTTTTGCGGGTACGGGCTTGGCTGCTGCCGGTTTGGCGACGGCGGGCGCGGTGTAGAAGAGCTCGCGGGCCGTCAACCCAGTGGGCGTTTGTGCCCAAGCCGTGGGCAGCGCCAGGACCAGGATCGTCAGGTTTCTGTGGATCTTCATGGAAAACTCCGCCTCCAGACACTTGTGGAGCAAGCGTGAGGCCATTGTAGCGCCTAACCCCTATCATTGGCCGCCAGATTCGCTATACTATGCTCACTTTCCGAATGGAGTCCTGTCCGGTTTGGGTGCCGCACTATGACCCTTACGAATCCGCAGTACCGTTCCCTGCTGGCCACCGTGCTGGCCAGTTTGATGGCCTTTCCGGGCGCCGCGCAAGAGCCGGCCATTCCCAGGATGTTGAACATCGTGATTGTGGAGGGGGATGGCGCGGTGAACAACGCCAGGCAGCGCGTCTCGCGCGAGCCGATCGTGCAAGTCACCGACGAGAACAACAGGCCGGTTGCGGGGGCGGCAGTGATTTTCTTCCTGCCTGGCAGCGGCCCGGGGGCGACGTTCCCGGGGGGTGCTAACAGCTTCACAGCAATTACCGGCGCGGACGGACGGGCAGCGGCGAACGGGCTCAAGGCAAACAGCCTGAAGGGGCAGTATCAGGTGCGCGTTACAGCATCATTTAAAGGTGTGAGCGCGTCCACATCCTTCCAGATGGCGAACGCGGCGGGCGCGGCCATCGGATCGACGGCGCTATGGGCGTTGATTGTACTGGGCGCCGCGGGCGCCGCGGCGGGGATCGCTTTGGGGGTCAACTCCAGCAGCGGCAATCCCTCGCCGACCAAGCCGCCCGTCACCGTCACACCCGGCACACCCGTTGTCACTCCGCCCCGGTAGCTGAGATAGGAGTTCTTGTCATGATCCGCCCATCATTGATCCGACTTCCGCTGATACTCGCCAGTGTCTTGTGCGGTTCGGCGCTCACACTGGATGCGCAGATGCTGCCGACGATCCTGCCTGATACGGCGGCGGGTGCTTCCTACAATGTGCCGATGTCCGTTTCGAGCGCGTTTTGCTTGAGCTACACCTGGTCGGTTGGTAGCGGAGTAGCCCCGCCAGGATTGACTGTCAATCCCGGCTTAGGATTGGCCAGTTCGATCTCTGGAGTTGCGGGGCAGCCCACACAGAACTCCTACTCGTTCGTTGTGTATGCGACGCCAAATTGTGGGGACACCCCCATGATCAGTCAGGGCTATACCATCCGCGTGTTGGGGATCCAGAATCCTGCCGCTGCGCTGCCGCCTGGCCTCGTGGGGTCGAACTACAGCCACTCGTTTTCGGCGTGGGGCCTGAATCCTTCGTTTTCACCGACGTGGAGCGCGAGCGGGCTGCCGCCGGGGTTGTCGATGTCGGTATCGGGCCAGATCTCCGGATCGCCGACAACGCCGGGCAACTATGCGGGCACGGTGACCATCACCGAAGGTTCGCGTGTGGCATCGCGAGCGATCAACATTACGATCGCGGGCGTGCTCAGTTTCGCGCCGCCCTATACTTTCACGGCGACGGTAGGGGTTCCGTTTTCGAGAGTCATTCAGACCACGGGGGGCCTGCCGCCGGTGACCGTAGTTGCGGAAACGAATACGCCGACATTGGGCCTGATGTTTCACCCAAGCACCAAAACTATCTCGGGGACACCCACCGGGGTGGGCACGTATGCGATTGACTTGATCGCCGGTGATGCAGGACAGCAGAACGCGTTTGGCACTTTCTACGTGACCATCACGCAGCCGAGCGGGTTGATCACAACGGAGTCGCTGCCGGCTGGGAGCGTCCACGTACCCTATTCGGCCACGTTGACGAGCAGCGGGTTTGTGACGGCGCCGGTATGGTCGGCAACGGGACTGCCGCCTAGTTTGACGTTGAACCCATCCACGGGCGTGATCAGTGGAACGCCCACAGCGGACGGGGCGTATGGTGTGACGTTCAACGCCTCTACCCAAACACAGTCGGCAGCGCCGAAAACACTGGTGATCGCGATTGGGCCGCCGACACTCGATTTCACGCCAGGAACATTGCCGGGCGGAGTGGTGGGTGCTCCGTACAGCGCGGCGTTCACAGCGACGGGCGGGGACGGCACCTACGTTTTTGCGCCTGTCTCCGGATTGCCGCCGGGCTTGACCCTGAGCGCTAGCGGCGCGGTAACAGGGACGCCCACTGCGGGAGGCGACTACAAGTTCGCCGTGCGCGTCACCTCGGCGCAGCAGGTGACGGAGAAAGCGATCACAATGACGGTGGATGCCGCGGCGATGGGACTGACGCCGGCGACGCTGGCGGCGGGCTACACGGGCGAGGCATACAGCCAGACGTTTGTGGCCTCGGGCGGGACGGCTCCTTATGTTTTTCAGTTTGGCCAGACCAGCCAGGTTCCGCCGGGATTGAGCCTAAGCAGCAGCGGAGTCCTTTCGGGCACGCCGACCGCCGCGGGCACATTCCGGATCGGCATTGAAGTTTCCGACGCCAAGCAACGCAGGCTGCAGCGCGACTACACGGTGGTGGTGACGGCGCAGGGCGCTATCACGACGACGGCGCTGCCGGACGGGACGGAGGGCGAAGCGTACCGCGCCGTGATCGAAGCGGCCGGGGGCACAGGGCCGTTCGTATATGACTTGGCGGCGGGCGCTCTGCCGGGCGGCTTGACGCTGAGCACTTCCGGTGAAATTGCGGGAACAGTGACGACGCCGGGCCGCTTTACTTTCACGGTGCGGGCCATGGATGCGAACGAGCGAACGGCGACGCGCGATTTCAGCATCCAGGTATTCGCGGTGATCGCGATCACGCCGGATTCCGTACCCAACGCCGGTCTGTTGAAGGACTACAGTGCGCAATTGACGGCGACGGGCGGTCAGCCGGCCTATATCTGGCAGATCAGCGCCGGCGCGCTGCCGGAGGGAATTGCATTTTCGGGCGGGGTGTTCCGCGGAGCGGCGACGCGCGCGGGTACATTCGCGTTTGATGTCACGGCTACGGATCAACGGAAGCGCTCGGCCACCAAGCGGTATTCCATCGTGGTGGCCGAGGGGCCATCCATCCAGATCGACGGCACGGTACCGGATGGCGTGGTGGGCGTGTCCTATGCAGCGCGCTTCACGCCGAAGGGCGGGCGCGCACCGTTCCGCTGGTCCGTGAATGGCCAGTTGCCGACGGGTCTGAACCTTGGGGCTGCCGATGGCAGCATCACGGGTGTGCCCACCGCGGCGGGTGTGTTCAACTTCACTCTGCGATTGGAGGACGCGGACGCGCTGGCGGCCTCGGCTCCGTTCCGCATCACGGTGGTGCAGGGCACGGTGCCGAGCGGGGCAATCACCGGGATCAGCGGCACCACTGGACCGAGCAATCAGCTCACATTCGGCGTCACCACCGCGGCGCCCTTCCCCACCACGCTCGACGGGGCTGTTGCGCTGGCGTTTCAGCCGGACAGCGGCGCCGACGATCCGGCGGTGCTCTTCTCCAATGGCAGCCGGCGCATGCCGTTTACGGTGCCGGCGGGCTCCACGGTGGCCAACTTCCCGGTGGGCCGTGCAGCGGTGCAGACCGGCACGGTGGCTGGCCTGATCACGATGACCGGCAGCTTTAGCCTGAATGGGGTGGACGTGACGCCGAGGCCGGCACCGGTATCCACGTTGCGCATCGACCCCGCTCCGCCAGTGATTACGCGAATGGACGCGGTGCGAACCTCCACCGGATTTGAGCTCTCGATCTACGGTTTCACCACGGCGCGGCAGATTGCGCAGGCGAGAGTGACGCTGACGCCGACGGCTGGTTTCACACTGGCCAGCACGCAGTTCACGCTGGAACTGGGCACACTGTTTACGACGTACTATGGGAGCGCGGCGGCGGCGCCGTTCGGCAGCCAGTTCAAGCTGGTGCTGCCGTTTACGCTAAGCGAGCCACTGGCGGTGGCGTCGGTATCGGTGACTCTGGTGAACGCGCAGGGATCGTCGGCTCCGTCCGCCGCGACGTTCTGATCCGCGCCCGGAGTACAACATGAGATTCGCCGTTTTGGTGGTTTGGTGCCTGCTGGCGGCAGGCGCCGAACCGGTCCGCTTGAGTGTTGCCGACGAAGGCAAGACGATGGAGACGCGGGTGGGCGGAGTGTTCCTGCTGGCGTTGCCGGCGCATGGCGGGACCGGCTACGTGTGGCGGCAGGAGGCTCCGGTTTCTGGCGCGGTGGCGGTGCGGGAGGAGCCCGTGGCGCGCCAATCCACGGCGCCCGGCGCGCCGATGGAGCAGGTATTCCGGTTGACAGCGCGGAGTATGGGCCGGGCGTCGCTGACATTCGCGCTGCGGCGACCGTGGGAGAAGACCGCCAAGCCGGCGGGCGAGTTTCACATCACGCTGCTGATCCGCGCGCCCGGCGCTGCTGCCATTCCGCCAGACGAGCGGCACATCGTCAATGGCGCGGTGATCCCGGACGAGTTTTACGCGGATCAGCCCTACGTGGTAAAGACTGGGGACGGCGCGTGGCTGGTGGCGATGACCACAGGCAAGGGGGCGGAGGGCGAGGGCGGCCAGCATGTGGTGACGCTGCGTAGCCGGGACCGCGGCGCGCACTGGGAGGCGCCCGTGGATGTGGAGCCGGCCAGCGGTCCGGAGGCCTCCTACGCGGTGCTGCTGCGGACGCCGGCGGGCCGGATCTATGTCTTCTACAACCACAATACGGACAATGTGCGGCAGGTGATCGGGGACAAGCCGGCGTACGCCGATGGCGTGGTGAAGCGGGTGGACAGCCTGGGGCACTTTGTCTTCAAGTACAGCGATGATGAGGGGCGGACGTGGTCGCGGGAGCGGTATGACATTCCGCAGCGCGATTTCGAGATCGACCGGCGGAATCCGTACGCCGGGAAGCTGAAGTTCTTCTGGAACGTGGGCAAGCCGTTCACGAGGGCAGGCAGCGCCTATGTGCCGCTGCACAAGGTGGGCGGATTTGGCGAGGGGTTTTTCACGTCCAGCGAGGGCGCGCTGCTGCGGAGCGACAATCTGCTGACGGAGCGGGATCCGGCGCTGGTGCGGTGGGCGACGCTGCCGGAGGGAGAGATCGGGATTCGCGCTCCGGCGGGCGGCGGACCCATCGCGGAGGAGCAGAGCTTCTCGGTGCTGAGCGACGGATCGATCTTCTGCGTTTTCCGGACGATTGACGGCCATCCGGCATGTACGTACAGCCGGGACGGAGGGAAGAGCTGGGAAGGGTCGCAGTATATGCGGTTTGCCGACGGCAGGATGATGAAGCACCCGCGCGCGGCGAACTTTGCGTGGCGGTGCGAGAACGGCAAGTATCTGTACTGGTTTCACAACCACGGGGGACGCTTCATCCGGGAGAGTCCCAAGCGGCGGTCGATCGCCTACGAGGATCGCAATCCGGTATGGCTCGCCGGCGGAGTGGAGGCAGCGTCGCCGCGCGGTCAGGTGATCCGCTGGTCGCAGCCGGAGATGGTGCTGTACGATGACGATCCGCTGATCCGCATGAGCTATCCGGATTTGGTGGAGGAGGCTGGGCGGTATTTTCTGACCGAGACGCAGAAGGACGTGGCGCGGGTGCACGAGGTGGATGCGGCATTGCTGGATGGGTTGTGGGGGCAGTTTGACGCCCAGGGTGTTCCGGATGGCGGGCAGGCGGTGCAGGGTACGGTGGCGGCGCCGGAGCTGCCGATGTTCGTGCGGCGGTCCGGGCGGGCGGATCATGGGCGCGAGAGTCTGCGGGCGGGCGTATCGTTGGAATGCTGGCTGAGGCTGGGCAGCGTGGCGCCCGGGCAGATTCTGGCAGATAACCGCACGGCGGAGGGGAAGGGGTTTGTCCTGCGGACCGCGGAAGGCGGCGCGGTGGAGATTGTGATGAACGACGGGCGGACAGAGAACCGCTGGGCTTCGGACCCCGGATTGCTGGTTGCGGAGCGGCTGCATCACGTGGCGGTGATTGTGGACGGCGGTCCGAATGTGGTTTCGTTTGTTATCGATGGGAGGCTTTGCGACGGCGGAATGGAGCGGCAGTTTGGCTGGGGGCGGTTCAGCCCGGCGCTGCAATCGTTGAACGGCGGAAAGGAGTTGCGGGTGGGGCCGGGGTTGGCAGGCGAGATTCGGGTGTTCCGGGTTTACACGCGGGCGCTGCGAATCTCGGAGGCGATTGGGGCGTTCCGGGCCGGGGTGCGGTAGCGTGTAACGCGGTGAAAACAGGGGAGTGCGGGGGCTGTTTGGGGGGGATTTGGCCCCACTTGGCCCGGACGTGTCACTTATCCATAAGAAAATAGAGCGTTTTCTTGCTCCCACGGCGGGGTCGGTTGTAGGCTAAAATCAGGCGCGCCACGGGGTGCGTCTTCGGACCGCCGTGTTGCTACTCGTTCCATTAGTACTGGCATCAATCACCGCCCCGCCGGCGAGGGCGGCGGAGCCCCCTGCTACTCTGCGTCTGGAGCGGTCTTTGGACGCCATGGGCACCACGTACACGATCGCGGTGTATGGGACCGACCGATGGCGGCTGGACGATGCGATGGATGTCGCGTTTGAAGAGGCGCACCGGCTGGACCTGTTGCTTTCGAACTACCGTCCGGAGAGCGAATGGTCCATGCTGAACCGGGAGGCGGGCAAGCGGGCAGTGCCGGTTTCCGAAGAGCTCTTTCGGCTGCTGCAGCAGTGCGTGGAGTACAGCCGGCAGAGCGGCGGCGCATTTGACATCACGGTGGGGCCGCTGATGAAGATCTGGGGTTTCTACAAAGCCGATGGGCGGATTCCGCACCGGGCCGAGATCCGGACTGCGATGAGCCGGGTGGGCTGGCAGCATATCATATTGGATCCAAAGGCGCGGACCGTGCGTTTTGACGCGCCGGTGGAGATTGATCCGGGCGGGATCGGCAAGGGCTACGCGGTGGATTGCATGGCGGCTGCGCTGCGCAAGAAAGGGATCACCAGCGGAGTCATCTCGGCGGGCCGTTCCAGCATCTATGCCATAGGGACGCCGCCGGACGAGCCGCGCGGGTGGCGGGTGACCATTCCCGATCCGCGGGACACCCGAAAGGTGGCGGCCGAGTACTATCTGAAGGACAGTTCAATGTCCACCTCCGGAAACACGGAGAAGTTCTTTGTTGCGGGTGGCGTCACATACAGCCACATCATGGATCCGCGCACGGGTTCGCCGTCGCGGGGCATGTTGGCGGTATCGGTCATCGCGCCCAGGACGCTCGATAGCGAGGCCTGGACCAAGCCTTACTTTATTCTGGGCCGGCAATGGGCCGCCCAGCACAAGCCGAAGTCGTTTCAGGTCTTCCTGTGCGAAGACAGATCGGAGATCGCATGCGTGTCCCTCCCATGAGTAGCCGGTTCCTGGATGCCTGCCGCCGCCGTCCCACGGACGTGAGGCCGGTGTGGTTTATGCGCCAGGCGGGCCGTTACATGAAGCAGTATCGAGAGGTGCGGGCCAAAAACTCAATCCTCGAGATCTGCAAGAGGCCGGACCTGGCGGCGCAGGTGACTCTGCAGCCGATTGAGGTGCTGGACGTGGATGCCGCGATCATTTTCGCGGACCTCCTGCTGCCGGTGGAGCCGATGGGGCTGCGCCTGAAGTTTGTGGCGGGCGAGGGTCCGGTGATCGACAATCCGGTGCGGACGTCTCACGACGTCGATACGCTCTCCACCTCCAACACCGATGACCTCGGCTATGTGGGGGAGTCCATCAAGCTGGTCTCCACTGCGTTGGCGGGCAAGGTGCCGATCATCGGTTTTGTGGGCGCGCCTTTCACAATGGCGAGCTACATGATCGAGGGCGGGGCATCGCGCAACTTCATCAACACGAAGCAGTTGATGTACAAAGACGAGACGCTGTGGCGGCGGCTGATGGGCAAGCTGGTGGACGTGCTGGGCCCGTTTGCGATGCTGCAAGTGGCGGCGGGCGCGCGCGCCATTCAGGTGTTTGATTCCTGGGTGGGCGCGCTGGGCGCCGACGACTACGTGCGCTACGTGGCGCCGTATTCGCGGGCGTTGATCGAGCGCATCCGTTCCACGGGCGTCCCGGTGATCCACTTCGGCACGGGCGCCGCGGGGTATTTCCGTGAGCTGCACGCCGCGGGTGGGGACGTGATGGGTGTGGACTGGCGCCTGAACATCGACCAGGCGTGGATGGACATCAGCTACCGTTCGGCGATTCAGGGCAACCTGGATCCGGCGGCGCTGTTCGCTCCGCTGCCGGAATTGAAGGCCAAGGTGCACGAGTTATTGAAGCGCACGGGCACGCGGCCGGGGCACATCTTCAATCTGGGTCACGGGATTTTGCCGGAAACGCCGGTGGAGAACGTGAAGGCCGTGGTGCAGATGGTCCGCGAGTTCAGACCGTAACGTGCGCACTGTCATCATCGGCGGTGGCATTACGGGTCTATCGGCCGCTTACGAACTGGTGAAGGCGGGCCGCGAGGTCACGCTGATCGACGCCGGCGCGAAGCTTGGCGGCGTCATCCAGACCGACACTGTGGAGGGCTGCGTCTTGGAAGGCGGCCCCGACAGCTTTCTGGCGGCCAAACCGGCTGCCAATGAACTCATCAAGGAGATTGGCCTGGGCGGAGAGCTGATCGGCTCCAACGACGGCTCGCGCGTGACGTACCTGGTGAAGAACGGGCGTCTGGTGCCGCTGCCGGACGGGCTGATGATGATGGTGCCCACCAAGATCCTGCCGGTGGCAGTCAGCCCGCTGCTCTCGTGGCCGACGAAGATCCGGATGGGGCTGGAGTATTTCCACCGCCCGCCGGCCGTGCCCAAGCCGGACCGCACGGTGGCGGATTTCATCCGTGAGCACTACGGGCAGGAGACTGTGGATTACCTGGCCGAGCCGCTGCTGAGCGGCGTTTACGGCGGGTCCGTGGAAAAGCTCAGCGTGGGGAGCGTGCTGACGCGCTTCGTCGAGTTGGAGAACCGCTACGGCAGCCTGACGCGCGGCGTGCTGGAATCGCGCAAGCGGGCGCCCAAGGGCGGAACTCCAGCGCCGCTGTTCCAGACGCTAAAGGGCGGTCTGGCGCAGCTGACCGATGAGCTGGTGCGGCGGATTGAGGGCAAGTGCACGGTGGTTGCGGGCACGGCCGAGGCAGTGGTGCGGGGCGAGGCGGGCTATCAGATCCGTGTCAACGGCGAGACGGTGGCGGCGGACGCGGTGATCATGGCGTGCCCGGCGTGGCAGGCCGGGGCGCTGCTGCGCGGCGTGAACGGCCGGCTGGCCGGATTGCTGGAAGCGATTGAGTACAGCTCGTCCGTGACGATGGCGCTGGGCTACCGGCGCGCCGATTGCGGGCCGATCCCGCCAGGCTTTGGGTTCCTGGTGCCGTCGCGCGAGCGGAAGACACTGGTGGCGTGCACGTTTGTAGGCGCGAAGTTCCCCAACCGGGTACCGGACACGCACGTGGTTTTGCGGTGTTTTCTGGGCGGCGCGGGGCACGAGGCCATCCTGGATGAACCCGACGAAGAGATGATCCGGATTGTGCGGACGGAGATCCAGGCGCTGCTGGGATGGAATGTGGAGCCGGCGTTCACGCGGATCCGGCGGTGGCGGAAGTCGATGGCGCAGTACACGGTGGGCCATGCGGCGCGAGTGGAGGCGATGCGGGAGATCCTGCGCGAGTTGCCGGGCCTGCAACTGGCCGGGAACGCGTATGATGGCATTGGCATTCCGGACTGCGTCCGGACGGGGCGCGCCGCCGCCCGCAGCATCGCCGCGCTGTAAGGAGTCCCTCCATGAAGACCGCCGGCCTGTTCCTGGCCCTTTTTGCCATTCCGGTATCCCTCTGCGCCCAGCCGGCGGCGCCTCTCTTCAGCGTCACGGTCGATGGCAAAGCGATGGAGCTGCACGAGTTTCTGCAAGGGGCTTTCGCGCAGTTTGAACTGAGCAAACCGGTGGAGGTGGAGATCCGCGCGGGCTTCGACGTGCGATGGGTGGAGATCCGGCCGAAATCAGCGGGCATTGTGCCGGTGATGGGCAGAGACCACGCCAGCGTGAAGTTCCGGATACAGAGGCCGGCGCCGCTGACGGTGGAGTTCAACTCCGATATCAAGAAAGTGGTGCATCTGTTCGCCTACGCGCCGGAGAAAGATGCTCCGGTGGAGGGCGCGCCCCATGTCCGCTACTTTGGACCGGGCAGGCACGAGCCGGGGTTGATGGAGCTGAAGGACGGGGAGACGTTGTACCTGGCGGCGGGCGCGTGGGTGAAGGGCAACGTGCGGTCCGTGGGCACGAAGAACGTGGTGATTCGCGGGCGCGGCGTGCTGGACGGGACGGACGTGCCGCAGCGCGGCGCGCGCAATATGATCTATCTGGAGAAGACCACGGGGGCGCGGATTGAAGGGATTACAATCTTCAACAGCCTGGCGTGGACCGTGTACGTGCGGAGCTCGCAGGGCACGCGGATCGACGGAGTGCGGATCCTCAACCCCAGCGTCAACTACGGCAACGACGGCTTCGATATCGTCTCTTCCAGCGATGTGGTGATTGAGAATACGTTCGTGCGCACGAACGACGACTGCGTGGTGGTGAAGAATCTGGACGACGTGGAGACACACAACATCGTGGTGCGCAAGGCGGTCTTCTGGAATATGCCGACGGGCGGGAACGGCATCGAGATCGGCTTTGAATTACGGAATCAGCGGGTGTACGACATCCGTTTTGAAGACATCGACATCATCCACGTAGAGCGCGGATCGGCCATCAGCATTCACCAGGGCGATGCTTCGGTGGTGGAGAACATCGTCTTCGACAACATCCGGGTGGAAGACGTGCGGCGCAAACTGATCGACTTTGCGGTGATCTTCGCGCAGTACGGGTTGGACCGCCCGGCGAGCGCGCAGGAGCGGCAGCGGCGGATGGAACGGGGCGGATCCTGGGATGGCTTGCTGAGCTACACGCCGGAGGAGAAGCCGGAGCGGGCGAAGTTCCGCGGCCACATCCGGAACGTGCTGGTGAGGAACCTGCACGTGGTGGAGGGGATGCTGCCGTACAGCGTGCTGGCCGGCTTTGACGAGCAGCATCTGGTGGATGGCGTGGTGATTGAGGGGCTGAAGTATCAGGGCCGGCGGATCCGCAGCGCGGCCGAGGGCAAGTTCTCGATGGACCACGCGCGCCATGTGCAATTCCGGTAGGCGCGGGCCTCACACGCTGAGCGTGTAGAACGAACCGGCCTCTTTTGTGGCCAGAAGAATGGCCTGGATGTCATAGGGATGAGTGGGGCCATGGAGAGCGTTGCGCGCCACCTGAAACAGGTGCAGCAGGCCGGCGGCGTTATCGATGTCGATATCGGCGATGGGCGGCTTACCGGGGCAGTGGAACAGCGTGACCTGGAGGTTTCCAAAACGCTCCTTGGTTTTGTAGCTGGGGCCGCGCTGGTAGCCCTCGGGCGGGGTGTGCATGGACGAGGAGACCTGGCGGAAGTTCCCCGTTTCCAGGGCGCTCTGCGTGCCGCTGAGCAACTCCGGCGCCACCTCGACGAAGATGCGATCGCGCTCCGTGCGGAGGAGGCGGGTGAGGCACGAAAGGACGGTGCGGTTGTTGGGCAGAAGGGTCCGCTGGGTCTTGGCGATGATGTTCAACAGACCGGCTTTGCGCTCCGTTTCCAGGTTGAGATAGGTGGGGGCGTCGATGAGGGCGCGCGCTTCGGACGGGAGGCTGAAGTACTCTGCGAAACGAACGGAGCGGACGGCGGCTGGACGGAAGGGCAGGGCAAACGTCTCGCTCGCACCGGAAGCGGGCAGATTGACGAAGGCGCTGACGGGCAGGTAACTGGGCGAATCGATGGTGAGCTGAAAGAGGGCGCCCGGCCCCTGGTCCAGGTTGGTGATTTTCAGCGGCTGGCTGATATCGATGTTGGGTTGATGAAAAACGACCGGGCCATCTTTGCGGCGGAGCGTGATGTCCGCTGCTTTGACGATGGCCTGGTCATAGATATCGGTGACACGAATAGTGAGCGCGCCGTCCAGTGGCATCCCATAGTCCCTCTTCAGAGACTATAGCCGATGTCTGGTCAGCGCGGTTTGTAGGCGACGCAATCGATCTCCACCTTCATGGTGGGATCGGCGAACGCCACGGCAACCGTGGTGCGGGCGGGGCGCTGATCGCCGAAGAACTCGGTATAGACCTCGTTCATGGCGGCGAAGTCGTCGCCGTGGCGCAGGAACACACCGCAGCGGACCACGTCGCTGAACGAGGCGCCGGCGGCGGCGAGGATGCGCTTGATGTTGTTCAGCGTGATGCGCGTCTCGTGCTGAATATCGCCGTATGACATCTTGTCCGTGTCAGGGTCAATGGGACCCTGACCCGAAACATAGATGAAATCGCCAGCGACGACGGCGGGCGAATAAGGCCCGCGCGGCGATGGCGTATCGGCCGGAAATATGCGTTTGATTTCGCTCATGGCAGTCTCCGGTGTTCTCAACTAGTCGGTCTTTTTGCGGCGGGTGCGGCGAGCGGGCTCGGCCACGTTGCCGGGATCGGCCTTTTTGCGGACGACACGCTTGCGCACGGGCTTGGGCGGATCGATATCCGGCGGGATCTCGCCGGTGGCAGTGGGCTGACCCTTGACGATGGGCTGCTTGAAGTCGTGCTCGGTGAGCAGATCCTCTTCGCGAACCTCGCGTTTGATGGGGGCGGAGGGATAGAACTCGGAGCCGAGGTTGACCAGCAGGCCGCCCTCGTGCCGGGGTTCGAGCTTGACGACGGTCTTATCCTGGGCGAAGTTGAGGAACTCGTTGAAGCCCTGGTAGCCGTAGTTGGCGTGGTCGAAGGTGGGGTACTCTTCCTTCATCCAGGCGCAGAGGTCTTCGGCAGCCTGGCCGCTCTCTTCGAATTCGAGACGGTGGATTTCGAGCACTTCGCGCAGCAGCGGGAGCGCTTCCAGCGGGCTGGGCAGGCTCTTTTCGGGGAAGCTGTGCTTGCGCTCGATGAAGTAGCGGCCGCCGGTGCCCTTGACGTAGACGAGCTCGGACTTCTTCAATCTCTCGACGAAATCGGAGAAGCTACGGGCGCCGTAGGCGTTTTCGTTGAAGGCGGAATCGAGCTGGAGCATGGTGGATTTCAGCAGGCCGAGCTGGGGCTGAACGCTACGGCGCTCCAATACCTGGAGGGCGCGCTCGACGAGCGGCATGGCCAGGGCGAGATCGAGGGCCGGCGGGCGGACCTGCGGCGGCTGGTTTTGCAGCGGCGGCTGATCTGTCTTTTCGCGCTCGCGGCGGCGCTCTTCGCGGCGCTCTTCGCGATCGCGGAAGCGCTTCTCCTTGCGCTCGCGGTAGGACTCGCGGTCCCCTCCGCCGGAGCTAAGGAAGCGCTCGCCGGTGCCGCGGTCGAGGTTGGCCGACGATGAGGCCAGCGAGGACGACGAGGCCGGTACCGGCATGGAGACCGGTATGGCGTGCTCGACGCTGAGCAGCGATTCAAAGCTGACAAACTCGTGGCAGTTCTGCTGAAGGATGTTGGAAGTGAACGCTTTGCCGCCGACGACAAAGACGGTCTTGCCATATTCTTTCAGCTTGTTGACCAGCGGAATGAAATCCGAATCGCCACTGATGATGGCGAAGGCATTCACATGGTCGTGGGTAAACGCCATCTCCAGCGCGTCGAGCGCCAGGTTGATGTCGGCCCCGTTTTTGTCGCCGCGCGGCGACGGAATGCGCTGGACCATCTGGACGGCGTTTTCCGCCATCTGGCGCGTGGCGCCCTCCTGCCGGCTCCAGTTCGCGTAGGCGAACTTGGCGACGATGTCCCCGCGCTCTTTCAGAGCATCCAATACGAGCGACACATCGAACTCACGTCGAAGTGTGCTTTTAACGCCGATCTCAATGTTGTCGTAGTCGACAAACACGGCGATGTTCAGTCGGTCTTGCATTTGGTGTAACAAAATCCTAGCAAAATGTTTGGGGGGGTCGTCACCGCGCCGCGGTCCATGGTTCAACTCGCCACTCGCGCGGCACTCTTCACGAATGCCACCACTTCTTCGAGCGCGGCGCCAGGCTGAAACACAGCGGCGACCCCCAGCTTCTTCAGGTTTGCGGCATCTTCATCCGGGATGATGCCGCCGACGACTACTAATACGTCGTCCATTTCTTTCTCTTTCAATAGATCCATCACCCTGGGCACGATCGCGTTGTGGGCGCCCGACAGGATGCTCAGGCCTATCACCTGCACATCTTCCTGTAGAGCGGCATTAACGATCATCTCCGGAGTCTGGCGCAAGCCTGTGTAGATCACTTCCATCCCCGCATCGCGTAACGCCCGCGCAATGATCTTTGCACCACGGTCGTGACCGTCGAGGCCGGGTTTGGCCACCAGCACCCGGATCATGGGATCCATCTGTTTCTGGTTACCTCAAGTATAGTCCTATAAAACACTTCGCTCTTGCCACCCCCCGAAGACGCCGCCGAACGTCTGGCAGATTTCGCCGGTGGTGGCGTAAGCGCGGACCGCATCCAGGATACATGGAATCGTGTTCTGCGTGCCAGCGGCGGCCGTGCGGAGCGCTGCCAGCGCGGCCTGCACGCGCGCGTTGTCGCGTTGGGCGCGCAGCGCGCGGAGCTTGTCCAGTTGGGTCTTCTCTACAGTTGGATCGATCTGGAGCAGTTTCAGTTTCTGTTCTTCCTCCTGCGTAAAACGGTTGACGCCGACGATTGTCTGTTCCCCGGACTCGATGCGGCGCTGGTAATCGTAGCTGGCGTTGGCGATTTCGCCCTGCGGGAAATTGCGCTCGATGGCGGGGATCATGCCGCCCAGGGCATCGATGCGCTCCATGTAGGCGAGGGCGCGGCGCTCCATTTCGCCGGTGAGCGCTTCGACATAGTGCGAGCCGCCTAGGGGGTCTGCCACAGCCGTGACGCCGGTCTCGTGGGCGATGATCTGCTGGGTGCGGAGGGCGAGCGTGACGGCCTCCTCGCCGGGGAGGGCGTAGGCCTCGTCGAGCGAATTGGTGTGCAGGCTCTGTGTGCCGCCCAGCACACCGGCCAGCGCCTGGAGGGCGGTGCGGACCACGTTGTTGTAGGGCTGCTGCCAGGTGAGGGAGCAGCCGGCGGTCTGGGTGTGGAAGCGGAGCTTGAGGCTGCGAGGATCCTGGGCGTGGAAGCGCTCGCGCATGACGGTGGCCCAGATGCGGCGGGCGGCGCGGTATTTAGCGATCTCTTCAAAGAAGTCGTTGTGCGCGTTGAAGAAGAAGCTGAGGCGGGGGGCGAACTCGTCGATGCCGAGGCCGCGCTGCAAGGCCCACTCGACGTATTCGATGCCGTCGCGCAGGGTGAAGGCGAGCTCCTGGACGGCGGTGGAGCCGGCCTCGCGGATGTGATAGCCGCTGATGGAGACGGGGTTGTATTTCGGGACGTGGCGGGTGGCGAACTCGACGACATCGGTGACCAGGCGCATGGAGGGGCGGGGCGGGTAGAGGTACTCCTTCTGCGCGATGTACTCCTTGAGGATGTCGTTCTGGAGGGTGCCGTTGAGGCTGCTGTAGGGGACGCCCTGCTTCTCGGCGACGGCCAGGTACATGGCGAAGAGCACCGGCGCGGGCGAGTTGATGGTCATGGAGACGCTGACCTGATCCAAAGGGATGCCGTCGAAGAGGGTCTCCATGTCGGCGAGGGAGGCGATGGAGACGCCGCACTTGCCGACCTCGCCGAGGGCGGTGGGATCGTCGGGATCACAGCCCATGAGGGTGGGCAGATCAAAGGCGACGGAGAGGCCGGACTGGCCCTGCTGGAGCAGGTAGCGATAGCGGCGGTTGGTTTCCGCCGGCGTGGCGAAGCCGGCGAACTGGCGCATGGTCCAGAGGCGGCTGCGGTACATGGTGGGGTGGATGCCGCGGGTATAGGGGAACTCGCCGGGGGCGGGCGTGCCGTAGTGCGGATCGAGCGGGATGCCGCTGAGGGTGCGCGGTTGGGCGGGATCGGACGGGCCCCAGGTCATGAGTGGATTGTAGCGTTTAGCGGGAGCGGTCTTTTTGAATGGCGGTGAGGATCTCTTTGGCGGCTTGGCTGGCTGCTTTGGAGGAGGCTGTCCACTTGTCGCTGTTAATGCGGAGGAGGTTGAACTCGAGCAGTGGCTGTTTTGATGCGCCGAGCAGGCGAACCGTGGTGGACGCGTGGTAATCGGTGAATGCGTAGTCGATCCCATCACCTGAGCTCTCAACGGGGGTCTGGACGCTCCTGACCCAGGAGGCAGCGGAGAGAGTGGCATCGGCATCGCTGGCACATTCCACGATGGCGAACTTGCGCGACTGAAACAGCCGGCCGAGCAGTTTCGCGCGAATCACCTCGGCATCGGCGAACTTGCTGGGCGGCTCCATGAAGAGGCGCCGGATGTCCTTGAGTCTGGTGGCGCCGTTTGGCACTAGGGGACAGCCTTCCGTGCCCGGCACGACGGAAGAACTGGTCTTGGCCAGCTTGTCTCTTTCGATCGCGCTGGAGAGTTTGCCGGCTATCTCGCTGGCGACATGGCCTAGTGAGTCAAACGCCCCTAATGCCCCGGGCCTGGCTTCGCCATACCAAAGCATCAGTCCGGACCTGCCGACCAACCGGACCGCAGCGCCGGAGCAATAGGCGCGTCTCGGAGGGGGCTCAGTATTCCTCGACAGCCGATCTCCGGGGTGGTATTCGAACTCGACGCTGACGATGCCTGCGAGGGTCGCATCTGCCTTGCCGGGCGAGTCCACAATCGTGAGTGTGCGAAGGGTGGCCAGTTCGCTGACGATCTTCTGGCGCATGAGCTCCGTGCCCGGCTCCGTGCCGAGGCGGGCGACAAAGATCCGGGTGACGTTGCCGAGGCGCTGGGGCGGAGCGGAGGCCGTGAGTGACGTTCCCAGCAGGAACGCGATCACACAAGAGCTCAGCGCTGGTCCGGGCACGCCCAAGTTATATCAGGAATGTTGCTAAACTGCCCTGCGAGCGCCCTATGAGCCGGATCCTCTTGTTCGTCCTGACCGCCGGCCTGTCGGCTGCCCCGCAACCTGATTGGCTGGTGCAGAGTGTGCCCACGCGGGCCGGCGTCACGCCCGCCGCCGACGGGCGCAGCGTCACGCTGACCAATGGCCTGATTTCGCGCCGGTGGAGCGTGCGGCCCGATTGCGCCACCATCGCTTACGACAACCTGAGCAGCGGCGCGTCGCTAATCCGCGGCGTGAAGCCGGAGGCGGTGTTGACGCTGGATGGAGTGGAGACACCCGTGGGCGGCCTCACCGGGCAACCGGATTACGCGTATCTGCGACCGCAGTGGCTGCCGGCGCTCCAGGCGAATCCAAAGGCCATCCACTGTAGCGGCTACGAGCGGGCGCCGGTGGAGGCGCGCTTCCCGTGGAAGCCCACGCGCTACGCCGCGCAGACGCAGTGGCCGCCGGCCGGGGCGGGGATTGTCTTTCACTACGCGGCGCCGGGCCTGCGGCTGGACATCCACTACGAGATGTACGACGGCATTCCGCTGCTGGCCAAGTGGTTTGTGCTGAGGAACGAGGCCGGAACGCCGATTCGGCTCACGCGGTTTGTCAGCGAGATTCTGGCGCTGGTGGAGCAGGACTCCGCGGTAGACGCCGCGTCGCAGCCGCCGAATTATCTGCATGTGGAGAGCGACTACGCGTTTCACGGCATGGATCCGCGCACGGCGAACCGCACCACTTACTTTGTGGCCGATGCGCAGTACGAGACGCAGGTCAGCTATGAGCGCATGTCGCCGGTGCAACTGGAATCGCGCCCGCCGATCGGTCCTAATGTTGCGATCGCGCCCGGCGCGAAGTTCACGAGCTTCCGGACGTTTGAACTCGCCTTCGATTCCTCGGACCGCGAGCGGAACGGGCTGGCGAAGCGCCGCATGTACCGTGTGCTGGCGCCGTGGTCCACGGAGAATCCGATCTTCATGCACGTGCGGCAGTCCGATGCGGCCAGCGTCAAGCTCGCCATCGATCAGGCCGCCGAGACCGGCTTCGAGATGGTGATCCTCAGCTTTGGCAGCGGATTCCAGGCGGAGAACGAGGATCCGGCCTATTTGGATCAGTTGCGGCAACTGGTGCAGTACGGCCGCGCCAAGGGGATCGAACTGGGCGGCTACTCGCTGCTGGCCAGCCGCAAGATCAGCCCGGAGCACGACGCCATCAACCCGGCCACGGGTAAGCCCGGCGGGGCGATCTTCGGGGAGTCTCCGTGCCTGGCCAGCGCCTGGGGGCTGGAGTACTTCCGCAAGCTGCGGCAGTTGTACGAGGCGACGGGCATGACGGTGCTGGAGCACGATGGATCGTACCCCGGCGACGTCTGCGCCTCCACGCAGCATCCCGGCCATGAGGGCTTGCAGGATTCGCAGTGGCGCCAGTGGGAGCTGATCCGCGATTACTACCAGTGGTCGGCCGGCCGCGGAATTTACCTGAACGTGCCCGACTGGTATTTCCTGAACGGCTCCAACAAGACCGGCATGGGCTACCGCGAGACCAACTGGAGCCTGCCGCGCGACCGCCAGTTTCTGCTGGCGCGGCAGAACATCTACGACGGCACGTGGGACAAATCGCCCTCGATGGGCTGGATGTTTGTGCCGCTCACGCAGTATCACGGCGGGGGCGCAGAGGCCACGCTGGAGCCGCTGAAGGATCATCTGGAGGGGTATAGCCAGCACCTGACGCAGAACTTCACCAGCGGGGTGCAGGCGGCCTACCGCGGGCCGCGGCTCTTTGACGCGCCGGAGACCAAGGCGGTGGTGAAGCGGTGGGTAGAGCTCTACAAGGCGCACCGCGCGATTCTCGATTCCGACGTGATCCACCTGCGGCGGCCCGACGCGCGGGATTGGGACGGGCTGCTGCACATCAATCCGGCGTTGCGGGAGAAGGGCTACGCGGCGCTTTTCAATCCGCTGGACGAGCCGATCCGGCGGACCATCACGCTGCCGCTGTACTACACCGGGCTCACCACGCAGGCGATGATCCGCGTGGACGGTGCGGCCCCGCGGCGCTACACGCTGGACCGGCAGTTTCAGGCGCAGGTGGAGGTGACGATCCCGGCGCGCGGCTCGGTGGCGCTGATTATCGAATAGCCGCGCGCATGAGGGCGAGGGCGTGGACGATGCGTGGGGCGTCCTCGAAGCCGTAGGAGAGGCGCAGTTGGCGGAGGCCGGTTTCGGCGAGGCGGCCGCGCGGGTGGACGCAGTATTGGCCGGGGATGTAGATCACCTTGGGCTGAGCGGGGTCGGCCGGATGGGCGAGGCGATCAAAGAACGGCGAGCCGGGCTCCGTGCGGGTTTCGCGAAACGTGAGGTAGAAGTAGAATCCGGCGGCGCCGCCGATGCAGTCCGCGAGATGCGCGCCGAGGTGTTCCTGGATGGCGGCGGAGACGGCAACTGCCTTTGCGCGGTAGCCAGCGTTGACGGCCTGGAGTTGCGCGGCGACGTGGTGATCCAACAGCCAGGACGCCATCTCCTGCACGAAGAGCGGCGCGCTGAAGCCGGTGTCGCTGGTCTTTTGCACCATGGCGTTGAGGAACGGGCCATCGGGGCCGAGCAGATAGCCGATGCGCAATCCGGGGGCGAGCACTTTGGAAAGGGTGCCGATCTCATAGGCGATGCCGAGCGGATCGGCGGGCAGTGCCGAGACGAAGGGCGGCGCGGCCGGATCGTGGAGCAGGAGTTCGTAGGCGAGGTCGTAAAAGATGGGGATCTGGCGGTTCTGCTGGCGCGAGAGGCGCGTGGCGACATCGAGCAGGGCGAGGCGGCGGGCGTTGGAGAGGATGGTGCAGGACGGGTTGTTGACGGTCACCGTGTAGAAGAACGAGATGTCGTTGACGGCGTCGCCGAGGGCGTGGAGCTCGCGTTCCAAGATGTCGAGATCGATGCCTTCCGCGTCTTCGGGAATGGCGAGAATGCGGAAGCCCTTGCGCTCCAGCGTGTCGGCGTAGATGTAGTAGTTGGGGTCCGAGGTGACGACGATGCCGCGCGGCAGGATCTCGGTCAGGGCGTCGAGGACGGAGGTGGCGCCGCAGGGGCCGATGACCAGCCGCTTGTTTTCGAGCGCGGCGGCATCCAGACCGCCGATGCGCTGGTTTACGAGGAACTGGCGGATGGAGCGGATGAGGTTAGGCGAGCCGGTGGGGCCGCCGTAGTTGAATGCCTGCCGGTAGGTGGCGGGATCAGCGGAGACAGCCCGCAGCGCCTCCGTCATCAGCGGGACCGGGATGGTCTTCTCGTTGACGTATCCCACGCCGAGATTGATATCGAAGCCGTCGCGGAAGTCGTGCGCGAAGGCGGCCATCATGCGGTTGACGGGCGAGGGCTGGGTGGAGGCGGAGCCGTAGGAGGAGAGGCGGACGTTCATAGGGGTGGGCAGCACGGGGCTGTCTGACCTATGAACGTATCACCTCTACAGGTTCTTCGGCCGCCGCGGCCGGCGTTTCCACAATCAGCCGCGATCCGCGCTGGCCGGAGAAATACGACCACACCCATTGCAGGAACACGCTCACGCGCAGGTTCGGCAGGGCCAGGAAGAGCACGTGGATCAGCGACCACATGACGAAGGCGAAGTAGCCCTCGAGGCGGATGTCGCCGCGCTGGAACACCGCGTAGTTGCGGCCCACCACGGCCATGCTGCCTTTGTCCACGTAATGGAACGGCGGCGGGGGGGCATCGTTGTGGAGGCGCGCGGCCAGAGTGCGCGCCACGTGCGCGCCCATCTGCATGGCTACCTGGGCCACGCCGGGCAGCGGGCGGCCATCCTGCTCGTAGGCGGCCACGTCGCCGATCACGAAGATCTCCGGCGCGCCGGGCACGCTGAGGTCATAGCGGACGCGGACACGGCCGGCGCGATCTGCCGGCGCGTTCAGCCAACGGGCCACGGGCGAGGGCGTGACACCGGCGGTCCAGATGACGGTGCGGGCCGCGATGCGCTCGCCGCCGACGGTGACGCCTTCGTCGTCGATCTGCTCGACGGCGTGGCCGGTGAGCACCTCCACGCCCATTGAGGTGAGCCGCTGGGCGACCTTGGTGGAGAGATCGGGATGGAAGCCGCCCAGGACGCGTGGCCCCGCCTCCACCAGCAGAATGCGCGTCTGTTGAGGATCGATGCGGCGGAAATCTTCCTTCATCGTGAGACGCGCCAGCTCGGCGATGGCGCCGGCCATCTCCACGCCGGTGGGGCCGCCGCCGACGAGCACGAAGGTCAGCATGGCCTCGCGCGCGGCGCGGTCGGGCTCGCCCTCAGCGGCCTCAAAGGCGTGGAGGACTTTGTTGCGGACCTTGGTGGCGTCGGCCATGGTCTTCATGCCCGGCGCGTTGCGCTCGAATTCGTCGTGGCCGAAGTAGCTGTGCTGCACGCCGGTGGCGATCACCAGGAAGTCGTAGCCCACACGGATGGCCCCGTGCTCCGGCGTTTTCACGATCACCTCGCGGTTTTCGGAGTCGATCCCTTCCACTTCGCCCAGCAACACGTTGGCGCGCCGGTGGCTGCTGAGCACCTGCCGGATGGGCGCGGCGATCTGGCCGGGCATGAGCATGGCCGTGGCTACCTGATAGAGCAGGGGCTGAAAGAGGTGGTGATTTGTCTTATCAATCAACGTGATGCGGACATTCAGGCGGCGCAGCGCGCGGGCCGCGCCCAGGCCGCCAAAGCCTCCGCCCACAATCACGACGTGCGGTAGTAACCCAGCTTCCGTGGCCATATCTGTTGGATGGCGCCGGGAGCTGTGCGGATTCGCAGCCTGCGGAATCGGTGCGATCATGAATTGTGAATTTTGCAGAGGAATTAACCCGCGTCCTGCCCGAAGATCTGCCCTGGCGCGCCGAATTGATCGACAAGGCAGCCCGCCATCTGGCGCTGATCGTCGAGGCCAACACGCACTTCAACCTCACGCGCATCACCAATCCGCGGAGGCCGCCATCAAGCACATTCTGGATTCGGTAGCGCCGTGGCGCCTGTTTCTAAAGGCGAAGCATGTGCTCGACGCCGGCACTGGCGCGGGCCTGCCGGGCATTCCGCTCTCCGTCGTTTTGCCCGAGGTCCGGTTTACGCTTTCGGAATCCACGCAGAAGAAGGCGCACTTTGTGGAGGCCGCCGTGCAGACGCTGGCGTTGCCGAACGTCAGCGTGAACGCGCGCCGGGCCGAGGATTTCCTCAAGGAACAACCCGTGGACCTGATCACGGCCCGCGCCGTGGCGCCGGTGATCCGCGCGCTGGGGTTGTTTGCGCCCGCCATCCGGGCCGGGGCGCGCGTGCTGCTTTACAAGGGACCCGACGCGGAGCTGGAGATCGCCGAGGCGGCGCAGGACGCCCGCAAGCGTCAGGTGCGGGTCCGCGTGGTGGAGCGCTATGAACTGCCGGACGGCCTGGGCACGCGCACCATCATCGAGATGACGCGTTAGTAGTGCGTGAGGAAGAACTGGATGCCCTGGGTCATGGCCTGCTCCCAGGCGGCCAGGATTTCCGGCGTGCACTGCGGATCGAACTCTTTCACAGTAACCAGCAGGCTGTCCAGCCAGAGGTCGTAGAGCTCGGCCCCGATGCTGAGTTGGCCGCGGCTGTGGCGCTTGGCGACCTCCAATAGATACGGATCGGGCTCAGGCCCAGCGCCGCGGGCGTGAAGGAGCATGCCGTGCAGTGACGCCTGCAGGGCGCGTTTCTGCCGGTAGAAATTGGTGTGCTCGAACATCGCCAGGACCTTGGGCGACGAGGCGAGAAAGACCTCATAGAACCGGTCGAGAAACGCTGGATTCGCTCCGCAGCGGTCCAGACTGCGCTCAACCTCATTGAGTACTTCCGGATCGAGGGGCATCAGGGCCTATTGTAGAGGCGCTGGGCGGTATTGTCGAATCGCCGCCGCGTGAGGATGGCAACCGGGACCGCGCCGCCCCACGCCGCGCGTTTTGAGAGAGAATAAGGGGCTGGAAGAAGGAAGTGCGATGAAGATCTCGATGGGTGCGTGGTCGTTCGCATTCGGACCGTATGCGGCCGAGCCGAAGTCTCTGGAAGAGATAGCCCGGCGGCTCTCCAAGGCTGGTTACGATGGCATTGAGCTGAGCGGCTTCCCACCCCATGTGACGCCGGAAACGTACGCCTCGCCGGCCTCGCGGGCGGAGTTGAAGCGGTTTCTGGGTGACCTGGGGCTCGGCATTTCGGGCTATTCGGCGGACCTCGGCGCCATCAGCCCGATCATCGCCGACAACCATCGGGCCTACGTCGATCACTTCAAGCAATTGTTGGAGCTCTGCGCCGCGGTCGGCAGCCCGATGATCCGCTTTGACACCGGCACGGCGCCTGGGTCGATTTCGGATAGCGACTATCACACCGCTTTTTACCGCCTGGCCGATGTCTGGCGCGAGTGCGCCGACGAGGCCCGCCACGCCGGAGTCCTGATGGCCTGGGAATTTGAACCGGGGTTCATTTTCAACAAGCCGGCGGAAGTTTTTGAGCTGCACGAGCGGGTGGGGCACCCCTGGTTCCAGATTTTGTTCGACACCGCGCACGCTTACATGAGTGCGGTGGCCGGCGCCCGGCAGCATGGCAAGAAGCAGGTGCTGGAAGGCGGCGTGGCGGAGTTCATCACGCTGCTGCACGGCTCCATCGGCGCGGTGCATGTGATCGATTCCGACGGCACTCTGTACATGGATGACACCAGCACGCACGTGCCTCTGGGTGAGGGCCACATCCCGTGGGACTTCCTGGGGCCGAGACTGCTGGCCATCCCGCACATCGAGTGGTGGTGCGCAGACCTCTGCTTCTACCCCAACGCGTGGGAGCTGGTGGACGAGAATCTCCGCGCGGCCAAGGCCATGGAAGCAAAGGCCCGGGGCGCTGTTTAGCGGCAGCCCGCCCCGAAAGTGAAACTTCGGACATTTGACACCGAATTTCCGCGTGTGATAACCCTGAATGTTCAGTTAGGATTCACTCATGCCAGACGATCCCAAGCCGGAAGGCCCGCCCGCGCCGGAGTCTGCGCCGAAGCCGGAGGCCCCGCAAGCTCCGTCGGCCGCCGCTCCACCGAAGGTAGAGGCTGTTTCTCCCGCTCCGGCCGACAAGCCGGCCGCCGCTCCACCGAAGGTAGAGGCTGTTTCTCCCGCTCCGGCCGACAAGCCGGCCGCCGCTCCACCGAAGGTAGAGGCTGTTTCTCCCGCTCCGGCCGACAAGCCGGCCGCCGAGATCCCGGCGGGTGCACCCGCTGTCCCTGCCGCGCCGAAGCCCGCCGCACCGCCTGCCAAGCCGGCCGCTCCGGCCGCGCCGAAGCCGCCCGCCGTGATGGTGACCACGCCGTGGGAGAGTGATCTCACCACCGCTCTGGCCGCTGAGTTTGGCCCGGCGATTCCGGAGTTCCTCAGCTACCTGGGCCAGAGCTTCCTGGTGGCGCAGACCGGCGTGCTGATCCCGCTGCTGCTCACGCTCAAGGACGACTTCGGCTTCGACTATCTGGTGGACGTCACCGCGGTCCACTGGCCGCAACGCGAGCAACCCTTCGACGTGATCTACGTCCTCTACAGCTTCAGCCGCAACGAGCGCATCCGCATCAAGCTCAAAATCAACGAAACCGAGAAGCCCGCCAGCGCCACGGCCGTCTATCCCACTGCCGATTGGCTGGAACGTGAAGTGTACGATATGTTTGGCATCGAATTCGCGGATCATCCCAACATGACGCGCATCCTCATGCCCGACGATTGGTCCACCTTCCCGCTGCGCAAGGAAAACAGCATCCTGAACATGGATCAGAACTGGGTCCAGGCCAACCTGGGGATTGAGAGCGGACAATAACCATGGCCGGAACATTCCTCGATTCCACCGAACTCGTTCTCAACATGGGCCCGCAGCATCCGTCCACGCACGGCGTGCTGCGCGTCATCGTCAAGCTCGACGGCGAGAGAGTCAACGGCACCGAATGTGTCATCGGCTACCTCCATCGTGGTGTAGAAAAGATCGGCGAAAACCGCACGTACACGATGTTCGCGCCCTACGTGGACCGCATGGATTACGTGGCGGCCATTTCGAACGGCCTCGGCTACTGCCTGGCTGTGGAGAAACTCCTCAACGTGGAGGCTACGCCGCGCGCGCAGGCGATCCGCGTGGTGCTCACGGAGCTGAACCGAATTGCCAGCCATCTATTGTGGCTGGGCACGCACGCGCTGGATATCGGCGCCATCACCCCGCTCTTCTACTGCATGCGGGAACGCGAGTACACGCTGAACATTTTTGAGAAGTACTGCGGCGCGCGCCTCACCACGCACGCCTTCCGCATCGGCGGCCTGCAGTACGAGACCTACGACGGCTTTGAAAAGGAAGTGGAGGAGTTCTGCGATCTCTTCCTGCCGAAGGTGGATGAGTACGAAGAGCTGCTCACCGGCAACCGCATCTGGCGCGAGCGCCTGATTGGCGTCGGCATTTTGAATGAGGCCGATTGCAAAGCGTACGGTGTCACCGGCCCCATGCTGCGCGCCGCCGGCTGCGCCTGGGACATCCGCAAGGCGCTGCCGTACTCCGGCTACGAGAAGTACGACTTTGAGGTGCCCATCCGGCAGAACGGCGACACCTACGACCGGTATATGGTCCGCATGGCCGAGATGCGCCAGAGCGTGCGCATCATCCGTCAGGCGGTGGCGGCCATCCCCGAGGGGCCCATCATGGCGAAGGTGCCCAAGATCATCAAGCCGCCCGTGGGCGAAGCCTACGTCTCGGTGGAGGCGCCCAAGGGCGAGCTCGGTTACTACATCCTGAGCGACGGCACGACGCAGCCCTACCGCCTGCGCGTGCGCCCGCCTTCGTTTGTGAACCTGCAATCGCTGGACAAGATGGCCAAAGGTTCGCTGGTGGCGGATCTGGTGGCCATTATCGGGACCATCGACATCGTGCTGGGGGAGGTCGACCGCTAAATGACCAAACTGCTGAGAACGATCTTTCTGGTGGACCTGTTCCAGGGTTTGTGGGTGACCTTCCGTACCCAGCACCCCAAGAACATCGTCACCGAGCAGTACCCCGAGCACCGGCCGAAAATCGCCGAGCGCTATCGCGGCGCGCCGCGGCTCAACATCAACCCGGAAAATGGCCAGACACTCTGCATCTCGTGCGATCTGTGCGCGGTGGCCTGCCCGGAGAATCTCATCATCGTCGGTTGGGTGCGCAACCCCGAGACCAAGCGCAAGGATCTCGTCACGTTTACTTACGATACGTCGCGCTGTATGTTCTGCGGGCTCTGCGAAGACGCCTGCCCGGTGGATGCGCTCGAATTGACCCAGGATTTCGAATTGGCGAGTTACTCGCGGGAAGGTGCGATCTTTGACCGGCAGATCCTCGAAGAGGGCATCAAGCCCACCAAGTATCGCTTCTAACCCGGCTCCGTTACCGGGCCGCGACCAAAGGGAGCGGGTGTGGTTCACACCCGAAGTATGCCCATGACTGACATTGCATTTTTCTATGCATTCGCGGCGCTCACCGTGCTGGGCGCCATTCTCACCGTGACATTGAGGAACGCCATCCACTGCGCCATCGCATTGATTGCGTCGCTGGCCGGGATCGCCGGCCTCTATCTCCTCCAGAAGGCGGAGTTTCTCTTCGTCGTCCAGATCATGCTCTACATCGGCGGCGTGATGGTGCTGTTTCTCTTCGTCATCATGCTGGTCAACCTGGATGGCGCGGCCAAGGAGCGGCAATACCACCGCCATTGGCTGGCCGCGGTAGCTTGCCTGATCGGCACGGGCGCGATCTTCGCGGCGTTCCTCCACCGCGGCGCGGGCTCGCTAAAACTGGAATCGCCGCTGCCGGTTGTGCCGGGCGCCGGCAACGTGGAAACCCTCTCTATGGTGCTGTTCCGCGAGTATCTGGTGCCGTTTGAAGTGGCCTCGCTGCTGCTGCTGGTGGCAGTGGTGGGCGGCGTGATGATGGCCAAGAAGAGGATCGACTAAGATGTCCAGCCCAATCACCACCGAACACTATCTCGTGCTGAGCGCCATGCTGCTGCTCATCGGCACAGTGGGTGTGCTGCTGCGCCGCAACGTGGTTGTCATCATGATGTCCATCGAGCTGATTCTCAACGCCGTGAACCTCAACCTGGTGGCCTTCAGCCACCATCTGCAACAGGTGAACGGGCAGATCTTCGCGATCTTCATTATCGTCGTGGCGGTGGCCGAGGCCGCCGTCGGATTGGGCATCCTCATCGCCCTGTTCCGCAATAAGGAAACGGTGCTGGTCGACGAAATCGACCTGCTCAAGTGGTAGGAGACCCAGGCGCGATGAACTTTCTCGATCTCATCTGGCTCATCCCAATTCTGCCGCTCTGCGGCGCGGCCATCATGCTGCTGTTCGGCCGCAATCTCTCGAAGACCGTGGTCAGCATCATCTGCCCCGGCGCGGTGCTGGGGTCTTTCATCCTCTCGCTCGGCGCGGTGATTCAGCTCGCCGGTCTGAAGGAACGCACCCATCAGGTGGTGTTGTTCGAGTGGCTGCCGCAGTTGCACGTCGATTTCGGATACCTGCTCGATCCGCTCTCCTCCGTGATGATCCTGGTGGTCACCGGCATCGGGTTCCTCATCCATGTGTACGCCACCGGCTACATGGCGCACGAGCACGGCCCGCGGCACGGCGGATACTACCGCTTCTTCGGATACCTCAACCTGTTCGTCTTCTTCATGCTCACTCTGGTGCTGGCCAACAACTACCCGCTGCTGTTTGTCGGGTGGGAAGGTGTGGGCCTCTGCTCCTACCTGCTGATCGGTTTCTACTTCCACAAGAAGAGCGCGGGCGATGCGGGCAAGAAGGCGTTCATCGTCAATCGCATTGGCGACGCCGGCTTCATCCTCGGCATGTTCTTCCTCTTCCAGGTGACGGGCTCGCTGCGCTTCACCGAAGTGACTGACGCACTGCGCTCGGCCCGCTTTGGCCCGGAAGTGACGCACTTCGGCATCCTCAGCCTCACCGCCCTGCTGCTCTTTATCGGCGCCACGGGTAAGAGCGCCCAGCTTCCTCTCTACGTCTGGCTGCCCGACGCCATGGAAGGCCCCACTCCGGTCAGCGCGCTGATCCACGCCGCCACCATGGTGACCGCCGGTGTTTATATGTGCGCGCGCTCCAACGCGCTGTTCGCGCTCACGCCGGAAACGTCCCACATCGTGGCCGCGGTGGGCGCCTGCACGGCGATTTTCGCCGCCTCCATCGGGCTGGTTCAGAACGACATCAAGCGTGTGCTGGCCTACTCCACCGTGTCGCAACTCGGCTACATGTTCCTGGCCGTGGGCGTCGGCGCCTACTGGGTGGGCGTCTTCCATCTCTACACCCACGCCTTCTTCAAGGCCCTGCTCTTCCTCGGCGCCGGCAGCGTGATCCACGCCATGAGCGGCGAGCAGGATATGCGCAACATGGGCGGCCTGCGCAACAAGATCCCCATCACGTTCGGCACCATGTTCATTGCCTCGCTGGCCATTGCCGGCATCCCCGGCCTCTCCGGCTTCTTCTCCAAGGATGAGATCCTCTGGCAGACGTGGTCCGCTCCTGAACTGGGCTCCAAGGTGCTGTGGGTGGTCGGCTTCCTCACCGCGCTCATGACGGCCTTCTACATGTGGCGGCTGATGTTCTTGACCTTCTTCGGCGAGCCGCGCATGGACGAGAAGACCAAGCATCACATCCACGAATCACCCAAGGCGATGACCATCCCGCTGATGGTGCTGGCCGGCGGCTCCGTGGTGGCGGGCTGGATCGGCATGCCCAAGGTTTTCGGCGAGAACGGCTTCATGCAGGGCCTGGAGCACTGGCTGGCTCCGGTGTTTGAGAGCGGCAAGGAAGTGGCCCACGCGGCCGCTGAACACGGCGCCGCCGCCCATCACGACACCACGATGGAATGGGTACTGATGGGCGTCTCCATCGGCGCGGCCCTTTCCGGCATTTTCCTGGCGCGGCATATCTACCTGCGCATGAAGGCGGAAGACCGGCCCACGGGCGGCTTCATCTATCCCGTGCTGCTCAACAAATGGTACGTGGACGAGCTGTACGATTTCCTCTTCGTCAACGGCCTCTCCAAGGGCGGCGGCACTCTGATGGCCAAGTTCGATACCAACGTCATTGACGGCGGCGTCAACGGCACGGCCTGGCTGACGCGCATGGTTTCGCGCATCTCCATGTGGTACGACACCTGGATAGTGGATGGCCTGGTGAACCTCACCGCCTTCACTGTGCGCGCGTTGAGCTTCCCGGTGCGCTTCCTGCAAACCGGCTTTTTACAGTCCTACGCTCTGGTGTTCATGGCCGGGGTGCTGGGCATCTTCGGCTATTTCTGGTGGGGAAGGTAACGGAGTAAAACCATGCAAGAACACCTTCTCTCCATCATCCTCTTCACCCCGCTCGTGGGTGTCCTGGTGCTGATGTTCCTGCCCCGCTCGCAGAAGACGCTGGTGCGTCTGTGGGCCAACATCTCCGCCGCCGCCGGCCTACTGGTTTCCATCCCGTTGATCGTCAACTTCAACCGCAACGCCGATGGCATGCAGTTTGTGGAACGCATGGAGTGGATCCCCTCGCTGGGCGTGCAATACCTCATCGGCGTGGACGGCATCAGCGTGCTGATGGTGATGCTCACCACCATCATGGGCTTCCTGGCGATCTTCTCGTCCTGGGACGCCGTCAAGGACCGCGAGAAAGAATACTACGCCATGTTCCTGATCCAGCAGACAGGCATGATCGGTGTCTTCATCTCGATGGATTTCCTGCTGTTCTACGTGTTCTGGGAGATGGTGCTGGTGCCGATGTACTTCATCATCGGCGTGTGGGGCGGCCCCCGTAAGCTCTACGCGGCCATTAAGTTCTTCCTCTACACGCTGGCCGGCGGCGTCATGATGCTGCTGGGCATCCTCACCCTCTACTTCGTCCACTTCGGCCAGACCGGCCGCTACACCTTCGAGATCGCCGAGCTGATGAAGCTCAATATGCCGCTCGGCCTGCAACAGTGGGTCTTCTGGGCCTTCTTCCTCGGTTTCGCCGTGAAGGTTCCGATGTTCCCCTTCCATACTTGGCTGCCCGACGCGCACACGGAGGCGCCCACGGCCGGCTCTGTGATCCTGGCCGCCGTGCTCCTCAAGATGGGCACCTACGGCTTCCTGCGCTTCTCGTTGCCGCTGCTGCCCAAGGCCAGCTCGGATCACACCATCGTCACCGTGCTCGCCACGCTTTCCATCATCGGCATCCTCTACGGGGCGTTCGTCTCGCTGATGCAGAAAGACTGGAAGAAGCTGGTGGCCTATTCGTCGGTGAGCCACCTCGGGTTCTGCACGCTCGGCATCTTCGCCCTCAACCAGGCCGGTATCGCCGGCTCGGTGATCCAGCAGATCAACCACGGCATCTCCACCGGCATGCTCTTCCTGGTGGTCGGCGTCATCTACGAGCGGCGCCACACGCGCGAGATCAGCGAATACGGCGGGCTGGCGCACGTCATGCCCAACTACGCCATCGTGTTTGCCATCGCCATGCTATCGAGCGCGGGACTGCCGCTGCTGAATGGCTTTGTCGGCGAGTTCACGATTCTCCAGGGCGCCTTTGACGCCAATAAGACCTGGGCCGCCTTTGCGGTGCTGGGCGTGATCTTCGGCGCGGCCTACCTGCTCTGGCTCTACCAGCGCACCATGCTCGGCGAAGTGACCAACGAGAAGAACAAGGGATTGCCGGATCTCAACTGGCGCGAGTGGGCGGTCTTTCTGCCGCTGATCATCTGGGCCATCAGTATCGGCGTCTACCCCAAGCCCTACTTCGACATTCTTGAAAAACCGGTGGCGCAGATTGTCCACCGCGTTCATCAGACCGCCAACACGGAGGCCGCTATCCGATGAGCGTCTTTTACACCGCTACGGACCACTTCGTACTGCTGCCCGCCCTCCTGCTGGCCCTGTTCGGTTGCGCCACGCTGCTGTTTGATTTCTGGGTGTTCCCCGATCCCAAGCAGCGACGCTGGCTCCTCATGTTCCTGGTCCTCGGCGAGCTCTTCGCCGCGGTCGCCTACTGGCGGCAGTTCGATTTCCTCTCTTCCCACGGCGGCGAGCTCACGGCCTTTAACGGCGCGCTTGTCGTCGATCACTACAGCCTGTTCTTCCACTCCATCTTCCTGGTCACCACGCTGATTGTCGGCCTGATGTCCTACCGGTACATGGAGGTGCGCGACGAGCATCACGGCGAATACTACGGACTGCTGATGCTGGCCCAGACCGGCATGTTCTTCCTCGCCAGCGGCTACGAACTGGTGACCATCTTCATCGGCCTGGAGACCATGGCCGTCACGTTCTACGTGCTGGTGGGCTTCCTGCGCAGCGACAAGCGGTCCAATGAAGCGGCTCTGAAGTATCTGCTGCTGGGCGGCCTCTCCTCGGGCTTTCTCGCCTACGGCTTTTCGCTGCTCTACGGCCTGGCCGGCTCCACCAAACTCGTCGACATCGGCCGCATGGCCGCCTCGCGCGATGCCAATGATCCCATCCTGTTGATGGCCCTGGGCACCACCGCGGTGGGCCTGTTGTTCAAGATCTCCGCGGCGCCGTTCCATATGTGGGCGCCGGACGCCTATGAGGGCGCGCCCACTGCCATCACGGCCTTCCTCGCCGTGGGCTCCAAGGCCGCCTCCTTCGCGTTGCTGCTGCGGTTGATGGTTGGACCCCTGGGCGCCGCGCGCGTCGCGTGGGAGCCCATCCTGGTGGCCGCGGCGGTGCTCTCCATCATCATCGGCAACCTGGCCGCCGTCACCCAGACCAACACCAAGCGCCTGCTCGCCTATAGCGGCATCAACCACGCGGGCTACATCCTGCTGGGCATCGTGGCCGGCAATCCCACCGGCATCAAGGGCGTGCTGATCTACCTGCTGGTCTACACCTTCATGACGCTCGGCGCCTTTGCCGTGCTGATCGCGCTCACCCGCAAGGGCCTCGCCGGCGAAGACATCAACGATCTCAACGGCCTGATGAAGAAGGCGCCCGGCTATGGCATCGCCATGCTGATCTTCCTGGTTTCGCTGGCCGGCATCCCGCCCACCGGCGGCTTCTTCGGCAAGTACTACATCTTCCTCTCGCTCATCGAAACCGGCCACTACTCGCTGGCCGTCTTCGCCGCGCTCTTCGTGGCCGTCTCGGTCTATTACTACTTCCGCCTGATCCGCGCCGTCTTCGTCGATACCGAGGAGCAGGAGACGCCCGCGCTCTCCACCAGCTTCGGCCTGAAGGTGGGGTTGGGCATCACCGGAGTGATGACTCTGGTGCTTGGCATGTATCCGGAGCCGTTCCTGCGCCTGGCGCAGTTGAGCATCTCGCGCTAGGAGGCCTCTGAACACAATGGAAACGGTCTTTTCTCAACCCTGGTTCATCCCGCTGGTCACCGGCGCGCTGCTGGTGGCCCTGGCCCCGCTGGCCGTCGCCTTCACGGTTCTGCTGGAACGCAAAGTTTTGGCGGATATGCAGTCCCGCCTTGGCCCCATGCGCGTAGGCCCCAACGGAGTGCTCCAGACCCTCGCCGACGCCGTCAAGCTCCTGCTCAAGGAAGATATCATCCCCACGGCCTCCAATCCCTGGCTCTTCCGGCTGGCGCCCGTCATCTCGTTTTTCACCGCGCTCACCTGCCTCACCGTCGTGCCGTTTTCCGGCTCCATCCGCGTCGCGGATGTGAACGTGGGCCTGCTGGTGATCTCCGCCATGTCGGCGATGGGCATCCTCGGCATCATCCTCGGCGGCTGGTCCTCCAACTCCCACTATTCGCTGCTGGGCGGCCTGCGCTCGTCGGCGCAGTTGATCAGCTATGAAGTCGCCATCGGCCTCGCCCTCATGTGCGGCGTGATGAGCGCCGGCACGCTCTCGCTCGGCGGCATCGTCCAGGCCCAAGCCACGCGCGGCGTCTGGTTTGTGTTCGACAACTACGGCCTGATGATCGTCCCGATGGTGATCTACTTCATCAGCTCGGTGGCCGAAACCAACCGCGCGCCCTTCGATCTGCCGGAAGCCGAAAGCGAACTGGTGGCCGGATTCCACACCGAATACAGCGGCTTCCGCTGGGGCGTCTACATGCTCTCGGAATACGTGAACATGTACGCCGTCGGCTCCGTGATGATTACGCTCTTCTGGGGCGGATGGCTGCGGCCTTTCCCCAGTGTTGCCTGGCTCGCCGTCCCGCTGAACTACGGCATCCCGCTGCTGGTGTTCGGCGGCGGCGGCCTCGGGTGTCTCTTCCTGGTCAAGCGCCAGCCCATCAAAGGCTACGCCATCGGCATGGCCGGAGTGGGCATCGTGCTGCTGCTGGTGGCCGCCGTCTTCATGATCCCGGCGGTCAACGCCGCCTCCGTGTCCGTCTTCTGGTTCTTCCTGAAGCTTTTCCTCGTGATGTACATCTTCATCTGGTTCCGCGGCACGTTCCCGCGCTACCGCTATGACCAGCTCATGAACATCGGCTGGAAGGTGATGATCCCGACTGCCATGGGCGCCATCTTCGTGAATGCCGTGGTGGGGATGCTGCGGGGCTAAGCGGACAAGGACTAAGCGCCTCCCCAGGGTGGCCTTGAGGCGGCGGCTCCTGCACGCACCATTCTGGTGCACAATGGTGACATGAAGGCAGTGGATAAGTCCGTACGTCAGAGCGTGAGCTTGCCCGCGAAAACGGCTATTCAAGTGCGCACTATGGCGAAGTCCCGCCGGGTGAGCGCCACACGAATGATGGTCGAGCTCATCGAGAGCGGGATTGAAAGCGAAAAGCGGCGCCAACAAGAGTTCTTCGAGCTGGCTGAACGATTCCGCAAGGAGAAGGACCCCGAGGCCGCCGCGCGCCTTGGTGATCAGCTGGGTCGAATGGTCTTTGGCGGCTGATGCCGAAGATTGACCGGTGGGAGAATCTGCCCGAAGCAGTCCGGCGGCATCTGATCGACAGAATGCGGGAAAGAGCCATCGGGTTAGCTGACTTGAATCAACTCAGGCTTTGGATCGAGACCAAGCCCGAGGTGCCTGAGGGGGACTGGTACAAGGATTTCGGCTCGTTCAAGCTCTGCGGTCGTGGATCGTTGGCCAAAACTTTCCTTTTGCGCGGCCATGTGGCGAAGGGCGAGGCACTTTAGTCACCCGCCGCACCGATGTGAATGCCGGCCTGAGGGGTGATCTCCGCCATGGGCGCGATCTTCGTCAACGCCGTAATCGGGATGCTGCGGCAGTAGCCGCGCGGCTCAGCTCTTTGCCTTGCGCCGGGCGCCGCCGCCCAGTCCGCCCAGGTCGATCACCACTGCGATCAGCAGCCACAGGAGATTGATCCCCGTTGTCGGCATGCCGCTGTTCACTTCCCAGGCGTACACGATCGTCGTGAGCGGCAGGAAGAAGAAGCCGAGCAGGGGTATCAGAATGCCCTGGTAGGCGCGCCCCAGGTAGTTGGAAAAGAGCCACATCAGCGCGAGCGCAAGGCGCGGAAAGAACAGGATGACGATCACCAGGAAGCAAGGCATAGTTTGTCTCAAGCCAGACCGCCCGAGCCGGCCCGATCTAAGGCCATCATAAGTGAAAGCGCTGCCCGAATGACGCCGGCCGGCGTCACGAGCCCGATCGATGGAACACGAAAGAACACGGCAACGCTCACGCCCGCCAGCAGGTGTATTCCCGAACTCACCAATCGCATCGCCGGGACAACACCGCTCAGAACACCCGAGAAATCACGGATGAATCCAACCGCCAGGAGAACCGACAGCAGAGTCATCCCGATGCAGGCGAACAAGGCTGCGTTTTTTGAGCTCATGCAGGATCATACGTCCGCTGCATCGAGGGGTCAAGGCCTGCCTGTTTAGCACGGGGCAAACGTGAACACCACCAGCCCGATGGCGAACCACAGCGCACCGAAGACCAGGCCGTAACCGAAGAAGGCGCGGAAATCGAGCCGCGCGATGCCGGCGGCCACCACCCACCAGAAGGGCGACAGGAAGTTGCCCATGTGGTCGCCCAAGCCCAGCGCCAGCATGCCCCGCTCCACGGAGACACCCACGGCAATGGCGGATTTCGCCGTCACAAAGCCCTGAATCGCGAATTGCGCGCCTGATGACGGGATGAAGAACGCAAACACAGTGGAGATCACCGCCGTCAGCGCCGGATAGGTGTAACGGTTGCTGACAGCCGCCGCCATCCCCGCCACCCGCTCGCCAAGATGCGTGAATTGGATCAAGCCCGCCAATCCGGCATACAGGTGGAACAGCACGGCAACCGGCCACACCGCACCAATCGATTTCTCCACCGCCCGCGTGAAGCTCTTGAAGTTGCCGTGCAACAGGAAGCTAAAGAGGAAGAGGCTGGTGTTCAGGACGTTCAGATCCACGCCCGCCCCCTTCACGAAGAAGTGATACCACAGCCAGCCGGCCAGCACCGCGCACAGCACTAGCGTGAACCACGGCTTGCGCTCCAGTTGCTCCGAGTACGTCACGGCAATCGCAAGATCGCGCTCCTCGGGCATGGCCAGCTTCGCGGATTCCGGGTAGACCGAGATCGGGCGATGATCCCGCGGCATCGCGCGCCAAGCCAGCAGGATCACCGCCGTCAGGAACAGGGTCACTTGCAGGATTGCGGCCGGAGACCAGATGGTCCTCGTCAGCGGGACGACACCGGTGATCTCCTGCAGGAAGTGGCCGGAGGTGGCCAGCGCGAGGGGACCCGCCGACGAGAGGCCAAACTGATATACGGCCGTGGAGGAGGTGATGGCGGCCAGAAAGAACGGGAAGTCGATCGCGATGCCCTTCTTCTCCGCCTGCTGCGCGAAGAAGACAGCGATTACGGGCGCCAGTGCCACGCTCAGGCCCCAATAGAAATAGGCTGCGATTCCGTTCAGGAGGATCGGCAACGCCACCATCGTCAAGGGGGAAGCCGGCGCCGCCGCCAGCCTTGCCACCGCCTTGCGGAACAACGGAGTCTGCGACAGCGCGGAGCTCAGCACCATGATCAGCGTCATTTGCATGGTGAAGGGCAACAGAGTCCACAGGCCGCGGTAGTAGGCATCCATCACCTTCATCGGCGCATCGCCGATCAGCAGCGCGCCGGCCACCAGCACGATGAGAAGGACAACACTGGCCGTGATGGCGTCCGGCACCGCGTGCGCAACTGTCGCGGCAAACCGGTCCAGGCGGCCACGCGTGGCGGCAGGTGCGGGCAGAGTTGTAGCCAAATGTCCCTCCCAGTGGGATGAACAATGCTAGCGCAACAGGCCGGCCCGAATGTGCTCCAGATGCTGCTGTCCGTGCGCGGCGTAGCTCTCCAGGATCCGCGCCAGCGTCATGGGGCCGTTCTCGGGATGCAGGCCCTGCCGAGTCCAAGCCGCGTCCGGCAGCGCGGAAAAGAACGCCGCCCAGCGCGCATGCAGCCCGCGCAGAATCGCCAGCGAGGGCTCCAATGGACCCGTGCACGAATCCGGCAACTGCGCCCACGCGTCCTGGTCATAGGGCTTCAGCGGCGGGTTGTCCTCCGTGAGAATCAACCGGCAGCGGATGAACGCGTTCATGTGCGAATCGGCCAGATGATGCACCACCTGCCGCGCATTCCACCCGCCCTCGCGGTAGGGCTGCGACAGTTGCGTTTCGGAGGCTCCCGACAATGCCGCCTCGATCTGCGCGGGCAGGCCGGCAATGGACTGAATGAGCGTCTCGCGGTTCATAGTCCCTACATTCTGCAACAGATTCCGCGGCGCGTGACTCCGGTCACGGCAGATTCAGAGCCGCGCGTCCAGAATGGAATCATGAGCGCCGTCCAACGCCGCCTGAGCCAGGATCGATCCCAACTCATCCGGCGTGCCATCCAGTTCTCTTTCTTCGCCCTCAACCTCTGGGTGGGCATTCAGTTCTACGCCTTCGTCCGCCACTTTGAAACCGGGGCCCCGCGCGTCGACCGCCCCGCCGGCGTGGAGGGCTGGCTGCCCATCGCCGGCCTGATGAACACGAAGTATTTCGTCCTCACGGGCGAAGTGCCGGCCGTTCATCCGGCGGCCATGTTCCTGTTGATTGCCTTCCTCACCATGTCGGTGCTCTTCCGCAAGTCGTTTTGCGGCTGGCTGTGCCCGGTGGGCACCATCTCCGAGTACCTTTGGAAACTCGGGCGCGACACGTTCCGGCGTGTCTTTTTTTTGCCAAAATGGCTCGATATTGGCCTCCGAAGCCTCAAATACGTGCTGTTTGGGCTCTTTGCGTACGCGGTAGCGTCGATGCCCGTTGCGGCCCTCGCGCAGTTTCTGCAATCGCCCTACGGCGTGGTAGCGGATGTGAAAATGCTCGATTTCTTCCGCTATATGGGCGTCACCGCGGCGGCCGTGGTGGGCGTCATCGTGCTGGCGTCGGTTTTCGTGCAGAACTTCTGGTGCCGCTATCTTTGTCCCTACGGCGCGCTGATGGGCCTGGCCTCGTTGCTCAGCCCGCTCCGCATCCGCCGCAACACGGAGACCTGCATCGATTGCGGCAAGTGCGCCAAGGCCTGCCCGTCGCGCCTGCCGGTGGATCAACTGGTGCAGATCCGTTCCGCCGAGTGCCTCGGCTGCCTGGAGTGCGTGGCCGCCTGCCCGGTGGAGGATACGCTCCACATGACCTTTGCCCCGGCGCGCAAGCCGGTGCCGGCGTGGCTGATGGCCGCCGGAGTGGCGGTGATCTTCCTGGGTGTGGTGGGCGTGGCAAAGGCCACCGGCCACTGGGACACGGCGGTGCCGGATTGGATGTACACCGAGCTGATCCCACGGGCGCACGAACTGAACCACCCGTGATCTACGCCGGGTGTTGCCACGGCTTGCGATAGGCGCGCTTCAGGAGCTTGGTGGCCTCAGCGTCTCCTGTGATGATCTTCTTTGCCGGGTCGTACGACAGAGGCCGGCCGGCCTTCATAGACAGATTGGCCAGAATGCAGCTGGCCGTGGAGATATGGCCCGCCTCGATGTCCGCCACCGGGCGGCTGCGCTGATCGATGGCGGCTAGAAAATCGAGCATATGGCGGCGTGTGGCGGGGGCGGCGTTCAGTTCAATGCGCGCCTCGGTGACGTCCACCGGGTACTTCTCGCGCTCAAAGAGGCAATCGAAGTGGATGGTCTTTTGCGTCTTGTCGAACGGCACAAAGTCGGCCCGCATCGTGCTGGCCTTCAGCACACCCTTCTCGCCGTAGAGGAACATCGCCCAGGGGTAGTCCGGATCCACCGGGTTGCCCCACGTCCGATGCTGCCAAACCGCGTTCAATCCGTCATGCTCGAATGTGGCGGTTTGCGTATCGGAGATGTTCGACTTCCCGCCCTTCTGCACCAGGATGCCGCCCGTTGACGACACGCGGCTCGGCCAGCCCAGATTGAGCATCCAGCGCACCGTATCGTACATATGGACGCACATGTCGCCAACGATGCCGTTGCCGTACTCCGTGAACGTGCGCCACCAGCGCAGATGCGGCAGCCCGTCGTAGGGACGAAGCGGCGCCGGGCCGGTCCACATCTCGTAGTCGAGATGATCGGGGACAGGCTGCACAGGCGGATTGCCGTTGGCACGCATGGAGATGTAGCAACACATGTCTACGTGCCCGATCTTGCCCAGCAGCCCGGCATCCACCACCTGCTTCTTGGCGTCGATCAGGTGCGGAGTGCTCTTGCGCTGCGTGCCGATCTGCACCACGCGCTTGTGCTTGCGGGCCGAGGCCAGGATCGCCTCACCCTCCAGCACATCCACGCTGATGGGCTTTTGCAGATACACGTCCGCGCCAGCCTCCACGGCGGCGATGGCGTGCAGAGCGTGCCAGTGGTCCGGCGAGCCGATCAGTACAATGTCGAGGTCCTTCTCCTTGAGCATCAGCCGGTAATCGGAGTAACTTCGCGGCTTCTGGTTGGGGAATCGCTGGCCGGCGATCTGCACCGCCTCCGCCAGCATATTCTTGTCCGGGTCGCAGAGGGAGACGATCTCGATGGGCGCCACCTGCGCCAGCCGCCAGAGATCGCTCTTGCCGTACCAGCCGGAGCCGATCAGGCCCACGCGGCGCGGCTTCTGATTGACCAGTGCGGCGCCGTACGCGCCCAACTGAGAGAGCGCGAAGGCCGTGGACGCGCTGTGCAGGAATCGACGACGGTTGAGATGGGGCGAAGTCATATTGGCAATCTGGTTCCCGCTAGTGTATCCAATCGGGCGCGCGGGTTAGTGGACCGTCAGCGAACCACTAGGTGAACGGCAGCACGACGACCATCAAAGAAGAGGTCTGAGCCAGCACAGCCGGGGTTCCGGCACGCCGTTACGATACCCTGTGGAGGCATGCCAGTCCTCAGCGCCTCCACTCTCTTGAGCGTCGTCGAACAGATCCTGACGGGAGCACAGGTCTCCCCGGAGAAGGCTCGCATCACGGCCGAATGCCTGGTGGCCTCCAACCTCCGCGGCGTGGATTCGCACGGCATCCAACTCCTACCGTTCTATATCGATCAGCTCCTGGCGGGCGAGATGGACGCGCGGGCCGACGGCGCTGTGCTCTCGGAATTTGGATCGTGCCTGCACCTGGACGGGCAGAACGGCCTGGGCCAGTGGGTGGCCGAGACCTGCTGCCGCCATGCCATCCGCATCGCGCGGGCGCAGGGTCTCGCGCTGGTGGTGGCGCGGGAATCGAACCATTTCGGCGCGGCCGCCTGGTGGGCGCAGAAGATGCGCGATGCCGGCCAGATCGGCATCGTGATGTGCAACGCCTCGCCCATCGTCCCGCCGTGGCAGGGGAAGGAAGGGCGCCTGGGCACTAACCCCATCTGCATGTCCGTGCCCGGCCCGTGGCTGCTGGACATGGCCACCACCACCGTGGCCGCGGGGCGCATCTTTAAGGCATTTATCAACGATCAGCCCGAGGTGCCCGCCGGCTGGGCATTCGATTCCGACGGCGTGCCCACCACCGATACAAAGAAGGCCTACAGCGGGATGCTGATGCCGCTGGGCGGCTACAAGGGCAGCGGCCTGGCGATGATGGTGGAGATCCTCTGCTCCGTGCTGGGCGGCGGCGCCATGTCCACGGAGATCGGCGGCATCCGCTTCCGAGGCCGTACCGTGCGTGTCAGCCAGACCTTTGTCGCCATTGACGTCGCGCGCTTCATGCCGCTGGAGGAGTTCACGGCGCGCGTGGAGAAAGTGGTGGGCATGATGAAGGATACGCCCGCCGCGCCGGGCTACGACGAGGTGCTGGTGGCCGGCGAGCCCGAATGGCGGATCGAGGCCGAACGCCGCGCCCACGGCATACCCATCGCCGAGGGCAACTGGGACGCCGTGTTGAAGGCCGCCGCGCGCGTCAACGTCACGCTGGCGGCGCACTGAGGCTGATCGCGTTCGGCTACTCGCCGCCCTTCACCTTCCACAGCTCCACTGCCTTTTCACCCGCGGCCAAAGCGATCCACTGACTATCGGGCGAGAACGCCACAGAGGCCGCCACGTGCGGCGCGCGGATCGTCCGCGTAATGGTGCCGCTGGCCAGGTCCCAGATGGCCACCTTCACCGGGTTCTTTTCGGTGAACACGTCAAAGCCACCCGTCACCAGAGTGCGGCCATCCGGCGAGATCGCCAGGGACGCGATAGTCTCGCCGTGCCCCTTCAGTTTCCGGAGCAACTGAAACGTCTTGGCGTCCCAGATGTAGACCGTTTCGTCCAGCCCGCCCATGATCAGATGCTTGCCATCGGGCGTGAACTCGGCCGCGAACATCGCGCCGGTCATGTCCTCGACGCGGCGCACCAATTCGCCGGAGCTTGTCTTCCAGACGCGGATATCGTTGTCGTAGTTGGCGCTGACCACCGTTTCGCCATCCGGCGAGAAGACCAGCGACGCCGCGCCGCCCACGCCGTCCGGCAGGCTGTGGCGCTGCTCGCCCGTAGCCAGATTCCAGACGCGAATGGACCGCTCATCCGCACTCGCCGTGGCGATCAGCCGGCGGTCGCTCGATGCGGCGGTCGCGCCCGCCGGCGCCCCGTTAATCAACTGCAACTGCCGCTGTGCAGAAAGATCCCAGACACGCAGCGTACCCGCGCTACGGTCCCGCTGCGCGTAGAGATCGGCCGAGAGCAGTGTGCTCCTCCACGGAACCTCTATGTCGTTCACCAGCTTGCCGGAGGCAACGTCCCAGGTCCGGATGTGGCTGTCGTCGCACTGTCCGCTGACGGTCTTGCCATCCGCGGAAAAGTACACCGCCGATGGCGGCGCGGCTGAGCTCAGAGTCCGATCCGCGGCGGAAAGACCGAGCGCGCCCACAGCAGCCAGAAGACAGTACCTTCGCATGAGCTAGACCCTCTCCAGGATGATGTCGAACGTGACCTCGGCGCGCGCCGGCTCAGCCGCGGTGGCGCCGCCCTCATACAAACGCACCGGCAGCACCAGTTCCTTGTGGCCGGCGATGCCACGCTTGTTCCACTTCTTCTCCGGATCGCCTTCAAAGAACGGATCGGTCGCAAAGTACGCCTGGGTGATGAGTGTCTTGTGGCCCGGCGCCGTGATCAGGTAGTGGATGTGCTGCGCCGGGCGGTCCGGATAGTGGCCGGGCATCACCGTATCCACGCCGTAGCCGCCCTGGGCGTCGGGTGAGATCTTCGCGCGGTAGCGGTATCCTTTGGTGTCGTAGCGCCCGCCATGGTCAGCGTGCCACAGGTCCACCTTGGCGCCCTCCACCAGTTGCCCCCTGGTGTTCATCACGCGGCCCGTCACCTTCAGCGGAAAGCCCGGATCGCCCGGCGCCCGCAGGATTGGCTGGTCCGGCGCGCCCTTGCGATAGAACGGCCCCAGCACCTCCGGCGAGGTCGGCTTGTGAGACTGCGCCTCGGTCTGTTCCCAGAAGGCCAGCAACTGCGTTTGGGGCAACGCGGCAGCTACGCCGCTCATCAGAAAGCCACGCGAGATGCAGAGCTCCAGCATCTGCCGGCGATTTGGTTTGGTTTTCCCAGCCATCGAAGTCCCTCCTGGATCGCACAAACTGTACGGTTAGGTACAAGAATAGTACAGGAGTGCTTCCGGTGCGCTGGAAAACTTAGCGCGGGCTGTACAGCTTGACGTTGGACGTCGATGCGCCCGAGCACGCAATGGCGGGGCGTCCGGCGCCGTGGAAATCCGCGATCTTGCAGTCCGCCGCAGCCATGCCGCCGGCATCGAGCACGTGACGGGTCCAATGGCTGCCGGCCTTGTCGTCCGACGTGAAGATGTACAACTGGAACCCCTTGCCGCGGAATCCGGCCACGATTTCGTCGCGCCCGTCGCCATCGAGATCAGCCACCGCCAGGGCGTGCCCGTTGATCATGGCATCCTCAATCACCAGCCTCTTCCACAACCGCTGATGCTCCGTATAAACCACCACCTGATTGCCGTGCCACGGCTCGATGGCGGCGATGAAGCGGCGCTTGCCCAGATGTCCGATCTTGATCTCGCTGCTGCCGCATTGCGGACACGGCCGGGTGTCGCCCTTGGCGATCTCCACCGGGCGGCCCTTCAGAAACACGCGGATGCCCAGGAAATCGGCGGTCATCAATTGCTCGCCGCGCCCCTTCCAATGCACCGGCGTGATGCTGTGCAGAATTCCGCGGGTCTGGTCTGTATAGAGTTCCCTCTTCCACTCGCCGGGACGGTAGAGGTACACCGGCACCTGGTCCGCATACTCTGGCGGCTTGGCCTTCAACCCGATCATCGGCGCGACGAGCAGCACCTTTTTGCCATCTCCGGCGAGGTCGATCCAGCGCAACCGGTGCACCGTCGGCACGCGGTCAATCTCGCGCGCCGTCCAGGGCTGGCGCGGGTCCGGGCCGCTCTTGAGGATCACCACGTTCCCGACGCTCTTTTCCGGCGTGGTTTCGAAGTGGTAGCCCATGGCGATCTCCGGAATGCCGTCGCCGTCGTAATCGTAGACGTCGAGATTGATGGTGCGCGGGACATCGCCCACCAGCACGTGCCGTTCCCAGCCTGGGTTCTCATACCAGGCGAGCTCGGTGCCGCGTTCATCCACCACGATGAGATCCGGCTTGCCATCGCGGTTCAGATCGGCCGCCACCAACTGATAGCCCATCTTCACGGCGTTCGTGACGGTGGTCTCCTGCCACGGAGGGAGAGCCGCGGCCAGCAAGGCGACTAGGGATAGCAACATCGGCCCAACTCTATCAGGAACGCCGCTGTAACGAAACCTCGCGCGCATGCCCCCCACTCGGGTGTATAATTCGTGCGGCCGGAGGTTCCATGCAAATTCATCTCAATATCCGAAGCGCCGCCCTCACGACGCTGCTTCTTTCCGCCTTTTTCACCGGGTGCAGTTCTTCTGACGACAAGCCCAAGCCGGCGCAACCGGGCACGCCCGCCTTCAACTGGGCGGCCGCGAAGACGGCTTTTGAAAAGGGTGATTACGTCAAAGCCAACACTCTGCTCATGCAGCTCTCGCAAGGCAAGAGCGAGTTTGCCGAGCAGGCCAGGCCGCTGGCGCTGATGACTTCCGTCAGCCTGGCGACCTCGTATTTCGAGCTCAGCGAAAAGTACGCCGAGGGCGCCAAGCGGACCCGCGGCCAGGCGGCGCCGTTCATGCGCTCCACCGGCCTCTACAAGTCCCAGGCAACGGCCTCCGGCATGCAGTTTATTGAGGAGTCGCGCCGCTTCATCGACGCCAACAAAGACAAGGAAGTCATCCTCCAGTTGGGCGCTCCGAAGGCAGAGGACGAGGATCCGCCGCAGTACAAGAAGATCACCAGCGGCCAGGGCATCCCGGAATCGGAAGTGCCCGGCGTGGAGAAGATGGTGATTGCCGGTCACCTGGCCAAGAACATGACGGCGGCCGGCGCATCGGCTACCGGTGAAGCCAAGGTGGCGGGTCCGAAGTTCCTGCTGGCCCTGGCCAACGGGCTGTTGAGCGTGGCTGAGATGTATGGACCGAAGAAGCTGTTGCAGCCCAACCGGATCATCGAAGCGACTCTGGCTGAGGCGGCAGAGGCGTTGGCCCTGGTCAAGGACAGCAAGGAAGCGCGGGAACTCGAAAAGAAGGTGGCGGCCGCCAAGAAGAAGCTGATCATCAGCTAACCGGCGAGGGCCGGATCACTGGATCTGTTTTTGCCGCTTCCTGTATTCGGCATCCGGATCCGGCCCACCCTTGAAAATCAGCGTAACGGTCACCAGCAGCGTCTTATCGTTGGGCGCGATCTCGGCCTTGGTGTCACCCAGGTTGTCCAGGATTCCGCGATCGCGGACCTGCTTCAGATAAGTGTCGGGATAGAGGCCCTTGAACGGGTCGCCGGGCTTCATCGCCCAGAGCTTCCGCATGGTGGGCTCGGACTCCAAGTCGAGGCCCTTGATGATCAGCGAGCCAAAGCGGTACTGCGGCCCGGGGTCCACATCCACAAAAACGGCCACGGTCTTCTTCTCGTCATTGAGTTGCCGCAGGGCCTTGTATGACGCCTTCATGTAGCCTTCCTGCTTCAACTGGTCCATCACCCGGATGAGCCCTCTGCCGATGTCTGAGAAGCTGACGACCTCGCCGGTCTTGAACTGTCCCTGCTCCTGGATGTCTTCGGGCGGCAGCGAGGTCCCGCGCACCTCGATCTTGTCCAACACGTAGGGCTCGCCCTCCTCCACCTGCACGGTCACCACCACGCCTTTCACGGTCTTGGATGGCTCCACCGTCAGCTTCGGGAACGTCACGCGCAGCCGGCCCACGGCCTCGTACATGGCGCGGATCTGGTTGTCCAGGAAGAGCCGGAAGTTGGCCTCGATGTAGGGCGTGCCGATGGCCACCTCCGCCATGGCCTTCATCAGATAGCGGGGATCGATGACGCGCGCGCCGGTGAAGCGCACCTCGGCCACATTGGGCGGAGCCGTCTTGGGGCCAAAGATCACGGTCACCTGGTCCGTGCCCACCAGCGACACGCGGCCCACCACCGTCTCCGTGACGCCCTTGGCCGCCAGCAGGCTCTGCAGAGATGCGGCCATGCGCCCCAGCAAGCCCTCCGTGGGCGGAAGCTTCTCTTCCAGCATGGGGAAATCGCGCTTCAGCCGCGCCTGCGCCTCGGCACGCTCCAGGGGGAGACGCTCCGTGGCCCAGGGCAGAAACGTCGCCGGCTCCACGATTTCAAAGGTGACGATGAAGCCGCCCGGTACCGGAGCGGGCTCGTAGCGCCAGCCAAAGCTCTCAAAGAACCCGGTGGCCAGGACGCGATCCCGCGCCCGTTCAAAGTTCGCCTTGGTGGCCATGTCGCCCACCTTCATGCCGCTGGCCTGGATCACCTGGGCAGGCGTATAGGCCTTGGCGCCCTCCACGCGGATCTCTTTGATGGGCCAGTGCAGCGGGTCCGGCTCCCCGGTCTGCGAAGGGACCGGCTTGCGCGGCGCGGGCCGCCGCGCCGGGGGGGCCTGCGCCCAAAGGAGGCCGGCCACCGTCACCAACGCCAGAAGCTGCTTCATACGTATCATTATGTGAAAAAATCCCGATGCTATTCTGAAAGAGATGTCCTACGATCTGATCGTGATCGGCAGCGGGCCTGGGGGCTACTCTGCTGCGATCCGCGCCGGCCAGTTCGGCCTGAAGACCGCCCTCATCGAAAAAAGTGCTTTCCTGGGTGGGACGTGCCTGCACGTCGGATGCGTTCCCACAAAAGCGCTGCTGCACACCGCCGAGGTGTGGGACTACTTCGTCCACCCCGAGGCGCAGGGCATCTCCTGCCAGGATCCACGGCTCGATTACCTGAAAGTGCTGGAGCGGAAGAACAAGATCGTCTCCAGCCACGCCAAGGGCATCGAGTTTCTGCTGAAGAAGCAGAAGGTGGAGGTCATCAAGGGCTACGCCCGGCTCAAGGGGCGCGGCCAGGTGGAAGTGGTGGCCGAGGGCGGCACGCGCACGCTGGAGGCGAAGAACATCATTCTCGCCACCGGCTCCGAGGCGCGGATGATCCCCGGCCTGACGCCGGACGAAAAGACCATTGTCACCAACATCGAAATTCTCAGCCGCCCCACTCTGCCGAAGAGCCTGCTGGTGATCGGCGCCGGCGCCGTGGGCGTGGAGTTTGCCTCCATCTTCAAGCGCTTTGGCGCCCAGGCCACGGTTTTCGAGATGCTGCCGCGCATGGTGCCGGTGGAAGACGAGGAAGTGAGCAAGGAACTGGAGCGGCAGTTCAAGAAACAGGGCATCGGCGTGGAGACGGGCGCCAAGGTGCAGGAAGTACAGAAGACCGCCGATGGCGTGTCCCTGCAGGTGCTGCTCGCCAATGGCAAGACGCAGCAGTTTGACGGCGAGATGCTGCTGGTGGCCGTGGGCCGCAAGCCTAATACGGAGAATGTGGGCATCGAGAGCACGCGAGTCGAGTTGGACCGCGGCTTCGTCAAGGTCAACGCCTATCAGCAGACGGGCGAGCCGGGCGTCTACGCCATCGGCGATATCGTCGCGGGCACGCCGCAACTGGCGCATGTGGCCACGATGGAGGGCATGGTGGCCGTGGCGCACATGGCCGGCAAGCCGGTGACCCCGATCAACAAAAACCGCATCCCGGGCGCGACATACACCGAACCGGGCATCGGCAGCGTCGGCATGACCGAGAAGCAGGCGCGCGAAAAGGGCTACGACGTGAAGGTGGGCAAGTTCCCCTTCGCGGGCAACTCCAAGGCGTCCATTCTGGGCAACCACGGCGGCTTTGTAAAGGTGGTGGCGGACGCGAAGTACGGCGAGATTCTGGGTGTCCATATCATCGGGCCGCACGGCTACGAGCTGATCGCCGAAGCGGTGACGGCGATGGAAGCCGAGGCGACAGTGGAATCCATGATGGCCACCATTCATGCCCATCCCACTCTGTATGAGGCGGTGGGCGAGGCATTCAACAGCGTCTACGGCCTGGCGATTAATGCGTAAGGTAGAGGTCCGGGAGCTTGGCCGCCTTTCGTACGCCGATGCGTACGCGCGGCAGACCGCGCTCTCCGGCGAGCGCAAGCAGGGCCTCATTCCGGATCAGTTGCTGCTGGTGGAACACCCCCATGTGCTGACGCTGGGGCGCAACGGCCACAAGGAAAATGTTCTGCTGAGCGCGGAGCGGCTGGCCGAGTTGGGCATTGAGTTCTTTGAGAGCAACCGCGGCGGCGACATCACCTACCACGGCCCCGGGCAGATCGTCGGATATCCGATAATCGACTTGCGGGAGTGGAAAAGGGACGTCGTGGCGTATGTGCGCGGCATCGAAGAGGTAGTGATAGCGACGCTGCGGCGGTTTGGCATTGAGGGCAACCGCGATCCCGGCGCCACGGGCGTGTGGACGCCGCAGGGTAAGATCTGCGCCATCGGCGTGCATATCAGCCGGTGGGTCAGCACGCATGGATTTGCTTTGAACTGGACGACGGATTTGGATTACTTCCGGCACATCGTGCCTTGCGGCCTGGCCAGGCCTGTGACGTCGATGGAGCAATTGGGAGTCAGAGTGGAGCGCGCGGCCGTTCACCAGGCGCTGGTGGAAGAGTTCGCGCGAGTGTTTAACTACGAATTGGCGCCTGTGTGCGCCTGAGCCTGCCGAGACTGGAGAACTGACATGTCTGATGTAGTAATGCCCCAGATGGGCGAGAGCATTGTAGAGGGCACTCTCACCAAGTGGTTGAAGAAGGTGGGCGACAAGGTGGAGCGGGACGAGCCGCTCTTTGAGATCTCCACGGACAAAGTGGACACAGAGATCCCGTCTCCGGTGGCCGGCACGCTGACCGAGATTCTGGTGCAGGAAGGCGCCGTGGTGGCGATCAACACCGTGGTGGCGCGAGTTGGGGATGGAGCGGCACCACAGGCGCCGGCGCCGGTGGTGGAGGCAGCGCCCGCCCCGGAAGCGCCAGTGGCCCCCGTGGCCCCGCCGCCCCCGCCGGCCCCGGCTGAGGTTGTCGCCGAGCCTGCGCCCGCACCGGCGGCGGTTGTCGTGGAGGAGGACGATGCGTCCTCGCCCGTCAGCCCGCTGGTTCGCCGCATGGCGCGCGAAAACAACGTGGATCTGAAGCTGGTGCGCGGCACCGGCGCCGGTAACCGCATCACCAAGCAGGACGTCGAGAACTTCCTATCCGCCAAGCAGGCGCCCGCACCGGCAGCAGCGCCGGTGGCCGCCCCGCCGGCAGTCGCCGCGCCCGCACCGGCAGCAGCCGCCTCCGGACCGCTGCCCCGCGTGGAGCCCGCCAAGGTCCGCGTGGAGCCGATGTCCATGATGCGGCAGAAGATCGCCGAGCACATGGTGCACTCCAAGCAGACCTCGGCGCACGTCACCACGGTCCACCGCGTCGACATGACGAAGATCGCCAAGGTCCGCGCCAAGGTGAAAGAGGAGTTCCAGCAGCGCTACGGCTACGGGCTCACCTTCCTGCCCTTCATCGCGCGCGCCGTGGCCGAGGCCCTGCGCACTTACCCGATCTTCAACTCGTCCATCGAAGGCACCAACGTGCTCTATCACAGCGAGGTCAACATCGGCATCGCCGTGGCATTGGAAAACGGGCTGATTGTGCCGGTGATCCATCAGGCGGACGAGAAGAACGTGGTGGGCCTACAGCGCTCCATCGTGGACCTCGCCGCCCGCGCCCGCGCCAAGCAGCTCAAGCCCAACGAGGTGCAGGGCGGGACGTTCTCCATCACCAACTTCGGCAGTTTCGGCTCGCTGTTCGCCACGCCGGTGATCAACCAGCCGCAGGTGGCCATTCTGGGAGTGGGCGCCGTGGAGAAGATGCCGGTGGTCATCGACGATGCCATTGCTATCCGCTCCATGGCCCACCTGGCGCTCACCTTCGATCACCGCCTGATTGATGGCGCGCTGGCCGATCAGTTCTGCCAGAAGGTCAAGGCTGCTCTGGAAAACTGGAGCGATCAGATCCTGTAAAATTGGGCACGGGGGAACCGTGTCCAACTCTTCAGCCGAACATCTCTTTCTGGAGTTCTCCGCCAAGAAGCTGCGGCAGTTTGCGTCGCGGATTCACGTGTGCCTGGAGAAGCTCAATGACGAGCAGATCTGGCTGCGCGCGGGCGATCATTCCAACGCAGTGGGCAATCTGTGCCTCCATCTCGCGGGCAACGTGCGGCAGTGGATCATGCATGGCGTGGCCGGGCATCCGGACCTGCGGCATCGCGACGAGGAGTTTGCCGCCCGCGGCCAGGTGGCCAAGACTGAACTGTGGCAGCGCCTGAACGCTGCGGTGCAGGAGGCCTGCGCCATTCTGGAGCAGATCCCGTCTGAGGATCTGACCCGCATCATCCGCCCACAAAGCTACGACGTCACCGTGATGGAAGGCATCTATCATGTGGTGGAGCACTTCGCCCAACACACCGGCCAGATCCTCTACGCCACCAAGGCGCTGAGCGGCGAGGATCTCGGATTCTACCGCCACCTCACCGGCGCCGCCGCGCCGCCGCCGCCGCCCGCCGGTCAGGAGACGCCGTGATTTCACTCCGGCCGGCTGAGGTTGAGGATTTCTCTGCCATTCGCGAAGTTCTCTTGAGCGCGTTTGAGACGCCCGTGGAGGCGGATCTCGTGGAAGCCCTGCGCGCCGAGGGCTGCGTCATTCTGGAGCTCGTCGCCGAGAACGACGAAGGTGTCGCCGGGCATATTCTCTACAGTGAACTGCCGATCGAGGCGGCCGCGCGGACCGTGCGGGGGGCGGCGCTGGCGCCGCTGGCTGTGCATTCCGCGCACCAGCGGCTCGGTATCGGCGGCGCGCTGATCCACATGAGCCTGGCCATGCTGGCGCATGAGGGTGTCGAGGCGGTGGTGGTAGTGGGCCACCCGGATTACTATCCGCGCTTCGGGTTTTCGGCGAGCCTCGCGGTTCAGTTGGAGACGCCGTTCCCCGGGCCTCACCTGATGGCAATGGAACTGGAGCCCGGCTCCATCGAAGGACTGGCCGCGCGGCCCCGCTTCGCCCGCGCGTTCGGGCTGTAGGCCGCCGCTCATCCTGCCAAACCTGCCGCTCATCGGAATCCTCTCGGCTCTTTCGCCATCCCACCCCAGGCTGGAACAAAGGAGCCACTTATGTTCCGCCTCATCGCCATCATCCTGGCCGCCACACTCTGCCTGCCAGCCGCGGAGAACGCCAAACGAGACCCGCGCACTGACGTACTGACGATTCCGTCCGGCGCGATGGTACGGATCAAAACCACCGGCAAGCAGACCATCGAGGGCAGGCTGAACGCCAGCACGCCGGAGAGCGTCACGTTGCAGGTTCTGACGAACGATCAGATCACAGAGCGCACCGTGGCGTTCGCTGATATGAAGTCCATCCGGCAGACCAACAAGCCGATGTCGGCGGGCAAGCAGACGATGATCGCGCTGGGTATGGTGTGGGGCATCCTCACGCTCATCAGCGTGGCGATCGGCGGGTAAGGAGAAGATGATGTACCGGCTCATTGCGCTCGTGCTCACCACAATGCTCTGCGTCCCAGCGGCGGACGTCACAAAGCCGAGTATTCGTGCCGCCACACTGGAGATTCCCACCGGCGCGATGGTCCGCATCAAGACTACCGGCAAGCAGACCATTCACGGCAAGCTCGTCACCATCTCGGAGGAGGCGGTGACCCTGCAATTGATCGAGAACGACCGCATCACGGAGCGCAGCGTTCCCTTTGCGAACGTGAAATCGATCCGGCAAACCGACAAGCCCATGTCGGCGGGCAAGGGCGTGGTGATCGTGCTGGGAGTCTTCATCGGCCTCGCGTGGCTCATTGGGGGCATCGCCGCCGCGGTAGATTAGGTTGGCGTGTACCGCACTGTGTCACTGCTGGTTTATGCGTTCGGCCTGGCGGCCTTCCTGGGCCTCTTTGTGCTCTGGGTGCGCCAGCGCCGGCTCACGCGCCCTCAGCTGACCGGCTGGATTTACCCGGCCGTGTTTCTCACGTCGGCGGCGTGGTTTGCGCTGAACCTGCTGACGTCCGACTACCTCCTGCTGCTCGCCGCCGCCTGCGCCTTTCCGCCATTGCTGGGCAAGCTATTCGACGTGCGCGCGTGGCCGCTGCTGGCGGCATCCAGCCTGGTTGTCGCCGCGGCCTCCGTGCCGTTCGCCGCCGCACGGGCGGAGCTCAGCGCGGCCTACTGCGTGCTGCTCGGCTGGGCTTGCCTCTCGGCGATGCTGCGCCGGCCCACTGGGCGCTCACGTGGACTGCTGCTTCTGGCCGCGATGGCGGTAGTTCCGGCGGCGATGCTCGCGCCATCGAACTGGCTGAGCCTAGCCATGCGATCACTGCCGCTCACGTTGCTGATGGCCGATAGCTACACGCGCCGCCGCTTTCTCTTCCTGGACCTCTTCGTGAAATGGGGTTCGTACTTCGTGGTCTCGTTCGCCGCGGTTGTGACGTGGTTCCGAATCGTGCCGGAGACGCTGCCGCTCGTGCCGCGCGCGCTGCTGCTGCTGCCACTGGTGTGGGCGGTGCCGCGAGTGTGCCGCGCGATCGGCGGCTATCTGGATCGCCGGCTGCTGGGCCGCCCCTACACTGCCGCCGCGGCGCAGCGCCTGTTTCTGGAGCACCTCCAGAAGACGACGGACGAGGGGGAACTGCGAGCCGAAGCGGAGCGCGTATTGGCCGGGATATTCGGCACTCAGGCCGCGATCGCTGAGGATGGAACCATCCAACTCGACGACCGGCCCGACGGCCGCCCCGTTTTTAGCGAGGATTTGGAACTGCTGCGTACACTGCACGAAATGTACACGTTTCTGCAGGAAAATCGACGTCTGGAGGCCCTTAGACGCGACTTTTCGCTCAAGGCCCTGCGGGCGCAGATCAACCCGCATTTTCTCTTTAACGCACTGAACACTGTGGCCGGCCTGATCCCCTCGGACCCCGCGCTGGCCGAGCAGACAGTGGAGAAGCTGGCCGAAGTGTTCCGCTACACGCTGAAGCGCTCCGAATCCGAGATGGCGCCGCTCGCCGAGGAGCTCGATTTTCTGCGTGCGTGGCTCGACGTGCAGCAGGCACGATTTGGCCCGCGCCTCGTGGTGAGCATCGACGCTCCGGCGGAGACGCTGGCCACGCGCATCCCCGCGCTGGCGCTGCAAACCCTGGTCGAGAACGCAATGAAACATGGGGTGGCGCGCTCGCTGGTGCAGTGCGAGGTCAGAATCCGCGCAGAGCGCCTCGGCACGTCGCTGCGGCTCACGGTCAGCGACTCCGGCCCCGGCCCGATTCTGCCGGACTCGCCGGACGGCCACGGCTTGCGCAACGTCCGCGAGCGGCTCGCCGGTTACTACGGCGGGCGCGCGCGGCTGGAGATGACGCGCGATGACAAGAAGGGCGTGACCACGGCGATACTGGAGATACCGCTATGATCCGCGTGCTCATCGTGGACGACGAACTGCCGGCGCGCGAGCGTCTGCGGAGATTGCTCGGCGGCATGGAGGGCGTGGAGATTGCCGGTGAAGCCGTCGATGGCATCACGGCCATCGAGCAGATCGCGCAGCTCCGGCCGGACGTCGTGCTGCTCGACATCGAGATGCCGGGCTGCCGCGGCACGGAGGTGGCGGCCTCGCTGGCGGAGCCGCGGCCGGCGATCATTTTCTGCACCGCCTACGATCAGTTCGCCGTGGAGGCCTTCGAGCTGCGGGCGCTGGATTACCTCTTGAAGCCGGTCAGCCGCCAGCGCCTCTCAGAGGCTCTCCAGCGCGTCCGTGAGCCGCGGCGGGAGTCCGGCAAGCTGCCGCCCGCGCAGCGCTTCCTGGCCCGCGCTGGAGAGCGCTACGTGGTGATTCCCACCGCCTCCGTTGCGGCATTTCTATCCGAGGGCGGACTGACGAAACTCTGCACGCACGACCGCGAATATTGGATGGAGCCGACGTTGAACGAGTTGGAGGAGCGCCTGGACGCGGTGCAGTATTTCCGCGTGTCGCGCGCGGCCATCATCCGGATGGATGAGGTGAAGGAGGTGCTCCCCATGCCCGGCGGCAACGGTGAAGTTACGTTGAAATCGGGCCGGAAGCTGGAGGTGTCGCGCCGCCGGTTTAAGGACCTGCTGGATCACCTCAGCGGCGCTTCGCTGCCCTGAGCCTCCAGCGTCCCGGCCACCAGCCACAGCCATACCCCTACGGCGAGAGCCAGGTGGAGGATCTGCATCCACACCGGCGCCAGTAGGACGATGTTGATGCCGCCCGCCGCCAGTTGCACTACCACCAGCGCCACCAGCCAGGTCTTCATGCGGCCCTTCAGCAGGAGAAATGCCGTCAGCAGCAGGAACACGCCGGCCGCCGACGCCACAACAGGATGGACCAATCGCAGGCGCAGAAGCAGCGGCGCGGATGCGGCAAACTCGGCCCGCATGCCTTCGGCGAGAGATACGGCCGGCCAGATGGTATCGCCCAGCGCAGCGATTGCGCCGGTGAGGCTGGCGAGCAGCGCCACGCCCAGCGCAGTCCACAGCATGCGCGGCACTCTGCGCCATTCGCCTTCCGGCCATTTGGCAAACCACGCCGCGGCGGCCAGCGCGGCCAGCAGCAACAGCGTGTTCGTCAGATGCAGGCAGAGATACACGGCCCGTCCGGTCGAAGCGTTCTTCTCCACATAGGCCAGCAGCACCAGGCCCGCGCCTAGCAGCGCCTCCACGATGATCAGCCCCAATGACGCCCACGAATAGCGCCGCGCCCGGTGGCCCTTCGGGAACAGGCGGATCGCCCACACCACGAGGATCAGGACACCGATCAGCGCCATGCCACTGGTCACACGGTGGAAGAACTCGATGATGGTCCCCATCTGGGGAGAGCGCGGCACCACCACGCCATTGCACAGCGGCCAGTGCTCGCCGCAGCCCGCGCCCGAACCCGTGGCGCGCACGAACGCGCCCCACAGCACGACGAACACGTTCCAGGCCAGTACCGCCCACCCGTATCGCGCAAATGCCCGCACACCATTCGTCATACTGACAGAGTATGCCTTTCACCTTGAGGGATGCGTGGACCACGCTGGTAAGCGCAGAGGATTACGAAGCGCACATGGCCGCCATCGGCCAGGCGCAGGCCAACGCCGCGCATCTCCGCGACTTTCTCGAGCTCGTCAATCCGCCGCCCGGCGCGCGGTTGCTGATTGCCGGCTGCGGCCCGGGGCAGATGTTCGAGCATCTCGATCCCTGTGTCTTTCAGCCCTACCGCACGGTCTTCAGCGACATCAATCCACGTTTTCTGGCGCGGCTCCGCGAGCGGTGTCCTGGCGCCCTTTGCGTGGTGGACGACATTGAGCGGTCCGCGCTCGCCGGGCCGTTCTACGCCGTGATGGAAACGCTGATGCTGGAGCATGTGGATTGGCGCCAGGGCTTGGCAGCGCTATGCGGGTTGGGTACGGAGTACCTGTACCTGGTGGTACAACGGAATCCGGCGGGCATGGCCACGGCCGTCACGCCGTCGCGCACACCGCAGGGCACCATGCGGATCTTCACGCAGGCGCATCCGCAACTTCTGGATCTCGCGGAGCTGGCCGCGGCGCTGGAGATTCGCGGCTACCGGATCGTCTCGGAAACTCCTCGCCCGGTAGCGGATGACAAGATTATGCTTGGTTTGTTGGCACGGAGGGTATAGGGTCCACCATGAGAGTTCTTGCATTGATGATGATTTCCGCCGGCTTGTGGGGCGGCGTACCCACAATTGACGATCTTCTGAATCTGAAGAGGCCTGGCGGTGCGGCGATCTCACCCGATGGGAAGCTCGTCGCCTACACCGTCGGTGAGACGGACTGGGAGCAGGACGCTTTTGTGCGGCAGATCTGGCTGGCGGACGCCGCCACGGGCCGCACCTGGCAGCTCACCCGGGGGAAGAAATCGGCTGGCGGGGCAACGTGGTCTCCGGACAGCCAATGGCTGGCCTTCACCAGCGACAGGGAGGGCGGCAAGAGCCAGATTTTTGCCATTCGCCCGGATGGCGGCGAGGCCGTACAACTCACCAAAAGCGAGACCGGCGTGAATGGCTTCGAGTGGTCGCCGGACGGGAAGACCATCGCCTACACCGCTACGGACAAGCGGCCGGAGGACCGGAAGAACCACTTAGGTGATTTCGAGGTGGTGCGGCGGGACTATGCGTACACGCATCTCTGGACTTTCGACGCCGCCGAGGCGTTCCAGGCGCCGGTCACGGGCAAGCAGGTCACGAAGGGAATGGAGTACACCGTGGGCGGCTTTGATTGGGCGCCGGACGGAAAGCGGATTGCCTTTAGTGCGACGGTCAATCCGGACCTGGTCCAGGGCGGGACGGGGGACATCTACGTGCTGACGCTGGATGGCCTGACGGTGAAGAAGATCGTCGCACAACCGGGGCCGGACAGCGGACCGGAATGGTCGCCGGATGGCAAATGGATCGTATTCGAATCGGCGATGGGCAACCCGAAGTACTTCCACGCCAACAGCCGGCTGGCGGTGGTTTCGGCGGACGGCGGCGCGATCCGCTCCATCACGGATTCGTTTGACGAGGAGCCGGGGTTGGCGGCATGGACGCCGGCCGGAATCTACTTCGTGGCGGCGCAGAAGACGGAGCGGCACGCATTCCTTGCCGATCCGGCAAGCGGCAAGATCACCCGCGTCTCGAAGTCGCCAACCGGATTCGGCCTATCGCTCACACCGGACGGCAAGCGCGCGGCGATGGTGATTGACGACGGGCAGCAACTCTCGGAGGTATACGTCACGGACTTGGCAGCGTGGGCGCCAAGAAAGCTTACGGACACAACGGCCCAAGTGCGCGAGTGGACTCTGCCGGTGAGCGAAGTCATCTCGTGGAAGAGCAAGGACGGCACCGTGATTGAAGGCGTGCTGACCAAGCCCGCTGATTTCGATCCGGCGAAGAAGTACCCGCTGCTGTGCGTGATCCACGGCGGGCCCACCGGAACCGATACACCTTCGAAGGTGTACTCCGGCTCGTATCCCATCGACATCTGGACGGCGCGGGGCGCGCTGGCCCTGCGCGTGAACTATCGAGGCAGCGCGGGCTACGGCGAGAAGTTCCGGCAGTTGAACGTGCGCAATCTGGGCGTGGGCGACGCGTGGGACGTGGAGAGCGGCGTGGATCACCTGATTGCGAAGGGCTGGGTGGATCCAAAACGGGTGGGCGTGATGGGCTGGAGCCAGGGCGGCTACATCTCGGCGTTTTTGACCACGGCTTCGACGAAGTTCGCGGCGGTTTCAGTGGGCGCTGGAATCTCGAACTGGGCGACCTACTACTACAACACCGACATCACGCCGTTCACTATTCAGTACCTGGGCGCCGATCCGGCGATGGATCCGGAGATCTACCGCAAGACCTCGCCGATGACCAATATCAGGCAGGCGAAAACGCCGACGCTGATCCAGCATGGCGAAAACGACCGGCGGGTGCCCATCGCCAATGGCTACGAGTTGCGGCAGGGGTTGGAAGACCGCGGAGTGCCGGTGGAGATGGTGGTCTACAAGGGCTTTGGGCACGGCGTGACGAAGCCGAAGGCGCGGCGCGCCGTGCTGGAGCACAACCTGCTGTGGTTCAACCACTACATTTGGGGCGATCCGAAGCCGGACTTTGTGAATCCGGTTGTGCCGAAGAAGGCGGAAAAGAAGGACACGCCGACGCCGTAGTCAGAGATTTTCCGAAAGTTCCGCCGCCAGGGCCCGGAAGCGCGGGTGTACGGCGTGTTGCTCCAACTTGGCGAGGAAGCGCGGGACCCAGGCCAGATGCTGCGCTTCATAGGCGGCCAGCTCCGGTTCGGGCGCATCCACAGCCAACAGGTGGGCATAGAACAACAGCAGCAGGCCGAGATGATCGGCCGGCTCGTTGTCCAGCGCGGGCTCGAAGCCGTAACGCCGGTACCATTGCAGCGCGGAGTGATGCGCGGGGCCCATCAGGCGCGGCTGCTCACCTTCGGCAGCCATGTAGATGGACTGCCACGGCGGGCACGGCGCGCCCTCGGGGCTGAGGAACAGACGATAGTACTCGCGCCCGGCGGCTTGGTCATCCGCCGGCGCTTGCAGGAGGGCTTGGGCCAGCGCCGCATAGAGCCGGCCCAATTCCAGGGGATCACTGTTCATGAAGCTAGACGACCGGTGAAATATTGCATACCGCATCCATGATGCACGACGCGCCGGCGTAGTTGCCCGCCGCCACGAAGTCGTCGATGGACGCGTCCGGGATAATGTCTCCGTCGCGCGCGCCTTTTCCGCCGGCCGCGCCCAGGTAGCGCGAGCGGTGGCCGAAGCCGTGAGCGACCATCACTGCGTCGGGACGGATGATCTCCGAGAGATGCGCGGGCAATTCGATCTGCCCCACGCGGGAGCGGATCACCACCGCTTGGCCCTCTTTGATGTTCATGGTCCTGGCCAGCGCGGGATTCAGAATGGCCGCGTTGGTGGGCATGATTTCATTGAGGATGCGGTTGTTCTCCGTGGTGTTCCGCTTGTGGATGCCAGGGATGAACGTGATGTAGTAAAGCGGGAAATCCGGATTGGGCAGATCGCGCTTCGGATGCCACTTCGGCAGCGCCTCGGCGTTTTTGGCCGCGAACTGAGGCACGTAGATCTGGCACTTGCTGTTCGGGTCGCCGGTAGCAAAGGTGGTGCGGGGCACAAAGGGCGCTGGCTTCTCCACGATGCCCTTGGCCTTGAACTCGTTGAAGTTCTCGCCCAGGCCGGCGCGCTTCACCTTTTCGTCGAGCAGCGTATTGGGGTTGATCCAACTGCCGTCGGCGAGCTTGAAGTAGTCCGGACAGAGCCGCTTGCCGAGCTCGATGGCGACATAGCCGGCGGTCTTGGTTTCAAAGATCGGCGCGGCCACGGCGGCGCGCGCGACGGTTTGCGCGTACTTCGCCTGGTAGTCGCGAGCGACGATGTCGTTGGTTTCCAGATACATGGCGGAGGGCAGCACGATATCGGCCATGGATACCGTGTCGGTGGGAATGAAATCCATCGCCACAACGAATTCGACGGACTTCATGGCCTGTTCCATCTTCTGCGGATTCGGGAACCCAAGGATGGTGTAGGCGTTCCAGAATGCCATCTTGATCTGGCCCGGATGCTTGTTGACCATGCCGTCTGCCAGTGTGGAGAACAGACCCGTATCGGTTTCCTGCACAAAGGGCAGTTTGTCGCGGCCATCCACGCGGACACCCTTTTTGGCGGGATAGGCCGGGGGCGGATAGACGGCGTCGACGCCAGCGATTGCCGTGGCGCGGGCAAAGTAGCGGCCGCCGGGGCGATCCACGGTGCCCGCCAGAATGTTGAGGATGGAGATGGCATGGACCAACTGCGAAGCGTTCATGTAGTTGGCGCAGAGCGTCTTCTTGTGGGCCGGCACGATGCCGCCGCCAGACTGCGCAAACTCGCGGGCAATGCGGGCGATGTCCGCTGCCGGAACGCCGCTTTCGGATTCTGCCCAGGCGGGTGTGTATTCGGAGAAGTGCGAGCGGATCTGCGCTTCGTACTGGCCGAAGTTGGTGTAGGCGTCGACGAATTCCTTGTTGTAGAGGTTCTCGCTGACGATCACGTTGATCATCGCCAGCGCGACTGCCAGATCAGTGCCAGGCTTGATATTCTGCCACTCGCTCGACACGCGGGACGTGGCCGTATACGTGGGCGAGAAGTGGACAACCTTTGCCCCGTTGGCGCGCGCCTTCACCACGCCGTTGGCATAGACGATCTTGGCCTTGGTGACCAGATCCCAGCCAAACAGCAGGATGTATTTGGAGTTCTCGAAGTCGTTGCACCAGGTTTTGCCGCCGGTGGTGTACTTCTGAATCACGCGGTCGGTTTGGAAACAGACATCGATGTGATCGACGCGATTCACAACGCCCATTGCGTTCATGAAGCGGGCCCAGAGATCGGGCGAGGGCAGGGTGATGAACAGCAGCGACTCCGCGCCATAGGCATCGACGTAGCCCTTCATCTTGCCGGCGATGGTGTCCAGCGCCTCCGCCCAACTGATGCGCATCCAGCCCGGATCAACATCGAAGCCCTTCTCTGGATTCGTGCGCTTCATGGGGTACTTCAGGCGGTCGGGGTCGTAGAGGAAACCCGCGCCGGCGGCGCCTTTGCCGCAGAGGTGGCCTTCGCCGTGGGCATCGCCGGGCAGGCCTTCAATGAATTGGACAACGCCATCTTGCACCGTCGCCTGCAAACCGCAGGCGGGAGAGCAGACGCCGCAGCAAGTGGTCACCTTGGTGGCGGTTGCCGATAGCGCGGAGGCGGGGCGGAAGAACTGGTCGAAGCCTTTCAGTGCGCCGGGCGCAGTCAGTAGGGCGGCGCCCGCGGCGCCGGTGGATTTCAAGAGATTTCGTCGGGTGAGTGCCATGGTATCTGCCTCCTTCTACTTGCCCGGATACGGATCGTTGATGAAACGAATGTGGGGCGTCGTCTGTTTGGGATTGGCGAAGTTGCCGGTGGTGGCGGAGCCGATCTCCGAGATTTCGCTCCACTTGCCCCACTGCAATGCGCCGGTGGGACACAGCGTGGCGCAGGCCGGCTGCAAACCGGCGTCAATGCGATCCACGCACATGGTGCACTTCTCCATCTTGCGTGTGCGCTGATTGAACTGCGGCGCGGAATAGGGGCAGAAGGCGTAGCACTGCTGGCAGCCGACGCACTTGCTCTGGTCAATCTGCACAGTGCCATCTTCGGCGCGGCGCGAAATCGCCTTCACCGGGCACACTTTCATGCAATAGGGGTCCTCACAGTGGTGGCAGGAGCCCGAAAGCGCCTGCATACTCACCTTGGGGAACACGCCCATCTCATAGACGCGAACTTGGCGATAGCGGACGCCTACGCCAATCTCGACATGATTCCACTGTTTGCAGGCGGACTCACACGCTCTGCATTCCACGCATTTCTTCTGGTCCAGTAGCCAGCCGTAGGTTTCCATTGGGTATGACTCCGTGGGCGCGCACACTGCGCCACGGCTAATGCCCAAGCAAACGGGACGCCATCCGTTAAACAGGCTTTTTTATCCTGTATCGAGCTGAAAGTGCAATATCTGCGCGGTTCCGTTGCGGCTTATTCCACACCACCCGCCAAAGTGGTGTGGAACTTGACGCTGCGCAAATTTTGCGTGCTTTCCTAGATGGTCATTGCCAGGTAGCCGCCATCGACGCGCAGGATGGACCCGGTGACAAAGCCGGATGCTTTGTCGGACGAGAGATACACGGTGGCGCCGACGAGTTCGGACGCCTCGCCGTAGCGGGCCATGGGCGTGTGGCGCATGATGTTGGCGACGCGCTCCTCGGTGAGCAGCTTGCGATTCTGCTCAGCCGGGAAGAATCCGGGCAGGATGGCGTTGACGCGCACGCCCTGGGTGGCCCACTCGCGAGCCAGAAACTGCGTGATCTGGTTCACGCCGCCCTTGGCAACGGAATAGGTGAACACTTTCGAGAGCGGCGGGCCGGAAGAGGCCGATGAGATATTGATGACGGATCCGCCATTGCCCGGCTGCACCATATGCGCGCCAAATACCTGGCAGGCGAGAAACACGCTTTTCAGATCGACGTCGATGATGCGGTGCCACTCTTCTTCGCTGATCTCGAAAAACGGGGTCCCGGAGTTGATGCCGGCGGCATTGACGAGGATGTGCGCGCCGCCGAACTCGGAGAGCATGGTATCCAGAGCGCGTTGCAGGTCAGCCTTTTTCGTGGCATCGACGGCGATGCCGATGGCGCGGCGGCCCAGATCGCGGATCTGCTGCGCCCGCGCGTTGGCGGCCTCGGCATTGAAATCGAGAATCGCCACATCGGCGCCGTTGCGGGCCAGGCCGAGGGCCATTTCACCGGCGAGTACGCCACCGCCGCCGACTACGGCGGCTACTTTTCCACTCAAATCGAAGAGATCAGACATTCAGAGCCTCTGTCGCATTTATAACACGAGGCCCACAAATAGTACTGGGCCGACCTCGCCTCGGAATAGGCCCATCTGGTACTTGTTTGCTCCGGGTACGGCCCCGACACTGGAGAAGTACGAATCGGCCAAAGGACCCAGCTTCCTATGAAGCGCGTTGAGCAAGACCAGTGGAGATCATCGGATGTGGCGCGCCTGCTCTCGCTGGTGGAGACGGAGCGGCGCTACTATCAGGACCTCTTTGCCGTGCTGCCCGTTGCCGTGGCGGCAGTGGACGAGATGTGGGGGCTGACTGCGTTTAACCGCGAGTTCCGGCGTCTGCTGGGACTGCAACAGGCCGATCTGGCAGGTGTCAGGCTGCCTGACCTGATCCCCGACCCGGCGCTGGAAGCTGCCCTGGAAGAGGTGCGGGACACTGGCATCTCGCAACCCGCCTGCCTGGTTTGCATTGGCGCGGCGGAAGGCGGCGTGCGGCTGCGGATCTCCATTCAGAAGGCTCCCGGCTGGCAGGTGTCGGAGGGCGCCGAACTGTTGTTGACATTCCAGGAGGCGAAGGAAGCGCCGCCTGTGGCAGAGATCCCGCCGGATGTCATCGAACGGCACAAGCGCGGCGCCGTGGAACGGCTGAGCGGGCGTGTGGCGCACGTGGCGAACAATCTCTTGATGATCATAGGCGGCTATGCCGAGGAACTGGCGTCGAGCCTGGCATGGGACGACGCGCGGCGCGCCGATATTGCGGAGATCGTGAAAGCGTCAGAGCGGCTGGCCTCCATCACACAAAACCTGAACAGCCTGACACGGCCGGCGGTGGTGACGGCCGAGGATTTCGACGGAGTGGCCTGGACGCGGGCGCAGGCGGCGCAGCTGGGGATCGCGGCGAATGTAGACTCCTCCCAGACGCTGGTGCTGCACGCTTCGCCGGCTGTGCTGGAGCAGACAGTGCGGGCGGCACACCGTTACATGGCGCCGGCTGCCGCGGAAGGCAGGTTGATCCTCTCGGCGCAGGCAGCCTCCACGGGCTTCATCGAAGTGGCGCTGTCACTGGAGAATGCCGAGTTGACGCCGGAGGCGGCCGAGCGCATTTTCGAGCCCTTCACCGGCGCCAAGGAGGGCATGGACCCGCCGCTGGGCCTGGCCGGAGTGATCCGCCCGCTGGCGCAGTTGGGGTGCGCGATCGAGTTGCGGAGCAATCGGAGTTTGGTGATCCGTTGCCCGCAGGGCGCGGAGTTGCCTCCGCCCAAGCCGAAGGCGCGGGTACTCCTGCTGGAGGACGAATCGGGCATCCGCGCACTGATCCTGAAATCCCTGGAGCGGGAGGGCTTCGCCGTCACCGAAGCCAGCAGTTTGGCCCAGGCGCTGGCGGCCTGCCGGGTGGAGGCGCAGCGCCCGGACCTGCTGATCACCGACATCCGGATGCCTGGCTTGCAGGGGCGGGCGATGGCCGGTGCCATCCTGGCCGAGCATCCGGGCATCAAGGTGTTGTACATCTCGGGCAGTACCGGCGACGAAGAACTGGATCGCCAGATCGGCCAGGAGGAACTGCTGCCGGGCACGCGCTTTTTGGCGAAGCCGTTCACCGTGGCGGCGCTGCTAATGCAGGTAAACGGGCTGCTGGGGACGAGCTAGAATCTTTCCTCGCCTGGAGTTTCTTGCCGATCTGTTAGCATGAGATGCAAGCGACTCCGCAACAGTTCCTGCTCGCGTTTGAAGACATGGCTGCCGTCGTTCCCATTCCCCTGCCGCCCATCGTCATTCCGCCGCTTCCGGCAGGTGTGGCAGAGTACCCTCAACTGCGCTACATGGGCAGTAAACACCGGCTGTTGCCATGGGTCCACAGTGTGCTCGCCGAGCTGACTTTCAGCACGGCGCTGGACGCCTTTTCTGGCAGCGGTTGCGTCGCATATTTGCTGAAGCACATGGGGAAGCAGGTCTGCGCCAACGATTTTCTGCACTTCTCGTCTGTGATTGGCGCCGCTGTGATTGGCAACAGCCATCAGTTGCTCACGGAAGAGGATTGCAGTCTCCTTCTGCGAACCAACCGGCGGCGGAAACAGTTCATCGAACGCACCTTTACCGGCGTCTTTTACGACGTGGAGTCTCTCCGCTTCCTGGATAACTTCTGGGCGAACCTGCCGCAGTTGGAGTCCGATGAGAAGAGGGCGATGGCACTCAGTTCCATCTTTCGCGCCTGCGTCAAGAAGCAGCCGCGTGGCGTATTCACGGTGACGGGAGATCCGCTCCGCTACGATGACGGGCGACGGGATCTGCGGCTGAGCCTGCGAGAGCACTTTCTGGAGTCGGCTGCGGCGTTCAACCAGGTAGTCTTCGACAATGGCCACGCCAATTCGGCCAGACAGGGCGACGTCTACGACATTCCTCCCGGAGCGTTCGACCTCGTCTACATGGACCCGCCCTACGTTCCTCGCGCCGACGACAACTGCTATATCAAGCGCTACCATTTCTTGGAGGGCCTGGCGTCCTATTGGCGCGCATCCGGCACGGAGATCCTGACAGAGACGATGTCACACAAGATCCCCAAGCGATTTACGCCGTTCTCTTACCGGCGGACCGCAGTTGACGCATTCAGGCGACTTTTTCAGCATTTCCATCGCAGCACGCTGGTGCTTTCGTATTCCTCCAATGGCTATCCGAGCCTTCCGGTCCTGGTGGAGTTGATGCGGGAAGTGAAGCCGGTTGTGGTAGTGCATGAGAAGGAGCACCGGTATCACTTCGGCACGCATGACCGGGTTTCGGAGGAGCGAGCGAGTGTTCGTGAGTTTCTGATCGTGGGGTCTGAGTGAAGTTCTCGAAGGTCGATCTCTCGCAGATTCTGTCGGAAATCCGGGAACTGCCATCGCAGGCGTTGGATGAACAGGGCGCAAAGGTAATTGAGGCCCTTCCTCGCTGCGTTGGCGCACTGCAATCGGCGGCGACTGAGGAACTAAGTTCTGCGTCAGTAGAGCTTCTGATCACCCAGCAACCTTGCTTCCTGGACTTCGCCAGGCTGGTATTGGGCATCAGCCAGGATGCATTCGCAACCCAGGCCAGTGAAATCCTGAACGGCGAGGACAAACGGCGTGTGACATGGAATCAGTTGGACGCCATGACGCGGAAGGACGCCGCTGGACTTGCCGCGATTCTGGTCCAAATGGGCTTGCCGGTGGCCGCGGCGTCTCTGGTCCACCGGCAATGGTCGGCTGCGGACGTGCTGGAAGACCGCTACAAGCAGGGACGCGGCCGGGCGATCGCCGGCATCACCCGCGGTAGTTTCTTGGAAAAGCAGGTGGCCTCGATCCTGAGCTCCGTGGACGCCCGTTTCGACACGGGCGTGAGCTATACCGGCTTTCAGGGGCGTCAGGCGAAGTGCGATTTTGCGATTCCTTCCAAGGTGAATCCAACAATCGTGATCGAGTGCAAGGGATTTGAAGCCACCGGGAGCAAGCTGACGGACGTGCTGGGCGATGTCCGGAAGATCATTGAGGCCAAGAGTTCTCAGAGCTTCTTCTTTCTGGTGACGGACGGGCGAGGATGGCATCGCAGGACCAGCGATCTACAAAAGCTTGTGGACTTCCACAGGGATGGGCAGATCGACATGATCTATACGCAACAGCGATTTGACGAACTGGGCAAGGCCGTTGCGCGGATTCTCAGAGAGTCTGAGTAGCCGCCATCCAGGCTGTAAACTGGCGCGCGCAGCGGTCCAGGTTGTCCTCGCCTCCGCCGCCCTGCAGCGGGCTGCACATCTCGTAGGCGACGGCGCCGCGGTAGCCGCCCTGCACCAGGGCCTTCAGGAATTCTCGATAATCGATAATTCCCTCGCCCATGGGTACGGCCTGGGTGGCCGGGGTGAGCGGCTCGTAGTTCACCACGGCGGGGTTGTAGCGAAAACGCGGGCGAAACTGGTAATCGGCCACTGTGGTATGTACGGTGAGGGGCGCCATTTTGCGCGCGGCGGCGGCCAGATCGTCGCCTTGCAGGGCCGGCGTCCAGGCGTCGAAGCAGGCGCGGCAATTGGGGTGGTTTACGTCAGTTAGGAGGTCAAAAAGCGACAAAAAGTGCGCCGCGGAGTCGTGATGGTTCTGTACGCCTAGAATCACCCCAAAGGCGGCAGCGCGCTCGGCCGCCTCGCGCAGAATCTCCACGAGGGTGTGGGCAGGGAAGCGTGGATGATCGTAGGCGGTGAAGATGCGCACCACGGGCGCGCCGAGATCGGACGCGCGGCGGCACAGCGCCTCGATGTGGGAGAGCTGGATTTCACGCTGCGGGATGTCGGGATGATCGGCATCGCCGGAGAAGTTGTTGTAGCCGGCCAGGACGGCACACTGGAGGCCGCGCGCCTCCATCTCTTCCCGCAGGCGCAGGCAGGCGTCGCGGCCGTAATCGAGCACGGAGAGATGCGGCCGCTTGGCCATGAGCATGACGCCAGAGAAGCCGAGGGCGGCGGCCTTATCCAGAAAGGCGTTGAGCTCCAACTTCGCCTGGCCGGGCCAGACGCCGGCATAGCTCACAGAGTGGAGGATGGGTTGGAGGGGCGCGGTATCGGGCATATCTCCGATATTGGCACGGTTGGGATGGTTATGATCGAAGGGGAGCGAGTGAGTGGACAAGCTGGTTGAGGAAGTCACCGAATCGGCGCTGGAGTTGAAGAGCGACTGGCGCCACTTGAGCAGGTATCTGCTGGAGACGGAGGTGCACGTTTACGCATTTTCGATCGCGGGCAACGTGCTGCTGGCGTTTCTGCCGTTCATGTCGGTGATGCTTTGGATACTGCGCTACGGGCTAGGCTGGAGCGCGGCGGAGCTGGCTCTCTATGGCGGGATCCGGGACATCTTTCCGGGCGAGACCGGGGCGTTTCTGACCTACAACCTGCGGGTGATCGCATCGTACTCGCGCCAGTTGGCGTGGTACTCGCTGCCGCTGCTGCTGTTCACGGCAAACGGCATTTTTTTACCGTTGGAGGTGGCTCTGAACCGGGCCTGGGGTGTGAAGGTGAACCGCAGCCTGCTGAAGAACCAGGTGGTGAGCATGGGCCTGATCTTCGCCTGCGGGGGCCTGGTGCTGGCGATAGCGGCGATGGCGGGCTATGCGCAATCGCTGTGGGGGATGCTCTCCGAGCAGGACATCCGCCAGTTCGCCCGTGACGTGGAGACCAGCCCGCGCGCCTCGTATGTGCCTTTCGCGATCGCGTTCATTTCGAAGCTCAGCGCCATCACGTTCACGATGGTGAGCTTGTTTCTGGTTTTCTGCTTCCTGCCCAACACGGCGGTGCCGAAGCGGCGGATTGTGCCGCGGGTGATCCTCATCGGGCTGGCGCTGGAGGTATTGAAGTGGATCAACATGTTTACATGGCCGTGGGTGTATGCGAAGTTGTCGCGCGAGTACTACAGCGTGTTCGTGAACTCGGCCACGATTCTCACGTGGAGCTTCCTGGCCGGACTGGTGGTATTGGCGGGGGCGGACTGGACGGCGCGGCGGTGTGGCGCCGCCAGTGTATGCGTCGTGACCGGGGGTGGGGTAACCGGGCCGATACCCGGCGCGCCGTTTCAAGATAGAATAGACTCGGAATCCGTTCTCTGAGTCCGATTTCAATAACTCCTTTCAGAGGTTGATGCTCATGGCCGACAATCAAGACCTGACCCGCCGCGACGCCATCAAGGCCGCGGGCGCAGTCACGCTCGCAGGTGTCGCCGCCGCCCAGTTTGTGGGCGCGCCGGCTATTATCAAGGCACGCGCCGCTACCAACGCCGTCAACTTCGGCATCGTGGGCACGGGCAGCCGCGGGGCGTACCTGCTGAAACACCTGAAGGGGATCGACACCGGCAAGTGCGTCGCCATCTGCGACGTCAGCGACGACGCTCTGAAGAAGGGCGCGGAGACGATTGGAACGAATCCGAAGCAGTACAAGGACTACCGCGAACTGCTCTCCGACAAGAACGTGGAGGCAGTGTTCGTCACGACGCCGCTATTCCTGCACTTCCCGATCACGAGGGACGCGCTGGAAGCGGGCAAGCATGTCTTCTGCGAGAAGAGCCTGGTTTTCAAGGCCGAGGAAGTGCACGCGCTGCGGGCGCTGGTGCATTCCAAGCCGAAGCAGGTGATGCAGGTGGGCCTGCAGCGCCGCTATAGCGCGATGTACGGCGCGGCGCGGCAGATGATCGAGAAGGGCCTGTTGGGCGAGGTGACCTACGTCCAGGCGCAGTGGCACCGCAACCCCGGCTGGAAGATGAAGAAAGACGTTCCGAATCCGCGGATGGCCAACTGGCGCCTCTTCCGCGAATACTCGGGCGGACTGGTGGCGGAGCTGGCTTCGCACCAGATCGACGTGGCGGACCGCATGATGGGGATGACGCCGGAAGCCGTGATGGGCATGGGCTCGCGCGACTTCATGAATGACGGTCGCGACATTCTGGACAATGTCCAGCTGATCTACAAGTACCCGAAGGGCCGGCGGCTGGTATGGACCGGCATTCCGATGTCTTCCCACTGGTCCGGAGTGGGCGGCGCGCGTACGGAGATGGGTGAGATGATCTGCGGCACCAAGGGCACGATTCACATCACCATCGGCGACGACAACAATAAGCCGATCGGCATGTGGTTCCGGGAACCCACGCCGCCATCCGCCATTGAAGAGGCCAAGAAGAAGAAGGAGCCGGTGAAGGCCGGTGCGACGATGGTCGCGGCGGCGGGATCCCGCCCGCTACCGATTCTGCTGGGCAAGGACCTGATGACGGGCCAGGAGAGCTTCCTCGAAAAAGAGATGAAGTTCGCGCGCTTGTGGCTGTATCAGAAGGGCGTGCTGGTTCCGGAAGAAGAGAAGAATCCGGTTGACATCGAGCTGGACAGCTTCTTCAAAGATTGCCGCACGGGCGGGCGTCCGCTGGCGGATCTCGAGGTAGGCCTGCAGGATTCCATCGCCGTGATTCTGTCCAACCTGGCGCTGGACGAAGGCCGCACAGTGTACTTCAACGAGATCGACAAGATGGGCAAGGGGCCGGCCGCACCCGCTGGCAAGCCTGCGGCTCCGGCCGCCAAGCCTGCCGTCAAGAAGGGCTAGTTCGTTTCACGTCCGGTTCAAGAGAGGGCCATCCCGCGGGGTGGCCCTTTCGCATTTCTAAGCCAATGAGCGACCTGATCCAACACATCCGCGACCGCGATCTGGACGGTCTGCGCCGGGCCATTGCCGAGGATCCGGCGGGCGCCCGGCAGGCGCGAGCTGTGGTGAGTGCGGCCGGCCTGGCGTGGCAGGCGGGGCTGGAACTGCTGACGGAGGCGGGCGCGGATCTGAACGCCATGTGGCGGAACTACCGTCCCATTCATGCGCTGTTGCAGGAAGATCCCCACGCCGCGGCGGGCACGCCCACGCCGGAGGGCCTGGCTTGCCTGACGTGGATGCTGGCGCATGGCGCGGATCCGGAGCAAACTGGCGCCTGGCCGCTGGCGCGGGCCATCATTGTGGCGGCGCATGTGGGAGCTCCGGCTTATGTAGAGGTGTTGATTCAGGGCGGCGCGCGAGTGGATGGATTTGCGGCGTCGGCGCTGGGGAGGCGCAAGGCCGTGGGGAAGGCGATCCGGAGCGATGCCGGGTTCGCGCTGGCTCGCGATCAGGGAGGCCTGACGGCGCTGCAATGCGCGGCCGGATCGCGGATGCCGGACGCCGAGAAGCTGGCCATCGCGCGGATGCTGCTGGATGCCGGCGCGGATGTGCGGGCGCAGACGAAATCGTGGTCCAACGTGGTGGACGCCATCTATTTCGCTGCCGGGACGAAGGACTTGGAGGTCTTCCAACTGCTGCTGGAACGCGGGGCGGATGCGGCTCCAGCGCTCAGTTGGGCGCTGGGCGCCGGCGCTTACGAGCTGGCCGAAGCGGCCCTGGCGCATGGCGCGGTGGCGGACCGCGCAGTGGCCAACAGCAAGCCGCTGCTGAATGATCTGATCCGCTGGGGGCAATTTGAAGCGGCTCTCTGGCTGCTGGAGCGGAAGGCCAGCCCGAACGTCCCCGACGAACGCGGATGGACGGCGGTGCACCAGGCCGCCTCGCGGGGCAATGAGCGGATGCTGCGCGCGGTACTGGAGGCGGGCGGAGACAGCAACGTGCGCAATCAGGAGGGCAACCTGCCGCGGGAGCTCACGAAATCGGCGAAGCTGGCCGCACTGATCAGCTGAGGCGCCGCGCCTCGACGCGGGCCAGCACCTCGCTGGTCTGTTCCAGCGACGCGAAGCTGACGCCGGGCAAGCGGGCGGAGGCGGTGCCGGCAGCCACTCCCCAGCGCAGGGCTTCCACGGGGCTGGGGTCGTGATCCATGGCCCAGACGAAGGCGGCAGCCATGGCGTCGCCGGCGCCAATGGGGCACAGCGCCTCCACGCGAGGCGGGGTGGCCTCCCAGACGGATTTGTCTTCGAACGCCCCTAGAGCCCCTCTGGCGCCCAGGGATAGCACCACGTTGCGGGCGCCCATGCCGCGGATGCGCTCGGCCGCTTCCTGGAAGTGATTGCGGGTGAGCAGGGCGCGGCTGAGGAGGCGCTCGGCCTCCTGCTGGTTGGGCGTGACCACGGTGGGCTTGGCGTCGAGGGCGGCTTCCAGAGCATCGCCGTCGGTATCAACGAGGGTCTGGACGCCCTGTTTGGTGGCGGTGTGGATGAGCCGGGCATAGAAATCGGCCGGCACGCCGGGCGGAATACTGCCGCAGAGCATGAGCCAGGTGGCGTCCTTGAGGCGCTGGCGGACGGCCTTGACCACCTTGGCGAGTTCGGATTCGGTGAGGCTGGGTCCGTGCTCATTCAGCTTGACGGCCAGGCCGTGTTTATCGGCGATGGTGATGTTGGTGCGGATCTGCTGGCGCACGCGCACCAGCTCGAAAGGGAAACCACACTTGCCTAGAAACTCCTCCAGGTGCTTGCCGGATTTGCCACCACAGATGGCGATGGCGACCGTCTCAGCGCCGAAGCTCTGGATGACGCAGGAAGCGTTGATGCCACGCCCTCCGGCCGCCTCGCGTGTAGAGAGAATGTAGGCGCGATCCTCAAAGACCAGCCTGTCGACGGTGACGTTCCGGTCGATGGCCGGATTGATGGTAAGTGTCAGGATCAAACTCATATTTTATCGGGTCGGACAGGGTGAATGGTAGCCTATCAGTTTGAGGAGCCATCCGCAGTTCTGGGCCTACGCTGCCCTGATTTCCGTGTGCTTCTTCTGGGGCACAACCTACCTGACCATCCGCATGGCCCTGGAGACGATTGCGCCGATGACTCTGGTGGCGGCGCGGTTCGTACTTTCGGGCGGCATCCTGCTGGTGGCGGCGCGGCTGATGGGGGCGGAGTTGCCACGCGGCCGCGAGCTGGTGCGCAACACGCTCAACGGCATTGCGATCCTCGGCGTGGGCAACGGCTGCCTGGTGATGGCGGAGACGTGGATCCCGAGCGGCCTGGCGGCGTTGATCATCACGATTTCTCCGTTTTGGATGGTGGGGCTGAATGCCATCATGCCGCCGAGGGAGAAGCTCCACGGCCCGACTCTGATTGGTATGGCGATCGGGCTGGCGGGCGCCGCGCTGCTGGTGGGTCCCGGCGCGCTGGCCGGCGGCGCGGCAGGGAGCGCCGTTATTCAGGGCTTCCTTGTTTTACAGGTGGGCTGCTTCTTCTGGACGTTTGGTTCGCTGTTGCAGCGGCGGCAGGAGAACCGGGCGCATCCGATTGTGGCCGGCGGCGTGCAGCAGTTGGCGGCGGGCCTGGCGTTTTTGCCGCTGGCGCTGCTGTCCGGCGTTCCACAACCGGTGAGCGGGCGCAGCCTGGGCGCGGCTCTGTATCTGGTGGTGTTCGGCTCCATTGTCGGCTACTCCAGCTATATCTACGCACTGGACCGGCTGCCCGTGGCGATTGTCTCAATCTACAACTACGTCAACCCGGTGGTGGCCGTACTGTTGGGCTGGGTGTTTTACCGCGAGCCGTTTGGCGTGCGGGAGGCCGTCGCGATGGTGGTGATTTTCATCGGCGTGGCCGTGGTGCGGCGGATTGACGGCAGCCGGAGCCGGCCCGCCTGACGCCATCGCCACTCATCGGTTTTACCGATGTATTTACTCCAAACTTCCTCAGCAACGAATGTGTGGCGGGCCGAATCTGTACGGGTATACCAGCCAACACTTCCACTTAGGAGATTAGAATGAAAACCACTCTCAACACCCTGGCCGTTCTCGCTTTCGCCGCTACCGCGGCGATGGCCGACACCAACACCTATCAGAGCATCATTGGCGACGCGGCCAAGATCCAGCGCGACGCCGAAGCCATCAGCGGCCACCTCAAGGCCAAGGCCCCGGACGCCGACGCGGTGAAGACCAAGTCCACTGATCTCAACAAGGACATTCAGTCGTTGCGGGCTGACCTTACGGCGTTTGAGGCAACCAACCCCAGCCTGACCGTTGAACAGAAGAAGCACTGGGAACTCGTCAAGACCAAGGCGGAACTCCTGCTCATCTTCAGCGACGCGAAGAGCAGGCTTCTGGATTCCAGCGATGTACAGCAGAACCGCTCCAAACTGCGGGCCTTCTCCGACGGCATCGCCAAGCGAGCCCAGATGTTGCAGCAGACGGCGAAGAAACTCGACCGCTAATTCAACTTTCTCCTTCTCCCTTCCGGCCGCCCCTCTAACCAGGGGCGGCCTTTCCTTTCTCCGAGCAAGGTAGAGTGTGGACATGGAGTGGCTGAACTACCATCACCTGTTGTACTTCTGGACGGTGGCCCGCGAGGGCAGCATCGTGCGCGCCTGCGACAAGTTGCTGGTAGCCCAACCCACCATCAGCGGCCAGATCAAGATGTTGGAAGACGCTCTCGGCGAGAAGCTCTTTACGAAGGCGGGCAGGGGTTTGGCGCTGACTGAGGTGGGGCGAGTGGTCTACGGCTACGCCGATGAGATCTTCGGACTCGGCCGGGAATTGCAGGACGTGCTGAAGGGGCGCCCGCGCGGCCGGCCCATGCGGCTGGTGGTGGGGATTTCGGATCTTCTGCCCAAGTTCATCGCCTACCGGGTGCTGCAACCGGCGCTCGCGATGCCCGAGCCAGTCCGGCTTGTTTGCCACGAGGACGAATCCGCGCGTCTGATGGTGGACCTGATAGAGCACAAGCTAGACGTCGTCCTCTCTGACGCCCCGCTCGCCTCCAATGTTCGCGTCAAAGCGTACAGCCATTTGCTGGGCTCCTGCCCCGTGGCCCTCTTTGCCGCGCCTTCTCTGGCGCGTGGATTCCGCAAGAACTTCCCTGGCTGCCTGGATGGGGCGCCCTTCCTGCTACCGATGGAAGGCTCCGGCTTGCGGCGTTCTCTGGACCACTGGTTCGACTCCGCCAAGATCCGTCCGCGCGTGGTAGGCGAATTCAAGGACAGTGCGCTCATGAAGACCTTTGGCGAGGCGGGCGCCGGCGTCTTCGCCGCGCCATCCGTGATCGACAAGGAGGTGCGGAAACACTACTCTGTTGGGTGCATCGGGCTGCTGCCCTCCGTGATGGAGAGTTTCTATGCCATCTCCGTGGAGCGCAGGATCAAGCACCCGGCCGTGATGCGGATCTCGGAACAGGCCCGCCACGAGCTCTTCGCCACGCCCGTTCCGGGCTGAAGAGGGCGCACGAGTATTCATCGGTTTCTTCGATGCCTTGCTTCCATATTTCCTGATTGTCGATATGATGACGTCCCCCTACTATCTAATTGAGGGGGCAACCCCGAGACACAAAACAGCTCACTTGAGGATGCATCATGCCATCGACAAAGCCGATCCCTGCCTCCATTCCGACCCATCCCGCCGACGTCCCTGCGGAGTTGGAGCCGGACTTCGCCGAAATCGCCGAGGTGGCCTACCTGCTCTGGCTCGATCGCGGTGGCGAACATGGACAGGACTCGGAGGACTGGACTCGTGCCATCGAGATCGTGCGCAACCGCAACGGCAAGTGACGGTTCCCATCTGAATCCGCGTCAATCCCGGAGTGGCGGCGCCGCGCCCGGCATTACAGAGGAGGGCGCTTAACGCTCGACATGAACTCGCTGACCTCGGCGTGCGAGACGGCATCCGCCGCGTAGCCGAACGTTCCATGCTCTTTCACTTCACGGGCCGCCCGGAGCAGGGCGCCCAGCGCGGCGCGGGCAAAAGAACCGCCGACGCTGACCCGTTTGACGCCCGCGGCCTGCAGCTCGTCCAGCGAGTAGACACTCCCCTGGAACCCCATGACGGCATTCACGGGTTTGTCCACGGAGGAGCAGACGAGGCGGATGGCTTCCAGGCTGGGCAGGCCGGGCGCGAAGAGCACCTCGGCGCCGGCTGCCGAGAAGGCTTGCAGGCGGCGGATGGTGTCGTCGAGATCGGGCCGGCCCCACAGGAAATTTTCGGCGCGGGCGGTGAGCAGGAAGGGGAGCCCCCGGGCGGCCTCGCTGGCGGCGGCGACGCGCTCGACGGCGAGCTGAAAATCGTAGATGGGCGTGCCGCTGTCGCCGGTGGCGTCCTCGATGGAACCGCCCGCCAGCCCAGTGGCCGCGGCCAGCCGGATGGTGGTGGCGCATTGATCGGGAGTGTGGCCGTAGCCGTTGGCGAGGTCGCAGGAGACAGGCAGATCCACCGCCTCGACGATGGCGCGCGCATTGGCCAGCGCCTCGTCGCGCGTGATGCAGGCGGGGGAGTCCTGGCGTCCCAGCGAGAAGGCGAAGCCGGCGCTGGTAGTGGCGAGCGCCTCATAGCCCAGAGCCGCGAGGATACGGGCCGAGCCGGCGTCCCAGGGATTGGGGATCACAAAGAGGCCGGGGCGCTCGTGAAGTTGCCGGAAGCGTTCGAACTTCGTTGGGGCGTCCGGCATTTCATGCACCTCCGTCGACGCCGCCCCAGAGGTTCATGGTGTTGAGCTCATCCCTGCCGCACGACTTGAGATAGCAGAAGAGCTGCGTGCGGTAGGCCGCGTGGGCGTTGAGGATGAGGGTCACCAGCAGCGATCCGCGCGATGCCTGGCGGCCGAACAGTTCGATCTTGCCCCGGAGCTCGTCCTCGGTCCAATCGCGGAGGATCTCCGCGTATTGGCCAGAGAGCGCCTGGATGGCGGCGGTGGTCTGCTGGAAGTCCATCGTCTTGGCTCTGGCCTCGGCCGGAGTCCAGGCCGCGCTCATACCGGCACGGGTGAACGCGCCTTCGCGGATCATGGGGATCTGCGTGGGCCCCATGATAGCCATGTAGCGCAGGAGTTCTAGCATACTGCGCTGCTTTTGCGTGGGCCTGTAATCGAGTTGGGCCAAATCCACCTTGCCCGACAGGTGCACCAGGATTCGGACCTCGTGTTGCAGCGCAGATATCAACTCTTCTTTTGTCAGTACCATCAAATCCCCCGTGTTGGGACCGGTCGCCCTCGTGTTTGAATTTCGTGGAGCTTACCACCAACCCAGGCGCATGGCAACGCCGTGGCGATCAACGCCAGCGGATACCATTTTGGCCCGAACTCCGGCCCTTTGTCCCAGGTCGCCACGGCGCCGATGGTGCTGAGGACGACACCAATCAACCCGGAGAGCAGTGCGTGGCCCATTGGCCGGTTGGGCGCAAAACGGGCGACGATGTAGCCGCCCAGCACGCCATATGCGACCCGATACGCCGTCGCCAGCGTGAAGAGCCTCTCGGACATCGGCTGACCCCATGGCGGATAGATCCCCGTGGCGTGCAGCAGGACATCGGTGCCGAGAGACAGAATGATCACCGCCGCAAAGCTCGCCAAAAGTGCCACGACGCTACGGCCGGTCTGCTTCGGACTCTGTGTTTCACTCATGCTTTCCCCCTCTTCTCGCGCGTGAAATCTCTGAGCGCGTCCTTACCTACCCAGCGTGGGGCGGCGTCCGCGGAGTCCGCCAGGCGCCGCGCCATGTCCATCGAAGCGGCCTTCAACACGGCGTTCCGGCTACCTATGCGCCGTAGCGCCCAACTCACGCCCTTCTTGACGAAGTTCCGCTCGTCCGTTGCGGCGCTCTCGATCAATGGAAAACTCGCCAGAAACTGGTCGTCGCCGGCCGTCTTATCGTGGCCAGCGAGGCTGGCGAGCAGCGCAAAGCCGGCACGTTTCACGAACTCGTCTGATTGAAGGCCCCACTCGGAGACCTTGCTCCAGGCGTGGGGTGTCCGGTCGAAGAGGCAGAAGCAGAGGGTATCGCAGATGCCCCAATTATCGAAGTCGCGGCACCAGCGATCCATTTGCGCGGCCGTCACCCGCTCCGGTTCGTCCACGAACGATGTGAGCATCCGCGCCTCGTACCAGCCGGTATTCCAAAGCGCGGCGGCCAGTTCGTGGTTCCGCCCCAACCGCTTGCCCAGCACTTGTATATTCGCCATCGACACGCCGAACGCCTTTTTGGCGTTAATGCCGAACCGCGCGAGGTTCGCGCGATCCTTGCCGGTGCTGTGTTCCTCCAGCCAGGCAAGCGCAAATTGAACTTCACCCTCCAGGGAGCCCTTGGCCATGCGCTATACCCGTGCCGTCAGCAACTCCGCCAGACGGTCGTAGCTCTCCGCGGCGCCGTGCTCCATGCCGGAATGGATGACAGCATCGCGGACTTGCTTCGAGGGGTAGAGCACCGTTACGGTAAGCGTCGTCTGGCCGCTCGTCTCCACGAACAAAGAGGTGACTTGTGACTCGCCCGGGTAATCGTCGAAGGACTCAAGGTGAACTGAGCGCTCAGGCGGCGCGAGCTCGAGATAGGTTCCTCGCATCCCCATCTCCTTCCCGTCGGGGCCGCGCAATACGAAGCGAAAGCCGCCGCCCACTCGCAGATCCACTTCGCAGACGGCTAGAGACCAGCCGCGCGGCCCGAACCATTGCCGGAGGAGCTCTGGCTTACTGAATGCTTCATAGACAAGCGCGCGCGGTGCATCGAATACGCGCGTCATCACAATTTCGAGATCTGTCGGTGTCGAGACCGAAAGCGTTCCGGTGTTCCTCATCTTCTCTCCTTGGACTTCATCTCATCGAGTAATTCGTCAAGACGATGGAAGGAACCCTCCCAAAACTGCCGGTAGTTCTCCAACCATTCATTGGCCGCGGCAAGCGGCTGCGCTACCAGGCGACTCGGCCGGCGTTGCGCGTCCCGGCCTCGCGATATCAATCCTGCCCGCTCCAGCACCCTCAGATGCTTAGAGATCGCCGGCTGGCTCATCGCGAAGGGTGCGGCCAGCTCTGTCACTGTCGCCTCACCGGACGCCAGGCGCGCCAGAATCGCGCGCCTCGTCGGATCCGCGAGTGCCGCGAACGTCGCGTCCAGTTGATAACCGTTCGGTTGCATAACCGTATGGTATCGTACGACGGCACGGTTGCGCTGTCAAGAGTTTTACGAGGGCTTATTGTTTGGAGTGAGTTTGAAACCGTGCGCCCAGGGCGCCGCCGAGCGAACACAGCAGCGTGGAGATCATGAACAGATACAGCAGTAGGCCGACCAGAAACATGGCGAAACCGCTGGGATTGCGCATGACTTCGATCATCTGCTTGGCCGCCTCGCCGGAGGCGCCCATGCTCTTGACCTGCGCCTCGTAGGCCTGCATCACCTCGCTGCTGGTGGCGAGCATGGCCATGCCGAGCGTCGTCAAAACTGTGAACAGCGTGAAGAGAAAGATGCCGGTGATCCAGCCGACGCGGGCACCGCTGAGTACGGAGACTTCAACCCCGGTGCGCCGGCGGTAGAGGAATACGGCGTAGAACCCGCCCAGGAAGGTGACCACGAGTTGCAGACCGTTACCGCCCACCATGACAGCAGGGAACATGAGCAGGAAGCTCAGCGCGGCTGCGATGACTCCGCAACGCACGGCGGTGCGGCTTTGGAAACTGACAGACGCCTCGGCAGGCGGGGCGATTTCCACTACAACGGGCGCGGGCGCTGCTTCCGGCTCAGGCTCCGGCTCGTCGTCCACAGGCAGGTAGTCGCGCAGCGCCCGCCCGCAGCGATGGCAGAAAAGTGAGTCGTCCGCCAGCTTGGCGCCGCATGTGCAATAGCCTTCCACAGCTCCAGTGTCCCGTAGCGGTGTGCCCTACCGCAACGTGCGAACCTATACTGAGCGTAAGGACGCATCCTCATGGCAACTCACACAGTATTGGTTTTGAACGATCCGGCGGCCGCTCACATGAAGGTTTTGGACCGGCTCCCGGCAGGGACTCGCGTGGTGATCAGCGACCGGGCTGCCGATTTTTCGGGCGTGGCGGCGGAGGCCGACGTGCTGATCGTGGGTGCTGTGCCGCGCGCGCTGGCGGAAGAGGTCTGGCCGATGGCGCCCAACGTGAAGTGGGTGCATTCGCTGGCCGCGGGCCTGGATACCGTGCTATTCCCGGAGCTGATTGCGAGCCCCGTGCCGCTGACGAATTCGCGGGGCGTGTTCGCCCACTCGCTGGCGGAGTTCGCGATTTCCGGCATGCTGTGGTTTGCCAAGGAGCTGAACCGCATGCGCCGCCAGCAGGCGGAGGGCCGCTGGGAGAAGTTCAGCGTGATGGAGCTGCGCGGGGCCAAGCTGGGCGTGGTGGGACACGGTGCCATCGGCCGGGCCACTGCCGCACTGGCAGTCGCTTTTGGCATGGAGGTCTGCGGACTGGGGCGGGTGCACACGCGCGAGGAGTTGGAAGAGGTGCTCACGCAATCCGACTTCCTGGTGATCGGCGCGCCGCTTACCCCACAAACGCGCGGCATGGTGGGCGAGACGGAGTTGCGGATGATGAAGCGCTCGGCGGTGCTGATCAACCTGGGCCGCGGCCCGGTGGTTGTGGAGGAAGCGCTGATTCGCGCGCTCAACGACGGGACGATCCGCGGCGCGGTGCTGGATGTCTTCGACGTGGAGCCGCTGCCGGCGGGGCACCCCTTCTGGGGCATGGACAACGTGCTGCTGAGCCCGCACTGTTCTGACAACACCGCCACGTGGCTGGACGACGCGATGGATCTGGTGCTGGACAACTTCAATCGCTATGCGGCCGGGCAGCCGCTGCGCAACGTGACGACCAAGGAGCTGGGCTACTGATGACGCGAGTGACCATCGACGAAATCCGCGCGGCGGCGTCGCGCATCACGCCCATCGCTCAGCGTACGCTGGTGTGGACCTCGCGGAGTTTCGACACACACACCGGCGTGGAGGTCTTCTTCAAGTGCGAGAACCTGCAGAAGGGCGGCGCGTTCAAGATCCGCGGCGCAGCCAACTTCCTGTACTCGCTGAGTGAAGCGGAGCGCGCCAATGGCGTGGTGGCGTTTTCTTCCGGCAACCACGCGCAGGCGGTGGCCATCGCCGCTCGGGCATTGGGCATGAAGGCCACGCTGGTGATGCCCGACGACGCGCCAAAATCGAAGCTGGCCGCGACACGGGCGCAGGGCGCGACGATCATCACGTATGACCGCCTGACGGGCTCACGCGAGGCCATCGGCCGCCAGATTTCGGCTGAGACAGGCGCTATCCTGGTGCCGCCATTCGATCATCCATGGATCATGGCCGGGGCTGGGACGTGCGCGCTGGAGCTGATGGAGCAGACGCCTCATCTGGACGCGTTGCTGGTCCCGCTGGGTGGCGGGGGCTTGCTCTCCGGCTCCGCCATTGCCGCCAAGGCTCTCAATCCCGCGATCCGGGTATTCGGCGTGGAGCCCGCGCTCGCGAATGACTATTGGCTGTCGTTGAAGAAGGGCGAGCCCGTGGAGATAGCCTCGCCACCCACCATCGCCGACGGCCTGCGCACCACGAAGCCCGGGGTGAACAATTTTCCGGTGATTCAGGAGCTGGTGGAAGAGGTTCTGCTGGTGAGTGAGGACGAGATCAAAGAGGCCGTGAAGTTCATCCTGTCGCGTATGAAACTCCTGGTGGAGCCGAGCGGGGCTGTGGGCGCGGCGGCCGTGATGGCCGGCAAGCTGCCCGCGGGGATGGGGCGCGTGGGGATTATTCTATCGGGTGGGAATGTCGATCTGGAGGTATTAGCCGGGCTATGAAGGTTCGTCCCCCTGTCACCGCGAAGGTGAGATTTCAGGAGCGTGCCGGTGAGTTGAGCACGCTGCCGCTGGACCAGGTGTTCAGCGAAATCCAGGAGAGCAATTTGTGGGGCGCGGAGGAATCCGTCTCCGGCCTCGGCTCGGAGTTGGACGCCACGGCCGTGGTACGGGCGGAACTGCCAGTGCTGCTGCGCGAGGTCGGCGCAGATTCCATGCTGGATATCCCGTGCGGTGATTTCCGCTGGCTGAGCGAGACGGAGTTGCCGGTGTCGCGCTACATCGGCGGTGACATTGTGGAGGCGCTGGTGGAGCGCAATCGAGCGAAATTTGGAGGACGCGAGTTTCTCCACCTGGATCTCTGCTCCGGCGACCTGCCCAGAGTGGACGTCGTATTCTGCCGTGATTGCCTGGTGCACCTGTCCATGGAGAACGTTCACAAGGCCATCGCCAACCTGAAGCGCAGCGGCTCCACGTGGCTGCTGACCACGACGTTTCTCGAATGTGAGGAGAACACCGATATCGTCAACGGCGACTGGCGGATGCTGAACTTCGAGCTCGCCCCGTTCCAATGGAAACCGCCGGCCCGTGTGCTGGTGGAGGGTTGCACGGAGGCCGGCGGAGGTTACTCGGACAAGGCGTTGGGGCTGTGGCGGATCAGCGAACTGCCCTAGCTATTTCTTCGCGGCGAGCATTTTATCGATGATGGCAAAGAGGCCATCGCCGGCAAAGATGGCACTCTGCGTATCGGCGTAGGGCCAATCGCTCTGGACGATGCCGTTGGCGTCTACGATCAGCAGGTGGGGCAGGCTGACCGGGCCCGAATTCTGCGGACCCAGTTTGAGCAGCGCCTGAGTGGAGAGGGTCATGTCGTAGAGGATCGGAGTGGAGACCCGGTACTTGGCGATATAGTTCGCCACGGTGGTGGCGTTGTCGGGCGGGTTGATGATGGAGAGGATGGCCACGCGGTCGCCGTACTTTGCCTTGACGCGCTCCAGCGTCTTGGTGAGAGTCTGGCAGTGGGGGCAATCGGTCTTCATGATGTCGATCAGCAGGATCCGGCCGCGGTAGTCCAGCACGTCGTGGAACTTGCCTGAGGTTTCGGGCAGGGAAAAGCTGGCCACGCGCTTTCCGGTGGGCGGTCCGGCCAACAGGGCGAGCGCGGAGAGGGTGAGTAGAAGGATCGTCTTTTTCATAGGTCTATTCCTTGGCGGCGAGGGCCGGGAGGCTGATTTCATACGGCGCGTAGGCCACGCCCTTTTCGGTGATGATGCCGGCCACGTAGCGGTTGGGGGTCACATCAAACGCCGGATTCTGCACGGCGGTGTGCTCCGGGGCGACGGGCACGCCGAACACCTCGGTCACCTCAGTGGACGGCCGCTCTTCAATCGGAATCTGGTCGCCCGAGGTCAGGGTGAGGTCCAGCGTGGAGATAGGCGCGGCCACATAGAACGGGACGCCATTCTCCTTGGCGAGCACGGCCACGCCATAGGTGCCCACCTTGTTGGCCACGTCGCCGTTGCCGGCGATGCGGTCCGCTCCCACTACGACGCAGCCGATGCGGCCGCTCTTCAGAAAGTGGCCGGCCATGTTGTCAGTAATCAGCGTCACTGGGATGTTGTCCTGCTGTAGCTCCCACACGGTGAGACGCGCGCCCTGGAGAAATGGTCTCGTCTCATCGGCGAAGACGTCGATCTTCTTGCCGGAGTTGACTGCCGCACGGATGACGCCGAGCGCGGTGCCGAAGCCGGCCGTGGCAAGCGCGCCGGCGTTGCAGTGGGTGAGCACTGTTTTGCCATCCGGCACCAGAGGCGCGCCGTGGGCGCCCATGGCCATGTTGATGGCGATGTCTTCGCGGTAGATGAGCTGAGCCTCAGTGACCATGGCCTCGCGGATTGTCTCGATGCTCTGGCCGCGCAGCGTGGCGTAGAGCTTCTTCATGCGGTCGATGGCCCAGAAGAGGTTGACGGCGGTGGGACGAGTGGCCGCGAGGGTTGCGCAGATGGTCTCGAACTCGGCGTCGAGCGTCGAGGGCGAGGCTTTCAACACGCCCAGAGCCACGCCCATTGCGGCCGCCACGCCGATGGCCGGCGCGCCGCGGATCACCATGGTCTGGATGGCATCGGCCATCTCCAGATATGTGTTGCACGTGACGAACGCCTCCACGCGCGGCAGTTTCGTCTGATCAATCATGACGACGCCGCCATCGGTCCATTGAATAGTCTCGACCATTAGTTCAGCAATTCCCTTCTTTGCAGGAGAAAACCAACGAAAAATGTAAGGTTGTAGGTGGCGTGCACCAGCGTGGAGGCGGCCGTGGAGTTGGTGCGCCACCGCACTGTGCCGAAGACCACCGACGCCAGGAACAGCAGGAGAATGTGCCGCCAGCTCCACGAGTACTGCGGCCCGTGCGCCAGGCAGAATGGCAGGCTGGCGAGGGCAATGCCCGCCACCACTCCGAAGGTGCGCATCATAAGCGGCTGCAAAAGCCACGGAAGACGAGCTCTTCCGCCAGCGGACCGAGCGTGGTGGCGAAGAAGCCGACCATGAAGACGGACCATTTGTCTTTGAGCAGCCGCTGGATGGGATTGTCAATGATGGGCGTGTTCATCGCCTCGCCCAGAACCACGACGGCCAACACCAGCGCGGGGCCCAGCCACACGGTCCATCTCATGTGGGCCCACGGAATCCGCCAGGCCATGGATTCCCAGAACGGCTCGTCGTAGCGGAATTTCAGCATCAGCCACAGCGTGCAAAACCAGATGCCGTAGGCCATGAACTGCAGGATCAGCAGGCGGGCGCCATCGCCGGGCGGCTTGGGGAAGAGCAGAAAGATGCCGCGTGACAGGGCGATGGCCATCAGCAGGCTGGGTACGGAGAGGCTGAGGAAGAGAGCGGCGTCGCCCCAGGTCCAGAAGGGCTCGCGAGGGGCGGGGCGCGGCGCGGTCATGGCTCGGACTCGATGAGGAGAGCGGCTAGCAGCGGGATGAGGATCTCGTGGTGGCCGGTGATGGCATAGCCCTGCCCGCCGCGCTGGGCGTGGGGCCGCGCGACGACATTGACGCGGGGGCGGTAGTGCTGGAAGAAATCGAAGTTGGCGGTGGCGAAATCGGCGAGCGGATAGCCGAGATTACGAACCACCGAGACGGCCTTGAGGAAGACCTCGGGCAGGATCACGGCGCTGCCGACATTGAGATAGATGCCGCCGCCGTTGAGCTCCCGGAGCAGGGAGCAGAAGAGGCGGAAGTCGTGATGGGTGCCGGCGCCGATGGCCGCGCCGTCGGCCTGGGGATGGGTGTGCGGCGTATCGGTGCCCACGGCGACGTGCACGGTGACAGGGATATTGCGGCGCCACGCCTGGAGCAGGAGACAGGCGCCGGCGTTTTCCGGCGGGACGATTTCATGGAGCCGGGCGCCGAGGGCCTCGCCGATGCCAATGCCCTGGCGCTGCGCCCGCGCGATGGCATCATTCATTTCGCGGCCGGTTTCCTCGGCGGCGCCAAAGCGGCCGTCGGGCAGGACGGATTCCACATCCTCACTGGTGCATCCGGCGATGCCGATCTCGAAGTCGTGGATGGAGGCAGCGCCATTCATCACAAAGCCGCTGACGTAGCCGCGCTCCATCAGATCGACGAGCACCGGGGCGAGCCCGCACTTGATGACGTGGCCGCCCAGGCCCCACAGCATCGCGCGCTGATGCCGCTTGGCCGCCAGCATCGCCGCCACCACGCCGCGCAGCGAATCCGCAGCGAGGAGCTTGGGGAGTTTGTCGAGCCACGACGCCATGCTCTCGCCCTTGGCGTGCACGCCGCCCATGTGCTCCAGACGCACCTTGCCGCCGCGTTCAGCGATGGGGACGGTGGCGAGCCCGTCAAACTCCAGTGGCTCTTGCTTGTACTTACTCAAAGCGGGACTTCCTAATCAGCTTTGCCGTTTTTCAGCACTTTTTCAAGTGCGTGGGCCGTGTGGCTACGACGGTTTTTCACAATCTGCTCGGGCGTGCCTGTGACGACGACCTCGCCGCCCTTCTCGCCGCCCTCGGGTCCGAGGTCGATAATCCAATCGGCGCTCTTCATGACGTCGGTGTGATGCTCGATGACGAGCACGGTGTTGCCCAAGTCCACCAACTGGTTCAACACGTCCATCAGGCGGCGCACATCTTCAAAGTGAAGCCCCGTGGTGGGCTCGTCCAGGATATAGAAAGTTCGGCCGGTTTGCCGCTTGCTCAGCTCGCGCGCCAACTTGATGCGCTGCGCCTCGCCACCGGAAAGCGTGGTGGCGCTCTGGCCGAGATGCAGATAGCCGAGGCCCACATCCACAATGGTCTGCAGCTTCTGCTTGATGGCCGGGATATTGCCGAGCAGCGCGAGGGAATCCTCGATGGTGGTTTCCAGGAGGGCCGCGATGGAGACGCCGTTGTACTTCACCTGCAAGGTCTCGCTGTTGTAGCGCTTGCCGCGGCAGACATCGCAAGGCACGAAGACGTCGGGCAGGAAGTTCATCTCGATGCGCTTCATGCCGTCGCCCTGGCACGCCTCGCAGCGGCCGCCCTTGACGTTGAAGCTGAAGCGGCCCGGTTTGTAGCCGCGTTCGCGAGACTCCGGCAGCATGGCAAAAATGTCGCGAATCGGCGTGAAAACACCGGTATATGTGGCCGGATTGGACCTGGGTGAGCGCCCGATGGGCGCCTGGTCGATCTCAATCACTTTGTCGATCAGCTCCAGCCCGTCCACACCGTCGAAGTTACCGGGCCGCGTCTTGCTGTTGTAGAGATGCTGCGAGAGGGTGCGGTAAAGCAGATCGTGGATCAGCGTGGACTTGCCGCTGCCGCTGACGCCGGTGACAACGGTGAGCGTGCCGAGCGGGAACTCCACCGTGATGTCTTTGAGATTGTGTTCGCGCCCACCCTTGACGACGAGCTTGTTGCCGTTGCCGGGGCGGCGATACTTCGGCGTCTCGACACAGCGGGCGCCGCGCATGTACTGGCCGGTGAGCGAGTCCTTCTTGGCGGCGATCTGCTTGGGCGTCCCCGCGGCGACAACCTCGCCGCCCAGGCGGCCGGCGCCGGGGCCGAGATCGATGACGTAGTCGGCGCGCTCGATGGTCTCGAGATCGTGCTCCACCACCAGCACGGTGTTGCCGAGATCGCGCAGGTGGGTGAGCGTATCGAGCAGGCGCGTGTTGTCACGGGGATGCAAGCCGATGGAGGGCTCGTCCAGCACGTACAGCACGCCGCGCAGCTTGGAGCCGATCTGGGTGGCCAGCCGGATGCGCTGCGCCTCGCCGCCGGAGAGTGTGGCTGCGGAGCGATCCAGCGAGAGGTAATCCAGCCCCACGCGGGTGAGAAACTCCAGACGGTTGCGGATCTCTTCGACGATGCGCGCGGCGATCTGTTCTTCGCGGGGTGTCAGCTCCCAAGCCTGTGCGGCGGGCAGCGCGCGAGCGACGGGCATGGCCGTGAACGCGCCGATGGAGATGCCCTTGACGCGCACCGCCAGGCTCGACGGCTTCAGCCGCATGCCCTTGCAGGCATCGCATTGGGTGGCCGCCATAAACTCCATCAGGTAGTCGCGATAGCCCTCGCTGTAGTCCTCAAAGGCGCGCTCCAGCACCTTGATGATGCCCTGGAAGTCGCCGCTGCCGAAGAGCAGCGCCTGCTGGGCTTTGGCGGGCAGGCTCTCGAACGGCTTGGCGATATTGATCTTGAGTTTGGTGGCAGCCGCGCCGACGGCCTGCTGCATGAGCGCGGAGGTGCCGCCGGGCCCGAGCCCGCCATCGAATAGCGGCTTGGACGCATCGACGATCACCTTACCGGGATCGAAACTCCAACTGCTGCCGAGCCCGTGGCAGGCGTCACACGCCCCGTAGGGACTGTTGAAGGAGAACGAGCGCGGCTCGATTTCCGGCACGGATTCGCCGCAGTCCGGGCAGGCCATTTTCTGCGAGTAGAGCCGCTCTTCGCCATCTACCACGGCCACCGTCACCAGCCCGCCGGCCAGCTTGGTGGCGGTCTCGATGGAGGCTTCCAGGCGTTTCTCCAAGCCGGGCTTGACCAGCAGGCGATCGACAACCACTTCAATGGTGTGGTTCTTGCGCTTGTCGAGGAGGATCTCTTCCTCGAGCCCGCGCAGCACACCGTCGATGCGCGCACGAACGAATCCGGCGCGGGCGTACTTTTCCAAATCCTTCTTGTACTCGCCCTTGCGGCCCCGCGCGACGGGCGCGAGTATCATGATGCGTTCGTTCTGGCGGATGGCGAGGATCTGTTCAAGAATCTGCTGGGTGGTCTGCTTGGAGATGGGGATGGCGCAGTTGGGGCAGTGGGGCACGCCGATGGACGACCACAGCAGGCGGAGATAGTCGTAGATCTCGGTGATGGTGCCGACGGTGGATCGCGGGCTGCGGTTGGTGGTCTTCTGTTCGATGGAGATGGCAGGGCTGAGGCCGTCGATGGAGTCCACTTCGGGCCGCTCCATCTGATCGAGAAACTGGCGCGCGTAGGTCGAGAGCGACTCGACGTAGCGCCGCTGGCCCTCGGCGTAGATCGTATCGAAGGCGAGCGAAGACTTGCCGGAGCCGCTGAGGCCGGTGATCACGGTGAGCGTAGTGCGGGGGATCTCCACGCTGACGTTCTTCAGGTTGTGCATCCGCGCCCCGTGCACGGTGATGTTCTTGATCATGCCGCTGCGCTATCCCGCGTTTTTTTCCTTCTGCTTCTCATAAATACCCTTGGCCCAGTCCAACAGACGGCGGACCGGCGGAAAGTGATCCGCCAGGATCACCAGCCCGGGAATCAGAAACACCCAGCCCGGCATGATGGGCATGATGAGCCCGATGATGCCAAGGAGGACGAGGCCCAAGCCCGAGAGGATGCGTAGAGTCTTGCGCAAGTGGGGAATCTTCAGTGTATCAGGGGGTAAAGAAGTGTAAATCACCGGACACGGGGCGCGCTCGGTCCTACAATCGGGGTGTGGCGCTACTGCTCATCGACGACGACCGGGACCTGACCGCGCTGCTGCGGGACTATCTTGCCCAGCAGGGGTTTGACTCCGAGACGGCCAACGACGGAGTGACGGGGCTGCGGATGGCCGGTGCCAAACGGTATGACCTGATCCTGCTGGATGTCATGATGCCGGGCATGGATGGATTTGCCGTGCTGGAGCAACTCCGGCGCGTGAATGATACGCCCGTGCTGATGCTGACCGCGCGCGGCGAGCCCGACGACCGCATCCATGGCCTCCGCGCCGGCGCCGACGACTACCTGCCGAAGCCGTTCAACCCCGATGAGCTGGTGGCGCGGATCCAGGCCGTGTTGCGGCGCGCCACCGGCGTGACGGCCCGCGAAAAAGCACCGGCCATTGAGTTCTGCGGCGTGCGGCTGGAGCCTTCCACGCGCAACGTCTATGTCGCTGGAGAGACCGTGGAACTGACGGCCGTGGAGTTTGACATTCTGGACGTGTTGATGAGCGCGGCCGGGCGCGTTGTCTCTCGTGACGACATTTCTCTGCGGCTCTACCAGCGCGAGGCTTCGCCATTCGACCGTTCCATCGATGTCCACCTGAGCCACATCCGGCGCAAGCTGGGAGAGGCGGGCGGGCTGATCCGAACCATCCGCGGCGCCGGCTATATCTTCACGCAGGATACCCAGTGAGATCCATCTTCGCCAAACTCACGATATGGTTTTTCGCCACGCTGGCGGTTTCATTCGCTGCGTTTATGGTGACCAATATCTGGTTCACACCCAGGCCGGCGGACCCGCGCCTGATGTTCATGGGCTTGCACCAGCTCGAGCTGGACACCGCGGTGGAAGCCTATCAGCAGGGCGGCAAGGCGGAGTTGCGCGCCTACCTGGACAAGCTGGATCGCTACATGACGCCCGGCCACTACCTGCTGGATGCCAACAACCGCGACATTCTGACCGGGGAGGACCGCTCGCGGCAAAAGGCGGCGGCGCGGCCGCGTTCGCCCCAACAGGCGTTCACTTCAGCCGACGGACGTTTTACGATGATCTCCACGGCTCCGCCGCGGCCGGACCCGCTCTCCTTCCTGCCCTATTTCTCCTGGATCGCGATTCTCGTCGCCTTGATGGCCTGGGTCTTCGCGCGGCATCTGGCCAAGCCGCTGCGGGAGTTGCGGGAAACTGTTCGAAGCTTCGGCGCCGGCGAGTTGAGCATGCGGACCCGGTCCCGGCGGCACGATGAACTCGGCGACCTGGCCCGCGATTTCGACACGATGGCGGACCGGCTGGAGACGTTGCTCACGGCCGAGCGCCGCCTGTTGCAGGACATCTCGCACGAGCTGAGGTCGCCGCTGACGCGCTTGTCTCTGGCTGTCCAGATGGGCCGCACCGATACGGCGAAGCAGGATATCGCGCGCCTCTCGGAGCTGATTAGCGAACTGACGGACATGACGCGCGCTGAGGGGGACCCCTCCCAGCGGCCCACCGACCCGATTGATCTCTCGGCCATGCTCAAGGAGATTCAGGCGTCCTTTGATCTCGATGCCTCCATCCCGGAGGGACTGCACTGCCAGGGCCGGGCAGTGCTGCTGCGCCGCGCCATCGAGAACGTCGTGCAGAACGCCGTACGCCACACGGTGGGCGGCGGCAGGGTTGTGCTTCAGGCCGAGGCAGCGGAGGCCGGGATCACGATCCGGGTGCGCGATTTCGGCCCGGGCGTTCCGGAGGCGATGCTGGCCGAGATCTTCCGCCCGTTTTTCCGTGTGCAGGCAGACCGCTCCCGCGACTCCGGCGGCGTGGGCCTGGGGTTGGCGATCGCGCAGCGGGCGATTCGTCTGCATCACGGCTCGCTCTCGGCGCGCAACGCGCAGCCGGGTCTGGAAGTGACGTTCACGCTGCCGCATTAACGGGCCCCAATGTACGGGACCGCTCCCTGACCGTCGCGGCTCGGAAACGGACGGTGCTCGGAACGATGGAGCAATGCCGGTCCGGTGAACCATTGACACGCGGCAATTAGGACGGGATAATCTGATTACGACTGGTCGGCTAGCGTTCGCGTTAGCCGCGCAAGAGGGAACCCGGTGTGAATCCGGGACTGTCCCGCAGCGGTAATCAGGAACGAACTCCGCACCAAGGCACTGAGCCAAAGGGCTTGGGAAGCCGCGGATAGTAGAAACGCTCGAATCCGATTCGAGACCCGCCTGAGAGTCCGAAGACCTGCCGTCGGACCGGAAACTTTTCCGGTAATTCAAAAAGCTCTCGAGGGAGGGGCGCATGCAACGCGTTCTTACATCTGCTTTTCTGGCGGCTCTTTGTGTCTATGCACAGGACAACCGCGTACCTACACTCACCGGCCGTGTGCTCGATCCGGCGTCAGCCGCCGTGCCCAACGCGACGGTGAAGCTCTACAATCGCGACACGTCGCTGCAGCGCAGCACGGTTTCGGATTCGCAGGGCGCTTTCCAGTTTGACCGCCTGCCGGCCGGCGAGTTTCTCGTCGAGGCCCGCACCGCCGGGCTGGATCAGGCGAGCCCGGTGGCCGTGACTCTCGTCGCGGGGCAGAGTGCCAGCGTGGAGTTGAAATTGGAAATCCATGGATTGACCTCGCGCGTGCTGGTGACATCCTCCACCACGCCGCAATCCACGATGGAATCCGGCAAGGCAATGGACGTGGTGGACCGCGAAGAGCTCTCGCGCCGCAACGAGATTTCACTGACGGAAGCGGTACGCATGGTGCCGGGGTTGAGAGTGCAGCAACTGGGCGGGCCGGGGTCGTTTACGCGCATCCAGGCGCGCGGCCTGCGCGCCGCCGATACAGGACTGCTCATTGATGGGATGAGGCTACGGGACGTGGCCAGCGTGCAGGGCGACGCCACGGCGTTTCTGGGCGATATGCAGCTGGTAAACACGGATAAGATCGAGATCCTGCGGGGCCTCGGATCCACAATCTACGGCACGAATGCCACGGCAGGGGTCATCAACATGGTGACCGACCAGGGCGGCGGCCCCGTGCGCGGCGAACTGAGCGGCGAGGGCGGCGGCCTGGGCCTGTTCCGCGGCCTGGCGCGCGTCTCCGGCGGAGTGAAGGATGATCGTTTGCAGTACAGCGCCGGGCTGGCCAATCTGAACGTCAATGGCGGCGTGGATGGCGTGGAGAACGTGCGCAACACCAGCGGCCAAGGCTATCTGCTGTGGCGGCCCAACGCCCTCATGTCGCTCTCCGGGCGCGTGCTGGGCACCACCAGCACGGTGGGCGTCAACTCCAGCCCCTCGGCCGCGCCGCTCGCCAATCTGCCCGGCTCCGGCACCATCATCGCGGTGCCGCTGGCACAGGATCAGATGCAGCTGGGCGACCGGGGCCAGCCGTTCCAGTGGGGCAATGCGACGTTCGGGCCCAACTTCTACGATCCCGATAGCCGCCGCATCGGCAACTTCGTCTCCACGATGATCAACTGGAACCACCAGGTGGCGCCGCGCTTCAGCTATCGAGTCAGCTATCAGGGCGTCAATTCGGATCGGGACTCGCGCAATGGCCCCGCCGGCCAGGGCTACCAGACGATGTTCCATTCATCCAGCATCTTTGCAGGCCGTCTGGATACGTTGCAGGCGCGGGGCGACCTCGCGCTGGCGCGTTGGAATCTGCTCACTGCCGGATGGGAGTGGGAGCGCGAATCCTACGAAAACGTCTCGCGCGACGAGAATCCCTCGGCTGTCGAGCGGGTGAACGCGCGCGCCACCTCCAAGCAGCGCAGTAATTCCGTCTTCCTCCAGGATCAACTGAAGTTCTTTTCGGACCGGTTGCAGCTCGCGCTGAGCGGACGCTTCCAGAACTTCAATCTCTCCGCGCCCCGGTTTGAAGGCGGCGCCCCCAACTATGTGGGCGTGATCTTCGCCGGCGCGCCCAACTCCTGGACGGGTGACGCGACGCTCTCGTACTTCCTGCCGAAGTCGTCCACCAAGCTGCGCGCCCACACCGGCAATGGCTTCCGCTCGCCCACCTTGTATGAGCGCATCGGCTCGTCGTTCTACTTTGGGTCCTTCAGCCCGTTGGGCGACCCGCGCCTGCGACCCGAGCGCACGGTCTCGGTGGATTTCGGCGTCGACCAGTACTTCTCGAACTCGCGCTACCGCGTCAGCTCCACGTATTTCTACACGCGGCTGCAGGAGGTGATCGGCTACGACGGCCTCAACAACGACCCGTTCGGCCGCTGGGGCGGCTATGTGAACATGGGCGGGGGTCTGGCCCGCGGCGTGGAGTTGGCCGTGGAGGCGCGGCCCTACCGCAGCCTGATCCTCACCTCGTCCTACACCTACACCAACGCCGATGAACGCAAGAGCTCTCTGATCGGCGGCTCGCTGCGCGCTATCCGCGTGTTCCCTCATATGTTCACGCTGGTAGCCACGCAGCAGATCACCAAGCGGCTCCAGCTGACGGCCGATTTTCTGGGCGCCAGCGATTACGTCTCGGGCTCGTTCTTCGTCGGCAGCGGCAGCCGCCCCTACCAGTTTGACGGCCCCCGTAAGCTCGACGCCTCCGTGAACTACACCATTCCCGTAGGCGACCGCCGTTCCGTGCGGCTCTTTACCAGGGTGGAGAACCTGCTGAACCAGCGCTACTTCGAGGACGGATTCCGGACACCGCGCATCTGGGCGACTGCCGGCATGAAGTTCATGTTCTGATCTGATCTGTTTCCAGCGCAGAGCCTTCTCCCTGTCAGGCATAATGGACCGAGAACTGGCTGGAGGAGGCTTCATGCGTTGGACACCCGGTGGATCAAGTGACGATGTCGAGGACCGCCGTGATTCCGGTGGCGGCGGTGGCAGAGGCGGTGGCGGCTTCAAGCTCGGGATCGGCGGCTTTCTCATCCTGGGCGTACTGAGTCTCGTTTTCAAGACTGACCTGATCAGCCCGTTTCTGAGCAGCAGCGGCGGCGGGTCATCGCGCGTAGTGGACAGCCCCGCGGATCCGGCCAGGACTGCGAGCGAGGAGAAGCTGAAGGAGTTCGTCACGTTCGTCCTCAACGACAACCAGGACACGTGGACCAAGCTCCTGGCGGAGCAGGGCGCCCAGTACCGCCGCGCCAAGCTCGTGCTCTTCCGCGACTCGGTGGATTCCGCCTGCGGCGCGGCGGAGTCCGCCACCGGCCCCTTCTACTGCCCCGGCGATCAGAAGGTTTACATCGACCTCGGCTTTTACGACGAACTGCGCGAGCGCTTTGGCGCTCCGGGCGACTTCGCGCAGGCCTATGTGCTTTCCCACGAGATCGGCCATCATGTGCAGAACCTTCTCGGCATCGAGCAGAAGATGCGCGCCGCTCAGCGTCAGAATCCGCGCCTCGAAAAGGCCCTCTCCGTCCGCATGGAACTGCAGGCCGATTGCTTCGCCGGCATCTGGGGCCACACCACCCAGCAGCGCAATCTGCTGGAAGCGAACGATGTCCAGGAGGGCCTCGCAGCCGCGGCATCTGTGGGGGATGACCGCATCCAAAAGGCTGCCACCGGGCACGTCTCGCCGGAATCGTTCACGCACGGCTCGTCGGCTCAACGCATGGAGTGGTTTCAACGGGGATACAATTCAGGACGGATCCAGGACTGCAACACGTTTGCCCGGGACCGCTAGCAACAGGAGCCCTCATGAAACCACAGACAATACTGTTTACCCTCGCCGTCGCCGCGCTGGCCGCAGCCGCCGGCTGGATGGCCCACGGCGCGTCCGTGCAGGCCGCCAGCAAGAACGTCTATGAAATCCGCACCTATACGTGCGAGCCCGGCCGGCTGCCTAATCTGCTGGCGCGCTTCCGCGACCACACCACCAAGCTGTTCGAGAAGCACGGCATGACCAACGTCGGCTACTGGGTGCCCGCCGACGGCCCGCTACACGAGAACACGCTGATTTACATCCTGGCCCACAAAAACCGCGACGCAGCCAAGAAGTCGTGGGATGCCTTCCGCGCTGACCCCGCGTGGATCGCCGCCCGGACGGCCTCGGAAGCTTCCGGCAAGATCGTCACCAAGGCCGAGTCAGTCTACATGGACGCCACGGACTTCTCCAAGCTGCAATAGCCTGGCACGGGCGGCGGCGTCACACCATGCTGGCGCCGCCACCCGCCTGGAGATTCTGTCCGGTCATCCAGCCCGCATCCTCCGTACACAGCCACGCCACCACCTTGGCGACATCCTCCGGCTGCCCCAACCGCCCCAGCGCCGACATACCCGGCCCCGCGGCTACCAAGTGCGGAAACTGCGCCAGCATATCGGTTTCGGTGAACCCTGGGGAGACCGTATTGACGGTGATTCCACGCCCGCCCAGCTCTCGCGCCAGCGCCCGGGTGAACTGCTCCACGGCCGCCTTGGAGCCACAGTACGCCGCTCCGCCGGCGGTCCCGCCCACGGTTGCACCGGTTGAGATGGAGACGATCCGGCCACCGGCGCGCATCCGCCGCGCGGCTTCCCGGCAACAGAGGAACGTGCCACGGGCGTTGATCGCGAACGTACTATCGAACTGGGCCTCCGTCATCTCGGCAACCGGCCCGAAGATGGCGATGCCGGCGTTGTTCACCAGCAGGTCCACACCGCCCAGGGTGCGCTCCACGGTATCGAACAGAGCCTCGATCTCCCCCGCGTCGGCCATATCCGCCCGCACTGCCAGCCCCCCGATTTCCTGCGCCACCGCCTCCGCCAGTTCCGCCGAGCGCGCATAGTTCACCGCCACTCGTGCGCCCTCGCGCGCCAACTCCAGGGCGATCGCCCGCCCGATTCCACGAGATGCGCCGGTTACAATCGCCACCTTGCCTGTGAGTGCCGCCATGGGTTCAGCATAGCGCCGGAAACCAAACTTGCCTGTACGAGAACTAATAGGCGTGATCATCAACACACCCGATACAGATATTCGCTGGATCTTTCGCGCCGGCGCCAAGGGCGGCTTCACGGAGGTCCAGCGACTGGATTCGGAGATTGCCTTCTCGTTTCGAGACCTCACCGATCTCTCGCGCCTGCCGGACACGCGGGGCGCGTTCCGAAATGTGGTGGGCGCTGCCTATCCGGACCTCCGAGCCAGCCAGTTGCCGCTGCGCATCAGTCAGATCTATTGGTTTGTCCACCGCATCACCCCTGGCGACAAGGTTCTGCACGTCGATGAACTTAGCGAGGTTGCCCACGAGGGCACGGTGGGCGGTGACTACCGTTACGAGAGCGACGGCGACCCGTACTTCAACCGGCGGCCCATCGCATGGACGGCGGCCCGGAGATTCCGGGAGCTTCCGCCTGAGCTCGTCGAATTCTGGCGAGGCAAGACAGGCATCATCCCGGTAGGTGGTATCAGCCGTCTGGAATAGCACGCAAGACGTACAATGTGGCCATGGGACAAAGCCTATCGGCACTCGCCTTTCAAGTTGTCATCCTGGCGGCTCTTCTCCTCATGGTTGTGCTGCCCATTGTCTTTTTTATCCTGTTCGTGGAGCGTCGCCGCAGTCGCGGAGGAAGGGGCAGCCTGACCGTCGCCGGCCTGCTGCTCCTGGGCTTTCTGCTGGGCGGCTCCATCGGCTGGGCCAACCGCCCCAACGCCTGGACCATGCCGCTCTGGCAGACCGCGCAAGCCTCAGTTGACTCCGATCAATACGGCCACCCGCTCGAATCCCAGGCCGAGCGCGTTGTCCTCTACTTCCTCTTCGGAGGCGTGCTCGGCGTGGCCGCGGCGGCGCTCGCCGCGCCGTTGATCCTCCGCTACCTCCCTACCGGACGCCCACCCTCAGGATCGTCAGCGAGTGCTTCGGGAAGGTGTACGTAAACCCGTTCTTCTCCACCTTCGCCGTCACCGTTGTCATCTTCGGCGTCACTTTCTTGTCGTCGTTGAAGAAGTGGACGGCCTTCATGTCCGGGTAGTTCATCTCCCACACGCCCACTGACGGCTGCACGGCGCCTTCCACGTTTTCGATGCGCGTGGCGATGTCCAATTTCTCACTACGGTTCAACACATTCACATAGAGCGCCTTCTCCTTCTCGTTCCAGGTGGTGGAGACGTCCAGATAGCCCAGCGGCTGGCGGTCTTTCGGCGTATATTGCGGCGATTGCACCAAGGTGTCCAGCGCGATGTTGCCGCGCTGCTTGCCGTACTCGGCGATGGGGAAGAAGATCGGCTGCAGGAACATACCCTGCTTGTTGGTGAACATCGGCGCGATCACATTCACGAGTTGCGCCAGGTTCGCCATCTTCACCACATCGGCGTGGCGGAAGAAGCTGTTGAAGAACATTCCCATGGCCAGCGCGTCCTCAAAGTTGTACTGCTCTTCCAGACCCGTCTTGCCGATCTCGTATTCTGATCCGCCGTGCGCGCGGTACCAGACGTTCCACTCGTCGTAGGCGATGGCGATGGGCCGCGGCTTCTTCTGCCCGCTCTGCGCCGCCTGGATCAGCCCGGCCACCACTTCGATGCGGTGATCGAGATCCTGCGACTGCGCCAGATACGCTTCGAAGTTGTTCTCCCGATTCCCCACGTAGGTATGCAGCGAGATGTAATCGATCTCGTCCTTCAGTTTGTCCAGCACAACCCGGTTCCACTGAATCCAATCGGCGCCCTGGCGGAAATTGGACGATCCGGAGGCGATCAGTTTGATGGAATCATCCACGCGCCGCATCGACTTGGCCGCCTCCAGCGCGAACTTCGTGTAGTCCTCCACGTTCTTGTGGCCCAACTGCCACGGCCCGTCGATTTCGTTACCCAGGCCCCAGATCTTCACGTCCCAGGGCTTCTCGCGACCGTTCTTGCGGCGCTGATCCGCCCAATAGGTTTTGCGCTTTTCATTGGTATATTCCAGCCAGTCGCGCGCGTCGTTGATCGAGCCCAACCCGGCATTGATGCAGATGTACGGCGTCAGCCCCACCGTCTCGCAGTACTGCAAGAACTCGTCAGTGCCAAAGCGGTTGGATTCCACGCCACCCCACGCATGGTCCGGACGGACCGGACGCTGATCCTTAGGCCCGATGCCATCCTTCCACTGGTAGCCCGAGACGAAGTTGCCGCCCGGCCAGCGCAGCACGCTCACACCAAGCTGTTTCGTCCCCTCCATCACGTCCTTGCGGAAGCCCCGCGCGTCGGAGAGCGGGCTACCCTCTTCGTACATTCCGCCGTAGATACAGCGGCCCAAGTGCTCGGCGAAGTTGCCGAACAGCCAGGGATGCACCTCGCCAATGCGCCGGTCGGTATCGATCTTGATCCGCGCCTGCGGCGCCTGCGCCATCACTGTCGCGGCCGTCAAAACGCACGCTGCAAAACGCAATCCGGTCATTGCTGAATCTCCTCTATTCCTGGATCCTGCTGTCTGGGCAGCACGAAAAGTGTCATCGAGCGCGAAGGGAACGTGGCCGTGATTGCTCCGTCCACCATCTCGGCATCCATCTCCCGCAGGATCGCCTTCGGCTCCGAGTTGCTGTACCGGAACACCTGGGCCGGCCCGCCGGCGACGAAGTTTTCGAGCCGCACGGCGCTGGCCAGATCCTGCGTGTCTTTGTTCAAGACCAGCACCGTCAGCGCTCCGTCAGCCCGCTCCGCGGCAAACACCGAGAGCTTGTCGGCATCGCTGGTTTCTGCCAGCACGCTGGTGCCGCCAAACTGCCCTCCGGCGTCGTCGTAGTTGCGGTAAATCTTGAAGGCGAAGGCGATGGGCGCATCCGGCTCCACATCGCTCCAGAGGGTGGCCAGATCCACGCCCTCACGCCCGAAAATGCCTAGAATATCGGCCTGCGCCAGCCCACCGGTGATGTGCTGATAGCCGCCCCAGTTGTACTCCGTGATGGCGATCTTTGTCCCCGGATACGCGCGGTCCACCCATTCCCGCAGCCGTGGGATCAAGCGGTATGGCTCGCCCGGCAGATCCTCCGGCGCGTGTTCCAGATAGGTGGGATCCCAGAGCGCCCGGGTCGAGCGCAGACGCAGCGCCTGCGCGTCTTCATCACCCGCGTCCCGTTGCACTTTGGAGGGCGTGATGTAGGCGTGTACGTCAACGTAGTCCAGCAAACGCAAGCCGAACTCGTCCTCATACTTCTTCATCTCGCCCATGTACCATTCGACAAACGGCACGTCACCGTGCGCGCGACGGTCCACGGGATTGGACCAGTATTTCCACGGCCGCGTACTCCAGCCGCTGAGAAAGTCCTTCGCGGAGTAGAACATCTCGTCCCATCCGGCTGCTGCCGGGCCGGTCACCAGGGCAGTTGGATCGGCAGCCTTGATCGCCGCCGCGTAGCGAATCCCCAGATCGCGCACTTCGTCGTAGGTAGCCGGCGCCGGATGGATATCCCGATGCGTGGCGTGCCACCAGCAGGCCTCGTTATCCAACGAGTAGACCGGCACGCCGCCCTCTGCACCCGCGCCGTACTTGCCTGTAAGGTGACGCACCCACTCCGCCTGGAAATCCTCGCCAAACTGGTCGTAGATGTCGTTGGGGTCGTTCGTGATGTTCCGTTTGTTCAGATCCACGCCGTTGCCGCAGTCCGTTGCCCAAGGGTCCACGCTCTGCTGCGGCCCGTACTTTGCCACGCTAAAGCTGCAAGCCCGGTCGCGGCTGCGCGGCAACCACCCCATGATCGGGATGGTCCCCATGGTGGCCATGCCCAGGTTTCGGTTCTGCTCCACCAGCATGTCGAAGCGAGAACCATCGGGCAGTAGCGCCGGGTCTGCTTCGGAATTGCCGGGGAACGTCTCGAAATACCAATCGGCGTCCAGGTTGATGGCGTCGGTCTTCCAGTTGTAGGTGCTGGCGTTGTTGCCGCCCCAGCGGTTCAAGGTCACGCCGGTGACGGCCGCGAAGCCTTTCTTGTCCTCAAAGAGGTTCACGCCGTACACCCAGGGACTGATGGGCCTCCGGTTGGCGGTCACGTCGACGCGCAAGGACGGCCCTTCAGCAGCCTGTGGAAGCGCTTGCATGGTGCAGCAGAGGATCATTCCGAAAGCACGCACAGGGACACGCATAGGGGCGCTAACAGCTTATCGCACTAGCACTGCGCTCGTCGCCGCCATCACACTTTGCAGGTGGCGCAGCCCGCTTTCCGGCTCGCCGGTGAAAGCCTCCACCACTACCCAACCACCATAGTGGTTCTCGTGCAGGGCCACGAAGAGATCGATCCAGGGCAGGTGCCCGGTACCCGGCATGCCGCGATGATTTTCCGCCACGTGGACATGCGCCAGATACTGCTCCAGCCCGGCCAGGACCGCCGCGGGTTGGGACTCCTCGATGTTGGCGTGGAACGTGTCAAACGTCACGCCCAGATAGGGGTCGTGCACCGCGCGGCACAATTGCGCTGCCTCCGCGCAGGTCGTGAAAAACGAGGCCTGATACCGGTTCTGCGGTTCCACCGCCAAGGTCACGTCGCAGGCCCTCAAAGTGGCGGTGAGGATCTGCATCGCCTCCACCGCGCGCCGCCAGGCGTCCTCATCGTCCTTCGCGCCGTTCGAGAAGAACGGTCCTACCAACACAGGCGACCCCAGTTCCGCCGCGAGTTCAATCGCCCGCTCGGCGTAGTCCAACGCCTCGGCCCGCACCTCCTCATCGGCGCTCACCAGGCTCAAGCCCGCGGGCAGAGACGTGCAGAATGTCAGGTCCAGCCCTTCGTTGCGCGCGGCCTCGCGGAGGATCCGCGCCGGAAACCCGATCAGATTCCGGCGCGTGATCTCCACGCCGTCAAAGCCCCACTTGCGGATCTCCGCCAGCGGTGGGATCTGTTCCAGGTCGAAATCATTGGTCCAACGCAGTGTATTGATGCCGAACTTCATGGGGATGGCATAGCTACGGCCCCGGGGCAGCCGGCCCCGCGGATCTGAGAACGCCTTGCCGATTCGCTCCGCAGCCGGTGGAACCGCCGGCGGCGTAACGTGGTCCTTCACATGTCGCCGTCTATCCTACACCCGCGCCTTGTCCCTTACCAGGGCCTGACGTGCACGGCAGCGGGCGTGAACTCCCGGATAGAACGGATGCCGCACTGCTTCATGGCGACGACGAGCTCCGCCTGCAGGATTTCGAGGACGCGTTCCACACCGGCTTGTCCAAAAGCCCCCACGCCCCAGACGTAGGGCCGGCCAATGCAGACCGCGCTGGCGCCGAGGGCGAGCGCTTTGAAAATGTCGGTGCCGCGGCGGATCCCTCCGTCGAGCAGGACGGGGACGCGGCCGCCGACTGCGGCTACGACTTCGGGGAGGGATTCGAGCGTGCCGCGGCCGCTCTCCTCGGCGCGGCCGCCGTGATTGGAGACGATGAGGCCATCGACGCCATGCTGCAGCGCCAGGGTGGCGTCTTCGCGCGTAGAGATGCCCTTCAGGAGGAGCTTCATTTTGGTGATGCCCCGGAGCCGGTCAACAAACGCCCAGTCGGCCGTGTCATGCAGGAACGTGACGCCCTTTGTGTCGATGCCATCGAACATGGGCTTGCGGCGGAAGATGGCCTCCGGGCCGGGCGTGTGGCAGGTGGCGCAGGGCCGCTTGTCGAAGCGTTTGAAGCGCTCCAGAGTTTCGAGGTTCCGACCCGCCGGGAGATCCACAGTCAGCGCCATGACGGGGCAACCGGCCGCCTCGGCGCGTTTCACGAGCTTCTCGGTCACCTGCCAGCTCGCGGTGGCATAGAGCTGATACCAAAGCGGGGTGCCGGCGGCCTTCATCACCTGTTCAATCGGCGTTGTGGAGACGGTGGAGAGGATCTGATGAGTGTGCCGGGCCGTGGCCGCGCGGGCGGCACAAAGTTCGGCGTCGGGATGGAATGCCTTCATGTTGCCGACGGGTGAGAGGCCGAGCGGGAAGTCCCATTTGGAACCAAAGAGCTCCGTGCTGGTATCCACGTGAGAGACATTGACCAGGCGCCGCGGGCGAAGCTGGACCCGGGCATAGGCGTCGCGGTTGGCCTGGAGTGTGCGGTCATCCTCCACTCCGGTGGCCAGGTAGCCAAAGTGCGCGGCCGGAATCGCGTTGCGTGCGGCAGCCTCAAAGTCCATCACGTTGAGGGCCTCGGCGGGCGTGCGGATGGGCTCAGACAGAGTTTGGGCGCCCGCCAGCAAAGGGCTGCCGGCGACGAACTGGAGAAACCTGCGGCGGTTGAGATCGTGGTCCATTGGTGGAGATGCGCCTTCCCGGAAGATTCGTCATTATGGCATAGGATGACGGACGCCCTTCTATATAGGCCTGCGGCGCCACCCGAACCGGAGCGGCGGTGGGGCGAGTGGCGGCAGGCGCTCCGGCTGCCGGTGACGCTGCGCAACATCTACCGCATTGTCCGCGAGGATTTTCAGGCCGGCGTCCTGGACGAGTATCTGTGGTCCTTCTGGGGCTTTCACCATGAGCCGGGGGACTTGCACCACCGGGCGCGGCCGTGGCAGAAGGTGGACCTGAAAGCGATTGAGCCGGGCAACGTGCGGGGCATCGCGCGGTGGGAGATGGCGCTGATGCTGAACATGGCGATGGAGGACGAAGAGCCCATTCCTGACTACACCCGGCAGAGCGGCGAGGGGTTCCGGTTTCTGTTACCCGCGTTGGGGCGCTTCATGGGGAAGAACGAAGAGCAGTCACGCTATGGCGCCGGGCACGGCGTGGCGTGGTGCGAGGGCGCGTGGTGCGCGGAGGAGCGGCGGCACAGCAATACGCTGGCGCGGATCATCGAGCGTCTGATGGGGATGCCGCCGCGACGGGACAATCCGAATCAGCCAATGGTGGTGACGGCTGATGACGCGGCGGCAGTGAGGCATCTGATCAGCCGGCAGACGACGGAGTGGAATGCCTCGTCCAGCTATGTGGTGATGGCGGCGCACGCGGAGGGCCCGCTCCACTTGGTGCTGCGGAATCTGGAGCGCGACGAGGTGAAGCACCTCTGCATCATGAGCGCCGCGGACACCTATCTGTTTGGGCCGCGGCCGTGGCGGCGGTTCGTCGCGCTGGTGAAGAAGGGGTTGGAGAACTTCACAAACCAGAAGAAGAGCCGCTCGGGCGGGGAAGTCTTCGGGACGAATCCGGTGACCGCGGTGGAGGGGATCGCGTCGCATCTGCTCACCGAGTACTTCCTGCGGAGATGGTTGCGGACGATCCCGCTGCTGACGCTGACAGCGGTGTTTGAGACGGAGTCCGCTGCGCCGAGGTTGCTGGCCGCGGAGTTGCCGCCGGAACGGCAGGCCGAAATTGATGCGACCCTCTCGGCGGAGCGCGCCCGGCGCGTGGGGCTGGAGCGCTGGGCGCCCAGGGCGAGGCAGCGGGCGCTGGACCAGCGGCAGACTCAGGACGCGCGCCACCAGCAGCGTCATGAGCGGATACGAAACAATTGGTACGCGGCTGGACGATGATACCCCCTGTGTGGAGATGAAGATGAAACTGACAATGCGGATCCTGGTGTTTGTGACGTGCGTTTCCGTGGCGATGGGGCTCTACGTGACGCGGCGGATCGGCCGCCAGGACGACGGCAGCTTCGTGATTCCAACCGGACAGGTATTGACTCCAGCCGGCACCCATGTGGAGGTCAGCGACCGCCCGCTGGGCATGGTGCTTAGCCCGGACGGCAAGATGCTCGCAGTAGTCACCGGCAGCAATTTCGCGCCGCGTAGCCTGCACTTGGTGTCCATGGCGAGCAAGACCGTGACACAGACCATCCCCATCGGCGACAGCTTCGTGGGTGTGGCGTTCGACTCTGACGGGCGCAAGCTGTACGTGGGGGGCGGCAAGAGCGACGAGGTGAAGGTGTTTGCGCGCGCCGACGGCGGCGAGTTCCGGCAGAGCGGCGCGGTGAAAATCGCCGGCGGCGCACCATCCGGACTGGCGCTCAGCGCTGACGGGCGCACGCTGTATGTGGCGCTGAATCTGAAGCACGCAGTGGCGATGATCGATACGGCCACGCTCAACGTGAAGGAGATCGCCGTGGGCAGTTTTCCGTACACCGTGGTAGTGCGCGGCGCCAAGGTGTATGTCAGCAATTGGGGCGGACGGCGGCCCACCGCATCGGACACGACAGACGGGACATTCCCGGTGGTGCTGGACCCGCGCACGGGGATTCCGGCTAGTGGCACGGTTTCGGTGATTGACAGCACGGAGGCCAAGGTAATCCGGCACATCGAGGTGGGGCTGCATCCCAGCGCGATGGTGGTCAGCCCGGACGGATCGCGGCTCTACGTGGCCAACGCCAACAGCGACTCGGTTTCAGTAGTAAACACGGAGACGGAGACGGTGGTGAGCACGCTAAACGTCCGCCTGTTCCGGTCCGCGCCGTTGGGCAGTTCTCCCAACGCACTGGCGCTGAGCCGCGACGGCAAGCGGTTGTACGTCGCCAACGGCGCAAACAACGCTGTGGCCGTGGTGGATCCCGGCGATGCCGCCAAACCCGTGCGCGGCTTCATTCCCACGGGCTGGTACCCCACCGCGGTTGCATTGAGTGCGGACGGGGCGCAGTTGTGCGTTGCCAGCGGGTATGGGTTTGGCTCCATCGCGCCGCTCGCCGCCGGGCGGCAGGGCCGCAGCTACCGGGACCGCGTGGGCGTCGTCTCCCTGCTCGATATTCCCAATCCCAAACAGCTGGCCGCCTTTACTGCGCAGGTACGGCTCAACAACCGCGCGGAGCAGACGCCCCAGCGTCCGGCCGGCCGCGGGCACCCCATTCCCATGGACGCGGGCCGCGCGTCGCCCATCCGCCACGTCTTCTACATCATCAAAGAGAACCGCACCTACGATCAGGTGTTCGGCGACATGGAGCGGGGCAACGGCGACCCTGCGCTGGTGCATTTCGGGCGCGCTGTCACGCCCAACCATCACGCCCTGGCGGAGACCTATGTGCTGCTGGATAACTACTACGCGCCCGGGGATCAATCGGCGCTGGGCCACCGATGGTGTACGCAAGGCTACGCCAGTGACTGGTTGCACAAGTACGGCAATGGGCGGAGCGACGCCAACCCGATGTTGTACGCACCCAGCGATTTCCTCTGGGACAACGCCAAGGCGCATCAGGTGAGCGTGCGCAGCTATGGCGAGCGCGGCGAAGCCACCATCACGCCGCGTGGCGCCACATGGAGCGACATCTATAAGGACTGGAAAAGCGGCGCAGGGCGGGTAGGCATCGAGGCCAAGCCGACTGTTCTCGGCCTGAGGGACATCTACCATCCGCGCTATCCCGGATTCAACATGAGAGTGACGGACCAGCGGCGGGCCTCTGAGTTCCTGGCCGAGTTCGCCGAATTCGAAAAGAACGGCAATCTGCCGCGTCTGGTCGTATTGTTACTGCCGCAGGACCACACTAACGGCACGGCGCCCGGCTATCCGACGCCGCGGGCGTGCGTGGCGGACAATGATCTGGCGCTGGGCCGGATTGTGGAGGCGATCTCCCGCAGCCGCTACTGGAAAGAATCCGCGATCTTCGTCACCGAGGACGATGCCCAGGACGGTGTGGATCACGTGGACGGCCACCGTACAGTGGGCCTGGTGATCAGTCCGTGGACGAAGCGCGGGACCGTGGACAGCACACTCTACACCACGATCAATATGTACCGGACCATTGAGCAGATTCTCGGCCTGCCGGTGTCGAATCAGTTCGATCTGGCGGCCGATCCGATGTTCTCCGTGTTCACCACCACGCCCGACGCAACGGTGTATCGCGCGCTGCCGAGTCGGATTCCGCTGGACGAGATGAACCCGCCCTTGCGCGCACTGCGCGGCCTGCCGCGGACGCTGGCGGAGATGTCGATGCGGATGGATTTCACCGAGCCGGACGCGGCGGACGAAGGCGCGCTCAACCGGGCCATCTGGCACTCGGTGAAAGGCCCGGGTGCGCGGTATCCCGGACCGCCGGAACCGTAGCCGGTACGGCAAATTTCGCCCAGATGTTTGACTCTTGATATCTGTAATGCTATACACAAAGCGACGGTATAGCGCGGCGACCTGGGAGCTTGGGGCTGAGCGCGCCCGCAATCACGAGACAGCAGAGGAAGTTCAGGATGGAATCATATAACTCAATTCCGGTGCCCGCTGACGGCGCCCAGATCCGCGTTGAAAACGGCACATGGACGATTCCCGATAATCCCATCATTCCCTTCATTGAGGGTGACGGCATTGGCCGCGACATCTGGAAGGCCTCGCGCCGCGTCTTTGACGCCGCAGTGGAGAAGGCATACGGCGGAAAACGCAAAGTGGCGTGGTTCGAAGTCCTGGCCGGCGAGAAGGCCTTCAACACCGTACAGAGCTGGCTACCGCAGGATACTCTCGACGCCATTACGCAGTTCCACATCGCCATCAAGGGACCCCTCACCACGCCGGTGGGCGGCGGCATCCGCAGCCTGAACGTCTCTCTGCGCCAGATCCTCGATCTCTACGTCTGCCAGCGCCCGGTGAAGTACTACGCCGGCGTCCCCTCGCCGATGAAGCGCCCCGACAAGCTCGACGTGGTCATCTTCCGCGAGAATACTGAGGACGTCTACGCCGGTATCGAATACCGCGAGGGCACGCCCGAAGCGAAGAAGGTGATCGAGTTCCTCACCAAGGAGATGGGCGCCAAGATCCGGCTCGATTCCGGCATCGGCATCAAGCCCATGAGCGTCACTGGCTCCAAGCGGCTCATCCGCCAGGCCATCAAGTTCGCGCTCGCCAACGGCCGCCGGTCTGTCACTCTCGTCCACAAGGGCAATATCATGAAGTTCACCGAGGGCGCCTTCCGCGACTGGGGCTATGAACTGGTGAAGGAAGAATTCGCCGATGTCTGCATCGCCGAAACCGACGTGCAGGGTGAAGTGCCGGCCGGCAAGCTCCTGGTGAACGACCGCATCGCCGATTCCATCTTCCAGCAGGTGCTGCTCCGCCCGGCGGAGTACGACGTCCTGGCCACCCCCAACCTGAATGGCGACTACCTCTCCGATGCCTGCGCCGCGCAGGTGGGCGGCCTCGGCATGGCCCCCGGCGCCAACATCGGCGATCAGCACGCCATCTTCGAGGCTACCCACGGCACCGCGCCCAAGTACGCGGATCTCGACGTGATCAATCCCTCCAGCGTCATGCTCTCCGGCATCATGATGTTCGAATTCATGAACTGGAAAGAGGCTGCCGCGCTCGTGGAAAAGGGCATCACCGGCGCCATCGCGCAGAAGAAGGTCACCTACGACCTACACCGCCAGATGGAGGGAGCCACCAAGGTCTCCACCTCCGAGTTCGCCACGGCCATCATCGAAAACATGGCCTGAGCCTACCGCTCAAACACGCGAAAACGAGGCCGCCTCTCCAGGCGGCCTCCCGTGTCTACAGCCGCTTGAGCCGCCAGTTCCGGTACTCCACGCGCATCGGCGGACCGACATGCACCTGCACGCCGATCTGCCCGCTGCGCGCGCGGGCCGGGTCGTCATCGATCACCACGCACATCATCTGCCCGTTAATGCTGTGCATCAGGACGTTGCCGCGGGCGATCAGGTGGATTCCGTTCCAGCCGTCGGTGACGGCCCCGGCCAAAGCCTTGTTGTCCCCCAGCCGCGAGAGCAGCACCGGCTTGCGCGTGCCAGTGACGTGAGTGACGTCTCCACGCTCGGCCAAAAACAGCCGGCCCTTCTCCTCGTAGTTGTTGCCCGTGTAGCGGTTCTTGCCATCGATGTCGCACTGATACCCGCGCATGGCAAAACGGTTGGCGGGCGTCACTTTGTCCGGTACAACCACGCTGCGGTAGTTGATGCCGCTATTGCCGGCCGCGGTAATGCGGCACTCTACCTTGAGCTCGAAATCCTCCAGCACGCCCCCCTGCCAGATGATGAACGTGTTGCTCTTGATGATCGTTTCGGGCGTGATCTCGCCGGTCATGAGCCCGTCGGCAACCCGCCAGTAAGTGGGATCGCCCTCCCACCCTGCAAGGCTTTTTCCGTCAAAGATGCTCTGGAACCCAGCCTCGTCCCCATCGATCTGTTCCGGCCGGTCGCTCTGTTTGGGGACGTAGGGTGGGCTGGCCGGCGGCTGTGCCAGCAGGGATGCGGTGGAGCCGGTGGCGAGGGCAGCAAGGAGTAGATTTCGTCGGGAGGTTTCCGTTGGCATGGTGGTGCCATTGTATGCGAAGAGGGGAGAGGGTGGGCGCGCCGGGACTCGATACGGAAACAGCCTCCAATCGTCCCCGCCCATCCCAATCGTCCCGATTGCCCAAGGGGGTGGTCTCCAGAGAAGAGCAGTGTCCTGACTTGATCAGAAGTCGGCCCGCCGCGTCGTGCCGATGAGACTATTGGCGGAACGCGGCCAGCCTGGGAGCCCGCACTTCATTCTCCCAGGCGGCCAGCTTTGCCCGAAGGCCGCCGGCCTCTTGAGGATTGAGGGCGATCAAATCCCGCTGTTCCAGGGGATCCTTGCCCAGGTGGAAGAGGTACTCTTTCCCAGAATCGAAGACGTATTTCCAGTCGCCGTCACGGACGGCCTTGCGGCGAATGGCCGCTCGCTTGTAGCGCCAGAAGAGAGTTCTGGAAACGGGCGGGCGGGTGGCGGTGAGAAACGGGAGCAGGTCGATTCCGTCCGGGGGATAGGCTTTGGAGGACGGTACTCCAGCCGCGGAGAGAATCGTCGGCAGCAAGTCCATGGTCATGGCGGGCTGGGCCAGGACGCCTCCAGCTTTGATACGCCCAGGCCAGCGGACGGCACACGGCACGCGGATGCCTCCCTCCCAGACAGAGCTCTTGGCGCCACGGTAGGGGAGGTTCCGGCCATTCGGATCGGCGCCGTTGTCGCTCAGAAAGAGCAGCAGGGTATTGTTGGCGGCGCCCATTGCGTCGATCTGACGGAGGATTGCTCCGATCGAGTCGTCCAATCGACGCACCATCTTGCCGTACACGGATCGTTGCCGGTTTCGGTGGGGGGCCGTACCCGTCGCCGCATCGAACTCGTCAGGGTCCTGGATGGGTGAATGCGGGGCGTTGAAGGGCAGATAGAGAAAGAACGGTTTGGAGCCCCTGCCGCGCATCCAGGACAGCGCCTCCTCGGTGAAAAGGTCCGTCAGGTACCCTCGCCGCTGGGTCGGCGAATCCTGGTCGTAGAGTTGCGACGTGCCAGCCCCCTCCCCCATTTCCTGGTGAGTGAAGTAGTCAGCGTTTCCTCCGAGAATACCGAAATAGCGTTCGAATCCATGTGTGAGCGGGCCGAATCTGCTCCCGTAACCAAGATGCCACTTGCCGATGCAAGCCGTGTCATAACCGTTTTGGCGAAGGAACCGGGCCAGGGTCGGCTGGGTCGCGGGAAGGCCGAGTTCGCCCTTCTTCTGTAGCCACTCCGCTTCGTCGTAGCGGCCGAGGTTGTTGACGCCGATGGCGCATTCCAAACCGCCGACGCGCTGCTGGTACCGGCCGGTGAGCAAAGCGCAGCGCGTGGGTGTGCACTCCGGCGCATTGGCATAGAACTCAGAGAAGCGCACCCCCTGCCTGGCGATTGAGTCGATGTGAGGCGTGGGGATGTCGGGGCAGCCGTTCATGGCGACGTCGCCCCAGCCAAGATCATCGGCCAGGATGAGAACGACGTTGGGCGGTCGTTTGGCAGCCTGCAGCAAAGCGGCGCCCGACATCGAAGCGAGGAACTGGCGTCTGATCATGACTCCTCATTATGAATGAGGGGATCAGGGCAGAGGGTGGGGGATGGTGGGCGCGCCGGGACTCGAACCTGGGACCTCCTGCGCGGCAGCAATCCGGGCTCTCTCCATACGCTACGTAGGTTCCCTGGCGCTTCCAAACGTGGGGGAGTCTGTTTGCGCAGCAATATGTATTGCCTACTCGCACTTCTTCGCTCGCAAAGCCCGCGACTGATTGCGGGCGCCGTGGAAGAGGTGCAGGATTTCCGTTCGCCCGCGGGCCTTGCGGTAGTAGATGAGATATTTGCCTGCCGGAAAGCACCTGACGCCGGCGCCGATGTCCTCCGTGGACCGACCGGCATTCGGATGCTCGCCGAGCAGCGAGAAGCGGTCTGCGATGCCGTCGATGATTCGGTCCGCCACCCGCAGGCTGGTCCGCTGCGCCCAATATAGAAAGATCTCCTCCAGATCGCCTTCGGCGTCTTTTGAGACGCGGAACATCGCTATTTGCCGCCGGCTTTCTGGGCCAGCAACTGGCGGCCCCTTGCCTTGACGCCTTCCGCCAGTTTCTTCAGGTCATCCGGCCCCTCGTATTCGGTGTACTCGCCGCGCTCGATCGATTCAATTCCTGAGAGAACTCGCTCCCGGATGCCGGTGAGTTGCTCTCCGGTAAGATCCGCCAGGATATCCTCTGCCGTCGGTTGAGCTAAACGGAGTGCGCGGTCGTCCTCGTTTTCCATTCGCCGCAGGGCGTCCCGCACGACTTCGCTGGCGTTGTTATAGCGCCCGCTCTTCACCTTCTTGCGAACATATCCCGCAAGCTCATCGGTGATCGAGACGTTCATCTGGTCCATTGGATCAAGCCCCTGTCCTGGCGTGCGGTCTTCACACCATCCAACCTACGCCCGCCTTGTCACGATGTCAATCTTTGACATCAGAGCTTCGTTCAGGAACAGGCCAGCCATTGTATGCGAAGGGCGGAACGGAGGGGGGGATGGTGGGCGCGCCGGGACTCGAACCTGGGACCTCCTGCGTGTGAAGCAGGCGCTCTAACCAACTGAGCTACGCGCCCCCATAAGGCGGGCAAGTTTCATTTTACTACAGGTCCGTCCGGCGGTGGCTGGACATTGCGCAAAAACGGGGGATCGCTCCAATCCCACAGCCGCCACTGGCTCGCCCGGATCTCCACGGGCCGGGAATTCCAGTCCACGCAGGGCCAGCACAGCGCCCCTTGCGCGTGCATGAAGACGCCAACCGCGACCGCCACACCCACCGCCCAGCGGATCCGGTCGCGGATCGGCAGCAGCGCCAGCGCAAACAGCGGCGAAAGATCCGAGAAGTAGCGCGGGCCATAGCTGTGGCCGCCGAACCAGTCCTCATACAGCGACATGAGTACATAGTGCGCCACGAAAACGGCCGCCAGATACAGACCTATGGCCCGCTCGGCGCCGCCGCGAATCCAGAGCCACACGCCATACAGAGAAAACAGCGCAACGGGCGTGTAGACGAACAGGCCGCGCGACGGACTGATCAGGTTGCCCAGCAGCGCCTCGCCCAGGCGGCCATGCAGACTGATCGACGCCGTATTGGCCCGCGTGCCGAAGAAGAACGGCGCCATCAGAGTGCCGTAGGTCGCCTCATTGATGGCCACAAAAACCAGCGCCACCGGCGCGGCGCCCAACGCGAAGCGCAGCACGGCGCGGCGGCCCTGCGTCAGCGCCCACACACCCGCAAACACCAGCGGCACCACATTGGTGGGGCGGGCGAAGAACGCGAGCACCAGCACGGAGCCGGCCACGGCCCAGCGGCCCCGCCACATCGCCCAAAGCCCCGCCGGCAGCAGCAGCATGGAGAACCCGTGCATCCACAAGGCACGGCTGCCGGTGGACCACGCTGAGGTCGCGAAGGCGAACACCAGCGCGATCAGCAGCGCTGCCCGCCAGTCCGCGAGCCGGCAGCCGAACAGGAAGACGATCACGGCGGCAGCGGCGACAATCAGCGACGCCAGCAGAAGCTCCACGATGGTCGAACTCGCCGCCAGATCCCCGGAGAAGAACGCTCGCCGCGGCCCAGGCGCAGTCACTCCTATCAGCGGGCGCACGGCCGGCGCCACAAACTCCAACACGGCCACGGCCGGCGAGATCAGCAGCGGCACAGCAATGGGATAGAAATGATAGACGCGACCGGCGCAAGTCCCACGCGGCGGCACCGGGTAGAGCCGTTGCCCGTCCGGCAGAATGCACTCAATCGCGTACCAGTGATCCTTGCGGAGGACGCGTGCGTACTCGTTCAGATCGGCGTTGTGTTCATGGATCAGGCTCAACGCCGTATGGACCGTCCATCGGGAATCAAACGGCGTAGCGTTGGGGCTGAGCAGGTAGACGGCGAAAACAACAACAAAGAGCGCGGCGGCGATGAGACCCTGGCGGTTCACAACTTTCCGCTGAGCACCATCGCGATGGCCTCGGTGTAGATCTTGTGCTCCTCCACCAGGATGCGCGCCGCCAGCGTGTCCGCGTTATCTCCGGGCAGCACGGGCACTACCGCCTGCTGGATGATGGGCCCAGTATCCAGGCCCGCATCCACGAAGTGCACAGTACAGCCGGAGAACTTCACCCCATAGTCCAGCGCCTGCTGCTGCACGTGGAGCCCGGGAAAAGCCGGCAACAGCGATGGATGAATGTTGAGGATGCGCCGCGGGTAGGCTTCCAGCAGGGGCTCACCCACGCGGCGCATGAAGCCGGCGAGAATGATCAGATCAATGCTCAGCGGCGCCAGCGTCTCCACCACCATGCGCGCATAGGTATCGGTTTCAATGCCCTTCGACGGCAGAGAAATGGCGCGCAGCCCCAGCGCGGCGGCGGTCTGCAGCGCCGGCGACTCCGGATTGTTAGCGACCACGGCCGCGATCTCGGCCTCCAGGCGGCCCTCGCGAATATTGCGCGCGATGGCCTCGAAGTTGGATCCACGGCCCGACACCAGGACGGCCAGCCGTTTCACTTGTAGATCACCCTACCCTTGCCGCGCGGCTGCTTGATCACCTTGCCGATCTGGTGGAAGGGCTGTTTCAGGCTCTTCAGCGCGCGCTCGGCCTTCAGCAGCTTCTTCTGCGGAATCACCAGGATCATCCCGATACCGAGATTGAACGTGCGGCGATAATCGTCGTCCGGAATATTGCCGATCCGGCGCATCAGCTCGAAGACCGGCAGGATGGGCCACGAGCCCAGCTTGATCTCCACGGCCAGCCCTTTGGGCAGGATCCGTGGCGTGTTGTCCGTAATGCCGCCGCCCGTGATGTGGGCCGCGCCGGCCAGCAGGCCCACCTTCATCAGCTTCTGAATCGGCTTGAGGTAGCTGCGATGCACCTTGAGGAGCTCGTCGGCGATGGTGCCGTCCAGCTCCGGCAGAAACGTCTTGGGCGTGTAGCCCGCGACATCGAAGAGCAGCTTGCGGGCCAGCGAGTAGCCGTTGGTGTGTAGCCCCGTGGAGGGCAACCCCAGCAGAACATCGCCGGGTTGGATGGTGGCGCCCGTGAGGAGCTTGCTCTGCTCCACGCAGCCGACGATGAAGCCGGCCAGGTCATATTCACCAGGTTGATACAGCCCGGGCATCTCGGCCGTTTCTCCGCCGATCAGCGCGCAGCCATTCTCTTCGCAGGCCTTGCCGAGACCGGTGGCAATCTGACCAGCCACCTCCGCGTTCAGCTTCCCAACAGCGAAATAGTCGAGGAAGAAAAGTGGCATCGCGCCCTGCACCGCGATATCGTTGACGCAGTGGTTCACCAGATCCTGGCCCACCGTGTCGTGGCGGCCGGTCTGGAAAGCGACCTTGATCTTCGTCCCCACCCCGTCGGCGGAGGAGATGAGTACAGGCCGCTTGTAACCTGAGAGCTTGTACATCGCGCCAAAACTTCCAATATCGGCCAGTACGGCGCGCGTGAACGTCTTTTTCGCGGCTACCTTGATGTAGCTGACGGCGCGGTCGGCCTCGTCGATATTGACCCCGGCGTCCTTGTAGCGGATCGGTTTCTGAGTTGGCATCGCTAAAACCAGTTTAAAATACGGTGATCCACCATGCTTCTGAAAAGTCTATCTTTGTTTGTGCTGGCCGGCGCGGCGTTTCTGCCGCTCCAGGCCGAGCCCCCGTCCCTGATTGCTATCCAGGACGCCCGCATCATCACGGTAAGCGGTGCGGTTCTGGAGAAGGGAACGGTGGTGCTGCGCGATGGCATCATCGCTGACGTGGGCGCGGCCATCACCATCCCAAAGGGCGCCTGGGTCGTGGATGGCAAAGGCCTGACGGTCTATCCGGGGCTCATTGACGGCTTCAGCACGTGGGGCATTCCGGACGGCGCTCCGGTGGCAGCCACACCGGGTGGACGCGCGGCGGCGCCAGTGTCCGCTCCCGCCGGCACTCCGGCCCCGGCCCGCTCGCAGGGTCCGGCGGACCGCCCCGGTACGAATTCCTGGGTGACGGCGGCCGATTTGGTGAAGACTTCGGACCGGCGTCTGGACGCGGCGCGCGGCGCCGGCTTCACCTCGGCGGCGACCTTCCCGCGGCCGGGCCTCGTCGGCGGACACGGCGCGCTCGTCAACCTCGCCGGCGAAAACGCCGGCCGCATGGTGGTGGAGCCGGGCATCGGACTGCTGCTCAGCATGGGCGGCGGCGGGTACACCGGGTATCCCACCTCTTCGATGGGCATGATCTCCTACTACCGCCAGCTTTGGATTGACGCCGGACACTACAAGCTCAACAAAGAGATGTACGCCCAGTCGCCCGCCACCATCGAGCGCCCCGGCTATGACCGGGCGCTGGAGGGCGTGCTGGCGGCAAAGAAGGTGTTTCTGCCGGCGGCCGGGCCCATGCAACTGGAGCGCGCCCTCAAACTGGCGGCTGAGCTCAAGGCCACCCCGGTGATCTACGGCGCGGTGGAAGGCTACCGCATGGCCGCCACATTAAAGAAGACGTCTACGCCCGTGATCCTCAACGTGAAGTGGCCGGTCAAGGACCGCGAGGCAGATCCGGAACGGGTCGATAGCATCAGGACTCTGGAGCTGCGCGACAAGGCGCCGGAGTCCCCGGCGGCACTGGTGGCGGCGGGCGTGAAATTCGCGGTATCCAGCGACGGCATCGACAATCCCAAAGACGTCATCAAGGCGCTCAAGCGCTCCATTGACCTCGGACTGAAGAAGGAAGACGCGCTGCGGGCGCTGACGCTCAGCGCTGCCGAGATCCACGGCGTGGGCGCCCGCCTGGGCTCCATCGACAAGGGCAAGATCGCCAACCTCGTGGTGACCAACGGCGATCTGTTCGACGACAAGACCAAGGTGCAGATGGTGTTCATCGACGGCGTGAAATATCTGCCCCCGCCGGAGACGCCGCCCACACCGCGCGGCGGAGCGGCGCCGACAGCGCCAGGCAACGAAACTCAAGAAGAAGTGGAGCACTAGGGCGATGCGCATACTTTTGATCGGTGCATGGAGCGCGGCGTTTTGCCTGACAGCGGGCTTCGCGCAGGACGTCACGGTGATCCAGAACGCCACCATTCACACGGTGACGAAGGGAACCATGAAGGGATCCATCGTGATCCGCGACGGCAAGATCGCCGAGGTGGGCGAGAAGGTGATGACGCCTTCCGGCGCGCGCGTGATCGACGCCGCCGGCAAACACGTGATCCCCGGCATTATCGATTGCCACACCCACATCGCCGTGGATGCCATCAACGAGGGCAGCGTCTCCGTTAGCTCCATGGTGGGCGTCGGCGATGTGGTGAACTCCGAGGGCAAAGACATCTACCGCGCCCTGGCCGGCGGCGTGACCACGGCCAACGTGCTGCACGGCAGCGCCAACGCCATCGGCGGCAAGAACGTGCTGTTGAAGATGCGTTGGGGCAAGGATGCCGATGCGCTGGTCTTTCAAGAGGCCCTGCCCAGCATTAAGTTCGCGTTGGGTGAAAACCCCAAGCGCGCCGGCCAGGCCACCGGCTTCCAGGCGCCGGGCGCGCAGCAGAATCTGCGCTATCCCGGCACGCGCATGGGCGTCGAGGATGTGATCCGCGAGGCCTTCCTCCGCGCACAGGAATACCAGAAGGAGTGGAAGGCGTACGAGGCGAAGAAGAGCAAAGGCGAGGCCGCTCTGCCGCCGCGGCGCGACCTGCAAATGGAGCCGCTGGTGGAGGTTCTCGAAGGCAAACGCTTGGTTCATGCCCACTGCTACCGCGCCGACGAAATCCTGATGCTGCTGCGCGTGGCCGAGGAGTTCCACTTCAAGATCGCCACGCTGCAACACGTTCTGGAAGGCTACAAGCTGGCCAAGGAGATCGCTGCGGCCGGCGTCGGCGCATCCACGTTTTCAGACTGGTGGTCGTACAAAGTGGAGGCCTATGACGCCATCCCCTACAACGCCGCCATCATGCACAAAAAGGGCGTGCTGGTGAGCTTGAACTCCGACGACGCCGGCGGCGCCGAGTTGATGCGGCGCCTGAATACCGAGGCCGGCAAGATGATGAAATATGGCGGGCTCACCGAAGATGAGGCGCTGGCCATGATCACCATCAACCCGGCGAAGCAGTTGAAGATCGATCAGTACGTCGGCTCCATCGAGGCCGGCAAGCAGGCCGACCTCGTCATCTACGACAAGGATCCCCTCTCCATCTACTCGAAGGTGGAGAAGGTGTTTATCGACGGCAACCAGTACTTCGACCGCGAGAAGGACCTGGAGGAGCGGCCGAAACAGGATGCCCGCAAGAAGGGCCTGCTGGAGAAAGAAAAAGAGACCGAGAAGCGGAACGCACCGCTGTCCAGGAGGCCGTCATGATGAGACTTGCATGGATCGCACTGGCAGCGGGCACGCTGATGGCAGGGCAGGACAACACGTTTCTACTCCGCAATGCGACGGTGTATCCGGTGTCGGGACCAAAGATCGAGAACGCCACAATTCTCGTTGTGGACGGCAAGATCGTCGAAGTGGGCGTCAAGGTGACACCGCCCAAGGGCAAGATCAAGATCGTCGAGGGCAAAGGCTTGCAGGTGTATCCGGGCATGATCGATTCCGGATCGCCCATCGGGCTCTCGGAGATCAGCTCGGTGCGCGAGACCAATGACGTGGGCGAACTGGGCGATTTCAACCCGCAACTGCGTTCCATCATCGCCGTGAATCCGGAAAGCGAGCACATCCCCGTGGTGCGGGCCAACGGCATCACCAGCGTGATGGTGCTGCCCGGCGGCGGCAACGGTCTGGTGTACGGGCAGATCTCTTTGATGCACTTGAGCGGCTGGACCTGGGAAGAGATGGAGATCCGGCGAGGCGCGGCATTGCAGATGCGCTGGCCCACCTACAGCATGGGCGGGCGTGGCGGCGGAGGAGGCGGTGGACGCGGCGGCGCGGCCGGCGGCGGCATGGCCGAGGCCAAGCGCGTGCACGACCAGCAGGTGAAGCTGATCCAGGAGTTCTTTGAACAGTCACGGGCCTATCAGTTGGCAAAAGTGGCGGGCACGCCCGGCCTGAAGCCTGAGCTCAAGTTCGAGGCCATGATCCCGGTGCTGGAAGGCAAACTGCCCGTAATGATCACGGTGGCCCGCGAGCGGGAGATCAAAGAGGCCGTGGAGTGGGCGACGAAGGAAAAGCTCAAGGTCGTACTGGCGGGCGTGCGTCGGCCGGGCAAGATGACCGAGGAACTCGCAAAGCGCAACATCCCCGTGATTCTCGGCTCGACGTTCGAAGTGCCGCTGGAGGACGACGATCCCTACGACGAGCCGTTCTCCCTGCCCGGAGAGCTGCAAAAAGCGGGCGTTAAGATCGCTTTTGCCAGCTTTGGAGTGCAGTTTGCGCGCAATTTGCCCTACCAGGCGGCGCAGGCTGTGCCGTTCGGGCTGCCGTACGACGAGGCGCTGAAATCGGTCACCCTAAACGCGGCCGAGATCTGGGGCGTGGCCGATCAGTACGGCTCCATCGAAAAGGGCAAGTGGGCGGATCTCATCGTGACGGACGGCGATCCCCTGGAGGTGAAGACCTCGGTACGGATGATGTTCGTGAAGGGTGAGCCGGTGGATCTGGAATCCAAGCACACGCGGCTGTACAAGAAGTACTTGGCCCGGCCGTAGGGCAGCATAGCCGCTCTTTTCGCTACACTGAGGGCTGAGCCGGCCCCTGGCCAGCTCAGCTAAGCCTCTGTCGCGTCATGTAGTTGGGCCCTTAGCTCAATGGTTAGAGCAGCGGACTCATAATCCGTTGGTTGTAGGTTCAAGTCCTACAGGGCCCACCAGGTTTTCCCGGACAGCAAGAGGCATCGGCCCGACCCAGGACGCGCTCAAAACTCCACAATACGGTCGACCTTCAGAACCCAACTGGCTTCGCCCTGCTTCAGCTTGTACTGCACCTGGCGCGTCTTCCCGGAGGGTTTTGCGTTTGTGTCGCCCTTCCCGTAAATCGGGAAGCGCTGGACGAGTGTGCCTTCCACGACAGCGAAGTCATCGTGGCCCATGTAGCCCACGCGAGCCTTGGGATTCTCCGCAACAGGGGGCAGGAAGATTTCACTGAGTGACTTGCGTTTGTTCGCTGAATAGGCGACGAGCGAAGCGTAGGATCCGCTTCCAGCGGAAGTCGCGTAGATGTAGATCTCCGGGGAGCCGTCGACGTTCAGATCAGCGATCTCGGCGCCGGTTACCGTGCCGTCCACGTCGCGAGTGATGGGGCTGTTGTCGATCTCAAGCCCGGCAGGCGTGATCACGAGTTTGTTGGTGGATGAGCTGTTCGAGCATGACACCTGAAACCGGATTCCCTGTAGTTCAAGGGTGCGTTCGAAGCCCGAAGGCGGGGCAGTTGCCTGCTTGGGGGCAGCCTGGCTCTGGGGTTGAGGCGGCTTGCTTGCACAAGCCGACAGGAGAAGCGCGCAAACGATTGGAGACAGTGTAATAGTTTTCATGGCGGCCTTGACCGAACCAACAAGAGAATACCGCGGTTGGGATACCTCGACTATCCAGTTTCCGCGGCGCATCAGCAGTCCACTCCCAGACGTCGACTTCGAGGTCGGACCCGACGGGGAGTGCCGAACTGGAAGCTGGGCTGCGGAGCCGGCATTCCAGGAGCGGAGCCGGGCTGGACTCCGCGTCCGGCCATCTTCTGGATGCGGTCATCCCCAATCGCGCTGGTTGCGTTGAACCCCTGATGCCGGCGTAGCAATCTGCCTGCAATTCCGATTGGACGGAGAGCGGGTTGGCCTCGCCGGGGTTAGCCCGGTGCAACTGCCGCAGTGAGAATGACAAACGAATTCCGGGTGGATGGAATGGGTGCCCAGCCACCGCGAAGGCTGGCAACTCACTCCATTCCCGGCACTGTTCCGTTACTTCGACAGGTCGCTGACGGTGGCAGAGCCGGCCGTCTTTTTGACCGAGGCAATACCGGCGTCGCGGGCCGCCTCCGACGAGTAGGATTCGCTGACGCCGATGACCTGGTGGTTGCCTGCCTTCAACACGAAGAACGGCTTGCCCGTTTTGGTATTCTTTTTCTCGAACCGAGCATCGAGGGCGGCGTTTCGCTTCACGGAGGCGACCCCGTTCAACGCCCCTCTCATGGACTTGTACATTTCGCTCGTCAGAATCACCTCTTCATTGGCGGCTTTGAGGTTGAAGTAAATTTCGCCGTTCTTGGCTTTCTTCAGTTCGAACTTGCCAGGCATGTGATGCGCTCCTTAGTGATGATCGCCCCCGATGGGCACTAGGGACTAGATTAGGCGGGGTGATCCAGGGCCGATATCCGGAAAGCGCAGTTCTTGAGATTGGCTAGCAGCGAAGCGCCCAGCGGAGGAGGAGGGCGCGGCTTCGTCAAGTCGATGATCAATGGCTACGGCCCCCTGGACAATAGGACGCGTGTGCTCACAGGCCGCGGGCGCATCTCCACACACCACTGGCACGGCAGCGTTCTCCAGGCGCAGATGGAGACCGCGGAATGGCCCCGGACGACCAAGGCGCTTGGAGGGACCACTGCCGCGTCTACGATCACAGGCCAAAGGACATGATGGGCTCTGCAAGGTCAAGCCGTAAACCGCACGGCGCTGAAGGGATGACAATTTTTCACCCAGCGGAGTGAGGTCTCGGCCCCGATGGCCACCCGCACAGAATCAACCAGTTGAGGATCCCGTCGTTCTGGCTGGGACGACCAGCCACGCACTCATAATCCGTTGCTTGTAGGTTCAAGTCCTACAGGGCCTACCAACTGACCATTCAACGTCACCTGACCAGATACCGCCGCAGCGCCCATTCTGCCGTCGTATCCCTCAAATGCCGCCGATTCCGCCGGACGCACTCCTCCCCTTCACCAGCCTCTGCGTTTCCATGCACTTGTGCGCCTCAGCCGTCAGGCCGCCCGCCTGCCATCCCGCAATGGCCCCTCATCTGCGATCTGTGCCAGTGAGATCAGGCATTCCGTGCGTTCGGGATGTCCGCTCAAATCAAAGGAGACCATATGGCACAACCGCAATTGATGCATCAACCCAAGGTAATGTCGGCGAGCACGCTAACCGGCGACAGCGTCGTCAACCTGCAAAATGAGAGCCTGGGGAAGATCGAACACATCATGCTCGATCTCGCGAGCGGCCGCGTTGCTTACGCCGTTCTTTCTTTCGGGGGCTTCCTGGGCATGGGAGACAAGCTGTTTGCCATCCCGTGGAGTTCTCTCACCGTCGACACGGAAAACAAGCAGCTCGTTCTGAACATTGACAAGAAGCTGCTCGACAACGCGCCAGGCTTCGACAACGAACACTGGCCTAACATGGCCGACCGCACCTGGGCGACCGGCATCAACAAATACTACGGCGCCAGACCCTACTGGGAATAGCTCCACCGGGGGGCGCGGAAACGCGCCCCCGGTTCTGCGGATGGTGCACACCCACTACTTGTTGATCACGTCACCCGTGGTAGCGTTCACATAAACGGCGTAGCCGTCCTTGCTGCTGCCCCACATGATGTACCATACCGGCCCGGGGAAGCGCGACGAATTACCGAGCAACATCGTGGCCTTCGCCCCCGGATGCGTTTTCAGCCAGCCGCCAGCCGGCCCGGTCGCCGTCTTGTAGGCGATATCGGAATCGATGCTAAACTCGCCATTGGCAAACGCCTTGGCAGCCGGCGTGGCGCCGCCCCAGGTCTGCTTGTCGCTGACGTTGATACCTTTGCTCAGATCGGCGCCGTTGCCGGCCACCGCGTAGCTGAAGGTCCGCGCCTCTTTCCGGCTGGGGGAAACGAAGACCGCCACCCACACGCCGGCATGGCCCCCCTCGTTCTTGATGCTCGGCACTTCGCCGCTCTTCAGCGTCAGCGCCAGCAGATCCGGCGCCCAGGCGCGCGCCGCTTTGTACATCTCAAAATAGGCCGAGCGCGCGGCCACGGCCACCGCGGGCTTGGCCGGCTCCGCTGCTTTGGTTTCGGCCTTCGTGGCCGGAGGCGGGGCGCTGGAGCAACCCGTCAGAACAATGGCGGCTGCAACCGTAGTTGCCAATAAGAATACCTTCGTACCCATAACTCACTTACCTCCAAACGGACGAATCCATCATATAACCCGTCAAACGCTGGCGGTACGCCGGCGTTGCGGCCGGCGGGCGGAGTCATTCGTTCTGCGCGCTGCCGCGAAAGCTCAGGAAGAGCTTAGTAGTTGAGCTTCTTCAGATACTCGAAGCTCTGCTTCAAAGATTCCAGTGGATCGCCCGGCGTCTGATCCTGCTCGACGAAATAGTGCTGCACGCCGGCCGCATTCGCCGCCTTCAGCACTGCCGCGATATCGATCACGCCGTTGCCTACCTCGCGGAACGATCCCTTCGCCACCTTCTCGTTGTACTGCGGCGCGCCGATATCGGCCACGTTCTTCAAATGCAGCAGTGCGACCCGTTTGCCATATTTCTTCAACACCGTCACCGGATCCACGCCGGCCACGCGCGACCACATGATGTCGAGTTCCAGACTGACCAGCTTCGGCTCCGCAGTCTGCATCAGCACGTCCAGTAGATTGCCGCCACCAGCCACCGGCTCAAACTCAAACGCGTGGTTGTGGTAGCACAGGTGCATCCCGGACTTCTGGCACATCTCGCCGGCGCGGTTCAGAGTCTCGCCCAGCTTCTTGATCACGTCCACGCCGCCGCGATCCTGCGGAGCAATATAGGGGCAGACGATGAACTTCAATCCGCGCTGTTTGCAGTCGTCCAACGCCGCCGGCAGCTTTGCCACCTGCGTGGTGAAAAGCGCCGTATCCAGATGGATGCTCACCGGGCGCAGCTTGGTCTGCATCAGGCTGGGCCACACCGCGGCCAGGCTGCCGCCAATCACTTCGGCCTCCTGGAAGCCGATTGCCTCCAGAGCCTTCAGCGTTTCCAGCGGCTTGCCCGGCAGGACAGAGCGCAGCGTGTAGAGTTGCACGCCCACCGTCTTCAGGGTGCGCGCGAAAGAAGGCGCAGCCGTGGCGGCGGCGGCGGTGGAGGCGAGGAAGGCCCGGCGGCCCATCGATGTCATGCAGCTATTCTATTCCCGTTCCGGCTCCATCGGAAACCCGAAAACCCGGCGGGAGAACGATTCCACACCGCGCCGCTGCATCAGCGGAATCAACCCCGCAGTTACCACGATGCTCACCAGCACCGTGAAGTAGGCGAAGGAACGGATGGCGTCACCGCCCTCCAACCCGCGCTCCAGCGGCACGCTCGCCAACACCGCCGCGGCCAGCCCTTTGGGCGCTGTCACCGAGAGCTGGTAGCTCTCCTGCCAGCCGGGGCTGACACCCTTCGTGACGAATCGCACAATCAGCAGCCGGCCAACATAGATGATAGCCACTGCCGCAAGGACGATGAGCAGGTACATCGGGTTGCCAAACCGGATCGAAAGTCCGAGGTACACGAAGAAGAACGTCTTCAGCAGGAAGATCACTTCGTGGTAAAACTCCATGTCGCTCTCGGTGAGCTGCCCCATCTCGCGCCGTTGGAAGATCTTCACGTTGTGCAGCGGCAGACGATGATAATTGGTGAGCGACGCGCCAAATGCCAGCGCGGCAATCGCTCCGGAAAAGCCCAGCATGTCCGCCACTCCGTACAGAATAAAGATCCACGCGAATATTGCGAACGAAGTGTTGGGAAACTGCCGCATCGTGTTCAGCACAAATGCCCACGCCAGCCCGCCGGCCATGCCGATGAATCCGGCGCACACCAGGCTCGCCATCACCGTGCCGGCCATGCGCATCGCATTCACCTCGCCCGCCGGGCCGTCCAGCAGGCTGAAGACCATCACGATCGAAAGTACGTCGGTCAGGCCAGTCTCCAGGATCAGCACCGTCATCGCCGGCTCGCGCATCTTCAATGACTTCGCAATGGGCAGCGCTACCGCCGGCGAGATGTTGCCAAGGATCAGCCCCAGCAGAAGACTCATGAACCAGGCGAGGCCCAACGCGAAATGACCGAAAAGCGCGATGATGCCCACGGTCATCACGAAGGTCAGCGAGGCCAGGCTCATGGTGGTCTTGAGCATCTTCGCCAGCAGGTCGAAATCGAGCGTAGTCCCGCCCTCAAAGAGGATCACCACCAGGGCGATCGTACTCATCACGCCGCCGATCTTGCCAAAATCCTCGGGTGTCACCAGGCCCAGCACCGCCGGGCCGATCACGATGCCCAGCAGGATCAGAAGCAGCACGTCCGGGATCAGCGTCTTCCGGAAAAGTGCCGTGAACGACAGCGAGAGGAAAACCAAAAGTCCAATGCCGAGAAGAACTTCCGCCATAGCACGTGATTGTCGCTCGAATAGGTCGTAGACTCAAGGGGGTACGGCGTTGACACCCCGGCGGACCTTTATCTACCCTGATAATCGTCTAGCAACTCACGAGATCCGGACGAGATGCGTCTCTTCTCCTGGGACGGTCTCGTGTCCCGCCACCCCGGCTAAGGATGAACAAATGATCAAGGTCGAAGGACTGACCAAACGGTATGACCGCACCGTCGCGGTCAACAACATAAGCTTTGAGGTCGAGAAAGGGCAGATTGTCGGCTTCCTGGGTCCGAACGGCGCGGGCAAGACGACGACCATGCGGATTCTCACCTGCTTCCTCCCGCCGTCCGAAGGGACTGCCTCCGTGGCTGGCTTTGATGTGCTGCAGTCGCCCATGGACGTGAAGCGCCACATCGGCTATCTGCCGGAAAACCCGCCCGTGTATCCGGAGATGGAAGTCGAAGAGTACCTCACGTTTGTCGGACGGCTCAAAGGAATTCCGAAGGCAGATCTGGCGCTCCGCGTGCGCGAGGCCTCCGAAAAGTGCGCCGTGGCCGAGGTCAGCAAGAAGTTGATCTCCAAGCTCTCCAAAGGCTACCGCCAGCGAGTCGGCCTGGCGCAGGCCATCATTCACAATCCCGATGTGCTCATCCTGGACGAGCCCACCGCCGGCCTGGACCCCAAGCAGATCCACGAGACGCGCGACCTCATCCGCTCTCTCGCCGGCGCCCACACCATCATCCTCTCCACCCACATCCTGCCCGAGGTGGAGCAGACCTGCGATCACGTCGTCATCATCTCCAAGGGCCGCATGGTGGCCAAGGATTCGGTGCAGAATCTCACCTCCCGCCTGCGCGGGCAGGAAGCTGTCGCCGTGGAAGTCACCGGCGGCGACAACGCCGCCATCCAGCAGCGGCTCGAACAAGTCGCCGGCGTCAGCCGCGTGGTGGCGCGCGATACCCGCGACGGCCGCCACTCCTATGAGGTGGAGTCGCTCCCCGGCTGCAACGTGCGCGGCGACGTGGCGCGGGCCGTCGTGGAATCGGGTTGGAATCTGCACGAACTGCGTGCCGTCGCGTTGAGCCTGGAAGATGTCTTCCTGGAACTGACCGGCGCCGGTCAGGCCGCCGAAGGAGAGAAGCAGTGACCAATATCATTACCATCTGCCGAAAAGAACTGAAGAGCTATTTCTCGTCGCCCATCGCCTACCTGCTGATGGCGATGTTCGCCTTCCTGTTCGGCTTCTTCTTCTGGAATGCCGTGGGCTACTTTGTCTCAATGAGCTTCCAGGCCCAGATGTCGGGCCGGACGATTCCAATGGACGTCAATGAGATGATCATCCGCCCATTGCTGATGAACGTCTCCGTCATCGGGCTGTTCCTCATCCCCCTCATCGCCATGCGCCTGTTCGCCGAAGAGAAGCGCTCCGGCACCATTGAACTGCTGCTCACCTCGCCCATCCACGACATGGAGATCATCGTCGGCAAGTGGCTGGCGGCCACCATCCTCTACGCCTGCCTCCTGGGCATCAGTGCGCTGAACATCTTATTCCTCTTCGCCTACGGGCAGCCGGATTGGAAGCCGCTGCTCATCGGGTATCTGGGCCTCATCCTGCAGGCCGGCGGCTTGCTGGCCATTGGCGCCTTCATCTCCACCACCACCAAAAATCAGATCATCGCCGGCGCCGTCACCTTTGGCGCATGCCTGATGCTCTGGGTGCTGGAATGGGTGGCCGGCTATGAGACGGCGACCTGGGCCACGGTGCTGAGCTACATGTCCGTGGTTCGCCACTTTGAGCCGTTCTCCAAGGGCGTGATCGACACGCGCGACCTGGTCTATTTCGCCTCGGTCATCTTCCTGGGGCTCTTTCTGACGGCGCGCAGCCTGGAATCGCTGCGCTGGAGGTCCTAAAGCCATGACAACAGCATTTCTGAAGAAACGCGCCACCAAGTTCTCCGCCTACACCACCGTCTACATCCTGGTCGTGCTGGGCATTCTCAGCACCGCCAACTTCCTGGCGAACCGCTACAACAAGAGCTTCGATTCGACCACCAACAAGCGGTTTTCTCTCTCGGACCAGACCCTGAAAGTGGTCAACGGCCTGAAGGAGGATGTCACCATCTCCTACTTCGACGAAACGGTCGCGTTCCCGCGCGCCAAAGACCTGCTGGATCGCTACAGCACCCTTTCGCCGAAGCTCAAAGTGGAGCTCCTGGACCCCTTCAAAAAGCCCACCCTCGCTAAGCAGTTTGGCATCACACAGGCCGGCGCCATCGTGCTGCAAACAGCATCCGGCAAGCGCCAGGACGCCCGCTCTCTCAGTGAAGAAGAGGTGACCTCCGCCATCGTCCGGCTCTTCAAGAAGAGCGAAAACACCGCCTGCTTCACCACCGGCGCGGGCGAACACTCGCTGGAAGACACTACGTCTGGCTCCTATTCCGCCGTGAAGACGCTGATCGAAAAGAACAACTACAAAACGCAGACGGTGAACCTGATCGAGAAGCCGGAAGTGCCCGCCGGCTGCACATTGATCGTCGTGGCCGGGCCGCGCGTGGACTATCCCCAGCCCGTGGTGGACGGCTTGAAGAAGTATGTGGAAGGCGGCGGGCGTGCCGTGTTCCTCAGCGATCCCCCGCTGAAGACGGGCAAGGAGAACGTGGCGGAGAACGCCGGCCTGAAGACCGTCCTTCAGGACTGGGGCGTCACGCTCAACAACAATCTGATTCTGGATACCTCCGGCCTGGGCGGGATGTACGGCATGGGCCCGGAGATCGCGCTGGCTTCACGCTACGAGACCCACCCGATTGTCGCCAGCATGAAGCGCACCGCCACCGCGTTCCCGCTCGTGCGCTCCCTGGAGCCCAAACCGACGGACAAGACCAGCGTGGAGAAACTCGTCTCCACCTCCGCCAATTCACTGGCCGTCACTGATCTGAACGCAGCCGGCGGCGGCATCAAGATGCCCAAGGGTGATCCGCAATCCTATGCCGTCGTGGCCGCGGGCACCTACCGTGGCAAAGTGGAGGGCCGCTTCGTTGTGGTTGGCTCGTCGGATTGGATTGCCAACTACGCCCTCGGTTTCGGCGGCAACAAGGATCTGTTCCTCAACATGGTGAACTGGCTGACCAACGACGAAGAGCTGATCTCCATCCGGCCGAAAGATCCGGAAGACCGGCGCATACAGCTCACCACGGCGCAAATGTTATTGGTGCGCGCCGTCAGCCAGTTCGTGATCCCGCTGGGCGTCATCGCCCTCGGCCTGATGGTGTGGTGGCGCAGGAGATAGGGCAAGCCGTGAAACCGAAAGCTTTGTTGATTGCGACCGCGCTTTTCGCGCTGCTGGGCGCCGGCGTCTGGTGGTCCAACCGCGACGTCCGGGAAAAGGAAGGGCAGCCTGCCAAGGACGCTCCGCCCAGAATCCTGACTCTCACCGAAAGTGAGATCGTGAAGGTGGAGATCCAACGCGCGGCGGGTGAACCGGTGCGCTTGGAGCGCGAGCCCTCCGGGCCGTGGAAGCTCGTCGAGCCGGTCTTCTCGGCGGACCACGACGCGGTGACTACGATGCTCAGCGCGTTGAGCTCCGTGGGCTCGGAAAAGGTCATCGAAGAAAAGCCGGCGGATCTAGCCGCGTTCGGGCTCGCCAAACCGGCCACGCAGATCATCGTCACGCTCAAGGACGGCAAGAGCCGCACCCTCGCGTTCGGCGACGAGGCGCCAGTGGGCGGCGGCAGCTACGCGAAGGCGGACGGCGATCCGCGCGTCTTCACCGTCAGCTCCACAACCCGCGCCGGGCTCGACAAGTTTGGTGTGGACCTGCGCGATAAGCGTCTACTCACTTTTGACGGCGAGAAATTGGCGCGCGTGGAGTGGACGGCCAAGGGCTCCACCATCGAGATCTCCAAAACGGCCGGCGGCGATTGGGCCATCGTCAAGCCAAAGCCCATGCGGGCCGATGGCTGGCAGGTGGAAGAACTGCTCCGAAAACTGAAGGAAGTGAAGCTGGACCCGCTGCTCACCTCGGATCAGATGGCCGATCTGGCCAAACAGTTCGCCACGGCCGCGCCGCTGGCCAGCGTCGCGCTCACCGATGCTGCCGGCACCCAGAAATTGGAAGTGCGCAAGAACAAGGAAGGCAAGTACTACGCCAGGTCTTCCGTCGTCACAGGCTTCCACATGCTGCTGGACGACATGGCCAAGAACTTCGAAAAGCCGGCCGAGGATCTGCGCAACAAGAAGATCTTCGATTTTGGCTTCAGCGATCCGGGCAAGGTGGAATACCGCGATGGCTCGCGGCAGTTGGCGCTCAACAAGGCGGGCGACCGCTGGCTGGCCGGCGCCAAACCGATGGATTCCGTCGGTGTGCAATCCCTCATTGACCGACTGCGCGAGCTCTCCGCGGCGAAGTTCGTCGATGCCGGTTTCACGACACCCACGGTGGAGCTGACCGTCACCTCCAAAGAGGGCAAGCTGATTGAAAAGGTCGGGCTGGCCAAGGTGGGCGCCAACTATATCGCGCGGCGCGAGGGCGAGCCAGGATTGTACGAATTGGAAGGGAAAACCGTGGACGAACTCATCGCAGCGGCCGGCAGCGTTAAAGAACAGCAGGCGGCCGCGCCTGCAAAGAAGTAGTTGCGATGAACGCGATTCTTACCGATCTCTATCAGCTCACCATGGCCGCCGGCTATTGGCAGTCCGGCAAGGCCACCGAGGTGGCAACGTTTGAGCTCTTTGTGCGCCGGCTGCCGCCGCACCGCAATTTCCTCGTCGCCGCCGGGCTGGCCCAGGCGGTGGAGTACCTGCTGAACCTGCGGTTCACTGAGGAGGAACTCGCCTACCTCCGCAAGCTGCCGCAATTCCGCAGCGCGGGCGAAGGCTTTTTCCAGATGCTGAGCGAATTCCGGTTCACAGGCGATGTCTTCGCCGTGCCCGAGGGTACGCCGGTCTTCGCGGGCGAGCCCATCCTTACCGTGCGTGCGCCTTTGCTGGAGGCGCAGATCCCCGAAACGTATCTCCTGGCCATGGTCGGCTTCCAGTCGCTCATCGCCACCAAGGCGGCGCGCATGGTGGAATCGGCCGCTGGGAGGGCCGTGGTGGAGTTCGGCACCCGCCGGGCGCATGGACCAGAGGCGGGCGTCCTCGCGGGCAGGGCGGCCTTCGTGGGGGGCTGCACGGGCACCTCCAACACCCTCTCGGGCATGAAGTACGGCATTCCGGTCTTCGGAACAGCCGCCCACTCCTGGGTGCAAAGCTTTGCATCCGAGACCGAGGCGTTCGCCCGGTTGTACGAGCTCCTCGGCCCGGCAACGACATTTCTGATCGACACCTACGACACACTGGAAGGCGCGCGCCGCGCCACCCAATTGGGCAAGCCGTTCTGGGGCGTGCGCCTCGATTCCGGCGATCTGGCCGCGCTCTCCAAAGCGGTGCGCGCCATTCTCGATTCCGCCGGCTTCCCGGAGGCAAAGATCATGGCCACCGGCGATCTGAACGAGTACAAGATTGCGGATCTGCTGGCCGCCGGCGCTCCCATCGATGCCTTCGGCGCCGGTACCGAGTTGGCCACGTCGGCCGACGCACCCAGCCACGGAGCGGTCTACAAACTGGTGGAGATCGCGTCCGGCGCGGAGAAACGCGCCACCGCCAAGGCGTCCGCGGAGAAATCCACGCTGCCTGGCGCCAAGCAGATTTTCCGTTACGCGGATCACGATGTTCTGGGCCTCGCCGGCGAATGCCGGATGGGGTGCGAGGCTCTGCTGCGGCCCGTGGTGCTGCACGGCGAGCCCATCGGCCCGCAGCCGACAATCGTGGAGTCCCGCGAATACGCACGGCGCTGCCTGGCGGCGTTGCCCGATGAAGTCCGCGGGCTGGAGGTCGTCCCAGAGCCGTGGCGCATCAAACAAAGCGTGGAGCTCATCCAACTGAGGGAGGCTGTCCTGGGAGGCCGCTCATGAACACTCTCTTCTTCGATGTCGATACGCAGGTGGATTTTCTGCGCCCCAGCGGAGCGCTCTACGTCCCAGGGGCCGAGAGCATCGTGCCCTCCGTGGCGGCTCTGAATCGGTGGGCCAAGGCGAATGGGATCCCGCTGATTTCCACCGCCGACTGCCACGCCGAAAGCGACCCCGAGTTTCAGGTCTGGCCGCCCCACTGCATTGGCGGCACGCTCGGCCAGCGCAAGCCGGACGAGACGATGGTGGGCCAGATTGTTTTAAACAAGACGACGCTGGATTGCTTTGAGGCGCCGGAACTGGCGGGGTTGCTCGCAGACTTAGGCGCGGAGCGCTGCGTCGTTTACGGTGTCGTCACGGAGATCTGCGTCCGGCTCGCGGCCTTCGGCCTGTTGAAGACCGGACGGCGCGTGGAGATCGTGACCGACGCGGTGAAGGAACTCCACGCGGGCGAAGCCGCCCGAGTGTTTGGCGAGTTCACCGCCGCGGGCGGTGTGCTCACCACGGTGGCCCAGGCCACCGCTCGCTGACGCTCACGGCTCGCTGTCACGCCGTCAGCGCGCTACGCGGCGAGGTCCGGCAGCGGGACATCCTTGGCGTCGCGCCACAGCCGTTCCAACTGGTAGTACTCCCGCTTCTCATCCGTGAAGACGTGAATCACGAGATCCCCGAAATCTCCGAGAACCCACTCGCCGTTGTCATAGCCTTCGACATTGATCGCCCGCTCGCCGGCCTGCTGCTTGATCTGGAGGACGATTTCGTCCCAGATGGCACGAGTCTGCCGCGAGCTCGATCCGGTGCAGATGACAAAGTGATCGGCAAAGGTGGTGACCTCGCGGAGGTCCAGGATACGGACATCAGTCGCTTTTTTCGAATCGGCTGCCCGTGCCGCGATCTGCCACGTGGGGGAAACCGTGGCTTCTAGTGTGGGTGCTGCCCCGCTGATTGGTTGTTTACGCAAGAGTTCGAGTGGAACTTCTCCTTATGGGCATCGTACTACAATAAGGACAGTGCGCAAGCTTTTTGTTTGTTGCGTATGGATGACGTTCGCGTGTCTGCACGGCCAGAGTCTCTACTCCCGCCAGCAGCCGCTGGACCGCGTCCTGCTGAACCCCATCGACATCGATGACGACGGCATCCTCAAGCGGACACTGTACGGCACCTTGCGCCCCGATGAGCTCAGCCTGGAACAATCGGACCGCATGGTGGACGCTGCCCGCCGCCGCGTACAGCGCGTGGAAGACCGCATGAAAGAGATTCAGCCGTTGATCGATGCCGGCGTGCTGGCGCGCAATGAAATCAACGCCTTCCATGAGGAACTGGCCTACCGCCAGAAGACCCTGGAACTGGCCGAGTCCCGCCAGCGCTTCCTCAAGGAACTGGCCGAGATGGCCAGGGCAGAAACCGTCGCCGAGCCGCAGGACGATAGCGGCGGCGTCAAGCCCGCACAGGAACGCTTCGACGGCAACGGTCAGTTTGGCCAGGGAGCGCTCAAGCGCATTGTGCTGGCCTACGAAAAGCAGTTTGCCAAGGCCATTCCCATTAGCGCCAACGGCGAGACGGCGTTCCACCGCGCGCTCGGCTACAACCATTCGGGACGCGTCGACGTGGCGCTTTCGCCCGATACGCCCGAGGGCGTGTGGCTGCGCCAGCTCCTGGAAAAGGAACAAATTCCCTACTACGCGTTTCGCACCGCCATCACCGGCAAGGCCAGCGCGCCCCACATTCATATCGGCCCGCCCAGCACCCGCCTCCGTGTGGCAGACTGAACAAATGTCGTCTCCGCAGATCGAAGTCCTGATCCCGCAAGAGGAGATCCAGAAACGCATCACTGAACTGGGCGCCCAGATCAGCGCCGATTATGGTGACCGTCCACTGGTGCTCATCGGCGTCCTCAAGGGCTCGTTCATGTTCCTCGCCGATCTCGTCCGCGCCATCTCATCGCCCGTCCGCATCGAATTCATCGGCGCCAAAAGTTACGAGGGCACCTCCACCTCCGGCCAGGTGCAGATCACCAAAGATCTCGATAAGCCCATCAGCGACGAGGACATCCTGTTGGTGGAAGACATCATCGACACAGGCCTTACGCTCAACTACCTCCTCCACGTCCTCTCACAGCGCTCTCCGCGCAGCATCCGCACGGTCGCGTTCCTCGATAAGCCCTCACGCCGCCGCATCGAGGTGAAGGGCGATTACATCGGCTTCACCATCGAGGACAAATTCGTCATCGGCTACGGCCTGGACTTCGAACAGAAGTACCGGAACCTCAAAGATCTCTGTATCCTGGTTCCGTGAAGCGCAGAGACCTCCTCACTACCCTCCCATTCGCAGGCTACTCGGTCGTCGTGCTGGCACAGGACCAGAACGGACCGCTGAAACCCGATTTTGATCGGATCGCTCCGCCCCAAAACCGGCGCAAATCCGTGCCTGCCGAGCCCAATATGACCCTCGTCGAGCTCCAGTGCGACATAGTGGTCGCCGGCGGCGGGCTCGCCGGTGTGTGCGCCGCCCTCAGCGCCGCCCGCCATGGCGCCAAAGTTGTACTGGTCCAGGATCGCTCCCGGCTGGGCGGCAACTCCTCCAGCGAAGTGAAGATGCACGTGGTCGGCGCCAACTCCCACAAGGGCCGGCCCGGCTGGCGCGAAGGCGGCATTGTGGAAGAGCTCCGGCTGGACGACGCAGCCGCCAACCCCCAACGCTGCTGGGAGCTCTGGGATCTGCTGCTCTACGACAAGATCGTCAGCGAGCCAAACATCACTCTGCTGCTCGAAACTACTCTCTATGCCGTGGTGAAAAAGGGCGCAGCCATCGACCACGTCATGGCCCGCTGCGACAAAAGCGAGCACCTCTACCGCGTCCGCGCGCCGCTGTTTATCGATTGCACCGGCGATTCGCGCCTCGCCCTGGAATCTGGCGCCGAGATGCGCATGGGACGTGAAGCGCGCAGCGAATTCAACGAATCGTTGGCGCCGGAAAAGGCTGATCAGGAGACCCTCGGCTCCAGCATCCTCTTTACTTCGCGCGACTATGGCAAGCCCATGCCGTTCACTCCCCCGAAATGGGCGCGCAAGGTCACCAAGGACCTTCTCCGCTTCCGCGGCACCAACTCCTGGGAGTACGGCTATTGGTGGATCGAGTGGGGCGGCAACCTCAACACCATCTGGGACAACGAGCGGATTCGCTTTGAACTGCTGGCCATCACAATGGGCGTGTGGGACTACATCAAGAACAGCGGCAACCATCCCACCTCCGCCACCTGGGCGCTGGATTGGGTGGGCATGATGCCGGGCAAGCGCGGCAGCCGCCGGATTATAGGCGATCACCTCGTCACCGAGCACGATCTGCTGCGCGGCGATTTTGCCGATGCCGTGGCCATGGGCGGCTGGCCGATGGACGATCATCCGCCCGGAGGCTTTGATCGCTCGGACATTCCCCCAAACACGGTTCTCAAGACGCCGGAGGTGTACAACCTGCCGCTCCGCGCACTCTATAGCAAAAACGTCCCCAACCTCCTGATGGCCGGCCGCAATATCAGCGCCACCCACGCCGCCTTCACCTCCACGCGCGTCATGGCCACCTGTGCGGTGGTCGGCCAGGCAGCGGGCACGGCCGCGGCGCAGTGCCTGCAGCAGCGGGTCTCCATCCGTCAACTGGCACAGGACAAGAACCGCGTCTCCACTTTGCAGCAAACACTCCTGCGGGACGACCAGAGCCTGCGCGGGTTCCGGAATGAGGACCCTAGAGATCTGGCCCGGAAGGCCAAGGTGAGCGCCTCCGCCGCCGAGCCCCCCAACCCGCCGGAAAAAATCCTCGATGGCTTTGTGCGCGATATTCCCGGCAAGGAGATCCACCAGTGGGCCGGCCGCATGGGGCCCGATGGCGCATGGATCGAGCTGAAATGGGACCAGCCCGTCAGCATCTCGGAGGTGCAATTGACCTTCGATACCGGCTTCCAGCGCGAGCTCACGCTCAGCTCATCGGATGGCACCATGAAAGGCATTGTCCGCGGCCCCCAGCCGGAAACGGTCCGCCAATACAAGCTCCTGGCGGCCGGCAGGGAGATCGCCTCGCAGTCCGCCAACCATCAGCGCCTGCGCCGCCACAAGTTCGCCGCCGTCACCACGGACCGGCTGCGCCTCCACATCACCGCCACCAACGGCAGCGATCTGGCGCGCCTCTTCGAGATCCGCTGTTACAGCTAAATGTGCCGGTGGATGTGGAATACTCGGAACACCGGTTCGCCGATGCCCCACACCACCAGCAGCAGAAACACCACCCCGATCACCATGTCGTAGACGGCCGGGACCGATACTTCTATCGGCGGCATCAGGCCCAGCCCGATCGCCGCCACCACCGCCAGCAGATGCCAGTACCACTTGATGTTGCTGAAGCGCCAGAGTAAGAAAATCGCCGCGGCGAATGCCGCTGCATAAGCAAGAGCGACCATTGAAAAGTTCATAGTCAGGCTCCGTATCTACCCCGACTCTAACCCTCTCCGCGCCGGAGTCAAGCCCTATTGCGGATCGCCCGCCTCCACCCACGCGAGGCTAAAGTGCGCGTGGCGGATCGTCTTGCGCGGCTGGCCCTCCGGGACGTGGTTCAAAAAGACGCTGTAGCTGGCGTGAATCGTACCGTCCGGCGCCTGCACAATCGACGGGTAGTGGAACGAGCCGGGCCGCTCCTTGCGCGAGTCAAGTTCCACGTGGCGGCGCCACTTCCACGTCTTGCCCTCGTCGTCCGAGATCGTCAGCGCCAGCGAGTGGCGGCCGCTCTCCGTATCGTTGTTGATCATCAGCCAGCGCCCGTCTTGCAGCCGCAGCACCTCCAGCCCCGTGCCCGAGTTCGGTATCGCCGTGTCCTCGGCCGGTGTCCACGTCTCGCCGTTGTCTTTCGAGTAACTCACATGCACCCGCTTCGGCGGCGGGCCGTTGTCGCGCATGTACGCCACCAGAGTGCCGTCCTTCCGCAACGCAAAGCTCGGCTGGATGTTGCCGCCGCCGGTGATCGGCTCCGAGCCATGCCACGTCAGCCCGTTGTCGTCGCTGATGCCAACCAGCGAAAAGCTGTAGCCATCCGAATAGAGCGGCATCAGAATCCGCCCCGAGGGCAGTTGCAGCGGGTGCGCCCGCGTCATCCAGCCCATGCGCGAAAAGTACTTGTCATTCGCCCTCTCCAGCAGGCGCTTGAAGTAGTCCGGCCGCTGCCCGGTATCGTACTTCGCCGCAAACTCCTTCGCCCGCTCGGCGAGCTTCGCCGGTTTCACCAGCAGCACGTCGGCCCGCTCCCACCTGGGCACGCCGGGCTTCCGGTAATCCGACGAAATGCGGTAGTTCGTGATGGCGCTCTCCCACTGGTTGGCGATGATCGTCTGCCAGATCAGCCACAACCGCTGGCGCCCGTCCAGAAAAAGCGTCGGGTTGGTGTCCGGAAATCCGGGTTGATCGGCCAGAACAAATGGTGCGCTCCACGTTTTTGCACCCTTCGGCTTGCGCGCGCCCATGATCACCACATCATCCGCCGTGCGCTCGCCCGATCCGCGATACCAGCAGGCGAAGAGCTCGCCGTTCGGCAGTCGCAGAATGCTCGATGCGTGGTTATGCTGTGCGTCCAGAGGGAAGATGTCCTCCTTTTCAATCAACGGCGTCCCGGCCCTGGCGGCGGAACTGATCACAAGGGTGGCAATGAGGATGCGAAGCATGGTGGATCTGGCTGCTATTGTCCAACATTCCGATCCGCTAAACTGGAGAGACGAGAGGGCTGTACTTCGCCGCCTGGAGGTCCACCCATGCTGAAACAACTCCACGGTCAACTCGAGGCCAATCTATTCGAGTCCGTCATCCCCTTCTGGATGAACCACTCGCTGGACCGCGAACACGGCGGCTTCTTCACCTGCCTGGACCGCGAAGGCGCCGTTTACGATACCCGCAAGTACATCTGGCTGAACGGCCGGCAGGTTTGGACCCTGGCCCGCCTCTACAACGAGGTGGCCCCCCGCCACGAGTGGCTCGATGCTGCCCGCCTCGGCGCCGAGTTCCTGCGCGACCACGCCTTTGATCCCCAGGGCCGCTGCTACTTCTCGCTCACCCGCCAGGGCGAGCCATCCTTTTACCAGCGCAAACCGTATGCCGCCGTCTTCGTGGCCCTCGGTTTTGCCGAATACGCCCGCGCCACCGGTGACGCCTCCTATCGCGCCAAGGCCTTGGAGCTCTTCGCCAAGGTGCAGCAGTGGATCGCTGATCCCGCGCCGCTGGGCCGCCCCGCCATGGCCGGCGGCGTCGCCTATAGCCAACTGGCCGATATCTACGTGATCTGCTCGCTCGCGTTGGAGCTCGGTCGCGCCGATGCCCTGCCCTGGTGCCTGCAACAGATCCGCATGCACTACGAGCCGTCGCGCCAGTTGCTCTACGAGAACGCAGCCATCGATCCCGCTCTGCGCCGCACCTATCCCGATGGCCGCCTGATCTGCGCCGGCAGCATCTTTGAGATCTCGTGGTTCCTCTTCCGCGCGCTCGACGTCTGCCCGGACCCCGAAGTGGAGGCCATGCTCTTCCGCTCCCTCGAAGGAGCCATGGAGTTCTGCTGGGATAAGAAGCACGGCGGGTTCTTCTACTTCGCCGATATCGACGAGCGGCCCATGCTGCAACTCGAGTCCGATATGAAGCTCTGGTGGGTGCATGCCGAAGCCATGTACGCGCTGCTCTGCGCCTTCCAGCGGACGCGCAATGAGCAATGGCTGCGCTGGTTTGAGCAGGTCCACCAATACACCTGGAGTCACTTCCCGGACCAGGCCCACGGCGAGTGGTACGGCTATCTCCACCGCGATGGCACGCCGTCCCACACGCTCAAGGGCAACAACTATAAGGGATGCTTCCACATCCCGCGCGCGCTGCTGTTCAGCGCCCAGTTGCTGGAACGGCTGTAGGCACTCTCCGCCCGGGGCCGGCCGCCGTGCTCACCAGTCCGGCCACGCCATCCACGTCCACGGCCCGCACCCCCAACACCACCTCGTCAATCGAGACGTTCTTCAGCGTGTACTCCTCACGCTGGCCCACGAAGATCTCGCGCTCCCAATAGGGCGCGGTAGTGCTCCGCAGCAGCACCAGGTATCCGGCCAGGTCCGGCTCCGCCTCCGGGAGCTTCCACTTCATCGCAGCGTCGTAGCGGCTCGTGCCGCGGCCCGGCGTGGAGAGTACCGGCGGCCGCGGCGCCAGGGCCAGCGAGGCCAAGGTCGCCCCCACGCCCCGCGTCACCAGCGTCGTATAGGGAATAGATACGCGGTCCAGCGTGTCTTTCTCGTTGTGCTGATTCTCCAGTTGCTCCGCCGGCGTCGTCACCCGCACGGCTGCGAATCCCTCGGCGTGAAACGGCGTGTGGTCGCCACCCCGCCCAAAGCGATCCGCCCGGAAAACCGCGTTGATGCTCAACTCCGGCAGATACCGCTCCGAAATCTCTCGCATGTAGCGCGCCAGCGAGCGCGAGGGCGAGTCCATCGGATCGCCCGAATAGACATTCACGCGCTGGCCGGCCTGGATGCCATTGCCGGTGACGTTCGTCCCGATGGTGTCCACATTGAGCAGCGCCTCCACCGTCTCCTTGGTTTCCTTGGCGCGCTTGGCATACCCCGTTGCACCCAGCAACCCCTGCTCCTCGCCAGCAAAGGCGATGAACACGATCGTCTTGTCAAACTCATACTGGCTCATCACCCGCGCCAGTTCCATCACGCAGGCAGTGCCGCTGGCGTTGTCGGAAACCCCGGGTGAGTACTCGGCGGCGGCCGTCGCCTCGGCATCCAGCGCCGTGCCCTTCAGCTTCATGTGCATCGTGTCGTAGTGCCCGCCCACCAGCACGTGCACCTCCGGGTGAATCCTGCCCGGCAGCACCGCCACCACGTTGACAATCTCCGTATCCCGCACGATGCGGGTGCCCTTCTTCGCCGCATGGGCGTCAAACCGCACAGCCAGCCGCGGGCTGTACGAACGGAACTCCGCCGCAATCCACTCCCGCGCCGCCACAATGCCCTTGCCCGGTCCGGCCACCACACCGTTGGAATCCCGCGTCTCAAAGCTCTCCAGCTTCTTCAGAACGGCCCCCACGCGCTCTTCCGAAACTCCCGACGTCACCTTCTCGATCGTGGGATGCAGCGCCTGCGGCGGCTTCTGTGCAAAGGCCGCCAGCGCGCAAATCAGCGCGGCGCCCAGCGGGTAAAAGTAAGTCCGTGAGGAGGAGAGTGTCATCTCAACTCAGGATAGCCGCACGAAGCGGCACTCTTGGAGGTCTTCCGCATGGATTGGAACAGTATTTCGCACTTTCTGCAAAACAAGCTCGCCGACGTCGGCTTGCAGATCCTCGGCGCCCTCGCGCTCTACATCGTCGGCCGCTGGCTCATCGGCTTCGCCGTGGGCCTGGTGCAAAAGGCGCTCAGCCGCCAGCACCTGGAGCCTACTCTATTGCGCTTCGCCGGCAACACCATTTCCGTCGTCCTCAACATCACCCTCGTAGTCGCCATCCTCGGCTACTTCGGCGTCCAAACCACCACCTTTGCCGCCCTCCTCGCCGGAGCCGGCCTCGCCATCGGCAGCGCCTGGGGCGGCTTGCTCGCCAACTTTGCCGCCGGCGTCTTCCTCGTCGTCCTGCGCCCGTTCAAGGTAGGTGATTTCATCTCCGCCGGCGGCACCACCGGCGCCGTCGAGGAGATCGGCTTGTTCGTGACAACTGTCAACACGGGCGACAACGTCCGCACCTATGTCGGCAACAACAAACTCTTCAGCGACAACATCCAGAACTTCACCGCCAATCCGTACCGGCGCGTGGATCTGGTCGCCCAGATCTCCGGCGGCGCCGATGCGCATGTCGCCATCGCCCGGCTCAAGCAGGCCGTCCTGGCCATCCCGAATGTGAAGCAGGAACCCGCGCCCGACGTCGTGATTCTCACCTTCACGCCCGCCGGACCTGTGCTGGCGGTCCGCCCCTATTGCCACAACGATCATTACTGGCAGGTTTACTTCGACACCAATATGGCGATCCGCGAGGTTCTAGGTGATGCCGTCTTCCCGGCGCCCATGCCGGCCTACGCCATCAAAAACGTCTAGTCGCGGGGCGCCAGGAGTGCGCCACTGGCATACCAGTGGCGCGCCCCCACCCTTGACCTGAGCCTCTGAATCTGGTTTAATCCTGCAAGCTACATGGAATGTTCCATGCTCGCTCTTCAGGGAGGTCAGTTCTATGTTCCGTAAGCTCCTCGTGGGAGTTTCACTGCTGGCTCTTTGCGCCTTGACTCTGCTCGGTCAAGACTCGCGTGGCGGCATTACCGGCCGCGTCACCGATCCTTCAGGCGCTGTTGTCCCCGGCGCCAAAGTTGCTGCTACAAACACTCAGACGAATGAAGTCCGGCGCGCCGTTACGAACGACACCGGATATTACGAAATTAACTTCCTCGAACCCTCTACTTATTCCATCGCGGTGGAGGCCGGCGGCTTCAAGAAGGTCAACCGTAAGGACCTCGTCGTGAACGTGGGCTCCAAGCTCGAGATCCCCGTCATTCTCGAAGTCGGCGCCGTCGCCGAAACCGTGGAAGTCACCGGCGACGCCCCCTTGCTGGAAACGACCTCAGCCAGCGGCGGCCGCGTCCTGGATTCCCGCCAGGTGGTCAACCTGCCGTTCTCGGATCTCAACCCCTTCGCGCTCTCGGCCCTCGCCCCCGGCATGCAGTGGACCGGCCAGCCCGAATACCGCCGCCCGTTTGACAACGGCGGCACGTCCTCCTTCAACACCATGGGCGGCGTTGGCCAGAACGAATACACGATGGACGGCATGTCCGTCACCGGCACCGGCCGCCGCGTCGGCTTCACCCCGCCCGCCGACGCCGTCGGCGAGTTCAAGCTCGAAACTTCGAACTTCGACGCCAGCCAGGGCTTCACCTCCGGCGCGTCCATCAACGTCAGCTCCAAGTCCGGCACCAACAAGCTGCACGGCTCAGTATTCGATCAGCACTGGCAACAGCGCTGGAACGCCACGCCGTTCTTCACCCGCGAGCCATTCGACGCCGGCGTCCGCACTGGGACCATCGACCCCAACAAGCGCCAGAAGCAGGCCACCGGCCGCTCCAACAACTACGGCTTTTCCGCATCCGGCCCCGTCTTCATCCCCAAGGTTTTGAACCTGAAGGACCGGCTCTTCTGGACAATTACCTGGAACGGCATCCGCCAGTCCAAGGCGGAAACAACCGATTCCGTGAACCGGACCGTACCAAGTGAGGCCATGAAACAGGGCGATTTCTCCTACTTCCTGACCATCCCCAACGGCGCCAACCGCTTCACCATCTACGATCCGCGCTCGGCCCGACTGGTGGGCTCAACGGTCACTCGCACCCCGTTCCCCGGGAACAAGGGCATCCCGATTCTGAATCCAACGTACGCCTACTATTCAAAGCTCTTCCCCAATCCGAATAACGTTCCGGGCCTCGTTTCGGCCGAGTTGGCGAACAACTACCTCGCCACCGCCATGCCAAAGGACGAGAAGTTCAACTCCATCGTCAACCGCTACGACTTTGCCGTCACGCAGAACCACCGCGTGAATTTCCGGTGGCAGTGGAACGACCGGCTGGCCGACGAATACGATTGGACCTACGAGACCGCCCGCGGTCTCCACTCCAACGGCCTCACTCGCATCAACAAGGGCGCCAACGTCGGCTACCTCTGGACGATCAACCCCAATAACATCCTGGATAGCAACTTCGGCGTTTCCCGTTTCGAGGAGGGCGAGCGCAACACTTCCCGTACCGCCATCACCGCCGCCCAGGTGGGCTTGCCTGCGTACATCGATGCCCGTGCTGGTTCCAACACCCTCCTACCGCGGCTCGACTTCGACACAATCGCCGACGTCGGGGGCAGCTATCCCACCATCTCCTCCAAGTCGAATACATACGAGTTCCGTACCGCGATGACCACCATCAAGGGCAACCATTCGTTCAAGTATGGCTGGCAGGAGCGGCGCAACCTGTTTGCGTCCAGCGGCCCTGGCAGCAGCACCGGCCTCTACCAGTTCCGTAACAGTTGGACCCGAGCATCGAACATCGACAACCTGGCCGTCAACCACGTGCACGACTGGGCATCCTTCATGATGGGCGTTCCCAACGGCATCAGCATCGACACCAACGACTCCGCCTATTGGCGCACCCCGCGCCGAGCATTGTTCTTTCAGGACGATTGGCGCCTCAGCTCCAAGCTGCGCCTCTCGCTTGGCCTGCGTTACGAACGGGAAGGCGGCACCAGCGAGCGTTACAACCGAGGCATCTCCGCTGTCTTCCTCGATGGCGCAACCCCAATCAGCAGCATGGTGCAAGCGGCCTACGCCAACGCTCCCATCGCTGAACTGCCCGCCTCGCAATTTAAGGCCAACGGCGGCACTGCTTACCTCGGCACCGGCGACTACCCCACAGCTACGAGCGGAGTCACCAACTGGCTGCCCAAGGTCGGCCTCGTATACAGCATGAACAACAAGACGGTCATCCGGGGCGGCTATGGCATGTATGCCGACACCCTGAACGTCTCGAACGACCGGCCCAACACCACCGGGTTCAATCAGCCCACCAGTACCCCTATCAGCAACGACTCCGGTCTCACCTTCTGCTGCGGCGTCGGCGACATCGGTACTCTAGCAACCGGTAGGACTCCGATGAACGACCCATTCCCGGTCCGTGCCGCCTCCGGCGGTACCCGCTTCGACGATCCCTACCGCGAAGCATTGGGGATGTTCCCCCTGTACAACTCCGATCTCACCGCACTCCCCTGGGACTATAAGCCCGCCCTACAGCAGCGTTGGAGAATCGGCGTCCAGCGCGAGATCATTCGCAACACCATGGTCGATGTCTCCTACAACGGCTCGTACTCGACCCAGCCCGTTCTGACTCGCGTCAATTTCCTGCCCGCACAATATTGGACCAAGGGCATGGTGCGCGATCAGGCCAACGACAACTTCCTGAACGCGAACGCCGCCAATCCCTACAACATCAAGAACCTCTCGGCTCTCCAGTCCTCCACTCCGACGCTGTACCGCTACATGTCGGGCCAGGGCTTCTTCACGGGCGCCAATATGGCCCGCAACCGCCTTCTGCGGAACTTCCCCTCCTATGGCAACTTCCGCATGCCGGGCCGCATCGGCGAAGATAGCCGCAACGGCTACACCACCTACCACGACATCCAGGTCCTGGTGGAACGCCGCTACACAAAGGGCTTCCAGGCCACATTCATGTACACCGGCGCCATGTCCCGCGTCTCCGACTGGATGGCGAACGAGTACGACGCCAGCCCCACCGAGCGCCCGAACAACCAGACCCTGCCCCACCGCATCGCGTTGACCGCCATCTACGAACTGCCGTTCGGCAAGGGTCGCAGCCACGTCAGCGACGGCTTCATGAGCTACCTGGTCGGCAACTGGAACATCTCCGGCGTCTACCAGCTCCAGAGCGGACCCGGCACCGGCGATTGGGGCAACCGCTTCTTCTACGGCGATCAGAACCAGCTCGCGACTTTGTTCAACTCCGACGCCTCGCGCAGCAAGGACATCCTTCAGTGGTTCGATAAGTCCATCGCCTGGACCGGCACCGGCGCTCCCCCTACCGGCTTCACCGGCTTTGAGGGCCGCTCCTCCGCCCAGCCCGGCTCCTATCACGAGCGGGTCTTCCCCATCCGTCTCGATAGCCTCCGCGCCGACGGCATCATGAACCTCGATCTCAAGGTCGAGCGCGTGTTCCCCATCAAGCCGGAACAGGGCATCAACGCCCGTTTCTCCGTCGACATGCTGAACGCCACCAATCACGCCAACTTCAGCGGCCCGAACCTGGACCCCACCAACACCAACTTCGGCCGCGTCACCTCCCAGCGCGGCTTGGCCCGTGTGATTCAGTTCAACCTGCGCTTCGACTTCTAAGCGAACCTCGCGGTTCACCCTAAGTCAGCGAAAGCCCTCCGGCGATGCCACGGCCCCAACGGCCCGCATCGCTCAGGAGGGCTTTCGTGTGTAACAGCGCCAGCCGCCAAACTTCACCTTCCCGCCCGGCGGTGCTATCCTCGGGGCGGAAGCGTCTGTACGCGGGCGCGGCAATCGCATCGTGTGCGAATTCATAACTATTGAGGACTATCCGGCTTGAAACACCTAAAAACAATCAACCTGTGCATCGGCGTGGCGCTGCTCACCGGCGCGGCGCGCGCTGAAGAGGGCATGTGGATGCCCCAGCAAATCCCACAACTGGCCGGCAAACTGACCGCCCTCGGATTCAAGGGCGACCCGAAAGCGTTCGCCGATCTCACCGGGCAGCCGATGGGCGCCATCGTCTCCCTCGGCGGCTGCACCGCGTCATTCGTCTCCCCCGATGGCCTCATCGTCACCAACCACCACTGCATCACCGGCGGCCTGCAGTTCAACTCCACGCCGCAGCGCAACCTCCTCAAAGACGGCTATCTGGCCAAAACGCGCGACGCGGAGTTGCCCAACGGCCCCGGCTCCCGCGTCTTCGTCACCACCTCCGTCATCGACGTCACCACCGCCATCACGGGCGGCATCCCGCCCGCCGCGAAAGACCGCGAACGCTACAACCTGATCGACCGGCGCGTCAAGGATCGCGTCGCGGCTTGCGAAAAAGGCGGTCAGCGCTGCACTGTGGCGTCCTACTTCGATGGCCTGAAGTACTTCGAGATCGCCCAGATGGAGATCAAGGACGTCCGCCTCGTCTACTCCTCGGCCGAGGGCATCGGCGTGTTCGGCGGCGAGACCGATAACTGGCGCTGGCCGCGGCACACCGGCGACTGGGGCTTCCTGCGCGCCTACGTGGGCAAGGATGGCAAACCGGCCGCCTACTCCAAAGACAACGTACCGTTCCAGCCCAAGCACTGGCTGCGCGTCTCCAAAGACGGCGCCAAGCCCGGCGATCTGGTTTTCGTCACCGGCTACCCGGGCCGCACCCAGCGCCATCAGACCTATGCCCAGGTGAAGGAGACAGCCGAGTGGCGCATGCCGCGCGCCGTCCGCCTGGCCGAGGAGCAACTCGCCATCCTGGCTGAACTGACCAAGGATCAGGCCGTCGCCATCAAAGTGGCCGGACGTGTCCAGGGCCTGAACAACGGCCTCACCAACCAGAAGGGCATGCTCGAAGGGCTGGTGAAGGGCGGCAGCCTCGCCAAAAAGCAGGCCGAGGAGGAACGCCTGGAGGCCTGGATCGCGGCCGATCCCGTACGCCTGAAAAAGTACGGCGACGTCCTGCCCGCCCTGCGCGCCTTGCAGGCAGAGAGCGAGAAGACCCGCGAGCAGTCCGCCGCCTTGATGACCGTGATGAGCTCTTCCAGCTACCTCGGCGCGGCCCAGAGCTTATATCGCCTTTCCATCGAACGTCCCAAGGCCGACGTGGACCGCGAAGCCGGCTACCAACAGAGAGACTGGTCCCGCATCCGCGAGAGCCAGGACCGCATCCAGCGCACCCTCGACGTCACTGCCGACAAGGCCCTCCTGCGCTGGGCGCTCGCCCTGGCCGCAGCGCTCCCGGCCGATCAGCGCATCGCCCCGCTCGATCAGGAACTCCGCCTCAGACCGGGTATGGCCAAGGCCGACTCCGCCAAGGCCATCGACGCCTATCTCCAGGGACTCTACGCCGGCAGCAAGCTCGGCGACCGCACATTCCGCCTCGGCCTCATGGAGAAGACCACCGCCGAACTCATCGCCACTAAGGATCCGTTCCTCGCTCTGGCCGCGGCCCTGGAGCCGATGCTCGACGCAAACCGCGAGGCCGCCAAGGAGCGCGGCGGCGCCTATGCCCGCCTCTCGCCCCGCTACATGGAGGCCATGCTCGCCAAGGCCGGCGGCCTCGTGGCCCCCGACGCCAACAGCACTCTTCGCGTCACCTACGGGCAGGTGAAGGGAGTGGACGCCAAGGACGGCCTGTTCTACAAACCGCAGACCACCCTGGCCGGTATCCTGCAGAAGCACACGGGCAAGGGCGATTTCGACGCGCCCGAGGCTCAGCTCGACGCCATCAAGGCTCTGCGCGCCGGCAAGAAGACGCCGTATCTCGATCCGGCCCTCGGCGACGTGCCCGTGAACTTCCTCTCCACCGTGGATACCACGGGCGGCAACTCCGGCTCACCCACGCTCAACTCGAAAGGCGAGCTGGTGGGTTTGCTGTTTGACGGCACCTACGAATCCGTCGCGTCCAACTTCCTCTTTGACCCCGTCACCACGCGGTCCATCCATGTCGACAGCCGCTACCTGCTGTGGAACATGGCGGAGGTGGACGGCGCCACCAATCTCATCGAAGAGATGATGAGCACCGCCAAGACGCCGGCTCGCTAACTCAAGCGGGTCAGCGTGGATTCCGCGCTGACCCGTAAACCTTCGGTGTGTACTTCAGGTCCGCCACAAACGGATAGCTCGGGCGGCGATACCGGTTGGCCGGCAGATGCACGATGTCCTGATTGATGGCGCCGTCCGAGAGCGCCATCAGGCTCGGGTTCGCAATCGGCGCCAGCTCCGGCGAGAGATAGCCGGACTTCACGACAATGATCTTGAACGCCTTGGGCTCCAGTCCCAAACGCGTGAAGTCCTGGATGTTGTGATACGGCCGCCGGTAAGCGGAGAGCACCAGCGTGACGCCCTGAATCTCCACCACCGCTTCACGCCGCGCCGGATTCGGCTGCTCCAACAGGAACTTCACCACGCCTTCCGCCTTCACCGGTTGCGAGGCCTTGGGGTCCAGCGTGGCCCCGATGGAGAGGGAGACGCGCGCGCCCACGCCGGCCCGGAAGCACGCCTCCGTGGCAGGACGATCCGCAATGCCGGCGAAGACAACGCTGCTCGCCTTGTGCCGGAGCAGAGACTCCAGCACGGTCGCCTGATCCCCGTTGCCGCCGCCCGTCGGGTTGTCGCCGGAGTCCGCCAAAATCGCCGGCTGCGTCTTCGCCGCCATCGCCCGCAGCACGCCTTCCTCCACCGTGCACGTCTCGGTCCCAAACTGGAATTCCGTGCGCGCATCCCAATACTGCTGCGCCAACCCGGTGACCACCTTGCGCTGAGCGGCCGGCGCGGTGCCGGTGACAACCACGGCCGCCGTCGAGCGCGGCTCATCGGCCCACACATAACCCACCAGCATACTGACGTCGAGAATCCCGGGCTCCCGATTGAGCGCGGGCAACTGCGCCCACAGCCGCTTGCCGGGCTGCCATTCCGTACTGCTCCGCTCGCCCGGCATCAGCACCGGCACCGGCGCCCACATCAGCACCGGCCGGATCTTCTTGCGCAGGCAATCCACCAGCATATCGGTGGCGCGCAGCATGGTCTCTTCCCGATCAATGTGCGGCGCGGTGCGAAACGCCGAGAGCATGTCGAGCGTATCGATGATGGGCTGGCTGATGTTGCCGTGCAGATCGTAGCTGGCCGAGATCAGGCACTCCGGCCCCACCACTTGGCGGGCGGCCTTGTACCAATCCGCCTCGGCATCCTGCATGCCATCTACAAACATCGCGCCGTGCATCGGCAGGTAGAGGCCGTGCAGCGGCAGCAGCGCCTTCACCCGCGTCAGGAATTCTTCCTTGATCGCGTCGTAGGTCTTGCGCTCAATCGGACCGCCGGGCGTGGCCGATGCCACCAGAGTCGGTAGAAAGGGCATCGGGTAGCGCTTCAGAAACTGGAAGCGCGCGCTGGCCGTCAGTTGCTCCCCGCGCAGGATGGTGAATTCATCCATCCGCGTGCGCAGCCGGCTGTACGTACTGCACTCGATGGAGATGCCGCCGTAGGCAATCCGTAAATCGGACGGGGCTGTCGGTGCGCCGCTGGCCAGCGTGGTGAAGGCCGACAGTGCCGCGCCTTCGAGAAATGAGCGTCGATCCATCCCTCAAGGCTACCCGCTCGGGTGGCATCGAAGGAACCGAAAGAATGTTAAAGCGTTCGGAGAAACGCGATCAGCGCCTCGCGGTCCGCCGGTGAAAGCTTCAACCCGAATTCGTGCCCCCGTACCGGGCCGGTAACGCCGCGGATGCCCTTCGGCACAAAGCCCTCTTTCAACCGGGCGGCGTCAAACCACTCCTCCAGCGTGTCCACCCAGCCGCCGTGGCCAAACGCGTTGCGAAACCAGACACCGCGCAGCGAGGGCACTTTGTAGAATCCGGTGCCGCGCCGCGTCTTCAGCGCCAGCGTGGGATCCGTGCCAACGGAAATGTTGAGAATATCGTCCGTCTGGCGCAGATCCTCCGGGACGCGGAAGCCCAGCGCCGGCGTCAGCTTGTTGTTCGTGTACAGCGGCGGCGTATGGCACGTCGCGCAGCCCTGCTGCTGGAAGATCCGCTGGCCGCGGCGGGCGCGGTCGTCCACCGGGTTCGGGTTCGGCGGAGGCTTCAGCGAATAAAGGTACAGGCCCAATGCGTAGAGCTGCTCGTCGCTGTAGCGCGTGCCCTTCTCAGAACTGAAGGGCGTCTCTTCCGTGCTGGGCTGAAAATCGCCGTAGTGCGCCAGCGTATCCAGTCCTTGGTTGGTGACGGCGTAGCGCGCCAGGTCGCCGATGGAACGGTGCCGCACCAGGCCCGTGGAATCCAGATACTTGCGGTCCTGGATGCCGATCAGCGACGGAATGTGCGGCGGATGCGTCGCGCTGGTGCCCTGCCGCGCGATCACGCCGGAGCGTTCAGCGGCCAGCCGGCGAACGATGGCGTCTCTGGTAACGGCGGCCTGGAACTGCTCTTTGCTCTCGATCCACGGGGCGCCGTAGAGGATCCACTGCGAATTCTGCCGCCGCTGCAACGTCTCCGGCTTCATTTCGGCAGCCCTTCGCAAATCCTCGGCCGAATTCGGAAAATCGACAACCCCCTGCGCGCCTTGCAGGTACGATCCATCAGGCATCACCCGCGTGTGGCAGCCGGCGCAGGAGTTGATGCCCACCTCCAGCACGCCCTTCTTCCGGATGATGTAGCGATTGCCGGGGATAAACTCCGGCAGGATCCCCTCCTTCGAAGGCGGCAGCGGCGTGGGGAAGAAGACGCCATTGGCCGGCGGCGGAAACAGCAACGGCTCCGATTCGAATACCAGCTTCCCGGCCTGAATCCAATCCTCCTTCGTCTTGAGTTTGGAGGCATCGAAGATAATCTCGGGCTCTTTCTGCTTGAGAGACTCGATGTAGCCGGCAGGCTCGCGCCCCGTTGCGTAGACGGGGTAGGTGCGGTAGATGGGGCGCACCTTCAGCTTGTAGTACTCCTCCGGCGTCATATAGCGCGGCGACCGGTCACGCTGCGCCAGCGGCACCTCAAAGCGCTCCAGTTCCTTCTCGTCCCAGATCCTGGGGATCTCGGGCTGGAAGGTTTGCGCGGTGCTCAACGTGGTGAAGGCAGCAAACACAATTGCCGCCACGGACGTTCTGCTCATGCTACTCTCCCAGAAGTTTCGCCTCCACCCGGGACCCAGACTGCGGGGAGGCGCGGTTTGAAAAGTGTAACACGGGCACAGCAGGAAGGGCGCCGCAGCGCCCCTCCCATTCGCGCTCAGCGGCCGGAGGCAGGCGCCTGGCAACCGCACTGGCAGTTCGTTTCCTGGCAGCGGCACTCGCCGGCCGGGCACTGGCACGAGCAGGGGGCCGGGGCGGCGTTCTTCTCGGTGGTGTTGTTCGTCTTGGTCATGGTGTTTCTCCTTGGTACTTGGCAAAGCGCGTTCTGCGCTTTCACTGGGGCTGACGGAGAGGCCGCCGAAACCTTACAGTGTTTTCCTGAAATGTTAATCTGGCCCCATGAGTCCTGAAGCGGTGGCGCAACTCGTAAGCGGGCATCGGGAGTTCCTGGCGTTTCTGGAGCGGCGCGTCGAGTCACGCGAGGCGGCCGAAGACATCCTCCAGGCGGCGTTTGTGAAGGGTCTGGAGCGCGGCACCGACGTGGACGACGAGAAAGTGGTGGCCTGGTTCTACCGCGTCCTGCGCAATGCCGTCATCGATCACTACCGCGCGCGATCGACTTCGGCGAAGGCCGCCGAGCAATGGGCCCGTGAGCTTCCAGACCACCTGGAACCCGGCGACCCGACGCGGGAGGAAGTCTGCGGCTGCGTCTCAGCCTTGGTGGATTCCCTCAAGCCGGAATACCGCGACGCCCTGCGGATCGTCGACCTCGACGACGCCCCCCTCAGCCACCTGGCCGCCCAAGCCGGCATCACCGCGGAAAACGCGGCCGTCCGCATCCACCGTGCCCGCAAGGCGCTGCGCGGCCGTGTCGAGCAGGCCTGCGGGACCTGCGCCACCCACGGCTGCTTCCATTGCACTTGCGAGCCCCCGAAATAAGTGCGGCCCCTACTGCGCCTTCCGCGAAGCTTCTATGCAGCCGGGCGTGTAGCACTCCCACTCCCACGGCGTCACCGTGTTCCCCCAGATCGTTTCCATCAGCGGCCGGAACGCCAGCTCGCCGTTGTCGCTGTTCGTCAATAGAATCATGCACGCCTGCCGCCGCGGAAAGCAGATGATGTTCTGCGCCCCATCGCCGTGCCCTTCCTTGAAGAACGCCGGGCCAAATCGCGTCTTCGTCAGCAGCCCCCAGCCCATCCCATAAGCCAGGCCCACAGCCTTGGCTTCCGCGCCTTCTCCTTCGTCCGCCTTCTGCGCGAACTGATGCAGCGTACCGATGCGAATGAACGGACGGAGCATCTCTTTCCTGGTCGATGCCTTGAGCAGTTGGCCCGCCATCAACGCAGAGGCAAACCGGCCCAGATTCTCCGCGCTGGTGGTCATCGACCCGGCGCCTCGTGCCGGAAACCGCCGCGTCTGCGCAAGGAATTTGCCGCCGGCATCGTGACGGTCCGCCACGTTCTCCGCAAACTCCTTGCGGTAAATCATCCCCGTCCGCGTCATGCCCAGCGGCGTGAACAGCGCCTCCTGCATCAGTTGATCCAGCGGCCGTTGCTTGTGCTGCTCCACCAGAAACTGCACCAGGTTGATCCCCTCCCCGGAGTATCGATACTGCGTGCCCGGCTGGAACTGCAAATGCATCTTCTTGTCCGGCTCCAGAAATGCGAAGTTCGCCAGACCCGATGTATGCGCCAGCAGCATCCGCGGCGTCACCGCCACCCACCGTGGATCCTTCACCACTTCGGTCGCCGTCTCCCGGTACACCTCATACTGATCCAAAGGCTGCGGCAGTTGCTTCGCCACCGGCACATCGATCTGAAACTCCCCGCGTTCCACCAACCCCATCACATACGTCGCGAATACGCCCTTGGTGATCGACGCCGCCCACATCGTCGTCTCCCGCTCCATCGCCAGCCGCGGCTCCAAACGCCGCAACCCGAACGCCTCGCTCCACACCACCTGCCCGCGATCCATCACCACGATCTGCGCACCCGTGACACCGGCCGCCGCCAGCGTCTTCCGCGCAAACGCCTCCGCCTCCGCCACGCTAATCTTCGAGCCGTCCAGCCGCCGGATGAATCGCTCCGCCCCGAAGCCGTCAAGCCCGGCCAGTAGCAGTGCAACGAAGGCAAGAGCCAATCTAGTCATTCCAGCATGGTCCCACAGGAGGCCCATCGTGGGGCGGGCGCCCTTGTCCGCCGAAGCCATGCGAAGGTGGACTCGCCCGCGCGGGTCCCCCCGGACCCGCCCAAGCCTTACATTCTCCCAAGCCCCCCCGCCAGCCGCTCCATAGCCTCCGCCAGCATCCCCCGCTCCACCGCGTAACAAATCCGGATCGACCCCTCCCCACCCTCGCCAAACGCCACACCCGGAGCCAGGCTCAACCCCGCCTCCCGCACCAACCTCTCGCAGAACCCAAACGAATCGCGCAACCCCGCAATCCGCGGAAACAGATAAAACGCCCCCTCCGCCCGCGGCACCGTCACCCCCGGCATCCGCCCCAACGCCTCCACGCAGAAATCCCGGTTCCCCCGGTACGCCGCCAGCATCCCGGCAATCACACCTTCGCCTTCAGCCAAAGCCGTCTCCCCCGCCCGCTGCGCAAACGCCGGCGCGCTGGAAATGATGAACTCGTTCAGCTTCGTCGCCCGGTCCGCCAGATCCCGCCGCGCCACAATCCAACCCACCCGCCACCCCGTCATGCAGTAGCTCTTCGAGAACGATTGCACCACCAGCACCGCGTCCTCCCGCCCGCACACCCGCAGGATCGACGGCACGGGTTGCCCCAGTTCGCCCCCCTCCGGATACCACAGCCGCTCATACACCTCATCGGCCAGCAGCCACAACCCGTGCCGCCGCGCAAACTCCAGCAACCCCTGCTGCTCCTCTATCGTCGCCACCCACCCCAGCGGATTCGATGGCGACGTATAGATCAACAGCCGCGTCCGCGGCCCCACTGCCGCCTCCATCGCATCGAAATCCACCCGATACCCGCCACCCCGCAACGCCAGCGGCACCATCTTCACACTCGCGTGGAACATCCGCGGAATCGACATCTGGTTCTGCCACGCCGGCGTCAGCACCATCGCCTCATCGCCCGCGTCCAGCACGCACCGCATCCCCACGTTCAACGCCTGCACGCCCGACGCCGTCACCACCACCTCGCCCGCCGGGTCAATCTCCACGCCGTGCCGTGCGCCATAGTGATCCGCAATCGCACGCCGCAACGAGGGCAGCCCGGCGTTCTCTGTGTAGTAGGTGTAGCCGTCCCGCAGCGCGCGCTGTGCGGCCTCCTGAATGAATGCCGGCGTCGGCAGGTTGGATTCCCCAAAGTGCATCCGCAGCACGCCCTCGCCCATCGCCATCGCGATGTCGGCAATGTCGCGGATCCGCGAGTGCGGCACCGCCAGCGCGGACTCGGCCACCCGCGCCATTAGCGCTTCGGCCGCGAGGTCATCAGCTCCTCGATGTTCACCAGCTCCGTCGGATAGCGCCCCGTGTAGCACGCATAGCAGTAGCTCTCGTTGTCATCCACCACGGCCTTGCTCAGATTTTCGAGCGACAGATACGCCAGCGTGTCGCACCCGATAAACTGCCGGATCTCTTCCATCGATTGATTGGCCGCAATCAGCTCCCGCTTGGTCGGCGTGTCCACGCCGTAGAAGCACGGCGACATCGTCGGCGGGCACGAAATCCGCACGTGCACTTCCCTCGCCCCCGCATTCCGCACCATGCGCACGATCTTCTGCGAAGTGGTCCCGCGCACCAGCGAGTCGTCCACCAGCACCACGCTCTTGCCCTTCAAAATCTCCCGCACCGGATTCAGCTTCAGCCTCACGCCAAAGTCGCGGATCGCCTGCGACGGCTCGATGAACGTCCGGCCCACATAGTGATTGCGGATCAGCCCGTGCGCAAACGGGAATGCCCGACGCGTGGGAGTAGCCCAGCGCCGCCGCCACCCCGGAATCCGGGATCGGCACCACCACGTCGGCGGCCACCGGCATCTCCGTCGATAACAAACGGCCCATCGCTTCCCGCGAATTCTGCACCGCCCGCCCAAACACAATCGAGTCCGGCCGCGAAAAGTAGACGTGCTCAAACACGCACTGCGCCCGGTTCTGCGGCACCGTGTAAAACTCGCGCGTCAACCCTTCCGGCCCAGCCATCACCAGCTCGCCCGGCTCCACGTCGCCAATATACTGCGCGTCAATCAGATCAAAGGCGCACGTCTCGGAAGCAAACACATACACCGGCCCCGTGCGCAGATTCATCCGTCCGATCGCCAGCGGGCGGAACCCGTGCGGATCGCGCGCCACCAATATCCGGTCCTGCGACATCACCACCAGCGAAAACGCCCCGTCGATCGCCAGCAGCGCCTCGCGCAACGCCGCCGAAGGCGACTTCTGATTGCTGCGCGCCATCAGGTGCAGGATCACTTCCGTATCGCTCGTCGCCTGGAAGATGGAGCCCTGCTCCTCCAGATAGGCCCGCACCTCGGCCGCGTTCGTGATATTGCCGTTGTGCGCCACCGCAATCGGACCCTTGTTGCACGCCACCGAAAACGGCTGCGCGTTCAACAGCGCCGTATCGCCCGCCGTCGAATACCGCGTATGCCCGATCGCCATGTACCCCGGCAGGCTGTTCAACGCCGTGGCCGTGAAGATCTCCGCCACGTGACCCATCGACTTGTGACAGTGCACTTCCTTGCCGTCGCTGGACGCGATGCCGGCGCTCTCCTGGCCCCTGTGTTGCAGCGCATGCAGCCCCAGATGCGCCAAATTGGCCGCCTCCGGGTGCCCGTAGATCGCGAAGATGCCGCACTCTTCGTGCAGCTTATCGAATGGCTCGTCGACGCAATCTTCAGGCGTGAATTTCATCATGCAACATGGTCTCCAGCGCCGTGGCCCACTTCTCTTTCAGCGGAGCCACCGCCGTTTCGATCAGTACTGCACCGCGGTTGCGAATGGCCAGCGTGCCATCCGTAGTTGTTCCGATTCGCATCGCAGGCACGCCCTGCGCTGCCGCCAAAGCCTCCACCTGGGCTGCATCGCCGGTGGAGACCACCACGCGCGACGGACCTTCATGATACAGCAACAATTCCGGCTTCAGCTCGCTATCCAAATCGGCCGCTACGCCCACGCCCGCCGGGAACGCGCACTCGGCCAGCGCCCACGCCAGTCCGCCGTCGCTGATGTCGTGCGCCGAATCCACCGCACCCGCCAAAACCATGCTCCGCACCGCCGTGTGCACGCGCTTTTCAAAGTCCATGTCGAGCTGCGGAGGCAGGCCCCACATCGCGCCCATCACCTGTTTGGCGTACTGTGTGCCGCCCATGCGCAGCTCTTCCGCCTCGCCCAATCCGCCAATCACATACACCTGCCGGCCCGCGCTCACAAACCCAGAGCCCACTGGCGCCTGCGTCTGCAACAGTCCCACCACGCCCATTACCGGCGAAGGGAAGATCGCATCGCCCAGCGTCTCGTTATACAGGCTCACGTTGCCGCCCGTGATGGGCGTCTCAAAGAACTCGCACGCCTCGGCCATGCCTTCAATCGCTTCCACGATCTGAGCCATGATCTCCGGCTTCTGCGGATTGCCGAAGTTCAAGTTGTTCGTCGCGCCAATCGGCTCTGCGCCCACGCAGGCCAGATTGCGGCAGCACTCCGCCACCATCAGCTTCGTGCCTTCCCGCGGGTCCAGATAGCAGTAGCGCCCGTTGCCGTCCAGCGACATCGCAATCGAGCGGCCCGTCTCCTTCACGCGCAGGATCGCAGCGTCGCCGCCCGGCCCCGCCAGCGTGTTCGTCCGCACCATGTAGTCGTACTGTTCCCAGATCCAGCGCTTGCTGCACAGGTCCTGCGAGCCCGCCAGTGTGAACAGATCCGCCAGCAGATCCTTCGAAACCACCGCCGGCCCGTCCATCGGCACGTTGCGCGCCGGCTTCGTAAACGGCCGGTTGTACAGCGGCGCTTCGTCCGCCAGAGGACGGCTGGGGATCTCGGCCACGATCTCGCCGTGATTCCGCACCCGCATCATCCCGTCGTCCATCACCGAACCAACGATACGCGCGTCCAGGCCCCACTTCTTGAAGACGTCCAGCACTTCCTGCTCGCGGCCTTGGAACGCCACCAGCAGCATCCGCTCCTGCGATTCCGAGAGCATGATCTCGTAAGGCGTCATGCCCGTCTCGCGCTGCGGCACCATCGCCAGGTCGATCTCGATGCCCGTGCCCGCCCGGCTGCCCATCTCGCACGTCGAGCACGTCAGCCCCGCCGCGCCCATGTCCTGAATGCCCGAGATCGCGCCCGTCTGCATCGCTTCCAGGCACGCTTCCAGCAGCAGCTTCTCCATGAACGGATCGCCCACCTGCACGTTGGGCCGCTTCTGCTTGCTCTCTTCCGTAAACTCGTCCGAGGCCATCGTCGCCCCGTGGATGCCGTCGCGCCCCGTCTTGGCGCCCACATAAATCACCGGGTTGCCCGTGCCGGTGGCCTGCCCGTAGAAGATCTGGTCTTTGCGGAACACGCCCAGCGCAAACACGTTCACCAGCGGATTGCCGTTGTAGCTCGGCTCAAACGTCGTCTCGCCGCCCACCGTCGGCACGCCAAAGCAGTTGCCGTAATGCGCAATGCCGCTCACCACGCCCTCGATGATGTGGCGGTTGCGCCGCCCTACTTCGGGATCGTCCAGCGGGCCAAAGCGCAGAGCGTCCATCACCGCAATCGGCCGCGCGCCCATCGTGAAGATGTCGCGCAGGATGCCGCCCACGCCGGTGGCCGCGCCCTGGAACGGCTCGATGAAACTCGGGTGATTGTGCGATTCGATCTTGAACGCGATGCACCAGTCGTTGCCTTCCGCGTCCTTGCCGATGTCCATGATGCCGGCGTTCTCGCCCGGCCCGCACACCACCAGCTTCGACTTCGTCGGCAGCTTCTTCAAGTGCACGCGCGAGCTCTTGTAGGAGCAGTGCTCGCTCCACATCACGCTGAAGATGCCCAGCTCCGTGATGTTCGGCTCGCGGCCGAGAATAGACACTACGCGCTCGTACTCGTCGGGGGTTATCGAATGCGCCGCGACGACTTCGGGAGTGATCTGACTCATTGTTTTATTTATGGAGGGCGAACGATTGGATGAGGGATTGGAACACGCCGAGCCCGTCCACCGATCCCATCAGCGGATCAGTCGCCCGCTCCGGATGCGGCATCATGCCCATCACGTTGCGCTGCGCATTCAGCACGCCGGCGATATCGCGCAGCGAGCCGTTCGGGTTCTCGGTATAACGGAACGCCACGCGGCCCTCGGCTTCCAGCTCGTCCATGACGCGCTCGTCGGCCGTGTAGCAGCCTTCGCCGTGCGCGATCGGAATCATCAGCTTTTTGCCCTCGGGAATCGCGTGGGTAAAGGCGGACCTGGTGGTGCCGGCAACCAGCCCCACCGGCTTGCAGATGAACTTCAGCCCACGGTTGCGAACCAGCGCGCCCGGCAGCAATCCGCTTTCAGTCAGGATCTGAAAACCGTTGCAGATGCCCAGCACCAGCCCGCCATCGGCGGCGAACTTCTTCACCGCGCCCAGGATGGGCGAAAACTTCGCAATCGCGCCGCAGCGCAGATAATCGCCGTAGGAAAAACCGCCTGGCAGGATGACGCAATCGGACCCCTTCAGGTCCGTGTCGCTGTGCCAGAGAAACTCCGCCTGTTGGCCCAGGTTTGTACCCGTGGCGTACCAGGCGTCGTGATCGCAGTTGCTGCCAGGAAAAACGACGACGCCGAATTTCATGGCCTATTCGACTGCGACTGCCACCGGAGCCGCGGCTGCTGCTGCCTTCTTCTTGGTCGCCCGCTTCTTATCGGCTGGCGGCTGACGGTCGCTTTTCTTGATCGAGGGGAGAGCGATCTCCAGGACGAATTTCCGCTCGCCTGTTTCGTCGAACTTAATCACGATATGCTGGTCTGTGCAAGTGACAACACTGCCAAGACCAAATTTCGAGTGCTCCACCTGAGCACCGGTCGCGAAGGCGGGTTTGCTGGCCATAGTTTTTTGGGGGGATCCTCGACACTAGTAGGATAGCAAACCACCCTTTCCCCTGTCATCCAAGCCCTTCCACTACCATGCAAACCGCCCCGATTCCTCATCCATTGCGTGAACTGATAGAGCGCGAAACCGCTGATATCAAAGGAGCTCAGCTCGCCGTCGCCGCCGAGGCCCTCTCCACCGCCTATCGCGCCGGCCTCCCCCCCGCGCTCAACACCGCGGCCGCCCGCGCCGCCTATCTCGTCACCCGCGTCCCCGCCACTTACGCCGCATTGACCCGCGCCACAGCCGAGCTCCCCTTCGAGCCCGAAACCTGGCTCGACCTGGGCTCCGGCCCCGGCACCACCGGCTGGGTGGCCCCCTGCGACGTGACGTTTGTCGAGACCAACAAGGCATGGCTCGGCACCACCCCCGGCCGCTGGATCGAGGCCGACCTCCGCCGCCTGCCCCACCTCGACCCCCACGAGGCAGTCTCCATCTCCTACGCGCTGAACGAGTTAGCCCCCGCCGAGCGCCCCCGCCTGATCGCCGAAGCGTGGCACCTCGCCACCAAGGCCCTGATCCTCGTGGAGCCCGGCACCGTCGAAGGCTTCGCCCACATCCGCGCCGCCCGCACCCAGCTCATCGAGCTAGGCGCCCACCTCCACGCCCCCTGCCCCCACCAGGCCGCCTGCCCCATGACCGACCCGGACTGGTGCCACTTCGCCGTCCGCATCGAACGCACCCGCCTCCACAAGATCGCCAAGGGTGGCGACCTCAGCTACGAAGACGAGAAGTACTCCTACCTGATCGCCCTCAAAGAGCCATCCACCCCCGCCCCCGGGCGAATCCTCCGCCACCCCAAAATCCACTCCGGCCTGATCGAACTGACCCTCTGCACCAAAGACGACGGCCTGAAGAACGCCCGCATCACCAAGAAAAACAAGGACGAATGGCGAACAGCCCGCAAAGCCGACTGGGGCGACCCGTGGTCCCCCGAAGCACAGTAAGATCAAGGCGTATTCAGGTAGGACAAAGCCAGTGGATCCCTCCGAAGCAACCGAAGCCAAGTGGTTCGAAGACAACCAATGACTACCTAGTCAAACTCTTCGAGCAATCTCGCAAGGAAGGCACCCTGCGAATCGGCAAAGCCAGCGTCGGAATCTCGCTCTAGGGGGAAACCGAGGCACTGAAGGAGCCACCGTCCCTGGATCGCGAGGCGAAGTCCTGCCGGCGGGCGTAAGCGGCTGAACTTCTCCTATCTATTCGGCGTATCGTCGAATGGGGCATGCGGCTGAAATGGCATCAATGGGTTGGGGTCGGAATCCTTGCGACAGCCGCCTATTACCACTACCAGACGGGCGTCCCATTGGGGCACAAATACGTCCCCTTGAGAATGCCCATCGCTTTCGGGGAGACGGAGATTCGTACGCCGGAGTTCGAGGCTGGACTGGATGGCATATACTTTATTTTTATAGAGTTACCGGGCGACCGCGCATCCGACCTGCTCGCGGCGGCGTGGGAAGCGTTTGAAGGGAACAACCGCGTCGCGTCAGGCACTACCAAACGCCCGTCGGAGGGCAGTTTCGAATCCGGTGGAGTCTTCACCCGCTCGATCGGGTCCTTCCGCGTCAGCCGGGGGCATCGCTATACGGTGCGCCTCAGTTTGGCTCCGGACATTGCCGGGCACACCAAAGCCAATGCTCAACTGGTGACCGGGACCCACCCAAACGCCATGAAGGATGAGATTGTGGGGCGCATGCTGGACGAGGCGATCGCGAAGACGCTAGCAGCGCTCGGCCTCCTAACGCTCATGGTTCCACTGCTGATCAGCGGAGGCCGGCGACTCCGGACCCGACTTTCCTTGCACGGCGGACACCCTCCCAGCGTCTAGCCCTAGTGTGAGGGTCATTGCGCTCATTGCCTTGCTGTCTCTGGCCGCGCCGGCGCGCGACTTGAGCGAAGTGCTGCGCTCGGTGGAGCAGCGGTACAACCGCGCCGCTACCCTCGAGGTCCACTTCGAGCAGCGCTACCTGGCCCAGGGCGCGGGACGGCGGACCACCGAATCCGGCGAACTCGCCCTCCGCAAGCCCGGACGGATGCGCTGGTCCTACGCCGCGCCGGCCGGCAAAGTGTTCGTCAGCGACGGCAAAGTCCTTTGGTTCTATTCACCTGAGGAGAATCGGGCGGAGCGCAGCCGCATGAAAGACACCGAAGATTTCCGCGCCCCTCTCGCCTTCCTTCTGGGCAAGCTGGACTTCAAACGCGACTTCGGCAACTTCGAGCTCAAGGACACGGGCGCGGACTCCACCATCGTCGCGCTGCCCAAATCCGACAAGCTGCCCTACACACGGGTGGAGTTCACAGTCACCCCGCAGAACGTCATCCGCCGTTTGCTGGTCCAGGGCACGGACGCCACCGTGATGGAGTTCCTCTTTAGCAACGAACGGCTGAACGCGCCGGTGAACGACGCCATCTTCCGCTACACGCCGCCCAAGGGCGCCGAGATCATGGAGGCGGAGCAGTAAGCCATGCCGGAGTTTGCCCTCAAGTACGCCGACGCGCGCGGCGACATCAAGCAGCAGGTGCTGGAGGCGGCCAGCGAGCAAGAGCTGCGCGACAAGCTCACCAATCAGGGCTACCTCATCTACTCCATCCGGCAGCGGGGGACGCTCGGCAATCTCTCGGCCGGGCTGGGCGGGAAGAAGAAGCTGGACGTCGAGAAGTTCCTGATCTTCAACCAGCAGTTCGTCACGCTCTTCCGCGCCGGCCTGCCCATCCTGAAGTGCCTGGACCTGCTCAGCGAGCGGCTCACCGATAACAAGCTCAGCCCCTACGTCAAGGAGATCCGCGACGACGTGCGGCAGGGCTCGCTCCTCTCGGACGCGTTCAAGCGGCAGGAGCTGTTCCCGGCGATCTACACCACTTCGATCATGGCCGGCGAGCGCTCGGGCGCGCTAGGCGAAGTGCTGGAGCGCTACGTCAACTACCAGAAACTGGCGCTGGCGGTGCGCAAGAAGCTGATCCTCTCGCTGATGTATCCAAGCGTGCTGATCTGCCTGGTGATCCTGCTGGTGGTCTTCCTGGTCACGTTCGTGGTGCCGCGGTTTGCCTCCCTCTACACAACCTCGGCCACGCAGTTGCCGGCGCCCACACGGATCCTCATGGCGATCGGCGCGGCGGCGGAACAGTACATCGTCGCTGGCGCCGTGGCGTTTTTCGCGACGATCATCGGCATCCGTTTCTTCCTGCGCACGCAGCGCGGGCAGGAATGGTCGGACCGCGTGAAGATGCGCACACCGATTGTGGCCGAGATCTGGACCAAGTATCAGGTAGCCCAACTGGCGCGGCTGCTCTCCACATTGCTGACTGGCGGCATTCCGCTGGTGCAGGGCATGGAGACGGCGGCGCAATCGGTGGGCAGCCCGCTGTTGCGGCGCGCGCTGGCGCGGGCCCAGCAGATGGTGAAGGAGGGCAACCCGCTCTCCGGCGCATTGAATAGCACGGGCATCGTCCCGCCGCTGGCCATCGACATGATCGAGGTGGGCGAGAGCACCGGCGCGCTGCCCTCCATGCTGAACTCGGTGGCGGAGTTTTACGAGGACGACGTGAACACGCGGATGCAGGCCACGCTCACCCTGATCGAGCCGGCCATCATGATCTTCATGGGTATCTTCGTGGCCTTCGTGCTGGTGTCGTTGTACCTTCCGATTTTCTCGCTGGCGGAGAGCTTTAACTGATGGCTACCGACGTTCTGAAAACCGCAAATCCGGAGCGCGAAGTCGAGCAGGCGAAGATGCTGGCGGCGCGCTACCGCTGCGAGTTCGTGGACCTGAAGGCGACCAAGATCGACAACGAGCTCTTCAAGAGCATCCCGGTCGATCTGATGTTCCGCTACAACTTCGTGCCGCTGGAATCGCGGACCAGCCTGCTGGAAATCGCGCTGGCCGATCCGCGGCACCTGAACCTGATCGACGAGCTCTCCATTCTGCTCAAGCGCAAGCTCAAGGTCAAGGTCGCGACGCTGACGCAGATCGCGGATTTGCTGAAGAAGACCGAGCAATCGCAGCGGGTGCTGGACGAGATCACGGAGGGCTTTGCGCTCGACGTGGTGGGCGACGACGAGAACTCCGACGAGACGCTCTCGATCGAGAAGCTCACCGCGCAGGACTCCGAAATCGCGCCGGTGATCAAGCTGGTGGACACCACCATCTTCAACGCGCTGGAGCGCCGGGCCTCGGACATTCACATCGAGACGCGCGACACGGAAGTGGTGATCAAGTACCGCATCGACGGCGTGCTGCACTATGCCATGCCGCCCATTGCGAAGGACTGGCACTCCACCATCATCAGCCGCATCAAGGTGATGAGCGAGCTCGACATCGCCGAGCGGCGCATCCCGCAGGACGGCCGTTTCCGCGTGCGCTACAAAGGGCGCCTGATCGATTTCCGCGTCTCCATCATGCCGACGATCCATGGCGAGGACGCCGTGCTCCGCGTCCTGGACAAAGAGAGCATGAGCGAGAAGTTCTCCAAGCTCTCGCTGGACGTAGTGGGCTTTTCCGAGACGGACATCACGCGCTTCCGCCGCTACATCAAGGAGCCGTATGGCATGGTGCTGGTGACGGGGCCTACCGGCTCCGGCAAGACCACCACGCTGTACGCGGCGCTCAGCGAAATCAAGAACGACGAAGACAAGATCATCACCATCGAGGATCCGGTCGAGTATCAGCTCAAGGGCATCACGCAGATCCCCGTGAACGACAAGAAGGGTCTGACGTTTGCGCGCGGCCTGCGCTCGATTCTGCGTCACGATCCGGACAAGGTGATGGTGGGCGAAATCCGCGATCAGGAGACGGCGCAGATCGCGATCAACGCGGCGCTGACGGGCCACCTGGTGTTCACGACAGTCCACGCCAACAACGTGCTGGACGTGCTGGGACGCTTCCTGAACATGGGCGTGGAGGCGTACAACTTCGTCTCGGCGCTCAACTGCATCCTGGCGCAGCGGCTGGTCCGCGTGATCTGCGAGCACTGCAAGAAGCGCGTGCAGTATGACGACGACTTCCTGCGCGAGAGCGGCCTGAATCCGGATGAGTGGCGGGATCTGCCGATGTGGGAGGGCGAGGGTTGCTTTGAGTGCGGCGGCACCGGCTTCCGCGGCCGCAGCGCGATCCACGAACTGCTGGACCTGAGCGAGAAGATCCGCGAACTGATTCTGGAGAAGCGGCCGGCGACGGAGATCAAGCGGCAGGCCAAGGAAGAGGGCATGATGTTCCTGCGCGAATCGGCGCTGGAGAAGGTGCGGCTGGGCGTGACGACGATGCGCGAGATCAACAAGGTGACGTTCATCGAGTAGCGAGCAAGACGATGAATGTTTTGAACAAAATCCGGTCGTTTGTTTCGGACCCGCCGCCCGAGTTTGTCTTCGAGGTGAGCGAGGCGGGCATCGCGTGGGCGCGCACGGCGGAGCCGGCCACGGTGCATTGGGCGCCTCTGCCGGAGGGCTGCATCTCGGTCTCTCCTTTGGAGGACAACGTCAAGGAGCCGCGCATGTTCGAATCGGCCGTGCGGGCCATCGCGCCGGAGGGCAACGGGCACAAGCGGCCGGCGGCGCTGCTGCTGCCGGACTTCTGCGCGCGAGTCACGGTTCTGGACTTCGACTCGTTTCCGACGGACGCGGCCGAGCAGCTGCAACTGGTGCGTTTCCGCGTGAAGCGCGTGGTGCCGTTCGATATCGAGAACGCGGTGATTGCGTGCTACCCGCAGCCGCGGCCGGGCGGCGGAAAGAAGACGGACGTGGTGGTGGCGGTGATCAACCGGGAGGTGGCCTCGCACTTTGAGGCGCCGTTCCGGGCGGCCGGTTTCCAGTGCGGCATCGTGACGCTCTCGGCTCTCTCGGCGCTCTCTTTGCGGGGCGATGCGGGCCATGAACAAGCGTCGCCCTCGGTGGTGGCGAAGATGAGCGGCAACGTGATGTCGCTGAGCCTGCTGGAGGGCAAGGCGTTGCGCATGGTGCGCTGCGTGCAGTTACACGAGACCAGCGAGCAGGAGGCGACGGACGTGCTGGCGACGACGTTCGCCTATGCCGAAGACGAGCTGGGCGCGCGGCCGCAGGTGTTGCGGTTGTGCGGCATTCCGCGCGAGGCGGACGAGCTGCGGCGGCGGTGGAGCGAAGAGTTCGGATTGGCGGTGACGGGCATGCAATCGCGGTTTGGCGCGCCAGGCGCCTACAACGCCGGGCTGTATGGATATCTGGAAACGGTGGAGGCGGGCTGAGCGATGAGCGTGCGAATCCCCATCAATCTGGCGAGCGAGCCGTTCCGCAAAGACCGGCCGATGCTGGTGGCATCAGGTTTGACGGCGGTGCTGCTGCTGGGCGTGTTGATCATGCTGGTGACGATCATTGTGCGGCAGCGTGACGCGGCGGCCGAAAGCCGGGCGGCGTCGGCCCGGATCGAAGCGCAGTTGAAGCAGGTGAATGCCGAGCACGCGCGGCTGGAGGCGCAGTTGCGGCAGCCTCTGAACGCGGCGGTGATGGATCGCAGCGTATTTCTGAATGCGCTGATCCTACGCAAGGGGATCAGTTGGACGCGGCTGTTTGGCGATCTGGAAAAGGTGTTCCCGGGGTCGGTGCGGCTGGTGACGATCCGGCCGTATGTGACGAACGAGAATCTGATCCAGCTCGATATGGTGGTGGGCTCCCAGGCGCCGGAGCAGGTGACCGACCTGCTGAAGCGGCTGGAGCGCTCCAATATCTTTGGCGCGGTGGCACTGCTGAGTTCGCAGCCGCCGACGCAGAATGAACCGTTGTACCGCTACAGGGTGAGTGTGAGCTATGCGCAAAAGCTTTAATCTCGATAGCCTCAACTTCGACCTGAGGGCGCACACGCGGGACCCGCAGCACCTGGTGCGGATCGGGCTGGGCGTGTTGCTGGTGGCCAACCTGATCGCGGCGTGGTTTGTATTCCAGACACCGGGCGGCACGCTGGAGCAACTGGAGACGGACATGATCTCGCAGCGCAACCAACTGGTGAGCCGGCAGAGATCGTTGGACCGCATGAAGAAGGTGGTGGAAAAGGCGGCAAGCGGACGGGAACTGGGCGACCAGTTCATGGCGCAGTACTTCCTGCCGCGGCGCAACGCGTACTCGATGCTGGAGGTGGATCTGGCGTCGGCGGCGCGCGAGGCGGGCATCAAGAGCAAGGACCGCACCTACAACTACGAGCCGATCGAGGGCTCGGACACGCTGGGCATGTTGAACATCAACGCCAACTTCGAGGGGACGTACGCGGATCTGATCGAGATGGTCAACGCGATTGACCGCTCGAAGCGGCTGATCATTCTGGAGCAGTTGCAGGCGCAGCCGCAACAGGGGACCAACGCGCTGGCGATCAGTTTGAAACTGAATGCGTTTTTCCGGATGGACGGGCCGGAGGCGCCGGTGGAAGCGGAACCGGTGAGGACGGCGGTGGTGGAGCCGGCGCAGATGGCGCCGCCCGCGCCGGTGATGGCGCCCGTGGTGCGGCCACCGGTGCAGCCGCAGGGGATGGACATGAAGACGGTGATCCGGCCGCCGGTGCAAAATCAGGTGAGCGAGCCGCGGTCCGGTCCGGCGGGCGCACCGCCACGAAGGCCGACCTTTGTGCGCAAGCCGGCGCGGGGGGAGGAAGAGCAATGAGACCCCCGAAGCTGGAATTGAAGTTGAAGTCGGAGCCGAAGTGGAAGACCGGGCTGCTGGCGGGGCTGCTATTGCTGGCGGCGTATCTTTTCTATACGAACATCCTGAGCACGGGTGTGCCTGAGCCGGACACGAAGCCGGTGGCGAAAGCCCCTGCCACACCCGTGGCGGCGCCGAAGGTGGCCGCGGAGAAGGAAGGTCCGAGGGTGCGGCGCGAGGTGGGCCCCTCCAAGGCCGGGCCGCGCGAGTTCCGTCCTTCGTTGAAGCCGAAGAAGGGCGAGGAGAGCAACTCGGCGGACATCGACCCGACTCTGCGCACGGACCTGCTGGGAAAGCTGGCGGCGGTGCGGATTGAGCAGGCGGACCGGAGCCTGTTCGACTTTGGCGGCAGCGCCGATCCGAGCCGTCCGAAGCTGCCGGAGCCGAAGATTGTGGTGAAGGCCAAGCCGGTGCCAAAGATGATTGGTCCGGAGTTGCCGCCGCCACCCCCGCCGCCGGTGGTGAAACCGCCACCCCCACCGATCCCTCTGAAGTTCTATGGGGCGGCGCTGCCTTTGAGGGGCGGCGTGCGGCGCGTGTTTTGCATGCAAGGGGACGACGTGCTGACGCCGGGTGAGGGCGAGGTGGTACAGAAGAGGTATAAGATCATCCGCATCACGCCGACCAACGTGGTGGTGGAGGATCTGGAGTACAAGAACCAACAGACTCTGCCGATAGAGCAGGCAGCAGCGGCCAACGGATGAGAAAAGCGCGGCGCGAGAACGAGCGTGGATTTGCACTGCTGCTGGTGTTCGCCATGGCGGCAGCGGTGGCGGCGATGCTGTATCTGGAGATGCCGCGCGTGGCGTTTGAGCATCAGCGGAACAAAGAGGGATTGCTGGCGGAGCGCGGGGAGCAGTACATCCGGGCGATCCAACTGTACTACAAGAAGACGAACAAGTATCCGCAGACGATGGAGGATCTGGAATCGACGAACAACATCCGGTTTCTGCGCCGGCGGTACAAGGACCCGATGACCGGGGAAGAAGAGTGGCGGCTGATCCATGTGGATTCGGCCGGGCAGTTTGTGGATTCTCTGGTTCACAAGCGGGCGGATGAGAAGAAAGAGAGTGGTCCGAGTGCGCTCTCGTCGAACATCATCGGGATCGGCGCATCGGCGGAGTATGTGCCGCAGGCGGGGAGAAGACGGGCGCGGCGCAGATCCGGCGAGCGAGCGACCGGATCATTCCCGGGATGGGCGGCATGGCGCAGCCGGGTGGACAGAGTACGGCGGAGCCGGGCAGTGACGGCGATCAATCGAGGAGCGGACCGGCAGCGGCACAGCCGAACGGACCGCCGCTGGCGCCGCCGGGAACCAACCCGCTACAGCCGGTACAGCCGGGACAGTTGCCAGGGCAGCCGCCCGGATTTCCGCAGCAGGGTGTGAGCTCGCAGCAGGGCGGGCAGATTGGGCAGCCCATTGGCACGACGCCACCAGCATCTGCCACGTCGCCGGCCCAACCGGGCGGCGGGTTTGGGTTTGGCGGCGGGTTTGGCAGTGGATCGAGTAGCGGCACAGGCTCCAGCGCGCCGGCGCTGACATCTGGCGGACAGAATCAGAGCCAGCGGCAGCCGGGCGGATTCCCAGGCAGCAGCCAATCGAGCGGCGCTTTCGGCCAGGGGTTTGGCGGCGGCAATCGGGGGACGCAGGGCACGTCGAACCAAGCGGTACAGGCGATCCAGAACATGCTGACCAATCCGCGGCAGGGCGGAATGGGCACCAGCGGCGGCAGCGCGAGTGGCGGGCCGACGCAAGGCGGCATAGTTGGCGTGGCCAGCAAGAAGGACATGGAGGGGATCCGGCTCTACAATGAGCGCTCCAACTACAAGGAGTGGGAGTTCCTGTTTGACCGCAAAAAGGCCATGGAAGCGGCGGGGGCGGCCGGGCAACCCGGGCAGCAGGGCCAGCAGGGCACTGGGCCCAACGGGACGCAAGGCCAGGGGCAGACCTCCGGCACGAACCCATTCAGCAGTTTCAGCGGAAGCGGAAGCGGCAGCGGGCAGCGTCCGGCGCCTGGTGGTTTTGGCGGCAGCGGAAGCTCCAGCGGAAGCGGCGGATTCGGCAGCGGGAGCTTTGGAAAAGGCAACTAAGCCGCGGCCGCGCGGACGGGATGAAGCATCTGCTTGTTCCTGTTGGGCGGGCGGTAGAACGTGCGCGCGTTGCGGGCCAAGGTATTGGGGTTGGGGATGCAGAGGCGGAGCGGGAGCCGGCTGACTTGTGCGATGCGGGTGACCGTGGCGACGGGTGAGTTGGCGGTGACCTGGGCTTGGGCGAGCTCGCCGGTCTGGGTAGTGGCCAGGCGCTCGGTTTGGAGGAGGCGGAGCTCGGCGAGGGCGGCTTTGTAGGAACGCTCCTGGGCGGCCTTGTACTTCTGGAAGCGGCTGAGGCGGGCCTCGGTGGCGGGATCGAGGAAGGGATTGGCCGGCTGGCCGAGAAGATCCTCTTCCCATTGCGCGAGCCGGCGGAGCTGCCAGGCGGCGTTCAGCAGGCGGCGGAAGGCCTCGTCTTCCAGGCCGGTTTTGGGCCGGACGGAGCAGAAGAGCGAATCCCGCAACGAATCAAAGAGGGGCTTATCGTGTTCGGCGACAACGATGGTGGCGCCGGGGAACGTGGCGCGGAGCTTGATGTGAGCGACTGGGCGCGGGGTGAAGGGGACCGCCGGGGTATCGCCGGTGGCCGGCATCTGTTGTGGTGCGTGCATAGAAGTACTCCCGCACCCACATTAGAACGGCGAGTCAAGCAAATCGGGCCCTTTTTGAAGACCGGCGCTGCAAACAAAGGAAATAGAGCTGTAAATTCGTTGTGAACGCCCTGCGGCGAGGGTGCAACCAAGCTCGGTTCAGCACACAAGAAAGAGCCCGGCGCAATTGCTACATCCACGTCGCGCACTCGTGTACCAGATGCCACTCCCATTCTGAGGCGACTTGATCCAAGCTGGCTCAGGACTGAGGTACTAGGTACAGGCGTAAGTGTTTCTAAACAATAAGTCCCAGGCGGACATCGAATCTGGTGCCTGAAGTGCAAATGAATTAGTGCTCACCGGACAAATAAACGGCTGGACGCGGAAATCTCCGGCGGACTGGCTTAAGCACAATTCGGGACAACCCGGGAGCAGAGGCAGAAACATGAAATCACTTAACAGCTTTAGAGGCTCGTTTGCGGCGCCCTGCGCTTTGGCGATGGGCCTGATTTTGGCCGGCGGGTTGTCCGCCCAGACAGTCGTTACGCTCCCCAATACGGCGCAAGAGACGACGCTGACCGCGGACGTCCGTGAGCAGGCCAGGGTCACGGTGCCGGCAGGCGTGACCTTCACCGTCACGGATATCAGCGTAGACACAGTGGCGTCAGCCGCGTCGGTCACAATCGACAACATCGTGATGGCGTCGAGCACCAAACAACTCAAGGTATCGGTGCAGGCAAGCGCAACGGCCTTCTCTCCTTCGGTGGCCGAGGCGGTGACGTGGGACGCTGCAGACGTCAGTTGGGGCGCGGCGAGTTGGACCAACGCGACAGGCGCGTCCGGCGTGTTGAGCAATACGACCTACAACGCGGTGGCCACGTGCGCCGCCGATGCCGCAGCCTGCAGCACCACCGGTCTGGTCTTTACACTGGCCCAGAAGCAGACGGTCAAGCGTTCGGGGAACCACACACTGGCACTGACCTGGAAGTTCGAGAGCGTCGCCGGAGTCTAGCTTCCCAATTCACTCGATTGCGCCGGCAGGTCGCGGATGCTTCTGCCTCCGCGGCCTGCCTTTTCAATTTTCGGGAGGAGCAAGACACCGTGTTGCGCAGATTTCTGATTGTGATTGGACTGACCGGGTTAGTGGCACCACCGGCTCAACCACAGGCGATGAATTTTACGGCCACGATGGATACGATCCGGATCACCGCCCGGCCCGAGCAGACCGTGCAACGAGTGTTCCGCCTGACGCTGGCTAAGGACTACAAGCCCACGCAATTCCGGAGCGTGGTGGAGGACTGGTGGAAGAGCGAGGACGGCAGACAGTCCCACTATGTGGCGTCGGGGACTTTGGCCAGGTCCTGCGGTCCGTGGGTGACGCTGAACCCAGCGGAAAAGAAGATCCTGCCAGGCGAGACGCTGGAGGTGCGGATCACGGTTGCGATTCCCGAGAGAGCCAGTCCGGGTGGCTACTGGTGCGCTTTGACCGTGAACCAGGTGCCCGATCCGCTGGAAGTTGTCCCGGAGGGAGTGAGAATCAACTTCCTGGCGTCGGTTTCGGTTTCGATCCTGGTGCTTCTGGAACCAGTGGAGCGCATGGCGAAGGTGGTGAAGGTTGAGATTCTGCCGGGCGAGGCGCAGGTAACTCTGTCCAACGAGGGCAATGCACCGCTCGGAGTCCAGGGACGCTTTGAGTTCGTGCCCGATGATGCAGCGCGAAAGCCTGTGACCGTTCTGATTCCGCGGCATTCGCTACTGACAGAGCCCGTGCGGACGGCAAGGATATCCGCAGCGCTGCCACCCGCCAGCGAGCTGCCCTCGGGCATGTACATGGTCCGGGCAATTCTTGATATCGGGCTGGAGCATATGATCGGGGTGCAGAGGAGGATGGAGGTCCGGCGGTGAGCCGGGCAGGAGTATCTGTTCTGCTCATTGCAGCACTGATCTGTTCGTTGCCGGACGCATTGGCGGCGGACGTAGCCTGGCGCGTTGAGTTGGACGGCACGGACGTGAGCGCGGCGGCGGAGGCGCGGCCGGGTGCAGGGGGAGTGGAAGTGAACCTGAGCCGTCTGGGAGATCTGTTGAGATTGCGCGTGACAACAGACGGGATGCGAGTGACGATAATCGACACGAGCGGCCGGAAGTGGACGGCGCAGGCGGGTGATCTGTGGCTGGAGACTGAGGGCGAGCGGATCAGCCTGCCCGGCGGGACGCGCTCGGAGGGCATGGCGGTGTACATGGCGGTGGAGGCCGCGGCCAGGCTGGCGGAGCTTCCTGTCACTGTCGACCGAAGTGCGCGGCAGGTATTGATTGGATCGCCACCGAAACGGACCAAGGCATCCTCAGGACGGGGCGAGAACGCGGCGCCATTGAGCACCGAGCGCCAGCCGATTCTCGCCGCCGCGCCCGATGGATGGGAGCCGGTTCAGGTTGAGAAGTCCAGCGAGGAGAAGGCGGAAACAGCGCGGATCGAGGGGGAGCCGACGGGGACAACAGCCGTACAGAAGAGAGTGTGGCGGGATTTGCGGGAAGCGCCACAGCACGACCGGCTGCGGCTCACCGCGATTCCGAGTCTGGTGATCGGAGCCGATGGGGCCGCAGAGATTGCCGCTTCCGGACGGTTAATGGGCTACGACGTGGACGGAAACGTCGCGCCGACATTCGGGCCCAAGGGTACGCAATTCCTGAGCGGGCGAGTTTCGATAGGCGACGATGCGGCGGGATGGCGCGCGCAGGGAGGCGACCTCTTTAGCGAGACATGGGGACTCGCGCGAGGACTCAGGTATGCGCGGAAGGTTGGGAAGGCTAAGGCGAAACACCAAACTGGCGCCTCGCTGTATCTTCAGGCACGGCGCGACGGAACGGACCGGCCGATGCTGAGCCTGATGGATCAACTCGATTTGGGTGACGTCATCCGCCTGGGTGGTGAGGTGTCCAGCGAGGGGTCGGTGTCGGGCCGCGCAGGACTTCGGTTCAGCCGTTTCAGTACGGATGGTTTTTACCGCGCGGCCCGAGTCCGGAACGGCGGAGCGTATGGGGCGGCGGCGAGCGTCATACTGATGAGGAGTCTGAGCGTCTCGGCACGTCAATCGACGACGGGAGCTGGCGCCGACCGGCTGATCCTGCGAGACGGCGCAATACGAATCGGGCTATTCCGACGGATCGAGGTGCTGCTCCAGGAGACTCGGATTCAGTCGGGCGCCTATCGGACGAGGCTGGATGCGGCGAGCGTGACGGTGCCGCTCGGTCAGATTCGCTGGAATGCCCGGTATCAGCAGAAGCGGACCGAGTATGCTCTATCCCGTGAGTTCAATCACGAGCTTACCTCTACGGTGGGGTACCGGCCGAACCGGCGGCTATCCGTGGACGCGCAGGCGGTGACCAGGTGGGGTGGGGTAGGGCCGACTCAGACCTGGGATCAGTTTATGATCCAGTGGCGGCTGACGAAGACGGTGGAGGCGCAATGGAGTGGCTCCCTGTTCGATCCGGGCAAGACCGAGCGAATGAGGGCGCGGGTGCAGTGGGCGGCGCGGCCGGACCTTTCCTTCATCGCAGAGTATGGGAATGTGTCCCCCTATCAGCAAGTGGTCAGGACGTTGCCGGGGCGAATGATCAGGATTGCGATCCGGAAGGAGTGGGACGTCCGCTCTCCGGCGAGCGGTGGCGAGGTGTGGGGGCAAGTGGTGGACGGGCGGGGGAAACCCGTGTCTGGCGTAGTGGTGGAGGCCGGGCCCTATTCGACGGAAACCGATACACACGGCGAGTATTCCTTGAGAAAACTGCCCGCTGGTCAGTACCAGGTGAGATTGCGGGACGATTCGATTCCGTCCGAGTTGTACGCGACAGGACCGGCATTGACATTCGAGAGCGCGGGCCGGCGCCAGCTTCAGGCGCCATTCCAACTGCTCAACCTGGGAAAGGTACGAGGCCGGGTCTGTGTGGACGCCAACGCCAATGACAAATGCGACGCCCAGGAAGGAATCGCCATGGTCACTCTGGTGCTCGGCGAGAGTGCCACGTCGAGCGACACGGCGGGAGCGTTCGGATTCTACAACTTGAAGCAGGGCGTCTATCGCGTCCGCCTGACGCCGGCGAGCGTACGTAAGGAGTTGGAACTGGTGTCTGAGGCGGAAGTGGAAGTACGGGTTGAACCGGGACACGGCGAGGACGTGGTGGAGTTCCGGCTGAGGACGAAAAAGGAAAAGATCATCTTCCTGGACTCGGTGACGCCATGAGGCCGGTCTGGTTGGTGACGCTGGGATTGATGGCCGTGGCAGGACGGCTGGCCGGTGAGCAGGTTACAGTTCTGGTTCCGAGTTCCGTATCTTTTTACGTGTCGGATGTGAGCACACCGACGTCGGCCGGGTCAGTGAACGTATCATTCAGCGGGGCATCTTTGGGCGCGGGCAAAGCCCTGCGGATTGGAGTGCGGGCGAGTGGAGCGAGTCTTTCCACGCCGGCCGGGGCCGCAATCGGAACTAGCAGCATCACGTGGACAGCCACCGGCGCGTCTGGAGGCAGCGGATCAGGCGGAACGTTGAACTCAGGTAGTTTCTCAACCGTGTTTCAGAGCGTTGGCAATCCAACATCCGGTAGCGTTTCGCTGTCGTTCCGGCTAGCGCCACCGGGCGCAGGGGTAAAGGCCGTGGAGCAGAGTCTGGCTCTGGAATGGCTCTTTGAGTCGGTCGCGCAGTGAGGAAGGGCGCCACCGCGCCTCCCTCCTGCCATCGCGGCTGAAGGATGAGAAGAGTCAGAGTTCGGGATAGGGCTCCGCAACTATTCGTCTCGTCTGCAACGGCAGACGCTGGAGGTCATTCACCCCGGCTGCGCTAGTCCGCCGTTCAGAAGACGGTCAAAGTGAATGCCCTGCGGCTACGCAGCGAAAACGAGGATCCGCAGGAGCTCTTCGGCGAGGCGGGCGATGAGGAGCAGGCCCGGATTATCGGCGGAGTAATCGGTGGGTGTGAGGCCATCGACGGTAATGGCGAGGGCGAGGTTGCCCTTGGGCGTGTAGACGATGCCAACATCGGAGCGTAGCGCGTCGAGCGAGCCGGACTTGCTGGCGACGGTGTATTGGCCGAGGCGGCGGCCGATGCCATGCTGGGACTGCTGGCGTTTGAGGATGGCGAGCATTTCGCGCGAGGCCTGGGGGCTGACGAGCTCGCCGCGGTGGAGCATTTCGAGCAGCATGACCATTTCGCGGGCAGTGGAGACGCCGAGGCCGTACTTTTTGGTGTCTTCGCGCAGGCCGGCCTGACTCCAACCGGAGGGCGTTTTCAACTGGGTTCGGTCGCCGCGAACTTTGCGGAGGGAGCGGGTTTGGGGGAGGGCGAGGCGATCCATCAGGGCATTGACGGAATCGGCCGTGATGCGATCGAGGATGAGGTTGGTGGCGGTGTTGTCGCTGACGACGATCATGAGATGGACGAGGTCCTGGAGGGGGAGGCGAAGACCGGCGGAGAGTTCGTGGAGGACGCCGGAGCCGGACACCTTGTCTTGCTGGCGGAGGAGGAGAGTTTCCTCCGGGCGCGCCGCGCCGCGCTGAAAAAGATCGAAGACAGTGGCCATGATGGGCAGCTTGATGGTACTGGCGGTGCGGACGGGTTGGCTTTCGCGGATGCCGAGGGCCTGTCCGGTATCGAGATTGCGGGCGTACAGGCTGACTTCGGCCGGGACTCCCTTTATTATGTTGAGGATGGAGGCAGGGGAGGGCGTGGACGGCGGAGCGGCGGCGGCGGCGGACAGGGTGACAAACGCGCGTCTTCGCATGGATGCACGAACCTCCGGCGTAGTTGATCTTGGGACATACTAGGGTCAGTACCAGTACGGGACGGCTACGAGTGCCATGGAAAACACTCAAATTGAGTTGACCTGACCCTCAAAACCGTCTTAGATGAATATACAGTGGCTGAGCAAAGAAAATCACGACGCTTCGAACTCAAGTTGCCCGTTGAGTTGGTGCGGTCCGGGTCGCGACAGATGTCCCATGTAGGCGAGACTCGGAATGTGAGTTCCGGAGGGGTGCTGTTGACGGACCCGACCGAGCCGATGGAGATTGGGCAACCGATTGAATACCTGATCAGCCTACCGACGGGCAAAAGTGTCGGCGAGGTGCGGTTGCGGTGCATGGGGAAAGTGGTCCGGCGCGATGAGGACCAGAGCGCCGTGGCGGTGACCCTGGAGCGGTATGAATTTGTGCGGGCGCGGGCGGCGCGTTTCTAGCAACTGCGCCTTGCCTGTGTGACCGGGTTCGTGTAGGCTTAGCAAAGAAACGGCGAAGCTCCATCATGAATCTGAGTCTCGATTTCCCTGATCCGAAGCGCGACGACTCGATGAACCTGTCGCGCCGCGCCGATCTGGATGCGGCCATTGCGCGATTGCGGGCGTGGCTGGAAGAACCCAACTCACCGATACGAGCGATCCGGCATCAGCCAGCGAAGCCCGGGCAGTTTGAAGACATGCCGGAGGGTATTGCCGCGCCGTTGCGCAAGGTGCTGGACGAGAAGGGCATCCGGCAGCTCTACACGCATCAGGCGGCGTGTTTCCAGTCGCTGGCGGCGGGGCGCAACGCGGTGGTGGTGACGCCGACGGCGAGCGGCAAGACGCTGTGCTACAACCTGCCGGTATTGCACCGGCTGGCGAGCGATCCGGAAGCGCGGGCGATCTATCTGTTCCCCACCAAGGCGCTGGCCGAGGATCAGTTGCACGAGTTTCACTCGATTGTGGAAGCGATGGGCTCCGGGATCCGCGCGTTCACCTATGACGGGGACACGCCGCAGGATGCACGGAAGGCGATCCGGGAGCGGGCCAACGTGGTGCTGACGAATCCGGACATGCTGCATGCGGGGATCCTGCCGCACCATACGAAGTGGACCAAGCTATTTGAGAATCTGCGGTACATCGTGGTGGATGAGTTGCACACCTACCGGGGGGTGTATGGCAGCCACCTGGCGAACGTATTGAGACGGCTACTGCGGATCTGCGCATTCTATGGGGCGAAGCCGCAGTTTGTGGGGTGCTCGGCGACGATTGCGAACCCGAAGGAGCTGGCGGAGGGGCTGACGGGGGCTGAGTTTGACCTGGTGGATCAGAACGGCGCGCCGGCGGGGGAGCGGTTTTTCGCGTTCTACAATCCGCCGGTGGTGAACAGGCAACTGGGGATCCGGCGGAGTTATTTAAACGAGACGCGGAGGATCGCGGCGGAGTTTGTAACGCGCGGGCAGCAGACGCTGGTGTTTGCGAACAACCGGCTGGCAACGGAGATCCTGCTGACGTACATGAAGGACGCGTGTGAGAAGCCTCCAGCACGGCAAGGCAGCGTCCGAGGGTACCGGGGCGGGTATCTACCGAGAGAACGCCGCGAGATCGAGCGGGGGCTACGGGACGGCGATATTCGGGCAGTGGTGGCGACCAGCGCGCTGGAGCTGGGCATCGACATCGGGTCCTTGGACGTGGTGGTGATGGCCGGGTATCCGGGGACCATCGCCTCGACGTGGCAGCGGGCGGGGCGCGCGGGGCGGCGGCTGGGGACGTCGCTTTCGATGCTGATTGCGTCGAGCGCGCCGCTGGACCAGTACATTGTGGAGCATCCGGAGTATTTCTTTGAGTGCTCGCCGGAGCACGCGCACATCAATCCGGACAATCTGGAGATCCTGATCAACCACTTGAAGTGCGCGGCGTTTGAGCTGCCGATCAAGGACGGGGAGCGGTTTGGGCCGCACGAGACGGGCGAGCTGTGCCACTTTCTGGAAGAGCTGGGCGTGGTGCATCACAGCGGCGGCTCGTGGCATTGGATCTCGGACAGCTATCCGGCGGATGCGATCAGCCTGCGGAGCGTGACGAGCGACAATTTCGTGGTGATCGACGTGACGACGGACGACCGCGTGATTGCGGAAGTGGCGTTTCCCGCGGCGCTGACGGAGCTGCACGAGAAGGCGATCTACCTGCACGAGGCGAAGCAGTTCCAGGTGGAGCGGATGGATTATGACGGGCGCAAGGCGTATGTGAGGCGCGTAGAGTGTGACTACTACACGGACGCGATTGACTATACGCAGGTGAAGATCCTGGAGCAATTCGATGGACGGCCGCTGGCGGGGGCGGAGGCGGCGCACGGCGAGGTGCGGGTGAACCGGCAGATTGTGGGCTTCAAGAAGGTGAAGTTCTACACGAATGAGAACATTGGAGCGGGGATGCTCTCGTTGCCGGAGCAGGAGATGCACACCACTTCGTTCTGGCTGCACTTTCCGGCGGCGTTTCTGGAGACGTTCACGGGCTTGACGCCGACGGAGAAGCTGAATGCACTAGCGGGGTTGGGGAGCGCATTCCGGACCGTGGCGTCGCTGCTGTTGATGTGCGATCCGCGGGATTTGGGGGTGGCGCTGACGGAGCAGATTTCGGTGGAGGCGCGCGGTTTTGAGCCAAACCTGCACATCTACGACAACTTCCCGGGGGGCATCGGGCAGAGCGCGCCGCTGTATGGATTGACGGCGGAGCTGATTGCGGGGGCGCGGGCGCTGATCTCGCAGTGTGGATGCGAGAGCGGCTGCCCGGGCTGCACCGGTCCTGCGGGAGAGACCGGTGAGCGCGGGAAGCAATCGGCCCTGGAGATATTGAACGTGCTCGCCGGAGCGGGCCCCGCAGCGGGCGAGCCTCTGGAGCCTACGCCTTTTTGAAGACGGCGATGGCTTCGATCTCGATGAGGAGATCGGGGCGGCAGAGGATGGCCTGGATGCCGGTGGAGGCGGGCAGGGGATCGAGGCCAAGCTCGTCGAAGAACGCGGTGCGCTCTTCGTTGAAGGCGGCGTAATCGCGATCGATGTCGCGGAGGTAGCAGGTGGTGCGGACGATGTCGTGCCAGTTGGCGCCCTCGGCCGCCAGCAGGCCGGTGATGTTGTGATAGGTGCGCTTGAGCTGGGCGCGGAAATCGCCGACGTGGACGGTGACGCCGGCGTCGTCGATGGAGGCGGTGCCCGAGATGAGCAGGACAACGATGTTGCCGAACTCGAGGCGGAGACCGCGCGAGAACGAGCTGGGTTTGGCGTAATCGAACGCCTCGTTCAGCACATTCAGATTGGTCATCTTCTTCTTTTCAATGTGAGTGGCGGCAGAGATGCCGGCGATGGCGTCTTCCATAGTCATAGTAGAACCTCATGAAGTTGGCGGCCCCGGGGACCGAAGTGAGTGGCGAGGCGGTCGCGGATGAGTGCTTTATTGAGACCGGCGTCGCGAACAGCCTGGACGAGGAGCGTAGCCGCGTCGTAGGCAAGAAGGGAAAAATCGTCAGCGGGCTGCTGAAAGCGTTGGGCGATGCGGGCCGAGAGGGCGGGGTCCTGCGCTCGTAGGGTGGCGGCTTGGACGGGCCGGGCGGAGGAGAAGCGGCGGGCGCGGGCGGCGGGGCCGGCCAGGACCTTCGTGGCGGGCGGGAGGGCTGCGAGGATGAGCTGCGTTTCGCGTGGTGGTGCGAGGACGACGGCGAGGCGGGCATCTGGCGGGGCGGCGGGGAGTTCCGGAGCGCCGGGCGTGATGTCGTGCCGAAACTGCGGACGCACGCCGGTCCTGAGCAACTCGGTGGCCAGGTTGCGCGAATCGTGATCGGTGCCGGCGAACAGAATGAATGGATCCTGTTTCAAACGCGCAGCGAGAAATTTGGCGATGTCGGGGTCGCCAGGCGCGAGCGAGAACATCCAGGGGATGTTGGCCTGATTGACGGTCTGATCGGTGGAAGCGGGATCGATGAGCGGCAGGTGGGCCTTGGCGACGACCTGTTCGGCGAGATGAGTGGTGGCGCCGTCGATGCCGCCGAGCACGGCCCAGACGTTGTCGGTGAAGACGAGCTTGGCAACAGCGGCGGCGCCGCCACGCCAGGGATCATCGGACCAGCGGGGGACAAGGCGGAACGGTTTCGATTTGTAGCCGCCGTTTTTGTTGGCGTCCTCGAAGGCGAGCGCCGCGCCCATGAAGATGGCGCCGCCCTGGGGGTGGGCGGGGTCGGCGGGTCCGAAGAAGCCGATGGGGATTTCGGTGAAGCCGGCAGGCTCGGGGTCATCGCGGCCGGGGCCCTCGTATTGGAGCGGGGTTTGGCGTTTATCGATGTATTGGGCGAGGAGACAGGGGGGCAGGCACGCGCCGAGGAGCGTTCTCCTGGTGACGTGGCTGCCCTGGGTCTTCATTTGGCTGCGGCCGTTTCGAGCCCGCGGCTGACCCGCTCGCGGGTGGGGATGTAGCCGCGCGGAATCTGGAGTTCTTCGCGGGAGTGGTAAGTCCAACGGTCCTTATCGAAGCGGGCGAGGAAGACGTCGCCCATGTCGTCCATGGCAGAGCTGAGCGGGATGGCGCCGGTGACGCCGGGCCAGGGCGTAGAACGCGTGGCGATGAGGTCGCGAATTTTGGCGCGGTTGAGGCCGGCGTTGTTGGTGGCCCAGAGAAGCATGTTCATACCATCGTAGCCGTGTGCGGCGTAGGTGTCGGGCTCGTCTTTGAAACGGGCGATGAATTCCTTACGAAATTCATCGAGGTGCGGGTCTTTGCGATCGGGGTTCCAGGGGTAACCGGAGATGACGCCTTCGGCGTTGGCGCCAGCGATCTCGGTGAACTCTTTGGATACGCTGCGATCGGAGGTGAAGTAGGGCTGCTTCATGCCGGTTTTGCGGAGCTGGTTGAGAACGAGAGCGGATTCGCGCGCGTCGCCCCAGTGGACGATGGCATCGACATTGGCCTCGCGGAGGCGCTGGATCTGGAGATCGAAATCGCTACCGCCCACCTTGTAGGCCATTTCGATGGCGACGGGACGGCCGAGGCGGCGGGCGCTATCTTTGATCTCGCGGACTCCGAAACGGCCGTAGCGATTGGAGGCGCGGATGATGCCGATGCGCTTGTAGCCCATCTTGCGGATCATGTAATCGACCAGCAGGTAGCCCTGTTGGCGATCGTCGCCGATGCAGCGGCCGGTCCAGGGGATGTTGGTTTCGATGAACGTGGGATCGGTATCGCCGGAGTTCATCATATAGACCTCGGACTTCAGTGCGACGCGGATGGCGATGTGGGAGTTGGCGGAGTCGATGGTGCCGAGGATGGCCCAGGCTGGACGCTTGTAGGCCATGGTGATGACCTCGTTGCCGGTGGAGCCCCAAAGGCCGTTGTCATTGACGATATCGAGCTCGAACGGGATCTTGCGCTTGACGTAGCCGCCGCGCGCGTTGGCCTGCTCGATGGCGAGTTGCGCGCCCTGGAGCATCTTCTTGCCGAGCACCTCTTCATGGCTCTTGCCGCCGGTGGCCTGGGAGACAGTGGCCATGATGGGACCGATGAAGCCGATGCGGACGCTCTTCAGCTCAGGGCCGGGTTCAGGCTCGGAGCGGCCGGGACCGGTGTACTCCATTTGCAGCAGGAAGTGTTCTTTGTAGGGCTTGACGCCGCCGAAGGGCTCGACGTCGCTGGAAGTTTTGGCGTAGTTCTGTTCGCGCTTGAGGCGGAGGTCGGGCACCTCGTTGGGGCCGAGGTTGTTGATGCGGCGGAGGATCTCCTGGGTCTCCGGCGAGTTGTCGGGGCCGATGGGCGGATACTGCTGGGCGGTGAGGGCGAGGGTGCTGAGCGCGAGGAGCGCGATGAGTTTCATTTGGCGCCTCCGCGGATTTCGGCGACCTGCTTTGGCCGGTCTTTTACGCCGGCGTAGTAGCCCTCGCCGATGCCCCAGGCGAGGCCCTTGGATGTGCCGACAAAGACGTCGTTGCCGTCCACATCCATCGAAACGATGAAGTTATTGGGCAGATTCAGCCCCATTTCGATGGTTTCCAGCACGGTTTTGTCGCGGCTGACCACAGCCTTGCCTGCGTTGGACTTGGGGTCGCGGGTGTAGGTGACCCAAGTATTGGAAGCGGCGTCCATGATGGCGCCGACGCCCTTGTCGGTGGCGAACCACGCCTCATTGCCGGAGCGGGCGGCGAGGTTGTTGTTGAAGTCCGAGGGGAGGCCGGAATCCATGTTGTAGTACGCGCGCCAGTTGCGACCGTCGTAGCGGCAGACGCCGAAGTAGGAGGAGACCCAGAGCGCCTTGTCGATGTACTTGGCGCCGGTGGTGATGACGTGGACGATGCCGTCGTCGCGGTAGAGATCGATCTCCATCTCGCCATCGGGATCGAGGTAGTCTTTCCAGCGGGAAGAGGCGACGTCAAACTCCAGAACGCCGCTGCCCCAGACGGCGAGGTGGATCTTGCCGTCGCGGTAATCGACGCCGTAGTTCCAGATCTCTTCCATGGGCGCGTTCTTCTCGGTGTAGATGGTCCATTCGCCGCTGACGGTGTTCAGCCGCGAGGCGCCGGCGGTGGTGGCGACCCAGATGTTGTCATTCTCCACGGCAACGCCGTAGGCGACGTCGTTGACGATGCCGGAGTTCATCTGGTGCCAGTGATCGAAGCGGCCGCCGCTGAAGCGGGCCAGGCCGCCCCCGAAGAGAGCCAGCCACACTTCGCCGGTCTTGTGATTGATGTCGATGCCGCTGATGGCGCGCCACGGAAGGCCGTCGGCTTCGGTCCAGACCTTGGTGACTTTGCCGGACTTCTTATCGATCAACGCAAGGCCGCCCTCGGTGCCGACCCAGAGCCGTGGGCCGTCGCTCTTGACGGCGAAGACGTGCTCGTTCGGCAGGCCGTCGGCCTTGGTGAACTGCTTCCACTTGGTGTAGACGAAGGGGAGTTTCGGGTTGGCCGCTGGCGGTGTCTGGCCGAAGCCGAGTGCAGCGGTGAGCAAAAACGCGGCGATGGATTTTTGTTTCATAGCGTTTTTATGTACTCGATCAAGTCGTTGAGTTGATCCTTGGTGAGGTCGTTGGTAAAGCCGTGCTTGTCGTAGGGGTTGAAGTCGGTCCAGATCTGTTCCAGAGTGTCGGCCATGCCGTTGTGGAGAAACGGGGCGGAATCGTAGATGTTGTTGAGGTGCGGCGTATCGAACTTGCCGGTGCGATCGAGCGCCTGCTTCGTGCCCACGTCGAAGATCTGGCGGGTGGTGAAGTAGGGCGGCATGTGGCAGGTGATGCAGCGGCCCTCGGGGGGGATGACGCTGCCATCGGCGGTCATGGTGCGTTCGAAGATCGCCTTGCCGCGGCGCTGCGCGGGCGTGTATTTCTCGCCGGGGGTGTGATAGCGGTTGGGCGGGCGCGGGATGGCGGTGATGTAGTAATCGATGGCGGAGAGCTCTTCTGGCGTGAAGGGCTGGTTGCGCGTGAAGAAGACTGAGAGGCGCGCGCCGCACTGGCGCGAGAGGTTCACGTTGGTGCCTTCCCACTTGAAGGGCGCCGTATCGAGAATGCCGCGCAGGGTGCGGTTCTCCACCGGGCTGACTCCGATGCCATCGGCCTCGATGTCATAGGTGAGGCCATCGACGTGGCCATCGGGGTGGCAACTGTGACAGCTGAACTGTTTGCGGAAGGCGATGTTGGCGCTGTGGAATGTCTTCTCACCGAAGCGCTGTTTGGTGATCACTTTGGCGCCGCCGAGATCGATGCGGGCTGCGGGCTGGAGGGTCTTGAGATTGATGACGGTCAGGGAGTCGTCGATGGCGTTTGCCACGTAGGCGGCGAGGCCATCGGGCGCAACGCTGATGCCGCGCGGGCTGGATTTCACGGGCAGGTACTTGACGATGAAGTCGGCGGACTTGCCGAGATGGTTTGGGAGGACTGACTTCCGATCCTCTTTCGATGTGTCCTTCACGAGCTGCGTGAGCCTGGCGCAATCGATGACGGCGACGCGGTCCGTGCCGGAGCTGGTGGCCAGGGCGTAGCGGCCATCGGGCGTGAAGGCGACGTCGGTGGCGTCGGCGAAGCCCATGCCGGGCGTATCGAGCAACACCTGATCCACAGTGCCATCGGCCCACAGAACGGCGAGACCGTTGGTGATGGTCCAGCCCTGCATGAGGCGGGTCATGGGAACCATGTTCTTGGTGCGGTTGAGCGTGGCGAGAGCGAACTGGCCGGTGGGATGCCAGGCCACGCCCATCATCAGATTCGCGCCGGGGACCATCCAGCGATCGGTAACGATGGCGCGTTCAGTTTCGATGACGGTAACCTCGGACTTCAGCGGCTTGCGGAAGCCGGTGATGTGCGAGAGCGTATTCGTGACGAGGATGGAGGCGCCATCGGGGGAAAGGCTGAGCGACCAGGGGGAGCGGCCGGCGGAGAGCTTCTTGATCCACTTCAGCGTGATGGCGTCGTAGACGTAAATGTCGTCGGAGGCTGAGTTGAGGACGTAGAGGAGCTTGCCTTGCGCATCGGTGAGGAGGCCGTGGGGCTCGTCGCCGACCTTGAGAGTTTGCGTGACCTTGCGGGTGGCGGCGTCGATGACGGAGACAGTGTCGTCCTGGCGGTTGGAGACAAAGGCGCGGCGGCCATCGGGGGTGAAGGCGACCTCTGTGGCTGCGCCGCCGGTTGGGATTTCGGCGATCTTGCGCTGCGTCCTGGTGTCCACGATGCCAACTGCGCCGGCGGCTTCAAAGGCGATCCAGAGCTCAGTGGATTTGGGCCGGAACGACATGTTGAGCGGGGTTTTGTACTGCGGCTCGGGCACGGGGGGCGGGATCTTCGAGGGATGCGCGTTGGCGGCCCACGCGGCGTCGGGGTTGAAGGGCTTGCCGTGAGTTTCGCGGTGGCAGTGGTTGCAGCCCTGCCTGGTGGGAGTGAGCAGACCGGCCTTCTTCGCGGCCAGGGGATTGCGCATGATGGCATCGGTGGCGTAAGCCTTGCCGGCGCCGTGGCAGGCCTCACAGCCGACGCCCTCTTCGATCTCGGCGCCCACGGCGTGGCAGCCGAGGCATTGAGCGGCGGCGCGAGGCTCGGCGGTGACCTTCATCTGCGTGGCGATTTCGGTGGCGCGCGGTGTGGAGAGAACGGCCCAGGCGCGGGCGTGCTTGCCCATGCGCCACACGTCGTATTGGTGGCCGTGTTCCGGGCCCTTGTGGCAGGCTCCGCAGGCGCGCGAGCCGATGAAGTTGCCGCCGCGGCCTTCCGGCAAAGTGGCAATGGCGGAGGGCTTTGGCAGCGGATGCTGGATCTGTGAGAAGACCTTGTCGATGTTGACGGTGGAGTTCTTGAGGACGTTGACGTGCGTGCCCTTCTCGATGTGACAGCCGAGGCAGTGCTCCTTGGTGGGGAGCTTCAGACCGTTCTTCATCGCCTCCGCGCGATTGCGCATGACGTCTTCGGCCATGTATTCACTGCCGGGACCGTGGCAGGCTTCGCACTGCAAGCCGTCCTCGGGCTTGAAGGTGTCATCCTTCTCCCATTCCTCGGCGGTGGAGGCGGTGGAGTGGCAGCCGAGGCAGACGGGCTCCTTCCACGGGTCGCCGCGGAGGCCGCTGATCTTGGTGATTTCGCGGGACTCCGGCTTCATGAGGGCGGAGTAGCCTTGCGCGTGCTTGGAGAGCAGCCACTTGCTGTACTGGTGGCCCATGGACGCGCCGTCGTGGCAGGCGCCGCAGGCTTTGACGCCGACGTAGACGGGGCGCTTGGGGGCGGCGGTGGCGGTAAACGCCGTGAGCGCGAGAAGAACGACGAGGGAAAGACGGAGGATCATCGCACCGCCCTCGCCACTGCCGGATGCTCGAGCTTGAGGATCTGGTTGGCCTTGACGTTTTCGTGGCGCTCGATTTGGCCGTCGGGCCATCGGATTTCAACTGTCGCCTGGGTGGCGCCGCCAAGTCCAAAGTGGAGCCGCGGATCGCCCTGCGAGAGGTAGCCGCGGACGGGGTTGACGTCGTCGATCTGTTTCATCGCGCCGGTGGTGACGGTGACGCGGGCGCCGATGGCGGTGCGGGAGCCGGTGGGGAACTTCAGGCGGGCATCCACCATGAGCCAGGGCTGGCGATTGGCGCCATCGTTACGAAGGAGCTTGGCGGCATCGTTGAGATTGACGACAAGGAGATCGATGTCGCCGTCGTTATCGATATCGGCCCAGGAGGCGCCGCGGCCGACGTATTTTTCGCTGAAGTAGGCGCCGGACTTCTGCGAGACGTCCTGGAACTTGCCGTTGCCCAGATTGCGGAGGATCGAATCCTCCTGGACGTATTCGTGATGGGCGTTGCCGTGGACGACGAAGATATCGGGCCAGCCGTCGTGATCGTAGTCGAAAAGGACCGAGCCCCAGCCGGCGTACTGCCCCATGGTGGTGGCGATGCCGGACGAGTCGTTCACGTTATCGAATGCCTTGCGCTTGGGGTTGAAGACGAAAAGGCTGTTGTAGTTGAGGTTGGGGACGAAGATATCGAGGAAGCCGTCGCGGTTGACGTCGGCATAGTAGGGGCCCATGGAGGAGACGCCCTGGCCGTGCTCGCTGAAGCCGAGATCGACGTCGATAGCCTTCTCAACGAAGGCGCCCTTGCCGGTGTTGAGGAAGTAGTGATTCTCCATGGCGTCGTTGGCGACGAAGATATCCATGAAGCCGTCGTTGTTGAAGTCGGCGGCGGAGACGCTCATGCCGCGGCCATTGGCCTGGAAGACGCCGGTTTCCTTGGCCACATCGGTAAAGGTGCCGTCGCCGTTGTTGCGGAAGAGGCCGTCGGGCTGACCGCTGTAACTGAGCGGGCCGGGGTAGCCGGCGGCGGGGTAGAAATCACGGAACTTGCCGTCGTCGTAGAGCAGGTAGTTGCAGACGTAGACATCGAGGAAGCCGTCGTTGTTGTAATCGAGCCAGACGGCGGAGACGCTCCAACGGGGGTCGGCGAGGCCGGATTTGGCAGAGACATCGGTGAAGGTGCCGTCGCCGTTGTTGTGATAGAGCGTGTTGGCCTCGTAGTTCAGCAGGTAGAGATCGACGAAGCCGTCATTGTCGTAATCGGCGGCGGAGCAGCCGGAGGAGAAGGTCTTGTTGCCGACTCCAGCCTTGGCAGTGACATCGGTGAACGCGCCCTTGCCATTGTTCTGATAGAGCTTGGCCGAGAGCTTGCCGCGCAGTTCGCGGCCTTCGTTGTCGTTGACCGATTTCGTCCAGACGCCGGTGATGAAGTAGATGTCCTGAAAGCCGTCGTTGTTGAAATCCAGGAAGCAGGCGCCGCCGCCGGTGCCTTCCACGATGTTGTCGAGGTGGTGGTCGCCGTAGCTGTGGCGGAAGGTGATGCCGGAGGGCTTGGTGATGTCGGTGAAGGTGGGCGGGGCGGGGGCGGCGGCGAGGGCGGCGGCGAGGTAGAGGAATAAGAGAAAGGTCATTGGCGGGCTCCTGCGTGCATCGGCACGGCCTTCTTGATCACGGCCTTGGCCTCGCGATTGTCGGGCGAGAGTTCGGGGTCTTCGTGGCAGCCGATGCAGCCGCGGTTCTCTTTGTTGCGCGCCCAGATCCAACTGCTGGAGCGGAGCAGTTCGCCCTTGGCGTCGAGCAGTTGCACCTTGACGGCCTGATTGGCGGGGATCTGGAGGTGGAATGAGCCATCGTCTTCGAGATCGGCTTCGCCGAGCGTACTGGTGGCGGTCACGAGCCGGACTTTCTTTGCGGCTTTCGCCATTTTGGGCTGATCTGAGGTGAAGACGCTTTGGCAGTAGAGGTGGGCGGTGGGGACGCGCTCATCGACGACGGAGCCGCGGCCATCGGGCAACTCGCGCGGGGCGACGAGGCGGGGCTGGGTATCGTCGTATTCGGGACTGTCAAAAACAGAAGTGGCGATTTTAGTTTTGGGGTCGAAACGGACCAGGCCGAAGGTGGCGGTGGTTTTGCGGGCGGCGAGAAGCCGGCCATCGGGCAAGCCGGCTGGCGAATGGAAGATGCCGGCGGTGGTGAGGGGGCGGTAGGTGAAGAGGGGACGATCAAGGTGGACTGCGGCGAGGCTGCCGTTGGGTTGGACGAAGACGACCTCGCGATTGGCGGTGACGGCGGGGGTGCGGCCGGCGCGATCCAGAAAGAGAGCGTAGTCCGTGCCGTCGAGGTTGACGCCAAAGAGGCGGGACTGCGAGGCGTAGATCATGCGGCCGTCTGGGAGGATGAGGGGGTCTAAGTCCTGGGTGGGGGTGAATGTGAGCTGCTGGTGGGCGGAGCCATCGAGTTTGACGGAGTGGAGGGAGCCGTTGCTGACATAGGCAACTTGATCCCAGGGCAGGGGCTCGTCGAGGGTGAAGATGCGGGACTGGTAGACGGGCTGGCGGCAATCCGTGGCGGAGTGGGTGATCTGGCGGACGGCGGCGCCGTCAGCGTTCATTTCAAAGATCTGGAAGGGATCGGCCTGGGTGCGTTTGGCGGCGAAAAGGATGCGGGTACCGTCGAAGTAGACTTCGGGGTCGGTGGCACTGTGGAAGCCCTGGGAGAGGATGCGAACCTGGCCGGCGGGAGAGAGGAGAGCGAGGCGTGGAGGCTCAGCGCCGCGTGTTTGTGTGAAGACAATGGGGGCCGTGGGCAGGGCGAGAGCGCTGAACGCGAGGAGGAGACTGAACATAAGACCTGAAGCTCTTTAAAGTACATTAAGGAGTATAGGTGCAGGCGGGGCTTTCGGCCAATATGGGAAAAGCGTTACTTGGTTTGTACTAGTGGCAAAACGGTGAAGTACGGGCGCCTACGTTCGCGAGAACAGTAGCAGCGGGCCGATGTCGTGACGGTCGGCGGCGTGCAGAGCCTCGATATATCGCGTCCGCGCCTCGCTGCAAATAGGCTGTGGTCTATATGGTTTCGCCAGAAAATCGACCAGGCTCTATAGCGGTGACCTCAGAAGCGGGGTTCCCGCCATGCTTGTAGAATAGCCATATGAAGTTACCAGCAGAGGGGCTGGCCGGGCGGCGCGGTTTCCTGAAGACCGGCGCGCTGGCGTTCCCCGCGATCGTCTCCGGCGCACAGAGTGCGCGTGCACTGAAGGTAGGGCTCGTGGGCTGTGGCGGGCGCGGCACGGGCGCGGCGGCACAGGCGCTGAAGGCGGATGACTACGCCGAGCTGACCGCGGTGGCCGACATCGATATGGACCGGATCAACCAGAGCCTGGCGCGGCTGCAGAAGGCGGCGGGGCCGAAGGTGAAGGTGGAGGAGACCGGCAAGTTCACCGGGCTGGACGCTTACCAGAAGGTGATCGACAGCGGGGTGGATGTGGTGTTGCTGGCGACGCCTCCCGGATTCCGCCCGATGCATCTGCGGTATGCGATTGAGGCGGGCAAGCACGTGTTCTGCGAGAAGCCGGTGGCGGTGGACGCGATTGGCGTGCGCTCCGTGCTGGAGACCTCGGAGATGGCGGCGAAGAAGAACCTGTCGCTGGTGGCGGGCTTCTGCTGGCGGTATTCGAACTATATCCAAGCGGCGTTCGACCAGGTGGCGGGCGGGGCGATCGGCGACATTGTGGCGTATTACGCGACGTACTATACGAGCCCGGTCAAGCCGATGCCGCCGGCGGAGACGCGGCCGGCGGGGATCAGCGACGTGGAGTGGCAGATCCGCAACTGGTACAACTACACGTGGTTGTGCGGCGATAGCCTGGTGGAGCAGGCGGTGCACAGCGTGGATAAGATCGCATGGGCGATGAAGGATCAGCCGCCGGTGAGTTGCGTGGCGGTGGGCGGGCGGCAGTGGCCGGCCAACGGCGGCAACATCTACGACCACTTTGAAGTGAACTACCTGTATCCGAACAATGTGCGGGCGTTCATGGCGTCGCGGCAGATTGAGAGCTGCTACAACGAAAACGGCGACTACATCCTGGGCACGAAGGGCGTGTGCACGATCGGGCGCGGACCTTTGCCGCGGATTGAGGGTCAGAACAACTGGGCGTTTTCCGGCGCGAAGAACGATATGTACCAGCAGGAGCACGACGTGCTGTTTGCGTCGATCCGCAAGGGCCAGCCGGTGAATGACGGCAAGCGCATGACGACCTCGACGCTGCTGGCGATCATGGGGCGCATGGCGGCGTATACGGGCCAGCAGATCACGTGGGAGCAGGCTCTCAATTCGCAGGAGCGGCTCTTCCCGGAGAAGGTGGATTGGAACGGCACGTTTGCGCCGCCGCCGCTGGCGATCCCCGGGAAGACGAAGTTCATTTAGTGATGATGATATGGATACTCGCCCTGGCGGCGGCCGCCGCGCCGCCAGCGGATGATCAGGCGCTGGTGGAGGCGCTGCGGCAGAGGATCGTGGCGAAATCCGTGGAGAAGACGCCGGCCGAGATGAAGGCGTACAAGGCGCCGATCCCGGGCTCCGATGCTGCTTACGAGATGGTGCCGATTCCGGGCGGGACCTTCCAGATGGGCTCGGCGGGCAAGCCGGACGAGCAGCCGGTGCATGCGGTGACGGTGGAGCCGTTCTGGATGGGCAAGTACGAGGTGACGTGGGACCAGTACCGGCTGTTCCAGTTCGCCACGGCGGAGATCAAGGATGCGCAGGCCGACGCGGTGAGCCATCCCACGCGTCCGTATATGGAGATGAGTTTCGGCATGGGGATCAACGGGTATCCGGCGATCTCGATGACGCAGCACGCGGCGAACAAGTACGCGCAGTGGCTGAGCGCGCGCACGGGGCACTTCTACCGACTGCCCACCGAGGCGGAGTGGGAGTATGCGTGCCGGGCGGACGGGGCGGCGGCGAAGATCGAAGATGTGGCGTGGTACGAGGCCAACAGCAAGGGCAAGTACGCGAAGGTGGGCACGAAGCAGCCGAACGCGTGGGGCCTCTATGACATGCTGGGCAACGTGATGGAGTGGACTCTGGATGCGTATGTGCCGTATGCGGCGGGTGCGCAGAAGGCGCCGTGGACCAAATCGAAGACGGCCTATCCACACGCGGTGCGGGGCGGATCGTGGAACGACAAAGCGGACCAGTTGAGCTGCACGGCGCGGGTGGCGTCGGACCGGAGCTGGAAGATGCAGGACCCGCAGTTGCCGAAGAGCATCTGGTATCTCACGGATGCGCAGTGGCTGGGGTTCCGCGTGGTGCGGCCATTGAAGACGCCGTCGGCGGCGGAGATGGATTCGATCTGGAACAACGGTGTGGAAGTCGAGCCCTGAGCGCGTAGAGCAGGTGGAGCCGTGCATGGGCACGCTGGTGCGCGCGGTGATCGAGACGCGGCATCCGGAGCAGGCGTATCAGGCATTTCAGGCGGGGTTTGCGCGGATCCGGGAGCTGGACGGGCGGCTTTCGCATTACAAGCCGGAGAGCGAGCTGATGCGGCTGTGCCGCGCGGGCGAGGCCGAGGTGAGCGAAGATCTGTTTCGCGTGCTGGAACATGCGCAGCGGATGGCGTTTGAAACAAATGGCGCGTTCGATGTCACCATTGGGGACCGGACGCGCCATTCGACGTTTCGGGACATCGAGATGCGGGGCCGCCGGGTGCGGCTGAAGAAGCCGGGGATGAAGCTGGACCTGGGCGCGATTGGCAAGGGCTATGCGGGGGACGAGATGCTGCGCGTGTTCCGCGCGCACGGCTGCGGGCGGGCGATGGCGGCGATGAGCGGCGACGTGGTGTGCGGGGATGGGGCGTGGCAAATCAAGCTGGAGGCCAGCGGCGAGACGCTGACGCTGAAGCGGTGCGCGGCCTCGACCTCGGGCGATACGGTACAGCGGCACATCTTCGACGCGCGCAGCGGGGCGTCGGTGGAAGGGGTGTGGCTGGTATCGGTGGTGGCGCGGACTGGCATGCAGGCCGACGCGCTGGCGACGGCGCTCCGTGTGTTGGGCGAGGCGGAGGGGCAGAAGCTGGCGGCGCGGCATCACGCGCGGGCGTGGTTCCGCCGGGTATCCTGAAGATTGTCTGAGCAGTTCTCCACGAGGGCCGTTTCGAGGAAGACCGGCGCCGCGCTGATGGCGCTGTTGGCGGCGCTTTTCCTGCTGATCAATAAGGCGTCGTACCACGGCTATTTCCAGCACGACGATTTCGCGCACTTGAGCTGGTGCACGAAGGGCGCGTGGACGAGCTTTGTGGCGGGCGCGCTCTCGCCGGAGTTTTATCCTCACCTGTTCCGGCCGCTGGGGCATCTGCACTACCACCTGATGGAGAAGGCGGTGGGGCTCACCTACTGGCCGTTTCTGGCTGCCGTTCAGGTGTACCATCTGGCGGCGGCGTGGGTGCTGTGGATGGTGTTGCGGCGGCTGCGGTTTGGCGTGGCTGCGGCGGCGGCCGTGGTGGTGTTCTTCACGCTGAACATGGCGGTGTTCCGCATCTTCTGGAATCCGGCGTTTGTGTTCGACCTGGGCTGCGGGCTGTTTTGCCTGATCAGCTTTCTATTGTGGATGGACCGCCGCTGGATGGCGAGCTTCGTCTTTTTCTTCCTGGCGTACCGCTGGAAGGAGACGGCGATCATGCTGCCGGCGGTGCTGGGCCTGTATGAGATTTTGCTGGCGGAACGGAAGGAGTGGCGGCGGTTGTTGCCGTTTCTGGCGGTATCGGCATGGTTTGGCGTGCAGGGGCTGCTGAGCTTCCGGGGCGGCAGCCAGACGGAGTATCAGTTTGCGGCGACGGGCGGCGCGTTGTGGCAGACGGTGCGGTACTACGCCTCGCGGGTGTTCCTGATCCCGTGGGCGGGCCTGGTGCTGCTGGTAGCACCGTGGTTTGGAAAAGACCGGCGGTTGCAGTTTGGGTGCGCGGCGTTCTGGGTGTTGCTGTGCCCGATGCTGCTGTTGCCGGGGCATCTGAACGACACCTACCTGTACGTGCCGATGCTGGGCGCGGCGGTGGCGGTAGCGGCGCTGTTTGAGCGATGGGGCCGGCTTGCGATCCTCGGGTTCTTCCTGATCTGGCTGCCGGCGGACTATCTGGCGCTGCGCACGCGGCGGTCTGACAATCTCCACGAAGCGGACGAGAACCGGCCCTATCTGACGGCGCTGGCGGAGATTGTGAAGGCCCACCCCAACACCCGCGAGTTTGTGTTTGAGGCCAGCCCGGCGGGGCTGCCGGACTGGGGCATCGAGAGCGCGCTGCGGTATTTCTATCCGCCGAAGAACGTGACGTTGCAGCAGATCCGGACGGATCAGGATCGCGCGGGCGTGCCGGCGGCTCCGGCGGTGCTGCTGGGCTGGGATCCGCTCGGCCGGCAACTGCGCGCCATGGAGCGGCGTCCGGATGCGGCGTATCCCGCCTATTTCCGGATGAACGGGCTGGATCCGGTGTGGGCGCTGACCGAGGGGTGGCACGGAGCAGACAAGGGGTATCGGTGGAGCACGCCGCGGGCGACAGCCGTGCTGCAGCAACCGGCGGGGGCGACCGAATTCCAGTTGCAGGTGCTGATGCCGCCGGAGCAGCAGGAGACCGCGGTGGTGGTGGCGCTGGACGGCGTGGCGCTGGGCGAGATGCGCTTCCGCGGCAAGGGCAGCCAGAGTGGCGTTTTGGCCGTGCCCGCCGGGCTGGAGCGGCAGGTGCGCGTGGAGCTGACGGTGCCCGAGGGGTTCCGCCCGCGCACGGCCGATCCGCGCGGGCTGGGCGTGGCCGTGGAAGAGTTCGGCTTCAGTACGCGCCAGCCTCCATCAAAACCCTGAGCTCGGTCTCGTCGGTGGACTTGCCGAGCGCCAGCATGAGGCGGATGCGGGCCTTGGCGGCGTTCATGGTGCCGGCGAGCAGGACGCCGCGCAGGCGCAGATCGTGCCCGCTGCCCTCATAGGCGTAGGTATCGAGGACGCGGCCGTGGAGGCAGCGCGAGGCGATGACAACGGGCAGGCCGGCATCGCGCGCGTTTTGGATGCCGGCGAGGGCGGCGGGGGGCACGTTGCCGCGTCCGGTGCCCTCCAGCACGATGCCGCGGGCGCCGCTCTGGCGGGCGAAATCGATGAAGCGGCTATCGGCGCCGGCGTACATCTGGATGAGATCGACGCGTTCTTCCATGGCTGGCGTATCGATGACCACGCGATCGAGCAGGCGGCGGCCGAAGATGACGCGATCGACATCGACGTGGCCGAGGGGGCCGAAGACGGGGCTCTGGAAGGTCTCCAGTTGCTGGGAATCCGTCTTGGTGGCCTCGGAGGCGGGGTGGATGACCTGGTTCATGACGACGAAGACGCCCTGGCCGCAGGCGCGGGGGGCGAGCACGGTGCGGATGGCGGCGGAGAGGTTGGCGGGGCCGTCGAAGCCGGGCTCGGTGATGGTGCGCATGGCGCCGACGACGGCGACGGGCTTGTTGGAGGTGTGGCGGAGATCGAGGAGGTAGGCGGTTTCTTCCAGGGTATCGGTGCCGTGTGTGACGACGGCGCCGGCGAGCTCGGGCCGGCGGAGCTCGCGGCGCAGCAACTCGGAGAGGGCCCACATGCGCGGCGGGGTCATGTGCGGGCCGGGGTACTGGCCGAACTCGAAGATCTCCAGATCGGCGAGATCGCGGAGAGTGGGGTCGTGGGCTAGCAGTTCCTCGCCGCTGAGGGCGGGGATGGCGCCACCGGTGGCGGGGTCGATCTTCATCCCGATGGTCCCGCCGGTGAAGATCAGCAGCACCTTCTGCACTATCGGGCGCCTCCGGGCGGGGTGATCCGCGAACAAATCCGCATATTCTGATTCTGCCATCATCGTACGAACGCGTCATAATAACGTTCTTGGCCGATCCCGACGATAATATGCTGAGGGGAAGATTGTCTTCCGTGACACCCATCCAGGGCAAAGCACCCAACCCGATGGTCCGAGCGGTGGTCGGCTGGCAGGCCAACCGCATTTCGGATCCGGTGGCGCGTCTGCATTTTCTGCGGCGCACGGTGGGAGATCTCTCCACGTGGAATCCGGTTTCGGCGGCGGGGCGCAGTCATTTGAGGAGCCATCCTGGACGGCTGGTGGCGGCACTGGGGGCTATGTTGTTGCTGCCGGCGGGAGCGATCACGGGCAGTGGCTTCCTGTGGAACCGGCATCCGATTGTCAATGGGACGGTGGGTACGGCGGAGGCGAGCTCGGCATCGTCGGTGTGGGCAGTGGAGCAGAACAAGGATTTTGAGACGTACTCGAACGGGCTGCGGATTGAGCGGCGCTACGAGACCGGCAATGAGGCTCGGACTTACGACGTCTACCCGCGGGGGTTTGAGGACAGCGGCCGGGCGGAGACGCGTACGATGCCGGCGGGCATCGTCTTCCACACGACAGAGAGTCCGCAGGCGGAGTTTAAAGAAGACCAGACGCGGCGGATCCGGCTGATTGGCGCGGCGCTGCTGGATTATGTCAGGAACGAGCGCGCGTATCACTATCTGGTGGATCGTTTTGGGCGCGTCTGGCGGATCGTGCGGGAGACGGACAGCGCCAACCATGCGGGGTATTCGGTTTGGGCGGATGCGGAGTGGACGTATATCAGCCTGAACCGGGCGTTTCTGGGGATCTCCGTGGAGGCATTGACGCAGCCCGGCACGGACCGGTCAGAAGCCACTCCGGCGCAATTGACGGCTCTGCGCGCATTGACGGAGATGCTGCGGGCCAAGTACAGAATCCCGGTGACCAACTGCGCCACGCACGCGCAGGTTTCGGTGAATCCGGATAATATGCAAGCAGGCTATCACTACGATTGGGCGGCCAACTTCCCGTACGCGGGGATTGGACTGCCCAACAACTATTCGCTGCCGACACCCAGTTTGTGGTTGTTCGGTTTCACGTACGACACGTCGCTGGTGAGAGTGACCGGCGAGCAATTCTGGAAGGGGCTGGCGCTCGGCGAGGAGCAGCTGCGGCAGAACGCCACGGCGCATGGAATGAGCGTGCCCCAATACCGCGAGGCGCTGTTCAAGCGGTACCGGAAGGTGTTGTCGACATTTAAGGCTAAGACGGAGAAGTCCAAGGAGAACATAGGATGAAGAACGAGAAGACGCAGTCTACGATCGGACTCGACATCGGCACCAGCCGGATCGTCGCGGCCAGCCGGGTGAACCAGGATGAGAAGGTGCAGGCGCAGCTGAACGCGTTCGTCGCCATCCCGTACTCCCGTCTCACCGAGAACAGCCTGAAGCGCGAGCACGTGCCGCATGCCGTCAGCGACGGCCAGTTGGTGATCTTTGGCGACGAGAGCGCGCGCATGGCGGATCTGCTGGGCCGCGAGATCCGGCGTCCGATGACGCGCGGCATCCTGAACGCGGGCGAGCCGGAGAGCCTGCCTCAGATCAAGGAGATCATCGCCACGGTGCTGGGCGACTCGGACAAGGGCTCCAAGATCTGCTTCAGCGTACCGGCGCCGCCGCTGGGCGTGGAAGACAATCTGACGTATCACGACGCCACCATCCGGCAGATTCTGGATCAGCTGGGCTACAAGGACGTGCGCAGCATCAACGAGGGCGTGGCGGTGATTTATAGCGAGTTGGAGGACTCCAACTACACCGGCATCGGCATCAGCTGCGGCGGCGGCCTGTGCAACGTGGCGCTTTCGTATATGTCCGTGCCGGTGCTGAGCTTCAGCCTGGCGAAGGGCGGCGACTTCATCGACTCCAGCGCGGCCAGTGTGACCGGCGAGCTGATCAACCGCGTGCGGCTGACCAAGGAAGAGGGATTCCACTTCAACGGGCACTTCACGGATAAGATCCAGCAGGCGATTGCGGTCTACTACGATGACATGATCCAGAGCATCGTGCAGGGGCTGAAGGACGCGTTCGCGTCTTCGCGGAACGTGCCGAAGTTTGGCCGGCCGGTGCCGCTGGTTTTGAGCGGCGGCGGCGTGTTGCCCGAGGGCTTCCGCGAGAAGTTCGAGAAGGCGATGGCGACGGTTTCGCTGCCAGTGCCGGTATCCGAGGTGCGGATGGCTGGCAACCCGCTGGAGACGACGGCCCGCGGCGCGCTGGTAGCGGCACTCAGCGAGTAGTTGGTCTGAGTCCAGACGCACTACGGCCAGTATGAAAGGCCCGGTTGGCTCCCATTGGGAGCAGACCGGGCCTCTTTTCCTTACCGAAGGCGATTTCTGACTTGTATTCGCCCGGGGCCTTCGAAAAGGCCCCGTATTTATCGAGCTGATCGGGACAAAACCGGTTTGTGCGCGCCGTCCTAAACGGCGGCCCGCGTAGGAAACAGCCCACGCCATGGGGCTGCCGCTCTACTTTAGGCGAAGGGATCGAAGCTGGCCAGCGGGTCATCCCCTAAGATCACGTTAGCATGGGGTGTCAAGGGCTTGTGGAGTTAAGTGGTTGTCAATAAAGGGAAAATACCCTTGTGACTGGCTCTGGAGTTTCGGGGAAAACCGCTCCCTGACGGTCGCGGCTCGGAGACGGGCGGGGGGGGCGGGCGGCGGTCGGGCTCGCATCCGATCATCGACTTGCCGCGGGCGGGTCCTGGGGGACCCGCGCGGGCGAGGGCGCCCGCCCCACGATGGAGTTAGTAGAGGGGCGGTTACGAGAGGTCGTCGTCGAAGAACTTCTCCACGTCGCTCAACACGGTGGTGAAGCGGTAGGGCGGCAGGGAATCGAAGAAGATCTGGCCGTAGCGATTGCGGGTGATGCGGTTGTCTAGCAGGGCGAGTACGCCGCGGTCCGTGCGGCTGCGGATCAGGCGGCCGAAGCCCTGCTTGAGGACGATGGCGGCCTGGGGCACCTGGTAATCGAAGAACGGCTTACCGCCGGCGGCCTCGATGGCGCGGACGCGCGCTGAGACGACGGGATCGCTGGGCACGGCGAAGGGGAGCTTATCGATGATCACACAGGAGAGCTGATCGCCCTGCACGTCCACGCCTTGCCAGAAGGACGACGTGGCGAAGAGCACGCAGTGGGGCGTTTTGCGGAACTGCTCCAGCAGCACGCGTTGGGGCGCGGCGCCCTGCATCAGGACGGGGTAATCGAGATCGGGCTCCACCATGTCGTGGATGGTGCGCATCTGGTTGTAGCTGGTGAAGAGGACAAAAGCGCGGCCGCGGCTGTGGCGGAGGATGACACTGACCTCATCGGCGGCGGCCTGGGTGAAGGCCGGCGTGCGGACGTCCGGCAGGTGGTGCGGGACGTAGAGCAGAGCCTGCTTTTGATACTCGAAATGGCTGGGGACGATCAGTTCGCGGGCGCCCTCCAGACCGAGGCGCTCGCGGACGTAATCGAACTTCTCGCCGACGGCGAGGGTTGCCGAGGTGAGGATGGCGACGGGGATCTGGGAGAAGAGGCGGTCGCGCAGCAGGAGCGAGACATCAATGGGCGTGGCTTGGAGGTAGACGCCGCGGCCGCGGCGCTCGATCCAATAGACGTAGTCGCGATCGGCGCCCTTCATCCAGCGCATCAGATTCTCGCGGAGCGTGAGCGCGCGGCGGTGGAGCGGCGCCACTTCGTCGGGCGCGTCGCGGACGAGCGACAGGTGGGCAGCGAGCAACTCGAGCACCGAGCAGAAGTGGCCGTATTGCTCGGAGTGCTCGTCGAGAAAGTGATCGTGCCCGGCAAAGCCCATGCGCCCTTCGTTTTGGGGGAAGAGGCGGAAGAAGCGATCGGCGTGATCCTGGAGAATGGTGAGGATCTGTTCGAGATCGTGGCTGAGGAACTCCTTGCGGCGGGCGATGGCAAGCACGTCGCGGCGCAGATCCTCGATCTGATTGGAGGAGATGGAGAGGCCAAAGTACTGGCCGGCGACGTCTTCCAGCTCGTGTGCCTCGTCGAACACGACGGCGGCATACTCGGGCAGAATGGCGCCGAAATCCTCTTCTTTCATGGCCAGATCGGCGAAGAAGAGGTGATGGTTGACGACGATGATGTCGGATTCCATGGCGCGCTGGTGCATCTGCGTGATGAAGCAGCGCTCGAAGCTGGGGCATTTCTGGCCGCTGCACAGATCGCCACGGGCGTCCATTTTGGCCCAGGCGGAGGAGCCATCGGGGAGATTGGGGATGGAGGAGCGATCACCGCTTTCGGTGGTCTGCTCCCATTCGCGGATGATGGCGAAATCAGAGACCTCTTCGAGGCCGCTGAGGATGGGCTCGCGTTCGGCGTCGTAGATTTTCTGGCGGCAGGCGTAGTTGTTGCGCCCCTTCATGTAGCAGGCGCGGATGCCATCCGGGAAGAACTGGGCCAGGAAGGGGATGTCCTTGAAGAAGAGCTGCTCCTGGAGATTCTTGGTGCCGGTGGAGAGGATGACCCGCTTGCCGGAGAGGATGGCGGGGACGAGGTAGGCGAGGGTCTTGCCGGTGCCAGTGCCGGCCTCGACGATGAGGTGGCGCTTCTCGGTGAGGGCGGATTCCACGGCCAGGGCCATTTCCAATTGGCCGGAGCGGAATTCGTAGTTGGTATGTGCCTCGGCGAGCGCGCCGTTGCGGGAGAAGAACTGACGAACATTGAGTGCGCGAGGCAAGGCTACTGCTTCCAGTGTAGGACGGCAGAGGCGAAGGCCTGGAAGAGGCGGCGATCGGGGAGATCCTCGGGGTGCCACTGGACGCCGAGGACGAAGGGCTGGCCGGGCTTCTCGATACCCTCCACCGTCTCGCCGTCGGACACGATGCCGGAGCGGAGCAGGCCGGGCGCGAGCTCGTCCACCGCCTGATGGTGGCGGGAGTTGGTATCGACGCTATCGCCGAGGATGGCGTGGAGGCGCGTGCCGGGGACGATGTCGACGCGGTGGAGCACCGGCGGTTTCAGCGTGTGCGCCTCGCCGATGTCCTGGTGCAGTGTGCCGCCGAGCGCAACATTGAGTAGTTGCATGCCGCGGCAGATGGCGAGCAGGGGCATCCCGATAGCGAGGGCCTCGTTCGCCAGGCGGAGTTCCAGTTCGTCGCGCTCGGGGTCCGGATCGCGCGTGCCGAGCATGGCCTGGCCGTAGCGCCCAGGCTCGATGTCGGAGCCGCCGCTGAGGACCAGGCCGGAGAGTCCGGCGAGGGTAGCGGCGGGGGTCTCCGGGGTGAGATCCACCACTTCCAGGCCCACATCGCGCAGCGCCTGGCGGTAGGGCACGGCCTTGATCTCAAATCGAAATGTCAGTCCAACCTTGGGCTTCACCATTTCATTGTCAGCGATGCGTGGCGGTCAGATCCTCTGCTTTTTCCAGGTACCGCGGCGAAACATCAGAACGCCTGAGACGGCGAGGGCGGATTCGGCGGCGGGCACTGCCCAGAACGCCCCGTGGGCGCCCTGTCCCCAGTGGATGGCGAGCAGCCAGGCGAGCGGGATCTGGAAGCACCAGTAGCAGCCCAGGTTGATCAGTGTGGGCGTGGTGGTATCGCCCGCGCCGTTGAAGGCCTGCACCATCACCATGCCGTAGGCATAGAAGAGATAGCCGTAGCTGATGACGCGGAGGCACTCGGCGCCAAAGCGGACCACTTCCGGTTCGGTACTGAACAGCCGGATGAGCGGATCCGGCATGGCGATGAAAACGGCGCCGATGAGACCCAGAAACACCATGTTGTAGAATCCGCAGCGCCAGACGGACTGCTCGGCGCGGCCGGGCTCGCGCGCGCCGAGGTTCTGCCCCACCAGCGTGGCGGCAGCATTGGCCAACCCCCAGGAGGGCAGCAGGGAGAAGATGATAATGCGAATGGCGATGGTATAGCCGGCGAGCGCCGCACTGCCCGACGATGCAATGACGCGCACCAGCGCCACCCAACTGGCATGGGCGATGAGAAACTGCAACATGCCGGTGGCGGAGATGCGGGAGAGGCGGCGCAGGATGGGGAGATCCACGCGCAAGTGGCGGCGGGCGACGGTGATGCGGCTGCCGGAGCGGAAGAACACCCAGAACTGGAGCCCTACGCCCACGGTGCGGCTGATGGCGGTGGCGATGGCGGCGCCGGTGACGCCCAGGGCCGGGAAGGGTCCCAAGCCGTAGATGAGGCAGGGATCGAGCACCATGTTGAGCAGGTTGGCGGCCCAAAGGACGCGCATGGCGATGGCGGCGTCACCGGCGCCGCGGAAGATGGCATTCATCAGAAACAGCAGCATAATGCTGGGGGAAGAGCCGAGCACGATGGCGGTGTAGAGACGTCCGTGGCCGATGACAGCGGGCGTGCCGCCCATAGTCTGGAGCAGCGCGGGGGCGAAGAGGACGCCGGGAATGGCAATCACCAGGGAGAGCACCAAGCCCAGGAGAATGGCCTGGACGGCGGCCACGGAGGCTCCCTCCGGATCCTTCTCGCCGGTGCGCCGGGCCACCATGGCGGTGGTCGCCATAGAGACACCGAGGGCGATGGAGAAGAGAATGGTGAGCATCGACTCGGTGAGGCCAACGGCCGCCACGGTATCGGAGCCGAGGTGCGCTACCCAGAAGATATTCACGATGCCGAAGAGCGATTCCATGCACATTTCCAGCACCATGGGCACGGCCAGCATGAGGATGGCGCGGGAGAGCGGCTCGCTGGTGTAATCGCGTTCGGCGCCCGCGATAGCGTCGCGGATGTCGCGCCATAGACCGCCCCCGGAATCCGGCATTTCTCCAGTGTAGCGGCCAGTGTGGCTGCCGGCATTGCAGGGCGCTGATGGACTCGATAAAAACTCTCGATTTGTCACTGGGCCGAAATCATTTCATACTCACTAACACTACGGTTGTTCCTCCCGTCAGCGGCATCCCTGGACTTTCCGATGTCGCCGCAACCGCTTGTTTGGCAGCACCGCCTCCCCCTGTCGGCGACGCCGGTGTGGCAAAGATCTCAACTGTCACAGGAAAGACTCATCGACATGCGTTACCACGGCCTGCTTTTTCTCACTCTGTTCTGTCTTGGTCTCTCAGCTCAGACCTCAACCCCGCCGGCCGCGCCCGCAACACCGCCTCCCGCGCCGGAGCCAGAGCCGGCTCCCGCCACCGCCTGGACTTACAAGGGATTCAGCGCCAGCGGATACGTGGATGGCTACTACAACCAGAACTACAACGAGCCGTCGAGCCGCTTTTCGCAGTTGCAGGCGCTGAACATCACGGCGAACAAGATGAGTCTCAACAGCGCCTCCGGCTCGTTTTCGTATGACCCGAAGCCGATTGGTTTCCGCGTGGATTTCGGCTGGGGCCGCACGTACGATTCGTTCTTTATCTCTGAGCCGAAGCACACGGACTGGTCCCGCCACCTGCTGAATGCGTATGTGACGCTGAAGCCTGCGGCGTGGAAGGGTCTGCAGCTCGACTTCGGCAAGTTTGTCACCAGCGCCGGGGCGGAGGTGACGGAGAGCCACCTGAACTGGAACTACTCGCGCTCGCTGCTGTTTGCGTTTGGCCCCTACTACCACGTTGGGCTGCGCGCCACGGCGCCGATCCGGCCGAACTGGACGGTGGGCGCCCAGGCGATTACGGGTTGGAACGTGATGAGGGATAACAACAGTGGAAAGAGCTTCGGCTTCACCAGCGTCAACACGCTGGGTAAGGTTGTGATTGCGAACAACTACTATGCCGGGCCGGAGAACAGCAACAACAACAAGGGCTGGCGCAACTTCTACGATCTGGCGATCACGGGCACGCCCACCAGCAAGATCTCGTACTACTACAACCTGGACATCGGCAACAACAAGTATGCCGGCGGCGGATCTGGGACGTTCTGGGGCATGGCGGGGGCGGCGCGCTTTGCGGTGAACAGCCACCTGGCCTTCTCCCCGCGCATTGAGTACTACAGCGACAGGGACGGCTTCTGGACCGGCACACCGCAGGCGTTCAAGGAGTTCACGGGGACGGCGGAGTGGAAGTTCAACGAGAGCTTTATCAGCCGCGCCGAGTTTCGCAAAGACTGGTCGGATCAGCCCTACTTCCAGGTGGGCCAGGAGCCGGGTAAGTCCAAGCATCAGAACCTCTTCATCGTCAGCATGATCATGGTGATGAAGCCTGGAATGTTCAGCTTCGGCGGCGCCAAGCCCTAGGTTTTGGGCCAGTTTCAGCTTGACGAACCGGGCGCCCTCGCGGCGTCCGGTTTATTTTTGGTGAATCCGCCGGCCCGCGTTGCCTTCCGGACCATGCGTGGGAGATAGTGGGATTGAGCCTGGAGGCTGCGATGGCGGATGGCGGAACAGATTCTTTTCCTCACCGAACTCCTCGGCTTGAAGATCTATGATCTGAAACGCCGAGTCCTGGGCCGGGTGCGCGATGCAGCGCTGTCGCCGGTGGTCCATCCCCTGCGTGTGGACCGTTATATTATTGGCGGCGGCAGCGGCTATTCCTGGATTGCGGTGCGGCAGGATCAGATTGCCTCCATCAGCCTGGACGGCATCTTTCTCAAAGACGAACAACTCACTCCTTTTCATTCCGACGAATATCACTTGCGACTGGTGCGCGACCTGCTGGACCAGCAGATCATCGATTCTCAGGGCCGGAAGGTGGTCCGTGTGAACGATGTCACATTTGACATCGTGCGTGAGGGCGACCACGACGCGCTCCACGTGCTGGAGGTGGACATCGGGTTGCGGAGCATCTTCCGGCGTCTGGTGCAGGGCACGATGCCGCGGCGCGCCATCCGCGCCTTGCAGCGGCGCATCCCGCCCAACTCGATCCGCTGGGATTTGTGCAACATTGTGGAGCCGGATCCGCAACGCCGTTTGCGGCTGAACATCTCGATGGCGCCCCTGGAGAAGATGCACCCGGCCGATCTGGCCGATATCGTGGAAGATCTCAGCCCAGAGGACCGCGAGGCGATTTTCGAGGCGATCGATCCGGAGTCGGCCGCGGAGGCGCTCTCCGAGATGGAGCCGGAGGTGCAGGCGCAGATCCTGGAGTCGCTGGAGGCCGAAGTGGCGGCCGACATTCTGGAGGAGATGGATCCGGACGAGGCGGCCGACGCCCTGAACGAACTCCACGAGGAGACGAGCGACGAGATCCTGGAAGAGATGGAAGGCGAGCCCAAGGCGGACGTCGAGGAACTGCTGGAGTACGACGAAGACACCGCCGGCGGCATGATGAACACGGAGTATGTGGCGCTGCATGAGCTGGCGACGGTGGCCGATGCGCTGGATGCGTTGCGCCAGAATCAGGATCTGGTAGACGTGGTGACCACACTTTTCGTGACCGACCTCGATGGGCGTCTGAAGGCGGCGCTGCCGGTGGCGCGGGTGTTCCTGGCACGCCCGGCTACGCCGCTGGCGGAGCTGATTGTGGATGCCGAGGTGATCAAGGCGAAGGCGGGCGCCAAGTCTCGCAAGGTACTGGAGCTGTTCGACCGGTACAACATTTTGACGCTTCCAGTGGTGGATGACGAGGGCCGCATGGCCGGCGTGGTCACGGCCGACGACGTGATCTCTGTCCTGAGGCGCAAATAGTGTTCAAGCGCTTCAAATACCACTGGATCGTGTTCTTCTCGGTGATCGGGCCGGGCTTCATCACGGCCATGGTCGATAACGACGCCGGTGGCATCTTTACGTATTCCCAGGCGGGCGCCAAGTTCGGTTATCTGCCTCTGTGGACCCTGGCCCCCATCACGCTGTTGCTGGTGGTGACGCAGGAGATGGGCTCGCGCATGGGCGCGGTGACGGGCAAGGGACTGTCGGATCTGATCCGTGAAGAGTACGGGCTGCGGACGACGTTCTTCATGATGGCCGCCCTGGTGGCCGCCAACATGACCAACGTGATGGCCAATTTCGCGGGCATTGCCAGCGCGCTGGAGCTGTTTCACATCAGCCGGTACTTCTCCGTTCCAATTGCCGCCGTGCTGGTCTGGCTGCTGATCGTCAAGGGGACGTATGCCCGGGTGGAGAAGGTGTTCCTGTTCGCGACGGCGCTTTACGTGTGTTACATCGCGTCGGGCATCATGGTGAAGCCGGATTGGAAGGAAGCCGCGCTGTATACGGTGAAGCCGGTTTTGATGTTTGAGCCCGGCTACCTGACGATGCTGGTGGGCATGGTGGGCACATCGGTAGCTCCTTGGATGCAGTTTTACCTGCAGGCGGCGGTGGTGGAGAAGGGCATTAGCGCGAAGGATTATGCCGAGAGCCGGATTGAGGTGGTAGTGGGCTGCATTGCGATGTCCGTCATCGCGTTCTTCATCATCGTGGCTTGCGCCGGCGCGATCCATAGCGTGAAGCCGCGCGACATCGAAAGCGCCACCGACGCCGCGCTGGGCCTCAAGCCGTTTGGTGACTATGCGTTTCTTCTTTTTTGCGCCGGGCTGTTGAATGCCTCGCTCTTCGCCGCGTGCATCCAGCCGCTCTCGACAGCCTACACCGTGTGTGAGGGTCTGGGCTTTGAATCCGGCGTCAACCGCAGCTTCGGTGAGGCGCCGATCTTCTACTGGCTCTTCACGCTGCTGATTGCCGTGGGCGCTGGCGTTGTGTTGATCCCGGGTTTTCCTCTGGTGAAAATGATCCTGCTCAGCCAGGTGTTCAATGGCGCGCTGCTGCCATTTGTGCTTGTCTTCATGATCCTGCTGATCAACAAAGAGCGGCTGATGAAGAAGTGGAAGAACAACGCTTTCTACAATGCGGTGGGTTGGATCTCGGTGGTTCTTGTCACGGTGCTAACTTTGTCGCTCGTCGTCATCACCGCTCGCGATATCATGGCAGGCCAGTAGAGGGGCTATGCCGGCGGCGACATCCATTGACCAGGTGATTGATCAGCTCGACGAGATTGTGGAGACTTGCCGGAAGCGGTCCAGCCGCCTCGGGTACTTTGCCGCCCTATACCGCAGAGTGACAGTGAAGGTGAAGCAGGCTATCGCCGCCGGACGGTATGAGGACGGCCCGCGCATGGAATGTCTGGACGTGCTCTTCGCCAACCGCTACATCGACGCCTTTCACGCCTGGGGCGCGGGCCGGCCGGTGACTGGCGCATGGCGGGCCGCATTTGAAGCGGAAAGCCGCTGGGAGCCGCTCATCCTACAACATCTTCTGGCGGGGATGAACGCCCATATCAATCTGGACCTGGGGATTGCCGCGGCGGAATGTGCACCGGGGGATGCCATTACCGCAATGGCGGCGGATTTTCGGGCGATCAACGATTTGCTGTTTGAACTGAACCAGAAGGTGGAGGACCAGGTGTCCGTCGTTTCGCCGTGGATGGGCCTGCTGGACACGATAGGCGGGCGGACGGAGGACGCGGTGGTGGAGTTCTCCATCGCCAAGGCGCGCGCGCTGGCCTGGAACACCGCGCTGGACCTGGCGCCGATGAGCCCGGCGGAGCGGGAAGCGCACATTGCGCGGCTCGATAACTTCGTGGAGACGCTGGGGCGGCTGGTGTTGAGGCCGCCACCGGTGACGCGCGCCGGTCTGCTGGTGATCCGCATGAGGGAAGCCAGTGATGCCGGGCGCGTGCTCGATATGCTTACAGAGCCGTAGCCGGCCAGGCGGTGGCATGGACGCCCGCCGGCAGCACTTCGTCGCCGGAGTAGATCACCCAGCCCTTCTCGGCCTCTGGATAATCTCCCCGGAAGACCGCAATATTGTCGGCCATTTTCGGCCAGGACGTGCCGCTGGCCTTGATCTCCACCGGGATGATGCGGCCGCGCGTCTCGATGACCAGATCCACCTCGCGGCCGGTGGACGTGCGCCAAAACGTCATCTGCGGCGTGATGCCGCGGTGGGACATCGTCTTGAAGATCTCCGAGATGACGAATGTCTCCATGGCAGGACCTGCCATCGGCCCGAGCCGTAGCGCGGTAACCTGATCCACCCCGCACAGGTGGAGCATGAGGCCCACATCCAGGAAGTAGACTTTTGGCGTCTTCACGAGCCGCTTACCCTTGTTGCGGAACCAGGGGCGGAGGATCACCACCAGATAACAGGCCTCCAATACGTAGAGCCAGGCCTTCACCGTGTTGACCGCGACGCCGAGATCGCGCGCGACATCTGAGTAGTTCAACAGCTGCCCGCTGCGCAGCGCCAGGGCCTGCATGAACATCTGGAACTGCGACAGATCGCTGACCTCGCGAAACGTGCGGACATCCCGCTCGGCAAAGGTGCTCAGGTAGCTGGCGAACCAGAGCGACGGGTCCTGCTGCTCGTCACGCGCCACCTGGGGGTAGAAGCCTCGCAGGAGACGGGCCCAATCCAGCGGCTGGGCCTCCACGGGCATCCCGGGCTCGGCGCGGTCCCATGGCAGCAGCCGGCCGGGCTCTCCATCCAGTTCACGCTGCGTGAAAGGAAAGAGGCGCAGGACCGCCGTGCGGCCGGCCAGCGTCTCGGCCACCCGCTTCGACAGCAGGATGTTGTTCGAACCAGAGAGGATAAACTGCGCCGGCTCCGAGCGATGCTGGTCCACGTGCTCGCGGACGTAGGGCATCAGTTCCGGCGCGGTCTGGACCTCATCGAAGATCACTGGCGGGGGATAGCTCCGAAAGAACCCTCGCGGGTCGGCAAGGATGGTGTGGCGCACCTCCGGCCGGTCGACCGAGATGTAGCGGTACTCCCGCTCGAAGAACTGCCGCAGCAGCGTGGTCTTGCCCGCCTGCCGGGGGCCGGTCAGCGTAATGGCCGGGAACTGAAAGGCGGCCGAGCGCAGGAGTTCAGCCGTGTCCCGCCGGAGGTAGTGAGAGGTAGGCGACGCCATACCGTGTAGTTTTGCATTTCAAATGCAAAATTGCAATGTGAGCTGTTATATTATTGAAAAGAAATATGTTAGAGCCGTGCAGGATTGCGGTTACGCCTTCCGCTCGAGCAGATGGACGCACTTTTCCAGCCGGGACTCGCCGCCATCGTTCACGGCGAACTGGAATGAGGCCATGTACCCGCGGGATACCCGTCCGCTCCAAAGCGAGGCGCCGGCATAGACGCCGTCCTTGCGCAGCGCATAGAAGTTGATATCGAACTGGTTCAGCTTCTTCTCGTCGTTGCTGTAATTTCGGGCGATCCGTTTCAGGGCGTCCAGCGCCGCCTCGCGCGGATGCATGCCGTGCCGCATATTCTCGACGATGGTGTGGGCGCCGACCATGCGGATATTCTCTTCGCCGCGGCCGGTGGAGCCTGCCGCGCCCACTTCCTGATCGACATAGAGGCCGGCGCCGATGATGGGCGAATCGCCCACGCGGCCGGCGAGTTTCCAGGCCAGCCCGCTAGTGGTGGTGGTGCCGGACATTTCGCCTTTGCCGTTCAGCGCAAGGCAATTGATGGTCCCGGTGGTGGGGTGGCGCGCCATTTCCATCGCCCAGGCGATCATCTCGTCGTCGGCGCCGGGGAAGATCTGCCGCAGGGCGGCCGCCTGCTTTTTGTCCGGCGCGTCCAGGCCATCGGTCCAATTGTTGCGGCCCTCGCCGTCGCGCATGGATTGCTTCCACGCCATCCATGCCATGCGGGTGCGCTCGGTGAGGAGATTGATCTCCGGGACGCCCCACGCGCGGGCGAACCGGGTGGCGCCTTCGCCGGCGATCATCACATGATCCGTGTGCTCCATCACCATCTTCGCCAGCCGCGCCACGTTCTTGATGCTGCGCACGCTGGCGACTGCGCCGCAGCGCCGGGTGGGTCCGTGCATCACGCTGGCGTCGAGCTCCACGATGCCGTCCTCATTTGGCAGCCCGCCGTAACCGACGGAGGTATCGTTCGGATCATCCTCCACCAGCGTGACGCCCTGCACTACGGCCTCCAGCGTATCGCCGCCGGCTTTCAGAACATCCATCGCCTTTTTGCAGGCGTTGCGTCCGTTGGCGCTGGAAATCACGATGTTTTTGGGCGCGGCCTGCATAGCTTGGGCGGCGATGGGAGTGGCGGCGGTGGACAAGAGCCAGTCGCGTCTGCGCATGGGTGATTCTCCTCGGGTCGGTTAAACTGGGAATACTCATCTTAACGCGCCCGAACAGCAAGAGAACTATCATGCAAGAAGTCATCACACCGGGCGGCGCCCTGCGCGGCAATGTCCGGCTGCCCGGCGACAAATCCATCTCCCACCGCTATGGCATGCTCGCCTCCGTGGCCGAGGGGACCACAGTCATCCGCAACTACTCATCCGGCGCTGATTGCCACTCCACGCTTGGCTGCGTGCGTACGCTCGGCATTGGCGTGGAAATCGACGGCCGCCAGGTGAAGGTGCACGGCCGCGGATTGCGCGGTTACACCGCCCCCGCCACGGATCTCGACGCCGGCAACTCCGGCTCCACCATCCGGATGCTTTCCGGATTGTTGGCCGGCCAGCATTTCCGGAGCCGCCTGATTGGCGACGCCAGCCTGTCGCAGCGCCCGATGCAGCGCATTATGGGTCCGTTGACTCAGATGGGCGCGCGATTGAGCGCCCGCGACGGGAAGTTCCCGCCCCTGGAAATAGAGGGCGGCCCGCTGCAGCCGATCGACTATGCGATGCCCGTGGCCAGCGCCCAGGTGAAGAGTTGCGTCCTGCTGGCCGGATTGCTGGCCGAGGGCGAGACGACAGTACGCGAGCCAGCCACCACGCGCGATCACACGGAAGTTGCATTGCGGGAGTTTGGCGTGGAGCTGGAATCCGGCCGCGGCTGGGTGAAGGTGAAGGGTCCGGCCCATCTGGAGGCCCGCGAGCTCAGCGTACCGGGCGACCTGAGCTCGGCCGCGTTCTTTCTGGTGGCCGGCGCCATTGTGCCCAATTCTGAGTTGATCCTGCCGGGCGTGGGCTTGAATCCCACCCGCGCCACGCTGATCGATTTTCTGGTCTCCTGCGGCGCCAGTGTGGAAATCCTGGATGTGAAGATGCAGAACGGTGAGCCGGTGGGCGACCTGCGGGTGCGCGGCTCGCGCCTCCGCGGCGGCGTCATCGAAAAGCAGTGGGCAGCTGCGCTGATTGATGAAATCCCGGTGCTGGCGATCCTGGGGGCGGTGAGCGAGCAGGGACTGACCGTCCGCGACGCCGCTGAACTTCGGGTGAAAGAGACAGACCGGATCGAAACCGTCGCCGCCAACCTGCGCGCGCTTGGCGTGAAGATAGAAACGGCCGCGGATGGCTTTCACATCCCCGGCGGCCAGAGCTTCCATGCCGGTTCGGTCCACAGCCATGGCGACCACCGCATCGCGATGGCCTTCGCCGTGGCGGCCCTGCGTGCGGATGGCCCGGTTCTGATTGAAGAATCTGAGGCTGCCTCCGTGTCTTTTCCGGAATTCTGGACTACACTGCGAGGTACTGTCGGCTAGCAGGTGCCCGGATTGACCAAAGAGAACCACAACCACAATCTCGCGCTCGCCGGACTGGTGCACGATCTGAGCAACGTCTTTGAGACGCTATCCGAGGCTTCGGAACTGGTGCTGGAGGATCCGCGCCTCAAGCCAGTGGCCGAGGCGATCCAGCGGAGTGTCGAGAGCGGGCGGCGAATACTGGGCTGCTACGCCGGGATGAGCCATTCCGGAGTGGATTTGGACGTGGTGGTGGATCGCGCGGCGACGTTTCTGAGCGATTTTCTGCACCATCTGCCGGGCGTGGATGTGGAAGTGGTCCGGCGCATCCCGGCGGGACTGCGGCTCAGTGGCGCCTCGAATGACTGGGAGCGGGTCTTTATGAACCTGTTCCTGAACGCGGCCCAGGCAATGAGGGAGCGCGGTGGGGGCGTGGTGGAGGTTACCGCCCGCGCGGAGGGCGCTGCCGCTGAGATCAGTATCCAGGACAACGGACCTGGGATCCCGGATGAAATTCTCGGCAGGATCTTTGCGCCCCGGTTCTCCACGCGGAGCGATCAGACCGGGTTGGGCTTGCACATTGTCCACTCGATTGTGGAGGAGAACGACGGCGCCGTGCGGGCCAAGAACCGCACTGATGGGTCTGGTGCGGTCTTTCTGTTGACCGCGCCGCTGATTGGCGCCGATTCCGCCGCTAACTTCTGAGCATACGCTGGAGAACGCCCACCAGCTCGCCCAATTGTGTCGGCTTCTCTATGAAAGCCACGTCCGGAAAGCCGGCCAGTTGCTCGCGGGCGGCCTCCTCGGGGAATCCGCTCCAAACGACGAGACGGAGATCCTGGCGCAGACGCCTCATTTCGCCGAGGAGCTCCCGGCATTCCATTCCTGGCAGATTCAGATCCACCAACACGGCGTCGAGCGCGGGCGCGACCTGCGCCATAACAGCCAGGCCTTCCTCGCCGGAAGCTGCCTCAAACACGGTGTAGCCAGCTCGGCGGAGCAACCGATGCGCCGCCACGCGCACGGCCTCTTCGTCATCGATCAGCAGGATGGTGCCGGCCGACCGGCCATACTCGCCGAGCATCGCGCGTGCATCCTGCTCCGCTGTCGGGCCACCGTCGGCCGCGAACGGCACGCGGTGGGTCCCGCCGGAGCCGTCAGTGGCCGTTGTGATCACCGTTCCGTGTTCGCGGGCAATCACACCAGCCGCGGCCAGACCGCTCAGCGATTCCGCCGTACCGGATGGAGTGGCGGGCCATCCGGGGTGGAGACCCGCGTGGGTGTACTTGACCTCCAGAATCACTTGAGCGGCACCCGCCTCGTCTTGTTGGTCCGTGCGAATCTGGATGACGCCTCCACCGGGTCCCAGCGCTTTGGATGCATTCGTGACAACCGTCATCACCAACTGTCTCAGGCGGAGCGGGTCGCCGGTCACCAGGGGCAGTGTACGGCCCAACCGGTATTCGATCCTGCAATTTCGCGCAATCGAGACCCGCAAAAGCTCGCCCATCTCGCGTATCAACTGGCTCAGATTGACCGGCTGCGTGCTTTTCAGGCCGGCACCGCCCCGAAACATGAGGATCTGGCGGGTGATCTCGGCCGCGCGATGAGCCGCGGAGTTGATCTGCTCCAGGCTGTAACGGACCGGTGCGTCCAGTGTCCTGTCCATGAGCGCCAGCTCGGCATTGCCCTGGATAGCGGAGAGCAGATTATTGTAGTCGTGCGCAATACTGCCAGTGAGCGAGGCCAGAGTCTCCAGTCGCTGGGCTCGTACGATCTGATCGTCCAATCGGCCCCCGACCGTCGTGGCGGAGCGCTGGGCGGCCTGCTGCGAAAAGATATGCAATCTGAGGCCGAGTTGCTGCGTCTCAAGATCGACAGGCAGGTAATCGTCGGCGCCGGCGGCTAGAAGCGAACTGACAGATTGGGAATCGGCCCAGGAGCCACATACAATTAGGGGCAATGGTTCGGCCAGCAGTTGCCGGTATTCCCGGATCAGGACGACCGAATCTTCCAGACTGGAGGGGAGCGCCAGAAGACAGAGATCGCACCAGGCGCCGCCGGTCGCAATAGCGGCAGCGTCAACCCACTCGACATCGAGAGCCTGGAGCCGCTGGCGAAACGCATCGGAACCTGATTCTCTCGCCGCACAAAAACAAATTTTCATCTAGCTCTCTGCCTAAGCTTACACCACGAATATGAGAATCGTAGTCACCATTTGTTTTACAGTCTTTACCTTGAACCTATTGGCTCAGGTTGAGTCGCCGGACCTGCGGGATCTGGTCCGGCGCAGCGTTCAGAGGGATCGCCTTAACGCAAACCGGGCTAAGGATTACACTTACGTCCAGCGAACGGAGACGCGCGATCGGGACAGCGGCGGCAGAGTGGTGAAGATCGAGTCTCGGACGTTTGACGTGATCATGATCGGCGAACGGCGTTTTCAGAAGCTCATCGCAAAAAACGACAAGCCACTCTCGGAGCAGGAATCGCGAAAGGCACGTGAGGGTCTGGAGAAAGCGCTGCGCCGCTACGAATCCAAGGAGGGGAAGCCGCCCAAAGAGGACGACGACGAGCGGGACATTTTGCAGGAGTTGCCCGATGCCTTTTTGTTTACGCTCGTTGGCCCGGAAACCGTTGACGGCCACGCGGTCTGGGTGGTGGACGCCAAGCCGAAGCCCGGCTATCGGGGGAAAGCTAAGCGTTGGGAACTGCTGACCAAATTTAAGGGCCGGCTCTGGATTGATCAGAAGGAGTTGCAGTGGGTTCGCGTGGAGGCGGAGACCATCGCCCCGGTATCGTTCGGGTGGGTGCTTGCCCGCCTGGAGCCTGGCGCCAAACTGACCTTTCAGCAATCCAGGCTGAACTCGGAGCTCTGGCTGCCCTCCAAGGCGACAACGGAGCTCAACGCACGTCTTGGGTTCAAAAAGCTCCGCAACGACACCGTGGTGACATGGCAGGACTACCGCAAGTACCGCGCGGATTCGCGGATTGTCTCCGCCGAGGAGGCCCCGGCTTCTTCGCCACCCGAGCAGCGTTAGCCCGGAGAGTGGGTTTGACACCCCCGCCCGGCCCGCCTATACTGAAAGTTCTGCCTGCAAGGGCTAGAGCTATCTTTGTGCCCTCTCGCGACTTTGACGCGCAGGGCCATCCGAGGGAAGCATGCCGAAAAGAACATTTCAGCCGAATAACCACAAGCGTGCGAAGGTGCACGGCTTCCGGGCCCGCATGGAGACGAAGAATGGCCGCGCCGTTCTCGCCCGCCGCCGCGCCCGCGGCCGCCACAAGCTCACCGTCAGTGACGAACGCGCAGTCCGCTACGCCAACGCCTAATCCGGGCCCTTCCGCCCCGCCCCGGCTCACGTTCCCGAAATCCCGGCGCATCCTGAAAAGGGCCGATTTTCGCAAGGTATATGACCAGGGCTTCAAGGTGGCCAGCTCATGTTTTGTCGCTTTTTGCTGGCAGAATCCCAATCCCACGGCAGGACCCAGGGTGGGGTTTACCACGCCTCGCGCCTTGGGCAAAGCTGTTTTACGCAATCGAATGAAGCGCCGCCTGCGGGAGACCATCCGCCGGCGGTTCTCTGCGTTGAGCCCCGGATGGGAAATCGTCTGGAATCTGCGCCGCTCGGCTTTGGCCGTGCCACAATCGGTTCTGGACAGCGAAGTGGAGCGGGTTTTCCAGCGATGCAAACCGTGATCCTTTCCGTCCTCCGTATCTACAAGCGCTGGCTGTCTCCCGTGCTGCCTTCCGCCTGCCGCTTCCACCCGACCTGTTCCGAATACATGATGGACGCCGTTGCGAAATACGGCGCCGCCCGCGGCGTCTGGATGGGCCTGCGCCGCCTCGCCCGCTGCCATCCCCTGAACCCCGGCGGCCTGGATCCCGTAGTTTAGAAAGAGACCTCAATGGCCGACGACCCCAAAGGCACGAAAAAAGAACTCTCCATGGAGATGCGCCTCCTGCTGGCCTTCGGGCTGATGGGAATCGTTCTCTTCGCCACGCAGTACCTGATGCCAAAGACGCCGGTGAAGCCGGCCACTCCGCCGGTGGAACAGGCCCAGCAGAGCGCCAAGCCGCCCGCGGCCTCCCCGGCCACGCCCACGCCAAAGCCGGCAGCGGCCAACGCAGCCGCCACGGCGTCCGGCAAGAAGAACGCCGAAGCCGCACCGGTGGCCGCCGTCGCCGCCCAGGCGGAAGAGACCCGCATCATTGACACCAGCGTCTACCGGATCCTCTTCACCAACAAGGGCGCGTCCATCCGAAGCTGGGTCCTCAAGAACTACAAGGACATCAACGGAAAGCAGATTGAGTTGATCGACCCCCGCAAGGGCGGCGCCTTCTCGTACTACTACTACACGCCTCCAACCGGCACGAACCTGAACGACGTGCTGTTCACCGTCAAACAGGCCACGCCTTCCTCAATCGAGTTTGAGTACAGCGACGGCGCAACCACGGCCCGTAAGTCGTTTGAGTTTGACGCGAAGTCCTACCGGTCGATTTACTCCTCTGAGGTCAGCAAGGACGGCAAGCCGGTCCAGCACCAGCTTGCCTGGCGCGGCGGGTTCGGCGACCGGACCTTCCACAATGCGCTGGATGTCCAGCATAGCGTCTACTACCTCGCCGCCAAGAGCAAACTGGTCACGGCTACCGCCAGCGACGCGGCGAAGGGCGCGATTCCTACGGAGGGCGAGTTCCACTTCGGCGGCATGGAAGACACATATTTCGCTGGCGTCCTGCTACCGGAGCCCGGCTCGAGTGTCTCCTTCTACACGATTCACGACAAGTTCCCGTTGGCTGAAGGCGGCGAGGAGAAAGAGCATGTCGGCATCGCGTTTGGCGGCCAAGGCATCAATCGCTCCGCGCTTTTCGTCGGTCCCAAGGACACCGATATCCTTCGCTCCACGGACCGCAAGCTGGAAACCATGATCGATTGGGGCTGGTTCGAGATCATGGCTAAGCCGCTGTTCCTAGCCTTGAACTGGGTGAACGATAAGATCACACACAACTGGGGCTGGGCCATTATCCTGGCCACGGTTGTCATCAACATCCTGCTCCTGCCGTTGCGCTTTTCCCAGATCAAGAGCTCCCAGAAGATGGCAGCCATCCAGCCCGAAATGCAGGCCATCCAGGGCAAGTACAAGGATCTGTCGGCGCGCGATCCCAAGAAGCAGAAACAGAATGAAGAGCTCATGGAGCTCTATAAGAAGCATGGCATCAACCCCATGGGCGGCTGTGTCCCGCTGCTGCTTCAGATGCCCTTTTTCATCGCATTCTTTAAGGTGCTATCAGTGGCGATTGAGCTGCGCGGCGCCAACTGGATGTGGGTGCAAGACCTCTCTCAACCGGAGACCATTCCCATTCGTCTCCTCCCTGTCGGCATGCTCGTCACACAGGTGCTCATGCAGAAGATGACCCCCGTGGCCAGCCCCGATCCCTCTCAACAAAAACTCATGATGATCATGATGCCCGTCATGATGACCGTCATGTTCTACGGCGCTTCCAGTGGCCTGGTGTTATACTGGCTCACTGGTAACGTGGTTGGCATTGTTCAGCAATACTTCTTCAACAAGTATGGCTCCAAGCCCACCCTCGCCCAGGCGTCGATTTCTAAGAAGAAATAGGAAGCAGAAACGGTTCGGCCGATGAGTAACCGGATATACACAGTCGAAGCGGTGGGCGATGATGTCGCCGATTTTCTTGACGCAGTCCTCGATTCCGTGGACTTTGACCTGGAATACGAGATCCTGGACGGCGACGAAGCGGGCAGCTATTTTGAGAAGCCCACGCTCGTCGTAAAGTTCGCTGGCCCCGATCTCGAGTTCCTGATGAACAACAAGGGCGAGGCTCTCCTCGCTCTGGAACAGCTCACGCAGGAAGTCCTCGACATGGCGCCGGATGAGCACGCCCTGCTGTGCTTTGACGCCAACGACTTCCGCCTGCTGCGGCAGGAGGAGCTCCGCGTCGGTGCGCTGACCGTGGCAGAGCGGGTCCGGGAGACCAAAACTCCTTACCGCTTCAGCCCGATGAGCAGCCGCGAGCGGCGCCTGATCCATCTGGCAATGCGTGACCAGGACGACCTCCGGAGCGAGAGCGCCGGCACTGGTCCTTATCGCCATGTGGTGATCTACCCGGCCGGCATGGCATCCCTGCCCGACCCGCCCACGCCCACGGCGCCCCCGCGGCGCGATGGTCCGGGTGGCGGGTTTGGCGATCGCGGTCGTGGCGGTGATCGTGGCCGGGGCGGACCCGGCGGCGGTGACCGCGGACGTGGCGGCGATCGTGGACGCGGCGGAGATCGTGGCCGTGGCCGTAGCGGTGGTGGAGACCGCCGCGGACCCGGTGGCGGTGATCGCGGCCGCGGGCCCCGTTAACGCCCTATTCCCTCGTGTCGGTCCACGACACTATCGTTGCTATCGCCACGCCGCCAGGCATGGGCGGGCTGGGCATCGTGCGCATCTCGGGCGCCCAGGCCAGGGATGTCGCTGCATCCATGCTTCGCCTCAGTGGCGGCGCGGACTGGCAGCCTCGCGCTGCCCTGGTTGCCGAACTCCTCGATGATGGCGGCGCTACCGTGGATCAGGTGGTGGCCACCTGGTTCGCCGCCCCCCGATCCTACACCGCCGAGGACGTCGTTGAGATCTGCTGCCATGGATCGCCCGTCGTGCTCCGCCACTGTGTCGATCGCGCCCTGCGCGCCGGCGCCCGCCCCGCCAACCCAGGCGAATTCACGCTGAGAGCCTATCTGAACGGCCGCATCGATCTCCCCCAGGCCGAGGCCGTCCACGATCTCATCCGCGCCACCACGCTCCACCAGGCGCGCGTGGCGGCACAACAGCTGGAAGGCTCCGTCTCCCGCGCGGTGGCCCCCAACAAAGCCCAACTCGTCGAGCTGATCGCCCTGCTCGAGGCTGGCATCGACTTCGCCGAGGACGATGTCTCCTTTGCGACAAGTGAGGAAATTGAGGGCAGGCTCCGCCCCATCGCAATGGGCCTCACCCGCCTCGCTGAGACTTTTCGCCTGGGGAAACTCGTCCACGACGGCCTGACTCTGGCGATCGTCGGCCGACCCAATGTCGGTAAGAGCAGTCTCTTCAACGCACTGCTGCAACGCGACCGCGCCATCGTCACCGATATTCCCGGCACCACCCGCGATACGGTCTCCGAGACATTCTCCTTGGAAGGCATCCCGGTCCGGCTGGTGGACACCGCCGGGATTCGGGAGAGCACGGACGTAGTGGAGCGAATGGGCATAGACCGCAGCCATCAGGCGATGGCCGATGCTGACATTACGCTTGTCGTAATCGATCTCAGCCAGCCGTTTACGCCCGAAGATCAGGTGCTGCTGGAGCGCGCCGTCAGCCAGGGGCTCTTCCTGTCCGCCGGCAGCAAGGCGGATCTGCCGCGCTTGTGCTCTACCCCAGCCGAACTCCTGCCCACATCAGCCACCACCGGAGAGGGAATCTCCGAGTTGACCCGCCGGATTCTCGCGCTGATCGCGCCGGACGGGTTCACGTCACCGCAAGCCGGCCTGATTACGAGCCTCCGTCACGAGCAATTACTACGAGAGTCAATTGACGCATTGCGACGCGCAGAGGAGGCTAGCGCCATCGGCATGCCCCACGAGATGTTGCTGCTGGATTGCTATGCAGCCTTGCAGCCGCTGGATGCCCTCACCGGCGCAACCACGGCCGATGACATCCTAAACCACATTTTTTCAACGTTTTGTATTGGGAAGTAGCGGCTTCAGCTTGCCGCGTTTTCAGCCGCAATCATCTTCCGGATCGCGTCCAGCACGCCGTTCACAAACGGGACTGCCTCTTCCTCGGAGTAGCGCCGCGCCAACTCCAGGGCTTCGTCAATTACCACGGCATGCGGCGTATCCAGAGACTTCATCTCATAAATCGCCATTCGTAGTATATTGCGGTCCACCACGGGCATCCGCTCCAGACGCCAGTTCTCGGCCCGTTTTGCGATATAGGCGTCAGACTCCACCACCTGTGCGGCAGTGCCGCGTGCCAGCCTCTCCATGAAATGGTCCGGCTCGGCGTCGATCTCAGGCTCGATGCCCGTCTCCTCTTCCGGTTCGGCCGTGTAGAGCGAGTCGTAGAAAGAAGCGATCGCCTCGTCGATGGTGACTTTGCGCGAGTCCCAGACGAAGAGAATCTGAACGGCCTTTTGTCTGGACTTTCGGCGTGCTGGCATGAGGAGGTTCTAACTCTGGTCGCGAAGGCCGCGCATCAGGTTGGCCATTTCGATGGCGGTCATCGCTGCTTCGAAACCCTTGTTGCCACCCTTGGCGCCGGCGCGGTCGATGGCCTGCTCCAGAGTGTTGGTGGTGAGTACGGCAAAGGCGATGGGCACCCCGTTGGCCAGGGAGACCTGCGCCAAACCCTTGGCCGCCTCCCCGGCGACGTAGTCAAAATGCGGCGTCTCGCCTTTGATGACGGCGCCCAGGCAGATGATGCCATCGTGCCGTTTCTGGCGGGCAATTTCGGCCACAACTACCGGCATCTCCCACGATCCCGGCACTTTGACAATCTCAACGTCTGAATCCGGTACGCCTGCCCGCTTCAGGGCATCGAGCGCGCCGCTGAGGAGCCGTTCGGTGATGAAGCTGTTGAAACGGCTCACCACCAGCGAGAATCGCAGGCCCTTTGCCTCAAGTTGTCCTTCGAAGACTTTGTGCGACATATGGGATAATAGGAGGTCTCCCTCATTTTACAGCATGGACCCCTCCCACATTCGGAACTTCTCGATCATTGCGCACATCGACCATGGCAAGTCGACGCTGGCCGACCGTCTCTTGGAGTACACGGGAGCTCTGTCACAACGGGAAATGATGGCTCAGGTGCTGGACTCCATGGACCTGGAGCGCGAGCGCGGCATCACCATCAAGGCGCACGCGGTGCGTCTGGAATACCACGCCGACAATGGCGAGCTCTATCAACTGAACCTCATCGACACCCCCGGCCACGTCGATTTCACCTACGAGGTCTCCCGCAGCCTGCAGGCCTGTGAAGGCGCGCTGCTGGTGGTGGATGCCAGTCAGGGTGTGGAAGCGCAGACTCTTGCGAACACCTACCTGGCCATCCACCACAACCTGGAACTGATCCCGGTGATCAACAAGATCGACCTGCCTTCGGCCGAGCCGGAGCGCGTGATGGAGCAGATCGAAAATCTGATCGGCCTGGACACCTCCAACGCGGTGATGGCCAGCGCCAAGACGGGCGTGGGCATTCACGAGATTTGCGAGTCCGTCATCAAGTACGTGCCGCCGCCCAAGGGCGACCCCAACGCGCCGCTGCGTGCGCTGATCTTCGATTCCTGGTTTGATCCTTACCGCGGCGTGATCATCCTGACCCGCATCATCGACGGCACAGTGCGCAAGGGCCAGAAGATTCGCCTATGGACGACTGAATCCACATACGAGGTGGACGGCCTGGGCTATCAATCGCCCAAACCCATCCCGTGCGAGCAACTCGCCGCCGGCGAGGTAGGATTCCTCTTCGCCAACATCAAGACGGTTTCCGACGCCAAGATCGGCGACACCATCTACGACGCCGCCAACGTCATCAGCGAACCGCTGCCCGGCTTTGAAGAGCTGAAGCCGATGGTCTTCGCCGGGCTCTATCCGGTAGAGAGCCACGAACACGGCGTGCTCCGCGATGCGCTGGAGAAGCTACGCCTCAACGATTCGGCCTTTAACTTCGAGCCGGAGAACTCGGTGGCGCTCGGCTTCGGTTTCCGTTGCGGCTTCCTCGGCCTGCTCCACCTGGAGATCATTCAGGAGCGGCTGGAGCGCGAGTTCGAGATCGATCTGATCACCACCGCGCCCGGCGTGCGCTACCTGGTCACGCTGGGCAGCGGCGAAGTGCTGACGGTGGAAAACCCCAGCAAGTGGCCCAACCCCAGCGAGATTATCAAGATCGAAGAGCCCATCATCGAGGCCACGGTCATCACGCGCGAGGACTTCCTCGGCGAAATCCTCAAGCTGCTGGAAGAGAAGCGCGGCAACCAGCGCAAGTTCGAGCACCTGGGCGGCGGCCGCGTGATGCTGGTCTACGAGATGCCGCTGAATGAAGTGGTCATGGATTTCTACGACCGCCTGAAATCCGCCTCGCGCGGCTACGCTTCTCTGGACTACCACCTGGATGGAACGCGCGTGTCGCCGATGGTCAAGATGGACGTGCTGGTGGCGGGCGAGGCAGTGGACGCGCTCTCCATCATCGTCCACAAGGATTTCGCCTACGAGCGCGGCAAAGGCCTGATCGAGAGGCTGCGCAAGCTGATCCCGCGCCAGCAGTTTGAGGTAGCGCTGCAAGCGGCCATCGGCGCCAAGATCATCGCCCGCGAATCCATCGCGGCGCTCCGCAAGAACGTGATTGCCAAGTGCTACGGCGGCGACATCTCGCGCAAACGCAAACTTCTGGAAAAGCAGAAGGAAGGCAAGCGGCGGATGAAGCGCGTGGGCAAGGTGGATATCCCGCAGGAGGCGTTCCTTTCGGTGCTCAAGGTGAGCAGCAGCTCGGAGGATTAACCCGTGCCCGAGTGGCTCTGGTACGTCCTCATCCCGGCCGCCTTCTACGCCCTCCACCGCCTGGCCCTCTGGATGGAGACCCGCGGATGGCTCTACTGGACCAACTCCGGCGGCCACTCCACGCGCGCCGGCAACGCGATGCTGGAACTTCAGAAGCTCACCGATCCCTCCAAGCGCCACGTCATCGAGATTCGGGCCGATAAGAAGCCTGAGCGCGACGCAGCCGGAGACAAATAGGGCAACCCGCCAATCCCTGCATCATTGCGGGAGATTGGGGTGTTTTGCTAAACTGTACGTAGCCAGATGCCTTTCCCTGTCCTCTCTCACCTGCGCGCCCTGGAGGCCGAAAGCCTGCACATCCTGCGCGAGACCGCCGCCCAGTTTGCCAAGCCGGTCCTGCTGTATTCGATCGGCAAGGACAGCTCAGTGCTGGTCCATCTGGCGCGCAAGGCCTTCCACCCTGGCCGTATCCCTTTTCCTTTGTTGCACATCGATACCACTTACGAGTATCCGGAGATGATCACATTCCGGGATAGCTTCACGAAGGAGATCGGCGCGGAGTTGCGGGTTTATACCAACGACGCGGCCATCGCCGAGGGGACCAACCCCTACGATTTGGGCACTGCCAAATGCTGCCACCAGCTGCGCACCCGCGCCCTGGTGGACGGGTTGAAGGCGGGCGGCTACGATGCTGCGCTGGGTGGCGCGCGGCGCGATGAGGAGAAATCCCGCGCCAAGGAGCGCGTTTTCAGCTTCCGCGACAAAGAGGGCCGCTGGGATCCGCGCAATCAGCGCCCGGAACTCTGGAATCTCTATAACGGCAAAGTGGACCCCGGCGAGAGCATCCGGGTCTTTCCCCTGTCCAACTGGACCGAGATGGACGTCTGGCGCTACATCGAGCTGGAGAAGATCCCGATCGTGTCGCTCTACTACGCCATGCCGCGCCAGGTGCTGGTCCGCGGCAACACGCTGATCCCCATGGAAACGAACGTCAAGCCGCTGCCCGGCGAAGTGCCGCAAACCGTGACGTGCCGCATGCGCAGCCTGGGCTGCACGCCTTGCAGCGGGGCGATCCGTAGCGAGGCCGACACTATTTCCAAGGTCATCGACGAGCTCACAGCCTTCAAACGCAGTGAGCGTGAGAACCGTGTCATCGATCACGATCAGGAAGGCTCCATGGAGCTGAAAAAGCGGGAAGGGTATTTCTAAATGAGCACCTTACCGCTACTGCGGATCTCCACGGCGGGTAGTGTCGACGACGGCAAGAGCACGCTCATCGGCCGCCTGCTCTTCGACACCAAGACAGTGTGGGACGACCACATGGAAGAGGTGCGCAAGAGCAAGGTGAACCGCGCCAGCCGCGGCTTTGACCTCTCCCTGCTCACCGACGGCCTGCGCGCCGAGCGCGAGCAGGGCATCACCATCGACGTGGCCTACCGCTACTTCTCCACGCCCCGGCGGCAGTTCATCGTCGCCGATACGCCCGGCCACGAGCAGTACACGCGCAACATGGCCACCGGCGCCTCCACTTGTGACCTGGCCATCATTCTCCTCGACGCGCGCAAGGGCGTGCTGGAGCAGAGCCGCCGCCACGCGCGCATCGCCGCGTTGCTGGGTGTGAAGCGGCTTGTATTCACAGTGAACAAGATGGACCTCGTCGACTTCAGCCAGGAGGTCTTCGAGGAGATTCAGGCGCAGGCCGGTCCGCTGCTCGCCGAGATCGAATCGGGCCACGTGGACTTTATCCCGATCAGCGCGCTCGATGGCGACAACGTGGTGGCACGCTCGCCGCGGACGCCCTGGTACACCGGGCCCAGCCTGCTGGAGCTGTTGGAGACGGCCGCGCCCGCCGCGCTGGCCTCCGCGCTGCCGTTCCGCTTTCCGGTGCAGATGGTCATTCGCCCGCACCTCGATTTCCGCGGCTACGCCGGCCAGATCGTCAGCGGCGCCATCCGCCCCGGTGAAGAGGTGATTGCCCTGCCTTCGGGCAAGAGCAGCCGCGTCAAGCGGATCGTGACCTTCGACGGCGATCTCGACGTCGCCTACGCGCCAATGTCGGTGACGCTGGAGTTGGAAGACGAGCTCGATATCGCCCGCGGAGATCTGCTGGCCCTGCCGGCCAGCGCGCCGCAATCGGCCACGCGTCTCAACACGACGGTCATCTGGATGAACGAACTGCCGCTCGATGGCCGGCGAGGTTATCTACTGCAGCACGGCACGCGCACGGTGCCCGTGCGGCTGCACGGCGTGGCCGCCTTGAATGAGATCGCTCGCGTGGAAGTGGAGCTCGCCGAGGCGCTGCCCTACGATTCCTACCGCGAGAACCGCTCCACTGGCGGTTTCATTCTGGTGGACACCATCACCAACCTCACCATGGGCGCCGGCCTGATCGAGGGCGCCGCCTCCACCGGTGAGACCAACCTGCAGAAGTTTTCCGACGCTCCGTTTACTCCGGCCGAGCGCCGCAAGTTACGCGCGTTGATGGCCCATATGCAGCGCTTTGGCGTGAAGTTCGATGTTGACGATTTTGACCAGGGAGAGGGGATCTAGCGCCATGCGGGACGCACTGAATCAGGCGATTTCCATCATCGAGGGCGCGCTGGCCGAGGGCGGCCGCGCCTGCCTCACGTGCAGTTTCCAGGCCGAGGATGTGGTGGTGCTCCATCTGCTCCGCCAGCGTCTGCCCAAGGTCCCGGTGATGTTTCTGGAGACCGGCTATCACTTCCCGGAGGTGCTGGCCTATCGCGATCAACTCACGCGCGATTGGAAGTTGAACACCATCAATCTCCAGCACCCCAAGCCCACGCTGCACCCCGACACGCCCGCCGAGTGCTGCGCGCAACGCAAGGTGGAGCCGCTGATCGCCGGCCTGACCGGGTATGAGACCTGGTTCACCGGCCTGCGCCGCGAGCAGAGCCCCACGCGCGCCAATCTCCAGCCCACCGAGCAGCACCGCTTTCCGAACGGCCTGGAACTGACGAAGATCAGCCCGCTCTACGACTGGACCATGGACGAGGTCTTCGCCTATATGACGGTGAACGACATCCCCGTGTTGCCGCTCTACGAGCAGGGCTACCCGAGCATTGGCTGCGCGCCCTGCACCCACAAGCCGGAACCGGGCGAGCACGCCCGCGCCGGACGCTGGGGCGGGCAGAAGCTGGAGTGCGGCCTGCACACCATCACGGTCAAGCAGGAGTAGCGGTATCCTAAAAACTGGTCAGACTAGTCTGACCAGAATGGGAGGCCCGCCGTGCACAAGACCACAAAGAAGAATACCTGGAGCCTGCAGGACGCCAAGGCGCGCTTCAGCGAGGTGGTGCGCCTGGCCGAGACGCAGGGTCCGCAGCATGTGACACGACACGGCGGCGAGGCTGTGGTGATCATCCGCAGCGCGGACTTTGCCAAGTTGGCTGGCGCGCCGAACAAGTCCCTGGTTGACGTTCTGGTCAACGCGCCATTCCGCACGGACGACCTGGACTTCTCGCGAATCAAAGGCCCCGACCGGGGCACTGGGAAATGACCGGCTATCTGCTGGACACCAACGTCCTATCCGAGCCAACCAGGCTCGCTCCGGAGCCCCGGGTTCTGCGCTGGCTCAACAGCATTCATCCACGGGCGCTCTACGTCAGCGTCCTGACGCTCGGTGAGATCCAGAAGGGCCTCAGCCTGGAGACCGGCAGGCGAAAGCGCGCGATTCATGAGAAGTGGCTGGGGGACATTCTCGCCAATACCGAGGACGGCCATGTGTTGCCTGTAGATACTGCGGTTGCGCGGAAATGGGGCGAGATGACGGCCGCTGCCCAATTGCAGGGCCGGACCCTGGCCATCGTGGACGCCCTTCTGGCCGCCACCGCCCTTGTCCACGAGCTCACCGTCGTCACGCGCAACGCCCGCGATTTTGACGGGACCGGCGTGCGCGTGCTCAATCCCTGGAAGGAGTAAACCGGCGCCGCTCTGCGTGGCATCCTAAAGGGTAGTACCACGTTGTGATCCTCATTACCCATCTCCAAAAACTGTTCGATGGCAAGAGCCGGGTGCGCGCCCTCGATGACGTCAATCTGCACATCCGCAAGGGCGAGATGGTTTCACTGGTGGGCCCTTCTGGCTCCGGCAAATCGACGCTGCTGAATCTGATCGGCACGCTGGACAAGCCCACGGGCGGTGAGATCACGCTCGACGGGCAGAGGCTCTCCGGCCTCACCGACGACCAGCTCACCCAGGTGCGGCGCGACAAGATCGGCTTCATCTTCCAGTTCTTCAACCTGCTGCCCTCGCTCTCCTGCGAGGAGAACGTGAGCCTGCCGCTCCATCTGCGTGGCTGGGGCCGCAAGCAGGCCCGCGACCGCGCCATCGAGCTATTGGATCTGGTGGGGCTGGGCAAGCGGGTGGAGCATCTGCCGGACGAGCTCTCCGGCGGCGAGCGCCAGCGTGTCGCCATCGCCCGTGCGCTCTCCGTTTATCCGCCGGTGCTCCTGGCCGACGAACCGACAGGCAATCTCGATACCACCACCGGCGCGGACATTCTGGGCCTGGTCCGCGATGTGCACGAGCGTCTCGGCGCCACGGTGCTGCTGGTCACGCACGACCGCTCCGTCGCCGAGAGCTGCCCGCGCACCATCACGCTGCGGGACGGCCACGTGGTGGACGACACTGTGCGAGCGGCATCGCGATGATGCTGCTCCGGCTCATCACCTGGCCCTACGTGCGCAAGCACATGCTGCGCTGCCTGCTCACCACGGCGGGCATCGTGCTCGGCGTGGCCGTGTTTGTCGGCATGCACACGGCCAATCAGAGCGTGCTGTACGCCTTCAATCAGACCGTAGATAAGATCGCCGGCTCCACGCAGTTGCAGGTGACGGCCGGCGAAACCGGCTTCCCGGAAGAAGTGCTGGAGCGGGTGCAGTCGCAGCCGGACGTGGAAGTGGCGGTGCCCGTCATCGAGGCCTCGGTACAGACCGGCTTGCAGGGGCAGGGCAATCTTCTCGTCCTCGGCGTGGACATGACCGGCGACCGATCCCTGCGCGACTACGACCTGAACAGCACCGAAGACGCCACCATCGACGATCCGCTCGTCTTCCTGGCCCAGCCCGATTCCATCATCCTCAGCGAGCAGTTCTGTCAGCGCACCGGCCTGCAAATGAACGGCAAGCTGACCATGCAGACCATGGCGGGGCCCAAGCAGTTCACCATCCGTGGCGTCATGAAGAGCGGCGGCCTGGCCTCGGCGTTTGGCGGCAATCTGGCGGTGATGGACATCTACGCGGCGCAGATGGTGTTTGGCCGCGGCCGCCAGTTCGATCGCGTGGACATCGCGTTGCACCGCGGCGCCGATGTGAACGCCGCGCGCGCCAGGCTGCAAACGCTGCTCGGCCCGGGCCTGCAAGTGGATCCGCCCAGCTCGCGCGGCCAGCAGTTTGAGGCCATGGCGCAGATCTACTCCATGAGCGCCAACATCACCAGCCTCTTCGCGCTCTTCATCGGCTTGTTCCTCATCTACAACACGTTCTCCATCGCCGTCACGCAGCGCCGCAGCGAGATTGGCATTCTGCGCGCGCTGGGCGCCACGCAGGGCCAGATCAAGCGCCTGTTCCTCATTGAGAGCGGCATCGCCGGGCTCTTCGGCTCGCTGCTCGGCCTGGGCCTGGGCGTGCTGATCGCGCGCGGCATCGCCGGCTACATCAGCAGCTACCTCGGCGAGATGTACGGCGTGGCGCAGCGCGCCGAGGAAGTCTCCGCCGATCCGCGCCTGCTGGGCATCGCGCTGTTTCTGGGCGTGGCCACCAGCCTGATTGCTGGTTGGATTCCGGCTCGCAGCGCCGCAGGCGTTGACCCCGTCAAAGCACTGCAGAAGGGCCGCGCGCAGGTGATGAGCGAGGGCGAGAACCGCGCCCGCAAGATCGCCGCTCTGGTGATGCTGGGGCTCGGCATCGCGTGCGTCTTCGCCGGCCACAAGCCGCTCTTCTTCTACTCCGGCTACATGCTGAGCGTGCTGGCCGTGTTGCTGCTCACGCCGGCGCTCTGCATTTGGCTCTCGCGCCTGCTGCGACCGCTGATGAAGTGGATGCGGCCGGTAGAGGGCGCGCTCGCCGCCGATAGCCTGCTGCAAGCGCCGCGGCGCACATCGGGTACGGTGGCGGCGCTGGCGCTTTCTGTGGCGCTGGTCATCGGGCTGGGCGGCATTGCGAAATCGAGCTTCGAGATGATCCGGGAGTGGATGGATACGGCGCTGAATCCTGATCTCTTCGTCACCAGTTCGGAATCCATCACGCAGCGCAGTTTCCGATTCCCGTACGAGTTCGGGGACGAGCTCCGCCAGGTGGAAGGCATCGAGGAGTTGCAGGCCGTGCGCACGGCGCGCATCGTCTATCAGGGCACGCCGGTGATGCTGGTATCCACCAATGTGGAGAGTATCGCCAACCGGGTCAACATGAAGGTGATCGAGGGCGACCGCGAGACGATGTACCGGCAGGTGTCGCGTGGTGAGGGCGTCGTGATCAGCGACAACTTCGCGCTGCTGCGGCGCGTCAACACGGGTGACATGTTGGAGCTGCTTTCGCCCACCGGCCTGCTGCGCACTAAGGTGCTGGGCGTGGTGGCGGACTTCAGCGATCAGCAGGGCACCATCATGATGGATCGCGAGCTCTACCGCCGCTACTGGAAGGACGACACGGTGAACGTCTTCCGCGCGTATCTGAAGCCGGGTGCATCGCAAAGTGACGTTAGACAGCGCTTATTGGACCGTTTTGGCGCCAAAACGCGTCTTTTTGTGCTCACAAACGGCGAGATCCGCGCCTTCATCCTGAAGATCACCGAGCAGTGGTTTGGGCTCACCTATGTGCAGATCTTCGTGGCCGTGCTGGTGGCGATCCTCGGTATCGTGAATACACTCACGGTCTCCATCGCGGACCGCAAGCGCGAGCTCGGCGTGTTGCAGGCAGTGGGCGCACTGCGCAATCAGGTGCGGCACACCATCTGGATGGAGGCGCTGGCCATCGGCGCGCTGGGGTTGATGATCGGCTTCGCGCTGGGCGCGGTGCATCTGTATTACATCCTGGAGATCACCAAGCGCGACATTGCGGGCATGAGATTGGAGTACCGCTATCCCATCGGGATCGCGTTGACGCTGCTGCCGGTGATGCTGGGCGCGGCGCTGTTGAGCGGGGCGGGGCCGGCGGAATCGGCCGTGCGCGGATCGCTGGTGGAGGCATTGGAATATGAGTAGACTTCTGTTGGGACTGATGGCCGCGTTGCCGCTGCTGGCACAGGACGCGCGCTCGATTGTGGACGAAGCGCAGAAGCGCTCGCGGGCCGATTCGCAGCGTTATGAAGGCACGCTGGAAGTGCGCGACGCCAAGCGCAAGATCTCCACCAAGCGCTGGGTGTACGAACGGTTGGGCTCGGCCGGCGAGGCCAAGGCCGTGCTCAAGTTCACGGCGCCGGCCGAGGTGAAGGGCGTGGCGCTGTTGATCCACAATCATCCCGACCGCGCATCGGATCAGTGGATGTGGACGCCCGCCGTGGCGCGCGAGCGGCGCATCGCTTTTCAGGACCGGCGCACGCGCTTCTTCGGCACGGACTTCACGTTTGAAGACCTGGAGGAGCGCGATGTAGACCGCTCCACCTACAAGCTGACAGGCGAGGAGAAGCTGGACGGAGCGCTGGCGTGGAAGATCGAGAGCACGCCGAAGGCGGAGGCGCGGTCGCAGTATACGCGCATCGCCTTGTGGGTGCGCAAAGACACGTATTCGTTCGTGCAGGCCGAGTGTTTCGCGAAGGACAAGCTCGTCCGGCGCATCCGCTACACGGACCTGGAGAAGGTACAGAATATCTGGACGGCGCGCACGCTGGAAGTGCACGACATCGAGCGCGATAGCCGCACGGTGATGAAGCTCGAGAAGCTCCAGTACAACATCCCGCTGGCGGCGGAGAACTTTACGCTGCAGGCGCTGCGGCGGGAGCAGTAAGGGGCCCCGTGCGCCGCTGGCTCTCATTGCTGATTGTGGTTGGCACCGGCGCGCAGGCGCAGAGCTTCAGCGGCCGCGGCTTCTTCGAGACGCGCAACTACGCCTATCCGCAAACGGCGCAGGGCGACAGCGGCCGTGTGGTGAGCGAAGAGCTGCTGCGGCTGGAGGGCGTGTGGAAGCCACGCAAGGGCATTCAATTTAACGGCAGCTTTGACGCGCGATTTGATTCGCACCGGCAGTTTGAGCGCGCCGCAAGACTCGATTGGGCAGATCGCGGCACGCTGCGTCCGGCGCTCTCCGTACGACGGCTGAGCGTAATCCTCAACAAGGGCGGCCTCACGTTCGAGGGCGGCCGGCAGTTCATCCGCTGGGGCAAGGCGGACATTCTGAATCCGACAGACCGCTTCGCGCCGAAGGACTTCCTCAACGTGATCAATGCGGATTTTCTGGGCGTGACTGCCGTGCGCGCCACCTACGAGCGCGGCTCCAATACGTTCGACGCTATCTATCAGCCGCTCTTCACGCCCAGCCGCGGGCCGCTGCTGAATCAGCGCTGGGTGGTGCTGGCTCCGGAGCTGGCGGGCATTTCCATCGCCGATCTCGGCGCCCGCTATCCGGGGCGGGGCAACGTGGGCGCGCGGTGGAATCATCTGGGCAAGGGCTACGAGTTTTCGGTGAGCACGTTCGACGGTTACAACCATCTGCCGCTCTTTCAGGCTGGGTTGCGAACCATCCCGCAATTCACTGGAACCCTGACACGCTACTTCGCGCAGATGCGGATGTACGGCGGAGACGTGGCCGTGCCGCTGCGCTGGTTCACGGTGAAGGGCGAGGCGGCGTATTTCACATCCAGCACGAAGACGGCGGACGAATATGCGCTCTACGTGATCCAACTGGAGCGGCAGACGGGCGAGTGGGTCTTTGTGGGCGGCTATGCCGGCGAGGCCGTGACCCGCAAGCGCGCGGAGCTGGACTTCGCACCGGACCGCGGCCTGGCCAAGACGTTTCTTGGCCGCGCCAGCTACAACCTGGACGCCAACCGCACGGTTGCTTTCGAGGCAGCAGTGCGCCAGAACGGCGCCGGCATGTACGGAAAATGGGAGTACACGCAGGCCATGGGCAACCACTTGCGCGTCACTGGCAACTTCACGCTGCTGCGCGGAGAGGCGGGCGATTTCCTGGGCCAGTACCGCAACAACTCCAACCTGCAGGTGATTTTGCGCTATAGCTTTTAGTGTGTCGATTCTGCGCGCCCTCACACCTCAAGACATCGAGCAGGCCATGGAGCTCTCCATCGCCGCCAACTGGAATCAACTGCCCTCGGACTGGGCCCGGGTGCTGTGCCTGGAGCCGGAGGGCTGTTTCTGCATCGAAGAAGACGGCCGCGTGGTGGCCACCGCCACGGCGGTGACGTATGGGACGGACCTGGCATGGATCGGCATGGTGCTGACGCACCCGGAGTATCGCGGCCGCGGCTTTGCGGCGCGGCTGATGTGGGCGTGCCTGGAATACTGCGAGCGGCGCGGCGTGGGCTGCGTGAAGCTGGATGCGACGGACATGGGGCGGCCGTTGTACGAGAAGCTAGGCTTCATCGAGGAATCCGTGGTGGAGCGCTGGCGCGGTGAGCTTCCAGCGATGCCCGTGCGCGAGTTTGCCCCGGACCCGGCGCTGGACCGCCTGGCCTTTGGCGCGGACCGCCGCGCCGTGGTGGCGCTGCTGGGCGCGGCGCGGGCGGGCCGGGTGGCGAACTATGTAGGCCCGGTGGTGGCGCGCTCCATCGATGAGGCGCGGGAGCGGGTGCTACATGCCGGTGTTTCGGGCACGACATATTGGGACGTGCCGGAGATGAACGTAGTGGCCTGGGAACTGGCCCGCGAGCTCGGATTCGCTCCAGTGCGCAAGCTGTGGCGCATGAGAAAGGGCGCCCCGATTGAAGAGCGCCCTGAATTCATCTACGCACTGGCCGGCTTTGAGTTTGGCTAATCGAGTAGGACAACCTTGCCGCTCTCAATGTCGTAGATCGCAGCCACCACTTTGATGTCGCCATGGTCATTGGCCTTCGACAGGATCGGCTTGGCGTGCCGAATCTGATTCGCAACGTGGCGGGCGTTGGCCAGGACGCAGTTGTGAACGGCATCGCCAGGCAGACGTTTGGACGCGGAGACGGCCGGTTGGATGGCCTTCATGATGGAGGTGATGTGCGCCTCCCTTGTGTGGTTGACGGCCGCGGTGATAGCGCCGCATGACTCGTGACCCAGAACCATCACGAGCTTGACGCCCAGATGCTCCACTGCATATTCGACGCTGCCGAGAACGACGTTGTCCATCACGTTGCCGGCTTCGCGGATGACGAACAGATCACCGAGCCCGGCGTCGAAAACCATCTCCGGCGGCACGCGGGAATCGGCGCACCCGACAATGATGGCGTAGGGATGCTGTCCTTTGACGAGCTCGTGACGGCGCTCGAGCGACGAATCCGGGTGGGTCTCTTTGTGGACGACGTAGCGGGCGTTGCCTTCGGCAAGGATTGCCAGGGCTTTATCGGCGGGTACACCAGCGTGGTGTTCATCCGAGGCGAACACCGGGATCAGCAGGAGGGCGGAGAGACCGATCACGAGTTTCATATCTGTACGTCCACTATTAGTATAGTATGTTACAGATTGATTGATCTAGTAGCCGCTGCGACTCTGAATGTGAACCCAATCGGCAGTGCTGCCTGATCCACGCCGGCGCCGGCGAGATACACTCCCTGCCACAGTGAGTAGCGCCGTCCAGGAGCGCCCGGAGAGCCGGCACTCCGTGAGGAGGAGGCGTGAGACGACATGGGCTGGCGCCCAGTTGAGCGCCAGAAGCGACGGACCCAGCGTGCCCCGCGGAGCGGCTTTACGGCTGGTTTCCGACCCGAACCGGCGCGGTGGCAGCGAACTGAGGCGCGTCCGTGGCGGTAGTGAGCCACGCCTGGAGCGTGTATTTGCCTTCCTGCGTAGGCCACGGCACTTCCACCTTCACGGACCACTCCGTGCCGACGATCCGCTCGTGGGCGGCCTGGGCAAACATCTGCCCATCAGACCACTTCCAGACAACATTGCCAGCTTCGTCCTTCAGCACCAAGTCATACTCCTGCGCGGTGGGGAACAGCAGATTCACCGGAACCGGCGAATTGACCTGGAGCCGCAGCGTCGCACCATCCGCGACGCTCACGGAGAAACGCCCATGCGGGAGGGCGTCAATGATCTGCTTGCCGACGCGAGCGTAGACGAGGTTGAACTCGCGCGGACCGGCAATGGAGCCAACCACGCGGCGCACCATGCCGATGTTGGCGGCATATTGCTCGGACTCCACGCCGGCGTCGGCGCAGGTGAAACTGCGATAGCGCATTTCCAGAACGTCCAGGATGGGCCCGGCCGCGCCATCGTGCACCCCTGGCTTTTCGAGAGTTTTTCCCTCCTGCTCGCACTGGCGGAACGGAGCGTTCCACCATCCGCCCTCGAACGGCTCGAAGGAAGTCAGCAGCCGTTCGGCGCCTGTCTCCTCGTCGAGATGGACGAGGGAACCGGTCTCATTCCTACGCACGAACACGCGCTGCTCCGAGTAGCCAGAGAGCGAGTAGTAGGCACGATCATTGACAACAATCGGGATGCTGACCCGGACAGTGAACTCCTGCCCGGTCGCGCTTTCGCGAAAAGTCCAAGTGTTGCCCGTCTGCAAGGGAAACATGTCGGCTCCTAAAAGCGAGCCGGCCCCGAGCATCCAAATGGTCAGAGCGGTGCGGATCGAGCTAGTCATGAAAATGTCCTCCACTCACCACGCGAGAACGGAGGCCGGGAGGGATCACGACATGGCGCTAAAATGTAGCAATGTCCTCCGATGCAGTAACCCGGCTGCTGCACAGTTGGCGAGACGGCAACAAGGCCGCCCTGGATGAATTGCTGCCGTTGGTTTACACCGAGCTCCGGCGTTTGGCTGAGTCGCAGATGCGGCATGAGCGGGGGGGCCACACGCTGCAGAGCACGGCACTGGTGCACGAAGCCTACATGAAGCTCGTCGGGCAGGAGGATGCCCAATGGCAGAACCGCGCCCATTTCTTCGCCGTGGCGGCGCGCGTCATTCGCCGCATTCTGGTGGACCATGCACGGGCTCGCGGAGCGGTGAAGCGCGGGCAGGCTATGCCCAAGCTCTCTCTGGATGAGGCGCTCGAAGTGGCTGGCGAAAAGGAATGGGAATTGGTCGCCCTGGACGACGCGCTGAGCCGCTTGGCGGAGATGGATGAACAGCAGAGCCGGGTAGTAGAGCTGCGATTCTTCACGGGCCTGAGCGTGGAAGAGACAGCCGAAGCCATGGGCATCTCCACTGCCACCGTCAAGCGCGACTGGGCCACGGCAAAAGCGTGGCTGATGCGCGAAGTGAGCCGCTCCGTGTCATGACGCCAGAACTCTGGGAGCAGGTGAGGGAGGTCCTCTACGAGGCGTTGAACCGGACGCCGGCGGAGCGATCCGCGTTTCTGGCCGAACGCTGCGCGGGACGGCCCGAGGTGCTCGCCGAGGTGGAGTCGCTCCTGCTGGCCGCCACCACCGATACAACGGGCCTATTGGAGGTGGCGGATCAGCACGCCGGCGCGGCCGATCTCTCGGGCACACTGATCGGCAACTACCGCTTGCTGGAAGAGATCGGCCGGGGCGGCATGGGCACCGTCTATCTGGCAGTGCGCGATGACGGCCAATATCAGCAGCGAGTCGCGGTCAAAGTGGTCCGGCGCGGTATGGATACGGAGCTGGTGCTGGGGCGTTTCCGTTACGAGCGCCAGATCCTCGCCTTTCTCAGCCATCCGAATATTGCGCGGCTGCTGGAGGGCGGATCCACTCAGGAAGGGCGGCCCTACTTCGTCATGGAGTACGTGGAGGGCATGCCGCTGCTCGCGTACTGCCAGAGCAAGGCGCTCTCCGTGCAGGCCCGGCTGCATCTCTTTCTACAGGTGTGTTCGGCGGTGGAGTACGCGCACCGCAACCTGATTGTCCATCGCGACCTCAAGCCTGGCAACATCATGGTGGAGCACGACGGGACGGTGAAGCTGCTGGACTTTGGCATCGCCCGCATTCTTCTGCCGGACGCGCCGGGCCTGGAGGAAGCCCATACGGTGGGCCCGCTCCTATTCACGCCGGAGTATGCCAGCCCCGAGCAGATCCGCGGCGAACCCGTGAACACCGCGACCGACGTCTACTCGCTGGGCGCGGTTCTTTACGAGCTGTTATCCACGCGCCGGGCGCATCGTTTTCAGGATCGAACGCCGACGGAGATGGATCGGGTCATCTGCGAAACGGATCCGCCGCGGCCCAGTTCCGTCCTCGGGCCGCAGGTGCAGGGCATCACGAGGGGCGATGTGGAGGGCGACCTGGACCGGATTGTGCTGAAGGCGCTGGCGAAGGACCGGCTGCAGCGCTATTCGTCGGTAGAGCAGTTCTCCGAGGACATCCGGAACTATCTGGAAGGGCGGCCCGTGCTGGCGCGGGATGCGACGATCCGCTACCGCGCCATGAAGTTCGTGCGGCGTAACAAGGTGAGCGTGGGAGCGGCAGCGGCCGTCGCGCTGACCCTGATCGCCGGCATCGCCACCACCACCTGGCAAGCGCACATTGCCCGCACGGAACGCGACCGCGCCGAGCAACGCTTCCGCGACGTGAGGCGGTTGGCGAACTCGTTCTTAGTGGAGCACGACACTCTGGCAGCGCTCCCTGGCGGTACCGGCATCCGGGCCAAACTCATCCAGAAGGCGCTGGAATACCTGGACAGCCTGTCGCGGGAGGCAGCCGGGGACGCCTCGCTACGGCAGGAACTGGCCACTGCTTACGAGAAGATGGGCGACGTGCAAGGCCGCCCCGACAGCGCCAACATTGGCGACACGGCCAGCGCGTTGGCGAGTTACCGCAAGTCTCTGGCATTGCGGGAGTCGGTTTTGGCCGGTGATCCGGGCAACCCCCAACTGCGGCAGGACGTCGCCTCGTCGCTCGCGCGCGTCAGTGGCGCCTTGAAACGGGCGGGGGATTACCGGGGCGGCCTGGAGTTCGACAAGCGCGCGCTGGAGTTGAGGAAGTTGCTGCTGGAGGCGGAGCCGGGCAATCGGGCATTCCGCCGTGCGGTGGCCGCCAGCTACACCACTCTGGGCGGCAGTCTGTTTCAGGTGGGCGATTGGGCTGGCGTGCTGGCGACGCGCCGCAGTGCACTCAAGCTCCATGAAGAGCTGGCGGCCGATCCGCAAGCCGACGGTGACGATTACCGCAGTCTCAACCTCGCTGAGACGCGAATGGCCAGCATTTACTCCCGGAATGGTGACCAGGCGGCGGCGGCCCGCATGTATGAGCGCTCGCTGCAGACGGCAAGGAAGGGCCTGGAGAAATTTCCTCGCCACGTGCAACTCCGCCTTGGACTCGCCGCCGGCCTGAGCGGGTTAGCTCGAGTTCAGCTCGCTGAGAAGAACTACAGCGGCGCCGTTGCGAACTATACGGCCGCGCATGAGCTCTACCAGGAGATCGCCGCCGAGGATCCGCAGGATACGCGCAGCCGGAGCATGCTCGCCACGAGCCACTACCGGCGCGGGCGGGCGTACACGATTCTTGGTGATGCCGGAAGGGCTGCCAAGGAGCTCCAGATCGCTCTGAAAATGCGCGAACAGCTAGCGGAAGCGGACCCAGTCAACGCCGGTGCGCAGGGCGAGGTAGCCGAGGCGCAAGCCGCCCTCGGAGACGCCGCCGCCCGCCTGAATCAACGCGACGCCGCGCGGGAGTGGTACCGCAGGGCACATGCGATTCTCCAGAAGCTCCAGCAGGAGCACCGCTCGAACTCCGCCAGCGACGATGAGATGGCGCGAGTGACCGCGGCCATGAAGGACCTCCACTAATTTTTTGGCGCGTTCCGCGAGCGTGATCCCAAACGGCAGAATTCCGCGCGTTGTGGGTGTATGCGCCTGACACTCCTCATTCTCGCCACCGCGGCCACGTTGGCCGCGCAATCGCCGGCCGACGACAAGCGGCTGGTCTTCTCCACGTTTCACGGCGGTGACCGGAACGACGATGCCGTCGCGGTCGCCATCGATCCGAACGGCTTCATCTACATGGCTGGCGAGACTGAGTCCCGCGATCTGGACGCCAAACCGGTGGGCGGCAAGCCATTGACGTCGGCTGTGTTCAAGGGCTACCTCACCAAGTACGCGCCCGAGGGCCAGGAGGTGGTGTGGCGCGTGTTGATTGGCGGGTCGTCCAACACAGTGCCGCACGCCGTGGTCCTGGATCGCGACGGCAACGTCTACGTCGCAGGGACCACCGGCGCGCGGGATCTGCCGCTGCTCCATCCCGTGCAGGATACGCAGACCGGCATGAACATCTGTTTCCTGATGAAGTTCAGCCCCGACGGCGAGCTGCTGTTCTCCACATATTTTGGCGGTGAACGGAACGACGAGGGTCTCGCTCTCGCCGTGGACTCCACCGGTAATATCTATTTGGCGGGCCGCGCATCGTCCACTCAGCTACCTGTGAAGAACGCGCTCCAGCCGCACATTTCAGGCGGAGGCCAAGATGCCTTCATCGCCAAGTTCACGCCCGACTACCAACTCGCCTACGCCACCTATCTCGGCGGCGCCAGCGGGACAGACAATATCTACGCCATTGCAATTGGCCCGGACGATTCCCTGTACGTCGCCGGCGAGACGATGTCGCCGGGCCTCGCCACTGAAAATGCTTATCAGACAGTGGGGCAGAGCTATTCGAGCTTCGTCGCCAGGCTGACTCCACAGGGCGATGCGTTCTCGTACTTCACCTACGTGGGGTGGAAGGGCGGCTATACCAGGATCGAGGCGCTGGCGGTGGACTCTCTGGGCCGCGCGTATGCCGGCGGCAACACCACGTCGCAACAGCTGCCGGTGTCTGAGAACGCCATCCAGAGTGCCTTCGGCGGCGGCTTCCGCGATGCGTTCCTGTTGCGGCTCAACCCGGAAGGTACGGCAGCCGAATACCTCACCTATCTGGGCGGCAACAGCCCGCGGGTGGCCGATCCCGACGAGGGCATCACGGCTCTGCGGGTGGATCATCGAGGGCATGTGTACGCCGCCGGGCACACGAGCTCTCCCGATTTCCCCGGCTATCACCGCGCTTTGCAGCCCAACCTGGCAGGCGGTTTCGACGCGTTCCTGCTGAAGCTGGACGTAGACAACCGGCAGGTCATCTACTCCACTTTCTGGGGCGGATCCAACCGGGACGCGGGTCTGGCGTTGACCCTGGGGCCGGGTGAGGCGGCCACGCTGGCCGGGGTCACGTACTCGCCGGACCTGCCGCTGGCGCGCGCGGCGCAATTCACGCTCGGCAGCCAGAACGACGCATTCGTGGCGCAGATCTGCGATCCGTGGCTCGGCTACTGGTTTGGCGATCTGCCGGCCGCCGCCTTCACACACGTGCGGGGCGCGGAGTTGCCCACCGCGCTGGAGGGCATCGTGTACTCCGGTTGCCCGCAGCGGTTCGACGCCGCCGGACCAGAGAGCGATCAGCCCTGGCTGACCGTGGTTCGCGATGGCGATTCCGTCCCCATGAAGCTGCGGCTGGAGGTCCAACCGGAGGGCCTGGAGCCCGGTGAATATAAAGCGACCCTTCGGGTCACGGTACAGGAGGCATTTCTGCCGGTGTTGGAGATCCCCGTGTTCCTGACGGTGAGCGACCCGGCACCGGTGGCGCGGATCCGCTAACGGCGGGCGGTGAGTTCCACTGGAATCACGAGGGGCGGGACGCCAGCGCTCAAAAACTCCAGTTCGAACCGTCCCAGAAATCCGGGGCCAGCCTGCCAGTAGAAGGTACCGGATTCGGCGTCGAAGGTGGAGCCGATGGGCAGTTCGCGGCGTTCGCCGCCAAAGCGCAGCGCCGCCTGCCAGCCCGCGCCGGCGGGGAGCTGGATCTCCAGCAGCCCCATTTCCGGGAGCGCGACGGCTTCGTAGAGCCCGTCTCCAGCCATGCGGATGGGCGCGAGCGCGGCGCCAGGGCTGTAGCCGGTGCGGAAGGCGGGATTGGCGGCATCGGACGCCGCGACGCGGCGCGGGCGGGCAGCGCGGGCGAGAGCCCCCTGGGGCGGGGCCGCATCCACGCTGCCGGTGGCTGCCGGCGGGGCGTTCTGGATTTCAAAGAAGCGGCTGCCGATTCCGTCGGCGTGGTTCAGGTTGTCGAGGACGATCCAGGCGATAGTGTGCGTGCCGTTGGCGTACTTCGTGGTGTCGAGCGCATAGACGCCGGCGCTGGCGAGGCTGTTGGCAAAGGCGGGGAAGATGGATGCGACGTCGCTGCGCGCCCCGCCATACTGCGGATGCGCGAAGTTGACTCCATCGATATTGACCCAGATGGTGGAGCCATCAGCGGGGATCACGGAGGGCTGTGGTGTGAGCGCCCAGCCTGAGTTGCTGAACGACGCCCCCGAGACGGTTTCGCCCGGCGCGGGCGAATCGATAGTACCGAAGGGCCTTACCGACGACTGGTTGTCGACGGTAAATGACTTGGTGCCGAGCTTGGTCTGATTGCCCTCTTCGTCCACGGCGAATGCATGGAACTTGAAGACGCCGTTGCCGCCCTTCCCCGGGGGGCCGGGCAGCGCATTGGTGAGCAGCAGGTAGCCCCAACCGGCGCGGTAGGCCGCAGGGAGGCCGGGTTGCGATGCTTCCACATCGGGGCGCGCGCCGGAGACGAACGTGGCGTCACCAATATAGACGAGGCCGTTGGGATGGACGCCCTCTGCCCCAACGCGATCACGCCAGATGGTCACCTTGTTGACGCCGATATCGTCCAGAGCCCAGCCCGTGACAGCCACGCTGCCGGCCAGCCCGGTGGCGCCGTCGGCCGGGGTTTCCAGGGTCCCGAAGGGCGCGCCCGTGAAGGGCTTCATGGAGAGCGTGCAGGGCAGCACCAGGCTGCCGGCATAGGCGGCGCCGGCGGTGATTGTCACCTTGCCGGTGTAGATACCCAGCGGCGGCAGCGCGGAGCGGAGGATGGAAATGGTAAACCGGCCATTGCGTTGTCCGGCAATCGGCGTGACCTGCAACCAGGGCTTATCGGAGGTGGCGGTCCATGTGTTGATGCCTCCGCTGCCGTTTACCGTGATCACCTGCGGGGCGGTCAAGGCGGCGCCGCCCACGGGCCCGGCAAAGTTGAGCGCGGCGGGGCTGAGCGAGTAGAGCGAGCGGAAACCGGCGGTCACGCTCAGCGGGCCGGCCATGGTGACCGGCTGTGGCGTGACGATCCCCGTGAGGACGCCCGAGAATCCGGTGAAGGCGAAGCCGGCGGCGGGCGTGGCGCTGACGGGCACGATGGTGCCGCTGTCAAACCACCCGGTGGCGGGCGCGATGCTGCCCATGGCGGACGGTGCGGCGACGGTGGTGAGCAGATACTGGGTGGCGAAAACCGCCGTGTACGTAACTGCCGTGAGGGGCGTGGTGACGGAATGGGCGGCCGTGCCGCCGTCGCTCCACGTCTTCCAGGCCAGGCGTGTGCCGGTCACGCCCGGCACGCCTATCACCACCACGGGCGCGGCGATGGTATGGTTTGTGCCGGAGTGCCATTGCAGGGCGCAGGGAGAGATGCAGGATTGGCCGTCCACACTGAGGGTGAGCCCAGCCGGCTGGGTGGCGAGCGTCACGGCGACCGGCACGCTCACCTGAAACGGGAGCGGCTGGCTGCTGCCGCGGGCCGTAGTCAAAACCAGGTCCCGCGGGCCGAGCGCGGCATCGGGAGCCACCACTAGGGTCGCGGTTGCCTGCGTTGCGCTGACAACAGAGACCGTGCCGGCGGTGACACCCGACCCGCTGACGGTGAGCGTGGTGCCGTACAGATAGTTCGAGCCGGTGAAGGTGACGTTGACGGTGCTGCCCGCCAGGGCGCTAACGGGTTGGATCGCCACCACGGAAGGGGCGGGCGCGAGCTCCACGTTCTTCGACGGGTAGATGTTCGTGCAGGCCAGGAGACAAGGCGTGTCTTCGAAATCTGTGGGGATGGCCTGGGACCAGACGGCCGGCGCAGTTTGCCGCTGGTAGTGGAGATGATCACCGCACGTCCGGTAGTTGTTGTAGGCAGCGGCGCCGCCGGAGTGTCCCTGGTCAGCGAGGTAGGCGCCCTGGGCTACGGTTTGCCCAACCTGGACGGCAACACTGCCCGACTTCAGGTGGGCGTAGAACGAATAGCTGCCGTCCATGTGGGCGATGGCGACGTAGTTACCGGCGCCGGTGTTGGGATCTTTGCAGGTTTGGGAGTAGCCGTCGTAGCTTACCGTGCAGGCCATCATCGTGCTGCAGGCGAGGCCATTGGCGAGGGCTGCCACGGTACCGGCCTCTACAGCGAGGATGTGCTGGTTGCCCTCGTTGGCCTCGGAGACCTGCTGGAAATCGAGCGCGTAGTTCAGCCGGGCATTGTGAGCGATCACCATGCAGACGGCGCCGTCGCATGCGCCGCCGGAAAAGCCCGCGCCACCTTGCACCATAGCTGCCAGGCCGTAATAGGGGAGCCGCCAGTTGGCGCCGGCGGGCGCGGTGAGCGGGCCTCCGGAGGCCAACCGGCTTGTGCTGGCGGGTTCATAGGCGCCGGCGGCGGCGTTCCATCGCGATGCGCCGGCTGTGCCATCGCGGTGCGTATTGGCGTAGATCTGGCCGTCGTGAATGGCGAACCGTTCAATGCGCTCGGCATTCGGATTGGGAATGGAGCGGTAGCCGGCCGGCGCCGGGTTGCCCGCTACCACCAGTTGCCCCTCGCTGAACCGCGCCCACTGCACACCGGGAATGGACATCACAGGGCCGCCGCGAAGCGGATGGCGATGCAGGGTGGAGTCCCATTCGCCGGTTTCGAAGGCGTCCTGGCCGTGAGGCTCGACGGTGAGGTAGAGCAGTTCAGCGGAATCGGGCGACCACTCCAGGAAATCCGGCTTGAGGCGGCCGGCGGCGAGCTCCGTGCTCTCGCGGGTGGCGATGTCATAAAGGCAGACGTGGAACCGGCCGTCCAGATCGAGCCACTGATAGGCCAAGGTTTTTCCATCCGGCGACCAGGCGGCGTGGTGCACGGCCTCGTTGGTCACGCGGGTAGTGGCGCCAGTTTCCGTGTCGCGAAGATACAGCTCAAAGGTGGGGAAAGCGCCGGCGGCCCTCAAGTAAAGGAAGGTGCGGGCATCGGGCGACAATCCGAACGACTTGTAGACGCCATCCGGGGCTGTGGCGGAGGCGGCTCCGCGGCCCTGCGATCTGGCGCTGAGCGGCGCATGAACGCCCACCAACAGCAGACAGAGCGCCAGCAAACTCCGATAAATGCGGCAGACACAAGAGCGCCTGCAACGGGCGATCTTTCTCCTCATGAATGACATCCCAGGGGAAACTGGCCTGCGGCGCCTTCGCGGACCCCGTCACTACACGGGATCAGCGCCAACCGGCACAGTGGACAGTATAGCGGATGCTCCGACGCCGGTTTTGAGATACCCTCGTGGAATCGGCGGCAAAAGTACCATGACATTCCCCACTTCGTTTTCCTACTCGACGCTTCTCGTGGCCGTGCTCTCCCTGGCGGCCGCCACTGCGCAGGAGGCCGCACCCAAGCGGGCCCCCGACGTGCCCTATGTGCCAACAACCGAAGAGGCCGTGCGGGCCATGCTCAAGCTCGCCGACGTGAAGAGAACGGACGTTGTCTACGATCTGGGGTGTGGCGATGGCCGCATCGTGATTGAGGCCGCCAAGGCGGTAGGCGCGCGCGGCGTGGGTATCGACATCAACCCCGTGCGCATCAAAGAGGCCAACGACAATGCGCGGAAGGCCGGCGTGGAGAACCTGGTGCGCTTTGAAGAGAAGGACCTCTTTGAGGCCGATGTCCATGAGGCGTCGGTGGTGACCCTGTTCCTGCTCAACAGCGTCAACCTGAAACTGCGGCCCAAGCTATTGAAGGAGCTGAAGCCCGGCACGCGGATCGTCTCCAACACGTTCGACATGGGCGACTGGAAGCCGCTGAAAGAGATCAAGCTGGATGATGGCGACGACCAGGACACGTATCTGAGCCACAAATTTTTCCTGTGGATCGTGCCGGAGCCGCAAGCGAAGTAGCCCGCTTACCGGAGACCGTGCTGCTGCATCTTCTGGCGTAGGAAAACAGCCGACTCCGCGATGTCGCCGGGGCCTGTTACGGGGTCCTGGCCATCCTCGATCGAGATCCAGCCGGTGAAGCCAACGCTCTTCAGGATGCTGAAAATGCGGTCGAAGTCGTTCAGACCCCGGCCGACGACACCGTGCTGCAGGATGCCGGCGTAACCGCTGTTTGGATTGGCGTCGATGCGCAGCAGGTCGTCCAGCGTGCCGCCCTCAAAGTAGCGATCCGAGGCGTGCATGCTGACCACTCGATGCTTCACTGCCTCCAGCAGGACGATGGGGTCCTCGCCGGCGATGACTGAATTGGAGGGATCGAAGTTCACCCCGAAGTTGGGCGCCGGCCCGATGGCATCGAGCAGTTCCAGGAAGACGTCGCGCTTCTGGGCAAACTCCGGAAAGCTCCAGAAGTTGTCTTTGTAGTGGTTCTCGAGAATTAGCGTGACGCCGTGCTGGATTGCCGTGGGGATCAGTTCGTGGATGCACTCGGCCACCCAACGGATGCCATCGTGACGCGAGACATCGGGACGGCGCTGTCCGGAGAGCACGCGCAGAAACTGCACGCCCAGTTGGGGGCAGGTGCGGATGGCGGTCTTTTCCTGCTCCACCTCGTCGCGGCGGCGGGCCGGATCGGGTTGGGTGAAATCCGGCGAGTAGCACATCATCGGGATGGAGCGGCCCTGATCCTCCACGCGGCGGCGGATGCGCTCCAGTTCGCCGGGGTTCTGCCAGGGCGTAAAGGGCCAGTAGAACTCCAGGCCGTCGAGGTCAAATCCGGCGGAGAGATCGATCCACTGATCGAGGGTCATCTCCCCGGTGACGCAGAGCGCCTGGAGGAAACACTTCGGGAATGCGGCTAGTGGCATGGTGACTCCGAAAGGGCCGTCTGACTGATGTTACAGCGGGACAGGACAGCTCTGCGGTTGATAGACTCATTGCGATCCCCATGAGCAATCAGAAAAAAGGTATGTTCGTCACGCCGGACGGCCAGAACGTTGTCTTCACATTCATCCTGGTCACTTCGCTTTTCCTCCTGTGGGGATTCTGTAACGGGATGATCGACGTGATGGACAAGCACTTTCAGGATGAGCTGGGCCTGACCAAGGCGCAATCGGCATGGGTGCAGTTCGCGCACTATCTCGGCTATTTTCTGATGTCGATTCCGGCCGGGTGGCTGGCCACAAAACTGGGGTACAAGGGCGGCATCATCACAGGGCTGGTCATTGTGGCGGCCGGCGGATTCTGGTTCATCCCCGCCACCAGCATCAACGACATGGTGCGCACGGGCCAGGTCTCGGCCAACATGGCGTTTGTGGCGTTTCTGTTTGGCGTCTGCCTGATCGCGACGGGCCTGACGTTTCTGGAGACCATCGCCAATCCCTATACGACGGTTCTGGGCGATCCGCAGTATGCCGCGACGCGCATCAACCTGGCGCAATCCACCAATGGCATCGGCTGGATCTTCGGCCCCATCGTCGGCAGCATGTACTTTTACTCGAAGAACGCGCAGGGGCAGAGCACGGGCAGCGCGACGCTCTACATTCCGTATGCAGGCATCGCGGTTGCCGTGCTGATCCTGGCTGTGATCTTCTACTTTGCGAACATCCCGGACATCAAGGCCGAAGATGACTACCACCTGGACGACACTACGCCGGGCGTTTCGAAATCCATCTGGTCTCACCCGCACTTCGTGATGGCCGTGGCGGCGCAATTTGTCTACGTCGCGGCGCAGGCCGGCATCTTCAGCTTCTTCATCAACTACCTGACGGCCGATGTGCCGCCGATCCCGGCGTCGTGGGACACGGGCATGAAGGACCTCTCGGCCAACGCCGGGTTCCTGAGTGACTGGCTGAGCGGCTGGTTCCACACCACCAAGGACGGGGTGCTGGCCATCAGCGATAAGGGCGCGGCGAACATGGCATCGCTGGGCTTCATGCTCTTCCTGGCAGGCCGCTTCTCCGGCGCCGGGCTGCTGAAGAAGTTTTCCGCGCACAAGATCCTGTGTTACTACGCCGTGGCCAATGTGGTGGCTACGCTGGTGGTCTTTTTGAAGCTGGGCTGGGTTTCGGTGGCGTGCGTGTTCCTGAGCTTCTTCTTCATGTCGATCATGTTCCCGACGATCTTTGCGCTGGGCATCTTTGGATTGGGCGCTCGGGCCAAGAAGGCGTCGTCGTACATCGTGATGGCGATCATGGGCGGAGCGGTGCTGCCGAAGGCGATGGGCGCGATTGCGGATCATTACGACATGTCGCGCGGCTTCGCCGTGCCGATGGTGTGTTTCGCCCTTGTCGCGGTCTACGGCTATATGTGGCCGAAACTGGCCGGCGCGGATTCGCTGGCATCGGTGCGACCGACGGCCGGGCACTAACGCCGCCGTAACCAACCGGCGGGCAACTCCATCGAAGGAGTGATGAAGCTACTACTCGTACTGCTGGGCATGGCGCCGCTTTTGAGCGCCCAGGTGGCCGGACGCGGCCACCGGCTGGCTCCGCTGGAGCGGCTGACGCGCGGGACGGACGTCTCGGTGGAGACCACACCGGCCAGCGAAGAAGAGTTCTCCTTCGCCTGGGGCGCGGATTCCGGAGCGGGCCTGTTGGTGATCCCTTCGCTGGCGGCGCCGGGCCCCTATGAGGTCACGCTGCGATGGCAGGACTACCGCGGCGTGGAGCAGCGCCAGAGCCTGACAATCCACGTGCAGGCGCCACCGCCGGTGGATGCGACTGCGGCGGCCGCGCCCGTGGTGCTGCTGAACGGATTCCAGTTCAGCAACACTCTGGCAGAGTTCATCCGCTACGGCACGTGCCCGGTCTCGGAATCGACGCCGCGCTCGCGCAGCACCTTCGGCGAACTGGAGCCGCTGCTGCGCGCCGAGGGCTTCCCGGTGCTCTTCTTCGACAACTGCGTGGAGTGCCGCGGCGGATCAATTGAAGACTGCGGGCAGGCGCTGGGACGGTTCCTGGCAAAGTACCCGACCACGAGCGGCGAGCCGCTGGAGCAGGCGGACCTGATTGGCCACAGCATGGGCGGGCTGATTGCGCGATCGTACCTGGCCGGCAAGCAGAGCGACGGCGGATTCCTGCCGCCGGATCCACACCGGGTCCGCAAGCTGGTCCTGATGGCGACGCCGAACTTCGGCTCATACCTCTCCTTCAACCTGCCGTTTGTGTCCAAACAACTACCCGAAATGACTCCTGGAAGCGACTTTTTGTACGATTTGGGCACCTGGAACGACGGAAAAGACGACTTGCGCGGCGTGGATGCGCTGGCGCTGACCGGCAATGCGTGCGGCTTCGAGGGGGAGGCCAACGCCTCCGACGGACTGGTCTCGACGATGAGCGCTTCCATCGGATTCGCGCGCCCGCCGGAGCGCACGCGCATCCTGCCCTACCGCCACACAGACTCGGTGGGCGTACTGTGCCGGGCGCCGAACGTGATGGCCAAGGTGGACGGACCGGAGCATCTGACGGCCCGCGCGGTGCTCTCGTTCCTGAAGGATGGCGACGAGTGGCAGACCATCGGGACTACGCCGGCCGAGGATAACGTGTTGCTGCGGTTGGGTGCCGCGATTCTGGAGCCGCGCCCAGGCACCACGCGGCTGATTTCCGGCGCGGGCGTAGAGTGGCGCAAATCGCCATCGGGCCGCTTTTTCCACGCCGAAAAGCATCCGGCGGAATTGACCGACATTTGGAGCGAGGGCCCGGACGGCTGGACCCGCGACGAAGCGCGGATCGAGGGCGGCTACACGCAGACGCTGAGCCTTATTCGCCCTGGATCGCCTGATCCGCAATCAGCACGGCCGGCCGCACCAGCGCCACATCGTGGACGCGAATAAGGTGCGCACCGCGCAGCACCGCCATGGTGGCGGCGGCAATGGTGGTGGTGTCGCTGGGATCGACAGCGACGGCGGAGTTGAACGGCTTGCCTGACGGGCTGATCTGAATCGGCAGGTGGTACTGGTTGAACGCGTCGAGGCCGACGAGGATCTCGGTATTGGCCTCCTTGCGCTTGCCGATGCCGAGGCCGGGGTCGACCACGAGCCGCTCGCGGAGGACGCCGGCGCGACCGGCGCGGTTGAGGGCGGCGTTCATCTCGGCGGCGATCATGCCGACCGGATCCTTGAAGGATTGCAGCTTGGCCCACGTCTCCGGAGTGCCGCGCATGTGTTGCATGATGAAGCCGACGTCGTGCTGCATGACGACCTTGGCGAGATCGGGCTCCATGGTGAGGCCAGTGGAGTCCTTGATGACGGTGGCGCCGTGCTCGATGGCCTTTTCGGCGACAGCGGGCTTGTAGGTCTCGACGATGATGGGGATGGCAATCTTGCCCTTGAGCCGCTTGAGGATGGGGATGAGGCGGCGCAGCTCCTCGGCTTCCGGGACGCGCTTGGAGCCCTGGCGCAGGCTCTCGGCGCCGAACTCGAGGAAATCGGCGCCCTGGTCAATGAGCTCCATGGCGCGGACGAAGGCGCGATCGGGGTCTTCGTACTTGCCGCCGTCCATGACGGAATCGGGGGTGACGTTGATGGCGCCCACGATGAAGGTGCGTTCCCCCAGGTGGTAGATCTCGTTCTTGATTTTCCAATCGACTTTTTTGCGCGACATGAGGCTACTACCATGTTAAGCGGCTTGGGCGGTGTGGAGGCGGATTTGTTGGAGGGTGACAAGTTTACATCACACTCCACTGGACGCCTTGACCTTCGACCCATCCTTCCCTTAGCGTGAATGGTAGAAGGTTGAGGCATCCATGTCATCTCCCCGTTTTCCCATCCCGCAAGGCACTCTCGATATGCTGATCCTCCAGATCCTCGCGCTGGAGCCGGCGCATGGCTACGGGATTGCGCAGCGGCTGGAGCAGATTTCGAAATCCGTGGTCCAGGTGAACCAGGGATCGCTCTATCCGGCTCTTCACCGATTGGAGCAGAAGGAGTGGCTGCAATCGGAGTGGAAACAATCGGAGACGGGCCGTGAAGCCAAGTTTTACGCCTTGACGCGAACCGGGCGGAAGCAGTTGGCCGTCGAGAAGGATAGCTGGGCGCGGCTGACGGGCGCGGTCCAACTGATCTTCAACGAGGGGAGCAAGTAGTGAAGCAGCTCCTCAATTGGTTCCGGCGACGAGGTTTAGAGGGCGGCCTGGACCGCGAATTGCAGTATCACTTCGATCGCCGGGTGGCGGATTTCGTGGCTTCCGGGCTGACGGAGCCGGAGGCGCGACGGCAGGCCACACTCGAACTTGGCGGCCCCGCGCAGGTGCGGGAGGAGGTTCGCGATGTCTGGCTGACGCAGTGGCTGCGGGATTTTGCCTACGATCTTCGCTTCTCGCTGCGTTCTTTCCAACGGAGTCCGTCGTTCACGGCCACTGCGCTACTCTCGCTCGCCCTCGGGATCGGCGCGACGACGGCGATCTACTCGCTGGTCGATCAAGTGCTGCTGCACGCACTCCCGGTCCGTGAACCAGAACGGCTGGTCCTGGTCGATTGGAAGGGCGATCAAGTGGCCAACGGATTCGGCAGCTACAATCTGATGTCCTATCCGATTTGCATGGACCTGCAGCAGCAGGACCGTGTTTTCGAGGGAGTATTGTGCCGCGCCGCCACGACTGTCAACCTCTCCACGGGCGGCGACTACAAGCCGGCCGCCGCGGAGATCGTATCGGGCTCGTATTTCACGGTGCTGGGGGTGGGCGCGTCGCTGGGCAGGGTCCTGGGGAACGACGATGACCGGGCTTTTGGCGCGGATCCGGTAGTTGTGCTGGCGTACGACTTCTGGAGGACGCAACTGGCCAGCGATCCGAACGTCGTGGGCCGGAAGGTGCTGGTGAACCAGCACCCGATGACGGTGGCCGGTGTGGCCGCCGCGGAGTTTCGAGGCATCGACGTGGGCGAGGTTCCATCACTCTGGATTCCCGCCTCCATGTCGGCCAAGGCCATTCCCGGCTTCGGCCAACTGCTGGACCGCCGCACCCGCTGGATGCAAGTGCTGGGCCGCCTGAGGCCGGACATGACGTTGGCGCGGGCGCAGACAGGGCTGGAGCCCTGGTTCCGGGCGATGCGGGACGAGGACACGCGCCGCGCGGGCTTTCCCACAATCACGGCGGAGCGCCGGCAGCGGTATTTCGCATCGACCCTTGAGTTGACTCCGGCGCCGCAAGGCCATTCCAGTTTGCGGCGCAGGCTATCGCAGCCGCTCTGGGTGCTGCTGGCGGCGACAGCGGTGTTGTTGGGCCTGGCGTGTTTGAACGTTGCCGGGCTCTTCCTGGCGCGCGGCTCGGCTCGCGGACGCGAAATCAGCACACGGCTGGCGTTGGGCGCCTCTCGCGGGAGGATCGGCAGGCAGCTACTGGCCGATAGCATGCTGCTGGCGCTGGCGGGTGGAGCACTGGGGGCAGCGCTGGCCCCGCTGGCAATCAGGGGCCTGATCGCGTTCCTGCCCCGTGACGCCGCACCGAACGCTTTGGAAGCGAGTATCGACTGGCGATTGCTATCCTTCGCATTTCTGACAAGTGTGGCAGCGGGTGTCCTGAGCGGCTTTGCGCCTGCCCTGCATGCTGGCCGCAGCTCGCTGATGTCGTCGCTGCGGGAACGGGGCGACTCCGCATTTGGCGGGGTGCGCCTTCGCAAGGCCATCGTCACGCTGCAAATTGCCTTTACGCTGGTCCTTGTCATCGGGGCGGCGTTGTTCGTCCGAACACTCACCGAACTGATGGCAAAAGGGCCTGGATTTGCCACGTCCAGCCTCATATCTTTCGGTATCGATCCTCGGCGAAGCGGCTACTCGCAGGAGAACACGGGCCGGCTGATTCGCCGTATCCACGACGAAGTCAGGAATTCTCCCAGCACCGTAACATCCGGCGTGGCCAGGTTCCAGTTGTTGACGGGCGGGAGTTGGAACAACCCGATGACGATTCTAGCCAACGGAAGAATCGCCACCGATCGCGATGTCAACGAGAACTCGATCACGCCCGGATTCTTGGCGACTCTCGGGGCCAGAATTGTCGCGGGCAGGGACTTCGACGAGCGGGACTCGCGGCCCGAGGGCGAGGCCCGGCCCGAAGGCCAGGCCGGCTACCGCTCCGCGATCGTCAACGAGAGCTTCGTAAAACGCTACCTTGCGGGGCGCAACGTGTTGGGGACGCTCATTTGCGAAGGTTCGGGACCCGACGCAAAGCCCAACATCGAGATCGTCGGGGTGGTATCCGACTTCAGCTACCGCGGGATTCGCGAGGAATCAGAGCAAGTCTTCTACCCGATGTTTGAGGGCCGCGGAAGCGGTGGAAATTTCTATGTGCGGGTGAGAGGCACTTCCGAAAGCGCCGCTCAAACCATCCGGTCGATCATTCGTGGGGCCGATCCGGCATTGCCGGTCGGCTACTTCCGGACGTTGGATGAGCAGGTCAACCGGGCATTGAACACAGAGCGCATGCTGGCCGCTTTGTCAGGTAGCTTTGGCATCGTGGCTCTGCTGCTCTCGCTTGTCGGCCTCTACGGCGTGATGGCCTTTGTTGTGACAAAACGCACGCGGGAGATTGGAATTCGTCTGGCGCTGGGCGCTACGCGAACATCCGCCTTGTGGTTGGTGTTACGCGACGCTCTCATGATGATCACGGCCGGAACGGCCCTGGCGTTGCCGAGTGTCTGGGCATTGGGGCGCCTGATTGAGGCTCAACTTTTTGGCGTGAAGCCGACCGACGCCATCACAATTGCAGGGGCGAGTCTGACGCTGGCAGCGGTGGCTCTGGGAGCCGCGCTGATTCCCGCTTACCGGGCTTCCAAGGTGAATCCGACCGACGCGCTGCGGTTCGAATAACGCATCACTCATACCGCAAACAAACAATCGGGTCCAACTGAGCGGCGCGGTTGGCGGGCCAGTAGCCGAAGAAGAGGCCGACGGCGGCCGACAGGCCCACGCCCATGGCCGCCCAGAAGAGGGAAACCTCGGCCGGGATGCTGGGCACCAGGGTGCGGACGAGCCAGGCCATCCCGTAGCCGAGGATCACGCCGATGAGGCCACCGGCCATGGTGAGCGTCACCGCCTCCAGCAGGAATTGCACGCGGATGTCGGACTGGCGGGCGCCGATGGCCTTGCGGATGCCGATCTCCTTGGTTCGCTCTGTCACTGAGATCAGCATGATGTTCATGACTCCGATGCCACCCACCAGGAGCCCGATGGAACTGATGACGGAGGTCAGGATCACAATCGCGCCAGTGAGCTGATTCCAGAGATTGGTGAGGAAGTCCGAGCTGAAGATTTCGAAGTCGTTCTCGGCGCTGTGCGGCACCTTGCGGATGCGGCGCATAGCCTCCACCACGTCGTCCATGGCGATCTCCGAGCTCACGTCGCGTTTGGCGGTGAAGGCGATGAACACTTCCTTGCTGTTGGGGTTGTGCTTGCGGAATGTCGACAGTGGCATGATGGCGAACTGATCGACGCCGGGGCCGCCGAACAGGCCCTCGTCGTGGGCGAAGACGCCGATCACCTCGTAGGGTGCGCCGTTGAGCATCACGAACTTGCCGAGGGGCGTGGCGCGCTTGAAGAGCGAATCTGCGATGGCCTGGCCCAGGATGACGACGGGCGCGGCGCGGTCCACCTCGCCCTGATTGAAGAAGCGGCCGAGCTCGACTTCGAACATCGGGATCACTTCGCAGTAGTCGGCGCTGGTGCCGCGGACGATGACGCGCTCCACGCGCTCGCCGGCGAAGCGGATCTCGTTCGTCTCACCAAAGAACGACGCGCGGGTGCCGAGCGCGCTGATCTTGTCGACGGACCGCACAAGTTCGCGGACTTTATCGGCATCTTCAAACTCCAGCTTGCGCCGGACACGGATCTTCTCGGGCACGCGATTGGGATCTGTTCCAAACGGGAAGCGCGCCATGAAATAGGTGCGGGAGCCCATGCGCTCCACTTTGTTGGAGATGAAGCGGTTGAGGCCGCCGATGATGGCGGCGACGCTGATGACGCTGGTGACGCCGATGACGACGCCGAGCAGAGTCAACATGCTGCGGACCTTGTGGGCGCGCAGCGTGTCGAGAGAGACCAGAAGGTTTTCGCGGAACTCGGCGCGGGTCATTTTCTATTCGGCCCTCAGTGCTTCGACGGGGTCGAGTTTCGCGGCGCGCGAGGCCGGATAGATGCCAAAGAAGAGTCCGATGGCCGAGCTCATCACGATACCGAGCACGGCCACACCGGTTTGCACCGAAGCCGGGAACGCGGTGAAGCGATTGAGCAGCGCCGCGCACACAAAGCCCAGCGCTATGCCGAAGATGCCGCCAACGAGGCACTGCAAAACGCTCTCGGTGAGGAACTGCCGCAGAATGTCGATGCCCGTGGCGCCCACGGCGCGGCGGATGCCGATCTCCTTGGTCCGTTCCGTGACGCTGACCAGCATCACGTTCATGATGACGATGCCGCCGACGAGGGCGGAGATGGAGCTGACGAGGATGAAGACGGCGAAGAAGGCTCCGCTGATCTGCTGCCAGAGCTGGATGTAGCTGTCCTTGGTGCCGATGAAGAAATCCTCCTCCTGCGTGGGGCGGATGTGGCGGCGGGCGCGAAGGAGGAGGCGGGCCTGATCCATGGCGCGATCGAAGGCGGCTGGATCATTGGGCACTTTGACGTTGATGGTGAGGGAGTAGCGGGCGCCCTTCAATTGCAGGAACGAATTGAGCGGCACGACGGCGAAATTATCGGCGTCCTGGCCGAGTACGCTGCCTGTCTTCTCGTAGAGGCCGATGACGGTGAATTCCTGGCCCGACAGCTTCACGGTGCGGCCGGTGGGGTCCTGGCCGGGGAAGAAGTGATCGCGGAGCGTGGCGCCGATCAGGCAGACGCGCACGGAGCGCTGGTCCTCGATCTCGGTGAAGTAGCGGCCGAGCTCGATGGTGCGCGATTCGATCTCGCCCATGCTGGCGGTCTGGCCGTTGAAGCTGACGTCCTGGAGCTCCTGCTGCTCGAAGTTGGCGCGAACCTGGGCGGAGCCGGAGGCGCCCATTATTTTGCATTCCGCGCAGCCCTCGCGCAGGGCGGCGTAATCGTCCATGTGGATGCGTTTGTAGCGCAGCGCCTTGAGGACGATCTCGAAATCAGTGACGGCAAAGGGAGTGCGGGCGAGTTGGAAAACGTCCGAACCGAGATTGGCGATTTTTGTTTCGACGTAGACGTTGGCGCCCTGGACAATGGTGATCACCGTGATCAGCGTGGCAACGCCCATGGTGAGGCCGAGCACAGTGAGGACGGACCGCAGGCGGTGGGACGTAATGGCGTCCACACTCAGGCCCAGGGTGTCTCGCGGCGAGAGCATAGAGGCTAGACGCTCACGCGGGCCCACTTCTTGCCGGCGCGCAGGATGTGTTCGCCGGGTTCGAGTTTCTGCGACGGTGACTTGACGACGGCCTGATCCACGGAGACGGCGCCGGCCTTGATCAGACGATCAGCCTCGGAGCCGGACGGCGCGAGGCCAGTCTGGAGGAGGCACTGTTTCAGGCGCGGGTCCGCCGCCACGGTGAGCGGCAGGTCTTCGGGCGCCTGGCCCTGGCTGACATCGTGGAGCCACTGGTCGCGGGCCGCCTGGGCCTCGGCGGCGGGATGAAAATCGGCCACGATGCGGCGCGCCAGATCGAGCTTGATGTCGCGCGGATTCTGGCCGCTGTTCTTCAGCTCGTTGATTTGCGGGATGGTGAGGTCGGTGAGCAGCTCGAAGTAGCGCCACATGAGGTCGTCCGAGATGGTCATCAGTTTCTTGACCATGACGGCGGGCTCTTCGTTGATGCCGACGTAGTTGCCCTTGGATTTCGACATCTTTTCGACGCCGTCGAGGCCTTCCAGCAGGGGCACGGTGGCGACGATCTGGGGCGGCTGGCCGTAGTCGCGTTGGAGCTCGCGTCCAACGAGGAGATTGAATTTCTGATCCGTGCCGCCGAGTTCGACGTCGCACTCGAGGGCGACGGAGTCGTAGCCCTGCGCCAGCGGATAGAGCAGTTCGTGGACGGAGATGGGCGTACCGGCGGCGTAACGCTTGGAGAAATCGTCGCGCTCCAGGATGCGGGCCACGGTGTACTTGGAGGTGAGGCGGATGATGTCCTCGTAGCGCATGGCGCCGAGCCAATCGTAGTTGAAGCGGACCTCGGTCTTGGCGGGATCGAGGATCTTGAAGACCTGCGCCTTGTAGGTTTCGGCGTTGGCGTTGATGTCGTCGCGGGTCATGGGCGGGCGCAGCGTGTTGCGGCCGGTGGGATCGCCGATGAGGCCGGTGGCGTCGCCGATGAGGAAGATGACGGTATGGCCGAGATCCTGGAAATGCTTCATCTTGCGCAACAGAACGGTGTGGCCCAGATGGAGATCCGGCGCGGTGGGATCGAAGCCGGCCTTGACACGGATCGGCTGGCCGGCCTTGGCGGCCGCGGTGAGGCGGTCCTTCAGATCCTCTTCGCGGATGATCTCGGCGAAGCCCTTCTTCAGGTAGGCGAGTTGTTCGTCAACAGGGAGAAAAGACACCTCTTCATTGTACGGGTGCGTGGTGGTTCACAGGTCCACAACCATGGCCCAGGCCGGGATTGGTGCGGATGGCCTCGGCGATGAAGCGCTTGGCCCGGGCGACGGATTCCGGAATGGCGAGGCCCAGGGCGAGGCAGGCGGTGATGGCGGCGGAGTAGGTGCAGCCGGTGCCGTGGGTGTGGACGGTGTCGATGCGGGGCCCGGTGTATTCGAAGAACTCGTTGGCGTGGAGCAGGATATCGCGCGCGACGCCCTCCAGATGGCCGCCCTTGACGAGAATCGATGCGCCGGTTGTGCCGTGCAGACGTTGCGCCGCCTCGCGCATGGCGGCGGGCGTGGTGACGTCCAGACCCGTGAGGGCGGAGGCCTCGTGCAGGTTGGGGGTGATGAGGGTGGCGCGCGGCAGGAGTTGGGCGATCAGCACCTGGCGGGCCTGATCGGCGATCAGCGGCGCGCCGTGTTTGGAGATCATGACCGGATCCACGACAAGCGGGAACTGGAAACTGGCGGCGAGGTGCGCGACGGCCTCCACGAGGGCCGGGTTGCCGAGCGCGCCGGTCTTGGCCGCGTGGGGCGGGAGGTCATCGAGCACCGCCTGGATCTGGGCCGTGACGAGCTCCGGCTGGAGACATTCCACGGCAAAGACGTTTTGCGTGTTCTGCACGGTGATGAGCGTGATGGCGGCCTCGCCGTAGACGCCGAACTGGTGGAACGTCTTGAGGTCCGCCTGGATGCCGGCGCCACCGCTGGGGTCGGAGCCGGCGATGGTCAGTGCGATGGGCTTCACAGCTTCAGTTTCACTCAAGTTTGAGGCGGCCTGTTTGGACCGTGCCCTGCGCGCTGGTGAGCTCCACCTCCACGCCGTCGAGTTCGGTGGCCGTGCCGGAGAGCGGGAAGCGGGCGCGGAGCTGGAACGTGCCGCCCGGATTCTGGCCGAAGTAGTCGCGGAAGGGAGTGGCGACATCCACCTCCAGGCGGCCCGGCGCGACGGTCTGGCCGGACTTCAGATACCAGGTGAAGGCCACTTTGGAGACGGAGCGCCGGTTGTCGTAGCCGGTGAGGACCACCTCCGGGAGGTTGCTGGCGCGGGTGGCGGTGAGGGTAAGCGGGCGTACCGGGAGGGTGAATTGTACCTCGGCGGTCTCCGTGCCGATGACGGCGCGCACGGCCACCGAGCCGGCGGTAGTGCCTGTCTGGAAAGTAATCTCCTTCTCGAGTTCGCCCACGGCGAATGGCAGGGAGACGGTGCGGGTTAGTTGCGGCAGGATGGCGATGGCCGGCTCGTCGGGCTGGCCCGCTTGCGGCGTGAAGGTGAGCGTGGCTGTGGCTAGGACTGCGGCGCGGGCGGCCTCTGAGAGCCGGATGACCACTTTCTGCTGCGAGGCCGGCTCCAGGCTGGCCGGCGGCGTGGCGATGGACGGGCGCGGTAGCGCGAATTCAGTGGCCGTTGCACGGAGCGTGAAGCGGCGGGTGTCGACGCTCAATGCGGCCGTGGCAGTGGTGGCCGTTTCAGATGTAAACGAGATCTCCGAAATCGCGGGATCGCTGGTGGAGGCCAGCGTGAATCCGGCGCCTGTCAGCGTGACGGCAGCCGCGGGAGTCACTCGCACGCGCCGCTTGAGCGTGGCCCGCCGCTCCACCGAGCCGAGGTCCGCGGTTCCGCCCGCAGCCAGGGGCGTCCAGCCCACCGGCCCTTCCAGTTCCACCAGTGGCCCGGCCGCAGCGCTCCCGCGGACAGCCACTCGGAGGTCGTTGACGAACAGCGTAGCGGAGTACTCGCCCCCATCGGTGGGGGTAAATCGGAGAGAGAAATCACCAAACGCCGCCGGCGCCAGAACGTGCGGCGGAAAGAACTGATTCACAATGCGGAACGCGCCCACGTCCACAGACAACCTGGAGATGGTCACGGCGGCGGCGCCAGGATTGCGCAGGCGGAAGCGGATATCCGCCGTGTCGCCGAAGGACGTGACCGGGAAAGTGACGTTGTCGGTCACGAGCGTTTCGGTACCGTCCGGGTTGCGGACGAAGAGCAGGAAGAGCGGCGGATCTGCCAGCGGCAGCACGAAGCTCTCCCCACCGGCCCGCCAGCCCAGCAGACGGTCTTCGTCCCGCCGCAGAAACAGCCCGGCCGCGATCTGCTCCGGTGCCGGCTCCACGGTCTGGAACTGGTATTGGCTCAATTCACCGGCCAGGGGATCCCAGCGCGCGGACACCCCGGCATCCAGGAAGTGCACCTCGGCCAGTGCGCCGGCGCCATCAAAGACGGCCTGCGCGGGCCCGGAGGGAGCGGGCACGGTGACCCAATTGGCGCCATCGGTCCGCACGTGCAGCGCATCAGCGGACTTGTACCAGAGAGTGGCGCCGGAGTAACCGGCGGAGAGCACGCCCTCCCCGATGACAACCGGCGCGGTCCAAGCGCCATCCACCCCTTGCAGCGCCCTGAGGGCGCCGTGCGCGTCCCGGAAGTACCCGCTGACCGGCACCTCCTGCGCACAGCCAACAACCGTTGCCAGGGCCAACAGACAGATGCGCCTCATCAGGGCCTCCCGATCGTGATGGTGGGCACACCCAGCGAGGGCGCGATGACCACGGCAGGGGGCGGTACATAGACGGCCGGCGTGGACCCCGATGATGACGCGCGGCCGCCGCCCGCCATGGCCAGACCCGCTCCGGCGCCGCCGGCAACCAGCGCCAGGATCAGCCATTTGCGGCTGGACGACGGGCCGCGCACGGAGGTGGACTGCCGGTCTGCCCGCGTGGGCGCCAGCGTCGCGCTGATCTCGATGGGCACACCCGCCTCAGCCCGCCTTTCCCCGCTGGTGGCTATCACGCGCACCTCCAGCTTCCCGGGCGTATCGTTCCAGCGGACGCCGTGGATGAATGCCTCGCCCTTGGGCCCGGTGAGCAACGATTCAGACCGCAGGCCACTGGGGAAGACGCCCGACGGCCCCTCCGCCGGCAGGCGGAACGTCACGGTGGCGTTGGGGATGGGTTGGTTGCCTTCGCCCCGCACCGTCACGGAGATCCTCCGGGACGACGCCGAGTTTCGGGGCACGACTGCGTCAGCGCCCTCATCGACTTGAATTCGTAGTGGATCCGCACTCTGGGCTGGCGCCGGAAACGGCGCCAACGCCAGCATCGCGGCGCAAAAAAGTACAACACGCATGATTCCCTCGCGAGGCAGAGGGAGAGCCCGATCAGAACTGGAGCAACACCACGGTCACGTTGTCCGGGCCGCCAGCCTGTTTTGCTGCCTCGATAAGTAAGTGGCAGCGCTCGGGCAAAGTTATCACCTGGGAGACAATATTTTTGATCTCCTCCGGCGAAACCGGTCCGTGGAGGCCGTCCGAGGAGAGAATCAGCAGGCTGCCGGGCGGAGGCTGGAGGGAAATCACCTGCACCCGCAGATTGTGGCCGATGCCCACGGCCATGGTGAGCACGTGCCGCATGGGATGGGCCTTGAGACGGTCTTCGGTCAGGCCCAGGGGCCGCCCCACCTCGTTCACCCAAGTCTGATCGGCCGTGACCAGCGTCAGCTCATCCTCATGGAAGAGCCAGGCCCGCGAGTCTCCGACGTTGGCGATCAGAAACTGGCCCGGCAGATCCAGGGCGCACACCATGGTGGTGCCCATACCCTCGAACTCGGGGTTGGAGGCCGCCAGGTCATACACCGCCTTGGACGCCTGCTGGAAGGCATTGATCAGCGTGGCCTCATCGTAGACGGACCCGGCCGAAACCGATTCACGCAGGAGGCCCACAGCGAGGTGGGAGGCGATTTCACCGGCCTTGGCGCCACCCATGCCGTCGGCGACGACATAGAGGCCAATGGCCGGCTCAACCAGGAAGTTATCCTCGTTGTTCTTGCGAACACAGCCGACGTCGGAAAGTCCAGAAGAGGCACGCACAGATTACTGAATTATAGTGCGGGCGGGGCCGCTTTGGGGCCGACCCGCCAGCGCTTCCCGTCCGGAGGATGTGTCAACTGCAAAAGTTCGTTGAGGGCGTAGCGAATATGATGGCGGATTGCGGCGTCGGCGATGCCAATGTCGCCGGAGCAGACTGCCTCGGCGAGATCGGTGTGATAGCGGTCCGGCAACGGGTGCACCTGGGCGGCTGTGTCGGAAAGCCAGTTGAAGAGCAGGTCCTGTTCGCGCTCGATGGCGGTGCGGAGCAACTCGGAATTGCCGATCTCGGCGATGCGCAGGTGAAACTTGAGGTGGAAGGCGCGCACGGAAGGCGCGTTGGAGACGGCATACATGCGGTCCAACTGGCGGGCCATGCGCAGGATCTCGGCACGGTCGCGCGCCGTTGCCTTTTCGACAAAGAGACGGACCGCCTGGCTCTCCAGGGCCTCGCGCAGCACATAGCGGTCGCCGATTTCTTCCCGTGAGGGAGTCCGCACGCGCGTACCGACGCGTGGCCGCGACTCGAGCAAGCCCTCATTGACCAACTTCTGGAGCGCCTCGGCGACGGGCAGCAGGCTCATGCCAAACTCCTCCGCCAGCCTGCGACGGGAGAGCACGGCGCCGGGCGGATACTCTGCCCCGAGAATCCGCTCGCGGACCTGACGATACGCCTTCTGGGCTAGCGTGTGATCCTGGCGAGCGGTTTTCCCGGTCATGTTTGACATCCGTCCGTTATTTGATCAGGAAGGGCCACTTCCCGACCATGTGATAGCCCATCCTGGCTGTGGCAAACCAGAGGAACACCGCGATGGCCACGATAATGCCGCCGGTCCAGAGGAACACTTTGCGCCAGGGGAAGGTCCCGCCCTCGCGGTTCAGCACCAGCAGATAGCTGGCGAAGACGCCCACGAAGTACAGAAGAACCATCGGCGCGGCGAAGATGGTGAGGTTCACCACGTCCGGCGTGGGCGTGATGATGGCCGCGGCCATGACGATGAGCAGGATGGCGTAGCGCGAATGCGTCAACAGGAAACGCGGCGAGGCGACGCGCAGCAGCGTCAGAAAGAAAATCAGAACGGGCAGTTCGAAAACCAGCGCGACGCCCAGGATGACGTTGACGAAGAGATCGAAGTACTCCGTGATGGAGATCATGGGCTTTACGCCCATCGTGGAACCGATGCCGAGAAGAAAGACCAGCCCGAACCGGAAGGCCACGAAGTAGGCAAAGGCGCCGCCTGTGATGAACAGCCCGGCGGTGCAAAAGATGAAAGGCATCGCCAGGCGCCGTTCCTTCTTGTAGAGCCCGGGGGCGATGAAGGACCAGACCTGATAGATGATCCAGGGCGAGGCGAGGAAAAGGCCGGCCAGGATCGGCAGACGCACCCAGATGATGCTGAATGCCTCGGTGGGGGTGATCTGCGCCAGATCCTCGGGATAGCCGAGTTGTCTGAGGGCGGAAGCCGCGGGTGCGCGTACGGCGTTCCAAAGGTAATCGGTAAAGAAGATGCAAGCGCAGAAAGCCACGCCGAGGCCGGCCAGCGCGCGAATGAGGCGAAGCCGCAACTCTTCCAGGTGTCCCATAAACGACATGCGGAGCATGCCGTCGTCGTCACCATCGTCTTTCTCTTCGGCGTTGGGCTCTATGACCGCGGGAGGTGCGGGAGGCGCGGCGGGGGCCACGGCCGTCACCGGGGATTCCGCCGGCAACTCGCCGGCATAGGGACCATCTTCGGCAGCGTAAGGATCGCCTGACGTTTCTGGCGTCAGGCGACCATCATGCTCCGGGTCGAGGTCGGGGTTTGGATCCTTGGGATCGTTTATGTTCTCCGGCATCTGGGGTACTGCGTGTTCCTGATCTCGAACCGGTGAGCTAGCGCGTGGCCGTGGGTTCCGCGGGTGTGCCGGATGAGGGCGTGCCAACGGATTCAGACACAGTGCTGGTGGGCACCGCGCCTTCGGCGGCTACGGGTTGGATGCTAGCTTCGGCCACCTGGGTGGCGGCCATGCCAGTGCTGTCAGCGCCCTGAGTTGCGGGATCGCTTACCGTCGAGGAATCAGTGGTCGACGTGGTGGAAGGGTCATTCGAATCCGGATAGCCATAGGCCCCGTAATCGTATGAGGAATCATAGTTGTAGGAGCTGGAATCACTACTGTAGTCGCTGGTGACCTGAGTGAGAGATTCAGCCTCCTTCTGGATGTCCTGAGTCTCGCGCTCCAGGTTCGCCATCTCCCGGTGCCAGGTATCCTTCAGCTCGTTGGAGTGCTTGCGAAACTCAGCGATTGCGCGGGCGATGTCCTTACCCAGTTGGGGCAATTTCTTCGGCCCGAACAGCACGAGTGCCAAGACGAAAATGACAAGGGTCTCTTGCCAGCCTAGCGGACCCATCTGGGGACTCCTTCTTCAATCAGCTATCTCCGATCATAGCGGACCCGTGGGAAGTGTCTCAAGCAGTAGAATTTGCGCGGCTGGCGGTGCGGCGGGATTTGGGCAGGTCTCAGCGGCAGGATTGTAGATCGCAGAGTCTGGAAACAGGGTGTCAGGCGCGCGCTGTCTCCGTGACGGCGCCGGTGGCGAACGGCCGCTACTTCTCGAACGTGATCCTGGATTCCGCGCCGAAGCGCCGGTAGCCCGTGTAGCGGATGTTGAACCTCATGCGCAGGGGTCCATTCTTGAAGGGAAGAATATCGTCGGCGTAGGTCCGCACGGGAAAGTAGTGTTCGTCCACCTTGGCACGCAGCGTGGTGAAGCGGGGGAAGAGATTCTCGCGGCCATTGGAGTAAATGGGCGGCACGGCGTGGCCATGGGTGCGGATGACGGCCAGCGATTGCTTCTCCACCCAGGCCAGCCCTTCAAATAGCCGCATGCCTTGCAGGATCTGGCGCGGCTGGATGTCCAGAACCCAACATTCCACGCCATCGATCCGCTCGTCGCCGCGGAACTTGATGAAGTAGCGCGGCAGCATGTCCGGCGTCAGCAGCAGCGGCTGGATGTTGCGGATGTCCTGGAAGTCCTCGTCGGTGAGGATCAGCCGCTGCAGCCGCGAGGCCGGTTTTTCGCTAAACTGCTCCATGCGCTCGCCCGCCGGCGTGAAGATCACCTCGCGCGCTTCCCGGTAGTTTCCCAATGCATTGCCGCGGGTGTCGTATTCTTCGATTGTGACGGACTGCCGGTAGAGATACTGGTTGCGGGCGGCCTCGGTGGCGGCCTCGCGCCGCGCGACCTGCTGGATGAGGTCAGGTGGCGGCTCGGCCTGGAACGCCAGAACGGAGATCAGAAGTAGAATGCTTTGGCTGCCCACTGGATTGGAGCATAACGCAAGCGCACTGGCTTTCGTTGTGCTGGCCGCGCTGCTGGAGGTTGCCGCGTACCTGACGCTGGCCTCGCCCAAGGCCCGTGCGTGGTGGAAACGCGAGTGGGTGGTGGCGCTGGCTCCCGTGCCGTACCTGGCCTACTCCGTGCCCCTGGGCGTCTTTGACCCTCGCGGATTTCTGGCGATCCTGGCCGCGGTGGCTCTCATCTCCTATTGGTTTGCCTTCGTGCCCAAGGGGTGGTGGGCCGACCTCGGCTTTATCGCCCTGATGGCCGCGCCGCTGCTCTTCAAGCTGATCCCTTTGGCCTACGCCCGCGCGTTACCCGATGTCCGGCTGGATTTCATCGGACAGCTTCTCTGGATTCGCGCCGGGGCGCTGGCCATCGAGCAGGACCGCGGCCTGGATGGCATCGGCTTCGGCTTCTGGCCCACCCGCGCGGAGTGGCGCATCGGAGTGGCCCACTACCTGGCGTTGCTGCCGTGTGTCTTCGCGCTCGGCCTGCTCACCGGGTTCACGCAGTTTCAGATACCCGTCTGGCCGTGGTGGGAGACGGCGTTGCGCGCGCTGGGGACATTCTTCGGAATCCTCTGGGTGGTGGCGCTCAGCGAGGAGTTCTTCTTCCGCGGGATTCTGCAGCGCTGGCTGGGGCTGATCGCCACGTCCGTGCTCTTTGGTATGGCACACCTGGGATTCCGCCAATTCCCCAACTGGCGATTCGCGATTGTGGCCGCCGTGGCCGGCGTGTTCTACGGATTGGCGTTCAAGCGCGGAGGCGGCATCCGCGCCGCCATGGTGACGCACGCGTTCACGGTGGTGACGTGGAGGATCTGGTTCCGCTAACGCGCCACGCTGCCCACCAGCTTCGCGCTCTGCTCCAACGCATTCTCGAAATCGCCAAGCAGATCGCGCCAGTCTTCCACGCCAATGGAGATGCGCACCAACCCGTCGGTGATCCCTGCAATGCGGCGCTCCTCCAACGAGCAGCCGGAATGCGTCGTCGACCCCGGATGGCACACCAGCGTCTCCATACCGCCCAACGAAACCGCATTGTGCGCCAGCCGCAGATGCCGGATAAACTCAAACGCCGCCGGCTTGCCGCCGTGCAGCTCGATGGCGATCATGGCGCCAGGGTAATCACACTGCGACAACCGGATGCGGATCTGCTCGGGATCGTCAAAGAGCGTCGGATAGTAGACCTTGCGGATCTCCGGCCGGTTGACCAGCGATTCGGCCACGCGCTGGGCGTTCTTACTCTGACGGTTCATGCGCAGGGAAACCGTGGGCAGGCGCCCGTCCAGAATCCAACATTCGTCCGGTTGCAGAATGTTGCCGAACAGCCCGCGCCGTGAACGGATTCTCTTGTTCAGCTCAGGATCGCTACCCAGCACTACGCCCGCCAGCAGATCAGAAAACCCGCCCAGGTACTTGGTGGCCGAATAGATCACGAGGTCGGCGCCTAGCGTCATGGGGTGCTGGAACGCAGGGCCCAGGAACGTGTTGTCCACCATCACGCAGGGCTTGGGATTGAGATGCGCGGCGGTGAGGCACGCTCGCTTGATGTCGGTCATCACCATGGTTGGGTTGGCCGGGCTCTCAATCAGCACCACCTTGAGATTGGGCGTGGTGTTGATGGCCTCTTCCAACTGCGCGCTATGCCCCGCCACAACGGGACGGCACACGATGCCGAGCTTCTCAATCAGCTCGTGGATCAGATTCTGCGTGCCGCCGTAGAGAGGCACCGTGTAGACCATGCTGTCTCCGGGCTGTAGCACCGCCAGGAGCGAGGTCATGATGGCCGCCATGCCCGAGTTGAACGCCATGGCCCATTCTGAGCCTTCCTCAATGGGCACGATCTGATCCTCGAGAATCTCCGCGTTCGGATGGTTGAAGCGCGAATAGATCAGATCCGGCACCTCGCCGGGCTCGGCCTGCTCGCGGCCGGAAACCAGATTGAACGCGCGCTCGGCCGCCTCCGGGGTAGCGAAGACGTAGGTCGAGCTGCGAAACACCGCCGGCCGGGCCGAGCCGACGGAAAGCCGCGGATCGAAGCCTCTGGTGAGAACGGCCGTCGATGGATGCGCGCCAGGAATTCCACGCTGGTGAGCCATATTTGAAGTCTCCGAGATCAGTGTACAGCCGGATTGTCTCAGAACCGTACAGTTTCGAAGCCTCAGCCTTAGCTACCGCAAAAACCCTAGTCAGGGTACCGGTGTTGAACTAGGTCTCGAACTCAGAGGATCTCCCAATTCAGCGCCATTCGAAACTTCCATACAATGCGGACAGAGTCAGGAAATTCAGCTGTACTATGACCAATCAACGACCCGCAAAGGGCTACTTCACGGAGGCCGAGGCCGCCAAGGCGCTCAGCCTGAGCCTCCCGCAGTTCCGGATCCTGGTTCGCCGCCACATCATGGTGACTGACGATGAGATGGCCAATCTCGCGATGACGTCGTTCCAGCCCTCGGACCTGGTGGTACTGCGGATGTTGGCCGCCTGCACCCCGATCGAGGCCACAGCCGCTGCCAGTTGATTCCTGAGAAAGTTTACTTGATCTTCGCCATTTCTTCTGGCATGATTGAAAACCGCAGGAGGTTTTCAGCATGACCAAAGAAGCGATGCTGGGCGAGATTTCGGCCCTGGCAGAGTATTTCGACCGTTCCACCGGGCCCCTCACGGAGGGCGATTCCAACTACGCCCCGAAAGAGGGGCTCTTCACCGTCGCGCAAGTGGTCGCCCACGTGGCGCAAACCGTTGATTGGTTCATCGCCGGCGCATTCGCCGCCGAGGGGTTCTCGATGGACTTCGAAGGGATGGACAAGCAAGTGCGCGCCGTCACCAGCCTGGACCATGCCCGCCAGTGGTTCGCCCGGTCGATCGCCAAGGCCAAGACGGCCGTGGAGGAGAAGCCGGAATCCGAGTGGTTCGCGCCTTTGCCGCCCGGCCCCATCATGGGTGGCCTACCCAGGGCGGCAGTGCTGGGCGCGTGCACGGATCACACGGCGCATCATCGCGGCGCGCTGACGGTGTACACGCGTCTGCTGGGCAAGGTCCCGCCCATGCCGTACATGGACATGTAGGCCGGGCCTCAGCGCAATGCTTCGAGAATCGCCGTCAGCCGCGCGCCATCGGGCTGGCTGAACGGCGTGGAGTAGATGAGCCGGCCATTGGTGGCCGCACGAATCGCGGCGGCGGTCTCTTCGCTGGGGATGCCGCCGCGCAAGACGGGGATGGCCCCACTGGCCGTCACGGCCGCGCAGGCTGCGTGCAGCGTCTCCGGATCAGGGGCGATCAGCGCGGAGCGCGCGGCGTGTCCGTTCGCCCGGAGTCCGTCCAGCGCTGCCTGCAATTCGGCCACGGGCGCCGCCGTCAGGTCGATCTCCAGATCATACGCAGCGCCGCCGCGTGCGGCGAGCAGGGTTTCTGCCAGTTCGCTCGCGGCTTCCACCGTGGTGGTGAAGAACGTGAACAGCGCCGCGGTGTCCGGCGCCAGTGGTCCGCCGGCGGTGTAGCCATCCCGGTAGCCGCTCCGGATTGCCGCCCACACGGTCTCCCAGAATGGCTCCGCATGCCCCTCCAACTGAATCGCCGCCACGTTGCGTCCGGAGTGCCGCGAGATGGCGCGGAACGCATGGAAGGCCGCTGGGGCCACGCGCGCAGGCTCCGTGAGCTCCACACGCAGTGCCGGCATCGCACCGTGCGGCCGCGGCAGGAAGCACCGCCCCACTGATTCGGCATAGAGAGAGATGGACTGGTGATCACCGGGGCCGAACGGCGACGCGTTCATGAGAATCTCCCGGCCGCCGCCTGGCCGCATCCGCCCCACCAATAGAGGATTCGGTAGGAGTCCGCCGCTTGATCCGGTAGCCGGCGCCAGGTGCAGCAGCAGTGGCTCCGCGCTCCCGGACGCCAGCCCATCCACCGCCAGATAGTACGCCGAGCTCTGGAGCGGGTCTTCCTGCAGTGAGCCAAAGTACGGCCGCACGCTGGCCATGCCGAGAGCCGCTGACCGGCCGGTGAGGCGGTTGCGCAGGTCGTCTGTGACCGGGCGCTCGGCAGTCTGTTCAAAGATCAACTCCGCCAGGACCGCCGCTTCGCTCGGACGCAGTGGCAAGTCTATGGGAACCGGAGTCACGGCATCTCCTCAAACCGTCAGATGGCGCAGGTACTCGCGGAATGGGTCGCCCAGATCCTCTCGCTTGAGCGCGAACTCGACGGTCGCCTTCAGGAATCCGAGCTTGTCGCCGGCGTCGAAGCGCCGCCCCTCAAACTTCACTCCGTAAATCGGCCGGCTGCGCAACAGATGCCGCAGACCATCGGTCAACTGAATCTCGCCACCGCGACCGGGCACGGTTTCGTCAAGCGCCGTGAAGATCTCGGGTGTCAGAATGTAGCGGCCGATGATGGCCATGTTGGAAGGCGCTTCTTCGGCTTTCGGTTTCTCCACGAGGTCCTGGATGCGGAACAACCGCCCGTCCATGCCACTGTGCGGAACCGGATCCGCCGCCACCACGCCGTAGGCCGAAATCTGATCCCTGGGCACCTCCATCAACGCCACGACGGAGCAGCCGAAATACTCATACACATCCAGGAGTTGGCGGAGGCACGGCTTCTCCGAATCGATGACGTCGTCGGAGAGCACTGCCGCAAAGGGCTCCGGACCCACCAGGTCACGCGCCCGCAGAATCGCATGGCCCAGGCCCAGCGCCTCCCGCTGGCGAACATAGGCGATGTCCACCATGTCGGAGATGCTGCGCACAGCCTGCAGCATATCGTCCTTGCCTTTGGATTCCAGCAGGTGTTCCAGCTCAAAACTGACGTCGAAATGATCTTCAATCGCAGTCTTGCCACGCCCAGTCACAATCACCACATTTGTGATGCCGGACTGGATGGCCTCTTCGATGCCGTACTGGATCAGCGGCTTGTCCACCAGCGGCAGCATCTCTTTGGGCATCGCCTTGGTGGCGGGGAGAAAGCGGGTACCCAATCCAGCGGCCGGAAAGACAGCCTTTCGCACCTTCGGAATCATACGGCCATTGTAAACCACTGACCTATCGCAAGTTGTACAATTCGAAGGCAGACAGGCAGTCGCAAAAACGGCGTCATGACAGATGTACGTTCGCAGATGGCACTGGAACTGTTCCAGCGCGCCTACCAACTCCAGATGCAGGGCGAGTGGGACCTCGCCGTGGACCTGTACCGGAAGTCCATCTCGCTCCATCCCACTGCGGAGGCCTATACATTCCTCGGCTGGACCTATCGTTTTCAGGGCCGGCTGGAAGACGCCATCGCCGAGTGCCGCAAAGCCATCGAACTGGATCCCGCCTTCGGCAACCCCTACAACGACATTGGCGCCTACCTGATCGAGTTGGACCGCGCCGCGGAGGCCATCCCCTGGCTGGAGCAGGCCGTCACCGCCGCCCGCTACGATAGCTACCACTTCCCCTGGTATAACCTCGGCCGCGCCTACGCCGCGCTGGAGTGCTACCGCAAGGCCCAGGAGTGCTTCTCGCACGCCTTGGATATCGAGCCCGAATACGGGCTGGCCGCGGAGGCTCTGGCACGCCTCAAGCTCATGATCCAATAGGCTGCAAAGTGGGCAGATCAGACCCCAAACCCCGAAAATTGTACGACTTGCGGGCCTGTGCTATATTTTGGGTTCGAAGACCGGGCTGCACCAAATTCCGCTGCAAAGAGGGGACTGACAATGGCTTATGTGATCGCTGAACCGTGTATCGGCACCAAGGACACCGCGTGCGTGGACGCCTGCCCGGTTGATTGCATTCACCCGAAGAAAGACGAAGAGGCGTTCGCAACTTCTGAACTGCTCTACATCGATCCGGTGGAGTGCATCGACTGTGGCGCGTGCGTGCCGGTCTGCCCGGTGTCGGCCATCTTCGCGCTGGATGATCTGCCAGAGAAGTGGTCTGACTTCGCCGCCAAGAACGCCGCGTTCTACGGCAAATAGTAGCTGAAAGGGGGCGTTCCGGCGCCCCTCACCGCATCGCGCTGAATGGCGTCAGCGTGATGCCGGCGGTCTGCACCGCTTCCCTCACCCGAGGGTCTACAAGCGCCTTTAATTCCGCCGCCCGGCTTTCCTTCAGGCGAGTCCTCGCCGCCCTCAACTCCTCCGTGCAATGCCCGGGGTGCACCATGAACTCCGTCGTGCCCTCCGGCAGATTCCGCAGCAGGTGAATGACGTCCTCGCTGTGAAAACGGCCCGTGATCTGAAAACCGGCAAACCAGTCGGTCGTGCGGCAGTGGCGCCGCGCCAGCTTGGCGTGAAACTGCCCGCGCACGGAGCGGAAGGCCCGGCTGATGGCCCGCTTCTTCCACGGAATTTCCGAAGGCGAGCCCGTGATGGGCAGATCAAAAGGCCGGCGGACCCACGCCACGCCAAATTCCTCGGCGAGTCTGGACACGGCATCCAGCACCGGCGGAAACAGATGCGTGTGCTTGTGTGTATCCACGTGGCTGGGCTGGATGCCCGCCTCCACAATCCGCTCCATCTGCGCGCGCAACTCGTCGTACACCCGGATGCGCCGCAGCACAACGGCCTGCATCAGCGCGGACACGGTATCAGGAAACGGCCGCCCCGGTTCCAGCAGAGAATCTCCGCCCACCAGCACAAAGTGGACTCCCACATCCAGCGAGGGGACTGCCCGCGCGAGCCGCACCGCATCGTCAAACGCCGCCCCGTTTGCCATCAGCGTGGTGGAGGTGAGAATGCCATCCACGTGCGCCGCCACGATGCCGGAGTTGACATCGCGCGTGAAGCCGAAATCGTCGGCATTGACTGCGAGGAACTTGCCGGCCATCAGAAGAGCTTCAGCTGGATCGTCAGGAACTTCTTCGGGTTGGCGCGGAAGTCCTTCATCATGGCCTGTACCTCGGCCGCGGTGGCCGTCAGGTTTTCATACAGCGCCGGATTCACCATCAGCTGCCCAATGGTGCCCTGGCCAGCGTTGATCTTGTCCACCGTGCCGTTGAGATTATCTAGCGTGGCGAGCAACCGCTTGTGCAGCGTATCGTCCTTCAACAGCTTGCCGGCCGTGCCTTTGCCCGCGTTGAGCTCCGCAATCATGGTGCGCAGTTCCACCGAGGTCTTGCGCAGGTCGTCATAGAGCGCCGGGTCCTTCAACAGCTTGCCGGCCGTGCCCTCGCCCCGCTGCAGACCAGCCGCCAGGTCATCCAGGCGCGAGAGCGTACGATGCAGATCGTCGTAGAGGCTCTCATCGTAGAGCAGGCGCCCGGCTGTACCTTTGCCCTCGCTCAGCGCGCGCGTCACCTTCTGCACGTCGCCCAGCATGGAGTCCACGCGCGTGTAGATGGAAGGATCATAGAGCAGCTTTCCGATGCTGCCCTGCCCGGATTCCACCTGCGCCACCACCTTGTCGATCCGCCCCAGAATCGATTGCAGCGATTCCAGCAGTGGCATCGCCGATTGCATGATCTCCAGGAAGTCTTTCTCATCCCGCGCGCGCAGTTCGCCGCCACCCTGGATTGGCGTGGGCGAAATCCCGCGCTTGATGTTCAGGAACTTGGCGCCCAACACATTCTCGGCGCTGAACGCGATGACGGAATCGTTCGGCACCAGCGCCAGGTAGCGCTCTTCCAATTGCAGCTTCATCCGGATGGCTCGCGCGTTGCTCTTGTCGCCGCTCAACTCGACGGTCTTGACCTTGCCGATGAGGATCCCGTTCAGCCGCACCGCGGAGCCCTCGGACAGCGCAGCCGAATCGGACATGTAGGTATACAGGTACGACTTCGTTTCAAATGGGTTGTCGGCGCCGGTCAGCAGAAAAATGAGAAACGCCAGGATCATCAGCGCGGCCAGCGACATCAGGCCTACCCGGAGTTGCGCCCACCCGACTTTGTTCGATGCAGCCATTTGCTCTGTCTCCTAGAATCCCATGTCCGGCGCCCTATCGGCTGCTGAACTGTGCCACGTGAGGATCGTTACAAGCGTCAAACTCCGCCGGCGAGCCAAGGAAGGCAATCCGTCCATCCTCCAGCACTAGGTAGCGCGTGCCGGCGCTCACGCCCTCCAGCTTCTGCAGACCGCCGATGCTGTCGTCCCACCGGTATCGTTCCAGGATCTCACCATCCTGATGGCGATGCGTCACGATCAACGTAGTGGCGTGCCGCATATCCCGCCCTTTCACGATGAGGGCCATGATCGTGTTCGCCGTGATCGGATCCAGACCCGCAGTCGGCGAATCGTACAGCATCAGCTCCGGCTGCGTCACAATGGCCCGTGCGATACCTACCCGGCGCCTCATGCCGCCCGAAAGCTCACTGGGGAACTTCTCCAGCGTGTGGCCCAGCTCGACAAACTCCAGCGACTGTTCCACCCGCGGCGCCACCTCCTCGGGCGGCACCTGCAACAGGGGCTGGTTCACCAGAGGATAGCCCACGTTGTCCTCGATGGAAAACGAATCGAACAACCCGCCTTCCTGAAAGAGAACACCAATGCGGCTGCGAACGTCAAACCACTGCTGCTCCGTGTACTCGGTGACATCCAGCCCAAACAGGATCACGCGGCCCGAGGTAGGCCGCAGCAGGCCCAGCGCAATCTTCAACAGCACCGTCTTGCCGCTGCCTGCCGCTCCATGGATGATCAGTGTGGCGCCGCGCGTCAACTCAAAGCTCACGTCGCGCAGCACCAGATTGTCGTCGAAGCCGAAGCTGACATTACGAAAAATCAGGATGGGGCCGGCGTCAGTCTGCTCCATATCACATCGTCACGAAAACGCGGCCAATGATAAACGTAAGCACCACCACCCACACGGACGCCACCACAACGGCCTGCGTGGTGGCCCGGCCCACGCCTTGCGTGCCGCCCTTGGTCCTCATGCCGTAGTGGCACCCAACGAGCGACAGCACGATCGCAAACACGAAGGGTTTTAACAGCCCCTGTGCGATATCGTCGTATTCAATGGCCTGCCACGCGCTGCTCCAATACTCTGATGAAGTGGTCAGGTGGAGCATCTTGCATGCCACCAGATAGCCGCCGACCAGGCCCACAAAATCGGCCAGCACGGTGAGCAATGGAAGCACAAACGCGGTAGCCAGCAAGCGGGGCTTCACCAGTTTCATGATTGGATCCGTGCCCAGCGCGCGCATCGCGTCGATCTGCTCCGTCACCTTCATGGAGCCCAGTTCACTCGCCATACCGGACGAGTTTCGGCCCGCCACCATCAGCGCCGTCAGTACCGGACCCATCTCGCGGACCAGCGTAATGGCCACGATCATGCCAACCTGGCTCGTGGCGCCGTACTTCTGCAAGGCGCGCGACATCTGCAAGGCCATCACCGCGCCGCTGAAGAAGCCGGTGAGAATCACCACAGGCAGGCTGCCCACGCCGATCAGGTCCATCTGGAGGAAGACGTCGTCCCAGTAGTACGGCTTCCGGAAGATGCCGCGCACCGCCCGCCCTGAGAGCAGCACGAACTCCTGGAAAGTGAGGATCGGAGCCTTGAGAAGTTCCAACAAAAGAGGGTGATCCCTTTGAGATTTGATGCTAGCATACGGGGGCGGAAGGACAGGACCGTCGATGAAAGGCTTAACAGATATCTCGGGCGTCAAAGTCGGGCATCACTCCGATTTTGACGCGCTCACCGGCTGCACCGTTGTGCTCTGCGAGAGGGGCGCCGTGGCCGGCTGTGACATCCGCGGCGGCGCCAGCGGCACCGAAGAGATGGACGTGATGAGCCCGTTCCACATCACCACCGGCGTCCACGCCGTTGTACTCGCCGGCGGCAGTGCGTATGGGCTGGAAGCGGCCAGCGGCGTGCGGCGCTATCTGGAGCGGAAAGGCGTCGGCTTCCCCACCGGCGGCGGGGTGGTCCCCATCGTTCCCGCCGCCATCCTCTATGACCTGGGCATCGGCAAGCCCGGCGTGCGGCCCACCCGCGAGATGGGCGAGGCCGCCGCGGCCGCCGCGACGGATGCGGCTGTGACCGAAGGTTGCGTCGGCGCGGGCACGGGCGCCACCGTCGGCAAGATGCTGGGTATGAAGAACGCGATGAAGAGCGGCATCGGCTCGTGGACCGTATCGCTGCCCGGCGGAGTGCTGGTCTCCGCGCTGGTGGCCGTGAATGCCGTGGGCGACGTGGTCCATCCGGATACGCGCAAGATCATCGCCGGCGCCCGAAAGACGGCGGATTCGAGAGACTTTCTGAACTCGGCGGAGTGGATGAAGGCGCGCGGCGCCACCGGCGGGCTGAGGCGCGAGAACACGACTCTGGCCGTCGTCGCCACCAACGGGCGCCTCGACAAGGTGCAGGCCGCCAAAGTCGCCCAGATGGCCCACCACGGCCTCGTGCGCGCCATCAGCCCCGTGCATACCTCGATGGACGGCGACCTCGCTATTGCCCTCTCCTGCGGCACCCTGGCCGCCTCTGTGGATTCACTGGGCGTCGCCGCCGGCGAGGCCGTCGCCATCGCGATCCTCCGCGCCGTGCAGGCTGCCCGTACGATGGGCGGCATCCCTGGGTTGGCTGGTTGAACTATGAAACTACTACTTGCATTCCTCTTGCTCGCCGGCACTCTCACGCGCGCCGCCGAGCCGCCCGTCTACTGGCTGCTCTGGTTCGACACCGAGGACTACGTCGAGCCGGCCTCCGATGACGCCGCGCTCCGCCTGGCGCAGGACCTCACCCAGCGTGGCATCCGGGCCACCTTCAAGATCGTCGGCGAAAAAGCCCGCGTGTTGGAGCAGCGCAAGCGGACTGACGTGCTCCGCGCGCTGGCCGCCCACGACATCGGCTACCACTCCAACTACCACAGCATTCATCCCACCCCGGCGGAGTACCTGGCGCCCATGGGCATGCTGGACGGCGCGGCCGAATTCGCCCGGCGCGAAGAGCAGGGCCTGCGCGATCTGCAACGGATCTTTGGCGTCACGCCCAGTTGCTATGGCCAGCCTGGGAACTCCTGGGCGCCTCAGGCCAATCTCACTCTCCGCCAGTGGGGCGTGCCCGTCTACATGGACGATGGCTCGCACGTGGCCTTTGATCAGCAACCGTTCTGGTATGGCGGGATGCTCTACGTCTTTAATCTGGGCCCCCATACCATGCGCACCGGTCTCGACAACCCCGCCGGCCTCGACACCGCCAAGCGGAGTTTTGACGCGGCCGTGGCCGCCTTGCGCCAGCGGGGCGGCGGCGTCGCCCAGACCTACTATCACCCCACGGAGTTCGTCACCACGGAGTTCTGGGACGGCGTGAATTTCCGCCATGGCGCCAACCCGGAACGCTCTAGCTGGCGCATGCCGCGCAGGCGCACGGCGGAATCCTCGGAGCAGGCCTACCGGCTCTTCCTCGCCTTCGTTGATCATGTCCGCCAAACCCCCGGCGTGCGCATCGTCACCGCCCGCGACATCCCCCAGTTCTTTGAGCCCCGCGATTCCGCCGCCCCACCGGCCGCCGCCCGGCGCCTCGCCGAGAGCATCGACGCACACGACGGCCACTCCGCGGCCGAGCTCCTGCTGACTCTGCTCGGCTTGCCCGCCCAATATGTGGATGGACCGCTGCGCCGGGTGGATTCCAACTACGCCGCCGCGGAGATTCCGCGCGCCGCCTGGGTGCGCGCCGTCGCCGACGCCGCCGATTTCGTGCGGCAAACGCACCGCCTGCCCGATAGCGTCGCCATCGGCAGCCAACGCCTAAGCCTTCCGGATTTCGCCGCCACGCTGGCGGGCGTTGAGCCGGGCGCGCCCGTGGCGCGGGTTCGCCGGGGCCGACTGGATCAGGAGAAGCGGATCGGCTCGAACGCCGCCAAGCTCTACGATTGGGTGATCCATCCCGCGGGTTTCGCACCGGAGGGACTGATGGAACTCGCCAGGCTCCAGGCCTGGACTCTCAAGCCGGCACGGCTCCGTTAAGAAGCAGGCAGCCCCGGGGTGGAGCTGCCTGACGTGCGGGGATCGGTGAATTACGCGCGGTGGTGGATGTTGACTTCGTCGCGAGAGACCTTGCCGTCGCGGACGGTGATGATGCGGTGTGCGTATTCTGCGATGTCGCGCTCGTGGGTGACCAGAACGATGGTGTTGCCCTGAGAGTGGAGTCGCTCAAAAAGCCCCATGATTTCCACGCTGGTGGCGGAGTCCAGGTTGCCGGTGGGCTCGTCGGCGAGCAGAATGGATGGATCGTTGACCAGGGCACGGGCGATGGCGACGCGTTGGCGCTGGCCGCCCGAAAGCTCACTGGGCTTGTGGTACATGCGCTTTTCAAGGTCGACAATGCGCAGGGCGTGCTTGGCGCGCTCGATGCGCGCTTCGGCGGCGATGCCGGAGTAGATCAGAGGCAGTTCCACGTTGTGCAGTGCGGTGGCGCGCGGCAGCAGGTTGAAGGTCTGGAAAACGAAGCCGATTTCCTTATTGCGGATGCGCGCCAGCTCGTCATCCGTCATGTCGCTGACCAGACTGCCGTTGATGTAGTAGTCGCCCTTGCTGGGCGTGTCGAGGCAGCCGATGAGGTTCATCAGGGTGGACTTGCCGGAGCCGGACGGTCCCATGATGGCCACATACTCGCCGCGCTTGATCTCGCAATCAACGCCGGAAACGGCGTGGATCTCCTGATCGCCCATGACGTAGGTCTTCCAGAGATCGTACGTCCGGATGACGATGTTATTCCGCTTGAGTTCTTCGCCGCGTGCGAGTTTCTCGCTAATTTCAGCTGTAGCCATTGCGATCGCGCTTCCTTACCAACTAGGATTCCGTCTTGACCGGGGCTTTGTTGTCCACCTTCACCTTAGCCTGATTGCGCAGGGTGCGGATGATCTTGTAGCTGCCGGTGATTATCTCTTCGCCGTCTTTGACTCCGCTAAGTACCTCGATGTCGGTAGCGCCGGTGATGCCGGTCTTGACCTCGCGGAACTCGGCCTTCTCGCCTTTGACAACGAAAACGCCCTGGAGCTCTTCCTTGTCTTTTTTGGCCTTAACAGGATCGGCGTTGGCGGCGGCCTGAACGTTACCCGGCTTTTGCTCGGGCTCCAGATCGCCACGCTGCCGGACGGTGAGCGCCTGGATCGGAATGGAGAGGGCTTTCTCGCGCGTGGCGGTGATGATCTTGGCCGTGCAGGAGAGGCCCGGGCGGATCTCGGTTGGGGGATTGTCGAGCGCGACGACGACCTTGAAATCTTTCGCCTCCTGGCTGGAGACGGCGCTCTGGCTGGCGGCCAGGCCGCTGGAGCGCAGGATGGCAGTGTTGCCGATCTCGATCACATGGCCCTTAAACGTGCGGTTCGGGATGGCGTCGATCGTGATGTCGGCGCCCTGATCGAGCTTGACGTTCACGATGTCGGTCTCGTCCACCTTCACCTCGGCCGTGATGACGCTCATATCTGCGATCGTCATGATCAGCGAGGCGGAGGAGTTCTGCACGCCGGGCACTACGGTTTCGCCAACGCGCACGGGCAGGTTGGTGACGATGCCATCGATCGGGGAGACGGAGTTGTGCTTCTGCAGCACGTCGCTGAAGCGGCTCAAGGTGGCGCGCGTCTGAGCGACGCGGCGCTGGCTAACGGAAAGCTGGGCGGCCGTCTGCTCCCGCTGGGCACGCATCTGGGCGACACGGGCCTCAGCCTCGCGGAGGCTGGCGCCAAGCGAATCGAAAGAGGCCTTCTTGGCGTCAAATTCCTGGCGGGGGATCAGCTTGCTTTCCAGCAACTGGCGGGCGCGGTCGTAATCGAGACGGGCCTTCTCGAGGTCGGCCTTGGCCCGATCCACTCCGGCCAGTACAGTTCGCATATTCTCGTCGACGGCCTTGACGCCGGATTCCGAGGCCGAGGCCTCAGCCAGAGAGGAGTTCAACGAAGCCTGCTGCGCCTGGACGTCGGCCTGCGCCTGGACTGCTTCCAGCCGGGCCAGGGTCTGGTTCCGCTGGACCTTATCGCCTTCCTTCACGTTGAGCTCGACGATCCGGCCCATGACGTTGGCGCCAATGTTGACATAGTTCCGGGGTTTGATCTCACCCGAAGCAGTCACCTGGCTCACCAAGTCCTGGCGCACCGAGCGACCCGTTTGCACGGCGACTATGCCGCGCTGGCTCATCTTGACGCTGGCGAAGATACCGCCGCCAACCACTAGCAGGGCCATCACGCCCAATATCCATTTCCACTTGCGTTTCACGAGTGCACAGCTCCTGTCAGGATTAGACGCAGCTCAGCCCGCATTTGTTCTCTTAAAAACTGTAACGCGCGCCAGGTAGTGTAAGTTTGCGATCACTAACATTATACGCGCCCCGCGGCGGGGCGGGTTTGCCAAGCGGGAGGGAGGCAACTGGTACCAGTACGAGACCGGGTTGAATCAGCCCGTGCAGAAGCCTAGGTTTGTAGTCACGGCGCGACGGGGCCTGAAGATGGGATACCAAACATCTCGGAGGAGACCAGGTCCCGGCCGTTTTTCCTCGCGAACTCAGGCAGATTACCTTAGGCTAAAGTCGAGTACTCTTAGAACCGATGAGAGGGTGTGCAGGCTACTGAGCACGCCACAGGAATACTCGCCGATGCCGCTGCCGGGCTGAGCCAACAACTGCAGGAGCAACTGCGCTGGCTGGCCGAGGCCGTGGCGCCCCATGAGGCGTCGCTCAGCCGCAAGTTCGTGCGGCGGATGACGGAGTTGGGCTACGACCGAGAACAGCGGGATTCACTGCTCGCCATCACGCCCGGCGCGGCCGCACAGCTTCTCGTTGCCGGCGAACCCCTTTCGCTATTCCTGGAAACGGTGCAATACCGCGGTCGGCGTCTGGCAAAGCTGGGGTTGACGCCAGCCTCGGTGGTGGCGGGCTTGAGTGAGTACGAGAAGCTCCTGCAGCAGTTGGTGGATCCCCGGCACAAGTCCGAGGCCGCCAACCTGGCGTGGGTGCGCAGCCAGCTCCATTTCCTGGTCATCCTGACGCTGAACAACGCCTTCTACCAGGTCCGCGAGGCAGAGAGCCACGCCTTCTACGAGCTGTTTCGCGTAGAGGTGGAGTCCCGCACGTGGGAGGAGATGCTACCGCGGTTTCTTGCCGTACTGAAAAACTACACGGGCGCCGACGATGCGCGTTTGTTTCTTTTGAGCGAAGACGGCAAGGCGTGGACTCCGCCCCACCAACCCGGGCGGCAGGCTCTGGAGGCACAGCCCAGAGTGCGCATTGCATTGGGCAAGCCCAGGCTTGTAAAGGGCGGTTGCCCGACCACCGGCCTGATCCTGGAGCCGCCGTGGCGGCTGAAGTTCGCCCATGTGTGGTCGATCCCGATGCATTCGGAGGACCAGCTGAGAGGAGTGCTGCAGTTTGCCTTTGCCAGCCAGTACGAATGGCTGCCGCGGGAGTTGGAGTTGCTTTCGGCGGCCGCGGAGCGCTGCTGGAGGGCTGCGGAAAAGGCCAAGCTACTGGAGAATCTGGCTCGCCGGGAAGAGCAGGTGCGGCGCCTGGCGCAGCACATGGTGGAGGTGGAGGAATCCGAGCGGCGGCGCATCAGCCGGGAGTTGCATGACGAGGCAGGGCAATCCCTGCTGTGCGTCAGGCTGCAGATGGAGATGCTGGAGCAGGAGATGCCGGAGTCGGCGGGGGCGTGGTGTTCCCGGCTGTCTGAGGTCCGGCAGATGACGGAGCACACCATCGTCGAGATCCGCCGCCTAATTGCCGCGCTCAGCCCGGCGATTCTGGAGCAGATGGGCCTGGCAGCGGCGCTGCGACAGCTCATCGGGCGATTTCGAAGACTGCACGCCGCCGAGGTCCGGCTGCGGCTGCCTCGCCGCCTGGAGCTATCGAAGATGGTGGAGATAGTACTTTATCGTTTGGTCCAAGAGGTTTTTAACAACATAGCTAAGCATTCTCTGGCCACCAATGTAAACCTTTCCGTGGATTCGGCCGATGGGTGTTTGAGGATGCACATAGAAGACAACGGTGTTGGCTTCCAGGTGCAAGAAGCTTTCTCTCGCCGGGATTGCTTCGGTCTCTCGGGCCTTAGGGAACGGGTCGCCCTTTTGGGTGGAACCCTGGTGGTGAAAAGCCTGCCCAAGGCGAGGACTGGAGAGTCGGCCGGCAAGGCTGGACCGCCAAAGATGGCGGCCGGCAAGTCCGCCGGGCAGATCGGAGTGGATCGTCATGGAACGTCCATTCAGATTGAGTTGCCGGTGTCTAAGGTGGAAGCGCCCCGCGCGGGGCCTTCGGGTTCTGAAGATCCGATTCCGCCCAGCAAGTTGCGCAAGGGCGCCAAGAAGTTAGCGAAAACGAGCAGCCGATAGGCTCTGGAGTGATTTATGGCGAAGATCAGGATCATGTTGGCGGACGATCACACCCTGTTCCGTCAGGGCATTCGGCAGCTGATTTCGGCCGAGACTGACATGGAAGTCATCGGCGAGGCCGCAAACGGTGGGGACATCGTCGACCGGGCGGCCGAGATGCGGCCGGACCTCGTCCTGATGGACATCGGCATGCCCGGCCTCAGCAGTTTCGAGGCGACACGCCAGATCAAGAAAAACAGGCCGGAAACCAAGGTCCTGATGCTGACCATGTACGACGATGAGGACTACCTCGTCGAAGGCATGGAGGTGGGCGCCAACGGCTACGTGCTGAAGGACAGCCCCGCCGCCCAGCTGACTCTCGCCATCCGCGACGTCTGCCGCGGCGGCAGCTATCTGAGCCCCCGCATGCTCTCGCAATTGGTGGACGACTTCCGCTCGCGCATCAAATCCGCCAACCGGCTGCCCCGCTTCGCCACGCTCACCACGCGCGAACGCGAAGTGCTGAAACTCCTGGCCGAAGGCAACTCGGTCAAGGAGATCGCCTGCGATCTGAATCTCAGCGTTAAGACCGTCGAAGCCCACAAGTTCAACCTCATGCGCAAGCTCGACATCCACAACAAAGCTCAGCTCGTGCAGTACGCCATCCAAAAGAAGATCATCAAGATCCCGAACATGGTCTAGTTGCGGTTTCCTCCACTCCGCGGCAGGTACCTGGAGGCTCGAAGGGCGATACAATCGACTTCAGGCCAGCAGGATCTGGCGCGGAGTTTTCTTATGAACAGACGATCGTTCGTTTCCACGGCGGCGGCATTGGGATTCAGCGCCACGCACGCCACCGCTCAAGCTGCCGGTACCCGGCTGCCGATCCGCAAGGGCATCCTTCTCGGCATGCTGCCCAAATCGCTTTCCATCGCCGACCGGTTCGCGCTCGCGAAGGAATCAGGATTCCAGTCGATGGAGTGCGGCACCGAGGACGACCTCAAGATTGCCCAGGAAATCAAGGCAGCCAGCGAAAAGACTGGTATGCCGATCCATTCGGTGATGAACCGGGATCACTGGCAGTTTCCGCTTTCCAGCCCCGATCCGGCGGTGGTCGCCAAGTCTATGAAGGGCATGGAGACCAGCTTTCAGAACGCGAAGCTATGGGGCGCGAGCACCGTGCTGCTGGTGCCGGCAGTAGTGAATGCCGAGGTCGGCTATCAACAGGCTTGGGATCGCTCGGTGGCCCAGATCAAGAAGCTGGAACCGATGGCCAGGCAGATGAAGATCATCATCGGCGTGGAAGAGGTTTGGAACAAGTTCCTGCTGAGCCCCATCGAGATGGCTCACTACGTGGATCAGTTCAAGAGCCCGTGGGTGAAGGCGTACTTTGACGTCGGCAACATGGTGCTCTACGGATATCCGCAGGATTGGATCCGCATCCTGGGCCCGCGCATTGTGAAGGTGCACTTCAAGGACTTCACCTGGAAGCGCGATCCGCAGATCAAAAAGCAGACGGCGGACTTCGTGAATCTTCGCGATGGCGACATCAACTGGAAAGAAGTTCACAAGGCGCTGGGCGAGATCGGCTACAAGGGCGATGCAACGGTGGAAGTAAGCGGCGGCGACGCGGCCTACCTGAAAGACCTGAGCAAGCGCGTGGATATGATTCTCGAAGGCGTATAGGTTGAGATGAAGAGATTCCTTCTAGGCATTCTGGCCGGCCTGATCATTGCCGGCGTTACCGGCGTGGTGCTGATGTTCGCCGCCATCCGCTTCAGCAAGCGGGAGCCGGAGGCGCCGAAAGTCGCTTGGCTGTCGTTGCGCCTGGAAGGCGATCTCCCGGAGGCGCCGCCGATGGCAGCGCCTTTTCCGGGCCTGGAAGACCGCACGCCGCTCACCGTGGCCGAGGTCTGGAGCACGTTGCGGCGCGCGGCGCGCGATCCCAACATCAAGGGCGTGATGTTGAAGCCTCGCGGCCTAGCGGCCGGGTGGGGCAAGTTGGATGAGATCCGGCAGGGCATCGCGGCAGTGCGCAAAGCGGGCAAGCCCGTGTACGCATGGCTGGCGACGCCGGGCATGCGCGAATACTACGTGGCCGCCGGCGCGGACCGAATCTTCCTCTCGCCCGAAGACCTGATGGACATGAAGGGTATGCGGATCGAGGCCAGCTACTTCAAGGGCACACTCGACAAGATCGGTGTGGAAGTGGAAGTGGAGCACGTCGGCAAGTACAAAGACGCCGGCGACACCTTCAGCCGCACGTCCATGACCCCGGAAACGCGCGAAGCACTGAACTCGATTCTGGACGACCTGTTCCCCCGTCTGTGCGACGCCATCGGGCGCGGCAGAAAGATGAAGCCGGAGCAGGTGCGCGCCATGCTCGACGACGGGCCGTTCCTAGCGCCCAAGGCGAAAGAGAACGGGCTGATCGACGAATTGCTGTATGAAGGCGACGCCGATGAAAAACTGGCTAAGAAATCGCAGGTGGAGGTGGGCCAATCGATCTCGGCCCGCGCCTACATCCAAACCAGCGGCGGCCGGCAGAAGAAGGCGCGTGACATTGCCTACCTGGTGGCGTCCGGCGACATTCTGCGCGGCTCCGCGGCCAATGTGTTTGGCGAGGACCGCAGCATCAACCCGCACGGCATCACGCGGCAACTGAATCTGATCGCATCCGACCCCGGAATCCGCGGCGTCATCCTGCGCGTGGATTCGCCTGGCGGCGACGCCATCGCCTCTGACGAAATTCTGGCGGAATTGAAGAAGTTCGCCAAGAAGAAGCCGCTAGTGATCTCGATGGGAGACGTCGCCGCGTCGGGCGGATACTACATCGCGATGACCGGCGACCCCATCATCGCCTATCCCGGCACACTAACAGGGTCCATCGGCGTGATCTACGGCAAGGTGAACCTGAAGGGCCTGTACGACAAGATCGGGATGTCGAAGGAGATTCTGAAACGGGGCCGCTTCGCCGACATCGATTCCGACTACCAGAAGCTGACGCCCGAGGGCCGCGCCAAGCTGCGCGAATCGCTGCAATTCATCTACGACGGCTTTCTCCAGCGCGTCGCGGCGGGGCGCAGGAAGACTCCGGCGGAGATTGACCCGCTGGCGCAGGGCAGAGTGTGGCTGGGGTCCCAGGCCAAAGAGCGAAACCTGGTGGATGAGTTGGGCGGGCTGGACCGGGCCCTGGAGGTACTGCGCAAGCAGGCGAGCCTGAGTGAAGATGAGCCGGTGCGGCTGGTGGTCTTCCCAGCGCGCAAGTCATTGTGGGAGCAACTGCTCAATCGCTCCGGAGCCGATGCGTCCGCGGGCGCGGAGTCCGAGGCATCCATCCTGCTGCGGCAACTGCCGGCAGGCGTGGCGCCGTGGTTGACGGGCGGCGTTCTGCGAGTGATGCCTTACCGGCTGGAGTTCCGCTAACTGCGAGGCTCCAGCTAGAAAGCGCTGCTGGAGCTGATCCCGTTTGATTGCAGCACAACGGCCATCTTTTCGAGGGCGGACTTGTGGATCTGGGAGACGCGGCTTTCGTTGATCCCGAGCATGCCGCCGATCTCTTTCATCGTCAACTCATTGGTGTAGTAGAGGACGACGACCTTCTTGTAACGGTCCGGCAGGATGGCCATGGCGACCTCGAGCTTTTCCTTCATCTCCTCGCGGGCGCACATGGAATCCGGCTGGGATTCGGGCTTGCTGGGGAAGTCGGGAGCAGGGAGATCCTCGTTGTCCTGGGAGCGCGTGGAGGCGGAAACCAAGCCGACATTGCGAAGATCGAGAGCCATCTGGCGCCAGCGGGAAACCTCGACGCCCATCTTGGCGGCAAGTTCGTCTTCGGTGGGTTGGCGTTGGAGCGTGGTGCAGAGATCGCGAGTGATCTGCTCTACCTGCTTGTGGCGACGGCGCAGATCGCGCGAGGCCCAATCGAGCTGGCGCAAGGAATCAAGAATCGCGCCCTTGATGCGATGCTTGGCGTAGCTGGAGAAGACAACCTTCTTGTCCGGATTATACTTGGTCGCCGCGTCAAACAAGCCCAGAATGCCTGCGTGCACCAGGTCGTCGAGTTCGACATGGACCGGCAGACTCTCGTGGACGCGGACCGCGATGGCTTTCACCAGGGGCAGGTGTTCCATCACCACGCGATCACGCTGTTCCAGCCGAATGTCCCGTTTCGGCGATTCCTTTACCAATACAACAGCCGTTGCCCTAGCCATGAGAGTATCCTTCGCCTTCTTTGCCAAAATTTGCCCCTCGCCGCCCTCTCTGTTGGAGGGCTGTGCTTTCTTTGGGGCTGTCGGGCTCGTCCGGTTCTGGATACTGCGTCCCGACAGCTTTTCTAAGGCAATCGGGGGGCCAATCAGGATTGGGCTCAGGCTTTCGCCGGAGTCCGCCGATCTCTCGGCGGCAAGTGACAGATTCTTTAGGCCTTCTCCAAGGGCCGCGGTTTCCGTATCAAACAGCGGGAGTTGCCGCGAGTGTCTCCGTTCAGGCGAACTGTTTCGCTTTGTGACGGATTTACTGCTGCGCATGCCTGCCATCCCCATCAACCTGAAACACACAGTTCCATAACGGAACAAATTCAGTCGTCTCACTGAGGTAGATCTGCGTCTTACCTTTACTCTTCGGCTGATAGTAACGGGTTTCTTAGCAATTCCCACTAGACGGCATACCTGAGTTTCATACTGAGAATTTCCCTAAGGGTTTTCTCATCCTGGTACAGGCAATGCCCCCATTGGCGGGGGGATCCGGCGCTAGGGCTGCTCGTCGCGTAGCAGGGCGACCCACGACTTGACGGCCAGAGCCGCCATCACCACCAGCACAACCCAGCGGGAATCGCCGTCGAGCGTAAACCAGGCGGCGGCGCCGAGCACGGCGTAGATCGCCAGGGCGAAGCGGAATCGTTTGCGCAGTGGTGTCATCTTGGCAGGTTGTAGGAGAACATAAGCTGGACCCGGATTTCGCGCCCGCGAAATTCGTTCGGCAGCGGCGGGAAGGGATTCGACATGCTGATGCCGGCGACGGCGGCTCGATCCAGCGCCTCGGCGCCGGACGGATTGGCGATCACCAGCTTGGGCACGCTCCCGGACTTATCAATGGAAAACTGGATGGCCACGCGGCCCTGGCGGCCCAGGCGGGCGCTCTCCGGAAAGACCGATTGCCAGTTTCGCTTCACCGAGGCCAGCACCTGTACGAGGTAGGGCCGGAAATCGACGCCCTGCGGATCGCTGAGCAGTTCGAGACTGCTGGCAGTCTTCTGCGGCGAGGCCGATTGCAGAATGCCCTCACTGATACCGCCGGCGCCGCCGGCGCCTACATCGCCCACCACCACGCCTCGGCCAGCGCCGCCTCGCGCGGCAGCGCGCAGAGCGTCGTCCACGCTAAGCTTCGGCGCGGCGCCGGCAGTCTGCCCGGGACCGCGAACACCCATTCCGCTGGACGGGCGCTCAAAGGGCGAGGCCTTCGGCTGCTCCGGAGGCGGCGGCAGGTTGGGGAGTTTCGGCGCGTTGGACACGTCCGGTACTGCCTGCTGCGCCATCTCAATCCGGGGAGCCTCAATCACCGGCGCGGGGCGCGGAGAGGGCGGAACGGCCGGCGCAGCGGGCGGTTGGAACGGCTTACCGGCGGGCGTCATCGGCGTCTGGCGGATTTCAGGCTTCGGCATCAGTGAGGCCAGATCAACCTCAGCGGCAGGCTTGCTCCGCTGCGGCTCCTTCTGCGTCACCTGGAAAGGCGGCACGTCGCGCGGGGCGATCAACGGCGTCGCCCGGCGAATGTCCACCATCACCCGCGGGGCGTCACTGTAACGTACGGCGCTGGAAGGCGCGTTCAGCGCGAACACAAGTAGCGCAATGTGATAGCCCACCGCGCCAAGGGCACGGGTCCGGTAACGCGACCTGGCCTCAGGCCCGGCCAGATCGAGCAGGAACTGGGGCTCCTCCTGATCGGCGTGCCAATAGCGCTGAAATCCCTCAAGCATGAATGGATGGTGGGCCTCTACTGTTTGATAGACGCGGCGGCGAGTGCGGAAGCTACGATCTTGCCGTGATCTTCCATGCCGCTCTGGATAATACTGGCGAGCTCCAGCGCTTTGGCGGCCGCCACGCCGTCCACCACCGGTAGATTCCGTGTGGCGATGCAATCGAGAAACGAGGCGAACTGGCGCTTCAGCGGCTCTTCCTTCTGGATGATCTGCGGTAGAAACTGCACGTTGCGCTTGTCGTCCACCCCGATGGCGACACATTCCTGCTTGGCATAATCCACTGAAATGTATTGGCGCGGCTGGAAGAAGCGCAGCTTGCGGACCCGCTCGGTGGAGACGCGCGAGGCGGTGAGGTTGGCGATGCAGCCGCCGGAAAAGGCCAGCCGCACGTTGGCGATATCGGCGCGGGAGGAAAGTACGGGGATGCCGGCGGCGCGGACCTCCTCGGGCATGCGCCCCGTGAAGGCGAGCAGGATGTCGAGGTCGTGGATCATCAGGTCCGAGACGACATCCACATCCAGGCTGCGCGGCGTGAAGATGCTCAGACGGTGGATCTCAAAAAACAGCGGCATGGTCACCATCTTCATGGCGGCCTGCACGGCGGGATTGAAGCGCTCCAAGTGGCCGCATTGCAGGATCCGGCCGTGCTGGCGGGCGGCGGTGTTCATCGCCCCGGCCTCGGCCACTGTGGCGGCGATGGGCTTCTCCACCAGCACGTCCAGCCCGGCCTCCAGCAGGGCGCAGGCGACGCTGCAATGGGCCACGGTGGGCACGGCGACCACGGCGGCCTGGGCATGCCCGGCGAGGTCCTCCAGGCTCTCGTAGGCCCGGCAACCGAACTCCTGGGCGGCGGCCTGCGCCTTGGCGGTGTCCAGATCGTACACGCCGGCCAGCTCGGCCAGGCCAGATTCGCGGATCACGCGCAGATGGTTGCGGCCAAACATGCCGGCGCCGGCTACCGCCACGCGGACTTTTGCATCACTCATACTTCTTCTGCCTCTGCCGGCGGGTGGCCGACGATTGCGATTTTGTGCCGCTCAGCCAGATCGAGCATCTCGTCGCGATCCAGCAGCAGCGTGCGGCCGGCGTCGATGGCGAGCGCGGTGGCGCCGGTCTCCGCCATGGTCCGGATCGTCCCGGGCCCGGCCACCGGCACGTCAAAGAGCAGGTGCTTGCGGCGGTTGGATACTTTCACCAGGCGCAAGGCGCGCCCGTTCACCAGCGAGGCGGCGCGGCGCAGCATGGCGTCGGTACCCTCCATGGCCTCCACGGCCACGCAGGCGCGCTCGCTGATGGCCACGCTCTGGCCGATGTCAAAGCCGGCCAGGGCGCCGGCCACGCGGCGTCCGTAGGCGATGTCCTTGCCCTCGTCTTCATCAGGCTTGCGGCGCGTGAGCACGCCCTCGGCGGCCAGCAACGGTTTCAGCAGCAGCGTGGAATCGGCCAGGCGGATGCCCTCCTTGGCCAGCTCGGCCTGCACGCCGCCGATGAGAGCGTCGGTATTGCGCGAGGGCAGCGAGAGCAGTAGCTTGAAAAGGCGCCAGTCCGGCTTCAACGTGCTGAAGAGCGAAGTGTGCTTCACCTGGCCCGCCATCACCACCTCGGTCACCTGCTCTTTGTGGAGGATGTCGATCAGCTTGCCCAATTCGGCGATCGTGATCCAGTGGCAGGACGTGCCCAGTTGCTCCACCTCCGGCGGCGCGTTCTCCTTGATGGCGATCACCACCACTTCGTGACCAAGCGCGCGCGCCGTCTCCAAAGCCAGGATAGGAAACCGGCCGCTGCCGGCGATCAGGCCGTACTTCACTTGATGAATCCACGCTGAGCCGAGCGGATAAACTCGATCAGCTCGTCCACTTGCGGCGACGGCGGCACCTCGCTGTTGATCTGCTCGATCGCCTGGGTGGTGTTCAGGGTGTCGCTGCCCAGCAGGCGGAACGACTTGTGCAGGCCGTCGATAGTCTCCGGCTCAAAGCCGCGGCGCTTCAGCCCCACCTTGTTGGCGCCAAAAACGCGGGATTCGCGCGGGGTGACAGTCTGGGAGTAAGGCAGCACATCGCGGGTCAGCACGCTGTAGCCACCCACAAAGGCGTGCTGGCCGATGCGGCAAAACTGGTGGACTCCGGAGAAGGCTTCCACAATCGCCCAATCACCAATGGTGACGTGGCCGGCCAGCGTCACCGCGTTGCCCAGGATGCAGTGGCTGCCGATGTTCGCATCGTGCGCGATATGCGCATACGCCATCAACAGATTGTCGTCCCCGATCACCGTCAGCGAGCCGCCGCCCTCGGTGCCGCGGTGGATGGTGACGAATTCGCGCACCTTATTGCGGGATCCGATGCGCGTTTCGGTGCGCTCGCCGTGGTACTTCAGATCCTGCGAGGCCACGCCGATGGAGGCGAAGGGGTAGAAGATGTTGTCCTCGCCGATCCAGGTGGGGCCTTCCACGAAGATTTGGCCCATGAGACGCGTGCGGGCGCCGATCTCTACCTCGGCGCCGATGACGCAAAAGGGACCGATCTCGGCCTCGGGATGAATCCGAGCCGCGGGATCGATGATCGCGGTCGGGTGAATGGCCATTGTGGTCTAGCCCTGTGGCGCGCTCTGCCGCGTGGGCTTATCGGCGACTTTGCACATCACGATGCCCTCGGCCACCACCTGGCCGTCCACCGTGGCCGTGCCCTGCATCTTGACGACAGTGGCCTTGCGCTTCAGTACTTTGAGATCCATGCGCAGGATGTCGCCGGGCAGGACGGGCTTGCGGAACTTGGCCTCCTCAATAGAGGCGAAGAGGACGAGCTTGTTGTGGCGATCGGGCAGATCTTTGAGCACCAGGATGCCGCCGCACTGCGCCATGGCCTCCACGATGAGTACGCCGGGCATCACGGGGAAGTCCGGGAAATGGCCCATGAAGAAGGGCTCGTTGGCCGTCACGTTCTTGATGCCGACGATGAAATCGGGGCCCATTTCCACGATGCGGTCGACCAGCAGCATGGGGTAGCGGTGCGGCAGGATGTCGCGAATGTCGATGTTTTCTAGGACTACCATCGGAAAACGCTATTCTAACAGACGATGGACACTCCGCCCTCCCTGCCCCCCTCGCGCTCCGATTCCGTTGCGCGGATCCTGCCGCAACTGGTGGCGCAACAGAGTTCGATCACAGCATTCCTCAAAGATCTGGTGGAGTGCGAGTCGCCCAGCGACGACGCCGCGGCCGTGAACCGTTGCGTGGACCTGCTGGCAGCGAACGTGGACGGCATCGCGAAGGTGAAGACATACCCGGGCGGCCGCTTTGGCCGGAACCTTCTCCTCACGTTCCAGACTGCCGGGCCGCGGCGCAAGAAACCGGGGCGGGTGCTGGGCGTGGGCCACTCGGATACGGTATGGCCCGTGGGCACTCTGAAGACGATGCCGTGGCGCGAGGCGGAGGGGCGTCTGTGGGGTCCGGGTGTCTTCGACATGAAGGCAGGCCTCGTGCTCTTCATCTCGGCGATGAAGACCCTCCAGGCACTGGATCTGCCGGTGGCCCGCGAGGTGGCCCTGTGGATCGTCTCCGATGAAGAGGTGGGCAGCGAGGGCTCGCGCGCGCTGACGGAGAAGCTCGCCAAGGATAGCAGCGCCGTGCTCATTCCGGAGCCGGCTGCCGGCCCGAACGGCAAGGTGAAGACGGCGCGCAAGGGCGTGGGTGACTACGTCGTGAAGGTGACCGGCAAGTCCGCCCACGCTGGCTTGGACTTCCAGGCGGGCGCCAGCGCCATCGTGGAACTGGCGAGGCAGATCGAGAAGATCGCCACCTTTACCGATCTCAGCAAGGGGCTGACCGTGAATCCGGGTGTCATCTCCGGCGGCACGCGGACCAACGTGATCGCGGCCGAGGCGCAGGTGGAGGTGGATATGCGGATCGCGCGGATCAAGGACTACGCGCCGCTCCACCGCAAGTTTCTCGCCCTGCGGGCTGTCGATAAGCGGTGCAAGGTGGAGGTCACCGGCGGGCTCAACCGGCCGCCCATGGAGCGCACGAAAGGCGTGGCGGCATTGTACGTCGCGGCCCAGCGCCTGGCGGCCGAGCACCTGGGCCTGCAACTCGAAGAGTGCGCCGTCGGCGGCGGCTCAGATGGCAACTTTACGGCGGGCTTGGGTATCCCCACACTGGACGGTTTGGGCGCTGTTGGAGAAGGCGCGCATGCAGTGAATGAAAGCGTTGTGGCGGAGCGGTTGGCCGATCGCGCGGCATTGCTCGCCCTGCTTGTTCACCATTTGGGACAATAAGAGGGTCTGAAGTAATCCCCATGGTTATCACTGGTCTCTACTACGCACTGTTCCTGACCGGGGCCGGCGCCCTGCTCGGCTACTTCACCCGCGGCTGGGCGGGTATTCCGTTCTACATCCTGGCGTTGTTCTGCCTCTGGTTTTTCCGCGATCCGGATCGCGCCGTGCCCACCGGCCCCGTGGCGGTCTCGCCGGCCGACGGAAAGGTGATCCTCATCAAGAGGAAGCCGGAATCGACACGTGTCAGCATCTTCCTCAACGTCTTCGACGTCCATGTGAATCGCTCGCCCATTGCGGGCAAAATTGTGGACGTGACGTACAAGCCCGGTAAGTTCCTGGTGGCGAGCAAGGACGAGGCGTCGCTCGACAATGAGATGAATACGCTGACCGTCGATGGCCACGGGACCGTGGTGCAGTTCTCGCAGATTGCGGGACTGATCGCGCGGCGTATCGTCTGCTACAAGAAGCCGGGCGACTATGTGACGGCCGGGGAGCGCATCGGCCTGATCAAGTTCGGCTCTCGCGTGGACATCACGTTCGGGCCGGAATGGCAGTTGGAAGTGCAGGAAGGCCAGAGGGTCTCAGCTGGCTCCAGTATCCTGGCGCGAAGGAAGGGCCAATGACGCCGCGATTGAATTTACGGGAGCGATTGATCGATCCAAACTCGCCGGACCGGCGTCCGCGCCGTGCTGCCTACGCGCTGCCGACCTTGTTTACGGCCGGCAACTTGTTCATGGGCTACCTGGCGATCCTCAAAGCCGTGGAAGGCGCGCTTTGGGTGCAGAGCGGAAACTACGGACCCAATCCGCACTTTGACTTCGCGGCCGTCGTGATTGGACTCTCCGTATTCTTCGACGGTCTGGACGGGCGCATAGCCCGGCTCACCAACACCACCAGCGAGTTCGGCCGGGAGTTGGATTCTCTGGCGGACGTCATCAGTTTCGGCATCGCGCCGGCGGTGCTCGCCTTCGTCTGGGGCTACCAGTTCCTGGATCCCTCCACGCCGCCCGAGATTCGCAAGTATACGATGCAATCCGGCTACTTCGTGCTGTTCATGTTCGTGTGCTGCGGGGCGATGCGGCTGGCGCGGTTCAACATCACGGTGGATCCCAAGCCGAGCAATCCAGGACGCAAGGATCGCAAGTACTTCGTCGGGACGCCCATCCCGGCGGCGGCCGGCATGGTGGCGGCCGTCATCTATTTCCTGGACGGCGTACCGCTGCGCAACTGGATGTTCATCGCCGCATGGACCGCGTTGCTGGCGCTGCTCTCGTACCTGATGGTCAGCACGTGGCGCTATCGCAGCTTTAAGGACTTCAACCTGGTAAGCCCGCGCAGCCCGCGCAGCCTCATCGTGCTGGCGGCGTTCCTCTATCTGATCTGGAACTTCTCCAAGCCGCTGTTGCTGGTGATCTCGGTGCTCTACATCGGCAGCGGCATCGTGGTGCGGATCGCCGGCCTGATACGCCGGCTGGGCTCGTCTTCCGCGCCTCCGCCGGAGCCGCGCGCAAACTGATTACGGAGACCAATGAAAAACGCGAAATGGGTACTGCTGGGCGGCGAGACGCTGCTCGGTATTGAGATTCGGGATCTGATTTCCGAGCGCAAGCTGCCTGTGTCGCTACAGGTGGCGAGCACGAAATCCGATGAGAAGGTGATCACCCGCGACGAGGATGAGCTGCTGGTGATCTCGCCGCTGGACGAGGCCATGGTGGATGGCGCCGACGTGATCCTGCTGGGCGGCAACCTGAAGGCGAACAAGCTGGCGTTTCAGCTGGCCAAGAAGCTGAAGATCCGGCCGGCGTTTGTGGATCTCTTCTGTGATTTTGAAGAGGATCCGGCGGCGCGGCTGCGGGCGCCGATGCTGGAGGACGCCAAGGTGGCGTCCGACGCCGGCACCATCCATAGCATTGTGCATCCGGCCGCGGCCACTCTGGCGCGGCTGTTGGTATGGTTGCAGGCCATTGCACCGGTCGAGCGCTGCGTGGCCACCATCCTGGAGCCCGTCAGCGAGCATGGCAAAGAAGGAATCGACGAGCTGCACAAGCAGGCAGTGAGCCTCTTCAACTTCCAGCCGATGCCCAAGGAAGTCTTCGATACGCAGGTGAGTTTCACCATGTCACCCTCGTACGGCGAGGATTCCACGCACTCGCTGGCGGCCGCTGAAACCCGGATCGAGAAACATCTGGCTACCCTGCTGGGCCCGCGCAAGCTCGCGCTGCCCTCGATACGCCTGGTGCACGCGCCGGTCTTTCACGGGCACTGCCAGAACGTGTGGGTGGAGTTTGCGAAGCGTCCGGCGGTGGCGGATGTCGAAAAGGCACTGGCCGAGGCCGGGGCCGACGTGCGCACCGGCGGAACGGAGCCAGCCTCCAACGTCGGCGTGGCCGGCCATAGCGGGATGATTGTCAGCAACATCGGTGAGGACCGCGGCAACCCTCGCGGCCTGTGGCTGTGGGTGGCATCCGACAATCTGCGGACCCGGGCGGACAACGCGCTGCTGACTGCGGCGCTGCTCACAAGGAAAAAGGTGAAATGAGATTCGGGCTGAGCCTGGTGCTGCTGGCGGCCCTCGCGTTCTGCGGCTGCGGTTATCACGTCGGCGGCAAGGCCGAGTTGCTGCCGGCCTCCATCCGCACCATCGCCATTCCCGCGTTCGGCAACGTCACCGCGCGCTACAAGCTCTCGGAGATGCTTCCTTCCGCCATCGCGCGCGAATTCATCTCGCGGACGCGGTATCGCATTGTGGCGAACCCGGATGAGTCGGATGCGATCCTGGTGGGGTTTGTGTCCAACGTGCTGGCTTCCCCGACGATTCTGGATCCTAAAACGAGCCGCGCGGCGGGTGTCCAGGTGATGGTCTATCTCAACATCAAGCTGGTGGAGCGGAGTTCCGGAAAGGTGCTTTATCAACGGCAGGGCCTGGAGGTTCGCCAGCGCTATGAGGTAGCGACGTCCCAGGAACAGTACTTCGACGAGAGCACGGCGGCTCTGGCGCGTCTGAGCGAGGAGACGGCGCGCCAGGTAGTGAGCTCTATCCTGGAGGCGTTCTAACGATGACGCCGGATCAACTGCTACGCGGGCTCCAGAAACAGCGCCCGGAGGGCGTCTACCTGTTTGTTGGGCCGGAGACTTACCGGCGCGGACCCTGCCGTCAGGCGCTGATCGAAAAGGCGCTCCCCGTGGACGAGCGGGAAGAGGGCTACGTCCGGCACGACCTGGACTCGCTGACGCTGAATGACGTGATCGACGACGCGCGCTCCATGTCTCTCTTCGCCGGCAGCCGCCTGATCTGGGTCTCCAGCGCCGAGCTGGCGTTGCCGCGCGGGCGGGCCGCCGCCGCGGCGGAGGAGGAAGAGGATTCGGCTACCGCCAAGCCAGGCGGCGCCGATTCGCTGGCGGCCTACTGCAAGGATCCTACCCCAGGCACCGTGCTGGTCTTCGATACCCATCGTTGGGATTTCGAAGGCGAGGACAAGGCCAAGATGGACAGGCTGCGAAAGTTCTACGCGGCCATTCCCACCGTGGTCGAGTTCACCAAACTCACCAAACCGGACGCCATGAGCTTCGCGCAAAGCCAGGCGGCCGAGCGCGGCCTGCGGATTGGGTCCGCCGAGCTCGACGCGCTGGTGGAGGCCACGGCTTGTGATGCGTCGCGGCTGGCCACGGAGATTGAAAAGCTGGCGCTCTATCTGGGGCCCAACGGCGGCCAGGTGACTGCGGCCGAGATTGTCGCGCTGGTGCCGAACGGGCAGGAGACCACGATCTTTAATCTGGTGAATGCGCTGGCGCGGCGCAACCGGACGGAGTCTCTGCAACAGTTGGATACACTGATCCGCGATGGCGAGTATCTGCCGCTGGCGTTGACGTTCCTGGGCGGCATCTTTCGCCTGGCTCTCTCGGCGCGGGAACAGGGCTTGCGATCGTCGCAGGATGTCCAGAACTACTTCCAGCGCCAGGGCGTGCCCATGTGGCGCGCAAGGGCGGAGCAGATCTACACTGCCAGTTCCCGCTTTCCCCAGGAGAAGCTGGAGCAGGGCATCCAGTTGGTCTTCCGCGCGGACCGGGACTTGAAGAGCGCGCGGGTGGACGACCGTATCGTGATGGAGGACTTTGTCTTCCGGCTGACGTCCTAACCGGAGCTGACAACAAAGAAAAGGCTGCCCACCTAGGTGGGCAGCCTGTGAAAACCTAAGTTTTCAGTGTGCTTGCGGTTAAACTGTTGCCGGGGCGGCTGACAGCGCCTTCAGGCGCTTGTGGAGGCGGGACTTGTAGCGGTCTGCTGTGTTGTCCTTGATGATGCCCCATTTGGCGGCCCGGTCGATGAGGGAAAACGTGGAGGGGAGCAGAGCGGTCGCAGCGGCGACGTCCTTCTTTTCGACAGCGCGGCGCATGGCGCGGATCGCGTGGCGCAAGCGGCTCTTCCGCATTCTATTGACTGTGGTGCGGCGCTCGGTGATGCGCACACGCTTCAGTGAGGTGACATGATTCGCCATTGAGTGTTCTTACAGACCTTTGCCCAAAGTTATACAGGCTCAGGATAGCGCATGAAGGGGGGCGTCGTCAAAGCGGCTGAAGTTTGACTTGAATCCCCGGCCCGTTTCTAACATCATGAGGACATGACATTTCTCGGTACTGTTGTTTCGGCTGTGATCCTTTTGGCTCCGGCCGCACTGGGGCAAACAGGTAAGAGTGAGGGCGGAGTTCTCGTCAAGGGAGCCCAGGCGACGGAGAAGGCCGGCAAGGCCACCGTGGATGGAACGAAGAAGGTTGCCGGTGCGACGGCCGACGCCACCAAGGATGCAGCCAAGGCGACAGCGAGCGGCACCAAGAAGGCTTACAACAAGACCGCCGACGCCACCTCCGATGCAGCCAAGGCCACCGCCGACGGTACCAAGAAGGTCTACAACAAGACGGCTGACGCCACCAGCGATGCGGCTAAGGCCACGGCGAGCGGCACCAAGAAGGCTTACAACAAGACCGCCGACGCCACCTCCGATGCTGCCAAGGCCACAGCCGACGGTACCAAGAAGGTCTACAACAAGACGGCTGACGCCACCAGCGATGCGGCTAAGGCCACGGCGAGCGGCACCAAAAAGGCTTACAACAAGACCGCCGACGCGACGACAGACGCCGCTAAGGCCACCGGCCACGGAATCGTCTCCGGCACCAAGGCGGTAGGCAAGAGCATTGGCACCGGACTGGAGAAGACCGGCGACGCCATCAGCAAGGGTGGCAAGAAGATCAAGGATTAGGTCCGCCCTATGCGGATCGCCATCTTCAGCTCCCGGCGATACGAGCGTTCATTCTTCGAAAAGGCCAATGCCAGGCACGACCTGGTCTGGCTGGAACCCAGACTCTCGCCGGAGACCGCTTCCTTGGCGGCCGGCTTCGATTGCGTCTGTTGCTTTGTGAACGACGAGGCCTCGGCCGGAGTGCTGGAGACCCTGGCGGCCGGCGGCACGAAGCTGTTGGCGCTGCGTTCTGCCGGGTACAACAACGTCGATCTCGCGGCCGCCGCACGCCTTGGCATTCACGTAGTCCGCGTACCCGCATACTCCCCGCACGCCGTAGCGGAGCATGCGATGGCTCTCATCCTGACGCTGAACCGCAAGACCCACAAGGCCTATAACCGGGTCCGCGAGGGGAACTTCTCCCTGGACGGACTGCTCGGTTTTGACCTGCACGGCCGGACAGCGGGCGTCATCGGAATGGGCCGCATCGGCCAGATCGCGGCGCGGCTCCTGCTCGGCTTCGGCTGCCGCGTCCTGGCCTACGACCCCAAGGCGGGGCCGGATGCCCAGGCGCTCCCGGTGGCGTTCGTGGAACTGAACGCTCTGCTGGCGGAGTCAGATCTCATCAGCCTGCATTGCCCGCTGATGAAGGCCACACACCACCTGATCAACGCTGCCTCCGTGGCTCGGATGAAGCATGGCGTGATGCTCATCAACACGTCGCGCGGCGGCCTCATCGATACGCCGGCGGTCATCGCCGGGCTGAAAACCGGACAGATCGGCGCGTTGGGGCTCGACGTGTACGAGGAAGAGGAGGACCTCTTTTTCGAAGACCTCTCCGGCACTGTGATTCAGGACGACGTTTTCATGCGGCTGCTGAGTTTTCCAAACGTGCTGGTGACGGGTCATCAGGGCTTCTTCACCGAGCAGGCTCTGTTTGCGATCGCTCAGACGACGCTCGGCAACATCAGCGAGTTTGAGGCGACGGGCCGATGCACCAACGAGGTGAGGGCGGCCTAGTCCGCGACGAAGCGCACCGGCAGGCCGCAGCGCTGCAGCCGGTTCTCCACATCTGTCAACTTGAGCCGGGAAGCATCGTAGAGGATGATCAAGCCGTCCATCTTCGGGGTCAGTTTCACTGCCTGCATCCCGTAGACGCCATGAAGCGCCTCAATAGCCGCCAGCCAGCTATCGGAGAAGGGCGCCGTGAACTCGTACCGTGCTTCCACCTTGGTCATTGCACTTGCCAGGATACCATTCGCATCAGGGATGCTTCAGTTTCCACAGAATCTGGCGCAGCATGCCCGTCCAGACTGCCGCGTCGCGTGAGCGCATCTGGAGCCGGCGCACCAGGCGGTGGGTCTTATCCTCGCCATTCTTCGCCTGGCCGTAATCGGTATAGCCGGAGTGCTGCAGCAACTCCTCCAGCAGGACTGTGAAGCGCTCCACCTCTTCCCCGGGCGCGAGCTCCGCCGCTTCCGGCCAGTGGCGCGCTGTGGAGGGCTGCCGGATCAGCTCATAGAGGCAGACCGCCACCGCCTGGGCAAGATTCATGGAATCGTGCGCCGGGCGTGTGGGAATGTGCAGCAGCCAGTGGCAGTGGCTGACATCGTTGTTGGCCAGGCCAAACTTCTCGCTGCCGAACAGCAGTGCCACGTTGGCGGATTCCATGTGGCGGCGCAGCAGCCGGCCGGCCTTCTCCAGGCGATGCAGCGGGTGCTGGAGCTGGCGGTGGCCCAAACCCGTGGCGCCAACCACGAGGGAGCAATCGGCCACGGCCTCTGCCACGGTGGTATAAACCGGGGCGTTGCGCAGAAGCTCGCTGGCGCCCACCGCGCTCACCGCCTCACGGAAGGCGACATCATAGGGATGTACCAGCCGCAGGTCAAAAAACCCGAAGTTGCTCATGGCACGGGCCGAGGCGCCGATGTTCAGCGGATTGCGGGTGTCGATGAGGACAACCTTCAGGCGGGCGTTGCGGTCCAGGTTCATGCTTCGTCCGATGGGGTATCAGGTTCGCGCCAGGCGAGAACGCCGAGGCCGACAACAGCACCAGCCACCAAGCGGTTCTGTCCGAGCAAGCCGCTGGCGCACCGCCACCGAATCCCGCAGCAGGCGAGAACCCGGTAGGCGCAGGCTTCGGCCCGCAACGCCATTGGCGCTCATCGACAGGCGCCTCGTTCATCGGAGCGAGGCCACCCCAGAGAGCACCGAAAGGCTGCCGCAGGCCCAGCCAGCCCAGGCCCAAGCAACCGCAACGCCCCGGTCAGGTCTTCGCTCGCCGGCTTCCGAACACCATCTCGCAGGCTCGCGATGCGAAGCGAGGTCGAGGCTGGGATTGTACTCCCCGCTCGATGTAGCCGACGTTTGATAGTTGATGCCCAGCCCGTGCAGGCCTGAGGCCCGCGGCCGAGGACCGAGCGTTGTGGATCTGCCCTCTTCATGCCGGCCGGCATTCGGCCGACGAAGTAGCATTAATACAACATCTTGTCGACGGCAATATTTTGGAACCTTTTCGGGGTCGCGCGTCAATTACAATCGGAGACCAGTTGCAGGGAACCATCGCCAGCTTGAATGAACACGCTCTGTTGCGCCGGGTGCAGGCCGGCGAGGCAGCAGCGTTTGAGTTGCTGTACGAGCGGCACCAGGCACGGGTTTACCGATACGCACTACGGATGTCGGGATCGCCGGAGATCGCCGATGATGTCGTGCAAGAGGTCTTCTTGGCTGTGATCCGCGGAGCCCGGGGCTTCGATCCGCAGGCCGGCGCGCTTTCGAGCTATCTGTATGGAATGGCGAGACATCTGCTATTCCGGCAGCTGGGCTCGCCGACGATGGACGAACTGGAAGACGACGCTCCTGCGACGGACGCCAATCCGCTCGACGGTCTGGAGCAGGCCGAGCAGGTGGAGCGCGTCCGCTTAGCGCTAGCCAGCCTTCCGGCACACTACCGGGAGGCGGTAGTGCTCTGCGAGATGGAAGAGCTGAGCTACGCGGAGGTGGCGGAGATGTTGGGCGTGGCTGTGGGCACGGTGCGCTCCAGGCTGCATCGGGCGCGGGCCATTCTGGTGGAAAAGCTGAGCGAAGAGAGGTGCCGGGCATGAGCGACGGAAACGAAAATCTTCGGAACGCTTTGCGGGCGTTATCGATGGAGACGGGCGGCGCGCAGGCCGCTCCGCGAGTGAAGTCCAATCTGTTGAACGAGATGCGACGCCGACAGCGAAAGACGCTGGCGCTGAAGTGGTGGCCTGCGGTGGCGGTAGCGGCATTGGCGATGGGCGTTTGGCTGGGCATGCCCAAGCCGGGCGCACCTCTGGCACCAGCTAACACAGACACTCCGACGCAAGTAGTGGAAGCGCCGGCCGCGGTCCCTCCTGTCATGGCGCAGGCACCGGCGGCTGTTCCGGTGCGGGCCACGCGGCCTGCCACCTACACCGCACCTCGACCCGCTAACCAGTTGAGCCCATTGACTCCGTGGTACATCCACCCCGGAATTCCAGAGGCTCGACAGGGTCACATGGTTTATATGGATGTTGGCCCGGAAACCGCCCGGCTGTTTGGCTTGGCAAGTACCGGACCGATGAAGGCTGAGGTTTTTCTGGGTGATGATGGCTTGGCGCGGGCCATCCGACTCGTTCGTACTACACAGATCGTAAAAGGAGAGTAATTCACAATGAACATGAAACCGATTGTCGTTGGCTTGGCCGTTCTCGGCTTGACCGCGACGGCGCAGGAGAAGAAGGTCGTCGAGCAGCGCTTTGTGGTGATGAGCGACAACGCCGGGGGAGTCGCGAGTTCGCCGGCTCAAACCGTCCGCTTCATGCAGTTCGACGCGGGTCCGGTGAAGGGGGCTCCCTACGCCGCGGAGGCGACGAACGAGACCATCCAGACGCTGTCGGACGGCAACCGCATCGTCGAAAAGCACAGCAGCAGGATGTACCGCGATGCCGAGGGCCGCACGCGTATGGAGAACAACTTCAACACGCTGGGCCCGCTGGTGCCGGATGGCAAGGCGCCCTCCATCACCTCGATTAACGATCCGGTGAGCGGCGAGCACTTCATGCTGGACAACAACCGCAAGACAGCCACAAAGATGTCGATGCCCAAGATCGCGATGACGCACAAATCAGGCGGGCAGAGGGAAGTACGAGTGGAGATGCGGCACACCGGGCCGGTTGGCTCCAGCGCAACGTCCACGGCGACGGTCAACCACGACGTGATGATCGCCGGTCCGGCGGTGATGCGAGAGGGTGTCCATCTCAACATCATGGAAGACGGCGCCACCGCTCCTGACGTGAAAAGGGAGTCGCTCGGCAAACAGACCATCGAGGGCGTCGAGTGCGAGGGCACGCGGGTAACAGCCACCATTCCTGCCGGCGCGATGGGCAACGAGCGGCCGCTGGTGAGCGTGACGGAGCGCTGGGTCTCGGCCAAACTGGGGCTGGACGTGCTGCGCAAGCACACCGATCCGCGGTTTGGAGAAACCAACTACCGGCTGACCAAGATCGTCCAGGCCGATCAGCCGCGCAACCTGTTCGAAGTGCCGGCGGACTACAAGGTAGAAGAGGGCGGCGGCAACGTGATGTTCAACAGGAAGATCAAAGAGGCGAAGGAGTAGTCCTCCTCCCCAAACTGGTTCGAAACAAGGGACGGGTCGAAAGGCCCGTCCCCTTTTTATGCTTTGTGAGCCTCTTCCAGGTAGGTGTAGCCGTAGAGCCCTTCCTCGTAGAACTTGAGCAGGCGTCCTGATTCCTCGTACCCGATCTTGCCGGCGAGCACGGCGGCCTCCACATCCAGGCGGAACTGCTCCAACAGATGCCCGGCGCTGAACTGGACGTAATCCAGCACTTCCTTCACGGTGTCGCCCTTGATCACCGCTTCCAGAATCGCCCTATTCTGATCATTGACGCGGACGTGCACGGCATGGGTGTCACCCAGCAGATTGTGCAGGTCACCCAGGATCTCCTGATAGGCGCCCACCAGGAACGTCGCCAGGTAGTAAGCCTCGCCGTTGAACGGATGCAGCGGGAGAGTCTTCTTGACGTCGCGCCGATCGATGAACTGATCCACCTTGCCGTCGCTATCGCAGGAGATGTCGCCCAGCACGGCGTTGCGCGTGGGCTGCTGCTCCAGACGGTGGATGGGCATGATGGGGAACAACTGCTTCACTGCCCAGCTATCGGGCATGCTCTGAAAGAGCGAGAAGTTGCAGAAGTAGGTATCGGAGAGCATGCTCTCCAGCCCTTCCAGTTCCTCCGGGAACACATCGATCCCCTTCGCCATGGTGAGCACGCGGCGGCAGGTGAGCCAGTAGAGATTCTCGGCCAGGCAGCGCTGCTTCAGCGGCAGATAGCCCAGGCTGAAGAGGTTGAGGGCGGAATCCAGCGCCTGCTGCGCATCGTGGAAGCCTTCCAGCATGTTTTTGACGCTGAGCGTGCGGAAGGTCTCCATCAGGTCGATGAGCGGCTGCTCGCAATCCTCCGGCAATTCGACGGGCACCTCCTCTTCCCCAAATCCGCTGACGCCCAGAACGTTGAAGACGAGGACGCTGTGATAGGCAGCGATAGCGCGGCCGCTCTCCGTCAGGATCGTGGGATGCTGCACCTCGGCCTCGTCGCAGACGTTCTGCACGTGATAGACGACGTCGTTCGCATACTCCTGCAGCGTGTAGTTGACGCTGGATTCGAAATCGGTCTGCGAGCCGTCGTAATCAATCCCGAGCCCGCCGCCGACATCGAGGAACTCCAGGCCCGCGCCCTGCTTCTTGAGATCGACATACACGCGGGCGGCCTCAATGACGGCGGCCTTGATGTGGCGGATGTTGGTGATCTGGCTGCCCAGGTGGAAATGCAGCAGCTTGAGGCAATCCTCCATGCCGGCGGCCTTCAGCATCTCCAGCGCGCGCACGGCTTCGGTCACAGTCAGGCCAAACTTGGAACGATAGCCGCCGGAGCTCTTCCAGCGGCCGGCGCCGCGGCTGGCCAGCTTGACCCGGATACCGATGGAGGGCCGCACGCCGATGGCGGCGGAGTGCCTCAGGATCAACTCCAGCTCAGTGAACTTCTCCACAATCGGCGTGATGTCGCGGCCGATCTTGCGGCCCAGCATGCACATCTCGATGTACTCGTCGTCCTTGAACCCGTTGCAGACAATGGGTGTGGCGTTGTCGGCGATGGCGAGTACGGCCAGCAGCTCCGGCTTGGAGCCCGCCTCCAGGCCAAACCCATACTGCCGCCCGTAGCGATAGATCTCCTCCACCACCTGCCGCTGCTGGTTCACCTTGATGGGGTAGACACAGCGGTATTTTCCCTGGTAGTTGTGTTCAGAGATGGCGTTGGCAAAGACGTTCTTCATCTCTTCGAGCTGATGGCCGAGAATCTCAGGGAAGCGTAGGAGGATGGGCGGATCGATGCCGCGCAGCACCAGAGTGTCAATCAGCTTTTTGATGTCGACGAAACGCGCCGGGTCGGCCGTGGGGTGCACGAGGATGTGCCCCTTTTCGCTGATGGAGAAGTAGCCTTTGCCCCAACGGTCCACGTCGTATAGCTCCTTGGCGTTGGCGACGGTCCAACGGTCCGAGGGTTCGCGCACTGCTAGCGGCTCAGGCAATTTCAAATTCAAGTTGTTTCGACGGCCTCCCGAACTTCCAAGTGTGAATAAAAATGTCTGAGGGGGCAACCTGATTTTAGTGACAGTTCGCAGGTGCATTGGAATCATGACTTTGCTGGCCGCTTGGGCGGCGGCGCAAACAGCCGTTTTAGAGTGTACTGGCGCGTCCGCGCACGGCGGGCGCGCCACGCTGACTTTTCGCACCGGCGTCGTGGCAGGCATGGACGTCGCACGCGCCACCCTGCTGCTCCACTTGAGGCAGGCCGCGCCGCCGCCGAAACGGATCAAGGTGAACGGACGCGCCGCGCCGGTGACGGTGCTGGAACAGGGCTGGATCAGCGTTGTCGTGCCTGGCCGGGAGGCGCTCCGTCCGTTGGTGGTGGAGGGCGCCGCGTTCGATGGCCCGGCCGCGCCCGGCCTGGCGCCGTATCTGGCCGTGGAGGGGCCGGCCGCGAAGAAAGGGAAGTAAACTGGATCTCATGGCAAACGGGCAACCACTGGACGGGCGTTTTGCGCTGGTCACCGGCGCGAGCAAAGGGGTGGGCAAGGGCATTGCCCTGGAGTTGGGGCGGCAGGGCTGCCAGGTGGCGGTGAACTACAACAGTGATCTGGCCGGCGCCGAGGCCACCGTGGCCGAACTGGCGGCCTTGGGCGCCGGCGGATTCGCCATCCGTGCCAACGTCGGCGTGAAGGCCGATGTGGAATCGATGTTCGCCGCCGTGCTGGAGCGCTTCGGCCGCCTGGACGTCATGGTGAACAACGCCGGCGTACAAACCTGGAAGCCGCTGCTGGAGCTCACCGAGGCGGAGTGGGACAAGGTGATCGATACCAACCTCAAGGGCGCGTTTCTCGGCACGCAACTGGCGGGGCGCACGATGAAGGATTCCGGTGGCGGCGCGATCGTCAACATCGGCTCGGGCTGCAACAAGTGGGCGTTCCCGAATCTGGTGGACTACACCGCCAGCAAGGGCGGCATCGAGCAGTTCACCAAAGTGGCCGCGGTGGAGTTGGGGCCGTATCAGATCCGCGTGAACTGCGTGGCGCCGGGCTCCGTGGAAGTGGAGCGCACCAAGGCCGAATCGGGGACCGACTATGCCGCAACATGGTCTAAGCTGACGCCGCTGGGCCGCGTTGGCGTGCCCGCCGATATCGGAAACGTGGTGGCGTTTCTGGCGTCGCCCAAGGCGGATTTTGTCACCGGGCAAACCATCTACGTGGACGGTGGATTGTTCTGCAAGCCGGCATGGCCGTACTGATTCACGAGGCCTCTACTTCAGCAGCGGCTTCAGATACGGCAGCACATTCGCCGCCACCCGGCGGCATCCCTCCGCCGTCGGGTGCATCGCGTCACGCTGCATCAGCTTTGGATTCGTCGCCACATCCTGCAGGAAAAACGGCATCAGCGCCGTCTTCTTCTCTTTTGCCAGCTCGCTGAAGATCCGCTCAAACCCGTGGATGTAGTCCGGTCCGTAGTTGCGCGGCAGTGTCATGCCGCACAGCAGCACATTCGCCCCGGCCTTCTGAAAAGCGTCGATCATCTCCGCCAGATTCGCCCGCGACGCCTCCAGCGGCAGCCCGCGCAGCCCGTCGTTGGCGCCCAGCTCCAGAATCACCACCCTAGGCTTCAGAGCCACCGCCGCCTCGGTCCGCGAAACGCCCCCGTCCGTGGTATCGCCGCTGATGCCCTGATTCACAACGCGAAATCGCAACCCCTGCCGGTCCAGCTCTTTCTGCAAAGAGTCCGCATAACTCTGTCCGGGGTCCAGTCCATACCCGGCGGTCAGGCTGTCGCCAAACGCCACGATCACCGGACGGTCATCGGCCACCACAGGCACGGGCGCAGCCACCGGACTATGCGCCGGAGCAAGCTCCGCCCGCTTCTCTTCCTTTGCGCATCCCACCAGCCCCGCCGCCGCGCCCAGCAGGAAGCTCCGTCGATTCATGCCCATTTTCACACTTCAGTGTATCCCGGCCCTTCTGCTGCCATCATAAAGATCAGAGCCACACTGAATGAACACGCCGATTCTGGCCTTGCAGGCCATCACCAAGTCCATCGACCCCGGCACCCACCGAGTCGACATTCTGCGCGGGATCGATCTCACCATCGAGCGCGGCGAATTCGTCGCCATCATGGGCGCATCCGGTTCCGGTAAATCGACTCTGCTAGGCCTGCTGGCGGGCCTGGATACGCCCACCACGGGCCTGATCCAGCTCGATGGGGATGAGATCTCCCGGCTCGGCGAGGACGCGCTGGCGGGCATTCGGGGGCGCAAGATCGGCTTCGTCTTTCAAAGCTATCAACTGATCCCCACCCTCACCGCCGAGGAAAACGTCCTCCTCCCCGCCGAGCTCGCCGGCGAGACCGGCGCCGAGCTCACCACCCGCGCCAAGGCCCTGCTCGATACCGTCGGTCTCCAGAACCGGCACGATCACTACCCCGTCCAGCTCTCCGGCGGAGAGCAGCAACGTGTCGCCCTAGCCCGCGCCTTCATGCGCAAGCCGCCGCTGCTCCTCGCCGACGAGCCCACCGGCAATCTCGACTCTGTCAACGGCCGCCAGATCCTCGATCTGCTCCTCTCCCTCAACCGCCAGGAGGGCGCCACGCTCGTCCTGGTCACGCACGATCGCGAACTGGCCGATTGCGCCACCCGCATCATCACCCTGCGCGACGGCGTCGTGGTCTCCGACGAGAAGCGGGCCGCCCAATGATTGCCTGGAAAATGGCGTGGCGCGAGGCCCGCGCCTCTGCCCCCAAGTTCGTCTTTGTCATCTTCGGAGTGGCCGCCGGAGTGGGCGCGCTCACCGGAGTGCGTGGCTTCTCTTCCGCGTTCTTTGAGGCCCTCAAGCGCGAAGCGCGCACCCTGATGGCCGCCGATCTCACGGTCCGCCAGTTCGGCGACGCCACCAAACCCCAGACCCAGGAGATGGACAAGTGGATCGCCAAGGGCGCCCGCCTCAGCCACATCACCGAGACCGTCTCCATGATGGCGCGCGAGGGCGAATCGCCCGTGCTGGTCAGCGTCAAGGCGCTCGATCCGCTCACCTACCCCTGGTACGGCAAGGTGGAACTCGAGCCCGCCGCGCCGCTCGCCCAGGTGCTCAACAAAGACACCATCGCCATTTCCGACGATCTCTCGCTCCGCCTCAATCTGCAGGTGGGCTCCAGCGTCAAGCTCGGCGCGGCGGAATACGCCGTCTGCGGCGTGGTGAAGATGGAGCCGGACCGCATGACCGGCTCGCTCAACATCGGCCCCCGCGTCATGATCACGCGCGAAGGCCTGGAGCGCAGCGGCCTCATGATCTACGGCTCCCGCGCCTCTCAACGCTTCCTCTTCAAACTCCCCGTGGCGCCCGCCATCGACGTGCAGCAGATCCGCGACGGCCTCAAGAAGGCCTTTCCCGAAGCGCAGGTCGTGGACTACCGCGAGACCAACCCCGCCATCACGCGCGCCCTCGATCGCTCCACTACGTTCCTCAGCCTCGTCTCCCTCATCGCCCTCATCGTCGGCGCGCTCGGCGTGGCCACCGCCATCTACGCCCACCTCCAGCAGCGCCTCGATACCATCGCGATCCTCAAATGCCTGGGCGCGCGCTCCTCCCAGATCATGGGCATCTACACGATGCAAACCATGCTGCTGGGCCTCACGGGCGGCCTGGCCGGCGTCATCGTCGGCGCAGGTGTCCAGGCCCTGTTCCCCATTTTGCTGGCCCGCTACTTCCCGTTTCAGAGCATCCCGTGGAGCCCCTCGTTCGCCCTGGAGGGTATCGCCGTGGGCATCCTGGTCACACTGCTCTTCACCATCCCGCCGCTGCTGGCGGTGCGCGACGTGAAGCCGGCCATGATCTTCCGCCGCGAGATGCCGGAGCTCCGCGCCCGGTGGGCCATGCGGCTGCGGAAACAACTGCCCTCCATCCTCAGCGGCGCGCTGATCCTCGCCGGCCTGGGCGGCATCGCCGGCTGGCTGGCCGAATCCCCACAAATGGGCGCCTATTTCATCGGCGGCCTGGCCGCGGCGCTGCTCCTTCTCGCCGCCATCGCGTGGCTGTTGCTGCGCGGTTTGAAGCTCTTCGTCCGCTGGTCGCCGCTGCGCCTGCCCATGGCCCTGCGCCACGGCATGGCCAACATCTACCGGCCCGGCAACCACGCCCCCAGTGTCCTGGTCGCGCTCGGCATCGGAGTGATGTTCACGCTCACCATCTACCTGGTGCAGACCACGCTCCTGCAGGATGTCGCCGGCGCCGCCCCCAAGGGCGCACCCAACGTGTTCCTGATCAACGTCACAGATCGCGATCGCGAAGCCGTCAGCACGTTCCTCGCCCAGCAGAAAGACGCCGTCGTCAAGCCCCGGCTCTCCTCGCTCTCCCCCGCGCGTCTGGTCCTCGTCAACGGCACGCCCGTCGAGAAGTTCGTCCTCAAGGGCTTCAACCGCCGCGCCCGCTTCACCCGCCAAGTCACCTGGGTAGACGCCAAGCCCGACGACCTGCAACTCCGCAAGGGCGCCTGGTGGACTGCCGCCGATCAGGACAAGCTCATGTCGGTCTCTGAAAGCTCCGCCGAAATGCTCAAAATCGAGCCCGGCATGACGCTCCGCTGGGAATCGGTGGGCAGGAGCTTCGATGTCAAAGTCGCCGCCATCCACCGTGTGGAATCCGTCCGCCCCGGCTCCGACGACGAGTTCCTGTTCAATCGCGCTGCGCTCCAGGGGCTGCCCACGCAATGGCTCGGCACCGTCCGCCTGCCGCCCCCCAGCATCGCTGTCTTTCAGCGCGAGGCCTACAGGCGCTTCCCCTCCGTCACCGTCATCAACGTCGCCGAGGTCATCAACATCGTGCAGGACGTGGTGGATCAGGTCTCGCTCGTCGTCCGCTTCATCTCGGCCTTCGCCATCCTCGCCGGCGCCATCATCCTCGCCTCCACCGTCGCCGGCACACGCCTGCGGCGCACCCGCGAATCGGCCGTGCTCAAGACGCTCGGCGCCCGCCGCCGCCTGCTGATCTCCATCTTCTCCGTGGAATTTGCCATCCTCGGCCTGGTCGCCGGCATCATGGGCGCGGGCCTCGCCACCACGTTCTCGCGCCTGCTGCTCATCCGCTTCCTCGACGCCAAATGGAGCTTCGCCTGGGCGCCCAACCTCACCACCATCGCCCTCACCACTCTGCTCGCCGTGGCCGCCGGCTGGCTGGCCTCCATCCGGATCCTCTCGCAGCGCCCGCTGGAAGTGTTGCGGGACGAGTAGCCATGCCGTTGCTCGATCGCGCCTCCACCACCGGCCAGTTCGCCCGCTATCTGGTAGTGGGCGGCCTGGCCTTCGCGATCGATTTCGGCACGCTCTATGCACTCACCGAGCTCGCCCATCTGCACTATCTGACGTCGGCCGCCATCGCCTTCGTGCTGGGCCTCGTCACCAACTACGCGCTGAGCCGCGCCTGGGTCTTCCAGCGCCGTACGCTCTCCAGCACGTCTCTGGAATTTGCCGCTTTCACCGCCATCGGCATCATCGGTCTCGGCCTCAATCAGGCTGGCCTCTGGCTGCTCACCGAGCGCGCGCACCTGCACTACATGGCGTCCAAGGGGATCACCGCCGGTGTCGTGTTTCTCTGGAATTTCGGAGCGCGCAAGGCGCTGCTATTTCGTTAGGGCAAACGCGCCGATTGGTGCGCCACCATCTGCCACTGCTTGCCGTTCTTCTTGTACACGTGCAGCAAGGACATGTCCATCGGGTTCGGCTTGCCGTTGGCAAGCGTCGTGACCTTCGCGCGGCAGATCGTGATCGCCGCGTCCTTCGACAACACCTGCACGGTCAGCTTGCTGTAGTCCACGCTGGTGTACTTGGACTTGCCGGACTTCAAATTGCCGATGTAGCTTTCCTTCGTATCCACGGCCAGATTGGAGTGCGTATAGGTCAGATCGTTCGCCAGCACTTTGTCCAGCAATGCGAAGTCGTTCTTGGTGATGCCTTCAGCCCAGCCGCGCTCAGCAGCCTCCACCGCTTTGGCGGCATCTTCAGCAGCAAACAGCGGTGCGGCAAGCAGGGCCATACTCAGGACAAGAATCTGTTTGATCATAGGGACTCCATCTTATCGCTAATCAGCCAGCCGTTCCGGCATGTCCGCCAGCACAAACCCCAACACCGCCATCGCCGCCGTATTCAGCCGGAAATCCTGCTTGTCGATCTTGTCCAGCGTGTCCGCATCCGTGTGATGCCACTCAAAATAGCGCTGCCCCACGGACCGGTGCCCAATCCCCGGCACTCCGTCCCGCATGATAGGCCCGATATCGGCGCCGCCCCCGCCCGCCGTCATCTCACCAGCCCCAATTCCCCGTAGCAGAACGCCGATCTCTTTCATCCGCCCCAGCGCCCGCGCCATCACCTCCGGCGCCGCGCCTTGAATGGACAGCCCAAACCCCGCCGGCCGTTCCGCTCCGCCATCCATCTCCACCGCCGCCACATGATTCCTCACCGTCGCGCCCGCCCACTCCCGGTACGCCGCCCCGCCCCGCAGTCCGTTCTCCTCGTTCACCCACAGGCACACCCGCAGCGTCCGCCGCGGCCGCAATCCCAGTTGCTTCGCCAGCAGAATCCCCTGCCACGCCGCTACACAACCCGACGCATCGTCCTGCGCGCCCTGCCCCACATCCCACGAATCGCTGTGGCCGCCCATCACCACAATCTCTTCCGGCTTCTCGCGCCCCACAATCTCGCCGATCACGTTGGCCGAGTCCGCATCCGGCAGCGTCTTCGCCTCCATGCGCAGCCGCAGCCTCACCGCCACGCCGCTATCGATCAACCGGTGGATCCGCAGAGAATCCTCCACCGAGACCGCCGCCGCCGGGATCTTCGGCGTGCCCTCCGCATAGGACATCATGCCCGTGTGCGGCGAGCGCAGGCTCACCGGAGTGACGCTGCGCACCAATGCCGCCACCGCGCCCAGTTTCGCCGCCCGCACCGCGCCACCGCTGCGGTACGCCACCGTCCGGCCATAGCCCTGCCACGGCACATCGTAGAGCACGATGCGCCCGCGCACCTTCGCCTCGCCCGCGGCCTCCAGCTCCTCATAGCTCGATACGCACAGCACCTCGGCCGTGATCCCCTCCGGCGGCGTCGCCACGCTGCCGCCCAGGCCCAGCATCGCCACCGGCGATTCCAGCGGCGCCATCATCATCAGGCTCTCCGCCCCGCGCACCCAGTGCGGCACCTTCACCAGCGGCGTCACCACGTTGGCCAAACCCTCGCGCTTCATCTCCGCCGCGGACCACTCCACCGCCCGCTCCAGCCCCTTCGAGCCGGCCAGACGGTGCCCGATGCGGTCGCACAGATACTGCATCTTCGTCCAGCCGCCCTCGTCCGTCAGCGCCGCGCCAATCAGCCGCGACGCGGCATCGCGATACGTCTCCGTCAATGACGGGCGCGTCTGGGCAAACGACGCCGCTGCGGGCGCCAGAGAGAGAAAGTGTCGGCGATTCATGGGGAAACTCGCATTGTCGCATATGCCAGTGCGCCTACCCCGCCTCGTGAAGCATCCTAGAAAGAGCATGCCCACCTACGACGCAGTGCTGGTTTTGAGCTTTGGCGGACCCGAGCAGCCGGCCGACGTGATGCCCTTTCTCGAAAACGTCCTACGCGGCCGCAACGTGCCCCGCGCCCGCATGGAGGAGGTGGCCGAACACTACCATCACTTCGGCGGCAGGAGCCCCATCAACGATCAGTGCCGCGCCCTCATCGCCGCCCTCCGCCCCGAGCTCGATGCCCACGGCCTCCGCCTCCCCATCTACTGGGGTAACCGCAACTGGCACCCCATGCTCGCCGACACCATGCGCCAGATGGTGAAAGACGGCGTCCAGCGCGCGCTCGTCTTCGTCACCTCCGCCTACAGCTCCTACTCCGCCTGCCGCCAGTATCAGGAAGACATCGAGCGCGCCCGCATGGCCATCGGCATCGGCGCGCCCATCTTTGAGAAGCTCCGCCACTTCAACAGCCATCCCGGCTTCATCACGCCCAACGTCGAGGCGTTGCAGGCGGCGCTCGCCCGGGCGCCCGGCGCCGCAGTTCTCTTCACAGCACACTCCATCCCCATGGAGATGGCGCGCACTTCGAAATATGTGGAGCAGTTGGAAAACGCCGCCCGCCTGATCGCCGCGGGCGCCGGCGGCATCGCGCACCGCCTCGTCTACCAGAGCCGCAGCGGCCCGCCGCAGCAGCCGTGGCTGGAGCCTGACATCCTCAAGGCCATCGACGAGGTCAAAGCGGCCGGCGCCACCAGCGTCGTGGTCGCCCCCATCGGCTTCATCTCAGACCACATGGAAGTGCTCTACGATCTCGATTACGAAGCAGCCGGGCGCGCCCGCTCGCTGGGCCTCGGCTTCGTCCGCGCCGCCACCGCCAGCACCCACCCGCGCTTCATCGCCATGATCCGCGAGCTCATAGAAGAGCGCATCGCCGGCGTGCCAGAGGCCGATCCCTGCCGTCAGGATTGCTGCCCCGCCCCCATCAGGCCGCCGTCAACCGGGCATGCACCACCGCCGCCCGCTCAATAGCCTGCTCCACGTTGTCGCAGATATTGTCCGCCTCCACGTGCCGCTCAAACTTCGCCTTTTTCATCATCCGCAGAGGCTGCCACGGCGCGCCGCAGATCAGCAACTCCCGCCCGCTCGCCTTCAGCTTGTCCGCAAATACGCCCAAGGCGTGGATGCCCGTGGCATCAATGGCTGTCATGTTCCGCAGTCGCAGGATCACCACCGGCGGCAAATCGGGAATCCGGTGCTCCACCTCCTCCAGCTTGTCGGTGGAGCCAAAGAGAAACGGTCCGTGGATGCGGAAGATCGTCGCATACGGCGGGATCTTCTTGTCCTGCAGGATGTGCTGCCAGCCTTTTTGCAGATAGTCGTCCGTCACCTGCGACACCGTGGTGGTCAACGCCACGCGCCCGATGAAGATGAGCGCGGCGATGATCATGCCAAACTCCACCGCTACCGTCAGATCCACGAAGACAGTCAGCAGGAACGTGGCCGCCCACACGGAGACGTCGCGCTTGCCCAGCCGGATGATCTCTGGAATCTCGCCCCACTCGCCCATGTTGTACGCCACGATGAACAGGATCGCCGAGAGCGCCGCCATCGGTATGTTCTTCGCCAGCGGAGCGGCCACAAGCAATACCACCAGCAGCGTCAGCGCGTGGATCATGCCGGCTACCGGTGTCTTGGCGCCGCTGCGAATGTTGGTGGCCGTGCGGGCGATCGCGCCCGTGGCCGGCAATCCCCCAAAGGCAGGCGCCAGCAGGTTTGCCACGCCCTGAGCAAATAGCTCCGTGTTCGGATTGTGCTTGTCGCCGCTCATGCGGTCCGCTACTACCGCCGACAGCAGGCTCTCAATCGCGCCCAGCATCGCCACCGTGATCGCCGGACCGATCAATGACCGGACCATTGTCCACTTCCACTGCACTATGTGAATCTCGGGCAGACCCGCCGGAATGCCGCCGAACTTCGTGCCGATCGTCTGCACGTCCAGATTCAGCAGCGTCACCGCCAGCGTCGCGCCAAATAGCGCGACGATCGTCCCCGGCACCTTCTTCACGAACTTCACGAAAAACAGAATCACCAGCAGCGAAATCACGCCCACTGCCGTCTCTTCGACAGAGAACGTGCCAGCATTCTCAAACAGCGACTCCATGCGATCCGTAAACTCGCCAGGCACCTTGTCGATCTTCAGCCCGAAGAAATCCTTGATCTGCGTACTCGCAATCAGCAGTGCAATGCCGTTCGTGAACCCGATCACGATCGGGCGCGGAATGAACTTAATCGCCGTCCCCATGCCCGTCAGGCCCAGCACCACCAGAATGATGCCCGCCATGATCGTGCACAGAAACAGCCCCTGGATCCCGTATTGCGTGACGATGCCCGCCACCACCACGACAAAGGCGCCCGTAGGCCCGCCGATCTGCGTCATCGATCCGCCCAGGAACGAGATCAAAAAGCCCGTCACCACCGCGCAGTAGATGCCCGCTTGCGGCGGCATCCCCGACGAAATGGCAAACGCCATGGCCAGCGGCAGGGCCACCAGGCCAACGGTCACGCCGGCAATCAGATCAGCGATGAAGGTTTTGAGGTTGTAGTCTTTCAGGCACTGAAAGAACTTAGGCATCCATGGAGGCACACTACTATTGTAGCGTTCGGAACCAAATCCCCCTATGCGCCATCCTAGTATGTAATGCGAATACTCTGCCTGCTGGCGCTGGCGCTGCTCGCCATGCCGTTGCTGGCCCAGCCCAGAATCGGCGTCGTCGAGATCTTCGGCGCCGGCAAGGTCTCCCGCGAAAAGATTCAAAAGGCGATCGGCGCCCGGCCCGGTGACCTGCTGCCCAAATCCAAAGGCGATGTGGAAGAGGCGCTGGAGGCCATAGACGGCATCGTCCAGGCCCGCCTGGAGGCATTCTGCTGCGACCAGGGCAAACCCGTGCTCTACGTCGGCATCCTAGAGCGCGGCGCCAACGCCTTCACCTACCGCCCCTATCCGCAGGAGGAGGTGGAACTGCCCAAGGAGATCCTCGCCGCCTACGCCGATTTCTCCTCCGCCCTCAGCCGCGCCTCAGCCGAGGGCGATCTGAAAGAGGACCTCACCGCCGGCCACTCCCTGATGCAGAATCTGCCCTGCCGCGTCGCCCAGGAGCGCCTCATCGGCCTGGCCGAGCTCCACTTCCACACCATCGCCAGCGTGCTGGCCAACGCCTTTGAACCCGAGCAGCGCTCCATCGCCGCCTACGTCCTCGGCTACGGTCCGGACAAGGCGGCCGTCCTGAAAGAACTCCTCCAGGCGCTCCAGGATCCCGACGCCTCCGTCCGCGCCAACGCCACCCGCGCCACCAAGGCGCTCGCCGTCTACGCCATCGCTCACCCGGCCGAGAATCTCCGCGTCCAGCCCACCTGGTTTGTCGAGATGCTCAACTCCGTCGAGCTCAGTGACCGTCTGGAGGCCTCCCGCGTGCTGCTCCTCTTCACGGAGAAGCGCGACTCCAACACCATCGGCAATATCCGCGACCGCGCCATGCCCGCCCTCCTCGAAATGGCGCGCTGGCAGCACCTGCCCCACGCCCTGCCCGCCTACCTGCTCGCCGGACGCGTCGCCGGCTGGTCCGATGTCTCACTGGAGAGCCTCTGGGCCTCCGGCGACCGCGAAAAGGCGCTCAAAGACATGGAAAAGACGCTCAAAAAGCGGTAGCGGGCTGTGCGACGTCGCCCACGTCATACACCAGGATCGAATACCCGATCCGCGCCACCGGCTTCCGCTCCCGCAGCCACGCATACCACTCGCGCCGATGGTAGACGCCTTCCAATAGCGTCACACTGATCGCCACATAGCGGCACTCCGCCCGTTCGCCGGCGCGCAGCATTTCATTGGTGGGCGTCACCTTGGCCGGGAATCCGTAGTACGTCTGATCGGCCGTTCCGAAATAACAGAGACAGACATTGCCGCTGCGCACACCGAAATACTCCTTGGCGCGGATCAGGTCTTGCCCCCAGTCGAGATTGGAATCCAGCAGTAGCGTCCTGCCGTTGGAAGGACCGCCCGCCGCCACGTTGAAAAACGAAAGGTCGTAGGGGAAGATCAGCGCTGATTCCACCACCAGCAGGGCGCCCAGCACCAGCAGCGGCCGCCGCCAGTGCGCTACGCCCGCGCCGATCAGCGCGTACGTGAAGGGATACACCGGCAGCAGATGGCGCAGCCCGATGTTGAGGCCGCTGTTCAGGCAGATCGCCCAGTAGGCCGCCATGGGAATCAACAGCACCAGCCAATCCCGGCACGGCCGCCGCACGAGAAACAGCAACAGCAGCGCCGCCAGCGGAGTCTTCACCGCGAAGACCACCGGGAAGTAATACCAGACACCGCGCTCCCGGATGACGCCCAGCAGATACGACGGATGCCCGCCCTCCAGGTGCTTCATCAGGAAGCGCAGATCCTCGCCGAATCGGACGTGGCCGCCATAGGAGGCGTAAACCACCAGCCAGGCAAGCGGCAGGATGGCAAAAGCCCGCGGGGTCCGCCCGCGCAGCACCCACGACAGCGCCAGCACCGGCAGTAGAAAAAGCGTGGAGAACTTCACCGAGAGCGCAAAGCCCAGCGCCAGGCCCGCCCACAACACATCGAGCCACGCCCCGGTCCGGCACAGCCGCTCAAATGCGATGACGGCCAGAAACGCGCCCAGCGCCGCCGCAAAGTCCGTGCCCACGTAGTGCCCAAGCGCGGCTATGTTGGGGTCCAGTGTAAACAGGAAAACGGTGATCAGGCCGGCCATTGGCGTAAACCGCGCCCGCATCCAGAACGCCAGGGCCAGCGCCAGCGTCAGCGTGAAGACAATGGTGACGCAGCGGGCAGGGAAGAGCACATCACCGGGCGTCAGCGCCCGTTGCCCGAAAAGGACCGCCCGCCCACGCGCAATCGCGCCACCCGGCACTTCCAACTTCAGCTCCGCGTTCATCCACAACAGCGGCAGGGCGTAGAGCACCCGCGCCAGTGGGGGATGTTCGCGATCCAGGCGGTACTCGCCTGTCTTGAGAAAAGTGGTGCCGGCCGCCAGATGCAGCCCCTCATCAAACGTCTGGGCATCCGTACGGGCCGTGTAGATCTGCCGCGCCGTCTGCACACCGCAAAGCAGGAGCACACAGGCGAGCCAGGCCCGCCCGCCCGAGAGTGCGGATCCGGAAAAGCTACGCCACACGATGCGCGCCGTCAGAGGGCGTGCAACGGTAAATCACCGGCTTCAGGTTCCACTTCGCCTGATACTGCGCCGAAACCTGCGATTCAAACATCGCAATCGCCTCCGGCGCCACTAGCGAAACCGTGCAGCCGCCAAAGCCGCCGCCAGTCATGCGCGAGCCATACACGCCATCCAGCGTCAGCGCGATATCCACCAGCGAATCCAGCTCTTCGCACGACACTTCATAGTCATGCTGCAGCGAACGGTGCGATTCCACCATCAGCTTGCCCATGGCGGTGAGATCGCCTTGCAGCGCGGCGGCGTAGAATTGCTCCACGCGCAGATCTTCCAGAATGACGTGCCGTGCCCGCGCCAGTGGGATCTCCGCAATCTGCGAAGCCGCACGCTCCAGTTCAGCGAACGTCACATCCCGCAGGGCCGCCTTGCCGGGAAAATGCGAGAGCGCCTCCTGGCATTCGGCCACCCTTTGCCGGTATGCCGATGAGCCCAGCTCGTGCTTCACCATCGTGTTGGTCACCACGATCTCGGCCCCATCGGGGATCGGCACATACTCGTGCGTGATGGAGCGGCAATCCAGCATGATCGCCTGATGCGCCTTGCCATGCACCGACGCATACTGGTCCATGATGCCGCACGGCATCCCCACGAAATTGCGCTCCGCCCTCTGGCACAGCCGCGCCAGATCCAGCGGCGAGAGCTCGTGGCCATCCAGCAGCGCCAGAGCCGACGATACCTCCAGCGCCGCCGACGAGCTCAAACCCGAGCCCGTGGGTACCGTGGCGTTGATGCTCAGATGCATCGGCTTCAGCTCCAGGCCCAGCGCCAGGATCTCCCGCGCCACGCCCAGTACATAGTCCGCCCACGTCCCTGTCTTCTCCATCGTGGCGATGTTGGCTAGCGGGAACGAGAGGTCGCCGGCAAACTGCTTCGATTCCAGCCGCAGCTCCGGTTCACCTCCAGGCGTGGCGTATACGTCGCAGCCCATCGCAATCGCGATCGGCATGACAAATCCGCCGTTGTAATCAGTGTGTTCGCCGATCAGGTTGACGCGGCCGGGCGCGTGATAGTGCTTTACGAGCGACGCGAGAGCCAAAGGAAGACGCCTCCGAATGCGATGGAAAAAAGACCAAACTGGAGGTTCAGGTTACCCTCCAGCATCGGCGCCTTGAAATCGGCCATCAGGCCGGTGCCTGCAATCAGCAGGCCCAGCAGTCCAAAGAAGTAACCCGCTGGTTTTCTGAGATCGAGCATGACGCGTGTTCCTTAAAAGAAGACGAAATTCAGGGCGATACACACTGCGCCCGCCAGGATGGCCAGCGTCGCGGGCCGACGATACCATTGTGCCTCTTCCGTCTGATGCGGAGTGCAGCCATAGACCAGGCCCACCAGTTCGGATTCCGGCCGCGCCTTGCCCATCATGCTCACTGCAATCGTGACAACCATGCAGACGGACCATGCCATGATGGCCACCCAGAAGTTCTGCGCCATCGACGAAGGGAACGTGTGTTGCACACCCAGGAATCCGCCCTTGCCTTCGGCCAGCGTCAACCCGTAGGTAAGCGCCGCCGCGCACGTCCCGCTCACCAGGCCGGTGAACGCGCCGTTGGCCGTGGACCTCTTCCAGAACATTCCGAGCAGAAATGTAGCGAACAGGGGCGCGTTGACGAACCCGAAAATCAGCTGGAGGAAGTCCATCATGTTGTTGAAGGACTGCGCCATATAAGCCGCGCCGATCGAGAGGCCCACGCCGAAAATCGTGGCCATGCGGCCCATCCACAAGTAGTGCGAATCCGGCGCGTCCTTGCGGATGTAAGCCTGGTAGATGTCGTACGTCCACACTGTGTTGAACGCCGTCACGTTCCCCGCCATGCCTGACATGAACGACGCCACCAGCGCCGTCAGGCCCACGCCCAGCATGCCGGAGGGATAGAACTGCGCCATCAGCGAGAACAGCACCTTGTCGTAATCCGGCGAGCCGCCCTTCATCGGCATCGCGTAACCCGTGCCCATCGTGGCCAGCGCCGCGGCGGCGATGCCGGGGACGATCACGATGAACGGCACGAACATCTTGGGGAAGGCGCCGACGATCGGCGTGTTGCGCGCGTCCGTCATGTCGCGGGCCGCCATGGCCCGCTGCACAACCAGATAGTTCGTGCACCAATAGCCAAAGCTCAGCACAAAGCCCAGACCCATGAACAACCCAAAGGCCTCCACGCCCATCGGATTGTCGCTGGCCTTCGACATGTGCTGCCAGGATTGCGTCATCACCGGGCTCAGCCGCATCGTGATGCCGTCCCACCCGCCGGCCTTATACACAGCCAGAATCGCCAGCGGAGCAAAGCCCACCACAATCAGGAAAAACTGCAATACCTCGTTGTAGATCGCGCTCGAGAGCCCGCCCAGGTACGTGTAGGCCAACACGATGCCCGCCGACGCCAGCACCGAGAACGTGAAGCTCCAGCCAAAGATCACCTGCAACAGGATGCCCAGCGCGTACATCGAAATGCCGGAGCTGAAGATCGTCATGATGGCGAAGGTGATCGCGTTGAACCCGCGCGTCTTCTCATCAAACCGCAACTTCAGATACTCGGGCACCGAGCGCGCTTTGCTGCCGAAGTAAAACGGCATCATGAACACGCCGACAAACAGCATCGCGGGGATCGCGCCCACCCAGTAGAAGTGGGACGTCATCATGCCATACTTGGCGCCCGAGCCGCACATGCCGATCATTTCCAGCGCGCCCATGTTGGCCGCCAGGAAGGCTAGTGAAGTGATCCAGAGCGGCAGCGAGTGCCCGCTGGTCAGAAAATCGGCACTCGATTTGACTTGCTTGCGCAGGAACCAGCCGATTCCCAGCACGAAGCCAAAGTAGAGCGCGAGAACGACATAGTCAATGAGATGGAGGGCCATGGCAAAAAAGCCATCTTATACTATTGGCGAAAACCGGGTGCAAGTATCTGTTCACCTTGCACCCGAACCACGGCGCTGGTCCCTCATCAGCTCCGGAAGGACACGCGTATTGACCGGCGCCGGCGCGTCGCGCCCTGCAATCCCACCCCCCAGCGCTTGCCTTAGCCTGCCAATACCTGCAGCGCGCCTGCTACGTCACCCAGGCTGTGAGCCTGCGCGTAGATCTCCTCGCTGGCGGCGGCGCTCTCTTCCGCACTGGCCGCCACCGCCTGGGTGGCCTGCCCCAGATGCCCCATCGTCGTATTGATCTGATTGATGCCTTTGGTCTGTTCCAGGCTCCCCTGCCTCACCTGATCCAGCCGGCTCCGCGTGGAGGAGGCAACAGGCGTCAACTCCCGGATCACGTGGCTCATCTCGTCCAATCGAGCCTTGCCCGTGGTCGATTGCCTGATCGTTTCTTCAATCAGGCCCGACGTTTCGCTGGCCGCCTTCGCACAGCGCTGCGCCAGATTGCGAACCTCATCGGCTACTACGGCGAATCCCATGCCGGCCTCGCCCGCCCGCGCCGCTTCCACCGCCGCGTTGAGCGCCAGAATGTTGGTCTGGAAGGCGATCTCATCGATCACCCGGATGATGCGCGATATATTGCGGCTGGAGTCCGTCAGCGTTCCTACCCAGCCCGATAGGTGCTCCAGAGAGACCTCTGCCTGCCCCACCAGACGCGCTGCCTGATCCATTTCGCCAGCCGACTCCTGCAACTGCGAGACGTTCCGATCCGCCATCGCCCTCACTTCCTCGCTCGAGGCCGAGGTCTCCTCTATCGACGCCGCCTGCTCCGACGACGATTGCGCCAGGCTTTGGCTCGCCGACGCCAGGCTGCCCGCGGCCGCCGTCAATGTCCGCGCCGCCTCGCTCACCGTGCGCACGTCCTTCTGCAGTTGCCGCATCGCCTTGGAGACAACCAGCAACGACACCGCCCCAACCACAAACAACAGTAGCGGCAATACGATGTTCATCACGTTCGAAAAGGCGCGAATGCTGGCCGCCGCCTCCCGATCCTGCTTCAGAAACGTCCGCAGCTGCGCAATGATGGCCGCGCCCCGCGTCTCCATCTCCAGTCCCAGCGGCTCCGTCTTCGCCTGATACGCCCGCGCCGCCTCCGGCGTGACACTGCCCGCGGACGCGCTCAGAAAGCCCCGCGCCTCCTGCTCCCACCCATTCACGCTCTCTTCGATCTTTGCCAGGTCCGCCACGCCCTGCGCCGTCGTCAACAGCGGCCGGATCTCCGCAATCTGCTCATGGATCCGCGCCGAAGCCCTCTGGAATTTCGCTATCGGGGCCTTCGCATCTCCGCTCGCCGACCACGCCAGCAACACCGCGCGCTGTGCGGCCAGCATCTCCTGCGAACGGAAACGCAGCGCGTTTGTCAGGTCCAGCTTCACGGCGGTGGAGGTCACCGCGGTCTGCAGCGAGTTGCCCAGCCGCGTGATGTTCCAGGCGGACAGCCCCGCCAGCACCAGTCCAATCATCAGAACCGCGAAAAAACTCGCGTAGAGGCGCGCCCGAAATGAGAAAGCAGGCATAGTGAACTCCAGTCAAAATTTTCCAGTCAAATAGAGATAAGGCTGTGTCGTCCCGCCGGGACGGCCGGATTGGCGCAGAAAGCCGCCGTGGAACAGATGTGCAACGCCGGATCCCACGCTCCAGTGCCGCGTGACCTCGGCCTCCAACAATACATAGAGCTCGGTGCCGACGTATGTACTTGTCGCATTGGGGTTGATTACAATCGCCTGGCCGTTCCGCGAGTAGAGCGCATCTCTGCCATCGGCCAGACTCGGTAGATGCACCCCGTGGGTCAGACTCATCCGGCGGCGCAGGGGCCAGCGGGCCTCCGCCATGATGTCCCTCAGATTGGACCAACCCAATCGATCCGTGGCGCCGTATCGGAGATGGTTGGTGGGGAAGATGGTCTGCAACGTGTGCCGTTCCCCCGTCGCCGCGTCCACCCCGCCGCTGGCGTACGTGTAGGTCCCGGTCAGTACCGGCAGCCGCGTTCCGGACGTCGGCTTCCACGTCCCCACCGCCACCAGCCCCCAGGCGCGCAACTCCCGCCGCCCCACTCGCCCGCTCTGTGCCGTATACTCCAGCTCCAACGCCAGCGGCTTGGCCGCCTGCGCCATTAGCCGCAGCCCGCTCACACCAAGCAGTTCCGCCATCGCGCCCGGCAGCTTTGTCCCCCGCACCAGGAAATACGGCTCCACCCTCAGGTTCGCCGGCTTCATCCGGAATCGCGTGTAGATCCCGCTCAGCGTCACGCCCCGCCGCCGGTGGTCCCAGGCCCCGTCCAACGGATCCACCGGCGACGCCGCCACAAGCTCCACCTGCGCCGCGCGGCTGGCCGCGGTGAACAACGCTCCATCAAACACCTGACCGCCGTTGTTCCAATCCGGGTCCCACACGATCCGCCCTGAGCCCAGCCGCAACGGCTGGCGCCCCACTCGCAGGCTCGCTCCGCCCTCAGTCGCTGTGCCAACCTGCAACCACGCCTGCCGGATATCGGCGCCATTGGTGACGCTGCCCGGCGACGGCTTCAGGTAGCCCGGAGCCCGGGCGTCCTGCAACTCCACCATCGCCGAGATCGTCCGGGACACACGCACCGCCAGGCTCAGCCGCATCCGCGTGAGCAAATACCCATCGTCCGCGCCCTGCCGGAATCCCAGATCCGTGGGCCCCTCCCATCGCGCCCGCGCCTCCCCATGGATCGTAAATCGTTGCGACTGGTAGGCGGCCTCTTCCGCGCCGGCCCGCCCGCAAAGGCCACAGCTCGCCGCCAGGATTCCCACCACTTTCCAGCTCCGGGACTTCGGGTGCATGACTTCTCCCGGAGTCCATATCGTCCCACCACTCGGAGAATGAGACTAAAACCGATAACGATATCTTAATTATCGGGACCTGCCCACCCTAGTCGTGCCGCAGCGCACGCATCGGATCGATCCGCGACGCCCGCCACGCCGGCACAAACGCCGCCGCTAGCGCCGCTGTCAGCAGCACACTCGCGCTGATCGCATAAACCGCCACATCCCCCGCCTTCACGCCAAACAGTTGCGTCTCCACATACCGGCCGCATGCAATCCCCGTCACTACACCCGCAGCGATCCCGCAGACGATCACCAGCAGCATCTCGCTCATCACCAACCGGATCACCCGGCCCTGCTCCGCGCCCAGCGCCATGCGGATGCCGATCTCGTGCGACCGCCGCGCCACCACAAACGCCAGCACGCCGTGCAAGCCGATCAGCGCCAGCAGACTCGCCAGCACCGCGAATCCCGCTGAGAGGAACGATAGCATCCGCTCGTTCGCCAGGCGCCGCTCCAGTTGCTCGTCCAGCATGCGCATGTCCGAGATGACGAGATTTGGATCCACCCTGCGGACCTGCTCGCGGATCATCGGCAGAATCTGACGCGGGTCGCCCTGCATCCGGGCATAGACCGTGATGGCCCCCGTTTGCTCCATGCGGCCATCCAGATTCAAAAAGGTCTGTCGCGGCACCACGCCGCGCACATCGTGGTACTTGGCATCACCAAAGACGCCAATGATCTCCGTATCAGGCGTGTTCTTCGAACCCTGCGCCAGTACTCGCCCCAGCGGGCTGGAATCGCCGAGATACTCCTTCACCAGCGCTTCGTTCACCAGGCAGACCTTGCGGGCGCTGCCCCAGTCGTCCCATCTGAGATCACGCCCTGCCTTCACCGGAATCCCCAGCGTCTCGAAATACCCCGGCGTGATTGCGTTGAAGAAGCTCCACGGCGGACGCCCGTCCTGCCCCTGCACCCCGGGCATGGTGATGGTGCTGTCCCATCGGCCGCCGGTGAGCAACGTCGTCGAATTGGCTCCCGCGGATCTCACACCATGAACCGCCGGCAAACTCTCCAGCAGCTTGCGGAATACCTGGAGTTTGCGCGCCGGCTCATACACGGTCGCCGGCCGCACGTTGAACATTGCGACGTTCTCAGTCCGGAACCCAAGATCCACATCCTGCAGATTCCGCAGCGTCCGTGTGAATAGCCCCGCGCCAATCAGCAACAGGCACGATAGCCCCACCTGCAAACCAACAAAGAGCTTCCGCAGACGCACGTGCGCGTGCCCCCCGGCGATGGCGCCCGCCTCTTCCTTCAACGTCGTGCCCGGCGAAACCCGCGAGCCCTGCATCGCCGGCACAAGGCCGAAAACAATCGCCGTCAGCAGCGTCAGGCCAGTGGTATAGAACAACACCCGCAGATCCGGCGTCGTCAACAGGGAGAGATTGGCCGGATCCACCGGCAGGAAGCGCACCAGGCCCTTCGCAATCCAGCCGCTCAGCACCAATCCCGCCACGCCGCCAGTGATCGCCAATAGCAGGCTCTCCACAAAGAACTGCCGCACAATCTGACCCCGGCTTGCACCGAGCGCGCTGCGGATGGCCACTTCTCTTTGCCTCGCGGCGGCCCTCGCCAACAACAGGTTCGCCACGTTCGTGCATGCGATCAGCAGCACAAAGCTCACCAGCCACTGCAATACCAGCAGCGGCTTCTCGAAACGCCCGCGTATGTTGGATTGCCCGCGCTCCGCCGGAATCAGCTCCAGCTTCTGCCGCAACAGCCGGTCCTTGTCTTCGGGATATTTCTGGAAATACGCTAACTGGAGCTCTTCCTGTTTGCGTTGATCGAACACCACCTGCATCGCGGCCTGGGCCTGCTCACGGGAAACCCCTGGCTTCAGGCGGGCGAACAGATAGAACCACGCGTTGCGCTCATCGTCCAGCGCGTCCCACGTGGGCGTGATCGTCGGCTTCATCATCACCGGCGCCCACATCTGTGTCGGCAGACCCACATCCGTGCCTTCAAAGTCCGGCGCGGCCACTCCGATCACCGTGAACGGCGAGCCGTTGATTCGAATGGTGGCGCCCACCATCGCCGGATTCCCCGCAAATCGCGTTTGCCAGAAATCGTACTGAAGTACCGCAACCGGATGTGCGTTGCGGTTCCGGTCGTCATCCGCCGTCAGCAGCCGGCCCAGGTGCGGCCTCACGCCCAACACCTGGAAGAAGTTGCCGCCCACCATCCCGACCCCGACCATCTCGCTGCGGTCTTTCTCCACCAGACTCGCCCGCTCCAACCTCTGCCCCGTCAAGCCGGTGAACACCGTGTTCCGGTCCCGAAACGCCACATACAGCGGATGCGAGAAAGTGTGCACCCCGTCGCCGCTCTGCGAACCCACACGCCCGCCATCACTCTTGAACTGCACCAGCTCCCGCGGATTGCTCACCGGCAACAGACGCAGCAGGACCTGATCCACCAGCGTAAAGATCGCCGTGTTGGCGCCAATACCCAGCGCAAGCGAGAGGATCGCCGCGAACGCAAAACCGGGGCTCAGCCGAAGTTGCCGAGCCCCGTATCTGATGTCCTGACGGAGGATGTCGAGCCAGCCGAATGGAGTTCGCACACTGGACATACGACTGCGCGCCGGAGATGTTTGCAACATTTCCGGCGTTTGGTCATAGCGTCAACGTGACTTTGGACAATCCGCGAGGCTGGTCCGGATTCAAACCCTTCACCGTCGCCAGCGTTGCCGCGAACATCTGTGCCGGGATGATGTACGGAATGGGCGTGTAGAGGTCCGCCGGCAATTGCACATGGCCCTTCCGCGGCTTGTGCGCCAGCCGCGACGGAATGCGGATGGCCGTCTTCGGCGCGCCCTGCACGGAGCGGTCCGTCAAAACCAGCGTCTCCGCCCGCAGACCGTCCAGCTTCGTGATCAGCTCATTCATCACCGGCCACGTCGGGCCGGGCGGCGCTAGCAGAAACACGGGGAAAGATTGATCCACCATCGCGATGGGCCCGTGCAGAATGTCCGCCTGAGAAAAACGCTCCGCCACGATGTAGGACGTCTCCATCAGCTTCAGGGCCCACTCGAACGCGTTCGCGTAGTTCAGCCCGCGCCCAATTACCACCGCGTGATTCATGAAGCGGTACCGATCCGCCCGGGCTGCAATCTCTTTCTCCAGCTTCAGCGCGTCGGCAGCCAGCTCCGGCAGCCGCCGCAAATCGTCCAGATCCAGATCCGCGCCCAGCGCCCACGCCAGCATGTAAAACGAGAGCAACTGTCCCGTGTATGTCTTCGTGGCGGCGACGCTCTTTTCCCGCCCGGCGCGCACCAGCAAGGCATAATCCGCGATCTTCGCCAGCGTGCTGCCGGCTTCATTGGTGATCCCAATCGTGAACGCGCCCTGCTTCTTCGCCTCTTCCAACACCACGTTGGTGTCGGTGGATTCGCCCGATTGCGAGATCGCCACCACCAGCGCGCCTTCCATTCGCAGATCGGCGTGATACAGAGTGGAAACCGACGGCGCCGCCAGCGACACCGGAATCCCGGTCGCTACTTCGATCAGATATCGTCCAAACTGCGCCGCGTTGTCAGAGGTGCCGCGCGCCGCCAGCACCACAAATCGCGGCCTCTGCTTTTCAAACCGGGCGCGGAGCTTTTCCATGCCGCGCAGTTCGGCCTTCAGCGTCCGCTCCAGCGCCAACGGCTGTTCGCGGATCTCCTCGAGCATTTTTGACATGTAGTAGAGTGCCTATTCCTTCGTCTTGAGTCTGTCCTGATTCGCTTCGATGAAGGCGCGGATCTGGTCGGCGGTGGCAAGCAGCCGCTCCCATTGCCCCTTGTACAAAGTCACCGGAAAACGGCCCAGGCCGTAGACGGACAGTGCACCCTTCTCGCTCACCTTCAGGCTGATAGTTGCCCGTAGAGCTTTCTTCAACGCTTCATTTTCCGCCAACAATTCTTCCGGCGTCTTCGGCGTCACTTCACTCATCTGGACTCCTTCGGATACTGACATGATAGCCAACGCACTCCTATTGGAATACGGCTTTCCGGTCTGAATGTCAATCCAGCGGCGTCAGCGGCCGCGTCTCCGATCCGCTGCGCACCGCCCACGTGAGAGATTCCGACGGCGGCAGATTCACCAGCCGGGGCTTGATCAGCAGCAACAACTGGTTCGAGTCCTTGGCCTTGTCATTCACCCGCAGCGCCGGTATCGCCGCCAGCAGCGGAATGCCGCTCCAACTCTGCGTGATGGTGTCCTGCACCAGGCCGGCCATCACGGCTGTCTCTTCGAAGTTCATCCGCACCTTGCTGGAAAACTTGCGGTTTGAGATCACCGGAATGTCGTTTTCCGCCTCGCCAGTCAAGGTCTTGAACTCCGCCTCGATCTCCAGCGTCACGCTGTCCGTGCCATGCACGTGCGGCGTGATCTTCATCACGATACCGAGCTCTTCAAAGTTGACGGTGGGCGGTGGACGGTAGGCCGTCGCGTCGCCGGAGGTGTTGCCGTAGAACCCGGATGTGATCACCGGATAGCGGTCCCCAATGTGCATTTGCGACGGTTGTCCGTCGAGGCCGCGCACTTCCGCGTGGATCAGCGACGTCGTGTGGCCCCGCGAGGCGCTGGCAAACAGGCCGGTGCTCGTAAGCGCGAGGCCGAACAGCGTGGACCCTCCGCCAAACGTAGCCATGGAACCAGTCCCGGTGATGGCCGGCACCGTGAACGGCGTCGGGTTACCCAGCCATGTGAACGGAAAGCTGGATTGGAACTGCACGCCGTATTTGGAGCTCGAAGTGTGGTTCACCCCCACCAGTTCCACCTCGGTCACCACCTGCGCCCGGTGCACCATCAACTGCCGGAACAGATCAATCGCCGGCCTCAGCCGCGATACCCGATCCCGGAACAAAACCTGCCGCCGCCCGTTATCGATCGCCATCTTGGTCATATCAAACGTCGACTGCACCGCCCGCGCCGATTCCTGCACCTCCTGCGGCGTCAGCGGCTCGGGGAATGGAATGATCACCGACATCACCGGCTCCAGTTCCGCCCGCTTCTGCGTCGTGTCCTTGGCCACCAGCGCCACCTTCTCGTTCACCGCCACCAGAAACGAACCGGTCATGCTCTCCAGCGCCCGCAACGCCACCTGATACGGCACGTTGTCTATCCGGAAGAGCTGCGGCGATCCGGCCTGATAGTCCGCATCGAAGATCACCTTCAGCCCATACTCACCGCAGACCTTCTCGAACAACTGCTTGGACTCTCCGCGCAGGTTGAATGACTTGATCCCCGGCGCGCCCAGCAGAATCGGAGGCGGCAGCGCCTCGCGCACCTCGCGCTCGTCCGCCGCGGTGATGTCGTCCAGCAGATCCGCCGTCTCCTCGGCGGGTTCGGCCTTGCCAACGATCTTCATCCCGGTCAATCCGCGCGTACGCACCGCTTGCGAATACGCCCAGTACGTATCGTTGCCCGGCTCCAGGGCCACTGCCTGGTTCGCATGGATGTAGGCGTTAGTGTAGTCGCCCTTCTCCTGCGCCTGCCGCGCCCGTTTGTAGAGGGTGGCAGCACGCTCCTCCGCCCCCCCAAGGGCGGTGCAGACGATCAACAGGCAGAGGAATCGGAGAAACACTGATCCACTAGGGGAGACGCGCCGGAGACGGCAAACGTGGAGGACTACCGCCGCGAGAATCGCCGCAGCCGCGTGATCTCCAGGAATCCGACAAAGATGTTCAGGATCCCCAGTCCGCTCACGGCCCCGCGAAATTGCTCCGAGAGCAGAAACCGTTGCCACTCCGGCCGCAGGCTGAAGAGCCAGTTGCGGTTCCACAGGTTGCCGAGCCATGGATAGACCAGCAAAAACAACCCCAGCTCCAGGCAGAAAATGCAGAAGAGAATGGCCGAGAGCTTGTGCATCCACATCGCGGGCTCGCGCTCCGGGGCAGGATTCGGCGGCGGGATGGGCTGCTCCGGTGTCATAACGTTCCCTGCAGCACCTCGCGCACCGGCGCAAAACTCCGCCTGTGCAACGCCGTGGCCCCCAGACGCACCAGCGCCTCTTTGTGTTCCGGCGTGGGGTAGCCCTTGTGGCGGGCCATGCCGTATCCCGGATAGGCCGCGTCCAGTTCCGCCAGCAGATGATCGCGTTCCACCTTTGCCAGGATCGACGCGGCGGCAATGGAGCGCACCCGCGCATCGCCCTTAATCAGGGCCTGCTGCGGGAGCGGAAGATCGATGGTGAGGGCGTCCACGAGAAGATAATCGCAAGCCGGCTGAATCGCTTCCACGGCTCGCCGCATGGCCAGCCGGGAGGCTTGGCGAATATTGATCCGGTCGATCTCGTCCGCCGTCGCGGATCCGATGGCGAAAGCCACGGCGCTGGCCCGGATCTGCCGCGCCAGCTCTTCGCGGCGCTCCTCGTCCAGAGTCTTGCTGTCAGCCAATCCCCGAATCGGGCGGCCAGGATCCAGGATCACGGCGGCGGCGTAGACCGGCCCGAACAGGCAACCCCGTCCCACCTCATCGACGCCGGCAATCCGCGAATAGCCCAGGCGCCGCGCCTCTTCTTCGAATTGGCTGGTACAGGGCATGCTATCGAGTGCCGCCACTCCCTGGATGTGCCGGCTGAGACAAATCCAGCCGCACCGTCCAAAAGCGGCGCCCGGCCCACGCCCCGCGGCCAACAGCCCGCCCGCCGCAGCGGCCGGCACTCCGCCCGCCTGCACTCCGCCCGCCGCCGCTCCGTTCCGAGCCGCGACCGTCAGGGAGCGGTAGCCGCCAACCCATGCACCCAGGCACGCGCAATCGCCCTAGCTGCGCTCTTTCAACCGGGCAGCCTTGCCGCGCAAAGCCCGCAGATAGTACAGCTTGCTCCGGCGGACCTTGCCCGTGCGCACGATGTCAATGTGGTCGATCACCGGTGCGTGGATCGGGAAAATGCGCTCAACGCCCATCCCGAAGCTCATCTTGCGGACCGTGATGTTCTCGCCCATGCCGATGTTCTTCCGCGCCAGAACGACGCCTTCAAAGACCTGCAGACGCTCTTTTTCGCCTTCTTTGATCTTCACGTGGACTTTGATGGTGTCGCCGATGCGGAACTCAGGCAGATCCGTCCGCTTGTTCTTGTTCAGGACTTTGCTCAGGTAGGGGTTGATCATGGGTCTACTTCCTTATCACCTTTCTCGTTGGCTTTTACCCGGTTCCGAATCCAGAAGATCCGGCCGGAGCCGATTTGTCTTTTCTAAAGCCGCCTCACCGCGCCACTTCCGGATGGCAGCATGATTGCCGCCCAGAAGCACCTCAGGGACGCTCCAGCCGCGGAACACTGCCGGCCTCGTGTAGTGCGGACAATCGAGGATACCCCTCGCTCCGGAGTCATCCCCTAACGCAGAAAACGACTCCTGCTTCGAGGACTCCTCGTTGCCTAACACACCCGGAATCAACCGGGCGGCGGCATCCACAACTACCGCGGCGGCCAGCTCGCCTCCGCTCAATACAAAATCTCCGATCGAGATCTCCTCGTCGGCTAGAAACTGGCTAACCCGTTCGTCGACGCCTTCATAGCGCCCGCAGATCAGCATCAGCTCCTCAAACTCAACCAGCTGCCGGCCCCGTGCCTGATTGAAAACAGGCCCTTGCGCCGACATCAGCGCAATCCGCTGCTTCGCCGGATCCCGCTCCGGCCAGATCGCCTCGACAGCTTCGAAAATGGGCTGCGGTTTCAGCACCATCCCCTCGCCGCCGCCAAACGGCCGGTCGTCTACGGTCTTGTGTACGTCATAGGTCCAGTCCCGCAGATTGTGTATCTTGATCTGCACCAGACCAGACTTAACGCCCCGGGCAACCACACCATGCTCCAGCGGCCCCCGGAAAAACTCCGGGAAGATGGTGAGCAAGTGAAAAATCACCCGTTCAACTCCAACAGGCCTTCGGGCGGGTCCACCACAATGCGCCGGCCCGCGGGATCGATCTCCACGCAAATAGACCGGGCGAAGGGTACCATCGCCACCGTCTCCGGCGGCGCTCCCTCAACCTGCACTTCCAATACATCCGGCCCGCCATACTGCTGCCAGCCGGTCACCACGCCAAGCTTGCGGCCCGACGCACGGTCAAAAACCTCACACCCCACCAGATCGGCAAAGTAATACTCGCCGGCATCCAGCGGTTGCCGTTCCGCTTTCGGAATCAGCACCTCGCACCGCTCCAGCGCCTCGGCCGCCTCAATGCTGTCCACGCCAACAAACTGGAAAATCAGCCGGTCCTTGTAGGCCCGGACCCTGCCAATCTCCAACGGTTCGCGGTCCCGCATCCAGACGCCTTCCGGCGACCTGAGCCAAACCTGTTCCATCCGCGCCAGACGCTCCGCCTCGATACCTGAGTCCCCATAGATCTCGCCCTTCAAGCCGCGGGTGCGGCCCAGACGCGCTACGGTCACCCACTCTTCCGGCAGACGGTCCGGCGCCGGCATTACTCCAGGATTTCCAGCGAAAAGCGGCGGTTTAACTTCATTCCGGCCGCCCCCAACAGGGTGCGGATGGAGCGGGCCGTGCGGCCCTGCTTGCCAATCACCTTACCGAGGTCGCTGGCCGCAACTCGCAGTTCCAGAACAGTCGCCTGCTCGCCCTGCACTTCACGCACCTGCACTTCCGCCGGGGTGTCGACAAGCGCCTTCGCAATTTCTTCAACCAACTCTTTGATACCTGCCATTGCGAGGACCTCCCGTCCTGTCTCCGATGCTAACACGAAGGAAAAACGATACTCAGCAGCGCCACTAAGCGACGGGCTGCTCAACCACTGCCGGATTCGCCTTCACCAGACGGGCGACGGTGTCCGAAAGCTGTGCGCCGCTCTTCACCCAGTGCTCAATGCGGTCATGCTGGAGTACCACCACGGCCGGATCGGCCACAGGGTTGTAATGCCCCACCACTTCCACGGCCTTGGAATCGCGCGCGCGGTCCTTTTCGATCACTACCACACGGTAGGTCGGCTTCTTTTTGGCGCCGAATCGCGCCAGTCGGATCATCAACATTGCGTTCTACTCTCCTAAACAGATCCCTGCGGTTCCACCGCTGCTAACCGAAAGGGTTCGCAAACGGCAGTTTGAACTTACCCATCTTCTTGCCGAGCAGGCCGCCAGACATGGATTTCATCATCTTGCGGGCCTGACCGTATTGCTTTAAAAGATTGTTGACGTCATTCACGCTTGTCCCGCTGCCTTTGGCAATGCGGCGCCGCCGCGTGCCATTGATCAGCATATGGTTCGCACGTTCCTTGTACGTCATCGAGTCGATGATCGCCACCACGCGGGTGATCTCTTTTTCATCGACCTTCATATCCTTCAAACCCTTCATCGGGCCGATCTGCGGCATCATCCCCAGCAGACCTTCCAGCGGACCAAGTTTGCGCAGCTGCTTCAGCTGTTCCTTGAAATCCTCGAGCGTAAAATCGTCTTCCAGCAGCTTTCGCTGCATCGTCTCGGCTTGCTTGGAATCAACCGCCTGCTCCACCTTCTCGATGAAGCTCAGCACGTCGCCCATGCCCAGAATCCGCGACGCCGCGCGGTCCGGATGGAACGCTTCCAGCGCGTCGCTCTTCTCACCCGTACCCACAAACTTCAGCGGTTGCCCCGTAATATGCCGGATCGAAAGCGCCGCGCCGCCGCGCGCGTCGCCGTCCATCTTGGTCAGAATCACACCCGTGATCCCCAACTGCTTGTGGAACTCGTCCGCGCTCTTCACCGCGTCCTGGCCCGTCATGGCGTCGGCCACAAATAGGATCTCGGTGGGGTTCAGATTCTCTTTGAGCTCGCTCAGCTCCGTCATCAGGTCCGCATCAATGTGCAGTCGCCCGGCCGTATCCACCAGCACGATGTCGCGGCCGTTGTTCTCCGCCTCGCGCCGCGCCGAGCGCGCCAGTTGCAGCGGCTTGGTCTCTTCCGGCAGCCCTTCGTACACCGGCAGGCTCAGGTCCTTGGCCAGCACGGCCAGTTGCTGCCGCGCCGCCGGCCGGTACACGTCCACTGAAACCATCATCGGGCGATGGCCATTCTTCGACAAATACCTCGCCAGCTTCGCCGTGGATGTGGTCTTGCCCGAGCCCTGCAACCCGACAATCATCACCACCGTGGGCGGCTGATTCGCCGTCCGCAGACGCGACGCATGCGTGCCCAGCACAGCCACAAGCTCGTCCTTGACGATCTTGATCACCTGCTGCGCCGGCGAGAACGAATCCATCACCTCGGCGCCCAGTGCCTTCACCCGCACCGCATCGATGAAAGCCTTCACGACCTTGAAATGGACGTCCGCCTCCAGGAGAGCCACACGGATCTCCTTCAGGGCCGCTTCCATGTTTTCAGCCGACAGCTTGCCCTCACCCCGAAGGTTTTTGAAGACGCGCTGTAGCTTGTCGCTTAAGGAATCGAACATTGCAGTCTCAGGCGCGCGAGTCGCCCCGCGGCTTTTCTAATCAATCACTTCCAGACGAAATTAGGGCGCGCGATGTCTGTGCGAACGCACGGATGGCGCGCTGCCGCTATGGCAGCACTTACCAGTATACGAAATCCCACGCCAAATCGTGAAATCCCTACTCCACCCGCGCCACCCGCGCCACCACCGCCGCCAGCGCCGCCGAGCACAACCCCATCCAAAACACCGCCGTCAAACCAGCCCACCCCGCCAAAGTCCCCGCCGCCACCGCCCCCAGCGCCACGAAAAGATCGAAACACGCCGTCAACGCCCCCAGCGCCGACGCCCGCTCCCCCTCGCTCACCTGCCCCACCACAATCACCGCCAGCGACGGCCAGGGGAACGAGTACCCGATCCCTACCAGCGCCGCCGCCAGCAGCATCACCGCCCGGTTGTGCGTCGTCGCCACCAAGGCCATCCCCACAATCAGCACCGCGATCCCACCAAACAGAGTCCGCTTGGGCCCCAGCCGGTCCGGCAGCGATCCAAACGCCGTCCTCGTAAACAGCACGCACCCCGCAAACGCCGCAAACGCCGGCAGCCCCGCCATGCCCCGCTCCCGCAGCAGCAGCGGCAGAAACCCGGCCATCGTCGCGTAGGGCACATTCGCCAGCCCCAGCACCACGCCCGGCACGGCCACCGCCCGCGGAAACAGCGCCGTCTTTCCGCCCGCCCGCACCCGCGGCTCCTCGTGCGCATACCGCCACGCCGCCGCCAGAGCCAGAAACGAGGTCACCGTCACAAACCACGCCACCTGCGGCAACCCGCCCAACGCCTCCCCCACCAGCGGACCCAGCGAGAGCCCGCCCCACACGCCCGACGCCAGGAATCCCAGCGCCTGCCCCCGCTGGTGCGACGCCGCCAGATCCACCACCCACGCCACGGCCGCCGTCAGAAAGAACCCTTCCCCCGCGCCATGCAGCACCCGCGCCGCCGTCAGGCTCCACACGCCAAACAGAGGCTGGTACAGCAAACCCGCCAGCCCGCACAGCGCCAGCCCCAGCAGCAGAGTCAGCCGCCGCCCCCGCCGGTCCGCCAGCGGACCTGCAAACAAACGTCCCAGCAGCGCGGTGGCCGACGCGACGCCCACCACAAAACCAGTCGTCACCGTGGAGGCGTTCAGTTGGTCGTGCAGGTACGGCGGCAGCACCGGAATCACCGCGCCGAAGCCCAGCATGCCAGTCAATGTCGCGGCGATGATCCACCAGAAAGGCCCGGTCCCAATACCCCTGCCCATAAGCAATAGAATAGCGGGTTGGCATTACCGCGCATCCTGCTGATCCTCACCGAGTTTCCGCCCTCCTTCGGCGGCATGCAGACCCACGCCGTCTATCTCTGCCGCCACCTCTCCGAGCGCGGCTATCCCATCACCGCCGTCACCTACCGCACCCCCACCGCCGCCGCCCACGACGACGCTCTCCCGTTTCCCGTCCATCGCTGCCTGAGCCGCGTCTCCTACTGGGAAAACCTCCGCCTCCTCACCGCCCTCGCCCGCGATTGCCAGGCCCAGCTCATCTACGCCTCCACCGTCTTCTACGGCGCACTGCACAAACTCACCGGCATCCCCGTCGTCTGCCGCTCCCCCGGTAACGACATCCTCCGCCCCTGGATCGCCTGGCCCTACCAGACCCTCAGCCGCACACTCAGCCGCCCCGCCGTCGAGGATCGCCTCTACGACCGCTTCCGCCAGCTCGATTGGCCCGAAAGGTTGGAGCTCCTCATGCTCCACCGCCGCCGCCAGGCCATGATCCGCGCCGCCTGCCAGCACACCCGCGTCCTCGCCAACAGCCACTACACCGCCGGACTTCTCGACGACATCGGCCTCCACGCCAGCCAGGTCCGCGTCCTCGCCGGCGGTGTCGATGCCGCCCGCTTCCGCCCGCACGGCGAATCCAAGGCCACACTCCGCGCCCGCCTCGCTCTCCCGCCCGCCGGCTTCATCCTCATGACCGCCTGCCGCCTGGTCCCCAAGAAAGGCCTCGCGCTTCTGCTGCGTGCCCTGGCGGAGCTCCGCACGACAATGCCCGACGCCCACCTCGTCGTCGTCGGCGATGGCCGCGAATCCGCCCGCGCCCAGCGCCTCGCCGCCGACCTAGGCGTTGCCCCTGCCGTCACCTTCACCGGCGCCGTCCCCCACGACACGCTCCACGAATACTACTGGGCCGCCGATCAGTTCCTCCTCGCCAGCCGCGAACACATAGACCCCGGCACCGGCCTCCGCGATGTGGAAACCATGGGCCGCGTCCTCTGCGAGGCCAACGCCGCCGGCCTCCCCGCCATCGCCGCCCGCTCCGGCGGCATCCCCAGCATCATCGAAGACGGCGTCAACGGCCTGCTCTTCGACGAGGACGCCCAGGATCAGCTCATCGCCCGCATCACCCAACTCCGCAACGATCCAGCCTTCGCCCGCCAACTCGCCGCCACCGGACTCCACCGCGCCGCCCGCGAGTTCGATTGGTCCATCATCTGCGCCGCCCACGAAGCCGAGTTCCAACGCCTCGCGTAGACAACGCCGCGCCCATGCTATATCTTCAATTCGGGAGCGATAATGGACAGCTTCTCTCGTGCGCTATTGGGTGTGGTTTTCGGTCTGTGCCTGCTGGTTGTCCTGCTCGTGACAATCAGAGCCTGCGTGAAAGACGCCAGGCGCCGGGGCAAGTCACCACTCACGGTAACTCTTGCCGTCCTATTCTTCTTCCCGTGGGGACCGATCGCTTGGCTCCTCTTCCGCCCGGATCCCCACACTCGCTCCGGTGCGTCGTCCCGGTAGAGCCAAATCGCTTAGCCTAGACGCAACAAGGGCGCATCCGTTGGGATGCGCCCTCGTTCAACCAATCGATCAGGTCCGTTTAGAAGTAGTACTTCAAACCGAACTGAATGTTGCGCGCAGCAGCCACCTGGCTGCCGACCACGCCGAAGCTCGCCGGTGCGGCGATGCTGCGGCCCGGGGCGCCCCAGCTCACATGGTTCAGGCCGTTGAAGGCCTCCATGCGGAAGTCGATGTACTGCCGCTCGGTAACGTTGAACTTCTTGCCGATGGAGTAATCCATATTGAAGAAGCTCGGCCCACGCTCGGTGCCGATGCCGCTGTTGCCGAAGAAGCCGTCGGACGGCGTGCCATAAGCGCAGCCGCTGCTGTTACCCGCCGTGCAGAAGACCGCGGCGCGCGACGCCGTGTCAGTCGGCAACCCAAAGTAGTTATCGATGCTCACGAGCGATTCGTTCACCGTCAGCTTGCCGTAGCGGTTCGCACGAATGTTGCCGCGCGCCGCCTGGCCGGTGCGGTCGGCGCCGTTCAGTACGGTGATCGGGAAGCCGCCGCGGACGTTGACAAAGTAGTTGATGTTCCAGCCGCCGACGATCAGGTCGGCCGCCTTACTCATATTGCTACCGAACTTCTTGCCCTTGCCAACCGGCACGTCATACATTCCACCGATCGTGAAGTTGTGCTTAACGTCAAAGAACGCCGGTCCGCGATTCCCTTCGCGATCGTAGGCATTCTGCCAGTAAGCGCCTTCACCCGCCGTGAAGCCGCCGCCGTAGTAGCCCAGGTTGTCGGTCAGGGTCTTACCCATCGTGTACGATGCCATGAATTCAAGACCGCCGGCAAAGCGGCGCCGGCCGGACATCTGGAGCGCGTGGTAGTCCATCGTGGCCGAGGCTTCCGTGAGCGCGATGTTACCCAGGTTGGGCAGCGCATTGATCAACGGACGGCGCAGGTTGATGTTGGTCCAGGTGGAGTAGGCGCCGGTGCCCGGCAAAGCCTGGTTGGCTTCGTGCGGAGCCACCAGATGGGTTCCCTTCTGTCCCACGTAGCTCGTGGAGAGAGAGGTGGATTTGTCGAACTGGTACTCCATTGTCACGTTGATCTGCGACGTCGTCTGGGGACGTAGGTTCTGGTCCCACGCGCGGCCCTGCAACGCTGGATTGACGCCGGCCGAGGCCGGACGCGCCATATCGAGCGTGACATTGGCGGTAGGGATATCGGCGAAGCCCTTGGTGATAGAGCCCGGTGTCCGCGAGTCATAGGTGACGTTCGACTCCAGGAAAAACGGCGGGTTCAGCGTCATGCGCAAGTTGGCGCCCGTGCCTTCCATGAAGCTCATGTACGCATAGCCGGCGCGGAGCACCATCTTGTTCTTCATTGCCGCCGGAGTCCACGCCAGGCCGATGCGAGGCATGTACTGCTTCTTGTACCCGTTGTAAAGGGCGCGGCTGTTGCCGTCCTTGCCAGCGTACATCAGCTTGCCGCTGAAGGTATCCACGTTCACCATGCGGTCCGCCACTTCGTACAGCGGCTGCATATACTCCCAGCGCAGGCCGAGATTGATGGTAAAGGTGGAGGTTACTTTCCAGTCGTCCTGAATGAAGAGGGCGGAGCGCCAGCTGCGATGGCCCCACGTGCCCGTGGCCGAGCCGCGGCCCTTGCTGGACAGCTGATCCAATAGGAAGTCCGAGTAGTCCAGGCCCGTGTAGGTGGCGCTGTACCCGAAGAGGCCCAACACGCCGTTGTTGCCCGCGTAGAAGCGGTTCTGCTGGTAGCGGGTGAACATAGCGCCCATCTTGAGCAGGTGCCGGTTCTTCTGCCACGTCATGTTGTCGTAGTAGATGAACTTGTTGTCTGCGGTATTGCTGATGCTCGCGCCCGAGCCGGCGCCAGTGAGGCCGCCACCGATCGTGACGCCGCTGAGGCCGGGAATCGGCTGGCCGCCGGGGATACCGAATGAGGCGTTGCCGTCCGCGCCCAGCTTGCCGGACCAATCCACCGCGGTGTCCTTGATGATGATCCGGGAGTAGGCCACACGCGCTTCGTTTACGATGGTGGGGCTGAAGGTGCGGGTCCAGTTGATCACGCCCGACTTGGTGGGACCTTCCTGGCCGCTGGTCATCTGGGTCGGCAGCGGGTTCAGGCTGCCGAAGCTCTCATAACTGCCCATCGAGAAACGGCCCGAGAGATTGTCCTTGTCGGAGAGGCGGAAATCGAGCTTGAAGTCGCCCTGATGATTCTTCTGCGTGCCACCCGTGCTGGAGGCATAGTTGCCGGAGACGCCCAACGCGCCCGTGCCAGCCTGGTTCGGCAGCGGATAGAGATCCGGGCTCGAAAACAGCTTCTTGGCCACCGGGTTGACGATGCGCGAAACCGGAATCTGCTTCCCAGGGAACACGATGCCCGTGGTGGGGTCGATGATCGTGTTCGGGAAGACGCTCAGGTCGCCATTGCGCCACGCCGCCGGAGCCACCGTCGCCGAGGCCGGCCCGCCGGTGCGCTGCTCGGTGCCTTCATAGTCCACAAAGAAGAACGCCTTGTCCTTCACGATGGGACCGCCAAATGTGCCCCCAAACACGTTACGCTTCACGCCCAGCCGCTTCGCCGTGTTGACGTTGCGGTTGCGGAAGAAGCCGTTCGCGTTCAGCTTGTCGTTGCGCAAAAACTCGAAAACGTTGCCGCGGTACTGGTTGGTACCGCTCTTCATCGTCATCATCACCGAGGCGCCGCCGGCGTTGCCGTAATCGGCCGCCGCGTTGCCAGTTAGCACTTTCACCTCTTCCAGCGCGTCCACGTTCGGCGAATAGCCTACACGGTTGTCGATGGAGTCGTTTACGTCCACGCCGTCCAGCGTGAAGTTGTTGGTCTGCTCCCGGTTGCCGTTTACGAACGGACGCGCGCCGAAACGGTTGTTCGTGCCGTCAGGATCCGTCGAAATCGCACCCGGCACCAGCAGCGTCAGCGCTACAAAATTGCGGCCCTTCAGCGGCATCGATGTCAGCTTGGCCGCGGTCAGGGTGTCGCCCGTCTGCGTGGTTTCCGTCTGCAACACCGGTGCCACGTCGCTGATTTCGACAGTCTGCGTCGTGTCGCCCACTTCCAGCTTCACATCCACACGCGCCGTCTGGCCGCCCTGCAGCGGGAACGGTCCCAGTGAAGACTTCTTGAAGCCCTTGGCAGTCACCGCCAGACGGTAGTCGCCCACCGGCAGGAACAGCAGGTTGTACGTGCCGGACTCAGTCGCTACCGCGTCCGTGGCAATGTTGGTGGCTACGTTGGTCGCCGTCACCTTGGCTTGCGGAATTACGGCGCCCGAAGGGTCCGTAACCGTGCCGGTGATGGTTCCAGTAATCGTTTGGGCTGGGAGAGTGGAGGCGAGCGCGAGCAGGCACCCCAGGCCCAGCATAACCTTGTTAAATTGTTTCATTAAGAAACTCCCGTGTATGAGCAAACATTAACAGGACTCCACGCAGAAGGCAACCCGCCCCCTAAAAACCTTACATCGCGTTAACATCCTCCACACCTCGCTCGTTGAACCAAATGAACGCCCGGACCCCAGTTCGGATAAGGAGTCTAAACCCCAATGAACGGCGAAATCATCGCAATCCCCATCATCGTCTTGACCCTCGCGATTGGAGTCGTCACAATCGTGCGCCTCCTCCTGGAACACATCCAGCGCACCAAATCGGAGAAGCTGCAAGCCGAGGTCTACAACAAGATGCTCGATAAGCTCGGCTCCAGCCAGGAGATCCTCGCCTGGGCGCAGAGCGAATCCAGCCAGAATCTCTTCCAACTCCCCGCGCCCGAGCGCCCTGCCCCTTTCACCCGCATCCTCAATGCCGTCCAGGGCGGAGTCGTGATCGCCGCCCTCGGCATCGCCGTCCTCTTCATTCGCACACAAGCCGTCGGCCGCGGCGAAACCGCGGCCATGATCATCGGGACCATCCTCACCGCGCTCGGCATCGGCCTCCTGCTCTCCGGCGGCGCAAGCTGGCTGCTCTCGCGCAAGTTCGGCCTCATCAACGGCAAACCCGAACTCCAATAGCCTCCCCCCGGAGTCCACCGTGGTAGAACCAGACATGACACACCCGCTTCCTCTACCGGCCACCGGCGGCGCGGGTGTGTCCGAATGCCTGGCCATGACCGAAGCCGAGTTCCGCGACTTCTATACGCTCACCGCACGCCCGCTGAAGTCCTACCTCTCGCGGCTCACGGGAAATCCCGCTCTGGCCGAAGACCTCCTCCAGGAGTCCTTCTACCGCCTCCTCCGCGCCAGCTTGCCAGCCATGGAAGCCGCCGCCCGCAAGAGTTATCTCTACCGCATCGCCACCAACCTGGCCCGCGATCACTTCCGTGCCTCCAAGTTCCAGCCCGCCCCGTTGGAGGACCACCCTCACTTCGCCGGCGAGGATCCCACCAGCGCCGCCCACCTCTCTACCGATATTCAGAACGTCCTCAACGAGATCAAACCCAACGAGCGCGAGTTGATGTGGCTCGCCTATGTCGAGGGCGCCAGCCACCGCGAAATCGCCGCCGTCACCGGCCTCAAAGAGGCCAGCGTCCGCCCCCTGCTCTTCCGCGTCCGCCAAAAACTGGCCGCGCTCCTCCGGGAGCGCGGATTTGGGAAGGAGAATCAACAATGACCATCTGCGATCGCGAACAGGAGCTCCTGGCCGCCCTGCGCTCCGGCAACTGGACGCCCGAACTACGCGCCCACCTCGCCGCCTGCGAAAGCTGCGCCGATGCCGCCATCACCGCCGAATTCCTCCACCAGGCCGCCGCCACAGCCGATCCCCACGTCCCCCCCGCCGGCCTCGTCTGGTGGAAGGCCCAGCTCCGCGCCCGCCGCGAATCCGCCCAGGCCGCCGCACGCCCCGTCCTCATCGCCGAACGCGCCGCCGCCATCGTTGCTCTGCTGGGCGCGGTGGGAGCCCTGGCTTGGCTCAGCTCCGATTCCACCCTCGCCGCCCTCGCCGGCATCGTCGCCCTAGTCCTGCTCACCACCGCCGCCGCCGGCGCGCTCCTATTCGCCTGGTCCAAGAAGTAGGCGGCCCGCATCCATTAAATTGGAAGCATAACCGCCATGTTGAACTTCGAATACCAGAACCCCACCAAGATCCTCTTCGGCAAAGGCCAGATCCAGTCCATCGCCAGGGAGGTCCCCGCCGGCGCCAAGGTCATGCTGACCTACGGCGGCGGCTCCATCCGCGCCAACGGCGTCCACGCCCAGGTGCTGGCCGCCCTCTCCGCCTGCACCGTCATCGAGTTCGGCGGCATCGAGCCCAATCCCGAATACGCCACCCTCATGCGCGCCGTCGAAATCGCCCGCGCCGAAAAGGTCGATCTCCTCCTCGCCGTCGGCGGCGGTTCCGTCCTCGACGGCACCAAGTTCATCGCTGCCGCCATCCCCTTCGCCGGCGACCCCTGGGACATCCTCGCCAAGGGCGGCAAGGTCCGCTCCGCCGTCCCCCTCGCCTCCGTCCTCACCCTCGCCGCCACCGGCTCGGAATCCAACTCCTTCGCCGTCGTCAGCCGCCGCGAGCTCGATCTCAAGCTCGCCTTCTCTTCCCCCCACGTCTATCCCAAGTTCGCCGTCCTCGACCCCGAAACCACCTTCTCCCTGCCCCCGCGCCAGGTGGCCAACGGCGTCGTCGATGCCTTCGTCCACACCATGGAGCAGTACATGACGTTCCCCGCCCAGGCCGAACTCAATGACCGCTTCGCCGAATCCATCCTCCAGACCCTCGTCGAGGTCGGCCCCACCACGCTGGCGGAACCCACGAACTACAATGCCCGCGCCACCATGGTTTGGTCCGCCACCCTCGCCCTCAACGGCCTCATCGGCTGCGGAGTCCCCCAGGACTGGGCCACCCACATGATCGGGCACGAGCTCACCGCTCTCTACAACATCGATCACGCCCGCACTCTCGCCACCGTCCTGCCCCACCTGCTCCGCGTCCAGGCCGCCGGGAAACGCGAGAAGCTCCTCCAGTTCGCCGATCGCGTCTGGGGCATCCGTGACGGCTCCGAAGACGAACGCATCGAGGCCGGCATCGCCAAAATGGAGGCGTTCTTTGAGGCCATGGGCCTGCCCACCCGCCTCGCCCGCTACGACAACGTCGCCCCCGGCACCCCCGCCCTGGTCGCCGCCCGCCTGGAAAGCCGCGGCATGGCCAAGCTCGGCGAGCGCGGCGACATCCTGCCCCAAACCGTCACGGAAATCCTGACCCGCAGCCTGGCTGCCTAGCCCGTCTGTCCTTCTTTGCGCAGGCCGTACTTCTCCATCCGGTAGATCAGCGTCCTCCGGCTGATATCCAGATACCGTGCGGCCTGCGTCTGGTTCCATCCGCTCCGCTCCAGCGCCCGCCACAGCAAATCCTTCTCCACGCCCTCCAGGCTGATCCCCTCCGCCGGCAACTCCAGCACGATCGACCCCCGCGCCGGCTCCACCCGCCGCATATTCTCTCCCAGATCCTCCACCCCGATCTCTTCACCCGCCGAGAGCACCACCATGCGCTCAATCACGTTCTCCAGCTCCCGCACGTTGCCCGGCCAGCGCCATGCCGCAAAGTACGGCAGCAACGCCCCATCCATCCGCAGTTGCGCCAGCCCGTGCCGCTCCTTCACCCGCGAAAACACATGCTGCACCAGCTCCGGAATGTCGTCCGGCCGCTCGCGCAACGGCGGCAGTTCCAGCGGCACCACCGAGAGCCGGTAGTACAGATCCTCGCGGAACGTCCCGTCCTCCACCATCGCCGCCAGGTTGCGGTGCGTCGCCGCAATCACGCGCACATCCACCACCGCCCGCGCCGTCGAGCCCAGCTTCTCAATCTCGCCCTGCTGCAACAGCCGCAGCAGCTTCACCTGCAACTCCAGCGGCAACTCCCCCACTTCGTCCAGAAACAGGGTCCCGCCGTCGGCCATCTCCACCCGGCCCGCCTTGGCCGCCTGCGCCCCCGTAAACGCCCCGCGCGTGAAGCCGAAAAGCTCGCTCTCCATCAACTCCTTGGGGATCGCCCCGCAGTTGATCGTCACAAACGCGCCCTCGCGCCGCCGGCTGTTGGCGTGGATCGCCCGCGCCAGCAACTCCTTGCCAGTCCCCGTCTCACCATGGATCAGCACCGTGGAATCGCGCTGCGCCACCCGCGACGCCATCTCCAGCACCCGCAGCAGCGGTTTCGAGCGCCCCACGATGCTCTCAAAACCATACTTCGCATCCAGCGCCGAGCGTAGCTTCCGCACCTCTTCCAGCAGGTTCTGCCGCTCCATCGCACGGTGTACCACCAGCACCAGTGCGTCGTAGTCGATCGGCTTCGTCACATAGTCGTACGCCCCGGATTTCATCGCCTCCACGGCAGTCTCCACCGTGCCGAAGGCCGTGATGATAATTACCGTCGTCTCGTGATGTCGCTCCCGGATGTGCCGCAACAGATCCATGCCGCCCGCCCCGGGCATCCGCAGATCCGTGATCACCAGTTTGGGCTGCAGCTCATCGATGCGCGCCAGCGCCTCTTCCCCATTGGCCGCTAGCGCAACGCCGTAGCCAGCCTCCTCCAACTGCATCTTCAGCACGCGCCGCAGGCTGGCGTCGTCGTCCACCACCAGAATGAGATTCCGCGTCACGCCGCCACGCTCCGCCGCAATGGCAGGTCCAGCCGGAATGTCATGCCGCGCCCCTCGTTCGGATGAGCGCTCAGCCGTCCGCCATGCTGCTCCACAATCCGCGCCGATACCGCCAGCCCCAACCCGGTCCCGTCGTCCTTGGTGGTGAAGAACGGCTCGAAGATCCGGGGCAGATCCGCCTCCGGAATCCCCACGCCCTCATCCCGCACCGTTACGCGCAAACACTCGCCCTCCAGCGCCGCGCCCACCCGCACCGCGCCGGCCTCGGGCGTCGCCTGAATGGCGTTGATCACCAGATTCAGCACCACCTGTTTCAACTGCTCAGGATCACCCTCAATTTCCGGCAGCGCGGCCCCAATCTCCTTCAACACCACCACGCCCGGCGCCCGGTGCGCGTGATCGGCCAGCGCCAGCACCGAATCAATCATCGGCTCCACTTCCATCGGCTGCATCTTCGGCGGGCGCGGGCGCGCAAATTGAAGAAAGCTCGTCAGCAGCCGGTTCAGCCTCTGCGCCTCTACGTCAATGATGCTCAGGCAATCCACCACGCTCTCCCCAGTCGCGTTGCCGCGCTTCAGGATCCCGGCCGCGCCGCAGATGCTCGCCAGCGGGTTCCGGATCTCGTGCGCAAGTCCGGCCGAGAGTTGGCCGGCGGCGGAGAGGCGTTCCGCCTTCTTCAGCCGTTCCACGTTCTGTTGGAGCTCCAGGTAGACCTGCTCCAATTTCCTCTTTGTCATTTCAAGACTGGCGCGATACTGTCGCTCCCTATCGGCAAGCAATCCGGCCACCATCCCGGCAATGCAGAACACCGGACCCTCCAACAACAGGTCCATCGCGTACACCGGCTCCGCGCTCCAGGCCACCGCTATGTGCGGCGCCTGCGTGAGGCCCACCGCCGCCGTGCACCACAGCGAGGCCCGCCAGCCAAACACCACGCCCGCCACCACAATCGGCAGGAAATACAGGTGTTGCATGAAGTTGTGCAGTTGAATGTAGGACAGCGGCACAATCTGGTGGAGCGCGCTGAGCGCCAGAATGAATCCGGCCATGCCGGCCACCAGCCAGCGCTGCTTCCTCACGGGCAAGTCACCACTCATGGAACCCCAATTGTGCCACGGCTAGGCGCCGATTCCGCGCATTGCACCAAATGGGACATTGCCACCGCCCGGCATAGCACCGAATGGGACAGATTCGGGAGTTTCAGAACCGATCCGCCGTGTGGTCTCTCAAGTGCATTCACAATCTGCCTTGGATTGCCATTCTATGCCTGCTTTGTACTGGACGCGATACTTGTACCTGTTTTTGGCCCTGCCCCTGGCCGCCGCCGATAAGCTCACGCTCGAACAGGCCTTCCTACTGGCCGAGCAAAACAATCCGCAGCTGGCTGCCGGCGTTGCCCAGGTGGAAGGCGCCCGCGCGGGCATCGTCACCGCCCTCGCCTACCCCAACCCCGAGGCCGGCTACATCGCCGGACCCCAGCACGCCCGCATGTTCGGCGCGGTGCCCGGCGTGGATCAGATCTACAGCTTCTCCCAACCCCTGGAGACCCGCGGCGTGCGACAAGCGAGACAGCGCGCCGCGGGATTTGCCCGGGACGGCAGCCAGTTCGCCCTCGCCGAGACGCGCATCGCCATCCGTGCAGCCGTCAAGCAGTCGTTCTATCAGGTGCTCCGCCGCCAAAGCGAGATCATCCAGGCCCAGGACAATCTCCGTCTGGTGGAGGAGCTCCGCCGCCGCATCAAAGTGCAGGTGGAGGTCGGCGAAGCCGCGAAACTGGAGCTGATCCGCGCCGACGCCGAAGTGGCAACCGCGCGCAACTTCGCCCGCAGCGCCCAACTCCGCCTGGTCACCGCCATCTCCGCCCTCCGCGCCGCCATCAGCGCACCCCTCAGCCCCGGCGTCGAGCTCGTCGGCCAACTCGATCCGCCTGCGCTGCTGCCCCCGCTCGACACCCTCCGCACAGAGGTCCTGGAGCGCTACCCCACCCTCGCTCAATCACGCGCCGAGATCCGCCGCGCCGAAGCGCGCGTCCAGATGGAGGTCGCCATGAAGACGCCCCAGCCCACCATCCGCAGCGAGTTTGAGCAGCAACCCGACATGGCCACCTTCCGCATCGGTCTCTCCCTGCCCGTTCCTGCGTGGAACCGCCGGCAAGGCCCCATCGCCGAGGCCACCGCCCAACTGCGGCAAACCAAAGCTACCGCCGAATGGCGCCGCATCGAGATCACTTCCGCACTAGAGAGCGCCTACGGCCGCTACGAGGTGGCCAGCCAGCAAGTGGCCTCGTTCCAGGAGGGCGTCCTCCTCCAGGCGCAGGCCGCCCTCGACGCCGCCGAGGCCGCCTACAAGTTCGGAGAGCGCGGCATCATCGAGGTGCTCGACGCCCAGCGCGTCCTGCGCTCCGCCCGCCTGGATTATCTGAATGCGCAATATGACCGGCAGGCTTCACTGATCGAGCTGGAGCAACTCCGCGCCGTGGACCTGGGAAGGAATACACCATGAAGACCGACATTTCCGTTTCACTCTGCGCCGCCGTCCTCGCCGCCTCGCTCTGCTTCACCGGTTGCAGCGTCGATGGCGCCGGCACGCCCACAGCCGGCGCTGCCCCTGCCCAGCGCAATCCGCTGGAGGTGAAGGTCAAGCCGGAGGTGCTGGAGCAGCTCACAATCGGCGTGCCCGAGTGGGCTGCCGTTCGCGGCAATCTGCGTGTGCCAGGCCGCGTGGAGGCCGACGAGACCCGCGTGGCCCGCGTCGGCTCCCCCGTCACGGGCCGCATCGCCGAACTCGAAGTGCAGGAGGGCCAAACTGTCCACCGCGGCCAGGTGCTCGCCGTCCTTCACAGCACTGAGCTCTCCGATTCCCAGTTCGGCTACCTGCGCGCCTTCTCTCAACAGCAACTCACCCAACGCGCCGCCGCCCGCGCCCGCCAGCTCCTCCAGGCCGGTGTCATCGGTGATGCCGAGCTCCAGCGCCGCGATTCCGAGTTCCAGCAGGCCTCCGCCGAGGTGGCCACCTGGCGCGATCAACTCAAAGTTCTGGGCCTCACCGAGTCCGCTATCCGCAAGCTGGAAACCACCCGCTCCGTCAACTCGCTCTACGAAGTCGCCGCCAGCATCGATGGCACTGTCCTCGAGCGCAAGATGACCGTCGGCCAGGTCGTCCAACCCGCCGATACCGTCTTCGTCGTGGCCGACCTCTCCCACGTCTGGCTTGTCGCCGACGTGCCAGAGCAGGCCGTCGCCAACGTCCACGTCGGCAAAACAGTGCAGGCCGAGGTCTCCGCCTATCCGGAACAGCAGATTCGCGGCGCTCTCTCCTTCGTCGGCGCCACGGTTCAACCCGACACCCGCACCGTCCGCGCCCGCATGAACCTGCCCAATCCGGACCACCGCTACAAGCCCGCCATGCTCGCCATGATGCTCCTGGAGGACCGCGCCGAGCGCCTCCTGGTGATTCCCAACACCGCCGTCGTCCGCGAAGGCAATCAGGATCACGTCTTCGTGCAGTCCGCCCCGGACACCTTCCTCCTGCGCCCGGTCACCCTCGGCGCCGAAGTCGGCGACAAGCGGGTCCTCACCAGCACGCTGCGCGACGGCGAGAAAATCGTCACCGTCGGCGCATTCCACTTGAATAACGAACGGAAACACCTGGCACTCCAGGGAGAGTAGACGATGCTGAACGCCCTGGTCCGCGCTGCGCTGAAACAGCGCCTGGTCATTGCCGTACTGGCCGCCATCCTTTTCTTCTTCGGGCTCGACGCAGCGCGCAAGCTCTCCGTCGACGCCTTCCCAGATGTCACCAACATCCAGGTCCAGGTGGCCACCGAGGCCGCCGGCCGCTCGCCCGAAGAGGTGGAGCGCTTTGTCACCGTCCCCGTCGAGATCTCCATGACCGGCTTGCCCGGCCTCACCGACATGCGCTCTCTCAGCAAGCCCGGTCTCTCCCTGGTGACCCTCGTCTTCACCGACGAAACCAGCGTCTACTTCGCCCGGCAGGTGGTCATGGAGCGGCTCACCGAGATCCGAGGCAACCTCCCCGATGGCATCGTCCCCGTCCTCGGCCCTGTCTCCACCGCCATGAGCGAGGTTTTCCACTACACGCTCGAAGGCCCCGCCGATGGCCAGCGCCAGCTCTCCAGAGAAGAGCTCACCAAGCGCCGCATCACCCAGGATTGGATCGTCCGTCCCCTCCTGCGCTCCATCTCCGGCGTGGCCGAGATCAACTCCACCGGCGGCCACATCCGCCAGTATCAGGTCCTGCCCGATCCCGCCCGCCTGCGCCACTACGGCATCACACTCACTGATCTCGAACAGGCCCTCGCCCGCAACAACGCCAACTCCGGCGGCGGCATCCTGACCAAAGGCCCCGAGCAGTATCTCGTCCGCGGAGTCGGCCTCATCAACACTCTCGACGACATCCGCGCCATCATCCTCAAGGAGTCCGGTGGTACGCCCGTCTTCATTCGCGACGTGGCCGAGGTCAAGCTCGGCGAAGAGGTCCGCTACGGCGCCATGATCAAGGGCGGCTACACCGAATCCGTCGGCGGCACCGTCATGATGGTCGCCGGCGGCAACGCCAAGCGCATCGTCACCGCCGTCAAGGAGCGCGTCGCCGAGATCAACAGCCAGGGCATGCTGCCCGATGGCCTCCAGATCGACCCCTACTACGACCGCTCCATCCTGGTGGACGCCGCCCTCTGGACCGTCGGTAAGGTGCTCATCGAAGGCGTCGTCCTCGTCGTCATCGTGCTCTTCCTCTTCCTCGGCGACCTGCGCTCCAGCCTCATCGTCACCGCCACTCTGCTGCTTACCCCGCTCATCACCTTCATCGTGATGAACCACTACGGCCTCTCCGCCAATCTCATGTCCCTGGGCGGCCTCGCCATCGCCATCGGGCTCATCGTCGATGGCTCCGTCGTCGTCGTCGAAAACACCTTCGCCAAGCTCGGCCAAACCCACGGCGAAGAGCGTATGAAAACCGTGATCGAGGCCGTCGCCGAGGTGGGCACACCCGTCATCTTCGGCATCGGCATCATCATCCTCGTCTTCCTGCCGCTGATGACCCTGGAGGGCATGGAGGGCAAGATGTTCGCGCCCCTCGCCTACACCATCGCCATCGCCCTGGCCATCTCCCTCATCCTCTCACTCACTCTCTCGCCCGTGCTCTCTTCCTACCTGCTCAAGGGCGGCGTCGAGCACGACACCTGGCTCGTGGCCATGCTCAAGCGGCCCTATCTCGCCATGGTCGGCTGGGCGCTCCGCAATCCCGCCAAAACCGTCACTTTCGCGCTCGCCATGTTCGCCGGTGCGGTCCTGCTCTTCCCCTACCTCGGCACATCCTTCATACCGGAGATGAAGGAAGGCTCCATCTCCCCCAATATCCACCGTGTCCCGAATATCTCGCTCGACGAATCCATCCAGATGGAGATGAAGGCCATGAAGGTCGTGCGCGAAGCGCCGGGCATCTCCAAGGTCGTCTCCCGCCTCGGCCGCGGCGGCTCGCCGGCCGATCCCGTCGGCCCCGATGAAGCCGAGGTCATCGCCACGCTCACCCCCCGCTCCGAATGGCAGAAGGGCTGGACCCAGGACACCATCGCCGACGAGGTCCGCCGCCGTCTCGCCTTCATCCCCGGCGTCAATACCGTGCTCGCCCAGCCCATCTCAGACCGCGTCGACGAGATGGTCACAGGTGTCCGCGCCGACGTCGCCGTTAAACTCTTCGGCGACGATCTCGACGTCCTCATCGAGCGCGCCAACGAGATCGCCAAGGTCGCCAGCACCATCCGCGGCATGAGGGATTCCCGCATCGATCGCCTCGGCGGCCAGCAGTACCTCAACATCACCATCGATCGCCAGGCTATCGCCCGCCAGGGTCTCAACGCCTCCGATATCCACGACGTCATCGAAACCGCCATCGGCGGCAAGGGCGCCACCGAAATCTACGAGGGCGAGCGCCGCTTCCGCGCCGTCGTGCGCTTCCCCGAAAACCTTCGCAACCGCATAGACGAGATCCGCAACATCCAGCTCCACGGCGCGGGCGGCGCCACCGTCACGCTCGACAGCCTGGCGAAGATCGAGGTGGCCGAAGGCCCGGCCATGATCAACCGCGAATCGGCCAAGCGCCGCATCGTCGTCGGCGTCAACGTCCAGAATCGCGATCTCGGCGGCTTCGTCGCCGAGTTGCAGAAAAAGGTCGCCCAACAGGTGCCCCTGCCCGCCGGCTACTACCTCACCTGGGGCGGCCAGTTCCAGAACATGGAGCGCGCCCTCAACCACCTGATGATCATTGTGCCCATCACCATCGGCGCCATCTTCTTCCTGCTCTTTCTCCTCTTCCGCTCGCTGCGCTTCGCGTTCCTCATCATCACCGTGCTGCCGTTCGCATCCATCGGCGGAGTCTTCGCTCTCTATCTCACCGGCGAGTATCTCTCCGTGCCGGCTTCGGTAGGCTTCATCGCCCTCTGGGGCATCGCTGTCCTCAACGGCGTCGTCCTGGTCTCGTGCATTCGGAAGTTGCGCGAGTATGGCATGGATCAACGCGAGGCCATCCTGGAAGGCGGCAAGCTCCGCTTCCGTCCCGTCATGATGACGGCCACTGTCGCGGCGTTGGGCCTGGTGCCCTTCCTCTTCGCCACCGGGCCCGGCGCCGAGGTGCAGCGTCCTCTCGCCATCGTAGTCATCGGCGGGTTGATCACCTCCACGCTACTGACGCTCGTGGTCCTGCCGTCCCTCTACCGCTGGTTCGAGGGCTCCGGCCCGGTGACCGAATAGCTACCCCAGATTCTCAGCCGGCAGCGTCTGCGCCGTAGTCGACCGCCACTTGTCCAGGGCCGGCGCGCCGGCATGCCGGAAAAACTCCCAGAGTTGTCTCGACATGCCCTCGCGCCGCGCCGCATCTTCCAGATTCCGCGTCTCGCCTGGATCCGACTGCAAATCGTACAGCTCCGAAGGATGCTCCGCCGTCCGCTCCACCCACTTGTACCGATCCCCGCGCAAAGCCCGCACGTACGAGTACTCAAAGTAGAGCTCTCTCGGATACCCCCACTTCTTCCCCGCCAGGATCTCCGTGTAGCTCTTCCCCACCCGCGACGGCCCACCACCCGGCCCCGCATCCAGCCCCAGATACTTCACCAGCGTCGGGAAGAAATCGTAGCTCGACACCATCTCCGGCGTAGTCGCCCCCGCCCGGATTCTCCCCGCATGGCTCCACACCAGCGGCACCCGGATAGACTCCTCGTACATGTTGTAAGGCACAGTCCCGTTCCCCTTGCCCCACACCCCGTGATGACCCGCGTTCCATCCCTGATCCGCCGTGAAGATCACCACCGTGTCCTCCCGCAGCCGCAGCTCTTCCAGCCGCTCCAGCACCCGCCCGATGTTGCGGTCCATCCCCGTCACCAGCGCAGAATACGCCAGCTTGCTCGACCGGTTCCCGTGATGCTGCCGCAGCCCCCGGTTCTGATTCGGATGCACGCCCACCTCAGGGAAGCACTCGAACTTCGCCTTCTCATACGCCGCCCGGTCTTCCTCCGGCTGAAAGTTGTACGGCGTGTGCGGCGCGTAGAACGGCACCATCAAACAAAAAGGCTTACTTTTGTTTTGGTCGATAAAGTCCGTCGCGAAGCGCCCGATGGCATCTTCCTTGAAGCCGTCCATGCGCTTCTTCTCGCCGTTGACCACAAACTCCGCGTCCTTGTACGGCCCGCTGCCGCCCGGCACCGTCGCCCAATACGAGAAGCCGCTCTGCGCCCGCTCGTCCTGCCCCATGTGCCACTTGCCCGTCATCCCGAGCGTGTACCCGTGCTTAGCCAGCACGTCGGACCAGCCCGTCTTACCCTCCAGCCACCTCCGGCTCTCCGGCCCGAATGCATCCTTTGGCAGCAGCCAATCCTGCACGCCATGGCCCGAGGGCAGCATCCCCGTCAGCCACGTCATGCGGCTCGGCGAGCACACCGGCGTGGCCGCAAACGCGCGCGTGAACTTCATCCCCTCGCGCGCCAGCCGGTCCACGTTCGGAGTGCGCATCTCCCCGCAGCCGTAGGCGCCGTTGGCCCACGCCCCGTGATCGTCCGTCATGAAAAACACCACGTTGGGCCGCCGCGGCGCTGCCCGCACGATCGCCGGCCCCAGCCCCGCCACAAACGACCGCCGCGAAATCTCAGCTCGTATGGTCATGGATGATCTTCCACCCCTGCGGCGTCTTCCGCAGCACCAGGGTGAACCGCCCGCTCGCCGGCCCGCCGCCTGCCTCCGTCCGCGCCAGGTCAAAGCGCCCCAGCACCACCGCCGCCTCCGCGCCCAGCATCCGCACCTCAATCTCGGTGAACTTCAGCGTGCCCATCGCCTCGCGCGTGCCGTAACGCTTGCGGTAGCGTTCCAGCACCGGCCGGTAGCCGCGCGTCACACCGTCCTTGCCGTTGAAGGTCAGCTCCGGCGAATCGATGTACGTCGTCATGAACGTCTCGATGTCGCCCTGATTCCAGGCCGCAACCTGCCGCTCCAAAACCGCGCGCACGTCCACTTCCGGCGCCGCCCACAACAGACACAATAAGAGAGCCACCATGGCCATCTAGAGTATCAGCATGCAATCGCCGTAGGAGAAGAACCGGTAGCGCTGCTCCACCGCATGACGGTACGCGCCCATGATCAGCTCCTGGCCGCCAAACGCGCTCACCAGCAGCATCAGGCTCGATTTTGGCAGATGGAAATTCGTCACCATCGCGCCCACCGCCCGGAACTCATAGCCGGGATAGATAAAGATGTCCGTCTCGCCGCACTGCCCCGTCAGGCCCCCGCGCGCCGCCGCCGTCTCCAGCGTCCGCACGCTCGTCGTCCCCACCGCCACGCGCCGCTCCGCCCGCGCCAGCCCCTCGGCAGCCTCCACTGAGATCTCGTACCGCTCGGAATGCAGCCTGTTCGCCTCCACGGCGTCCTCGGGCAGCGGCTGGAATGTCCCCAACCCCACGTGCAGCGTCACCCGCGCCACGCTCGCGCCCGCCGCCTCGCAACGCGCCAGAACCTCCGGCGTGAAGTGCAATCCCGCGGTCGGCGCCGCCACTGAACCCCGGTGGTTGGCATACACCGTCTGGTACCGCTCGCGATCCGCCGCTTCGTCCTTGCGCCGGATGTACGGCGGCAGAGGGATGTGGCCGCAGGCATCCAGCTCGTCGTCCAGATCTCCGTTGCACGTCAATTCCAACAACCGCTCACCCCGGTGCCGCGCCTCCAGCACCTCCGCCGAAAGCCGCGGCGTGATGTAGATCCTCGCACCCACGTGGACGTGCCGCCCCGGCCGCACCAACGCGGCCCACCGCTTGCGGTCCGCTGTCTCCGGCTTCAACAGGAACAGCTCAATCTGCCGGTCCAGCCCGATCTTTACCCCAAACAGCCGCGAAGGGAAAACGCGCGTGTCATTCAACGCCAGGCAATCGCCCGGCCTCAGGTACTCGGGCAGATCACGAAAATGGCAATCCTCCCACGTACCAGCCACCCGGTTGACAACCAGCATCCGTGAAGAGGAGCGGTCCGCCAAAGGCTCCTGCGCAATCAGTTCTTCGGGCAGGGGATAATCGTATTCAGACAGAAGCATGTTTCGAATTGCGCCGCTTCCCTACGAAGCTACGCAGCGACTAATATATCCATTTTGATACTCCTCTGAGGTGTGATGAAGCGAGTCCTAGGCATCGAGAGTTCCTGCGACGAGACGGCGGCGGCCATTGTCGATGAAACCGGACAAGTCCTGGCCAGCGTTGTGGCGTCTCAAATTGATACTCACGGCAAGTACGGAGGAGTGGTGCCGGAGCTCGCCTCGCGCGAGCATCTGCGCTCCATCACCCCCGTCGTGCGCGGCGCCATGGAAGAAGCCCGCCTCAACTGGAACGAACTCGACGCCATCGCCGTCACCGCCGGCCCCGGCCTGGTGGGCTCGCTCCTGGTGGGGCTCACCTACGCCAAGGCGCTCTGCCTGGTGCGCGGACTACCGCTCATCGGCATCAACCACATCGAGGGACACATTTACGCCGTGCTCCTGGAGGCCCGCCTGGCCGGCGCGGAAATTGAGCTGCCAGCGCTCGCCCTCGTGGCCAGCGGCGGCCACACCCACCTCTTTGAGGTCAGCCCGCGTATGACGTACCGCCTCCTGGGTAAGACACGCGACGATGCTGCCGGAGAGGCCTACGACAAGGTGGCCAAACTGCTGGGCTTCGGCTACCCTGGCGGTCCGGTGCTGGATCAGTTGGCGCTCCACGGCGACGCCGACGCCGTCCACATGCCGATGGTCAAGATGAAGGGCAACACGCTCGATTTCAGCTTCAGCGGCCTGAAGACCGCCATGCTCCGCTGGACCCAGTCGAAGGATCTGGAAGGCGAGCTCATCGCCCGCCGTGCACTGCTCAAGCTCCATCCCCACCCCACCGTGGAGCAGTGGCTCACCGTCACGCCGCAATTGACCCTCGACGCCATCGCCGCATTTCAGGAAGTAGTGGTGGAGGAACTGCTCCGCCGCGCCGCCAGAGCCGCAGAGGAGACCGGCGCCCGCGCCATCATCATCTCCGGTGGTGTGGCCTGCAATGCCGGCCTGAGAAAATCGGCGCGCTCCGGCCGCCTGCCCTGTCCGGTCTTCTTTCCCACGCCCCAACTCTCCACCGACAACGCCGCCATGATCGCCGCCGCCGCGTTCCCGCGTCTGGAGCGTGGTGAGTTTTCAGATCTGACTTTGAAGGCGCAGGCCAACCTCACGCTGGCCTGAGCGCCTTGCCATCCGCTCCGCTTAACCGGCCCCGCCGGCCTTGCTCTCTTCGCGGTACAGCACCGACGCCTTGATGTAGTCGCGGTGCATCCTGGCGATGTTCTCGATCTTGATCCCCTTCGGGCAGACCGCCTCGCACTCGCCCGTGTTGGTGCAGTAGCCGAAGCCCTCTTCGGTCATCTTGAGCACCATGCGCATGGCGCGCCGGTCGCGCTCGGCCTGGCCCTGCGGCAACTGGCCGAGGTGAGTGATCTTAGCGGAAACAAAGAGCGAGGCCGATGCGTTCGGGCACGACGCCACGCAGGCTCCGCAGCCGATGCACGAGGCCGAATCCATCGCCTGATCCGAACACTTCTTGATCACCGGTAGATTGTTGCCATCCGGCGCCGAGCCCGTGTTGATGGAGATGTAGCCGCCCGACGAGATGATGCGGTCAAACGCGCTGCGGTCCACCATCAGATCCTTGATCACAGGGAAAGCCTTCGCCCGGAACGGCTCCAGCCACACCTCGTCGCCGTCTTTGTAATGCCGCATGTGCAACTGGCACACCGTCGTACCGCGCTGCGGCCCGTGCGGGATGCCGTCGATCATGAAGCCGCAGCAGCCGCAGATACCCTCGCGGCAGTCGTGCTCAAAAGCGACCGGATCCTCGCCCTTCTTCGTGAGCTCCTCGTTCAGCACGTCGATCATTTCGAGAAACGACATGTGCTCGCTCACATTGGGCATCTCATACCGCACCATCTTGCCCGCGCTGGTGGCGTTCTTTTGACGCCAGATGTTCAGGATGATCTTCATCGTCGGATGCCTCTTACTTGTAGTTCCGCTGTGCGAGATGGACGTGCTCAAAGGCCAGCGGCTCGATGTTCCGCACCGGCTCCTTGTTGTCGCCCTGATACTCCCACACCGCGGCGTGGCAGAACTTCTCGTCGTCGCGCAGCGCCTCGCCCTCCGGCGTCTGGTACTCCTCGCGGAAGTGGCCGCCGCAGCTCTCTTCTCGCGTACGCGCGTCGCGGCACATCAGCTCGCCCAGTTCCAGGAAATCCGCCACGCGCCCCGCGCGCTCCAGGCTCTGGTTGAGCTCGGCGCCGCTGCCGGGGATCTTGACGTTGTTCCAGAACTCTTCGCGAATCTCGGGGATCCGTTTGATGGCGCGGTCCAGGCCGGCCGCGTTGCGCGCCATGCCGCAGTCTTCCCACATCACCTTGCCCAGCTCGCGGTGAATCTCGTCCACCGTCTTCTTGCCCTGGATCGAAAGGAACTTCTTCGTGCGGGCGTCCACCGCGTCCTTGGCCGCGCGGCACTCCGGATGGTTGGCATCCACGCCGCCGGGCTTCACCTGCGCCAGGTAGTTGCCCATCGTGTAGGGGATCACAAAGTAGCCGTCCGCCAGACCTTGCATCAGTGCGCTGGCGCCCAGGCGGTTGGCGCCGTGATCAGAGAAATTAGCCTCGCCCAGCACGAACAGGCCGGGGATGGTGGATTGCAGATTGTAGTCCACCCACAGGCCGCCCATCGTGTAATGGACCGCCGGGTAGATGCGCATCGGCTCGGCGTAAGGATCGTCGCCCGTGATGCGTTCGTAGATTTCAAAGAGGTTGCCGTAGCGCTCCTCGATGGTCTTGCGGCCCAGCCGGCCGATGGATTCGGCAAAGTCGAGATAGACGCCCTTGCCGCCCGGCCCCACGCCATAGCCTTCATCGCAGCAGATCTTGGCCGCGCGCGAAGCGATGTCGCGCGGGCAGAGGTTGCCGAACGCCGGATAGCGGCGCTCCAGGTAGTAGTCACGCTCGTCTTCCGGAATCGTGTTCGCGGGGCGAGTGTCATTCTTCTTCTTCGGCACCCAGATGCGGCCGTCGTTGCGCAGCGACTCGCTCATCAGCGTCAGCTTGGATTGATAGTCGCCGCTCTGCGGGATACACGTGGGGTGGATCTGCGTGAAGCAGGGGTTGCCGAAGCCCGCGCCCTTCTTGTAGGCGCGCCAGATGGCCGTCGTGTTGCAGCCCTTGGCGTTGGTGGAGAGGAAGAAGGCGTTGCCGTAGCCGCCAGTGCCCAACACCACGGCGTCGGCCACGTGGACATCCACCGCGCCGGTGACCAGATCCCGCGTGATGATGCCGCGCGCGCGGCCGTCAATCACGATCAGATCCAGCATCTCCGAGCGGTAGAACATCTTCACCGTGCCGGCGTCGATCTGCCGTTCCAGCGCCTGATACGCCCCCAGCAGCAGTTGCTGGCCCGTCTGGCCGCGCGCGTAAAACGTCCTGGAAACCTGCGCACCGCCAAAGCTGCGGTTCGCCAGCACACCGCCGTACTCGCGCGCGAACGGCACGCCCTGCGCCACGCACTGGTCGATGATGTTGTTGCTGACCTGGGCCAGGCGCCAGACGTCGGCCTCACGGGCGCGGAAGTCGCCGCCCTTGATGGTGTCGTAGAACAGCCGGTAGATGCTGTCGCCGTCGTTCGGGTAGCTCTTGGCCGCGTTCACGCCGCCCTGGGCGGCGATGGAGTGGGCGCGGCGGGGGGAATCCTGAAAGCAAAAGCACTTTACGTTGTAGCCCAGCTCGCCCATGCTCGCCGCAGCCGCGCCGCCGGCCAGCCCGGACCCCACCACAATCACGTTGTACTTGCGCTTGTTGGAGGGGTTCACCAACTTCATGTCGAACTTAGCTTTGTCCCACTTCTGCTCGATCGGGCCGGAGGGGATCTTCGAATCCAGATTCAGTGCCATTTTTTCATGCCCTCCTTACTTCACAACCTGCGTCAGCACCGCCAGCGGCATGGCTACGTTGCCGATGCCGATGGCCCAGCCGTAGATCTTCGCCACCGTCTTCAGGATCGGCGTGTACCGCGGATGGTTCACCCCCAGGCTCTGGAACATGCTCCAGACCCCGTGGTAGAGGTGCATCGCCAGCAGGACGTTGGCCACGATGTAGAAGAGGGCAGCGGCGGGATTGCTGAAGCCGGCGATGACGTTGTGATAAACGTCGCCTTTGATGAACGCGCTGCCAAGCGCCTGTCCCGTGGTGAAGTGAAGGATGTGATAGACGAGGAATGCGCCAACGATGGGGCCGCTCCAGATCATCGTGCGGGCCGCGTAGCTGGTGGCGATGGTGGCCTTACGGACATAGGCCTCCGGGCGGGCTTCCGCTTTGATGCGCCAGAGCTGATAGGCGGAGAAGATGTGAAGCAGGACACAGCCCAACAGGACGCCGCGGATCAGCCACAACGCTCCGCCCAGACTTTGCAGCAACTCGGCGTAGTGGTTGAGCTTTTCGGCTCCCTGGAAAAGTTGCAGGTTGCCGATCATGTGACCCATGATGAACCCGCAAAGCACGAAGCCCGTCGCGGCCATGACGACTTTCTTGCCGACGACAGACTGGTAAAACGTGGCTGGTCTTTGCAGACCGCCCGGAACGGCAACTGAGCTCATCGAAGCACTCCGTTATCCCCGTGAAATCGAAGAGGGGTGTGGTTGGGCACCCTTCACACTGCTGTTGGAAGGATGCCTGGAACTCACTATTGTATTCGATATTTCGGAGTAATGGGTACTTTGCGAGCCGCTCACGCGAACCGGGCCGCGACCTTGCGGCCGCGGCCCGGCAACCAACAAATTTTGCAGCCGTAACTACCGGCGGAGCATCGCCACTTCCACGCGTTCCGTCTTCTGCCGCTTCGCCAGTTCAATCTGCGCCTTTGTGGCTGGGATCTGTACTCCTGTGGCCGCGCCGGCCAGATGGACCTCAGCCAGCCGGTATGTGGAGCCCAACCGCTGGAACACCAGCTTGCCCTGGACCGGCGTATTGGGGTTGCCCACCGGAATCGTCAGGACGGCGCGCTGCACGCCGGAGGGATCCGTGATGATCATTCGCGAGGAACCGCCACCGGCCTGGATGATGTAGTCTCCGGCGGGCATCGAGTCCTTGCCCATTTCAAAGGCGAGCGGAATGTTCACCCGCGTCTGAGTCGCCTGGCCGAAAACCGGCATCGCCAGCGCGAGCGCGGCAGCGAAGGCGGCAGCGCGAAACATCGAATTGAATTTGGCGGTCATCATTTTGAAAAACTCCCAGTTCTCATTAGCCAGAATTTGTAGGGCCGCTGTTTTTCGCGGCCCGTCTTACACAACTAGAAACGCACGGGAGACGTTTTCGTTCGCACTATTTTTGCGAATTTACATCCGTGTCATTTCACAGGGATCTGCTCGCCGCCGGCCTGGCCGTTCAAGTGGATCTCGCTGAGGTGGTACTGCCCGTTCTTCCGGACGAAAACCAGCTTGGGCTTGGCTGCGCCGTCCACGGGGCCGACATGATTGGTCACCAGCGTCAGTGAGGCCTCGCCCTTCTCGTTGCGAACGCTCATCACGTTCTCGCTGTTCTTGCCGATGACATACTGTCCGGCCGGCATCGCCTTGCCGTTGGCCACAAAGGCAAAGGGCACATTGGTCTTGGTGATGGTCGTGCTATTGGCCATCGCGGGGATCATCATCGCGGCCGCGGCCGCGCAGGCACACAACAGGCTTCTGCTATTCACGATCTTATTCTCCCGAATTGATATTTGTGTTTAACCGGCCGCCTGTGACTTGCCTTGCGACCGGCTTCAATCACTAATACGCTGCGTGGCCGAAATTGTTCGGGGATGGATTGTCTTTTTGGATTGTTGTGATCTGGGTTAACGGAACAGCCCGGCGCGGTCCCACTGGGTGATGGTGGTGCGGACCACCTCCACCATGCGCGTGGCGACGGCGGCGAAATAGGCGTCCGCCTTGGCCTGATCGAAACGCACGGATCCCTGCCCAGCTTGATAGAGGATTACCGGCGTGGGAAACGGAAAGGCGTACCACGTGCCCGCCGCCGGGCGCGGCATCTCCAGATCCTTCGTGTAGCGCTCCGCGTGGACCAGCTTGGCATCAATCGCCTGGATGAACGCCGTCTCGTTCCAGCCGGCATGGCCGCCGTCCTCGCCAAATACCTTTAGCGTGACGTCGGAGCAGATGGCCCACCAGTTGGTCACCATGATGCGCACGCGACGCTCGCGGCCGATCTTCTCCGCCAGATCGTTCAGAATGGCCGTCTGCGGCCCGCCGTGGCCATTGATCACGATGATGTTGCGGAAACCGTTGCGGGCGAGACCAGTCAGGACGTCGGAAAGGAACGCGCGGTAGGCCGCCTCCGAGATCTGGAACGTGCCCGCGTAGCCATCCAGGCTGCCCGTGACGCCATAGGCCACCAGCGGCGCCACCAGCGCGTTCAGCTTCGGCGCCATGGCCCGCGCCAGAGCCAAGGGGGCGGTGTTATCGGCGCCATTGTTGATGACGCCGTGAGCCTCCACCGTCCCCGTCGGCAGCAGAACGGTCTGGACCTTGCCTGGGACGAGCTCCTGGAACTCCATCCAGTTCAGGTCGTTCATCTCGCGGGTGGTCTGCGCGCCCGCGGCCGCGGCCAATACCATCAGCAGCAGGAAGGCGCGCATCGGATCACCTCGCAGAAATCAATCTTCTACGGACATGGTGGGCGCCTTGCGCAGACCGGAGGCGCACCGCTCCACCACCTGGCGCGCAATCGAGTAGAAGCCTGCGGCCTCCGCGCTCTCTTCGCCCTGCAGCGCGATAGGCCGGCCCGTGTCGCCGCCCACGCGGACATTGGGATTCAGAGGCAACTGCCCCAGGAACGGCACATCCATCGCCTCGGCCGTGCGCTTACCGCCGCCCTCGCCGAAGATGTCGATCTTCTGACCCGTCCCAGGAACGATGAGGTAACTCATGTTCTCCACCAGCCCGAGCAACTCCACCTTCACCTGGCGGAACATCAGCACCGCCTTGCGGCCATCTTCCAGCGCCACCTCGGAGGGCGTGCTGACAATGATGGCGCCCGTGATGGGCACGGTCTGGATCAGGCTGAGCGCCACGTCACCGGTGCCGGGGGGCAGGTCAATGAGCAGGTAATCCAGCTCGCCCCAATCCACCTGCCGCATGAACTGCTGCATAACGCTGTGCAGCATCGGCCCGCGCCAGATCAGCGGCTTGTCCCCGGGATTCAAAAAGCCCATGGACATCAACTTGACGCCATGCGCCTCCAGCGCCTGAATCCGGTTTTCCACCGCATAAGGCGTGTCACAGATGCCCATCATCAGCGGCACATTCGGCCCGTAGACATCGGCGTCCAGCAGGCCGACCTTGTGGCCGAGCTGCGCCAGCGCGATGGCGACATTGACGGAGACCGTGGTTTTACCCACGCCGCCTTTGCCGGAGCCAACAGTAATGATGTTCTTGACGCCGGCAATCGGCATCTTCGGAGGTTCAGCTTGCGGAGGTGCGCCCATAAGCTACCAGTCTACCAGCGGGGGTGGCCGCGACTTGGGGCATCAGCGGGCTAGAGCTCCAGAACGAACCGGAAGCGCCGCCGTAACTCAGGATCCAAGACGGTGCGGGTATTGATGGCCAGGATTGCCAACCCGCGGTACTCCTGCATGCGGAGCAGCAGATAGTTGATTTCGAGGTTGGCATATCGATCGTGGCTGTCCTTGACGCTCGCCCCTCTTGCCGAAAAGCGAATCAGCCTCATCGAAGAACAGAATGGCGCCGGAATCCGCGGCGGCATCGAAAAGACGACGGAGGTTCTTCTCGGTCTCGCCGATATACTTGCTGACCACTTGGCCGAGATCAACGCGGTACAGTTCCAGCTGAAGCTCGTGGGCGAGCATTTCAGCCGCCATCGTCTTACCGGTCCCTCCGCCTCCGCGGAATAGAATGCTGCCGCCGCCCGGAACCGGCTTCCGGGCATACGCTTTAATCTGACGGAAAACGGCGAGCTCAGCCTGGGCCGGAACCTGATCCTTCGAGGCGGCTGACGGTTCGAGCCGGTGTGCCAATCCGTCCAGGCTTCGGCGATCCTCCATGGCTTCCCCTCCTACTGCCCTGACTTTCCCACAAAATCCCAAAGCTTGCCCGCATGGTCCAGCACCTTGTCCCGATCCCGCTCCAGCACAAGCCGCTGCTTCACCAGCTTGTCGGTCTCGTCGCCGATGCGCTTGAGGTAGGCGTCCCGGGACCCGTACTTCGCCGCGATCTGCTCTTTCGAAAACGCGAAGAACGCCCCCAGAGTCGGCGCCATTTCCTTGGGCGAGCCGGCGGCGGCCGTGCGGAGATTCCAACCCGTGAAAACGCCCAGCGGCGCCGCCACCACGGGCATGCGGATGCCGCCCAGCTCGATGCCATCGGCGTCCACTTGCGGCAGCAGCACCGGGAATGCCTTGCCCACTTTGGGATCTTCGGGCTCGCCTTCCATGCGGTAGGCGGCCTTGGGATGCTCCGGGAGCGCGGCCTTCATCGTCTTCGGCCACTGGATCTTCTCGCGCGGCACCAGTTGCTCCTCGGCGATCATCGGGTAGCGCGAGGCGGGCGGCTCCTTGCCGTCCTTCACCCACTCGTGCAGCGCCACCAGCAGCGCACGGTGCAGCGGGCGGGTCTCATTGGGATTGGTGGGAAACTGGGCGTTTTCCGCGGTGCGCGGCAACTGGCCCGGACCGTGTTGCGCGCCGGCCAGCGCGTACAGTCGTGTGCCCGGCGGCAGCGGCGCGTCCAGCTTGCCGTCCACGCTGACGTGGATCAGCGCCGCGACGCGGTTCCAATACTCCCACGATCCGTTCGTGTAGAAGATCTTCGGCACGAACTCCGGCTTGGTGGACTTCAGCAGGCCATCGTCGATATGCGTGACCGGATCGATCTGCGGCACGTCCGTGAACGGAAAGACATCCGTCGCGTAGAGCGTGTTGAAATGCGCGTAGCCGTCGCGCGACGCCTGGGCGAAGGTGTGGTTGAAACTGCCCCGGCCCGCGCCGCCGACGTCTGCCCAAATGCCGTCGAACACCTTGCGCTTCTGCTCGTCCTCATTCATGCCGTAGTAGAGGAATGTCCGCAGAAAACGCCCGCTCTGCGAAATACCGAAGCCGAGCGCTCGCTTGATGAAGCGCGGCTGATCACCCAGCACGGACACGCCGTTCTTTGTGTATTTGAAAAACGAGATGATGTCGCGCACCGCCACCAGCCCCGCACCCACCACGCGCGGATTCTGAGATGCGTAGACCAGCTCGTAGATGAGGCCGGGCGCGAAGCCGGCCTCCATTTCGATGGCGCCGCGATTGGAATTGAATTTCCATTGCGACTGCGGAATGGCGCGGCGGCGGCCGAGAACAGTGTCACGAACGGTGAACCTGACATCGCCCGGCAGGGGTGCGTAGGCGGTATGGCCACGATCGCCGAGCGGCATGATGTTGGTGCGCTTGTCCGGGATGAACTCGGAGCGGACCAACCCGGTGACGCCGTTGAGTACCGGCGCGTCGAGGCCCAGAAGGTTCGCCGTCGGCGGGACGTCCCACTGCCACCCAAGCCACACCAGAGTAAAGCCCTGCTCCAGCAGCAGCATGTCGCCAAACTCTTCCGGCGTGCGCGGGTCCAGCGATCCTTTGGCGTAGTTGAAGCGCGAAAGCATCCCCTTGCCGCCGCGGTTGGGCACTTCAAAAAGCAGCGTGCCGTTGCCCTTTGCGGGGTCGCGCGGCTTCAGTACATAGAGATCGGCAGTGAACTCGACGATTCCCTTCTCGTTCGCCGGGGCCTTCGCCAGGTCTTTGATCCAAAGGTTGACGGGTTTCACCGGGTCAACGGCGAAGTGCGCCTTGCCGATGATCCGCTCATAGGCGCCGGCCGCGCCAAACTCGCGGCCGCCGAGCACGTCGGAACGCTCCGTGACATAGACGCGCGTGACCTCCGCACGGAGGGTGCAGACGGCAAGGAGGGCGAGCAGGAAATATCGCATGGCGGTAGCATACGATTCTAGTATTTTCGCGGGTACGCGCGGCGGAGCTCAGGTGTCCAGCACCTGCCGGATGCGCGCCGCCAGCGCCTGCGGCGAGAACGGTTTGGCAATGAAACTCGCGCCCAGCCTTTCAGGAGACTCGTCTTCCTCCTGCTCGGCGTAGCCGGACATGAACACCACGCGCATGCCCGGGCGCTGGCGCAGCAGCTCCTCGGCCAAGTCATAGCCGCTCATGTTCGGCATCACCATATCCGAGAGCAGCAGGTCAAACTGAAGATCCTTCGCGAGCTTCAGGGCCTCAATGCCGTCCGAGGCTTCATGGACGGTATAGCCGAACGTCCTCAGAATGGTGGCAGCCAAGCGGCGGACTTCCACCTGATCTTCCACCAGGAGGATCGATTCGGTCCCGCGCTCCGGATGGCTGGCCGCACCGGCCGCATCCACCGGACGTCCGGCGCAGACGGGCAGCGCGATCCGGAAGCGGGTGCCCTCGCCGGGCCAGCTCTCAAACTGGATTCCGCCGCCGTGCTGCTTGACGATGCCGTAGACTGTCGCCAGACCCAATCCTGTGCCTTTGTCCACGCCCTTGGTGGTGAAGAACGGCTCGAACGCGTGCTTCTGCGTCTCCTCATCCATGCCCGTACCCGTATCGCTGACGATGAGCTGAGCATAGGCGCCGGGCGGCAGATCCCAATCCGAGCTGCCGGATTCCGGCACGCACAGAGGCGCGGTCTCAATCCGCAGCACTCCGCCCCTCGGCATGGCATCGCGCGCATTCACCACCAGATTCATCAACACCTGGTGGATCTGGCTGGGGTCGGCCTCCACCGGACCCAGCGCGGCGTCGGTATGCAGCTCCAGGCTGATGTGCTCACCGATGAGGCGCTGCAACATGCGTTTGATTTCACCCAGCAGATCGTTCAGCTGAACAACCTTCCACTCGATCACCTGCTTGCGGCTGAAGGCCAGCAATTGCCGGGTGAGCTCGGTGGCGCGGAGTCCGGCCCGGAGGATCTCGCGGGTCTTGACGTGCATCGGATCCAGCGGATGGAACTGATCCAGCATCATCTCGGAGTAGCCGTTGATGACGGTGAGCAGATTGTTAAAGTCGTGCGCTACGCCGCCCGCCAGCCGGCCCAGGCTCTCCAGCTTCTGCGCCTGCCGGTACTGCTCTTCCAGGACGCGTTGCGACGTGATGTCGCGACCGATGCTGGCGGTGCCCGCGAGCTCGCCGGAAGGCCCGCGCAGTGGAGTGTTGTCCCACGCAATGAGCAGGCGGCGTCCGTCGGCGGTGAGGATCTCATTCTCCTGATGAGGCTCCAACCCTTTCCGCAACGCCGGACGGATGCTTTCCGGAATCAGCAATTCGAAACAGTCTTTGCCCATCAACTGCTCGCGGGTCCAGCCGGTGATGCTGCAGAAGTAGTCGTTGCAGAACGTCACGCGGCCCTCGCTATCGAGCTGCACCGCCAACAGCGCCACGTGCTCCAGCATCTCGCGGAAACGCCGCTCGGACTCCTCCAACTCCTGCCGCACGCGCTTCCGCTCCGTGATGTCCTCCTTGACGGCGACAAAGTGGGTCACTTTGCCGCTCAAGTTCTTCACGGGGGAGATGGATGCCTGCTCCCAGAACAGCGAGCCGTCCTTGCGCCGGTTGAGCAGCTCGCCCTGCCATTCGCGGCCGCTGGTAAGGGCCCCCCACAGCTCGCTGTAAACGGCAGCCTGATTCAGAGTGGACTTGAGAATCCTTGGATTCTGGCCGAATGCCTCCTCGGCCGAATAGCCCGTGAGCGCCGTGAACTTCGGATTCACATACTCGATGCGCCCCTGGGTATCGGTGACCACGACGGAGGCTGGGCTCTGTTCGATGGCGCGCACCAGCACGCTCAATTGCTCCTCGGTGGCCTTGCGCTCCGTGATGTCGCGAAAGATCGAGAGCACCACTGGGCCACCAGGGCGGGGGATCAGCGAGTTGGAGACCTCCAGCCACACCTGCGCGCCATTGCTCAGCTCGACGCTGGCCTCAAATATGCGCTCAATCCCGTCCGGATACTTGCTGCAGTAGGAGTCCTGGATGCGCTGGCCCGCGGACAAGCCATAGCACTCCTTCAGAGGCCGGCCCTCCGTCTGCTCGCGATTCCGCCCGAACATCCGGCAGAACGCGCTGTTCACCCGGAGAATGGTTCCTTCGCCATCGGCCAGCCGCATGCCATCGGCGGAGCTTTCCCAGACGGAGCGGAACTGCTCCTCGGATCGCTGCAACAACTCCTCCGCGGCTTTACGCTCCGTCAGGTTCCAGATGGTACCCAGCCCGGCAACGGCTGCACCATCCTCATCCCGCTGCACAGCCAGTGAGACCTCCACCCAACGCCGCTCGCAATTGGCGCTGCACCGGAACTCCGCCTCCACTGGCTCCGGCGTCTCGCCCGCCAGCAGGCGGTTCCAGTACTTGAGGATCTCGCCCTGATAGGGCGCCTCCACCATGTCGAAGAACCGCCGCCCCACCCAGGCGGAAGGTGGGCAACCAAATAGCTTCTCCGTCTGCGGGCTGGCGTATACCACCGTACCGTCCAACGATGCGGTGAAGACCACGCCGGCCTGGTTATCGACCAGCGCCCGATGCTGATTCTCCGATGCGCGCAATTGTTGGAGGATCCGGTTGCGCTCCGTCAGATCCCGCACGAACGCGATATACCGGCCGCCTCCCGAAGGCGACCACGTGACGTTCAACTCGAGCGCGACCAGCGCGCCGTTCTTATGGTGGCACCCCGATTCAAACCGCTGCCAGCCGAGCTCCTCAATCGCGGCTGTGCGCAGGCGCAGCGCCTGCGGCGATTCCCACAAATGCAGATCCGACAGTCGGAATTGAAGCAACTCGTCCCGCCTGTATCCGGTCAACTGGCAAAACGAATCGTTCGCATCCAGAATGCGGAGGTCGCGGCCCACCGCGAGGAAACCGTCGAAGCAGGTCCGGAGGATGAGACGGTACTCATCATCCGCCTCGCGCTGGCTGGTGAAGTCCAGCACGGTGGATAGAATCCTTACCGCCTCACCCGCCGCATCGCGAGTGAGAACCCGGCCTCGAAACCGCATCCAGCGCCACGCGCCACTCCGGTGATGCATGCGGCATTCCACGCTAAAAGGCGTCTCCGCCAGATAGCCGTTGTGCAATGCCGCCAAGCCGCTCTCCACGTCGTCGGGATGTAGCAGGCCCCAGAATGACGCCTTCGTGGGCTGGAACGCACCAGGCTCATGACCGAGCAACTGGTAGAAGCGCGGGCTGAAGTAGGTCTCCCCGGTTTTGCGGTTGTACTCAATCACCGCCTCTTCCACCGCATCCAGGGTCGCGCTCAAGCGCGCTTCATTCCGCGCCAGCGCACCTTCCGCCTGGCGCAGCGGCGTGATGTCCGTCACAGCGCAGGCGTAGCCTCCGAGGGTTCCGTCCGCGGCGTACTCCGGCCTCACAATCACCCAAACGTGCCGCACCTCGCCATCGGGCCGGAGAAACCGGAAGCGCTCGTCAATTGCCGCCTCGACGGCCACGCACTCATTCCAGCGCTCCACGACCATGGCGCGATCAGACGGATGCACTGCTTGCACCCACAAGCTGCCCAGCGCCTGTTCCGGCAGGTAGCCGGTAATTTCACACCACTGTTGATTGACGTAGGTACATTGGCCGGCGGAGTCGGTCTCCACCAAACCCACCGGCGCGGTCTCCGCCAGCAGCCGGTGCCTCGCCTCAGCCCGGCGCTGACCCGCGCGCAGCGCGTGGTCCTGCCGGCGGCTCTCCATGGAATGGCCCAGCGCCTTTACGGCGTCACCCAGGAGCTCCACGGATTCGGCGGACGCCGGGCGGCCAACCACTTCAAATGCGCCCAGCACCTCGCCGCCGACAACGAGATCCAACCCGCGTCCGCCGGGCACGTAGCGGAGCGTGGCCCCATCCAGCGCTCCGTTCACCGCATCCAGGAACAGGCCCCGCATCTGCTCTTCCGAGTCGAGCGGTGAGAGGCTGGTCAGTAGGCGCAGCAATCGGCGGGCGAGATGGTTCATTGACGAAAAAGTAGGGTCCCACCGTTATCAGATTCTTTTTCCCCGCCCGTGTCAACTGATCCGGCGGCGCGCCAGGCGCAGACTATTGGCTAGCACGCTGACGGAGCTGAGGCTCATCGCCGCCGCCGCCAGCACCGGATTCAACATGCCAAACGCGGCAGCGGGAATGGCGATCACGTTATACGCCAGTGCCCAAAAGAGATTCGTGCGCATCGTGGAAACGGTCGCCCGCGAGAGCTGAAGAGCCTGGCGGATCAAATCCAGATCCGCGCGCATCACGGTGAGGTCCGCCGCCGCCATCGCAACGTCGGAGCCCGACGCCATGGCGATGCCCACCTCCGCCGCCGCCAGCGCCGGTGCGTCGTTGATGCCATCGCCCACCATCGCCGTCACGCGGCCCTCTTTCTGCAAGCGGCGCAGGACGTCGAGCTTGCCCGCCGGCAGCACTCCGGCCACAATCTCCGTGATGCCCACTTCGGCCGCGACGGCCCGCGCGGTGGACTCCTGATCGCCGGTCACCATCCACACGTGCAGTCCCATCTCCAGCAGGCTCTTCACGGCCGCCGGCGCCGAGGCACGCGTCCGGTCCGCCACGGCAAACATACCGGCGTAGTCTCCATCCACGGCCAGCCACAGCGTAGTGCGGCCCAACGAGCCCTGGGCGTCGTACTCTGGCAGCATGATGCCGCGCTCTTCCAGCAGCGCGCGCTTGCCGATCACCACACGACGGCCCCCGATCTCCGCCTCCGCGCCCAGGCCCGGCAGCGCCTGAAAGTGCTCGGCGGGCAGCAGCGGCGCGGTGTTGTAGCGCACCACGGATTCCGCCAGCGGGTGCTCGCTCCAGCGCTCCACCGATGCCGCCAGGACGAGCGTGGCAGCGGTATCCCACCCGGCCGCCGCCTCAAACGCCACCACCTCCGGACGGCCCTCGGTGAGCGTGCCCGTCTTATCGAACACCACGGTATCCACGCGGCTCAAGCGCTCCAGCGCCTCGCCGTTGCGGAAGAGCAGGCCCATCCGCGCCGCCCTGCCGGTGGCCACCATGATGGCCGCCGGAACCGCCAGGCCCATCGCACAGGGACACGCGATCACCAGCACCGCCACCGCCTGCCGGAAACCAAACGCGATGGCCGTCAACACAGCCAGGCCCACCACCACCGGCACGAACACGGCGCTAACCCGATCCGCCAGTCGCTGCATCGGCGCCTTCTCGCCCTGCGCATCACGCAGCAGCCGCAGCACCTGCTCCAGCACGCTCTCCGCGCCCAGCGCGGTGATGCGGAATTGCAGCACGCCGTTGCGGTTCAGAGTCCCGCCCGTGACGCCGTCGCCCGCGGCCTTCTCGATGGGGATGGGCTCGCCGGTAAGCATGGATTCGTCTACGGCGCTGCTGCCGCTCACCACCACTCCATCGGCGGCGATGCGTTCGCCCGGCCGCGCGATCAGCACATCGCCCACGCGGAGCGCCTCCATCGGCGTCTCGTGCTCCACGCCGTCGCGCAGCACCCGCGCCGTGGCCGGCTGCAAATGCGCCAGCGCCTGCAAGGCCGCCGAGGTCTTGCGCTTGGCCCGCGCCTCCAAAGCGTTGCCGGTGAGCACCAGCGCGATGATGAAGATCACGGATTCGTAGTAGATATCGTGCGGTGAGAAGAGCGAGTAGAAGAACGCCGCGCCGGTGCCCAGCGCAATTAGCGTGTTCATATCGGCCGCGCCATGGCGCATCGCCGAGAACGCCTTCACGTAGAAACGGCGGCCCGCCCACACCATCACCAGCAACGCCAGCGCGGCGTGCGCCCAGCGCCACGGACCCTGGTGCATCCAACCCATGGTGGCCATTGCCACTATGCCCGCGGCCAGACTGACGCCGGCCTTTAGCACCAGCCCGCGGTATTCGGCCGCGTCTTCGCGCTCGCGCTGCAACTGCTCTTCGGTCATGCTGGCACGCGGCGCGGAAAGCTCGGCTTCATAGCCGGTCTCGTTGACCACCGCCACCAGCGCATCCGGCGAGATCAGTGCCGGATCGAACGACACCGTGGCGTTGTGCAGCATGAGATTCACACCGGCCTGCCGCACGCCGGGCTGCTCTTCGAGCGTCTTCTGGACAAAGGACTGGCAGGCGGCACACGTCATGCCGCGCACGGCGAAGGTAACCTTGGCCGTATCCGGTTTCACGCCTCGATCCGCGCCGCGAATCCGATCTTATTGACCGCGTCCGCGATGGCCTGCGGCTGCACCTGCGCCTCGTCGAAACTCACCTCGGCCGAGCCCACCTCCACGCTGCGCACCTCCACGCCCGGCGCCTTTTTTAGCGCCAGCGTCACGCGGTTCACACAGCCGCCGCAGTGCATCCCTTCAATCGCCAGCTTCAGATTCTGCATAGTTGCTCCCTCTACTTGAGAATGGCATCCACGGTGGTTTGCGTGATGGGGTGATAGCCGGGCCGCGCCTTGGCGTAGATGGCTCGCGCCCGCGCCATGCCATCGGGCGTCTTCACCAGCGCCTCAAAGAGCGGCTTCACAAACTTGCGCCGGCCCACGCCAATCAGGAACTCTTCCAGCCGCGGCCACGCCGGGGAGTAGCCCGCGCGGATGGCCATAGCGAGCCACTGCGCCGCGATTTCGCTGTTGCCGTTTTCGGTGAACGCCCACTGCTGATCCAGCGCCGAAAGCTCCGCCGCAGTGATGCTCTCCGGCATGGCGCGCAGCCAATGAAGCCACTCCTGAGTCACCCACTCGCGGCGCGGCTTGGTCTCGAAGTCGTACGTCACTTTCGGCGCCGTGGGCGGCAGGCCCGGCTGGTGGAGCCAGGCGCTCAAATCCTCGCCGGGGAACGTCTCTTTCAGGAACGTGAGGAACTGCTCGCTGCTGATGGATTGAAACGCGAATTTCGCGAAGTAGGCTTTCATCCATGGATCGAACCGCGCGCGGCCGTATTTCTCCTCCAGCATACGCAGCATCAGCGCGCCCTTCACGTAGGGCACCAGCGTCATGCCTTCGTCGGGGTCGCGGCCCGCCAGGTCCACCACGAGTTTCTGATCGGCGGGCGGCAGGTCCTTCATCTCTTTGCTCAGCTCGCCGATCTCGATGGCGAGCTCCATCTCGCTGCGGCGGCGGCCGTAGAGCGCCTCCTGAATGCGCCGCTCGAAGTAGGTGGTGAAGCCCTCGTTCAGCCAGAAATCGCGCCACGTGGAGTTGGTCACCAGGTTGCCGGACCACGAATGTGCCAGCTCGTGCGAAACGAGCGAGACCAGGCTCTTGTCGCCGGCGATGACGGTGGGCGTGGCGAAGGTCAGGCAGGGATTCTCCATGCCCCCAAACGGGAACGACGGCGGCAGCACCAGCAGGTCGTAGCGGCCCCACGGATAAGCGCCGTAGAGGCCCTCGGCGGCCTGCACCATCTTCTCCATATCCTCAAATTCCTTGGCCGCTTTGGCCAGGACGGAGGGCTCCGCCCACACGCCACAGCGCGCGCTGATGGCCTGGAAGGAGACATCGCCCACGGCCAGCGCGATGAGATAAGGTGGGATGGGCTGCGGCAGGTGGAAGTGGCCGGGCCGCACGATGCGCGCCGACATCAGCGGCGTCAGCGGCAGCGGCGCATGGATGCGCGCGGAATAAGTGACGCGCACGCCGGGCGAATCCTGGATGGGCATCCAGCTGCGCGCGTGGATGGCCTGGGACTGCGAGAAGAGGAAGGGGTGGCGTTTGCCGGCGGTCTGCGACGGCTCCAGCCATTGGAGGCCGGAGGCCTGCGGGGACGTCTCGTATTCCACCACGACGCTGCGCGCGCCGGGGGCCAGCTCAATGGTGAGAGGAGCGCCGAGGTTCGCATCGCGCGGCCCCACGGTGAAGCCGGAGGCAGCTCCGTTCACGCGCAGGATGGTGAGGTCGCGCGTATCCAGGATGAGCTGCCGGCCGGCCGGATCCAGCGTGAGAGTCGCCGCCCCGCGGAGCTTCTTCTCGCTGAAAGAGACGGCAAGATCCAGCTCCACATGCCGCACGCGCGAAACTTCGGGATTCCCGTACGAGTGAATGTCGTGCATCGCTTCCAGGCCACCTCTTCTATCAAATATGGTAGCGTCTCACCGTATGGCCACCGATACGCCGCCCCGCCTGCGCTCGCTCGACATCTTCCGGGGCGCCACCATCGCCTCGATGATCCTGGTGAACAACCCCGGCTCGTTCGTGACCTATGCGCCGCTGGAGCACGCGGCATGGCACGGCTGGACCTTTACGGACACGGTGTTCCCCTTCTTTCTGTGGATTGTCGGCGTGGCCATGACGCTCTCCACCGCGCGGCGCGTGGAGCGCGGCGAGGATCGCGGCCAGCTCCTGTTGCACACGTTCAAACGCGCGGCCATCATCTTTCTGCTGGGCTTTCTGCTGGGCCCGTTCCCCAACATCAACTGGGCCACCATCCGGATTCCCGGCGTGCTGCAACGCATTGCGGCGTGCTACCTGATCGCCGGCATCATCTTTCTGTTCACGAAGGTGCGCGGCCAGATCATCGCGATTGTTGCGCTCAACGTCGTGTACTGGTGCCTGATGACGCTCTACCCGACGCCCGGCTGCGGCGCGGGCTCGATGACGGTGGAGTGCAATTTCGCGCGTTACATCGACGGGCTGTTAATCCCGGGGCATATGTGGTCCGGCACGAAGGTGTGGGATCCGGAAGGAATCGTGAGTACGCTGCCGGCGATTTCCAGTGTGCTGTTCGGGATCCTCACAGGCCATCTGCTGCGCCGTTTCTCCGGTTCCGCGGACCGGCTGAAATGGCTGGCCGTGCAGGGTGCGGCGCTGGTGGCCGCCGGGTATGCGCTCTCCATCTGGATGCCGTTCAACAAGGGCCTGTGGACCACGCCCTACGCGCTGCTGATGGCCGGGCTGGCGTCGCTGGTGTTTGCGGCGTGGTACTGGGTGGCCGACATCGGGGGGCTGGCGCGCTGGTTCAAGCCGTTTGAGATCTTCGGCACCAACGCGATCCTGATGTTCCTGCTCTCCGGCAGCTTCGCCAAATTCATGAGCCGCACGAAGATTACAGATGGCGACACCGTGATTTCGCTCCATGGCTGGTTTTACCGGCACGTGTGCCTGGCGGTGGCCGAGCCGATCAACGCGAGCTTGCTGTACGCGTTGATGAACGTGGCAGTGCTGTTTCTGGTGGCGTACGCGCTGTATCGCAAGCGCTGGTTCCTGAAGTTCTAGAGCCGCCAGCGTTCAGAAGTACAGGCGGAAGCGCAGCCCGGCGGTGATGGGCGCCACCACGCGGGTGCCCACAAAGACGGACTGGAAGTTGTAGAGCGCCGTGCGGTTGGTGAGATTCGAAACCTGGGCGGAGACGTCATAGCGCCGGCGGCCATCTTTCTTGAACTCGTAACCGGCCGATAGATCCAGAATGGTGCGCGGCCGCACGCGTGGCGTCTGCGCGGTGAGATTCACGTAGGGCAGGAGATCGGCGAAATCCGGATCGCGCGCCACCTGCACGGGATCAGAGGGGTTGGCCACCAGCCCGTAGTCGTAACGGGCCGAAAACGTGGAATAGAAGCCGCTCTTGGCGGTATAGGTGGCGATGGCGTGCACGGCTAGCGGCTGATCATGATCGATGACGAACGGCCCCATGGACAATGCGTCGATGGCGCTGTTGCCGATGTAGAGTCCGCCGGTGAACGGCGGCGTGGAGATGGCGCGCGAGTGGGTGACGCTCACGGAGGCGGAGACGCCGCGGATGGTGGGCAGCACGAGACGGCCCTCCACGCCGTTGACGCGGATCTTCGCCAGCGTGATGGGAAAGATGACGCCCGTGTTCAGGAAGTTGTTGTTGTCCTGCTGGTCTATGGCTTGCTTGTGGAAGTAGCTGACGTTCAGGCTGGCGCGGCTCCCCAGGGCCTGCTGCAACCCGGCCTCCACGAAGTCCTGCCGCTCGGGACGGATGAGTACCACGGCGGAGCCCAGTATATCGGCGACGGCCGGCGGCGCCACCGAGGCGGCCAGCTTGGAACTGGAGAGGAGCAGGTTCTCATTCGGCGGGGTCTGGAACAGCCGGCTGTAGGAGGCGCGGAACACGGTGCCCGTTTCCTTCACATGGAAGGACACGCCCAGGCGCGGCTGCAACTGCCCTTCGTTCACCAGAAACCGGTAGGTGTCCCAGCGCACACCCAGGGAAAACTGCCAGCGCCGCCAGCGGATGGAATCCTGCAGGAATCCGGAATACAGCCCACCCGTGGCCTTGTCCGTGAACTGGAACAAGCGCCCGAAGCGCGTCAGATCATATGGCGCCAGATTGGGATTGTAGTCCGGGCTCAACGGATCGTTGAAGCGCCGGTCTGTAATGCCAAAGGAGAACTGCTCGCTCACCGGAAAGCGCTGGATATCGAAGCCCGTGCGCAGGTTGTGGGCGCCGCGAATGGTATTGAGTCGCGCGCCGGTGGTGAAGGTGGAAAGGTGGCGCGATTGCGACGCAGTGACCGGCGTATCGCCCGCGCTGGGCGCGAGCCGGGCATCGGTGGTGCGATAGCTGGTGGTGGTTTCGAAAGTAGTGCGCGCGTCCAGAGTCCGCACCCAGGCGAAGGAGAGGGAGCCATCCTGCAACAGTTGGCGCTGCTCCATGCCGGCGGCGTGCTGCGAGCGCAGATTGGCAAGCTGGAACGAGCTGCGGCCGGCCATGCCGTTCAGGCGCAGCATGTCACGAGGCCCGGCCTGGAAGTCCAGCCGGAAGAAGCCGCGCTCCGAGTTGCCACCATTCTGAAGATTATCCAGCGACACGGCGTCGAGAAAACGGTTGCTCTTCATGGTGTTGGCCGTGGCGGTATAGCCAAACCGGCCGCGCTCGCCGGCCACCTGGGTCACCTGCGAGTACTGGTCAAAACGCGCTGCATTCACGGCCACGCTGCCGGCGAACTGGCGGCCGCTGCCGAGGCCGGAGCGTGTGGTGATATTGGCCACGGCCGAGACCTTGTTGCCGTATTCGGCCGGGACGTTGCCGGTGAACAGTTCGACGGTCTGGACGATGTTGGGATCCAGAGTGTTGCCGAACGAGCCTGTGAGCTGGTCCGAGATCGGCATGCCATCCACCACATAGGTCATTTGATTGTGCGCCCCGCGCGGGTGGATGGCGCCATTGGCATTCTGGGCGAAGCCGGGAAAGGTCACGATGACTGACTCCAGCCCGCGGCTGCCGCCCTGGCGCGTGAGCTTGTCGATTTCGGTCTGGTTCATCTGCACATGAGTGCCGGTCTCTTCGGGATCCACCAGCAGGGCCTTGTCCGCGGTCACCGTGACGCTATCGCTGGCGGCCGCCAGGGTCAGGGGGATCTTCATCTGGAAGGGGACGACGCTGCGCACGGAGACGGTCTGCCGGAAGGGCTGGAAACCGTCTCGCGTGACGGTCACTTCGTAGGTATGGAAGGGTATGTTCTTGACGGAGAAGGCGCCGTCGGGGCCGGACTCTGTCTCCGCGCGGTATTTGGTCACCGCGTTTTCGACCAATACGGAGGCGCCCGGAACGGCCGCGCCGGCGGGATCGGTCACGAAACCGGAAATTGTCGCAGTCCCCTGGCCGAAGAGACACACGGGCAGTAGGATCAGCACAATCATTCCCAGACGCATATATTCATGGTACACGGCAGCCTGTCTCACACGGAGACACCAGTAAGCGCATAGGGCCCAATGCGGGCAATTGCCGGCAATATCCGGCTCATGGTTTCTCTGTTGAGGGCCGATGATGAGGACAGGTGTAGCCAGATGTTGTCTCTGCTTTTTCGCACGATCGTGTCCGGATTGCTGCTGGTGGTGATGGTTGGCGCGGCGGAACTGCCGCAGGGCGCGGTACTGGAGATCCGGTTGACGCGATCGCTGGGGTCATACGAGTCGCGCGAGGGCAGCATTGCGGAGGGCGTTCTGATCGCCCCTGTGCGCGCCGGCGGCCGCTCCATTTTGCCGCTGGGCACGCGCGTGACCGGCGTTGTGCGGCAATCGCGGCGCATTGGCTGGGGACTTTGGTGGGAGACGGCGCGGATGCAGATTGAGTTCAACCAGGTGGAGCTGCCCGGCGGTCCGGTAGAGATCGAGGCCCAGTTGGTGGAACTGGACAACGCCCGCGAGCGAGTGGATGACGAGGGCCGCATCCGCGGCATCCGGTCCACGGCCAGCCTCGCCAACAGCGCCGCCAACGTCCTTTCCGGACTGGCCATGGCGGACCCGATGACCTATCTGTTTGTGAACGTCTCGTCGTCGCAGATCCTGCGCTTTCCCGAACCGGAGATCCATTTGCCGCAGGGCGCCGAGTTGAGGGCGAAAGTGCTGAAGGCGGTCACCCTACCGGATCTGCCGGAGACCCAGGTACCGGAAGTGGCTGTCTCAGACGCGGACCAGGATGCGTTGCAGACGCTGGTGCGCGGCCTACCGTTCCGCACTGTGACTCAGAAGACCCATGCGGTTTCCGACATCACCAACCTGGTTTTCATCGGCAGCCGCGAGGCCGTGGAGCGCGCGTTCACGGCGGCTGGCTGGGTTACCACTGATGCGTTGTCAGGACGCAGCATCTTCTACACGATGCGTTCGGTGGCGGAGAATCAGGGCTACCAGGCGGCGCCCATGTCCACGCTGCTGCTGGACGGGCAGGCGCCGGAGTTTACGTGGTCCAAGACCCTGAACACATTTGCCAAGCGGCATCATGCCCGCGTATTTCCCACGCTGGAACGGTGGCAGGGCGAACGCGTGTGGACTTCGTCTTCCACTCAGGACATCGGGATTGCGGTTTCAAAAAAGCAGAAGACGTTCATCCACGTCATCGACGAAGTGATCGACAACGAGCGGAACAAGATTGTGAACGATCTGCTCTTCACCGGCTGTGTCAGCGGTGTGGAAAGCCTGGAGCGGCCTTGGATCCCGCTGGATGCCAAGAATTCGACCGGCGACAACCTGAAGACGGATGGCGCGGCGGCGATTGTGCGGCTGAACGAATGCCTGAATCCCGTGCTGGCCAGCGACCCCGCTATTAAGGACGTGCGGGTTGCCGGCAACCGCACGGAGCGGGGCCTCCGCCAGGCGTCGCTGGTGATCCGCAACGATTTGTTGCGCGGCAACCTGATCTGGACCGGGGGGGCGGGCATCTACAAGCTGGTGCAGATGAAGAAGGCCAAGCCGGCGGCGGCGAGAGCCAGTGTCGAGGTGGACGGCATCCGCTATTCGTCGTGGCGCGGCATCAACCTGGGCGGCGTGAAGAAGGCGCCTCCGGCGGCGGGGCCTGTGCTGGCGGGCGAGGTGAAGCGGGAATGGCCGGTGCCGCTGTTTGAGTTTGGCGTGGAGGGCGGCGGCATGCGAGTGCCGACGAGCGACCTGGGCGGAGTGATCCTGGTATTCGCGCCGAAGCAGGACCCCACTGATTTCTTCCTCTTGGGCCTCGGCAGCGAGCTGGGCGGCGGCTGGGCTGCCGGCATCACGGTAACGCTCAACGGGCACCGGCATTTCTCCAGCGAGTGGGGCGCGTCGTATCAACGCGGCAAGTTCAAAATGCCGATGATCACCGTCAGCAATGAGGCGACAAGCGGCATTGAGATGAGCGGCACTGGCATGCTGACGCATCAATTCCACTACAGCCTGCTGGCGCATCTGAGGCCGAGGGAGAAACGGTTTCGCCCGTACGTCTCGGTGGGGCCGGCGCTGCAACTGCTGCACCTGACCGATGCGCCGATCAAGAAATCGAACAAGCTGTTCAAGGTGGGCCTGCGCAATGTCGGCCTACTGATGGCGATGTACAATTTCTCGAAAGAACCGCCGCTGGACGGCGGGGGCATCTTCCAGATGGGGCTCCAATACGGCGCCGGCGTGAAGTACCAGGTGAAGAAGCACTTGCAGATCCGGCTGGATTTCCGCGAGACGCTCAGCCCGCAGCCCGATTTTTTGCGCAAGAGTTTTCCGGAGGGTGTGACGGATCTGGACGAATACACGATGGAGATCGAGCGCTTCCGAACGGGCGGGCCACTGCGGCAGCAACGGCTGACGGTGGGGTTCTCCTTTACTTTCTAGGATTCCCATACAATGTTGGCACATGCCAACAAATGAGAAGACAGGCGGCGGCTGGCGAAGACGGGATCTGCTGAAGGCCGGCCTGGCGCCCGCCATCCTGCGCGGCGCCGCGGATCCAAAGCGCCCCAACATCTTGTTGATCCTGGCCGACGACCAGCGCTGGGACACTTTGGGCTGCATGGGCAACCCCATCATCCAGACTCCGCACATCGATCGGCTGGCGCGCGGCGGCGTGGTGTTCGACAACAACTTTGTCACCACGGCAATCTGCTGTTCCAGCCGGGCCAGCATCTTCACGGGGCTGCATGAGCGCTCGAACGGCATCGCCGATTTCGCCACGCATTTTCACGAGGCTGACCGGCCCAACACTTACTACAACCTGCTGCGCCGCGCCGGCTACCGCACGGGATTTGCCGGCAAGTTTGGCGTGGGCACGGCGATGCCGGCCAGCGATTTCGACTACTGGCGAGGGTTCGGCGGGCAGGGCAAGAGCGAGAATGTCCGCAACGGCAAGCCGATCCACATGACGCAGATCCTCACGGAGGACACGCTGGAGTTTCTGGATACGAACAGGACGGACCAGCCGTTCTGTTTTTCGCTGAGTCCGAAGGCGGCGCATGCCGATGACCCGGAGCCGCGGCAGTTCATTCCGGAGCCGGATCTGATGGCGCTCTATGAGAACGTGCGTATTCCGCATCCTCCGGGGTTTGGCATCGACGCGGCCAGTACGCTGCCTCCGTTCCTGCGGGCGGCCGATACGGAGATGCGGCTGCGTTTCATGAAGCGCTTCGCCACCGAAGAGAGCTTCCAGACCATGGTGAAGAACTACTACCGGCTGGTGAGCGGGTTGGATCGCATGACGGGCCGGCTGGTGCAACGGCTGGAAGAGCGCGGGCTGGCCGATAACACGGTGATCCTCTACACCTCCGACAACGGGTTCTTCCTGGGCGAGCGGGGGATGGCGGATAAGTGGATGATGTACGAGCCCTCCATCCGCACACCTTTGGTCATCCACGATCCGCGGCGGAAGCAGGGCGCGAGGCGGCGGGAGATGACCTTGAACATCGACCTGGCGCCGACCATGTTGGAGCTGGCCGGGGTGGAGGCGCCGCCGCATCTGCAAGGGCGCAGCCTGCTGCCGCTGATGCGCAGCGCGGGCGGGTGGCCGCGGCGCGAGTTCTTCTACGAGCACCACTTCACCAAGGGCGTGGTGATTCCGCGTTGCGAGGGCGTGCGGACGGAGGATTGGAAATACACACGCTATCTGGATGCCCAGCCGGTGCACGAGGAGTTGTACCATCTGGCCAGGGACCCGAACGAGGCGAGCAACATGGCGCAGGCCGATGAGGCGCGCGCCGGCCAGATGCGCACGCGCTGGCAGCGTTGGACGGAGGCGCTGGCAGGCTGGAAACGCGGGGCGCGGTGGCAGGACCCCAGTTGAAGGAGGTAGCCATGCGATTCATCCTGACGATCCTCTTGCTGGCCGCGATGGCGGCGGCGCAGCAGGCGCACGTCAACCTGGATTTTGACCCGCACGTCAACCGGCAGAACCTCAAGCCGTTCGGCGCCTCGCTGATCTCGCCGGAAGTGCTGGCGGACCGGCGCGTGACGTTTCGCGTGAGCGCGCCGAAGGCGCAGGAGGTGCTGCTGGCGGCGGGGCCGCTGCTGCTGGCGCTGGGTCCGGCGGGCGAGAAGCCGATCGCTTTTGCGAAGGGCGAGGACGGCGTGTGGACCTTGACCGTGGGTCCGGTGGCGCCGAACATCTACGTCTATAAGGTGACGATCGACGGCGCTACGGTGCCGGACCCGAACAACACTTTGGCGGGGCACGGCGACCAGCCGCCGTACAGCATGCTGGTGGTGCAGGGCGACGGGCCGGCCTACTACGACGCGCGGGCGGTGCCGCACGGGACGGTGACGCGGCACGTCTATCATTCCGCGGTGACGAACGGCGAGCGGGAGCTCTTCGTCTACGCGCCGCCGGGCTATAGCGGGAAGCAGAAGTATCCGGTGCTGTACCTGCTGGGCGGCAGCGGCGAGCTGGCCGGCAACTGGGCCGTGGAGGGACGCGCGAACTTCATCCTGGACAACCTGCTGGCCGAGGGCAAGGCCAAGCCGATGCTGATTGTGATGCCGAACAACCAGATGGTGCATCGCGGTGATCCGAAGTGGCGCGAACTGGGGCCGGATCTGCTGGAGAAGGACCTACGGCAGCACATCATCCCGCTGATTGAGAGTGCGTATAGCGTGGTGGCGGATCGCGCCGGGCGGGCGCTGGCGGGGCTTTCGATGGGTGGCGGGCATACCCAAACGGTGGGCTTTCGCTCGCTGGACCTCTTCGCGTCGTTCGGCGTGCTGAGTGCGGGCAACCGGGAGACGGAGACGCAAAGCGCAGCGTTTCTGAACGACCCGGAGGTGAACCACAAGGTGAACTACCTGCTGGTGGGCCAGGGAACGTGGGAGCCGAAAGGGTTGGGGCCGACGGGCGCGGGCACTGCGGCGCTACGGGCGGCGCTGGAGAAGCACAAAGTGGCGCACGTCTATTACGAGGGCGGCGGCGGCGCGCACGATTGGGGCACATGGCGGCATCTGTTGGCCGTGAAGCTGCTGCCGGAGCTTTGGCGCAGATGACAAAGATCCGGGGCGTGGGCGCGTACCTGATGTCGGACACGGCAGCGGGGCTGGATGCGATGTTGATCCTGGTGGAGAGCGAGGACGGACTGTGCGGCTATGGGCCGGGGCCGGGGACGGAGGCGGCGCGGACGGCGGTGGAGACGTGGATCGCCCCCTTCCTGGAGGGGCGCGCGTTGCGGGATCCGGATGCGCTGCGGATTCTGTTTCACCAGTTGCCGGGCGTGACGCGCGAAGTCTCACGGGTTTATGACGCCGTGGAGATGGCTATTTATGACCTAACGGCGCGGACGTATGGCGTGGCGCTTTGCGATCTGTTGGGCGGGCCGGTGCGGGACGAGGTAAGCCTGTATACCTTGACGGCGGGCGGCGATCCGGAGGCGACGGTGGAAGCGGCGCGGCGGATGCGCGAGATGGAGGGGCGGGAGGCGGCGTTGATGCTGGACGGCTCCGGATGGTGGGGCGCGGCGGAGCAGACGATTCATCGCGCGGCGCGGGCGTTGGCAAGCTCACAGGTGGCCTGGTTACAGGACCCGTTCCCGCCCGGCGACCATGCCGGGTGGTCGCGGCTGGAGGCGCTGGGCGAGGTTCCCTTGGCGGGCGGGCGGTTTGAGACCGAGGGAGTGGGGCTGGACGATCTGATTGCGCGGCGGTGCGTGGATGTGGTGCAGTGCGACCTGGTGAAGCAGGGGGGATTCCATACGGGGCGTCCGCTGCTGGCATCGGTGGCGCGCTCGGGTTTGCAGTTTGCGTTTGTCAGCGGGGGAACTGCGTTGGATGCGCTGGTGGCGGCGCATCTGGCGGTGTGCTGGCCGGAGAGTGTCGTGCCTTATCTGGAAGGGCCGCGGAGCGGGGCGTTGGCGGAGGGGATTCTGGCCGAGAGGCTGGCCATTCACGAGGGAGTTCTGGAGCTCGACACATCGCGGCCGGGCCTGGGAATTGAGGTCAATTTGGACGCGATTCAGCGGTTTCCCCGGGTGTCGTAGATACACCCAATCTGATAGACTTCCACGCAATGCTGGTCGAAGTGCTATGCCCGGTTGCGGCCGCGGCCGGAGTCCTCGCCTACGGGGTCCGGGGCCGGTCGTCGACCTTGCTGGGGCCTTCGATCTGGAAGGGGCCATCGACGCGCAAGGCAATCGCGCTGACGTTTGATGACGGCCCGAGTGAATCGACGCTTGACTTGCTGCGGGTGCTGGAGCGCTTTGGCGCCAGGGCAACGTTTTTTCAATGCGGCCATCATGTGCGGCGGCTGCCGCGGGTGGCGGTACGGGTGAAGGCGGAGGGGCACGAGGTGGGCAATCACAGCGATTCGCACCCCTCGTTTGCGTTTCGTTCGCCGCAATTCATCTACGAGCAATTGGAACGGGCGCAGACACTAATTGCGGACACAACCGGTGTGACGCCCACACTCTTCCGGGCGCCTTACGGAGTGCGGTGGTTTGGGTTGGCGGCGGCGCAAGAGCGGCTGAAGCTGATGGGCGTGATGTGGACGACGATCGCGCGGGACTGGAAGCTGCCGGCGCAGGGCATTGCGGACTATGTGGGGCCGAAGGTGCGGCCGGGCTCGATTCTTTGTTTCCACGACGGGCGGGAGCTGGTGCACCATCCGGACATCTCGGCGACGTTGGGCGCGCTGGAGATCCTACTGCCGAAGTGGCTGGCGGAAGGCTATGAGATCACGACAGTGAGCGGGCTGCTCACAGACCCAGGCGCTCCTTCAACTCCTTGAGCCGTTCGCGGGCGACGGTGATTTCCGTCTTTTTGGGATCCTTCAGGCGCACGATCATGCGGCCGCCAAACCACGGGTAGAGCTCGTCCACGAAGGCCAGATTGACGAGTGTGGAGCGGTGAACGCGGACGAAGCGGGCGGGATCCATCTTCTGTTCGAGGTCCGTGATGGTCTTATCGATCACCCAGTTCTTGTCGGCGGTGGCGGCGTAGGTGAGCTTGTCTTCGGCGTAGAAGTGCGAGATGCGGGCGAGCTCCAGGAAGTGGACGCGTTCGCCGATGCGGGCGGGGATGCGCTGGGGGGCATCGACCTGGGATTGGGACTTGAGGGCGGCGCTGACCTGTTGGAGGAGCTGGGCGAGCTGGGGGCGAGGGGCCTCTCCGCCGGCCATGCGTTCGAGTTTGGTGAGGGCGCGATCGAGCATGGCATCATCGATGGGTTTGAGCAGGTAATCGACTGAGTTCACCTCGAAGGCCCGCAGAGCGTATTGATCGTAGGCGGTGGTGAAGATAACGAGGGGCTGCTGCGCGAGGCCGGCAAGGAGTTGGAAGCCGGTGAGCTCCGGCATTTGGATATCGAGGAAGAGGGCGTCGGGTGCGAGGAGTTCGATCTCCTGCTGGGCCTGGACGGGGTCCGTGGCGCTGCCGACGATTTCGACGCGGGCGGTCTCGGTGAGGAGGCGATGGAGGCGGCGGAGGGCGAGCTCTTCGTCGTCGACGAGATAGACGCGGAGGCTCATACGGGGGCTCCGGGGAGGAGGAGAGTGACGGCGCAGCCGGGCGAGAGGGGCTCGACGGTGAGGGTGGCTTTGCCCTGGTACAGCATGTGGAGACGCTGGATGAGGGTATCGAGGCCGCGGCCCTGGGGGATATCGGCAAGGAGGAAGCCGTCGCCATCGTCGCTGACTTGCAGAAGGAGCGCGTCGGCTTGGCGGCGGGCGCTGATTTGGAGAGAGGCGCCTTCGCGGCGGGCGCCGGCGACGTATTTCATGGAGTTTTCGATGAGCGTTTGCATGGCGTAGGGCGGGACGGGCCAGGAGCGCAGATCGTCGGGGACGTCGATGGCGAAGCGGAGGCGCCGGCCGAAGCGGGTTTGCTCGATGGCGAGGTAGTCTGTGACGAGCTTGAGCTCCTCGTCGAGCGAGACGGTGGTGCGCTGCTGGGAATCGAGCGCGTAGCGGAGGAGGCGGGAGAGGCGTTGGAGCATCAGCTCGGCGCCGGCGGGATCTTCCCGGATGAGGGCGAGGATGGAGTTGATGGTGTTGAAGAGAAAGTGGGGCTGGAGGCGGGACTGGAGGGAGGAGAAGCGGGCCTCGGCGGCTAGTTTCTCGGCGCGTTCGTTGAGGAGCTGCTGCTGCTTGAGTTCGAGGGCGGTGCGTTCGCCGCGGTGGCGGAGGCTTTCGATGAAGAAGGCGGCGATGCCGATGAGCAGGGTAATGATAGTGGCGATTCGGATGCTGCCCATGAAATGGTCTACGATGCGGGCGGCGGGAATGATCTGGCAGAGCCAGAGGGCGACGACGGCAAGGGCTGTGCCGGCGACGGAAACGGCGAGCAGAGTGGCGACATAGAGGGTCCACATTTGCGGCCCCGGCCGGTGCCAGAGCCGCATGGCGATCCTGGGCACGACGAGGGCCGCTGTGGTGCCGATGACCTGCGAGTAGATCATGTTCCCGATGAGGTAGGTCCAGATGTTCCGCAGGTTGGCGGTGGGGTCGAAGATGTAGTTGAGGGCAGCCAGACCCGCACCGACGATGGTATTGACGATCAGAATGTTGCGGGTGGTGCCCATGGCGGATACTCCAGTTTACTTGGCGCCGGCCGTGTGGCAGCCGATGCAGGAGCGCTGTTCGGCGGGGAGGGCGCCGGTATCGAGCCATTGCTGGGCGCGCTTGCCGTAGGCGGTGGCGGGCATTTCGGCGGCGACGCGGCGGACGAATTCGAGCGACTGCTCCTTGTTGCCGGAGCGATCGTGGAGGTCGGCGAGACCGAGGAGGAGTTCGCCCTTGGGGTGGGTGGGGAGCTGGGCGAGGGTGTCCTTCTGCATCTCGAAGATGCGGACGTAATCGGCGAGGCCGCGCTTGAGGAGCTCGGCGCGCATGCCTTCGGGGACGGCGCGGGAGACGGAAATCATCAGACCGCCGCGCGGGGCGCGAGTGGCGATGGAGTCCGGGGCGATGGCGATGCCTTCGTCCATCTCGGCCATGCCTCGACTCCAGAGTTCCTGTCCCTTGGCCATATCGCCGGCGCGAAAAGCCTGGCCGGATTGGAAGAACAGGCCGGAGCCGTGCCAGACGAGGGCTTCGGGGTGTTTGGGGTTTTGCTTGAGGTGGTCCTCAGCAGTCTTCATGGCGCGGGCGAGGGCGGCGGAATCGCCGGCGAAGCCTGCGAAGAAGTCGTTGCGGACGATGTGATCGAAGCGCTCGGCGCCCAACATCCCAGTGGCGGCGAGGAGGACTGCGAACAGGGTTTTCTTCATGAGACGAGTGTCGGGCCAGGCGGGGGGATTCGGTGCGGATTCCGGACGGGGCGTCGGAATTCCGGATGAACCGGCGGTCTGGCGGGATGAATCGCTACACTACAACCTATGCCGAATGTGCCTTGGCGACAGTGGGTGCCAGCGGGCGCGATGCTGCTGGTCTCATTGATCAGCTACATCGACCGCAACACGCTGGCGTTGCTGGCGCCAACGATCCTGGCCGAATGTGGACTGAGCGGGGAGCAGTACGGCTTCATCATCTCTGCATTTTCGCTGGCATACATGGCGGGCAATCCGTTGTGGGGACGGTGGCTGGACCGGTGGGGCGTACGGAACGGGATGCTGGTGGCCGTGGCGTTCTGGACGGTGGCCTCGGCATCGCACGCGTTGGTGGCGGGGTTTGTGGGCTTTGTGGTGGCGCGGGCGGCGCTGGGGTTTGGCGAGGGGGCTACGTTTCCGGGCGGGTTGCGGACTGTGGTGCAGACTCTGCCGGCGCGGCTGCGCTCGCGCGGGGTGGCGATTGCGTATAGCGGCGGGTCGCTGGGAGCCGTGCTGACTCCGCTGATTGTGACGCCGGTGTATCAGGTATTCGGGTGGCGCGCGGCGTTTCTGTTCACCGGCCTGGTGGGGGCGCTGTGGCTGGTGGCGTGGTGGTGGATCAGCCGGCGGCCTGAGTTGCGCAGCGTGCGGACGGAGGTGGAGCGGGCGGAGGCGGGGCGGATCAACTGGCGGGACGCGCGGCTGTGGGGCTTTATGGCGTCCTACGCGATGGGGTGCCTGCCTCTGGCGTTTGTGATGTATCAGGCTCCGCTGTATTTCTCGCGGGCGTTGGGCAAGACGCAGGTGGAGCTGGGGATGGTGTTGTGGATCCCGCCGTTGGGCTGGGAGTGCGGGTATTTCCTGTGGGGCTGGACGACGGACCGGCTGCGGATGGGCGGGCGGGATCCGGTGCAGGTGTACCGCTGGATGACGCTGGCTGCGGTGGTGGGGACTCTGCCATTGGCGCTGGGGAGCCACTTGGAATCGTTCGGGGCGCTGTTGTTGCTGCTGTTCTGGGCGATGTTCGTGGCGGGCGGCAACGTGATTGTCTCCATCAGCTATGCGACCTATGTATTCACGCCGGCGAACGCGGGGCTGATTGCGGGGTTGGGGGCGGGATCATGGTCGGCGTTTGTGGCGCTTTCGATGCCGGTGTTCGGGCGCATGATGGATGCGCGGGAGTGGCATATGGCGTTTCTGGCGGCGACGGTGATCCCGCTGGTGGGGTTTGCGGTGTGGCTGTGGGTGAACCGGCCTCAGGCGGCGAGGGGCAGTTTGTCGGTGGAGTAGAAGGACAGGGTGTCGCCGCCGTGCTGGTGATCGACGTGGATGTGGCGCTCCCCGACGGTGAGGCGGCGGAGGACGAGCTGGGCGACGGGCTGGATGATGTGGCGGTGGATGACGCGCTTGAGCTCGCGGGCGCCGTATTCGGGGCTGGTGCCGTGTTCGGTGAGGAAGCGGTTGGCGGCGGGGCTGAGGATGAGCTGGAAGGCGGCGCCGCCGAGACGATCCTCAAGCATGGCGTTGAGGGCGGTGATCTGGAGACGGAGGATCTCCTGGATGGCGTCGGCATCGAGGGGGTGGTAGGTGATGGCGCGATCGATGCGGTTGACGAACTCGGGGGAGAAGCGGCGGCGGACGGCGTTGAGGCTGATGGCGTGGAGGCGGGCAGGATCGGCCAGGGCATCGAGATTGGCGGCGAAGCCGACCCGGTCTGTGAGCTCGCGGGCCATCTCGCGGGCGCCGAGGTTGGAGGTGAGGAAGATGAGGGATCGCTCGAAGTTGACGGAGGAGTTGTCGCCGAGCTTGAGGGTGGCTTTGTCGAGGACGCCGAGCAGGAGTCGCGCGAGCGAGGGAGCGGCCTTTTCCACCTCGTCGAAGAGAACGATGGAGAGGCCGGAGCGATCGCTCTGGACGGCGTTGAGTTTCTGCTGGCTGATCATGGGCTGAGTCTCGCGGTGGCCGAGATAGCCGGGGGGCGCGCCGATGAGCTTGGCGGTTTCGTGCTCGAGCTGGAACTCGCCGCAATCGATGCGGACGACGTGGCGCTCGGAGCCGTGGATGGCTTCGGCGAGGGCTTCGACGGTGCGGGTCTTGCCGGTGCCGGTGGGGCCGAGCAGGAGGAAGACGCCAACGGGGCGGCCCTCGGGGGCGAGACCGGCCTCGAAGAGCTCGACGTAGGGCACAATGGCGTCGATGGCATCGGACTGGCCGATGATGCGGCGGCGCATCTGGGCGGCGAGATGCAGGGCCCCGGCGGGGGCGGGCGCGCAGGGATTGGGCTCGGCGGCATAAGTGCGGATAGGGATGATCGTTGGTCTCATGGGTACGTCTAAACCTCCGCGCCGATTGTAGCTGAGGGGGGCAAGGAATTCGGTGATTGGGCTGGGCGGCGGCCGGGCGGCGAGGGGGGTGAAGCGTTTGGAAAGAAAAGAGATAGGGACGATGAAAAAGAATTGAAAATTGGTGTGAATGGCTTTTTGTGATGGGGGTGAGTGGGGGAGGGCTTAGGGGGTGGGAGTGGACACACTACGGCCTCGGAGAAAGACCCGGTTTACTCCCCTGTTTTGGGAGCGGACCGGGTCTTTTGCGATATCCGAGGCGACGGGCAGGTTGATTCGCCCGGGGCTCTTGCGGAGCCCCGTATTTTTCGAGCTGATCGGGACAAAAACCGGTTTTGCGCGCACCGTCCTGAACGGTGGCCCGCGTAGGAAACAGCCACGTCTTTGCGGCTGCCGCTCTACTGATCGGCGATGGGAGTCTCAAGCCGGCCGGCGATTTACTCCTGATTCCATTATAGTGGCGCGGACCAAATCCGGAGGGAGTTGGCGGGCTGGAGGTGGTTGAAAGGACGGGAGATAGCGATATTTTCGTAGGTTGTGAACAGCCTATTCAGACGGCTTGGTTTTTGAGCAAACGGGAGATCTGTACTGCCCGGCTCCGAAGGACTACCGAGGCAACGGCAACCCGAACCCGCAGTGCGTGGCGGATGCCTTCGCGCTCGGGGGCAGTGTGACCCGGTAACCGAAGTAAGACAAAACACGGTAAACACGGTACTGGTTCGCGCAGGACGCCAACAGTATGGCAACGGTGAGGGTGACCCAGACGCTCCGCGTATGAGGTCTCGCCAGTTCGGAGAAGCTACGCCACATGGTCACACATCATACCAAGCCGCTTTTCGCCGATGCCGGGGAGTCCCTCAATGCCTCCGGCGAATGCGGCCGCGGCGACGAGGACGATGGCGGGCGGGGGCGAAACTGGAGGGGAAAGTGATTTTTACTGGCGGCTGGGCTGCGGCTGCCATATAATTGACCCACCAAGTAAGGAGGCGGGCTAGGGATGCAAGCCAGTCTAATCGCCCCACCCATGTCTGTGGGGGTGAAGGTCAACGATTTCAGCATTCAGGTTGCCACCGTGAATGGCTCTGGGAGCCAGACGGCGAACACTGTGCTGATGCGATCCATCTTTCAGATGGGTGTGCCCGTCTCGGGCAAGAATCTGTTTCCATCGAATATCGCGGGGTTGCCGACGTGGTTTACCATCCGCGCCAGCCATCAGGGGTACATCGGGCGGAAGAAGGAGATCGACTTCTTCATCGCGATGAACGCGGAGACGGCACAGGAAGATGTGCTGAAGCTGGCGGCGGGCTCGGCGGTGATCTATGACGCTCCGCTGAAGTTGAGCGAGTTGCGGGAGGACCTGCACTTTTATCCGGTGCCGTTTGACCAGCTGGTGGGGCCGGTGTGTCCGGAGGCGAAGCTCCGGAAGCTGGTGAAGAACATGCTGTACGACGGCGTGGCGGCGCATCTGCTGGGGATTGACCTGGAGGAGATGCACAAGGCGCTGTATAAGCAGTTTGGACCCAAGAAAAAGAAGGCCGCGGATCTGAACTGGGGCGCGGTGCTGGCCGGGAAGAAGTACGCCGAGGAGAACCTGACGAAGACGGACGCCTGCTGGGTGGCGCCGATGGACCGCACGGCGGGCAAGATGATTATCGAAGGCAACACGGCGGCGGCGCTGGGGTGCATGTTTGCCGGCGTGACGGTGTTGACGTGGTATCCGATTACGCCATCGTCGTCGCTGGCGGAGGCGCTGATCCACTACCTGGGCCGGTTCCGGCGCGATGCGGAGACGGGCGCGGGGACGTATGCGGTGGTGCAGGCGGAGGATGAACTGGCGGCGATCGGGATGGCGATTGGCGCGGGCTGGGTGGGTGCGCGCTCGATGACGTGCACGTCTGGGCCGGGCGTGTCGCTGATGAGTGAGTTCATCGGATTGGCGTATTTCGCGGAGATCCCGGTGGTGGTGATTGATGTGCAGAGGGTGGGCCCATCGACGGGACTGCCGACGCGGACGATGCAGGGCGACATTATGAGCAACGCGCTGCTCTCGCACGGTGACACGAAGCATCCTGTGTATTTCCCTTCTTCGCCGGAGGAGTGCTTCACGTTGTCGCAGGCGGCGTTTGATACGGCCGAACTGTTCCAGACTCCGGTGTTTGTGAATCTGGATCTGGACCTGGGCATGAACAACTGGATGGCGGACGAGTTTCCGTATCCGGAGACTCCGATTGCGCGGGGCAAGGTGTTGACGGCCGAGGATCTGGACCGGCTGGGCGGGTTTGCGCGGTATAAGGACGTGGACGGGGACGGCGTGCCGTACCGGACATTGCCGGGCACGCGGCATCAGGCGGCGGCGTATTTCACACGCGGGACGGGGCACAACGACAAGGCGGCGTATAGCGAGCGCGAGGACGACTGGGCGAACAACCTGGACCGGTTGACGCGCAAGTTTGAATCGCTGCGGCGGGCGCTGCCGGCGCCGGATGTGCAGTTGAGCGAGGGCGCCACGATTGGCGTGGTGAGCTGCGGGACATCGCGTTATGCGATGGAGGAGAGCCGGGATCAGCTCGGCCGGGAGTATGGCACGAAGGTGAGCGTGCTGCGGCTGAAGGCGTATCCCTTTGCGGACGGGCTGGGCGAGTTTATCGACCGGCACGAGCGGGTCTACGTGATCGATCAGAACCGGGACGCGCAGTTGCTGGCGCTGATGAAGCTGGACCTGGGCGTGGAGCGGGTGGCGAAGTTGCGTAGCGTGCGGTACTACGGCGGGATGCCGCTGGACGCGCGGACTGTGACGGACGACATCGTGCGGCAGGAGGGACTATGAGCGCGCCAGCAGCACCGAAGAAGGTGAACCGGGTTGGGTTGGAGGTATTGAATTACCGCGGCGGGAAGACGACGCTGTGCGCGGGGTGCGGGCATAACGCGATCACGGAGCGCTTGATTGAAGCGTTCTGGGAGATGGGCGTGGAGCCGTCGCAGGTGGCGAAGCTCTCGGGGATCGGGTGCTCGTCAAAGACTCCGGCGTATTTCCTGAGCCAGTCGCACGGGTTTAACGCGGTGCATGGGCGCTCGCCGGCGGTGGCGACGGGGGCGCTGCTGGGGAACCACACGCTGAAGTGCGTGGTGGTGAGCGGTGATGGCGATACGGCGTCGATCGGGATCGGGCAGTTCCTGCACATGGTGCGGCGAAACATGCCGCTGATCTACATCATTGAAAACAACGGCGTGTATGGCTTGACGAAGGGGCAGTTTTCGGCGACGGCGGACGTGGGCGCGACGCTGAAGACGGGGACGGTGAACGAACTGCAGCCGATTGACTGCTGCCTGATGGGCGTGGAGCTGGGGGCGACGCTGGTGGCGCGCTCGTTCAGTGGGGACAAGCGGCAGTTGAGCGCGATCCTGAAGGCGGCGATTGCGCACAACGGATTATCGGTGATCGACGTGATTTCGCCGTGCGTGACGTTCAACGATCATGTGGGCTCGACAAAATCGTATGCGTACATGAAAGACCACGAGGAGCCGCTGCACGAGCTGGATTTCGTGCCGGGGTTCAGCGATATCGAAGTAGAGATCGGGGAGGGCGAGACGCGGACGGTGGAAATGCATGACGGATCGACGCTGGTGCTGCGGAAGCTGGGCGCGGACTACGATCCGACGAGCCGGATGCGGGCGGTGACGGTGCTGCATGAGGCGGCGGAGCGGCAGGAGGTGGTGACGGGGATTCTGTATGTGGACCCGGCGCGGCCGAATTTCATGGATGGACTGGAGATTGTGAATTCGCCTTTGGCGACGCTGCCGGAAAGCCGGGTGCGGCCTTCGCGCGAGGTATTGGCGCAGATCGTGGAAGAGTTCCGGTAATCAAGGAGTGCGACATGAAAGCGACTGCCAAAATTGGATCGTTGCTGGGCGAGAAGGGCGGCTCGGTTTGGAGCGTGGCTCCATCGGCGTCGGTATTTGACGCGATTGCGGAGATGGCGGAGAAGGGTGTGGGGGCGCTGCTTGTGATGAGCGACGGGCAGTTGCTGGGGATCATCAGCGAGCGCGATTACACGCGGAAAGTGATCTTGAAGGGGCACTCGTCGAAGGATACGCGGGTGGACGAGATCATGACGGCCGATGTGGTGACGGCGACGGCGGAGGAGACGGTGGAAGGGGCGATGCGCCTGATGACGGAGCGGCGGATCCGGCATTTGCCGGTGGTGGAGGGGGAGCGCGTGGTGGGGGTGTTATCGATTGGGGATCTGGTGAAGTGGACGATCTCGCTGCATGAGGAGACGATCGCGCATTTGACGAGCTATATTTCCGGGGGGTACGGGGTGGTGGGGTGAGGTAGCTCAGTGCTGACGCGGCGGCCCGGGAGCATGAGCCGGGCCAAGGCGGCGATCACGCTGACAGCCACGACGGACCAGAGCCACTTCTGCGGGGAATTGGGCCAGGCGGGGCCATCCATCAACGACCAGGCTACGGCCGCCAATGCCACAAGCGCTAAGAGTTTTCGCCAATTCCACGGCCAGTTGCGCGATACGTCGTTGATCCAGATGGCGCAGATGAGGCAGGGCGCTAATAAGGTCAAACTCAGGGGCCAGATGCCTCTGGCGGACCTCCCGGTGGGTTCCACCATCCACCAGAACGCGTACTGGAACTCGATGGGCAGCGAGGGCCTCCAGTAGAACCGCGCGCCCCAGATTTTGGCAAACGACATCAGAGTCACTGAGAGGATGGCTGGTAGCCAGATTCCGGCGAGTCCGGTCAGCCAGATCTGCCTGGGCTCCACGCCCATTCTGCCGATCCTGACGGCCAGAATCACCGCGGGCGCAGCGGCGAGCAGAATTCCTTTCGCGACCGGTACCGGGTCACCCAGCAGCGCTTCGGTGACCATGCTCTGGCTTCTGATGTGCATGCCGGGCAATTGCACCCAGAAGGAAGCGCCCACAAGAGAGACGCCGACGCCCAGGGCGATTGCAGTGAGAGGTTGCTGCCAGGGTGGCATGAGGGCAGCCATCACGCAGATCAGACCAAGGCCGGCTGCGATAGCGCGGGGGGCGAGTTGATCCGGGTCCGTGGCAGCGAAGTCAGGCCGGAGGAAAAGAGCCATGATGGCGCCCAATTGGCCCAGCCACGTTGCGGCGCCGACGCAGAACCAGATGCCGAGCGGCCAGCGGATGAGGCGGCCCACGCGGGTGTCCATTGCGGCGGAGAGGGCGGGCACGCAGAGTGCCGGCAGGACGTGACAGAGAAGTAGCGCCGCGGTGGCCCCGATGAATAGAGCGAGCGCGAACTGAGCGGGATGATTCGGCGGCCATTCGCGATCGGTCAATAGCCAGGCCGGGCAGGAGAAGTAGAGCGCGGCCTCCAGGGCCACGGTCCACCACAGATCACGTTTCGGGTTCACAGTTGTGCCTGGTGGGGTTAGACTCTGCGGCGCGCCGGGAAGTTCCGGGCGTGCTGTGCGGCAGGGCGGTGGGCGCGCGACTCCAGGGTTGGGCAATTGGCGACGGACGCCTCACCTCCCGCCTGCGGTGAACGTATATACGTTGCGATACAATAGTGGGCGGTGGCCGAGGGAATCGATTTCGATTGGGATGACGAGAACAAGAGGCACCTGGGCGCCCACAAGGTTGCGCCAGCGGAGTTCGAGCAGTTGCTGAACAACAACCCCTTGGATCTGAATTTCGAACTGGTCAACAACGAAGAGCGGTACCGCTCTGTCGGCCTTACGAATGGAGGCCGCCTGTTGTCAGTGGTGTGGACGATTCGCAATGGCAAGATCCGAGCGATTACCGCCTTTCCCGCTGGTGTTTCAGACAGAGAGGCCTTCCTGGAGAGACCCATATGAAGAAGAAGTTGGAAGAGCAACCCGAGCACGTCATACCGGCGTTTGCCACCGAGGCGGAAGAGGCGGAGTGGTGGTATCAGAACCGCAACGCCCACGGCAAACATCTGGTTGCCGCTGTGAAGAGCGGTGAAGCTCAGGTGTTGACGAAGGAAAAGTTACTGGCGCGGATTGCTGCATCCAAGAAGACGGCAGCGCCCACGGTGGCGCTACGGATTCCCGAAGCAGATCTGGCATTGGCCAGAAAGCAGGCGGCCCAGAAGGGCCTGCCGTACCAGACCTACATCAAGTCGCTGTTGCACGAAACGCTGGCCAAGCGGGAGAAGCAAAAGACGGGCTGGTAGGCAGGGCGGCGCGGATCAGCCAAACACGTCGAGCGTGTGGCGGGTGACTTCGTCGGCGGTTTTCAGGACCTTGAGATTGGCTTCGGCGGAGCGTTGGGCCTGAACGAGTTCGACCATGGCGGTGGGGAGGTCGGCGGACTGGGCGGGCGGGGTGGTGGCGGTGAGGGGGAGGCGGGCGATTTTGCCGGCGGCGGTTTCCATGAGTTTCTCGGCCTGGTGGTAGCCGCCGAGGGCGATGTTGCTGATGTTCATCTGTGCAGGGTCCCTGGTAGTTATCGACCGGAGCACCGGCATCTTTGAGGCAAATTGTTAGGCCTGGGGTGGGCGGTGACGCGGCCGCTACTCGGACCAGGGCGGCTTGACGCCCATGGTGCGGGCGTAGGCGATCATCTGGCCCATGTGCTCGTGGCTGTGGACGAGTATGCGGAGGTAGACACCCTCGGCGGTGGTGTCGCCGTTGAAGAATTTGACGGGCTTCTTGAGGTCGGCCTTCGGGTAGGCGATGCGGACGGCATCCTGGGAGTCCTTCAGCCAGGCGATGACTTCGGCCTTTGCAGTGACCTTCTTTTCGAGGCCGGGAAAGGGCTTGCGGGCGCCTTCCGGGAGAGGGACGCCGGCGTATTGGAGGAGGCCGTAGTTGGCTTCTGCGGCGTGCATGAGGACTTGGCTGACGGTGCGGACGCCGGGGGCGGGACTCCAGGAGTATTTTTCGGCGGGGATGGCTTCGGCCAGTTGCAGGGTGCGGCGTGCGGCGAGGTCGAATTCGGGGAGGTAGCCTTTGCCGAAGCCGGCCTCCTGGGCGGAGAGGGACGCGGCGGCGGCGGCAATGACGAGCAGGAGGTGGCGGAAGGTCATAGTGAACCAGTTTAGGCGGAGATTTCGCTGGTGAGAAGGGCCTGTTTGCGCTCCAGGCCCCAGCGGTAGCCGCCGAGGTGGCCGCTGCCGCGGATGACGCGATGGCAGGGGATGACGATGGCGACGGGGTTGGTGGCGCAGGCGCGGGCGACGGCGCGGGCGGCGGTGGGCTGGCCGATGGCGGCGGCCACCTGGCTGTATGAGCGCGTTTGGCCGCGCGGGATGGTTTGGAGGTAGCGCCAGACCCTCATTTGAAATGCGGTGGCGTGGAGGTGGAGGGGGAGCTCAAGCTGGGCGCGGTGACCGGCGAGGTAAGCGCGGAGGGACCCGATCCAGAGGTTGAGTTGCTCGGGGTAGGGGCGGGGGACCGGTTGGAGGATGGCGGCTGGGAATTCGGCCTGAAGCGCGGAGGGAGCGGCCCCGAACTGGAGGAAGCAGAGTCCGCGATCGGTGGCGGCGAGCAGCAGGGGGCCGAACGGGGTTTCGAGGGTGGCGTAGGAGATGGTGAGACCCTGGCCGCCGCGGCGGTATTCGATGGGGGTCATGCCGAGGTAGGCATTGGTGTGTTCGTAGACGCGGCTGAGGGAGCCGTAGCCGGCGTCGAAGATGGCATCGGCGGCCGGGGCGCCCTGGCGGAGATTGGCCTTGAGGCGCTGGAGGCGGCAGGCTTGTTGGAACTGGCGGGGGGAGAGGCCGATGAGGCTCTGGAAGTTGCGCTGGAGGTGGAAGGGGCTGACGCCGGCGTGGCGGGCGAGGTGGGCGAGGGAGAGGGTGGATTGGCAGTTTTCCTCGATGTACTGGCAAAGCTGCCGGACGGTAGTTTCGATGGGGGAAGCGGTCACAGGGCGAGTGTAGACGAGAACGGGAGGGGGATTCCATCCGGTTCTTGCGGAAGCCGGGCTACCAGAGCTGATACTGGCCGGTAGCGAGGACCCAGACGGCGAGGAGGGCATTGGTGATGCCGTGGGCGGCGGCGGCATCGCCGAGACTGCCATGGCGGCGTAGGACGAGGGCGTAGATCATGCCGGCCAGGATGCCGGCGATGGCGCGGGGGCCGTGGAGGAGACCGAAGGCGACGGACGAGAGGAGGAAGGGCCACCAGTGGAAGGCCTGGAGGCTGACGGACTCGAAATCGGCTGAGGTGATGCGGCGAAGGAGGAAGCCGCGGAAGGCGAGCTCTTCGGCGATGGGCACGGTGAGGGTGGCGCCGAGGACGCGGAGGATGGCCCAGGCGAGAGGGGGCGGCGCCGGTTGTGTGGCTGGGGCGGCGATGAGGCGTTCCAGGGCGAGCCAGAGAACCAGGACGAGAGTGCCGGCGCCGAGGGCAAGGGGCCAGTGGATGCGCCAGGGCAGGCGGCGGTAGTGGTCCCGGAAGTACCAGAGGCTGGCGACGGCGGCGATGAGGCGGAGCGGGTAGAGGTATTCGAAACCGGCGCTGAAGGTGATGGAGATCTGGGCGGCGGCGAGGATAGCGAGGAAAGGGATGAGATAGGGGGCTGCGGGATTGGGGCCGGCGGGCTGGGCGGTCTGGACGGGAGTTGAGGAGAAAGCCTGGATCCGGCGGGAGAGGTGGGCGAAGACGAGTGCGGCGACGGTAAAGGCGATCCAGCCAGCCTGGGAATGAAAGCCGCCAGCCGCGATTTCGGGCGCGCCGAGGTGCCCGATCAGAAAGAGTAGGGCGATGCGAACGACGTTGAGGGTGTAGATGAGCACAACTCCGAGCGGGAGAAGCGCCAGGGCCTGGGGAAAGCGGTATTCGCGGCGGAAGGCGATGAGCCAGGCGGATCCGAAGACGAGGATGAGACCGATGCCTTCCAGGCCGGAGCACGCCTCGGAGATGGCGACTTCGAAAGTGGGTCCGTGGAGAATGAGTTTGGCCGGATCGGCTTGAAATCCGGGCACGATGGCGCGGAGAGGAGCGGCTACGAGATAGAAAGTGAGGCGGGCGGCGGGGCGCCAAAGCTGCGTGGCGCCGGCGGATAGCAGGAGAGCCACGGTTGCGGCGAGCGCCGAGTGGAGCCAACCGCTGCCGCCGGCGCGGCCGATTTGCCGCCAGGCGGCGAGCGGCAGGAAGGCCAGAGCGAGGACCGTGGTGGAGGCGCAGCCGGCGGCGAGCCAGAGCAGGACGAGGAGGTCGCCATTCCAGGCAGGGAGGAGGCCGGCGAAGAGGATCCGTGACAGGAGCGCCAGGATCGCGAGGAAGAAGAGGTGGAGGCCGACCAGGGGCCAGCGAAAGGGTGTGCGGGCGAAGGTTTCCAGGGATTGGCGATGGCGCGCGAGCCGGGGCGGCAGAAAGCAGGCGGCGAAGCACAGGAAGATGACGCTGAAGCGGACCGACCAGGAGCCCGAATCGGCGAGCAGGCGGATGAGGTAGTTGGCGCGGTCCAGGGTGGCGGTATCCAGCCAGACCGTGGAGACGACGATCTCAAGCCCGAGGACGAGAGAGAGGAAGAGTAGGCGGGCCAGCAGAGGGGGGAGAGGCACAGCAGATTCTGGGGACGTACGGGGCATAGTACGCCCGCACGTCCTCCAATGGAAAAGCCTAGCGGCGGCGGCTACGGATGACGAGCAGGGCGCCGGAGAGCAGGGCGATGGCGTTGACGCCGGAGGCCGGGTTGATCTCGGGCGCCGGGACGGCAGCGGCAGCGACGGCGGCGAGGCCGACGATCAGGATGGACAGGGTGGACAACATTCTCATGGTGTGTAGCTCCTCTGAAATAGTTTTCGGACGATTTGTCGAGTATGACCATTCGCTACGGCTCTGTCAATACTATTTAGTCATGGTACTAAGGCGAGTTCGGGGCGATGAGGGCAGGCGCTGGCAGCGGGGGCAGAGGTGGGTGCCGCGCTGGGCGACGGTGATGCGGACGACGGGGGTGCGGCAGACGGGGCAGGGCTGGCCGGCGCGGGCGTAGACACGGTGGAGGAGCTGGAAGGTGCCTGGGCGGCCCTGGGCATCCACGTAGTCGGAGATGGAGGAGCCGCCGGCGGCGATGGCCTCGGTCAGGGTCTGGAGGATGGCGGCGTGGAGGCGGCGGGCCGTGGCGGGGGAAAGCGAGTTGGCGGGAGCCAGGGGATGGAGGCGGGCGCGGTGGAGCGCCTCGTCCACGTAGATGTTGCCGAGGCCGGCGAGGAGGCTCTGATTGAGGAGGAGCGGTTTGAGGGCGGTGCGGCGGGGGCGGAGGATGGAGGCGAAGACGGCGGGGGTGAGCTGGAAGGGATCGGGCGCCAGGGCGGCGACATTGGCGGGGAGCGTGGGGGAGAAGGTGATGCGGCCGAAGCGGCGGACATCGTCGAAGGTGAGGGTTCCGTTATCGAGGATGAAAGTAGCCCGGGTATAGGGACCGGCGGGGGTATTCCAGAGGAGCTTGCCGGTCATGCGGAGGTGGATGGCGAGGAAGCCGTGATCGAGGGTAAAGAGGAGGAACTTGCCGGCGCGGGTGAGGGAGAGGATGAGGCGGTGTTGCAGGGGGAGGTGGGGCGGGGCGTGGAGGATGGTGTGGTTTTCGACGAAGGGGGCGAGGGTGCGGACGATGGTTTCGACTTCGGGGAGTTCAGGCATCGTTGTCCGCAATGTCGACGTAGATCTCGCCGTCGTGGATGGAGACGGGGAAGCGCTGGAGCTGGATGGCGGAGTTGTAATCGTAGCAGCCGGTATCGCAGTGGAACTCCCAGGCATGCCAGGGGCAGATGAGGCGTCCATCGAGGAAATTGCCCTGGGCGAGGGGGCCGTTGCGGTGGGGGCAGAGGCCATCGAGGGCGTGAATCGAGCCGTTGTGGTTGCAGAGGACGATCTCGCGGCCGTTGAGGACAGCTGGGAGCATGGCGCCGGGGGGGAGGTCCGGAAGAGCGGCGGCGCGAAAGGGAGGCATGAATAAATAATGGCAAAAGGTTGGGCGGGGCGCACCGATGAGGGGGATGGAGACGGAGACGCGGCCAGAGAGGCCGGCCCTGGAAGGATTTCGGGGTAAAGCCGTCCAAACAGGAGAAGAAGACGTGGCGTTTACGATTAACACCAACATTACTTCGATGCAGGCCCAGGAATATCTGCGCACGACGGGCGACTTCCAGGCCAAGACGATCAACCGCGTGACCTCTGGTCTGCGCATCATCAACTCGGGCGATGACGCTGCGGGTTTGGCAATTGCGAACACGTTTCGCAGCGATCAGGCCGTGCTGAGCCAGGGCATTCGCAACGCCAATGACGGATTGGCGACGTTGCAGACGATCGACAGTGGCATTTCCAACATCGGAAAACTGCTGGACAGAGCCCGGACGCTGGCTGCGCAGTCGGCATCGGGTACGTTCAACGGAGACCGCAACGTGCTGCAATCGGAATTCAGCAGCGTGTTGACGGAAGTGGACCGGCAGGCGAAGGCGATTGGCCTGAATTTGGGTGGTGATTTTGCGAAGAGCCTGACGGTGTTTGTGGGCGGCGGCCGCGGCGCGAACGGCGCGGCGGTGATTGCGAACGGCACGGCGACGGTGGATCTGACCAACTCGACGGTGGATTCGCAGAGCCTGGGTCTTTCCAGCTACTCGGTAACTGGCGTGACGAACCTGGACGTGCAGAGCACGTTCACGACGGCATTGAACTCCCAGACTTCGATGGCCTTCAACGCATCGGGCGCCGGCTTTGACGACGTGGGTGTGACGGTGAATCTGACTGGCGTCAACGATCTGAGTGGATTGGTGACTGCCATCAATGAGGGCATTGCGACGGCGGGTGCGGGCGGAACGGCGGCCGCGACAGCATTCAAGGCGGCCAACATTTCCGCCTCGATTAGCGCGGACGGCAAGTCATTCAGCCTGAATTCGGCGCAGAGTGCGTTTTCGGTGGAGAGCACCGCGGCGACGGCGGTGGACAACTTCTTCGGGACGACGTTTGCGTCGGCAGCCACGAAGGAGGCGGGCGGGTTGCAGACCAAACAGATCGGGTTTGCCACGCTGGTCGGCACACAGAAGATCACGATCTCGACGACGGACGATGCCGGGACGATGCAGTCGCTGGACATTACTCTCTCGGCGTCGGCTTCAGCGCAGACGAGTTCGCAGGTGATCAACACGGCTCTGCAGGGTTCGGGTTTGTCGGAGTTGAAGAAGATGTTTGCGACGGAGAGCGGCAGTTTGGCCGACAACATCACATTCACGGGCAAGCGCGGGTTCAACGTGACCGTGCAGCCTCCTGGCACGTCGGGCGGCCTGGCTGGTCCTGGCGCGACGGTCACCTCGGCGTCATCTGGCGCGACGGGCAGTGTGGCGATCGGCACCAAGACCGGGGCTGAAGACGCTGTGACCAAGTTGGCGGACGCCGTGAAAAATCTGGGCCACGCCCAGGCCGTCGTAGGTAAGGGTCAGAACACGTTTAACTACGCGGTGAGCCTGGCCTCGACGCAGTTGACGAACCTGGCTGCATCGGAATCGCGCATCCGCGATGCCGATCTGGCGCTGGAGGCGGCCAATCTCTCGCGGGCGCAGATTCTGCAACAGGCCGGCGTGGCTGCCCTGGCGCAGGCGAACTCGGCTCCGCAGGCTGTGCTTTCTCTGCTCCGCGGCTAACCGGCGAGTGCTGGCCGCTGAACAGGCGGGCCACGAACGGCGGACCGGTGGAATAGCGGCACTTTGCGCCTCCGGGCGAGGGCGTCCGGGTGGGCCCAAAGTGCCGGTTCACCGGGACTCGGGAGTGGCCCGACCTTAGCCAAATTGAGTGAACACACCTCAGCCCCCCATCGATTTTTTCGGTGGGGGGCTGTAGTGTGTGAGGTCTTCGACCGATAGAGGCCTAAGGTAAACGCATCATGAACACACCTGAGACGATGGCGGCGATGGGTCGGACAGCCAAGAAGTACCACCGGGCCGGCGTGGACGCGCTGGGACGGAACCGGCCGGAGGACGCAGTGCGCGCGCTGCGGTTGGCCGTGGAACTGGACCCGGGGCTGGAGATCGCCTGGAACGATCTGGGCGTCGTGATGGAAGCGCTGGGGAATTCGAACGAGGCGGTGCGCTGTTACAAGCGAGCGCTGGGGGTGAGGGCAGGCTTCATTGAGGCGCGGACGAACCTGGGGATGTTGATGTTACAGATGGAGTTGGCACAGGTGCTGCGGCGTCAGGCCTTCAAATCGAGCGCGGCGCACGGCTGATCGGCGGCGGCTGAGAGGCCGCGGGAGAAGAGGCGCTGGGACTGAAGGCGGTTGAGGGCGTTCACGGATTCCTGACGCATATGGCTGGCCTCGAGAGCGGCAGCTTCCCCGGCGACGACGGCGGCCTGGAGCAGGGGCATATCACGGAGGGTTGCGGGGAGTGTCTTGAGGGCGAGCAGGGCGTGTTCGCGGCGTTCGAGGTATTCGAGGAACTGGGGGCTGCGTTCGCGCAGGGCGGTGAGGAGTGCGAGGCTGGACTCGTGCAATTCGCGGATGACGGCATCGGTGGTGGGCATTGTGGACTAACCTTCGCTCTTTCCATTGGTGAGCATATTGAGGCTATCGATGGACGCAGTGAGCATGCTCCTCTGATTTTCGAGGCGGGCGAGGAGTCCATCGGCGGCCTGGAGTTTGGCTAGGAGAGTGGTCTGCATGGTGGAGACGCGCTCGGTCATAGTGCTGATCTGCTCGGTGAGGCGGGCATCGGTCTGATCCAGGCTGGTGAGGCGGGCGCGGATTTGGCCTGTGGCGGGGTCGCTGATTTCAGTGAAGCGGCTGGTGAGGGCGGCGAGGCCGGAGGTGGGGGAGCCGAGGAACGAGAAGATGTCGTTGAGACGGGACTGTCCAGCGGTGCTGACGGCGGAGGAATCGAACGACATGATGCCGGAGGAATCGAGGGTGATGCCAAGCTCGGCGAGGGACTTGATGTTACCGGCGCCGGGGAGGCCGGTGGCTTCGCGCAGAAGACCGTAGAGGCCGGAGATGAGAGAATCGCCGCTGAGCACGCCGGCGGTTTCACCGATGTGGGCATCCAGGCTGGAGGCTAAGTCATTGTAGGAGCTGACGAAGCCGGTGAGAGCGTTGACAACCGGGGCGGCATTGGCGGCAACGCTGAGGTTGATGACCTGGCCGATGGCAGAGGTGGCGTTGAGGCGCAGGTTGACGCCGGGGACGACGCCTGCGATGTAGTTGTCGTTACTGGTGACGAGGCGGCCGTTGACCTTGAAGCTGGCGGAGGAGCCGGGTTTGGTGAGCTCCATGGAGGCGGAGGCGGCGTTACCGGACTCGGTGCGGAGTTCGAGGGTTGCCGGACCGGCTTGTTGAGCGGACAGGACAAGGAAGTAGCGCTGGGCGCCGGCGGAGGCGCCGGTATCGATGAGGCTGGCGGAGGCGCCGGCGCCGAGGGTATTGATGGCGTCGCGGAGTCCGTTCAGGTTGTCGGTCTCGGGGGTGAGCGTGATTTCGTGGGAGACGCCGCCGATGAGGAGCTCCACCTTATGATCTGCGCCGGTGGAAACCTGGGTGGCATCGGCGGTGGCCCAGCCGCCGGTGCTGGTGGCGATGGCGGTATCGGCCAGCGAGGTAATGTCGGTGATTTGGTAGTTACCGGGGGTGGCGCCCGTGCCGAGAGTGGCGGTGATGTTGGAGCTGGAGGAAGACACGGAGGTGGCGCCGCCGCCGCCGAGGGTGCCAAGCGTCTCCAGGCTGGCGGCGAAGCTACCGACGGCGCCGCGGAGGTTGGTGAGGGCTGTTCTTTTCTCACCCAGGCTGGTTTGGTCGTTTTGGAGTGACTGGACGGGCAGTGAGGCGATGGCGACGGTACGATTCACGATGGACTGGAAGTCCGACGAGAAGTTGCTGATGCCGGTAAAACTGAGCGGTGTCAGACTCATGATGCGAGTATCCCCATTTGCTTATCGACCGGCGTGAGCGGTTCTTGAGTCGGCCGTTCATTTTCTTAGGAGTATGCCCCTAAAAACGCGTAGGAGGATGAACAGAAGGCCCTCCTTGTGATAGCCTTGCTTTTTAGGGTTTGGGACAACCATGTCCCAAGAAACCCGGACGGCACCAGATAGCATGGAACAGATTTTCGAAGCCCTGAAGGGCATCATAGTCAGAGCCCTGCCGACGTTTTTCCTGGTCATCTGCCTGCATTGGTTCTTGAAGAAGGTTCTGTTCCAGCCGATGGAGCGGGTCCTGGAAGAACGGCGGAAGAAGACGCAGGGCGCGGTGGAGGCCAGCGAAGCCACTTTGGCCCGCGTGAACGAGAAGATGGCGGAGTACGAAACCGCACTCGGCAACGCACGGGCGGAGATTTTCCGCGAGCAGGAAGAGGCGCGCAAGAAGCTGGCGGCGCAGCAGGCGGCGTTGGTGGACGCGGCGCGGTCCGAGCAGGCGGCGAAAGTGGCCGTGGTGAAGCGCGGGCTGGCGGAAGAAGTGCAGCAGGCCAAGGCGACACTGGCGGCGGAAGCCGACCGGCTGGCGGAACAGATTGCGGGCGCTGTGCTGGCGGGGAGGGTGCAGTAGTGAAGAGACTGGCGTTCCTCCTATTTATTTCCTGCGCACTGTGGGCGAATCCGGAAGCAGAAGCGGGCGGGCATGGCGGCGCGCATGGCGGCGGCGATCCGCTGCTGACAGCCAAGTGGGTCAATTTCGCGATTCTGGCCGGCGCGCTGGGATTTGTGGCGGTGAAGTTTGGCGGTCCGGCGTTGCGGGGCCAGCAGCAGGCGATTCTGGACGGCATGAATGCGGCGGCGAAGCGCGCGGAAGCGGCGGCAGCCGAGGCGAAGGTCATCGAGCAAAAGATCGCCGGCCTGGGCGGCGAAGTGGCCGTGTTGAAAGAGAAAGCGCACGGGGAGCTGGCGGCCGAGGCGGCCCGTCTGGAGCAGGAAACGGCGCAGGCGATCCAGCGGGTGGCGCAGTCTGCCGAGCAGGAAGTGGCCTCGGCGGCGAAGTTTGCGCGGGCTGAACTGAAGGCCGAGGCGGCGCGGCTGGCGCTGGAACTGGCCAAGCAGAAGGTGCAGGCGCGGATGACCCCCGGCACGCAGAGCGCGCTGGTGGACCGTTTTGTGGCGAACCTGAATACGCAGCCCGAGGCGCGGGGATAGAGGAAAGCGATGTCTAACCTGGCTGTCGCCAATCAATACGCCAAGGCTCTGCTGGAAGCCATCTCCAAGCCGGGAGCCGGCCCGGAAGCGGGAGTTTCCGCCGAGCTGGCGCTGGCGCAACTCGATCAGTTTGTGGAGCTGATGCATAGCTCAGCGGATCTGCACACGGTGCTGCTATCACCAGCGGTGACCAATGTGGCCAAGCAGAAGGTGCTGGGCAAGCTGGGCGATCTGCTGGGAATGCACCGGCAGTTGAAGAATTTTCTGTACGTGGTGACGCGGCACCGGCGGCTGGATCTCATGAAGGAGATCCGGGAGCGCTTTCAGGCGTTGCTGGATGACAGCGTGGGCATTGTGCGGGCGCGGGTGGAGACGGCGCAGCCGTTGACCGACGCACAGCGCGCGTCGCTGGAAGAGGCGCTGGCGCGCATCACGGGCAAGCAGGTTCGTTGTGGTTACGATGTGGACGATGCACTGCTGGGCGGGTTGGCCGTCCGGATGGGCTCGACGATGTATGACGGTTCGGTGCGCGGCCAGTTGGAAGGCCTGCGGCGCCGCCTGACGAGTGAGTAAGCGACCAGTGAGTAAGGGTTTTCGCAAGGGATCGGAATAACGTATGGCTCAGATTCGTGCCGATGAAATCGCTCGCGTACTGCGCGATGAGATCGAGAATTTTGACAAGGCAGTGCAGGTCTCCGAGACCGGCTATGTGGTGACCGTGGGTGACGGCATCGCGCGCGTGCACGGGTTGGACCGTGTGATGGCGGGCGAGCTGATCGAATTCCCGCACGGCGTGTCGGGCATTGCGCTGAACCTGGACGAAGACGAAGTGGGCGCCGTGCTGCTGGGCGAGGCGTATGCGATCAAGGAAGGCGACGAAGTGCGCCGGACTGGCCGCATCATGTCGGTGCCGGTGGGCAAGGCTCTGATTGGGCGCGTTGTGAACGCGCTGGGCCAGCCGATCGACGGCAAGGGACCGATCGACACGACGGAGTTTCTGCCGATTGAGCGGATTGCGCCGGGCGTGATCGACCGCAGCCCGGTGAAAGAGCCGTTGCAGACGGGCCTGAAGGCGATTGACGCGATGATCCCGATTGGCCGCGGGCAGCGCGAGCTGATCATTGGCGACCGCCAGACGGGCAAGACGGCCATCGCGATCGACACGATCATCAATCAAAAGGGCAAGGGCGTCACCTGTATTTACGTCGCGATCGGGCAGAAGCGCTCGACGGTGGCGCAGGTGGTGCGCACGCTGACCGAATACGGCGCGATGGACTACACGATCATCGTGGCGGCGACGGCGTCGGAATCGGCGGCGTTGCAGTACATTGCTCCTTACTCCGGCTGCGCGATGGGTGAGTTTTTCCGCGATAACGCGGGTCATGCGCTGCTGGTGTATGACGATCTTTCCAAGCACGCGGCGGCGTATCGCGAGATCTCGCTGCTGCTGCGGCGTCCGCCGGGCCGCGAGGCGTTTCCGGGCGACGTGTTCTATCTGCACTCGCGGTTGCTGGAGCGCGCGGCGAAGCTGAGCGCGAAGCTGGGCGGCGGGTCGCTGACGGCGCTGCCGTTTATCGAGACGCAGGCGGGCGACGTATCGGCCTACATTCCGACGAACGTGATTTCGATCACGGACGGGCAGATCTTCCTGCAATCGGACATGTTCAACTCGAACTTCCGTCCGGCCGTGGACGTGGGTATTTCGGTAAGCCGCGTGGGCGGCAACGCGCAGACGAAGGCGATGAAGCAGGTGGCCGGCTCGTTGCGCCTGGATCTGGCGCAGTACCGGGCGCTGGCGGCGTTTGCGCAGTTTGGCTCGGATCTGGACAAGGCCTCGCAGGCGCAGTTGAGCCGCGGGCGGCGTCTGACGGAGATCCTCAAGCAGGGGCAGTATCAGCCGCTGCCGGTGGAAAAGCAGATCCTGATCATCTATGCCGGCACGAACGGCTGGCTGGACGATCTGGAAGTGGAGCAGTGCCTGCCGTTTGAGGCCGAGCTGTATCGTTTTGCCGAGAATGGCCATGCGGATCTGTTGACGACGATCCGCGAGAAGGCTGCGCTCGACGACGCCATCAAGGCGCAGATCGACGCGATGCTGAAGGACTGCAAGCAGCGCTTTGTGGCGGCCCTGAAGGCCGCGAAGTAAGGGCAGAGGGAGGAATTCCATGCCCAGTCTGATTGACATCCGGCGGAGAATCCGCTCGGTCAAGAACACGCAGCAGATCACCAAGGCCATGAAGATGGTGGCCACGGCGAGACTGCGGCGCGCGCAGGAGCGGGTGATCAACTCGCGTCCGTACTCGCGCATGGCGGCCGAGATGCTGCAAAACGTGGCAGCGGCGGCGGCGGGCGACGAGCGGGCGGGCGAGCATCCGTTGCTGGCGCAGCGGGCGGAGCAGAAGATCCAGTTGATCCTGGTGACGTCTGACCGCGGGTTGGCCGGCGCGTTCAACGCCAGCCTGATCAAGGCGGCGCAGCAGTTTCTGATCGAACATGCGGGCCAGCAGGTGGAGATCGAGTTGTACGGCCGGAAGGGCCGGGATTTCTTCATGCGGCGCAACGTCGCGACCAGCGGCGAGGTGACGGGTATTTCGCAGAACGCCGGCCTGGTGCACGCGCAACCGCTGGCGAAAAAGATGATCGAGCGCTTCACCAACGGCGAAGTGGACTCGGTCTATCTGATTTACAACGAGTTTAAGAGCGTTCTGACGCAGAACCTGACGGTGAAGAAGATCCTGCCGATTGCGGTGGCCGCGGACGGCGCGCCGGCGCGGGATTACATCTTTGAACAGCCGGCGGCGGCGATGCTGGGGCGAATGCTGCCCAGCTATGTTTTGCAGCAGGTGCTCGAGTCTTTCCTGGAATCGTCGGCGGCGGAACACGCGGCGCGGATGACAGCGATGGACGCGGCCTCAACGAACGCCAACGAAGTGATCAACAAGCTCACTCTGTACATGAACCGTGTGCGGCAGGCGAGCATTACGCGGGAAATTATCGAAGTTGTCAGCGGCGCAAGCGCCCTTCAATAGGAAATTCATCATGTCCACTGCAGCGCAAACGGAAGTACTCGGAAAAGTGATTCAGGTGTCCGGCCCGGCCGTCGACATCCAGTTCCCGGACGGCCAGGTTCCGGTCATTTACACGGCGGTGCGGATTGTGAGCGAAGGCTTTGAAGGGCCGGAGCCGATCAACATCATGGTGGAAGTGATGCAGCACATCGGCGAAGGGCGGGTGCGCTGCGTGGCGCTCCAGCCGACCGATGGCCTGGTGCGCGGAATGAAGTGCATCTCGACGGGCGCGCCGATCACGGTGCCGGTGGGCAAGCAGACGTTGGGGCGGATCCTCAACGTGCTGGGCGAGCCGGTGGACCAGCAGGGTCCGGTGAACACGGAGAAGCGGTTCCCCATCCATCGCGAGGCGCCGGGCTTTGACGAGCAATCGAGCGGCCTGCAGATGTTCGAGACGGGCATCAAGGTGATCGATCTGTTGGAGCCGTATCTGCGCGGCGGTAAGATCGGCCTGTTTGGCGGCGCCGGTGTGGGCAAGACGGTTGTGATCATGGAGTTGATCAACAACATCGCCATGAAGCACGGCGGCGTTTCGGTGTTTGCCGGCGTGGGCGAGCGGACGCGCGAGGGCAACGATCTGTGGCTGGAGATGCAGGAATCGGGCGTGCTGGATCCGACGGACTGGACGAAGTCCAAGGTGGCATTGATTTACGGCCAGATGACCGAGCCGCCCGGAGCCCGTCTGCGCGTCGGCCTGACGGGCCTGACGGTGGCCGAGTATTTCCGCGACGAAGAGGGCCAGGACGTACTGCTCTTCATCGACAACATTTTCCGCTTCACACAGGCAGGTTCCGAGGTTTCGGCGCTGCTGGGCCGCATGCCCTCAGCCGTGGGCTATCAGCCGAACCTGGCGACGGAAATGGGCGAGTTGCAGGAGCGGATCACTTCGACGAAGAAGGGCTCCATCACGTCGGTGCAGGCGATCTACGTGCCGGCCGACGACTACACGGATCCGGCGCCGGCGACAACCTTTGCGCACCTGGACGCCACCACGCAGCTTTCACGCGACATCGCGGCGCTGGGCATTTATCCGGCCGTTGATCCTCTCACTTCGACATCGCGAATCCTCGACCCGCTCGTGGTCGGGGCCGATCACTACAACACGGCGCAGCGCGTGAAGGGTGTGTTGCAGCGCTACAAGGACTTGCAGGACATCATCGCGATTCTGGGCATGGACGAGTTGTCGGAAGAAGACAAGCTCTCGGTCTCGCGCGCCCGCAAGATTCAGAAGTTCTTCTCGCAGCCGTTCCACGTGGCGGAGCAGTTCACCGGCTTCAAGGGCAAGTACGTGAAGCTGGAAGACACCATCAAGGGCTTCCGCGAGCTGGTGGAAGGCAAGTACGACGACATCCCCGAGCAGGCGTTCTACATGCAGGGGACGATCGAGGAAGTGCTGGAGCGGGCCGAGCAGATCAAGAAGGTGAATTAGGCGATGGCTGCGACGCTACGGCTGGAAGTGGTGACGCCGGAGCGCATGCTCATCAAGGAGCAGGTGCTGGCGGTGACGGTTCCGGGGCTGGGCGGCGAGCTGGGCATTCTGCCGGAGCACGCGCCGCTGCTATCGGAGTTGGGCTGCGGGCCTTTGACGTTCACGCTGGAGACAGGGCAGAAGAAAAGCCTCTCGATCTGCGGCGGGTATGTGGAAGTGCTGCCGGACCGGGTGCGGGTGCTGGCCACGCTGGCGGAGTTTGCCGACGAGATCGATGTGAAGCGGGCCGAAGAAGCGCTGAAGCGGGCGGAAGAGCGGGTGTTGCATCCGACGGCCGATCTGGATACGGCGCGGGCGCTGAACGCCATGAAGCGGGCGCAGGCGCGGGTTGCGGCGGCGAAGCTGGGGAGCGCGAAGAGCTAGACCGCGCTGCTGCGCGGGAAAGTAGCTACCGCGGCGGCGGTGGCCGGAGCGGTTTGCAGCGAACGCAACGGTCCCACTCGAGAATTTTGGGGGTCGATTGGCCATTGGCCGCGCCGACGTCGAGTCGTATGGGCCCGACATTGAGCACGCAGAACGCTGCAGTGGAGCCGGCTGTCGCTGGCTGGCAATTGAGACGCCAGGAGTACGTCGTGGCACTCCGCTGAAGAAGGTCCAGCAGCGCATCCCGCCCTTTGACACTGCCCGCTGTCCCCCAAGCTATTTGGTGAGGCGAATCTGCGGGCGCAAACAGGTTGTCAAATGCGAAGCCTTGCACGGCGGTAGAGGCGGCCACATGCAGTCCGGCCTTCCTCGATAGCGCTTGGGCCAGCGCGGTGAGGTGGCCGAAGGGCGAGCGATTTTCGACGGGCACAACCACAAGATCGTCCAAGACAGTGGTGGTAGCTTGCGGAACGCCGTTTCGGTCCTTGTTGCGGACCGGAATGAGGTGCAGCCCCCATTTGCTCTCGGTCACGGCGAATTCCAACGGGGCATTGTCGCGGTTGAAGCCGGCCACAATCTCGCGGGCGTGGGCTACGTGCCGGACCTTGTCGCGGTTCGCCAGCGCCGCCACGGGAAGCGTCACAGTTCTGAACCGGGGCCCATTCGTGTGGAGCACGGGATCGCCTTCTGTCGAGATATCGGAAAGGTGTACCCACAACGGCTCTTCATAAGTGACCGGACGGGCCCATGCGGCCTGCAGACGGTCGGCCAAGATCCCGAGCGCTCGCGGGCCGGTGATTCGCTCCGACTGAGACCAGACGGGCAGTACCGCCACCAGCAAGAAGGAGCAGATGACTCGCAACGGCTCTGGTTCCTCCTTTCTTTTTACGATACCGCTGGCTACCGTCTGGCGGAACCCTCCGGCTGGCTCGCCGGCACAACGCGGTGGCATCTGAACCGGCTGTTCAGAGCTTAGCGCCGGGCGCGACGCGGACTTCCACCTCAATCGTCTCGCCTCCGCCGCCTAGCGTGATGCCCTTGAGCGGCGTCACGTCGGTGAAATCCCGGCCCCAGGCCAGCGTCACGTGGCCATCCGAGGGCGCCACGTTGTTCGTTGGATCGAAGTGCAGCCAGCCGGCGCCGGGGATGAAGACGGCGACCCAGGCGTGGGAGGCCTCCGCGCCCTGATACTTGCCGCCGCTGCGGAGGTAGCCACTGACGTAGCGGGCCGCCAGGCCGAGGGAGCGAAGGGAGCCGATCATGACGTGGGCGAAATCCTGGCAGACACCCTGGCGCTTTTCCAGAACCTCCTGCAGCGGCGTCTCGATTTCCGTGGATTTCGGCTTGTACTTGAACTCGGCGTGGATGCGGCGCATGAGCTCGCGAGTGGCATCGAGCAGGGGGCGGCCGGCCTGGAAGGTGGGGCGGGCGTAGGCGGCCAGATCCGGGCCCGAGGCGACGAAGGGCGAATCACAGACAAATTCAAAGGCTTCCAGGCAATCGGAGGTTTCCTGGGTGGCGAGCTGGCGGCGGACCTCTTCCCAGGCGGGAGAGAGGTCGGGCTGCGGGGGGAGCGGCTCGACGGAAACGACGCTGGTGGCGGTGACGGTGAGCAGGTCGTGCGGCTCAAAGATGGAAAAGCTGGAAACCTGGTTGCCAAAATAGTCGGTGCGGGTGGCGATGGTGAGGGGTTCGGGCTCGACGGTGAGACGCCACTGTTGGACCTGTTGCCAGGGAAGGCGGCGTGGGGTGAGGCGCGCCTCGTTCAGGCAGTGGGAGACCGGCTGCTGGTAGATGTAGCGGGTGGTGTGGGTGGCGGTGTAGACCATATCAGGTGGACGCCATCAGGCGCGAGGGCGTCACGTGGCTGAGATAGCGGGCGGTGAGAGCTTCGGAGAGATCCAGGAAGTCCATTTTAATGCCGGTGAGGAGACGATCGAGCTCATCGCGGCGGCCTTTGGAATCGGGAATGGCCAGGGTCTCGATGCGGGCGAGGCGGATGGTGGAAAGGAGCTTGAGGGCGACGCGCTGTTCCAGAGGGTGGCGGTCCTGGGTATCGCGCTGGGGGAGCTTCTCGATGTGATCGCAGAGGGTGGCCACCTGGAAGCCGACGGAGCGGGGATTGGCCTCATCGCCGAGGAGGAGATCGAGGGCAAGATCGGCGCGCGGGGTGGTGAGGTAGCGGGAGCGATAGGTGATGGAGCTATCGGCGATACGCAGCAGCATCTCCAGGTAGGGCTCGGCCTCGACGGGCGCGGCGGCGAGGCCGCAGCGGAGCAGCTCCGTGGATTGCAGGCCGCGTTCCAGGCGGCGGCCGATATCGAGGAAGCGCCAGCCGTGGCCGCGGGTGGTGTTTTCCATGAGCAGGCCGGAGAAGGCGGAGAGTGTGACGATGGCCTGATCGAGCAGCAGCATTTCGGCGACGAAGCGCTGATCGGCAATGGAGGGGGCGGTGCGGGTGAAGCCGGTTTCGAGTTGCTGGAGGACGCGCCATGTATCGGCGGAGAGCTTCTCTTTGATCTGCCAGGCGACGCGGCGGAGCTGCTTCAGATTCCAGCCGACGCCGGCTGTTTGAGATTGATCGAAGGCTAGCTCCCGCAGGAGGCGGGTCATCTGACGGCGCTGCTCGGAGATGGAGTTGCGGAGGACCTCTTTCGGCAGGTAACGGAGGCGGGTCATGAGCTGGACCGCGGTTTCCAGCGAGGCGGCGTGGCCGAAATCGGCTTCACCGGAGAGGGCGGGCAGCAGGACGCGCACGAGGCGGGCGATGGATTCGACGCGCTCGGCGTAGCGGCCCATCCAGAAGAGATTGTCGGCGACGCGGCTGGGCAGGTCGCTCATGGTGCGGCTGGCAGCGGCGGGAAGGCGGGCCGGACGGATCAGCGGCGAGGGGGAGGAGTCTTCGGGCGTACCGAGTACCCACGTATCCTTGCTGCCGCCACCCATCTGCATGGAAACGACCAGCGAGCTGGAAGAGGTGGAGACGCGGGTGAGGCCGCCCGGCAGGGCGGTGTAGGACTGGCCGTCCCAGGCAGCGAAGACGCGGACCACGATGTGGCGCGGGGCAAGGCCGTCCTCTGTCCAATGGGGCGCGGTGGAGAGGGCCACCTGCTCCTGGGCAAGGTACTGATCGGGATGGGCCTCGATGCGGCGGATGAGCTCGGCGCGGCCCTTGGCATCAAGCGTGGAGCCAAACTCGGGATGCTGGCCGAAACGGGGGAAGGTGGGCTTAACGACAACCTGATCCAGATGCTCGATCACATACTGTCGGGCCTCCGCATGGCCGCACCACCAGGTGGCGACAGAGGGCATGAGGAGCTCTTCGCCGAGCATGTGGCGGCAGAGACCGGGGAGGAAGGCGAGGTGGGCAGGGGTTTCCAGAAGCCCGCTGCCGAGTGCGTTGGCGATGGCGACCGTACCGCTGCGGACCGCCTGGACGAGGCCGGGGACGCCAAGGACGGAGTCGCCGCGCAGCTCCAGCGGATCGCAGTAGCTGTCATCCTGGCGGCGGAGGATGAGATCGACTGGTTCGAGGCCGGAGAGGGTTTTCAGGTAGACGCGGTTGTCGCGGACGGTGAGATCGGCGCCCTCCACCAGCGGGAAGCCGTAGTGGCGGGCCAGGAAGGAGTGCTCGAAGTAGGTTTCGTTGTGGGGTCCGGGCGTCAGGAGGACAATGCGGGGGGTGCTGCGGCTGCTGGGGGCCAGACCGAGCAGGGCGTCTCGACCGGCCTGGAAGAAGCGGGCGAGCTGGCGCACCTGGCACTGGCTGAAGACGTTGGGCAGGGTGCGGGCGCTCACCAGGCGATTTTCGAGAGCATAGCCCATGCCGGAGGGGGCCTGGGTGCGATCGTTAATCACCCACCACTGGCCGTCGGGTGAGCGGGCGAGATCGGCGGCGTAGGCGTGGAGATGGACTCCGCCGGGCGGCGCGATGCCGCTGCAGGGGCGCAGAAAGTGGGGATTGGCGTAGAGGAGCTCGGGGGGGAGGCGCCGGTCGTGAATCAGGTGGCGCGGGCCGTAGAGATCGGCCAGCATGGTGTTGAGCAGAGTGGCGCGCTGGACAATGGCGCGCTCCAGCATGGCCCATTCCTCCTGGCCGATGACGAGCGGGATGGGGTCCATGGGCCAGGGGCGCTCTTTGCCCTGGGGATCCCCGTAGACGTTGTAGGTGATGCCGTTGGCCTGGATGAGCTGCTGACCGGTTTCCCAATGGTGGGCGAGTTGCCGGACACCCATGCGGCCGACAGCGACGGAGAGTTGGCGCCAGTGGCTGCGCGGGAAGCCGGAGGGGCGCATGGCCTCATCCCAGTGGCCGTCCACTGGGGCGTAGCGCCAGCCGATTTCTTCGCTTCTCTTCAGAGTCTTGGTCTGCTTGCCGGTCAATGGACTGCCTTGACGGAAACTACGTCTATTGAATCATGTTCTTTGGGTTACAGAATCATCGGCGGAGATCCAGGGTAGTCGGGAACTCGGGGTTGTCCTCGGGAGGAGGAGTACTCATGGGGCCCGGTGTGTGGCCGAAGGAGTAGAAACGAGCCACACGGCGCGACTCGGCTTCATTGGCGTTGACCGGGAAAGTCTCGTAGTTGCGGCCGCCGGGGTGGGCGACGAAATAGGTGCAACCGCCGATGGAGCGGCTGGCGGCGGTATCGAGCAGATCGAAGATGAGGGGCGCGTGGGGCGGAATGGTGGGATGGAGGCAGCGCGGCGGCTGCCAGGCGCGATAGCGGACGCCGCAGACGAATTCGCCCTGGGTGCCTGTAGGCAGCAACGGCAGCCGGCGGCCGTTGCAGGTCACCTGGTAGCGCTCGCTGATGAGGCCCTGGACCTTTACCTGGAGGCGCTCAACGGAGGAATCGACAAAGCGGGTGGTGCCGCCGGCGCCGGGCTCTTCACCGAGGACGTACCACGGCTCGATGGCCTGGCGGAGCTCGATCTGCATGCCGTCGTAACAGACACGGCCGTAGACCGGGAAGCGGAATTCCATGTGGGTGGAGAACCAGTTGGTCTCCATGGCATAGCCCGCTTTCTGAAGATCGCTGATGACGCGGCCCAGATCCCGCTCCACAAAGTGCGGCAGCAGGAACATATCGTGCAGGCGGGTGCCCCAGCGGATGGGCTTCTCGGCAAAAGGCTGGCGCCAGAACCAGGCGACGAGCGCGCGCACCAGGAGTTGTTGGGTGAGGCTCATGCGGGCGTGGGGCGGCATCTCAAAGGCGCGCATTTCCAACAGGCCGAGGCGCCCGGTGGCGGAATCCGGTGAGTAGAGTTTGTCGATGCAAAACTCGGCGCGATGCGTGTTGCCGGTGACGTCCACGAGCAGGTTGCGGAAGATGCGATCCACCACCCACGGTGGCATGGCGCCGGTGGCGCCGGGCCAGGGCGGCGTGGCGTTGGCGGCGCCGGGCTGGAGCAGGTTCATGGCGATCTCCAGCTCATAGACGGCATCGGCGCGGGTCTCGTCAATGCGCGGCGCCTGGCTGGTGGGGCCGACGAAGACGCTGGAGAAGAGATAGGAGAGCGCCGGGTGGTTGAGCCAGTAGGCGATGAGGCTCTTGAGCAGGTCGGGCCGCCGGAGGAAGGGGCTATCGGCCGGGTTGGCGGCGCCGAGCACGACGTGATTGCCGCCGCCGGTGCCGGTGTGACGGCCATCGAGCATGAACTTCTCCGTGCCCAGGCGGCACTGGCGAGCTTCCTCGTAGAGCGTGGTTGTGTTGTGGACCAGCTCTTTCCACGAGGCGGCGGGATGGACATTGACCTCGATGACACCAGGATCGGGCGTGACCTTGATCTGCTGGAGGCGCGGATCGAAGGGCGGCGTGTAGCCCTCGACGAGGATGGGCATCTCCAGCGAGGCGGCGGTGTCTTCCACGGCGGCGATCATGTCCACGTAATCGTCCGCAGAGGCGACGGGCGGCATGAAGACGTGGACGCGGCCGTTGCGGGCCTCCACGGCGAGAGCGGTGCGCACCACGGGGCCGGGGGCGCCGGTGGGCGGGGGCGTGATCTGCTCACGCACCACCTGGCGCGGCGGCAGCGGCGTGGGGCGCGCGGTGGGGACGATGCGGCGCGGTACGGGCAGAGCGCCGCGCGGGGCCATGGGATCCACCTCCCAGATCTGCTGCGCCTGCGATGGCGGCTCCCACAGCAGGCTGGGCAGGGGCAGGCGCAGGCCGATGGGCGAATCGCCGGGCATCAGGTAGAGATGACGGGCGCGCAGCATCCACAGGCCGGATTGCCATTCCGGGCCGCTCTTGCCGGGGACGCGCTGGAGCGGGAGGACGAAACCGGCTGGCGCGGCCAGGCCGCGTTCAAAGATGCGGCGCATGCGGTCGCGGTCTTCCGGAGATTCCAGCTTGTTGTCCTCGGGATCCACATTGCGGGGCAGCAGCTCCTCGCGGTGGAGGTACTCATAGGGATCCTCGTAGGCGGTGACGATGTAGTCTGGCAACACCTCCAGACGGCGGGCAAGCGTCTCGGCGAAGAGTTGGGCATCCTCGGTCTTATAGCCGTAGTCGTGAGCGGGATCGGCCACCCACTTCGTGTCACGCCACAGCGGGATGCCATCGGTTCGCCAAAAGCAGGTGAAGGCCCAGCGCGGAAGCGGCTCGCCGGGATACCACTTGCCCTGACCGAAATGCAGGAAGCCGCCGGGGGCGAAGTGATCCCGCAGGCGGGTGACCAGATCGCCGGCCAGACGCTGCTTGTTGGGGCCGACCGCGGCCGTATTCCACTCCTCGCCGTCCATGTCGTCAATGGAGACGAATGTGGGCTCGCCGCCCATGGTGAGGCGGACATCGCCGGCGGTGAGCTCCTCATCGACACGTTCGCCGAGGGCGCAGATGCGCTCCCACTGCTCCTCGGAATAGGGCTTGGTGACGCGCGGGTCCTCGTGCACGCGCGTCACGCTCATGGTGTGTTCGAACTCCACCTCGCACGGGCTGACGCCGCCGGAGACGGGCGCGGCGGAGAGGGGCTCGGGCGTGGCGGCGAGGGGGATGTGGCCCTCGTCGGCGAGCAGGCCGGAGGTGGGATCGAGGCCCACCCAGCCGGCGCCGGGAATATAAACCTCGGCCCAGGCGTGCAGATCGGTGAAATCCTGCGCCGGACCGGCGGGCCCTTCCAGCGGCTTGACGTCGGGCCGGAGCTGGATGAGGTAGCCGGAGACGAAGCGGGCGGCGAGGCCGAGGTGGCGCAGCAGCTGGACCAGCAGCCAGGCGCTATCGCGGCAGGAGCCGCTGCGGGTCTCGAGCGTGACCTCGGGCGTCTGGACACCGGGTTCCATGCGGATCAGGTAGGCGATGTCCTTCTGGAGGCGCATGTTTTGCTCCACCAGGAAGTCCATGGTGCCTTGCGGCGTGAGGTTGACGCCATCGAGATAGGCCTGGAGCGCCGGGCCGGCCGGCTCGGTTTCGAGAAAGGGCCGCAACTCGCGCTGGAGCGCTTCCTCATACCGGAAGGGGAACTGCTCGGAGCCGGGCTCAATGAAGAAGTCGAAGGGGTTGATGACGGTCATCTCCGCCACGAGTTCGACCTCGACGGAGAAATTCCGGGTGGGGCTGGGGAAGACCAGGCGTGCCAGGAAGTTGCCCTGCGGATCCTGCTGCCAGTTGATGAAGTACTCCTTGGGCTCGATGCGCAGGGAGTAACTCAGTACCGGGGTACGGCTATGGACCGCCGGGCGCAGGCGGACGATCTGCGGCGAGAGCGTCGCCAGACGATCGTAGAGGTATTCAGTCTTGTGGTGGAGGGCGACTCGGATTCCCATGGGCTGCTTTGACTATATGCCGCGGGCGAAGAATTCGCTTTGAATGTGATCGTCGATGGTGTTGAGCTTGGCCTGGAGACGATCCAGGAATTCGTGGAGGCCGTCGCGGAGCACGCTATCCACCGAGGTGAAGTCGAGATCGGCGTGGAGGCGGCCCATGAGCTGCTCGGAGCGGTAGGCAAACGAGCCGTTGGCCGTGCCGGTGATGGCGCGCAGAGACTGATCGGCCGAGTGGACGCAGTAGCGGATGGCGCGCGGGAACTCCTTATCGAGGACGAGGAAGGCGACAATGTCGCGCGGCACGAGGCGTCCGTATTTCTTGCGGTACATCTCGAAGCCGCTGACGGACTTGAGTACGGCAGACCAGTGGATATCGTCGATGGGCGTGTTGACGTCGCTGAGCGAGGGCAGCAGCATGAAGTACTTCACGTCCAGCATGCGGGAGGACTTATCGGCGCGCTCCAGTTTGCGGCCCATGCGGAGGAAGTGCCAGGGCTCGCTGTGGGTCATCGTGGTATCGGTGATGCCCTGGAAGAGATGGCAGGAGAAGCGGAGGTCGCGGAAGAACTCGGGCACGGATTCGAAATCGAGGCTGCTCTTCTGCGCCTGCATCCGCAGGTACATGGTGTTGATCTGCTCCCACATCTCGGACGAGATGGTCTCGCGCACGGAGCGTGCGTTTTCGCGTCCGGAGCGCAGGCAGGAGTAGATGGAATTTGGGTTTTCCTGGTCGAAGACGAGGAACTGGAGGACGCTGGATTGCGTGGCCTCGCCGTAGCGCTCGCGGAAAACGGCGGCGTCGCCGCTGGTATCCACTAGCGACTCCCACTGGTTCACAGAATCGCCTTCGAGATCGAGCTGGAGGTGGAGATTGACCCCGATGAAACGCGCGACGTTTTCGGCGCGCTCGATGTAGCGGGCCATCCAATAGACGGATTCGGCCACGCGGCTGAGCAGCGGACGGTCTTCGATAGTCATCGGCGGCCTCCCTGGAGGTTGGCGCCGTTGCGGGGCTGGGCGAGCACCCAGGTATCCTTGCTGCCGCCGCCTTGCGAGGAGTTGACCACCAGCGAGCCCTTGCGCAGCGCCACGCGCGTGAGGCCGCCGGGCAGGACGTAGATGTCCTTGCCGTTGAGGACATAGGGCCGCAGATCGACGTGGCGGCCTTCAAAGACGCCGTCGATCAGCGTGGGCACACGGGAGAGGCCGAGCGTGGGCTGGGCGATGTAGTTGCGGGGGTTGGCCTCGATGCGGATGGCGAACTCGGCGCGCTCGGCAGCCGAGGCATGAGGGCCCACCAGCATGCCGTACCCGCCAGACTCGTTGGCGGCCTTGACCACCAGCTTGTCCAGGTTTTGCAAAACGTAATCGCGGTCTTTGTCGCGCCAGCACAAATAGGTGGGCACGTTGGGCAGGATAGGATCCTCGCCGGTGTAGTAGCGGATCATGTCCGGCACATAGGCGTAAACCACTTTGTCATCCGCCACGCCGTTGCCGGGCGCGTTGGCGAGGGCCACCTTGCCGGCGCGGTAGGCATCCATCAGGCCGGGCACGCCGAGGAGCGAATCGGGGCGAAAGACCTTGGGATCGAGGAAGTCATCGTCGATGCGGCGGTAGATGACGTCGATGCGGCGCAGGCCCTTGGTGGTGCGCATCCAGACGCCGCGGTCGTCCACCTCGACGTCGCGCCCTTCCACAAGCTGGATACCCATGCGTTGGGCGAGGAAGCTGTGCTCGAAATAGGCGGAGTTGTACATGCCCGGCGTGAGGAGCACCACCGTGGGCGTACCGTTAAAGCCTTCCGGTGCAATGGATTGGAGCATTTCCAGCAGGCGGCTGGGATACTCCTCCACGGGACGGACGTGCAGGCCTTCAAAGACCTGGGGGAAGGTCCGCTTGAGAATGTCGCGGTTTTCCAGGACGTACGAGACGCCGGACGGAACGCGGAGGTTGTCCTCCAGGACGTAGATCTGGCCGTCGCGGTCGCGGACGAGATCGGTGCCAGTGATGTGGCACCACACCTTGCGCGGCGGATTGATGCCGTGGCACTGCGGGCGGTAGGAGGCGGCGGAGAGGATGACCTCTTCCGGGATGATCTTGTCCTTGAGAATCTGCTGGCGGTGGTAGATGTCGTCCAGGAAGAGGTTGAGGGTGTGGACGCGCTGGCGCAGGCCGCGTTCAATCCAATCCCACTCGTGGGCGGGGACGATGCGCGGCACGAGATCGAACGGGAAGATCTTCTCGGTGCCGGCGGAGTCGCCGTAGACGTTGAAGGTGATGCCCATCTGGAGCAGCAGGCGATCCGTGGCGTGCTGGCAGCGGGCGAGCTGGTCACTTTGAGCAGACTGGATGGTCTCCACCAGGAGCCTGGCTTCAGGGCGCGGGCGGCCCTCGGCGTCGAACATCTCGTCAAAGAAGCCGTCGGTTTGATAGGAGTCGAACTGCAAGACGGACCTCCCCTCTGGCTTTCAATTGTCGCAAAGGGGTCGAGAGCGTTCTAATTCAAAGATCTTATTGGGTCTATAGGCCGATCCATGGATGTTTTGGGCGAGGGACGCCCGTTTGCCGGGACGCGCAAATGGCTTACGCTGAAAGTATGCTGATTGAGCAGTTGCGCAAGGAAGTGCTGGACGCGAATCTGGAGATCGTGCGGCGGGGCCTGGTGATGTACACCTTCGGCAACGCCAGCGGCTACTCACCGGAAGAGGGCCTGATGGCCATCAAGCCGAGTGGCGTGCCGTTTGAGAAGCTCCGCCCGGAAGACATGGTGGTGACGGACCTGAGCGGCAGGATCGTGGAAGGTTCGCTGAAGCCGTCCTCGGACGTGGACACGCACCTGGAGATCTACCGCAATTTCGCCGGTGCGCGCGGCGTGGTGCATACCCATTCCAGCTACGCGGTGGCCTGGGCGCAGGCGCGGCGGGAGATTCCTTGCTTTGGCACAACGCACGCCGACTACTGGTACGGCTCCATCCCGGTGACGGCGCCGCTGGCCAACGCCGAGATCGAAAGCCAGTACGAGCTGAACACCGGTAAGGCGATTGTGCGGCGGTTTGCGGGGCTGGATCCGTCGCGGCTGCCGGGCGTGCTGGTGGCGAGCCACGGTCCATTTGCCTGGGGACCCTCGCCGGCCAAGGCGGCCATGAACGCGGTGCTGCTGGAGGAGATCGCCAAGATCGCTTCCGTCACCGTGGGGCTGAATCCGGCGGCCACGGGGATTGAGCAGGCGCTGCTGGACGAGCATTTTCTGCGCAAGCACGGTCCGGGCGCGACCTATGGGCAGGGGTAAGTGATGGAGTTTTCGGCAGCAGATGTGGTGAAGGCCACGGTCTTCATTGCCGCCACCCTGTTTCCGATTGTGAACCCGCTGGGCGGGGCGCCGATCTTTCTGAGCCTCACCGGCCAGTACACCTCGGATACGCAGAGGCTGTTGGCCCGCAAGATCGCCATTAACAGCTTCGCTCTGCTGATGGCGTCGCTCTTCATCGGCGCGCACGTCCTGGCGTTTTTCGGGATCTCGCTGCCGGCTGTGCAATTGGGCGGAGGCTTGATTGTGGCGGCCACGGGTTGGACCCTGCTCAACCAGCCGGACCGAAGGGATCAGGACGCCGGGCAGATTGGCGACCACGACATCCTGAGCCACGCGTTCTATCCATACACGCTACCGTTAACCGTGGGGCCGGGCACGATCTCTGTAGCCATCACGCTGGGCGCCAACCTGCCCAAGCGGTTGGAGTCGGCATCGATGCTGTCCGTGGAGGCTCTGGTGGCGTCGTTGGGCGGGTCTATCATTATCTGCGCGTTGATCTGGCTGTGCTACGCCTCGGCGGAGCGCATGAGCCGCGCGCTGGGACCCACGGGCACCAGCGTGGTGATGCGGTTATCGAGTTTCATCCTGTTCTGCATCGGCGTGCAGATCGCCTGGAACGGGGTGCAGGGTTTAGTGAAGCCGATGTTGGGACGGTAGAATCCATATGCCTGTGTTGCTTCGAATTGCAGTACTCTCTTTATCTTTTCTGATGGCGGCTGCCGCGCAGACACCGCCGATTGTCAGGGAAGTGCGCGCGGCCATCGACGCCAAGAACTTCCCGGCTGCCCGGCAGGCGCTGGACCGCGCGAAAAAGGCGACGGGCGTGACGCCGGAATGGGTGCTGGCCTATAGCTGGCTGGGGCGCGGGTATCTCGCCGCCAAGCAATGGGATGACGCCGAGCGTTGCGCGGCCGAGACACGGAACTTCGTTCTGCCCATGCTGAAGACACGCAAGTTGGACGACGACAAATGGCTGCCGCTGGCCCTGGGCGCGTCCATCGAAGTGCAGGCGTCGATTCACCAGGCGCGCGGGGAGCGGATTGAGGCCGTGGCCTTTCTGCGGGGCGAAATGATGCAGTGGAAAGACACCTCCATCCGCACCCGCATCCAGAAGAATCTCCACGTTGTCTCGCTGGTGGGCAAGCGGGCGCCGGTGCTCAGTGCCGCCGAATTTGTCGGCCCGCAGCCGCCTACGCTGGGGGCCTTGAAGGGGCGGACCGTACTGCTCTTTTTCTGGGCGCACTGGTGTGGCGACTGCAAAGCAACCGCGGACACAGTGGCACGCGTGGCGAAAGAGATTCCGGGCCTGGCCGTGATCGGGCCCACGCAGACCTACGGTTACGCGGCCGAGGGCGCGGAGGTGAAACGGCCCGAAGAGCTGAAGTACATCGAGCAGATCCGGCAGAAGTACTACGGCGCAATCCGTGGCATGACCGTCCCGGTGAGCGAGGACAACATGAAGCTGTGGGGCGTCAGCACGACACCCACGCTGGCAGTGATCAACAAACAGGGGGTCGTGGTGCTCTACCATCCGGGCCGGATGACGTACGAGGAACTGCTCCCGTATGTCCGCAACTGAGAGCGGCCCCATCTGGACTCCGCCGGCGCGGCGCGTGGCGCAGAGTAATCTGAACCGGTTCCTGGCCGGGCACACGGATTACGATTCGCTGTGGCGCTGGTCCGTGGAGCAGCCCGAGGAGTTCTGGCTGGCGGTGTGGCGCTTCTGCGGGGTGAAGGCCTCGCGGCGCGGCGATCCTGTGATGGAGCCATGCGAGGGGCTGCGGCGCGTGCGCTGGTTTCCGGAGGCGCGGCTCAACTTCGCCGAGAATCTGCTCTGGTTTCAGGACGACTCGCCGGCGATCATCGCCTGCAATGAGAGCGGGCAGCGCCGTGAGATTTCGCACCGCGCGCTGCACAGTGAAGTGTCGCGCATGGCCCAGGCTTTGCGCGCGTCTGGCGTAACGGCCGGCGATCGCGTGGCGGGCTATCTGCCGAACATCCCAGAGGCCGTGATCGCGATGCTGGCCGCCGCGAGCATCGGCGCCGTTTGGAGCTCGTGCTCGCCGGACTTCGGCGTGGGCGGCGTGCTGGATCGCTTCGGGCAGATCGAGCCCAAGGTGCTGATCGGCGCCGATGGCGTCCGTTATGGCGGTAAGCGTCTGGATACGCTGGCCCGGCTGGGCGAGATCGCGCGGGCGATGCCGAGCGTAAAGCTTACCATCGTGGTGCCGCTGGACGATCCGCACCCGGATCTCACCGGTATCCCGCACGCGCTGCGCTGGCAGGACGAGATCGCCTTCTTTCCGCCCGGACCGATCACGTACGAGCAGTTGCCGTTCGAACACCCGCTCTATATCCTCTACTCGTCCGGCACGACGGGCGCGCCCAAGTGCATGGTGCATGGCGCCGGCGGCACTCTGCTACAGCACCTGAAGGAGCACGTGCTCCACACCGACATCCAGCCGGCGGACCGCGTGTTCTACCACACAACCTGCGGGTGGATGATGTGGAACTGGCTGGTCTCCGCGCTGGCGACCGGCGCGGGCATCGTGCTCTACGACGGCTCTCCGGTGCATCCGTCGCCGGATACGCTGTGGGCGATGGCGGCGAGAGAGCGCGTCACGATCTTCGGGACCAGCGCGAAGTATCTGGGCCTGATGCGCAAGGCGGGCGTGCGTCCGCGCGACACCTGCGATCTGGCGGCGCTGCGCACCGTGCTTTCCACCGGCTCGCCGCTCGCGCCCGAGAGTTTCGATTACGTCTACGATGCCGTGCATCCGGACGTGCACCTGGTGTCGATGTCGGGCGGCACTGAGATCGTCTCCTGTTTCGCGCTGGGCAACCCCACCGCGCCGGTGTGGCGCGGTGAGTTGCAGACCCGCGGACTGGGCATGAATGTGGACGTGCGCGAGGGCGAACTGATCTGCCATCCGCCGTTCCCCTCCATGCCGCTGCGGTTCTGGAATGACCCCGGCGACGTGCGCTACCGCGCCGCCTACTTCGAACCCTGGCCCGAGCTTTGGCGGCATGGCGATTGGGCGGAGTTGACTGCACATGGCGGCATGGTGATTTCGGGGCGCTCCGATACTACGCTGAACCCGGGCGGCGTGCGGATTGGGACGGCCGAGATCTACCGCCAGGTGGAGCGGCTGCCGGAGGTGCTGGAGGCGCTGGCCGTGGCGCGCGACACGGAGGGCGATGTGGAGGTGATCCTCTTCGTCCGGCTGCGCGACGGCGTGGCGTTGACCGCGGATCTACAGGCGCGGCTGCGGCACGAGATCCGCACGGGCGCCAGCCCGCATCATGTGCCGGCCCGGATCTTTGCCGCGCCGGACCTGCCCCGCACCGTCAGCAACAAGCTGAGCGAGGCCGCGGTGCGCGAGGTGATCCATGGCCGCCCGGCGGGCAACCGGAATGCGCTGGCCAACCCGGAATCGCTCGCCTATTTCGCGGCGCTGGAGTTGTAGCCGGCACTGCGGGCGCCGGCGGCGCACTGGCAGCTTTACATTCAGAACGTTTTTCGGTGTATAGTGTGCGAAGGGGGCAAAGACTGAACGGTCCTTGCGCTTTTGTTATAGAACAGAATGGGGCCACGGTGGCGAGACTCGCCGGCCGGCGCCTCTTTTTGTGTTTTAGGAGCAACGAAACTCAACACATGAATTTCCAGAAGAACCTGCATGTTTCCTTCTAGGTATCCCCGTCCTCGCGTCAAGATCAGAGAGAACGTCAATGAGGCCATCCGGGCGCGCGAGGTACGCGCGGTATTCCCGGACGGCACCGTGGAGGTGATGCCCACACAGGCTGCCATCCGCCGTGCCCAGGAACTCGGGCTGGATCTGATCCTCATCGCGCCCACTGCCGAGCCGCCCGTGGCGAAAGCCATGGATTACGGCCAGTGGCAGTATGAGCAGAAGAAGAAGCAGCACGAGGCGAAGAAGAAGCAGCACGTCATCCAGGTGAAGGAGCTGAAATTCCGGCCCAACACCGACGATCACGACTACGACTTCAAGATGAACCACGCCGTGCGATTCCTGGCGGAAGGCAACCGTGTGAAGGCCGTGGTGCAGTTCCGCGGTCGCGAAATTGCGCACGTGGATCTGGGCAAGAAGCTTTTGCTGCGCTTTGCCCAGGATCTGGCCACGCATGGCTCGGTCGAGGGCCAGCCCAAGCTGGAAGGGCGCAACGCGCACGTGATCATCAGTCCCTTGAAGAAGGATACTGGTCCGGCCAAGGCGCCCAAGGAGAGCCGGCCCGTGCTGGCATCCCGTCCGGTGCTGGCTACTGAGCCGCCCAAGCCGCAGAACTAGGGAAAAGGAAGGCTAGTTGCCGAGATCGGTGACGGCCTTCCAGCTTCCGTCTGGTCCTTTGCGCCACACGGTCAGGTAGCGGCCCGCCCTTTTGCTCCTGGCGCCGCTCGCGTCATCCGATGAGATTTCGGCCACACCCAACGTGTATCCCAGCGTTCCATCCTGCGAGGCCTCTGCGTACAGGGGCTTCCAGCGGATGGAGAAGTTCTTCTGCGCGAACATGCCGCTGTAATGCTTTCTGAGCGCTGCTGTGCCCTCCAGCAAGCCGTCGCGCCCATGGATCCGGGCATCGTCGGCAAAGAAACTCATCCAGCCATCGAGGCCGCGCTCGGCGGTGGCCCGGTCAAACGCCTTGTCGGCGTCGAACAGGGCCTGCCGGTGATCCGCGGCAATGATCGGCAGTCCCAGAATGAATGCCAAAGCCAGTTTGAGCATGGAGCCTCCCAAGTGCTCTGTGTAAGACGTTTGGAAACCGTTTACGGTTGGGGCGGGAACAACCCGAAACGCGCTAGCAGCTTGCGGCCCTCGGCTCCAGCAAGATACTCCAGGAACGCACGGCCCGCCTGCTCGTTTTTTGTCCCTTGGATCACGCCGCCGGCCTGACGGATGGGGGCGTGTACGGAATCCGGCAGCAGAATGCCGCCTTTGTCAAAGAGCAGGGTCCAGGATGTGAGTACCGCGTCGGCATTGCCGGTTCTGGCGTATTCGAATGCCTGCCTCACGTTCTCGGCGAGAACGAGCTTGCCGCGGACCTGATCCAGCACGCCCGCCTGGCGGAGGATCTGCTCGGCGGCCACGCCGTAGGGCGCGTGCTGCGGATTGGGAATGGCGATCTGCCGGACACCGGCGCCGGACAGGTCTCTGACGGAGCGGATCCGGCCAGTTTGGGACCAGAGGCCCACCCTGCCCGTGGCATAGGAGCGGATCGAGCCCGCCACTAGCAGACGTTCCTTGGCCAGATCCCGCACAAATTGCTCATTCGCTGAGAGATACACGTCGAATGGCGCCCCGCTGCGCACCTGCCTCGCCAGCATGCCGCTGGATCCGAACGTGAAGCGGAGCTTGACGCCGGAACGGGCTTCGAAGCTCTGGCGAAGTTGCGTCTCTAAAGGACTCAAGTCCGAGGCAGCGGCCACCAGCAGTTCCTGGGCCCGGGAACCCAGAGGAATGAGGGCGAGGAGGAGTAGTAGGCGTGCAGCCATAGAGTTGACAATAACACACTAAACTTAGATACTGTGTATAGGCGCATCCGGTGTGATCGGTTTCACCCTGCGCCGCAAATTTTCAAGACTCTGGGAAGGACGCTTTACACATGAGCAAAATCATTGGCATCGATCTTGGCACTACCAATTCCGTGGTTGCGGTAATGGAAGGCGGCCAACCCGTTGTGATCCCGAATCAAGAGGGCGGCCGCACGACGCCGTCCGTGGTGGGCTTTGCCAAATCGGGCGACCGGCTGGTGGGCCAGGTGGCGAAGCGCCAGGCCGTCACCAACCCCGAAAACACCATCTATTCCATCAAGCGGTTCATGGGCCGCCGCCACGACGAAGTCTCGCAGGAGATGAAGCTGGTGCCATACCATGTGGTCCGCGGCGACAGCGGTGACGCCCGTGTGGAGACTGGCGGCAAGAAGTATGCCCCGCCGGAGATCGCGGCCATGATCCTGACCAAGCTGAAGGAAGCGGCCGAGTCCTACTTGGGCCAGTCCGTCACCAAGGCCGTCATCACGGTGCCTGCCTACTTCAATGACGCGCAGCGGCAGGCCACCAAGGACGCCGGCCAGGTGGCTGGCCTGGAAGTGATGCGCATCATCAACGAGCCCACCGCGGCGGCTCTCGCCTACGGCATGGACAAGAAGAAGGAAGAGAAGATCGCCGTCTACGACTTTGGCGGCGGCACCTTCGACATCTCGATCCTGGAAGTGGGCGACGGCGTTGTGGAGGTGAAATCCACCAACGGTGACACGCACCTGGGCGGCGACAACATCGATCAGAAGCTGGTGGACTGGCTGATCGAAGAGTTCAAGAAGGAAGAGGGCGTGGACCTCTCGCACGACCGCATGGCATTGCAGCGCCTGAAGGAATCGGCGGAAAAGGCCAAGATCGAGCTCAGCTCCGCGATGGAGACCGAGATCAACCTGCCCTTCATTTACGGCGACCCGCAGACCGGCCCGAAGCACATGGTGAAGAGCCTCACGCGCGCCCGTTTCGAGGCTATGGTGGAAGATATCCTGCAGCGCTCGGTGGGCCCGTGCAAACAGGCGCTGGCCGATTCCGGCCTCTCCGCCGCTCAGATCGACGAAGTGGTGCTGGTGGGCGGCTCCACGCGCATCCCGCGTGTGGCGGCGATGGTGAAGGAGATCTTCGGCAAAGAACCGAACAAGACGGTCAACCCCGACGAAGTGGTGGCGCTGGGTGCGGCGGTGCAGGGCGGCGTCCTCAACGAAGAAGTGAAGGACATGCTGCTGCTGGACGTGACGCCCCTCTCGCTCGGCATCGAGACGCTGGGCGGAGTGTTCACGAAGCTGATTGAGCGCAACACCACGATCCCGACGCGGAAATCCGAGGTCTTCTCAACGGCCAGCGACAGCCAGACCAGCGTGGAGATCAAGGTATTCCAGGGTGAGCGTTCGCTGGCGAAGGACAACCGCATGCTGGGCGTGTTCCAGTTGGTGGGCCTGCCCCCGGCGCCGCGCGGCGTGCCTCAGATTGAGGTGACGTTCGACATTGACGCCAACGGCATCCTGCACGTCACGGCCAAGGACCGGGCCACGAACAACGAGCAGAAGATCACCATCACGTCCTCCTCCGGCCTGTCCAAAGAAGAGATCGACAAGATGGGCAAGGACGCCGACGCCCACAAGGCCGAGGACGAGAAGCGGCGCGAAGAGATCGATGCCCGCAACCACCTCGACAACGCCGTCTACAGCGCCGAGAAGACTCTCAAGGAGCACCGCGACAAGGTCTCCGAGGAAGACGCCAAGGCCGTGGAAGAAGCCGTGGCGAACGCTAAGAAGGCCATGGAAGCAGGCGACGCCGACAAGATGAAGGCAGCCCAGGAGCAGTTGCTCTCGTGCAGCCACAAGCTGGCCGAAGCCATGTACAAGGCCGCCGGCGCGCAGCAGGCTCCGCCCACCGGCGAGGCCGGCGCGAACCCGGGCGCGCAGTCGGAAGCGAAAAAAGACGACGTCGTGGACGCTGAATTCGTCGACGTGGATGAAAACAAGAAATAGGCCGCAAACAAGAAGTAAGCTGTTTGTTTGTAGCATGAGCCAGGCATGAGTACCAACAAGGACTACTATCAGACCCTTGGGGTGAAGCGGGACGCCTCCGCGGATGAGATCCGCAAGGCGTACCGCCGCCTGGCGCGCAAGCACCATCCGGATCTCAATCCGGGTGACAAGACCTCCGAGGACCGCTTTAAGCAGGTGCAGGAGGCGTACGACATTCTCTCCGACACCAAAAAGCGGAAGATGTTCGATCAGTTCGGTTTCTATTCCGAAAGTGGCGTCCCCGGTGGCGGCCAGCAACCACCGCCGGGCGCCGGCTTCGGCTTCGGCGGTTTTGATTTCTCAGAGGGACCGGGCGGAATGCCCGGCGGTCCGCAGGGCGGCCCGGGCGGCGGCAGCTTCAGCGACCTGTTCAGCCAGTTTTTCGGGCAGCAGAAACACGCCAATCAGCAGACCGTGGCCGAGAAGGGCACGGATCTGGAGTATTCGCTCAGCATCGATTTCTGGCAGGCGATTCGCGGTACGCAGGTGCGGCTGAACATCCACCGGTTGGACGCCTGTGCTGTTTGCCGCGGCACCGGCCATGCGGGCGGCTCCAATGCGAACTGTCCTCAGTGCCAGGGCAGCGGCAATGTGCAGCAGATGGCGGGCGCCATGAAGTTCTCGCTCACCTGCCCGCGCTGCGGCGGCACGGGCCGTCTGCGCAACGCGTGCCCCACTTGCCGTGGGGAGGGCCGCACACAGATCGATGAGATGGTGGACGTGCGCATTCCGGCGGGCGCCGCCACGGGTTCGCGCCTGCGTCTGGCCGCCAAAGGCAATGCCGGCTCGATGGGCGCACCGGCCGGCGATCTCTACATCACCATTCGCGTGGAGCCCCATGCGCTCTTCACCCGCGAAGGCGACGACGTTCACATCTCCATTCCGGTGTCGGTCACCGAGGCCGGCCTGGGCGCCAAGATCGAAGTGCCCACCGTGGATGGGCGGGCTCTGCTCAAGATTCCGCAGGGCACCCAAAACGGGCAGAAGTTCCGGCTGCGGGAAAAGGGTGTCCTGAATACGCGCAAAAATACGCGCGGCGACCAGATTGTGGAGATCAGCATTCAGGCGCCGGATATCCGCGACGACAAGACGCGCGAACTGTTGAGAGAACTCGCCAAGCTCGATCCGCGCGACCCGCGGGCCGAGCTCTGGCCGAAGGTGTAACCGCCGTGTCCAAACAGAGAGCCAAAGCCGCCTACATGATCTCGGCCGTCGCCGAAAAGTACCAACTCCATCCCCAGACGCTGCGCATGTATGAGCGGGAAGGCTTGCTGAAGCCGTCGCGCTCCGACGGCAACACACGCCTCTACACGGATGAGGATCTGGGGCGGCTGGAGGTGATTCTGGAGCTCACGCGCGAGTTGGGCGTGAACCTGGCCGGCGTGGAGATCATCCTCAACATGCGCGAGAAGATGAGCGTGATGCAGGCGCAGATCGAGCAGTTCGTCGCCTCGCTGAACCTGGAGTTTTCCCGCAATCTGCATCCGGCCGATACAGAATCCAGAAACTCCCTGATGCGCGTAGCGCGGGCTGAACCAATCCAGCCCGCCCTGCTGGCCAAGCGCAAACCGCGCGCTTAGCGCAGTTTCCTGACAAACTTGCCGCTGTTGGCGTCGATCAGGATGGAGAACTTGCTCTGGGAAACCGTCACGCCAAAGATGACGCGCCATTGCGGCTTCGGCGCGCTGCCGGTCCATTCCAACAGATACTGAACGGGCAGATCCTTGTTCTCAGCGAGCACCTTCTTCATCTGCGCATCGCCCTCCACCTCTTTCATCGCCGTTTCGTGGGCCGCGACGGTATCCACGCGAACCTCCTGCACGGCAAAAGGATGCACCTGCGGGTTGGCCGCGTACCCGGAATCAGCACCGGCGCGCGCGCCCTTGATGACTCCGCCCTCACTATCGGCGGCCGCGTAGGTATATTCGCGCCTCACGTTCTTGGACCGGGAGACGTAGATCGCCCGCCAGAGCCCGTATTTGCCGGGTTGGGCCTTGGCTTCCGGGATGTCCCCGTTCTCCAGTTTCAACAACATGGCGTCAGGAGCCCAGGTGCGGGCCACCTGGAATGTCTGGAAGATGGCGCTCTGGCCGGAGATGGGCAAGGCCTCGACCGGCTTTTTCACCTCGGCCTGCTTGGCCGGGGCAGGGCTGTCGGAGCAGCCCGTAGTGATGAGTGCGAGAAGAGTAAGCGAGGTTGCGGTTAGTAATTTTCGTTCCATCAGTGGTTGGGTTCCCTCCAACATGATAGTGGACTGCGCACCTGCGGCGCTGGACCATCAAAACCGGGTGTATACTACACTCACTAGTTCGTTTACCCGATTGGAAGGGGCGGCCATGAATCGTACATACTGGAGCGCGGCTCTATTGGCTTTGGCGCTGGGCGTCTGCACGGATACGGCGCTGTTCGCGCAAACTACTGGGGGCGGAACAGGCGGTGGTGGGTCCACTGGCGGCGGCAGGACTCCGGCTCCGACCAGGCCAACTCAGCCATCCACCGGTCCGTCGATGACCGGCGGGGACCGGCAACCCGCCATGATGGACATCCAGCGGCCCATCTTCCTGACGGGGCGCCTGATGATGGATGACGGCAACCCGCCGCCGGAACCCGTGGTGATGATGTTGGTCTGCAACGGCCAGCCGCGCCCGCAGGGTTACTCCGACATGAAGGGCCGCTTTAGCGTGACGCTGGGGCAGAACAACATCGTGATGCCGGACGCCAGCATCAGCGGACCAAACGACACGTTCGGCTCCAACAGCACCCGCAGCGTTCAGACCGGGCCAACCAGCGGCGGCATGTCCGAGCGCCAGTTGATGGGCTGCGAATTCCGCGCGGATCTGCCCGGCTTCCGCAGCGATGTCCTTCAGTTGAGCGGCCGGCGCCTGATGGACAATCCCGAGGTTGGTACTTTGATCCTCCACCGCTTGTCCAACGTGGAGGGCTTCACCTTCTCCATGACCAGCGCTTCGGCGCCGAAGGACTCCAGAAAGGCCTACGAAAAGGGCACGGATCTGATGAAGAAGAAGAAGTACGAAGAGGCTGAAGTGCATCTGCGCAAGGCCGTGGACGGCTATCCGAAGTACGCGTTGGCATGGTTTGAACTGGGCCGGGCTTTTGAGGCGCAGAAGAGGCAGGCGGACGCCAAGACGGCCTATGAGCAATCCGTGGCCAGCGACGGCAAGTTCGTCAATCCCCATCTGCAACTGCTGCAGATTGCGGTGAACACGCGGGACTGGCAGCAGATTGCCGAACGCAGTGACACCGTGCTGAAGCTGAATCCCTTCAACTACCCCCAGATCTGGTACATGAACGGCGCCGCCAACTACAACCTGAAGAAACTCGACGTAGCGGAGCGCAGCGCGCGCGAGGCGCTCAAACTGGACGTCAGCCACGGCAATCCACGCATCAGCCGGCTGCTTGGCATCATCCTCGCCGACAAAGGCGACTATCCCGGTGCGCTGACACAAATGCAGGGCTACTTGAGCTTTGCGCCGGACGCGCCGGATGTCGAAGTGGTGCGCAAACAGATCGCGGAGCTGCAGCGGATCACCGGCGCCAAAACGACGGCGCAGACCCCGCCACAGCAGTAAGCGCGCGCAGGTAGTCGCCCAGGCGCAGCGTGCCATAGGACGGAGCGATGACATCAGTCCGGGTGACGCTGCAGCCAAATTCGAGCAGCGCCGGCGGCACAACCAGCAACCGGGGCGGCTTGCCGAGGGCATCAAACGCCATCTCAGCCAGCCTATGACGCGTGAAGATCTCCGGTCCCCCGATAGTGCGGCGCTCCGCACCGCCGGATAGTGCCTCAACACAGGCCCGCGCCACTTCCGCTTCGTGGATGGGATTGGTGCGCTCCGCGCCGGATCCAAGCAGCGGAACAAAGCCAGCGCGAGCCCAGGGCAGCCAACGGGCACAGGCGGAGAAAAGGCGGGTGGGTCGAATCATCGCGCTCGGGATGCCCGAGGTGGCAACCTCCTCGCTGATACGCTCATGCGCCCGGATGTCTTCGGAAACGTAAATGAAGCGCCTCACACCGCTGCGGCGCGCCTCGGCCAGCAGGTTGCGGTTTCCCTGGAGATCCACATGGAGGAAACCCGCGCGCTGCCGGATCGCTCCAATGTGTAGAGATGCTCCGGCGCAGGCAATGACGGCGTCGATGCCGGCACAGGAGCCGGCAAGCGTGATAGCCTCGGTGAGCTCGGCTGCGTGTGGCTCCTGCGATCCAGGCCCGGCCGGTGGTTCAGGCCGGCAGGATAGCGCCCGGACAAAGTGACCGGCAGCCAGAAGCTGCTGGACGGCATGGCGGCCAACGGCGCCCGTGGCGCCGGCTACCAGGACCTTCACGATCGCGAGATCTTCCTGGCCTTCCAGAACGCATGCAGGCCAAAGCCGAGCATGATCAGGAAGAAGAAGACGGTAAGCAGGAACTTGATGAGATAGGCCGGATCACTCTGCAACTCGTGGTAGCCACGCCAGACGGGGCGCAGCAGAATCGCGGCGAAGGAGAGAAAGAGAAAGCCGATGACCTCGTTCCATAGTGAATGGAGAGGCTTGATCACGGACGGGACGACGGTTTTCAGGAACTTCTGGGCTTTGGACGACATAGGCTACAGCAGACCATTCCATGGTAACAGCGGAATCACTCACGCCATCCGGCCGGTCAGCCGATACAGAGAGTAGACACAGGAAAGGAACCGGCCCCTGCTCCGAATGGTATTCTGGAGTTGGCCGCGAACGAGGCTTAGCTTGGACGATCGACTGAAAGAATTGATGCAGGAGCTCGGCAACGCGATCAACGAGTCGCTCTCAGACTCGGACCGCATCGCTGAGGCTATTGGCGAGATCAAGCGTGCGGGCTATGACGTCTTCCTGGTGCTGGAAGCCACTATCGGATTTAACAAGCGCGAGGTCGGAGACGGCGAAGACGATGACGGCGCCGTTCTGGAGACGCGGTTGGAGACGGACTTCGAAGAGGACTACACCCCGGGACGCCACAACGAACCGAAGGCGCGGCTCAAGTGGACTACGCAGGATCAGAAGTTCCTCCGCGCGTTGAAGATCGCGGTGGACGAGGACGCCCGCTAGCTCAACGTCCGGCCCATCAACTCCTGATAAACGGCCCACGTACTGTGCACTGCCCGTTCCCAGGTGAACCCAGCGGCGCGTTCCGTACCTGCCAGCACCAGGCGCTCTCTCAACTCTGAGCTTTCGATCAGCCGGCGCAGGCCGTGCGCCAACGCCTCCCCATCCAGCGGATCCACCAGCAACGCCGCTTCTCCGCAAGCCTCGGGCAGCGCCGAGCGGTTCGACGAGAGCACCGCGATGCCCTGCGCCATCGCCTCCAGCACCGGAATGCCGAAGCCTTCATCCAACGAGGGGAACGCAAAGAGAGACGCACGCTGGTACAGCCTGGCCAAGGCGGAATCCGAAACATAGCCGGGCGTCTCAATCCGTTCGCGCGCCGCGCTGGCGTCGATGCGCGCATGGATCTCGGCGGCGCCAAAGCCATCGGAGCCGGCCAGCACCAGGCGCCAGGGCGGTGGCGCCGCCCGCTCGAAGGCCTCCACAAGCCGCAGCAGATTCTTGCGATGCTGAATGGCGCCAGTATGGAGGATCAGCGGCTCCCTCAAGGTCTCTCCGCTGACGGCGGGGAAACGAGTGCCGTGCGGGATGACACGCAGGCGGCCGGATTCCACGCCAAGCAGAGCCCCCACCTGATTGGCTGTGAACTGGGAGACGCAGATGATGAGCTCGGCGCGCGCGGCGGCCTGCCGCGCCTGCTCTGTGAATCGGGCACGAAACTCGGGCGTGGAATACTCCGAGGTCATCACAAACAGATCGTGAAACGTGCAGACCGTGCGCCGGAAGCGCGACGCAGGCAGGCGCTGGTTCAATCCGTGGAAGAGCTCACACCGGAACATCTGGAAGCTCTCCAGCAACGGGCGCACAGAACAGTTGGCGGGCTTGGACTCGCCCAGCAGAAGGCGCAAGCGATTGGGCCGGCCGCACCACAGAAACCGCTCAGCCGGATGGGCGCCCGCCAGCCCTCGCAGCATCTCCCGGCAGTAGACGCCTACCCCGGAGATGTGGCGTCCGGTGCTCTGCGTGGCGTCTAGGGCGAAGGTCAAGTCTGAATTCCGTATTCCTTAATCTTGCGGTAGAGGGTCGTGCGGCCGATGCCCAACAGATGCGCGGCCATCACCCGGTCACCCTTCGTGTACTGCAACGCCTGAACAATAGCACGCTTTTCCATCTCGGCAAGCGGCAGGATCGGCATCACAAATCCGGCAGCGCTGGACGCCTCCACTGTCACCGGTGACGACACCGAAGCAGACTCGCGCTCCGTGGCGTGGTTCCGAATGGCGGATGGCACGTCCCCGGCGTGCAGTATAGGCCCGGTATTCACCGCAACCATGTGCTGGATGCTGTTCTCCAGCTCGCGCACGTTGCCAGGCCAATCGTAGCGGATCAACATATCCAGCAGTTCACCGCTCAGCGTGTGGCCGTTGCCATAGATACCCAAAAAGTGGGAGATCAGCGAAGGCAGATCGTCCTTCCGCTCCCGTAACGGCGCCAGGCGCAGCGAAACCACGTTGAGCCGGTAGAACAGATCCTGGCGGAATCGTCCAGCCTCCACCTCTTTCGTCAGGTCCCGGTTGGTGGCGGAGATCACGCGGAAGCTGGATCTCCGGGTGGTGGTGGCGCCCACCGGACGAAACTCCTTCTCCTGCAATACGCGCAGAAGCTTGGCTTGCAGATCCAACGGCAACTCGCCGATCTCATCGAAGAACGCGGTGCCGCCATCCGCCTCTTCGATCAATCCGATCTTGTTGGCCGTCGCGCCCGTGAACGCCCCCTTCACGTGGCCAAAAAGCTCACTCTCCATGAGAGTGCCGCTCATCGTGGTGCAGTCCACCACAACGAAGGGCGCAGACGGCTGGGCGCGATGGATCGTCCGCGCCACCAGCTCCTTGCCCGTGCCAGTCTCACCAAGCAGCAGTACGGGCCAGTGGCCGCGGCCCAGCTTGGCCGCCAGGCGCAATACCTGCCGGAGACGCGCCGATTGGCCTACGAGCTCGTAGGTCTTCTCATGGCGCGTTGCGATCTGCCATCCGGGGTATGCCAATTGTTGCTCCATGCACTGCGCCATAGGTTACCACTGGAGATATAGTGCGGCCGCAGGCGAGTTTCTCTTAAAAAGATTGTCCCTCAGGGAACGGGCGGAGTCGATGGGTCCATCCGCACCACAAACACCTGCTTCTCCAGTTTGCCCAGGAGCTCGGCCAGCGCGGCGGCATCCCGCTGTGTGATGCGATCGCCAACCAACACCCGCCACTGAGAGCGCGAGCCCGCGCGCGCCACCGTCGCCACAGACGCATACCGCGCACGCAGGCGCTTGGCAAGGCGCTCTGCCTGCCGCCTGTCCAGATACCCGCCCACCTGCACCGCGAAGACGCCGCCCGGCCGCGGCGAGAGCGCGTAGGAGCGCACTTCAATCCGCACCGGCGCCGTACCCGGACGGATCAGATCAATGGCGCGCGCAGCCGCGCGAGAGAGATCGATGATGCGCCCGTCGATGAAGGGACCGCGATCCGTGATGCGCACCTCCACCTTTTTGCCGTTCGTGTGATTCGTCACCTGCACCATCGCGCCGAAGGGCAGCGTGCGATGCGCGGCGGTCATCTGCTCCATGTCGTAGATCTCGCCGTTGGCGGCCTGCCTGCCGTGGTAGGGCTCGCCGTACCAGCTCGCGATGCCCTCTTCGCTCCAGCCCGGCGCGGGCGCCGCGGGCGGGCGCGCGGCACTCTTCTTACGGCCGCAGCCGCCCAACACGAGCACGACACAGAGGATGGCGAACACCGCGCGGCGTGGCATCTCAACTGTGATGCTAGCGGTTCCCGATGCGTTGCGCCAACGATTTTCGATAGGAACATTTCCACCTCTCTTCGTTTCAGCTTGAGGGTCCAAACGCGCTCGCCGGGAGAGAGATGGGCCTCGCTCACTTTTTTCCTTGACTTCATTGCGGGACCAAGCTTATAAAGAGATCACAATGCGATCACGCGTGATCGCAAATTCTGATGTTACGGAGAACAGATCGATGAAGAACGCAACCAAGAAGGCAGCCAAGAAGGCAGTGAAAAAGGCAGCCAAGAAGAAGTAGTCCGAAGCGTTCAAACGAACGCGGCAAACAGGAATCCACTGGACGGCCTCGGGCAACCGGGGCCGTTAGCTTTTTAGAGCAGCCCTTCCTTCCGGAGCGTGACGACGCGGAACGTCTCGCCCATCCCAAACAGCAGGCTCTTCAGTTGCAGGCGCAGGCGAAGCGACTCCGGCTCGGTGTCGGCCGCCAGCGCGGAGGCAAATTGATCCGCCTCGCCGGCGCGCAGCAGAAACTGCGCCAGCGTCTCCAAAGGCCCTGTTTGCAGGCCCTCGGCGCGCGCCGCTTCCTCCAGATAGGTGAAGGGAACGTGCGCCGTGATGTCCTGCAGCCCCGGTTCCAGCAGCACATCTTCGATGGCGGCATGGCGGCGGTAGCTCATCAGAGTGCCGCGCGGGAACCGCACCAGTTCGCGCGCGGTGTAGCCGTAATCAATCGCGATCACTGACCCGCGGGTCAGCGGAGCACACATCGCGGAGAGCGTCCGGCCCAGCCGCACCGGCAACTCCAGCCAGATCTCCGCCTCTTCCCGGTAATGAGGCAGCAGGGAGGCGGCATATTCCCGCCACTCCGGCGCCAACGGTCCTGATTCGCGCCACACAAAGCGGTCGTCTTCCAGCCCGACGTTCATGCCGCAGGCCACGCCCCCCCGGATCCGGGCCACATCCACCGGCAGCGCGTCGAAGAGCTCGTTCGAAAACACAACGCCTTCAAATTGTAGTGGCGCGCCGCCTCGTGCAAAGTCGACTCCAAAGTAAGTGAACTCACTGAGGCCCGCAGCCATCTCTCCACGGCCCGCGCCCCACTCCACCACCGTGAATCCAGCGGGCTCCGCCATCGCTGCGCGGCACTGCCGCAACGCGCAGGCGATGAGCCGGCCAAACACAGGCTGCACTTGCGAAGCAGTGTAGAAATCGCCGTCTTTGCCGAAGGGATCGCGCGGCGCCACATAGTAGCCGCACAGCGGGTGATAGAGCGCCACCTCCATGAAACGCGAGAACGGAATGGAGCCGTGTGCCCGGATCTCGGCCGCCAGGATCTCGCCGCAGGGCGTCATCGGGCGCGCTCCGCGGCTACGCGCCGGCGGCCGGAATTCGGACTCAAGCTTCTCTGCACTGCCTACGATTGTACGAAGCGCAATAGACTGAAGACATGCCCGTGCCCGACATCATCCGCGTGAAGCTGAGCAGCGAGGCCGCAGAATTCGTCGCCCTCACCTCTGTCGTGGTTCGCGAACTCCCCTTTGTCGAGCTGTTGGAGCACGTCGTCTCCGCCACGGGGCCCGAGGCCGCCCGCGTGCGCGACATTCTGAAGCGCGGCTCACTCGTCAGCGGCGCCACGCGCTTCCGCTGGCAGGGTTGGGAGCATGAACTGGCGGAGATCGAAGGCGCCATCGCCGCTCTGCCGCAGCCCGAGCCCACCCGGCCCTTCGCCGCGGAGCGCTGCCAGCGGATCACCCTCCTCGCCCACGCCACGCGCATCGAGCTCGCCCGGGAAGCCGCGGAACAGCGGCGGCTCTTCAAACAGCGCAGCTACTGGCAGAGCCTGATGGAGGCGGCCGTTGCGCCGCAGTACGTCGCCTACCTCTACAAGGACCACGCGGACCACTACCGCGCCCATCTGACCCCGCAGCAGCGCGAGAGGCTCCAGGCCGAATCTGCTCTCCTGAAGTTCGATAGCGTCGCTAAACAGATCCAGCGCACGTCGTTTGACCGCCTGGACCTCATCGTGGCTCGCTAGAACGCTCTCACCATTGTTCTCGACCGTCGCTTGCGCCCCCCCCCCCCCCCCGCCCCCCCCCCCCCCCCCCGGGGGGCGGACTACGAACGTCCACCCTTTTCGCGCTTCTTGTGGTGCGCCTTCACCTTGAGGATGATCGGCGTGCCGTCAAACTCAAACTTCTTGCGGATCCGGTTGACGATCTGCCGCTCCGTGGAGAAGTGCAGATTCTCCACCTTGTTCATGAAGATGACAAACGTGGGCGGCCGGATGGACGCCTGGGTCATGAAGAAGATGCGGCTGTCGCGCTCCAGCTTGAACTCATCCACGAACCGGTTGAGCTGGCCCGTGGTGATGCGCTTGTTGAAGGCCTCAAAGCACCGCGCGATGTGCTTCAGCACGCTGCGGATGCCCTTCTTCTCCAACGCCGACATGAACACGATGGGCGCGTAATCCAGGAACTTGAAGGTGTCGCGGATGGACTCTTCAAACTCCTTGCGCTTCTTATCGTCGATCAGATCCCACTTGTTGACGCAGATCACCAGCGCGCGGCCCTCTTCGTGCGCGTAGCCGGCGATGGTGGCATCGCTGCCCACCGCGCCCTCGGTGGCGTCCACCAGCAGCAGCGCCACGTGCGCCATGCGGATGTGCTTGCGGGCCATCACCACGCTGAGCTTCTCCGCCATCTCGTGCGTCTTGCCCTTGCGGCGAATGCCTGCCGTATCGACGAAGACGAAATCGCGGCCATCCACGGTGAGCGGCTCATCGACGGAGTCGCGCGTAGTGCCCGCCACCGGCGAAACAATGGCGCGCTCTCCACCCACCAGAGCGTTCAACAGCGTGGACTTGCCCACGTTCGGCCGGCCGATGATGGCGACGCGGATCGGCTTCTGCGCCTCCAGTTCGCCTTCCTTCGGCTCCGCCGGATCGTCGGCGGCCGGGAACTTCTCCGTCACCTCATCCAGCAGCTCATGGATGCCCACGCGATGCTCGGCGGAGATCGACATGATCTTGAAGCCCATCTCGTAAAACTCGTGCGTCAGCGATTCGCGTTTGGGCACGTCGATCTTGTTGACGGCCAGGATCACGGGCTTGCCGGTCTTGCGCAGCAACTGCGCCAGGTCGCGATCCGCCGACGTGATCTCCGTGCGGCCGTCGATCAGGAAGATGATTTGCTCGGCTTCATCGATCGCAAACCGCGCCTGCTTGAGGATCTGAACGGGGATCAGCGCCTGGTCCTCCGGCACGATGCCGCCCGTATCGATGAGCGTGAACGGGCGCTTGCGGTGCACGGCCTGGCCGATGATGCGGTCCCGCGTGATGCCCGGCTCATCGCCCGTAATGGACTTGCGCTGGCCGATGATCGCGTTAAAAAGTGTGGACTTGCCCACGTTGGGCCGTCCCACGATGACGACAGTGGGGAACCCTGTGGAGGATGACATGAGTACCTTCAGTCTATCTCATGCGACAATGGAAGTTCCCCCATCCGGTTTCCCAAATGAAAGTTCCGAACCAAAACCTCCGCAACATTGCGATTATTGCGCACGTGGACCACGGCAAGACAACGCTGGTGGACTCCATGTTTAAGCAAAGCGGCATCTACAGATCCAACGAACAAGTACAAGACCGCGTCATGGACTCCAATGACCTGGAGCGCGAACGCGGTATCACCATTCTCGCCAAGACCACCGGCGTCCGCTATCACGGCGTCAAGATCAACATCGTTGATACACCCGGCCACGCCGACTTCGGCGGCGAGGTGGAGCGCGCCCTGAAGCTGGTGGACGGCGTCATGCTGCTGGTGGACGCCAGCGAGGGTCCGCTCCCCCAGACCCGCTACGTGCTCTCCAAGGCCCTGGAACTGGGCCTGACGCCCATCGTGGTCATCAACAAGATCGATCGCCCGGATTCGCGCATCCAGGAAGTGCTGAATGAGGTTTTCGACCTCTTCATCGACCTCGACGCCGCCGAAGACCAGCTCGATTTCCCCATCATCTACACCATCGCCCGCGACGGCATCGCCAAGGCCACCCTGGAAGACCCCTCCACCACGCTGGAGCCGCTCTTCGAGGCCATCGTCAAGCACATCCCCCCGCCCGTCGGCGATCCCGAGGATATTCTCCAGTTCCAGGTGGGCAACCTGGACTACTCCGATTACCTGGGCCGCATCGCCATCGGGCGTGTCTTCAACGGCACGCTGCGGCTGGGTGATGAGGTCAGCGTCTGCCGTCTGGACGGCCAGGTGCACCTCACCAAAATCACGCGCATGTACACGTTCGAGGGGCTCAAGCGCGTGGATGAGACCATCGCCGGCCCCGGCGACATTCTGGCCATCGCCGGCGTGGAGGGCATCACCATCGGCGAGACGGTGAGCAACCCGCTAACGCCGAAGGCGATGCCGAAGATCCAGATCGACGAGCCCACCATCGGCATGGTCTTCACCATCAACACCTCCCCCTTCGCCGGCCGCGAAGGCCAGTGGGTGACCTCGCGCAACCTGCGCGACCGGCTGGATAAAGAACTGCTCACCAACGTTTCGCTCAAGGTGGAAGAGGCCGGCGGACCGGACGCCTTCCTCGTCATGGGCCGCGGCGAGCTGCAACTGGCCATCCTCATTGAGATGATGCGCCGCGAAGGCTTCGAGCTGATGGTGGGCAAGCCGCAGATCCTCACCCGCAACGACGACGGCAAGGTGATGGAGCCGCAGGAACTGCTGCTGGTGGACGTGCCGGAAGCCTACGTGGGCGTGGTCATCGAAAAGATGGGCATGCGCAAGGGCAAGATGGCCAAGATGGTCAACCACGGCTCCGGCCGCGTGCGCCTGGAGTTCCTGATCCCCTCGCGCGGCCTCATCGGCCTGCGCGGCGAGATGATGACCGATACGCGCGGCACCGGCATCCTCAACTCGCTCTTCCAGGGCTACGTGGAATGGCAGGGCGACATCCCGATGCGCACCACCGGTGCATTGATTTCCGATCGCGCCGGCAAGACAACGGGCTATGCGATCTTCAATCTGCAGGAGCGCGGCGAGATGTTCGTCGAGCCCGGCACCGAAGTCTACGAGGGCATGCTGGTGGGCGAGAACGCCCGCTGGGATGACCTCAACGTGAACATCGTCAAAGAGAAGAAGCTGACCAACATGCGGGCGTCCAGCGCCGATGAAGCCATCCGCCTGGTGCCGCCGCGGCTGCTCAACCTCGAGCAGGCCATCGAGTTCATCAACGACGACGAGTGGGTGGAAGTGACACCCAAGTCGATCCGCCTGCGCAAGAAGATTCTCAAGCAGAATCAGCGCTGAGGCTAGTCGGCTGCGTCGAGCAGGAATTGGGCCGGGGTGACAATGCGGACACCCCGGAACGGATCGAGACGCAACAGTGCCTTGTCCCCGGTGACGATCACTTTCGCCTTGGCGGCTACCGCGCACTCCAGAACCATATCGTCATTTGGATCCGAGCAGGCTGCAATGGTGTCGGCCGGTACCACCAGTTGGCTGGACTCTCGCAGGCACAGGTCCAACTGATCGGATTTTTCCAAAGAGTACTGGAATCGCACGACGAGCACGCGGCGGACTTCCTTGAGAATTGGCGCTGAGATGCAGGTTCGATATGGTCCCTCGGCGATGACTTGCAGTGCCTGTCGCGGAACACCACCGAAGACGATGGCCGACACATAGACGTTTGTGTCGACAACGATGGGAATCATCGTTTCCCGGACACCGCAGCTTTCGCCGCCTCCTGAGCGATCTTACGCCGCTCCTCTCGAACGATGCGTACAACGTCCTCCTCGGTGCGGACGCCCGCCTTCTTTCCCTGCTGTTCACCGTAGGCGAAAATGTCAGCCCATTTCTCCCGGTCCCGCTGGTAAACCCGGAACGCCTCCCGCATCAACTCACTCATCGTTCGCTGCTCCTCGGCGGCCATCTTCTGGGCAGCGGCCAACGTCTCCGCCGGCAGTGAGATTGTGACAACTTTCGTGGTGCGCATAGTCTCTCCCGAACACCGTGTTCATACTAAGTATGACTCAGCTCTCCGCGACTGACAACAGCGGCGGCAGCTGAGTCACTCGGCACATACCCCGGTGAGGCCATTCGCATGGTGCCGGCGTGGTCATCACTCCGGCCTCATTCGCGTGTCGGGTACTATCCCGCTGTTCGGCGCGAGCGATCTCCACGCCGTGCTGCGGAAACGGTGCCTGGGCGTACGAAGTGCGCGCGAAAGTCAGTCAACAACTCTGGTCCCTGGCAGGCGGGCGGCCACCTCAATCTCTCGTGCCAACGTAGACGGTTGGGGAATCGGCTCTCCGTCCTCGGCCATCCCCTCCAGGTGAAGCTCAATAGCAGACCGGATGTTGCTTTCGATCTCTTCCACGGTCTGTCCTGTGCTGACACAACCCGGCAAGTCCGGAACGTAAGCCGAGAGATTGTTCGGCCCTTGCTCGATGACGACGCCGTAACGTCTCATAATTCTCTCTCCCCTTCCAGCCGTGCCTGACTCATGACGTTCTACGGCCTGGTTGGATTCACCTCAGCGACGAGGCCCGGTGCACCCCGCCCCGCATTCCCATACACTGTCCTCAGTATGCACCGCAGAACCTTCCTCATGAGCAGCGGCGCCCTCATCGCCGCCACGGACAGAGTCCGCACCGGCGTCATCGGCAGCGGCGGGCGCGGCCAACTCCTCACTTCCGAGTTCAAAGAGATCGGCGCCGAAATGGCCGCCGTCTGTGACGTCTACGAGCCCAACCTCCAGGCCGGCCTCAAAAAGGCCAGCACCGGCGCACGCGGCTACACCGATTACCGCCGCCTGCTCGAAGACAAATCAATCGACGCCGTCATCGTCTCCTCACCCGACCACTGGCACGCCCGCATGGCCATCGACGCCGTGCAGGCCGGCAAGGACGTCTACATCGAGAAGCCCATGGCCCACACCATCCCGGAGGCCTTCGATATCGTCACGGCCGTGCGCCGCTCCAAACAGATCGTCCAGGTCGGCACACAGCGCCGCAGCTCGGAGCTCTTCCAGCAGGCTCAGAAACTTGCCACCTCCGGCCGCCTGGGCGACATCCGGCTCGTCACCTCGCAATGGCTCAACCGTCAGGATTCTCTCAGCTCCGCCACGCTCCAGGGCGCACTCGATTGGAACGCATGGCTCGGCCCGGCGCCCAAGCGCGAGCTCGACGCCACGCGCTTCTTCAACTGGTATTACTACTACGACTACTCGGGCGGCCTCCTCATCGGCCAGGCCGCGCACATGGTGGACGCCATCCAGTGGTTCATGAACTCCAAGCAACCGCTGGCCGTCACCTGCTCCGGCGGGCGCGCCAATCTCAAGGGCGCCGAGGTCCCGGAAACCGCCTCCATCATCATGGAGTTCCCCGAAAACTACATGGCCACCTTCACCCTCGGCTACAAGGCCATGAAGTACCACACGTCGCAGGACCAGATCATGCAGCTCCACGGCTCCAAGGCGCGCATGGACATGGGCCGCGAGGGATATCGGATCTATCCGGAAACCTCCGGCGCCGTGCTGACGCCTGAAAAGGAGGACATGCGAATCGGGTCGTTTGTGCCGGCCACGCGGGATCACATCCGCAACTTCCTGGAGTGCGTCAAAACACGGCAGGAACCCACTGCGCCTGTGGAGGGTGGGCTGGCGACAGCCATCGTGCTCTGCATGACCCTGGATTCGCTGCGCTCCGGGCGGCGGTTACGTTGGAACGCCCAGACGCGGCGCGTAGAATCGTAGAGAGGGAGTTCATAAGCAAGCAATGATGAACGATAAGTTGGGCTCGCGCCGGGCGTTCTTCGCCGCGGCGGCGGCGGGGGCATCCACGCTGACGGCAGCGGCGAAAGAAAAGATGATCAAGCCCGGGATCAGCGCCAAGAGCGCCGCCCGCACCCTGGGCGCCAATGACCGCATTCGCGTTGGCATGATCGGGGTCGGCATCATGGGCACCGGCCATCTGCGCGACTTCGCCAAACAGCAGGAGGCCGACAAAGATATCGAAGTGGTGGCCATCTCCGATGTCTACAAGCGCCATCGCGAGCGCGCCATGGCCATCTCCAAGCTCTCCGCCAAAGACGTCGTCGTGGATTACCGCGAAGTGCTCCAGCGCACCGACGTCGATTGCGTCCTCATCGCCACGCCGGATCACTGGCACGCGCAAATGGGCATCGACGCCTTCGCCGCCGGCAAGGACGTCTACCTCCAGAAGCCCATCACGCTCACCGTGGACGAATCCGCCCAGGTGATCGCCGCCGCCGCCAAGTACAATCGCGTCCTCCAGGTGGGCAGCCAGTTTCTTTCAGACCTGCGCTGGCACAAGGTGCGCGAGCTGATCGGCGAAGGCGCCATCGGCGACGTGCTCTGGGGCCAGACCACCTACAGCCGCAACTCCACTGCCGGCGAGTGGAACTACTACGTGGACGAAGAGGCCACGCCCGAGACCATCGATTGGAACAAGTGGCTCGGCAGCGCGAAAAAGCGGCCCTTCAGCGCCGAGCGCTTCTTCCGCTGGCGCAAATACTGGGAATACTCCAACGGCATCGCCTCCGATCTCTACTACCACCGCGTCGGCCCCATGCTCTTCGCCATGGGCGCGCAGTATCCCACCCGCGTCTCCGGCGCCGGCGGCATCTATGTGCAGAAAGACCGCGACGTGCCGGATACGCTCGCCATGCTGGTGGAGTTCCCCAACTTCCTGATCGTCGTCGCCGGCTCCATGGCCAACGGCGCGCCCAACCGCCTGCTGCCCGAGGTCATCTACGGTCACAACGGGACCATCCTCGTGGAGAACAACAAGGTCACCGTCACGCCCGAGGTGATGATCGCCCGCGCCCAGAACAAGCCCACCGAAGCGCGCACGTTCGATTTCCCGAACGCTGTCCGCAACATGGGCCGCCTCCACTCAGACAACTTCTTCTCGTGCATGCGCACGCGGAAGACGCCCAATCTGGGACCGGAACTGGCGCACCAGATCATGACCTCGGTGATGATGGGTTGCGAAAGCTGGCGCACCGGCGAAATGAAGCTCTACGACCCCGCGACGAAGAAGCGGGCGAAGAAGGCCGATGTGCGCAAGGGCTATGAGGGAGACGGCAAAAACTATCCGGGCGGGCAGCGCAAGCAGCCTGCTGTTTAGGCTGCCCGCAGCGGCATCCGCTCTTCCAGAAACGTCTTCATCGATTGCCGGCCGCGGAACAGGTGCACCTTCACCGTATTGACGGGCATCCGCAGGCGGCCGGCAATCTCTTCCACGCTCATGTCATTCACCAGGCGGAGCTCCATCGCCTGCCGGTACACCGGCTTCACCTGGCCCAGGCTCATCCGCAGCAGGTTGCTGGTCTCCTTGCGGATCAGCACCTCTTCCGGATTCTCACCATTGCTGGCAAACACCGGCTGCGCCTCTTCGTTGCTCTCCGTCACGTTCTCTTCCAGCTCCACAAACGCCCGCTTGCGGCGGCGCAGCGTGCTCAGCGCTTCGTTCATGGTGATGCGCGTCAGCCACGTGGAGAAACTGGCGTCGCCCCGGAATTTGTCCAGGTTCTGCCAGGCCGCCGTAAAGGCCTGCTGCGTGGCATCCTCGGCGTCTTCCACATCGCGCAGCATCCGCACGGCGGTGCGGACCATGCGGGGGTAGTACGTCTTCACCAGCTCGTCAAAAGCATAGCGGTCGCCGCCGCGGGCTTGTTCGATCAGTTCGCATTCGGTCTTGTTCTCGGTAATCGTTACGGTCGTCATCGTGGTTCCTTTCCTTTGCATGTACAGAATGAGGCAGAGGGCCCCTGCTACCTCAGTGAGGAGGGGTGATCTCACGGTGAGACCGGCGCGTTAGAATTGGAGCCAATGCAACGAGATAGCGTGGAGTCGGCGCTCGCCCGGATCGAAGAGTCGAAGCCTTTTGCTCTCTCGCTGCGCATGAAGCGCTTTCTCCGCTTCGCCGTCGGGCGCGCCCTGGCCGGAGACCGCGATGCGTTGAAGGAGTACACCATCGGCGTGGAGGTCTTTGACCGCACCGCCGATTACGACCCGCGCATCGATTCCATCGTTCGCGTCGAGGCCCGCCGCCTGCGCAAGAAGCTGGCCCAATACTATGCCGTCGAGGGCGCCGCGGAGCCGTTCCGCATCTCCCTGCCGGAGGGCAGCTACGTCCCCCTCATCCAGCCCAAGGACGCCCCGCCGCCCGCCGAGCCGCCCATCGTCGCTTTGACCAGCGGCACGGCTCTGCTCGTCCTGCCCTTCACCGCCTCCCCGCCCGAAGGCGAGGCCGAGTTCTTCGCCGATGGCCTCACCGAAGAGCTGATCAACGAGCTCTCCCAGGTGGATGGCCTGCGCGTCGTCGCCCGCAGCACTGCCTTCCAATTCAAAGGGCGCGGCGCCGATGCCCGCCACGCCGGGGCGCAGTTAGGTGTCTCCCACATCGTCGAGGGCGGGGTGCGCGTCCTGGGCGGGCAACTGCGCGCCACCGCTCAGTTGATTCATGTGCAGGAAGGCTTGACCGAATGGAGCGATGGCTTCGGTGGCGTGCTCAGCGATGCCTTCAGTGTCCAACAGCAGATCGCCAAGGCTGTCGCGCGCGTGCTGGGCGCCCAACTCGCCGGCGCTCCTCCCGATCCCCCGCACGTGGTCAGCGGCGACGCCTATCAACACCTCCTGGAGGGCCGCTACTTCGCCGGCCGCATGACCCCCGCCAACCTGCGCCGCAGCGTCGAATGTTACCAGCGCGCCATCCAGATGGACCCCCGCTTCGCGGCCGCCTACGCCGCCTGCGCCGGATCAGTGTTGATGCTCGCCCTCTTTGGCCGCGTAGCGCCCTCCATGGTGATTCCCGAGGCTGGGCTGGCCCTCTACAAGGCGCTGCTCTATAACCCCGAGCTCCCCGCCGGGCACCTCTGGCGCGCCTATCTCAAGGCCACCTACGAGTGGAATTGGGATGAGGCCGAGGTGGATTTCCAGCGCGCCCTCGAGCTCAATCCCAGCCTCGTCTCCGCCCGCATCTACTACGCCTCCACCGTCATGGCGCCGCTGGGGCGCTTCGCCGAGGCCCTCGCACACCTCAACGCCGCCCGCCTCCTGGACCCCGCCTCCGTCGTCCTCAGCACCGCCATGGGCATGGTGCACTACCTGCGCCACCAAGCCGCCGCGGCCGTCGAAGAGCTCCGCCAGGCCATCGCCCTCAACTCCGAATACTACGGCGCCCACCGATATCTCGCCTTCGCCATGCACGGGTTGGGCGAGACCGCCGACGCTATTCGTCTGCTCGAGGACGTGCGCTACCTGGCCGCCGACGATCCGCGCATTTCCGGCGCCCTGGGCTACCTCTACGGCGCGGCCGGCCAGCCCGATTCCGCCAAAAACGTGTTGCGGGAGTTCGACACCATCGCTACCCGCGGCTACGTCGCCTCCTACGATCGCGCCCTCGTCTACCTCGGTCTCGGCGAACTCGATACCGCCTGCCGCCTGCTCACCGAGGCCTGCACGGAGCATGAGCCTTGGCTGGCGCTGGTGCGCGCCGATCCCGTGTTTCTGCCTCTGCACGGCATGCCTGCATTTGAGACGCTGCTGGCGCGCATTTTCCACCAGGGAGAGTAAATGGGATCACTCCTCGCTCTGCTGCTGCTGGGCACCCTGCCCGGTTCCAAGCCGCTCGAAACCACCGGCGATCCCGTCGTCGAGATGGTCGCCGGCATGTCCGCCTATCTGGAGCAACTCACCGCGCAGAACGCCCCGTCCCGCGCCCCGTCCCCCGGGCGCCTGCGTTTCCTCCTCGGCGCCGTGGACCCGCGAGTGCCGTTTGACGACCTCGAACTCGCCGCCACGTTCAACCGCCCCGCACTGCAAAAAGAGACCCCCGCCTATCGCGTCTACTCCGTGCGCTGGCCCGTCCTGGCGGGCCTCACCGCATCGGGCCTCTACTACCAGCAGAAGCAGCCCGCCGCGCGGCGCGTGGTCGCGCTCCTCGATCATCCCGGCGACGCCGAATCCCTCGCCGCGGCCGGCGCCGACGTGCTGGCCCCCGTACTGGTCCCGGCCGCGCGCCGCGAGTGGATCTACCGCATGGCCTTCCCCGTGGGCCGCCACGTCTACGGCTATGAAGTGCAGACCGCGCTGGCTGCCGTGGATTGGCTCGCCCGCCGCGGCGCCGTTTCCATTTACGGCCGCGGCGAGGGCGCCTACGTGGCCACCTACGCCGCCGCACTCGATCCACGCATCGCGCAGATCGACACGGAGGGCTTCTCTCTGGTGACACCGCCGCTATGGCGGCAGCCGCTCTACCGCAACGTCTTCGGCCTGCTCCAGAGCTACAGCGATGCGGTGCTCACCGGGCGCGCCGCGAAGATCCCCGCCGCCGCCTTCACCCAGCCCGTCGCCTCGCCCGACCCGGAGTACCCGGTCCGCCAGATGCAGGAATACACCCAGCGCCTGATTGAGCACTCCGAGCAGTGGCGCGACAAGCTTTGGAAAGAGGCCGGCGCGCCTGGCGTCGCCAAGCGTTTTGTCGAGGATGTCATCGGGATTCTGCCCGGTGACACAGCGCCGCTCAACCTGCGCAGCCGCCTCTATCGCGACGCGGAGAAGTGGCAGGCCTGGGAGGTCCGCTTCGACGTCCGGCCCGGCGTCTTCGGCCACGGCATGCTGCTGCTGCCCAAGGATCTCAAACCCGGCGAGAGAAGGCCGCTCGTCGTCGTACAGCACGGCCTCAACGGCCACGCAGACGTGCTGTTTGATGCAAAAACCGACCGCGATCGCGACATTTACCGCAATTTTGGCGCACAACTGGCGGACCTCGGCTACATCGTCTATTCGCCCCAGAATCCATACGTGGGTGAGTTTCGCCACCTCGCCCGTCTCGCCAATCCGCTCGGCTTGTCTCTCTACTCGCTGATCCGCGAGCAATACCGCGTCATGCTCGATTGGCTCTCCGCCCTGCCCCAGGTGGACCCCGCCCGCATCGGCTTCTACGGCCTCAGCTACGGCGGCAAAACCGCCCTGCGCGTCCCACCCTTCGACGCGCGGTTTCAGGTGGTGGTCTGTGGCGGCGACTTCAACGAGTGGATCCGCAAGCTCACCAGCCCCGAGGCATCCTACAGCTACATGTTCACCAAGGAGTACGAGATTCTCGAGTGGAACATGGCCGCCGTGGCCAGCCATGCCGAGCTCGCGCAGATCATCGCCCCGCGCCCATTCCTTGTTGAGCGCGGCCACCGTGACGGAGTCGGCGTGGACGAGTGGGTCTCTTACGAATACGCTAAGGTCCGCCGCTTCTACGACGAGGCCGGCATCGGCGATCGCACCGCCATCGCGTTCTTCAACGGCCCCCACCGCGTGGACGGCCCGGCCGCGCTGGAGTTTCTGCGGAGGTTCCTCGGACGATGAAACGTGCCTGGCTGGCCCTGACCCTCGCATTGGCCGTACACGTCGCCGACGAGGCCTGGAACGACTTCCTCGGCTTCTACAACCCGTTCATCATGATGCTGCGCGACGTGCTTTTGTGGCAGTGGCTGCCCACCTTCGAGTTCGCGGAGTGGCTGACGGGATTGATCGTGGCGATCGTGCTGTTGTTTGTGCTGGCCCGCTTCTCGGACCGCCGCTGGCTGGCGTGGGCAGCTCTGCCCTACGGGCTGGCGCTGACGCTGAACAGCTTCGCACACATCGGCGGCTCGCTCTGGACACAGCGAATTCTGCCGGGCACGCTCTCCGCCCCGCTGCTCACCATCTGCGGGGTGTGGCTGATCAAGTCGGCGATTTCAAAGTTACGATCGTAGCGCCCCAGCCGCCCGCTTCCATCGGCGCGTCCCGGTACTCCTCCACAAACTCAGTGCGCGCAAGCACTTTGCGTACCGTCTCGCGCTGCACGCCAATCCCCCGGCCATGGATGATGCGCACATAACGGAACCCCGCCGTGCGGGCCTCGTCCAGATACGCCTCCACCGCCGCCTTCACATCGCGCGGCGCAAACGGATGCAGGTCAAACACATCCGTGATCGGCACTTCAAAGGGTTCACTTTCGGAATTCATGGAGCTCGAAGATCACAACACCGTGCCGGTCTGGTATCGTCCGCAACAGCACGTCCCGGTAGCCGCGATGCGCGGCAAAACTGATCAGCCTACGGCGCACTCCGGCGAATGTCTCATAGCCCTCGGCGTGCATGACGAACAGGTTAGCCGAATCGGCGAGACCTTGCTCCAGCGTCGCGACGGCGGCCGGCTGCGGCAGGTTGTCCACCACTCCGTCACTGTTCCGGCGCAAGCCGAGGCCACCCTGTCCGTAGAACTCCAGTTGCTGCGTGATGCCCCAGTCCACGGCGAAGACCGTCCGCTCCGGCCGGCGGGCCAGTTCGCGGACCAGTGGGCGAATGGCTTCGGTCCAAACCGGCCCGGGTCCACATGCAATGAAGCGTGCGAGATAGGTGTTGAGCACCGCAACGTTGCCTGCCACACACACGGCCACCACGGCGATCCCTGCCAGCAGCCCACGCTGCGGCCAGCGACGTGCCGTTTCGGCCAGCAGCAAACCCAGCAGGATCTGCGGCGCCGGCCACATCAGAATTGTGTGATGCGCCGATCCGCCCGCGCCTTTCGTCAGAAACATCTGTGCGTAGGTGAGGACCCCGCCCAGCCAGAAGAAGAGGGCGAGCCGGCGCAGCGGTCCAAACCAGCACACCACGGGACTCAAGAGAATCGCGGCCCACAAGAGCCACTGCTGGACGCTGCGGCGCGGTGCGCCCAGAGCGTCGCTGAGGGCCAGCGGGATTTGCTCCCATCTCTTCAGGTCCTGCACCGGACCTGCCGGCTCCTCACGAACCAGATAGCCGAACAGCGCACTGCCATCGAGAGTGTGGTTCATGGCGGAGAGCTTTGCATCCACCTCCAGAGACCCCACCCGGACATTGGAGCGGAATGTGCGGAGACGGTGGATCTTGTTGTAGTACAGCAGTGGCGCCGCGCCCAGTACAAAGCCCAACAACGCGGCAGCCCACTGCCGGCGTGTGCGGAGTAGCGCCCCTCTGCGGAAGATGATGAGCAGCGCCAGACCAAAGCCCATCAGGTGCCACGCAAATAGCGCCTTGTTCCAGAGCGCCAGGCCCGCCAACAGCGTCCCGGCAAAGAGCCAGCGGTCCGCGCGTTCCTGCGCAAAGCGGACCAGGCAGTAAAGAGCGCCGCCGCTCAGCAGATGCTGGAGCGCGACAGGCCCCCAATCGAAAACGCAGGTCAGTAGATAGACCGCGTCCGTGGCCAGCACCAACGCCACCAGCGCGGCCGCCCGCGGACCCGCGAGCCGGCGCATCACCAGAAAGAAGAGCCCAACTGAAAGAGCGCCGAATGCGATGGCGGGCAGGCGCAGCGTGGCGTCGCTCGCGCCAAACCAATGCAGCAGCGGCGCGTAAAGAGCGGCCTTCAGGGTACCCGCGTACGTCACCAGCATGATCGGCACGCTGACGGGCCCGAACTTCATCGCGTACTCGACAACACCCCTGCCGTGCAACGCATTGTAGAAGAAGACCTCGTCGTACTGTGCGCCGGGATAGCCGAAGAAGAGCAGCCCCAGCCCGGCAAAGAGCCCGCACGCGGCGTACGCGGCAAGCCTACTTCCTGAATTCATGGAGCTCGAACATGGCAACGCCGTGCCGGTCCTGAATCGTCTGCACCACCTCGTCCCGGTAGCCCCGCTCCCTGGCGAAGTCGATCATCTTCTGGCGTACGCCGGTAAACGCCTCACGGCCTTCCGGATGGGTCACGAAGATCGTGTTGGGGTTGGCCAGGGCTTGCTCAATGGGCGGCACGTTCAGCGGCTCCGGCAAACCCACCACCAGCCCGTCGCTGCCATGCTGGAATCCGATTCTTCCATTTCCGTACCACTCGAGCTGGTTCGTGATGCCCCAGTCGACGGCAAAGATCAACCGGCCGGACTTGCGCCCGATCTCGTAGGCCAGAGGCCGGACAGCGTCACTCCAATACTCTCCCGGGCCGCAGGCGATGAAGTGGGCCAGATACGTGTTGAAGACCGTCAGATTGGAGACCGTACACACAACGACAAACGCCGCCGCCAGCCGCCATCCCCGCCGCGGCCACAGCGCCGCAACCTGGGCCAGCAGCAGCGCCAGCAGAATCTGCGGCACGGGCCACAGCAGAATAGTGTGGTGCGCGGAACCGCCCGCGCTGCGTGTCAGCAGCATCAAAGCATAGGTCAGCACGCCGCCCAGCACAAAGAAGATCGCCGCCCGCCGGTGCGGCCCAAACCAGCACACCAGGGGCGCCAGGAGCAGCACCGCCACCAGCAGCAGATGTTGCAGGCTGTTGCGCGGATTGCCCATATGGCCGTTCAGGAAGAGCGGGATCTTTTCCCAGCTCTTGAGGTTTTGTACCGCTCCCGCCGGATCCTCCCGCACCAGATAGCCCATCAGCGCGCTGCCGTCAAAGGTGCGGTCCATTTGAATGAACTTGTACGCCACGCTCTGCTGGTCCACCTGGACATTGGCCTTGAACGTGTTCAGCGGCTTGATCTTGTTGTAGTAGAGAAACGGCGCCGCCCCCAGCACAAAGCCAAGCGCCACCAAGCCGAGCCGCCGCCGATTGCGGGCCACTTGCCACACCTCGCGCGGAAATACCACCAGCAGCGCCACGCCAAAGCCGGCCAGCAGCCAGATGAACAGCGCCTTGTCCCACAACGCCAGCCCCGCGCACAACGCCGCCACAAAGAGCCACCGCCCGCGCTGCTCCTGCGCATAGCGGACGCCCGCATAGAGCAGAGCCGTGAAGAGCGCGTGCTGGATCGCCACCGGGCCCCAATCGAACACGCACGTGAGCAGGTACATGACATCCGTCGCCAGCAGCAACCCGGCCAGCAGCGCGGCTTTGGTTCCCGCCAGCCGCCGCATCGCCAGATAGAAGAGCCAGATGGACACCATCCCCAGCGCCAATACCGGCAAACGCAGCGTGGCGTTGGTGCCGCCAAACCAGTGGACCAGCGGCAGATACAGCGCTGCCTTCAACGTGCCGATATACGTCATCAGCATGATGGGAACCCGTCCGAAGCTGAACTGCACCGTACTCTCGACGTATTCCGGAGTGTAGATGGCCGTGGCGAACAGGACCTCGTCGTATTGCGCGCCAGGATAAGTCAGCAAGGCCAAGCCCAGAGCGCCAAACAGCATGCAGAGGATCAGCCCGGCGGCATAGGGTAGGGTACGGCGCGGCATAAGTTATCCGCCGATTGCGTACATCGGCCTGGGCGGTGCGACAAACTGCGCGGTGTTGATCTCGTGGCCCAGCCACTTCTTCTGGATGGTGGTGCGAATAGTCCTGCGGATCTCATCGTCCCCGGCGCCGCCGCGCAACAGACCCTTCACATCCGTCTCCTCCACCGCAAACAGGCAATACCGAAGCTGTCCGTCCGAGGTCAGCCGGATGCGGTTGCAGTTCAGGCAGAACGGCCGGCTCACCGAGGCGATGAAGCCGATCTTCCCAATGCCATCGAGAAAACGGTATTCCAGCGCCGGCGCGCGCGGGTCCGGGTCCGGCACGGCCTCCAGCGGGCCAATCTCCGCCGCCAGCATCTCCAGCATGGTGTCCGCCAGCAGCACCTTGCCCTTGTCCCACAGCCCTTGCGCGTCCAGCGGCATGAACTCGATGTAGCGGATCTCCACTCCGCGCTCACGCCCATACCGCGCCAACGGCACGATGTCGGGCTCCACCAGATTCTTTACCGCCACCGCGTTGATCTTGATCGGGCCAAAGCCAAGCTCCAGCGCTTTGTCGATGCCCGCCATCACCCGGTGATGCTCGTCCCGCCTCGTGATCTGTTGAAAGCGTGCCGCGTCCAGCGTATCCAGATGGACGTTCAGCCGCCGCAACCCGGCGTCGTACAGATCCTGAGCCTGCTCGGCCAGCAACACGCCATTGGTGGTGAGCGCAATGTCCTTGACGCCCTCAATGCGCGCGAGCTTCCCAATCAGAACTGCCAGATCCTTCCTCACCAGCGGCTCCCCGCCGGTCACCCGGATCTTGCTCACGCCCAGCGATACCGCCACCCGAGCGAATCGCTCCATCTCTTCGAAGGTCAGGATCTCGTGGCGGTCCGTGAACTTCACACCGCTTTCGGGCATGCAGTAGAAACAGCGGATGTTGCAGCGGTCCGTCACCGAAATCCGCAGATTGTCGTGCAGGCGCCCGAAAGTGTCGATCAGGGGAGCTTCCGGCAAGATTGGCACGCTCCTGGCCACCTAACGTAACGCGAGCATCCGCTCTACAGGGAGGCGGGCCCGCTCCATCAGTTCCAACGGCAACTCCACGCGCGGCTGCAGCGTCATCAACGCATCCCGCAGCTTCTCCAGCGTGTTCATCTTCATGTACGGGCACTCGCTGCAGTTGCAGTTCTCGTTGGCCACGAAGTGAAACGTCTTTTCCGGCGCCAGCTTGTGAAGCGAATGGGAGACGCCGCTCTCCGTCATCACGATAAACTCGCTCGCCGGGTGTTTCACGCACCAGTCGATCAAAGCCGACGTCGAGCCGATGAAATCTGCCATCTTCAACACGTCCGCCGGGCACTCCGGATGCGCCGCCACCAGCGCCCGCGGATGCTCCAGCTTCGCCGCCGTCAGCCGCCGCGCCGGGAATGTCGCATGGACGATGCAGGCCCCCGGCCAGATCTTCATGTTCTCGCGCCCCGTCTGCGCCTTCACGTAGTTCCCCAGATTGATGTCCGGCAGGAATAGGATGGGCTGGTCCGCGGGAATGGAGTTCACCACATCCACCGCGTTGCGCGACGTGCACAGGATGTCGCTCTCCGCTTTCACTTCCACCGAAGTATTGATGTAGCTGACGATGACGTATCCGGGGTTCTTCGCCTTCCAGGCGCGCACCTGATCGGCGCGGCAGGAGTCCACCAGGCTGCACCCGGCATCCTTGTCCGGCACCACCACGATCCGCTCCGGATTCAGAACCTTCGCCGTCTCCGCCATGAACCACACACCGCAGAATGCAATCACATCCCCCTGGAACGATTGCGCCCGCCGCGCCAGCTCCAGGCTGTCGCCAATGGAATCAGCGATTTCCTGGATCTCGGTTTCCTGGTAGTGGTGCGCCAGCAGAATCGCGTTCTTCTCGCGCTTCAGATCCTGGATCTCTTCGACGATGGTTTTCGTGGCCAGCATGAGGAGGGGTTTCTATTCCTATTGTAACCTGCCGCTTCCATCCTGCTTACAGGATCAGGCGGAACCCCACTTGGAAGATGCGCCCATCGTTGAGCGTGTTCGTGATCTTGCCGAACGGCAGCGCCGTCAGGTTGCGCTGCGGTTCGTCAAACTGCGGCGTGTTGGAGAGATTGAAGGCTTCCGCCCGAAGCTGCACACTCCACTCGTTCGGCAGCCGGATCTGCCGCGTGACCGCCGCGTTCCAGTTCCAGATGGAGGCCTTCCGCAGCGTACCCCGGCCCATGTTGCCGGCCGATTGCCCCGGCGGGATGAAGGCGAAACGGTCGCGGCGCAAAATGGACAGCGACTCGTCCGGATGCCCCACCGTCAGGCCCAGAATCGACGGGTCCACCAGGTTTGGCCGGTCCCCACCTCCCCCATCCACGTTGCCGAAGCCCGGCGCATCGCTGCCCACAAAGAGCGTGAGGGGCGTGCCCTTCTTCCACATATTGGCGCCGGAGATCTGCCACTGGCTGGCGGCCGTGCGGACCCAGCCGGCGCCGTGCCGCAGCGCGGGCAGATCCCAGACGTAGTTGAACACCAGTGCATGAGTCGAATCGAAATTGGAAAGACCCTTGCGGTCCTTCAGCGAGGTGTATTGCGATTGCGACCGGAAACTCGCGATGTCCTTGTTCGCCGCCGTCGCCGTGAAATCCGCGCCCTCATCGATGGCTTTCGAAAACGTGTAACCCATCGAGAACATCATCCCCCGGCGCAACGGCAGATCCCAGAGCACCTGGCCCGCGTCGTAGTAGGCGATGCCGGCGTTCACCACCGTCTTCGTGTCGGAGTAGCGGCTGTCCCCGCGGCGCTGGTCCACCGTGCCCGTCGTCAACGGCACCCCCGCCACCGGTACCGCGCGGTTCATGCTGTACATGTTGAGGAGCTTGAAACTCCGGCTGCCGAGATAGCTGACCCGCAAAACGCTGCCGGCCACCAGCTTGCGCTCCAGCCCGGCGTTGTATTGATGAGAGTATGGAGTCGCCAGATCCGGCGAGATCCAGATCGGCGAATACCGCGTACCCGGGCCAATCACCATCCCGCCCAGCGGGTTCACCAGGTTCGGATCGGGCACCATCAGGTAGTACACGTTCGGGGGATTGTAGCGGATCTGCTGGTAAGTCACCGGCAGGATCTGGCCGAAAGTGGTGGTATACATGGCACGCGCCACCCAACCCTTGCCGGCCTGCCATGCGACCGCAAAGCGCGGACTGAAGTTGTTGCTATCGGTCTGGTACGGCAGTTGCTCCTTCTCGTGGATCTCCTTCGGCCGCGAGTCCAGCATGTACCGCAACCCCAACGTGATCTGTAGCCTCGTGCTCACCTTCCAACGATCCGCCACATATCCGTTGAGCATCCAGTTGCGGTAGCCGCGGTTCAGGTCGCCCACCGAGCCCTCAAACATATTGGGCGTGCCCCAGCGCAGGTTGTCGATCGCCGTCCGCCCGAAGTTGTTGCCAAACTGGAACTGGCCGCGCGAGTTGTTGCTCTCCGTCCCGTTGAGCTGAAACCGGATCACATCGCCGCCAGCCGAGATCTGATGGCGGCCGCCGGCTGCCTGATGCTGCACCGCGGCGCCATAGCGGAACGTGTTGGTGGCGCGGTTGATGGGAAAGCTGGAATCAGGCCCCAACTCCTCAATCTGATAGCCGAAACGCAGCCGCGGACCCACCGCGTTCGGCTCCGGCGCCAGCGCTGAACGATTGCGCGAATACGATGCCCCTAGCTGCAACTGCGTCGCCGGCGTCATGGCATACTGCCACACAATCCGCGAACGCGCGTTGTGAATCTCCGTGTCCGGATTCTGCCCGGCCACCAGTTGGAACGCGTCAATCCGCTGCCGGTCCAGGCTTTGGAAAAGAATCAGCTTGCCCTTCGCGCCCGTGTTGTTTTCCAGCCGCAATGTGCCGGAGATGTCGTCGATCCGCTGCGGCGCATTCGTGTTCAGCGCGCGTTGGTCAAAATCCAGCCGGTTCGGTAGCTCGTTCGGATAGGCGGCGAGATACCGCTGCACCAGCGCGCGGGTGGCCGGATCCGTCGCCAGCGGAGTGCGCTCATTCGCCAGCGGGACCAGTACGTTGCCGTTGACCATGCCCCGGATATGGCGCTGCGAAAAGGTGGCCGTCAGCGCGCCCAGCTTGGGTACCACACCCGTCACCCGCCCACCGTAGTTATTGCGGTGCGAGGGCTTCACTCCGCCTACCTGAAAAAACGTGCGGGCGTTAAAAATACTGTTCTGGTGCCACCAGAACGCATCGCCGTGCCAGCCCGATAAGCCGCCGGCCGCGGGCCGCATCATCAGAAGCTCCGAGGGCGGCCGGCCATGCTCGGCGGCAAAATACTGGCTCTCCACATTGGCCTCGGTCACCGCCGTCGGCGTCGTGCCCACCCGGATGTTGGCTTCCTTCACCGCGTTGGTGTCAATCAACCACACCACCACGTTTTCATTGCGCTGGCCCGTGGTGCCCAGCCTCGTCTGGCTCGCCGGCGGCTTGGCCGGCGCCGGCGCACGCGCGGGCCGGTCCGCCGCAACCAGGCACACTCCCAGCATCAGTAGAGATACAACGCGGTACGGCATTCTCTTAATTGTAGGTACCCCCGGCGCTGCCTTCGTTATCTGTGAACGGAAGTTAACGCAAATCAGTCTACTTCACCTTCGGCGTCAGCATCGATTTCAGCGCCAGCCATGCCGATTCGTTGTACTCCGTCTTCAGCCGCTCCAGCGCTTCGGTCTTCAGATCGCCCGGACGCGGACCCTGCTTTTTCAAGCAGCGGCCCAGCATCAGCGTCGCCGTATCGTCCTCCGGCTTTCTCTGCAGCGCGGAGCGGAAACTATCGGCGGCCTGGTCGTACTCCCCCTTCCGCCACAACGCGTAGCCCGCGTTGTAGTGGTAGACCGGATCGGCCGGATCCAGCTCAACCGCCTTCAGAAACGTCTCAGCCGCGCCCGCCTCACCCGCCCGCACCTGCGCCGCCCCCAGATTGTTCAACACCTCGGCCAGCGGAATCATCTCGGCCAGCTTGCGCAATACCTCCACCGCTCCCTTGAAATCGCCCGTCTGGTAGCGGCTCAGCCCCAGGTAGAACAGCGCCTCCCGGTAGTGCAGATCCGCCGGATTCACCTTCTGCAGCCAATCGGCCGCGCCGCGGTACGTCCGCGCCGCGTAGTTGAGCTTACCCAGATGGAAGCACGGTTGCGAATACGATGGCTCCAACCTCACCGCGTTGGTGAATAGCTTGTACTTCAGATCCGTCTGCGACGCCAGCAGGCCCCGGATGTAACTCTCCAGTGCGTCAATCCGTACCGCCGGATGGCTGCGGCGAAACTCGTCCTCCGTGTGGCTTACCTCCGGCGACAGCGATTGCAGCGATTGCCACGCCAGTCGCGATTGCAGAGTCGAAAGCTCCTCCAGAGGCCCCGTCACGTTAAACTCCGCCCCCCGCTTCATGCGCCGCACGTCGAGAATCCGCAGCCCCACCCGCAATACGCCCTTCGACGCGCTGCCCGCCGCAGCCGGCACAAAGTCAAACTCGCCGGACAATACCAGCCCCGCGTCGCAGTTCACCGCGATCTCCATCACGCTGGCCCGCGTCAGTACCGCATACCGCCGCACACTCATCTGCCGCAAGATCTCGTCACGCGTCTCCGGCGGCACCACCCCAACCCCCTCCGCCGCCAGCGCCTCCAGAATCGTCTCCGAAACACTGTCTCCAATCCAATCCAGATTGCGCGCCGCGCTGACGTTAGAGAACGGCACTACCAGCACGGTTTCGGCGGCAAGCGGCATCGCCAGACCGGCCACGCAGAGAAAAGGAATGAGGCGGCGCCACACGTGGGCCAGTATACCAAAGCACCCCACAATGGAAACGGCCGCCGGATCAGCCCGGCGGCCGTACGATCTCTGCGCTAAGTTGTTCGTTTTCCGAAGCTTAGTTGAAAACAACCTTCGTCGTCGTCCCACCCAGGCGAATCTCCTGGATCTTCATCTTGCCACCCTGATCCGAGTAGCGGACGGACGTGGCCGAAAACTTGTTCTCGCTCGTCTCCATCTTCACGGCTGCCTCAACCTTTTCCTTGCCCTTCGTGATTGTGGCCTTGTCGCCGTCAATCGTGAGCTTGTACTCGCCGGCCTTCAACTCCGTCCCCGACACCATCGAGGGCTGGAACAACGTCACGGAATATGATGCAGCGCTGGCAAACAGCATGGCGGCCGTAAGAAACAAAACGCAGAACTTGATTGCTTTAGTCATCGTGGACTCTCCTGATTTCGATTATAAACCCATATGGCGGGCTTATAGCAAGTCCCAGGCAAAGAATTTACAACCTTGGGGTGGTGTAATATGAATCTATTAGACTCTTCGCCTCGGCCCTCACGCCCTCATCTCCCCCAAAGCCGCTGAGCCAATGGATGTTAGCCTCCTGCCGATACCACGTCACCTGCCGTTTGGCATATTGCCGCGTGGCGATGGTGGTTAGCTCTATCGCTTGCTCCCGGGTGAGGGTCCCGTCCAACTCAGCCAGCGCTTGTTTGTACCCAATGGACTCGAATGCCTTGGCGTCTTTCGGCACTCCAGTGCGCAGCAACCCCCGCACCTCCTCCACCAGCCCTGCGTCAAACATGGCGCGCGTTCGGATCGCGATCCGGGCGTGCAGCTCGGCGCGTGGCGGGTTGAGCACCATTTTCAGAGCGTGAAATCCCTCCAGCGGCGCGCGGCCCTCTCCGAAAACCTCCGTGGCCGGGCGGCGTGCCAGCAGGCAGATCTCGATGGCGCGGATCAGCTTGTTGTGGTCGTTGGCGTGAATGCGCGCGGCCACCGCGCCATCCAGACGCTGCAAAATCCGGTGGAGCGCGCCCTGGCGCCGCTCCTCACGCCTCGCCAGATCCTGCCGTAGCGCGTCGTCGCGCTTGGGCCCCTCGGCCAGGCCGTCCAGCAGCGCCCGCAGGTAGAATCCGGTGCCCCCCACCACTACCGGCACGGAGCCCCGCTCCGCAATCTGCCGCAGCAGCGGACGCGCCAGCGCCGCGTAGTCGCCTGCATTGAACACCTGGTCCGGCGCCAGCAGGTCCAGCAGATGGTGCGGAATGCCGCCGCGCTCGGCCACGGGCGTCTTGGCTGTGCCGATGTCCATCCCTCGATAGATTTGCAGCGAGTCGCAGTTGACGATCTCGCCGCCAATCTGCCGCGCCAGCGCCATGGCGAGGTCGCTCTTGCCCGATCCTGTAGGCCCGGCGATGGCTATCAGAAGATGGATTCCGCCAGTTCGCACATTTTCCAGTGTAGCCGCGCACCCCGAAGGCGCGTCGTAACATCAGATATAGTTGAGAACGTAAGAGTCCGCAGCTCGAAGTGTACCTGGGCGACAACCCGGGGGGTGTATCTTTATGATTTGGAATTCACGTCTTTTGCCGCTCGCCGGAGCTTTCGTTCTGGTGACGACGGCGGCGGCCTCTGCTTTTGCGCAGTCCCCCGGCACCCCGCAACCCAAGCCAAGCAAATCGGCGGCGTACTACCACGCGGCGATGGGCCACCTCTATTCCGAGCTCGCGGCACAGTACGGCGGACGCGGCGAATACGTCACCAAGGCGATTGATAACTACAAGCTCGCCATGCGCTACGACCCGGAGACGGGCAGCCTCGCTCAGGAACTGGCCGAGCTCTACCTGCAATCCGGCCAGATCCGCTCCGCTGTCAATGAGTTTGAAGAGGTGGTCAAGCGCAATCCGGACGACGTGAATGGCCACCGCATCCTCGGCCGGCTCTACACGGCGCGTATCCGCGGCGAGGGCCAGCAGGCGCGCGTCAACGACGAGGCTTTGAAGCTCGCCATCGCCCAACATGAAAAGGTCGGCGAGATGGCCCCCCGCGATCTCGAAAACTGGCTCATGCTCGGCCGCCTGCAGAAGCTGGCGCAGAACTCCAACGCCTCCGAGAAGGCCTACAAAAAGGCGCTCGCCATGGATCCGGAAAATGAGGACGCCCTCACCGGCCTGGCCATGGTTTACTCCGATCTCGGCGACACCACCAGCGCCAGCCAGGTGCTGAAGCGCGTGGCCGACAAGAATCCCAGCCTGCGCACGCTCACCGCGCTGGCCGCCGCCTACGAGCAGCTCAAAGACTACAAGGCCGCCGCCGAGACCTACGGCCGGGCGCTCGAACTGAACAAGGACCCCGATCTCAAGCGCGCCTATGCACAGGCTCTCTTCGCCGGCGACGACCTGGATAAGGCAGCCGGCGTCTTCCAGGAGTTGGCAACCGAAGATTCCAACGATCTGCTGGCCGTCCTGCGTCTCTCGCAGATCTACCGTCAGAAGCGTGATTTCGCCAAGGCCGACGAGTTCGCCAAGCGCGCCACCAAGCTGGACCCGAACAATCTGGAGATCCAGTACAACGAAGTGAGCCTGCTGGAGGCTCAGGGCAAGACCAATGACGCCATCGCGCGGCTGAAAGAGATCCTCGGCGCCCTGCCGAAGAAGCCCGATAGCATCAGCGAGAAGAGCAACCGCATGATCCTCCTGGAGCGCCTGGGCATTCTCTACCGCCTCACGGACCAGACCGCCAGCGCCGTGGCCACCTTCCGCGAGATTGTGGAACTCGACCCCGAGGCCGGCGGACGCGCCTATGCCCAGATCATCGACGCACTGCGCGCCGGCAAGGACTACGCCGCGGCGGAGAAGGAATCCAAGGCCGCCCTCGCCAAGTATCCGAACGACCGTATCGTCAAGACCGTGGTCGCCAACGTACACTCCGATCTCAGCCATTTCAAGGAGGCGGAAGCCATCCTGAAATCCATGCTCGACGGCAAGGGCGATCGCGAAACCTGGATCTCCATCGCCCAGATCCACGAAAAGTCCAAGACCTTCGCCGAAATGGCCAAGGCCATCGACGAAGCCGACAAGCTCTCCAAAACCGACGAGGAGAAAGAGAACATCTACTTCCTGCGCGGCGCCATGTACGAGCGGATGAAGAAGTATGATCTCGCCGAAGAGCAGTTCCGCCTGGCGCTGAAGCTGAATCCGCAAAGCGCCTCGGCGCTCAACTATCTGGGCTACATGCTGGCGGACCGCAACGTGCGCCTGCCGGAAGCGTTGGAGATGGTGCAGAAGGCGGTCTCCATGGAGCCCGGCAACGGCGCCTTCCTCGATAGCCTCGGCTGGGTGTACTTCCGGCTCAACCGGCTGGATGACGCCGCCGAGAACCTCCGCCAGTCCATCGCCCGCAGCGGCCGCGACGCCACCGTGCATGATCATCTCGGCGACGTCTACAACAGCCAGAGCAAAATCAAGGAAGCCATCGCCCAGTGGGAACGCGCCGTGCAGGAGATGCACGCCAGCGCCCCCAGCGACCTGGATCCCAGCGAGATGGCCAAGATCCAGAAGAAGCTGGATAGCGCCAAGGTCCGGCAGGCCAAGGAAATGGGCGCCGGCAAAAAGAACTGAGCGCGCCGCGGGCCGCTTGTCTCTGGCTGGCCGTGGCCGGCCTCGCCTGCGCCGCCGCGCCCGCACCTTTCAGTCATCAGCGCCACGCCGGGCTGAAACGGCCGTGCGTGGTCTGCCACCCCGGAGCGGTGAAGAGCGCCCGCGCGGGCCTGCCCACCGCCGCCCAGTGCCAACCCTGCCACGCACAGCCCGCGCCTGTTCAGCGCCTCCCCCGCCTCAAGAGCTACGTCATTTTCGGCCACGCAGCCCACGCCCGCGCCGGCCTCACCTGCGCCGAATGTCACGGCGCCGCCGCCCAGCTGGACCTGCCGGTGAAGCGCCCCGACGTCACCATGCAGGCCTGCATGGATTGCCACCAGGACCGGCAGGCGAGCCTGGCGTGTAATTTGTGCCATGAATTGGGACAATAGGAAACATGAAGTTTGCACTCTCTCTCCTCCTGGCCGCCGCGCTTTGTCTCGCGGCAGGCAACCCTCTCGGTAAGCCGCTCACGCTGAAGACGCAGACGTCCATCGCCGACATCAGCGCAAAGCCGGCCGATTACGTCGGTAAAACGCTCCAGGTGAAGGGCAAGATCACCGAAGTCTGTCAGGCCATGGGCTGCTGGATGATGCTGGTGGATCCCGCCACCAAGGCGAGCCTGAAGATCAAGGTCAAGGACGGCGAGATCGTGTTCCCCAAGGAATCAGTCGGCAAGATCGCCACTGCCGAGGGCACGCTCGCCAAGATCGAGATGACCAAGGAACAGGCCATCGAGCAGGCCAAGCATGAGGCGGAAGAGAACAAGAAGACGTTCAACCCGGCCAGCATCACCGGCCCCGTCACCATCTACCAGCTCAAGGGCACCGGCGCGGTCATCGAATAGAGATTCATGAACAAACTGATCCTGGCGGCGATGGGCGCCGCCACTTTCATTTGCGCGGCACAAACCAGGCCTGCGCCCGCGCCCAAACCCAAGCTCGTCGTCATGATCGTCGTGGACCAGTTCCGCGCCGACTATCTGTGGCGCTTTCGCGCCGACTACACCGGCGGCCTCAAGCGCCTCGCCGAAAAGGGCGCCGTCTTCACCAACGCCCACTACGAGCACTTCCCCACGGTGACCGCCGTGGGACACTCCACCGTGTTGAGCGGAGCCCTGCCCGCCGCCAGCGGCATTGTCGGCAATGAGTGGTATGACCGCAAAACCGGCAAGCAGATCACCAGCGTCAGCGACGACACGGTCACCACGCTGGGCGTCGCCGGCCGCCAGGGCGCATCCCCGCGCAACCTGCTGGTCTCCACAGTCGGCGACGAGCTCAAGATGAGCGGCAAGGGCGTCTCCAAGGTGGTGGGCCTCTCCATCAAAGATCGCAGTGCCATCCTGCCCGCCGGCCGCATGGCCGATGGCGCCTACTGGCTGGATAAGAACTCCGGCAATTTCGTCAGCTCCACCTTCTACTTCCCTGAGCTCCCCGCATGGGCAAAAACCTTTAACGAGAAGAAGGCCATCGACCAGTGGAAGGGCACGATGGACTACGGCAAGCTCTCCGATTCCCAGTACGGCAACGACATCGTGGAGCTCTTCGCCGAGGCCGCCATCGAGGGCGAAAACCTCGGCCGCAACGGCGGCACCGATCTCCTCTCCGTCAGCTTCTCCGTCAACGACACCATCGGCCACGCCAAGGGCCCGGATTCGCCGGAGGTCAAAGAGATCTCCATCCGCACGGACAAGGTACTGGCGAGGTTCTTCGACTTTCTGGACAAACGGCTGGGCATGCAGAATGTGCTCGTGGTGTTGACGGCCGATCACGGCGTCGCGCCGCTGCCCGAAGTGATGCAGGCGCGCCGCATGCCGGGTGGGCGCATGACAGAGAGGGTCGTGTTGGATTCCATCCAGAAAGCCCTTAGCGACAAGTACGGCGAAGCCGAATGGATTCTCGGCAAGAGCGGTCCCAGCCCCTATCTCAATCACAAGCTGATCCTGGACAGCAAACTGGAGCTCGAAGAGGTGCAGCAACTGGCCGCTCAAGCGGTCCGCCAGCTGCCCCACATCGCCCGTGTCTTCACGCGCGAAGAGTTGCGGCGCGGTCAGGCCTTGAATGACTTCGTAGGCCGCCGGGTCCAGAACGGCTTCTTCTATCAGCGCGCCTCGGATCTCTTCATCGTGCCGGAGCCCTACTGGCTGTTCGAGGCCAAGGGCACCTCGCACGGCACACCCTGGAACTACGATTCCCACGTTCCGGTGATCTTCCTCGGTCCCTGGTTCAAAGCGGGCAAGTACAACGAGCGCGCCGCTGTCAACGACATCGCGCCCACGCTCTCCACGCTGCTCGAAATCGAAGTCCCCAGCGGCGCCAACGGGCGCGTGTTGAACGAAGCCCTTGTCAAATAGCTGTCGCAGGGCACACTAGCCGCATCGCGGCGCAATCTGATAGCCTTCTAAAGCTATGCTCATTGTCGCCGCGATTCTCGCGATCTTCGTCTACGGAATGATCGCCGCCATGTTGGGCACCATCCTGCCCGACCTCTCCAAGAAGTTCTCCCTCTCCCCCAAACAGAACGGCAGCATCGCCATGACTCAGGCCATCGGCCTGATGATCGGCTCCTTCTTTGCCGGTCCTTTGATGGATATGCAAGGCGTCAAGGCCGGCCTGCTGTTGGGCCTGGCGCTTGTGGCCATGGCTCTGCTGGGCCTGAAGACCGCCAAGGGCTACGGCATGATCGCCGGGCTCATGCTGATGCTCGGCATCGGCGGCGGCGCCATCGTCAACGGCGCCAACGGCCTGCCGCCGTTCATCGCCATCGCCGCCATCTCCACAGCCGGCGTCTTCAACATCCTCAACCTCTTCTTCGGTCTCGGCGGATTGGTCACGCCGCTCGTCGCCGCCCGCATCTTCCAGAACAACTCCTCCAAGCTGCTGCTCTTCGCCGCCACCATCACGGCCGCCACGCTGGCCTTCAGCACGGTGACGGCCATGCCGGCGCCCAAGGGCTCGGTCAGCTTCCAGGGCTCCGCCGTGGGCGACCTCATCACGCAGCCCTCGCTGATGCTGCTGGCACTCACCCTCTTCCTCTATGTCGCCTGCGAAGTGGGCGTGTGGAACTGGCTGGTGCGCCACCTCATCGCCCAGGGCCTCACAGAGAACAAGGCCCTCACCATCCTCTCGCTGGGCTTCGCGCTCGGCCTGCTGGTGGGCCGCGTCGCCGTCTCGCCCATCCTCAGCAGCGTCACTCCGGAACGCGTCCTGCTTGGTTCCGCGCTCCTGATGGCCGTCACCACCTATGCGATGCTCCAGACCTCCAGCGCCGGCATGGCGCAGGGCCTGGTGTTTCTGGCCGGCCTCGCCATGGCCCCGGTGTTCCCCACCACGCTGGCCATCGTCGGCGCGCGCTTTACCGCCATGGCCGCCACGGCCACCGGCATCGCTCTCACCGCCGGCTGGTTTGGCCTGGTGATCAGCTCGCCCATCATTGGCGGCATCGCCGGCGACGATCCCAAGGGCCTGAAGAAGGCGCTGCTGCTGCTCCCCGTGGCCTCGCTCATCATGGCCGCCGTCAGCTTCGCTCTGTAGACCCGCTCACAACCCGCTCCGCTAACGGCCCGCCCTCACCGGCGGGCCGTTCCATTCCAACATCACTCCCGCCGCCGGAACAATCGGAAACAGCTTTGTGAAATTGGGAAACGCCTGCGCCGTGCGCGCGTTGTACCCGCTGAACGAATCGTAGGTGCGGTTGGCGTGGTTGGTGAAGTTCAGCAGCTCCACAAACAACACGCCGCGCCAGTGCTGCCACTGGAAGGATTTGTTCAGCCGCACATCGCCGCGCTGATACGCCGGCAGCCGCAGTTGATTCCGCTGCGTCGCCAGGAAGTACGTGGCATTCGGTCCCTCGCGTAGAAATCCTGGGATCGGGAAATTGGTGCCGTAGCTGTACCGGGCGCTCACGTTCACGCTCGGCCGCAAGCGATAGCTGGCGTAGGCATTCATCGTGTGCCGCTGCTCGCTATCGGCCGCATAGGCGGCGCCGGTAATGCCATCGCGCAGCCACGTCCGCGCATAGGCATAAGACACCCAGCCGCTCAGCCGGTTGGCCGTGCGGCGCTGTAAAAACACCTCCACCCCGCGCGCCGAGCCGCGCACCGTGTTGCCATACAGCGGATTCAGCGGCGGCGCGAAGATCTGCCCGTTGGCCAGCATCCGCGGCTCCAGCAGCGGCTGCGTGATCAGATCTCGATCGGCACGGTAGAAGACCTCGGCGCGAATCCGCGTCCGGTCGTTCAACTGCTGCTCCAGCGCCGCGATGGTGTGGTTGGCGCGCTCGGGCAGCAGCCGCGGATCACCCATGTTCTGGATCAGCAGCGGCATCATCGCCGGGTACTGCACCGCCTGGCTCCACGCCAGTTGCAGCCGCGTGCGCGGCGCCACGCGCAGCATCGCGGAGGCGTGCGGCGAGATGGCCGGCGGCCCTGCCAGCGTGAAGCCGTCGAAGCGCGCGCCGGCGGTGAGCGTCAGCGGCCCGCGGCTCCAGCCCTGCTCCACAAAGCCGCCGCCGCGCAGGCCCGTGCCGCTCCATCCATCCCGCCGCCGCACCGCCAGCGGGTTGAAGTTGTAGCGCGCCGAGAATCCGTCCTCCCCAATGCGCCGGAACGAGCCCCCAGCCTGTAGCGGCGCGTTGGCCCGCCAATTCCACACAAGCGACGTGTTCCAGATCCACTCGCGATGCGCACTGCCGCCCAGCGGCAACTCGCGCGGGTTCACGGCGTCCGCCCGTTCCCGCATGTACGCCGCGCGGTTGGTCAGCATGAGCTTCGACGACGGCGCATACCGCCACGCCGCCTGCACCAGGCTCACGTGATAGGTGGCGGTCAGGATGGCGTTGATGCCCAGCGTGCTCTGCGCCCGCGTGCGGTCCAGATCCGAGTTGCCATCGAAAAAACTGAGCGACACGTTGTGCCGCCGCGTGAGATCGTAGGCCAGCTTGCCTTGCGCGTCGAAGAAGCCGAAGGCCATGGAATCCGCCGCGCTGCTGCGCCGCAGCAGGTATTGCAGGTAGCTGCGCCGCACCGCCACCAGCCACGAGCCCTTCTCCGCCCGCGTCAGCGGCCCCTCCGCCAGAACGCTCGCGCTGGCCACCCCGGCGTTGAAGCGTACCGAGGGCGCCTGGCGGCTGCCTTCCCTGAGCCGCAGATCCAGCGCCGCCGCCGAGCGATCCGGATACGCCACCGGCGGCGCGCCGGCGTGCAGGGCCAGCTCGTCGATCAGATCCGCATTCACGATGGCGAGCGACCCTGTATCCTCCTGGCCCTGCACCGTGTGGAACGGGCTGTTGAGCAGCACGCCATCCAGATACACGCCGATGCGCGCGAACGGCGCGCCGCGCACCGAAAACTGCGCGACGTAATCGTTCGACGACGCCACGCCCGGCAGTGATTGCACCGCGCGCAGCGGATCATCCATCAGCACGCCGGCCAGATTCTTCAGTTCCGTGCCGGTCAGCGTGCGCTCCGACGCGCTGGCGCTCTGTGTGACCTCAAACGGACCGGCCGCCACATCGATGGAATCGCGCCTCGCCAGGGAATCCGGTGTCAATACCAGCTCGAGTTCCGTCGCCTCCGCCAGCACCAGAGTCAGCGGCCGATAACCCACCAGCGTGACGCGCAACGCGCAGCCGGCCGCGGCGCCGGCCAACTCAAACCGGCCCTCGGCATTCGTTCGTGTTTCGGATTCGGCCTCGCCACACCGCAGCATCGCGCGCGCCTGCGCCAGCGGTTCCCCACCTGCCGCATCGCGCACAACGCCGCGCCACGGTGGAGCGGCCAGCACGCAGAAAAATGGCGCGAGCCATACGCATGCGCCAAGAGGTGACAGGAGCCTATTCGAAACTGCGGATCGCCTCTGCCTCATCATCGAAAATCTCGAAGACCGTGACGAGCTTGGTGATCTGCAACAGGTCGTAAATTTTTGCGGGCAGCTTCGCCAGCTTGATCTTGGCGTTCACATTGGCCGCGGACGTGTAGGCGCCCACCAGCTCGCCGATGCCGGATGAATCAATGTAGGTCACCTGCTCGAGATCCAACAGAAGTTTGCGGGCGCCGCTCTGCAGCAACTCGCGCAGAGTATTCCGGAAGAGACTGGTGCTTTCCCCCAGCGTGATCGTGCCGGAGCAGCTCATCAGGGTGACGCCGTTCACTACACGGGTCGCGATTTTGACAGACATAGAGCTTCATTTCCTCCTGATAAGGGAACTCTTATCCTAGCATCCGGCGACGTCCGCGAGCGTGGCCAGCGCCTGTTGACAATCGTCACTGGAAACGTCGTAGTGCGTCACCGCGCGCATCGCCGTAGGGCTGAATCCATTGATCAGCACGCCGCGCGCCTTTAACGCATCGCTGATCTCTTTGCTGCTCTTACCCGTGCCGCCGATATCGAAGATGACGATGTTGGTGGCCGGCTCCGGATGCTCCACGCGGATGCCCGCAATCTGCATCAACCCCGCGGCAAACAGTCGCGCATTGGCGTGATCCTCGTGCAGCCGCAGCGGCATCTTCTCCAGCGCGATCAGCCCCGCCGCCGCCAGAATCCCCGCCTGCCGCATCCCGCCGCCCAGACGTTTCCGGTAGCGCCGCGCGCGCTCCATCACCGCCTTCGGCCCGGCCAGCATCGAGCCTACCGGGGCGCCCAGCCCCTTGGAGAGGCAGAACATCACCGTATCCACTCTCTCGCAGATCCGCCGGGCCGCGGCATGCACCGGCTGCCCCGTCGTGGTGGCGGCGTTGAACAGCCGCGCGCCGTCCATGTGCACCGCGATGCCGCGCTCGTGCGCCTGGTCGCAGATCTCGTCCAGCACCTCCTGCGGATACACCGTGCCGCCCGCCAGGTTGTGCGTGTTCTCCACCTCGATGCAACCCGTGTCCGCCGCATTCGGCCCCAAAGGCCGGATCTGCTTCGCGATCATCTCCCACGAGAGGATGCCGTCCACCGTGGGAATGGGCCGGATCAGGCAGCCGGAAAACCACGCGGTCATCGCCAGTTCATAGTCCAGCAGGTGGCCGCGCGCGTCGCTGATCACCTCCTGGCCGTGCGTGGTGAGGCACTTGATGGCGATGGTGTTGCCCATGCTGCCGGTGGGCACGAAGAGGCCGGCCTCCTTGCCCACCAGCTCGGCGGCTCGCTCCTCCAGCCGGTTGATGGTGGGATCTTCGCGGTACACGTCATCGCCCACCTCCGCCTCAAACATGGCCTGGCGCATCTCGGGCGTGGGGCGGGTGACTGTATCGGAGCGGAGATCAATGGGCGGCACGGTTTGGTCCTCTGAAGCTCCTATTGGACAACACGAGGACCACGGGCATCAACCAAAGTGCATTTCGCTAATGCGCGCCGCCCGGTGGCGGCCCGGCACCAGCTCCGCGATGGAGGTGACCACGCGCGTGGGCGCGTAGGGAAACTGATCCAGCGTCTCCGGCTGGCTGGAGCCGGTGAGAACCAGGATGCTCTCAAAGCCCAGATCCGTGGCGCCGCGGATGTCGGTCTCCATCGTGTCGCCGATCATCGTCACCTCATCCGTGGCGAGGCCAATGCGCTTGCGCGCCGCGCGCATCATGAACGGATTGGGCTTGCCCACGTGATAGGCGGTGCGGCCCGTGGCGGATTCCAGCAGCGCCACGATGGCGCCGCACCCGGGCCGCGGCCCGTTGTCCGTGGGGCACCACGTATCGGCGTTCGTCGAGATCAGGCGCGAGCCCGAAGCGATCAGCCGGTGGGCCTGCTCCACGAGCTCGAAGTTCAGCACCCGGCCCTCGCCGACAATGACGTAATCGGCGCGCTCGCGCGAGACGGCGATGCCGGCATCGTTCAGCGCCTTCAGCAGACCGCCTTCGCCAATGACAAACGCCGTGGCGGCCGGCTTCTGCTTGTGCACAAATTCCGCCGTCGCCATCGCGGAAGTGTAGACGTGATCGGTTGTGGTCTCGATGTCGAACTTACGCAGCTTCACCACCACATCCAGCGCCGTGTAGCACGAGTTGTTGGTGAGGAACAGATAGGGAACGCGCGTGGATTGCAGCCAGCCGATGAATTCAGCAGCGCCGGGAATTGGCTCGGAGCCCCGATAGATGACTCCGTCCATGTCGATCAAATAGCCTTTGCCCATACTGGCAGCGTAGCCCGCCAGCTGTTTCAGGCCGATGACAGTTCAAAGCAGAAACCGTTCGAACACCTCATTGGAAAGCAGCACGCCGCGCGCCGTCAGGCGCAGTGCCCCGCCAAGATCCTCCAGTAACCCATCGCCAATCAGCTCCGCGATGGCCGCCTCATGCGGCGCGCGCTCCTCCGCCGAGGGCCGGATGCCATCCATCAATCGCAGCCCGACGAAGAATCGCTCCTCCGTGAGATTGGCCTCCACGCACTCCGCGCGCGCGTCCTCCGCGTCGCAGTATTGCTGCGGAGTCTCCACGTTCTGCCAGCGCATCCGTCCGTCGAACGAGTGCGCATCGGCGCCAAATCCGAGATACGGTGCCAGCTTCCAATACTTCAGATTGTGCAGAGACTCGCTCCCCGCAACGGCGAAGTTCGAGATCTCGTAACGCCGCAGGCCCGCGCGCCCCAGACGCTCCACAGCCAGCTCGTAGCAATCGGTGATCAGGTCCTCGCCCGGCACATCCATCGCGCCATAGCGCACGCCGCCCAGCATCAGTTCCTGACCCAGCCGCGAATCCTCGTCCACTTCCAGCATGTACACGGAGATGTGCGGCGGAGCGAGCTCCTCAATCCAGCGCAGAGATTCGTTCCACGTCTCCCGTGTCTGCGTGGGCAGGCCTGCAATGAGATCGATGTTGATCTCCGTGATCCCCTCGCCGCGCAGCAACGCCACGTCGGCGGCCACTGCGGCTGCGTTGTGCTTCCGCCCCGTGCGCCGCAGTTCCGCATCCACGAAAGACTGCACACCCAGGCTCACGCGATTGCCCCCCGCCGCGCGCCACGCCCGCGCCTGCTCGCGCGTAATCGCGCCCGGCGCAGCTTCCAGCGTGGCTTCCCGCCAGGGCCGGCCGGGGATCTGCGCCAGCACCGCCGCCAGTTGCTCCGGCTCCATCGACGCCGGCGTGCCCCCGCCCAGATAGACGGTCTCCGGAGTCCACGGCCACTCGGTGCCGCGCAGCTCCGTCAGCAACCGCTCCAGATACCGCTGCTCCAGCTCGCGCGGAAACACGCCGGAGGCGAAGTTGCAGTAGGTGCATTTCTGCGCGCAAAACGGCCACGAAATGTACGCGCCTGGCACTAGATTGCGAAGTCGGGGAGACGTTTTTGGATCGCCTCCACCATCAGCTGCTCCAGCGTCTTGCCGGAATCCGCCAGCACAAACGCGCCGGCCTCCGGCTTCCAATCGAACTTGAAGCTCTGCACGTGCGCCGAAACCCAGATCTGTTTGACGGGCGAATTCGGGCTCACCACAAAGCGCTCCCGCGGCTCTTCAAACTCCACCGTGAGCGCGCCGTTATTCATCTCCACGTCGAAATCGTAGTCCTCGCTGGCGTCGGCGAGCCGGGAATAAAGCGCTTCCAACGATTCGTCTGATCTTTGCTGGAATTCCTGGTCGGTGAGCATCATCTACTAGTGTAACGGTCGCCGGGGCCGGGAGGTCTGTTAGCCTGATGGGTGAGCCGCATGAGAAGCATCTGTATTCCACACACTGAGTTGCCGGGCACGAGCGCGCTCTTCGCCGATTATCTCTACCGCTTCGATCGCGTCGCGCGCTTCTACCAGCACGACCCGCACGACCCGGAATCCATGCGCCAGGCGGCCTTTGCGGCCTTGCGCCATCTGCCTGACGAGCGGCGCCAACTTCTGGCGGCAGCGCTGCGCAAAACCAACGGTGAGACCGCCGCGCTGGCGCAACTGGAGCTGCCGGACACCGTGGCCATCGTCACCGGCCAGCAGGTGGGCCTCTTCTCCGGTCCGGCCTATACGATCTACAAGGCGCTCACAGCCGCCAAGCTCGCCCGCCAGTTGAGCGACAGCGGCGTGCGCGCCGTGCCCGTCTTCTGGCTGGCCACCGAAGATCACGATTTCGACGAGATCAACCACGCCTGGGTGTTCAACTCCGGCCAGCACGCCGTACGCCTGAACGGCCAGGGCAAGGGCCGCGCTGGCCAGCCGGTGGGCAGCATCGAGATCGTCGATTCGCCGCTCGATGGCTTGCGCTCGAGCCTCCAGGGCCACCTCTATTCCGACGAGGTGATGGAGCTGGTGGAGGAGTGTTACCGCCCCGGACGCACCTACGGCCAAGCCTTCCAGACCCTGCTCTCGCGGCTGATGGCCGGCTACGGCCTGATCTTTTTCGATCCGCTGGAGCCCGCCATCCGCGAGCTGGCCGCGCCCATGCTGCACGCCGCCTTTGAACGCCGCGAGGAGCTGGCCGGCGAGCTCCGCGCGCGCGGCAAGGAACTGGAGAAGGCCGGCTACCACGCGCAGGTGCTGGTGGACGATCAGGCCGCGCTCTTTTTCAAACTCGAAAACGGCCTGCGCACCCGCATCGCCCGCGACGAACCCGGCCCGGACAATCCGGCGCACCTCTCGCCCAACGCGCTCCTGCGCCCCGTGATGCAGGATTATCTCCTGCCCACTGCCGCCTACATCGGCGGACCGGCGGAGCTCGCCTACCTCGCCCAATCCCAGGTGCTCTACCGCGCTCTTCTCGGCCGCATGCCCGTGGCCGTGCCGCGCAGCGGCTTCACCCTGCTCGATGAGCGCGCCCACTCGCTCATGGATCACTACAACGTGACGCTGACGGATTGTTTCCACGGTGATCAGTTGCTGCGCGAGCGCATCTCCGCCCGGCTGATTCCGGATTCGCTCGAGATCACGTTCCAGGACGTCCTCGGCGAGGTGCGCAATTCCCTCGATCGCCTGCAGGGCGAGCTGCGCCAGTTCGATCCCACGCTCGGCGAGGCGCTCAACAAGAGCCGCGCCAAGATTCTCTATCAGATCGAGAAAAACCGCCGCAAAGCCGGGCGTGAAGCGCTACGGCGCGATACGCGCGTCAACGATGGCGCGGCCCACCTCAGCAATCTGGTGTTTCCCGAAAAACACCTCCAGGAGCGGCTCTTCTCCATCCTCCCGTTCCTCGCCAAGCACGGCTTCGATCTCATTGATACGCTGTACGAGAATGTGCAGCGTGGTTGTCCGGACCACCTCTTGATGACGATATGAAAATCAACCAAGTGAAAAAGGCCCTGCGCGAGGGCCGCGTGCAGTTGGGTACGGGTTTCGCGCAGTTGCGCTCGCAGGACGTCGTTCGCATCCTCGCCTCCGCCGGCTTCGATTGGGCGTTTCTCGATACCGAGCACGGCGGCTTTGATCAGGAGACGCTGCAGGATCTCTGCCGCATCGCCGTCAAGGTCGGGCTCAGCCCCATCGTCCGCGTGGCGGATCTTCAATACGCGCTCATCGCCCGCGCCCTCGATTGCGGCGCAGAGGGCGTGATCTTCCCCCGCGTGGAAGACCCGGAACTGCTGGAGAAGGCCGTCAGTTGGACCAAGTATCCGCCCGTCGGCATCCGCGGCATGGGCCTCACTCCGCTGCACGTCGATTTCGAGCCGGCCAGCATCCCTCAGATCATGGAGCACATGAACCGCGAGACCATGGTGGTGCTCCAGATCGAAACCGTCAAAGCCTTCGAAGCCCGCGAGGAGTTGCTCTCCGTCGCCGGTGTGGACACCGTCATGATCGGGCCCGTGGATCTCTCCATCAGCCTCGGCGTGCCCGGCGAGTTTGAGCATCCCAAGATGCTGGCCACCGTCGAGAAGATCGTCGAGAGCTGCCTCGCCCACGGCGTCGTCCCCGGCGCGCAGGCCCGCAACGTGCCGCTGGCCCAGCGCTGGAAAGAGATGGGCATGCTGTTTGTCGGCTGCGGCAGCGAGACCGGCATGTTGTACGAGCGCGCCAAAGAGATCACGGGGCAGCTTCGTTGAGGCTGCCGGATCCCTATCTCCATCACCCTGACGAACTCAACATCGATGCGCCTCTCGGGCGCTGGAACCTCTACATCGGCGGCGCGCGCCGCCACGTCCCCGGCTACGTCAACCTGGATCTCTTCGCCATGCCGGGCGTGGACATTCAGGCCGATGCCCACGAGTTGCCCTTTGACGACGACGTCTTCCAACGCGTGGAATGTGATGCCGTGCTGGAGCACGTCGCCCACCCCGAGCGCGTCATGCGCGAGATCGAGCGCGTGCTCGCCCCCGGCGGCTTCGCCCACATCGTCACGCCCTTCTGCCATCCCTTTCACGAATACCCCAAGGACTTCCGGCGCTTCACCCCCGACGGGCTGGCCGTGATGGCCGGCGGACTCGCCGTGGTGAAGTCCGGCTGGCGTACCGGCCCGGCGGCCACCTGGATTCTCTTCACCATCGAGTTCGCCAAGATGCTGCTGCCCTGGCGCTGGTGGCGCGTGGTGGCTCACGGCACTCTGAGCCTGCTGCTCTGGCCGCTGCGCTATCTCGATACCTGGCTCATCAACACCGGCCGCGGCGCGCGCCTCGGCAACCACTGCTATGTGTGGCTGCGCAAGCCGGGCTACCAATCACACAAAGCATCCACGTAGGCGGCCGAGCCGTCCCGCAGCCACCCATCGAACTGCGCCACGTCCTTCAACTGCTGCCCGCGCATCCGCGGCACAACGGCATACGCGCACGCCAGATCCGGCAGCGCCGTCATATCGCCCCACAGTTTCTCAAACTGCATCACGGGGAAGATATCCTCCTGCCCCTTGCCCCACCGCTTCTTCACGTCCTTGAGCGTCACGTACGTCGGCATCCGCCCAGCCATGTGCCGGATGGCCGCCGTAGTTTTCTCCGCGTTGCCCAGATCCTCGCGCGTGAGACCAAAGGCCGCCAGCATCCGCGCCACGTCGATCCACATCGTGTTGCTGTTGTAGTAGGAGAGCGCGAATTCGATCCGCTCATCCGGCAAGGCCATGCCCTCAATCAGCCGCACGTTGCCATTGATTCGCGCCAGCCCGCCGCCGCGATCCTCCACCTCGCGCGCGATCACTTCCGTGGTGATGGCCGCCCCGGAATCGATGTGCAGCCCCAGCAACTCCGGCGCCAGCGACGCACCCAGCGTATCGATGTTGTGCAGCAGCAGATGCCGCACGCCCGGGTTCTCGTCCAGCACCCGAGCCAGTGTCCCGTTGCGCAGCAGATTGGGAATTTCGTACCAGTGCCCCACCGGGTGGAGACACTGCTCCGGCAGATTGTCCGTGTAGTCCGAGCCCTCGCCCGCACTCACCGCCCATTGGATCAGCGCCGCGTGCAGGCTCTCCCGCATCTTCTGCTTCTGCACATCCAGCACCTGCTGCGGCATCTCTTCCCACGCGAAACGCAGATCGCGCGCCATGGGCACCAGCCGCAGCCCCACAATGCGGCCCGGCGAAACGTAAAGCGGCCCGTCGTAGCCGTAGTTTCCGCTGGCGGCCAGGTAGTCCACCATTGGCGAATTCGTCATGTAGCTCGTCGTCAAGACGTGGGGCACGGCGCGCCCGCTGATCTTGCCGCTGCGCCGCGATTTCGCCAGATGGACTTCGACGAAGTTGCGATGTCGCCCGCCGAACTGCGCGAAGGGATTCAACGCTTTTACTACGCCCGCACCGCGAGTCCAGCGGCTGCCCACCCCGCCCGCCAGCGACACCACGGCCACCGCCCCGGCGCGCAGCGCATCCTCGCCCAGCTCGCGGAGACGCGGCGCCAGCCCGCCGCGCGTATCCGTCACTTCCTCCCGCGACACATCTTCGATGGTGCTGCTGACGGCAAGGCGGTTTTGCGCCAGACCAATCCGGCCGCTGCGCAGATCAGCGCGGATCTTCTCATGCTGCACGCGGTCAAATCCGAACTCCCGCAACAACGCTTCCAGGCTGCGCGCGCCGCCCCCCGCCTTTGCCTCGTCGGTAGGCAGCATACGATCAAACACCGTCTGGACCATGCCGGCCAGCGCCGGGTCCTGACGGCACGCCGCGCCAAACGTCTCCAGCTCGCCGCGTTGCGCCGGCGTCAGTGTGCGCGTATCGCGCCGCAACATCTCCGGCAGCCGCAGCGTGTAGTAGCTGGCGGGCAGCAGAGCCGCCGCGCCGGTTGCCAGAGTGGCCCACGTCCCGCGCTCATTGATCTCGAAGTCGTAAACTACTGGCTCCATGGCGAAAGGCACGGCGCGGTCCATCGTGCGCTTCACCTCGCGCATGATCACAGCCATTCGCTCCTGCGCGGCGGCTTTCACTTCTGGTGCGAACAGGAATCCCATGCCGCCGCCCGCCATGCCGCCCAGCATCCAGAATCCCCAGAACTGCTCGCCAAACTCCTCCCGCGCCCGCTCGATCAGCCGCCGCGTGTAGTGGTTGGCCGCCCACGGAATGATGGTTTGGATGGGCCCGTCGAAGTTGCGCTGCGTCCGCTCGCCAATGCCGCGAATGTCGCCGGTGCGCAGGCACGCGATGATCTCGTCCAGCAGAGCAATGGCCTGTTGGCGGCCCTGCCACTCTGCCTCGCACCGCAACAGGTACTTCTCAGTGACCATCTCCAGAATGGGGCCCACGTCCTGCGCCATCCCGCCATGTACCAGCACCAGCGATTCCTGCAGCTTGCGCCGCGTCTCCGCCGTCACCTCGTCCAGCGGAAAGACGCGGTGCCGCGGCAGCAGGCACCCGCGGCTGATGCCGTGCTCCACATCGCCCTCTTGCGCCGCCACGCCCTCAATCAGCTTGATGCCCGGCCACACTCCGCCCGAATCCTGCCAGCCGCCGCCGCTGCCCCCCAGCCACTCGCCGAGAATCGCCCGCGCCGCCACCTGCCGCCGGTCACTCTCCTCCAGCCCTCCGGTGAGCCAGCGGATCTGCCCCGTCGCGCGCATGCACACCGAGATCAGGCTGGCCAGCAGGTTCGTCGATACTGCCAGCCGCGAACCCTTCGGAATGTCGTTCACCTTGCTGGTGATCTCCAGCCCATGGCCCGGCAGCCCGGTGATCACCAGCAATAGCTCTGCTAGCGATTGGCCGGAGCCTTCCAGGCCCGCCGGCACAAGGCCCGCGGCGATGATGGCCGCCTTCAACAGGCCCAGGTAATCCCGCGCGAAATCAAAGACCTCGGCCAGCGTGGTGATATCCGCCGTAGCGCCCAGGTCCACGCTGGTCAGCCGCAGCACCGGTTCGTCAATCACCCGCAGGCACGCCTCTACCGGCGGCCGCGGCTCGCTTTGCGCCAGCCCGCGCACGGCCAGGTCAATGGAGATGTTCAGTACCCGCGCCCCCTCCGGATAGTCCATTCCGAGAAAGAAGATGTCGCTCCACCCGCTGTGCGAGAGATCCATCCGCACCGGCGTCGCTTCAGAGAGCAGCGGGTAGAGGCCGGATTCCGGATCGCGCCGCAACAGCTCCGGCCGCAGCCGCAACGGATCGTCGGCCGGGTGCCCGGTGCGGAACATCCACTGGTTGCCGCGCACGCTGCGTACGCTGCGGCGCACCTGGTCCGCCAGGGTCTGAAAGGCCAGCCCCTTGTAAGCCGCGGCCAGAGCGCTGGAGACCGCATCGCTGGGACCCTGGCTCTGCTGGGCCTCGTGGAACGAGCGGATGGCCTCTTCGAAGCGCCTTTGCAGCAGATGATGGTAGCCGGCGAACGGGACCCTCCCTTCCGCGGCCACGCCCGGCTTGCCGGGTAGATGAAAGCGGTGAATCGCCGAGAGGAAGAAGAGGGCGCGTACCCGCTCATAGAGGCTCCCGCTGGCCCTCCGCAGGGCCTCCAGGGCCTCGCATTCGGCCAGCAGGGCCTGTGTCCCGGCCGAGGCGCAGAAACGCTCCAGCGGCTGATTGCGGAGCTCAGCATCGGTCGAGGTGATGATCTCCCGCAGCCTGCTCATTGCGCGTGACCGGCCTCTGCCGGCTCCCGCACGGCGAGCAGTTCCACGATGCTCGATAGAATCTCCCCACGGTCTTTCCCGCTCAGAGCGACGGCCAGTTGCGCGTTCAACAGGCCGTAGCGGGCGCCCAGATCATACCGGCGGTCTGTCATCTGCAACGCCAGATAGCGCTCCCGGTTGGCCAGCTCTGCGAGGGCGGCGGAGAGGGTCACGCGAGCATTCGGGTCCGCGGCCAGCAGTTCGCCCAGGATCACCTGCAAGCCTGGAGTCAGCACGTGCATGCCGAAAAAGCAGAGATAGTGCCCGGCACGCAGGCCCGGCACGATGATCTTCTGCTCCGCCTCCGTGGGCGTGGGCTTCTCCAGAACCGTGTCGATCTTGTAGAGTGAGCCCGCCGCCGAAACACGCTGCCCGCCCACCGCGCCAAAGCTGGTGAGTTGCCCTTCGCGCGTTGCCTGCACGGCGGAGATGGAGCAGTTCTCCGCCTCGGCGGCCTCAATCAACTGGGTAGCGCAGCCCGCCCCGGCCGGTCCGACATAAAGGTGATCGCTCACCAGATGGAGAAACGGTTCGCCGGCCGTGAACGGCTCGGCGCAGTGAATGGCGTGGCCGTAGCCCCGCGGCTCCCGCTGCTCCACAAAGGTGACGCGCGCGGCCTGGTCGCCGAGCACGGACGTATAGAGCGCGGCGTCGCCCGGACAAATGACCACGCAGATCTCCTCCACCCGCGCCCGCACGATCTCGTCGATCAAAATGCCGATCACGCTCCGCTCCACCCCGTCGCGGTTGATCAGGTTCTGCAGCGGCAGGCGGCGCTGGGCCGGCGCCGCCGCGGTGATTACGGCCTTGCGTATCCGCATAACTTCTACTCTGTGTACCATCATTTTTATGGCTGTGTCGAAGACAAATGCCGTGCGCCTGCTGGAATCACTTGGCATCCCATTTGAATTGCGCGAGTACGAGGTGGATCCGGAGGACCTCTCGGCTGAAACCGTGGCCGCCAAAATCGGCTTTCCCCTGGAACAGACTTTCAAGACACTGGTGGCCCGCGGGGATCAGAACGGCGTCTGTCTCGCCGTCATAGGCGGCAACGGGGCATTGGACTTGAAGGCTCTGGCGAAGGTGTCGGGGAACCGGAAGGTGGATACAGTTCCGTTGAAAGAGGTGCAGCCGCTCACCGGCTACATTCGCGGCGGCGTCACCGCGCTGGCGTGCAAGCGCGAGTATCCTGTCTACCTCGACGAGTTCGCGCAACTCTTCGATCGCATTTCCATCTCGGCCGGCGTGCGCGGCGTGCAGATCCTGCTCAGCCCGGAGGATTACCGCCGGGCCGTGCAGGCTGTCTACGCGCCGATCGCCAAAGACAAGGAGTAGAAGGCAGGCAGCAGGCGAGCCTACTTCTGTTTCGCGATGATCATGTCCTTGATCTTGTCGTAGGTGGCCTGCGGCACGATGTTCTTCTGCACCAGTTCGTTCTTGGCCTTGTACGGGCGGCCCTTCACGATCTTGTCCGAATAGGCGGCGCCAATGCCGGGCAGCGCCTTGAGCGCGTCAACGGAGGCCGTGTTGATGTCGAGCAGGTCAGCGGCTTTGGCTGCCGCGGCGGGCTTGGCGTCTTCTTTCTTGGGAGGCGCCGCGAAGCTGAGCGAGAGCGTCAGCGCGGCGATGGCGAGCAGGCGAAAGAGCTTCATAGGGTTCAGTTGTAGCACGTTTCGTTAAAGGCGGATCAGCGCGCCGTCCTGTTGGATGGATTTCCGCGCACCTTCCACCACGGCTTCGTTGTAGCGCGAGTTTACCGGCGTGGCCATCACGCCGGCCGCATCCCACTGGTTTAGCAGCGCGGTGCGGGCGTCTTTGGCCAACCCCTGCAACTCCAGCGCGCGCTCGGCAATGTAGGCCACCGAGCGGTAGCCGTAGCCCACCGGCGTCAGGCCCGGCCCGCCCAGATCCTGGTATTGGAAATAGTCGGGTGAGGGTTCGCTGTACGTGGTGGCGCCATCGCCGCCGGGATTCTCCGTGTAGCAGTATTGCAGCCCGCGGTAGTCATCGGAGTGATTCAGCCAGGCGCCCACCTGCCCGTTGGAACAATACATGGTGAGGCTCTGTGTGTTGCTGCCCGGACCGGCGTCGGGAAAGCCCAGTGCGTTCTGGACGTTGAGGCACGCGCCGTTGTTCCAGATCACGCGCGCATCAGTCCACAGCCAGCCTTCGTTGCCGTTTGGAAACTTGTCCCTGATTCCGTACACGCTGATGGCCGCCGGAGTGAGGCCCGTGATGAAGGCCACCAGATCCACATAGTGGCAGCCGATGTAGGTGAAGGCGTCCGAGGCATCGCAGGTGAACCAGTTCTGGAAATTGGAGTAGCGGTAGTACCACTTCTCCAGCAGGCAGGCCGTGCCCAGCTTGAATTCGCCGAACAGCCCGGATTGGTAGCGGCGGCGCGCCATCAAAGAGCGGTCGTCAAAACGCTTGTGATACTCGATGCCCACCATCAGACCGCGGGCGCCGGCTTCCTTTTCAATGTCGAGGGATTGGGCGACGGTCAGCACCAGCGGCTTCACGCAAAGGACGTGTTGCTGGTGCCGCAGCGCAGTCATCACCACGTCGTAGTGCGCGGCATCCGGCACAGCCACCACCACCAGTTGCTCCGCCGGCAGCGCGCCGATGACGTCTGCAAATGGTTCCGTCCGCGGGACAAAGCTCTGGCCCGGGAAGGCGCGCACCAGATTCGGCGCCGCCGCCAGCCGCTCCAGACTCTCCGGGCGGCGGTCGCAAACCTGAAGCTCGCCGATGCGGCCCAGGCGTTGCATGTGAAAGAGCGTGGGCAGAATCTGATCGTGCGCGATCATCCCGCCGCCGATGAGTGTGACTTGCATCGGATATGTTCCTCAGTTGCCGGCGGTGATTTCCGTGAAGGCCTCGGCCAGCACAGCGCAGCCTTCGCGCAGAGCGTCTTCCGTGATCGTGAGCGGCGGGCAGATCTTCACCGTGCATCCGGCAGGTCCCACCGGATTGAACATCAACAGACCCTTTTCGACGCAGCGCGTCACCACGGCCTTGGCCAGCTCCGTATCGGGTTGCTTGTGGCCCGGCAGGACGCATGCCACTCCGGCTACCAGGCCCTTGCCGGTGACAAAGCCGATCTGTGGGAAACGGGCCTTCAGCGCGTGCAGTTCGGTCATCAGGAAGCGCCCCATGCGCGCGGAATTTTCCACCAGCCCCTCGTTCACAATCAGGTTCACGTTGGCCAGCGCGGCGGCGCAGCACACAGGATTGCCTGTGTGCGTGGAGGAGGCGCTGCCCGGGGCGTGCAAGTCCATCAACTCCGGACGGCCCACCACGGCGGCGATGGGCAGTGAGCTGGAGATGCCCTTGCCCCATGTGGTGAGATCCGGCAGCGTGTCGTAATGTTCAAAGCCCCACATGGTGCCGGTGCGGCCAAAGCCGGCCTGCACCTCGTCGAAGATCAGCAGCGCCTTCTGGCCGTCGCACCAACTGCGCAGTGTCTGGATGTACGCCGGCGGCGCAAACGCGGCCGTGCCACCCTGGTAGGTTTCCATAATCACGCCGCACACCTGGCTGGGCGCCACACCGCGCTCCGCCAGCGTGCGGGTGAAGAGCTCGAAGCTCGTGTCTTCCGTCCAATAGCCATCGGGGAACGGGACCTGGATGAAGCCCGGATCGAGATGGCCGATCCACTCCTTCAGCGCCGGAATGCCGCCCGCCTGCTGTGAGCCGAGAGTCCGCCCGTGAAACGCTTTTTCAAATGACACAATCACGTTCTTCTGCCGCCCGCCCGCGGCCAGGCCGTGCGTACGCGCCACCTTCACCGCAAACTCCACCGTCTCCGATCCGGTGGTCAGTAGAAAGATCTTTTTCAACGGCTCCGGCATCAGCGAGACCAGGCGCTCGCATAGTTCCGCGCGGATGGCGGAAGGAAAGCAGTAAGTGGTCAGCAGATGGCTCTGCGCTTGCGCCGTGATGGCATCGGCGATCTCCTGGCGGCCATGGCCCGCGTTGGTGATCAGCACGCCGGAAGACCAATCCAGCCACTGGTTGCCCCACGCGTCCCACACCTGGAAGCCCTCCGCCCGGTCCCACACCACCGGCGGCTGCCCAGCCATCGCGCGGAGCTCGTATTGATGGAGCTTCTGCAGAATGGGCAGAGACTCCGGAACGGGAAAGGGGGTCACGATGCGGCGGTAGGCGGTCTCCACGCGCGGCACGGCGCGGGGGGTGAAGCTGAGATCGTCGGGCATAGAACACCATTATGACGCCGAAAGATTTCTCTTGACTTGTATTATAACACTAGTACACTAGTGAAGTAGATGACGAAGATGGAGCCATTTCGATTCCGGCTGGACAACTCCACGGGCGTCCCGGTCTATCGGCAGCTCATCGATCAGGTGCTGCTGGCGATTTCAGCGGGCACGCTGCAAGGCGGCGGGCAACTGCCGACGGTGCGGCAGGTGGCGGTGGATCTGGCTATCAATCCGAACACGGTGATGCGCGCCTATCGCGAATTGGAGATCCGGGGCTCGCTGACCACACAGCAGGGGTTGGGCACGTTTGTGACGTTGAAGGGCGTGAAGGAAGATGACGCGCAGCGGCAGGCGCGGCTCAGCCGCCTGGCTGCCGATTGCGCGTCGAAGGCCGGCGCCGAGGGATTCTCGGTGCGCGAACTTTCGGACCGTTTGAGCGAGATGGTGGCCGGCGACGGCCGCCGGAGGTAGAGAGAATGCCGGGCACAATCCGGAGCGGGTTGTTGGTGGTGTTGGCGTGGATGGCGATCAGCGTGTGCGCGATGGAGTTGATGGAGCGGCGCGCCGTTGTTGTGGCGATGGTGGAAGACATTCCGTTGAGCTTTCTTTCAGGAGTAATGAGCTATGTTCACGAGGGGTTTGACGACTCAAGCGACTAGCGGTTTTGTGGCCGTGCGCGGGCAGGTAGTCAGCGCAGTTGGCGCCGCGGCCATGGCGGTCTGCATGTTGGCCGGCGTGGCTTTGGCGGCGCTGCTCCGGAATCCGTGGCCGGTGATCATCGCAGCAGTGGCCGGTGTGTATCTGCTGTTTGCCATCAAGGTGGCCCAACAATGGGAGCGGGCGGCGGTGCTGCGCCTGGGGCGGTATCGCGGGTTGATGGGGCCGGGGGTCTTCCTGATTGTTCCGGTCATCGACACGGTGAGCGACTTTGTGGATCAGCGCATCCGCGTGACCGACGTGAAGGCGGAGTCCACTTTGACGCGCGACGCCGTGCCGGTGTTCGTGGACGCCATCGTCTTCTGGGTGGTGTGGAATGCAGAGAAGAGCATCCTGGAAGTGCAGAACTTCTCCGAGGCCATCTCCATGAGCGCCCAGACGGCGCTGCGCGAAACCATCGGGCGGCACCTGTTGACGGAGATGCTGACGGACCGCGAGTCGCTTGGCCATGAACTGCAGAAGATCCTGGACGAGAAGACCAACCCGTGGGGCGTGACGGTGCAAAGCGTGGAGATCCGCGACGTGCAGATCCCGCAGGGTCTGGAAGACGCAATGTCGCGCGAGGCGCAGGCGCAGCGGGAACGGCACGCGCGCATCATTCTCAGCACGGCCGAGACGGAGATCTCGGAGAAGTTCGCACAGGCCGCGGAGATGTACCGCGACAATCCGGTGGCCTTGCATTTGCGCGCCATGAACATGCTCTATGAGGCCATCAAGGAAAAGGGCTCGATGGTGATTGTGCCCTCCTCGGCCGTGGAGACCATGGGACTGGGCGGCATGATGGGGATGGCGTCGATGATGGGCGCCGGCCCCAACAAGCCAGCCCCGGCGCCAGCCGCGCCGCCGCCGGCCGAGTAAGAAAACCGGAGATTCTCGCGTCCGCCGCCGCACTAGTAAACTGAATAGGCGTGCAGCTTGACATGTGCTGCTATACTGTAAATGTTTTCACTATGCGGACGCGAGGAGTTCATCGATGGCCCTGGACGATAAAGAAAAAGCGCGGCTACTGAGCGTCACGCTCGGCAACCTGGAGAAGCAGTTTGGGAAGGGGACGATCCAGCGTCTCGGCTCGCACGATGCGATTGTGCCGGTCAGCGTGATTTCGAGCGGATCGGTTTCGATGGACTATGCGATGGGTGTGGGCGGCTTCCCGCGCGGGCGCATCATTGAGGTCTTCGGGCCGGAGTCATCGGGCAAGACGACCATCGCGTTGCAGGCGCTGGCGCAGGCGCAGAAGGCCGGCGGCATGGCTGCCTTCATCGACGTGGAGCACGCGCTGGATCCGACCTATGCGCGGAAGCTGGGTGTAGACGTGGACAATCTGCTGGTGTCGCAGCCGGACTATGCCGAGCAGGCGCTGGAGATCACGTCGTCACTGATCAGCTCCAACGCGATCGACATCGTGGTGGTGGACTCAGTGGCGGCGCTGGTGCCGAAGGCTGAGCTGGACGGCGAGATGGGCGATTCATTTGTGGGCGTGCACGCGCGGCTGATGTCGCAGGCGATGCGCAAGCTCACCGGCACGGTCTCAAAGTCAAATACCTGTCTGATCTTCATCAACCAGATCCGCGAGAAGATCGGCGTGATGTTCGGCAACCCGGAGACCACGACGGGCGGGCGCGCGCTGAAGTTCTACTCCAGCATGAGGCTGGACATCCGGCGCATCGCGGCCATCAAGGACGGCGAGACGGTGACCGGCAACCGCACGAAGGTCAAGGTGGTGAAGAACAAGCTGGCGCCGCCGTTCCGCGAGGCCGAGTTCGACATCATGTACGGCGAGGGCGTCAGCCTGGTGGGCGATCTGCTGGACGTGGGCGTGGAACACAACATGGTGGAGAAGAGCGGCTCCTGGTATAGCTACGGCGGCGAGCGGATCGGGCAGGGCCGAGAGAACGTGAAGGTGTTCCTCCGCGAGCATCCGGAGACGTTGGACAAGCTGGACACCGAGGTGCGCAAGGCGCTGAACCTGGTGAAGAGCGCGCCGATGGAAGCGCCGGCAGCCTCTGCGCCGACGACCTCCAAATCAGCCGGTCCGCGGACCTCGTCCAAGAATTAGTTACCGGGGGCAGCCTGGTCAATGGATTCGGCCGGTTCCAGCGCGGCCCAATACTGCACGGTGACGCGCTCGCGGGCGGGAATCCAGCGGTAGCCGGGGACTCCGAAGAGGTGGCCCCGATCGATCATCTTTCGGCGCGGCTCCGGGAACGGGGACGCGCCGAATTCCATTCCGCGGGTGAGAGTCTGGCCGCGCCACGGCGGGGTCATGCGGCCGTGGTTTTCTTCCCAGATGCCGAGCCACGGGAAGTCCGTCTGTTTCCACGCATAGGTGAGCGCGAGCTTGGAGGTCGGGCTCCAGGCCGTGAAGAATGCCTTCTCGCGCGAGGGATCCATCAGATGCGTGGAGAAAGCGCCGGAGACTTCGCGGCTGGTGAAGAGCTGCATGTCTTCGTGAGAGCCGTCTTCGCGGGGCACCATGGGCCAGGTGAACTCCGTGTTGATTTTCATGTAGCCCTTGCCGTCGCTGAAATCCGACTCCATGGTTTTCGACTTGGTGGCAGAGGCGCGGAAGGCGGTCTTGCCGCGCTCGAGGAAAGGCGGGCCGAGCGTGACGTGCTGGGTCCAGGCGGCGGCGCGATCCCAGGAGCCGAGGTTCTCGACGGTCTCTGTGATTTCGGCGCGGCGTGAGCCGGCGGCAAGACGGATCTTGCGCTCAAAGCCGAGTTGCGCGTGAGTGAGCACGCAGCGCTGGGTGAGTGTATCGCCGGCGACGGAGATATCGTACTTCGCTACCGAGGCCTCGCCGTGCACGGACATGCCGGCGGCGGCTTCGGCATCGGACGGGCCGCCGAAGAGATCGAGGCAGAGGTTGTGGCCGAGGATGCCGGAGAGCAGCTTGCTCTCCGAGTTGAGGCCATATTCGGGGTGCCTGGCGGGATCGTAGGAGGAAGGCTCGATGGAGGCCCAGGGCGGCGACCAGAGCGGATTGACTCCGGACTTCTTGTCACGGATAGCGGCGATGTGGCCGCCCTCCACGGTGACGATGATTTCGAGGTGCTCGTTTTCCAGAGAAACGGCGCGGCGGCTACGGTATTGAATTTCGCTCATGGCAACTTCCAGTCCCTTTATCGTACTGCTGCGATACACTGGCGGCGATACCACCATGCGCATCCTCATCCCTATTCTCGCCCTGAGCTTTTCACTTTTTGCCCAGCCGGCGCAACCCCCGGCCGCCGCCGCGAAATCAGATGATCCCTGGCAGGCATCCACATTCAGTGGATTCCGCCTGCGCTCCATCGGGCCGGCGCTGATGTCGGGGCGTGTGATCGCCATCGCGGTGCATCCCGAGCAGAAGGCGACCTGGTATGTTGCCGCAGCTTCGGGCGGAGTGTGGAAGACCACCAATGCCGGCATCACGTGGACGGCCGTGTTTCAAAACGAGGGCTCGTATTCGGTGGGCGCGATCGCGCTGGACCCGAAGAATCCAAACACGGTTTGGGTGGGCAGCGGCGAATCGAACAATCAGCGCTCGGTGAGTTATGGCGATGGCGTGTACCGCTCGGACGACGGCGGGAAGACGTGGCGCAATGTGGGATTGAAAGCCAGCGAACATATCGGGCGCATCGTGATTGATCCGCGCGATTCCAACGTTGTGTATGTGGCGGCGTATGGTCCGCTGTGGGGGCCAGGCGGCGACCGCGGGTTGTACAAGACCATCGACGGCGGCAAGACCTGGAAGAAGATTCTCGAAATCAGTGAGCATACCGGTGTGGGCGACGTGGCTGTAGATCCGGCGAATCCGGATATCGTGCTGGCCTCCGCGCATCAGCGGCGGCGGCACGTGTGGACGTTGATTCACGGCGGGCCGGAATCGGCGTTGTACAAATCCACCGACGCGGGCGCGACGTTCAAGAAGGTGCGCGTTACGAGTGGCGAGTTGGGCCGCATCGGGCTCGCGTTCTCGCCGGCGAAGAAGGGCTTGGTGTATGCGCGGGTGGAGGCGGCCGAGGGCGGCGGCGGCGTGTTCCGCTCGACCGATTCGGGCGAGAGCTGGGAGAAGCGCGACGGCTACGCGGGCTTGCCGATGTACTACCTGAACATCGTGCCGGACCCCAACGTGGCGGACCGCGTGTATCTGATGGACGTGATGGTGCGCGTCTCCGACGACGGCGGGCGCACGTGGCGCACCGTGGGCGAACGATCAAAGCACGTGGACAATCACAGCTACTGGATTGATCCGGCGGACTCTGACCACATCCTGAACGGATCCGATGGCGGCGTTTACGAATCGTGGGATCGCGGCCGGCTGTGGCGGCACATGACGAACCTGAACATCTCGCAGTTTTACAACGTGGAGGTGGACAACGCGTCGCCGATCTACAACGTGTACGGTGGCACGCAGGACAACAGCACGCTGGGCGGGCCTTCGCGCACGCGGGGTACGCAGGGCGCGACGAACGCGGACTGGTTCATCGTGACGGGCGGCGACGGTTTTGTTTCGCGGATCGATCCGACTGATCCGGACATTGTGTATGGCGAATCGCAGTACGGCGGCATTGTGCGGCTCAATCGCAAGACGGCCGAGCGCGTGAGCATCCGTCCGGTGGAGGGCAAGGGCGAGGCGGCGTTGCGCTTCAACTGGGAGACTCCGTTTCTCATCAGCCCGCACTCGCATACGCGGCTCTATCTGGGCAGCAGCCGGCTGCACCGCTCCGATGACCGCGGCAGTTCGTGGACCGCGATCTCGCCGGATCTGACGCGGCAGGTGGATCGCAACAAACTGCCGGTGATGGGCAAGATCTGGCCGCCGGAGGCTTTGCTGAAGCATGCGTCCACCTCGACGTACGGCAACATCACGGCGGTGAGCGAATCGCGCAAGAAGGAAGGGCTGATCTATGTGGGCACCGATGATGGCCTGATCCAGGTGACGGAGGACGGCGGCAAGGCGTGGCGGAAGATCGAGAAGTTCGCCGGGCTTCCGGAGGTGGCGGGCGGCATGACGGGCGTGTATGTGCAGCGCGTGTATGCGTCGCGGCACGATGCGAACACGGTGTACGCGCTTTTTGACAATCACCAGAACTCGGACTACAAGCCGTATGTGCTGAAGTCCACGGACAAGGGCGCGACGTGGAGCTCCGTGAGCGGGGACCTGCCGGCGAACGGGCCGGCGCTGGCGCTGGCGGAGGATCCGATGAACCCGGAGCTGCTGTTCTGCGGGACGGAGTTTGGCCTGCACGTCACTCTGAATGGCGGGAAGAAGTGGATCCGGTTGAAGACCAATCTGCCGGTGATCGCGGTGCTGGATCTGGCGATCCAGGAGCGGGAGAACGATTTGGTGCTGGCGACGTTCGGGCGCGGGTTCTACGTGCTGGACGACTATTCGGCGCTGCGCGGATTGAAGGCGGAGACGTTTGCGAAGGCGGCGGAGATCTTCCCGGTGAAGAAGGCGGTGGTGTTTGCGCAGGAGACGGGCAAGGCGCGCGGGTCGCAGGGCGAGCAGCTTTGGATGAGCGAGAATCCGCCGGTGGGCGCGACGTTCACGTTTTGGCTGAAGGACGCGCTGAAGACGAAGAAGGCGGAGCGCGTGGCGGCGAAGAAGGAGGCCACCGAGTATCCTCGCAGACTCAGCTCACGGCGGAGGTGGATGAAGAGGCGCCGCAGGTGTTGCTGACGGTGACGGATGCGGCGGGCAAAGTGGTGAAGCGGTTGACGGGGCCAACGGCGCGCGGGATCCACCGCGTGACCTGGAATCTGCGCGGACCGGCGGCGAGCGCGGGCGGCGGGGGGCGGCGGGTGGTGGAGGACGACGACGACGAGAGTCCGGCGGCCGGCGGCGGCGGCGGATTCGTACAGCCGGGTGTGTACAAGGTTTCGCTGGCGAAGCGGGTGGGCGGCGTGACGACGGCGCTGGGCGCGGAGCAGAGCTTCACGGTGGAGGCGGACGGCGCGGCGCAGGTGAAGCCGGAGGAGCGCAAGGCTCTGGGCGAATTCGTGACGAAGGTCTACCGGCTGCAGCGGCAGGTGACGGGGAGCCTGGAGGCGGCGAACACGGCGAAGACAAAGCTGGGCGCGGTGAAGCGCGCGCTGCTGGACTCGCCGGCGGAGGCGAAGCTGATGGACGAGGCCTCGGCGCTGGACCGGCGGCTGACGGCGATCCTGCGAAAGCTGCGGGGCGACGAGACGCTGCGCGGGTTGGAATCCGGTTCGCCATCGAGCATCCAATCGCGGATCGGCTCGGCGGCGTTTGGCACGCGCAACATGACAGGAGCTCCGACGGGCACGCAGCAGCTCAACTACCAGATCGCGAGCGAGGAGTTCGCGGCCGAGCAGCCGAAGCTGAAGAGCCTACTGGACGACTTGAAGAAGTTCGAGCAGGCTTTGGATGCGGCCGGTGTTCCGTACACGCAGGGGCGTTTTCAGTAGAGAAAAGCGGGGGCTTCGGCCCCCGATCTTGCCCCGGTCCGGCTTATGGGTCCATTATGTAAGAGGCGGCTCTATAACATCTATTTCGGATCGGATTAATTGAAATGAAACCAGGCTCCGGGAAGTCCCTCAAGTCTACGCACGACATCCTCGGTCATGTGGACCATCCACTCGACCCCTTCTTCACCCCTAAAAACATCGCAGTCATCGGTGCGACCGAGAACCCCGGCAGCGTGGGGCGAACCACGTTGTGGAACCTGATCAGTACCCCGTTTGGCGGCGCGGTATTTCCGGTTAACCCCAAGCGCGACAGTGTGTTGGGCATCAAGGCATACAAGTCGGTGAAGGAGATTCCGGCCGAAGTGGACCTGGCTGTAATCGTCACGCCATCGAAGCTGATCCCCAACCTGGTGAACGAGTGCGGCGAGGTAGGCATCCGGTCTATCGTTGTGATCTCCGCGGGGTTCAAGGAAGCCGGTCCGGAGGGCAAGGAGCTGGAGCGGCAGCTGCTGGAGAACGCGCGCAAGTGGGGCATCCGGATCATCGGGCCGAACTGCCTGGGCGTGATGATTCCGCCTTCGGGCGTGAACGCGACGTTCGCAGCGGGCATGGCGAGATCCGGCAACGTCGGATTCCTGAGCCAGAGCGGTGCGTTGTGCACGGCGGTGCTGGACTGGTCTCTGCGTGAGAATGTGGGCTTCAGCGCGTTCATGTCGCTGGGCTCGATGTCCGATGTGGGCTGGGGCGACCTGATCAACTATCTGGGCAACGACCCGAAGACGCGCTCGATCCTGGTGTACATGGAGAGCGTGGGCGATGCGCGGAGCTTCCTTTCGGCGGCGCGCGAGGTGGCGTTGACGAAGCCGATCATCATCATCAAGGCGGGGCGGACGGCGGCTGGCTCGAAGGCGGCGGCGTCGCATACGGGCTCGATGACGGGCAGCGATGACGTGCTGGACATGGCGTTCCAGCGCAGCGGCGTGCTACGCGTGACCAACATCGCCGACCTGTTCTACATGGCGGAAGTGCTGGCGAAGCAGCCGCGGCCGAAGGGTCCGCGGTTGACGATTCTGACGAACGCCGGCGGCCCGGGCGTGCTGGCGGCGGACTCGCTTCTGCTGGGCGGGGGCGAGCTGGCGGAGATCTCCGAGGCGACCATTGCGGAGTTGAATACGTTCCTGCCACCCTCGTGGAGCCACGGCAATCCGGTGGACGTGCTGGGCGACGCCGAAGCGGACCGTTACGCGAAGACGCTGGAGATTGCGGCCAAGGATCCGAACAGCGACGGGCTGCTGGTGATTCTGACTCCGCAGGCGATGACCGACGCGACGCAAACGGCGCAGGCGTTGAAGCCCTACGCGAAGCTGGGCGACAAGCCGGTGATTGCGAGCTGGATGGGCGGCGTGGACGTGGCGGCGGGCGAGCAGATCCTGAATCAGTGCGGCATCCCGACGTTCCCGTATCCGGATACGGCGGCGCGCATGTTCAACTACATGTGGAGCTATGCGTCGAATCTGAAGTCGCTGTACGAGACGCCGAGCTACGGCAAGGCGGACGACAACATCGACGCGGCGCGGGCGCAGGCGCTGATCGAGAAAGTGCGTGCCGAGGGCCGCACGATTCTGACGGAGTACGAATCCAAGGAAGTGCTGGCGTCGTACGGGATTCCCACGCTGCCCTCGCGGATTGCCTCGACTGAGGATCAGGCGGTGGATGCGGCGATTTCGATGGGGTACCCGGTGGTGCTCAAGCTGCACTCGCTGACCATCACGCACAAGACGGACGTGGGCGGCGTGCAGTTGAATCTCAAGGACGAGGACGCGGTGCGCAACGCGTTCCGGCTGATCCGCGACAGTTGCACGGCCAAGGCCGGGCTGGAGCATTTCAACGGAGTCAACATCCAGCCCTTCATCAAGCTGGACGGGTATGAAGTGATCCTGGGCTCGTCGATCGACGTGCAGTTTGGGCCGGTGCTGCTCTTCGGCATGGGCGGGCAACTGGTGGAGGTGTTCAAGGACCGCGCACTGGCGCTGCCTCCGCTGAACTCCACGCTGGCGCGGCGCATGATGGAGAAGACGAAGATCTATACGGCGTTGAAAGGCGTGCGCGGCCGGGCGCCGGTGGATCTGGCGGGCCTGGAACAGTTGCTGGTGTGCTTCAGCCGGCTGGTGGTGGAGCAGCGGTGGATCAAGGAGATCGACATCAATCCGCTGCTGGCATCGCCGGAGCGGCTGGTGGCGTTGGATGCGCGCGTGGTGCTGCACGATCCGGACACGAAGGAGAGCGATCTGCCGCGGCCGGCGATCCGGCGGTATCCGGTTCAATATGCGGGCGAGTTCACGACGCGCGGCGGCGAGACGGTGGAGATCCGCCCGATCCGGCCCGAGGACGAGCCGATGATGGTGAAGTTCCACGAGACGCTTTCCGAGCGGACGGTGTATCAGCGGTATCTGCAACTGCTGAACGTGAACCAGCGCACGGGGCACGAGCGGCTGACGCGGATCTGCTTCATCGACTATGCCGAGCAGATGGCGCTGGCGGTGGAGCGGACAGACCCGGCGACGGGCGAGCGCCAGATTGTGGGCGTGGGCCGGCTGCAAGGGATTCGCGCGGCGGAGGCCGAGTTTTCGATCGTGGTGAGCGACGAGTTCCAGAAGCAGGGCTTGGGGACGGAGTTGCTGAACCGGTTGATCGACGTGGGCCGGAAGGAAGGCGTGAAGGTGATCACGGCGGACATTCTGGCGGACAACTCAGCGATGCAGAAAGTGTCGGAGAAGGCCGGGTTCCAACTGACTCGCGATCTGGGCGAGCCGGTGGTGAGCGCGCGGCTGGAGATCGTGTAGGCACACTACTCCCAGTATGAAGAGGCCCGGTTGGCTCCCGAGGGGGAGCGGACCGGGCCTTTTTTGTTTCCCGAGGCGATAAATTCTTTGAGTCGCCCGGGGCCTGTAAAAGGCCCCGTATTTTTCGAGCTGATCGGGTCAAAAACCGGTTTTGCACGCGCCGTCCTAAACGGCGGCCCGCATAGGAAACAGCCCACGCCATGGGGCTGCCGCTCTACTGAAGGCGAAGGGATCGAAGCTGGCCAGCGGGTCATCCCTGAGACCACGTTAGCATGGGGTGTCAAGGGGCTGACGAGCTATGTTGTTGAAAAATATCAAAATCAACCCCTGTGACCGGGTTTGGCTTCGGGAGTGGAATTGGGGGTGATTGCCTGATTGGCGTGGAGCGGCCCTGCCCAGGAGGACTTATAATGGTGCCAGTTCAGTTCGTTTCGTTCGGAGAGTTTAAGGACTGAACAAGCCGGAGCTGAAGCGCGGCTATCGAAGGGCTTTAGCCGCTAAAGGGGGCGAACCATGGAACCGGATCTCAATCAAGAACGCCAGCGGGCCCACGACTTACTGGATATGCTGCCGGCCGCGAAGCTGAACGCCGTGCGCAACGTATTGGAAGTGCTGGTGGAGCCGCTGGCGCGCTCGCCGGCCCTGGCTCCAGTGGATGAGGAAGAGGTCACGCCCGAGACGGCTGCGGCGCTGGACCGCGCCCGCGCTTCGCTGGCTCATGGCGAGGGCGTTTCGCACGAGGAGATCCTGCGCGAGCGTGGACTGATCCGGTGAGCGAGGGCCCTGCCCCCGAGCGGATTGTGGTCGCTGGTCGCCCGAAGCCTGCGCCGATCTGCGCGCCATCGACCGCGAGATCGCCTTGCAGATTCTCCGTTGTGTCGATCGCTACCTCGCCAGCCGCAACGGCGACGTGAGGAAGCTCAAGCTGCCGCTAGTCGGCTTCCGCCTCCGCTGTAGCGACTATCGGGTATTCTTCGACCACAAGGACGAGGGGACGGTGGAGATCACCGGCGTCAGGAATCGACACGAGGCTTACCGCTAAAATCGCCAACAGGAGCTATGTGCCGGAAAAGCGCATGGCGCCAAGGCAATCCAGAGCTACCCTGTCATCCCGTTCTTTGCCAGGAAACCGCTCGATTCCTCACGGTATGCGGAGCGAGCAGCAATCGACACCCCCGCCCGGCTACGTTTCGTCGTTGCCAAGCTTCGTCACTAAGTTCTCCCCAAGTGTTTGTTTATTTCCCACTCCGCTTCCTTAATCTCGATACGGTCGCTTGCGGCAACCTGGGCGAGCCGCTGCAACAACCGCTCATCCTCCATTGAACCTTCCAGACGACTCAGTCCAGCCCGCAGGAGCTGAGATGCATGCCGAAGATCAACCATAGACCCGCGATCAGGTTCCTCAGCCTCGCCCATTAGACTTAAGACCAACCGGAGATCATAGATGTTATGTGGCTGGCTCTTCGCACCTACGCCGACATCCAGTTCACCGCGTCCCCGACAGAAACGGATCCGTAAGCCCCCCACCTCCACCGTGACAAAAGCATAGTCAAAACCGGGAGGGAACGGAACATCTGGCGTCGCCACAGTCTGCCCTTGATGCTCGTTGAACAAGAATGGCAGCTCGTTGCGGACATCCTGTTCCAGTCTTTCCATTTCCCGACGCGCCAGATACCTGTCGAGAGCTGCAGAAGCTGGCCCAAAGACTACCCAGAGAAGCTTCCCGCTGAGAACCAGCGGTGGAGCGACGATGTATTTCAGGATGAAGCGTGGCAGTTCGCCCCACATAGATCAACCTCTGACCTGATCGGCAATGTCCGTGGCAACGTGCTTGGGGCAATCCCCCAGTTCCTCTGTAAGCACTACCGGTGGCTCGGGGTTTGGCTCAGCGGCCCTGGTAGTTTTTGTCGTAGTAGTGCTGATACTCGCCGGAGCGGACCCGGGCGATCCAGGGGGCGTTGTCTTTGTACCACTGGATGGTCAGGGCGAGGCCTTGCTCGAAGGGCATGAGGGCGTGCCAGCCGGTGGCCTTTTCGAGCTTTTCGGTGGTGATGGCGTAGCGGCGATCGTGGCCGGGGCGGTCGGCCACGGTGGTCATGAGGGTGTGGGGCTGGCCGACGGCGTCGAGGATTTTTTCGACCACGGTGCGGTTGGGGAGGGCGCGGGAGCCGCCGACGTTGTAGATCTGGCCGGGGGCGCCTTTGGTGAGGGCGGCCCAGATGGCGCGGCAGTGATCGTCCACGAAGAGCCAGTCGCGGACCTGGAGGCCGTCGCCGTAGATGGGGAGCGGCTTGCCCTCGAGGGCGTTGGAGATCATCAGGGGGATGAGCTTTTCGGGGAACTGGTAGGGGCCGTAGTTGTTGGAGGCGCGGGTGACGGTGACGGCCATCTTGAACGTGGTGAAGTAAGACAGCGCGAGGAGATCCGAGCCGGCCTTGGAGGCGGAGTAGGGGCTGGCGGTCTTGAGCGGGTACTCTTCGTCGGCGTCGTGGGGCTCGTCGATGGAGCCGTAGACTTCGTCGGTGGAGACGTGGAGGAAGCGGGGCAGTTTGGTGGCGCGGGCTGCTTCGAGGAGAGAGAACGTGCCGCGGACGTTGGTCTCGACGAAGGCGGCGGGGCCGAGGATGGAGCGATCGACGTGGGACTCGGCGGCGAAGTGGACGATGGCGTCGGGCTTCTCCTCTTCGATGAGGGAGACGGCGAGTTTGGTGTCGCAGATGTCGCCCTGGGCGAAGCGGTAGCGCGGGTCGGCTTCGATGGTGGTGAGGTTTTCCAGATTGCCGGCGTAGGTGAGCTTATCGAGGTTCACCAGCCGGGAGGCCCAGTTTTCCCGCAGGGCGAGGCGGACGAAGGCGGAGCCGATGAAGCCGGCGCCGCCGGTGACTAGAAGTTTCATTGGGGGAGTCTCATTGGGGGGGAGTCTCACTTGTGCTGCAATTCCCAGTCGTAGTGGATGCCGGGCTCATTGTGGGCGATGCGCCCTTCGTCGGCGGGGTTGTAGAGCTTGTCCGTGAGGTAGACGAGCATGGCGGGGGTGACGCCGATGACCTTGTAGCCGTGGCCGACGCCGGGCGGGATGAGGACCTGCCAGGGGCGCATCTGGCCGACGTAGAGGGTGTTTTTGACGCCAAAGGTGGGCGAATCCGGGCGCAGATCGACGAGCGCGACCTGGAAGAGGCCCTGGACGACGGCCCAGACATCGGTCTGGTGCTTGTGGTGGTGGAAGGCCTTGATGGCGCCGGGGTAGGTGAGGGCGGCGGAGACCTGGGTGGTCTCGAAGGGGTAATCCTTGACGAGGCCCTGGCCGAGGCGGGCTACCTCGAGGAAGTAGCCGCGGTCATCGGGCCACATGGCGAAGGCCTGGACCTTGACGCCCTCGATGAGGTTTTTGGAATCGGGCGAGAGGATGACGTGGCCGATGCCCGGGGTGCAGACGGGGATCTGGATTTCGGGGGGGGAGGTCATGCGGGTTTCTTTCTGCTGTCGGAGACGAGGGTGGAGGCGCGGAGGAGGGAATCGAAGGTGCCGGCGTCGGTCCACCAGCCCTCGAGGAACGAGTAGCTGAGGTTGCGTTCGCGGATGTAGGCGTTGTTGACGTCAGTGATTTCGAGCTCGCCGCGGGAGGAGGGCTCCAGGGTTTTGATCTTGTCGAAGACCGAGTTGTCGTACATGTAGATGCCGGTGACGGCGTAGTTGGATTTGGGCTCGGTGGGCTTTTCGACGATGTTGACGACGTGGTTGTTGAGGATCTCGGCGACGCCGAAGCGCTCGGGGTCGTGGACCTCCTTGAGGAGGATCTTGGCGCCGGCGGGCTGTTTCTCGAATTCCGTGACGGCGTCCTTGATGGTGCCCTCGATGATGTTGTCGCCGAGGATGACGCAGACTTTCTGGCCATCGGAGAAGTGCTCGGCGAGGCGCAGGGCGTCGGCGATGCCGCCTTCGCCTTCCTGGTAGGTGTAGCTGAGATTATCGATGCCGAGCTGGCGGCCGGTGCCGAGGAGCTGGAGGAAATCGCCGGCGTAGCTGCCGCCGGTGACGATGAGGATGTCGCGCACGCCGGACTCGACCAAAGCCTGGATGGGGTAGTAGATCATCGGCTGATCGTAGATCGGCAGCAGGTGTTTGTTGGTGATTTTGGTGAGCGGAAAGAGGCGGCTGCCCTTGCCACCGGCCAGGATGATGCCCTTCATGATGACTCCTAACGTCGGCCGCGATGGCCTCAGTTAGCCCCATGATACACTACCCGTGCTATGAGCCTAACCCCTGTAAATTGCTTGGATTGGACGGAAGTGCCGCGGGAGAGTCTCAATTTGAGACTGATCCGGCAGGCGATTCATACGGCGCAGATGACGATTGCGCGGCTGGAGATGAAGGCTGGCGCGATGGTGCCGTCACATTCGCACCACAACGCGCAATTCACGATGGTGCAGACCGGCGCCTTAAAATTCCTGCTGGCCGATGGCGGGGAGCAGATTGTGCGGGCGGGGCAGGTGCTGGACATTCCGCCGCATGTGCCGCATGGGGTGGAGGTGTTGGAGGACAGCGTGGTGATCGATCTGTTTACTCCGCGGCGCGAGGATTGGATCAGCGGGGACGACGCCTACCTGAGAGGGTAGATCCAGTGGAGGCCGGCGGGTGAGACCGCGATCACGTTGTCGTGCCAGTTGATGAGCTGGAAGACGCCGGGGACGCGGCTGATGGTGGTGCGCCGCCACGTGCCCGCGGCGGCGGGGCTTTCCAGGGCGACTCCGGCGGCGTGGGCGATGAAGATGCCCTGATGGTGGGTGAGGATGGCGCGGGGCTGATGGAGCGGGGCGAGGCGCTGCTCGTTCCAGAGCTGTTTGACGTCGGGGGGCGGATCGAAGACGGCGATGCGGGCGGCGGTGTCTGCGGTGGCGGCCCAGACGAGGCTGCGGTCTTTCCACAGGGCGAGTGCGGCGCGGGCGGCGGTGGGCGTGTCGTGAAAGAGATTGATGGCGAAGATGCGCCAGGCGACGTCGAGGGCTCCGGGGTTTTTCATCCAGTAGTTGCCGACGAAGAGATCGGTGAGGCCGTCGGAATCGACATCGTGCGGGAGCAGGCCGCCCTGCTGGGAGGCGGTGTAGATGGAGTAGAGCTCTTTGTATTCGAAGTTGGGGAAGAGGTAGAAGCGGACCTGCGAGTGGAGGTGCGTGATGAGGACGCCGCGCTTGCCGGCGAGGGTGAAGGGCAGGCAGTTGGTGAAATCGGTTTCGGATTCGATGACGTGGGGCGTCCAATCGGGGGCTTGCAGCCAGAGGAAGCGGTTAGGGCCGGGGTGTTCCTGGACGAGGAGATCGTCGAGGCCGTCGGAGTTGACATCGGCGATGCAGCCGGCGGGGCCGAAGTTGCGGTGGGCGAGGAGTGTGGTGGGGGCGGCTCCGGTGAGGGGCCAGGACTGGAGTTGATCGCCCCAGGTGAGGATGGCGGGTTGCGGATGGGCGAGGAGGGCCGCGCCGCGGATTTCGGCGTGGAGCGGCAGCAGCAAGAAGAGGGCTAGTGGCAGCCCTTGCAGGTGAACTTGCGGCCGTGGCAGGTGGCACACTCCGTTTTGTCTACGTTTTTGGTGGCGTGATTGTCGCTGAAGACGGCGTCGTGGGTGGTGGGCTTGAATCCGGCGGCGGGGGCGACGTGGCACTTAGCGCAGGAGTCTGGCGGATTGATTTTGTTGTGGCAGACCAGGCAATCGGCCATGGCGGGAAAGTGGGCTTTGGTGGCCTTTTCGACGGGGACGTTTTCGCTTTCGGCGATGCCGTGGTGGCAGCCGGTGCAGGCGTCCTTGGCGGCGGCGAGCTCGGCGGGGGAGGCGGGGCGGGCGCCGAGATAGGATTTGCTTTTGATGGCGGCGGCGATGAGGGGGGCGGCGCTGCCCATGGGGACGTGTTTGGCGTGGTTGAATTTCTGGACGCCGGTGGGGCGGGCGGGGGAGATACGGACCTCGTCGTGGCATGTGGCGCAGGCGCTCTCGTGGGGCATGAGCGAATCCTCCGCCTTGGTGGAGTCCGTGGCGAGGGTGTGACAGGACTCACACTGCGCCACCTGGGTGAGGTGGTATTTGTGCGAAAAGGGGCGCTTGGGGGCGGCCGCGGCGGATGCCACGGCCAGACCCAGAGCGAAGGAAAGGGTAATTACTTTTTGTAGGTGATGTGCCACAGTTTATTGCCTCCATCATCGGACACCAGGAGGCTGCCATCGGTCATCTGCAACAGGCCCACGGGACGGCCCCAGACTTCTTTGGAGTTGGGGTCCGTCATGAAGCCGGTGAGGAAGTCCTCAGGCGGCCCGGCGGGCTTACCGTTTTTGAACGGGATGTGGACGACCGAGTAGCCGATGCGCTGAGCGCGATTCCAAGAGCCGTGGAACGCGATGAAGGCGCCGCCCTGGTATTTCTGCGGGAATTGTTTGCCGGTATAAAAGCGGGCGTCGAGCACCGCGACGTGGGCGGGCAGGACGACGTCCGGCACGATGGTCTTGGCGACGAGATCGGGCTTGAGGCCCTTGTTGCGCGGGTCTTCATTGGGGCCGATGTAGGAGTAGGGCCAGCCGTAGAAGCCGCCGGTGCGGATTGAGGTGAAGTAGTCGGGGACGAGATCGTCGCCGAGGCCGTCGCGCTCCTGGACCGCGGCCCAGAGAGTATCGGTGCCGGGATAGAGGGCGAGGCCGATGGGGTTGCGGGTGCCGGCGGCGATGATCTCGCGGCCTGTGCCATCGGGGTTGTAGCGGGAGATGGTGGCGCGGATTTCGGGCTCGCCGGGGGAGACGTTCGAGCGGGAGCCGACGCCGAGATAGAACTTCTCGCCCTTGGGATCGAAGAGGATGGAGCGGGTCCAGTGGCCGTTATCGGCGTCCTTGAGAGAGACGACCTCTTCGCCGGGTCCGAGCTTGCGGTTTTTGGAATCGTACTTGTAGCGCTTGACCGAGGTGGTTTCGGCGATGTAGAGGTAGTCTTTCCAAATGGCGAGGCCGAAGGGACGGTAGAGTTCACCGATTAGCTTGGTCTTCTCGCTGTCCTCGATTTTGCCGTTCTTGTTGGCGTCGGTGATGGCGTAGACACTGCCGGACTTTGTGGCATCGCTGAGCAGGATTTCGCCCGAGGGGCCGTAGATCATGTAGCGCGGGACTTCGAAGCCGGTGGCGTATTCGGTGATGTCGAAGCCGGCGGGGACGCGGAGGGCGGCTCCGTCGGGGCGCTGGATGACTTTGGGTCCGTTGGAGGCGGAGGGTGTGTGATAGGGCGCGGGGAGCTTGGGCGGATCGGCGGCGATAGCCATGGCGGGCGTGCCCAGCGCCGCGAGTATGGCAAGAATGGAGTGGAGTCTCATTGATGTCATTCTACCGAGCTACGGAGATGCCCGAGTTGGAAGTATCGGCGTGGTGTTCCACGCCGGCGCCGTTGACGATGGCGGGGTTGCTGGGGAAGGTGGTGGTGCTTTACGCGTTTCAGATGCTGTGCGAGGGGTGTGTGACGGAGGCGCTGCCACAGGCGCAGCGGGTTTGGGAGGCGTTTTCGCGCGAGGATGTGGTGGTGCTGGGGTTGCACACGGTGTTTGAATCGCACGGCCGGATGGGGGATGAGGCGCTGCGGCAGTTTCTGTTGGAGAAGGGGTTTGGGTTTCCGGTGGCGGTGGACGCGCCGGGGTTGCTGTGGACGCCGCGGACGATGGAGAAGCTGGGGTTGCAGGGGACGCCGTCGGTGATTCTAGTGGACCGGGTGGGGCGGCGGCGGATGCAGAAGTTGGGGTTTGTGGGGGATGACGTGCTGTGGCGGGAGATTGGTGTGTTGGTGGGGTGAGGCGTCCAGTTTCCTGTTGCAGTTGACTGTTCGGCGTTATACACTGAACCATATGGTTCAGTGTCATCAAACGCAGTTCGATGCCTCGTTCGGCGCGCTCTCGGATGCCACGCGCCGCGGGGTGCTGGAGCACCTGGGGCGGGAGGACGCATCGATCACGACGCTGGCGGAGCGGTTTCACATGACTCTGACGGGCATGAAGAAGCATGTGGGCGTTTTGGTGCAGGCGGGGTTTGTCACGACGGAAAAGGTGGGGCGTGTGCGGACGTGCAGGCTGGGCGTGCGCGGATTGGAAGAAGAGGCGGAATGGATCGAGCGGTACAGGCGGCTGTGGACCGAGCGCTTTGATGAGTTGGACCAGGTTGTCGAGGAACTGAAACAGAAGGAGAGGGCGAATGGACGCAAGTAGAGAGATTGAGGCCACCCCGGCGGAGAACCGCACGCAGGTGGAGCGGAAGTCTGAGCGCGAGGTCGTGGTCAGGCGGACTGTGAACGGTCCTGCGCGGCTCGTGTATGAGGCGTGGGCCAAGGCGGAGCTATTCCGGAGGTGGTGGGTCCCTAAGTCGTACGGGCTGAACCTGCTTTCCTGCGAGATGGATGTTCGGGTGGGGGGACAGTACCGTCTGGTGTTTCGCCACGGCGATTCGACGATGGAGTTCTTCGGGACCTATGTTGAGGTGACGCCGCACTCGCGCCTGGTTTGGACCAACGAGGAGGGCGACAGCGGCGAGACCGTGACGACGGTGACGTTTGAGGAGACCGGCGGCAAGACGCTGGTGGTGGTGCACGATCTGTATCCCTCGGCGGAAGCAGTGGATACCGGATCGGCGGGGGCGATGCCTGAGGCGTTCGACCAGCTCGACGAGCTTCTCGCCAGCCTGGGATCAATCACGGAGACAGATTGACGCAGCCCATTCATCCACCCAAGAAGCGTGCAGCCGGCGGCGGGGGTAAGAAGGGTGCCCCTGGCGAGCCCCCGGTGAAGCTGCTTGCCGCCATGACTGGCAAGGCAAGCTCCGCGAAGGCCGCAACCGGCGACAAACCCGTGTTCGCATACATCGCGAGCCTGCCGCAGCCTCAGCGCGGCATCGCCGAACGGATCGATGCCCTGGCGGCCGAGAGTTTGCCGGGTATCCAGCGAGCGGTGAAGTGGGGCATGGCGTACTACGGGGTCGAGGGGGGATGGTGTTTCTCATCCGGCGCATTTATCGGCCATTTGAAGCTGATGTTCATCCGGGGCACTGAGCTTCAGCCAGAACCGCCTGTGACGCCAATCGGAATGGGCAAGGCCACGCGGGGAGTCGAGTTGGCCTCGGTTGACGATCTCGACGAGAGCCAATTGGCGGCATGGATGAAGCAGGCGGCCGCCGTGCCCTTCGCCGGGGGGAAGAAACGGTGAGTGCGGTGTAGTTCGGTGTTCGGAACGCCGAAGGGGCCGAGCGCGCGGGCTCGTTTAACGCCACTGAGCGAGGAGGCCGAGCCGCTGGTTTATAGCGGGAGGATCTCCTCGAGCAGGGGATCGAAATTGAGGCGGCGCTTCTGGACGTAGGCGATGTTGCGGAGGTGGGAGGTCATGGCGGAGCGGTGGCCGATGTAGACGTCGTCGTTGGGGAGTTTGCGGGAGCAGCCTGGCAGTCAACTCAGCAAACCTACGCGCCCTTCGATTGCTCGGATTTCCGCCGCTCCTGCATGATGTTGCTTATTTGCTCGCAGTACCCGCTCAGCGCCTTTTCACCAACTACCGTGAGGCGGCAAACTGTCAGCGGCATCTTCCCTTTGAACATCTTTTGGATACGGATGTATCCGGCATCCTCAAGCTTGGAGAGATGGCCCGAGAGGTTGCCCTGTGTGAATCCTCCTTCACGCTGCAAATAGAGGAAATCCGCCTCTTCTACCTCCTGCAGGAACATCAGGATTTGTAAGCGCGCTGGCTCATGAACCAGTCGGTCGAGTTGCGAGACCTCGCGAATGTGCTCGTTCACAGGCGCGAGCTCTCCACGGGTTCGCAGTTGGGGTGACGCCGCAAGTAGCCCAGCAGCCTCCAAGCGCCTTGCGCCGACAGCCAGACGCCTCCGATTAGAACCGCGGCCCAGGCGTTATCGTCTTGCCCCAAATTTAGAAACATCGCTCCAAGTCCCGCGGCGGGGAGTGGAAGAACCGACGCCCAGTGATACGGGCGTTCGCCCTTGCGGTGTAGCGCGTACAAGAGAACCGCGACGGCGGACATTGCTATTGGTAGCCCGATTGGCTTTGCGATCAGTCCAGCAAGGACCTGCCCGCAGATCACCACGCCAACAGTAGAACCACGGAAATTCGTCACGTTCTGATCCGGTACACGCCGGCTTCCTTCCAGCCCGAGGCTCATGATAGTTTCCCTTTGAGATATCTGTTCCCAATCAGACGGGGGCCGGACGTAGCCAGTTCTGGGGAACGTCACATGGGACTTCAGAAGCAGCGTGATCGAACGATCGTACACGAAGATGACCGAGAGTGAAATGAGCCCGAGGGCCAAGAACGCCGCGCGGACAGACCATGAGTGCGGTTGGATCTGATGGAACCACAGCAAACCACCGCCGAGTGCAACGAAGCCCAGGCCGGCTACGATTTCCGGCAAGCCGTCAATGAACCAGTACGCAGCGGCTCGGCGGCTCGGCGTATCGGGAGGCCCATAGTCTGTCATGGAATGTAGTTTGCATCACAAACTAGTCCCTGTCAGGGATTGTGAAAGACAAACATTACGGAGACCCTCGCCTCATTGATTTCACTTCGTCCAGTACTGGGTTCTATTGACTCGAATGTTGCCCCTAAGGCGGCTCGAACGCCAATTGGCAGATCACGCCCAAGCCCGAAGATCTCCAGATGGCCCGTACTGGGGTAGCAAAGAAGCGCGGATTTGAGGCTGATCGTAGGCAGCCGTGGAGATTCTGGTAGCAGCCCTACCTGAACGCCCGCGAGCAAGGAGGCCGGGTCACTTGCCTAGAGCGGGAGGATCTCCTCGCGCAGCGGATCGAAGTTGAGGCGGCGTTTTTGGACGTAGGCGATGTTGCCGAGATGGGAGGCCATGGCGGAGC
>JADKID010000010.1 GCA_016721425.1 Bryobacterales bacterium | reverse complement strand
GATGCCTGGCAGGAATTGGTTGGATCGGAATCGTCGCCGCGACCGGCCGCACACAGGGTTTGCTTCCTGGTCATTTACCCGGAAGGAGAGTGAGTACCCTTTCAGGAGTCCACTGGCCCCCGGAGGCGCTCCGCGAATACGCTGAGCGCTGGCACGGCGAGGACATCTGGGCGACTCGCGTTGACCCCTTCCAGGTGCCGGTGGGCAAGACCTCTGAGCCAGGACATTTGCCCGGACGAGATCCGAAGCCTGACTACCACCGTGAATTCCTGGCCTGGCAATGGTGGCACTACGGCGCTGGCGTTCGGCTCTCCGGCCAGGCCCACTAGATGGCGGTTCTTACCGTCAATGGTCCTGCTGAGAGCGGTCCGCCCAAGAGCCACCACGCCGACGTTTTGAATCGCCTTCGCCGCACCTATGTCGCGCGGTACGGGTCCATGAGGCCATGGCGGACCTCCGGCAGCAGAGCGGCCGCGGCGATACAGCGCCGCCAGCCGGCCTGACGACGGCGTGGCGCTGAGACTTCGGGAAGGGCGCTCGCTGTATGGCAACGCCGCGGTCTCACGCATCCTGGAGTGGAAGCCGACGGCCCGGTGGTGCCACCGCGGTACGGCCCCCTTCCTCGGCCTGTCATCCTGAGGATCAAGAAGACATCCAGGCCGCCTCCGGGAAGTCACAGAAGCCCGGCGCGGTCCGGAACTGGCGCCAATTCGCCTTTCGATCCGCCGCCAGTCTGGCGGAGCCCTATCTCGTGCTTGTGCAAGCCGGTACGCCCGCGCACGCCTCCCCATGAGTTTGCCTCTTCCACGGCGCTCGTCAGCGTTGATTGACCCGGCCCGACTCGACTGCGGGTGGATACGGTTGATGCTCGGGCAAGCCTACCACCTTTCCGGGTCGGAAGCCCGCCTCGCCGCGCAACTCGTTGCTGGCCTACGCCTAAAGACGCGGCCGAGTGGCTTCCTGGCGTCGCCATCCCACCATCCGCACGCAGCTTCGCAGCCTCTTCGCCAAGACCGGCTGTTCCCGCCAGTCTGGAGGTGGTCAAGTTGGCCCCTTCGCACGGCCGGTCGCAGGTCCTAAGTTTCGTACCCGCGCACGGGTCCACCGGCGAGATTGCCCGGCTCTCCGCTAGTCGAAGTAGGCTCACGCCAAAGAGATGGAATTCGTCAAAATACTTGCGCTCCGTGGACCCAACATCTGGGCTACTCCCCTGGATCGAACCTGGGTGGATCCGAAAACGACTTAAGGGACAGCCCATCCGACAGCATCCCTGGCTTTAGCGGGCGGTTGATGAACTGGCTACCGGGCAGATCGAGCACAGGTGCAGCGTCGGCGAGCGTGGTGGCTTTTTCGAGCGTCTCCGCCGAGGGACGTATCCGGCGCACATCCTGGAACACGTCACCATTGAGCTGCAACCCCTGGCGGATCGCCGGTGGGCTACGGTTGCGCGCGAGAATCCTCCACCGAGGCATCTACAAGGTGGTGTTTAAGTACAAAGATGAGACCCTGGCGCGAGTGCCTCGCCGCCGCCCGCGAGTTGGTATTGTTGGCGATCTACGACCCAGGCCCTTCGACCTCGCCACCGCGGTCGCCCACCTTCGTGGCAGTCGCCCGTCAGAATCTCCTCGACCCCGGCACTGACGCCATTGTCCAGGCGGCCCGCAGGCGCAATATCCCCGTTCCTGCGCATGAATACCGGGAACTTGGTGCAACTCGGCACGGGCTCCCGCCAGCGCCGCATCCTCGGCTCCGGGACCGGCCATGACTGGCGTCGTCGCCGAATCCGATCGCACGGGACGGGTACTGGCGCGCGATCTATTGGACTCGCCGGCCTGCCCGGTACCCGCTGCTATCCGGGTTCTCAACGGGGCCGACGCCTGGGAGACCACCGAGTATATTGGGCTGCCCGTGACGCTGAGACCGCGGGGATGGCGTCGAGGGTCTTGGCGCAACGGCCCACCTCTTCACTCGTGAACAGGTGGACGCCGCCTACCAGCGTGCCTTGCAGGTGGACGCCACCGTTTTGATGGAGCGGACCATCACTGGCAACCGCTACCGGCTTCCTCGTTGTTGGGCGGAAGGCCTGGTAGCCGCCGCACAATGCCAACCGGCGCAGGTGACCGGCGATGGCGTCGCAACGATTCGCGCGCTCGTCGAACGCGAGAATCGCAGCACCCGCCGCTGTGGAGATGGAGAGGCGGGGCCCTGCCAGATCCCGCTCGACGAACTATCCCTGGCGGTTTTGCGACTAGGGCTTCACGCCGGAGTCCGTCGCCGACGCCGGCGCCACCGTGCTGGTGCGGCGCGACGTGCGGATCTGGCAGGCGGCACGGCAATCGACGTGACGGATCTGGTCGCCCCGGTTACTGCGCAACAGGCGGCCCTGGCTGCGCAGATTGGCAGGGCTGGATGTAGCCGGAATCGATGTGATCGCCAGCGACATCTCAGCGCCGTTGGAGAGCCAGGCGGCGGATGGTGGGGTGCACCTCGCCCTGTACCTGCGGATTCATCTGACTCCCGACGGAAGGCGAACCACGGCCCGTAGGCGAGGCCATCGTCGATATGATCTTCGCTCGGGCGACACCGGCCGCATCCCGATTGCCGCCGTCACTGGCACCAACGGCAAGACCACAGTTTCCCGCGCTTTCTGGCCCACTGCTGCAGCGCCCCGGCAGCGTCTGTCGGATTGACCTGCACCGATGGCATCTATTTGGACGGCCAGCGGATTGTGGCTGGCGATTGCAGTCCCCACCAGTGCCCGCAATCTGTTAATGCACCCGCGAGTGGACGTTGCCTTCTGGAGACGGCCCGCGGCGGCATTCTCCGCGCTGGCCTCGCATTCAACGAATGTCAGGGTGGCCGTCGTTACCAATCATCGGCGGAGGCGATCACCTGGCGTCATCGACATGAACACGCCGGAGGACCTGACCCGCGTGGAAATGCGGCATCGTAGAACTAGTAAGCCAGCCAGGGGCGCCGCTGTCCTGAACGCCGCGGACCCGCTAGTGGCCGGCATGGCGGCTGGTGCCCTGGACCGGTTATCTACTTCGCTGCCGATCCGCCAATCTGGTGATCCAGGAGCAATCTTGCTGCCGAGGGCGAGCCGTATTCGTCCGCGCCGGCCAACTCGTACTGGCCTCGGGCGCCACGGAGGACGCCCTGCGCCCATCCACGAGGTCCCGGTCACGCAGGGCGCCCGCATCGCGTTTGAAGTGGAGAACACGCTCGCCGCCACGGCCGCGGCATGGGGCATGGATGTCCTCAGTGAGGCGAATCCTGCCGATGGACTGCGGACCTTCGCCAGCGACTCGAAAGTTCCCAGCCGCTTCAACGTGATGGAGTACCGGGGCGCCACCGTTATCGTCGACTATGGACACCCGCATGCCCTGCGCGCGCTGATCGACGCGCCCCAGGCGTTTCCGCAGACCCGCCGCGTTGCCAGTCTTCTCCTCCTCCGGGGACCGGCGCGACGCCGATATCGTTCTCATGGGCTAGTCGTCCGGGGCCGGCATTGACCGCGTCATCCTCATGTAAGGGACAATGACCTCGCTACAGGCGGCAAGCCCGGCGAAATCACCGCGCTGCTGCGACAGGCCTGGCCGGCGCCGCGCGCACGTCGGAAATTACGAGTACGTCGATGGCGGGCTGAACGCACTGGAGCACTTGCCCTGCGCACAGTGCAACCCGGAGAACTGCTGGTGGCTCAGGCCCACCCTCTCCGACCCCACGGTGCGCTTTTGAAACAGTTCCTGGCCCAGCCGGAAGCCGGTGGAAACTGGAGAAACCGTTCCAGCACACGGCGGCTATGCAAGTCCAGCGTCCGGTGTCCGGGATCAGATAGCGGATTCCACGCACGTCACAATCGAGACCTGGCGCGGCGCCCGCCGGTGTACGGAGTCTCGCTTTCCACCTCAAGGTCGTGTGGCCCCCGATCCGTCTCTACCCGCCAACTCGAGGGCTCCGTCAGCGCCGGGGTGTTCACGATGCGGAGGATCACAGGCACGAATTCCCGCTGCGCCAGTTCTTCTTCCACCAGCGCGCGTCCGCATTGAGTTCGTCCAGCGGGTCCAGATACACCAACTCCCGCCCTCGGCATCGCAGATGGAAATGGCGTGCAGAGGGTCAGAGAGTGGAAAGGCTCGCACGGGCGCGACATCGACGTATTCCTGGCCGTCCTCCGCGGTGAGTATCAACCGCCGCTTCAGCATCGGTCTTGAGCGTGAAAATCGCCATTGGCTAGCTCGTCTTCTCCGCGCCGTCCACGTCTTCCTCGTCAGCGGCTTCCAGATCGTCTTCCTCTTCATCGGCAAGGCGGCCGCTTTGCATATCAACTGTGCCCGATAGAGCCGCGTACCCTCGCCCCGTTCAATAACTCGGCATGGGGCCCTACCTCGACGATCTCGCCGCGCTCCATCACCACAATGCGATTGGCCTGTTGCAGAGTGCTGAGCCGGTGGGCGATGGCGATGGTAGTGCGGCCCTTGATCAGATTGCTGAGGGCGATCTGGATTTCGCGCTCGGTTTCGGTATCCACCGAAGATGTCGCCTCATCCAGAATCAGTATGCGAGGATCGATCAACAGCGCCCGGGCGATGCTGACTCTCTGCCTTTCGCCTCCGGAAAGGAACTGGCCGCGCTCGCCTACCAACGAATCGTATCCATTCGGCAGCCGCAGGATGAACTCATGGGCCCGCGCTGCCCGCGCCGCCGCGATGATCTCCGCGCGCGAAGCGCCGGGCCCGTCCATAGGCGATGTTCTCCGCAATGGTGCCGTAAAAGAAAAAGGCTCCTGCAGCACCAGGCCGACGCACCTCCGGTACTCACCGATGGGAAAACGGCGGATATCGGTGCCATCCACCAGAATCGCGCCGTCACTCACGTCGTAAAACCGGCAGAGTAGATTGATCAGCGACGTCTTCCCGGCGCCGCTCTGCCCCACCAGTCCGATCATCTCGCCCGGCTCGATCGCCAGATCGAGATTCTTCAGAATAGGCCGCGTCCCGTACCGAAAACTCACATTTTGGATCGAAATTCGCCCTTCCAGGCGCCCTGGATGCACCCGGATTGGTGGCTTCGGCCACCTTCGGCACTCGGTCGAGGATCCCAAACACGCGCTGTGCACTGGCCGCCGCCCGCTGCGTGGCCGAGACCATGCGACTCATGGAATCCAGCCTCGCGTAGAAGCGGCTGATGTAGGCGACAAATGTCGTCAGCACGCCTACCAGAATTGAATGGTGAAACACACGGTACACGCCGAAGAGCCACACCACCAGCACGCCGAGATCAGTCAGCAGCACCACCGGCGTTGAAGAAAGACCAGATCTTGTTGACCCGGTCGTTCGTGTTGAGCACGCGGTCATTGGCCTTTTTGAACCGCTTGATCTCCCGCTCTTCCTGCGCGAACGCTTTCACCACGCGAATACCCGGAATCGTGTCGGCAAGGATGGTGGTGATCTCGGCCCAGGCGCGATTGCCGAGAGAGAACCCGTGGCCCATCCTGTCCTGTACGCGGAACACGAGATAGGCGATGAACGGCAGCGGAAACAGGGTCACCAGCGCCAGTTCCCAATCGATGCTCAGCATGATCGCGGCGGTCATCACGATCAGCAGAATGTCGGTGAGGAAATCGAGGACGTATACCGAAAGGAAGTAGCAGATGCGGTCCGTATCGCTGCTGACCCGCGAGATCAGATCGCCCGTCCGTTTGCCGCCAAAGTACTCCAGGGAAAGCTGCAGGTGGGTGTAGGTCTTGATCCGCAGATCAGCCGAGACGCGCTCGCTCACCCAGGACATGACGAACATCTGCGCCCAGGTGAGCCCCCAGGCAAGAACGGACGCGCCCGCCAGCCCCAGCAGATACCACTTCACCATGCTGAGATCGACGATGTTGCCCCCCTGCACCGGCACCAGGATGTCATCCATGAGAGGCATGGTGAGGTAGGGAGGGATCAATCCGCTGGCCGTGCTCGCCAACGTCAGCGCAAAGCCCAGCAAACCCATCCAAAGATACTTCCGGGCGACGGTAAAAGTCGAAGGAGTGACATCATCGGCGACTTGGCAATGGATGCGCCGCACTCTGGACAGGAGACCTCTCCGACCCGGAACCGGGCGCCGCAGGTGGCACATTCCAAGGACGCGGGCCGCACCGCAACCGGCGAGGCGCCCACCTTGCCGTAGCGTTGGAAGGCAGACAATCCGTCGCTGAGCCTTCTGGCGCCGGCGGCACGTGCCGCCGTGTAGCGCCAAGTGCTGATCAACTCGCCTGCCAGGAACAGCTCCAGTTTGCCCACTCCGGTGTTGTCTCTGGACCAGTTCCAGTTGCGGTGACAGCGTCCACGCGTGCCGTGATTCGGGCTCGCCGGCAGGCCGGCCATTCTGGCGCGTGCCCCTGGCCACTGATAGCTCAGGAGGCGGCGATCGGTCAACACAACCACAGCCGGCGCGTAGTGAAGCCGGCAGTCCAGGTCCGGCTCAAACCAGGTGAGCGGGGTTTCCCGGGCGCCAGTGTCTCGGCCAGCAAGCTTCTGACCCAGTCCGGGCAGGCGGCCCACGTGTCCGCGGATTCCGTTAGGATTCGTTCAGGCATCGGGTGACGGATCGGCGCTCGCGCGCGAGTTCAGGTGTCGGCGACAGCGATTCAGACACCACCGCGCTGGTTCAGACAGTTGCGGAATCAAGCTGAAACCTGACACTCTTATAATAGCTCGTAGAGGTGAAGTATCTGTTGCCAAACGGGTCACCCAGCTCGGCGTACCAGTGTACGGCCAGCCGACGTCATAGCAGCGACGATGGAAATTCGCAAAGTCCTCGCGTTACGTGGCCCCAATATTTGGGCCAACTTCCCCGTCATTGAAGCGTGGGTTGACTTAGGCCAGTGGAAGGACTCCCCTTCGGACACGATCCCAGGGTTGAACGAGCGTCTGATGGCCTGGCTACCCAGCATGGTAGAGCACCAGTGCAGCATCGGCAAACGTGGCGGCTTCTTCCAGCGCCTGAGGGAAGGCACCTACCTAGCCCACATCCTCGAGCACGTGGTGTTGGAACTGGAGACGCTGGCCGGCGTGGAGGTCGGCTTCGACGCGCCAGTGAGACGAACGACGAGGGTGTCTACAAAGTAGTTTTCAGATACTACGAGGAGAAACTCGCGCGGGGAGTGCCTCACCGCCGCCCGGGACCTCTGCATGGCCGCGGTGCTGGACCAACCCTTCGACGTGCAGGCCGCCATCGCCCGCTTGCGGGAAACAGCCGAGCGAAATATGCTGGGCCCCAGCACGAATGCCATCGTACAGGCGGCCCAGGACCGCAACATCCCGTTCCACCGGTTGAACCGCCATAGTCTGGTGCACCTCGGCTACGGCGCAAAACAGCGCCGGATCCGTGCTTCTGAGACGGGACAGACCGGCGCCATTGCCGAGTCCATCGCCCAGGACAAGGAACTCACTCGTCAACTCCTCCAGGCTGCCGGCGTGCCCACAGCCGAGGGATACCCGGTCGATTCGGCCGAGGATGCCTGGGAGGCGGCCCTTGACATCGGCGTGCCGGTTGTCGTGAAACCACAGGACGGCAATCAGGGCCGCGGCGTAGCCACCAACCTCACCACTCAGGAGCAGGTGGCCGCCGCATACCAGGCGGCATTGCAGGAGAGCGATTCCATCATCGTGGAGAAATTCGCTCCGGCAACGACTATCGAATCCTGGTGGTCAATGGGAAAGTCGTCGCCGCCTCCCGTCGCGAACCCGCGCAGGTGATGGGCGACGGCCAGCAGACCATTCAGGAACTGGTAGACCGAGAACGGCGACCCGCGCCGCGGTGAGCATCACGCCAACGTTCTCAGCAAGATTCACATCGACGAAGTCGCCCTCAACGTTCTCACCGATCAAGGCTACACGCCCGCCTCGGTTCCGCCCGCCGGCCAGACCGTGCTGATCCGCCGAAACGCCAACCTCAGCACTGGCGGCATGGCCATTGACGTCACCGACATCGTCCACCCGGAGGTGGCCGCTCGCGCCATTGACGCCGCCCGCGTCGTCGGGTTGACGTTGCAGGTATCGATATCATCGCTACCGACATCAGCACGCCGCTGGAGTCGCAGGGCGGCATTGTGGTGGAAGTGAATGCAGCGCCCGGCTTACGCATGCATCTGGCTCCATCGGTTGGTGAGCCACAGGACGTCGGCGGCGCGATTATCGACATGATATTCCCGCCCGGCGAGAACGGCCGCATCCCGATCGCCGCCATCTCCGGCACCAACGGCAAGACCACGGTTTCCCGCTTTCTCGCTCACGTTCTGCAGGGCACCGGCAAGGTGATCGGCATGACCTGCACGGACGGGATCTATCTCAATACACGCCGCATCGACTCCGACGATTGCAGCGGGCCGATCAGCGCGGGAATGTGCTCCAGGAATCCCAACGTGGAAATGGCGGTCTTTGAAACCGCCCGCGGCGGCATACTGAGGGCTGGTCTGGGCTTCGACGAGTGCGACGTAGCCATCATCACAAACATTGGCGACGGCGACCATCTGGGCTTAAGCGACATCAATACAGCCGAGGATCTCGCCAGGGTCAAGCGCTGCATCGTGGACGTTGTGAGACCGTCTGGCACGGCCGTTCTCAACGCAGCCGATCCTCTGGTGGTTGCGATGGCGCCGTTCTGCCCTGGCAGCGCACTGTACTTCGCGCTCGATCCGGCGAACCCCGTGATTGTTGCCCACCGCGCCGCTGGCGGCCGTGCCGTCTTCGTCCGCAACAATACGATTGTCCTTGCCGCTGGCCCTCGGAAGATCCGCTCATCTCGCTGGACCGGATTCCCATGACCTTCGGAGGCCGCATCTCTTTCGAGGTGGAGAACTCACTCGCCGTCCTCGGCGCCGCGTGGGCAATGGGCGTTTCGCGCGATGTGATGATCCAGCAGGCGGAGTGCTTCGCCACCGACATGGCGAAGGTGCCAGGGCGTTTCAATATCCTGGAGATCCACGGTGCCACAGTCGTGGTCGACTACGGCCACAACGCGGACGCCCTGCGGGCCATCATTGGCGCGCTGGATGCGTTCCGCACACCCGTCGCACGGCGATGTATACCGTCGCCGGCGATCGCCGCGACAGCGACATGATTCAGGTAGGCGAGTTGCTGGGCGACGCATTCGACCATGTCATCGTCTACGAGGCCGGCACGATCCGTGGACGTGCGCTCGGCGAGATCGCCCAACTGATTCGCAAGGGCCTTGCCAGCGGCCAGCGCGTGCGCGTCGTGGACGAGATCGACGACACCATCGAGGCCATGGAGTTCGCACTCGACAACATCCAGCCAGGCGAGCTTCTCCTGCTTCAGGCGGACGCGATCGACGAGACGATGGACTTCGTCCGTGACTATCTGGACCGCCTGCATCGCCACATCCCGCCGCCGGAAGTCACCGTCGCCCATCATGAGCCTGAATTCGTGACTATGCCGGCGGCCCGCACTTGGCCACCAGTGGCGCCCGCCCTCGAGTCCTGCTCCACCCTGCCGAAAGATGCGCCGAGTACGCGCCGGCGCGCCGCGGGGCGCAAAGTCCTGGTAACCACGCGATGAATGGCACGCATCCGGAGACCATCCGGGCACTCCGCGGCCCGAACCGTTGGGCGGCCTGTTCCGTGCTGGAAGTCGCCCTGGACAACCCCGCAATCGCCGCAGCGGCCGTGGACCTACAAGTTGCTTGCGGGGCAAAGGTGTCCTTCCATGCAGCCGGCGCCGGCAGGATCGCCGTCGAGTTCGAGGACGAGGAACTGGCACGCCGCTGTCTCGACGCCGCGCTCCACCCGCCGGCCGACCTCGCCGCGCTTCGCGACTACGCTGGCGATGTCTTGCTCGGCCCCAACACGCGAGCCATCTTCGACGCAGCGCGTCTTCGGGGATTCCGGTTCGCCGGCTCGATCAGGGCAGCCTCCTCCAACTCGGCCACGGTGTCCATCAGCGCCGCATGTGCGGAGCAGAAACAGACCGCACCTCCTCCATCGGCGAGAATCTCGGCTGGGAAAAGCCGCTGGCCAAGCAACTGCTTCGCGCTGTTGGCGTGCCCACGCCGGAGGGCCGCCTGGTCCGAGACGCGGAGGACGCATGCCGCGCGCGCGGCTGAACTCGGATGCTCCGTCGTGGTGAAACCCGAGGCGGCCAACCATGGGCGCTCCGTCTTTATCGGCCTGACCGACCCTGCTGAGATTGCCGCCGCCTACGAATCGGCCCGCATGGAAGGCGAGGGGACTAACGTGCTGGTGGAGCGCTGCGTCCCCGGCGCCGAGCACCGCGTGCTGGTCGTCAATCACCGCGTCGCCGCGGCCACACGCGGCGACGAACTGTACGTTACCGGCGACGGGATCCGCACTCTGGCCCAGTTTGTCGACGAGTTGAATCAGGATCCCCGCCGCGGCGACGACGCGGAGGCCCCCCTCAGCCCCATCGGCTTCGATCAAGTGACGCTGGCCGTCCTGGCCCGCCAGGGCTACCGGCGCGATTCAATCCCACCCGCCGGCGTACGAGTCCTCATCCAGCGCAACGGCAATCTCGCCGTCGATGTCACCGATCAGGTTCACACGGAAAACGCGGCATTGGTGGTTCTGGCCGCCCGCACCATCGGTATCGACGTGGCCGGTGTCGATCTGGTGGTAGAGGACATCGGCCGGCCCATTCGTGAGCAGGGTGGCGCGATCCTGGAAGTGAATGCGATGCCCGGCATCATGATGCATCTCCGGCCCGGCGTCGGCACGCCCCGCCCGGTCCACGAGATCATCGTGGAGTCCGTCTTCCCCCCGGACGGCAACGGCCGCATCCCCATCATCGCGGTCCATGCTGGCAAGGACTCTACCGCTATCGCCCATGAGGCGGCCCGCCTGCTCTCAGCCACTGGATTGACCGTGGGCCTCACCGCGGCAGACGGAACATTCGTCGACGGCATGCTGACCCGCGCGGGTGATTGTGCCTCCTCGCAGGCTGCCGCCGATCTCCTTCTGCACCCGATGATTCAGGCAGCGGTCTTTGAGACTCCTGACGCCGCGATCCTGGGGGAAGGCATTGCCTTCGACCGTTGCGACGTGGCTATCGTCACAAGCCCGCCATCGGACGCCACAGCCGTCCTGCTGGCCGCGATCGCCCCGACAGGCAAGATTGTGGAGACGGCAGCCGAAGCCGTCCTCGCCCTCAACGTTTGAGCCTCCGGGCGATGCGGGACCTGCCCGCCGGTGTGAACGTGTGCCGCGCTGCGGAAGCCTTCCCAAGTAGGTCTTCAGTTGCCCAAAGCTACCCGTTTCGTCTTCCAAGCCGCAAAAACTGAGGGGCAGGCATGATGCGTTGGCTGGGTAGGGCGGATGGGCACTCCCAGCATGGCGGAGATCCACAAAGGCGAGATCCAGGCCGAACGGCGCACCAGTGAAGCAGGGCAGCGGGACGCGGTGGCGCAACTGTGGGATGAGTATGCGCCCGGGATGTTGTGCTTTGCCTTGTGGTGCACCCGGAGCAGAGAGGTCGCCGAGGAGGCCGTGCAGGAAGCGTTCACTGCGATCCTCGGTCGGATTCATCGTGGAGACGAGGTCAAAGACAAGCGGGAATTCCTGTACCGTGCATTCTCTGAGGCGATCGAGCTACGAGGTGCCGAAATTGCTCCGCCGCCCGCAGATCCTGAAGCTCCGGCATGGGACGGCCCCGATCTCGACGTCCCCCTGCGGTCGGCAGAAGTGCAGAAGAAGCCAGACCGGATTGCTTCGCCTCGCGAACTGGAGACGCTGTATTTACGGGCCGCCGGGTTCTCTGATCTGGAGATCGCGCGGCTGTTGATGAACCCTCCTGGCACCGTTGCGAGTGCGCTGGCAAGGGTCCTCCGGAAGGTGTGCAAGGCCTTCTCCTGGGAGACGCCGTGAGGACCTGGATCATCCCGCTCCTGTCGTGGTTGCATCCGGGCGATCAACGACTGACAGCCTATGTGGACGGCGAGGCGCCAGCATGGCTCGCCGATGCCGAGCGCCGCGCTCGTGCAAATAGCGCCCACCCCCTCCCGCCCAGGACGACGCAACTACCCACCAGCTTGGATTCGAACAGCCAAACCGAATGCACGCCCTCCGGGGGAACAAACGAGAACCCGATCCCGGCAGCCGTCACTATCAGCCCGGCCGCGGCGCTCATCGTTGGCCATGCTTCCAGGCGGTCGCAAACAGGTACAAAAACGGCACAAAATAGCTGATAACTGTCATATCTACGAGCAATTGGTACGCAGTCCGCACCGTTTCTCCCATCTGCATCACAACCAGAAACAGGGTACATGCCAAGCCTTGGGTGAGCAGCGCTACGTGCGGAGTCCCCATTTCGGATGCAACTTCCCAAAGGACGGCGGTAGGTATCGATCCAGCCCGATCTGAAACGCGAGCCGCGCGCTCCCGCCCACCCACGCACCAAACTGCCCCAATATGCCCACAGCGATCAGCACCGCCAAAACTGCCGTCAGCCACGGCATGCCAAACCGCGCGGCCAGCGCATCGCCCGCCTGCGCCAACCCCGTCACCACGCTGATCCGCTCCGGCGTCAGCAGAGCCAGCAGCGCCAAGGTTCCCAATACGCAGAAGCCCCCGATCGTCACACCACTGATCCACGCCGCACGCCGCACGGTGAGGCTTGGGTCCCGGATCTCGCGGCTCAGGATCGCCCCCAGTTCCAATCCGCCAAACGCAAAGGCGATCTGGGACCAGAAGTTCAGGAGGTTCCAGTTCCACTCGGGCTTTGGAACCAGCGGCGCCGCAGGCCCGTAGAGCGCCAGCGAATACAGTCCGCCGCCGATCACGGCAATACCGGCAACCATAGTCGCCAGCCCGCCCAGGTTCTGAGTCCATTTCCCCACGCGCATGCCTACCAGATTCGTCAGCAGCGCCGCCCACAGCACCACTAGCGACGCGCCCAGCATGAACGCCCGGTTCTCCGCCAAGCCTGCATACTGCGCACCAAACGTAAATAGCGCCATCCCCACGCCAGCCACCAGCAGGTTCGGGAAATAGAACAGATTGCTCACCCAATACAGCCAGCCGCACAGGAACCCGTGCCACTCGCCGAAGCTCTCGCTCGTCCACGCATACAGTCCGCCCGCCTCCGGATAGCGCGCCGTCAGACCGGCCACAGCAAGCGCCAGCGGCACGAAGAAGAACACTGCGGCGCCGGCCCAAAGCAGTATGGAGCCCGGCCCGATATGCGCGGCCGTCGCCAGCCAGCGAATACTCACAACCGCGGCGATGTTAAACAGCACAACGTCGCGCAGGCCGAGTTCCCGCACCGGTGACTGCGGGGCTGCGCTCAAGGTCTCACCGTGATGGTGAGAGAGTGCGGGTTCGCTGCGTCGCCGATCCGATACCAGGCGGTGGTCAGCCCGCGTCCTACCGGACCTGGCTTCGCCAGGGCGGCGGCGTCCAACGTCTTCACCTCAGCCCTCGGCTCTACGTACCGCCGCTCGGGGTACGCCGTCTTGTCCCTTGTCGAACGGATTTTCTGGTCTGCCCATCTTGCCGGCTCGCCCCCGTCCGATCTTCCCTCGGACCTGCCATCGTTTTCCGCACCGCCGTCTCCTTGCTCAACGTAAAACAGGCGGCGCACCCCGCTTGGAGTGGACCGCCTGCGTGCTCACTTCGAGCTGATTCTATCTTATTGGCGCTTGGCTTCGAAGGGCCAGGGTTCTCCGCCTTCGCGGGCCGAGGTACCCTTTAGCGTGTCGCCTTCCACGGTCCCTTCATAGGTGCTGGTCATCTTGCCGTTGCGGCCTTCCGTGGTCACCTTGAACGAGAACTTGCTTCCGTCAATTTTGCCATCGGTGATTTCGGCCTTCACCGGAGTGTCTCCTCGATTCATGCTCATGCTGCCCGTGAGCTTGGCGCCATCGGCCTTCAGATCAAACACAATCTTGATCGTGTTCTCGCCCATCCGGCGCTCCGACGTCCACTTGCCGTCGATCCCGGCGGCAAACGCGATTCCCGCTACCAGCAGGAAACACACAAAAATAGAGTAAGGTCTTCATCAGTTGACTCCTTCGCAGTTATGTACGCCTCCCATGGGGCCAAAGGTTACCCGGTGACCACAATTTTGAATACGTCGATGTCAGCCTGCCGGTCCCGCTGGACCGCGCCTTCACGTACCGGCTACCCGAGACGCTGCGTCACCGCGTCAAGACCGGCTGCCGCGTGATCGTGCCGTTTGGCGCCCGCAAGCTCACCGAGTGGTCGTCCATACCCACAACACGCCCCCGAGGTCTCCACCAAAGAGGTCCTGCGCCTCCTTGATATCGAGCCCGTCTTCGAAGAGAAGCTGCTCGCCCTCGGCCGCTGGGTGGCCGATTACTATTGCGCGCCTCTCGGTGAGGTACTCCGCACCATGGCGCCACTTGCCGGCGAGTGCGCCACGCCCGGGTTTGGGGACTGACCGATAGTGGCCGCGACGTCGCCCGCCAGCTTCTGATGGGCGAACCCGGGGGCGACCCGGCCGTCGAGATCCTGCGGGCACTCGAACACCGCGCCCTCTCCGAATCCACGCTGGAGCACAAATTCGAAGGCGCCAAAACGCTCATGAAATCGCTCGAGAAGAAGGGCTTCGTCGAGCTGGAGCAGAACCTCGCTGAGCGCGATCCACTGCGTGCCCCCGCCGCCCGCCTCAGCGTCGAATTCACTGGCCGCCCTGCCGGTGTGAAGCTCACCAAGGCCGAACGGGAGCTCGTCGCATACCTGGAACTCTACCCCGGCTCGCACAATCTGGAAGTGCTCGATCAAGCCGTTAGAAACGCAGCCCAAGCAGCGCGTTCGCTCGCCCGTCGGAAACTCCTCCAGCTCACGCCCATCGCCCTTAAAGGCGACTCAGCGTGGGCCAAGCCCCGACTACGAGCTGAGCGATACGCAGCGCTCCGCGTTCACCTCGATTCAGGTGCGCTCGATTCGGCGAAATACCAGACCTTCCTGCTCCACGGCGTCACCGGCTCCGGCAAGACCGAGGTCTATCTCAGCGCCATCGAGGCCGCCCTCGCGCTGGGGCGCGGCGCCCTATTGCTGGTTCCCGAAATCGCTCTCACACCAGCCGCCGCCGGCCAGTTCCAGGCACGCTTTGGCGATCAGGTTTCCATCCTGCACTCGGCCTTCAATGACAGCGAGCGGGCGGAACAATGGCGCCGCCTCCCGCAACGGCACCTCAAAAGTCGGAGTGGGCACCCGCTCCGCCGTGTTCGCGCCGGTGGCCCAACTCGGCCTGATCATCGTGGACGAAGAGCACGACCAAAGCTACAAGCAGGGAGGAGAACCCGCGCTACAACGGCCGCGACGTGGCGATTCTCCGGGCTCGCGAGGCGGGCGCCGTGGTCATCCTCGGCTCGGCAACGCCCAGCCTGGAAGGCCGCTATAACGTGGAGCGCGGCAAAGAGCTGCCTGCTCTCCCTGCCCGATCGAGTGGGCGGACGCCCCATGCCCGTCGTCGAGATCGTGGACCTGCGCGAGGTTCGTCGAGACGCGCAAGAACGCTCTCTTCTCCCGCCGGCTCGTGGACGCCGTGCAGGCCAAGATCGACACCGGCGAGCAGACCATCCTGCTGATGAACCGCCGCGGCTTTTCTGCCTCTGTCGCCTGCCGCTCCTGCGGTGAGCGCGTCCAGTGCGTCAACTGCGCCATCGGCCTGACCTACCATCGCCGCGACAACCGCCTGCTCTGCCACTACTGTGAATACGCCCAGCGCGTTCCCGAGAAGTGCCCCAAGTGCGGCTCTGATCACGTCTACTTCATTGGCAGCGCGGCGAGAAGGTGGAGACGAACTGCACCGACACTTCCCCAAGGCCCGTATCGCCCGGCTCGACTGGGACACCGTCACAGGCAAGAACCACTACGAGCAGATCCTGGGGGGATTTCGAGAGGGCAACTACGATATCCTCGTCGGAACGCAGATGATCGCCAAGGGCCACGACATTCCGAACGTCACGCTTGTCGGCGTCATCAACGCCGATATCGGCCTGGGTATGCCGGATTTCCGCGCCGCCGAGCGCACGTTTCAATTGCTCACCCAGGTCGCCGGACGCGCCGGACGCCACCAACTCCCAGGCACAGTGGTCATCCAGACCATCAACCCGGATCACTACGCTGTCCGCTGCGCAGCCTTGCAGGACTACGACAAGTTCTACGAGAAGGAACTCCAGTTTCGCCGACTGATGCGCTATCCCCTCTTCGCCGCCATGGCCCAGCATTCTCGTCCGCGCTGAGAAACAGGAAGACGCTCTGGCCCTCAGCGGCCAGATCGCGCACCTTCTCCATGACCCCGGCGAGGGCATCAAAATCCTGGGCCCGGCTGAAGCGCCCGTCCCTCGCCTCAAGAACGAATTCCGATACCAGACTCTGATCAAGACCACCTCGCGCCCCAAGCTGAACACCATTCTCAAGCACCTCCGCCTGCACGCCATTCAGGAAAAGTGGCCGGCCACCGCGCTGGTCATCGACGTCGATCCGCTCAGCCTGCTATGAAGAACTGGGAACGCAACGCCGCCAATCTCGCCGCCTCGCTCTCGTTCTACGGCCCGGCTGAACACCGCGCCGGCGTCCAGCTCATCTCGTCGCCCGTCACGTTCTCCGTCTTCAACATCGCCCTCATCGCCAATCCAGTGGCCGAAATCGAGGGCGAGATGGACCGCCGCATTCAACTTGCGAATGCTCACTTCCGCGCCCGCCAGCGCGACTGGTCCTTCTGGCTATGCGAGGACTACCTTGCGCCACGCACCGCACGCCGCGTACACCGCATCTTCGAATCGCACAACATGGAGTGCATTGCCGAATCGCCCGGCATGGAGACCGACGAGTTGACGCCGCCGCGCCTCAGCCTTCCTGCCCTCAGCTACCGCCGCGTCAACGATGCCGGGACGCGCCGGGACTTCGCCAACTGGTCACCGCCTGCTTCCACATCCCACCGCCATCTCGCCCCAGGTGTACGAGCCGAGGGATGTGGCACGGCCCGCTGGAGGTCTGGCTCGGTTACGAGGGCGGCTTCGCCGTCACCTGCACGGCGCTCATCGAAGCGCCGGCGTGCTCGGCATTTACTCTGTGGCCACCCTGCCGGCCTGGCGCGGCCGCGGCATGGCTGAGGCCATTATGCGCCATGCGATTGCCGACCGCCGTCTGCGCGGAGTCACGGCTCCGCTGGTGCTGCAATCCTCGCCCGGCGGCCTGGAGCTCTGCAAGCGCCTGGCTTCAAACCGGACCACGCGCTTCTTCGTGTTCGCCACTCCTTGAGCCACTCCGCCACGGCCATGATCGAGTCCGAGAACGGCTGGTCGTCATGGCGCGCCGGGCTCACCGCAGTACTTCCGCCCGCACCGTCTCCAGCGGCGCGCTGCTCTTCAGCGGCCGCAGCGTTTTCAACCTTGCACCGCCGTCATCAGCTCGATGGCCAGCACCATCCGCACCAGTTCACCAGATGCCGCAGCTTTAGCGCCGACGTCATGCCCATGCTCACGAAATCTTCTTTGTTCCCGCTGGTTGTGAGTAGAGCCCGGCGATGCCGGGGTGGCAACGCGGCATTCCGCCACCAGCGCCGCCGCCGTCACCTGCACCATCATGAAGCCCGACTCCCGCCCCGGCTGCGCGGCCAGAAACGGTGGCAACCCCTCGTTTAAGGCAGGGTTCACCAGGCGGTCGATCCGCCGCTCGCTGATCCCCGCCAACGCAGTCAGGGCGATGGCCAGATAGTCCATGGCAAACGCCAGGCTCTGCCCGTGGAAATTGCCGCCCGAGAGGATCTCCTCGCCGAACACCAGGGGATTGTCGGTAGCTGAGTTGAGCTCGATGGAAAATACGCGGCGCGTCTCCGCCAGCGTGTCCCGTACTGCGCCGTGCACCTGCGGCGCGCACCGCAGCGAGTAGGCGTCCTGCACGTGCCGGCAGCTCTTGTGCGATGCCCGGATTTGGCTCCCCTCCAGCAGTGCCGCCAGGTGTCGCGCGCTGGCCAGTTGCCCGGGATGGGGCCGTGCCTCGTGGATACGCGCGTCAAACGCCCGTGGAGTACCCCGCAACGCATCCAGCGACAACCCGCACGTCACGTCCGCAATCTCCGCCAGATCCTCGCCATCCAGCAGGGCCAGCGAGCCTAGCGCAAGCATCGCCTGCGTTCCGTTCAGCAGCGAGATGCCCTCTTTGGAATGGAGCCTGACAGCCTCCAGCCCGCACCGGCCAGCATCGGCGCCCTTCATTCGCCGGCCTTGAAACTCCGCCTCACCCTCGCCGATCGGCACCAGTGCCATGTGCGCCAGCGGCGCCAGGTCCCCGCTGGCCCCACGCTGCCGCGCGCAGCACCACGGCGTCACTCCCCTTGTTCAACAACCCGCACAACCGCCGCGCGATCGCAGGCGGATGCCTGACACGCCCATCGCCAGCACGTTCGCGCGGATCAGCATCATCGCCCGCACGGCTTCCCGCGGCAGTGGTTCGCCCACGCCGCACGCGTGGGATCGCACAACGTTGCGCTGCAACTTCTCCAGATCCTCGGCCGGTACGCGCGTATCCGCCAGCAGTCCCACGCCCGTGTTGATCGCATACGCCGGGGCCTCGCCAGCGGCCAGACGCTCCACCACGTCGCGCGAGGGCCCGCATCTGCTTCACTGCGCCCGCGTCCAACTCCTCACGTCTTCCATCCCGCGCGCCACCCGCCACTTCCTCCAGCGTCAACGCTGCGCCGTTCAGTGTCACCATGGCTTCAGGCTATCCTAATCCTGTGTCTGAACTGCCTCTGCCCGCAGTCATTCTGCTCGATCACATCCGGAGCATGTACAACGCCGGCGCGTTCTTCCGCACCGCCGACGCCGTGAACCTCAGAAGCTGATCCTCTGCGGCATCACCGCCCACCCGCCGCAAGAGGGCATCGCCAAGACCGCGCTCGGCGCCGGAAGAGACCGTACCATGGGAGTACCACACCGACGCTCATCCCGCTCCGCGTGCTGCGGGCGCGACTACGAGATCGCGGCCATCGAGACCGGCCCCGGCGCGCAGGATCTCTTCGAGTGGCAGCCGCGCTGGCCCGTCTGCGTGATCTTCGGTAACGAGGTGGACGGTCTCGGCGATGGGCTCATGGAGGTCTGCGACACGCACGTCCACCTGCCCCGCCACGGCCGGCGGAATCGTCGCCTACGAACTGCTCCGCAAATTCAGGAAAATCATGAAACATCTTTGCGCCATCCTGTTCTTGGCCCAGATCGACCTGTAAGCCCAGCCTGCCACGATGTTTCCGCCCGTACGCAGCACCCGCGAATGGTCGGCGCAACGCGAACAACTGGCAGGCTTGAGGCTGGGTATCGGATGCTCACGGCGGGCGGCAACGCCGTGGACGCCGGGTTGCCTCGATCCTCGGCGCCCCCGTCACCGAGCAATCCCGCTTCCGGACTGGGCGGCGAGATGCTCCTGCTGATCAAGATGGCGGGAAAGCCGCCCTTCGCCATCAGCGGCATCGGTACTGCGCCGCGCTGGCCGCTCGGTACTACCGCACCGCCAGCGGGAACCGCGGGAAGATCGACAATAGCACCTCCCTCCCCGCCAACGGCCTGCGCGCCGCCATGTTCCCGGCGTCCTGGACGGCTGATCCTCGCCCTCGCGGCACGGCACCA
>JADKID010000009.1 GCA_016721425.1 Bryobacterales bacterium | reverse complement strand
GATCAGCGAAGGTCTGCTGATGTACCTGCCGGAGGCTGTGGTTGCGGCTTTGGCAGGGGCGACGGGCGAGCACTGGCACTGGCTGACGGACATCACATCGGCAGCGATGGCGCGGGCGACGGGGTTGAGCAGTTCCGACCCTATCGAGAAGGTCCGGTCAGCGGGGCATCTGGCGGGGGAGCGGATCCTGGGGCTGCTCCGCGACCGCGGGTGGAGGGTGCGCCAGCACCGGAGCTTCCTGGCGCCGGATGGCGGGCGGGGGCAGTGACGACCCGAGCGGGGTGACGCTCTTCACGAAGAGTGACGACCAACTGGCCGCGGAGCCTGGCGCCGCCATCTCCGCGCGCTGGCAGGCGCGCGGAGTGCTGGCATAAGAGGGCATTCGATTGTCAAAGAACGTGCTGGCCAGCGGGGGGGCGCGATTACAGTAGCGCCTTGAGGCCTTCGTGGCGGACGGTCCAGGTGTCTTTGGGGAAGGCGTCCCACTTTGTGGCCATGAGGGCTACGGCGGCGAGGAGGCCTCCGTTGCCGGGGAGGTAGAGGTGGAGGTTGGGGCGCTGGTAGTTGTGGCCGTTGGGGAGGTAGACGTTTTTCGGGGTCTCCTTCATGAGGGCGTCCACGGCGATTTGGGGCTCGCCTAAGGCGGCGGCGGTCATGGCCACCATCGGATAGTCCCAGCCCCAGGTGTCGGGCCATTTCCATTCGGCCATCACTTTTTTCAGGGTGCGGCGCATGGTTTCGCGGTCCACGCCTTCGCCGGGGAGCCAGCCTAGGGCCATCAGCATGGAGGGGTGATCGCGGTTGCGCTCGGTGAAGGTCTGGGGGCAGTTTTCGTGGGCGAGGTAGACTCCGTCCTCCACGGGGAGCGGGGCCATGTTGGCGCGGACCTTTTCCCAGAGGGCGGGGGGCTTTTCGCCTAGGGCCGTCAGCCACTGCTGGGCGAGCTTGAGGGCGTGGGCCCAGTAGACGAGCTCGTAGGTGGGATTCCAGGTTTCGCGGGGCGGGTGGTTTTCCTGGGCGGGGATGGCGGGCGGGCCGAGGTTGTAGCGGCCGGTGCGCGGGTCGAGCCAGGCGAAGGCGGCCATGAACTCGGCGGTTTCAAAGACGATGTCGCGGTAGAGGCGGAGAGTCTCGCGATTGGGGTGGGCCTGGCGGCAGAGCTCGGCGTAGAGGATGGGGTGGGGCTGCTGCCAGAGGAGGAGGGGGCCGATGTTGGAGGGGGAATCGAGGCCCTCGGGGCCGACCATTTTGGGCCAGCGGGCTCCGGGGTAGCCCTGGCGGGCGGCGATCTCCTTGGCGGCGGGGAGGATCTTCGTGTACCAGGGGAGGCTCTTTTCGAGCAGAGGGGTGCGGCCCCAGAGGGGGAAGTGGGCGGCGTGCCACCAGTGCATTTCGAGGTGGAACTTTCCGTACCAGGAGTTGCAGGTGAGGCCGGTTTCCTGGGGGGGCATGGTGCCGGCGCACTGGATGGCGGTGAGGTATTGCGAGAGGACGACGCGGCGCTCGAGTTCTTTGGCGCGCGGGTCCTTGCTGCCGGCGAACTCGATGGCTCCGCCGGTGGTCCAGAAGCGGGCCCAGTGGCGCTCGGAGTTCAGGAAGACCTGGGCGGCGGTGGGGAGCTTGGCGGGGTCGTGTTTGGGGGTGAAGCGGGCGACGAAGGTGAGGGGGCCGGGTTTGACTATCGGGTTGAGGATGGCGGCGTGGGTGTATTCGACGATGGCGGTGGGGCGGTCGGATTCCAGGAGAAGCCAGTAGAGGGTCTGATCGAGGAGGCGCTCGATTTCGAGGCGGGTTTTGGTGGTCTGGTCGAAGGTGGTGCGGTGGGATGTGGGTTTGGTCCAATCGGCGGCACTGACTTGGTTGGAGCCGTAGGGGAAGGCGAGGTAGATGCCGAGGCGGCCGGTCTGGTTGAGGGTGGAGTCGATCTCGACGGCGATGAGATCGAGGACGGGGTCGCAGGCGGTGCGGACTTTGACGGGGACGCCCTGGAGGCGGAACTGGCTGGTGAGGATACCGGTGAAGAGGTCCAGGGTTTGGTGGATGTCCGTGATGGCTTCCGGTTGGATCTCTTCGAGGTCGAGGGCCAGGCCGATGCGGCCTAGATGGAGGCGATGGGGGTTTTCGCGGAGGAAGTTGAAGAGGGGTTCCTGGCCTTTGGAGCTGGTGGCGTAGCCGACTTGGCGGCCGTGGGTGTCGAAGGGCTCGTATTGGAATTCGCCTGTGGGTTTGTTGGGAAAGGAGTGCCAGCCCCACTGGGATTGGGTGCAGAGGGATGGTTTGGTTGTAGGGTGCGGGGATGGTTTGGAGGCCGGTGATGTCGGCGGTGAAGCAGAACTCGCCGTTGCCGACGGAGAGGGGGGCCTTGGGGTCGATGGTGGTGATGACGGGGTTGTGGCGGGTGACTAGGGCGCGGCGGTCGATGGTGGTGTTGGGGGCGGCGGCTAAGGTGTAAAGGAGATCGCGGCGGGTGATCATTTGAGTTGGGCCTCCAGGGCGGCTAGGGCGGCCAGGGCTTGAGTGGTGGGTGGGGCGTCGGTGTTGTCGAAGGTGTCCATGAGGGACAGGAGCTGGCGGGCTAGGGGGCCTGCCTTGGGCAGGAGGTCGTAGGCTCTGAGGGCGTGGTTGGTGGGTTGGGTGGGGGATCTCGGGTCGTTGCGGAGGGTGAGTTTCTGGGTTTGGGTCTGGCCGTTGGTGGTGAGGCGGATGGTGTATTCGCCGGGGAGGGCGAGGGGGCCCTCGGGTCCGCTGGGGGTGTCGCGGTAGATGGCGGAGATGGGGTAGGAGCGGGGAAAGCCGGTGGGCGGGGCGTAGCGGAGGTCCCAGATCCAGCGGTTGTGGCCTGGTTGGGCGGGGAGGATTCTGGCGGGGCGGAACCAGTAAGACGGATAGGCCAGACGGGTTTCGTCCAGCTTTTCGGGGAGGTCGGTGCTGGCGTACTTGCGGACGAGGCGGCCGGTGGCATCGAGAATTTCCAGCGTTACGGGGGTGGTGGCGGCGAGGGTGTAATCGATGATGGCTCCGTCGGGCGGGTTCTGGCCCATGGGCTCTTCGGGGGGGATGGGGGTGTCAGTGTTGGCGCTGCGGCGGACTCGGGTGGCTAGGGCGGGCTTGTAGAGGGTGGTCTCGGTTTTGATCTGGCGGAGGACGGAGACTCCATCGAGGATCCAGAAGCCGCGGCCGTGGGTGCCGGCGACGAGGTCGTCGTCGTGGAGGACGATGTCGCGGATGGAGGTGGCGGGCATGTTCTGGCGGAGGGGTTGCCAGGTGGCTCCGTCGTCGAGGGAGAAGTGGACGGCGCGCTCGGTGGCGGCGTAGAGGAGGCCTTTGCGTTTGGGGTCCTCGCGGACGGCGTTGACGTTCTCGTTGGCGGGGATGCCGGTGGTGATTTCGGTCCAGGTCTTGCCGGCGTCGTGGGTGCGGTAGATGTGGGGGCGGAGGTCGTCGAGGCGGAGCGTGTTGACGGCGGCGTAGGCGGAGTTGTTATCGAAGTGGGAGGATTCGAGGAGGGAGATCTTGCTCCAGGGCACGAGGCCGGGCGGGGTGACGTTCTGCCAGGTTTTGCCGTTGTCGCGGGTGAGGTGGATGGTGCCGTCGTCGGTGCCGGCCCAGATGGTGTTGACGTCCTGGTGGGACGGGGCGACGGTGTAGATGACGCCCTTGGCGGAGAACTCGGGGCTGATGACGGACCAGGATTGGCCTCCGGTGAGGGTGAGGAAGAGGACGTTGCCGGCGTAGTAGAGGCGGCGGGGATCGATGGGAGAGAAGAGGACGGGGGCGGTGCGGAGGAAGCGGTATTTGCCGGCGCGGCCTCGGGTGGCCTCGGGCGCGATGTTCTGGACCTGGCCGGTGCGCTTATCGAAGCGGGTGATTTTGCCGCCGTAGATGATGTTGGGGTCGCGGGGATCGGGGGCGACGTAGCCGTACTCCTCGACGCCGACGGTGCGCCAATCGCGCCAGGTGATGGCTCCGTAATCGCCGCGGGAGGCGACGCCAGCGGAGCCGCTTTCCTGCTGGCCGCCGTAGACCCAGTAGGGCCACTGATTGTCGGTGGAGACGTGGTAGAACTGCGCGGTGGGCTGGTTGTACCAACTGGACCAGGAGGCGCCGGCGTTGACGGTGATGGTGGCGCCCTGATCTGTGGCGAAGATCATGATTTCGGGGTGGGCGGGGTTGATCCAGATGCGGTGGTAATCGTCGCCGCCGGGGGCTCCCTTGAAGGCGCGGAAGGTTTTGGCTCCGTCGGTGGAGATATAGGAGGCGATGTTGCCGACGTAGACGGTTTCGGGGTTTTTGGGGTGGACGCGGATCTCGGCAAAATCGGAGCCGCGGCCCCAGGTGCGGGCGTCGGCGGTGACTTTGCGCCAGGAATGGCCGGCGTCGTCGGAGCGGTAGATGCCGCCGAGGGCGGCGGGGGCTTCGACGGTGGCGTAGATGGTTTTGGGTTGGGAGGGCGAGATGCCGAAGCCGATGCGGCCGAGGCCCTGGGCGGTGGTGGGGAGGCCGTTGGTGAGATGGGTCCAAGTTCGGCCGCCATTGGTGGATTTGTAGAGGCCGCTGGTGGAGAACTGGGTGGCGTCGTTTTCGCGGGCTCCCTGGCGGGCGGCCCAGAGGACGGCGTAGATGACGTTGGGGTTGCCGGGCTCGAATTCGACCTGGATGGCTCCGGTGTTGTCGTCGATGAACAGGACGCGCTGCCAGGTGTCGCCGCCGTCTTCGGTGCGATAGACGCCGCGCTCGGGGTTGGGGCCGTAGGGGTGGCCGAGGGCGGCGACGAAGACGCGATCGGGATCGGTGGGATCGACGACGAGGCCGCCGATCTGCTGGGCGTCGCGGAGGCCGGTATTGCGCCAGGTTTTGCCGGCGTCGGTGGATTTATAGATGCCATCGCCGGTGGAGAGATCGGGGCGCTGGAGGCCCTCGCCGGAGCCGACGTAGAGGACGTTGGGGTCGGACCAGGCGACGGCGACGTCGCCGATGGAGCCGGTGGGCTGCTGATCAAAGATGGGATGCCAGGTGCGGCCGGCGTCGGTGGTTTTCCAGACGCCGCCGTTATTGACGCCGATGTAGAAGGTATTGGGATCGGTGGGGATGCCGGTGGCGCCGACGGTGCGGCCGGCACGGAAGGGGCCGATGCCGCGCCACTGGAGGGACTGGTAGGCCTGGGGCGGGAGGGTCTGTGCCTGGAGGCTGAGGAGGGTGAAGATCAGGAGGAAACGGCCCATAATTGGTCTTGAGTTTATCAGGTTGGGTGGGTGGGGGTGCTTGGGGGCGGGTGGTTGTTGGCCCGAAAGCGGGGACGGTCATCCAATTCCAGATGGATTGAAGGTTGAGGCTTGGTTCGCCGGGTAATTGGTGACCGTCCCTGGTTTCGGGGGCGCGCGTAAGTGGTTTGGTTTCAGTGGTGTTTGGGGTCGTTTGGCTGTGGGCGATTTCGCGGCGGACGCGGCGCAGTTCGTTTTCGGCGCGCTCGGCCTGGCGGTAGAGCTGGCAGGTGCGGGTCTGGATGGCGAGGAAGAGGGGGTTGGTGGTGGCGAGGTGGTGAGTGGCGCGGGCCTCGTCGCGATGGGTGGCGATGGACTGGTTGAGCAGGCGGGTTTCGAAGGCGAAGAGCTCGATGATCCACTGGGTGAGGACGACGTAGTGGATGAGGCAGGCGCGCTCGGCGGGGTGTTCGACCTCGGCGGCGCAGCGGGCGACGACATCGTGGATGCGGTCCTGCCAGGCTGGGGGGATCGGGTGGGTTTTGGCGTAGAGGTGGTGTTTGCAGGCGTTGCGGCTGGAGCGGGCTTTGCCCTCGGGCGTGGACGGACCGCGGGAGCGGCGGGCGTTGGCGCGGTTGGCGGCGAGCTTCTTTTCGGAGACGCGGATGAGGGCCATGGCTGTGCTTAGTTGCGAGTGCGTCCGGCGGTAAGGGGGACGGCGCGGCGGAGGGAGCGGTGACATTCGTGGAAGGTGCGCTCGAAGCCGCGGAGGACGCGGGCGAGGCCGACGTCGTGATAGATGAGGGCGGTGCGGCAGAAGGGGTCGATTTCGGAGTAGTCGCGATTGACGGAGGCGGCCTGTTCCTGGACCTCGGTATCGATGGAGGCGCCGTGGAGTTTGAGGGCGCGGAGGCCGTGCCAGGCGGTGGCGGTGGTGAACTCGGCGACGACGAGCTGGATTTCGGAGCGGGCGCCGAGTTGGTGCTGGGCGTCGAGGCGAAGGGTCTGGAGGGCCTCGGGGCTTTCGGTGGAGAGGAGGTAGCTGGAGCCGGGGCCGGTGACGAGGCCGCGGTCGATTTGGCGGCGGATGGGGGGGCGGGCGGTGGGTGTGGGTTCGGCTTCGGGTTTGTTGGTGGTGGTTTCGGGCCGTTTGTCGATGGTGGTGAGTTTGGCGTTCATGGTGGTATTCGCTCCCGGAGGGATTGTACACGGCAGAAAAGCGAATAGATGGCGAAGATCGTGAAATCGCCTTTAAAAGCGTGCAAAAAAGGTTGAAAATTGATGTGAACGGGGTTTGGGGGATATGAACGACCCACTTGTCGAGGGTTGCCAGGGTCAGGGTGTATCGCGGGTCGGGACACGGCGAGCGTCAACTGGTGGCACTCGCTCCGGGGCTTCCTCTCAAATCGTGCGCGGCGCATCAATGCATGCGGCGCCGCAGCGCTCGAAGTAGTTGGCAGCGTGGAGCGCCGCAGGTGAACACGCCGTCCTGATTCGGGAGCGACGGCTAGGGAGGCGGGGGATGAGCGGAGGTCCGGCTGAAGCCGGCGCGGTGAGAATTGGCGGTGTGAATCCCGGTGCTGCGATCCGGGCTCAGGCATAATGGAAGGGCGTAGCTATGGGCCACATGCTCCAACTCGGTGAAGTGCAGGTTGAGTCGGACAAGTTGGCAGAAATCTGCCGGCAATACGGCGTCAGCGAGCTCTCCCTATTTGGCTCGGCCGTGCGTGGGGAAATGCGGCCGGACAGCGACATTGACGTACTGGTCGAATTTAAACCCAGTGTGCGAATTGGGTTGTTCCGATTCGAGTCTCTGAGCGAGGACTTGGGAGTTCTGGTTGGGCGCAAAGTCGATCTGGTGACGAAGCGAGGGTTGAAGCCGTGGATTCGTCCCCAGGTTCTCCAGGAAGCGCGGGTTGTGTATGCGGCATGAGGCTTCCTACTTAAGGGACATCCTCAGCGCTGCCGCCAAAATTGAGGCGATCACTGCGGCGACAACGGAAGGATCATTCCTGAGCGATGAGGTGCTGCCCGCGGCAGTTCTTCATCACCTGACGGTGATAGGCGAAGCGATCAACCGGTTGCCGCCGGAACTTCGGATGCGGCACCCGGAAGTGCCATGGACACAGGTTGTGGCCGTGCGACACAGAATTGTACACGCCTACTTCGATTTGGACTGGCAGATTCTGTGGAACTCAATGATGGACGATATTCCGCGGCTGCGGGAGCAGATCGGCGCAATCCTCGAAAGTGAGTTCCCGGAACCGGAAGGGGCATAAGTCGGGCCGCCCGATCCAGAGATTCCGGTTCGCCCGATGGCTGCTCGCCGGACCCCGGCAGGCCGACGCGAATCACCATCCGGTTGAGCTTGCGCTCCACCCCACTGAAACATGCGGCAGAAGGGTGAGGCGCCGCCGGGTTGTAGTGACCCCGTATTCGAGATGGCAGCCGCTTCCATCTGGAGCGCGAGGGTTCAGGTGTGACGTGCCAGGGGCGGCAATGGCTCCGGCTTTGCGGGGACCCGAACCCTTGGTCCAGGGCAGGAAGGCAGCGCACCCGAGCTAGCGGACTTTGGTCAGCAGGATTGAGTCCACAATCGTGTCGAGATCCCGGAGCGCTCGCGGCGCGAGCTCAACGCGAAAGGCCATGCTTCTTGCGGAGCTTGGCTTCCGCTTCGGCCAAAGGGATGCCCTCTCCTCGCTCCATTTCCGTCAACCCCTCCCTGATTGCGGCGACCGTCTCCGCGCGCTGCAAACGGTCCAGCATCAACTGGTAGCTTTCGGCGTCCTGCACCACGAGTTCAGCCCGACCGTTGACTGTCAGCACCATGGGGCGCTTTCCGGCCTTGAGGCGGCCGAGGTAGCCTTTGATGTTCCGCTGAAACTCCGTGACGGAACGGACCTCTCTCAGGTCAATCATGTCGCCCTCCGGAAGCATGTTTTAGACATGCAATTCCATGATACCTGAATGCTTGCGTGGGAGGCGCTCGCAATTCTTGCCGTGCGGGTGCGGCACCTGCCAGGGCGATTTGAGCGGGGTGCAGTTTTCGGCGATTCACGCGGGGGCGAAAAATAGTTTTCCTTTTGGCGTCATGGCTTTAGGTGCGGTTGGGGTGGGGCGGAGGAGCCGATTCGGAAAATCGTGTGCTTCTGTATTATCGGAGGCTTTTTATGCATGGGTTTCGGCGGGTGCGGCGAGTGGGGCCGGTGGAGGGTGAGAGTGATTTGCGGATTTCGGAGTGGGCGCGGGTGGAGCTGCGGTTTGCGGCGGATGAGCGGCAGGCGGAGTTGCTGGACTCGGGGGCTCGGTGGTTGTTGCTGTGCTGCTCGCGGCAGTGGGGGAAGTCGACGGTGACGGCGATCCGGGTGGTGCATCATGCGGTGTTCCGGCCGGGGGCGATGGTTGTGCTGGCGGGGCCGGTGGAGCGGCAGGCGGCGGAACTGATGGGGAAAATCGCGGGGTTTCTGCGGCGGTTGCGGGTGCCGTGGAAGCGGGACGGGGTGAATCGCCATTCGATGGTGCTGCGGAACGGGTCTCGCATTGTGGCCGTGCCGGGGCGGGAGGCGTTTATTCGCGGGTTTTCGGCGGTGACGTTTCTGGTGATCGATGAGGCGGGCAAGGCGGAGGATGCGCTGTATGCGGCGCTGACTCCGATGCTGGCGACGACGGACGGGATGCTGTGGGTGATGGGGACTCCGAGCGGGCAGGCGGGGTTCTTTTATGAAGAGTGGATGATGGGCGGGGCGCACTGGACTCGGGTGGCGGTGCCGGCGACGGAGTGCGGGCGGATTGGGGCGGAGTTTCTGGAGCGGGAGCGGGTGTCGAAGGGGGAGGATCTGTTCAAGCAGGAGTACCTTTGCGAGTTCCTGGCGGGGCCGGAGCAGATGTTCTCGGCGGAGGTGATTGATGGGTGTATTGAGGAGAATTTGTGATGCAGGCGGAGTTGCGGCGGGAGTATTTCGTGGGGTTGGATTTGGGGCTGCGGCGGGACCCCTCGGCGGTGGTTGTGTTGGAGCGGTTGCCGCGAGATACGGGTGTGTATGACAGGGTGCTGCGGTGCCAGGTGATGGAGACGGTATTTGTGGTGCGGGAGGCGCGGCGGTTTCCGCTGGAGATGCCGTATGTGGAGATTCCGGTGGAGGTGCGGCGGGTGATTCGAGGGTTGAGGGAAGGGGTGACGAAGAAGCTGATGGTGGATGCGACGGGGGTGGGGGCTCCGGTGGTGGAGTTGCTGAAGAAGGCGGACCTGGGGGTGGAACTGAAGCCTGTGGTGATTACGGGCGGGGAGACGGTGGGGCGGTTGCCGCACGCGGAGACGGTGCCGCGGCGGGTGTTGCTGGAGAATTTGCGGATTTTGCTGGAGACGCGGGCGGTGCGGCTGCCGGCGGGGTTGGCGGGGCTGGGGGATTTGCGGCGGGAGTTGCTGGGGTTTGGGCGGCGGGGGTCGCGGGAGCGGGATGATCTGGTGTTTGCGATGGCGCTGGCGGGGTGGCCGGTGCGGCCTCAGGGGAGTTTTGGGTTTATGCCGAATCGGATGGTTTAGGGGGGGGGGGGGTTGGGCCGTGGCCGTATTTCGGGGACGGTCATCCAATTACGGTTTGGTGGAAAGTTGAGGCTTGGTTTGAAGGGTAATTGGTGACCGTCCCCGAATTACGGATCCGCTACGGTTTTCGGCTCAGGATGACGCGGCCTTCCGGGCTGAGCGAGAGGGTTAGATGCTTGCCGAGTTGGCTGGCGGCCTGGCGAAGCTCCGGCGGGAGGTCTACCGTGATCGTCCGCTTGCCTCTTTTCGCGGGCGCTGCCTCCTTCGTCATTTTGGACTTGTTCCAGATGAGCCAGGGCCGGGTTGCGCAGACGGCCGTTCGGATGCGATCGGCATAGCTGTTTGGGGGGATTACGGAAATGGCGGGATCCACCAGGATGGCCCAGGAATGCGAGAGCATGGGCGGCACGGTGAAGTCGGCATTGGGTGGTACGCCGATGGCCAGTTGGAGGGCTCCGACGTCGGGGCTGCCCGGCATGAGGTACGCCAGGTTCTGAACGACCGTTGCGAGCAGTGTTTTGGTCTTCGACGCATTGGGGCCTTTGGCTTTCAGGCGGAGCAAGTGGGCGGCGAGCAGTCCGAGGATGGGGCACATGTACTTCGCATCCAGCGCCTCGAAGATCTCGTGCTCCTCGGGGACGATCGGACGATCGTAACTGAGTACGGATTTGGCGGCGTCCGTCATTTCCATCAGCTGCCGGACTTTGGGCGGATCCAGGTCTCTGGTCGCGATCCAGATGGAGGCACTCGCGAGGTGGGGTCCGCGGCGGTCTTTCCCACCGGTGCCCAGGGTCCGCCGTTCCAGGAAAATCTGCGTCGGACAGTCTGGTGTCACCCAGACAGGCATGGCATAGGGGCGCAATCCCGGCGTGGAGACCACGACCACGTAGCCGCCGGGCGCGACGTTGCCACCCATGGACTGGAGATGCGAGGCCGTGCGGGAGGTCCAGCCTGTGGCGGCGGGATCGGTGAGGAGCGCCAGGGTGGTGCCGTCGGTGCGGCGGATGCGGACATCGTCGGCGGGGGGGAAGGCGTTCGGGTCCCGGATCACGATGGAGAGATTGCATTGCCCGCGCAGTTGCTCGGCGAACTGGGACTCCTGGTTGGACCAGGCAGAGTTGGGGGCCGGCGCATGGGAGCTGGCCAATTCCATGTCCTTGTCGAGGGTGATCCACTGTTCCGCGGATTTGTCTCCGGTCCTGTATTTGACGAGGTACTCGCCTGCGGGGAGGCGGAGGTCGAGCTTGCCTTGGCCGCGCGCGAGCATGTTGAAGCTGCCGTCGATGACGAAGGCCTCGGCGAGGCTTGAGCCGGTGTCTACTTTGAGCGAGTAGTCGATGACGGGGCGCGGCGCGGCGGCCTCAGCGGCCGACCGGGCGAAAGGCTGCACTACCGGGAGTGATTCAAACTCGGACAATTTTTTCCTCCCATGCCGCGATGATTTTCTGCTCGGGCTGGCCGGGCAGAGTCAGGCCGTAGTAGCCGTAGGGCACCTCTTTCACCTGGGGTCCGGCGGCCAGATCGATCTCCACGGTATCGCCGGTGAGGATCTGGCGGAAGGACGCCTTGCCCGCGGTGACGGTGACCGGCTGAATCACGATTCTGGGGAGCTTTTGCGGGGCTTGAAAGAGCGGCCAGGGCGGCTCGTTGGGGTCGGAGCCATCGTCGATGTCGGGCTCATAGTCGATGCCCAACTGGTCCTTCACCGCGGCGATGACAAACCGCTTCATGGCGTTGGCGTAGACGACTCCATTTTCGTCGGCGGCGTAGCCCTTTGCGCCCGTCAGGAACGCACGGGTGAGGACGCCGGCCCAGCGTCCGTTGAATTCGACTTCCTTCGCCTTTTTGCCGGTTTTGGAGGCGAAGGCCGAGAAGACGCGCACCTGATTGGAATTGGGCGCGGCCGGCGGCTGGTCCAGCCAGACCGTGTCGACTCCATAGCCCAACCTGTCGCGGCAGGCATCGAAAATGACGACGATTTCCTGGAAGTGGGCGCGCAGGCGGAGGCTCTCGCGGAGAGGCACCATGGGGACGACGTTCCAGGTCTCGGGCGTGGAGCGCGGCATGATCATGGACTGCTGTCCGGTGGTGGCGTTGTAGCCGTGGCCGGCGTAGTAGACATAGAGGCGTTCGCCCAGCGGGAACTTGCCGGCGACCGCTTTGGCCTTCTCCACCCAATCCAAGATCCAGTCGTAGAAATCGTCGGCGGAGGGCCGGCGGAAGAGCTTGGGCGTGTCGGTCCAGCGGGTGATGTTCGCTTCGGGCACCAGCAGATCTTTGGTGAGCCAATCGCCGACGTCCTGGAGGTCGTTGACCGGCCCCTTGAGCGTGCCTACCGAGGGGTATTGGCTGAGGCCCACGATCAGTGCATAGTGCTTGGCGGGGTTCATGCTCACCAATCCTGTTTCAGGATGGCGGCAACGCTCTCCATGGTGGTGTTGCCTGCTGTGGGGGCGGCGAATCCGCCGTGGCTGGTGGAGTTGGACTGGAATCGGGCATCCGCGTTGCTCTGTACCGACCAGACGCGGCGTTCGCCGTGGCTCTCGATAAAGTCGCGGGCCGCCACGATTTCCGGCTCGGCGGCGCGCCAGTAGGCGGGGTCGTAGCCTCTCTGGAGCCCCAAGACGGCCGCGTCGACTACTTCGCTGCCGTCTTCCTGTTCCAGGATGCCGGCGATCAGGTAGAGCAGGGAGCGGGGGTAGAACCAGGTCAGATCGCCGAGCACGGGGACGTTGCGCACTAGGGTGTCGCGGCACTCGTAGGAGTCGTTCATGGAGAACATGCGGAATTTCAATTGCCCGCCGGGCTGGGTGGCGATCAGTTGCTGGTTCGCCAGTACGGTTTGGGTGAACAGGCTGGTGGTGGCAGCGGGCGCCATGAACACCACTTCAAACTGGCGGCCGCCGGGGTCCAGATGCCGGAAGAGTTCAGAGATGAAGATCGAACCCGCGCTGTGGCCCGACAGGAGGATGCGCTGAGCGGGGGGGAGCTTTTTGAATTCCTCGATCAGGGCCGTGCCGGCGGCGTTGGGTGTGGCGGGAGAAAACGCCTGTTGGGTGTACTCCTTCATCTTCGACCAGGCGGCGGTGCCGATGCCGCCGAGGTAGAACTTGCGGAGCACTTCCTCGACGACCGTGGCGTGGAGGCCGTGGTCCGAGCGGCGGACGAACCGGAGGATGACTTTGCTGACGATGGTGACTACGGCCAGGGCCGTGCCAATGCCCAGGCTGCGGGCGTTGGCGTCGCCCTGGAGTTCGAGCAGGGCGTCGCGATCGGCGACGGATTGGATGGGGACTGTCGCGCGGGCGACATCGACGGAGCGGGCCCCAGCGTCCACTTCCAGATTGGCGCCTTGCAGGACCGCGTCGACGATGCGGTTGAGCTCCGCATCTTCCCGAACCGCCGCTTCCAGGCTTAGCTTTTGAAAGGCCCTCAACTCCAGTTCCGGATCGCCGCGGACGCTGCTCACGTCCAAGTTCAGGAACTCTTTGGAGAAATCGCCGTTGCCGGTGGAGGACTGGGCCAGAACGTCGTCGGTGACTTTGCCCAGGGCGCGTTCCATGCTGAGCGATCTGGTGCCCAGAAAGTCGCTCATGCGGGCGTGGACGAAGCCGGTTACGCGATCGACTAGGATCTTGAACAGGGCTTCCGCGGCGATCTGAACCCAGATATCCTGGGCGACTTCCCAGGGGCCCGTTTTCCAGACCGGAATGAAGGGGTAGGCGTTCGCATTCTGGTAGAAAGCCTGCATGGCGGGGGCGCCGGCGAGGGCCGAGTTTCGGGAGACGAGGCCGCCGTGGAAATGGACGATGATTGGCTTGCCGGATTGGGCGGCTTTTGTGAAAGCGCTCGCCATCGCCGTCCGATCACTGACCAGCCGCCCCTCGTCGATGTCTAAGACGTGGTCCAGGTCCATTGGAGTACTATACACCGGAGTTTCGTCGCGGGATACGGGGGGGACGATGGCGGTGGACGTGGCCGTATTTCGGGGACGGTCATCCAATTACGGTTTGGTGGAAGGTTGAGGCTTGGGTTGAAGGGTAATTGGTGACCGTCCCCGAATTACGGCTGGCCAGGAGGGGGTAGTTCATCGCTCCGGCCAAGGGGCCGGGGAGGTCGTAGCCTGCTCCGTTGGATGACAGGCGGAAGTCCTTCAGGTGGACGAGGGTGATGCGGCCCTGGAGGGTGGCGAACATTTCGCGGAGGGCGGCGTCGCGGGCGGGGTAGCGGGAGAGGGGGGTGAGATTGGGCGGATCCATGACGGCTCCTACCCAGTTGGGGAGGCGGGCGAGGAGGCGCTTGAGAGACGCGGCATCGGGGCAGGCGAGGGTGATGTAGGACTCCAGGGCGAGGCGGAGGCGGGCGGATTCGAGGGGGCGGGCGTGGGTCTCGATGAAGCGGACGATGGCGTCTTCGGCGGCGGGGGTGAAGTTGCGCGGGTCGGGGTCCATGAGGCCGGGTTTGTAGCCTCCGGTCCAGGCGACCAGGCGGGGGCAGGCGAGCTCCGCGGCGACGGTGATGGCGCGCCGGAAATCGGCGGTGCGGGTGTTCATGACGACGGCGGTGGGATCGACGCAGTTGACGTAGGCGCCGAGGGCTTCGCAGCGGAGGCCCTCGGATTGGATCCAGGCGGGGAGGTTTTTGAGGAAGGCTTCGTCAACTCGGTCCCAGGGGAAGGCTACCTGGGCGCAGGTGAAGCCGGCGGCGCGGGCGGCGGCAAGGACTTCGCGGGCACCAGTTTCCTTGGCTCCGAGTTGGCACATGATGCCGAGGCGGGTGGCCCATTGCTCAGTGGCTATGGCAGCGAGGCTACCCAAGAACTGGCGGCGGCGCATCAGAGGCTCCAGGGCTTGCGGTAGGCGCGGCGGAGGAGGGCGTTGGCGGCGTCGTTGCCGATGACCTGGTTGGTGGCGGCGTCCCATTCGATACGGCTCTTGGTGCGGAGGGCGACGTTGCCGAGTTGGGAGACGGCGGAGACGTGGTAGCCGACGTCGAGGTTTTCGACGGGGGCCTGGCGGGACTTGACGCACTCCAGGAAGTTGGCGGCGTGGCGGGAGCGGGAATCGTCCTTGGCGGCGGCGGTGCGCTTCATCTCGACGACGGAGGCCTTCTTTTTGGGCTCGGCATAGATTTCCCAACCTCTCTGATCGAGGATCATGGTGGCGTCGGCTCCGGTGAACATGACGCCGTGTTCGCGGCGATCGGGACCGAGGCCGCACTGGACCTGGTGTTCCCAGAGGAGGGTGTAGGAGGGGAAGTCGAAGACGGTGATCTGGGTGTCGGGGGTTTCGGAGTTGTCTTTGAGGGCGTACTTGCCACCGGAGGAGATGACGGCCTTGGGCCATTCGGGACCCATGGCCCAGAGGGCGAGGTTGATGAGGTGGACGCCCCAATCGGTCATGAGGCCGCCGGCGTAGTCCCAGAACCAGCGGAAGTTGAAGTGGAAGCGATTGGGATTGAAGGGGCGGAGGGGGGCGGGGCCGAGCCACATGTCGTAATCGACGCCTTCGGGCGGGGTGGTGTCGAGGGGGTTGCCGATGTCCATGATCCAATCGAGATAGGCCCAGCAGCGGACCTGGCGGACCTTGCCGAGCTTGCCGGCCTGGACCATTTCGACGGCCTCTTTGTAGTGGGCACCGCTGCGCCAGTGGGTGCCCATCTGGGCGATGCGGCCGTGCCTTTTTGCGGCGTCGCGCATGATGCGGCCCTCTTCGACGGTGGTGGCGAGGGGCTTTTCGACGTAGACGTCTTTGCCGGCTTGAAAGGCGGCGAGGGTGGGGAGGGCGTGCCAATGATCCGGGGTGCAGATGAGGCAAACGTCGATGTCTTTCTGATCGACGACGCGGCGGTAGTCCTTGACCATGGCGGGGCGGAGGCCGGTCTGTTTTTCGAGGCGATCAGCGGTTTTGCGCATCAACGCTTCGTCGACGTCGCAGATGAAGGGGATCTCTGTGCCTGGGGTGGCGAGGAACGCATTTACGTCGGCGGTGGAGATGCCGCCGCAGCCGATGAGGCCGACACGGACGCGATCGCTGGCTGCCAAGATAGAGGGGGCGCCGAGGGCGGCGCCCATGAGAGTGCGACGGGTGAAAACTGCCATTCTGGCTGACAGTATACTCCTACTTCGAGGTCGCAAACTCCTTGTAGAGATCGGCCAGCTTGCCGGTCTCGGCGTCGCCGGGGTGGATGACGACGCGCCAGTGGAAGGCGATCTTTTCGCCGGTCTTGAGTTTGACGATGTTTTCGGGGGCGGAGGGGTCGAAGGAGTTCTGGCCGAACGGGTTGAGGGAGAAGAGGCCGTAGTTGCGGGCGTGCCAATAGGTGGGGTGGTGGGGATTGGCGGGGTGATCGAAGATGGCGACGCCGAGTTTCTCTCCGTCGATTTCGCCGGAGTAGTCGACCCATTTGGAGCGTTTGCCCCAGACATTGGCCATGCCGGCGCGGCCCTCGGAATCGGAGATTTTGCCGCCGCGTTTTTCGGTGAAGTTTTCGGCGAGGCGGATGGCGAAGGCGCCTTCCTTGGTATCGCCGAAGGTGACGTCTACGGCTGCGGTGAGGGTGATGCGGAAGTCGATGACGCGGAGGGCGGGGTCGGCGCGGAAGATGGTGTCGCGGGTTTCGACGAGGAGGACTTTGCCCTCAGGATCGCGCCATTCCATGGTGGCGGTGAGGGTATTGCCTTTCCAGGAGGAATCGCGGACGACGACGCGTCCGATGCGGCCCTTTTTGTAGGAGGGGTCATTCTCCCAGAACTTGACGCCGTTGATGTCGTCGTAGGTGAACCAGAGTCCACGGTGGTGGAGGTGATCCCGGCTTTCGCCGGGGATGCTTTCCATGGGGAAGAGGCGGGTGACGACCTTGCCGGAGGCGGAGCGGAGGGGGGAGAGGAAGGGCTTGCCGGCATCGTCGCCTTTGTGGAAGGTGGTGAACGGTTTGCCGTCGATGGTGATGGACTGGTCGGCGGGATTGAACTTCACCTGCGCGGAGAGGGTGGTGAGCGCGGCGAGAAGGAGCAACATGGCGGATCGCATGTGCACTATAGTACATTGCAGCCATGTTGTTGACACTGAGTGTTGTTGCCCTTCTGGTGGCGCCGCCGCTACCGGAGTTGCGGACGGAGGCGACTGCGGGCGGGTCTGTATTTCATGTGAAGAACGGCGGGACGCAGCCGCTGACCGGGTTTCTGATTGAGCTGGTGAACTATCCGGGGAGTTCGTATATGTACTTCCAGGATGAGATGAGCGCGGCTCCGCTGGGTGCGGGGGCGGCGAAGCAGATTCCGGTAGTGAACATGACGGTGGGGGCAGTGCCGGAGTATGTGAAGATGCAGGCGGCGCTGTATGGGGATGGCAGTACGGCGGGGAGCGCGGAGAAGGTGGCGCAGTTGATGGAGCGGCGGCGGCATGTTCTGGCGACGGTGCGGGAGTTGATCAGCCGATTGGAGAAGACGCCGGCGGCGACGGCCGAGGAGCTGAAGCAGTGGGCCGAGAGCATTCCGGCCCCGACGCGGGCGAATCGGAATACGCAGGCGGCGATCAACAATGTCGCGGCGAAGGGCGTAATTTTGGACGTCGCGGCGAGGGTTGATGGGGCGCTGGTGAGGCTGCGGGCGGCGGAGCGGGCGATGCGGGATTAGCCGCGGCGGCTCAGGTTCTTTGGGGACACCGCTCCCTGACGGTCGCGGCTCGGAACGGAATTGAGCGGCTTGGAAACGAGCCGAGCGGACGCAGAACGGAACGGCGGGCGCATGCACGTTGTTTCGCAAGCATGCGCGAACATCGATGACGGTGTGTTTAGTGGCCGCTGCCGGCGGTGACGGGATGATCGATCTGGACGAGGCCGGTTTTGCCGGCGGGCAGGGGGGCGAGGAGTTTCTCCTTGCGGTAGACGAGGGTAGAAGTGTTGAAGCTGGCGAGCTCGAAGCCGTGGCCGTGGGTGATGGCGTCGGTGGGGCAGGCCTCGACGCAGTAACCGCAGAAGATGCAGCGGCTGTAGTCGATGTTGTAGACGGAGGCGAAGCGTTCGCCGCCGCTCATGCGCACCTGTTCGGTGTTGTCGTCGGCCTCGATGTAGATGCACTGCGCGGGGCAGGCGGCGGAGCAGAGGAAGCAGGCGACGCACTTTTCGAGACCGCTTTCGTCGCGCTGGAGGACGTGGAGGCCGCGGTAGCGCTCCTGGAACTTGGGCGGGGCGTCCGGGTAATCTTCGGTGATCACGGGATTCAGCATCTCCATGAACGTCACGCTCATGCCTTTGGCGATGGCGGCGGCGCCGGACAGGATTTCATTGATCTTCGGCATTCAGTCCCCAGTTGCTCTCAACTCTTCCGATGACACTATTCTAGCGGTCCGGGCTCCACACGGGAGCCTAGTTTCTGGACCCTCAACCCGACTTCGACTCCGGCACATTGTCGGCAGCCGTAAAAATGACGCGTCCGGCGCGCGTGGCCAGTTGCTCGAACTTCCGCTTGTGGAACCCGACCCACTCCCAGGAGATCCGCTTATCGGGCTCCACGAGATAGAGCGAAGGAACGTGGGTGACGCCGTAAGCGTTGCTTGCCGGGTACCCCTCGTCCACGGAATCCAACAGATTGGGCAGGTTCACCTCGAACGCTTCGGCGAACTCCGCGGCCCGTCCGGCATCGTCCTGGCAAACGGCAAAGACCCGAATGGCACCGCCCTGCAGGCGCTCCAGATAGGGCAGCGTCCACTGGCAGGTGGGACAGGTCACCTTATAAAAGGCCAATAAAACCGGCCCATCGACCAGCAGATCATCCAGCGTACGAAAGCCGCCGCCCGCCAGCTGAAGCCGGAAATCGGGTGCGGTCTGCCCCTCTTCCATAATCCTTCAGTCTACCAACTTGGCCAACTGCTGGGCGGCGACCATGAGGGGATCGGCGGCGGTGGCGTAGGGCGGGGCGTAGGCCATGTCGACTTCGGCGAAGTCTTCCATGCGCATGCGGGCGGCGAGGGCGGTGGCGACGACGTTGATGCGGGGCAGGGCTCCGTCATCGCCCACGACAGAGGCGCCGAGCAGCCGTTTTGAGTTTTTGTCGGCCACGAGGCAGACGCTGACCGTGCGGCCGAGGAAGTAGCGCGGGCGATCGCGGCCCTCTACCAGGACTTCGACGGGGGTGAAGCCATCGCGGCGAGCCTGCATGGCGGAAAGACCGGTCATGCCGACGGCGAGGCCGCCGATGCGGACGATGGAGGTGCCGGCGATGCCGGGGAAGCGCTCGCGGGCTCCGGCGGCGTTGGCTCCGGCGACGCGGCCCATTTTGTTAGCGGTGGTGCCGAGGGGCAGCCAGACGGGGCGGCCGCTGACGACGTGCTGAGATTCGCAGCAATCGCCGGCGGCGTAGATGCCTCCGAGGGTGGTTTCCATGCGGTCCGTCGTTTGGAATGCGCCGGTGCGGCCGAGTTCGGCGCCGGCCTCACGGAGGACTTCCACATTGGGCTGCAGGCCTTTGGCGAGGAGGATGAGATCGTGCGGCAACGATTCGAGGGAGGGCGCGCGCGTGTTCATGAGAAGCTCAACACGGCAGCGTGCCAGGCGCTCAGTCACCTTTTTGGTGAGCCACTCCTCGTCGCGTCCGAGGAGGGAGAGGCCGTCGTGATAGACGGTGACGTTGAGGCCGCGGGCGCGGAGGGCGGTGGCCATCTCCAAGCCGATGTAGCCTCCGCCGATGACGGCGGCGGATTTGGGCTGCTTGTTCTGAAGGAAGGCCTGGAGGCGGGCGGCATCGAGATCGGTGTGGAGCGTGAAGACGCGTTCACCACGCGCGGCTTCGACGGGGCGGGCTCCGGCGGCCCAGATGAGCTTGTCGTAGTGGATGCGTTCGCCGGTGCGCAGGAGGATCTCGCGGCGGGAGTGTTGGACGGCTGTAACTTCGCAGCCGGTACGGACGCGGATGTTGCGTTCTTTCTCGAAGAACTCCGGGGTGTAGACGGTCAACTGATCGACGGACTTGACCTGGCCTTCGATCCAGTAGGGGAGGCCGCAGGCGCCGTAGGAGATACGCTGGCCTTTTTCGAGAACGACGATTTCAAGAGATGGATCGACGCGGCGCGCGCGGGAGGCTGCACTGAGGCCCGCCGCGACGCCGCCGACGACGAGCAGCCTCATGCGGCTCCGTTTCCCTTTTTCTGTGAGGCGACGAAATTCAGGATGTCGAACGGCTTGACGTCGCGATCCGGGAAGCAGGCATTGATGGCGTCCATTTCGGTGTCGGCGAGGCGGAAGACGGTGGCGAGCTTGGTGATGATCATGAGCTCGATCTGGCGTTTGTTGAGCCCGAAGAGAACGACGACGCCACCGGCCTTTTCGGCGCGTGTATGCTGCATGACCAGGCAGCCGAGGCCGCTGGAATCGATGTAATCGACTTCGCGCAGATCGATGGCAACGCGGGTGCTTCCGGAGGCGAGGACGCGCCCCATCTCCGCGCGGAAGTCCTCCAGCTCATCGCCGAGAATCAGCCGCCCGTTGAGGACGACTACCACCACCCCATCGTGTTCGTGTTGTTCGATTGCAAGTGACATAGAGGAATCTTATATTCTATCGGCTATGCAACTGCCTGATTTGACCCGCCGCCGATTTGCCGCGCTGTTGGCTGCGCCCGGCGCACTGCTGGCGCAGGCGCCCTCGCTGCCGCGGTTGCGGCGCGCTGACAGCTACTTTGGACTCCATTTCGACCTGCATCCGAACGAGACGGACACCGTGCTGGGCCGCGACGTGACGGAGGCGATGATCGAGAATCTGCTGGCGATCGCCAAGCCGGATTTTGTGCAATACGATTCGAAGGGGCATCCGGGGTGGCTGGGGTGGCCGTCCAAGGTGGGTCCATCGGCTCCGGGGATCGTGAAGGACTCGCTGGCGATCTGGCGGCGGGTGACGGCGCGGCGGGGCGTGGCGCTGTATATCCATTTTTCCGGGGTGTGGGATTCGGAAGCGGTGAAGCGGCATCCGGAGTGGGCGCGGCTGGATTCGGAAGGGAAGCCGGACCCCAATCAGACTTCGACGTATAGCGCGTATGTGGATGAGCTGATGATTCCGCAGTTGCGCGAGGCGGCGACGAAGTATGACCTGGACGGCGTGTGGATTGACGGCGAGTGCTGGGCCACGAAGCCCGACTACCGGCCGGGGCAGGCGGGGCTGCCGAAAACTGCCAAGGATCCGGGCTGGCTCGATTTTCTGGAGAAGAATCGCGAGCAGTTCCGGAAGCAGGTTCGCCATTACCTGGAGGAACTGCACCGGACGAATCCGAAGTTCCAGATTGCGTCGAACTGGCTTTACTCGACGCTGGTGCCTGAGGAGCCGATGCTGCCGGTGGACTTTCTATCGGGGGACTACCTGGGCAACGCGCCGATTTCGACGGCGCGGCTGGAGGCGCGGTACCTGGCGCAGAACGGCAGGCCGTGGGATCTGATGGCGTGGGGCTTTCAGCAGGCGCAATCGAATGCGATTGGGCATGTGCACAAACCGGCGGTGCAGTTGCAGCAAGAATCCAGTGTGGTGCTGGCGCAGGGCGGCGGATTTCAGATCTACTATGTGCCGACGCGGGCGGGCTATTTCGATATGGCGCACATCGAGACGATGGGCGCAGTGGGCCGGTATTGCCGGGCGCGGCAGAAGGTGTCGCAGAAGACCGAGACGATCCCGCAGATTGGCGTTGTGTTTTCGCGGGAGTCGCTGTACAACACCGCCAACAAGCTCTTTGGCGGGTGGGGGAAGGCGAGTGATCCGGCGAGGGGGTGTCTGGACGCGCTGCTGGCGTGCAACTGGTCTGTCGATGTTTTGCCGGACTGGAAGCTCGGCAAGATCGCGGCGCAGTATCCGGTGATTGTGCTGCCTGACTGGGCTGACGTGGGGCGGGCCACCGCCCAGACGCTGATTGCCTACGCGAAGGCGGGCGGCAAGCTGGTGGTCTGTGGCGCGAAGAACGCGGCACTGTTTGCGAACGAAGGCGGAGTGACCTTGCTGGGCGAGCCGAAGGAGCAGCCGGCATTTTTGAAAGGCTCGGTGCTGGCCAACGCGACCGGTCTGTGGCAGGATGTACAGACAGATACGGCCAAGGTGTTGGCCAGCCGGTTTTCCGAACTGGACGCGCGGGCGCAGGGACGTCCCGCGGCAACGGCCGCGACGCTGGAGAAGGGCGAAGTTGTGCTGATCCCCGGGCCGTTCGGTGTGAACTATGCAGCCACGCACGCCGGGCCGTTGCGCGCGTTCCTGGCCTCGGTGATTGGACCCCGATTCCAGCCGAAGGTGCAGGTTTACGCTCCGCCGGCGGTGGAGGTGGTGCTCCGCCGCAAGGACAACCAGATACTGATCCATCTACTGAACTCGGCGAACATGCAGGTGGCGGGCGATTTCGCGACTACGGACTTTGTTCCGCAGGTGGGGCCGATCCGGCTATTTTTGGGCAAGGACAAGCCGAAATCGGTCACGCTGGTGCCGGATGGATCGGTGCTGACGCCGATGCTGATCAAGGAGTCGTGGGTCGTGGAAATCCCGCAACTGAACATCCATTCCGTGGCGGTCGTGGTATCCTAGAAGTGTTCGTTCAAAGGGGCTTGTAGCTCAGTTGGTTAGAGCGCTACCTTGACACGGTAGAGGTCGCAGATTCGAGTTCTGCCAAGCCCACCACCCCCCGCCATTAACCCCGACGCAATTTTATGTGGAAGACCAAGGTGCGGTATTTTCTGGTGCGGAGTTCGTTCCCGCCTGTTCTCACCGTGTACCGTTGGCTGTACCGCGTTTTGATCCGGGTCTCGGCCTTTGTATTTGCTCGTTGCCGGGGGATCGTTGCGCTCTACTTGTGCCGGGGCTGCACGAAGGGTGAGATCACGCCGGGCGTGAGCGACATCGATTTCATTCTGGTGGTTGGCCCGGACGTGAGGCTGCGACGGCGCGCTGAAGCGGCCTTTCGCTACCTGCGGGTCTTTTCCTTGGGACTGATTCCGTACCATCCTTCCTTCGTCATGAACGAGGAGGAGCTGAACTATCGCTGGCGCACCATTCCGTTCTGGCGATACCGATTGCAGGAGGGCAAGCAGAACTGGTTGCTTCTGCAGGGGAGAGATGCACTTGCCGCTCTGCCGGCCATCACCGACATGGAGCGGATGGCCAGTTGTTTCGGAGAGATGAACTACTGGTGGGCACAGTTTGCCGAGTTTCTCGTTCAGAACGAGAACTGGCGCGCGGACATCGTCCTTCGCCAGTCGATTTGTCTCAAGGCCGTCGCCGAAGTGCTGAACGCGCTCTACGGTTTGCGCCGCGGTGAGTTTTGTTACTCCAGGATGGAGGCGCTACGGCGCGAGGATACAGCGCTCTGCCGGAAACTGCTGAAAGGGGCAGAGCAGCGCGTGCCGCGGCGGGACAAAGCTGTGGAGGAGGAGGCATTCCGCTTCCTGGTGGAGTCGTTTCTGGATTTGTGGAGCACGTTTCGGGATCGGCCTTTCCTGCCTGTGTATGGCGATGTGGAGCAGAGTGTCGAACCTGCCGGAGAAGCGATTTTGCGTGAGAAAGGCGAGGCGCCTTTCGGAGAGGTGTGCCGCCACCTGGCGGAAGAGTGGAGCGGGAATTGCCGCACGGTCCATCTCGTCAAGAGTGCGTTCTACCAGATCGAGGAGTCGCTGCTGGTCATCGACACCGACCTGGCATCGCTGCCGTCTCTCGACCAGATTGAGCGGTTGGTGGATCTGCGCCGACGCATCTACGCCGGCCAGGCGGCATCCACGCGGTTTTTTCTGCGCATCGGGCCGTTGGCGTTTCCGATTACGCCGGAGGTGCCGCGTGACTTTCATCGAGGGGTGCTGACGCCCGCCACCGCGCCAGATGTGTTCCTGCAACTGGGGGAGACCCCGGTCTATTGGACCAGCCACACGCGCTGGTACCTGACCGACTGGCAACGGAACAGGCAATGGTTGATGGCTGGTCCGCTCAAGCGCGCGCAGCTGGAGATGATCTCCCGTTCGGCATCCGCCGGTCATGTCAGGTATCCTCTGGATTCGCGTAGTCTATCCACATAACTGCCATGCAGCCTTCCGGCGTACTCCAGATTGTGTTTGCGGTCCATTGCGGGGCAGGCCACACCAACGGCAGTTTTTCGCTGGCGAGGCAACTGCGGAGCCGCGGGCACAGGGTAGTCTATCTCGGACTGGCCGCTGCCCGACCGCTTGTCGTTCAAAACGGCTTTGAGTTTGTGGCCTTCGCCGAAGATCTTGTTCCGGAGACGGCATATCAGCCTATGGCTACGCCGAGGGCGTCCTGGTGGCGCCGCAGACTGGCTGAGGAACGGGTGTTTGCTGCGTTTCTGGAGCGATGCTCCAATGGTGAGCTTGACGAGTCGCTGCTCTCCTGCCGTCCGGATCTGGTGCTCTGCGACAGCCTGATCTGGTATGTCGGCCTAAGGTCCCTGTTTCTGGGGATTCCCACGGTGGGCCTTTCCACTTTTCTATCCGGACCTCCCAATTCCCGCATTCCGCCGGTGGTCTGCCCGCGTGTTCCGCGGGACTCGTGGTGGGGACACCTGCAGGTTCGGGCAGACTGGTGGGCGATGCGCTGGCGCCTTTTTTTTACCAAGAGGCTTGTCCCGCGACTGTTGAGTGAATACCGGTTCCCAACGCGGATGCAGCACCTGACTGGGGAGTTCAAACGGTTGGCCCGGCGCTCCGGGTTCGCCTGCGACAAGGGCCGTACCTATTGGGTTGGGATTGTGGGACCGCACCTGATGTTGCCGGAAATTGTACTGTGCCCCAGAGCTTTCGATTTTGGTGGGGCGGGAATGGCCGGCCGGCGGTATCTGGGCGGCATGGTGGATGCGGGACGGCCGGAGGACGGCAGCCTGCTGGCACGATTGGATCCGGAGAAGCCCCTGGTGTATTGTTCTCTGGGGTCGGATGCTCACTTTTATCCGCATTCCGAACATTTCTTCGGGACGGTGTGTGCCGCTGCCGGGCTGCGGAGAGACTGGCAATGGGTGTTGAGCGTGGGGTCTGAAGGGGCGGCTGGCCGGCATCGTGGCACGAGTGAGAATCTCCGTGTTGTGCGGTGGGCCCCGCAGTTGGCGCTTCTGCGCAGAGCGGCGGTGATGGTCACGCACTGCGGACTGAATTCTATTCTCGAATGTGTCCACTTTGGTGTGCCGATGGTGGCCGTGCCGGGGTTGCGAGACCAACCTGGCAATATGGCGAGAGCCGTTCATCACGGAATAGCGGTGACGGCGAAGATGAAGGACTTGACGCCGGAGCAACTGGTGGCGCGGATCGATGTAGCGATGCACAGCGAGGATCTCCGCCAGGCTTTGTCGCGGATGAAATGCGCGATTGAGGAAGAGAACGGGCTACCTGCCGCCATTGAGCTGCTGGAAAATTCCGGCGCCCGAGAGAATAAGCGGCGCGCATGATCTACATCTGTGTGCGTCAGACCACCGATTGGAGCGACGAAGAAGCCTTCCGGGCTCAACTACCAGCCGAGTTCCGGTCCACGATCGAGATGTGGAACGAGGTTTTCAACATCCCCTACCACCTGTTCCGGCACCGGGTGCGGGAGATCGCGAGGATCAACCTATCGGCGGTCCGGAACGCGGTTTGCGCGGATTGGGACGAAGTACCGCAGGGCGGGCTGGTGTTGCCAGTGGACGACGACGATTGGTTTGCCGAAGACGTGGGGCTGGGCTTGGAAGCGGCGATTGATCCGTCGCTGGGCGGATACCGCTGGGAGAGTTCGTTTTTGGAGGTCCCGATCAACCTGGGTCATCGCCTCTATCTTTGGAAGCGGCGGCTTTTGCACACGCCTCCGATGTGGATGTGCACCACCAACAACTACGCCATTGTCAAAGGGCCGCAAAGCGAGCCGCTGTTCCGTTCCCATATTCGCGCCAGCGAGTGGTTTCACCAGCATCCGGGGGAGGTGGGGGTGCTGGGCGGGCGGCTGAGCGTCATGAACCGGACCCTGGCGTCGCGAACCTCGCTGCGACTCATGCGGCCGGAGGAGTGCCGGCCCATCCGCCGGAGTACGTTGCTGGGCAAGTTTCAGCGGTACAAGGCGTTATACGGACGGCATCCCGGCGGCGAGTTGGTGTGGTGCCAACCGTACCTGGGGATGATGCACGAACTGATGCTCGATCTGGTTCCGAACGGGCGTGGCTGAAAGTGGTGGAGGCAGAGAAACGGCGGGCTGGCCCTTTCACGCCGATGGAGCCCGACGCGGAACCGTTGGCAGCCGCTGCCGCACTGGTGGTCCCGCGTTTCGCTTGCTGCCCTCTGGTCTACTTGTAGAACGACGACACGTCCTTGAAGAGCTCGGTGCGGCTGGCGGCGTTCAGGTAGAACATGTGGCCTCCGGTATAGACGCCGAATGATAGCCGATGGCGGGCGTTCTGGCCGTACACGCTTTGTTCCAGCAGGTAGCGGCTCTTGAAGTACGGCGTGGACAGATCGTGGTAGCCATGTACGACGAGCGCCTTCAGGTCCGTGTTCATGGTCAGCGCGTAGGCCAGATCTTCCGGGGATCCCATCGGGCTCTCCCGGTTCCACTTACTGTTGACCACCAGATTGAGCATGTTGTACCGGCGGTCGCTCTTGTAGCCGAGCGTGCGGCTCATGTAATCGAAGTATGGTCCGGATAGGACACCGTTCAACACGGTCAGCATCTTGTCCAGCGATGAGAAATCGGCCTGCTCGGGCAGCGGGTCGTCGCTGGCCTGGCGCCCGTCGTAGCGGTCCAGAATCTGGTTTCGATCGCGCAACAGGTTTTTGACGAAGACCTCCGGGCTGACACGGCCGTGCTGCTGCGCCACCAGTTTGGAATCGAGCCCGATCAGGCCGCCAATGCGCGCGAAGAAGGCGTCAGTCTCGGCCTGGGGCGCGCGGCCGAGGCGGGCGAGGCCGCTAACGAACTCGTTGAGCGCGAACTGTTCGACGCCGGCCAGTGCCTCCGGGAGCTTCGCGGGTTCGGCGGGGAGCACGCCGCGCCGGTGCGCCGCCGCGACGGCCGCCTGGCTGGGCAGCAAGGTCATCGTGCTGACGAGGTTGTAGCGCGAATCGGCCCCAGGAAGTGTTGTCTTCAGAAGCGGCGAGATGAGCACCGCCCTGTTGATGTTGATGTCATAGTCCGTCATGAGCAGGCGAGAGAGCGCCGCTACGCGGAGCCCTCCGTAGCTTTCGCCCGCGATCGCTTTGGGTGACAGCCACCGGTCGTTTTGGGAGAGGAAGCGGCGAATGAACTGCGCGATGCTGCGCACATCGGCTTCAGCCTCGAAAAAAGGTGTCGAATCACCGGGTTCGCCTTTGGCGTTGGGCAGCGCCCGGCTGTAGCCGGTGTCCACCGGATCGATGAAGACGAGGTCGGTGAAGTGCAGCCAGGTCTGGGGATTGGGCACCAGCCTCGCGGGTACGGATGGCAGCGATCCGTCCGGATGCACGTCGAGGATCATTGGCCCGATGACGGCCATGTGCAGGTAGACGCTTGAGGCGCCCGGCCCGCCGTTGAAACAGAACGTGATCGGACGCCGGGCCGGATCCGCGCCATCGAGCGTGTAGGCCGTATAGAGAAGCTCGGCCGTGGGCTTTTCCGGGTTCTCGCCGATGGGCATCAAGGCAGCCTTGGTGGAGTATTTGCCCAGCGCCGCCTGTTGCGCGTTAGCGGGTGTTGCGACGGACACGGCAGCGAGCAGCACGAGTGCGGCTATGTACGATCGGTGGGAAAACGACATTGGTGACTCCTTGGATCCGGTGACAGGTCTAACGCAGGACGGGCTGAACGCGGAGGTTGGTGGCCTGCTCAAAGGCGTAAGCGAAGGCAAGCAGCCGGGCGTCATCGCCGGCCTTGCCGATAAAAGTGATGCCCGCCGGCATGCCGATGTTGGAAATGGTGAGGGGCTGCATCACGCTCCCCTTGGTGCGCAGGCCGAGAGGCACGGTGATCGCGGGGTACCCCGCCGTGGCGTAGTGCTTGGAGTGGGTGTTCTCGAAGCTGACGAGCACCTCCGCTCCCGTCCGCCGGAACGCTCCTTCCAGAATCCCGGTGGCGGCAGCGCGCAGCCGGACGGCCAGCGCCGCGTATTCACTGGCCGGAATCCCGGCGGAGCCCTGTGCCAGGGCCTTGAGCAGGTCCTGCCCAAACGGCACGCGGCGTTTCGGGTCGGCGGCGTTGTAGGCGATGAGATCCTCCACCGTCTTCACTTCGTGCGACCGTGCCGCGACATACGACATCATGTCGTAGCGAGTCCCGGCCGCCAGGTATGTCAGGAAGGTGTCATCGGTGCCCCACGCCGGTATGTCGATCAGCGCCGCGGGCCGCAGCCGGGCGCCCAGCGCTGCCAGCGTGGCGCTGGCCGCCTGGAGCAGGGGTGTGTTCTCAGGGTTGGCCGCGATGTCCTGGTTGAGCACGCCGACCGTCACGCCGTCCAGCGCGTCAGTCCGGAGACCTGCGACATAGTCCACGGAAGCGGTGTCGATCACATCCAGCAACGCCGCCGCGTCCGTCACGGTCCGGGCGACCGGACCCGGCGAGTCGTTCGCCTTGATCAGCGGCACAACGCCGCTCCCGTTCACCAGTTGGCGGCTGGGCTTCATGCCCACGACGCCGTTATACGCCGACGGACTGATGAGCGAGCCCGACGTCTCCGAACCGACGCTCACCATCGCCAGCGATGCGGCCACACCGGCAGCCGAACCTGAACTGGAACCGGCCGTGGGATAGTTGCCGTGAGGATTCCCCGTCTGGCCGCCAACGGCGGTGCTTCCGCCAAATAGCGGTGCGCCGGTGACGGCGCCGGCAAACTCCGAGAGGTTGGCCTTGCCCAGGATGACGGCGCCACCGGCGCGCAACTGTGCGACGAGTGGCGCGTCTGCGGCCGCGATGTTGTTCAGCAGGATCTCCGCGCCGGCCGTGGTATGCATCGGCGCCGCTGTTTCGATGTTGTCCTTCAGGCTGACGGGGATTCCGTCGAGGGGGCCCAGCAGCTTGCCGGCCTTGCGGCGCGCATCGGACGCACGGGCCTCGTCCAGCGCCCGGGGATTGAGTTCGAGGTAGGTGCGGAGCTGCTCGTCATGCCGCCTGATGCGCGAAAGGAAGTAGAGCGCGAGGTCCTCGGCGGTGAACTTGCCGCCCTTCATCGCAGCCTGCACCTCGATGACCGTGGCTTTCGCCAAGAGGGCATCGATGGAGGCGGCCCGTTCGGCCGGGAGACGCTCGATGGCCGCGGCGAACGGGGTCCAATCGAGGGTGCGAAGGCGTTCGGTCTGCGACGGCGCGGGGGACGCCTGGGGGGCGGCGCCCAGCACGCCGGCCGCACCAAGGGCGCACATTGCGATGGTCAGGATGATACGGAGGACGCTGTTCATTTAGTAGGATTCCCTCAGTTGATACTGTGATTGCCGGCGTTTCGGATCAGAGCAATTGCGCTCTTCCGGAAAAGTAACATTCCCGGGCAAAGGGGGCTATCCGCTTTCCGCAGTGCCCCGCTGGCAGGATCAGGCCGCGGTCTGATCACACACCGACAGAAGACGGCGGGGCGGGCTGGAGCGAAGATGCTAGGGTAATAGCAATCGTCATGCTGAAGATTCGCTGCTCACTCCTGCTGATGGCCGCCATGGCTGTACAGGCCCAGCCACCGCGTGGCAAGGTCGTGGTGATTTCGCTCGACGGCTTTCCCGCCTACGCTCTCGACGACCCGAAGCTACCCGTGCCCACCCTGCGCCGGCTCATGCGCAACGGTGTGCACGCCACCATGACTACCATCAACCCGACTGTGACGTGGCCCAACCACACCGCCATGGTGACGGGCGTTCCGGCGGACCAGCACGGGTTGCTTGCCAACGGCACGATCACGCGCACGGGAACGTGGCCGCCCATCAAAGTGGAGCCCTTCCTCGAAAAGACGAAGATGGTGCACGCTCCCACCGTCTACGACGCCGCCCACCGCGGCGGGCTCACCACAGCCCAAGTGGACTGGGTGGCCATCGAAAACGCACCTACCATCTCCTGGGCGTTCCGCGAATGGCCGTCCGCCGATGGCCCGCTCGAAAAGGAGATGATCGCCAAGGGCGCTATCACGGCCGCCGATCTCGAAGGCTTCACCAAAGCCAACATCCTCTACCGGGACCAGATCTGGACCAAAGCCGCCGAGTATCTGATCCTGAACCACAAGCCGGACTTGCTCCTTTTCCACCTGCTCACGCTCGACTCTGAACATCACACCTATGGTCCGAACACGCTGGCCGGGCGCACGGCTATGGCGTTTGTAGACGCGTGCGTGGAGAAGATTGTGAACGCGGTGCAGGCCGCGGGCCTTGCCGATCGCACCACCTTCCTCGTCGTCTCCGACCACGGTTTCAAGGCATATAAGAGCCAGATCCGCGCCAATATCGCGTTGCAGCAGGCCGGCCTCGATACGAAGGCCTACGTCTTGCCGGAGGGCGGCACAGCCTACGTCTACGTCTCCGAGGATGCCTTGATTCCGCGCGTCCGCGCTGCGCTGACCGGCGTCGAAGGAATCGACCGCATCTTCGGCGCGACCGAGTTTCCCGCTCTCGGGCTGCCGGTTCCAGAAAAGGACCCGCAATTCGGCCAGCTTCTGCTTTCCGCCAAGGAGGGCTACTCCTTCTCCGGCGCCACCGGCGGCCCGGTCACGGCCGCGGCTCCGCAGACCGGCGGCAGCCACGGATACCTGGCGTCAGACCCGGACATGAACGCCATCTTCATCGCCAGCGGCTACCGCGTGCGGGCGCAAGGTAGACTCGGTGAGGTCTCGAACCTGGCCATCGCGCCGACCATCGCGCAGTTGCTGGGAGTGAAACTTCCTTCGGCCCAAGGAAGGCCGGTACCTATCAACTAACCGCCGCCGGCCAATTGGCGATCTCAGCGCTCGCAACTGTGGCGCTCCCATTGGGTAAGGGCCTTGCCCAGGCGGTCCGGCGAGACGGCCCTGTCACGAATGCCCGTCACTGCCGTTTTCCGGCTTCGGCTGCACATCGGCCCTCTCGTAGAACGGCCGGATCTCGATCTCGCTCGGCCCAGGCATGGGATTGGGGCAGCGCTTCACCCAGGCGACCGCCTCGTCCATATCCTGGACCTCCCAAATCCAGAAGCCGGCCACCAGCTCGCGCGGTTGGGCGAAAGGCCCGTCAATGACCGTTCGGTCAGCCGCGCTGAACGCCACGCGCTTCCCCCAGGAGGAGGGCTTCAGTCCATCCGCGAAGACCAGGACACCGGCCTTGCGCAACTGCTCATTGAAGTGGCCCATCGCCTCCATTGCCTGCATCGACTCAGGCGTGGGGGTGAACCCCTTTTCGCTGTCTTCGGTAGCCTTTACCAACACCATCACACGCACGGCTGCCCTCCTTGTTGGGCTGCGATCGGAGCCGAGATTACCAGCGTGGGCAGTGACCCGGAAATGGCAATCACAACATAGTAACCCCTCGTTACTTCCTCAGGATCCGGTCCATCGCCCTTCCTTTGGCCAGTTCATCCACCAGTTTGTCCAGGTAACGGATCTGCTGCATGAGTTTGTCCTCGATCTCCTCCACCCGATAACCGCAGATCACGCCGGTGATCTTGGACACGTTGGGGTTGATCCGCGGCGCCTGGGCGAAGAACGTCTCGAAGTCAACCTTTTTCTCCATCTGGAGTTGCAGCGCCTGTTCATCGTAGCCGGTGAGCCAGTGGAGGATTGCGTGCACCTCGTCCTTCGTACGACCCTTCCTCTCCGCCTTGGCGATGTAGTACGGATAGACGCTTGCGAAAGTCATTCTGAATGCTTTCTTGTTATCCATGGACTCGTTGCTCCTTGAAGCCTGTCGCTTTCCTTCGGTCCAGTCACGTTGTTTCCTGGGAGGGATGTTCCCTCCTGGCGGGCTTCATTGCCTGCGGATGATGGTGCAGTGGATTGGCACTCGTTGCCTGATTTCGGTACTCCCGCTTGGCCCACCTGACAATTGATATTCTGCCCCATCCGGCCTGGTTCCTGTCTGGACGGACGGCCAGGCTCCGCGCCCGCAGGGTCGGCTCAGAATACGCGCCCTTCGAGGACCCAATGGGCTCGCTCTGGCGGAACAGGATGGAAGCGTGAGTGTCCGATTTTGGAATCAGCAGATCCGGAATCGGGCAGGGCGCGGGCGGTCATCTGCAGAAACGCGGGGCTTTTCGCGTGGCATCAGACGTGCGTGTCTGATATTGAAGTAGGAGCAGTATCCCATGAGGACTCTATACGAAGACTTGCGTTACGGGCTGCGGGTTCTTCGCGCCAGCCCCGGATTCACGGCCGTTGCCGTACTTACGCTGGCGCTCGGCATCGCGGTGAACACCACGGTATTCAGTTGGGTAAACTCCGTCTGGCTGAATCCGCTGCCGGGCGTCAGTAACGCCGGCGAGCTGGTCGCGTTTGAGTCCACGGCGCCGAACATTGAGTATCAATCGACCTCGTTCCGGGATTTCCGCGATTTCCGGGACAATCTCAGGCAGGTTTCCGGTCTGGCCGCTACCTTCCTGACCCCCCTGCGGGTGGGTGAGGGCGAGCGGGCGCAGCGCGTGTGGGGTGAGCTGGTCTCCGGCAACTTCTTCGATGTTCTGGGTGTGGAGCCCCAGCTCGGCCGGTTCTTCGCACCCGAGGATCAGGGAGACAAAAGCGGCTCGGCTCCCGTCGTGGTCCTCAGCCACCGCCTGTGGCACAGCCAGTTTCAATCCAATCCTGCCATTCTGGGCCGGCAGTTGCTGGTGAACGGCCGCAGCCTGACCGTCATCGGCGTGACGCGGCCGGAGTTCAACGGCTCGATGGCCTGCCTTGCCTATGAGCTGTGGGTGCCGGTCACGATGGCGCCGCAGCTGAATGTCCACACGGAACAGATGCTGACGGACCGGCCGGTGCGCAACATGAAGATCATGGCACGGTTGAAACCAGGTGTGCCGGTGGAGCGTGCGCACGCCGAGGCGGCGGCTTTCGCCCAAAACCTGGCGCGCGCAAACCCGAAGACCAACCGCGGCATCGGCGCGCTCGTCGTGCCCTTCTCCGCTTCCAAGGGTGGCGCCGAGCGGGTGATGCTGGCGCCGTTGAAGATCCTGATGGCGATGTGCGTCGTGGTGTTACTGATTGTTTGCGTCAACGTCGCCAACCTGCTGCTGGCCCGCTCGATGGCACGTCGCAAGGAGTTCAGTGTGAGGCTGGCGATGGGTGCGAGCCGGATACGGCTGGCCCGGCAGATGCTGACAGAATCGCTGCTGTTGGCTAGTTTGGGCGCCGTGGTTGGTATACCGATGGCGATGTGGATGGGGCAGTCGCTGGTATTTCTGTTCCCGCCGACGACGGCCCCGGTGCGAATCGATGACGTTCAAATCAGAGGTAATGTTCTGGTGTTCACGATTCTGATCTGCGCGGTGGCGGCAGTGATCGCCGGCCTGGCGCCAGCACTCCACGCCATGAGGCCGGACGTGAACTCAGGGCTCAAGGACAGCGGGCGCGGCAACTCGGTGGGCATGCGAACCCGGCAGTTGCGCGGTTTGCTGGTGGTCAGCGAAGTGGCGCTGGCGGTAGTAGCCCTGGTGGGCGCGGGTTTGTTCTATGAGAGTTTTGCCAGCGCCCGCGCCATCAATCCCGGATTCGACGCGCGCGGCGTGATGGTCTCGCGGTTTGATCTGGATCCCACTGGTTACAAGGACGCAGAGAAGGTCCAATTCTGCCGCCGGTTGCGGGAACGGCTGGAACAGTCGCCCGTGATGGAAAGCGTCACCTACGCGGACATGATCCCGCTTGGTCTGGAAAACGCCGGTCCATGGCACACGTTGGACGTGGAAGGTTATCAGCCCGCCAAGGGTGAATCCATGGCGATGGACCGCAGTATGGTGGCGCCGGGCTACTTCCATCTGATGCGAATCCCCTTGCTCGACGGGCGCGATTTCACAGTGCTCGACGACGCCAAGGCGCCGCGCGTCATGATCGTCAACGAGAGTTTTGTGCGCCGCTACTTTGCCGGCGGGTACGCCATCGGCCGCAAAGTGAAGGGGCCTGGCGGCACGCTCACCGTAGTGGGCGTGGCCAAAGACAGCAAGTACTTCCGCCTCACCGAACGGAACAAGCCCTATTTCTATCTACCATTTGATCAGCAATACTACGCCGGCTATCACATCTCCTTTTACCTGCGCAGCACACGCGGCCCGGAAGAGATCGCTGCCACATTGCGGCGTGAAGCGGCGGCGCTGAATCCGAACGCCGGTATGTTTCAGACGATGACGCTGACGGAGTATAACGGCGGCGCGGTGTTCCCGCAGCGGCTTGCCGCCAGCCTCCTGACGGTGTTGGGCGCCCTCTCGCTGTTGCTGGCGGCAGTGGGTCTCTACTCCGTGATGGCCTATTCGGTGAGCCAGCGGACACAGGAGATCGGCATTCGCATGGCGATGGGCGCCAGGCCTGGAGACGTCCTGGGCATGGTGGTACGCACGGGCATGGTTTTGACCGGCGCCGGGCTGGTGGCGGGCTTGCTGGCATCGCTGGCGGCCACGCGGCTGGTAGCTGGAATGCTGATGAATGTCAGCGCGACGGACCCGCTGATCTTCGCTGGTTCGGCGCTGTTCCTCACTTTGGCGGCGCTGCTGGCGTGCCTGTTGCCGGCGCTGCGGGCGACGCATGTGGACCCGATTGACGCGCTGCGCAGCGAGTAGCCAGTTTCCGGGCCGTGGGACTCAGGCCGTTACCTTGGCGAAAGCCGCCTTGAACCTCGCCATTTCATCCTTGGTGCCGACCGTGACGCGGACATGATTGGGCCAGGAGGGCCAGACGCGTCCGACAATCACTTTTTCCGCAGCGAGAGCGCGAATGACCTCGCGTCCGGGCCGTTTGACGTCCAACATGAACTTGTTGGAGACGGACGGCACCGCCTGGTAGCCGCGGCCTGTCAGGTAGGAGAGTGTTTCCTCGCGAACGTCCTGGATGTATTTGCGGCGCTCCGGCACCAGAGTCTTGACGGCGAGACTGGTGCGCGCGCCGACCATCGCGGTGGTCGGCAGGAAGAACGTCCCGAAGAAGCGGAGTTTCTCCAGGAGATCGGGCCGGGCGATGGCGGCTCCGGCGCGCAGGCCGGCCATGCCGTAGATCTTGGAAAACGTCCGCAGCACGATGACATCCTTGCCGGCGGCGACCATGTCCGTGCAGCGGGCTACATCGGTGAAATGGATGTAGGCTTCGTCGATCAGGACCACCGATCCGGCGGGCTTGTTGGCCACCAGCCACTCGATGTCCTGCCGCGGCGTCAGGGTGCCCGTAGGATTGTTCGGATTGCAGATAAAGAAGAGACCGGCGTCCGGCGCGCGTTTCACCATCTCGCGCACATCATGCGCGTGGGTTGCCGTGAGCGGCACGCTGACGACCTTGGCGCCGACGGAGCGTGCTGCGCGCTCGCCGGCCTCGTATCCGGGGTCGGCGGTGACGTAGCTGCGGGAGGGCGAGGCAAAGGCCAGGACGGAGCGGTGCAGCGGATCGCTGGAACCGGCATAGGGCTGGACATATTCCGCCTTGAGGCCCTCCTGTTCCGCCAGGAGTTCTCCCATTTGGATCGATTCGCCGAAGAGGTAACGGCCGCCGCGCCTCAGGATGCCGCTCATGGCCTCCAGGGCCTCGGTGCAGGGTCCGAGTGGATTCTCATTGGCGTTGATCATTACGGCGTCCGCCGGCACGTTGCCGGAAAATGACATTTGAGCGAGGGCCGCTTCGTTGTAGAAGGGTAGGGCCGCCCCGGCGCCCAACAGCGCGGAGATCCGGCCAAAGGCACGGCGGGAGTATCCGCGCCGGGATAGGTCGTCTAACAGGGCGGAGTTTGAATTGGCCATTGGTCTGCCTCTCAGGTACAAAAAGCTGATGCTTCCCATCATCTTGGCACGGATCTGAGGGGGCGCTGGAGGCCTGCCGCTTTCTGCTACTCCTGCGGCGCCATGGCGCCGGAGAGCGACAACCGCATGCGCTCCAACCCGGAGGGGCCGGCCACCAGCAGGCTGACAGCGGCGAGAATGGGGCAGATGCCGGCGATGGCCAGCGCCACGCCAAACTGCTTCTCGGGGCCGAGAATCCAGCCCGTGATGAGCGGCGCGGCGGCGCCCGCGATCTGAGAGATGGTGTTCAGGAAGCCGATGGCGCGGCCCACCAGGTTGGACGGCACGGCCTGCTGCGTGAGCGCCCAATAGTTGGCGTTGCCGATTCCGGTGGCGCAGACGGCGAGCATCAGTACCGGCAGCACGGCCTCCCGGCCTGGCAAGACCAGGAGTAGGAGAATGGCGCCCGCTCCGAAATAACCGGCCGCGCAGAACCAGACCCGGACCCGAAAGACGGAGCCCACGCGTTTGACCAACTGGTCGGCGATGGAGCCGGCGGCGATGTTCATTACCGCCATTACGAACAGCGGTATGGACAGGACCCGTCCCATCTCCGTGATGGAAAACCCGCGGGTGGTGGTGAGGTAGGTGGGTACCCAGGTGAGGAGGAAATACCAGAAATACGAGGAGAGAAAGACGCAGGCGGAGGTTGCCCAGAACGCCTTCATGGAGAGAACTTCGCGCCAGGGTAAGCTGCTGAGCGGGACTGCCGGCGCCGCGCCGGGTTGGCGGCCGTCATCGCGCGGAGCGAGGGCCAGCCAGCCTGGGAGCCAGACCAGCGCGCCGAGTCCGGTAAAGATGAACATGGCGCGCCAGCCGAAGTGCTCGATGAGTTGGGTGCCGAGCAGTGTGCCCGCGGCCGGGCCCAGATTCTGCCCGGCGATATAGATGGCCGTGGGCAGGCCGGCCTCGGCGCCTGAGAAATTCCGCCGGATGAAGGAAAGGCTGGCGATAGGTCCGACGGCCTCGGCGAGTCCGAGCAGTAGGCGAAGGAGGAGGATGTCGGTGAGGCCGCGGCTGAGGCCGATGGCGGCCGAGGCCAGCGACCAGAGCACAAACGCGGCGGCGTAGACGATGCGGATGCCAAAGCGATCCACGATGCTGCCGGCGGGCATCTGAAAGATCGCGTAGGTCCAGAAGAACGCCGAGAGCAACACGCCCATCATCGAGGGCGGGAACGCGAACTCGCGCATGATGGAGGGCGCGGCGATGCCCAGGTTGCCACGATCGATATAGCTGATGAGGATGCCGGCGAAGATGAGGGCGACGACGACCCAGCGTCTGCTCATGAGGAGGACCGCGTCTGGAAGTCCCACCGGGAGAACTCATCGAGGAACCGCACGACGGCCTGCGCGGCGGCGTCGAGGAACAACTCTCCCTTCTCCGCGGTAGCGAAGTCCGGCATGCCGATGACGCCAGTTTCGGAGAACTCGTGGAACTCGTTGATCATGAAGAACGGCTCGCCCTGGAGCATGTCGATGGTGCGGAAGCCGCGCTCCGGGCTGGGGCCGCCGCGCACGGCCTTGGAGGTATCCACGAGGCCCGGGTGCGCCGCCAGCAGGATGGAGGTCTCCATCTCGCAGGCGTGCCCCATGCCGCCGGCGGGCGACTCGCGAATCGCGGTGAACTCGGCCGCGGCAAGGTTCCAGTAGGTGGCGTAGGCGATGTACAACTCGGGCAGCGACTCGAACTCGCTCTTCAATTCGCGGAGGGCGGCCTTGCAGGGAATGTCGTTGCCGCCGTGGCCGTTGAGCAGCAGGATGCGGCGCGCGCCGATGGCGATGAGCGACCGGCACAGACCGCGGATCAGCTCAATGTACGGGAAGAGATCCAGGCTGACACAACCGAACTTGCGATGGTGAGGCGAGTGGCCCAGCCACTGCACGGGGAGCATCACGACGCGATCGGTGCGCAGGGTTTCCACGCGTTCGGCGATATTGCCGATGATCAGCGAATCGGTGAAGACCGGCAGGTGTTTTCCGTGTTGTTCCAGCGATCCCAGCGGGACCACGAAGATCTTGTCGGACAAAGACGGAAGGTCGGGCCAGCGTGCGTGTTCGAGTTTCATTGATTCACCCTATCGAGAATTGACCGTCCCGGATGACGAAGCGAATGCCCTCAGGCGGCAAGTCCGGGGTCTCATATGTGGCGCGGCTGCGGATGGTTTGCGGATCGAACACCGTGATGTCGGCCGCAAAGCCCTCCCGCAGCAGGCCGCGCTTGTTGAGCCTGAGCCGAGCGGCGGGCTTGCCCGTGACTTTGTGAATTGCCTCCGGGAGAGACATCCAATGCCGGTCTCTGACGATGGAGCCGAGGAGTTCCGGAAACGTTCCGTGGAGCCGCGGGTGCGGTCTGCCGTTTACGTAGAAGCCGTCGCTGATGACCGAGCAGAGCGGGTGCGAGAGCAGTTGCCGCAGATTGGATTCGCTCTGGTTGAACGAGACGACGTTGACGGCGGCGTTCTCCTCGGCCAGCAGATCGAGCGCGGTGTCGACGCCGTTGGCAGCCGCGTTCCGCCGCTACGTCCGCGATGGTCCGGCCGATGAGGGCAGCGTTGGCGGCGCTGGCCACACCGGAGATGGTGATGTCGCTCCAGGATTGCGCCATGCCGCCCTCTGTCTCGTCACGCACAAGGGCACGAGTGGCGGGTGTACGCAACCGCTCGACGAGCGCCGTAGCGCCGCCATCGAGCGCCCAGAAGGGCAGCCACTGGGTGAGCACCGTGCTACCGCACTGATAGGGGTAGATATCGAACTCGACGTCCACGCCGGCGGCGCGCGCTGTTTCGATCTCGTCCAGGGCGCGTTGCTGCAGATTCCAATTGGCGCGACCGGCCGCCTGGAGATGCGAGATCTGGAGCCGGCATCCGGTGGCGCGGGCGAGTGCGATCTGTTCGCGAACAGCCTCCACCAGACCCTGAGCGTAGCTGCGCATGTGCGTGGTGTAGAGCCTATCCCTGGCGGCAACCAGGCGGCAGAGATGTTCCAGTTCTTCGGGCGCGGCGCTGGAGCCCGGCGCGTACATGAGCCCAGTGGAGAATCCCGCGCAGCCGGCGTCGAGCGAATCGGCGAGCAATCCGGCGAGGCGATCCATCTCTGTTGTGGATAGCGGGCCCTGTCTCAGGCCCGCCACAGCAACGCGTAGACTGCCGTGGCCCGCCAGCGGGGCTACGCGGACGTTCTTGCCGCTCTCCGCCACGGTGTCGAGGTACGCTTTGGCGGAAGCCCAACCCCAGCCCGCAGGACGGCCCAAGATTCCGCCGCCGAACTCGCACAGCTCATGGGCATGACTGCCTTGCGGGAATGGCGAGAATCCGCAGTTGCCCACCACCTCGGTGGTGACGCCCTGTAGGACCTTTTCCGTTCGCTCACTCTCCAGGACCTGGAGGTCGGAGTGGCTGTGCAAGTCAATGAAGCCCGGTGCGACGGCCAGGCCGGTGCAATCGAGAGTGCGGCAGAGTGGCGCGTTGATGACGCCGATGCTGGCGATCCGGCCGCCGTCGATCAGGAGATCGCCGGGCACGGGATCGGCGCCGCTGCCGTCGTAGAGGATGCCGTTTTTGAGAAGCAGCGTCATTTAGGTCTGCGCGAAGTGCGACTTGGCAGTGGCTCTATAGGCGACGCTGAGATGCGGCGTTTCCAGCCGGGCGTGGCTCTGCACCCTGGAGGTGAGGCAGCTCTCGAGCACGCCGCTGACCAGGAGTGTGCGGTCCACGGGATAGGGCGCTACGCCGGATGCAAACATCTCCTCCACCTTGTGCATCAGGCAGGCCGAGTAGGTGACGTTGGGCTCCGGCGTGAGGAAGAACTGCGTGGATAGCGGATCCTTCACGCCCTGCACGCGGGCCGCGAAGTTGAAGTCCCGTACGGCGCCGTTCAGCATCAGCAGCGTGGCCTTCAGACCGTCGCGATACTCGATGAAATAGGCCGCCGGCTTCTCCACGAGCTTCGCCAGCACACCGGGGGCGGACAGATCCTGAGGACGGCCGTCTGCCAGGGAAAGTCCCAGAGGCGTGTCGCTGCGAGAGAGGGCGCAGCCAAGCAGCTCTTTCGAATAGCGCCCCTGCTCGCCGGCCCGCCAGACGTCATCGCCCTCGATGAGTTGTACGGCCTTGACTCCGGTTTCGCCGCGCCCGCGCCGCTCCACCATGCATTGCATGGCCTCCAGCGCGTGGAAATCCATCGGATCGGAGCCACCGTTCCCCACCATGAGCGCCTCGCCGATGCGGCAGCCGAGGGGCAGTTCGAGGGAGGGCAGCCGCCAGGTGACCGGCAGGGATGAGCCGGCAAGCATGGGGAAGTGCAGCCGCCTGGATGCATCCACCATTGCCTTCGCTTTGTCGAAGCTGTAGGAGAGGTGCTTGTCGTTGAAGACCGGCGCCGTGCGACCGTCTTTTTCGAACACTTTCACGCATTGATCGAAGAACTCGAAGCGTGGATACAGCACCTGTCCCTTGTCGTTGTGTGGGTAGTCGCCGTGCTCACCGATGATCAACACCGCGTCCACGGCGAGCTTGTCGCCCCCGCAGCGCAGCGCCTCGGCGATGGTGGGATAGATGTTGAATCCAAACTCGCGAGCGCGCTCGCCGCTGAGATCGCCCGCGGGTTTCTGGTCAACATACAGCGAGACCACCTTGATGTCAGGTCTGTGCCACAGGCCCTCGAGCGGGTAGCCCACCAGAAAGCGGTCACCCATGTGCTGCCCATGTGACAGGTACCGATAGATGGTGGTGATGATGGCGAGTCTCTTGGGCTGTCCGGTCTGCGCCGCGGCCATCGCCGCGCTGGACTGAAGGAAATGGCGTCTGGTCAGCATCGGGTTAGCTCCTCTGGAACGTCGATTCCTTGGCCGGCTGGTAGCTGATATTCAGGTGCGGCGTCTCGCAGCGCACCTGATTGCGGTAGAGGCTGTCGACGCCCGCGGCGGTGAGGCCGGTGGTCAGCAGGGTGCGCTCCACGGGGTAGGCGGCCTTTCCGGTGAGGAACATCTTCTCCATGTTGTTGACGAGCGGGCTGAAGAAGGTGGCGAGCGTTGTCCGTCCGTCGGGCATCGGCAGGTACATTTGCGTGGACCACGGCTTGCGCTGCCCGTCCACATAGGCTGCGAAGTTGAAGTCACGGACCAACCCGCTCATCAGCAGCATCGTGCATTTCAGGCCGTCGTTGTGCTCGTAGCGGTAGGCCACCGGATCCTTGACCATGCGCTGCATGTCATCGATGCTGGGGAAGATATCATTGAAGCCTTTGCGGGCCGGTGTCAAGGTGTGACTGCGGCACAATGCGGACTCCATCAACTCCCTGGACCAGACGCCGTCGCGCAGCGCCTGCCAGAAGGCCGGGCCGCGATAGGCCTGCACCCACTTCACTCCGCTTTCGCCTCCGCGCCGCCGCTCCACCATGCACTGAATGGTCTCCAGTCCGTGGAAGTCGTAGCTATCCACGCCGCCATAGCAGACACAGACCGCCTCGCTGATCTTCGCGCCCAGCGGCATCTCCACGGAGGGCGTCCGCCAGGTGACGGCCAGGCTTGACCCGGCCTGGAACGCAAACTTGAGTTCGCGAGACGTGTCGTACATCTTTCGCGCCCACTCCCAGTTCCACGAAAGGTGCTTGTCGTTGAAAACCGGAACGGAGCGGCCGCTTTTGCGGAATACGTCGACGATCTGTTCAAAGAACTCGTAGCGCGGATACTTCGTCTGGCCCTTTTCGGTCTTCGGGTAGTTGCCGTGTTCGCCGATGAGCACTACTCCGTCCACGGCCAGTTTTTCGCCGCCCAGCGTGAGTGCCTCGGCGATGGTCTTGCACATCTTGAGCTCGGGGTGGCGCGCCGCCCGTTCGTGGCTGAGGTCGTTCTTGCCGACCTGATCGACGAAGAGGGAGACGAGGTCCATTTCGGGACGATGATGCTTCCCGTTCCAGCCGTAGCCATCGAGGAAGCGGTCCACAATGTGTTGTGTGTGGGAGTGTTTGAAATAGATCGTGCCGATGGCTGCGATTTTCGGCCGTTTCGGAGTACCCATGTTAGAAGTCATTATAGAGTTCGCAGGGCGTTGGTGCGCGGTGTAGACTCTATCGCATGAAGTTCGCATTGCTGCTGATCGTCGCGCCGCTGTTTGCACAGCAAGTCATCGTGTTGCGTTCGGCCGGGGCCGGCGCTCCGCCGGAGAAGATCCAAGAACGGGGGACGGCTCAGTTGCCGGACCGCTCGATCTCTGATGTATCCGAGCCGACGCTGACGGCCTACCTGCCGGACGCCGCGATCGCCACGGGCGGCGCGCTGATCATCTGCCCCGGAGGGGGCTATGGCCATCTGGCGATCGACAAGGAAGGGCACGATGTCGCGCGCTGGCTGCAATCGATTGGATACGCCGGTTTCGTGCTGAAGTACCGCCTGCCGGGCAGCATGAAGGGCACTCTGGATACGGTGCAGCAGGCTGTGCTGTCGGCCAGGTTGCCGCTGGAGGACGCCGCCGAAGCGGTCCGCCTGGTGCGCGCCGGCGCGTCGAAGTGGCACTTGAAGCCGGGCGCCGTGGGCATGATCGGATTTTCCGCCGGAGGGAACCTGGCAGCGCTCATGGGTATCACCGCGCCCGAGGCCACCCGGCCCGATTTCCTGGTGCTGGCCTATCCGGCCGTACCGAAAGTGCTCGACGGTCTGCCGGCCACCGTGCCGCCCACGTTTCTGGTCCACGCCGACGACGACAGACTGAGCGCCGCCGAAAACAGCGTGCCTTTTTACCTGGCACTCAAGAGGCTCAAGAAGCCAGCGGAACTGCACGTCTATTCCTCTGGCGGTCACGGTTTCGGAATCAAGAAGACGAACGCCACTTCTGCGGCCTGGCCGGCGGCGTTGCGCGCGTGGCTGGAGGAACGGGTGGCACGGTGATTCCGCCGCGAGAAAAAGGCTAATGCTCCGTTGCAAGCAGCGGGGTCTCGTGATACGTTCAGATTCGGACTAAACCGTCCCGAAACCGAGGTAAGCCGGATGATTCGCAACGCACACATCGTCTGTTTTTCATTGCTCCTGCCAGCGCTCGCCGCTTTGAGCGGTTGCTCAAGCGCGCCGCCGGCCGCTGAATCCAAGAAATCCCAGGCCACGCCACACAAGATCCAGGGCAAGGTACGGCTCCTGCATCTTTCTGATGGGACCAGTGATGCTGCTCTGAACGGGGGCGGGCCTTCCGCGTTCATCTGGGAGGGCAGGCAACAGTACCGCCTGTTTTCGAGAACGACCGCGAACGTGGTGGACGGCAACGAGTACATTGTCGAGGGTGTTCACGCGCAGGACATCGTGGACGAGATTGGCGATCCGGACCTGGGCAAGAATGGCTATCCGCTCAAATCCAGTTGTGAGCGAGCAGTGAGGATCGCATGGCCCGGCATGTCCTTTGATGAAGCCGACACCAAGGCTGCCGCTTTGCGTGTCCGCATGGCACGGTATCCGGCACGGCCGATTATCATGGTTTCGAAAATCACACCCGTCTCCGGCGAGCCGAAGAAGGACGATGCAGAGAAATACAAGGACACTCCCACGGTCACGGTCGCCGCTGACAAGCAGAAGGCTGTGCTGGTGGAGGGTAAGTCCGTTCTGCCTGCGCCCCTGTGGGAGCCCGAAGCGAAGTCGATCCGCTGCAAAGTCATCGTCAACCCGGAAGGGAAGATCTCCGAACTGGAGACGGGCGCGCAGCTCTGTGAGGCGATCCAGTGGGATAAATTCAGCTACAAGCCGACCTTGCAGGGCGGCAAGCCTGTCAATGTGAAGACCGAGGTTGAAGTTACGTACGAACCGCGGAAGTAGCGCGGCATCGCGAACTCACATCCACCGTTCAGTTCCAACCTGGCCCCCGGCCGGTCCGTACGCGGATCCGGAGGGGGCCAGCTTTGTTGTGGCCGACGGATTATAGAACGCGCATGGCCCGGCGGGCTACAATGATCTCCTCGTTGGTGGCCAGAACGAGCAGTTTCACGCGGGAGGCGCGGGTGGAGAGAATGCGGTCGCCGGATGCCTCTTCGTTGGAGCTGGTGGAGAGCTCGACACCGAGGTGGGCGAGACCGCTACAGCATGCTTCGCGCAGAGCGGGGGAGTTTTCCCCGATGCCGCCGGTGAACGTGATCGCGTCGACCCCGCCCATCGCGGCGGCAAAGGCGCCGATGGTTTTGCGGACCTGATAGTTGAAAACGTCCAGGGCGAGAGATGCTTCGCGGACGCCTGCGCGGGCGGCTTCGGTGATGTCGCGGACGTCGCCGCCCGCAACTCCGGAGAGGCCGGCGAGGCCGCTGGTGCGGGCGAGCTGCGTGCGGACTTCCTCGGTAGTCCAGTTGTTACGGTCCATCATGTAGAGAACGGCGAAGGGGTCGAGGTCGCCGTGGCGGGTGGCGTTTTCCAGGCCGGATTGCGGGGAGAAACCCATGGTGGTATCGACGGAGATGCCCCGGTCAATGGCGCAGATGGAGGAACTGCCGCCGAGGTGGCAGCTGATGAGGCGGAGGTCCTCCTTCTGGCAATTAAGGAACTGCGGGGCGCGGCCGGAGATGAACTCATGGGAGGCGCCGTGGAAGCCGTAGCGCTCAATGCCGAACTGGGTGCGCCAGTCGGCCGGGACGCCGTACCAGCGGGCATACTCCGGCATGGTGCGATGGAACTCGGTTTCGAAGGCGGCCACCAAGGGGACACCGGGCATGGCCTCGCGAAAGGCGTGGATGGCCTCCAGATAGATGGCGTTGTGGACAGGAGCGGCCAGGAGAAACTGGACCATGGCCTGTTCGACAGCATCATCAATGACGAACGTACCGCGGTAGTTGGGGCCGCCGTGCACGGCCTTGAAAGCTACCGCGTCTACCCGCGTGTCGCCCGAGCGGATCTCGGCGATGGCAGAGCGGTAGTCAGTGACGCGCTCGAAGCGGCCCTTGGCGATGACGCGTTCCGAAGGCATTTCGAGGATCTGATATTTGAGTGACGTGGAGCCTAGGTTGGGGATGAGTATGTTCATTTTTGGGGACTACTTGCCGGCAGTGATGCCGGTGAGATTTTTGGCGGCTTGGGCTTGAAAGGGGCTGGCGATGGCGGCGCAGAGGGTGAAGTATTTTTTGGCCTCGGCGCGGCGGGCGGGATCGGGCTTGGCGCCCTTGGAGACGCTGTAGTTGGCGAGGCCCAGATAGAAATACGCGCCAGGCAGGAGATCATTGAGCGCGGTGTTGCCTTCGATGATGAGCAGGGCGGCGCGCATGGACTGTTCCGTGGCGAGCCAATCGGACTTACTTCCGGCGGCAACGCCGGAGATCCAGTGGGCGCGGGCCAGTGTGGTCTTTTTCTTTGCCTCCCAGTCAGCGGCGGCGATGCCGGACGGGGCGGCCTGCGCCGGCAGAATGGAGGTAATTTTCGCGGAGTATGTCATAGCCTTGTCGAAGCTGCCGGCGTTGAGATTGGCGTCGGCGACGAAGAGGAGCATGTCCTCGTTGGCCTGGCCGCGGTCGGCGGCAGTCTCGGCGAAGGATTGCGCCTTGGGCAGGTCTTTTTGCTGAAGGAGGGCTATGAAATAGCGAGGGGCTGCCATGGCGACGTACTGGCTTTGACTGTTCATTTCCACGAGGCCGCCGTAGAGCGCGGCGATGCCGGCTGGGTCGGTGACCTTGAGGGCGCTGGCATAGAACGAGTATTCACAGCGGGCGATGACCTGTTGAGCGAAGTCGACGTTGGCGGCCCAGAGGGCGGCCTCGTCTTCATCGGCTGGCTTCTTGGAGGCGATAGCCAGCTTGGCTGCGGCCACGGTACGGTTTGCCCACAGGATGATCGCGGCGACGTCGAGTTTGCGCTCCGCAGCCTGGAGCCCGTTGTAGGCCGCCGGGCTATTGTCGGGTTCGGCGGCGAGGATGGCGGCAGCGCCGGTGATCACCTTGTCGAACTGGCTGGCTTTCAGATGAAGAGGCTGGACCTGATTCCAGGCGTAGATTGTAGCGGGGTGCCCGGGATGGGTGGCGATGAAGTTGTCGAAGGCCGCGATCTTTTCGTCGTCGGTGGCCGCCTGGCTGGCCTTTTGGAGGAGTTGACCTTCCGGCGTTGCGGGATTGAGCTCGAACTTCTGGCCCTGCTGCGCGACAACCGCAGCGGCGGCTGTGAAGGTAAGAAAGAGTGCGTAGACAGTGCGCATGGAGACTCCCGGTTCCGTGTGTAATATAGTACTGAGTTTGGGTTACTTCGTCGAGGCGAACACAATTTTATGATGATTCCGACCACCTATGCTGTAGCGCTCGGGCTCACCGTGCTGACGATGCTCTGTTGGGGTTCGTGGGCCAACACGATGAAGATGAGCGGCAAGTGGCGTTTCGAGCTATTCTACTTCGACTATACGTTGGGACTCTTCCTGGCGGCGCTGATCGCGGCGCTGACGTTTGGTTCGTACGAGATGGAGACGGTTGTTGACTCGGCGACGCCGGCCTTCTCCTTCCTGGACAACATGGCGATCGGCTCAAAGAGGTCTATGGCATATGCGGCGGCGGGCGGGGTGATCTTCAACCTGGCGAACCTGCTGCTGGTGGCGGCGATTGCGATCGCGGGATTGTCCGTGGCGTTTCCGGTGGGCATCGGGATCGCACTGATCGTGGGTACACTTCTGAACTACATGCTGAAGCCCTCGGGGAGTCCAACGCTGTTGTTTGGCGGGGCAAGCGTCATCCTTGTCGCGATCATCGTAACTGCGATGGCGCATTCGGCGTATGCCAAGAGCAAGGCACGGGCGGCGGCGCCGGCGGTTGCCGCTGGAAACCGCGCCATGCTGAACAAGCGGGGTCCCTCCCCGGTCAAGGGGATCGTCATCAGCGTGGTGAGCGGCATTCTGATGGGACTGTTCTATCCGCTGGTAGAACTGAGCAAGCGAGGCGATCTCGGTATGGGGCCGTACGCGGCGACCTTCTGCTTTGCCGTGGGCGTTCTGCTCTCGACGCCGCTGTTCAATCTGTTTTTCATGAACCTGCCGGTGGAGGGCGAACCGGTGGGCTTCATGGAGTATTTCAAGGGGACAACGAAGCAGCACTTGCTGGGGTTGCTGGGCGGGGCGATCTGGTCGGTTGGGATGGTAAGCAACATTGTGGCTTCCAGTGCGGGGAAGTCGGCGACGGTGGGTCCGGCAGTGAGCTACGCGATCGGTCAGGGGGCGACGCTCGTGAGCACGCTCTGGGGGTTGCTGCTCTGGAAGGAGTTCGCGGGGGCTGACAGCAAGGTGCGCGGGTTGATTCTCCTCATGCTTGCTCTGTTTGTGGGCGGCTTGGCGATGTTATCGCTGGCGCCACTATACAAGTGAGGACGAAGCCCGGCGAAACCCTAAATATCGAACAGCTTCTCAATGGACATGGAATGGCCGTCGCCGACGGGCAGGCTGCCCTGGGCTAGCTGGGCACTGCCCCCACCCTTGCCTCCTGCGGTTTGGATGGCTTGCTTCATGAGATTGCCGGCGTGCAGACCGGAGTCCGGCGAGACGGCGAGCAGCGCGCTGGGTGGGTTGGCGGACGTGGCGAGGAAGACCGCATTCGGTTGAGAGCAAAAGGCGATAGCGAGGGTACGGAGTTCGTCGTCGAGCGGGCCTTGCGGACGATTCTCCACATGGCGGCGACGGCCGGCAGGATCGGGTGGCGTCTGGTTGTAGAGTGCGCGGCCTCGGAGCGTGTTGAGCTCGATGGCCAGCTTCAGGCGAGACTTGGCGGCGTCTTTGGCCTGTTCCAATTGGGTGGTGACGAGGGCCGGGGTCTCGTCGAGCGGGGCAGAGAACTGGCGGGCGATCTGGGAGAGGGCGTCGAAATCGGCGCGGGCCCGGGTGATGGCGCGCTGGCCGCAAAGAAACTCCACCCGCGTGCTGTTGCGGATCTTCTCGGTTTTGCGCAGAAGAACCAGGCCAATCTCCCCGGTGGTACGGACATGGGTGCCGCCGCAGGCGGAGCGATCGAGCTCGCCGATGCTGACGATACGCAGCGTGCCTTCCCGCGTGGATTCCTTGCGCAGTCCGGCGGCCTGGGCTGCATCCTCAAACGAGACGGCGAGCGGCAGATCCTGCTGGATGACGTGGTTGGCGTGAAGTTCGGCAGCCTGGAGTTGGGCGGGGCTGAGTATGGGCGTGTCGAGATCGATGGTGGCGGATTCGGCGCCCAGGTGGAAGCTCAGCGTCCGAGCCTGGAAGAGCAGATCGAACACGGCCGAGAGCAGATGCTGGCCGCTGTGCTGCTGCATATGGTCTCGGCGGCGATCCCAGGCGACGACGCCCTCGACACTCGTGCCGGTGAGAGGCGCGGCGAGCACATGGACGATGCGGTCCTCTTCATCGACGACGTCCAGAACGCCGATGCCATTGAGTTCACCCAGATCGTGGGGTTGGCCGCCCGAAGAGGGGTAGAAGGCAGTGCGATCCAGCACCACGCGTTGGCCGCGTTCGGACGTCTCCAGGACGCAGGCCTGGAAGCGCGTCAGATAGGAGTCGCTGTAGTAGAGGCGTTCTGTCATCGAATGGCGAGTTGGACGGTGTTGCTGGTGGCTCCGTCGGCGGTGACGGCGAGATCGACGCGATCGGCGCGCGGGGCGCTTTCGGGGATCTGGACTGTGACGATGTAGCGGCCGGGGTTGTCGGGTACAAGGGTTGGCGTGGCATCCACGACCGCGCCCGAGGTGAAGATGGAGCGGCCGAAGGAGACCTGGACAGGATCGGCTGTGCCGGAGTCTGGATTGGTGCGGCCGAGGCCGATGAGGTGGATGGTTACCGTGTCGCCGGGGACGGCAGGGCGGCCGCCGTAGACCTCCGGGATGGCCAGCGTACCGTCGTCGAAGAGCACTTTGCCGAAGGAGTCAGTGCTGAGCTCCAGGCGGGGTGCGCGCCAGGCCACGCTGGCGAGAATCTGGTTTCCGGGTTGGCCGTCGCGCTCCACTTGAATGATGGCGTCGCCGGGATCGATGGCTTCCGGGATCTGGAACGCGATCTCTTCCGGGCTGACGGCGGCCAGCGGGGCGGCGATGCCGTTCACGAGCAGGCGTGTGCCGGCCAGCGTATCGGGCCAGGGGGCGGATTCGGCGCTGGCGGGATCCTGGGCCGTGAGCTGAATGCCGCGGATGCGGGCGAGCATACCGGGGGCCATGACGGAGGCGGGATTCACGCGAAGGGTATTGGCGAGCGTGGAGTAATCGAGCGCGGGCGCGGCCGCTGGCATCACGTCGAGGGTTACGGGGATCAGTTGCTCCGCGTTGGCGGCGTTGGTGACTACCGTCAGCGTGCCCATGTAGACACCTGGGGTGAGCCCGGCTTGCGTGATGCGCACCAGGTAAGCCTGACCGTCGGCGAAGATCTCGGCGGAGAGCCACTCTCCTCCGCTATCGGTGGTTGCACGAACCTCGGAGGCGAGGACCTGGCCGTAGCCGCGATTGGGAAGCTCCACGGCCGTAACGTAGGCCGGGCCGCCTTCGGCGATGCGGAACTGAAGCTGGGCCGGGGCGTTATAGATGGGGGCGCTGGCGACGCGGAGGGTTACGGGGATGGCGACGTTCTCCTCGGGGATCACCGACCCGGAGACGGTGAGCGTGCCATTGAAGTCGCCTTCCGCCATGGCGGGCAGGTGGCTGGCGATCACGCGGTAGTTAAAGTCGTAGCGGAAGCTGCCCATGCCCTCGACAGGAAGGGAGAGCCACTCGGGGCCCTCCGTGGCGGCCGTGAGGTTTAAGTTATTGCCGGCGCGGATGGTGTATTCCTGGGTGCCGCCCGGAGTAACGAAGTACTCGATGCGGGCAGGGACGGCGCCACCGGCCTGGACGGTGACGGTGAGGAACTGGGGCGCGTCGAGAGCGTTGGGGTCGGTGATGTTAACGACACCGGTGTGGCCGCCCTTGGGAAGGCCCTGGGTATTGAGTTCCAGGCGAATGGGTGTGCAAATGCCGGCGCGCTGAGCGCAGCTGCCGGTCTCGCCAATCGAAACGTTGAGCCAGGGGGCCGTGGTGGTGGCGGTTAGCGCGAGGTCGCCGTCGCCGATGTTGTAGGCCTCGATGGTTTGGAGCGGACCGGCGGCGCCGACGGCGAGGTTGATGGGTCCAACGGCCGCGGTGGAGAGACGGAGACGGGGCGAGGCGGAGACACTACCGGCAAGGCCCAGCAGCAAAAGAAGTGCAGGGGCAGAAACTCTTCGGACTAGACCCACTCAAGCGCTCCCTTTTTGTAGGCCCAAATGTAGCCGACGACCAGGATGGCGAGAAAGACCGTGACTTCACCGACTCCGAACCAGCCAAGTTGTTTGTAGCGCACGGCCCAGGGGAAGAGGAATACGGTTTCCACGTCGAAGATGACAAAGAGGATGGCGACGATATAAAAGCGGACTGTGTAGCGTCCGCGGGCGTTGGAGGCGGCCTGAATGCCGCACTCATAGGCTTCGAGTTTCGTCACGGAGGGGGCCTGCGGGCGGATGAAGCGCATGACCAGCAGGAGGACGATCGGGAAGAGGATCGCGACCATCAGAAAGATGAAGATTGGCAGGTACCCTTCGGGCATACGATCAATATAACACCGTGAGCTCCCATTCGGACCCGACCGTCCGCATTGCGGAGCCTGATAAAATAGCGGTTTGGGCACAGCCACCATATCCACCCCTCCTGCGCCAGAGCGCGCGGAGCTGCGTTTACCGGGGATGATGTTCCTGCGGGTTCTGATGGAGCGGCGCTCGCTGATCTATCAGATGGCCAAGCGGGACTTCACGCAGAGGTTTGTGGGGAGTGCGGCGGGGTGGTTATGGACCATCATTCATCCACTGGTGCTGCTGGTGAGCTGGGTGTTTGTGTTTCAGTTCTGCATGAAGATTCCGCCGCCGGCCGGCGCGGGCGGGACGAATTACACGTTGTATCTGTTCTGCGGGTATCTGCCTTGGCTACTGTTTCAGGATACCGTGCAGCGTTCGGCGACGAGCCTGCTGGACCAGTCGAACCTGATCACGAAGACCGTCTTCCCTTCGGAGATCATCCCGGTGACTATCTTTTTGTCGTCGCTGGGGAGCCACGTGATTGCGGTGGCGGCGGCGGTGGCGACTGTGCGGTATATGAACCAGCAATTCAGCGCCTTGATCCTACTGCTGCCCATCTACACGGTGCTGCTCGGGCTGTTCGCGGTGGGGATGGGCTGGATCTTCGCGAGCCTGCAGGTTTATCTTCGGGACACGGCGCAGATGGTGTTGGTGGCGCTGACCGGCTGGTTCTGGTTCACGCCCATCTTCATCGACGAAACGAGTTTCCCGGAGAGTATGCGGTTTCTGGTGCACTGGAATCCGATGGCGCACATCGTGAAGGGCTACCGGCAGCGGCTGTTGACCACGGATTTGCCGTCCTGGCAGGAACTGCTACTCCTGGCCGCTATTTCAGTGGCGGTATTTGTGGCCGGGGGGATCTTCTTCCGGCATTTGAAGCGCGGCTTTGCCGACGTCCTGTAGGCTGGTAAGTTTGGAGCCTGAAAGACCCATGAATTTTACGAGACGTTCGTTTCTGAGTGCCGCCGCCGGCGCGCCGCTGCTGGCGCAGAAGGGAGTGGAGGGGCCGAAGCCGAATGTGGTGCTGGTGATCGCCGAGAACCTGCCGTCGTGGGCTCTGGGGTGCTACGGCAACCAGGAGATCCGGACTCCGCAGATCGACCGGATCGCCCTATCGGGCGCGCGGTTTGTGAAGAACTACGCGTGCTCACCGAACGGTGCGGTGAGCCGGGCGACGCTGTTCAGCGGACGGACCCCGGCGCAGCACGGAGTGACGGGCGCGGATGGCTCACTGGCAAAGGAGGTGCTGATTTCGGACGCGCTGGCCGGCAGCGGATATCAGTGCGCCTATGTTGGGAAGTTCGGGATCGGTGGCGGGGCGCCGGGGCACGGGTTCGCTCACGTCGCGGCAGATTCGCTGGAGGCGGTGACGCGCGCCGGCGGCGAGTTTCTGGATCAACAAGCCAAAGGCAAGCCGTTCTTCCTGACTCTTGCCTATCCGGGGCCGGGCGCTGCACCCGAGGGGGCGGCGGCGAAGTACCAGGAGATGTACAAGAGCGTCACGTTCGATAGCTTCGGCATTCAGCCCGTGGCGGAGAATGCGAAGGCGGGCAAGGAGTTCCTGCAGAATCCGGTGGCGAGCCTGCGGCGCTATGCGGCGGCGGTGACGGCGCTGGACGATCAGATTCCGGCACTGCAAAAGAAGCTGCTAGCCAAGGGGCTTTTCGAAGACACGATTCTGGTGTTCACCTCCGACAGCGGTGCGCTGTTGGGGCGGCACGGATTCTGGGCTGACGGCTTGGCGTCGGACCCGATCAATATGTTCGACGAGGCAGTGCAGGTGCCGATGATTTGGCAGTGGGCAGGTCGAGTGCCGGTGCAATCGGCGCGGCCGGAACTGGTGAGTCTCTACGATTTCCTGCCGACGATCTGTGACGTGACCGGCGTAAACGCGCCAGCGGGGCGTAATCTCTGCGGGCGGAGCTACCTGCCTTTGGTGTTGAACAAGCCGCTGCCGAAGAAGGCGCCCTGGGACGACACGGTGTTCGGTCATTTCCGGGATACGGAAATGGTGCGGGACAAGTACTACAAGCTGGTGGTGCGCGGCAAGAGCGAAGCGGCGAACGAGCTCTACGACATGCGGAAGGACACGCGAGAACGGAACAACCGTTATGCCGAGCCAGGATTCGTCACGGTGCGCGACGATCTGGCCAAGCAATTGGCCGCGTGGCGTAGCAAGTACGCGTTGTAGGCTCTAGAAGCGCAGGCGCCGTCAGCCCTTCACCACCTGGTGCCTCTTCACCCATTCCGGGTCGAGGTCTGCGCCGAAGCCCGGTCCGGTGGGTACCTTGATCTTTCCGTTGACCACCTTGAGTGGCGAGGTCTTGCACTCGTACTTCACGTTGGTCTGGAACGATTTGAATTCGTGGTGCTCGCCGGCGTTGGGGACTGCTGAGACGAACTGGATGTTGTAGAGGAAGCCGAGGCCGCCTCCGGACATGTGCGGCACGATCGTCTTGCCGAAAGCCGCGGCCATGCGGGCCACCTTCATGGACCGGATCAGCCCGCCGAAGTAGTAGTTATCGGGCTGCACGATGTCGATGCCGTCATTGGCGATCAGCCAGCGGAATCCGTAAAAGCTGTTGTCCTGCTCGCCGTTGGCGATGGGGATCTTCAGCGCATCGGAGACCTGCTTGATCTCCTCGATATGGTCGAACATGACGGGCTCTTCGAAATAGACGTACTTGTTCTCTTCCAGCAGCCTGCCGACACGGATGGCCTCCGAAACGCCGTAGAAGCTGTTCGAATCGGCATAGAGCGCCATCTTGTCGCCGAACGTCTTGCGCACCAGCGGAATCATCTTCTCGGTCCGTCCGGGCGGGCCGACTGCGTTCATGTCGGTGGTCATGTACATCAATCCACCGACCTTGATCTTGAGCGCATGGATGTCGTACTCGGCAACGGCGCCCTGGATCAGTCTGATCGATTCCTCCACCGGCTTCTCCCGCCACTCCGTGGCCATGTAGACGCCCACGTCGCGATTGTGAATCTCGCCGATGAGTTCGCCCACGGGCTTGTTCGCCATGCGGCCGAGCATGTCGAGAATCGCGAACTCGATGGTGGCCAGAGGCAGGCCCAGAGCAATGCCGTTGAGCCGGAAGTTGAAGCCGAAGATATAGACTTTCTCCAGGATCAGATCGAGTTCGCGCGCGTCTTTGCCCAGGAAGAACGGCCGCAGGTTCTTGAGAAAGATAGGGTACAGCGTACTCATCGTACTGTGCGCCACCGAGATTCCTTCCGCCCCTTCCCGCGAGCGGACCCGGCAAAGGTAGCCGCCGTTCAGCTGAAGCAGTTCCAGGGTCTCGATGATGACGGGCGTGCTGAAGAGCTGTTTCTTGAGAACCGGCTGACTCAGGATCTCGTCGAGCTTGCGGTAGCGGGCACTGACCGGAGAGCTCGGCGCTGCCGATAGCGGCAGGGCGGACAATCCTCCACCCGCGGCGGTGGCAATGAACGTACGGCGGTCAGCTTTCATGTTCTTGCGCTCCTTGATGTCATCCTCGTTCGGTGGCGACCCGCACCATCAGACCAAGCCGCACTCAGGCTATCACGGCCCGGCGCGCGCGGGCATCAGTTCCACTGGCTCCGGCATTGTCCGCGGGATGGTGCCGTGTAGCGTCGCAGTGTAGAATCACGCAATGTGCAGATTTCAGACTTGGCGGCTTCCCATCCTCTTGTGCGGGCTGATGCTTGCCGCGGTTCCTGACGCGGGCGCCGCCCAGAGCCGCTTCAAAACCGTCATTTTCGGCCGTCACTCCGACTCGCTCGCCAGTTTTGAGAGCTTCGCGCGCCAGGCCAAGCAATCGGGCGCCACTCATGTTGTTCTTACGGCCGAAGACCTGCCTTGGGCCATGTGGCAGATGGATACGCCGGGCGATCCGTATCCGGCCTGGGCGGTATCGAACGTCGGGCTGCTGAAGGTCTCGCCGCCCGACGCGCTGCTGCCGTTCCTGCCGAAGGACTATGCGGGCACGGTGCTCAGCATCCTGCGATCGCGTTGTGAAGTGTTGCGCAAACTGGGCCTGAAGGCCGCTTTCACCACGTTTGAGCCCCAAATGCTGCCAGAGGCTGTCTATGAGGCGCATCCACTGTGGCGGGGGCCGCAGGTGGATCACCCGCTGCGCTCCCGCGTGCCGCGTTTCGCTCCCTCGATCGATAATCCGGAGGTGCTCGCGCTCTACCGCGAGTCGATACGCAAACTGCTCACGGTCTGTCCCGAAATTGAAATCCTCTCGCTGCACACCAACGATTCCGGATCTGGTATGAGCTGGAGCGGCGGCCTGTATCAAGGCCCGAATGGCAGCGCTCTGGTCCGCGACCGCAAGATGCACCAGCGCTACCGGGAGTTCTTCGGCACGCTGCAAGCGGGCGCCGCCGATGCGCGCCCAGGGCCGCTGGAAATTGACGCCGAGTGGGTGCGCGAAGCCGCCCCGGATCTGGTGGCCGGCAAACTCGGTGCGGGCATGGCGGTGGCCAACCTGGAGGGGCCGAACGCCACGGTGTACAAAGCCGTGGTGGGCTTCCTGCTGGACTACTTCTATCCGTTCTATCCGGCGCAAGGCATACCGCTGCCGGTGCGTTACCTGGAGGAGTTGGAGCAGGCTGCGGCGTCCAGCGCGCCACGCCTTTTCTACCTGATTGGGGACCGGTACGACAGCGATCTCTACCTTCAGATCTACGACGCGTTCGCACGCAATCCCACGCACGATGACGTCTCCCGCATGCAGTTGCTGCGCTCGGTGGCGGCAAGCCGGGTTGGCGAGGCCGGCGCCGGCGCGCTGGTCGGCGCCTGGATGGCTCTCCATCGTGTGCAGCGCGACGCGGACATCCTGAATTTCGGCGGCACCATTTTCTACATTGGCTCGGTTCATCAGCGCCTGCTGACCCGGCCGTTCGTGCCGTTTCCAGAGGAGCTGAAGGCGGAAGAGAACGAGCACTATCGGAAGTTCCAGTTTCAGGCGCGAACGGAGGAGCGCGCCCGCGACCTGGGCGACATCCAGGGCACGCGCCAATATGAGGGATTGGGCGGTACGGCGGTCTCCGGCAATCTGCTGGTGCGCATGCAGGGCGATCTGACCCGCGCTCGCGGCGCCGTCCGGACTCTGGGGGCCACCGCCGCCCCGCCAGTGAAGCAGCGGCTCGAACTGCTCGACAAGCGCATCCAGGTGTTTGGGTTGCTGGTGGAGAACTGCCGCAACGCACTGGAGTACCAGTATCTGCTCGACTTTATGAAGGGCGGCCGGCTACGTCGTCCCGTGGAGTTTCAGGAGCACCTCACCGATATCACCGAGTGGCGGGCCATCAAGGAAGTGGGCCGCCGGGAGATGGACAACAGCACGGTATTGGCGGATCTATTGGAGGCCAACCAGGACATTCTGATCGATCGGGTGAAGACCAGCGCCGAAGAGAACATCCGCCAGTTGGGGCCGGATCTCGTCAGCCAGCTGCGGCGGAAGGTGAAGATCATGGTCACTCACTGGGAGGACTACGAGCGGCTGTTCGATGCCGAGAAGCCCAAAGGGGTGCCCCGGAGGGACTAGAGCTCAGCGCCGAATCTCCCACAACCAACGGGTGCGGGCAAACAGTGCTATCCTCCCGGAATGGCTGATTCCGCCTGGGTACCGAATCTGGCCGCTGCTGCTCCCACTGCCACAGTCGTACCGCGGCACCGGGCAGCGGTCCGCGTCACGCACTGGATTATCGCGATCTGTTTCCTCGCTCTGCTGGTTAGCGGCGGGGAGATCGTGGTGTCGCATCCGCGCTTCTATTGGGGCGAGAGTGGCAACGTAAACACCCCTCCGTTGTTCCAACTGCCGATCCCCGCCTCCCGTGCAATTGTGCCAACTGGTTATGGCTACGTGCTGCCCGATCAGAATGGCTGGAGCCGTTCACTGCATTTTCAAGCCGCTTGGGCGGTGGTCCTTGCCGGCTTGCTGTATGGCGTCTTTGGCCTGTGGACGCGCCATTTCCGCAACAACCTGTTCCCGGCCGGCGCCGATCTCCGTTGGGTGAAGCTCCAGGTAGTGATCGCGAATCACGTGCACTTCCGGCCACCTGGAGACGACGAAGCGCGATCGTATAACGTGCTTCAGCGGCTCGCCTACTCTGGCGTGGTGTTTCTATTGTTCCCGCTGATGATCTGGACCGGGCTGGCGATGTCTCCTGCCGTCGTGTCGGTGTTCCCTGGCATTGTGACGGTACTCGGCGGCCATCAGTCCGCACGGACCATCCACTTCTTCTGCACTTTGAGTCTCGTGCTCTTTCTGCTGATCCACGTCGTCATGGTTGGGCTGGCAGGATTCAGAAACCGTATGCGAGCCATGATTACCGGCCACGCCGAATCATCGAAGGAGCAGGCATGAGCGAGATCTCACGGCGAAAACTGATCACCACTGGCATTGCAGCAACGGCAGGAGTCTCGGGACTGGCGGTGGCTGCTCGAATGGCGGAGCGCTACGGTCTGATTCCGCCAGATCCTGGCGGACTGTACGGACCCGGCAAGACACTCACCTACGCTGCGCAGCGGCTGCTGACGCAGAACTCGATGGCGCGCGAGTTCTCTCGCAGCCAGATCTCCCAGCCCCCGTTCGCGAACCCGGTGAGCTCCCGTGGGAAGGAGTTTGACCGCTTGCAGGCTGGTGGGTTTGCCGATTGGCGGCTCACGGTAGAAGGGATGGTTGCCCGCCCCGCGTCGCTTTCTCTGGCGGTGCTCAAGACGTATCCCTCTTCCAGTCAGATCACCCAACTGGTGTGCGAGGAAGGTTGGTCCTACGTGGCGGAGTGGATCGGCGTACCTCTCTCCCACATTCTGGAGCGCGTGGGGGCCCTCCCGCAAGCCCGCTTTGTGGTCTACGTGTCCTCGCAGGATGGGTGGGATGGCAGCATCGATATGGCGGATGCGCTGCACCCGCAGACGATCCTCACCTACGGTATGAATGGCGGCGATCTGTCCGTGGGCTGCGGCGGTCCGCTTCGCATGCGGATCCCGCGTCAGCTCGGCTACAAGAGTGTGAAGTTTATCAATCGCGTGATCGTCACCGACAACCTCAAGCAGTTCCCGGCGGAAGGCAGCTATTCCTGGTACGCCGGTATCTGAGGAATTGCGGATTTCAGCGGCCGAAAACGGCTTTGACGCCGGCTGGCCCAGCGAAGACGCAGACGGCTGAGTGGCCGCAGGCGGGGGCGATAGCGAAGGTGTGCTGGGCGCCGTACTGGGCCTTCATGTAGTTGGCGAAGTTGGTACCGCGCTCGCGGCGATTGGGGCCCTGGGCGATGGCGGGGCAGCTCTTGTCGAGATTGGGGTCGTCCGTACGGGTGTCGAGTTCGCTCACCAGATAGGCGACGGTGCGTCGCGGGAACTGCGCGCGGATGACGTCAATCGGGGTTTGTGCGGCATAGCCAGTGAGCTTCTCCAGTCCGTAGCGGTACTGGTTGTACGTGGTGCAGTTTTCGGCGTCGGAATAGCGGCCAAAGCCTTCACCGCGGGGGCGCTGCTCGTTCAGGTAGACGTAGCTGGAGGGGTTGGCGACAACGTAGCGCACTGGGATGTGGAGGCGTGGCTCGGCGCGGTTGAATGCAGCATACCGCTGGACGTACTGGCCGCCCGCTGAGTGGCCGGCGACGACGATCTCCTTGAGATTGGGGAAGCGGGCGACATCGTTGAAAAGCTCCAAAATTCGGTCCGCCACGTCGTAGGAGAAGACCTTGCCGTTGGTCGCTGCGTCACCGGATTTCCAGGCTTCGTTGGTCCAATACCATTCCCCAGGGGTAACGTCATCGCCACGGTTGTCACGGGTGCGCGCTTTGAAGTGGGGCGCGACGACGGCGGTTTGATCGAGTTGATCCGCGACGAGGGTGGCTGCGAGGGTCCATCGGTAGTATTCCTCGGCGTTGCGTCCCGTGCCGTGCACCATGATGACGGCACGTTCTACGGTGGGGTGGGCGCCCTCCGTGAGGGAGTGGCTTCGCCAGACCAGAACGTGGCCGTCAGCGACGGCCAGGTGTTCGGTGGCGGGCGGGGCGGCCAGCAGCAGTAGTGCCAGAGGGAGCATCATGATGGGGGATCCGTTTAACGGAGCCTCACCATTTCATTTTGCGTCAGCCGGAAGACGGTTGCATAGGTAGGCCATTCGGATTCTGGCGGCGCTGGGGACATAGCCTTGGCCCGGTAGACGTGGAGTGTGTGGTCGTTCGCGGCTAAGGAGACGAGATAGTACAGGGTGTGTTCCTGCATGGGGCCGAGCGGGAAGGGGTCGTCTACGAAAAAGAATTCGGCTGCTCGGCCGGAGCTTCGGCAGGCCCTTGGCCAGGGCTTTGCCCGGCTCGCTCAGCATTCGTTCCTGTTCGTAATACCAGGCGTTGGCCCATTCGCGCGCGGCGAGATGACGGGGGATGAGAAGGAGCGCGAGCACTACCGCGAGATCAAATGGGGGCCACCTGCGAATAGCGAGTTTGGTCAGTGCGGCAGAGGCGAGGAGGCAGAAGCCAAAGTAGGGAATGTAGAAGGCGTAGAGGTTGCGCGGTTCGATGAAGAGGACAGGTAAAGGTGTCACCAGGGCGACCGCGGAAGCAAACCAGGATTCGCGACGGCGGAGCAGCGCAGGCAGGATCAGGCAGATGGCGAGGGTGATCTTTGTCGCGAGCGGAGACCAGTTGCGGAATTGGTAGAACAGCATGCCCTGGTAGTGCTGCCAGTTGGCCCAGAAGGTCTCCAGGGTGTAGCTGGTCCGATAGGACGCATTGGCTTGAAAGCCGGAGTGGATGAGGAAACGGGCGAGGAACGCGGCGCAGACAGCGGCGGAGAGGATGGGCGTGAGCCAGTGGCGGCGGTCGCCATAGAGCCACTCGATGAGGGCGTGCAGGAGAGGGAGAGCAACGGCCATCTCCTTGGAGCCGATGGCCATTGCGGAAAGCAGGCAGATGCCGGCGATCTGACGCCAGCCCGGCGTGCGCGATTGTGTCCGGAGGGTTGCGTGCCAGAGTAGGGCGGCGAAGGTGAATGTGAAGCAGAGGATGTCGTAGAGGGTGGCGGTTGAGAAATAGAGATCGGTGAGGCAGGCGTGATACGAAAAGAGCACCGCAAAGAGGAGGGCCGTGACACCGGATTGAGAGAGACGCCAGGCGAGGGCAGTGGCGAGCGCCAGGTTGAGTAGTAGCAGAGCGAAGGAGACGACGCGGTAAGGGCGGGGATGGAATCCGAAGAGCTCCCAGAGGCCGCGCATGGCGAGATTGGCAACCGGGCGATCGGGCTGGAATGCAAGCTCAGCCGCGGGCTTGTCGGAGGCCTGAAAGAGGTTCATCAGCTGATCGTCTGTGAACCACGCTTTGAGGCCAGGGCCGGCGAGAAAGAGGAAGAAGGCCGCGACGGCAAGGGCGGCTGCAATTGTTTTAAACATCATCGCCCAAAGATGTAGCGGGATCGGCGCGGGTCGGCGCCGCCGTCCAGGACGCCGTTCTGAACCTTGATTAGAGTAGGGGCGCTGCCGTTAGACCAGGGGCCAAGTGTGGCCAGCCGGTGGCCCTTGTCGCGCAGGATCTTGGCCGTGGTCTCCGGAATGCGGGACTCTATATTCACGCGTCCCGGTTCGAATTCATGGCTGGCAAAGGAGCCGTAGAAGTGCGCGGTTTGAAAGCGCGGAGCCTCGGTTGCCTCCTGAGCGCCCATGCCGAAATCGATGAGGTTGATGATGACCTGGAGCATGGCCTGGTCCTGGTTGTCGCCGCCGGGTGTAGACATGACGAGCCAGGGCTTGCCGTCTTTCAGGATCATGGTGGGGCTGAGCGTGACGCGCGGGCGTTTGCCGGGGGCGAGCTCATTGGGATGGCCGGGGATGGCAACGAAAGTCTGTAGACGCGTAGAGAAGGGGATGCCGGTGTCGCCCGCGATCACCGAGGGCAGCCATGCGCCGCTGGGAGTGGCCGAGAAGGCGTTGCCGAAACGATCGATCACATTGACGCAAGTGGTGTCGTGATCACCGGCGGGCGTCACATTGGGCGGCGTGAGCGCGAGCGGCGGGGCGAAGGCGCCGGGGCGGTGTTCCAGCGAGGCACGGTTGGGGTCGATGAGCTTGCGGCGCTGGGCGGCGTACTCCTTGGAGAGCAGAGTGGCCTCATCGACCTTTGAGAACTTCGGGTCGCCGTAGTAGCGGTCGCGGTCGGCGAAGGCGAGTTTCACGGCCTCAATCAGGGTATGGAGGTACTCGGGCGAGTTGTGGCGCATGGCTTTGAGGTCGAAGCCCTCCAGGATATTGAGGGCCTGGAGCATCACAGGACCCTGTGTCCAGAAGCCGGGCTTGACGATCTCATAGCCGCGGTAGGTGGTGGTGCGCGGAGTGTCGGATTCGGCGCGGAATTTAGCCAGATCGTCGTAGCGGATGAGGCCCTGATTAGCTTCCGAAAAGGCGGCGAGCTTCTTCGCGATCGTGCCTTTGTAGAATTCGTCCCGGACCGCCTGGAGCTTTTTGGCCCGGTTGCCGCGGGTCTTCTGTTCCACTGTGCAGAGAGATTGGAGCGTATTGGCGAGGGTGGTGGATTTGAAGATCTCGCCGCGCGTGGGCGGTTCGCCGCCAGGTAGGAAAAAGGCCGCGGAGGCCGGCCACAGGTCGAGATACTTGCGCAGATCGCCGATGAATGTCGCATACTCCTCGGGGAGGGGGAATCCTCGCGCAGCCTCAATCGCCGGGGCGGCAACTTCGCAATAGGACTTGGTGCCGTGCTGCGAGAGCGCGAGGATCAGCCCGTCCAGGACGCCGGGAACAATGGCGGCGCGCAGGCCGTTGGCGGGGATGGGGGGCATATTGCCGATCTTCTCCCAGGGCTCCGGCTGGCGGGTGCGGTAGTACTCGAGCGTGGCCAGCGCGGGCGCAGTACCGATGCCGCTGATGGCGACGGGCGGCTTTCCCGCCATCTTGATCAGCAGGGGCATCTCGCCGCCCAGTCCGAAGCGGGATTGCTCGGTGACGGCGGCGCTGAGGACCGAGGCAACCCCGGCGTCCACGGCGTTGCCGCCCGCCGTGAGCATGCGATACCCAGCCTCCACCTGCCAGTTGTTCGCTGCGCCGACCATTTCGCGGGTGCCGCGTACGGGCGGAAACATCGTGGCAGGCTGGGCTTGCAGGCCGATCTGGGCCAAGAACAGGATGGCGCAAAGATGTTTCATGATTTTCCCTTGAATTTGCGGAGCAGTTCGTAGGCGACGATTCCGCCGGCCGTGGCGACGTTCAGCGAGTTCTTCTGGCCGTACATGGGCAGGTGGACGTGCGTGTCGCAGACCTCCATGAGCCCATCGCCGAGACCGTCCACCTCGTTACCGAAGATCACGCAGACGGGCCAGCGCGGCTGCCACTCGAAGAGATCCTGCGCGCCGGGGCCGGTCTCGATGGCCGCGATCTCGTAGCCTCGCGCCCGCAGCATGCGGAGCGGGATGAGCGCGTCGGTGTGGTACTCCCACGGTACGGTCTCTTCCGCGCCGAGCGCGGTCTTGGCGATGCCCTCTTGCGGCGGGTGGGCGGTGATGCCGCAGAGGATCAGCTTCTGGAGGTTCACGGCGTCGGCGGTGCGGAAGAACGCGCCGGCGTTGTACATGCTCCGGATGTGATCGAGCAGAATGACTGCGGGCAGAGGCAGTTCAGACACAGGATTAGGATAGCCTGAAGCCATGGTGACACTGAACGGCGCAGCGTTGACGCTGGAGGAAGTGGCGCGGGTGGCGCGCGGGATGGAAGACGTGGAGTTGGACACGGGCGCAGTGAAGCAGATGCGGGCCTCGCGCGACGTGGTGGAGCGTCTGGCCGCTGGCGAGGCCCCGGCGTATGCGATCAACACGGGCGTGGGACTGCTGGCGGATACGCGCGTACCGGCCGAGGATCTGGAGAAGTTGCAGCGCAACGTTGTGCGATCCCACGCGTGCGGCGTGGGCGAACCACTGCCGCGGGAAGCCGTGCGGGCGATGATGCTGATCCGCGCGAACGTGCTGGCGATGGGCGTGTCAGGCATCCGCCCGGTGATCGCGCGGCGGTTGTGCGGGTTGTTGAACAAGGGAGTGACGCCTGTGGTGCCCGCGCGCGGCAGCGTGGGGGCCAGCGGGGACCTGGCGCCGCTGGCGCATATGGCGCTGGTGCTGATCGGGGAGGGCGAGGCGGAGTTTCAAGGGCAGCGAATGAAGGGCGCCGATGCGCTGGCCGGTGCGGGGCTGGAGGCTGTCAGGCTCCATTCCAAAGAGGGCATCTCGCTGCTGAACGGAACGCAGGCGATGCTTGCGCTAGGCTCGCTGGCCCTGCTGGATGGCGAGGATCTGGCGGAGATTGCGGACGTGGCGTGCGGGTTGTCGCTGGATGCGTTGCGGGGTACTCCACGGGCGTTTGACGCGCGTATCCACGAGGCGCGGCCGCATCCCGGGCAACTGGCCAGCGCGCGACACCTGGCGGCACTGCTGGAGGGGAGCCAAATCCGGGCATCGCACAAGAGCTGCCGGCACGTGCAGGACGCCTACTCGCTGCGGTGCGCGCCGCAGGTGCACGGCGCGGTGCGGGACACGCTGACGGAGACGCGCCGCGTATTCTCCATCGAGCTCAACTCCGCTACCGACAATCCCCTGGTGTTCGGCGAGGAGATTCTCTCGGGCGGCAATTTCCACGGTCAGAGTCTGGCATTTGCGATGGACTATCTGGCTATCGCCCTGACTGCGTTGGCGGGGATCAGCGAGCGGCGGATCGACCGCCTGGTGAACCCTGCCTTGAACGAGGGGTTGCCACCGTTTCTGGCCGCGCAGCCGGGGCTGGAGTCGGGCTTCATGATGGTGCAGGTGACGGCGGCGGCGCTGGTGGCGGAATGCCGCGTGCTGGCCACCCCGGCATCGCCGGGCTCTATCACAACCAGCGGGAACAAAGAAGATTTCGTGAGCATGGGCATGACGTCGGCGCTAAAGCTGCGGCATCTGGTGGAACTGGTGCGGATGGTGCTGGCCATCGAGCTGATGACGGCGGTGCAAGGCTTGGAAACGCTGCGGCCGCTGAAGAGCAGCGCGCCGCTGGAGACGGTGCGGGCGGAAGTACTGCGGGTGAGCCCGGCGCGCCATGACGACCAGCCGTTCTCGGACTCGATCATGGCCGTGGCGGAGTGGCTCAAGGAGTGGCGAACACGAAGAAGCGCGTGGTCCGTTTGAAGCCAAGGCGCTTGTAGAGCTCCAGGCCGCCGGGCGAGGATTGCAGCACCAGCGGAGCCGTGACTCCGCGCAGACGGCGGTCGGCAATCGCATGGCGCATAATGGCCTCAGCCATGCCGCGGCCGCGCCAGGCCGGCAGGGTGGCCACAGAGTAAATGCCGAGCACGCCGGCCGCTTCGATGAGCGCCGTGCAGGTGACGGCGAAGCCGCCCTCGTAACCGAGCCAGACCTCCAGCGGGCCGTGCCACATCCCCTCGGGCTCGTACACCTGGAGCGAGATGGCCGGTGGGATGTGGAAGCAGGCGGTGACCAGTTGGGCGAAGTCCCGGCGCGTCCCGGCATCGTTGACGCGGCGGTAGCTGAGGGCAGGAAGGCTGCGGCGCGGCGGCGTCAACTCGTCGGTCTCCATGCCGGGCGATTCGGCAATGCACTCCATGTTGTGCGATTCGAAGATGCGGTGAACTCGGCGCGCGGTGCGTGGCGCCAGGTAGTCCTCACACAGCCAGAAGGACCAGTCGCGCTGGCGGGTGCGGAAGTGAGCGTTGGCAAGCTGAATGCGACGGTCCATCTCGCCCTCGATTTCGGCCACTGGGTTCGCGATGAGGGCGATATTGAAGACGGAGAAGGTGACGGGTGACGTGATGAGCTGGACTCCGGCGCGGTGTTCAGCCGGGCCGTAGAACGAGAGCGAGGCGGCGAGATTGGCGGCGTTGCGTTCCCAGTTCTTCATAGCAGGCTGAGCGGATCGACGTCGATCACCAGCGCGGTGGCCGGCCACTTTTCCTGGATGGCGTGCAGGCGGAGGTGCTTGAGAATGGTGTTTAGCTTGGGGCGCGAGGTGGCCTTGATCAGCGTCTGGTAGCGGAATTCATTCTTGAGGCGAGGGACGGGCGCTTCGGCCGGGCCCAGGATTTTGATGCCCTCGCCGGGGTCGTGGAGAAGGTGCGCGATCTGGCCGCTGAGGGCCAGAGCGTCTTCCTGCTTTTCCGCGCGGACGAGAATGCTGGCCATGGCGGCGAAGGGCGGATAGCGCATCAGGCGGCGAAACTGGAGTTCCTTCTCGTAGAACTTGTCGTAGTCCTGCAAGGCTGCGCAGCGGACAGCGTAGTGATCCGGGTTGATGGTCTGGATGACCACCGTGCCCGGCAGTTGGTGGCGGCCCGCGCGTCCGGCGACCTGGGTGAGCAATTGAAACGTGCGCTCGGCGGCGCGGAAATCCGGCATACCCAGGCCGATATCGGCGTTGATGACGCCGACAAGCGTGACGTTCGGAATGTCGTGGCCCTTGGCGATCATCTGCGTTCCGACGAGGATATCGTAGTTGCCCTCTCGAAATCCCCCCAGGATCTGCTCGTAGTGATTCTTGCCCGTGACCGTGTCACGGTCGAGCCGGGCAATGCGGGCCTTGGGGAAGTGGCGGTGCAGTTCGTCCTCCACCTTCTCGCTGCCGCTGCCAATGAAGTAAACGTGATCTGAGCCGCACTTGGGGCACTTCTCCGGCACGCGCTGGGCGTACTCGCAATAGTGGCAGAGCAGGCGGTTGTCTCGGCGATGGTAGGTGAGGCCGATGGCGCAGTTGACGCACTGGACGCGCTCACCGCAGGAGCGGCAGGCGACAGAGGCAGAAAAGCCGCGGCGGTTCATCAGCAGGATGGTCTGCTCGCCGGTGTCGATCTTGGCCTGCACGGCGTCCACGAGCCGGCGGGAGAAGAGAGCATTTTTGCGCGTCTCGACGAACTCCTCGCGCAGGTCCACGATTTCGACGACGGGCATGGGGCGTCCGCCCACGCGATCGGGCAGCGAGAGCAGGCAGCTCTTGCCGCGCTCCACGTTATAGCGGCTCTCCAGGCTGGGCGTTGCCGAGCCGAGGATGACCACGGCGCCCGCCTCGCGAGCCCGGAGAATCGCCACGTCGCGGCCGTTGTAGCGCGGGTTCTCCTCCTGCTTGTAGCTTTGGTCGTGCTCTTCGTCCACGATGATCAGGCCGAGTTGGGCCACCGGCGCGAACACGGCGGAGCGGGTGCCCACTCCGACTTTTGAGGTGCCGTTGCGGAGGCGGCGCCATTGTTCCGCCCGCTCGCTGTCATTGAAGGCCGAGTGCAGGATGGAAACCTGATCGCCAAAGCGTGCCTGGAACTGGCCGGCAGCGGCTGGTGTGAGAGCGATCTCGGGAACCAGCAATAGGGCGCCGCGCCCCAGCGCGAGGGCGGCCTCGATGGCGCTGAGATAGACCTCGGTCTTGCCCGAGCCGGTGACGCCGTGGAGCAGGAAGGTCTGGTATTTCGCCGAATCGAGCGCACTCTGAATCGAGGTGAACGCGGAGCGCTGCGTATCGCTCAGCTCGTGGCGGGGCTTGGCCCACGCTGAGTCGCCTTTAAGGGCGATGGGCGTGAGCTGGAGGAGTTTCCGACGGGCGAGCGAACGCGCGGCCTGGGCTGCGTTTTTAACGGCTTGATCGAGCACTTCCAGATTGTGCGAGCCGGGGTAGAGTTCCAGGTATGCGACTAGCTCCCGTTCGGCCTTGGTGAGCTTCACGCCGGCAGGGCGGCCAGTGAATTCGACGCTGAGCCGGGCGGCGGGGGCACGCAGTGGATCGCGCTCAGCGAGGTTCTGCTCCAGCTCGACGAAGCCCTTCTTCTCGAGCGATTTCATGAGCTTTTTGGCGCCTTCGAATTTGTGCTCCAGCGTGGATTCGGAGAGGGCGCGGTGTTCGAGTGTCCGCAGGATCTCGACGGCCGGGTCGCCCCCGGGTTCGCCCATCAGAAGCTGGCGGGCGACGTCGCGGCCACTATCGGTCAGTCCCCAAACCCGGGTGTGGCGCACCTCGCCGGCAAGTGGCGCCATGGTGCGGAGTACCTCACCGAGAGGCGCGCAATAGTAATCGGCCACCCAGCGGCCGAGGGCGAGCAGCTTCTCTTCGAAGACGGGCTCGATATCAAGGAGGCGCAGGACCTCTTTGGTGGAGACCTCGGGGGGCGTGTTGTGGGTATGGACGACCACTCCGGTGAGCTTGCGGGCGCCAAACGGCACGATCACGCGGCAGCCGGTCTTGACGCGGTGACGCAGCGTCTCGGGTAGCCGGTACGTGAAGGCGCGGTCCAGCGGGACCGGCAGGCTGACATCGACGTATTCAAAAATTGTGGTCACCGGGTAACCTTTGGCCCCATGGGAGGCGTACATAACTGCGAAGGAGTCAACTGATGAAGACCTTACTCTCTATTGTTGTGTGTTTCCTGCTGGTAGCGGGAATCGCGTTTGCCGCCGGGATCGACGGCAAGTGGACGTCGGAGCGCCGGATGGGCGAGAACACGATCAAGATTGTGTTTGATCTGAAGGCCGATGGCGCCAAGCTCACGGGCAGCATGAGCATGAATCGAGGAGACACTCCGGTGAAGGCCGAAATCACCGATGGCAAAATTGACGGAAGCAAGTTCTCGTTCAAGGTGACCACGGAAGGCCGCAACGGCAAGATGACCAGCACCTATGAAGGGACCGTGGAAGGCGACACGCTAAAGGGTACCTCGGCCCGCGAAGGCGGAGAACCCCGGCCCTTCGAAGCCAAGCGCCAATAAGATAGAATCAGCTCGAAGTGAGCACGCAGGCGGTCCACTCCATGCGGGGTGCGCCGCCTGTTTTACGTTGCGCTAAGGAGACGGCGGTGCGGAAACGACGTGGCAGGTCCGACGGAAGATCCGGACCCGGGGGCGAGACCGGCAAGATGGCGCAGGACCAGGACAAATCCGTTCGACAAGGGACAAGACGGCGTACCCCGAGCGGCGCTACGTAGCGCCGAGGAGTGGTGAAGACGTTGGGCGCCGCCGCCCTGGCGAAGACAGGTCTGGTGGGACGCGGGTTGACCACCGCCTGGTATCGGATCGGCGACGCAGCGGACCCGCGCACTCTCACCATCACGGTGAGACCTTGAGCGCAGCCCCGCAGGCACCGGTGCGGGAACTTGGCCTGCGCGACGTTGTGCTGTTTAACATCGCGGCAGTGGTGAGTATTCGCTGGCTGGCGACGGCCGCGCATATCGGGCCGGGTTCCATACTGCTTTGGGCCGGCGCCGCGGTGTTCTTCTTCGTGCCGCTGGCGCTTGCTGTGGCCGGGCTGACGGCGCGCTATCCGGAGGCGGGCGGACTGTATGCGTGGACGAGCGAGAGCTTCGGCGAGTGGCACGGGTTCCTGTGCGGCTGGCTGTATTGGGTGAGCAATCTGTTCTATTTCCCGAACCTGCTGGTGGCTGGCGTAGGGATGGCGCTATTTACGTTTGGTGCGCAGTATGCAGGCTTGGCGGAGAACCGGGCGTTCATGCTGGGCGCGTCGCTAGTGGTGCTGTGGGCGGCGCTGCTGACGAATCTGGTAGGCATGCGCGTGGGGAAATGGACTCAGAACCTGGGCGGGCTGGCGACTATGGTTGCCGGTATTGCCGTGATCGGCGGCGGACTGTATTCGCTGGCGCTCTACGGGCCTGCGGCGCCACTGGTTCCAGAGCCCGAGTGGAACTGGAACCTCCTGAACTTCTGGTCCCAGATCGCCTTTGCGTTTGGCGGATTGGAACTGGGGGCGATCCTGAGCCGCGAGATCCGGGACCCAAGCCTCACCGTGCGGCGTGCGGCGTGGATCAGTGGTGTGACGATCGGGGGCTTCTATGTATTGGGAACCTTGGCGCTGCTGGCTCTGCTGACGCCGGAGCGGATCAGCGTGGTGACGGGGTTGGCGCAGGCGGGCGATGCGCTGGCCGCGCGGTTTGGCATGCCGTGGCTGACGGCAGTTTTGGCGGTGCTGATCGCTGTGGGCATATTGGGGCAGTTTGGTGCGTGGGTGGGCGGGAGCGCGCGGCTCGCGTTTCAGATCGGGCTGGATCGATACCTACCGCCGTCCTTTGGGAAGTTGCATCCGAAATGGGGGACTCCGCACGTAGCGCTGCTCACCCAAGGCTTGGCATGTACCCTGTTTCTGGTTGTGATGCAGATGGGAGAAACGGTGCGGACTGCGTACCAATTGCTCGTAGATATGACAGTTATCAGCTATTTTGTGCCGTTTTTGTACCTGTTTGCGACCGCCTGGAAGCATGGCCAACGATGGAGCGCCGCGGCCGGGCTGATAGTGACGGCTGCCGGGATCGGGTTCTCGTTTGTTCCCCCGGAGGGCGTCCATTCGGTTTGGCTGTTCGAATCCAAGCTGGTGGGTAGTTGCGTCGTCCTGGGCGGGATGGGGTGGGCGCTATTTGCACGGGCGCGGCGCTGAGCGCTTGGCGGCCATTGCCTGTTGCGGGTCGCCCCGGCGTGCCAAGCGGACCGCTTCCATGTGGCACGCCGGGCCTAACGCAAAGGCGCCATAGGCAGGCAGCCAGATGAACCAGGACACCAGCGAGGCATCCATCAGCCTGAGATGTTGAGACCAAACGGTCCACATGGCGCAGTCACCTGCAGCGGTCAGAAGTATGCCGAGCGCGTAGCTCCCCAGCAAAGACCATTCAACCCGCCTCGCAGACTACCGGCCGTTCTCCACAAAACCAGCGCCAGGATGAGAAGCACCAGCAGGAGCGGATCAGTGAGCCAGGGTACGATTCGTCTTGGCGTCTGCATCTGCTCCGGATAGAGCGCAACCAGATCCCAGGCCTGGCGGACTACAAAGGCGGTGGCTGCCAGGATCATTACGACGTCATGCCAGCGGAGCCGTCCGTGCCAACCCAGACTGCGATGAACGGCGATCGCCAGTCCGAACGACACCAACAGCAGCGAAAGATGAACAGGGCCGGCCAGGGTAACTCCGAATCCTCTAACCATCGGGTCCGCAGCCAGAACCGGCCACGGATTCAGCGGCGTACGCGCCGCCAGGATCTGTGCGATGGCCGTTCCCGCCAGTTGCGCCCCGGCCGCGAGGGTGAGTCCCGCCCATACCGCCCACATCGTCTGGCTGGCCGAGAACTCGCGCCAGGCTCGGGCGGCCAACCAAACCTGACAGGTTGCCAGCCCTACTAATGCCAACGGATTGACGAATTGGAAAAACCTCGTCAGAGGTTCAAACTGCCCGGTTATGCGCCACCACAGCCAAAGTCCGATGCCACATAGGAACGGAGCCAGAGCCAGCCCCAGTATCCATGAGGCCGCGCTTCGGCCGCCGACCAGAAGTGTGTTCAGTGCCGTCATCCCAGTCGCGTCACAACGGAGTGGCGCGAATCCCAGCTATCGCCCGCCGTGCGTACCACCTGCCCTGCTACCTAATAAGGCATCATACATGGACGCCAGAGTCACGTCGTGATCCGAAAGATAGTCATCCGAATGGCGGCAGCCGAAAATCAACTCCGCCTCGCCTTTCCCATTGGGGTCCGGTTCGAGTTGCGCCGGCGGTGTTCCGTCCATCGAGAGCAACAACCTGGCCCGCCCGTCAGCCGCCATCTGTGAAAGCACTTGCTTCTCCGTGGCGGTAGCAGAGAGGCTGAGTGCCTGCAAGATTCGTTCGTGCGCGGCAGCCTGGCTCCGACAGGGCACGCAACGCTCCAAGTGCCGAAGCACCACCTTAGCCAACCAGGCTGGCGCCTCGTCGTCCGCATAGGCCACCAGTATTCGATCGCCCGGTGCAACCGTGACAAGAGCCGTTCGACCCATGTCCTCATGGCGTCACCCCGGAGAAGGCCTTGCGCACCTTCCGGAAGACCCTTGCCAGCGTACTGGCTACAGTGCCAGGGGAGATCATCAACACTCGCGCGATCTCCAGGTAGGAGAACCCGGCGGCCCGCAAGTGCAGCATCTCCAGTTCCCGAGGCGAAGCGATCCGGTTCAGCTTCTTCTGCACCTCTGCCGCCCGCAGGGGTGCGTCGAGATCGGGGCTATCCCATTCCGGAGCTTCCGGGTCGACCGGCGGCGCCGCAAATTCCGTCCTTCGAAGCTCGATCGCCTCGCACAGCGCACCGTAGAGGAATTCGCGATTGTCTCTAACCTCGTCTCCACAACGAATTCGCCCCAGGATCGCGGTGAACGCCTCCTGCACGGATTCTTCGGCGACTTCTCTGCTCCGAGTGCACAGCAAAGCAAAGCGCAACATGCCGGGTGCATACTCATCCCACAGTTGCGCCACCGCGTTGCGCTGCCCTGCTTCACTGGCGCGCTGTTCGGCCTGGATCTCGCTTTTGTGGATCTCCGCCATGCTTGGAGTGCCCGTCCGCCCTACCCAGCCAACCTATCATGCCTACCACTCAATCTCCACGGTAGTGGAATTGAGAAGGGCAGCCTCGGGAGCGCAATCCGAAGTTGCCCATGCCGGCCGGCGAGCTCTAGCTGATTACAGTGCCCTCCGTTTGAACGAGGAGAGCTCAAGTTCCGTACCCGCCTTCGAAATCGCGTGGGTAGACACACACCCCGGCTATGACGATCCCTGTGCCAGCTGCAAGTTGAGTGATGAATTGATTTCCCTGCTCAACTCCGGCAGGTAGATCCCACGGCGCCCGAAGGGTCAAACGCCGAGGGCGAGGACGGCTTCGGCGGCGGTCTTGACGATCTTGCCTGCCGGGGCAAGTGTCGCCAACAGGACTGCCGTGGCCGGGGAGGGCGGGCCTGTGATGACGGCGACGTCGCAGTGCTCGAAGGCGAGGCCTTCCGTCAGAATTGCGGCGTCAGGAGGTCTCAAAGACCGCTGCCTGGATCATGGGGTGCAGCAGCAGGTCGGCGGCAGCCTGCGAGGTGGCACCGTCACCAGTGCGGGTGATCCGGCCATCGACGAACGTTCCGTCTGCTGCGGTGAGGCCCACGGTCAACCCAGAGGCTGAGAGCCGGCGGGCCGCCTCATGGGCGATAGCGGTAGAGTCATTGCCTGCGCGGACAGCGACGATGGGGATGCGGCCGTTGGCGCCGGGCGGGAAGACGGACTCCACGATGATCTCGTGGACCGGGCGGGGCGTGCCGACGCCGGGCCGGAGATGCATCATGATGCCGGGCATCGCATTCACTTCCAGGATCGCGCCACCCTGCTCACGAATGGGCCGGCCGATGTCCTCTACCACCAGATCGACACCGGCCACATCGATACCGATGGTGCGGGCGGCCAGAACCACCAATGCCGCGTTTTCCGTGTGAACCTGATCGGTGACATCGACGGCGAGATTGCCGTTGCGCTGGATGAGGACTCGTACGCCGGCGGGTGGGATTGAATCGCGCCGGTAGCCCTGGCGGGCCAGGACGGCCAGCGTCACTTGATCGAAGCCGACGGGGCTGAGGGGGGCCTCCGCGTCGTCGCCGCGGCGGGGATCCTGATTCAACTCGTCGACAAACTGGGCCAGAGTGCGGATCCCGTCGTCGGTAACGTACAGTTCGTCGCCGCGTGTGGCCGCGGCGACGCGGTGATTGACGACCAGCACGCGGTGCTCGGCGCCGGGGACGCAGCGCTCCACCAGCACGTTAGTCCCCTCGCCTTCCATGCGGGCCGATTCGTAGGCGGCGGCAATCTCAGCAGGGTCGGTCAGGCCGATAAAGACGGAGCGCCCATGGTTGGCCGCCTCGGGTTTCACCACGACGGAGCATCCGAGTTCAGCCGCGGCGCGGCATGCGTCCTCCGCGTCTCGGACCAGGCGGCCCTCCGGCGTGGGCACGCCAACAGCGCGAAGCAGTTGCTTGGCCAGCGGCTTTTCCCAGCCGAGATTCTCGCCGATGGAGGAGGTGCGGTCTGTTTCTGCTCCGCACATGCGGCGCTGATGGACACCGTGGCCGAGTTGGAGGAGGCTGCCCTGATCGAGCCGGCGAACCGGAATCCCCCGAAGACGCGCTGCGTCGAAGATGGCTCGCGTGTTGGGGCCGAGCAAGACATCGCCAGCGTAGTCGCGAAGCGCGGCGAGGTCGGCCGGCGGGTGGAGCGCGGCGTCGAGACAGCGGCGTGCCAGTTCCTCGTCCTCGAACTCGACGGCGATCCTGCCGGCGCCGGCTGCATGGAAGGACACCTTTGCCCCGCAAGCAACTTGCAGGTCCACGGCCGCTGCGGCGATTGCGGGGTTGTCCAGGGCGACTTCCAGCACGGAACAGGCCGCCCAACGGTTCGGGCCGCGGAGTGCCCGGATGGTCTCCGGATGCGTGCCATTCATCGCGTGGTTACCAGGACTTTGCGCCCCGCGGCGCGCCGGCGCGTACTCCGGCGCATCTTTCGGCAGGGTGGAGCAGGACTCGAGGGGCGGGCGCCACTGGTGGCCAAGTGCGGGCCGCCGGCATAGTCACGAATTCAGGCTCATGATGGGCGACGGTGACTTCCGGCGGCGGGATGTGGCGATGCAGGCGGTCCAGATAGTCACGGACGAAATCCATCGTCTCGTCGATCGCGTCCGCCTGGAGAACGAGAAGTTCGCCTGCCTGAATGTGATCCAGCGCGAATTCCATGGCTTCGATGGTGTCGTCGATCTCGTCCACGACGCGAACCCGCTGGCCGCTGGCAAGGCCTTTGCGGATCAGTTGGGCGATCTCGCCGAGCGCACGTCCACGGATCGTGCCGGCCTCGTAGACGATGACATGGTCGAATGCGTCGCCCAGCAACTCGCCTACCTGAATCATGTCGCTGTCGCGGCGATCGCCGGCGACGGTATACATCGCCGTGCGACGGGTGTGCGGGAACGCATCCAGCGCGCCAATGATGGCCCGCAGGGCGTCCGCGTTGTGGCCGTAGTCGACGACGACCGTGGCTCCGTGGATCTCCAGAATATTGAAGCGTCCAGGTACCTTGGCCATGTCAGTGGCGAAGCGCTCCGCCTGCTGAATCATCACGTCGCGGGAAACGCCCATCGCCCACGCGGCGCCGAGGACGGCGAGTGAGTTCTCCACCTCGAAGGCGATGCGGCCGCCGAAGGTCATGGGAATGAGGTCCAGCGAGATGAGCGGATCTTCCGAGGGGCCAGCGGCAAGGACAATCGTATTGTTGCGGACGAAGACGGCACGGCCGCCAGCGGCGCGGTGGGCAACAATCACGGGGTTTGCCGGATCGAGCGCGAAGTACAGTACGCTGCCAGGGCAGAACGGCGCCATCGCAACCACCAGAGGATCGGCTGCGTTGAGAACGGCGGTGCCAGACGGTCTCACAACGTCCACGATGCAGCGCTTGACCCTGGCGAGATCCTCGGCTGTATTGATGTCGCTTAAGCCCAGATGGTCGCCGTCGCCAATGTTTGTGATGATGGCTACGTCGCACTCGTCGAAGCCCAGACCAGCCCTCAGTATGCCGCCGCGGGCGGTTTCAAAGACCGCCATTTCCACGTTGGGATTCCTGAGCACATTCCCCGCGCTGATCGGCCCGCTGCAATCGTCGGAGTCGATGCGGCGCGTATTGAGGTAGATCCCGTCCGTGCAGGTCATGCCGATCACCTTGCCGGTGCCCTGCAGAACGTGAGCGAGAAAGCGGGAAACCGTGGTCTTGCCGTTGGTGCCGGAGATGGCGGCGATCGGGATGCGGCCGTTCTCGCCGGGCGGGAATATCATGTCGATAATCGCGCCGCCGACGTCCTGTGGCTCACCAACCGATGGAGCCAGATGCATGCGTAAGCCGGGCGCTGCATTCACTTCCACCACAATGCCGCCCTGCGACTCCAGCGGCGTGCTGATGTCGGTAGCGATGATATCGATACCTGCAACGTCCAACCCGACGACGCGGGCGGCGTCAATGGCGCGAGCGGCCACCTCCGGGTGGACGATGTCGGTGACGTCAATGGCCATGCCGCCAGTGCTGAGGTTGGCGTTTCGGCGGATCAGCACGGTCTGGCCGGCGGGCGGAACCGAGGCGGGCGTGTAGCCTTGATCGGTGAGAACGTTGAGGGCGACTTCGTCGATGTGAATCTTGCTGAGAACGTTGGCGTGATGCTCACCGCGGCGCGGGTCGCCGTTCTCCCGGTCTACCAGTTCCTGAATGGTCTGCTGGCCGTCGCCCATCACCTGCGCGGGTTCGCGACGGGAGGCGGCGACGACTTTCCCATTGACCACCAGGATTCGATAGTCGTTGCCGGGAGCGAATTTCTCCACGATGATGGAATCGCTCTCCTGCAATGCCGCCTGGTATGCGGCGGCCACCTGCTCCTGAGTGGTGAGGTTGGTGGCTACGCCGCGGCCCTGATTGCCGTCCTGTGGCTTCACGACAACCGGCACGCCGATGTCGAGGGCCGCCTCCCATGCCTCCTCGGCCGAATCGACCGGGTATCCCTCGGCTGTGGGCACGCCGGCAGCCTGGAGGAGTTGACGAGTGAGTTCCTTGTCCTGGGCGATGGACTCGGCAATGGCGCCGGTCTGTCCCGTCTCAGAAGCACGGATCCGGCGCTGTTTTGCGCCGTAGCCGAGTTGCACCAGACTATGGCGGTTCAACCGGTGGAACGGGATGTTGCGGTCCTGGGCTGCCTGTACGATGGCATTCGTGCTGGGGCCCAGCATATTTCGCTCGGCTGTCTCTCGCAAACGGGCGATGGCGCCCTGCACGTCGAAGGGTTGGTCCAGCACGGCGGCCATGCAGAGGTCCCGGGCGGCAGTGAGGCACTCCCGCGCGAGTTTCTCCTCGTAGTATCTGAAAACTACTTTGTAGACACCCTCGTCGTTCGTCTCACTGGCGCGTCCGAAGCTGACCTCCACGCCGGCCAGCGTCTCCAGTTCCAACACCACGTGCTCGAGGATGTGGGCTAGGTAGGTGCCTTCCCTCAGGCGCTGGAAGAAGCCGCCACGTTTGCCGATGCTGCACTGGTGCTCTACCATGCTGGGTAGCCAGGCCATCAGACGCTCGTTCAACCCTGGGATCGTGTCCGAAGGGGAGTCCTTCCACTGGCCTAAGTCAACCCACGCTTCAATGACGGGGAAGTTGGCCCAAATATTGGGGCCACGCAACGCGAGGACTTTTCGAATTTCCATCTTCTCTGCTATGACGTCGGCTGGCCGTACACAGGTACGCCGAGCTGGGTGACTCCGTTTGGCAACAGATACTTCACCTCTACGAGCTATTATAAGAGTGTCAGGTTTCAGCTTGATTCCGCAACTGTCTGAACCAGCGCGGTGGTGTCTGAATCGCTGTCGCCGACGCCTGAACTCGCGCGCGAGCGCCGATCCGTCACCCGATGCCTGAACGAAGCCTAACGGAATCCGCGGACACGTGGGCCGCCTGCCCGGACTGGGTCAGAAGCTTGCTGGCCGAGACACTGGCGCCCGGGGAAACCCCGCTCACCTGGTTTGAGCCGGACCTGGACTGCCGGCTTCACTACGCGCCGGCTGTGGTTGTGTTGACCGATCGCCGCCTCCTGAGCTATCAGTGGCCAGGGGGCACGCGCCAGAATGGCCGGCCTGCCGGCGAGCCCGAATCACGGCACGCGTGGACGCTGTCACCGCAACTGGAACTGGTCCAGAGAGACAACACCGGAGTGGGCAAACTGGAGCTGTTCCTGGCCGGCGAGTTGATCAGCACTTGGCGCTACACGGCGGCACGTGCCGCCGGCGCCAGAAGGCTCAGCGACGGATTGTCTGCCTTCCAACGCTACGGCAAGGTGGGCGCCTCGCCGGTTGCGGTGCGGCCCGCGTCCTTGGAATGTGCCACCTGCGGCGCCCGGTTCCGGGTCGGAGAGGTCTCCTGTCCAGAGTGCGGCGCATCCATTGCCAAGTCGCCGATGATGTCACTCCTTCGACTTTTTACCGTCGCCCGGAAGTATCTTTGGATGGGTTTGCTGGGCTTTGCGCTGACGTTGGCGAGCACGGCCAGCGGATTGATCCCTCCCTACCTCACCATGCCTCTCATGGATGACATCCTGGTGCCGGTGCAGGGGGGCAACATCGTCGATCTCAGCATGGTGAAGTGGTATCTGCTGGGGCTGGCGGGCGCGTCCGTTCTTGCCTGGGGGCTCACCTGGGCGCAGATGTTCGTCATGTCCTGGGTGAGCGAGCGCGTCTCGGCTGATCTGCGGATCAAGACCTACACCCACCTGCAGCAGCTTTCCCTGGAGTACTTTGGCGGCAAACGGACGGGCGATCTGATCTCGAGGGTCAGCAGCGATACGGATCGCATCTGCTACTTCCTTTCGGTATACGTCCTCGATTTCCTCACCGACATTCTGTTGATCGTGATGACAGCCGCGATCATGCTGAGCATCGATTGGGAACTGGCGCTGGTGACCCTGTTTCCGCTGCCGTTCATCGCCTATCTCGTGTTCCGCGTACAGGACAGGATGGGCCACGGGTTCTCTCTCGGCAATCGCGCCTGGGCCGAGATCACCACCATCCTTGCCGACACGATTCCGGGTATTCGCGTGGTGAAAGCGTTCGCGCAGGAAGAGCGGGAGATCAAGCGGTTCAAAAAGGCCAATGACCGCGTGCTCAACACGAACGACCGGGTCAACAAGATCTGGTCTTTCTTCAACGCCGTGGTGGTGCTGCTGACTGATCTCGGCGTGCTGGTGGTGTGGCTCTTCGGCGTGTACCGTGTGTTTCACCATTCGATTCTGGTAGGCGTGCTGACGACATTTGTCGCCTACATCAGCCGCTTCTACGCGAGGCTGGATTCCATGAGTCGGATGGTCTCGGCGACTCAGCGGGCGGCGGCCAGTGCACAGCGCGTGTTTGGGATCCTCGACCGCGTGCCGAAGGTGGCCGAAGCCACCAATCCGGTGCATCCAGGGCGCCTGGAAGGGCGAATTTCGATCCAAAATGTGAGTTTTCGGTACGGGACGCGGCCTATTCTGAAGAATCTCGATCTGGCGATCGAGCCGGGCGAGATGATCGGACTGGTGGGGCAGAGCGGCGCCGGGAAGACGTCGCTGATCAATCTACTCTGCCGGTTTTACGACGTGAGTGACGGCGCGATTCTGGTGGATGGCACCGATATCCGCCGTTTTCCAATCGGTGAGTACCGGAGGTGCGTCGGCCTGGTGCTGCAGGAGCCTTTTCTCTTTTACGGCACCATTGCGGAGAACATCGCCTATGGACGGGCCGGCGCTTCGCGCGCGGAGATCATCGCGGCGGCGCGGGCAGCGCGGGCCCATGAGTTCATCCTGCGGCTGCCGAATGGATACGATTCGTTGGTAGGCGAGCGCGGCCAGTTCCTTTCCGGAGGCGAAAGGCAGAGAGTCAGCATCGCCCGGGCGCTGTTGATCGATCCTCGCATACTGATTCTGGATGAGGCGACATCTTCGGTGGATACCGAAACCGAGCGCGAAATCCAGATCGCCCTCAGCAATCTGATCAAGGGCCGCACTACCATCGCCATCGCCCACCGGCTCAGCACTCTGCAACAGGCCAATCGCATTGTGGTGATGGAGCGCGGCGAGATCGTCGAGGTGGGGCCCCATGCCGAGTTATTGGAACGGGGCGAGGCGTACGCGCGGCTCTATCGGGCACAGTTGGATATGCAAAGCGGCCGCCTTGCCGATGAAGAGGAAGACGATCTGGAAGCCGCTGACGAGGAAGACGTGGACGGCGCGGAGAAGACGAGCTAGCCAATGGCGATTTTCACGCTCAAGACCGATGCTAGGCGGCGGTTGATACTCACCGCGGAGGACGGCCAGGAATACGTCGATGTCGCGCCCGTGCGAGCCTTTCCACTCTCTGACCCTCTGCACGCCATTTCCATCTGCGATGCCGAGGGGCGGGAGTTGGTGTATCTGGACTCGCTGGACGAACTCAATGCGGACCAGCGCGCGCTGGTGGAAGAAGAACTGGCGCAGCGGGAATTCGTGCCTGTGATCCTCCGCATCGTGAACACCCCGGCGCTGACGGAGCCCTCGAGTTGGCGGGTAGAGACGGATCGGGGCCACACGACCTTTGAGGTGGAAAGCGAGGACTCCGTACACCGGCGGGCGCCGCGCCAGGTCTCGATTGTGGACGTGCGTGGAATCCGCTATCTGATCCCGGACACCCGGACGCTGGACTTGCATAGCCGCCGTGTGCTGGAACGGTTTCTCTAGTTTCCACCGGCTTCCGGCTGGGCCAGGAACTGTTTCAAAAAGCGCACCGTGGGGTCGGAGAGGTGGGCCTGAGCCACCAGCAGTTCTCCGGGTTGCACTGTGCGCAGGGCATGCTCCAGTGCGTTCAGCCCGCCATCGACGTACTCAATTTCCGACGTGCGCGCGGCGCCGGCCAGGCCCTGTCGCAGCAGCGTGGTGATTTCGCCGGGCTTGCGCCTGTAGAGGTCATTGTCCTCATAGAGGATGACGCGGTCAAAGCCGGCCCCGAGCAATTGGCCCATGAGAACGATATCGGCGTCGCGCCGGTCCCCGGAGGAGGAGAAGACGGCAACGCGGCGGGTCTGCGGAAACGCCTGGAGCGCGTCGATCAGCGCGCGCAGGGCATGCGAATTGTGTCCATAGTCGACGATAACGGTGGCGCCCCGGTACTCCATCACGTTGAAGCGGCTGGGAACTTTTTCGAGGTCGCTGGCGAAGGTCCGCAGTCCATCGGCGATTGCCTCACGGGATACATCCATGCCCCATGCCGCGGCCGTGGCGGCGAGCGTGTTCTCCACTTCAAACGCGATGCGGCCGCCCTGCGTGACCGGGACCTCGTGGATGGGCAGCAGGGCGTCCTCCGTGGCGCCCGAGGCCAGTACGAGTTGGCCGGCGCGGACGAATACGGCTCGCCCTCCGGCAGCAAGGTGCTCCTGGATCACCAGATTGGCGGGATCGGCAGCGAAGTAGATAACCGGTCCAGGGCACTTAGCCGCCATGCCGGCCACCAGCGGGTCCGCGGCGTTCAGGACAGCGGCGCCCCGCTGGCTCACCAGTTCGACGATGCCGCATTTCACGCGGGCCAGGTCCTCCGGCGTGTTCATGTCGCTGATGCCGAGGTGATCGCCCTCGCCGATATTGGTAACGACGGCCACCTGACATTCGTTGAAGGCGAGGCCGGCGCGGAGAATGCCGCCGCGGGCCGTCTCCAGAACGGCAACGTCCACTCGCGGGTGCATTAACAGATTGCGGGCACTGGTGGGGCCACTGCAATCGCCAGCCACAATCCGCTGGCCGTCCAAATAGATGCCATCGGTGCAGGTCAATCCGACAGACGTGCCGGGGCGCTGCAGCAGGTGGGCCAGAAAGCGGGAAACTGTGGTCTTGCCGTTGGTGCCAGTGACGGCGGCAATGGGGATGCGGCCGGTGTCGCCCGGAGCGAAGATCATATCGACGATGGCCTCGCCTACGGGCCGTGGTTCGCCTTCCGTCGGAGTCAGATGAATCCGCAGGCAGGGCGAGGCGTGCACCCCCACCATCCGGCCGCCCTGGCTCTCCAACGGCGCTGAGATGTCGCTGGCGATCACATCGATTCCGGCTACATCCAGTCCTACAATCTGCGCAGCCAGGGCCGCCTGTTGCGCGGTAACCGGGGCAACGAGATCGGTCACGTCGATCGCCGTGCCGCCTGTGTCAAGATCCGCATCGCGCCGCACCAGCACGGTGGCGCCGGCGTCGGCGACGGACTCCGGCGTGAAGCCCTGGTCCGCCAGGACCGCCAGGGATAGTTCGTCGAGCGGGATCTGGCAGAGCCCCGCCTCTCCATCTCCACAGCGGCGGGTGCTGCGATTCTCGCGTTCGACGAGCGCGCGAATCGTTGCGACGCCATCGCCGGTCACCTGCGCCGGTTGGCATTGTGCGGCGGCTACGAGCCTTCCGCCCACAACGAGAAGCCGGTAGCGGTTGCCAGTGATGGTCCGCTCCATCAAAACGGTGGCGTCCACCTGCAAGGCACGCTGGTAGGCGGCGTCCACCTGTTCACGAGTGAAGAGGTGGGCCGTTGCGCCAAGACCCTCGACGCCATTCCGCGGTCTCAGCGTCACGGGCAGCCCAATATACTCGGTGGTCTCCCAGGCGTCGGCCTCGTTGAGAACCGGATAGCAGCGGGTAACGGGCAGGCCGGCGGAGTCCAATAGATCGCGCGCCAGTACTTCGTCCCGTGCGATCGATTCGGCGACGACGCCAGTCTGGCCGGTCCCAGAGCCGAGGATGCGGCGCTGGCGGGAGCCCGTGCCGAGTTGCACCAAGTTCCCGGTATTCATGCGCAGGAACGGGATATTGCGCCTCCGGGCCGCCTGGACAATGGCGTCAGTGCCGGGGTCGAGGAGGTTCTGACGGGCGATGCCACGAAGGTGGGCGACCGCGGTGGCGAGGTCGAAGGGCCTGTCGTAGATCGCCGCCAATACCAACTCGCGGGCGGCGGCGAGGCACTCGCGCGCCAGGGTCTCATCTTTGTACTTAACCACCACCTTGTAGATGCCCTCGGTGGAGGATTCCCGCGCGCGTCCGTAGCCCACCGGCGATCCGGCCAGGGTTTGCAGCTCAATGGTGACGTGTTCCAGGATGTGTGCCGGATACGTCCCTCGGCGGAGACGCTCGAAAAAGCCACCACGCTCGCCGACGCTGCACCTGTGCTCGATCATACCCGGTAGCCAGTTCATCAACCGCTCGCTAAAGCCAGGGATGCTGTCGGATGGGCTGTCCTTTAAGTCGCCGAGATCCACCCAGGCTTCGATCACAGGGAAGTAGGCCCAGATGTTGGGTCCACGGAGCGCAAGTATTTTGACGAATTCCATCTTTTTGGCGTGAGGCTACTTCCAGACTAGCGGAGTGCCGGGCCGCCTCGCCGGAGGACGCGAGCGAGCGTCTCGACTCAGGACTTGTGGCCGGCCATGCGCAGGGCCAGCTTGACCACCTCAGACTGGCGGGAACAGCCGGTCTTGGCGAAGAGGCTGCGAAGCTGGGTGCGGATGGTGGAGATGGCGACGCCAGAAGCCTCGGCCGCGTCTTTGGGCGTTAGGCCAGCAACGAGTTGCGCGGCGAGGCGAGCTTCGGACCCGGAAAGGTGGTAGGCCTGCCGGAGCATCGCCGTATCCACCGCAGTCGAGTCGCGGGCCGGGTCAATCAGCGTGACGAGCGCCGTGGGCAGAGCCAAACTCATGGGGGGCGTACTTGCGGGCGTACCAGCTTGCACAAACACGAGATAGGGAGCTCCGCCAGACTGGCGGCGGATCGAAAGGCGAATTGGCGCCGGATTCGGACCGCGCCGGGCTTCTGTGACTTCCCGGAGAGCGGCCTGGATGTCTTCTTGATCCTCGGGATGACAGGCCGAGAGGGCCGTGCCACGGTAGCGCAGGCCGTCGGCTTCCTCCAGGATGCGTGAGACCGCGGCGTTGCCATACAACAGGCGCCCTTCCGAAGTCGTCAGCGCCACGCCGTCGTCGGGCCGGCTGGCGGCGTGTATCGCCGCGGCACTCTGCTGCCGGAGGTCCGCCATAGCCTCATGGACCCGTACCGCGCGACACAGGTGCGGCAGAAGGCGATTCAAAACGTCGACGTGGTGGCTCTTGAGCGGACCGCTCTCCTTGGGACCATTGACGGTAAGAACCGCCATCTGGTGGGCCTGGCCGGAGAGCCGAACGCCAGCGCCGTAGTGCCACCGGTACCGGGCCAGGAATTCACGGTAGTAGTCGGAGGCTTCCAATATCTCGTCCGGGCAAATGTCCTGGCTCAGGAGAATCTTGCCCACCGGCACCTGGAAGGGGTCAACGCGAGTCGCCCAGATGTCCTCGCCGTGCCAGCGCTCAGCGTATTCGCGGAGCGCCTCCGGGGGGGCGCCAATGGACACCTGAAAGGAGTACTCACTCCTTCCCGGGTAAATGACAGAAAGCAAACCCTGTGTGCGGCCGGTCGCGGCGACGATTCCGTCCAGCAATTCCTGCCAGGCATCGGGGCGCTCCAGCGCCTCATAGGCAAGCTGAATCAACTCGTCGCCAGAATAGGCGGCTGAACGGGGCTGCATGCCGCGAAGCATATCAGACCTGAGACGCGCGCCACAATAGATGCAAAACAGTTCGTATATCGACCGTATTTCACCAGGAAGCCAGAATGTCGCAGAATAATGCGGTCTGCCCCGCCGAGGCCAGCGGGCAACGCCGCGCCATCCCGGTTCCCCAGTGTGAACCAGCGAATTGAACGCTTCCAGACGGCATCGAGCCGGCGCTCGCGTCTCGCTGAACTGACTTTTTCGTGAAGTAGGAAACTCACTCAAATTGATGCACGAGGTGACAATCTTTACGAAGGAGTCTCGATAAGTGAGCAGGAGCTGAATCACAATGCGAGTCCCCCCCTCTTCTTCCACCGTCGTGCCCGGTGGCGCCTCTGCACCAAAGCCCGCCGAGGCGGCCCGCGCGGCGAATCCGGCGGGTGCCACGCCTTCCGGTGCGGGCCCCGCTTCTGACGCCGAAGCCCCAACTGAGGCGCCGCGCCCACCGGCCGATCGCTCCGGCGAGGCCATAGACGCCAGCCTGGGCAAACTCCGCTTCGAGCAAGCCAAGGAGACTAAGTCCCCCAGCGCCACTGAGTATCTTGCCTACACCGGGCCGCAGGGGTCTGACAAGACCAGCGCCGCCCACCTCACCCAATTGAGAGGCTTCGATCGCATCTCCGAGATGAGCAAGAACTTCGAGCGGGGTCTCGATCCTTCCATTCGCGGCACGGTAATGAAGTCCGCCTCCCAGTTGGGCATGACCCACGAGGTGCTGGCCAAGGCCGCCGGCTATCTTTCCACATTGAGTCCCGGAGATATTCAGACGATGGCCGGCGCCCCCGGCATGAAGGGTTATGACGAGCGTCTGGAGATGATTTCTGGCTTGCGCGAGGGCTTCAAGGACGCCATCGCACGCGGTGATCAGAAGGCGTTCAATCGGATCATCGAGCAGCACGGCGGCGTCTCCGGCACCGTCCTGACCGCCGCCGAAGTGTCCCGCCGCGAGATGGCCCTGCGCCAGATCAACGATGTCGCCTACAAGCAGATGGACCCCTACGATTTTCGCGGCTCGCTGGAGCACGTCGGCACGATGATCTCTGAAAAGGGCACCAAGGAGACCGGCAAACTGGTGCTCGCTGCGTCTCTGAACAATAGTATGCCTGGCGCCAGGACGAGCGGGAGCGACGACCCCTCCACCGCGAGCGGCGGCAACACCCCTTTGATTGCGGGCACCATCATCGGGGGCGGGGGTAAGTTCCGCAAGCCGAATCAGGCGGAGGGCGTGCCGCGCCACGTCGAAGAGGTTCATCCCGGGACGCAGGGCCAGGGACTCAACAACCCCGGACAAAAACTGCCGCAGCCTCCGAAGGGCGGGGGCGGGGCCGTGGTGGAGGGCGGCGCCGAAGCGACGGTTGCCAGTGACACTGTGACCCTCGGCGGCGAACGGGCCACCATGGAGAAGATGATCCAGGGCCAGGTGGCCTCAGCCGAGTGGAAGGCCGAGATCCAGGCAGCCGGCGAGATGGCGGAAGGCGCCTTCACGCGAGGCACGGTTTCGGCCACCGGTGTCGAGCTGGGCGGCGCGCTGGAGATCGAAGGAGCTGCGGCCACGCGTGCCAACCCCGCCATGCGGGCGCTGGGCAAGTTCGCCATTGGCGTGATGGTGCTGGACATGGGTGCGTCCCTGCTCAATCAAGCGGTCCGGCGCAGCAACTCGTCCAACCCCTTCCCCGAGTCCTAGCCCGCGACGGCACACGAAGTGGCGGTGAAATGGGGGCGTCCTGCTATCGTAAAGGGTAGATTCCCATGCCTGTTTACCGCTCCCGCACCACCACCCATGGCCGCAATATGGCCGGCGCCCGCAGCCTCTGGCGCGCCACCGGAATGAAGGACGGCGATTTCGACAAGCCCATCATCGCCGTGGCCAATTCGTTCACGCAGTTCGTGCCCGGCCACGTCCATCTCAAGGATCTGGGCCAGATGGTGGCAGCAGAGATCGAGCGCGCCGGCGGCGTCGCCAAGGAGTTCAACACCATCGCCGTGGACGACGGCATCGCCATGGGCCACGGCGGCATGCTCTACAGCCTGCCCTCGCGCGAACTGATCGCCGACAGCGTGGAGTACATGGCCAATGCCCACTGCGCCGACGCCCTGGTCTGCATCTCCAACTGCGACAAAATCACGCCCGGTATGCTCATGGCGTCGCTACGGCTGAACATCCCCACCATCTTCGTTTCCGGCGGCCCTATGGAAGCGGGCAAGGTGCGCTCAGGCGATCTGATCCGCTCCGTGGATCTGGTGGACGCCATGATCGCCGCGGCCGACCCCAAGGTCAGCGACAGCGATACCGACGAAATGGAGCGTTCCGCCTGCCCGACGTGCGGCTCCTGCTCCGGCATGTTCACCGCCAATTCGATGAACTGCCTGATGGAAGCGCTCGGCCTGGCGCTGCCCGGCAATGGCACCGTGGTCGCCACCCACGCCGATCGCCGGCAACTCTTCCTCCAGGCCGGACGCCGGATTGTCGATCTCGCCCGCCGCTGGTACGAGCAGGACGACTCCTCCGCCCTGCCGCGCGGCATCGCCACCTTCGCTGCCTTTGAAAACGCCATGACGCTGGATATCGCCATGGGCGGCTCCACCAACACCGTGCTCCACCTGCTGGCGGCGGCGCAGGAGGGCGGCGTTCCGTTCACCATGCCCGATATCGATCGCCTCTCGCGTAAGGTGCCCAACATCTGCAAAATCGCGCCGTCGTCGGCCACCGTGCACGTGGAAGACGTCCACCGCGCCGGCGGCGTTTTCGGCATCCTGGCCGAACTCGATCGCGGCGGGTTGCTCAACCGCGACGTGCCCACCGTGCACTCTGCCACCCTCGCGGAGGCCATCGCGAAGTGGGACGTTTGCCAGGACGCGGGTCCCGAGGTGGAGCAGTTCTTCCGCGCGGCCCCCGGCGGCATTCGCACCACCGAACCCTTCAGCCAGAGCCAGCGCTACCCCAGCCTGGACCGCGATCGAGCCAAAGGCGCCATCCGCGACATCGCCCATGCCTTCAGCCCCGACGGCGGCCTCGCCGTGCTCTACGGCAATATCGCGCTGGATGGCTCCATCGTCAAAACCGCGGGTGTTGATCCGGCCAGCCTGGTCTTCCACGGCACCGCGCACATCTTCGAGAGCCAGGACGACGCAGTGACCGGCATTCTGGCCGACGACGTGAAGCCCGGCGAGATCGTGCTGATTCGCTATGAGGGTCCCAAGGGCGGACCGGGCATGCAGGAGATGCTCTACCCCACCAGCTATCTCAAATCCAAGGGACTCGGCAAGGTCTGCGCGCTGATCACCGACGGGCGCTTCTCCGGCGGCAGTTCTGGCCTGTCGATCGGGCACGTCTCGCCGGAGGCCGCCGAGGGCGGTGCGCTCGGTCTGGTGCAGGATGGCGATCGGATCCTGATCGACATTCCGAACCGCGTGATGCGCCTGGAGATCGAGGACGCCGAGCTGGAACGGCGGCGCGCCGCCATGCAGGCCAAGGGCGCTGCGGCCTGGAAGCCCGTGGCCCGCGAGCGCGTGGTGTCGCGTGCGCTGCAGGCCTACGCCGCCATGACGACGAGCGCTGCGCGGGGGCCGTGCGGGATATCAGCGGGCTGGGGTAAGGGGGACTGGTCTGGACGGGGGATTCGGAGCTCCGGCCGCCCGGGCCCGAACCGGGGAAGATCATCCTTACAGGGGGCGTTTACTGAAAAGCAGGAGTTATACGCCGGGTGGTTGAGCCTCAGTTTCCAGGTCGTTGGTCGGGGCATTGCGCAGGCACGGTCGCGTCGTTTGGGACCTACGAGTTCGGCCCTACAGCCTTTCTCTGGCTTCGACTCTTACCGACCGGCTGTTGAAATAGAACCCGTGAGGGGAGAACTGCGACTTGCCCGTTGGGCGAAATACGGAGGCTCCACCGCACCAACGATGCGCGTCCTGAGATCTTGGTGCGCGGAACGGTGAACCTGAAGCCCTCGAATGCCATGCCGGTTACAATCCATCCTTCAGGCACCCTCCGGCTTTCCCGGTCGAAGTTGGTAATTCTCGCGGACTGGACGCGGCGCCACCACTGTTCGAATTTTCTCACCCAGTCTGAGTCCCCATAAGCTTTGTGGAACGACATCTCTGCCAATTGCCGGACCTGGAAGCTATCGGAAACCATGTTTCCTTCGAAAGGGCCAAGGACCACTTCGCGGTAAAGATCTGCAACCTGGATCGCATCACTGCTCTCTGTGGCACTTACCCCAAGATCGCGAATCAGTCGGTTGAACTCGCTGTGGGCGTCCACGTCTGTCCATAGGCGATACGTTCCTCCACTGATCCTATCCACGACTACGTATCCGAATGTTACCGGGTGATCAATGGTGTGGATGACCAGCGAGGAGTCTTCGATCGTGTAGCACCCGATATCAACGACTTCGTAAACGAAGTGAGATTCGTTCAGTCTTCCGTCCACGACCATTTCGCTGCGCAGATTGAATAAAGCTTCTTCTAGATGCTCCTTCCGTCTGGTTTTCGGGCAGTCCGGCGTGATTCCCGTTTGCCGGGCTTTGATCGAAGCGATTGCGGCGGTCCTGGCCGCCAAGTCGTCGGGGTCGGCACCGCTTGACGGCGATGCCATCAGCAGAGCGAGACCCCAGAATGCAAATGAGATCCGCCGAATCATGCGTCGACTATAGCGTCTGGCGCGGGATCGACTCTGGACATCCAGGTCAGGGCGCAAGAGATCGTCGAAGGAGTGAGCCGCGTAGAGCCCATGTGGCGGGGAGGGGTATCCAAGTGAACTGGTCGGGGCGAGAGGATTCGAACCTCCGACCTCCTGGTCCCGAACCAGGCGCTCTACCAAGCTGAGCCACGCCCCGACGGCGCACTCGGACCTTTTCATCATAGCCTCCACACCGCCCCACCGCAACCTGCGCACTCGAAAACCCTCGCGAATTCAGACGTCTCAGTGTGATAACCTATAGAGGAAATTGAGCGCCAGCGATGCCAGCTCGCGTCAGTGAGGCGTTCGTCCTCCGCACCTACCCTTTCCAGGAAGGGGATCTCATCGTGAGCTTTTTTACTCGCGATCAGGGAAAGCTGCGAGGCGTTGCCAAACGGGCGCGAAAGCCCAAAGGGCCCTTCGGATCGGCACTCGAACGGCTCTCGCAGGTCCGAGCGGCCTACTATCAGCGGGAGAACGTCGAGCTGGTCCGGCTGGAATCGACGGAATTGATCCAGACGCAGTTCAGTCTGTTCAGCTCCTACGAGGCCGGCATTGCGCTCGACTACATTGCGGAGGTGTCCGACCACTTGCTGCCGCCCTCGGAACCGAACGAGCGGTTTTTCCGGCTGATCAGCGCCGTGCTGGCCGACTTGCGCGCCACGCCGCCCGATCAGTTACCGGCAGCGGTCTGGCGCGCCGCCACCTATTTCACCTTCTGGGCCGTCCGCCTCTCCGGCATTCTGCCCGATCTGCGCGTCAGCGCCGTCACACAGGAGCTCGCCGCTGAGATGGCCGTCCGCCCCATCGAACACTTCTCCCACCTGCCCTGGTCCAGGGAAACCGGCCGCGACCTGCGCCGCTTCCTCTACCGGGAAATCGAACTACACATCGAGCGCAAGCTCATTACTGTCCCGCTCATGGAGGCGCTCTAGTTCCGCATGGATTCCTATCAGGAGACGATCTTTAAGCTGAAACGCTTCTGGGCGAAGCACGGCTGTGTCATTCAGGAGCCCTACGATATCGAGGTCGGCGCCGGCACCATGTGCCCCGAGACCTTTCTCCGCGTCCTGGGTCCCAAGCCCTACAGCGTCGCCTACGTGCAGCCCTCGCGCCGTCCGGCCGATGGCCGCTACGGCGAAAACCCCAACCGCCTCTACAAGCACTCCCAGTTGCAGGTGATCCTCAAGCCGGCCCCCGCCAACGTGATGGATCTCTATCTGGAGTCGCTGGAAGCCGTCGGCATCCGGCTCGATCAGCACGACCTCAAGTTTGAGGAGGACAACTGGGAATCGCCCACCCTCGGCGCCTGGGGCATCGGCTGGCAGGTCATGCTCGACGGTCTCGAAGTCACCCAGTTCACCTACTTCCAGCAGTGCGGCGGCGTGGATCTCGATCTCGTCCCGGCCGAGCTCACCTACGGGCTGGAGCGGCTCGTCGCCTTCCTCCAGGACCGCAAGTCGGTCTATGACATCGAGTGGGTGGCAGGCACCTCTTACCGCGACGTGCGCTTCCGCGATGAGCAACAGTTCTCCGTCTACAACTTCGAAAAGGCCGACGTGAAGATGCTGTGGCAGCTCTTTGACCTCCACGAGAAAGAGGCGCAGCGCCTGATCGACGAATACCGCTCGCTGGATCCCGAAAAGGAGGGCACGGAGAAGCGCCGCTGGCCGTTGCTCAGCGCCTACGATCACGTGCTCAACTGCTCCCATAGCTTCAATCTGCTCGATGCGCGCGGCGCCATCTCCGTCACGGAACGCGTCGGCGTCATCGCCCGCGTCCGCAAACTCGCCGTCGGCGTGGCCACCTCCTGGGTGGATCAACAGGCGCTGCTCAATGCGCCGGAGGTGGCGGCATGAGCGACGTGAAGCCCTTCCTGCTGGAAATCGGCGTCGAGGAAATCCCGCACTGGATGATCGTGCCGGCCCTCGGCGAACTGGAGCGGCTGTTCCGCGATCTCTGCACGGCGAATCAGTTGGAGACCGGCAACGTCGCAATGGACGGCACGGCCCGCCGCCTCGTCATCCGCTGCGCGGCGCTCACCACGCGCCAGGCCGATCGCGACGAGCTGGTCATGGGGCCGCCGAAATCGGCCGGACCCGGCGCGGCCATGGGCTTCGCCAAAAAGAACGGCGTCACCGCCGATGACCTCGCTACCGAGGTCACGCCTCGCGGCGAATACTACGCTCTGCGCCGCGCTATCGCCGGCCGCGAGACCAGCGACATCCTCGCCGAAGCGCTGCCGGCCCTGATCGCCAAAATCCCGTGGCCGAAAGCCATGTACTGGACCGGCAAGGGCGAGACCACCTTCATCCGCCCCATCCGCTGGATCGTCGCCCTGCTCGGCGATTCCATCGTCGATTTCACCCTCGCCGCCGTCAAGTCCGGCGCCCTCTCCCGCGGCCACCGCCGCATGGGCTCCGATGAGATCGCCTTCGATCACGCCAACTACGAAGATCGGCTCGAAAAGAACGGCGTCATCCTCTCCGCCGCCAAGCGCCGCAAACGCATCCAGGACGGCATCAAAAAGCTGCTCAAGGGAACAGGCCTGACGCTGATTCCCGACGAAGCCCTCCTCACCGATCTCGTCTACCTCACCGAATTTCCCACCCCCATCCTCGGCAGCTTCGACGAGAAGTTCCTCGCTCTGCCGCAGGAAGTCCTCAGCATGGTGATGCGCCACCACCAGCGCTACTTCACCGTCCAGGACTCCGCCGGCAATATGGCCCCGCGCTTCGTCGCCATCATGAACATCAAGGCGGATAAGAAGGGCTACGTCGTCAAGGGCAACGAGCGCGTCTTGGAAGCCCGCTTCAACGACGCGCGTTTCTTCTGGGATCAGGATCAGCACAAGAAACTGGCCGATCGCGTGGACGATCTCGCGGCCGTTACGTTCCAGGCCAAGCTCGGCTCCTACTTCGAAAAGCGCCTGGGCGTCGAGGCCGGCGCCACGCGCATCGCCCGCGAACTCGGGCTGGATGAGGCCGCCATCCGCCGCGCCGCCATGCTCTGCAAGACCGACCTCATGACCGAAATGGTCAAAGAGTTCACCGATCTCCAGGGCATCATGGGCGGCCTGTACGCCAAGGCGCAGGGCGAGCCCGAAATCGTCTGGCGGGCCATGTACGACCACTACAAGCCGCTCTCCATGGACGGGCCCATTCCCGCCACCGTCGAAGGCCGCGTCCTCTCCATGGCCGACAAGTTCGATAGCTTGGAAGGCTGCTTTGCCCTCGGCATGATCCCCACCGGCTCCAAGGACCCCCTGGGCCTGCGGCGCGCCGCGCAGGGCATTGTCAAGATTCTGGTCGAGGGCCGCATCCGGCTCAACCTCGACAAGTTCATCACCGCCGGCGCCGAGGAGACCAGCCGGATTTTCCTCTGCGAGCGGAAGGCCGGCTATGTCGAAAATCGCGGTTCGGATGGCTCGCTGGAGTTGGCCAAGCAACTGCGCGACTTCATGACCGAGCGCGTCAAATACTACTTCCGCGACGTGCGCGGTTTCGCCTACGACGAAATCTCAGCCGTCCTCGCCGCCAATCCGCCGGACCTCGTGGACGTCGAGGCCCGCCTGCGCGCCCTCAAGATGGTGCGCCAGACCGAAGACTTCTTACCCCTCGCCGCCAGCTTCAAACGCATCGGCAACATTCTCAAACAGGCCGGACGCCCCGGCGGCGCGGTCTCCGAATCACTCCTGGAGCCCGGCGCGGAGAAGGACCTCTACCAGGACATGACCCGCGTTCTGGCCCGCGTCCAACAACTCCGCCAGTCCGACGACTATATCCAGGCCCTGCTGGCCGTATCCACCCTGCGCCCCGCAGTCGACAACTTCTTCGATTCCGTCCTGGTGAACGCGCCCGACGCGGCCGTTCGCCAAAACCGCCTTGCCCTCTTGGGCCAGCTTTTCTCCGAAGTTTCCTCGATCGCCGATTTTTCGGAGATCGTGACATCATCAACGTCCGAATGAACTCTTCAACTACTGATCAATCAGGAGCTAAATAATCCATATGAGTAAATACGTCTACTCCTTCGGCGGCGGTACCGCCGAGGGCGACGGCACGATGAAAGACCTGCTCGGCGGCAAAGGCGCAGGCCTCGCCGAGATGTGTCGCACCGGGGTGCCAGTCCCCGGCGGCTTCACCATCATCACCGACGTCTGCAACGTCTTCTTTGACAACGACAAGAAGGTCCCGAAGGCTGTCGACGAACAGATCTGGGAAGCCCTCGGCAAGCTCGAAACCCTCATGGGCAAGAAGCTTGGCGACGCCTCCGATCCGCTGCTCCTCAGCGTCCGCTCCGGCGCGAAGTTCTCCATGCCCGGCATGATGAACACCATTCTCAACCTCGGCCTCAACGACAAGACCACCGAAGGTCTCGCCAAGAAGACCGACAATCCGCGCTTCGCCTACGACTGCTACCGCCGCTTCATCCAGATGTTCGGTGAAGTCGCCATGGGCGTCGAGATGGAGCACTTCGACGAAGCCTTCGATGCGCAGAAGGCCAAGAAGAAGTACGCCGACGATTCCCAGCTCACCGCCGATGACCTCAAGGCCATCATCGTCGAGTACAAGAAGATCTTCAAAAAGCACGCCAAGATCGACTTCCCGCAGGATCCCCGTCAACAGCTCATCCTCTCCCGCAACGCCGTCTTCATGTCCTGGTGGGCGCCGAAGGCGTCCTACTACCGCAAGATGGAGAAGATCAGCGACCGTCTCGGCACCGCCTGCAACATTCAGGCCATGGTGTTCGGCAACATGGGCGACACCTCCTGCACCGGCGTCGGCTTCACCCGTGACCCCGGTAGCGGCGAGAAGGTCTTCTACGGCGAATACCTCGTCAACGCCCAGGGCGAAGACGTCGTCGCCGGCATCCGCACCCCCACGCCCATCTCTGAACTCAAGGCCTGGAACGCGGACGTCTACAACCAGCTCCGCACCATCACCAACCAGCTCGAGCAGCACTACAAGGACATGCAGGACTTCGAGTTCACTGTCCAGGACGGCACGCTCTGGATGCTCCAGACCCGCAACGGCAAGCGCACCGGCCCCGCCGCTGTGAAGGTCGCCGTGGTCATGTGCGAAGAAGGCCTCATCGACGAGAAGACCGCTGTCATGCGCGTCGCCCCGGCGCAGCTCGATCAGCTCCTCCACCCCGTCTTTGATCCCGCCTCGCTGAAGACCCTCACCAAACTCGCTGTCGGTATCGATGCCAGCCCGGGCGCCGCCGTCGGCCGCCTGGCCTTCACCTCCGATGACGCGGTCGTCATGTCCGCCAAGTCGCCCGTCATCCTCATCCGCAAAGAGACCACCCCGGACGACATCCACGGTATGGACGCCGCCAAGGGCATCCTCACCGCCGTCGGCGGCAAGAGCTCCCACGCGGCCGTTGTGGCCCGCGGCATGGGCGTCCCCTGCATCGTCGGCTGCGGCGCCATCGCCATCAATGAGCGCGCCAAGTCCGCCACCATTAAGACGGCCACCAAGCTCGTCACCGTTAAGGAAGGCGACTGGGTCTCCATCGATGGCACCACCGGCGCCGTCTATCTCGGCCAGGCCGCCACGAAGGATCCGGATCCCAACTCCCCCGCCTTCGCCAAGTTCATGAAGATGGCCGACAAGTTCCGCGGCACCTTTGGTGTCCGCGCCAACGCCGACATCCCGCGTGACGCCAAGGCCGCCCGTGCGTTCGGCGCCGAAGGCATCGGCCTCTGCCGCACCGAGCACATGTTCTTCGCCGAAGATCGTCTGCCCTTCGTGCAGGCCATGATCCTCACCGACAACGTGAAGGACCGCACCAAGGCCCTCGCCAAGCTCCTGCCCATGCAGCGCAAGGACTTCGCCGGCCTGTTCGACACCATGAACGGCTTCCCGGTCGTCATCCGTACCCTGGATCCCCCGCTCCACGAGTTCGTCCCCAAGCGCGAAGAGCTGATGGTCGATCTCGCCAAGCTCCCCACGGCCGACATCAAGGCCAAGAAGGAGATGCTCAACCGCTACAAGAACTTCGCGCCCGACGTCAAGAGCCTCAAGACGGTCATCCCGATGTTGCTCGCCCGCGTCGAACAGCTCCATGAGTTCAACCCCATGCTCGGCCACCGCGGCTGCCGTCTCGGCATCACCTACCCGGAGATCACCGAGATGCAGGCCCGCGCCATCTTCGAAGCGGTCGTCATCGTTGCCAAGAAGGGCAAGACGGTCATCCCCGAAGTCATGATCCCGCTGATCGGCGGCGTGGAAGAGCTCGCCCACCAGAAGGCCATCGTGAAGAAGGTTGCGGAGGAAGTGCTCGGCAAGGCCGGTCTCCTCGGCAAGCAGAAGTACATGATCGGCACCATGATCGAGATCCCGCGCGCGGCGCTGACGGCCGACCGCGTGGCCACCGAAGCCGAGTTCTTCTCGTTCGGTACCAACGATCTGACCCAGACCGCCATGGGCCTCTCCCGCGACGACTATACGAAGTTCTCGAAGGAATACGAGGACAAGAAGATCTTCAAGAACGACCCGTTCGCCGTCATCGACCGCGAAGGCGTCGGCAAGTTGATCAAGATGGCCGTCGAGCTCGGCCGTAGCACCAACAAAGACCTCGAAATCGGAATCTGCGGCGAGCACGGCGGCGAGCCGAACTCCGTCGAGTTCTGCTACCAGGTCGGCATGGACTACGTTTCGTGCTCCCCCTACCGTGTGCCGATCGCCCGCCTCGCCGCTGCGCAGGCCGCGATCGCCAAGACGGAAGGTTCCGGAGAAGCCAACCGCACCGCGTAGTTCGGTTCACAGTCCAAAACAAGAGGGCCGCGTCTCCCAACCGGGGGCGCGGCCTTTCTTGCTGCGTGCAAGTGCAGGGCTACCGGCCAAACTCCGCTGAACCCCTTGGCTGCTATAGCAATATTGTGATACCTTCGAGCTGAAGCCGTATGCCTCGGACTGATGTCATCTTCTACCAGCGAGATCCACAAAACGTCCCGGTGCTCGACTGGCTGAAGGAACTTCGGCGAACCGACCGGAAGGCTTATGAAAGTTGCGTCGCCGCCATTGAGCGGCTCGCCAATTCCGGGCATGAATTACGGCGGCCCCTCGCTGACATTCTGCGAGACGGCATCCATGAGATTCGGATTCGAAAAGGCCACGTAAACTACCGGATTCTCTACTTCTTTCACGGGCGGAGTCTCGCGATCCTGGGGCATGCGCTAACGAAGGAAGGCAACGTGCCGGCGGCTGATATAGAACGGGCTATCCGGCGCAAACGGGCATTCGAGGCGAGTCCGGACCAGCATACATACTCGGAGGAGGAATAGTCATGGCAAGAACCAGAGACGCGCTGAAGATCCTCAAGAGCGTGACCGGGGACAACGATAGCGTCAAGGCCGGGATCGCACAAGCGAGGATCAACTTTGAGGTCGCTCAAATGATCTACGACGCCCGAACCAAAGCTGGCCTCACGCAGGGCGAGTTGGCGGCTCTGATTGGATCAAAGCAGCCGGTGATCGCCAGGCTGGAAGACGCCGACTATGAAGGGCATTCCCTCACGATACTCCAGCGCATAGCGGCGGCCCTGGAGCAGCGGCTTGAGGTGCATTTTGTCCCTCAACAGAGTATTGCTGCCAAGCGCAGACAGGCGTCACCGGTGGCAGCCCGACGAAGACTCCAGCCCACATAAGGGGCTATGCCAGGGCCGCCCGTGCCTTCGGCTCCGAAGGTATCGGGCTCTGCCGCACAGCGCACATGGTCTTCGCCGAAGACCGTCTGCCCTCCGGCAAGGTGAACGACCGCACCAAGGCAATCGCCAAGCTCCCCACGTCCGACATCAAGGCCAAGAAGGAGATGCTCAACCGCTACAAGAACTTCGCGCCCGACGTCAAGAGCCTCAAGACGGTCATCCCGAAGTCATGATCCCGCTGATCGGCGGCGTGGAAGAGCTCGCCCACCCTCGTGACTCGTTTCGAGACCGAACTGGAGCCCTACATTGCCGGCCGAACGCCGACGTGGCTCCGAACGACGCTCCAGATGTGGATTGACTCCTGCTGGCCGAAGTGACCGCCACCAAGTTCGCCACGCGCGGCATCGTACGCCACCTAAGAATCCGGCCTGCGGCACGCTCCTACGTTTGCCCCCCGCCTCCCATTTCCGATAAACTTCTCCCTTACTCCCTTCTTCGCGAGGCCATCCTGTTTTGACCAATCCTGTTCCCGCCCGCCGGTCCATCCTGAGTGGCGACGAGGCCGTCGCGCTTGCCGCCCTCGACGCCGGTCTCGCTCTCGGCACCGGCTACCCCGGCACGCCCTCCACCGAGATCCTGGAGGAATTGGAGCGGCTCGGCGGCCGCGCCCAATGGTCGCCCAATGAGAAGGTCGCCTTGGAGGTCGGCATCGGTGTCGCCTTCGCCGGCGGTCGCGCGCTGGTCACCATGAAGCACGTCGGCCTCAACGTGGCGGCCGACCCGCTCTTCACCGCCGCCTACACCGGCGTGCGCGGCGCCCTCGTCATCGTCTCCGCCGACGATCCCGGGCATGGCCTCCAGCCAGAACGAGCAGGACAACCGCCGCTACGCCGTCGCCGCCGGTGTGCCCATGCTCGAGCCCTCCGATTCGCAGGAGGCCTACAACTTCACCCTCCTCGCCATCGAGGTCTCCGAGCGCTGGGGCGTGCCTATCCTGCTCCGCATGACCACGCGCGTCTGCCACTCCAAGACCATTGTCGAAACACCCGGCTACGCAGTCCCGCTCGCCCCCGCCGCCGGCTTCGTCCGCGACATCCCGGCCCGCGTCATGATCCCCGCCTACGCCCGCCCGGCGCACCATCGCCTGCGCGCCAAGCTCGCCGAGATCGCCGCCTGGAACGAGAGGGAAGGGCCGAACACCACCACGGCCGGCAGCCCGGAGTTCGGCGTCATCACCTCGGGCATCTCCTACCAGCACGTGCGCGAAGCCTTGCCCCATGCCGCTGTGTTGAAGCTCGGCATGACTTATCCGCTGCCGCTCTCCGCCATGCGCGAGTTCGCCGCCGCGCACCCGCGCACGCTGATCATCGAAGAGGGCGATCCCTATCTGGTGGAGTCCGCGCGCACCGCCGGCATTGCCGTGGAGAGCCAGCCGGAGATCTTCCGCTTCGGCGAGCTCAACGCCGCTCGCGTCGCCCGCATCGCCGCCGGCGATCTCACACCCGAGCCGAAACCAATGCCCGGCAAGCCGCCCGCGCTCTGCCAGGGCTGCCCTCATCGCACCGTCTTCACGGCTCTGCGCGATCTCAACTGCATCGTCTCCGGCGACATCGGCTGCTACTCGCTCGGCGTGCTGCCGCCCTTCTCGGCGATGGATACTCTGGTCTGCATGGGCGCGTCCATCGGTGTCGGCCTCGGCCTGCGCCACACTCTGCCGCCCGATGAGGCCCGCCGCGTGGTCAGCGTCATCGGTGATAGCACCTTCGTCCACAGCGGCATCAACGGCCTGGTCGAGATGGTCTACAACCCGCCCGCCACCGGCCACGTGCTGGTGGTGCTCGACAACGGCACCACCGCCATGACCGGGCAGCAGGAGCACCCCGGCACCGGCCGGACGCTGCATCATTCGGCCACCGGAAAGTTCGTCTTCGAGAACGTCATCCGTGCGATGGGGATCGAGCAGGTGCACGTGATGGACCCCATGGCGAATCCGCAGGCGTTTCAGGATCTGGTTCAGAGTTGTCTGGCGTCCGGCGAGCTCGCCGTCATCATTGCGCGGCGCAACTGCCTGCTGGCGGCAGGGGCCATTCGACAGTACGAAAAGTGTGCAGAAAGCGACAAAAATGTGCAATAAAGTGCTCAATATCGTCGTTGCGGGGCTCGGTGGGCAAGGTGTGCTGAAAGCCTCCGATATCGTCGCCGAAGTGGCCTTCACCGCGGGTCTGGACGTCAAAAAGAGCGAGATTCACGGCATGAGCCAGCGCGGTGGCTCGGTCTCCAGCGACGTCCGCTATGGCACCAAAGTCTTCAGCCCGATGGTGCCCGACGGGCAGGCGGATTTCCTCGTCGTCCTCGACCCCACTCAGGTGGAAGTCAACCGCGCTGTGCTCAAGCCCGATGGCATCCTGCTGGAGCCTGCCCTGCTGGCGGGCACGAAGCTCAAGAGCGAGAAGTGCATCAACGTCGCGCTGCTCGGTGCACTGAGTCGCCATCTGGAATTTCCCGAATCCATCTGGACCGCCGCCATCGCCAACCATTTGGCGCCCAAACTCCACGACATCAACTTCGAGGCCTTTGCCGCCGGGAGGCTCGCGTGAACGCCGCCAAACAAGCCTGCACCCGATTTCATCCGGACAGCGCACCGGATTACATCCCGCCCGCGCAACTCGCCAACCTGCAATTGAGCCGCCTGCAAACCATCGTCGCGCGCGCCTATCGACACGTGTCTCTCTTCCACGACCGTATGGTGGAGCGCGGCATCACGCCGGAGAGCATCACATCGCTCGCGGCCATCGCCGAACTGCCCTTCACCACCAAGGCCGATCTGCGCGACACGTATCCCTTCGGCCTGTTCGCCAGCCCGATGGAAGAGATCGTCCGCCTGCACGCCTCCAGCGGCACCACCGGCAAGCCCATCGTCGTTGCCTACACGCAACAGGATCTCGATGTCTGGACCTCCGTCATGGTGCGCAGCTTCGCCGCCTGCGGCCTGCACCAGGGCGACGTGGTGCAGAACGCCTACGGCTACGGCCTCTTCACCGGCGGCCTGGGGGCCCACTACGGCGCCGAGGCGCTGGGGGCCACCGTCATCCCCATCTCCGGCGGCAACACCGAGCGGCAGCTCATGGTGATGAAGGATTTCGGCGTCACCGCCATCTGCTGCACGCCCAGCTATTTCCTGCACATGATCGAGCGCGCGGTGGAGATGGACATCGACATCCGCGACCTCCCGCTGCGTGTGGGCGTCTTCGGCGCCGAGCCCTGGACCGCCTCCATGCGCAAGCGCATCGAGACACTCACCGGCATCCGCGCCATCGATATCTACGGACTCTCCGAGATCATCGGCCCCGGCGTGGCCATTGAGTGTGCGGAGCAGGACGGCCTGCACATCTTCGAGGACCACTTCTATCCGGAGATCATCGACCCCGAGACCGGCGCAGTGCTGCCCGACGGGGCGGAGGGCGAACTCGTCCTCACCACGCTCAGCAAATTCGCCATGCCGATGATCCGCTACCGCACGCGCGACATCACTGCGTTGCTGCCGGGCGCGTGCCCGTGCGGCCGCTCGCTGCGCCGCATGAGGCGCATCAGCCGCCGCAGCGACGACATGTTGATTATTCGCGGCGTCAACGTCTTCCCCTCGCAGGTGGAGACCGCGCTGCTGGAAGTGGAAGGCACGCTGCCGCACTATCAGATCGTCCTCAACCGCGCCCACGGCCTGGATCAGATGGAAGTGCTGGTGGAGGTCACGCCCGAGACGTTCAGCGACAAAATCGGCGCGCTGGAAGAGTTGAGCGCGAAAATAGAAGATGCGTTGGAGCAGGTGCTCGGCCTGCGCGTGCCGGTCCGGCTCGTGGAGCCCCACACCATCCAGCGCAGTGAAGGGAAAGCCAAACGAGTCATCGACAGGCGGTTGCCAGCATGAAGATTCAACAGCTCTCGCTCTTTTCCGAAAACAAGCCCGGACACCTCATCGCCCCCTGCCGCCTGCTGGCTCGCGAGGGCATCGACATGCAGGCGCTCTCGCTGGCCGATTCGCAGCGCTACGGCATTCTCCGCATCATCGTCTCAGACTGGGAGCGCGCCAAGAACTTGCTGGAGGCCGGCGGCTTTGTGGTCAAGGTCACTGAGGTGGTGGCCATCGAAGTGCCGGACCATCCCGGCGGACTCTCCGCCGTGCTGGATCTCTTCGAGGGCTCCAACACCAACATCGAATACATGTACGCATTCCCCATCATGCGCGGCGGCCAAGCCGTCCTGATCTTCCGCTTTGACCATCCCGACGACGCTATCGATACGTTGCGCCGCGGCGGCATCAGCGTGCTGGACCGCGCCGCGCTCGATAGCAGGTAGTCCGCCCGGATGAACATCTCACAAACCATCTCCTCCCAGCTCGAACGCGCCTCCTGGATCCGCCGCATGTTCGAGGAGGGCGCCCGCATGAAGCTCGAGCGCGGCCCCGAAAACGTCTACGACTTCACGTTGGGCAATCCCGACGTCGAGCCGCCCGCCCAGGTGCTGGAAGCGCTGAGCCGCGTGGTGGCGGAGCGCCGTCCGCGCACGCATGGCTATATGCCCAACCCCGGATTCCCCGCGGTCCGCCAGGCAGTGGCCAGCCAGTTGTGCCGCAACACCGGCCTGCCGTTCGAGGCCGACGACATCTTCATGACGGTGGGCTCCGCCGGAGCCTGCAACGTGATCCTCAAGTCGATCCTCGATCCCGGCGACGAAGTGATCGTCCTGATGCCGTGCTTCTCCGAATACCCCTTCTACATCACCAATCACGCCGGCCGCATGGTGCAGGTGGAGAGCGGCGAGGACTTCCTGCCCGATGTCGAGCGCATCGCTGCCGCCATCACGCCCCGCACGCGCGCCATCCTGCTCAACACGCCCAACAATCCCACCGGCCGCATCTATCCGGAATCCGTCCTGCGCGATCTCGATGCCATGCTGGCGCGGCTGGATCATGACGTGCTGGTGATCAGCGACGAGCCGTACAAGCACATCGTCTTCGATGGCAACCATCAGCCGGAGGTGGCCGCGCTCATCACCAACTCCGTGGTCTGCAACTCGTGGTCGAAGTCGCAGGGACTGCCCGGCGAGCGCATCGGCTACCTGGCGCTCTCGCCGCGCCTGCAAGGGCGTCCGCAACTGCGCGGCGCCTGCGCCTTCACCAACCGCATCCTGGGGTTTATCAACGCCCCAGCCATCTGGCAACTGGTCGAACTGGAAGCGATGGACGCCACAGTCGACGTCTCGGGCTATCAGAGGAAACGCGATCTGCTGTGCGACGAGCTCGCGCGCATCGGCTACGATGTGCGCAAGCCGGAGGGCACCTTCTACGTCTTCATGAAGACACCGCTCGCCGACGATATCGCGTTCGTCCGGCTGCTGGCGCACGAGGGCGTGCTGGGGGTACCCGGCGCCGGCTTCGGCCGAGGCGGCTACATGCGGCTTTCGCTCACCGTGCCGGAGGAGATGATCCGCAAATCATTTGCCGGCTTCGCCGCCGCGTTCCGTACGGCCTGCTGACGGCTGCGGCTAAAACGCCACCTGCCCGGTAAATTGATAGGACACTTCGGTACGGAAAAAGAATCCCATGTCCTTGCCCGCGTAGAACGAGCCCGGCACATGGCTCTCATACAGCACGTGCCCACGCCAGTGTTTGTTCACTGTCAGATCGGCCCGCAATTGATACTCCTGGCCGCGCTCCGTTCCGTTGCCATACTGCTGCCGGCTGCCCGGATAGGGATGGTAGGCATGCATCTGATAGACCGTGCCGCGCAGGCTCAGCGGCTTCCACGGGACGTACACCGCCTCGCCCTGCCACATGCCGGTATTAGTCCAGTAGGCGACGCCCACCTCTTTGAATTGCGTGTAAATGTAGCCCTCGCTCCATTTGGGCCAGCGCGAAAACAGAGGATCCCAATTGCCGATTGTATTTGGCGTGGAGGGATCGCTGCCCGACATGCCCCAGTACCCAAACGTCGCATAGTGGCGTTTTTGTGCGCCGAATGTACGCTTGAGATAACCATAACCGCCCCAGGCGCGGATTTCGCGGTTGGGCCGCTGGTGGCCCCACTGCCACGCGAACTCGCCCGTCAGGCTGAACGCATTCGGTAGTTTGTGAACTGTGCGGCCGCCGGCCGTATAGACGTAGCGATCGGCCTGATACTGCGCGTGTGTTGCGGGACGGATGTCGCCAAACTCGCGCTTGTAGAAGAGGTACGCCTCCAGGGAAGTCTTCTTGAAGCGATTGTCGGTGTAGTAGGCGCCCAACGCCGATTCATTCCATTCGATCAACTGATGTGCCTTGTCGTTGAAGCGCGGCAGGAAACGGTCCATGCGCGGATCGAAAATCCCGATCAATTCCAGCTTGGCTTTGCCCCGCTCGTAACCCAGGACGGCGGCATTGTGATAGATGGAGCGCGAGCCATCCCACGGATTGCCTTCCAGAATCAGAAACCCCTCACCCTTGATGAGGTTCTGCCGCCCCACGCGCAAGCTCAGGCCCTTGACGAAGAGCCGCTTGACATCCACGTAGGCCGTCTCGAACATGCCCTCGTCCATGTGCGTGGGCGTGTGGGGCTGGAAGATCTGATTGGTCTCCTGCGCCAGGCCCAGGCTGAAGTCGATGTTCGCGGTCAACGGCGCCTTCACCCACAGCCGCGTGCGGTAGCGCACCTGGCCCCGCTCGTCGTCGGTGGCGTCTCTGTAGTCGAAGATGTTGTTCCAGTTCTCGTTGCGGACCCGCTGCTCAAACCCGTATTCGAAGTGGCGCTCGCCGCTCTGGGCGCGCATGTGGAGTGTGGCGGCGGAGATGAGTAAGAGGACGGCGAATCGGTGCGCCAAGGGTGCCTCGCGGTGCTGGAGTACTGCTGAAATCGGTCTGAGATCCGGCGCCTCGCAATCACACCCGGTGCTGGTTGGCCGGGAGAGTGCGAAGACTGCCCTCGATCCTTCTCGGTTCGCCTGTTCCGGGGGGAGTGGTCGCGCCCCGGAGGGCCCCTCTATTGTATCTCGCAGTCTATCGGGTCTGAAAAGACTATTTCGGTCGGATGGGGGCCTGGTGCGGGATCTCGTTGGATTGCGGCTGCCGCACCAGGATCAGGATGAATCCGGCAGCAGCGATGGGCGCCGCCGCCGCTGCCGCAAACGCCGGCGCATACGAAACGCGCTCCACCAGCCACCCGATGGTCAGCGTGCTCAGCATGCCGCCCACCCCGGCGGCGCTCCCGCAGATGCCCGCCGCCGTCCCCAGAGCTGCATTTTCAAACACGTCGGCCGGCAAGGTGAGTATGTTGGCGGCCCAACAGCTGTAGGCGAAAGTCACCAGACTGATGGCTGCAATGGCGCCGCCCGCCGTTGGGGCGCCCACGGCCCACAGGCCGGCCAGCATCAGCACTGCGCTGGCCACCATCACCAGCTTGCGGGCGCGCGGCGCGGCGCTGCCCCGGGCAATCAGGTACCCGGAAAGCCAGCCGCCTGCTAAGTTGCCCGCGCCCGCGGTGAGAAACGGCACCCAGGCGATGGCCCCAATCTGTTTGAGATCCAGGCCGCGCGCGCTGTGGAGGTAGTCCGGCAGCCAGAAGACGTAGAACCACCACACCGGGTCGCAGCAGAAACGCGCGGCCATCAGCCCCCACAGGGAACGGCGGCGCAGCAGGTTGCGCCAGCGGACAGCCTCCCCCTGGTCGTCAGCCGCGGCTAAGGCGGGCGGCGTGCCGTAGCCCGGCCACCACAGCAGCAGCCATGCCAACCCCAGCGCGCCGGTCGCCACGAACGCCGCCCGCCAGGAATAGGTGAGAGTGAGCCATGCAATCAGCGGCGGCGCCACCAAGCCGCCCAGGCAGGATCCGCTGTTGAACACCCCCACCGCGAGAGCCGTCTGGTGGGGCGGAAACCACTGGCGCACTGCTTTCACGGAAGCTGGCCAGTTGCCCGCCTCGCCGATGCCGAGAAGGAAGCGCATCGCGCCCAGATGCCACACCGTCTGCGCAGAGGCGTGCAGCATGCCTGCAAGGGACCACCACGCCATCGCGATGGCCAGCGCGGCCTTGGGGCCCACCCGGTCCACCATGCGCCCAGCGACCATCTGCATGCCCGCGTAGGCCAGCATGAAGGCGAACAGAATCCGCGAGTATTCGATCGCGCTGATGTGTAGTTGTTCCCGCAGCACGGGCGCCGTGACGGAGAGTACCTGCCGATCCAGATAGTTCACCGCCGTCGCCAGGAAGAGCAGTACGGCGATCCACCACCGCCGCGACATCGGTTACCGCGCGTCTCCCACTGGAACCGTGAGCACGGGTTTGTCCGGCTCGTTGGTGGTGTAGACGTCGATGCCCTCCGGCCGAAGCACCACGCGGCGGGAGCAGCTCTTGCCGCCCGTGAAGCTCGCCGTCCGGACCTGTACCCGCCTGGGCGATGCCGAGATCTCCTCCACGCCATCGGTGTGGCGATGGCCGGCCAGCACGAGTGCGGGCCGGGCGAAGCCGCGCAGGATCTCCTCGACGGCCTGGCTGAACGCGTCATCGCCGAGCGGGATGTGCATGGCCAGCACGAGCGCCGTGGGCCTTGCTCCGGCGAGCAGCTTCCGCAGCCACGCCAGTTGCGCCCGCACGAATTCCGGATCCGTCGTGACGCCGTTGTCGAGCACCGCGAAGAGATAGGTAGCGGCGCCTGCCCGCTGCTCAAAGCTGTACCATGTGCCGTTGCGGAAACACTCGAAAGCCCCGCGCCATGCCGTGCGGGCTTCGGCAGCCATCGGGGCGTCGCGCACTACCACCTGCTTGCCCGCGGCCTGCCGGTACCACGAGACGTCACGATTGCCCAGCGCCAGGTACATGGGCGCTGGCGAGAGTTTTTGAAGCGCCTGGAAGCGTTCCATCTGGCCATGCACCACCGCGCCCGATTCGCCGTCGTAGCGGAATGCCTCCAGGATGTCGCCCGTATGCAAAAACAGCGGAACCAGCGCCGGATGGATCCCCTCCATCTGCATCACGTGCGTATCCGTGAGGTGCACGAACTCGACAGATTGCGCCAGGCAGAACGAGCACAACAGGGCAAAGAGCGCGCAGAGTTTCACGGGCGGTTCTCCATTCGGTCAAAGACGGGGGCGCCTCCGAAGGCGCGGCAATCGCGGATCAGCGGCTCGCGCGTATTTCTGAGCACGGCGGCGGCTCCGGCCCGAGTATGGGCCTGTGCATCGATGTCCCGCAGCCGCAGGCGAGCCACGTCGTCGAAGAGCAGTGCAGGCCGTAGATCGTCCTGCGCCCAGGATGTGCGAAGGCCGTCAATAGACAGGTCTTCGGCGTGCCGGCAATAGAGCGCATACGCCGGCAGAGTTTTGAACATCCAGTATTCGGGATAGGCCTCCGGCAATTCCGGCACCGCGCGCGCGGCATCCTCCGCCGTTCCGCCGCCGGCGAACCCGATGGACACATCCCGCAGCGTCACGCGCCGCACCGGGGCGCCTGCCAGGCCCGTGATGGAGCAGCCGATAGGCCCGGCGCCGGAGGCCTGGATCCCTTGCAGCAGCACGCCGCCCAGCCTCCCAACCGGCGGCTTCGCAGCGCCAGCCAGGAACGGCCGGCCGCGGTTGCCCAGGCGGATAAAGACCGGCCCCAGGACGTCCCGCATCGTCACGCCCGAGACTACAACGGATTCCAGCGTTCCGCCGTCCACCATCTCCACGGCCACGCCGGCCAGCCGCGTCTCGTAGAGCGCGCAGTTGCTGATGGTGATGTTCTCGAATCCGCCGTTGGATTCAGTGCCGATCTTGATCGCGTTGCAGTGGCTGCTGGCGACGCAGTTGGTGATTACCACATCGCGGCACATGCGTGCGGATGTGCTCTTCAGGCAGATGGCGTCGTCGCCGCTGGAGACATCGCAATCGGAGATCCGCACGCGGTGGCAGGAGTCGATATCAATGCCGTCGTTGTTGGCGTTCACGCGGCTGCGCACCGTCACCCCGGAGATCAGCACGTCGTCGCACGCCAGGTAGTGCTGCACCCACATGGGCGAGTTTTCCAGGCGCACGCCCTGCACGGTCACTCCCTTGCACTGGACAAAGCGAAGCAGATAGGGCCGTACCATGTACCCGCCGGAGAACGCCGCACCCTGTCCGTCAATGGTGCCGGCGCCCTCGAAGCCCGTCTGCGTGAGGCCCTCCGCGCGGATCAGGCAGCGCTCCGTGTAGTTGTCCGTGTAGGACCGGTAGGCCGAAGGCCGCGGTGGATAGTGCTCCAGCCGCGGACTGCCGCGGAGGATCGCGCCCTGGGTCAGATGAAGTTTCACGCGGCTGCGCAATTCCAATGTGCCGCTCAGATAGACGCCGGGCGGCAGCAGCACCGTACCCCCGCCTGCCGCGGCCACGGCGTCAATGGTTTGCTGCAGAGCGCCAGTATCGAGCGTTGTCCCATCCGCCTTTGCGCCGTCCTCGCGAACATTGCGGCCCTGCGGCAGCACCGGAGCGGCCGCCAACGCGCCGAGAAACTGCCTTCTACTGCTGTTCAGCACGGCGACCATTCTATATCTTCGGCGCGGCCGGTAAGGCCGGACGGCGTTGACTCCCTTTGCCGCGCATGGTATTCGTAAAACCCACATCGGTCTGTCAGGGGTGGGAGTGTCTGCGGCGTTTCTGAGAATTCCAGGCCAGCATGCCGGGGCTCGGATTCGCGACAACTCCTCCACTCCGCCGGCCGGGTTGAAGTATGACTCGATGGCAGTGATAGAGGTAATCATGCGAAACATAGCTTTGCAGTCTTCCCACGGGCTCCGTCTCGCCCTGGCCGTCCTTTTGCTTCTCGTGGCCGCGCCCTGGCAGATGTCCGCCCAGGTGCTCTACGGCTCGGTTGTCGGCACCGTGGAGGATCCCTCCGGCGCCGTGGTGCCGATGGCCAAGATCACGCTCACCAATACCGCCACCGGCGTGTCCCGCGATGTTCAAGCCGATGATCAGGGCCGCTACAATGCACTCTCACTCGCGGCCGGAACGTACAAGATGGTGGTCACCGCCGCAGGATTCCGCACGCTCACACGCACGGGCATCGAGGTCACCATCAATACGGTCACCCGTGTGGAGGCGCGCCTCGAAGTCGGCCAGCTGACGGATCAGGTCACAGTCTCCGCCTCAGCCTCGGCCCTCCAAACCGATCGCTCCGACACACGCTCGGAGATCAGCTCCAAGACCGTTGTGGAGCTCCCCCTCGCGTCCTATCGCAACTACCAGAGCATGATCAATCTGGTGCCCGGCGCCACGCCCGCGGCGTTTCAAAACTCGATGGGCGCCTCGCCGCAGCGCTCCCTCACCACCAACGTCAACGGCACCAACCGCAACAGCAACAACACCCGCATCGACGGAGCCACCAACGTCTACGTCTGGCTGCCCCACCAGACTCTGTACAATCCGCCAGTCGAATCCATCGAGACCGTCAACATCTCCACCTCTTCGTTTGACGCCGAACAGGGCATGGCCGGCGGATCCGCCGTCACCGTCGCCACCAAGTCCGGCACGAACCAGCTCCACGGCTCCGCCTTTTGGTATCACGATAACCAGCACCTCTATGCCCGCCCCTATTTCTACAAGGCCAATATCGATCACCCTGCGCTCAATAAATCCATCGTGAATATCCCCGGCGGCACCATCGGCGGCCCCATCCTCAAGAACAAGTGGTTCTACTTCTTCAGCTTTGAGCGCACCTGGGAGCGCACCGGCCAGTTTGCCAACTCCAGCGTGCCCCCGGCCGATATTCGCGCTGGCAACTTCTCGGCCTATACCGGGCTCGGCCTCATCTACGATCCGCTCACCGGCACCGCAGCAGGCACAGGCCGCACGCCCTTCGCCAACAATCAGATTCCCACTTCTCGCTTCTCGCCCACCTGGAGCAAAATCCAGGCGCTGGCGCCATTGCCCAATCAGCCATCCACTGATACTTACGGCCTTTCCGCCAACTACTTCAGCTCCGCTACTCTCGGCCTGACGCGCGATCAGTACGACATCAAGTCCAACTACAACGTCAACGCCAAGCTCATGGTTTGGGGCAAGTACTCGCAGATGAACGCCCCCGTGCAAGGCGCCGGTGCGCTGGGCGCACTCACCGGACCCGCGCTCGGCCAGCTCGGCAAGGCAGAAGTCTCCATCAAGATCCCCACGTTCGGCTTCAACTACACCCTGTCGCCGACCTTCCTGATCGACGGCGTCTTCGGCTACACCAAATTCAACAATGTCGCCCTCGGCCCCGATTACGGCAAGAACTGGGGCTCCGAGGTCTGGGCCATTCCCGGCACCAACGGAGGAAAGACATTCGCCGGTGACATCCGCTACTCCGGCCAGCCCTGCATCGATAACGGTTTCACCTCGTGGGGCAACTGCTCCGCCTCCAACCCCAACTTCTACGACGACCACAGCTACACCTACACCACCAACTTCTCCAAGGTGAAGGGCGCCCATGAGTTTCGCTGGGGCGTCGATATCGTGCGCCACGCTCTCAATCACTGGCAGCCGGAAGTGGCTAACCCGCGCGGGCAGTTGACGCCCACGGGCAACGCCACCATCCTGGCCGGCCAGGTGGCCCGCTCCATCCACACCTACGCCGCCGGCATGCTGGATATTCTCGGCAGCGCCGGCAAGTCCGTCCAGCTCTACGATTTCCGTACGCGCGAGTGGCAGGACGGCTTCTACTTCCGTGATCGCTGGCAGATCCGCCGCAATTTCACGCTGAATCTCGGCGCCCGCTACGAATACTATCCGGTGATGACCCGCGGCGACGGTCGCGGCGTGGAGCGCTGGGATCCAGCCACCAACCTCGTGACCCTAGGCGGCGTCGGCAAGGTGCCGCTCAACAACGGGATCAACGTCTCCAAGGGACTCATTGCTCCGCGCATCGGCTTTGCCTGGCGCCTGGGCGAAAAGACGGTCATCCGCTCCGGCTACGGCACCACGTTCAACCCCATGGTTCTGTCTCGCACCATGAAGGGCCTGTATCCCGCGGCAATCTCCAATAGCTGGGTGGCGCCCTCCAACTACACCTGGTACAGCACTCTCACCCAGGGCATCCCGGACGTGCCCACGCCGGACTTCAGCAGCGGCTCTCTCCCCCTGCCCGCCACCGTCAACATGGGGCCGCGCAGCGCGTGGGCCGGCGATCTCCACCGCGGCTACATCCAGAGCTGGAACATGACCCTCGAGCACAAGTTCCCAGAGGAAATCCTCCTCTCGTTCGCCTACGTCGGCAACCAGACTGTGCATCAGTTCCTCGATCGTGACATCAACGCGGCCACCACCTTTGGCGGGGGCAATATCAGCCGCCCGCTCTACGCCACCCAGGGCCGCCTCATCGAGGCCCTCATGTGGGACGGCTGGGCCTCCGCCAACTACCACTCCTTCCAGACCGCCCTCAACAAGAACTTCACCCACGGGCTCTTCCTGAAGGGCGCCTACACCCTCTCCAAGGCCATCAGCTTGGCCGACGACGACGGCTGGCAGGCTCTGCCCCTCACCAATATGCCGAGCGAACTCCGGCGCAACCGCTCCGCCGCCGGCTACGACCGCCGTCAGATGTTCGTCATGAGCTGGGTCTATGAAATGCCGTTTGGCAAAGGGAAGCAGTTTGCCATGACCGGCGTCGCCGATCAGGTTCTTGGCGGCTGGCGTCTCAATGGCATCTATTCCGCCTACACCGGAACGCCGTTCACGGTAACTGCGAGCACCAACTCGCTCAATACCCCAGGCTCTTCGCAAACCGCCGATCAGATCGCCGAGGTCGTCAAGATCGGCGCGGTGGGCCCTGGCACGCAGTACTACGACGTCAATTCGTTCCGCGACCCGAACTTCCAGCGCCCCTCCACCCTCTACCGCTTTGGCACCTCGGGCCGCAACATCCTCTACGGCCCCGGCTTCCAGAAGGCCGATCTGGCCATGTTCAAGGACTTCCGCTTCTACGAGCGCGTGACCGTGCAGTTCAAGGCCGAGGCCTTCAACTTCACCAACACGCCCCGCTTCAACAATCCCGGCGCCAATGTCAGCAACATGACAGTCAATCAGACTACCGGCGCCATCACCAACACCAATAACTTCATGGCCATCACCAGCGCATTCGATGGCCAGGAGCGCAAGTTCCGCTTCGGCCTGCGCCTGTCGTTCTAAACTCCTGAAGGACTCTGGCGGCGGGCGCCTCTCGTCCGCCGCCAGATTACTCAGCGGCTCGCCGTGAACTCGTAGCTGCCCGAATCCAGCCGGTACACCGCCTTCCCCTTCTCCATCCTCAGGAACGTCACGCCCTTCGCCGTGCGCGAATCCTTGCCGCCCTCCTTCACCGCCTCCGCCGTCTTTGCCGGCAGGTACAGCGTAGCCTGCGTGTTGGCGGGCACCGTGGTCCGGTAGGTCAGCACCGGCCCAGCCACTTTCCAGGCGCTGTTGATCCGGCCGTAGATCGAGTCGTAGTGGCCCTCCGCCCACGTCATCACGCCGGTAGGATCGGGCTCGGGCTGCAGGATGAACTTCTGGAATCCGGCCTCGTCCCGCTGGATGCCCAGCGAATACGCCATCATCCACTGCCCCACCGCGCCGAACGAGTAGTGGTTGAACGAGTTCATGCTGTTGTTGCCACCAAACCCGTTCTCCACCGTGTATCCGTTCAGCCGCTCCCAGATGCTGGTCGCGCCCTGATCAATCGCATAGAGCCACGAAGGATACTGGCTATTCTGCAGGATCCGGTATGCCAGCTCGCTGTGGCCGCTGTCTGAAAGCGCCTTGCTGATCCACGCCGTGCCGATGAACCCCGTCATCAGCGAGTGGCTCGGCCGCATCTTCCCATCGTCATCCTTGTTCTCGCGGATGACGGTATCTGCCAGGTTCTTGACCATGTGCGGGATGTTCTCATCACTGAACACACCCAGCGCCAGGCCCACCGCGTAGGAGGTCTGCGTGTCGGCCAGTTTGAATTCCGGCGGGGCAGCCGTTGCGCCCGGCCGGCCAAAACCGCCGCGTCCGGCGATGCCGATTGTCTTTTTGCCGGCATTTACGAAGGTGGCATTGAAGAACGCCTTGCGCTTCTCATAGAGCGCCTTGTACTTTGCAGCGTCTGCGGACTTGCCCAGTACACCCGCTGCCTTGGCCATGATGTCCAGGGAAAAGGCGTGATACGCCGTAGCCAAGAACGGCGCGCCCAGCGCGTTGTTCTGCGGTCCCAGCCAGTCGCCCAACTGCGCGTCAGAGCTCAGGCCGGTCTTCGGGTCGATGGTGGTCTCCAGATAGGCCAGATAGGCCGCCATTGCCGGATAGTGCCGCTCCAGCAAGGCAACGTCGTTGTACTGCAAGTAGGTTTCCCAAGGCACAACAACGCCGGCGCTGCCCCACAGGATCCCGCCAAAGCCGCCGCCCACGGGCGCCACGTCGGTGAACCGCCCGGAGGCCGTCTGCACGTCGCGCATGGCGTACATGTGGCGCGTGAGGAACTGGTCCGCATTCGAAACGTAGGTGGCCGTGCGGGAAAACACATTGATGTCGCCGGACCAGCCCATGCGCTCATTGCGCTGCGGGCAGTCCGTTGGGATGGTCAGGAAGTTGTCCACGTTGGACCACACCAGGTTGGACCACAGCCGGTTGACCTTTTCGTTCGACGTCCGGTAGTCGGCCGTCAACTCGCGCACGGAACTGATCGCCACGCCCTGCACCGCCGTCAGCGGCAGCGCCTTGTCCACGCCGGTGATCTCGACGTACTGATACCCATGCGAGGTGAACTTCGGCTGATAGACCTGCGGCCCCGCTGCCATCGTGTACACGTCCTGGCTCAGCGCCGCGCGATAGTTCTCCGTCATGATCATGCCGACATTGGCGCCGGACTCTTTCAACGCCGGATACAGCACCTCGGCAAACCGCAGCGTCACTTTGCCGCCGGCCTTGCCGTTGGCGATGCTGATCCGCGGCACGCCCACGATGTTCTGCCCCATGTCGTAAACAAAGACGCCCGGCCGCGCCTCCTTCACGCTCTTCGCCGTCAAGGTCCGGAACACCCCGGCGTTGTTGCCGATCTGCCCGATGAGCGCCAGCTTGCTGTAGTCGAACGGCGTGCCCGGGCCGCCGCCCCGCGCCTGCTCCACGCCAGTAAAGGCCGTGCCTTGCAACGGCACCACCACCGCGCTCTTCCACTTGCTGTCGTTGTAGGCAGCCGTTGTCCAGCCCTCCACGGCCCGCGCTCGCGCCGAGTCATACACCTCACCAAAATCCAGGCTGCTATACACCACCGGCCCGTTTCCGTAATACTTCCACGCCTGCGGGTTCGTCGTGATGGTGTCGGCAGTGCCGTCCTTGTAGGTGACCACCAGCTTGGCCAGCAGAGACTGCCGGTCGCCGAAATGGTTCCAGATGTTGCCGAAACTCAGCAGCCCGCTCCACCATCCCTCGCCCAGCATCGCGCCCATGGCATTGTCGCCGGCGCGGATCATCCCCGTGACGTCATAGGTCTGGTAGAGGTGCGTCACGTTGTACTGCGTGAGCCCGGGATTGTAGTAGTCATCGCTCACGCGCTTGCCGTTGATGGAGACTTCGTAGATGCCGCGCGCCGTCACATACAACCGCGCGCTCTCCACAGCCTTGGCCTGCGCCTTGAACTTCGTGCGCAGCATCGGGCTTGAATTCCGGCTTGGATTCCTCACCACCAGCACACCCTGGCTGCCACCGTTGATCACATAGCTTCCGCTTGCCACAGTCAGCCCGGAGCCGGCCGCATCCGCATAGATCCCTTTGTATGTGCCGCCCGCCAGATCCTCACGGAACAGAATATGATTGGGCGCGCGGTTGTTCCGCACCGTAACATCGCGGAACGCCGCGCTTTGGCCGGCGCCGGCGGCAAAGCCCATATCGCACAGCATGCCGAACGGAATGTAGTTGCCGCCCGAGCCGGCCGGATTCAGATTCACCGACGTGGCTGAGTTGCCCCGGCCCCCAAATCCAGGAGGCGGACCGCCTTGCGGGCCACCCGCCGGCGCCGCGGGAGGCGGGCCTGTGAAGGACGCATTCCCATCCACCGTGAGCGAGATCTGGCCGAACGTGCTGCGGAATTCAATCAGGTGTTCCGCGTTCTTGTTCCCCGCATGGATCACCGCCGGAACAATCTCAAACGTCTTGAGCGGCGTCCCCGGCGTGTCGCCAGTCTTGTAGCCCGCGCGGTACACATGGAGCTTCGCCTTGCCGCCCGCACTCCCGTCCACGCCGGAGATGTCCAGCTCTATCTGAATGTAGCTCCGGTCCTTGGCGCTCTCCATCTGGAAGATGTTCTTGTTGCGGTCCATCAAACGGGAGTCGTTCGCGCCATAGATGAAACTCGCTCGCGTGCTGCCCGGCGCGATCTTCACGCCGTATTTCACGTCGAATATCGCCAGATACGGCGAGTACAACACCAGATCCTCGTTGCCGCCCCCAATCCATTGCGCGCCGCCCCACGCGCTCGCGCCCGGCGCGGGGTCCATCAGACCCGTTTCAAACCACGAGCCCGCCGTCAGCTTCGCGCCCGCCTGATCCCACACGGCCACCGTCCACAGATAGCGCGTGGATCCTTTCAGAGGGCTCCCGCCATAGGTGATGCCGGCCGCCGAGGCGCTTGCCGTCTTCTTCGTATCCCAAACCACGTTGCCCTTGGCGTCCTTGACCTCCAACTGGTAGGCGGCCTGCCCGGCGCCGCGCTCACCCGCCGTGGCCGCCATCTGCCAGCCGAAACGCGGCTGCGCCACGTCGATGCCCAGCGGGTTCGTGCGGTACTCCACCTGCAAATTCTTCACCACCAGGGCGGCACTCGCCAGCCCCATCGTGCACGCCAGTGCACTCGCCAACATCAGGATACGCTTCACGGTACGGTCAACCTCCCATTTCAGCCTTTCCGGCTCCAGGCCAGTATACGCCCGCGCCACCCGCCCGCTCCCGCTATCCTGAAACGGTGAACGCCAACGAGTACGGCAAAGGTACGCTCCACCCCTCCGAAGCCACGTCCTACAACTCGCGCTCCACCGGCGCCCGCATCCACCAGATCACGCGCCACCCCTCCATCAACCACCTCAGCTACTTCCTGCAAAGCTCCTTCACGCCGGACTCCCGCACGCTGCTCTTCACCTCGTACCGCACTGGCAATGCCCAGCTCTTTGAGGCTGCTTTCCCCGAGGGTCCCATCCGCCAGCTCACCGCCGCCGCGCCCATCCACCCCTACTCCCCCACGCTCTCGCCCGATGGCCGACGCGTCTACTTCGTCCGTGGAGGCGCCATCTGGACGCTCGACCGCGCCACCCTGCACGAATCCGTGATCGTCGAGTTCAAAGATGCCCAGCTCGGCGAATGCACTCTCGGGGACAACGGCCAGTGGATGACCGCCGCCATCAAGCAGGGCTCGCTCCAGGGCATCGTCACCGGACGCACCGATGGCGACGCTTGGCGTATCATTCCCTTCACCCGCACCGTCATCCACCCGCAGTTTCACCCGCTAGACCCGGAGTGGATTGAATTCGCCGGCGATCCCGCCCCGCGCATGTACCGCGTGCGCCGCGACGGCACCGGCATGGAGTGTCTCTACACGCACGATGGCTCCCAGTGGATCACCCACGAGACCTTCCTCGGCACAACCGGCGACCTCGTGTTCGTCCATTGGCCCAAGCGCCTCTACCGCATGGATTGGACCACCCGAGCCATCTCGCCCATCACCGATTACAGCGTCTGGCACATCAGCCCCAACCGCGCCGGCGCCAAGGTCCTCTGCGACACCAATCACCCCGATGAAGGCATCTTCCAGATTGACGTCGCCACCGGCCGGCGCAGCCGCGTCTGCCTTTCCGAATCAGGCAATGGCGGCACGCAGTGGACCCAGCCGACGCCGGCCAATTGGAAGGTGGATGCCAAGTCCACGCTGAGCTGGCTGGAGGTCCCCACCGATTCCATCTACGGCCCGCAGTGGACCCACCCGCACCCCTGCTACTCTCCGGACGAAAAGCTCGTCACCTACACCAGCAATCAGACCGGCTTCGCGCAGGTCTACGTCGCTGAAAACACCGTCACCTCATAGCGCAGTACCAGCGGCTTCCCGGGCGTGAGCGTGATGCTGTTGAGCCCCGGATAGTTTGCCGCCACGTAGCCGTAGTGCCGCAGGCACCAGCCGTTGGGGTACTCCGGGTTCCCGGCCGCGTCGGTCACGCGCAGGCCCGCCCGGCGCCCCGCAAACACGCCTTCCAGCTCCGCCCAGGGGTGCTTCACCATGTCGCTGTCCTTGGGCTCCACGCCAGCCTCGGTGCGCAACACCGTCCCGGTCCGCGGCGCAAAGCGCACGCCAAAGCCGCCGTACCCTTTGATCTCCCGGCCCGCCAGCTCCACCGGCGCATCCACGGCCTCAAACGTCAGCTTCACCATGAAACTCCGCCGCCCGCCGGCAGTGCGCTGCACCGTCAGTTCGACAGTCTCCTTCACGGCTTTCCGCTCGCCCACGAACCAGCCGTTCTCCACGGCCAGCACCGCACTGTCCGCCGATACCCGCCGCGTCTTCCACCGCACAAACCGCTGATGCATGCCCTGCACGGCCCACACATCGTAGGTGGCGCCGGCGAACTTCACAATCGGCCAGCTCCAGCAGATGCCGCGGTGATGCAGATGGTCCTTGGGGAAGTCGTCCGTCAGCACCGTGCCATCCGGCGCACACACCGGATGGATGTAGGACGAGCGGCGAAACCCCTCCTTCACGCCCTCCGGCAGAATCATCCCGTGGTTGTACACCAGCACCGGCTTGCCGTTCTCGCTCAGCTCCAGCGAGGCCGGCGTCAGCTCGCGGAATTGAAAGGGACTCGCCGCCATCAGCGGCACCGCCGCCAGCGCCCAGGCACACACAACTGCGCCCTTCATGCCGGTACGATCCGCTCCGCCGCCGCGTCCCACTTCAGGTACTTCCGCTGCCGCTGCGACTGCACGCCAAACTGGCACGCCACCACGCCGTAGTAACCCAGCGAGGCGTCGCACTTCAGCGGCTCGTTGTACCGGATCGCCCGCAGCAGGTTGCGCATATGCAGCTCTGTATCCTCGCCGCCCGTCTTGCGGTGCACAATCTCCGTCTGCTCCTTTTCAAAGAGCTTCTGCGGCTTGATCACAAAGCCCGTGGGCGTAAACTCCAGCGTCGCCTTGTGCCCTCGCAGCGTATGCGCCACCGGAGTATCATTCGCCAGCGACGAGATCAGCATCACCGTGGGCCCGCCCGGATAATCCAACATGATGTTGATGGTGTCCGGTACCTCCCCCAGGCTCCCGCCAAATTCGAACTTCCCGCCGTGCGCCGAGCCATACTCGGGGAACGTCAACCCCAGCGCCTTGATCAGCCGCGTAGCGCGGTGCACAAACAGCCCGGCCGGTACGCCGCCGGAATAGTCGAAGTATCGGATCCAGTTGAAATACCGCTCCGCGCTGAACGGCCGCTTCGGCGCCGGCCCCAGAAACAGATCCCAGTTGAAATTCACGCCCGGCCGCAGATCCGCATCCACGGGCTTCAGCCAGTAGTCGTCCTTGTAGTTGCGCGAGTAATCGATCTGCGCGATCACCACCTTGCCCAGCGTGCCGTCCTTCACATACTTGTACGCGGTTTCGTACGAGTCGTCCGACATCGCCTGCACGCCCACCTGCATCTTCACGCCGGTCTCTTTCACCTTCGCCACCACGAGCTTGGCCTCTTCCACGGAGTGCGTCATCGGCTTTTCGCAGTAGATGTGCTTGCCCGCGCCCGCCGCGTCAATCGCCATCTGCCCATGCCAGTGATCCGGCGTGGCGATGCACACCACGTCCACGTCCTTGTTCGCCAGCAACTCGCGATAGTTCTGATACGGCCGTCCGCCCGTCAACTGCGCCGCCTGTTGCGCGCGCTTGTCAAAGACGTCGCACACCGCGTTCACCTGGACGTTATCCGTCTCCTTCATCTTGAGCAACGTGGCGATATGCGCCCCCACGCCGCGCCCTCCGCAGCCGATCACGCCGACGCGCACCCGGTCCGACGGAGGCTGCGCCGCCGCAAATGCCGCCATGCCCGCAAAATCCCGCCTGGAGATGTTGTTCATAGTGTCCTCAGAGGCCGAGCCCGCTTTCGTTTGAGTGCGAGTATACATCAATCCGCGGAGGGTAACGCTGCGAATTCCGCCCCGCCGGTATATCATCAATTCGGCGCTCCCACTATGACCCCCACCGCCCCGTTCCTCTCCCTCCTCCTATCGGTCCTCGCCGGCTCCCTAGCCGTAGCCCAGCAACCGCCCACCCAACCCCAGCCCGGAAAGTGGACCACCGCCGAGGACCATCGCAACATGATGGAGCAGCTCGGCATCAAGGCCCTCCGCCCCGGCCCCAGCGGCAACGAGAAGGCCCCCGATCATGCCAACATCGACGAGGCCAAGGCCAACCCCTATCCCGATTGGCCCGACACCCTCAAGCTGAAGAACGGCAAGAAAGTCACCTCCGCCAAGACTTGGTGGAAACAGCGCCGGCCGGAGATCGTCGAGGAGTTCGAGCGCGAGGTTCTGGGCCGCGTCCCCCGCGTTGTGCCCAAGATCACCTGGAGCGTGGCCAGCACGACGAATTCCACTGCCGGCTCCATTCCCACCATCGAAAAAGAGCTGGTCGGCCACGCCGATAACACCGCCTGCCCTTCCATCTCCGTCGACATTCAAATGACCCTCGTCACTCCCGCCAATGCGAAGGGTCCCGTGCCCGTGATGATCATGTTCGGCAGCAAGGCCTTCATGAAACGCATGGCCGAGATGATGGCCAAGCGTCCCGAGTTGCAGGCCCAGATGAAGGCAGCCATGGGCAACGATCCGCCGGCCGCCGAGCAGTTGATCGCCAACGGCTGGGGCTACGCACTGCTGGACCCCGCCAGCATCCAGGCCGATAACGGCGCCGGGCTCACGCGCGGCATCATCGGACTCGTCAACAAAGGCGAGGCCCGCAAGCCCGACGATTGGGGCGCCCTCCGCGCCTGGGGCTGGGGCGCCTCGCGTGCGCTCGACTATTTCGAAACCGACAAGACCATCGACGCAAAGAAGGTCGGCATCGAGGGCGTCTCGCGCTACGGCAAAGCCGCGCTCGTCACCATGGCCTTCGATCCGCGCTTCGCCGTCGCGCTCGTCGGGTCTTCCGGCGAGGGCGGCACCAAGCCCCACCGCCGTAATTTCGGTGAGGCCGTTGAAAACCTCACGGGCTCCGGCGAGTATCACTGGATGGCCGGCAATTTCCTCAAGTACGGCGCCGCCGATGCCACCTTCGGCAGCAAAAACGCCAACGATATCCCGGTGGATTCGCACGAGCTGATCGCCCTCTGCGCGCCGCGCCTCACCTTCATCAGCTACGGCATCCCCGAAAAGGGCGACGCCAAATGGCTCGATCAGCAGGGCTCGTTCATGGCTACCGTCAATGCCGGCCGCGTCTTCCGCCTGCTCGGCGCGAAGGATCTCGGCGTCGGCGACGACTACCAGAACGCCAAGATGCCGCCCGTCAACACCGGCCTGCTCGATGGCCATCTGGCCTGGCGCCAGCATGACGGCGGCCACACCGACGCGCCCAACTGGAAGTACTTCCTCCCCTGGGCCAACAAGTTTCTCAAACACACGCCGCCGCCTCCGCCCCCGCCCGTCAAGGCCAGCCTCGCCGTACCTCGCACCGATCAGAACTCGCTCACCGCCCACTCGCAGCTCCTCGCAAAAGCCCGCCAGGGCGGCATCGACGTCTATTTCGCCGGCGACTCCATCACCCGCCGCTGGGGCGCCCTCGATCGGCCCGACCTCCTCGCCAACTGGAAGCGGAACTTCTTCGGCTGGAACGCCGCCGACTTCGGTTGGGGCGCCGACACCGTGCAAAACATCCTCTGGCGCTTGGAGAACGGGGAGCTCGATGGCGTCAACCCCAAGGTCCTCGTCCTGCTCGCCGGCACCAACAACGTCGGCAACCAGGCCGCGCCGGAGGGTGACGAATCCAAGGTGGCTGCCACCACCGAGGCGCTCCAGGCAGTCGTCGCCACGATGCGCGCCAAGGCCCCGCGCGCCGTCATCATCCTCACCGCCATCTTCCCCCGCAACGATAATCCTGCCGTCATGCCCACCATCGGGAAGATCAACGCCAATCTCGCGCGTCTCGCCGATGGCAAAACCGTACGCTTCCTGAACATCAACGACAAGCTCGCCACCCCCGATGGCAAGCTCCGCGCCGGCATGATGGATCCCGATCAGCTCCACCCCGCTCTCCCCGCCTACCAACTCTGGGCCGACGCGCTCAAGCCGATCTTCACGGAGCTGCTCGGGCCGCCCGCCGCCACCGACCACGCCCCTGCCCCCACCGGTGATCCCCGCGCGCAGCGCCCAGTGAACAACGAAAGATCCAGCCGATGACCTGTCCCCCAGCCCTCCTCCTCTGCCTCCTCCTCCTCCCCACTCTTCCAGCCGCCGAATTCACCCAGACCGAGCTCTTCCGCTCCGGCGAGGGCGGCTACCACACCTACCGCATCCCGGCCCTCGTCGTCACCGCCAAGGGCACCCTCCTCGCCTTCTGCGAAGGACGCCGCGGCGGCGGTTCCGACACCGGCAACATCGATATCCTCCTCCGGCGCAGCCTCGACAATGGCCGCACATGGTCGCCCCAACAGGTGGTCGCCGATCTCGGCGAAGACACCATCGGCAACCCCGCGCCCGTCGTGGACCGCAAGACCGGCGCCATCTCTCTCCTCCTTACCCGCAATCCCGGCAAAGACACGGAACGCCAGATCATCGCTGGCACCTCCTCCGGCACGCGCACCGTCTGGCTCTCGCGCAGCACCGACGACGGCAAAACCTGGACCGCGCCCGCCGACATCACGTCCTCCGTGAAGCTCCCCAACTGGACTTGGTACGCCACCGGGCCCGGCAATGGCATCCAACTCCGCGACGGCCGCCTCGTCGTCCCCTGCGATCACATCGTCACCGGCACCAACGCCTACTACTCCCACGTCATCGTCAGCGACGACGGCGGCCTCACCTGGAAACTCGGCGGCAGCGCCGGCGACAAGACCAATGAATCCGCGGTGGTCGAGCTTCGCGACCGCTCCCTCCTGCTCAATATGCGCTCCTACAATCAGCAGAACCGCCGTGCCCTCGCCACCAGCCGCGACCGCGGCGCCACCTGGTCCTCCATCTCATACGACGATGCGCTCGTCGATCCCATCTGCCAGGCCAGCCTCATCCGCTTTCGCAAAGACAGCCTGCTCTTCTCCAATCCCGCCGATACCAAACGAGTCCGGATGACCGTGAAGCTCAGTCGCGACGAGGGCAAGACCTGGCCTGTGGCCCGCCTCATCCACGACGGCCCCGCCGCCTACTCCTCGCTCGCCCAGCTCAAAGACGGCCGCATCGGCCTGCTCTACGAGCGAGGCGAGAAACGCGCCTACGAGCTCATCACCTTTGCCCGCTTCGATCAGCGCTGGCTCACAGCCAAGTAGCAACACCGGCGCCGCCCCGCTCCGCCACCGCTGTGATAGATTCACCTCGCACGCCATGAAAATCACCAACGTCCGTCCCCTCGTCATGGGTACCCCCTGGCGCAACCTCACTTTCGTCGTCGTGGAGACGGACGAAGGCATCAGCGGCGTCGGCGAAGTGCGCATGATCAATAACACGGATGCGCTCCTCGGTTACCTCGCCGAGGCCGCGCCCCGCTACGCCATCGGCAAGGATCCCTTCGATCGCGAACAGATCGTCGATCACATGCGCCTGCACGATTACAGCCGCGCCGGCGAGGTCGCCATGAGCGGCATCTCCCTCATCGAGATGGCCTGCTGGGACATCATCGGCAAGGCCCTCAACCAGCCCGTCTACCGCCTGATGGGCGGCGCCGTCCGTCCGCGCATCAAGGCCTACGCCAACGGCTGGTACACCGTGGAGCGCACCCCCGAGGAGTTTGCCAAGGCAGCCCGCCGCGTCGTGGAAAAGGGCTACCTCGGCGCCAAGCTCGATCCTTTCGGCGCCGGATTCTACGAGCTCGATCGCCAGGAGCGCCTCAAATCCATCTCCCTCGTCGAAGCCGTGCGCCACGAAACCGGTCCGGATTTCGACATCTTCGTCGAGATGCACGGCCGCTTCAACCCCGCTACCGCCATCCAGATCGCCCGCGAGTTGGAGCCGTTCCAGCCCGCCTGGTTGGAAGAACCCGTTCCGCCCGAAAACCTCAAGGCCCTCAAGAAGGTAGCCGAGGCCGTCCACCTGCCCATCGCCACTGGCGAGCGCCTCCACACGCGCTTCGATTGCCGCGAACTCTTCGAGCTCCAGGCCTGCGACATCGTGCAGATCGATCTCTCCCACTTCGGCGGCATCTCCGAGGCCCGCAAACTCGCAGCCTGGGCCGAGGCCTATTACATGCTCATGGCGCCCCACAACGTCTGTGGCCCCGTCGCCACCGCCGCCAATGTCCACCTCGCCGCCTGCACCACCAACTTCAAGATCCTCGAACATTTCAACGACTTCGCCGACGCCTGGGTGAAAGGCGCCGTGGACCACTATCCCGAGGTCGTCGATGGCTACTTCTCCCTCCCTGAGCGTCCCGGCCTCGGCCTCACGCTCAACGAGGATTTCATCGCCGCTCACCCCCGCGAGCGCGTCCACTTCGATCTCTTTTCGGAAGACTGGCACAAGCGCCAGGCCAAGGCGTAACCCATGCTGCGGATCATCCAAATCGCCCACCCCGCGCACGGCCGGCGCATCGCCCGTGTCGCCGAGGACACTGTCTCCATCCTCGGTGGCCACTCCACTGTCTACGAAGCGGCCCTCGCGGCACTGCACGCGTGCCGGCCACTCGCCGCGCTGCTCCTCTCGCTACCCGTCGAATCGGTGGAGCCCTACGACGATCTCTACCAGGGCCGCACCCCGTGGCAAATCCTGCTGCCCTTCGATCAGCCGGCCGAGCCCGCCCGCTGCCTCGTCAGCGGCACCGGCCTCACTCATCTCGCCAGCGCCGAAACCCGCCAGAAAATGCATGCCGCTGTCGAGCAGGAGACAGACAGCATGCGCATGTACCGCTGGGGCGTCGAGGGCGGCAGCCCGCCCGCCGGCCAGATCGGCGCCGCGCCCGAGTGGTTCTACAAGGGCAGCGGCCTCATCCTCCGCGCCCACGGCGAGCCGCTGGAGGTGCCCCCGTATGCCGGAGACGGCGGCGAGGAGCCGGAGATCGCTGGCGTCTACCTGATCGACGACACCGGCGCGCCCCGCAGAGTCGGCATGGCCATGGGCAATGAATTCTCCGATCACAAAACGGAACGCCGCAACTATCTCTACCTCGCGCCCTCCAAACTCCGCCAGTGCTCATTCGGCCCGGAGCTCATCATCGATCCCGATTTCACCTTTGTCCCCGGCGCCGTCAGCATCGAGCGCACCGGCCAGACCATCTGGAGCAAAGAGATCGGCTCCGGCGAGAAACGCATGGCCCATACGCTCGCCAATATCGAGCACCACCACTTCAAGTACGCCCAGCACCGCCGCGCCGGCGACGTCCATGTCCACTTCTTCGGCGCCGACGCATTTAGCTTTGGCGCCGGCATCGAGTTGCAGGACGGCGACACGATGGTTGTGGCCTTTCAGGGCTTCGGCCGTTCCTTGCGAAACCCCATCCGGATTTCGCCGGAGGCGGAGACCCTCACTGTCGTCCAGCCCGCATAGACAATGCAAAGGGAGCCCCATGCCCACCTCACTCACCAGACGCGCCTTTGCCGCCGCCACCCTCGCGGCCTCCACCGCCCGCGCGCAAACTAAGCCCATAGCGAAGGTCGCCCGCCTCCCCGGCGCCGCCGTCCGCATCGCCCTCAACGCCTATTCCTTCAACCTGCCCCTCCGCGACAAGACCATCGATTGGAACGGCGTCATCGACTACTGCGCCCAGCACGGCATCGGTGCGCTCGACGCCACCGGCTACTACTTCGACACCTACCCCAAAGCGCCCCCGGCCGCCGTCCTCCACGCCCTCAAACGCCGTGCGTTCCTCAACGGCGTCTCCATCAGCGGCACCGGAGTCCGCAATGACTTCGCCGTCACCGATGCCGCCGCCCGCCAGCGCGACATCGCCATGGTCAAGGAATGGATCGACGTGGCCGCCGTCCTCGGCGCCTCCGTCATTCGCGTCTTTACCGGCCTCAAGGTCGCCGAAGGCACGACCTTCGACCAAACGCTGCAATGGATGGTCCCCGCCTTCCAGGAGTGCGCCGCATACGGCCAGCGCCACGGCGTCATCGTCGGCCTCCAGAACCACAACGACTTCGTCAAATCAGCCGCCGAAACCATCCGCATCACGGAGGCCGTCAACTCCGAATGGTTCGGCGTCATCCTCGATATCGGCAGCCTGCGCACCGCCGATCCCTACGACGAAATCGAGCGTCTGCTCCCCTATGCCATCTCCTGGCAGCTCAAAGAGACCGTCTGGTACGGCGCCAAGGAAGTGCCCACGGATCTTGCCCGCGTGAAGGCCATCATCGACAAGGGCGGCTACCGCGGCGTCCTCCCCATTGAGACGCTCGGCCCAGGCGACCCCCGCCAGAAGGTGGCCCGCTTCCTGAAAGAAGTCCGCGCCGTCTTCGGATAATCGCCACCCGCTCAGACGATCAGTTCCTTCTCCCGGTCCCAACGCACCACGCGCTTCTCGCGGTACGCCACCACGGAGAGGATGAACGTGACGGCCTCGATGAACGCCTCGTCCTCATTGCATTTGGTCTTGCGGCGCTCCCGCACGCAGTTGAGAAACTCCTGCATGTGGCTCGGCTGCGCCGGTGTCGCCGCCGCATCAAACTTGCGGATCACGCCGCCCCCATACTTGCCCGCGCTGCGCTCGCCGATCACTTCAAAGTCGTTCGCATCCTGCCCGATCCGGTTGAAGCGCAACGTCGCGTACTTGCCGCGAAACTCCGGCGTCAGCGGCTGCGCGCTGTTCATGCTGCTCACAAACGTCACCGCGCAGTTCTGCTTCTCAAACTCAAACGTCGTGCTCGTCGTGTCCGGCGCCTCCCGCCCGTCCTGCAGCAGATGCACCCCGCCGAGATTCGAGCACAAGTCCGGAATCCCGTATCGCAACACGGATTGCACATAGTCCAGTTCATGCGAGAGCAGATCCCCCGCCACACCCGTGCCGTAGTCCCAGTAGCAGCGCCAGTGCCAGAACCGTTCCATGCTGAATGGCCGCTTCGGCGCCGGCCCCAGCCACCGCTCCCAGTCCAGGTCTTTCACCACCTGCGCCGCATCCGGCCGGTCCCAGATGTTGTAGTACCCATACCACCGCCACGTCGCATGCTCCATCGGCGTGTTGCCGCACCGGCCCGTGGTCACCAACGTCACCGGCCCCAGATAACCCTGTTCAATCAACTCCCGCGCCTGGATCGCCGCCGCGTATTGTCGCCCCTGATGGCCCAGTTGCATGATGCGCCCCGTGCGCTTCACCGTGGCCCGCATCGCCTTGGCCTCTTCCACCGTGCGAGTCCAGCCCTTTTCGATATACACGTCCTTGCCGGCCTCGCAGGCATCCGCCAGCATCTTCGAATGCCAGTGATCCGGTGTGGCAATTACCACCGCATCCACGTTCTTGTCCGCCAGTACATCGCGGTAATCGGTATACCGCTTCGCCTCCGGGTTGCCGCACATCCGCGCGCCCTTCTCCACATGCGGCCGGTACACATCGCACACCGCGACGATCTTCCCGCCTGTCGTTTTCAATACGTCCTTCACCAGGTCGCCGCCGCGTGTCCCGATTCCGATATGGCCAATCCCGATCGTGTCGGATGCGCTCACGTTGCGCACCACGGCCGGTACGCCCACAGCAGTAGAGAGGAAGGTCTTGCGCGTCATGATTGCACACATCGTATCGCGGAACCCGCGCCCCGTTTGCTTTCCCCCTCCCGCCGAAATAGAATACGGGGGGGCTCAGCCCCATCATTAAGCCTCGTCCGCTGGCAGGCAATTCCTTCTACGCCGGGGCCCCGTCGGAATCGTCTTCTTGGAGTTTTCCTAATGAGCGAGAATCGTGTTTCCAGGCGCCACTTCTTCTACGGATCCCTGTTGGCCGGCGCAGTTCCGCTGGGCGGCTTCGGCAGCGTCGCCTCCCTCTCCGCCGCGGGCTACAGATCCCCCAACGAGAAGTTGAATATCGCCGCCGTCGGTATGGGTACCCGCGGCCCGGAGATCCTCCTGGGCGTCGCGCCCACCGAGAATGTCGTGGCCCTCTGCGACCCCGACGAGGTCCGCTCCGCCCGCGGCTTCGCTGCCTACCCCAAGGCCAGCAAGCACAAAGATTTCCGCAAAATGCTCGAGAAAGAGGGCAGCAGTATCGACGCCGTGATGATCGCCACGCCGGATCACCTCCACGCGCCCATCGCTCTCCACTGCATGCAGCTCGGCAAGCACACCTACTGCGAAAAGCCGCTCACCCGCACCGCGTCCGAATCGCGCCTCCTCTCCGACGCCGCGGCCAAGTATAAAGTCGCCACCCAGATGGGCAATCAGGGCTTCAATCACGAAGCCACCAAGACCGCGTGCGAGATCCTCTGGTCCGGTGAAATCGGCGATGTGCGCGAACTCCACGCCTGGACCGGCGGCATCTATGGCGGCCAGCCCAATCTCCCCGAAACCGGCCCGGAAAAGGTCGAAGTCCCCGGCACGCTCGATTGGGACCTCTGGCTCGGCCCCGCCGCGCCCCGCGCCTTCAATCCCCTGATGACTAATCAGTGGCGCGCCTTCCTCGATTTCTCCACCGGCGGCTCCATGGGCGATTGGCTCGTCCACAATCTCGGCCCCGCCCACCTCGCCCTGCAGCTCGCGCTCGCCGCGCCCACCAGCGTCGAATGTGTCTTCGTCGAGGGCAAAAACCAGTGGGTCTGGCCGCTCCGCGCCCATCTCGTCTTCGAGTTTCCCGCCCGCGGAAACATGCCGCCCGTCACCGTTCACACCTATCAGAACATGCGCGGCGATTTCCAGAACCCCGCCGGCATGGCGGAGGGCGAGCGCCTCTTCCCCTCCATGAACAACCTCGCCGATAAGGGCCGGCCCTTCCTCGGCAGCGGGGACGGCACCATGCTGGTCGGCGATCGCGTGACCATCGATGGCAAACGCGCTCAGCCCCAGCCCACCGGCTTCGGCCCCGGCGGACCTGGTGGCCCCGGCGGCCCTGGTGGTCCTGGCGGTCCCGGCGGCCCGCCCCGCCCCGCGGGCGGCCCACCTCGTCCTCCATTCGTTCAATCCTCCGATCCCAAAATGCGCGCCCCCGGCAACGGCGCCGTCTTCGTCGGTTCCAAAGGCCACATGGCCACCACCTCCCGCGGCGAGGGCGTCTGGCTGCTGCCCGCCTCCCGCTGGGCCCAATACAAGCTCCCCCCGCAGGTCCTCCAGCGCGGCATCAACCACCAGCAGGATTGGCTCCGCGCCTGCAAAGGCGGCGCCCCCGGCGTCTCCGAGTTTGCCGTCGCCTCCAAGTACATCGAATGGCTCGCCCTCGGCGCCATCGCCCTCCACGTGCCCGGCAAACTGCTGTGGGATTCCAAGAAGATGCGCTTCACCAACAGCGAAGAGGCCAACAAATACCTCAAGCCCTTCACCCGCAAGGGCTGGGAAATGAAGCTCTAGTAGGAAACGTAGTTCCGGTCAAACAAGGGCCGCCGTTCCCACGCCTCGCGCGCGGGAACGGTGGCCCTTTCCGTTCCCACCTGAGAGCTCCGCCGGACTGCCGGCACAGGATGCACGCCGATCAGCGAGGGGCGGGCCGCTTGGCTGCCGTGCCACGGCCAGAAAGTTCGCCGTCACAAAGATCTCCAGAAACTCACTGTACGCGTCGATGGGAGCTGTCCCTCAAGCGGTCACCTCAGCGACACCCGCGGCGCGCGTATTCCTCTCGCTCCTGGCATTGTTGATCATCACGAACTCGCCGAGGTTTTCCGCCGTGAGGAGGCCAATCAGTTGCTGGTTCCGCAGCACCGGCAGAACGGGACAGCTGCAATCCTGCAACCGCTGGAGCGCGCCTTCGAGAGGGTCGGACACATCCGCGATGTCCACATCCTTGTGCATAATGTCGCCCACCACCGGATCATCCTCCTGCGCAAGGGCCTTCATAAGACCGTCCCGCGTCACCACACCCACCACATGACTGCCGTCCACCACTGGGAAGTCCTGTTGGGATCCGCTCAGAATCAATCGAGCTACATGCTCCAGGGAATCGCCAGGAACTACCGTCTCAAACGTAGTGAGCATCGCCGCGCTCACCGGAAGACCGGCCAGAGCGGATTTCAGCGCTACCATGCGCGTCTCCTGCGCTGCACCGATCCACACGAAGACGGCAATAAACAGCAGCATCGGGTTGTAGAAGAACCCGAGCACACCTGCCAGTAATGCCATGCCCTGGCCCATGTGAGCCGCGATTTGAGTCGCGCGTGCATACTCCATGCGCAGTGCCAGCAGCGCCCGCACCACTCTGCCGCCGTCCATCGGGAAGGCCGGCAGCAGATTGAACAGGGCGAGTGAGACGTTGACCAGCAGGAGGCGCTCCGCGAACGAACCGGCGGTAACGTCGGTTCCCACAGGGATCGGGCTTCCACCCGTCAGTGACAGCCAGATTCCGAGGCCCGCCGCGAGGACGACGTTGACGGCCGGACCCGCTAGCGCGACCCACAGTTCCTGGCGCGGGTCCTCAGGCATCCGCTCCAGCCGCGCCATCCCGCCGATCGGGAGAAGCGTGATGTCCTTCGTGCGAATGCCATAGCGTCTTGCCATGAGCGCGTGCCCGAACTCATGCAGAACGACGCACCCGAATAGGCCCAGCAGGAAGGCGGCATTGGCGAGTACGAGCTGTTGACTCTGGCCTGAGATCAGCCCGGATAGCACGATCCACGCCATGAAGAGCAGGAATGTGAAATGCACTTGCACGCGGATTCCCGCCACTTCACCCAACTTAAGCGACCAGCCCATGGCAGTCACCTCGTTTCTTCTGCACTTGCCGTCCGATCAGCGAAACGCTCCCAATAGCTTCCCCATGAATCCGCCTTCCTTCTGCTGGATCAGCTCAAGTTCGCCCTTGTCCAGCCAAATGCCCTCACAGGAGGAGCACCGGTCCACACGGACTTCGGCGAAGGTGATCTCTTCCAACTGCATGCCACACTTCGGGCACTTCATGGCGTGGAGTTCACGCTCAAGCTCCCGCTCCTCGGTGAGAAGTCTGGACTGCCGCTCGTCGGCTAAAATGCGTCCTCGCTCCGCTTCCTGGCGGGCGAAATACTCGTCTTCATTCGGCTTTGCGGGCAGATACGGTTTTCCTGCATTGTTCGGCACGGTTGTTGCCCTCCTTTCGAGGTTCGTACGGTGAAACGTCTTCTGGCACTGCTGGCGTCAGGCCGCCCCGATCCAGCCAATTGCCCTCTGTCAGTCGCTGACTGACGCTTGGCGATCACTTGACCGCGCACGGTCAGCACAAGTTGTCAGCCCCGCGCCACTGCCGGGTGCAGGCCCACGGCGTCGGACGTAAGGAACCGCAGAAGACAGCCGACGCCGCCCATCTGCATCAGGATCTCGCTGTCGTGGACGATCTCAATGCCGCAGCCGCCCAACTCGGCCAACCTCGCCAACTCCTCTTTGACATCCAGTCGGCGGGTCTTGGAACTGCCGCAACTCGGACAGATGGCAGGCAGACCCTGTTGCACCGCCGCCACGTCACATTCCGCGCACGTCCATGCCGGTTCCGGCACGTATTCCGTTGCCATCACCAGCAGGTCAACCTGATGGTTCTTCAACGCCTGCAAGCTCGCGCCCGCTCCGGCCACTGCCAGGCCATGACGGCGGATCTCCCGCTCCAGCATCTCGACGGCGGCCAGGGATTCCTGCTGCTCCTCCTCGATGAAACTCGCCAGCGTCGCGGCCACGACATCCCTGGTCCGGTCTTTGTCAGAGGCCGGCACCACGTCAATCAGCTTGGACTCCAGCTGCTTCGGTAGAGCCTGCCGTAGCAAGGCAGTCATTCTGGGGGTTCCGGCCAGGACCAGGTGTCTGTACTTTCCGGTTGCCATCACTTCGCCGGCAATCCGCACAACCTCATTCGCGAACTGATGATCATGCTCCCGCCGATTGCTTTGATAGTGGTCCCGGCTCCAGCCCCGGCCAACCCGATCCTGCAATTCCGGACGCTCCGCCAGCATTGCGTCGGTAATTGTTCCCAGATGGACTTCCAGCACGCGCGTGTTGTGGTCGTTCGCGATCACGACAACGTACCGGTCATACGTGTCCTTCAGCTCAACCAGATGGTAGATGTTCGGCGTTGAGTTGACTGAGATCCAACTCGGCAGCGGCACGCGGAATTCCAGGTCCAGAAAGAACTCCTGCGCCCCACCTCGCGAAAACACCGCAACACCCAGACTCTCCTCCAGGAAGCCCGCTGCCAGGCGAGTGTGGATCTGGGTGAATGCCTGTTCGAACAACTCGCGTTGGGGTTGCGGTAAAGATTTCCGCAGCAGCCGCACGCGCTCGTCGATGGCTTGCCTCGCCGCGTCCAGGCCGGCTTCGAGATTCAAGTAACAACTGACGACCGGTGCGTCAGCCTCTCCGAGCGTCACCAACGTCAGGAGGTGCTTTTCCAGTGTTTGAATATTCACTTTTACCGTTCCCTTCTCAATCTGTTGTTCGTCTTACGGCCAGACACGAACAGCAGAATTCCTAGGTCGAGAGCTCCAAAGAGTCCGGAAGTCATGTCCGGCACGCCCGGTACACGCAGAATCCGGTCCTCAAGAGGACCTCTGCCTTTCACTAGTCCTCTGAGCATTTCACTGGCCCATTGCTCCAATCGGGACTGGGAGCCAAACATGGCGCTCATCTGCGCCTCCTGGGCGGTAGGGGGAATGGCTGGCCAACCGGTGGTGTCCCAAAGCGTGCAGTGATGCCGCGTTTCAGGCAGGGAGACGATTCACGGCGCGGGGAGACACCGCCGGACGGTGCTGAAAGCAAAGTCTCGCCCTCGTATTGCCCGGGCGCAGAGGTGCGCGAGTCCCGGTCGCCACCTTTCAGGTAGTAGGCCAGAAGAAGTCTCCGACACATCCGAAGTGCAGGAACCTCCAAGAGGCAGCGGCGCGAGCCTGGACCTGAGCGGGTTCACGGGCCGCAGCGAGGGCGCCGGCCTCAGCGAGCATTGATGGGGGCCGGCAACGCGTGGCTCTGCCACGGCGGAGGCGGAGGAGATCCGGCGCCCAGCTGTGGAGTGGACGATGGCGGCGGCCTACGGGCCGGGGGCCAGTCGGCATCGGATTTGGGTCGCTCAATACGCGACCCGCCAATTCAGCATCGCCAGATGGTCTTCTGATCGACCATCTCGAACTGTCCGCGCAACGTACGCCAGGAGTAGATGAAGTCACTTCCCCATGGGTCGTAGCCAAACCCGTACGTGCCGTACTGAGTTCCGTCACCGATCATCCCGTTGAGGCAGACGATGTGTGCCCTGTTCTTGAAGCTCAGAGTGAGGCCGACCGGGTCGGACCGCAGCCAGATCGCAAATGTGGAAACGGGAAAGGACTTCAGCCCCTCGCGTTTCAATCCGAGGGCCTTCGTGAACGTGTCGTGATGTTCCCATCGGAGCCCGGTATCGAGTAGGAAAGCCAAATGGAACAAGCCGTCCGCGCCACCATCCGCCTTTGTCAGGATGTCTTCCAACTTGTACCCTCTCCTGTCGCGCACCGTCAGCATCATCGCCGCTGTTGCCGCCCAACACCCCATTGATTTCACTTGGCCAACAAACGGGAAGCTCATCTGCCACTTGATTTTGATGTCATCCGGCGATCCTGGCTTCTCGCCGGAGGCCAGCATATCGTTGATACGCTGCAGTGTCACACCCCCCGGTGAGATCTTTCCATCCTGCCATCCGAATTGCCAACGTTGAAGATTCTCGATCGCTCCGGTCGTCAGGGTCCCACAATTGCCGTCCGTTACCAGTTTTGGAAAGGGACCACCCCAGTGCCGAGGCAGCTCATTCAGCCCCATCTGAATCTTCTTGACGTCCGAGTTGTTGTTCATGCACCCGGAACCAACCGATGCGCTGATTGTGACGGTCATGAATCTTGACCCTCCTTTCCGATTACTGTATCGCGATAAAGGCGCTGCTAGTTGAGCCATGGGCCGGTCGACGCTCGGGTGAAGCACCGCCCAAACGCCGAGGGCCGAATTCTGGAGTCTCGCCTGTTGAACATACAAACTAGGAACCGGCAACCGCCATCGGTGGAGGAGCGCGCGCAAGTTCGCGCATATTTGACCTTGACCGACTAGGAGTAACCGGATATCAGGCGCAAGTTGAGTGCCTGCCGAAGTTGAGTCGGTGCGATTACTGGCTGGTAGCTGGGGTATCGGCTATCCCCTCGCACTGCCCGCCCTCATTCGAGCCACCAAGGCAGCCTACTGACTCGGCTCAACGACTGTACTCCCAGCGGGCCCGGACCCATTCGATTCGGCGAACTGCGGCATCAGAAAGTCCGTAGTGTTACCAGATGCTCTGGCAGCAGAAACCCCTTCCGGGGGAGTCACCTCTCCTCTACCCGTCCCAAGTGCAACTCTATCGGCGCTGACCGCCTCGAAGGTGATCGTTCCAGCGACGGTTCCTGTCCTTTGAACTGCCTCGTCAGGCTTGTCGTCGAGGGCAGAAACTCAGGTAACTGCCTTGGTTCCCTCCGTCACATTTCGACCCCCCCATTCCACCCGTTCACACGCCCCAAAACGCCCCCTATCCCACTGAAAACAAGCAAAACGACCTCCCCCAATGACCCCGTTTCCTTGACACGTCGTAGTACACTCCTTCCGGGAGCTGAAACCATGGCGCTACTGCGCATGACCGATAAAAAACTCGCCGCCAATCGTGCCAATGCCCGCCTCTCGCACGGCCCCGCCACGCGCGCCGGCAAAGAAAAAGTCTCCGGCAACGCCTGCAAGCACCACCTCTTTGCGAAGAAATTCGCCCTCCACCCAGCCTGGGAGGCCCGCATCCGCGCTGTCGTCGAGCCTGCCGCCGCCTGCATCGAGGACCCCACCGAACGGACCCTCTGCCGGGACTACCTCTTCCTCGCGCAATGGGGCATGGAACTGGCCGCCCTCGAAACCCGCCTGCTGAACCAGTCCATCCTCCGCCATCGCAGTTTCCATCGCGGCGTCCACGAGTTCTGCGTCAAAGACCCGCTCTTCCTCGTCATCGGGACGAAACGCCACAAGCTCCACTGCCAGGCCCAACTCGCCTGGAAAGCCTGGAACCACCACAAACGGACTGCCTCCAAAACACAATCAGTCCCACAAGTGTTGGAAGGAAAGGCGCTTACGCCCGCGGCCAAAACGGCTACTTTCGCCTCTGCGCACCATCTGCCCTCAGCCGGCCATCCGCACCGCCAGGTCAAACGCCTGCGTGAAGCTCCGGGTCGACGCCTTCCCCTGCCACGCAATGTCAAACGCGGTGCCGTGGTCCACCGACGTCCGGATGATCGGCACCCCCAGCGTCACGTTCACGGCCGATTCGAAGTCCATCAGCTTCATCGGAATGTGCCCCTGGTCGTGGTACATGCAGACAATGCCCTCAAACTTCTTCCGCTTCACCGCCAGGTAAAACAGCGTGTCCGGCGGCAGCGGTCCCTCCACGTCATACCCCTCGGCCCGCAACTCGCGAATCGCCGGCTCGATCACCTCGATCTCCTCCCGGCCGAAAAGCCCGCCCTCGCCGGCATGAGGATTCAGCCCCGCCACCGCCACGCGCGGCCTGTCGTGCATCCGCCGCAGGGCGTCGCACGTCAGCCGCGTGATCGTCTGCACGCGCTCTTTCGTCACCCGCCGGATCGCCTCGCTCAGCGAGACGTGCGTGCTCACGTGTGACACCGCCAGCGCGTCCGAAATCAGCATGATGGTCACGCTCTTCGCGCCGCACACTTCGCCAATCAGCTCCGTATGCCCCGTAAACGTGGGGTCCGAGAGCTCCGTCGCGCCTTTGTTCATCGGCAGCGTCACCATTGCGGTCACCTGCCCGGCCAGCGCCGCTTGTGCCGCCGCCACCACATACGCGCGCGCCGCCGCACCGGATTCCTTCGTGATCTCGCCCGGCCGGATCTGCTCCCGCCGCAGCATCTTCATGTCGAGCACATTCACCGGCCCGGCCTGCCACTCGCCAACGTCGGCAATCGCCCGCAACTCTACTCCGAGCCCCAGCCGCTCGCGGCACAACTCCAGTACGCTCAGGTCGCCATACACCACGTAAGGCTGCGTCAGTCTGCCCGCCTGTTGCGCCAGCAGGAGAATCTCCGGGCCCACGCCGCTGGAGTCTCCCATCGTCACCGCGATTCTCATGCTTTGTTTATCTCACTTATCAGGCTGCTCAGTAGGCCCGGCGCCCCAAACCCGCCTGCCTTGGTCACCAGCGGCGCTGCTGCGCCCCGCAACTGCACCCACGAGCACGGCACGCCCGGCAGGATCTCCCCCGCCGCCTCCAGGCTCCGGATCCCGTGCACGGCCAGAATCGAGGCAGCCGTGTCACCGCCAAACACGATCAGCCCGGTCGCGCCGCTCCCCCGCGCCATCGCTGCCAGCCAGCTCATGACGTCTTCCTCGCAGCGCTCCGCCGGCGTAGCCACCACCACGCCTCCATCCGCCTCCAGCCGTTCCGCCGCCTCTTCCTGCGTAGCCGGATACCGCAGCACGGCCCAGGGCGACTCCGCCAGTTGCCCCTGCGTCGCCGGGTTCATGCTCCCGCACGCCACCAGCCAGCGCCGGCCCGCCAGCGCCCCGTGCATCACGCCCGCCCCGGCCTGCCGCGGGAACCTCGCCGCCAGCAGCCCCGCCGAGCCTGCCATCACCACACCGCCGGTCCACCGCGCCCGCAGCTCTTCTTCCGTCTCCGCGTCGTAAGCCCTCACCCGGCGCCCCAGTGGAGACAGCAGTTCCCGGATCACCCCGCTGCCCACCGGCTCCGCGCACTCGTCCGCGCTGCTCCGCGCCCGCAGCGATGCCCCATGCACCAGCACCCGCCCTCCCACCACCGTCCGGCCCTGCGAGGGATACGCCGGGCAAAATGTGATCTCGGTCTCGGGATAGTGCGCCAGCACGGCTTGCAGTGCGGCCGCCACATTCCCGCGTAGAGTGGAGTCCACTTTGACGTAAAGCTCTTCCGCCGGCAGTGCCGCCGCCCGCAGGATCTCCGCATACCGCCCCATCGCGGCCTCCGCCCCCAGCCGCCGCGTCTGGCAGTCGATCACGGCCACCTCATCCCCCTCCACCGCCGGTATCTCGCCAATGCCGATCCGCACACGCCGCCCTGCCTGCTTCAGGATCGCCCCCACTTCGAGCGTCCCCGTCAGGTCATCCGCCAGCACCAGCCTCAACGCGCCAGGCACACCACCCGCCCGTCCAGAGTGCCGATCACCACCTTGCCGTTCGCTACCGCCGGCGACGCGCTGAACGCCGAGCCCGCCTCCCACTCCTGCAGCTTCGCTCCGCTCCGTGCGTCAAATACATAGAACCGCCCGTCGCCCCCGCCAATATAGACCCGCCCCCCGGCCACCACCGGAGAGCCCTCAATCCGCGCCTTCGTCATGTAGCTCCACTTCTCTTTGCCCGTCGCCGCGTCCAGCGCATGCAGGATCTTGTCCCGCCCGCCGACAATCACTAGCCCCTCGAACAGCGCCGCCGAGCTGATATACGGGAACTTCCGCTGCGGGTGCTCATACCGCCATAGAATCCGCCCGGACTTCGGATCCAACGCCATCACCTCGTTGTCGTAAGTCGCAAAGTACGCCCGCCCCGCACCGAACGCCGGCGACGCCGCCGCATACGAGCCCGTCTTCACCGCCGCCACCTGCTTGCCGTCCGCCACCCGGATGCCCCGCAAGTGCCCGTCGCAGCCCGCGATCCACGCCACGCCTGCCACGATGGCCGCGCTCGAGTGGACCTGCCCTTCTGTCTTGAACGTCCACGCCGCCTTGCCCGTCAGCGCGTCCAGTCCATAAAGCGAGCCATCGTAGGACCCGATCACCACCTTGCCCTCGGCCACCACCGGCGACGCCTTCACCTCGCTCCCGGTCTTGAACGTCCAGACCTTCTGCCCCGTCGCCGCCCGCACCGCGTGGACCACGCCCTCCAGATCGCCGATATACACAATGCCCGCGGCCACCGCCGGCGAGCTCTCCCCAATCGACTCCCCCGCCTTGTACTTCCACCGCACCTTGCCCGTCTCGAAGTCCAGCGACACCAGCTCGCCCTTGCCCGTGCCAAAGTACACGGCACCGCCCACGATCGCCGCCGAGGACTCCACCGATTCGCCCCCCTCCCACTGCCACAACACCCGCAGCGGCACCTCCGGCGCTACCCCAGTGGCCACTCCAGTCATTGCCGCCGAGCCCCGAAACTGCGGCCAATCCTGGCCCCACGCGCACAGCGCCAGCAACCCAACCAGTAGCGTCCTCACTTCCTGTCCGCCTCCGCCACCATCTTCCGCACGTCCGCCGCCAGCACGGCCGCGTTATACGGCTTGCCCCGCATCGGTACCACCGGCGCCACCCCAGTGGTCGCCCCAGTCATCGCCGTCCCGCCGCGCTCCTCCGCCCACCCCCGGCCCGACGCCAGCAACCCCGCCATTAGCGTCCTCACTTCTTGTCCGCCTCCGCCACCATCTTCCGCACATCCGCCGCCAGCACGGCCGCGCTATACGGGTTGCCCCGCATCGGCACCTCCGGCGCCACCCCAGTGGTCGCCCCAGTCATCGCCGTCCCGCCACGCTCCTCCGCCCACCCCCGGCCCGACGCCAGCAACCCCGCCATTAGCGTCCTCATTTCCTACCTGCCTCTGCCACCATCTTCCGCACGTCCGCCGCCAGCACGGCCGCGTTATACGGCTTGCCCCGCATCGGCACCTCCGGCGCCACCCCAGTGGTCGCCCCAGTCATCGCCGCCCCGCCACGCTCCTCCGCCCACCCCCGGCCCGACGCCAGCAAACCCCTCCAGGAGCGCCCTCATTTCTTGTCCGCCTCCGCCACCATCTTCCGCACGTCCGCCGCCAGCACGGCCGCGCTATACGGCTTGCCATCCTTGATCGTCCACTCGATTCCGCCCTGGTGCGGGTACAGGATCTTGAGGTTCGCCATCGGATTCCCTTTCACCACGATCAGGTCCGCCAGCCATCCGGCGCGCACCCGGCCGATCTGATTCTCCATGCCCAGAATGCGCGCTCCATTGTAGGTCGCGTGCTGGATTACCTTCAGGGCAGGGAAGCCGGCCTCCTGCTGCAACTCCAGTTCGCGTAGATACCCGAAGCCGTAGATCCGGTAGATGAAGCCCGCGTCCTCGCCCGTTCCGACAATGCCGCCCTTGGCCGCGAAGTCGCGCACAGCCCTCATCCACAACTGGTAGTTCTCCTTCCAGAACACCTCGTCTTCCGTCGTCCAATCGGTGTAGAACGACCCGTGATTGGCCAGGTTTGGTGCGAAGAACGCCCCCAGCGAGGGATGCAGATACTCCTTGAAGTACGGCTGATTCGCGGCTTTGTCCAGGTCCCGCGCCGCCTCGTAGATCGAGAGCGTCGGGTCCCACGCCACGCCCGCTTTCACCATCCCGTCCAGCACCTCGCTCAAGCGCGCTGGATCTGCCTCGCGCCACAGCCGGCCGGCATAGCGGAAGCGGTCCAGTTCGTTCGAGTAGTTGTACGAGGCGGGGAAGCCCTGCACGCCGTTGGGCAGCGCCGCGTCGGGAATCCCGTACCAGTGCTCGATCGTCGTCGTCTGGTTTCGGATGTCGTCCCGCGCGTTGGTCTCTTCCACTCCGGTGTGATGCGCGCGCCGGATGCCCAGCCGCCGCGCCGTCTCCGACATCGCGTCCATCACGTCGCGGTGTGTGCCCAGGAGCTTGATGCCATCTACGCCGTCGGCTTTGAACTGCTCCACCTTCTTCCGCGCCTCATCCGGCGTCTGTGCTGAGAAGACCCGGTACAGCAGCAGCCTCGGCGCCACGCGCGTGCCGGCCGCCGATTCCGCCCGCCACGCCTTCGCCTTCTCCCAGTGGGAGCCCACGTCGCGCACCGTCGTGATGCCCGATGCCAGCCATAGCTTCAGGCAGTAGTCCACCGGCATCGGCTTGCCCGCGCGCTCGTCCTGAATGTGGCCGTGCAGGTTGATGAAGCCGGGCAGCACGTAACGTCCGCGCCCGTCGATCTCCACGTCAGTCTGGATCGCGTTGCTCGCGCCGGCGGGCACGATGGAGGCGATCCGGTTGCCTTCGATGAGGATGTCCTTCGGACCGCTGGCCGGTGTGCCGACCCCTTCCACCACCATCGCGCCGCGAATCACCACGCGCTTCGGCGCCTGGCCCATCACCAGCGCGGATCCCAGCGTCAACAGCAACCCGAAGCAGGCAGTCCTCATTCCAAGGATTGTAGCCCGTCACTCCATCATCTGTTTGCGCAGCTCTTCAAAGCGCGACTTGGGCACCAGGTGGAATCGCACCTCCAGCCGCGTGTACTTCTGCACCATCACCTGCATCTGATCCGTCGGTACGAGATGACTGGCCACGTCCAGCCGGCCGCTTGCCACGCGAAACGGCATCACCTGCCATTGGCGCGAGGCATCCGCCGGCAGCGCTCGCGCCACCCGCGGGTGAACGCTCTTCACGTCCAGATCCACCACGGGCAGGCTCTGTTGCAGACTCAAAGCCTCATAGAGCTCGTCCTCCGAGAGCCATCCCTGTTCCATCAGATGCTCCCCGATCATGCGGCCCTTCGGGCAGGATGCCAGCGCCGAGTCGATCGCCTCCTGCGTGCAATAGCCATTGCTGACCAGGATCTCGCCGAGCCTCCGCTTGTGCCCTAGCAGCGCTGTGCGGGTGGGATAGGCGTGTTCGGTCTTCAGCCAGCGTAGCGGTTGCTTTCTGATCTTGGCGGCAAAGAACGTCCACAGCGCCTGCACCGTGGCGCGAGTGTTGATCCAGTTGCCCCAGATAGCGCGCGCCGGCGCCAGCAATCCGAATCGAAGTCCATAGATGGATGCGGAAACGGAGATGCGCACGATCATCCGCTCGGCCAGCAGCACCGCGTTCACGGCCGTCAGGGCGAACAGCGCGGTGTCGTTCTGGATCTGATTCCGCAGCGCCGACGAGAAGCAACCGTAGACGAGCAGGAGATTGCAGGCCAGGCTCATCGGGTTGCCCCACAGTCCTTTGCGGTCGCGCCAGAAGAACCACGCCTGCACCGCGCGGCGCGGCATGCCGCGGCCCCATCCAAACCGTGCCCAGGCCTGCAGGGCATTGCCGGTGATCCATCGCGAACGCTGCCGCACGGCAGTACTCTGGGTTCGCGGGAAGTACTCGCGCGTGGCGAGCGGGGCGCCGTCCTTGAATACCAGCGGAACGACAACCTGCCTGCATCCCAGTTGATGGAGCCGGCAGCCCATGTCATAGTCTTCCGTCAACGAGCCGGGATGGAAGATCTGGTTCTCATCGCGCTCCGCCAGTCGTTCCAGCGCCTCGCGCCGGTAGCCCGTGCCGACGCCGCAGCCAGGTAGAAAACCACCGGCCTGTACACGCGTCTCCAGATCTTTCCCCTGACTCTCCGCGAAATCATCGCAATACAGACCATGCGTGAATTCGAGCAAGCCGGTGGGTAGCGGTAGGACGGGGATCTGCACCATCTCCGCGCGAGCCGAGTATTTGGCGATCATGCGGAAGGAGTGGGGATGGATCAGGTCCTCGGCGTCGTGCAGGACCACCAGCGCGAACCGCCGGCCGGACTCTTCCTCGTACAGCAGAATGCGCTGATAAATCCAGTTGAGGCAGTCCGCTTTGCAGGTAGGGCCGTCATGCGGCACCTCGGCCACGTGTACACGGGTGTGTTTGCGGGATGCCGCCAAGGCTGCTTCGCGGGTCTTGTCGTCATTGCAGTAGACGCCGACGAAGACTTCATAGTTGGCGTAGTCGATTGTGCCCAGGTTGTGATCGAGCATGGGACCGATCACGTTGGACTCGCCCCAGAGCGGGATCATCAGGGCAATCGACGGCTCTCCGGGACTGCGCTCTGGCCGTCCGGCGGCGCGCCGGGTTGCCGATCTGAGCATCCAAAGCAGGTCGATGCAAAGGTCGTCCAGGGCACTGACTAGGACATACAAACCGAGCGGGCCCAATAGAGAGACGACCCACGGCGTCATCCACTGGTCCAGTCCGTTCAACCACCCGGCAACGCGGGCAAAAAGAAAAACCGGCACTACACCGTAGTAGTGCCGGTTGCTCGCGAAAACTCTCAGACCAGCGCCAGCTTATTTGGGCGCGCCTTCGAGGGTCTTCTTTTCCTTATAGTATTTGCCGACCGCGTTGAGCATCGGGTTCTCCTTGGTGGCCTTGCCCTTCTCGTGGCAAGTGGCGCAAGGCTTGGCCTCCTTCTTCTGGATGGCAGGGGTGCCAAACGAGAGAAGCGAGGTGGACATCAGGGCAGCCAGGAGGGTGGCGGCCGGCAGGATCAAGCGAAGTGATTTCATGAGTACTCCCAGTCTTGTGGCAAGTGGCCACACACGCGGCATCGTATCACGACTAATGGCCCGCGTTCAGCGGGCCTCCACAAGAAAGACGCGCGCCGTGACTATTTGGGTGCGCCTTCGAGGGTCTTCTTTTCCTTGTAGTACTTGCCTGCAGCGTTCAGGAGTGGGTTCTCTTTGGTGGCCTTGCCCTTCTCGTGGCAGGTTAGGCAGGGCTTCTTCTCTTTCTTGGCCATCTCCTGGCTGGCGAACACGGTGGTGCCGACAAATACAGCAAGTAGTGCGGCAAAAGGCAACAGTAGGCGCAATGCTTTCATGAATCAAAACCTCCAGGTCAAGTTGGCCGCAGCGGCGGCACTCATAATATATCACCACCCTAAAGTCTTGGAGGAGTGGTGATGACGATGGCCTTGGCCTGTGCGTCGCCGTTGGAGCGATAGCCATGGGGGTGGGAGGCGTCAAAGTAGACGCTGTCGCCGGTGTGGAGAATGGTCTCCTCGTCAGAGTAGTGGACGCCGAGTTCGCCTTCCAATACGAAGATGAACTCCGCCCCTTCGTGGACGTGGTCGACGACCTCCTGGGGAGGCCGAGGCTCGAAGACCGTGAGATAGGCCTGAAGGCTCTTCTCCTGAGTCGAGAAGGCCAAACATTCAAAGAACCAGGATGGCTTTGGCGAATCCGCGCGGTCAGGGAAACGCATTCGCTCGCCGGCGCGAACGACCGAGAAGAGCGAGCGCCGCTTGCGGTCTGCGAAGAAGTGGTCGAGGCCGACATCAAAGACCATGGCGATGCGGGCTAAGGTGGGGAGGGTAGGAATCAGCTTGCCGTTTTCGAGCTGAGAGAGCATCGAGGCCGAGAGGCCGGTGTGCTTGCCTAGATCCACCAAGCCAATCTTCTTCCGCAGCCGCAACTGCTTCAACTTGCGTCCGAGGTCGTAGGAGGAGAGCACCCGCTGGACGGTTTCCGGCCCAGTTTCCTCTGGTGCGGAAGATGAGTTTAGTTCTGCTGAATCAGGCACACTGCATTTATACTACACTGAAACAAGTTTCATCAACACCTATCTTTCCCGTCCACGCACCGCTAGACTCAGGATTGAAGTTACGTTCCAACTGAGGCAACCAATCCCATGCGAGTACACAACCCAGAACTAGCCGGCGTGCTTGACGATCAACTGGTCGTCATGGCGCAGGGCGGCGACAACGTGGCGTTTACCGAACTCGTGGAGCGGCACCAGCCCACGTGTAAGCGTCTGGCTCTATCGATTCTGCGGGACCAGTCTGATGCAGAGGACGAAGTGCAGAACGCCCTTTGGAAGGCATACGAGCACCTGGGGCAGTTTCAGCAGGACGCGAAATTCTCGACGTGGCTGTCGCGGATTGTGGTGAACCAGTGTCTGATGCGGCTGCGGAAGGACAGGCGTGCAAAGTTCCTCTACCTGGACGAGGGCGTGGCCGGCGAGGAAGTAGTGACGCTGGACCTGCCGGATTTGGCGGAAACGCCGGAGGAAGCGCTGGCGCATCTGGAGATCGGAACCGTACTCAAGACGGAGATCAACCGCATTCCCCCGATGTTGCGCGACGTGTTCCTGCTGCGCGACGTGGAAGAGTTGCCGATGCCGGATGTGGCGAGCCGTCTGGGAATCACGATTGCGGCAGCGAAGAGCCGCCTGCTGCGGGCGCGATTGGAGTTGCGGGAGCGAATGGAAAAGCACCAGGGGCGGATGGGCGTAGCGACGCTAACAGCCTAAGTCGTTGCAATTCATGCTATATTGAGGCTGCATGCCAGCCCGAGCATCGCTGGGGAACGCCGTTACCCTCGCATGAAAGCGCGCGTCCCACTTGTACGCGGACTCGAGTCCTTCTTTGGAACTCGCGACGAGAATATACGACTGCTCGAATCCGGGCTGACCGTCACTACCCGTCTGACTTCAGACAGCCTGGATATCGAAGGCGATTCCATTCAAGTTGCCAGGGCTGAACAGATCCTTCTCGACTATCTCTCGCTCTCGGGCGCGGGTCACAAGTTCCTTCCCTCCGACATACACAGCTATCTGCGTGTGTTGATCGCTGACGATTCGTCCACCTTGAGCTCGCTGGTGGAGAGCGGCAAGGCGCGCAACTTCGGAAAGAAGTCGCTGGTGCCCAAGACCGCCAACCAACGGGCCTACCTGGACACGATTGAGCGGCTGGAGTTGGTGTTTGGCATTGGACCGGCGGGCACAGGCAAGACCTACCTGGCAGTGGCGATGGCGGTTTCAGCGTTGCTGAACAAGCAGGTGGCGCGCATCATTCTGACCAGGCCGGCAGTGGAAGCGGGAGAGCGGCTCGGCTTTCTGCCCGGCACTTTACAGGAGAAAATCGATCCCTATCTCCGGCCGCTGTACGATGCGCTCTTCGACATGATCGATACGGACAAGGTGGAGAAGTACCTGGAGCGGAATGTGATTGAGATTGCGCCGCTGGCCTTCATGCGAGGGCGCACCTTGAACGACAGCTTCATCATTCTCGACGAAGCGCAGAACACGACCGCCGAGCAGATGAAGATGTTCATCACGCGGCAGGGCTTCAACTCCAAGATGGTGATCACGGGCGATCTGACGCAGGTGGACCTGCCGGTGGCGCGCCGCAGCGGGTTGAGCGAAGCGGCCGAGGTGCTGGCGGGAGTTGAGGGAATCGGATTTGTGCATTTCGACGAGCGTGACGTGGTGCGCAATCCGCTGGTGCAACGGATTGTCAGGGCGTACGACAAGTACAATGAAAAGATAGGAATCGGCCGGCAACTGACGTTGAAGCTGAACGAAGGTCAACAGCCGGAGCCGCCACAGCCTGCCACACCCGCAAACGGCGCATGAGCCCAGACCCGTTAGTTATCTTTGAGACAACCGCCCGCGGCCTCCGGCGGCGTGAACTACAGAAGTTTGCGTTGCGCCTGCAAAAGGAAGTGGCGGGAGGCGGTGCGTACTGCTGCCTGATCTCGACGGACGAGCACTTGCGGCAATTGAACCGGGAGTTCCGGCAGGCTGACTATGCTACCGACGTGCTGTCATTCCCTGCGCCGTCGCCCGACGGTGGATTGGGCGATATGGCGATCTCAGTGGAGCGCGCGGCGGAGCAGGCGGCGCGGCACGGGCACGAAACGCACGTCGAGTTGTGTATTCTGATGCTGCATGGGGTGCTTCATCTGCTGGGCCACGACCATGAGGCGGACAAGGGCCAGATGCGCCGCCTGGAAACTCGCTGGCGGAAGGCCTTCGGTTTACCCACCGGCCTGATTGAGAGGACGAAGTAGATGATCTTCCTCGTCGCTTTCATCCTGCTCACGGTGTTGAGCCTGGTGAGTTTCATCCAACTGTTGTACCTGGAGTCACTGCGGCTGTTGACGCGTGATTTTGAGGCATTGGAGTTCTTCAAAGAGACGCTGGAAGCGCGTCTGGGCTATGAGACGGAGCAGGGCGCCTTTGTCTTCTCGTTGATCAAGCACACGCTGCTGGTGCTCAGCGGCGCTATCTTCGTTGCGTTGGCGGCGGCGCGGGGAGCGAGCTGGCAGGGCTGGCTGGAGGGTTTTCTGCTGGCGTGGGGCGTCATGATTGCATCGAGCTACGTGCTACCGCAGATCCTGTATCGCCGCGCCTCCAGTGAGTGGGTATTGCCTCTGGTGCCGCTGGTGAAGTTTCTGGCGCTACTGTTTCGTCCGTTGACCCTTTTGCTTGGATTCCTGCAATCGATTTTCGAGCTGGGGACGCCGGGGCCGAACCTGGAGAAGTCCGAGCCGGGAGACGAGATCGAGGCTTTGATCACAGCGGGCGAGGAAGAAGGCATTATCGAGAAGGAAGACTCGCGCCTGATTCAGAACGTAGTGGCGTTCGGAGACAAGCGGGTGCATGAGGTGATGACGCCGCGGCGGGAGATCATCGCGATTGAAGTGGACAAGACGCTGGACGATCTGCGGCGACTGGCGAAGGAACAGCAGTTTTCGCGCATCCCGGTTTTTGAAGGCTCGCTGGACCGCATCCGCGGGTTCATCCATGTGCGTGACCTGTATGAACTGGACGAAGCGCAGCGGCTGACGCAGAGCATTGAAGGGCTGCTGCGTGAATTGAAGGCAGTGCCGGAATCGAAGCCGGTGCCTGAACTGCTGCGCGAGATGCAGGGGCGCGGCATCCACATTGTGTATGTGGTGAACGAGTACGGGCGGGTGGCCGGACTAGCCACGATGGAAGACCTGGTGGAAGAGGTCTTTGGCGAGATTCGCGACGAGCACGAGCCCCAGCACGACGTGGAGAAGACGCCGGACGGCGGGATCATCGTCTCGGGCGCGTTCGATCTGGACCATCTGGAAGAGCATTTTGGATACAGGCCGCACGACGATATCGAGTCGACGACGGTGGGCGGTCTGGCGTGCGAATGGCACGGGGCCGTGCCGAAACCCGGAGAGATTGTAGAGCGGGAGGGCCTGCGGATAGAGGTTCTCGCCGCGGACGATTTCCGGGTGGATCGAGTGAAGATCAGTTTGGCACCGGCGGATGAGCCGGAAACGGAGACACCATGAGCAAAGGTAGAAGTAAGAGCAAGCCGAAGCACGTCTCCGGATTTGTGTCGATTCTGGGGCGTCCCAACGCCGGCAAATCGACGCTCCTAAATGCGTTTTTGGGGACGAAGCTGGCGATTGTCGCGGATAAGCCGCAGACGACGCGCACGACGGTGCAGGGCGTGTGGACGAAGCCGGGCGCGCAAGTAATTTTCGTGGATACGCCAGGCATCCACGCGGCGGATTCGCTGATCAACCGGCGGATGATGCAGACCATCTCGGAAGCCTTGAAGGACCGGGATCTGTTGTTGTATCTGATCGACGTTTCGAGCCAGCCGACGGAGTCTGATGAGAAGGCGCTGGAGCTGGTGAAGAAGGCGGGCGCGCCGACGATTGCGGTGTTCAACAAAGTGGACCGGTTGTCGCATAAGGCGCACCTGTTGCCGATCATCGAACAGTACACGAAGTGGCATGAGTTTGATGAGTACCTGCCTTTGTCTGCGAAGACGGGCGAGGGTCTGGAAGAGCTGCGGGCCTCAATCCTGAAGCGCATGCCCTCTGGGCCGGCGTACTTCCCCGAAGACTACATTACGGATCAGCCGGAACGGTTTATGGCGTCGGAGTTGATCCGGGAGAAGATCCTCTCTTCCACGCGTCAGGAGGTGCCGCACTCGGTGGCGGTGCTGGTGGACGAGTGGAAGGACGACGGGCGGCTGGCGCGGATTTCGGCGACGATCTATGTGGAGAGGGCGGGGCAGAAGGCGATCGTTCTGGGCACGGGTGGAGCGCATCTGAAAGCGATCGGCACGGCGGCGCGTCTCGACATGGAGAAGATGCTGGAGCGCAAGGTGATGCTGAGCCTGTTTGTGAAGGTGAGCCCGAAGTGGCGCGAGAACGAGCAGTTTCTGAAGGAGCTGGACTGGCGGGCGATGATCGGCGGCGCTACGCCACGGGGTGGCGATTCGGATGATAATGAGGAATAATCTCATGCGCTACTTCACACTGTTACTTGTTCTCCTCTTCCTGCTGGGAGCCGTGGTTGCTTTCGCGCAGGTCAGTGACGACACCATTTACGATGCGGTGATCCGCAAGCTGGCCAATGATCCGGATGTGAAAGGCGGCGGCTTCAAGGTTGAGGTGAAAGCCGGCGTCGTCACGATTGAGGGCGTGGTGGAGAAAGAGCAGTTGAAGCAGAAGGCCGAGCGGATCACGAAGAAGGTGAAGGGTGTGAAGGGCGTTGACAACAAGCTGGTGGTCAAGCCTCGCAGTGCCTGAAGAACTGATCGCGCTGAATCCGATTGGCACGGTGCGCTCCGCCATCCGGGAACGCAAGCAGATGCCGGTGTGGGGCGCACCGGCGTCAGTGGAAGTCCACCCGAAGTTTGCGGCGGGGCTGCATCGCATTGAGAAGCACTCGCATTTGTGGGTGTTCGGCTGGTTGATGCAGGGGCGGGCGGAGCGGGATGTCTTGCAGGTGACGCCGAGAGGCGTGCGCGACACGGGCGTGGACGGGTTGCACGGAGTGTTTGCGGTGCGCTCGCCGGCGCGGCCCAATCCCATTGGTTTGACGGCGGCGCGGGTGTTGGCGCGGGATGGCCTGGTGCTGCACTTTGACCGGCTGGACTTTCTGGACGCCACGCCGGTGCTGGATCTGAAGCCGTATTTCATCACGCGGGACCTAATTTTTTCGGCGAACGGGCAGCAGGTGGGGCGGCCGCGATCGCGCGAGGAGTTGCGGGAGTCTCTGCTGGTGCAGGCGCTGCATTTTCACGGGTTGCTGCAACCGGAGCTGGCGCTGGCGGTGCGGGTTGTGGAGCACTACCGGTTGACGGTGCATGGTTTGGATGATCCGGGGTGTTACCGGGTGTGTGCTCCGCTGGGCCGGCCGGTGTTGATCGATGGCCTGATGGGGATTACGCGGGCGACGCCTGGGCACGGGACTCTGACTTTTACGGGCGAGGATGTGGTGACGTTCGACGGGGTGCAGACGTACCGCTTGGTGGCGGATTTGCCCGGCTCGGCGGCGGAGATTCTGGCGGCGGAGGATGGGGCGTTGTTTGTGGCGGCGGGCTAGGGTGTTTTCGGAAATTCCGTAGTCCGCTCCCTGACGGTCGCGGCTCAGTCACGAGCGGTGTGGCGTAACGGGGTGTGGCGGGGAGCCGGGCGCGCGTGCGCAAACGGTGGTCTCTAGGCGAGCATCTTTTTGACGACTTCGCCGGCGGTATCGGTGAGGCGGAAATCGCGGCCCATGTGGCGGTAGGTGAGCTTGAGGTGATCGAAGCCGAGGCAGTGCATGATGGTGGCCTGGAGGTCGTGGACGTGCACTTTGTCCTCGACGATGTTGAAGCCGATGTCGTCGGTCCTGCCGACCACGGTGCCGGGCTTGATGCCGCCGCCGGCGAGGAACATGGAGTAGGCGAGCGGGTGGTGATCGCGGCCGGCGTTATCGGGGTCTGAGGTGTTGCGAATCTCCACCATGGGGGTGCGTCCAAACTCGCCGCCCCAAACGATGAGGGTGGAATCGAGAAGGCCGCGCTGCTTGAGGTCCTTGATGAGGGCGGCAGCGGGCTTCTCAGTGCGGTCGCAATTCTTCTTCAGGCCCCGGTTGAGATTGGTGTGCTGATCCCAACTGGCATCCATCATCATGACGAAGCGGACGCCGCGCTCGACCATTCTGCGGGCGAGCAGGCAATTGGTGCCGAACTGCTTGGTGATGGGATTGTCGATGCCGTACATCTGGCGGATGTGGGCGGGCTCCTTGGAGAGATCGGCGAGCTCTGGTGCGGCGGTTTGCATGCGATAGGCGAGCTCGTAGTTTTGGATGCGGGAAGCGATCTCCATGTCGCCGGTGTCGCCGAGGTGTTCCTGATTGAGGTCGCGGACGGCGTCGAGGGTATTTCTCTGGGCGGCGGGCGTGACGCCATCGGGATTGGAGAGATAGAGAATGGGGTCGCCGGAATTGCGGAGGAGAGTGCCCTGGTAGTGGGAGGGCAGGAAGCCGCTGGAGAAGTTGGAGGCGCCGCCGCTGGTGCCGACGCCGGAGGTGAGGACGACGAAGCCGGGGAGGTTTTCGGACTCGCTGCCGAGGCCGTAGAGCGACCAGGCGCCGATGGTGGGGCGGCCGATCTGGATGGAGCCGGAGAAGAGCAGGAGCTGGCCGGGGTGGTGGTTGAAGGCCTCGGTATACATGGAGCGGACGAGGCACATGTCGTCGGCGCAGGTGGCGATGTTGGGGATGTAGTCCGATAGCTCAATGCCGCTCTGGCCGTGCTTTTTGAAGACGCGGGGGCTAGCGAGCACCTTGGCATCCTTCTTGATGAAGGCGAGGCGGAGCTGCGAGGTGAGCGATTCGGGGAGGGTTTGGCCGCTAATTTTCTGGAGCTCGGGCTTGGGATCGAAGAGATCCATCTGGCTGGGCGCGCCCTCCATGAACATGAAGATCACGTTCTTGGCCGTGGCGGGGAAGTGGGGCTTTTTGGGCGCCAGGGGGCCTGTGGCGGCGCGGCCTTCCAGGCCGAGGATATGGCCGAGTCCCAGCATGCCGACGCCGCCGCCGACCTCGCGGAGAAAGCGCCTGCGGTTTTGAATTGCGCGGAATTCCAGTTCGTTCATGCCGATCCTATTCGCGGGTGATGAATTCGTCGAGGTTGAGGAGGACGCGGGCGGCGCCGACCCAGGCGGCGTCGGCGGGGGCCAGGGGCAGGATGAGTTTGGCCTGATCCTGATGGGCGCTGAGCTCGGTGGCCTGTTGATCCAGGAACCTCTGCATGCGTTCTCGCTCGCGGGCAGTAGGCTTGCGGGCTAGCGCGAGGGAGAAGGCGTAATCGAGGCGCTCCTCGGGCTTGGATTCGCGGGCGAGGCGGAGGGCGAAGGCCTGGGCTGCTTCGAAGAAGACGGGGTCGTTCAAGAGATTGAGTGCCTGGAGCGGCGAATTGGAGCGGCGGCGGCGGGCGCAGGCGACGTTGGAATCCGGGGTGTCGAAGTTCATCAACATCGGGTAGGGGGTTGTGCGCTGGAAGTGAATGTAGAGGCCGCGCCGGTAGCGCTCGGGGCCCTCGTCGTTGGTCCACTTGATGCTATCGGCATAGCCGAGCTCGGCGACACCGGCGGGCTGGGGCGGGTGGACGCTGGGGCCGCCGATGGTGGGGTTGAGGAGGCCGCTGGCGGCCAGGGCGGCATCGCGGATGCTTTCGGCGGGCATGCGGACGCGGGGGGCGCGGGCGAGCAGGACGTTTTCTGGATCCTTCTCCTGGAGCTCTTTGCGCACGGTGGAGGATTGGCGGTAGGCGGCCGAGGTGAGGATGAGGCGGAGGGTGCGCTTAACGCTCCAGCCCTCATCGCGGAAATCGCTGGCGAGCCAATCGAGCAGTTCAGGATGGGAGGGCTTATCGCCCTGTGTGCCGAAGTCTTCGGAGGTGCGGACGATGCCGCGACCGAAGATGTCCTGCCAGAGCCGGTTGACGGCGACGCGGGCGGTGAGGGGGTTTTCGCGGGCTACCAGCCAACGGGCGAGGGTGAGACGGTTGCGGGGGGCGCTGGCGGGCAGCGGGGGGAGGAATGCGGGCGTATCGGGCTCGACTTTGACACCGGGTTCGCGGTAGTCACCCTTGACGGCGATGTGAGTTTGCGGGGGCTGGGGCAACTCCATCATGGCGAGGCTTTGGGTGAGCTTGGGTTGATCGGCGTCGAGGGCTCTGAGACGGCGGCGGCAATCGTTGCGGATGGATTCGAGGGCGATGACCTCGCGGCCCTTGGTGGGTCCGGTGTGGTTGATGAACCAGTACATCATGCGCTCCTGGTCTTTCCGGGAGCGCTTTTCCTTGGAGGTGCGGAGAATGGTCTCGAAGCCGTCGAACATGGTGAGCGTGGCGGAACGTTCGAAATCCCATTCCAGATCCTGGCCGAGATTGTTGGCGGCGGCGAGCATGCGATGCTCCCATTCGTCCTGGAGGCGTTCCACGTCATAGACCTTCAGCAGGTGGGCGCGACGTTGGAGGTAGGCGGGGCGGGCGCGCATCCAGGCGCCCATCTCGCCGGGCAGGGGGGCATCGATATCGACCTCGTCGGAACGGTTGAAGAAGGCGTAGAGCGAGTAGTAATCCTTCTGCTTGATGGGGTCGTATTTGTGGTCGTGGCACTGGGAGCAGGCCACGGTGAGGCCGAGCCAGACGGTGCCGGTGGTGGCGGTGCGGTTGGATAACTGATCGAAGCGGTTTTCGGCGCGATCGACGCCGCCCTCGCGGTTGGTGAGGGAGTTGCGGTGGAAGCCGGTGGCGACGAGTTGCTCCTGCGCGGGGGCGGGGAGAAGGTCGCCGGCGAGCTGCTCGATAGTGAACTGATCGAAGGGGAGGTCGCGATTGAAGGAATCGATGACGTAGCTGCGCCAGCGCCAGGCGTAGGGCCGGACGACGTCCTTTTCGTAGCCGTCGCTATCGGCGTAGCGAGCGAGATCGAGCCACTGGCGGGCGCGCTGCTCGCCGTAGTGGGGTGATTGGAGGAGGCGATCGACGAGGCGCTCGTAGGAATCGGCGCGGGAATCGGCGAGGAAGTCCTGGACCTCGGCAGGGGAGGGCGGTAGGCCGGTGAGGTCGAGCGTGGCGCGGCGGATGAGAGTGGTTTTGGAGGCCTCGGGGGAGGGGGTGATGCCCTCGGCTTCGAGGCGGGCGAGGACGAATTTGTCGATGGTGTTGCGGGCCCAGGTGTGGTTGCGGGTAGCGGGCGGATCGGGGCGGGTGATGGGCTGGAAGGCCCAGTGGGATGACTTGGGTTTCGGGGCGGCGGTTTTGGCGGTGCGGGGCCAAACGGCTCCGGCGTCGATCCAGGACTTGAGGGTGTCGATTTCAGCGGGCGACAGGGGCGCGCCGGCGGGGGGCATCATAAAGCCCTTTTTTGTGCTGGAAACGCGCGTTATGAGCTTCGATTCGGCACTTTTTCCGGCCACGATGACGGGGCCGGAGTAGCCACCGGCGAGGGCGGCATCGGCGTCATCGAAGCGCAATCCGTTCTGCGCCATTTTCTCGTTGTGGCACATGACGCATTTGCGTGCGAGCAGCGGCTGCACGTCCTTGGAGAAATCGGGTTGGGCCTGCGCCAAAGCGCAGGCGGTGGCCGACACGGCGGCCCAGGTCCACAGTACGCCCCTCATATGACAGCCATTCTATACGGTCTGGATGCGGATTGGGTGATTTGGTTGGCGGGCGTGCCGACGGGCTATCATAAGCCCATGCGCCGATATCGCCGATTTGCGGGTCTCATTCTAGTAGGAGCTGCCCTGTTTGCCCAGCCTGCGGGCATTGAGGGCTCGTGGGAAGGCGCACTGCAAACGCCGGGCGGAGGTTTGCGGATCCGGCTGCATGTGACGCGGGGTGCGGACGGGGCGCTGGCCGGGAAGATGGACAGTCCGGACCAAGGGGCGGCGGGAATTCCGGTTTCGGCGATTACGTTCGGCGGCGGCGAGTTGAAGTGGGAACTCAAGATGGCAAACGCCTCTTATACGGGCAGGCTGAACGAGGGGGCGTCTCAGATCGCCGGGGTGTTTACGCAAGGGCGGGAGATGCCGTTGACGTTCAAGCGGATGTCGAAGGACCAATTGAAGCCGGTGGTGCGGCCGCAGGAGCCGAAGCCGCCGATTCCGTACGGGAGCGAAGACGTGACGTTCGCGTCAAAGGCGGCGGGTGTCACACTGGCGGGCACATTGACGCTGCCCAATGGAAAGGGCCAGCATCCGGCGGTGGTATTGATCAGCGGCTCCGGGCCTCAGGATCGCGACGAAGCGCTGATGGGGCACCGGCCGTTCCTGGTGCTGGCGGACTATCTGACGCGCGCGGGCATTGCGGTGCTGCGGTATGACGACCGCGGCGTGGGGAAATCGACTGGTGCTTTCGGCAAGGCGACCACGCAGGACTTCGCGGACGATGCGGAGGGCGGGTTGACCTACCTGAAGACGCGTGCGGATATCGCCGGTGCGCGGGTGGGACTGGCCGGGCACTCTGAAGGGGGTATTGTGGCGCCGATTGTGGCGGCGCGGCGGACGGACGTGGCGTTCATCGCTTTGCTGGCGGGTACCGGGGTAAGCGGCGCGGATGTGATTCTGGCTCAGGTAGAGGCCCTCGCCAAGGCCTCTGGCGCCTCGGAGGAGGCCGTCAAATCGGCGCACGCGAAACAGATGGAATACTCCACCATTTTTCGGGAGTCGAAGAGCGAAGCCGAACTGGAGAAGCGGCTCACCGCAGCCTTCGGCGACGCTGGAAAGCCCCAATTGCGGGCGGCCCTCACACCGTGGTCCCGCTACTTCATGTTGTACGACCCAGGGCCGACGCTGGAGAAGGTGAAGTGCCCGGTGCTTGCGCTGAACGGAGAGAAGGACTTGCAGGTGCTGCCGGAGCAGAATCTGCCGGCGCTGGAAGCGGCGCTGCGGCGGGGCGGGAACAAGGACGTGACGATTGTGCGGCTGCCCGGGTTGAATCATCTCTTCCAGACGGCGAAGACGGGGCAGCCCACGGAGTACGGCCAGATCGAAGAGACGATGTCGCCCACGATGCTGGAACCTCTGGCGAAGTGGATTCGCCGGCATGTGGGATTGGAGAAATAGGATGCGATTTCTGTTGCTGAGCTTGCTGACATGGTCCGTGGCGCTGGCGGGGCTCTCGAAGCACATCGCGAGCTACGACATTCAGGCGACGCTCAATCACAAGACCCACACGATAACGGGCAACGAGACGCTGACGTGGGTGAACGACTCGCCGGATACGGTGTCGACGCTGCAGTTTCACCTGTACATGAACGCCTTTCGGAATACGAAGAGCACGTTCTTTACGGAATCCGGCGGGCAACTGCGCGGGGATCAGTTCAAGGGGGATGAGTGGGGCTGGATTGAAGTGAAGAAGATGCGGCTGGCGTCGGGGGCGGACGTCACGAAGGCGATCCGGTTTATTCATCCTGATGACAACAATGCCGAAGACCGCACGGTGATTGAGGTGGCGCTGCCGCAGGCGGTGAAGCCGGGCGAGACGATCCAGGTGGCGATCGATTTCGAGACGAAGATGCCGATGGTGTTCGCGCGGACGGGTTTCCGGAAGGACTTCTACCTGGTGGGGCAGTGGTTCCCGAAGATCGGCGTTTGGGAGACGGCGGGGTTCCGGTATTCGACGCAGGGGGCGTGGAACTGCCATCAGTTTCACGCCAACAGCGAGTTTTTCGCGAACTTCGGGCGGTATGACGTACAACTGACCGTGCCCTCGGAGATGGTGATCGGGGCGACGGGGGAGCAGACGAAGAGGGTGGAGAATGTTTCGAACAAAACCACCACGTATGGGTTTCATCAGGAAGACGTGACGGACTTCGCGTGGACGGTGCAGCCGAACTACATTCGCGTAGAGCGGATGTTTGAGGCGGCCAAGGAGACCACCGCGAAGGAGATTGCGTATGAGGCGAAGCTGGGGGGCGTGCCGGAAGAGGACGTGCGGCTGAGCGACGTGAAGATGATTGTGCTGATGCAGCCGGAGCACGCCGAGCAGATCGAGCGGACGTTCCATGCGACTCGGGCCGCGCTGAAGCACTTCGGGCTTTGGTACGGGCGGTATCCGTACAAGACGATCACCGTCGTGGATCCGCCGTACGGCGCGGGCGGGGCGGGCGGAATGGAGTATCCGACGTTCATCACGGCGGGGACATCCTGGAAGTTGCCGCCGGGATCCAGGGGGCTGGAAGAGGTGACGGTGCATGAGTTTGGGCATCAATTCTGGATGCAACTGGTGGCGACGAACGAGTTTGAGGAGTCGCCGATGGACGAGGGGCTCAACACGTATTCGACGACACTGATCATGGATAAGGTGTATGGCGGGATCGGGCAATTGCCGATCACGTTGTTCGGGATGAACGTGTGGGATTGGCTGCACCTGCCGGGCATCAGCGATTTGAGCCTGGATCGCGCGGCGTTCCTCATGAGCCCGGCGGATGATGATCTGCTGCGCAAGTCCTGGCAGTATTACGACAGCCAGAGCTATGGGGTCAACTCGTATATGCGAATGGGCGTGACGCTGGACACGCTGGAGAGGATTGTGGGGCACGATACGATGGCGCGGCTGATGCGGACGTATCATACGCGATACCGTTTCCGGCATCCGACGGCGCGGGATTTTGCGAAGGTGGCGAGCGAGGTATCGGGGCAGAATCTGGATTGGTTTTTCAACCAGTTCTTCTTTGGGAACCGGCTGCTGGATTACCGGATTGGCGAGGTGACTTCCGAGCAGCGGCGGACTCCGATGGGGCGATTTGAAAAGGGCGGGACGTTTCAGATCACCACGCGCAAGGATGCCAGGAAGGCGGATGACGCCAACGATGAGAACAAGGCGTTCCGGAAAGAGTATCTGGGGACAGTGAAGATCCAGCGTCATGGGGACGCGGTGGCGCCGGTGGAGATCGTGATCCGATTCAAGGACGGCTCGGTGGAGAAGAGGCAGTGGGATGGCGAGTACCGGTGGGTGAAGTACACGTTTGTGCGGTCGAGTGAGATCGAATCCGTGGATATTGATCCGGCGAAGAAGTACAGGCTGGATGTCAGTTTTGCGAACAACAGTTGGGTGAGCAAGTATCAGGTGGAAGTGAGCACGCACTGGAGCGCCAATGTTCTGTTCTGGCTGCAGAATCTGATGCTGATTCTGACGTCCGTTGCCTAGGGAGCCGCGCCATGACGATTACCCAAGCGATTTCGAATGCAGCGCGGCGGGCGAATGGCCGCAAGCGGATGATCGTGCTCTATTGGTTCACGCAGATGATGGTGGCGGCGCTGGCGGCGCTGCCGCTGTTGGGCATCGCGGTGCCGATGCTGGCGCACAGCGGGTGGGCGCCGGAGTTGCTGAAGCAGTTTGACGTAACGTTTATCACGGAGGCGATGCAGGCGCGGCCGGGGGTAGGCGGGGCGGCATTCAGCGCGTATCCGCTGATCATCTTTCTCACGATGACGAGTGGGGTGTTTCTGGCTGGGGGGGCAGTGAAGTTGATGGTGCAAGACGCGACGGTGTATTCGCCGCGCGAGTTCTGGTCGGGGTGTGGCGAGTACTTCTGGCGATTCTTCCGGCTGATGCTCTATTCGCTGCTGCTTTACGCCATTGCGAATGCGCTGGCGGGGAGTGTCAAGAAGGTGGCGGACAAGATGTGGGGTGATGGATTGGAAAGCGCGCCGATGGTGATGGCTGGATGGGTTTCGAACGCGCTGCTGATCCTGCTGTGCGGGCTGGTGAGCACGGCTATGGACTATGCGAAGGTGCGGCTGGTGCGGGACGAGAGCCGGAAGAGCCTGCGGGCGTGTCTGGGATCGATTTGGCTGGTGTTGCGGAATCCGCGGGTGATGGGTGCGTGGTTGATACTTGCGGTGTTCTGGGTGCTGTTCACGATGCTGTATCAGCCGGTGGCGAACAACATTCCGGCTGTGAAGATGCCGCTGATTCTCGTGCTGGCACTGTGGCAGCAACTGTACATTCTGGCGCGGGTGTGGCTGCGGTTTGTGTCGTGGGGGACGGCGGCGGAGCTGGATCCGGAGCTGAGGCCGGCGCCGTTGCCGCCGGAGGAGTTTGTGCCGGTGTTGTCGACGGGCGCCACGGAGGACTACGCGATATGAAGCGGCGGTCGTTTCTTTCGGCGGTGGCTGCGGGGGGCGCTGCGGTGGCGAGTGCCGCGCCGGCGGGCGGGCTGTTGAAGGCGCGGGTGCTGAAGCCGGGGGATACGGTGGCGCTGATTACGCCGTCCACATACGTCACCGATCCGGACCGGCTGGAACTGGCGCGGCGGACGGTGGAGTATCTGGGGCTGAAGTACAAGATGGGCCGCGCGGTGGGACGGCGGGAGGGGTATCTCGCCGGGACGATCCAGGAACGGGTAGCGGATCTGCACGGGGCGTTTGAGGATCCGGACGTGAAGGCGGTGTTCTGCGTGCGCGGCGGCTATGGCGCGGCGATGCTGCTGGATTCGATTGACTTCGGGTTGATCCGGAAGAATCCGAAGATCTTCACGGGGTACAGCGACATTACGGCGCTGCATCTGGGGATTCACCAGGAGACGGGACTGGTGACGTTTCACGGTCCGGTGACGCTCTCCAGCTTTGGGGAATACACGCTGGAACATTTCCGGCGGGCGGTGTTTGAGACAAAACCGCTGGGGCGGCTGGCCAATCCGGTGGAGGCGCGAACGATCCGGCCGCGGCACAGGATTCGGACGATCCGGCCGGGAAAGGCGACGGGTCCGCTGACTGGCGGAAATCTTTCGCTGATCTCGACGACACTGGGAACGCCGTGGGAGATTCAGACGAAGGGCAAGATTCTGTTTATCGAGGACGTGGATGAGCAGCCGTACAGCATGGACCGGATGCTGACGCATCTGCGGCTGGCGGGGAAGTTCCGGGACATTGCGGGGCTGATCATCGGGGAGTGCGCCAATTGTGTGCCGCGCGATTTCAAGCCATCGTTTGAATCGACGTTTTCGCTGGGCGAGGTGCTGGACAACATCCTCGGCGATTTGAAGGTGCCGGTGGCGCACGGCCTGACGTTCGGCCACACGGACGATCAACTGACCTTGCCGATGGGCATCACGGCGACACTGGATGCCGGCGACGGCAGCCTCACCATCCGCGAGTCCGCTCTGAGAGACTAAACACCATGCGCGCGATACTACTGACTCTGACACTCACGATGCTGGCGGCGGCACAGACGCCGAAGACGGAACTGCTTTGGCCGGAGGGCGCCCCGGGCGCCGTTGGCACGGAGGAGGTGGACAAGCCCTCGTTAACGCAGTACATCCCGGGCAATCCGAACGGCGCGGCGGTACTGGTGTGTCCGGGCGGTGGGTATGGGGCTCTGGCGATGGATCACGAGGGCAAGCAGATTGCGGAGTGGTTCAACTCGTTCGGTGTGTCGGCGTTTATTCTGAAGTACCGGCTGGGGCCGCGGTATCGCAACCCTGCGATGTTGGACGATGCGCGGCGGGCGATGCGGATGATCCGGACACGGGCGGCCGAGTTGAAGGTGGATCCGGCGAAGATCGGGGTGATGGGATTCTCGGCGGGCGGGCATCTGGCGTCGTCGCTTTCTACTCATTTCAAAGAGGGTGAGCGGCCGGACTTCGCGGTGCTGGTGTATCCGGTGATCTCGTTCACGACGCGTTACACGCACAGCGGATCGATGCGGAATCTGTTGGGGCCGAACCCGGATCCGGCGCTGGTGTGGGATTTCTCGAACGAGCTGAAGGTGACGTCGCAGACGCCGCCGACGTTCCTGTTCCACACCAACGGCGACACGGGCGTACCTCCGGAGAACAGCGTGCTGTACTACATGGCGCTGCGGCAGGTGGGGGTACAGGCGGAGCTGCATATCTATCAGAATGGGCCGCACGGGGTGGGTTTGGCGCAGAAGGATCCGGTGCTGGCGACGTGGCCGGCGCGGTTGAAGGATTGGATGATGGTGCGGAGTCTGATTCCGAGGTAGGGCGCTAGACTGTTGGTTGGACGAAACCGAATGATGAGCTTCCGCGTCGATGGGATTGGGATGGCGCGACTGTGGATCGCCGGAATTTGGCTCGCGTTGACACTCGGAGCGCAGGAGCCGACGGAGTACCCCACTACGCAGAGGCCCGTGCGTCCGGAATCTCAGGGTGAGGATCCGGGCAGACCGGTGCTAAAACGGGGAGGCCCCGCGCAAAAGCGCGAGGAGGTCGCGCCTCCTCCCGCCCCGACGCCGCCGGCGGCTCCGGCGAAAACACCAACGCCCACTACCGCGAAGAGCCCGGTGCGCGAAGTCACCGTGGATGAGAACGGCAACGCGGAAAGCGTTGTCACGAGCGGGCCGGTGCGGTACCGCAAGGGCACCGATGAGTTGATTGAGCGGGCGCGGGAAGCAGCGTACGAGTTCAACGAGAAGCTGCCGAACTTCATTTGTGATCAGATCACTTCGCGGTATGAGAGCAAGACGCTGAAGCCGGACTGGAAGTACAAGGATCGCATCCAGTTGGAGCTTGTCTATCAGAACGGCAAGGAAGATTACCGCAACATCCGGATGAACAACAAGCCGGTGAAGAAGGGTGGGCCTGAGGATTCAGGCACCTGGTCTTCGGGCGAGTTTGGCACGATGCTGATGGACGTGTTTGCGACGAACACGGCGGCGTACTTTGTGCCGCGGGGCGATTCGACGGCGGCAGGGCTGGCGGCGAAGGTGTACGACTACAGCGTGCGGCAGGAAAACTCGCACTGGCAGATCCGCTTCAGCCGGACCGTAATGCCGGCGTACAAGGGCGCGGCGTGGATTGATCCGAAGACGGCGCGGGTGCTGCGGCTGGAGATGAACACGCGGCAACTGCCGAAGAATTTCGAGATTGATGATGTGGAGACGATTGTCGATTACGGGTGGGTGACGTTGAGCGGGCAGAAGTATCTGCTGCCGATGAAGAGTGAGAACCTCTCCTGCCAGCGGGACACGTTCAACTGCACGAAGAACGAGATCGAGTTCCGCAACTACCGCAAGTTCCAGGTGGAGTCGCAGATCCTACAGGTGGATAGTGACATCGTGTTCCCGGAAGAAGAGGATCCGAAGAAGCCTGCATCGAAGACGACGCCGCCATCGATCACGCCGGAACCGCCCAAGGCCGAGAAGAAAAAGCAGTGACGGCCGGAGTATTGGCGCTGTTGCTGCTGGCAGCCGATGTGGACGCGCTGGCGGCGAAGGCACGGGCGGCCACGGTGGAATGGCTGGAGCAATTGCCTGACTTTCTCTGCGATCAGACCAACCGGCGGATGGTGTCTGTGGACCAGGGCCGCAGTTGGCGGGCGACGGACACGCACGAGGTGGAGGTGACGTATTTGCGGGGCCGGGAGCGGTACCGGTTGCTGCGGTTGAACGGCGTGGCGGTATTGGGTGACCAGGTGGCGAACGCGAATACGCTGGGCTCGGCCGGGGAGTTTGCCACGGCTTTGAAGACGCTGTTTGACGCGGGCACGGAGCCGGAGTTTCGGGACGGCGGCAAGGACCGGAATCTGCGGAAGCTGACGTTTCGGGTGCTGGCGGAACATTCGCGTTGGAGCATCGGGACGGACGTGCGGATGAATCCGGGGTATCAGGGGAGCATTTCGGTTGAGGAGAGCACGGGGCGGGTGCACCGGATCACGATGATGAGCCAGGAGTTTCCGCGCGGGTTTGCCGTGCGGAGCGTGGCGCACACCACCGAGTATGGGAGCGTGGAGATTGGCGGCCAGCCGTTTCTGCTGCCGTTGCGGTCTCTGGTGGAGGCGTGCAATGACAAGGGCCGATGCCAGCGGAGTGTGATCGGCTTTACGAACTACCGGAAGTTCGCGGCGGAATCGAAGATCGTACCGTAGGGGCTCAGTGGCAGGCGTCGTGGCAATCGCACGATTCGCCCTTGAGGCCGGCGATGCCTTCCCGGGCGATGATGGGCACCATGATGAGGCCGGCGACGGGATCTGCCCACCACCAACCGACGACGGCGTTGAGGAGCAGGCCGCCGAGGAGGATGGCGGAGAGGTAGCTGCAAAGCTGGGTTTGCTGGGAATCGGCGACCATGGCGGCGCTGCCGATGTTCTTTCCGACCGTGCGCTTTTTGCGGGCGAGCACGGGCATGACGATGAGAGAGCAGCAAGCGAGGACGATGCCAGGGATGGAACGAGCGGGCGCTTCCCGGGTGAGTAGCTTTTCGGCGGCCTCATAGCCGACATACGCGGCCAGCAGCAGGAACGACACGCCGATCATGCGCAGAGCCCAGCGCTCGATGTCATCGCGGCGCGGGTGTGAATCGTGGGCGAGACGCCAGAGCATGATGGAGCCGGAGATGCTCTCGATGACGGCATCGACGCCGAATCCGACTAAGGCGATGCTGCCGGCAAGCGTTCCGGCGGCAATGGAGACGACGGCCTCCACGACGTTGTAGCTTAGCGTCAAATACTCCAGCCGTTGGCCGCGCCGGATCTCGGCGGGGCGGTTGATGGCGACACTCATTTCCTCCATTGTCCCTGAGCGGACGTGTAAAGTGAAAAGATGCGGCTTTTGGGCATGTTCGTGTTCGCGATGGCGCTGCCGATGCTCGCGCAGAAGGGTCTGGTCTCCGAGACGCTATTCGACATGGAGACAGTCTCAGGGCCGGCGATTGCGCCGGATTCTTCGGCGATTGTATTCACGCGTGGGTGGGTGGACAAGATGAAGGACCAGGGGCGGTCCAATCTGTGGGTAGCGACGGGCTGGAATGAGGCAGCGGGCATCAAGCTGCGGGAGCTGACCTCGGGCAACTGGAGGGATTCATCGCCGGTGTGGTCGCCCGACGGCAAGAGGATTGCGTTTCTGAGCGACCGGGATGGCACGACGCAGATTCACGTGATCTGGGCGGATACGCGCGAAGTGGCGCAGTTGACGCGGTTGGAGAAGGCGCCGTCTGCGCTGCGGTGGTCACCGGACGGGAAGCGAATCGCCTTTGTGGCGACGGTCCCCGATGAGGATCCGATCCTAACGGTGAAACTGCCGAAGAAGCCGGAGGGCGCGCAATGGGCGAAGCCGGCGGTGATTGTCGACAGGCTCTCCTGGGCGAGCGACGGGATTGGCCCGGTTCCAAAAGGGTTCCGGCACATCTTCACGGTGGACGCGGTGACGGGCGGCACGCCGCGGCAGATTACGGATGGCAAGTACAACCACAGCGATCCGGAGTGGTCTGCGGACGGCAAGACGATCTATTTCACGGGGATCCGGAAGCCGGATGCGGAGTATCTGCGGAATGACAGCGAGATCTACGCTGTGGATCTGAGCAGCGGATTCATCCAGGCGCTGACGGACCGTAAGGGGCCAGACGCCAATGCGACGGTGAAGGGCAAGTGGGTGGCGTACACGGGCCATGACGATGTGGGGGCCACGCACTCGCTCTCTTCGATCTATCTGATGGATAGCGGGGGCGGGCAGAAGAAGTTGTGGGCCGGCGGGTTGCCGAGCGCGCCGGGCGAGCTTTTGTGGAACGCGGCGGGGACGGGGCTGTACTACACGATGGAAGAGAAGGGCACGGCGAACGTGTACTTTCTGCCTGTGGGCGGTGTTCCCAGGAAGGTGACGGACGGGACGCACGTGATGGGGCAGGCGTCGCTCTCGAAGCGCGGCGACTTTGCGGCGGTGCGGGCATCGTTTCATGAGCCGGGTGTGCTGGTGACGTTCTCGACGGCGGGTAACGACGTCCGCAAGATTGTGGACGTGAATAGCGATGTGCTGGAGGGCAAGGAACTGGGCCCGGTGGAGGAGTTGTGGTGGGACTCCAAGGACGGCTGGAAGGTGCAGGGCTGGCTGATGAAGCCGGCGGGATTTGATCCGGCGAAGAAGTATCCGCTGGTGCTGTACATTCACGGCGGGCCGTGGTCCATGTACAGCGTGGCATTCAACTGGGCGTGGCAAAACTTTGCGGCGAACGGGTATGCGGTGCTGTATCTGAATCCGCGCGGCTCGACGGGCTATGGGCAGGAATTTGTCAGCGGGATCCAGCACAGCTATCCGGGTAAGGACTACGACGATCTGATGACGGGCGTGGACGCGGCCTTGAAGAAAGGCTTTGTGGACAGCCGGAATCTGTTCGTGTGCGGCGGCAGCGGCGGCGGTGTGTTGACGGCATGGATTGTCGGCCATACGGATCGATTCCGCGCGGCGGTTTCGATGCGGCCGGTGATTGACTGGCACAGCTTTGTTGGCACTACGGACGGGCCCGGATGGTATGACCAGTTTCAGAAGAAGCCGTGGGAAGACCCGATGGAGTATGCGGTGCGCTCGCCGCTGCACTATGTGGCGAACGTGAAGACGCCGACGATGGTAATGACGGGCGAGGCCGACCTGCGGACGCCAATCACGCAGAGCGAAGAGTATTACCGCGCGCTGAAGCTGCTGAAGAAAGAGACGCTGCTGGTGCGCATGCCGGAGGAGTTTCACGGCTGGCGGCGGCCCTCGCATCAACTACTCCAACAGTTGTATCTGCTGGCGTGGTTTGAAAAGTACAAGGTGAAGGACTAAGAATGCAATTCAATTTCGCGCAGGCGTTGCTGGACGTCCTGATTTTCTGGATGCTGACGACGCCGCACGAGTTTGCGCACGCCTGGGTGGCGGAGAAACTCGGGGACGACACGCCGCGGTTGGAGGGGCGTGTGACGCTGAATCCGCTGGCGCACGTGGACTGGATGGGCACTGTGTTTGTGCCGCTGATTTCGTCGCTGTTGAGCGGAATGTTTTTTGGTTGGGGCAGGGCGGTGAACACGAATCCGGCGAAGCTGAAGGGCGGATACACGGGGCTCCTATGGGTGGCGCTGGCAGGGCCGGGCAGCAACATCGTGTTTGCGGCGGTGCTGGCGTTGATCGGCTCGTTCTGGCATAGCGGGGCGGAGATCCTGTTCCGGGCCGCGTATCTGAGCCTGTTTCTGGCGTTGTTCAATCTGATTCCGATTCCGCCGCTGGATGGTTCGAAATTTCTACTGGCAGCGCGCGTGCCGGCGGGCGTGTACATGGAAGTGAGCCGGTTTGGTTTCATTTTGCTGATGGTTTTGATGTATTCGACAGGGCTGGGCCGATGGATGTCGGCAGCGAGCGCGACCGGCGCGATCGCGTTGTTTCAACTATTCCGCTGAGAGTTGGTCTTCACATGAGAGCACTATTTGTACTTGCGGCACTGCCGCTGATTCTCGCCGCCCAGCGGCAGCAGGCGGCCGCACCGGCACCTGACAGCACGGCGACGTACATTCGCGAGCATTACACGAAGCGGGAAGTGCTGATCCCGATGCGCGACGGTGTGAAGCTGTTCACGTCGATCTACGAGCCGAAGGACAGGGCGCAGAAGTATCCGGTGATGTTTCTGCGCACGCCCTACACGGTGGGGCCATACGGATCTGAGAACTACCGGAGCAGCCTGGGGCCGGCGAGCGAGAAGTTCGTGCGGGAGGGGTTTATCTTCGCGTATCAGGACGTGCGCGGCAAGGGGAAGAGCGAGGGGACGTATGCGAACGTGCGCCCGCACAATCCGGAGAAGCGCACGCCGAAAGACATCGACGAGGCGAGCGACACGTACGACACGATCGACTGGTTGGTGAAGAACCTGGCGACCAACGGCAGCGTGGGGATGTACGGCATCTCGTATCCCGGCTTTTACGCGGCGATGGGTGCGATTGATTCACACCCGGCGCTGAAGGCGACGTCCCCGCAGGCGCCGGTATTGAACTGGTTTCTGGGCGACGACTTCCGCCACAACGGTGTGCTGTTCCTGGCGCATGCGTTCAACTTCATGGGCGCTTTCGGGCGGCCGCGGAATGCCGATGGCAACGCTGCGTGGCGCTCATTTGACATGGGCACGCCGGATGGCTACGACTTCCATTTGCGCACGGGCGCGCTGGCGAACTACGACGAGAAGTACTTCAAGGGGCAGATCGAGTTCTGGAAAGAGCTGATGGAGAACGACACGTACAATGCGTTCTGGAAGGCGCGCGATCCGCGGCCGTACGTGAAAAACGTGAAGCCGGCGATGATGACGGTGGGCGGGTGGTTCGATGCGGAGGACGTGTTTGGGCCGTTGCGGCTGTATGAGGCGGCGGAGAAGCAGAGTCCGGGTGCGATCAACATTCTGGTGGAGGGGCCGTGGAGCCATGGCGGGTGGGCGCGCTCGGATGGATCGAAGCTCGGCAACGTGAACTTTGGACAGAATACGTCGAAGTTCTATCAGGACGAGATTGAGTATCCGTTCTTCCTCTTCTATCTGAAGGGCAAGGGCGAGGGCGCGAAGCTGCCGGAGGCGTACGTTTTCGAGACAGGGCGAAACGAGTGGAACAAGTTCGACGCGTGGCCGCCGAAGGCCGCCAAGGCGAAGACACTGTATTTTCATCCGGCAGGCAAGCTGGACCTGAATGCGCCTGTGGCCGGCGCGGATGGATTTGACGAGTACCTGAGTGATCCCAAGAAGCCGGTGCCGTTCACCCCGTACATCACGAACCGGATGGACTACAACTACATGACCGACGATCAGCGGTTTGCCGCGGGCCGGCCGGACGTGCTGGTGTATGAGACCGAGCCTCTGGAGGAGGATTTCCGCATCGCGGGTCCGCTGAAGGCTACGCTGTATGTTTCCACGACGGGCACGGATTCAGACTGGGTGGTGAAGCTGGTGGATGTGTTCCCGGGCGATGCCGGGGCGACGATGGGCGGCTACCAGATGCTGGTGCGCGGCGAGCCATTCCGCGGCAAGTTCCGCAAGGGTTTTGATAAGCCGGAGGCCTTTGTGCCGGGCCGCATGGAGAAGGTGGAGTTTGAGCTGCCGGACGTGATGCACTCGTTCCGGCGGGGGCACCGGATCATGGTGCAGGTGCAGAGCAGTTGGTATCCGCTGGCGGACCGGAATCCGCAGAAGTTCATGCGGATCAATGAAGCGAAGTCAGAGGACTACGTGAAGGCGACGCAGCGCGTGTACCGGACGCCGCAGGCGGCGAGCTCGGTGACGGTATTGACGTTGCAGTAGCTCAGGCGCGCAGTTCGAAGCCCTTCGATTTCAGCGACTCGATGATGGCGCCGCGTAGCGCCGTCAGCTCGTCGTTGGCGAGGGTGTGATCTGCGGCGGAGACGGTGACGCGGAAGCTGAGGCTCTGCTTGTCATCGGGCAGGGGCTTGCCCTGATAGGCGTAGAGGAAAGCGACCTTTTCGCAGGACGGGCCGGCGGCCTGGCGAATGCCGGTGGCGATGTCGCCGCAGAGGTCGCGGAGGCCGGCGACGACGGAGAGATCGAAGTCGCTGGAGGGGAAGCGGCGCAGGGGCGTGTACTTGCGGACCTCGGGGCCGAGATCGAACATCTGGCGGAGATCGACATCGAGGATGGCGGCGCGGCCGGCCTCAGTGAGTGAGGGGTGGAGCTCGAAGATGCGGCCGAGCTGAACGCCGCGCCAGGAGACGACGGCGGTGCGGGCGGGATGCTCGTAGGGCGTGGCCTCGGCTGGCGCCACGGTGCAGCCGGGCATGAGGCACTCGGCCAGGCGCTTGATTTCGAGCAGCGCGGCGTGGCCGTCGGTTTTGGTGTAGAGCGCGGCCATCAGGTGAGGGATCTCGCTGGGGAGCGAGCCCGGGCGCTTATGAATCTCGTTGCCGATCTCGAAGAGGCGGAACTCGGGGCTGAAACGCGCGTTGTCGAGAATGTTCTTGTGCAGGCCGGGCAGCAGGCTGGTGCGCATGAGGCCCTGCTCGATGGAGATGGGGTTATCGACGCGGAGGTGGGCGTCTGGCGCGAAGCCGAAGCGGAGCGCCATCTCTTCGCTGATGAACGAGTAGTTGTAGCTTTCGGTGAAGCCCTGCGCGGCGCAGGCTTCGCGCAGTTTGTGGTGGAACAGGCGCTCCTGGTTGACCCAGGGCTGCTTGACCGGCTGCATGGGCGCCTGGGGCGGGATGGTGGCGTAGCCGATGATGCGGCCGACCTCTTCGAGGAGGTCATCCTTGATGGTGACGTCCTTGGTGGCGCGCCAGGACGGGACGGAAACGGAGAAGGTGCCGGGCGCGGGTTCGGTGACGATGAACTGGAGCGATTCCAGGATCTGGCGCACTTCCGAGGGCTCGATGGCGCGGCCGAGTTTGCGGATCAGCCACTCCATGGGCAGCTCGATGGGCGCCGGCGCGGGCGCGGGCTGCCAGCTATCGACGAGGCCGCCGGCGAGGGTGATGCCGGGGCAGACCTCGCGCAAGAGCTCGACGGCGCGGGCGAGGGCGCGGACCGTGTTGATGGGGTCCTGCGCTTTCTCGAAGCGCATGGAGGCGTCTGTGCGGAGCTTGCGGGCGGCGGAGGTCTTGCGGATGTTGGCGGCGAGGAAGTTGGCGGATTCGAGGACGATGCGTGTGGTGCTGGCGTTGATGGCGGAGCCAGCGCCGCCGATGATGCCGGCCAGGGCGACAGCGCCGCGGGCGTCGGCGATGACCAGATTGGACGTGGTGAGCTTGTACTCTTCTCCGTTGAGCGCGTGGAAGATCTCGTCCTCGGCGGCGCGGCGAACAATGATGGTGTCGCCCTGGAGCCAATCCGCATCGAAGGCGTGCATGGGCTGGGCGAGCTCGGCCATGATGAAGTTCGTCACGTCGACGACGTTGGAGATGGGGTTGAGGCCGACGGCTTCGAGGCGCTCCTGGAGCCAGAGCGGCGACGGGCCGACCTTCACGTTCTCGAATACCAGCGCGGAGTAGCGAGGGCAGAGCTCGAAATCCTGGATGTCGACATGCCAGGCGGGCGGGGCGTCCGGGATGAGGGCGAGATCGGCGGGCTCGCGGAGGGTGTGGCCCGTGATGGCGGAAACTTCGCGCGCCATGCCGTGGTGGCCCCAGAGGTCGGGACGATGGGTGAGGCTCTTGTTGTCTACCTCGATGACGGCGTCGGGCGGGCATCGGGGAATGGCCGCGCCAGGGTCCAAACCGGGTTCCACGCCGGTGAGCTCGAGGATGCCGTCATGATCGCGATTCAGTCCGAGTTCGTCGCCTGAGGCGAGCATGCCATCGCTCTCGATGCCGGAGACGACGGCCTTGCGGATCACTTTGCCGTTGGCCACGGTGACGCCATCGGGGACGTAGGCGGTGAGGATGCCGGCGCGGCAGTTGGGGGCGCCGCAGACCACGGTTTTGATGCCGTGGGTTGGGCCGGCGTCGATGCTGGCCTTGACGTTGTGGCTGCCTTCGATGGGCTCCACGGAGAGCACGCGCGCGGTGACAACCTGGCTGAGCCACGGGGCGTATTCTTCGACGCCTTCGCACTCGGCGGTCTTCATGGTGATGAGCTTCATCAGCGAATCCGGCGTGGCGTCGAGACCGGGGACAAGCTCGCGAATCCAGTTATAGGAGAACTTCACGGGAGATGATCCTTCAGAACTGTTGCAGGAAACGAAGATCGCCGGCGGCGAGGTGGCGGATGTCGTCGATGGCGTAGCGCATCATGACGAGCCGCGTGAGGCCGAGGCCGAAAGCGAAGCCGTTCCATTGGTCGGGGTCAATGCCGCCGGAGCGCAGCACGTTGGGATGCACGAGGCCGCAGGGGAGCAGTTCCACCCAGCCGCTGTGTTTGCAGACCGGGCAGCCTGATCCGCCGCAGATGAGGCACTGGATATCGAGCTCAAAGCCCGGCTCGACAAAGGGGAAGAAGCCGGGGCGGAGGCGAACGGTGGCCTCGCGATGAAAGATCGCCGTGAGCAGCGACTTCATGAAGTAGAGCATGTGGGCGATGCTGACATCGCGATCGATCATCATACCTTCGAGTTGATAGAAGGTGTGCTCGTGGCTGGCGTCCACCTCCTCGTTGCGGAAGACGCGGCCGGGCGCGATGATGCGCAGGGGCGCGCCGAACTTCTCCATGGCGCGGACCTGGACAGGGGAGGTGTGGGTGCGCAGCAGGGAGCCGTCGCTAAGCCAGAAGGTGTCTTGTGCGTCGCGCGCGGGGTGAGTGGGCGGGATGTTGAGGGCGTCGAAGTTGTACCACTCGGTTTCCACTTCGGGGCCATCGACGACGGCGAAGCCGAGCGAGGTGAAGAGCTCTTCCAACTCGCGCTGAATGAGCGTGAGGGGGTGGAGCGAGCCGGGCCGGGCGCCGGGGGCGGGCATGGTGAGATCGAGCCATTCGGCGGCGAGGCGGGAGTTGAGCGCGCCGAGCTGGAAGGCGGCCTGGCGCGACTCGTAGCGCGCCTCGAGGTTCTGCTTCACGGCGTTGAGGAGCTTGCCGATGCGGCCGCGGTCCTCGGCGGCGAGCTTGCCCATATCCTTGCCGATGGTGGCGAGCGAGCCCTTGCGGCCGAGAAACTCGACGCGGGCTTTTTCGAGGGCGTCGGAGTCCGGGGCGCTGTCGATGAGAGAGACGGCGCGCGATTCGAGTTCGGAAAGCTGAGAATCGAGCATATGAAGGTGGAACTTCCAGTGTAACGCGCGAGGGGCGCAGCGGCTATTGGACGCGCGGTTTGGCGGCGTGGCGGAGCAGGATATCGATGGTGGCCTGATCGTTGTTCTGGAGGGCGGCATCCATGGGGGTGTAGCCGCCGTGCTGCTTGTCATTGGCGGGGCTGCCGGCTGCCAGGAGCATCTCGACGATGTGGGCCTGGCGGGAAGCGGCGGCGCTGTGGATGGGGAGGTTGGCCATTTGGTTTTCAGAGCGGAGGGCGGGGTTGGCGCCCCGCGAGAGTAGGAGGCGGGCGGCGTCTTCGGCGCCGAAGAAGGCCGCCAGATGGAGGCCGGTCCAGCCGTCGGGGGTGAAGGCTGAGAGGAGCGTGGGGTCGGCGTCGAGGAAGCGGGCGGCGACGTCGGGGCGGTTGAGGGCACAGGCGAGATGGAAGTCGATGCCGGCGCCGGCGTCTAGGAGGCGGTGCACGCAATCGGCGCGGCGGTAGTAGAGGGCGAGCAGGAGGGCAGGGATGCCGCTTGGATCGCGATCGTTCACGCAGGCGGGATTCGTGGCGATGGCCAGCTTGAGGGCTGAGAGGTCGCCTTGCTGAATCGCTTCGATGACCGTCATCGCCCAAAGGATAACAATTTGCGAAGTGCGGAATGGCGTGTCTGCTAGGCTTTCCCTATGAAGCGGAAAATGCCATCCACGGCGGCTGTGCGGCCTGGCGGCGCGGATGGCGGAATGAGCCCGGCGCGGCGGTATCTGGTGATTGCGCTGGTGTATGTCGCGATCGTGCTGGGGCACATTGTGGCGTTCCGGAAGACGTATGAGTTTCCGTACTTCGTCACGGACGCGGTGCAGTATGTGGTGACGGCCCAGAACATTGCGGGCGGGCAGGGATACATGGTGCGGGGGCAATTCAACTCCACCAACCCGCCTCTCTATCCGGCGTTCCTTTCGGCGACCATCGCGCAGAGTGCTGATCCCATGTGGCCGGCGTTTGTGTGGCAGTGCATCGTGATTGGGTTGGTGGTGTTTCCGGCGTACCTGCTGGCGCGGGAGGTGGGGCTTCCATTCGGGGTTTCTGTGGTGCTGGGCGCGGCCGCGGGGCTGTTGCCGCATACCTTTTTCTGCGCCATCTATATGACGGAGGTCTTGCAGTATCCGTTGTGGCTGTGGGGGTGTCTTCTGGCGCACCGGTGGCTCCGCGCGCCCACGCTTTCGGGTGGAGTTTGGTTGGGCATTGTGTTGAGCCTGCTGATGTGGAACAAAGTGAACTCGGCGCTGCTGGTGATCCCGATGGTGGTGGCTTGTGCCGTGAAGGCGGCGGGTGAGGCGCGGCGAGGAGCAATTGTACGGATGATCGTGCCAGCGCTGGCGATCCTCTGCGTGACGCAAGGAGCGTGGCTCCTCTACAAGACGGCGCACGGCGGCAACGCGTTAGGGCTATATGGCAGTGCGGCGCGGGAGTCGGCGGATCTCCCATTTTCACTGCCGCTCTTCGTGGCGTACGCGTTTGATTTCTTTCTGGCGTCCGGGTTTTTATGTGTGGTTCCGGCTGTCTACTTTTTGGGGCGCCGGTGGCAGACGGAGCGGCCGGTTGTGCTTTTCTACGGGATCCTCTTTGCGGTTCAGATCGGGTGGATCGGAGTGTACGACGGGGGGCTGGCAGGCTTCGTGCGGGAGCGGCTGATGAGCTTTTCGTTTCCAGTAGTGGCGATACTCGCCACGCGCGGATTTGTTGACTTGCAGGCGGACGGTCCGTGGCGTTGGCGGTACTGGTTTGTGGGAGTGCCGTTCGTGTTTCTGCTGGGGCTGACGTGGAGGAATGCCGCGGAGTTCACAGCCTTTGAAACACCCTGGGCCTTCGCGCTGAGCGGGTGGTTTGTGCCCGCGCTGGCGTCTCAGGCGAAGACGGTGCTGGTGGTGAGCTCGCTTGGCGTATTTGCGCTGGGCGCTGCGGTCTGCCTATTGGCGGGGGCGCGGCGGGCCACGGTGGCGTTCGGCGTGTTCATCCTGGTTTGTCACAGCGGCGCGCTGGCCTCGACGGCCATATTCGGCGGACGGCACGCGGAGCTCTCGATGGAGCGCGAGAGCGAGAGCCTGCGCTGGCTGCACGCGCACGGAGCGGGGTACGGGGCGAGGGTGCTTGTCGTTTCCAATGCGGCGGCCTGGGAGCTGCGGCCGGCGGTTGATCCGTCGGACGGGTTGCTGCGGGGTTGCGCGCACGGAGGGGGCGCCGACCCGCTGGCGCCGGCGCGGCTGGAGACGATTTTGCGCTGGGACGTGCGGACGGTGTGCACGGCGAAAGAGATTGAGCGTGTGGGCCGCCCGGGCGATCTGCTACTGGCCGAAGAGGATCTGGCGGCGCTGCCGGGGCTGCGGCCTGTGGCGGCGCTGCCAGGCACGGCGCGGCGGCTCTACCAGATCAGCGGCGCGCGTTAAGCGGCGGGGGTGAACAGGGTCTCGGCTTGGGCCGTCTCGACACCCAGGTGGTTGACGTAGAAGACGAGGACGCTGACCGGGTAGGCATCCTTGAACTGATCCACGACGCGTTGTTGCCAGCCCTCGGTGAGGTGGGCGCTGATGTCGGCGTCCTTGGCGAAGAAGCCGTCCTGGTGGGGGATGCCGAGAAAATCGAGCACGGCGATGATCATCTCCAACTGAGAGACGAGAATGGCCTGGGAGAGATCCGTGGCGAGGTCCTCGTCGCGGGCCTCGAGACGCTCCCACAGCTTGTAGCCATACTTCCGAAGGCTTTCGCCGTTCAGCTTGGTGAGGCGGGTCCGGAGCTTAATATGCTCATAGATCTGGTAGGTCCTGAGCCGGCTGAAAGAGATCCGGCGCAACAGATCGCTGAACCCGCTCTCGCCCTGGGAGAGAAAAACATCGCACAACAGCATCACAAAAACGAGCGTAGCATGAGGGCCACCTGTTTTGGCTATGGAGCGCTGCGATACAATAGCGGGTTTGGGCATAACTCGATGAGCAATCTGATTGTTTTGGGCTCGCAATGGGGCGATGAGGGCAAGGGCAAGATCGTTGACCTGTTCTCAGAGAAGTTTGACGTAGTGGCGCGCTATCAAGGCGGGCACAACGCCGGGCATACGGTGATCGTGAAGGACCAGCGCTTTGTACTGAAGCTGATCCCGAGCGGTGTGCTGCATCCCGGGGTGAAGGTGGTGATCGGCAACGGCGTTGTCGTGGATCCGCTGGCGCTGCTGGAAGAGATCGCGATGCTGGAGAAAGCGGGCGTGGACGTGCGCGGCCAGATCGCCATCTCCAACCGCTGCCACGTGATCTTTCCATTCCACCGGATGGTGGAGAAGGTCAGCGAGGCGCGGGAGGACCGGCAGGCGATCGGGACCACGTCGCGCGGCATCGGGCCGTGCTACGAGGACAAGATCGGCCGGCGCGGGATCCGCATGGGCGATCTGCTGAACACGCCGATCTTTGACGCGCTCTACGACATGCTGGCCGAGGACAAGGCCACCACGGCGAAGGCGTTTGGCATTGCCAACGATCTGCACCTGGAAGAGATCCGGGCGCTGTACAAGCAGATGGCGGAGCGCATCCGGCCGCTGGTGTGCGACACGGCGAAGCTGTTGAACGATGCGATCGGCCGAGGGCAGCGGGTGATGTTTGAGGGGGCGCAGGGGACGATGCTGGACATCGATCACGGCACCTACCCCTTTGTGACGAGCTCCAGCGCGGCGGCGGGCGGGGCGTGCACCGGCACGGGCGTTGCGCCGACGAAGATCGACGGGATCCTGGGCGTCTCGAAGGCGTATATCACGCGAGTGGGCGCCGGGCCGTTTCCGTCGGAGGATTTCACGGAAGCCGGCGAGCGCATCCGGCAGGCGGGGCGGGAGTTCGGGTCTGTGACGGGGCGGCCGCGGCGTTGCGGTTGGTTTGACGTGCCGCTGCTGCGGTATACGGCGATGGTGAACGGGTTTGATTCTCTGATCATCACGAAGCTGGACGTTCTGGACGGTCTGGAAGAGATCAAGGTGTGCACGGGCTACCGGGTGCATGGCGAAGTGACGGACGAGATGCCGGCGGAGAACGCGCTGATGGAGAAGGTGGAGGCGGTGTACGAGATGGTGCCGGGCTGGCCGGACTCGCCCACGGCCGGAGTGACGAGCTACGAAGCGCTGCCGCGACAGGCGCAGGACTACATCGCGTATCTGGAAGCGAAGACGGGCGTTGAGGTTGGCTGTGTCTCGACAGGGCCGGAGCGCAATCAGACAATTGTGCGCGCGGGCTCGAAGATGGAGAAGTTGCTGGACCTAGCCTAACGGCGCGTGATGGTGATGTAGCGCCAGGTGGTGTTTCCGGCGGCGTCGCTGGCTGAGATGCCGACGCGGTTCTGTCCCATGGCCAAGGGGATAGCGGTGGTGGCGAAGGAGCTCAGGCCCAGGGCTTGGCCGGAACGTCCGTTGGTGTTGGACCAGGCGATGCTGGTGACCTGTACATTGTCCGTGGCGCGGCCGCGGACGGAGTAGGTAGCGCTTTTGGTCGTGATGGCGGAGATGGCCGGAGTGGTAATGACCAGTTGGGGCGGCTTGGTGTCGCTTGCTGGTGTGGGGCTGGGCGCCGGGGCGGGCGTGGGTGGCGTGGGTGGGTGGGAGCGGCGGGCGGAGGCGGTGTTGCGGGTGAAGCCGGAGTCTCCGTGGTGGAGGCATAGAGCTTTCTGATCTCCACAACATCGGGCGCATGCAGCATGGTAGCGCGGCGGTAGTAGGGATACATCACCGCGTCGGGATCGTCGCTGTGGCCCAGGCCGAGCGCATGTCCGACTTCATGGAGAGCAACGGAGAAGACATCGACATCGTTGCCGATGAGCCACTGTTCTTCGATGTCGAAATGGAGATCGCCGGCGATGGGTTCGGAGTTGGGCGGCGGGTAGAAGGTATGGGCGAGGACGCCGCCGCGGCCGTCGAGATCCAGGCCGTCGCCGTGGGCGCGGTCTACGAAAGAGATGTCGATCTGGCGATTCTGCCTGGCCAGCGAGGACTCTGCGAACGATACTTTGGCGACGGCCGACCAAGCCAGGATGGCGCGCACGATCTCCGCGCGGGACAGTGAAGGGTCGAGGACGGGGGGCAGCCGGCCGATGTTGAAGTTGAGAAACGCCGCGCCGAGGCCTGGGCCATCCCAGCCATCGCCGAAACTGGAGGCCAGGTAGGCCGCAGCCGGCTGGGCAGCGTTCAGATCGATCGTGCCGCCCAGGCACGCCGCGGTGGGCCGGCCTTCGAGCAAGCTGCTGGATGCCGGGTAGATGCGGCCCACCTCATCGTGTGAGGCGAGCGATTCGAATTGCTGCACGGAGCCGCGCAGGAGCAGGGAGTGCGACGGTAAGTCCGGGTTATCGAGGAGGGTGAGCCCCTCGGCTGCAGCGATCTGCCGTCCATCGGAAGCCGCCACGTCAGGATGCAGTTCCACGACGGCGCTCCAGAGCGTTCTGGAGGAACCGCGGTCAAAGAGCCCACTGAGCTTGTTCTCCACCGTCAGCGCGCCCGCGTAGACGACGTCCAAGCCGGCGAGCGGTGTTTCGAGATCCTCCTCCGATGGCGCGGTGACGAGAAGCGCATTGTCCGGCACGTAGGCCAGCACGGAAAACCGGCGCGACTCCAAAGCCTGACGGACGCTCTCGCCGGGCGCCTCGGCGAACTGGAGGATCAGGTGGCCGCGGCCAGGATTCACAGAGTTTGGCTGGGCAAGCCGGAGCGCGCGCGCCCTGGAAGGCTCGGCGTGCAGGAGATTCTCCGGCACCGGCCCGGACCGGAGCCGCAGGCGCGGCCCGTCCGTCTGTGCGGCGAGCGGACCTGCCACGACGATGAGAAGGAGTGCCGAGAAGACCCGCTGTAAATGCATATGCGGGGCTCATCGGCGCACCCGCACTGCGCATGACTGAAAAAGACCTTATAGGGTGTTTACACCATCCACATGCCGCCATTGATCTCAATGGTCTGGCCGATGATGTTGGCGGCGGAGTCGGAGCAGAGGAAAACTACGACGGCGGCCATGTCCTCGTTGGAAGACAGGCGGCCCTGGGGCGTGAGTTTCACCACGTTGTCGAGAATCTCGCGCGTGGAGAACTTCGCGTGAAAGTCGTTATCCACCGTGCCGGGACTGATGGCATTGACGCGCACGCCAAATGGCGCCAGTTCCTTCGCCATGCCCTTGGTCATGCAGGCCACGGCGGCTTTGGATGAGGCATAGAGCGTGGCGCCGGGGCCGCCGCCGTTGCGCGCGGCGATGGAGCTGAGGTTGACGATGACGCCGCCGCCGCGTGTGGTCATGTGCGAGGCAACGGCCTGGGCGATGAACCACGTGCTCTTGGCATTGAGGTCCATGACGCGGTTGTACAGATCGAAGGTGGTTTCGGCCAGCTTGGCGCGCTGCAGCAGCGAACCCGCGTTATTGACGAGGATGTCGATGGATGTGGCGAAGGGCGCCAGCGTGGTGAGAAACGTCTGGATGCCATCCTCTGTGGCCAGCTCGCCGGGCAGGACGATGGCCTCGGCGCCCGCGGCGCGGACGGCGGCGGCAACCTCTTCCGCTCCTGCCTTGTACGAGCCGTAGTGGACAAGAATCCTGGCGCAGCCGGCCTGGGCCAGTGCAATGGCGGTGGCGGCGCCGATGCCGCGGGACGCGCCGGTGACGAGCGCGGTTTTACCTTGAAACTCGTGGGACATGGTCCCTATTGTTTCACTAGTGCGAAGGGGCGGAGGGGTGAGCCGGTGGCGCCGGTGATCTTGAGCGGCGCGGCTACGAAGGCGAACTCGTGGAGCGCTTCGGCGGCGAGCTGCTCCAGATTCAGGCACTCGATGATGTGGATGCCGTGCTCGACCAGGAGGTGGACGTGGACCTCCATGACCGGCGAGGGGATGCGCTCCAGCGCGACGTTATCGGCGCCGATGGCGTAGACGCCTTGCGTGGAGAGCCACTGGGCGGCCTCCAGGGTGATGCCGGGCTGGCGCTGCTCATTGACGAAGGCGCGGGCGTCCTGCCAGCGGCGGCCCCAGCCGGTGCGGATCAATACGACGTCGCCGGCGCAAACTGCGGCGCGCTGTGCCGCTTGCAGATCCGCGGCCGTGATGACGCCGTCTTCCGTGTCGCGGGGAACATCAAAGAACACGCCGCGCCGCACGATGGGCGGGACGAGATCGATGCCCACCTCGGCGAGAGACTGCCCGCGGTGCAGGACACCGTTGCAGGAGAAATGTCCGAGACCGTCGATGTGAGTTCCGACGTGGGTGCCGAGGGCGATCAGCTCGGCGGAGCTCGACACGCCGCCGGGCAGGACGAAATCGCCGTGCGCCTTGGTGAGCGCCATGGCAAAGGGCGGATGGGCGGGCCAGTGGGGCATGCCCACGAACCACGGCTGTGCGAGATCAATGACCCGGGACTGGGACAACTGGTCCAGTAGCGCTTGCATGGGCGGCCGCCTCCGGCAAAAAGTAAAAACACATTCCGAGAATGAGGTAGACGGCGAGCAGCATGGCGCCTTCCATCCAGTTCGACTCGCCGTCAGCTGCGATCTCGCCGACGATCAAGACGGCCAGCACCACGGCCACCACTTCGGCTGGCGAGAATACCAAGTCCATCGGCTTCGGTCCGATGAAATAGCTGAGGATGATGAGCAGCGGTGCCACAAACAGTACGATCTGGATGCTGGATCCGATGGCGATGGACAGGCTGAGATCCATGCGGTTCTTCATTGCCATGACGATCGCAGTGGAGTGCTCGGCAGCGTTGCCGATGATGGCAACTACGATGACGCCGACAAACAGGCTGGTCATGCCGAAGCTATGTGCCGCCTGCTCGACGCTGCCGACCAGGATCTCGCTCATCCACGCGATGAAGCCGGTGGCGACAGCCAGGACGGAGACGGACTTCGTGATGCTCCATTTGGGCGCATGATCACTGGGGCGTTCTGTTTCCGAGCTGGAGGGCAGGCCCGTGAACAACTTCTTGTGCGTGATGAGCGAAAAGACCAGATGGCCGGCATACACAGCCAGCAGCACCAGCGAGATCTCCAGGCTGAGGTCGACCTCGAGCTTGTGCCCCATGGGCCCGACGCCGGCGAGGTGGTGGAACATCGCGGGCACGATCAGCGCGATGCCGCCCAGCGTGAGCAGCGTCGATTGCGTCCGTGCGGCGACGGCCTGGAAGATCTGAATTGGATACTTGATGCCGCCCGCGAAGATAGAGAGCCCGGCGACCAGCAGGATGTTTCCGATGATGGAGCCCGTGAGCGAAGCCTTCACCACATCGTAGAGCCCCTTCTGCAAGGCTGCGAGGGCGATGATCAGCTCGGCTGCGTTGCCGAAAGTGGCGTTCAGCAGCCCGCCCACGCCCTCGCCGGTATGCTCGGCGAGATGCTCGGTGGCGTGGCCCATCCAACCCGCCAGCGGGACGATGGCGAGTGCGGCCAGGACAAAGATGGCGACGTGCTGATCCGGCTGCGTGTAGTGGACGATAGCCGCGGCCGGCACGAAGATCAGCAGCCAATCGAGTGATGGTTTCAGGTTCATGATCGTTTTGCGGAGCGGTGGCGCGCGGTGCGGCGCGGGCGCATGGGTTGGGCCGTCTCGTCGGCCGCCCAGCGGGCGAGGCGGTATACGCGCTGGTAGCCGGCGGTGCGGTTGGAGATGGTGACGCGGACTGCGCCGCTGGAATCGGCCGTATAGCGTTCTTCGATCAACTGGCCGGCGGCGGCATCGCTGTGCGTGACCGGCGTGGCGGAGAGATCCTCCACCGCGGCGAGGGCAGGATCGAAGGGAAAGCGGATCTCGTCCCAGGCGGAGACATCGCCGGTGGGCTCACCGGCGTCGCCGCGATGCGAACACTCCAGGTAGCGGAAGTGGCCGATGTTGTGGACGGGTGAATACGTGCGGGTGCGAGTGAGCGGAGGCTTATCGGGCGCCGGCAGTTGCATGCCGCGTTCAAACAACGGATCGAAAATCATCAGGCGGCCGCCCTCGGCTTCGCGCCATACGCCGAAGTGGCGGGTGAAGCGCTCGCGCAACTGGTAGCTGGAATGTCCGGCGGCCTGAATGGCGAGGCCGATGGCGGTGGCCGCGCGGGTGTAGGCGGAGCGCTTGACGCGGCGTCCGAAGCGCTCGCGGAGGAGCCGGCCGATGAGCGGCAGTTCGCTGGCGCCGCCGGTGACGTAGAGGGCGATCTGCGCGGATTCGGGCAGGGTGGCAAGAAGGGAATCGGTGACGTCGAGGGTCTCGTCCACCAGCGGCTGGCAGTGCTCGTAGAACTCGGCGACGGGCACGGCGGTCTGGGGCCAGCCGGCTCGGACGCGGTCGAGATCAATGAGGATGCGCCGCGTGTTGGGGTGCAGGGCCTCCTTCTTTTCGCGGCATTCTTCGAGGAGGAGGAACTCCTCGGCCTGCGTCAGAGCGTGGCGCGATTCGGCGAGGCCGGCATGGGCCAGGGCGAGAGAGGCGAGGAGCTCGTCGAAGTCGTCACCGCCGAGGGTGGCGATACTCTCGGTGGCCGTCACGGTGTAGCCGCCATCGGTGTGGCTGACGAGCGAGGCATCGAAGGTGCCGCCGCCGAGGTCGTAGACCAGGATCAGCTCTGGCGGAGCGGTGTCGAGATCCTGGAGGCGGTGGGCGTATTCGATGCTGGCGGCAGAGGGCTCATTGAGGAGGCCGAGCACGTCGAATCCGGCGGCATGGAACGCCTCCAGGGTGAGGAAGCGCTGGTTGGAGTTGGCGTTGGCGGGCACGCCGAGGAGAATCTCGACGGGTTCGGCGCCGGTATAGGTCTGGAGCTCCTGGCGGATGTGGGCGGCGAGCTCGCCGAGTATCTGGCTAAGCGGCAGCGCGATGGGGCCGAGATCGATCAGCGTGGCTGGCCCGGCATCGCCGAGGACGCGTTTGATGGAGCGGATCACAGTGGCGCCGCCGGCGCCGAGAGCGTGCCAGGCCGCCCAGCCGTAGAGCCGCCGGCCGTCCTCGCCCGTGGCGATCAGCGGCGGGATCCAATCGCGGACTGCGCCGTCGGCAGATTCGAAGCAGACGACGGGGTAGTTGCCGCGATCGGCCGCGGCGGCGACAACGCGGGTAGTGCCGAAATCGATGCCGAGCCGCATGACGGTTAGGTTAGCGCGTTGGCGCGGGCAAGGTGGCGACCCACAGGATGAAGAGCGTGGCGGCGGCGATAGTGGCGGCGCGGGGCATGCCCATGGATTCCTCGCTGCCCGCTTCCAATTCCGGCGAAACCTGGTGGGGCGCCTTGCCGTGGAGCAGTGCCGAGACGATGCGGCCGATGTTGTGGATGGTGCGGCGGGAGCGGCCACGAGTGATGACGGCGATGAGCGCGACGGCGCCGCCCAGAAGGGCGTCGAAGATGAAGATCACAATGAGATTGGTGGCGCCCGTGAGCGCGCCGACGGCGGCCATCAACTTGACGTCGCCGCCGCCCAGCCAGCGCATCATGAACATCGGGAGGAACATCAGCGCGGCCAGGCCCAGACCTGTGGCGGAGAATTGCAGGCCGCTCCAGCCGGTGAGGTAAGGGTGGATGGCCAAGCCGACAACGATGCCGCCCAGAGTCAGCCAGTTCGGGATGGTACGGCTGCGCAGATCACAAAAGGCCGCAATGAGAACGAGCGCGGCGGTGAGGTATGGCACGGGTGGCGGCAGGGGATTCATAGTGCTGATTCTCGCGGAATCCCATTCTCGCAAAGTGCCCGCGCTGGCGCTTAGTGGCAATTGCAGCGCGCCGGGCAGATCCAGTAATCGAAGGGCAGCTTGCCACTGCTGTCGATTACCGGCGACCACTTCTGGCCGCAGGCCATGCACTCCAAAACCGTCTCCGGCCGTCTGTTCATGCGGACGCCCAACTGGGCCAACTGCGTGTCCGTCATCGCCCTTAGCTCCGCCTGATCCAGGCACACACGCTCCACAGCTCGCATTGTCATCGCGCTCCTTTCCCTGCGACGAGTCCTGACAATTCGTATCTTGCCCGGAATTTTGCCGGAGTCAAGGGCGCCGTGCGGCTACTTCTGCGCCTGGATCTGCGCGAGCTCTTTCCGGAACGCCGCCGCCTTCTCCGGTTGCCGCAGCGCGTCGTATGCCTCCGCCAGGTCGGTCCGCGCGGAGTTCAACCAGCTCACGGCTGGGCTTGTCTGCCGCGTTAGAATCCGGTACCCGGCGCCAGTGGCCATCTCAGCCTCCCCATACCGCTTCTGCCTCAGCAACGTCCGCCCCAACTTGATCCGGGCGATGGCGATGTTCAGATGATCTGGCGCTAGCGTCTGCTCGAACATTGCCAGCGCTTCGCGGAACAGCCCCTCGGCCTGCACCCAATTCTTCTCCGCCATATAAGCGCTGCCGAGATTGGAGACCGCGGTGCCAATCAGATAGTGTTTGCCCGCGTACACGTCGCGGTAGATCTCCGCCATCCGGCGAAACGCTATCTTGGCCTCGTCAAACTGGCGTCGCGCCACGGCCACGTTACCCAGCTCATTCAGCGCCGAAGCTACGCGCGGATGGGACTTTCCGAATACGCGCTGCTGGATCGCCAGCGCCTGCTGCAACAGGGCTACCGCCTCCTCCAGCCGCTTCTGGAACACCAGCGCCCGCGCCACCATCGTGATGTTGGAGGCAGTGCGGTAGTGATCCGCTCCGTAGTAAGCCTGGGTGATGGGTAACGCTTGCCGGTGGAATCGCTCCGCCTCCGCATAGTGGCCCAGGTCCTGTTGAATCGCGCCGAGATTGACCAGTGCCTCCGCCACGCGTGGATGCCGCTCGCCATAGATCCGCCTGCTGATCGCCAACACCCGCTGGTTGAGCGCTTCGGCCTCCGGATAGCGCCCGGCATAGAAGTAGACGTTCGCTAGTTCATAGAGGCTGCTGGCCAGATCCGCGGCAGCGGCGCCGGGCGCCGATCTCAGCCGCACCGCCTCCTCCAGCACCGGAATCGCCTCAGCGTATTTGCCCTGCTCCCCGAGCACTTTGCCCAGCGCGTCGGTGGCGGTGGCCACCGCGGGGTGATCCGCCCCCATGTTCTTCCGGCTCAGTTGGAGCCCCGCCCGCGCCAGCCGCTCCGCGTCATCGAGTTTGGCCTGATCCACGCGCAGAAGTCCCATCGCCACCAGGCTCTCGGCCACGCCCGGCCCATCGCCGCCCGCTATCGCACGGCGCCTCTCCAGCGAGGAGGTCAGCAGCCCGTCGGCCTGGTCCAGACTGCCCAGTTTCTGATAGATCTCGCCTAGAGTCTGGTACAACTCGGCCTGCACCGCCGGATCCTGATCCAGCGTGCGCGCCTCCTGCACGCCGCGTTCGATCAGAGTCGCGACCCGCAGGTCCTTCGCCGGGCCAGCCTCCGTGTCTCCGCCCTGGAACAGGTTCATCATGAACCGTTGGATGCGCTGCGTGCGTGCGGCCTCCGCTAGCGCCGCGTTCCGTTCGGTGGTGAGCCGGATGGTGAAGAACACCACCAGCGCCGCCACAGCCACCAGAGCAGCCACGCCCGCCGCGACGGCCTGCCGGCGCCGCCGCACGAACTTGCCGAGCCGGTAACTCCACGTGTCCGGCCTGGCCTCCAGCGGCTCACCGCGCAGGTAATGATCGATATCACGGATCAGCGCTTCGGCCGAGCCATATCGCCTCCGCGGGTCCTTATGCATCGCGGTCAGACACAACACGTCCAGGTCCGCCCACGCCGATGCGCTCGCTGCCAGCAGGTTCCGCCCGCCCGGCGATTTGTCCATCACTCGCCGTGCCACCAGCGACGGCCGCACCGCATCGCGCTCCACCAATTGCAGCGCCGCCTCCAGGGACTTCTGCTCGCCCACGTCGAAAGGCAGCCGCCCGGTCAGCAACTGGTAGAGCACTACGCCCAGCGAATACACGTCCGTGTGGAGCGCCGCCCGCTCGCCGCGGATCTGCTCCGGCGAGGCATAGGCCGGCGTCATCAGCCGCAGGCCCGTCCTGGTCAGGTCCGCTACCGCGTCGAGCTCGCCCATGTGCTTGGCGATGCCGAAATCCAGCAACTTCACCGCACCATCGGCCGTCACGAGGATGTTCGACGGTTTGAGGTCCCGATGAATCACGGCGTGCTGATGCGCGAATTGCACCGCCTCGCAGACGGAACGGAACAGGCGCAGCCGCTGCGCGAGGGAGCAGCCGTGCCGGTCGCAGTAGTCTCCATCCAGCGGCTCGCCGTCCACATATTCCATCACGAAGAAGGGCGTGCCATCGGGCAGCGTGTCGGCGTCGAGCAGGCGCGCGATGTTCGGATGATCCAGCCGCGCCAGCGTGCGCTGCTCCAGTGAGAAGCGCTCCCGTCTCGCCGGTGAGATCCAGGCGTCCCGCAGGATCTTGATGGCGGCCACGCTGCCCAGGTCCGTCCGCACGCCCAGGAACACCGTGCCCATGCCGCCCTCGCCCAGCACGCGCTGGATCTGATACGGCCCGACATCCTGATACGCCTCGGGGGGAATCACCGGGGCCCCCATCACCCGCTCCGCCAGCGGCACCACTCCGTCATCCAGCAAGGCCGCGGACTGCCCGTCTGCCGCCAGCATACCGAGCACTTCGTCCATCAGATCCTGATCGCCGCCGCAACTTGCCCGCAGCGCAGCAGCACGCTCGGCCTCCGGCAGGTCCGCGACGGAATGGAACAGGCTCTGGATTGTTTCCCAACGGCCGGCGTCCATCGCTTCAGCGTTCCAACTGCTTGGCCAGCCAGGCGCGCGCCGCCCGCCAGTCGCGGAGGATCGTGGCCTCTGAAACCTCCAGTAGCAATGCGATTTCGCTCACTTCCAGCCCTCCGAAAAAGCGGCTTTCCACCATCAGCGCGTGACGGGGATTCATACGCGCCAGTTCCTCCAGCGCGGCATCCAACTCGAGCAGTTGCGCATCGCCGGCTTCCGCACAGGCGAGCGATTCGTCAAACGTCACCCGCATGGCGGGACCGGAGCCACGCTTGTACGCGCTCCTACGCCGGACCGCGCCAACCAGCACCTGCCGCATCGCACGCGCCGCAATCCGCTTGAAATGCAGCTCCGATGCCTGCGCCACCGCCGGCGATCTGGCGAGCTTGAGCCACGCCTCGTTCACGAGCGTCGTGGGGCTCAGCGTGGCCGCCGGATCGCGCCGCCGCACGGCCGATGCCAGCCGGCGCAGCTCCTCGTAAGTGACGCTGAACAGATGGTCGAGCGCCGCCCGCTCCTGCGGGTTTACATCCTCCAAGGGAATATCTTCATGCGAGATGACGGTTTTCTCCTCCTCTCTGCGTAATGTCCAGTGTCGCCGCCTCTCGCAGCCCAGACCCAGTTCGATGAACGCGACGATAGCATCGCGGACCGCGCCCATGCAACTGCGCGCCTGCTCAAGAAAGGCCCACTCCATGGCAATCGCAAAGCTCGAAAGACAGCAGGTGATCGGCGCCCTCAAGGCCACCGGTTCCTCCGATCCGGATGTGCTCTATGCACGCAAGGAAGAATTGCTCGCGCCGTCCAGGAGTCTGAAGCTCCTCGGCATCGCGCCCATCATCGTCGGCATAGCCATGTCCCTCACCATCATCGGTGCGGTGGTGGGCATCCCGGCCATTTTATTCGGCCTCTTCATCAGGAAGCGAATCCGCGCCAATATCGGCACCGCCGAATCAGCCCTCTCTGAATACAGCGACACGCTGCGCGCCAAAGCGCAGGCCGCCGCAGTCTGAATGGAAACTCCAATGACAAATCTCCATCTCCGCTCGTCCCTCGTGTTTCTGCTGGCGTGCTTGCCCGCGGCCGCCCAGAGCGCGCCCGTTGAATATCTCCCTGTGTGCGCCAAGTGCCTCAATCCGCGCGTCACCGCCAAGACCGGCATCGGCACCGCCACCGCCGTCGCCGAGGCCAAGGTGGCGCTCGAGGATGCCAAAGCCTGGTGCGCCAGCAACAAGCCCAGGGATCCGGGCTGTGTCCGCTACGAGGTGGCCCAGGGTGGGGACGGCGCACGCCCGTTTTACCGCGCCACGGCCAACTGCTCCACCGGCCGGCTCACCTCCATGAATGGCGGACAGTATGTCTACGCCGGGGTGTGGCCCAGCGGCCCGGGCCGCGGCCGCCCCATGTTGCGCGACCTGGGCGGCAATATCCGGCGTTGGGATGATGTCGTTTACGGCACGGGCAAGCCTCGCGCCGAATGGGACACCTTCGGAGGGATGTCCCTCTCCGGGCAGTGGGAGGTGCTCTGCGCCGGCGCCGCCCCGCCCGCGGCCGCCGGCGCCGCGACCGCACCGGCGCCCGCGCAGCCAGCCGTCGCCGCCACGCCTCAGCTCTGCGGCGGCCAGCCCATGTGCGCAGAGAGCAACTCCTTCGCGGCCACAATTACTGATTTCCGCACTAGCGCAGCCGGCCGCACCAAGGTCGCCACCGCTTCCATTCGATTTCAGAACAAGCTGGGCCGCCCCGTCATCCTCGGCTACGTTAGCGGCTCCGGGGTGACCACAGACGATCAGGGTAACCGCTACGTGGTGGCTGCACCCGATAGCGTCCGCGGCATCGGCCTCATTGCCAACGGCCAGGTGGATCCCAAGTTCGTCATCCGCCAGAACGAATCGGGCGATGCCCGTTTTGAGATGGTCTGGGGCTGGTCCGGCCGCGAGGTCTTCGGTCTCAACTTCGAAATGGAGCTCACGGTTCGTGAGCTGATGCCGTTGCCGAGTGGCCAGTTCCGCATGGGCCCGGAGCATCCTCTGCGCTTCCGCGGTCTCGCCAACGCTGTCTCCTCCGCGGCGCCGGTTTCGGCCGCCGCGCCGGTGAACGCCGCTACTCCAGTCAGCGCCTCCTCGCCCGTAGCAGCCACGCCCATAGCCGCCGCGCCCGTCATCGTCAGCGGGCCGGATCCCTGCACCGGCATCGCCCGCTGCTTCAACGCCGGAACGTTTCTGGCCGAAGTCCAGCAGATCTCCAGCAGCGTCTACGGCGGCCGCCACCACATCCTCCGCTTCAACGTGCGCTTCCGCAACCTCACGAATCAACCGCTGATCCTGGCCAGCACCTACAACTCCTCGGCCGCCGTTGATAACCTCGGCAACCGGTACGCCATCACACCGGATCAGGCTGTCAGCGGCATGGGCGTCGTGGCCCGGAACAGCGCCGATCCCCAGTTCGTCCTCGCCCCCGGTCAGACCCGCAACGCCGCGTTTCAGGTCTACCGCCGCAACAGCGGACAGCCCACCGGTGCCTCCTACACGTTCGATGTCAGCCTCGAACAGCTCGAAATCCTGCCGAGCCAGCAGGTTCGATCCATCCGCCAGTTCAGCCTGAACTTCCCGAATCTCACTGTTTCGGCGATGTCCGGCGCGGTACCGGCGGCCGGCAGCCTCACCGAGGCGGGCAAGAAGATCGGAGACCTGTTCAAGACGAAGAAGTAGGCCTCTGCCGCCTCGGGCGCCGGCGGGAGTAAACTACACAACCATGGGTACCCATGGCTTGAACCGCCGCACATTTCTGCTTTCCTCACTGGCCGCCGCGCCTTCTAACAAGATTCGCCTGGGTGTCATTGGCAGCGGCGGGCGGGGCACGCTCGTGATGGGTGTCTTTCAGAAAGACCCGGACCTGGCCGTTGCTTCGATCTGCGATGTCTACGAGCCCAACCTGGAGAACGCTCTCTCCGCGGCCGCGAAGAGGCAGCCTGCCGCGCCCAAGGCCGTGCGCGACTACCGGCAGATGCTGGACGACAAGTCCATCGACGCCGTGCTGATTGCCACACCCGAGCACTGGCACCACCGCATGGTGCTCGATGCACTCGCCGCCGGCAAAGATGTCTATGTGGAGAAGCCGCTGTGCCACACACCGGAGCAGGGCGTGGAGTTGCTGGACGCCGAGGCGCGTTCGCGCAACATCATCCAGGTGGGGATGCAGCGGCGCAGCTACGATCTCTATCAGGAGGGCGCGCGGCTGGTGGCCGGCGGAGCGCTGGGCGACATCCACATGATCCGTTCCTGGTGGCTCAACACGCAGTTGGGCGGCGCCAGGACCACCAAGCTGGATGGTCCGCTGGACTGGGCGCAGTGGCTGGGGCCTATCGGCCCGCGGCCGCAGGATCCCGATCTCTTCCGCCGCTGGCGGCTCTACTCGGAATTTGCCGGCGGCATCGTTGCGGACCAGGGTGCGCACGTTTATGACGGCATCCACATGCTGATGAACGCAGGCTACCCGCTGGCTGTCACCGCCGCGGCCGGGCGGCCTCATGCCGTTAGCGGCAACACGCCGGAGTGCGTCGTGGTGACGGCGGAGTATCCGCAGGACTTCATCGGCGTCTTCACCATCAACTACGCCACGGTGCGCTACCCCTCGCGGCTGGATCAGATGAACCATCTGGACGGCAGAAAGGCGCGGATGGATATTGGCCGCGAGGAGCTCCGCATCATCTCGCCGGAGAAGGCGGAGCCGGTGACAGAGAAGCGATCTGAGCGTGGATTCGGCTACGCCACGGATCTGCACGTGCAGAACTTTCTGGAGTGCGTACGCACGCGGAAGCGTCCATCGGCGCCGATTGCGCTGGGCTTCCAGGCGGCGCTCGTGGTGCAGATGGCGAACCTCAGCCTCAAGACGGGCCGCCGCATGACATGGAACAGCAAAGCCCGCAAAGTGGAGTCCCTGTGATGCAACGCCGCCAGTTTCTCGCCTCTCTCGCGCTATTGCGCCGCCGCGACGACAACGGTCCCGTGGAATTCAACGAGACGTTTGAGCCGAAGCGCTCGGCGTTGATTCTCTGCGATATGTGGGACCGGCACTGGTGCCGCGGAGCGAATCCGCGCGTGGAGCAGATTGTGCGCCGCGCCGGGCCGCTGCTGGAGAAGGCGCGGGCCAAAGGCGTTCTCATCATTCACGCACCGTCCGACACGATGGATTTCTATGCGGATGCTCCGCAGCGTCGAGCGATGCTGGCCCTGCCCCGGCAGCAGCCTCCGCCGCCGCTGGACCGCACCGCTCCGCCGCTGCCCATTGACGATTCCGACGGCGGCTGCGACACGCCCGGCGACAAATCCTACAAGGCCTGGTCGCGCCAGCATCCGGGCCTGATGGTTGGGCCGGACGATCTCATCTCCGACAAGGGCGAAGAGGTCTTTTCGGCACTCAGGCTGCGCGGGATTGCGCATCTGTTCGTGATGGGTGTTCACACGAATATGTGCATTCTCAATCGCACGTTCGCCATCAAGCAGATGACGCGCTGGGGGGTGCGCTGCGTGCTGATCCGCGACCTCACCGATGCCATGTACGACCCCCAGGACCGCCCGCAGGTCTCGCACGAGCGGGGCACGGAGTTGGTGGTTGAGTACATCGAGCGGCACTGGTGCCCGTCCACCACTTCTCAAGTGCTCCTGGGTGCGCTAGGCCGGTGACCGGTTCGGCCTGCCTCACTACATTGGGCTAGGTCGGCGGCGTCCGCTCACCGCGCCAGGGATGGCTCAATGTCTCCCCCGGCGTTACCATCTGAACAGAGGGACTCGCATGCAATCTGGGATTCATCGCCGCGACTGGCTTCGCGCCGCCGCCGGCGCCACCGCTTCTTCACTTGCCCTGGGCGCGCAAACCGCCGCCACGCTGCCACGCACCAAACTTGGCATGCCCGGGCTCTATCCGGGCCGCGTCATCTCCGTCCACCATCCCCACTCCATCGCCGCCGGCGTCTATCAGAAGAGCGCCGTCCATCAGATGATGCATCGCGGGATGGCCGGATTGACGGGCGCTGACGATTGGGCCGCGGCGTGGCGGCAGTTTGTCGAGCCCGGCGACGTGGTGGGCATCAAGCTCAATCCCGTGGGGCGGCCGTGCTGCATCTCGGATCCCACCGTGCTGCACGAAATCGTCGACGGCCTCCGCGCCGCCGGGATCCCCGCCAAGGACATTGTCGTCTACGATCGTTACCACTCCGAGTTCCTCGCCGCCGGCTTTGATAAATGGCTGCCCGAGGGCGTCCGCTGGACCAGCGCCACCCAGCGCCACAATGCCACTCAGCAGGACATCGCCGGCTATGACCCCGATCACTACATGGACATGGCGCTGGTGCTGCCCGGCCAGGACATCTCCGATCTCTCCGCCCGGCGATCGTACGCCGCGCTTTACATCACGAAGCAGATCAACAAGCTCATCAACGTCGCCTTGATCAAGGATCACCAATCCGCCGGCGTCACGATCGCGTTGAAGAACCTGTCTCACGGCCTGGTCAACAACGTGGCGCGGAGCCACTCTACGCCCACTCTGAATGCCTGCGGCGCGTTCATCCCGGCAGCGGTGTCGATCCCGGTGATCCGCAACAAGGCCGTCCTCAATATCTGCGACGGCATCAAGGGGCAGTACCACGGCGGCCCCAGCGGCAAGCCTCAGTTTGTGTGGGAGCACAAGACGATGTACTTCTCCACCGATCCCGTGGCCATGGACCGCATCGGCTGGGAAGTGCTGGACGCACAGCGTGTGGCCGTCGGACGAAAGCCGATTGCGGAGGATCTGCCGGATCAGTTCTCCACCTTCATCCGCCGGCAGCCCGAGCATGTCGAGATCTGCGGTGCGATGGGGCTGGGTGTCTGGCAGCGCGATAAGATCGACCTGCGCCGCATCGACCTCACCTGAACTAAAGTAGGTTCATGGCTGATTCCCGTCGCAAATTCCTTGCCGGCGCCGCGGTCCTCGCCGCGCCCGCCGCCGCCTCTGTCTCCGCTCAGGAAGCACCGAAGAAGAAGGTCCACCGCAAAGGGCCGCCGCCCGCCAAGACGCCGCTGTTCAACTCAGCCGTGTCGTATGGCAATCTGCTGTTCATCGCCGGCAAGGGCGCCCACTACGAGGGCGACATCAAGGCGCACACAAAGACAGTCCTCGACGACATCGAGAAGGAGCTGATCAACGCCGGGTCCTCCATGGAGAAGGTGCTGAAAGCGAGCGTCTTCCTGAAAAAGATGGAAGACTACAAGCCGATGAACGAGGTCTTCCAGGGCCGGTTTGGCGCGGAACCGCCGGTGCGGACCACTACCGTCGCGTTGGACCTGCCGGGCAATTCGTTGGTTGAGATTGACGTGATCGCGTTTATCTAGGGCCGCGGCCGCTACAGGCTGAGCCCGAAGTAGTCTCTGGCATTGCCGTAGCAGATGCCGCGCACCATGGCGCCCACCAGACCCATGTCGCGCGGCAGTAGCCCTTTGTCGATATCCTCGCCGAGCAGGTTGCAGAGCGTGCGGCGGAAGTATTCGTGGCGCGGGTAGGACATGAAGCTGCGCGAATCGGTCAGCATGCCTACGAATCGCGAAAGTAGACCGCAGTTGGAGAGCGCGTTCATCTGCCACTCCATCGCTTCCTTCTGATCGAGGAACCACCAGCCGCTGCCGAATTGGATCTTGCCTGCCACGGAGCCGTCCTGGAAGTTGCCGGCCATGGTGGCGAAGGCGTAGTTCCAGGCGGGGTTGAGGTTGTAGATGATGGTCTTGGGCAGCGAGCCCTGCTGATCCAGCCCGTCGAGGTAGCGGGAGAGCGCGTCGATCTGCGGCATGTCGCCGATGGAGTCGAAGCCCGTGTCGGGACCGAGCTGGGCTAGGAGGCGCGTGTTGTTGCTGCGCTGCGCCATCAGGTGGAGTTGCTTGGTCCAGCCCTTTTCCGCGTCCAACACTCCGAAGAAGTGCATGAGATAGCTGGCGAATTCGGCCTGCTCGCTGTCGGTTGCCGCCACCAGCGCCCGAGCCCGCTCGAAGATGTAGGCGGCGCGCTCCTCCGTGCAAGGCACTGCGAAACACTGATTCAGGCCGTGATCGCTGAGGCGTCCTCCGAGTGAGTGGAAGAAGTCGTGCCGCTGCTGGAGGGCGTCGAGGAACTTCCCGAAATCGGTGACCTCAATGCCGGAGACGTCGGTGAGGCGGCCCACCCAATCGTTGAACTGCACGGGGAGATGGACGTTCAGCGCTTTGTCGGGCCGGAAGGTGGGATAGACCTTGGTGGGCAGCGGAGAGGCTGCGATCTGGCGGTGGTAGGCGAGATCGTCCGTCGGGTCGTCGGTGGTGCAGACGGCCTTCACCTGAAACTTCGCCAGGATGCCGTGGGCGCTCAGTTCCGGGGTGGCCAGTTGCTCGTTGGCCCGCTCCCAGATGGACTCCGCCGTGCTCTCGTCCAGCAGTTCGGTGATGCCGAAGTAGCGGGCCAGTTCGAGGTGAGTCCAGTGGTAGAGCGGATTGCGCAGCGTAGCCGGCACGGTGGATGCCCATGCCAGAAATTTGTCTTTGGGCGAGCCGGCGCCGGTCACCAGTTCTTCGGGAATCCCGTTGGCCCGCAGGGCGCGCCACTTGTAGTGATCGCCCTCCAGCCAGATCTCAGTCAGGTTGGCGAAGCGCCGGTCGGCTGCCACATCCTGGGGCGGCAGGTGGCAGTGGTAGTCGAGGATGGGCTGGTCCTCGGCGTACTCGTGATACAACCGGCGCGCGGTCTCGCCGCCTAGAAGGAAATCGTCGTGGATGAAGGGCATAGGGATAGGATCTATGCCAATTCTATCGCGCTACTTCTTCATCACGCGGACACTGCCATTGCTGGTGGAGAGGTCCAGGCGAGGACCTCCGCCGTTGAGCTTGCCCACGACGCGGGTCTTGCTGAACTGCGACGTGGTGATCTCAAAGTCCGTGGTGATGCTTCCGTTCGAAGTGCTGAGAATGAGGTCGGCCGCCACCTTTTCAGGGAGTCGCACATTCACGGAGGAGTTGGATGTGTGCGCTTTGATGTCGTTGCTCTTCCATGTATCGAGGGTGAGCGTGATGGAGCCGTTCGAGCTCTCGAGCGAGAGCGGGCGGCCGGGGTCGAGTTCGGCGACCGTGGCGTCGATGGAGGAGTTGGAAGTGCGGGCGTCAAAGGAGCCGCGGATGCCGTCCGCCTTGATGCGGCCATTGGAGGAGCGCAGGTCGGCCGCACCCTTGAACTGTCCTACTTCGATGCTGGCGTTGGAAGTGGTGGCCTCCAAATTGCCGTCCACGCCCCAGACGCGGATGCCGCCGTTGGAGGTCTTCAGGCGGGAGTTGCCGGCGATGGATTCGACGCGGATGCCCCCGTTTGACGTCGTTATGCTATCCAAAATGACCTTTTTGGGCACTTTGAGGACGAATTTTGCACCGCAATTGCAGTTGTGCTCGACGGGCCGGATGGCGCGGATGCGAATGGAGTCGGCTTCGCTGACGACGTCGATGCGGATGTCTTTCATGACGTCCTCGCGGGAAGCGGACTTGGTGCCGCTGACCTCGACGCTATCCTTTTCCCAGCCTACGATCTCGACACCGCCGTTGAAGCTCTCCAGCATCACGCGGCCGCCGGGGGCCAGCTTGTGGGTGGAGGAGAAGTCCTCGCGGAAGCGGTCTGAGTTGCCCCAGTCTGAGGGGTCCATATCACAGCCGGTGAGCAGCAGCGTGGAGGCTGCCAATAAGAGAGCGAACGGGAGTTTGTGCATGATCACCTCGTCAACTCTATTACGGACGGGGCTGTCGGAATGTTCCAGGGAGATGAATGGCCCATGCTAGCCTGAGTTTAATGAAGAAGCTACTGGCGTTGAACCGAGGGGAGATTGCGATCCGGATCTTCCGTGCTGCCAATGAGTTAGGGATCAGCACGGTGGCCATTTACAGTCAGGAAGACCGGCTGAGCCTGCATCGTTTCAAGGCCGACGAAGCCTACCTGATTGGTGCGGGACTGGGGCCGGTGCAGGCCTATCTGGACGTGGACGGCATCGTGGCGCTGGCCAAAGAGAAGGGCGTGGATTTCATCCACCCCGGCTACGGGTTTCTCAGTGAGAATCCGCGCCTGGCGCGGGCCTGCCAGGCGGCGGGCATCATGTTTGTCGGGCCGGGCGCCGAGATCCTGGACATGCTGGGCGACAAGACCGCCGCGCGGCGGCTGGCGCTGGAGGCAAAAGTTCCGGTGCTGCCGGGGACCGAAGAGCCGGTGGCGGACTTCGAGGCGGCGCGGAAGCTGGCGCCGGGCATTGGATTCCCGCTGATCCTGAAGGCGGCGTTTGGCGGCGGCGGGCGCGGGATGCGCGTGGTGAACAAGGCTGATGAACTGGAGGCGCGCTTCCACGAAGCGACAGCCGAGGCGCTGGCGGCGTTTGGCAACGGCGCGGTGTTTCTGGAACGCTACATCCGCCACGCCAAGCACGTGGAGGTGCAGATCCTGGGCGACACGCACGGCAACATCGTGCATCTCTGGGAGCGCGATTGCTCGGTGCAGCGCCGTCATCAGAAGGTGGTGGAAGTGGCGCCGGCCACAGGGCTGGATCAGAAGATCCGGGAAGCGCTGTGCGGGGCGGCGGTGCAGTTGTGCCGCCATGCGGGCTACTACTCGGCCGGGACCGTTGAGTTTCTGGTGGATGTGGAGAGCGGCGAGTGGTTCTTCATCGAAGTGAATCCGCGGGTGCAGGTTGAGCACACGGTGACCGAGGTGGTGACGGGGATCGACATCGTGCGGGCGCAGATCCAGGTGGCGCACGGCTTGAAGCTGCATGACGAGGAGATGGGGATTCCGGAGCAGGCGGGGATTCTGGTACATGGCTGCGCGCTGCAATGCCGCGTGACGACGGAGGATCCGGCCAAGGGATTTCTACCGGACTACGGGAAGATCCAGACGTACCGTTCGCCGGCGGGCTTTGGAATTCGACTGGATGGCGCTTCGGCTTACGGCGGTGCGGTGATCACGCCCTACTACGACTCACTACTGGTAAAGGTGACGGCGTGGGGCAACACGTTTCCGCACGCCTGCCAGAGGATGGACCGGGCGCTGCGCGAGTTTCGAATCCGCGGGGTGAAGACGAACATTCCATTTCTGGAGATGGTGGTGGGTAACGCGAGCTTTCAGAAGGGCTCGGCCACGACTACGTTCCTGGAGCACACGCCGGAGTTGTTCCGTTTCAAGCCGCGGCAGGACCGGGCCACGCGCCTACTCTCCTATCTCGGCGAGGTGATGGTGAACGGCAATCCGGAGATGGCGCATCGCGCGCCGCCCACGGTGATCCGGAACGCGCCAGTGCCGCCACACATTGCCACCGAGCCTCCGCAGGGCACGCGGCAGTTGCTGGACGAACTGGGCGCGGCGGGCTTTGCCGAGTGGACGAAGAAGCAGAAGCGCCTGCTGATCACCGACACCACGATGCGCGACGCGCACCAGAGCCTGATGGCGACGCGCATGCGCACGTGGGACATGACGCGCATTGCCAACTGGTATGCGCACAAGTTGAGCGGGCTGTACAGCCTGGAGATGTGGGGCGGCGCGACGTTCGATGTGGCGATGCGCTTTTTGCACGAGGACCCGTGGGTGCGGCTGCGTCAACTGCGCGAGGCGGTGCCGAACATCTGCTTCCAGATGCTGTTCCGGGCGTCGAACGCGGTGGGCTACACGGCGTATCCGGACAACGCGGTGCGGCGGTTCGTGGAAGTGGCGGCGGCTGAGGGGATGGACATCTTCCGCATCTTCGATTCGCTCAACTGGTTGCCGAATATGAAAGTGGCAATGGAGAGCGTGCGGCGGACCAGCCGCGTGTGCGAGGCCGCCATCTGTTACACAGGCGACATCCTGGACCCCAAGCGGGACAAGTACTCGCTGGCCTATTACGTCCGGATGGCGAAGGAACTGGAGCGCATGGGCGCGCACACTCTGGCGATCAAGGACATGGCCGGGCTGCTGAAGCCCTATGCCGCGCACAAGCTGGTGAAGGCGCTGAGGGAAGAGGTAGGCCTGCCGCTGCACTTCCACACGCATGACACCAGCGGGCTGAACGCGGCTTCCATCCTGAAGGCGGCCGAGGCCGGTTGTGACGTGGTGGATGCGGCGATCTCGTCGATGTCGGGTTCCACGTCGCAGCCGAATATGAACTCGATTGTGGCGGCGCTGCAGCACGAGAAGACGCGGGGTACGCAGCTCGATTTTGACGCGCTCAACCGCTGCTCGGATTACTGGGAGATCGTGCGGGCCAACTACGCACCGTTTGATACGGCGCCGCGGGCGGGGACGGCGGATGTTTACCTGCACGAGATGCCGGGCGGGCAGTATACGAATCTGCGCGAGCAGGCCGAAAATCTCGGGCTGGGACCGCGCTGGCCGGAGATCGCACGGATGTATGCCGACGTGAACCATGCGTTCGGCGACATCGTGAAGGTGACGCCCTCCAGCAAAGTGGTAGGCGACATGGCACTGTTCCTGATCCAGCACGGCATGACGGTGCACGAGTTTGAGAATCTGGGCGCGGGGCACAGCCTGAACATTCCGAATTCGGTGGTGGATATGTTCGAGGGGTCTCTGGGCGAGCCGGAAGGCGGCTGGCCGAAGAAGATTGCGGCGGTGATCCTGCGGGGCCGGAAGCAGGTGAAGGGGCGGCCGGGCGCGAAGCTGGCGGCTATTGATTTCGCCGAGGCGCAGACGCTGATCGAGAAGAAGACGGGGCACAAGCCGGCGGCCTCGGACCTGATGAGCTACGTGATGTATCCCGACGTGTACCTGAAGTTTGACAAAGCGCGTACAGCGTATGGCGATCTGACGGTGCTGCCCTCGCCGGCTTTCTTCTATGGAATGAAGAACGGCGAGGAGATCGCGATAGAGATCGAGGCAGGGAAGAACCTGGTGATCAAGTTCGTGGCAGTGGGCGAGGCGCATCCGGATGGGACCCGGACGGTGTTTTTTGAGCTAAACGGCCAGCCGCGCGAGGTGACGGTACGGGATCGCAAGTTGAAGGCCGAGGGTAGATCTCATCCGAAGGCCGATCCGGCCAAGGAAGGGCAGGTGGGCGCACCGATTCCCGGGGCGGTGACCAGCATCGCTGTGGAGCTCAATCAGGTGGTGCAGAAGGGCGACAAATTGCTGGTGATGGAAGCGATGAAGATGCAGACCACCGTGTACGCGCCAGTGGCGGGCAAGATCAGCGAGAGGACTGTGGTGGTGGGGCAGACGGTGCAGCCAAAAGACCTACTGGTCGTAATCACGTAAGATAGGGCTTGCTGGATCCCGGTTGATCCATGGGCCCCGAAATACACTCCTACGTTTTGCCTCTCTACGCGGCGTCGCTTGGCATGCTGGCGCTCTGTGTGCCGGCATGGCGGGCGCGACGCGAGCCGATTGGGGGGCTCTTTATCGCGATGTGCGTGCTCACGTCGCTGTGGCCGCTGGCCGTCGGGCTGGAACTGGCGGCTCCCACGATGGCCTGGAAGGTGCCGCTGGCGCGAGTGCGTCCCTTGCTGATCACCCTGAGCGCGTCCTCACTCGCACTGCTGATTCTGCAGTTTACCGGCGAGCTGAAGGCCTACCGGCGGCACACGAATGGGCTGCTGGCGGCGGGCGTGGCTGGTGTTGCACTCCTGGTGGCATTGCCCACTGAGCTCGGATGGTTTCATCACAGCTTCGAGATTTCGACTCGGGCGCCGTACCGGCTGGATTGGGATTCGGGGCGATTGGAGCCGCTCTACTTCGGGTATGTGGCGATGTTGACCATGGTGGCGCTCGGCGTACTGGCGGCATCGACGCGGAAGCGGGGGTTCGCCTACCGGCGTAGCGTTCAGATTGTGCTTGCGGGTTGCCTGACGCCACTGGCGCTCAATGCGATGGCAAAGCTGCACCTGACGGACTGGGCGGGCATGAACCTGGCTCCGCTGGGGATGCTGGCGCCGGCCGTGGCCTGGAGCATCGCACTCTACCGCTACGGGATGCTGAATCTGGTGCCGCTGGGCCGGGCGACTGTGCTGGAGACGATGCGGGACATGGTGTTCATTCTGGACCGAGATGGTTCGCTGGCGGACTGTAACGGAGCGGCCCTGGCGGCTCTGGGCTCGACTGCGGCGTTGACTGAGCCGTGGAGCAACGTGCTACGGGACAGCAGCGTGAAGCAGTTTGAGCGCGAGGGTCGCACGTTTGAGGTCACTCGCACTCCAGTGCTGGATGCAGGCCGGAGCGAGGCGGGCGTGGTGGTGATGCTGCACGATGTGACGGACTGGGTGCAGGCACGCGAACGGCTGCAGGAGGCACACCGTCTGGAGATGGTGGGCCGGTTGGCCGGCGGGATGGCGCACGAGTACAACAACTTGCTCACGGTGATCCTCGGCTATACGGCCCTGATCCGCGAAACCGGGCAGCCTGGAAGCGAGGTTCTTCCGCTGGTGGATTGCATCGATGGCGCGGGCCAGAAGGCGGCCAAGCTGACGGCGCAGATGCTGGCGTTCAGCCGCAGGCAGATGCTGCGTCCGGTGCTGCTGGATCTCGATGAAGTAGTGGCCGGGATGGAGAATCTGCTCCGGCAGGTTCTCGGCAAGACGATCACACTGACGTTGTCGCTGAAGTCGGACATCGGGCTGGTGAAGGTGGACCGTCATCAACTGGAACTGTTACTGGTGGAACTAGCGATCAACGCGAGAGATGCCATGCCGGATGGCGGCGTAGTTGAAGTGGTTTCCGCCCTGTTGGAGGGGGCCGTGCGGCTCATCTTCCGGGACAATGGAAAAGGCATGGACAAGGTGACGCGCGACAGGGCGTTTGAGCCATTCTTCACGACACATCTGGGCGCGACGCACACGGGGCTGGGGCTATCGATGGTGCATGGATTTGTGTTGCAGAGCGGCGGGCGGATCGAAATCCGGAGCGAAGAGGGGCAGGGGACCGAGATTCGGATCGATTTGCCAATTGGTGACTGACAGGCTCAGCCGGTGAACCAGCCCGGCCGCGATGCTGGGGGAGAAAGGAATTCTCCTCATGAAATTACGGTCAATGGCAGCGCGGTTTTCCGCGGTACTGATGGCAATGACAATGTGGCACGCGGCCCTGTGGGCTGGTGTGGGCAAGAACGAGGCGCGCTACATGGGTGGCGCGTTTACCGATGTGAAGCCAGGCGCCGAGGGCTCGGTGAGGGTGGGTGATGAGGCCGCGGTATTTGCGTGGGGCAAGCAGAAGTACACCGTGCCGTTCACGCAGATCACGAGCCTGGAATATGGGCAGAAGGCGGGCCGGCGGATCGGCGCGGCGGTGGGGTTGGGCATCACGACGCTGGGCCTGATGGCATTACCGATCCTGTTGTCGAAGAAGCGGAAGCACTTCGCGACGATTGGCTACAAGGATGAGGCCGGCAAGCCTCAGGCTCTGCTGGTTGAATTTGGCAAGGACGTCAACAGAGTAGCGCTCAAGATGATGTCGCTGAAATCCGGAGTGAAGCTGGAGTTTGAGAGCGAACAGGCGGAGAAGGACTTCCGCAACTGAAGTGGGCGCGCCGGCGCGCTGATCTGGGATAATTGCGGCAACGCGATGTCATTCTGGAGCAGATTGCGGCGGGCGCTGTTTGGCGCCTATGAGCATGGTGCCCTCGGGTTTGCCAAGGGAGCAGCGTATTCGGCGCTGCTCGCCTTTCTACCGGTACTGACGACGACTACGGCGATCCTGGTGCAGATGAACGCGGCGTCGGTGTCTCGAAAGATCACCGCGGTGCTGTTCCGGGTAGCGCCGGCGGGGGTGGAGGACTTGCTGCGAATCCAGATGACGCAGCGCGGGACGCGTCCCCTGGCGGTACCGATTCTGGCGACGGTGCTGGCATTGTGGGCAGCGTCGGGAGTGATGATGAGCCTGATGGAGGGCTTTCAGGCGGCCTACCAGAGGAAGAGTAGCCGGGGGATTCTGCATGGGCGCTGGATCTCGCTGTGGCTGGTGCTGGTATCCATCGGGCCGGTGTTGGGTGCGTCGATCCTGATGATTTTCGGTGACTGGATGGAGACGCGGGTGCTGCTGTTACTCGGGTTGCTGGACGCGGGCCAAACGCTGGCGGGCGGAGTGAAGTTCATCGCGATGGTGGTGCGGTACCTGGTTTCGGCGTGCGCTGTGGTGGTGGTGGCGGGGTTGTTGTATATGTACGGGCCGGACGCTGGCTCCAACCGGCGGATCTGGCCGGGGTCGTTTCTGGCGACGGGCCTGTGGCTCACGCTGACAACCGCATTTGGCTGGTACGTGCGCAATATTACCAACTACAATCTGCTGTACGGATCGATCGGGGCGGTGATGGCGTTGTGCGTATGGATGTACCTGCTGGCGCTGAGCGCAATGATCGGGTGCGAGTTTAACGTGCAGAGCGATCCGAGGAAGAAGCGATAGATGCCTTACCATCTGGGGATTGACTACACGCCGCGCGGCGATCAGGGGCTGGCAATAGAGCAACTGGTTCGGGGCGTGGAGCAGGAAGAACAGCATCAGGTCTTGCTGGGCGTGACGGGCAGCGGCAAGACCTTCACGATGGCCAAAGTGATCCAGGAGACCGAGCGGCCGGCGCTGGTGATGGCGCACAACAAAATACTGGCGGCGCAACTCTACCAGGAGTTCAAGACGTTCTTCCCGAACAACGCGGTGGAGTACTTTGTCAGCTATTACGACTACTACCAGCCGGAGGCGTATGTGCCGGCGTCGGACACCTACATCGAGAAGGAAGCGACGATCAACGACGAGCTAGATAAGTTGCGCCTGAAGGCGACAAAGACTCTCTTTGAGCGGAGGGATTGCATTATCGTCGCGAGTGTTTCGTGCATCTACGGGCTAGGCTCTCCGGAGGCATATTTCGGGATGCTGCTGATGTTGGAGACGGGCCAGACGATGCGGCGCGACCAGATCACGAAGAAGCTGGTGGAGATCCTGTATCAGCGCAACGATATGGACTTTGCGCGTGGGACGTTTCGCGTGCGCGGTGACGTGATCGAGATCTGGCCGACCTACGATGACGACGCCTACCGCATCCAGTTGTGGGGCGACGAGGTGGAATCGCTCTCGCGGATTGACCCTCTGCTGGGGCAGGTGAAGGAGACCTACCGGCGGCTGCCAATTTATCCGAAGACTCACTACGTCATGACGCCGGAGACGAAAGAGCAGGCGATGGTGAGCATCGAGCGCGAACTGGTCTGGTGGCACAAGGAACTGGAGAGCCAGGGCAAGCTGATTGAGGCGCAGCGTATCTGGCAGCGCACGATGTTTGATCTGGAGATGATCCGGCAGATGGGCTACTGCCACGGCATCGAGAACTACTCGCGGCATTTCAGCGGGCGGTTGCCGGGCGAGCCGCCGCCCACGCTGCTGGACTATCTGCCGGCGGACGCGATCCTGATGCTGGACGAGAGCCATCAGACGGTGCCGCAGATCGGCGGGATGTACCACGGGGACCGCTCGCGCAAGAACACGCTGGTGAACTACGGATTCCGGATGCCGAGCGCAATGGACAACCGGCCGCTGACGTTTGAAGAGTTCGAAAACCGGGTACATCAGACGGTGTACGTTTCGGCGACGCCGGGTCCGTACGAACTGAAGAAGACGGCGGGCGTGGTGGTGGAGCAGGTGATCCGTCCGACGGGACTGGTGGACCCGCCAGTGGAAGTGAGGCCGATCAAGGGGCAGGTGGACGATCTGCTGGGCGAGATCCGGAAGCGAGTGGAGCTGAACGAGCGGGTGCTGATCACAACCCTGACGAAGCGGATGGCCGAGGATCTGCACGAATACTACGCTGAGCTGGGCGTGAAGAATGCGTATATGCACAGCGAAGTCTCGACACTGGACCGTGTGAAGATCCTGCGCGATCTGCGGCGTGGCGAGATTGATGTACTGATCGGAGTGAACCTGTTGCGGGAGGGGCTGGATCTGCCGGAAGTGTCGATGGTCGCGATATTGGACGCTGACAAGGAAGGATTCCTGCGGTCCACTGGATCTCTGATCCAGACGATAGGACGGGCGGCCCGTCACATCAACGGGCGTGCGATCTTGTACGCGGATGTGATGACGGATAGCATGAAGCGCGCAATTGACGAGACGGACCGGCGGCGGCGGATTCAGGTAGACTACAACATCGAGAACAACATCACGCCGCAATCGATCATCAAGCCGATCGACATGAGCCTGGTGGCGGTTTGCGAAGGCGACTACGCGACGCCGCCGATCGAGAGCGACGCCGAGATTGACCTGTTGACGCCGCAGCAGAGAAACGAACTGATCGCTGAGCTCGAGAAAAAGATGCGAGAGGCTGCGAAATCGTTTGAGTTTGAGAAGGCGGCGCAGTATCGTGATCGTGTCAAGGCATTGAAGACGCCGAGCCCTTATGAAAAAGTCGAAGCCGGTGGGACTGTTGGCGGCCGGGAGGATGACTGAGTCGCCGCTGGCACGAGTTCCGTCGCTGGCGCGGGCTCTCGGGCCGATTGTGGCGGTGAACAAGCGGCTGGCCTCGCGCTATGCGAATCTCCTGCGAGCTGGTTGGGCGTCAGAGCCAACCGGGCTTTTGGCGTGCCGGCTGATCGTTGTGCAAGCGAAGGCGGAGGAGTGGGGGGTGTTGTCAGCGCGGATGGGCGGCGCGGGGTGCCCGGTGGCGATCCTGGCGGAAGAATACGGTGCGGCACTGCAGAAGCGGATCCGGGCATTGGGCGTGGCAGTGTGCACTGTGGTGATCTCGCCGGCGGCGGCGCGCCCGTTGATGGTGCTGGACGGTGATGCGGCAGCGGTGCGGGCGGTCCGGATCTGGGCGTCGGGCGGGGGCGTGAGATGTGTGGAATTGAGGCCGGGCGGAAGTGTGCACTATGGCGCCGGGATCGTACTGGTTTCTGCGTTGGTGACGCCACTGGTGGACGCGGCAACGCGGAGCCTGAGGGCGTCGGGCTTGAGCCATGTGGATTCCAGGCAGATTGTGTCGCGTGTGCTGGAGGGGGCGCTGCGCTCGTATGATGCGCATGGGCGGAAAGGCTGGCCGAATCCGACGGCGGCGGGGCGGGTCGAGGCGATCTCGGCACAGTGCGAAACGCTGGCGGCGAGGGATGCCAAGCTGGAGCGGCTATATGCCCGTGTGCTGGGGGCGTGCCTGGAGTATTACGGCCAGGACACGGAATGGCTGGATGAGTCCGAGTGGGCGACGGGAGCATCCAATAGGAAGACAAAATAGAGGACAAAGAGGTCTGACTTGAAACAGGTTAAAATCGGAGTCAGATCCGCATCTGGACCCCCATGCTGAGAAACAAAGTAGACAAGCCGGAAGACCTGAACCCGATCGAGACCGGGGAGTGGCTGGAAGCCCTCGATCAAGTGATCGAAGAAGGGGGGCCGGAGCGCGCCCGCTACCTGTTGGAACGGCTGGCGATTGACGCATCGCTGAAGGGCGTGCCAGCGGCGATCGGCGTGACCACGCCGTACCTGAACACGGTTTCCGTGGAAGAGGAAGTGCCGTATCCTGGCGACCGTGCGCTGGAACGGCGCATCAAGAGCCTGGTGCGTTGGAATGCTGTGGCGATGGTGGTGCGCGCCAACAAGTACGACGACGGCATCGGCGGCCACATTTCGACATTTGCCTCCTCGGCGACGCTGTATGAAGTGGGCATGAACCATTTCTTCCGCGGGTCGATTCCGCACGAGCAGGGCGATCAGCCTGGTGATCTGATTTACTTTCAGGGCCACGCCTCGCCGGGTATGTACTCACGGGCGTTCCTGGAGGGACGGCTGAGCGAAGAGCACCTGAAGAACTTCCGCCACGAGTTGCGGGAAACGCCGGGTTTGAGCTCGTATCCGCACCCGTGGCTGATGCCCGAGTTCTGGCAGTTTCCCACCGTGTCGATGGGGCTGGGGCCGATCAATGCGATCTACCAGGCGCGGTTCATGCGTTATCTGGAGAACCGCGGGATCCTTCCGAAGACCAATCGCAAGATCTGGGCGTTTCTGGGCGACGGTGAGATGGACGAGCCGGAATCGCGCGGCGCCCTCCAAATTGCAGCCAATGAGAAGCTGGACAATCTGATTTTTGTGGTGAACTGCAACCTGCAGCGGCTGGACGGGCCGGTGCGGGGCAACGGCAACATCATCCAGGAGCTGGAAGGGTTTTTCCGCGGCGCGCAGTGGAACGTCGTGAAAATGGTTTGGGGCAGCGACTGGGACCGGCTGCTGGAAAAAGACAAGACCGGGTTGCTGGTGCGCCGCATGCACGAGTGCGTGGACGGCGAGTTCCAGAACTACAAGATGCGCGGTGGCGCCTACGTGCGCAGCGAGTTCTTCGGCAAGTATCCGGAGCTGTTGGAACTGGTCTCGGACATGACGGACGACCAGCTTGGGACGATGCGGCGCGGCGGGCACGACCCGGTGAAGGTATATAACGGCTTCAAGCGTGCGTTCGAATCCAATGCGGGTCCGACGGTGGTGCTGGCCAAGACTGTCAAGGGTTATGGGATGGGTGAGGCAGGCGAGAGCCGCAACACGACGCACCAGCAGAAGAAGATGAACGAGCAGGAGTTGCTGAAGCTGCGCGAGCGGTTCCAGGTGCCGATTCCAGAGGACGCGGTCCACACGGTTTCGTTCTACCGGCCGGCGGACGATTCGCCGGAAATCGAGTATCTGAAGGCGCGGCGCAAGGCGCTGGGCGGGCCGTTGCCGGTGCGCAAGCCAAAGCCGTTTGCGCTGCCGGTGCCGGAACTGGACGAATTCAAAGATTCTCTGGATGGCAGCGGCGGGCGCCCGGTTTCGACCACGATGGCGTTTGTGTCGATCCTGAAGCAACTGCTGAAAAATAAGGATCTGGGCAAGATGATCATCCCGATCATCCCGGATGAGGCGCGGACGTTCGGCATGGAGAGCCTGTTCCGGCAGATTTCGATCTACGCGCCGATGGGGCAGTTGTACAAGCCGGTGGATAGCGAGCAGTTCCTCTACTACAAGGAAGCGCGCGACGGGCAGGTGCTGGAAGAGGGCATCAACGAGGCGGGCTCGCTGGCCAGTTTCACGGCGGCGGGGACGGCGTATGCCAACTATGGCGTGCCGGCGATGCCGTTCTACATTTACTATTCGATGTTCGGGTTCCAGCGCGTAGGCGACGCGATCTGGGCTTTTGGCGACGCGCGTGGGCGGGGCTTCCTTCTGGGCGCAACGGCCGGGCGGACCACGCTGAACGGCGAGGGGTTGCAGCACGAAGACGGGCACAGCCACGTGCTGGCATCGACTGTGCCGAACTGCGTGAGCTACGACCCGGCATATGCCTATGAACTGGCGGTGATCATCCAGGACGGCATGCGGCGGATGTACGCCAATAACGAAGACGTCTTCTACTATCTCTCGGTGTGCAACGAGAACTACGCGCAGCCGGCGATCCCTGTGGGCGACGAAGTGCGCGAGGGTATTCTGGCCGGCATTCACAAGGTGAGCGCCAGCGAGAACGGTCCGGCCAAGGCTCAACTGTGGGGCAGCGCCTCGATGCTGAACGAGGCATTGCGCGCGCAGCGGCTGCTGTGGGACAAGTTCCAGGTGGCGGCCGATGTGTGGAGCGTGACGAGCTACAACGAACTGAGGCGGGATGCCATCTCGACGGAGCGGTGGAACCGGCTGCATCCGGCCGAGCCGGCGCGCAAGCCGTTTGTGCAGCGGGCGATGGAGAACACGCAGGGTCCGATCATTGCGGCCAGCGACTACATGAAGGTGCTGTCGGATCAACTGTCGCCGTGGCTGAGCGGACGGCTGGTTTCGTTGGGCACCGATGGATTCGGGCGGAGCGAATCGCGGCCGTACCTGCGGCGGTTTTTCGAGGTGGATGCGGAATCGATTGCGACGGCGGCGCTTTCGCAGTTGGCGCGCTGGGGCCAGTTTGACGCGCAGCGGGCGCAGGCGGCGATGTACGAGCTGGGGATCGACCCGGAGAAGAAAGAGGCCGCTAAGAACTAGCGGCCGTTTGGGCGTCCAGGGGCCCCGTAGCGCGATCGTTGTGGCGCGCGGGGTGGTGGGTGTGGTTTCGGTGCACCGGAGGCGTGGCGACGCCGCCAGGCCTCCCTACTCCTGCATGGAGGACTGATTCTCTGTGTCGCGCCAGGCGGAGATTTTCAGGCGCCGGCAGACCCAGCAGAGTTCTTCGGTGGAGAACGGCGCCACTTCGGCGCCACAGACCACGCACGGCACGACGCGCTTAGCGGTCTTGGCCGCCGGCTTTTTTGCGCGAGGAGCGCGCGGCTTGGCGGTCTTCTTTGTGGTGGGCATCTGATTCCAGCTAATCACGCGGCGGGGGGAAAGATCAATCCCCCGCGGCAGTCGGCTGTACTGTTCCGGTGTGTCGGCGGCGGCTGATCCAGGCCCGGGCGTCCTCGACATAGGCGAAGCCGACGGGGACGACGAGCAGCGAGAGGAGCAGGCAGAGCGTTTGTCCGCCGATGATGGTGATGGCGATGGCGGAGCGTGTGGCGGCGCCGGTGCCGATGGCGAGTGCGGTGGGGATGAGGCCTGCGATGATCGAAAACGTCGTCATCAAGATGGGCCGCAAGCGGATGCGGTTGGCCTCCAGAATGGCCTCTTTGAGCGGCAATCCCTCCGCGAGGAGGCGGTTCATGCAATCGATCTGGAGAATACCGTTCTTCTTGACGATGCCGAGGAGCAGCAGAATGCCGAGCGCGCTGAAAAGGTTGAGCGAGCGGTTAGTGGCGATGAGCGAGATCAGCGCGAAGGGGATGGAGAGCGGCAGGGTGAGCAGAATGATGAAGGGGTGGACCAGGCTTTCGAACTGAGCGGCGAGGACCATGTACATGAAGATCGAGGCCAGTCCGATGGCGAGCAGCATATTGGCTGTGGTCTCTTCGAGGATCTTGACCTGGCCGGAGTAGAGTACGCGGATGCCGGAGGGCAAGTCCATCTCATCGACAACGCGATCGAAGGCGGCGGAGGCCTGGCCTAGTGTGTAGCCGGCGGCGGGGTTGCCGTAGAAGCCGATGCCGTATTGGCGGGCCACGCGATCGATGCGGCTGGGGCCAACGCCGCGTTCCAGGCGAGCGATGGAATCGAGCCGGATGAGACCGAGTTTGGCGGATGGGACGAGCAAGCGGCTGAGGATCTGGGTGTCGTCGCGCTGCCCGGGCATGAGCCGGATGGTGACCGGGTACTGTTCGCCGAGCTCCTTGTAGGTGGAGATCTCGTCGTCGCCGGACATCATGAGACGGACCGCACTGGCGACGTCGGCGACGCGGACGCCGAGATCACTGGCGAGTTGGCGATCGATCTGCACCTGCAACTCAGGGTTGTTGAAATTCAGGTTGGCGCGCATGTCAGAGAGTTCGGGCTGCTTCATCAGCTTGCCGAGCATCTCGCGGCCCAGGGGCGCCAGGCGGCCGAAATCGGGGCCCAGCAGCGACGCCCGGATCGGCGCGAACGTATCACGGCCGCCCAAGGCGTTGGGAAAACTGACGGCGGGGCGAGTGTAGGCGTACTCTCGCGTGATGGCGCGGACCTGCTGCGCAATATCGTTGAGAGGCGCGCGCTCGTTGGGCGGGGCCAGCAGGATGGTGAAGCGGGCCATTGTGACCTTCTCAATGAAGCCGGAACTGCCGGGCACCACAATCGTGACACCGGGTACCTTTTCGATCTTTTTCGCCAGATCCATTGCGACGCGCTCGGTGGCTTCCAGCGACGATCCTTCGGGCATTTCGAGACTGAGTCCGAGTTCGCTCTGGTCCTCCTGCGGCATCCAATCGCGGCCGATGTTCTTGTAGAGAGGGAAAGTCGATGCGAAAGTCACTACGCAGATGGCCACGATGACCCAGCGGTGGTGGAGAGACCAATCGAGCATACGCACGTAGCCGCGTTCCATCGCATTGGATTCGTGCTGGCCGTGCTTCTTCTCCCCGGTCTTTTTCCGCTTGAGGATGCGGGCGCTTAGGGTGGGCGTGAGCGTGAAGGCCACCAGCATGGAGACCAGAATGGAGACCGACATGGTCCAGCCGAACTGGTTGAGGTATTTCTTGGCGTAACCGGTGACGAAGGCGATGGGGACGAAGATGATGACCAGGGAGATGGTGGTGGCGACGACGGCCATCGAGATCTCCTTGGTGGCATCGATGGCTGCTTGTTTGGGGTCGATGTCCGGGTAAGTTTCCAGGTAGCGGTAGATGTTTTCGAGGACAATGATGGCGTCATCGATGACAATGCCGACGGCGAGCGTGAGCGCCAGCAGAGTCATGGAATTGAGGGTATAGTCCAGCACGCGCATGATGCTGAAGGTGGTGATGATGGACGTTGGGATGGCGATGGAACTGATGAGGACCGTGCGGAAATCCCGGATAAAGAGCCAGATAATGAGGGATGCCAGCAGCGAGCCGAGGACGAGGTGCTCTTCGAGACTCTCGACGGAGCTCTTGATGTAGGTGGCGGTTTCCTTGATGACAATGAGTTTGACGCCTGGCGGGAGTTGCTTATTGAGGACCTCGACGCGCTTGATGATGTCATCGACAACCCGCACGGTATTCGTGCCGATCTGCCGCTTCACTTCGATGATGACGGCGGGCTTGCCCTGGTAGGCGGCGAAGGTGCGGCGCTCGGCCATGCCGTCCTCGGCGTAGCCGACATCCCTGACGCGGACGGGGACGCCGCCAGAGTTTTTGATGATGATATTGTTGAACTGCTCAACGTTCTCCACCCGGCCCATGGTTCGGACACCCATCTCCTGAGGGCCGCGGACAATGCGCCCGCCTGGGGTCTCCACATTTTCAGATCTGACGGCGCGCTCCACCTCCTGGGCGGTCATGCTGTAGCCGTTCATCTTATTAATGTCGAGCATCAGGTTGATCTGGCGTTTGCGGCCGCCCCCGATATCAGCGGAGGCGACACCGTCGACTGTTTCCAGACCGCGGCGGACGATCTTGTCGGCAGTTTCGGTCAGTTCGCGGGTGGAGACGTTACCGCTAAGGGCCATAGTGACCACGGCGTCGGAGTCCGGGTCGGCCTTCCGGACAACGGGCGGAAGCACGTTTTGCGGCATCTGCCGGACGGCGCCGGCAGCCTTTTCGCGAACGTCGTCGACGGCCTCGTTAATGTTCTTCTCCAGCGTGAAGGTGACGATCAGGCTGCCGCCGCCCTCGCTGACGACAGCGCGCATCTCGTCGATGCCGCTGACAGCGGAAACGGCCTCCTCCAGAGGCATGATGACCTGCGAGACGACTTCCTCGGGGCTGGCGCCGGGCAGGCGGAGGCTCACGTAGACGGTGGCGGGGTCCGTGCGCGGAAACAGGTCGACGCCGAGATCGAGGAAGCTGAAAACGCCCATCACAACCAGGAACATGATGAGCATGAAGGCGAAGACGGGGCGTTGGACACAAATTTCGCTTAGGCGCACGAGGAGGACTCCTGCAAAGTAGAGATGATCCCAGAGTAGCGAAAGTTACGCACTGCCCAGGATCGGATCCCGCTCAGCGGCCATTGACTTGAGGGGGAGCGGCGTCAATCAGTTGGCGGATCCTGTTCACGAACGCGTTGGGGGTAAACGGTTTGGCGATATGGGCGGCGTCGGGAGCGAGTGAGCCGGCATCGTAGCCCGACATGAAGAGAATGGGGATGCCGGGACGGGTTTCGGAAAAGCGGCGTGCAAGTTCGGGCCCGGTGCAGCCTGGCATGATGACGTCGGTGACCAGCAGTGAGATACGGTCCTGGCAGGATGCGGCCAGAGCGAGAGCCTCCTCGCCGCTAGCGGCTTCGAGGACGTGGTACCCCTGCCGGATGAGGAGCGCGCGGGCGAGGAGCCGGACTTCGAACTGATCCTCCACCAGCAGGATTGTCTCCGTTCCGCGAGCCGGGGCGGAGGCGTCCGGTGAGGCAGGCGTGGGGGTGATGGCAATGGCCGGGAACGTCAGGTAGAAAGTTGTGCCCGCGCCGACCACGCTTTCCACGCGAATGGCGCCGCCGGATTGCTCCACGATGCCGTGAACGGTGGCCAACCCCAGGCCCGTGCCGACTCCGGGATCCTTCGTGGTGAAGAACGGCTCAAAGATCCTGGGGAGCGTCGCTTCGTCTATGCCGCCGCCGGAATCCGAGATGGAGAGGTTGACAGCAGGTCTACCGGCAGCCGTGAGCCCTGCGGAGGTGGTGATGGTGAGGCTTCCCCCGTGCGGCATGGCATCACGAGCGTTGACGCAAAGATTCATCAGAATCTGACTCATTTGCGAGGAGTCCGCGACGATGGCGCCGAGTCCGGGCTCGAGGTGAATGCGGAAAGCGATGTCTTCGCCGAGCAGGCGCCTGAGCATATTGCTGAGATCCCGAATGAGTGCATTGAGATTCATGGACTGGGGGTCGAGGATCTGCTTGCGGCTGAAGGCCAGAAGCTGGCGCGTAATGGCCGCAGCGCGTTCACCCGATTTCCGGATCTCACTCACTGGCTGGTGGAGGGGGCTATCGTGACCGATCTGGTCCAGGACCAGTTCGGAGAATCCGTTGATCACGGTAAGGTGATTGTTGAAGTCGTGGGCGACGCCACCGGCGAGACGGCCGATGCTCTCCATCTTCTGAGCCTGGCGGAGCATCTCCTCCAGGCGTTGGTTTTCCTGTTGCTGACGCTTGCGCTCGGAGATATCGCGGAAGAAGATGAGGGCGGCGGGTTGGCCCTCATAGTTAAAGGGGACTTTGGCGACTTCGACATCGAAGGCGGAGCCGTCCAGGCGCACGTACACCTCTTCCAGGGGTGGCGCGGCGGCACCCTGGGTGAAGATAGCGTGCAATCGCTCGGCGACGGTGGCGCGCCAGTCGGGATGGATCCGATCGAACACCGGGCTACCGATGAGGTCCTGTTCTGAGGAGGCGCCAAAGAGCCGGATCGCATTGGGGTTCAGATATCGGAACTTGAAGGCGGTGACTACAAAAATGGCCTCAGGGGCACACTCGACAACCTGGCGGAAACGGGCCTCGCTTTCGCGCAGGACCTGCTCTGTGTGCCTGCGGGCGGTAGTGTCCTGGATCACTGCGAGGAAAACCCGGTCACCGTCGCGGGAAAAGACCTGCAGGTGCACTTCCACGGGGTAGGTAGTGCCATCGGCGCGCACGTGAACGGTTTCTATCACCAGCAACGGTAGTTCGCCATTGAGCAGAGGTTGGAGCATCGCGCGCAAAGACTCTGGTGTGTAGGAGGCCGTGATATCCAGGGGGGTGAACCGCGCCATCTGCTCAAAGGTGTAACCGAGATTGCTCAGGCCGCCTTGATTGACGAAGCGGAAGCGCAGTGTCTCGGCGTCGAAGAGATAGATCTCATCATGGCTGGCGGAGATGGTATCGGTGAGGAGCTTCTGGCCGCTCTCGGCCTCTTTTCGGGCGCTGATGTCTTCGACCACCCCAAACACTTCAGTGGGATTTCCGTCGGGATCCCGCATGAGCGACGCGGTGAGATTGACCCAGACCGTGGAGCCGTCTGGCCGGACATACCGCTTCTCGAAGGAGTAAGTGCTGACTTCCTCACGAAGCAAGCTCTCGGCCAGTTCGGCCTCAACCGGCCGGTCGTCGGGGTGCGTGATGTCCATGACTAGCTTTCCGAGAAGTTCGTCCCGGGTGTAGCCGGTAATCTGGCAGAATCGATCGTTAAAGTGGACCAGCAGCCCCTCGAAATTGCAGAGCGCCATGCCGGCGGCAGGCTGCTCGAACACAGCGCGGAAACGAGTTTCACTCTCCCGGAGAGTGGCGAGGGCCTGGTTTCTGGGGCTGACATCCAGCACGATGGCAATCTCGCCGGCGATGTTGCCGTCCGGGTCGTGGAAGGGGGCTGTGGAGATGCTGATCTGGAGGGCGCGCCCGTCGCGGTGCTTCGTTTGGTGTTCGAAGCCCGAGAGCGAGTCGCCTGCGCCAATTCGGCCCAGGATGGCTTGGAGCAACTCCTGCTCCTGGCCTTCAAGGAAGGGGAGAGTTGTTCCGATGGCCTCGTCGGCGGTGTAACCGAATAGGAGTTCCGCGCCGCGGTTCCAGGTGAGGACGCGGGCGGCGGTATCCCGGGAGACGATTGCTGCCGGAGAGGTCTGAATAATGGTTCGCAGAGACTCGTTCGCCTGGCGGAGTTCCTCCTCTGTCTGCTTGCGGGCGGATACGTCCCGGATGAGACTGAGGGCGGCGGCGCGCCCGCCAAATATAAACTGGCGGGTGTTGACCTCGATGGCGGTCAGGCTGCCGTCGGAGTGGCGGTGGAGGGATTCGAAGAAGTTCTGGTCTCCGGAGTTGGCGGAAGCTGCTGCGAGATACGGAGGGGTGCGGCCAACGAGTTCCTTGCGAGTTGCGCCCATCAAGGCGCAGGCGGCCTGATTCAATTCCAGGATCGAGCCCTGCGGATCGTGGATCACGATGGCATCGCCGGCCACCTCGAAGAGGCTTCGGAACTTCGCTTCGGATGCAGTGAGCGCCTCTTCGGCGAGTTTGCGCGCCGTGATGTCCTCAACGAAGACAATATGACCTGTCAGTTCGCCCTGATCGTCAAAGACACCCGCGGCGTTCGATGAGGACTCGAAGATCGAGCCATCCTTGCGAATGCGGCGGGATTCCATGTTGCGGACCACTTCTCCTGCCCGCATTCGGTGCCGGGCATCGTCGAACGTGCCCCTCTGTTCATCAGGAATCACCGGGAGTGGATGCCCCACGATCTCCTCGGCGGCCCAGCCGAACAGCGTCTCCGCGCCCTTGTTCCATGTGATGACGTTGCTTTTGCCATCCAGGCTGATGATGGCCATCGGCGCGGCTGAGAAGAGACCTTGGAGGTGGCGGTCGCGTTCACGGAGGGCGGTCAATGCCGCGCGCTGATCGGTGACATCGGTGAACATTAGGATGTCGCCCGCTGGGCAGCCGTCTTCCTGGGAGGGGAGCGGAGGAGATGGACAGTACGATGGCGGCGCCGTCGGCGCGGGTCCGGGTTAGGTCTCCGATCCTGTTCGGGTGGCCAAGGTGGAGAGTACTCAAGAAGCCGGGGCTCTCGCGATGGTGATGCCCGATCACCTGGGAGGCAGGATATCCAGAGATCCGCTCGGCGGCCGGATTCCAATGCGTAATGATGCCGCCGGCATCGAGAGCCGCGATGCCAACCGGCGCTGAATCGATGAATGTGCGAAGTTGCTCGTTGGTCTCGCGAAGCTGCCTTTCAAACTGCTCCCGCTCGGAGATGTCCCGAATGATCGCCTGAAAGTAGAGCGTCCCGTCGATCCGAAAGCTGCGTGAACTGACCTCGACCGGGAAAGTGGAGCCATCGCAGCGGCGGTGCTTGGTTGCGTAAATGGCGCCGTTTTGATCTCGCAGGACGTTGACGCGTTCTTCGATATCGGCAACACAGTCTGGAGCCCGCAGTTCACGGGCGCTCAACTGGAGGAGGGTTTCCCGGTCGTAGCCGTAGACTGAGCAGGCCTTCTCGTTCACGTCGAGGAGGTTGAGATTCTCGTCGCTTACGAGGATGATGTCGTTGGCGTACCGGCTCAGATTCTCGTAGGAATTCCGCATCCTCAGTCTTTCGATTTCAGCCAGATGGCGGCGTTGAAGCAGGCTGGCGTAGCGTTGACGCCAGAGGAGGGTGGCGAGCAGGGCTGAGGCCGCCAGAAAGGACGCGAGGGAAATCGCCAACAGCGTAGCCTCGTCGCGTAGGGGTTGCTCCACTTCGCTTTCGTCGATCTTGGCGACAAGCGACCAGGGAGAACCGGGGATGCGGCGTGTGACGGCGAAAACAGGCACGCCTCGATAGTCTGTTCCGGACTGTGTTGCTCCATATCCGGGAGTTGCCTGAACCGACGGGGCGGCAGCGTCCTGAAGATGGATTCGCACCCGGAGGGCTGCATCATCCTGATGCCGGGTATTGTTGAGCACCAGGGCATCGGTTCCCTCGCGCCGGACCAGGACGGCCTCGCCCGTGGCGCTCTCGACCGGCCAGGAGCGGATGGCGGGGAATAGGAATTTTGCGGGGTCAATTTCCAGGAGGAGGACTCCAAAGGGTGGGTCTCCGGGCCTTTCCCGCAACGCGACCGCGATGCCAAAGCGAATGCTGCCGGAAGTACGGGTGTGAAGGTCCTGAAGGACGGATTCCGGCGAACGGAGAACTTCGTCGAGGAAAGACCGGAGCAGCACCGGCGTGGGCGCGATTCGTCCGGCTGAAGCACGGGGCGCGCCGGTTGTATCAAAAACCGTCGCTGCTTCGTACTGGTATGCCGCGATGAACCCATCCAGCCAAGCCTGTGCGCTCGCGATGCCCGGCCCGGCGGCGGCGCCCCTGGTGACCTGGCGGAGAACCGGCATCAGCTGTGTATTGGATTTCGCCAGTTTGGCATCGCCGTGGCGCTCGGCAAGCCAATGCGCGATTTGGGCGGATTTGGAGTCGGCGAGCGCCGCTAAATGCCTGCGCGCCTGCTCATGAGCCGATTGCCGTTCATTGCGATAATAGAGCCACCCGGAAGACAGAATGATGGCGGCGAGAGCCGCAAACCCGGCGATGAGCTGAGTCCCAAGCCTCGGATGCATTCGGCGATGCGTCACGATGGATTACTCCAACAGGATCTGATCGTCCATTACTATACTCCTAGTCCACAGTGGTAAGACCGGCGCAAAAAGTAGTAGTCCGTAGTATTGCCTGAGGTGTACGGAACGCTGGGCCGGTCCGCGAGTTGGCCGTCGGCCTGCTTCGAGGGCGCCCGGTTTGCCGGTGAAACTACGCGCAGCTACCGGCGCTCACGGTCTCCCAGCGTCCGGAGTGGCTGGACAGGGCGATGGCCTCGATGGCGGCCATAGTGTGGAGAGAGTCATCGATCGGGACGGGGACGGGAATGCGGCCCTCGGCGGCTTCAGAGAATAGATCGCCCTGGATGGTGTATTGGTCGCAGATGGGGAGTGCTTCCTCGTTGCCGTTGATCCAGATCCGAGTGGGGGCGTCGGGCGGTGCGTTGAAGGGTATTTCGATCTCGATCTGGCCCTGGGTGCCAAAGGCGACGATGCGCTGGGCGCCAACGAGCTGCGTGGAGCAGGTAAAGATGGCTTGGCCGGCGGGAAACTCGAGGATGGCGGAGGTGAGGCGGTCTATGTGGAAATCGGGGTCGAGTTCGAGTGTGCCGCAGGCGCGCGTCGGCTCTTGCCCAAAGAGATAGCGGGCGATAAAGATGGGGTAGCAGCCGATGTCCATCAGGCCGCCGCCCCCGTACTCCGGGACATTCCGCACGTTCTGAGGATTGCGGTTGGAGTAGCTGAACCAGCCGGTCACAACTCGTAGGTCTCCAATATCCCCGGAGCGGATGGCGGCTCGGGCGCGGAGCCACTGGGGGTGGACGGCAACCATGAATGCCTCGCCGGCCTTGCGGCCGGTGCGGTTGCGGACGTCGATGAGAGTGCGGATCTCGGCCGTGGAGAGGCCGAGGGGTTTCTCGCAGAGGACGTGCTTGCCTGCCTCCATGGCCTTGATGGACCAGGGCACATGGAGGTGGTTGGGCAGCGGGTTGTAGATGATGTCGATCTCCGGATCAGCCAGCAGCGCCTCGTAGGAGCCGTAGTGCCTGGGGATGCCCAGCGAGAGCGCGCATTGGGCCGCGCGCGTGGCGTCTCGCGAGGCGATGGCCGCCACCGTGGTACGGGCGCCGCGCTGCATGGCCGGGATGACCTTGGTGGTGGCTATCTTGGCCACGCCGAGGACGCCCCAACGGAGTTTAGTTGACATGGGGAACTACTTTCTTGGACGGCTCGCCGGCGGGATGATGCCGTTCATACGGGCGTAGATGGCCATCTGGCCGTAGTGGTCAAAGGAGTGCCACACGGCAACCGAGGCTGCCGAGGCGCGGGGCATCTTGCCAGAGCCGAACGGCGATGGCATCTGATCGGTGAGGTTCGCAGCGGTGAGGCTGAGCATCGCTTTGTGGCCGTAGGCGAAGGCTGCCTTGACATATTTCACGACGTCCTCTTTAGACTTCAGGGAGGCAGGGCCATTCTCATTGGCGCCCATATCCGTGGGGTTTTTCTCGCCCAGGGTGGCGGCGGAAACAGCGTAGACGACGGCGGCGATGTGGGTGGCCTGTTGGGCGAATGTGCGCGCGCCCTTAAACTCGCCCTGAGTTGGCGCGAAAGCGAGCCTATCGGCTGGCATGGCCTCAATCAACGGGACCAGTTCGCTCTCAATGGTGGAGAGCTGGTTGTCGTAGATTTTGGCGATGGAAGGGGCACCCGGGGCTTGCGCGCTGACGGTGGCGGCAAGGAAGAGGAGGCAGGGCAGAATGTGGCGCATGGGGACTACTATAGCCGAGCGCGGCTTTCCAGCCAACGGAAGAACAGGGCGGCGGCGATGGCGAGGGCGGCGAACCAGGCCCAGACGGGCACCCCGGTTAGCTCAGGCAACGTAACCGGACCCAGGTTGGACCACTTCTGCACGGTGGAGGCGAAGAGGCCGGCGAACTCGGCGTAAACGGCAGCGGCGGCGATCATGCCGGCCAGCCCGAACCAGGCGTCGCGTTTGCCTTCGCCTGCGGCCGCCACCGCGGTGCCGGGGCAGTAGCCAAGCAAGACCATGCCCACGCCGAAGATGAGGCCGCCCACGGGGACTGCCACGAGTTGGGCGGGCTTGACGAAGAGCTTGGTGAGGCCGGCGGCGTGCATCGCATAGACTCCGGCGCCGCCGACTATGATAGCGGTGAGCATCACCTTCATCACGGTGAAATCACGGAGCAGAAACTGGCCGACGATGACGCGGCGATCGGAAACGCGGCCCTTTTGGAGAAGAAAGCCGAAGAGGAATCCGGTGAGGAGGCCGAGGAGAATGCGCGGTAGCGTTTCAAACATTTCTAGAGCTCCCTGTTTTTGAGAACCTGAGCGGTCAGCATGCCGGAGGCGAAAATGCAGGCGAAGAAGATCCAGCCGGAGAGGGCGAGTTGGAGCGAGCCGCTGATGCCGTGGCCGCTGGTGCAGCCGCCGGCGAGGCGGGCGCCGAAGAGGAGCAGGAAGCCGCCGAGAATCGCCTGCCAGCGGCGGGTTGAGGAGACTGGAGAATCCTCTGCAGAATGGCTGAGGCGGGCGCTCAGCCAGGCGCCGGCGGCGAGGCCGATTACCAGCGCAAACTCCCAATCGAAGAAGGGCGCGAGTTTGGAGAGGTAGGGGGTGGCTGCGACGTGGGCCGGCGCGGCGGCCTGCTCGATGGCTGCGACGACGCGCACCATCACGCTGGAGACGCCCAGGGGATGATCGGCGCTCCAGAAGGCGAACCAGCTCAGGATGCCTATGCCGGCGCCGGCGGCATAAGGAGACCAGGATGGGCGGGCGAGAATACTCATAGCGATTTCAACATACCACTGCGCTAATGTGCGGGCATGCTGGCGTCGATAGGAGGGCAGATGCTGCTGTTGCTGGCCTGGCTGCTGATGGCGGATTCGCCCGCGGTGCGGGCGGGCGGCGCGGACTTGCGCGCATCGTGCAACTCGGATGCCGATGTGGTGGGGCGTCTGGAGGGTGGGGCTCCGGCGCGAGTGCTGTTTGCGATCTCCGGCGAGATGGGGCAGTGCGCCAAAGTGGAATCCGGCGGGCGGGCGGGCTACTTGTTAATGGGCGAATTGACGGGTCTCGCAGCGTTTGAAAAGGGCCGGCGTGAGGCGTCGGATCAGATGATCCAGATGTTGCGGTCCCAACTCACGCGCCTGCCGAGTGAGGCGCCGGGTAAGCCGGGGTTGGATGGCGCGTTGGAGTTGTTGGAGCGCGGGCAGCCACGGCAAGCGCTGGAGGCGGCGGAGAATCTGCTGCGCAGCGGGCCGAAACGGGATCCGTTTCAACTGGCCGTTGCGGGGTTGGCCGCCTATCAGAGCGATCAACCGCAGCGGGCAGTGGAGTATTGGACGGAGTCTCTGGCGCTACGCGCGGATCCGGCGGTGGAAGGACTCTTGCGCAAGGCTCGGAAAGAGCTGGCCGGCGATACGGGTAGGGAGAAGGTGCAAAGTCACCATTTCAAGGTGCGCTACGACGGCGGCGCCGTGAGCGATGCCGTGGCGGCGGAGATGCTGGAGACACTCAATGAGGAGTATGCGCGGATCGGCGCCGGTATCGGGTGCCGCATTGATGAGCAACTGGCGGTGATTGTGCAGACGGACGGAGCGTACCGCGCGTCTACAGAAGCTGAGGCCTGGAGCGGCGGCGCCTATGACGGGCGGATTCGCGTGGTGCTGCAGGGGCGCGGGTTTTCGCGGGCCACCCGCACTTCGCTGGCGCATGAGCTGGTGCACGCCTGTCTGGCCCGTAGCGGCCGGTTTCCGCGCTGGTTTCATGAAGGGATGGCCCAGCGCTGGTCCGGTGAACAGCCCGATGCGGCGATGCTGGAAGAGGTAAAGACGCTGCGCAAAGAACCGGTGTTGGGCGCGTCGGCGCGCGAGGCGCAGGTCTATTACGCCTGGGCGTGGTGGCGCGTGGATACGCTGTACCGCCGCCAGGGGGAGAGCAACGTGCGCGAGGCATTGGCGCGGGGGCAGTTGATATACTCCGACAACACCCCGTGACTGACGCAAACAAGAAACCCATCTCCCACTGGCCACTGCTCATGTTGCTGGCCGTGTCCGTGCTGGTGAACTACATGGACCGCGGCAATCTCAGCGTGGCTGCGCCGATCCTCACCGATGAATTGAATTTGACTCCGGAGCGCATGGGGACCCTGCTTTCCGCGTTCTTCTGGACCTATGCATCGTTTCAACTGGTGGCCGGTTGGCTGGTGGATCGCTACGACGTATCACGGGTCTACGCGGCAGGCTATTTTCTCTGGTCGGCCGCCACGTTGGGCATCGGGCTGGTGGGCGGCTTTACGTCATTGCTGGTGTTGCGGCTGGTGTTGGGCATCGGCGAATCCGTGGCGTATCCGGCGTATTCGAAGATTCTGTCGTCGAAGTTCAAGGAGGAGGAGCGCGGGCTGGCCAATGCCGTCATCGACGCGGCGACAAAATTTGGCCCGGCGCTGGGCACCTACCTGGGCGGCTGGATGATTGCGGCCTATGGCTGGAGATCATTCTTCGTTGTGACCGGCGGGGTCACTCTCATCTGGCTGATCCCGTGGCTGATGGTGGCGCCGCGTGAGCAGGCTGCGGACAAGCTGTTGACGAAAGGGCCCGGTTGGGGCGCGATATTGTCGAAAAAAGAGGCTTGGGCGACGTTTTTTGGCCTGTTTTGCTTCAACTACAACTGGTACTTCCTGCTCACGTGGTTGCCCTCGTACCTGGTGAAGGAGCGCCACTTCACCATGACGATGATGGCCTTTTACAGCGCACTGCCGCTGACGGCGACTGCGTTTGCCACGCTAGCGGCGGGCTGGTATTCGGACCGGCTGATCGCGCGGGGCGCCAAAGTGGATACCGTGCGGCGGCGCTTCCTGATTACCGGGATGCTGATCTCGGGGATCTGTCTGCCATTCGTGAATACGCCCAACCACTGGCTCTCCATGTCGCTGGTGATGGTGAACTTCATTGGCATCGGCCTATACACGTCCAACAGTTGGGCGCTGACGCAGTACATCGCGGGGCCCGCGGCGTCGGGTCAGTGGACGGGCTGGCAGAACGCGATTGGCAACATGGCGGGCGTGGTGGCGCCCGTGATCACAGGGTTTATCGTGGGGCGCCTGGGATCTTTCCAACTGGCGTTCGTGGCGTCAAGCGCCGTCTTGTTTGCCGGGGTGGCGGTGTACCAGTGGATGCTGGGACGGGTGGAACCGGTGGAGTGGACGGATCGATCGCCGGAGGCTGCGGCCCAGTAGCCGGAGTGGGCGCCGCGGGGTTGCTCATGCCGAGCCATTCGGAATAGAGCTGATTGTGGATGCCCACGCGTGCCAGGGCGCGGCCCACGGTGGCATTAACGAGATCGTCGAGCGACTTGGGGTTGCCGTAGAACGCCGGAACCGGGGGCATGATGATGGCGCCATTGTCTGCCGCCTCGGTCATGAGGCGCAGGTGGCCTTTGTGGAGCGGGGTTTCACGAACCATCAGCACCACGGGACGGCCTTCCTTGAGCTGCACATCGGCAGCGCGGGCGACTAGATCGGCCGAGAAACAGTTGGCGATGGCGGAGAGCGACTTGATGGAGCAGGGCGCAACGATCATGCCCATTGTTTCGAATGATCCGCTGGCGATGGAGGCGCCGATGTTGGCTGGCGGATGGACGACCGTCGCCAGTGCCTCCACTTCCTTTGCCGAGTACGGGGTCTCCTGCGCGATGGTGGCGCGGCCGGCGGGGCTGAGGATCAGGTGGGTCTCGATGCTCTTGTCGAGCGCGAGGGTTTCGAGGATGCGAATGCCGTAAATGGCACCGGAGGCTCCGGTGATGGCGACGATCAGGCGCTGGGGCAAGTGGGCACTTCCAGAAGTTGAGATTCGATTACCAGAGTAGCGAAGCGTGAGAGTTCCGGGCTTGGCCCGGTGTAGGCGGCCAGGTTGCGGTGGAGCAAGGCGGGGCCGGGCGAGGCCGGGGCCGCGAGGGCGCGCATTCGGTCGTGCAAGGCGTGCTCTTCGGCCTGTTCGGCGCGAAGTTCGGCGTAGAGGAGCAGGCGCTTGATGGGCGCCCGGAGATCTTCGCGAAGCTTCTCGTTGCGGCTGATCTGGCGGCGCAGGGCGCGGATGGGTTGGACGGCGGCCTCGCGGATGGGCGCGGTGTGGGCCTGGAGATCGGCCCAGAGCGCGGTGTCGATCTCGTAGCCAAGATGCGCGGCCCAGGCGGCGAGTAGCAGACAGTTGACGTTGAGGTGCGCCTGGTTTTGCAGGGTGAGGCACGCATCCTTCATCCCGGGGAGGGCGTAGACGCGCATGGCGAACTGGAGAAAAAGGGCTGGTGGCGCCGGATTGGGGGTGGGCACGGGAATGGCTCGTCAGTCCCGGATGGACGGTTCGAGGAACGGCTTCGAGATCTTGGTGATCCGATCACCCGGCGCTTCGGCACTGCCAGCATCGCCAACCGGCGTGAACTCCCATCGCCACGAACTGGCGATACGCGTCCGCCGCCCGCCGATATGCCGCCTTCTTCCACAAACACCTTCAGCACCTCCTGCGGCCGCGAAGGTTCCGGCAGGTGGCCGCCGCGTGCGTATTCGTTGTCGTGGGCTGGGGGCTGGCGCGATGCGAGTACACTCAATTGCCGCACCACCGCGCTTCTCACCGGGCGCCACGGTTGAAAGGGACCATCCTTGTCGGCGGCCTGCCGTCACGCCGGGTGACGATGGTGAGGGTAGTCGCCCAGGCAAGGCGGCGCGATAGCCATCGGCCCTCGGCGATCCGCCAACTAAGGACCGCCGCTGGTGGGCCGCCTTTCCGAGCGATGAAAGCACGGCCAACAGATGCCTTGCTGGGTGTTGGGATGAGCGAAGCCCGGCATGGAATCTAGAGCCGGCATGGCGGAGGAAGAGGGATTCGAACCCCCGGAACCCTTTCGAGTTCTGCGGTTTTCAAGACCGCCGCCTTAAACCACTCGGCCATTCCTCCTCTTACAATTTACCTGATTTTGGAGCCTTCGTTGGAGTGCGGCGGAAACGCGACTTCTGCTCGGCGGTCATCTTTTCTGTGGCGTACTGGAAGATCACGCGCGGGGCGGTGTCTTTGTGGCGAAGAAGAAGCGCCTCGACGGGCTTGGGATGGCGCTTCCACAATTCGCGGAGGAACCAGCCGAGCCCCTGCTGAACGAAGCGTTCGGAGTCGTGCATCAGCGGAGTGATGAATTCCAGCAACTCCTCCGGCGGGTCGGTGCACTTGAGGAGCGTGACTGGTACGGCACGGCGCTGGAACTTGTGTGGCGCGGTGAGCCAGGGCGCGAGATCGTGGCGGGAGATGCGGCCGGCCAGCAGGGCTGGTTCGAGGACCAACGCGCAGAGAACGTCGGTATGCCCCCAATTGCAGATGCCGCTATCGAACCACAGCGCGAGAGCCGGGAGGGATTGGGCGCCGAAAGGCTCCTGGCAGTGGGTCAAGAAGCGGATGGCGATGCTGGCCTCTTCATACTTGCCGCTCAAGCAGAGCTCGCGGCCGAGTTGGAGGAAGCCCGTCAATCCGAGTTGGGCATGGGACTGGAACCAGAGGGGCTCCATCTCCGTCCAGAACACGTGCTTGGCGTCTAGGAATCCCCAAGCGTCGTAGCCTTCAGTGAAGTAGCGGGCGTAGCGGGTGGCGTTGACGGGATCGGCGTGGGCCGCGCACCAGATGCGGATCGTGGCGGCCAATTGATGAGCTTCGGGCGCTCTAGAGCGGGCGGGCATTCGACTAGTCCCTCCTACGACATATGAATTTCGCGATACAATGCTATCCAATATCACGGAGGTGCTGGACCATGGAATTCTCTCGGAGGAGTTTTCTGGAGGTCGGCGCTGCGATGAGTGCGTCTATGAACGCTACCGTTGCGGCAAATGATCGGATTCGCTTCGCCTGCATTGGCTGTGGCGCGCGTGCGCATGAGCTGATGGCGGCGCTGATGGTGCATCCCCAAGCCGAGATTGCGGGGGTGGTGGACGCCTACCGCGGACGGCGGGAGCGCGCGCTGGACCGGATCAAGGACACTCGTGGCACGATGGCGCGGGTTTACCGCGACTACCGCGAGGTGATTGCGGACAAGTCAATCGACGCGGTCATCGTAGCCACACCGGATCACTGGCATAAGCAGATGGTAGTGGAGGCCTTGCGGGCGGGTAAGGACGTCTACTGCGAGAAGCCGCTCACCTACCGGTCGTCAGAGGGTTTGGAAGTGATTCAGGCCGCGAGGGAGACGGGGCGGATTGTGCAGGTGGGCAGCCAAGGCATGTCGACCGCGACGCAGGTCCGGGCCAGGCAGATGATCCAGGAGGGCCGCCTGGGGCAGGTGACCATGGTGCGTGCGGCGTATAACCGCAACACTGCATCGGGCGCGTGGATCTATCCGATCCCCCCAGACGCGGGACCGGAAACGGTGGATTGGGCGATGTTCCAGGGGCCGTCAGGAAAACGCGAGTTGGATTTGGCGCGGTTCTTCCGGTGGCGCTGCTACCAGGACTATTCGGGCGGCATCGCCACGGATCTCTTCGTACACCTGTGCACCACGATTCACTTCCTGATGGACGCCAAGATGCCCGCGAAAGTGATGGCGATGGGCGGGCTTTACCGGTGGAAAGATTCGCGCGATGTGCCGGATACGTTGAATGCGGTGCTGGAGTATCCGGAAGGGTTCACCGTGAACCTCAGTTCAACGTTCAACAATCAGTCGTCCTCGGAGGCGAGTTTCCTTTTTCTGGGCACCGAGGGGACCTTGTCGGTGGGCTGGGGCGAACTGAAGTATTGGCCCGAAGGTGTACGGGAGGACAATCGCTGGATCGTGGAGAGCTGGCCGAAGAGGCTGGAAGCCGAATACTGGCGGGATGCGAAAGTGCAGAAGGCGGAGATGCCCGGCTTGGGGAAGGCGCGCCTGGTGGAAGGGGGTACGGAATGGCGGGAGCAGGGTCAGGACGCCAGCATCGTACATTTCTGGCATTTTCTCAATTCGGTCCAGACACGTAAGCCCTATTGGGAGGACGCAGTGGCCGGGCATCACGCGGCGGCCTGCGCGCACATGGTGAACCAAAGCGTCCGGACTGGACGCCTGGTTGGTTGGGACTTCGCCAAGGATGACATCGGCAGCTAGGGGGAGCGGAATGACAGAATGCCCACAATGTGGCTCTGCTTTGCCCTCAGCGCGAGGGCGTGGGGGGAGCTATGCCCCGGTCTGGGCGTTGTGCCGGAACTGTGCCTGGCCTTTGAAACGAAGTGCGATGATTGAACGCCTGCTGGCGTACCGGGCCGAGGTCACCGCCGTCGTGACCTTCGGCGGCGACGGTTCGGGGATGCGAGCTCTAACCGGCTTGGCTGCGCACAATGCGGTAGAAGAGTTGGCTGGCGGAGTTGACGCGGTGGTGCCGGTCTGCGAAGCCGCGGGCATGGTGGCCTTCCAGCGGTCGGGTCTGATTGAATTCTTCCTCTTCGAAGGCGAAAGCGTGCAAGGCGCGCTGTCTGCCATGGCCGGCAGATAGCTCTAAATATTTCCACGGCGAGTGCCGATCTGCTCTAGGAGGGACCCTGCGGGTCCGCCGCATCCGGAGGAGAAGGCACACCCATGGCAACGAGGAGCGAGACGATCGTAGCGGCAGGAGACCCCCCGGAGTCGGCGGGCCGCCTGGCGGCGCCAGTCTCGCCTGGTTGGCGGAGCCGGTTCACGCCGACGTTCTTCGACCTGATTGTTGTCGCCCTGCCGATCTGGTTCTTCGGCTTGGCCGATGGCGGTACAGGGTTGCTGATGTCCGACGGCGACACCGGGTGGCATATCCGGGCCGGAGACTGGATTTTGGCGCACTCGTCGTTCATCTACAACGACATCTTTTCCTTCACCAAACCAGGGGCTCCGTGGTTTGCCTGGGAATGGCTGACCGATGTTCTGTTCTCGGTCTTGCACGGTGCGCTTGGGGTCAAGGGCATCTTGATGTTCGGTATTGTGTTGGCGACCTTATTTTGCGGTCTCTTGTTCCGGCACATGGTGTGGCGCGGAACAAATGTATTTATAGCGCTGCCGCTGGCTCTGGTGGGATTTGGGGCGGCCACGGTTCACTTGCTGGCCCGCCCGCATCTGTGGACGATGGTTCTGGTGGCTTTGTCGATGTGGCTGATTCAGAGGGATTTGCGCTCACCGACGCGCTGGATCTTGATGTTGCTGCCATTGACTGCGGTGTGGACGAACCTGCACGGTGGGTGGCTGGCTCTCGTTGCGATCTTGGGGCTTGTTTCGGTGGGGACGGCGCTAGAGGCAATGCTGGGTGAGTCGGCGTGGTGGGTTGCAAGGCGCTACCTGCTGCTGGCGGGCGGATGTTTTGCAGCATCGATCGTGAATCCCTACGGGTGGCGCCTGCACGCACACATGATGGAGTACCTGTCCGCGGACTGGATCAGGGAACTGGTAGGCGAGTTCAAATCGCCGAGTTTCCGGTCTGAGAACATGGCTCAGTTTGAGTGGCTCATGCTCGGGGCCCTATTGGCTGCGGGTTTGTCGCTACGCCGGAAGCGTTTTGTGGCTCCCTTGCTGATCCTGTTTTGGGCTCACTCCTCGCTCACGTCGGCGCGGCACATTCCGCTCTTTGTTGCCGTAAGTCTCCCTTTTCTGGCCGATGAGATTCAAGGGCTATGGAACTGCTGGACGAATGGGGCAACGCGCAATTCGACAGCGGCCATACTCCAGTCGCTGGCCGCGGAGGCGCAATCCGGGATTGGTCGGATGAGTGTGTGGGCTGTGATTCCGTTCCTGGTGGTGGCATCGCCGTTGTTGGGCCTCCCTTGGCCGAAAGACTTCCCGGCTCTGCGGTTTCCGGTCGGGATGGTAGCGAAACACCAGGAGTTGCTGTCGCACTCGCGGGTGTATACCGAGGACCAGTGGGCGGACTACCTGATCTACAAACTGTCCCCGACTGTGAAAGTCTTCTTCGATGGGCGAAGCGATTTTTACGGGGAGAAGTTGTCGCGGGAATACTGCGATCTGATGAACGCCACCTATCAGTGGAGGCAACTCCTGGCGAAGTATCGTTTCGAGGCTGCGCTGATCCGGCCGGGATGTGCGTTGGCGGCCGTCATGAAGGAGTCGCCGGAGTGGAGGGTCGTCGACGACGACACGAAGGCCATTCTCTTCGTTCGGACGAAGTCCAGGCTGGAAAAGGTGAACGGCAGGGCTAATGAAAAACCGTGAGACCGCCGAATAAACCACTGGAGGCCGAAATGAGCGCAGGAATCACTTCAATTCGAACCAGCGCCACGGCAATGCGGGGCAGCGCCGGCTCGGCAGCCAGCGAGTGTGAGTGGCGGTTGCCGTCGGGTGAGGACTTGATTGCCTTCGCACTGGCCACGGGATTTGCGGCAGGGCCGTTGGCCGAACCGGTCATGGGCGCTGGCCGGCCGGACCGGTGGGTGGCTGGCATGACTCCGCGTCGCGATCGTTGGAGCCGTTCATGAGTATGCCGTCGATTCTCGCAGCTGCGTTGGGGCTGGCCGCCTCCGTGACAGATCTGCGAAACCGGACGGTGCCCAATTGGCTGACGTGCCCGGCCATTCTGTGTGGTTTGCTTTGGTACGGAATCACCGGAGGCCTTCGCGGCGCAGGGTTTTCCCTGGCGGGCGCGATGGTGGGGTTCGGGTCGCTCCTGGTCTTCTTTCTAATGGGGAACATGGGCGGTGGGGACGTGAAGTTATTGGCTGCATTTGGCGCTTTAGTCGGCCCGGGGCTCGTTTTCCAGGCGCTTATCTGGATTGCGCTGCTTGGTGGCGTAGGCGCCGCGGCGACGGTGTTCTGGCGTGCCTGGCATAGCCGGGCGAAGCAGTCGGGCGTGGCGCAGGGCGAGTATGTCCCCTATGCGCCAGCCATTGTAGGCGGAGTCTGGCTTACGCTTTGGGCGAGTTGAGAGAGGTCTAGGAGGCAGGGTCATGGATCGCAGGTTTCTGACAGTGATCGGGGTTAGCCTGGTGTTCGCGCTGGTCGTGAGCAGCGTGTTCTACCAAATGACCACCCGCGCCAATACGGGGGGGAAGGAAAAAGAGGTCAGCGACCTTAAGGACTTGGTGATCGCTGCGCGCCCCTTGTCGGTGGGCCTGACTGTGAAGGCGGCTGACGTGAAGGTCATCAAGGTGCCTGTCCAGGCGTTTCCCAAGGGTGCGTTTGGCAAGCCTGAAGACGTTCTGGACCGGCCGGTTGTCAGCAACATTCTGGCCGAGGAACCGATGTTGGAGGGCCGGCTGGCGCTTCGAGGGACGGGCGTAGGTCTGGCACCGATCATTCCCGCGGGAATGCGGGCCGTTACGGTTCGAGTCAACGATGTCGTAGGCGTTGCGGGATTCGTACTGCCGGGCATGCGCGTTGACGTCATGATCACAGGTCATCCGCCCGGCAATCCGACGACAGTAACGAAGACAGTCCTGCAGAACATCACCGTGCTATCGGCCGGGCAGAATATGCAGTCCGATGCGACGGGCAAGCCCGTGGACGCACCGAGCGTCACGGTGCTGGTGACTCTGGCACAGGCCGAATTACTGACCCTGGCTGGGAACGAGGGCCGGATTCAATTGGTGCTGCGCAATGGCGGCGATCAGGTCGTCGAGGACACCAAGGGGACGAGCTTGGCCCAGTTGTATGGAAGCCACAGCCGCACCTTGGACGTTGGACCTCAGAAGAATCGCGACGACTTGAGCCCGGAAAGGCCGAAGGCGAGGCGTCCGGTCGCGGTTGTCGCCGCGCCGCCGCCGCCGTTGCCTCCTCCAGTCTCGGTGCCTGATCAGATTATCGTGATCCGCGGTATCGAAAAGAGGGTTGAAACGATGCCGTCTAAGAAGTCGGTGGACGATCCCGGAAGGAACCAGTAAGCGCCATGAACTACATTTCTAACACCAAGCTTGGACTGACAGCGCTGTTGGTTCTCGGAAGCCTGTCGGCAGCCGCCCAGGGCGGGTCCGAGGAGATTCGCGTGACGCTCGGAAAGAGCGTAGTGATCGACTATCCGGAGGACGTTAGCCGGATCTCGACGTCGAGTCCCGATGTAGTCGACTATGTCCCTGTCTCGACGCGCGAGATTCTCCTGCACGCCAAGGGCGTAGGAGTGGCGACGCTCGTGATCTGGGCGAAGTCCGGCCAGAGGAACTTCTACAACGTCACGGTGGACTACAATCTGGACCCGGTCCGCAAGTTGCTGAAGGATACCTTTCCCAGCGAAGATCTACGTATCGTGGCAGCCAGAGACACTGTGACCGTCAGCGGTCAAGTCTCAACCCAGGCTGTGGCCGATCGAGCGATGGCGACGGTGGTGCCGCTCGTGAAGACGGCCGTGAACAACATGCGCGTGAGGGTGGCTCCCGTGGACAAGCAGATCCTTCTGCGGGTCAAGTTCGCCGAGCTAAGCCGCACATACGGGAACCAGTTTGCGGTCAACCTGATATCGACGGGCGCCACAAACACGATTGGCTCGGCTACCACAGGTCAGTTTGGCTCCGTGCGTCCGGAGGTTGATGGCGGCACTTTCACGCTGACTGATGCGCTCAATATTTTCGCGTTTCGCCCGGACCTGAATCTGGGTGCGATCTTGAAGATGCTGCAATCGAACGGCATGCTTCAGATCCTGGCTGAGCCTAATCTGGTCACCAGCAACGGCAAGGAAGCGAGCTTCCTGGTCGGTGGTGAGTTTCCGGTGCCGATCCTCCAGGGCGGGGGTAATTCCGGGGCTGTGACGATTCAGTTCCGGGAGTTTGGCATTCGGCTGACCTTCAATCCCACGATCACCGAGAATGGCACGCTCAAGCTGTATGTGAAGCCCGAGGTGTCCACGATCGATCTTGCTCGCGCGGTCTCTTTCAATGGCTTCACGATTCCTGCGCTTTCGACCCGCCGAGTCGAGTCGACGATCGAGCTGGCGCCTGGCCAGAGCTTCGTGATCGGCGGCCTGATAGATGATCGTACCAGTGAGACATTTTCTAGGATTCCAGGACTCTCCAGCATTCCGCTCCTTGGAAATCTGTTTAAATCCCGCGACGAAAATCGGCAAAAATCAGAGCTGATCGTGATGGTGACACCGGAGATTGTTGAGCCGATGAATCCTGGCGATTCCAAGCTGCAGCCGCAGTTTACCAGCGAGTTTCTGAAGCCGATGATGCTTCCGAACGGCATGCCGGTCGGGAGCGGTGTGGGATCGGGGGCGCCTGCCAATCGGGGGTCCGCTGCCACCACTCGCAAGGAAGCGTTCCAGACGATTAAGACCGGGAAGTAAGGGCGTTTGGCATTGATGGTGGATTCATCGGGGGCGCAGACCAAGCTATGATGGCCCGCGGAACATCAAGGGAATTGGCGCTCTCGGCACTGTTGATCGCCGAGGACAAGGAGTTGGCGCGGCAACTGCAGTCGGCCCTGGCCGAGAGCCGTGTCTTTGACGTTCTCTCTGAGCTGAAGAGCTACCCTCAGGAACAAACGCTGGAGATCCGGCTGCGGCAGATACAGCCTGACGTGGTTCTGCTCGACTTGAGCTCCAATTTTCAAACGGCAGCGCAGCTCATCCGGGCGGTCAGCGCCTTCCAGCCGCCGATTCCGGTTATCGGATTCAATCGAACGAACGACTCCGGGATTCTGATCGACAGTCTGAGGGCCGGGGCGAGCGAGTTCCTCCATGCGCCGTTCGATGGGGCGGCACAGAAAGAGGCGGCAGCCCGCATCCGGAGGCTCAAAGTGCCGGAGGGGGTGGAGCCGCAGGAGTTCGGGAAGTTGGTTGCTTTCACAGCGGCCAAGCCCGGGTCTGGCGCCTCCACGCTGGCGACGCAAACGGCGTTCTGCCTCCGACGTTTGACCGGGAAGCGCGTTCTACTTGCCGACATCGATGTGCTGAGTGGCTCCATCGCCTTCGCGCTGAAACTGAATCCCACCTACTCGCTCCTGGATGCGCTGGAGAATTCCGGGCAGCTGGACCCCTCATTATGGGCGTCCCTGACGGTCAATTGCGGCGGAGTGGACGTGTTGGCCGCACCAGATATGGCGGGCACCGATACTGTGGAGTTTGGACGCCTGCACGATGTGCTGGAGTACTCTCGGGTTCTCTACGACTGGATCGTCGTGGACCTGCCTACAGTATTCCATCGCCTGAGCCTGTTCGTGCTTTCCGAGGCGGACCAGTCACTTCTAGTCTCAACCTCGGAACTGCCCAGCCTGCACCTGGCGCGAAGGGCGGTGGGCATGCTGGGGCAGCTCGGATACGGCAAAGAGCGGTTCCAGATGGTTGTGAATCGCCTGAACCGGAAGGACAACATCTCCACGGCCGACATGGAGAAGATCTTTACCAGCTCGGTATTTGCCACTTTTCCGAACGACTACTATGCCCTACACAAGGCTGTCACGCGGGCGGAGCCTCTGCCGGCCGATTGCGAGCTTGGCCGGGCGATCGAACAAGTCACGGCCAGGATTGCGGGGCTGGCGGTGAAGGACAAACGGAGTGGTGCTGCTGTTGTCGAACAAAAGCCGGTGCTCTCTGAGGGATAGCTCTCAAGTTTTTAGCCGGTGCGTCCGATTGAGTAATTGAAGGCATATTGCCACAGCCCAGTCGAACCAAGGGAAGCGAACATGATTCCGACGATGGATCAAAAACCGGCACAGCAACTGAGTTGGGAGCAGCGTCTTCTGAAGAACGCTGGCCGCCCTAAGTCCTCGTTGAAGCCGGAATACCAGGAGCTGAAGTTCACGCTTCACCGGAAGCTGCTGGATAAGATCAATCTCGAGGCTCTCGCGACGATCGACAACCAGCGGGTGCGGGGCGAGGTTCGCCAGGCACTGATTTCGCTGATCGACGGCGAGCCGACCCTGTTGAGCGCGCTGGAAAAGCAACAGATCTGCGACGAAGTTCTGGACGAAGTCTTCGGCCTCGGTCCGTTGGAGCCGCTACTGTCTGACCCGACGATCTCGGACATCCTGGTGAACGGCAGCAAGCAAGTATACGTTGAGCGGAAGGGCGTTCTCGAGCTCACCAGCGTCACGTTTCGCGACGACCAGCATCTGCTTCGAATCATCGACAAGATCGTCAGCCAGGTGGGGCGTCGTGTCGACGAATCGAATCCAATGGTCGACGCCAGGCTTCTGGACGGCAGCCGCGTCAACGCGATCATTGCCCCCCTTGCTCTCGACGGGCCGACCATGTCCATTCGCCGATTTTCCCAGGATAAGCTGATGCCGGCTGACCTGGTAGAGAAAAAGTCAATGACCCGCGGCATGATGGAGTTGCTTGAGTCAGCCGTCAAGGCCAAGATGAACATCATCATCATCGGCGGTACGGGCTCCGGTAAGACGACTCTGCTCAACGCACTCTCCCTGTTCATCAATCCCAAGGAGCGAATCGTCACCATCGAGGATGCTGCCGAGTTGCAGTTGAAGCAACCGCACGTGGTCCGGTTGGAGACCCGGCCCCCGAACCTCGAAGGGAATGGCGCGGTCCGGCAGCGGGAATTGCTGGTCAATTGTTTGAGAATGCGGCCCGACCGGATTGTAGTCGGCGAGGTTCGCGGCCCCGAAGCTCTGGACATGTTGCAGGCGATGAACACCGGCCACGATGGCTCGCTGACCACGATTCACGCCAACACCCCGCGGGATGGCATTAGCCGGCTGGAAGTAATGGTTTCGCTGGCCAACTCCAGCATGCAGCTGATCTCCATCCGACAGCAGATTGCCAGCGCCGTGCATATCCTCGTGCAGGCCGCCCGACTGAGTGACGGATCGCGGCGAGTCACCAATATCACTGAAGTGACTGGCATGGAGGGCGAAGTGGTCACGCTGCAAGACATCTTTGTCTTTGAGAAGCGTGGACTCTCACCAGAGGGCCGTGTCCTGGGCCGGTTTGCCGCTACGGGCATTCGGCCGAAGTTCTACGAGAAGCTCATCGCGGCTGGAATCCGGCTGCGGTCCGACCTGTTCGATGAAGTAGTGGAGATCTGAGGCCATGAACTTCTTATTGATCATGTTGGCAGTCTGGGCAGTCGCCGTGGGGGCATGGTGGGCTATGTCCAATGCCTTCAAGAGCGCGGACGCTGACAAAATCAAGAACCGCCTGCTGGGTTCCAATCGATCGGGCAAAGGCGCCAAGGGCAAGGCTCAGATGTCCCTGCTGCCCGTTGAGGACAAGGTTACCGGGAAGATCGTCCTGAAGATCATGCGCAAGTTCGAGTTGCAGGACCGATTGCGAATCCTGCTCGAACAGGCGGGCCTGAAATGGAAGCCGGCAAGACTGATCCATATGTGTCTGGCCCTTTTTCTGGCCGGGTTCGCCGTAGGGTGGCTATTCCTTCCTGTGAATTTACAGCAGGCCGCCTTCATCCCCGCGCTCCTATGCGGCTGCCTTCCTCTGCTTCAGGTGATGCGGAAGAAGCGAGCCCGGCAGAGCAAATTCGAGGAGCAGTTTCCGGAAAGTCTGGAATTTGTCGCGAGATCGATGAGAGCTGGCCATGCCTTTTCCGTGTCCCTCGAGATGCTCCACCGGGAATTCCAGGAGCCTCTCGCCGGCGAGTTCCGCCGTACATTTGAGGAGCACAATCTGGGTCTGCCGTTGGAGTCGGCGCTCCAGAAGCTCGCCCAGCGCGTGCCTTCTCTCGACGTGCACTTCTTTGTGTCAGCCGTACTCCTGCAGAAGCGCACGGGCGGCAATCTGGCGGAGATCCTGGACAAACTGGCCTACGTGATCCGGGAGCGATTCAAGTTGCGGGGCAAGATCAAGGCCATCAGCGCACACGGACGCATGACAGGGATGGCTCTGTCGAGTATCCCGTGCGCAGTTGCGGGGTTCATGTTTATCTCCAATCCTGATTACGTCACGTTCTTTGTGCGCGAAGAGACGGGGAAATTACATGGCTCTTGGTGCGATCGGCTTACAGATACTGGGATACCTCATTATCAAGAAGATTGTGAACATCGAAGTGTAGGGCGGCGAAGGAAACGTAGAGCATGACTTTTCTCATCAGTTTCGTAATCTTCCTCGCTGTGGCGATCGGAATTGGGCTCCTTGGTATGAAGCTCTGGCTTCGGCCGAAGGAGGCGATCGAACGGGTGACTGGCATTGGGGTGCATGACGAGGAAGTAGCTCCAACGCATCCGAGCCTGGTATTCCGAGAGATGCTCAATCGACTGGGCACGGTTCTGCCGGCATCGCCGAAGGATCTCTCGGTGATGCAGCGACGCCTGGTGCGGGCCGGGATTCGAGGGCCGAACGCGCTACGGATGCTCTATGGCGCGAAGGTTGTGATGGGCGTTGTGCTGCCCTTGGTGATGTCGGCAGTCGTGTGGAACTCCTCGGCCGAGGGTTTCAACAAGGTAACGGCCGTGTTGGCCGCGGCGGGCCTGGGCTTCTTTGGTCCGAACGAGTATGTATCGATGGCGTCGCGCCGAAGGCAGAAGCAGATCCGGCGCGGGCTCCCGAATTCGTTGGATCTCATGGTTGTTTGCGTTGAGTCCGGGTTGGGCCTGGATCAGGCGATCATTCAGGTTGCGAAGGAACTGGAACATGCGCACCCGGAGATCAGTGAAGAATTCGCGATGGTCAACCTGGAGCTCAAAGCAGGCAAGCGCCGGTCGGAGGCTTTGAGGAATCTGGCTGAGCGCACTGCGGTGGATGATCTGAAGAAGTTGGTGGCGGTTCTGATCCAGGCTGACCGGTTTGGGACTGGTGTTGCTCAGAGCCTGAGGGCGCACGCGGACTATATGCGTGTGCAGGCCCGGCAGATCGCCGAGGAGAAGGCTGCCAAGCTTGGTGTCAAGCTGGTGTTCCCGATTTTCTTTTGCATTTTGCCGTCGCTCTTCGTAGTGACGGTTGGACCTGTGGCTGTCAAGATCGTCCGGGAGCTTCTCCCGATGATGTCTGGCGTGTGAGTGGCCTCCCCAAACGGAGGAGCCTCACGAAAACTCTGTTGGTTAAAATCGCGGGAAACGGAAAGGAAGAATCTCAATGGAATCCAGCTCAGTAGTTCGAATCGTATGTGCCGTGTTGGCGATCGTGTTTATTGGCGCCATTATCCTGCGCCGCAAGAGCCGTAACGCCGAGGAATAGCGCGCGTCGAGCGCGCGGTAAAACGAACGGTGCCCGAGCAGCAGCGGCCCCTCGGGGCCCGCTGCTGGGGCAGGCGCGGTCGTTGTGTCCGTAGAAGTGTGGCAATGAGTTGAGGGAGAGAACGATGCCTACGTATCGATTGTGGATAGCAGCAATCTGGCTCGCATTGTCGGCAGGCGCCAGCGCGCAGACGTTCGGCAAGGTGGTGGCGTTGGGAGGCCATTCGGCGGACTTGGTGCTGGACGAGCCGAGACAGGTGCTGTATGTGGCCAACTTCACGGCCAATCGGGTCGACGTGGTGTCGATCGAATCGGGGACGGTGGAGCGGTCGATCAACGTGGCGTCGCAGCCGAGTTCGGTGGCGCTGTCTCCGGATGGCAGATATCTGGTGGTAGGGCACTATGGCAACTTCGCCACGCCGGGCACGCCGAGAAACGCGCTGACAGTGATCGAGGTGGAGTCGCGCAACAAGCAGACGTTCGCCCTGTCTGATCCGCCGTTCGGCGTGGCGTTTGGCCTTGACGGCAAAGCGCTGGTGGTGACGAGTGGGCAGTTCATATTGTTCGACCCGGAGTTTGGGACAATGCAGGTCCTAGACACAGTGGCTGGCGTGACTGCCAAGACGCTGCCGCAGCCGCCGTCCAGTTTCCCGACTCAGATCGTAGGAGCCTCCCTACAGGCTTCGGCTGATGGGCTGAAGATCTTCGGCGTAACGGACACGATCCTGATTCGCTACGACGTAGCGACGCAGTATGTGAGCTCGGGCGGCTATGTGGCGGAGCCCCCGCTGGGTCCGCGGGCGGTCAGTGTGGCGAGGGATGGTTCGTATCATCTCGCGGGGTGGGCGATGTTCGATTCGCTCAGCGCCCTCAGCCAGTTTCCGAATCCGAAGGGTCTTCTGAATATCGGGTCCCACGCGATCGATTCGGACCGGGGGATCATCTATGCCGAAGTGCCGGAGGGTGTGGCGACGACGACTACCACCACGGACGGTGCGACGACGCCAGTCACGGGCTCCGGAGCCGACGCCCTCCCCCCCCCCTTCCTGATGGTGACCGATGCCGACAACCTGGCGGTACGGGAGCGCTTGAAGCTGCCGGAGCACCTGGCGGGGAAGGGCATCCTATCGTCCGACGGTCTGGTGATGTACGCCCTGTCGGAGAGCGGTGTCATGATTCTGCCGGTGGGCCGGGTCTACGAGAATCCGCGCGTTACGGCGCTGCAGGAGGATCTCGTCTTCCGCAGCAACGGCTGCAACCCCGGCGTCGTGACCAGGGACCTGACCATCGTGGATCCGAGCGGCGCCAACACCGAGTTTTCGCTTTCCACCGGGACGCCGGGCATCCGGATTTCGCCGAGCCGTGGCGTGACCCCGCTGACAGTGCAGGTGTCGATCGATCCGGGCTCGTTCGTCAACCAGAAGGGTACGCAATCGGCCGTGATCACGCTGCGCTCGGCGACGGCAGTCAACATTCCGAAGACGGTGCGCGTGCTCATCAACCTGCCGGAACCCGACCAGCGCGGCACGATGGTGAATGTGCCGGGTAATCTGGTGGATCTGCTGGCCGATCCGGCCCGCAACCGGTTCTTCATCGTGCGCCAGGATACCAATGAAGTTTTGGTTTTCGATGGATCGAGCTACCGGCAACTGGCGGCGCTACGGGCCGGCAATACGCCGACCTCAATGGCCATCACATTTGACCGCCGCTACCTGCTGGTGGGCAACGACAATTCGCAGTATGCCAACGTATATGACCTGGAGACGCTGGAGCAGGGGCCGCCGATCCGCTTCCCGTTCGGCCACTATCCGCGGGCGCTGGCGTCATCGGCCAGGGCGATTCTGGCCGCCACACGCGTGGCCGGGCCGAAGCACACCATCGATCGGGTGGATATGTTTGGACGCTCGGCGATCGAGTTGCCCACGCTGGGCATCTACGAGAACACGATTCACATCAACACGGCGATGGTGGCCTCGACCAACGGCGGGTCGATCCTGGCGGCGCAGGCCGATGGCAATGTGTTGCTCTACAATGCCAACGCCGATACCTTCACGATTTCCAGAAAGGATTCCACCGCTCTGGCGGGCGCCTACGCGGCCTCCAACTTCGATGAGTTTGTGATCGGCAACACGATCTACAACGCGTCGCTGGTGCCGGTGCGGCAACTGGATAACACGGTGGGGCTGTCGTCGGGCTTCGCATTCCTGGGGACGGCCGGTTACCGGACGGGCGCGCTCACGCAGGGCAGTCCGGGCGTGATCCAGCGCGTGGACCCGTCCACCGGGGCCGTCGCCAAGGCCACCCGTCTGGTGGAGGCGCCGATCCTGGGCAGCACGACATCGGCCTTCACGCGGACTCTGGCGCTACTGCCGGACAACAGTGGAATCATCAACCTGACAACGTCCGGCTTCACGGTGCTGGGCTGGAACTACGATGCCTCGGCGGCCACGCCGCAGATCTCGAAGGTGACCAACGCGGCAGACCGCTCGCGGGCTGTGGCGCCCGGCGGTTTGATCATCGTGGAGGGCAAGAACCTGAGCGCGGTCAACATCGCGTCGCAGGAGAAGCCGCTGCCGGTGGCGCTGGGCGAGAGCTGCCTGTCGGTCAACGGGCTGGCCGTGCCGATGCTGATGGTCTCTCCGAGCCAGATCAACGCGCAACTGCCCTATCAGGCGGAAGGCAACGTGACGATGGTGCTGCATACGCCGGGCGGAGCGAGCGACAACTTCAACCTGACGATTCTGCCGACGGCGCCGAGCGTATTCCGCACCGCGCTGACTGACGACTACAGTGTGCCAACCGTCATTCGCGCCGCCAACGGGGCGGTGGTGACGCCGGCCAACCCCATCCGCAACGACGATGAACTCTACATCTATCTGACCGGCATGGGTAAGACGAATCCGGAGATCCCGGCCGGCATTCCGGCGCCAGCCGATACCACGGTATTGGTGGAGCCGGTGGTGGACATCAACGGCTACCAGTTGCCGGTGGTGTCATCCAATCTGGTGCCTGGCCAGATCGGCATCAACGAGATTCGAGTGAAGGTGCCGTTCAAGGTGCCGAAAGGCATGAATCAGAAGCTGCAAATCCGTCAGGGCGGGTACGCCAGCGTAGTCGATGTCCGCGTGATCGACTAGAGCTCGGAACTGACCACTGAGAGCGAGAGCTGAACAGGAACAGGATAGTTATGTCTTCACACAGGATTGGTCTGATGATGCTGGCCGGCCTGATTGCCGGCACGATGGCGCCCGCCGCATTCGGGCAGCGTTTCGAGGTGGGTGCGGCGGCGGCATATCGTTCTACAACAAGCGCACGGTGACCGGTCCGTCGGCCACGGTGGACGCCGCCTTCAAGCCGGGCTACAGCTTTGGCGGCTACCTGGGCCAGTTGGGCAACAAGCTGGGCGGTGAACTGCGGTACTCGTATGCGTCCAATGAAATGGAGCTCAGCTCGGGCGGCAAGTCGTTCAAGATGACGGGGCGGACTCAGGCCGTACACTACGACCTGGCCTTCTACTTCAACGACAAAAGGCCAAGGTGCGGCCCTACGTGCTGGCCGGCGGCGGGATGAAGCAGTATACGGGGACGGGCGGCACGTCGATCATGCAGCCCTTCATCTCCACGGTAGTGCTGACCAATACCAGCGAATGGAAGCCGCTGGTCACCGCCGGTGGCGGCATCCGAGTGGTGCTCAACCCCAAACTCCATCTGCGGGCCGAGGTGCTCACCTACATGACGCAAGTCCCCACCAAGATCATCACGCCGGTGCTGGGCAAGGTCGATGGCTGGTACTTCGACATCGTCCCGAGCATCAACATCAGCTACGTCTGGTAGGGGGATTCCCGCTTCCAGAGCTCGGTGCGGTCCTCCAGGGCCGCACCGATGCGCAGCAATTCGGCCTCGCACCACGGCCTGCCCACCAACTGGCAGCCAATAGGCAGGCCCGCCGGCGAAAACCCTGCCGGCATGGATAACACAGGCAAGCCCAGTGCATTGAAGCCGCGCACAAGACGGGTCGATGCCAGGCGCGTATCTTCCACCGTCTCTCCGATCGCTACCTCGCTCTGGCCAATCAGCGGCGCCGTGATCGGCGTCGCAGGAACCAAAAGACAATCCGCCTTCTGTAGCAGACCCAGGTAGACACCCAGGATTCTCTTTCTCAGGCGTTGCGCCTGCAGGTAGTCCGTCGCCGGGATGAGCCTCCCCATGTCCAGCAGCGCGCGCACGTCGTCACCGTACTCCATCCTCCGCCGCCGGAGATAGGGCTCGTGAACACTGGCAGCCTCGGCGAGCAGCGTCACCTGCGCAATCACGTTCAACTGGCGTCCGTCCGGCACGCGGAATGAGACCAGCTCGGCGCCCAAATCTTCAGCCGTGTACGCAATGAAATGGACAGCGTTGTCGACCGTCTGATCCAAATTCTCGAAAAAGAAGTTCTGCGGGATTCCGATCCTCACGCCCGCCAGCGACAACTCCCCTGCCGGCGGCATATACTCCGGGACAGTCCGGTCTATGCTCGCCGTATCTCGCGCATCAAAGCCCGCCATTACCTGCAACGCGGCGGCCGTGTCCCTCACAGTTCGGGTTATCGGGCCGATGTGGTCCAGCGTGAACCCCAACGGCAATGCGCCAAACTTAGAGACGCGTCCGAACGTAGGCTTCAGCCCTGTTACTCCACAATATGACGCCGGCACGCGGATGGAACCGCCTGTATCACTACCTGTTGCCAGGAGAGCCATGCCGGTTGCCACCGCCACGGCCGAGCCGCCAGACGAGCCGCCAGGAATCCGCTCCGGATCCCACGGATTCCGAATCGCTCCATAGTGTGGATTGGTGGACGTAATCCCATAGGCGTGCTCGTGGAGTCCAGTTTTGCCGAGCATCACCGCCCCCGCGCGCTGCAGGTTATCCACCACCGCGGCGTCGAAGCTCGGCACATAGTTGGCGAATATTTTCGAGCCAGACGTGGTGAGGACACCGTTCGTACACAGCAAGTCCTTATGTGCAACGGGAATCCCATGCAGGGGACCTCGATCCAGACCCTCAGCCAATTCGCGGTCCGCTCGCTTCGCCTGCTCAATCGCCAACTCGGCCGTCACCGTAATAAAGGCGTTCAACTGAGGGTTCAGCTTTTCGATCCGCGCCAGGCAGCCCAATGTCAATTCCAGACTGCTGATCTGCCGTGCGCGCAACGCCGCTGCCGCTTGCAGCGCGGTCACTGCCCCGCCTCCTCAATGGGATCGACGCGAAACGAGATTGCCGGCTCCTCGCTCCAGTCGATCATGCCGCGTAGGCCGAGCATCGTTTTGGCAAGCGCCTCGAGACGCTCTCGCTGCTTGTCGTCGATCTCAATCTTCTGGGCGGCGGCCAGTGCTTTCCAATCCGGCCCCATGGCTGTTGACATGGTTTAATGATGGCATGGAGACCAAGGGGCTGACGACCGCCGGCGATGCGCGCCCGCTCACCGCGTTCAATGAGGACGAAAGCCTGTTTCGCGATGCCGTGCGGCAGTTCTCGAAGAAAGAGATCGGTCCCAGAGTCCGCGAGATGGACGATGACGGACTTTTCCATCCCCCTCTGCTGAAGCAGATCTTCGACCTGGGGCTGATGGGGATCGAGATCCCGGAGGAGTACGGCGGCCAGGGCGGTACGTTCTTTCAGGCGTTGATCGCGATTGAAGAGGTGGCCGCCGTAGACCCCAGCGCCGGTGTGATTGTGGATGTCCAGAATACACTCGTCAACAACGCCGTCATCCGCTGGGCCACGGCGGAGCAGAAACGACGCTGGCTGCCGCGCCTGGCCACCAATACCCTGGCCTGTTACGCCCTCTCCGAAGCCGGCGCCGGTTCTGACGCCTTCGCCCTAACCACTCGCGCGGTGGCAGACGGCGATGACTACGTCCTGAACGGCCGCAAGATGTGGATCACCAATGCCTACGAAGCTGGTATCTACCTTGTCTTCGCTACGGTCAATCCAGAGGCTGGCTACAAGGGCATCACGTGCTTTGTCGTGCCGCGCGCCGCCGCTGGTTTCGCCGTCGGCAAGAAAGAGGACAAACTCGGCATTCGCGCCTCATCCACCTGCGAGCTCATCCTGGACAACGTGCGCGTTCCGAAGTCCGACGTCCTCGGAGAGATCGGCAAGGGCTACAAGATCGCCATCGAGACCCTCAATGAGGGACGCATCGGCATCGGCGCCCAGATGACAGGATTGGCCCACGGCGCCTTACAGCACGCCATCGCCTATTCGAAGGAGCGCAAGCAATTTGGGAAGCCCATCGCCGAGTTTCAGGCTGTGCAAATGGAGTTGGCGCGCATGGCGACCGATGTCGAAACCGCCCGCCTGCTCACCTACAACGCCGCGCGTCTGCGGGAGGCCGGCCAGCCCTTCCTGAAAGAAGCGGCCATGGCCAAGTACTGGGCATCCCAGGTGGCTGAAAGCGTCGCTTCGCGCGCGGTTGAGATATTCGGCGGCGTCGGATTCACGAAGGATTACCCCGTGGAGAAGCTCTACCGCGATGCCAAAATCGGCCGCATCTACGAGGGCACCAGCCACATGCAGATGCTGACCATCGCCAAGCAACTTCTTTCGTAACCGCAGCCCGGTCCGGATCATCCATAGTAGGGAGCAGGTGACGATATGCGATTCCTCCTTTTGACAGTGATTGCGTCCGCGGCCGCCTGGGGTGCCGAGGGGACCGCGCCGCCCAGTCAAGCCGAGATTCAGTCGATCGTCGATAAGTTCGCCGCCAAGGAGACCGAGTTCGCCCGGGCTCGCGAAGCCTACACGTACCGGCAGCACTATAAGTTTGAGGAACTCGGCGCCGGCGGACGCGCGTCGGGCAAGATGGAGATGCAGACCGATGTCGTCTTTTCCAAAGAGGGCAAGCGCACGGAGCGCGTCGTCTACGCCCCCATGAACACGCTCCAGCGGATTCAGTTCACCGCCGAGGACGAGCAGGACATTCGCAACGTCCAGCCCTTCGTCCTGACGTCTAAGGAACAGTCCAACTACAACGTCCGCTACCTGGGCCGCGAATCCGTAGACGAGATCACCTGTTACGTCTTTGCCGTGAAGCCCAAGAAGATGATCGAGGGCGTCCGCTACTTCGGCGGTCAGATCTGGGTGGATGACCGCGATCTTCAGATCGTCAAGACCTATGGCCGCGGCGTTGGCGTTGGCAAGAAGATCGCCTCCCAGCGATTCCCCAAGTTCGAAACCTACCGCGAGCAGATCGACGGTAAGTACTGGTTCCCCACCTACACGGTTTCCAACGACACGCTCAACTTCGATTCCGGCCCCGTGCCCATCAAGATGGTAATCACCTACAAGGACTACAAGCAGTTCCGCGCTGAATCCACCATCACGTTCGGGGATGAAGTGGAAAAGCCCCAGGATCCCAAGCCCCCCGCCAAGAAGCAGTAGCTCCCCGGCGGTTCGTTCAGCCTTCGAAAAGCGCCGTTCAACCCGCGATCCTGTCAGCCGGATGCTGAAACGTCCCTAGAGCGGGCATCATCTGGTTTAATAGGGATAACTTCTCATGCCGGACCACGTCTTCGGGGCCCGCCGCGACTGGGCAGCGCTCAAACGCAGGCTCCGTGAATTGAAAATGATTGCCTGGGGCGCCCTGCACAAGGATCACCCCATCATGGCGCATATCATCCCGATACGGCGCTGTAACCTGGCGTGTACCTATTGCAACGAGTTTGACGACTTCTCCAAGCCGGTCGATACCGACGTCATGTTGGAGCGGGTTGACAATCTCGGCAGGCTCGGCACCGGCATCATCACCATCAGCGGCGGAGAACCTCTGCTGCATCCGGATCTCGATCAGATCATCACGCGCATCCGTTCCACGGGCGCCATCACCGGCCTCATCACCAACGGCTATCTGCTGACTGCCGAGCGGATCGAGCGGCTCAATCGTGCCGGCCTGGATCATATGCAGATCTCCATCGACAACGTCCAGCCCGACGAGGTGTCGAAGAAGAGTTTGAAGGTCCTGGATCGCAAGCTGCAACTGCTCGCTAACCATGCCCTCTTCCACGTCAATATCAACTCGGTGGTGGGCGGCGGCGTCAAGAACGAGGACGACGCTCTGGTGATTGCCAGACGCGCCATCCACCTGGGCTTTTCATCCACCATCGGCATCATCCACGACGGTAGCGGGCAGTTGAAGCCGCTATCTCCCAAGGAGCGGGAGATTTATCTGGCTGTGAAGGGCCTGGAGAAGCGGAACTTCTCTCAGCTCAACTTCTTCCAGGAAAACATCGCTAAGGGGCAGCCAAACCACTGGCGTTGCCGCGCCGGCGCCCGTTACGTCTATATCTGCGAGGACGGGTTGGTGCACTATTGCAGCCAGCAGCGCGGATACCCAGGCAAGCCGCTTACCGCCTACACAGTCCAGGACATCCGCCGCGAGTACACCACGGAGAAGGCCTGCGCCCCCCACTGCACGGTGAGCTGCGTCCACTATGTCTCCTATTTCGATTTCTGGCGCGCACCGCAGACTTTGCCTGATTCGCGTCCATACGAAACACCAGAGCAACCCCTGGTGAACATCACCAGTTCCGGCCAGTGAATCCGCCCGAGACTCTTCCAGGCATCTTCATTGCGAACCCGCGCTCCGTTCTTCTGTGGGACGGCGCCTGCGGGTTTTGTGCGAAGTCGGTTGCCCGTTTCCAGTGGTACGCCCGCCAGCCGGTCAGTGTCATCCCACGCCAGCAGGTGGCCGATCTGCTCCCGCAGGCGGTTCTGGAAACCATGGCGGGGCAGATCCTCTGGATCAGCGCCGAAGGCGCCGTGTATGGCGGCAGCGAGGCCATGATCCGCGCATTGAGTGCAGCCGGGCGCGGCGGCACCGCCACCCTGCTGCGGGCCTGCCAGCCGGTCACGAGGCTCGCCTATCACTGGGTCGCCCGTCACCGGCACTGGTTTGGCTCGCCGGTGTGCGCGCTGCCGCCCGAGCGTTGAACCCAACTACCCGCGCAGTTCCGCCACCACTTCATGCGCCACCCGGCGCGCCTGCTCCAACTCATCGCGCTCAAAGCTGATGGCGCCCACCCGCGGGTGTCCGCCGCCACCGTAACGCTCGCAAATCGTGGCCAGGTTGTGCGTCGGCTCCGAGGGCGCCCACGGATTGGAGCCAACGCTCACTTTCGTGCGGAAACTGGCCCGGCTCACAGATACCGTGTAGATGGCCTGCGGAAAGAGCGAGTAGGGAACAAACTTGTTGTACCCCTCCATGTCGTAGTCTGCGACGTCGAAGAAGATGACTCCGTCAGCGCAGTGGCCCGTCTGCCGGATCACGTCGATCGAGCTCAGGTGGCGCTCCCACAGCGGCTGGAACACAGCCTGGATCTGCGGCTCCGCCATGATCTCGGCCAGACTCTGGCGCTGCATCATGCGGATCACCTTCTGCACCATCTCGGATCCCTTCACCGCTTCGATCACCAGCGTCAGTTTCATCGCCGGTTCTTCCATGTGCACGGCTTCATCGGCGCTGTTGTAGTTAGCGCCGTCGATGATGCCTGCCCAGTGAACCAGTTCAGCCAGATCGGCGGCATCGTAGCCATATACGGTGCGCCCGATATGGGCGATGAACTCGGTGCAGGAGCGGTACTTCGGGTCGAAGTAGTAGCGGCGCTGGCTCTTCTTCCTCTCGTAGTCGAGCTGGTCGTCGTGCGAGAGGAACGCGCTCTGATGATGATCGAACCACCATGTGATTCGATCGCTGTTGGAGTACTTGAAATCGACAATCGCGTTCTCATCGCCGTCGAATAGCGACTCCTCAAACAGCTGCGAGGCTTTGTGGGCCATGCCTGTATAGGCGAACTCGGCGCCCGCACCGTAGCGGTCTGACGCGAACCGGCTGAAGTAGGCCGCCGAGGCGGCGCCGTCGAAACAATGATCGTGATAGAGTACGCGAACCTTCATATACCCGCCCACCAGGAAAAACTACGAAAGGAAACCTTCCAGATTGCCTCATTTCGAGGGGGCGGCGCAAGCTGCAAATTCGTCTGGCTATTTCAACGGGTCCTGTGGCTTGTAGTTGAGGTCGTGCGAGAGCACCTCCACCAGACGCGAGAGCACCTTGACTCGCGCCCAGTATTTGTCATTGCCCTCCACCATAGTCCATGGCGCCAGCCTTGTTCCGGTCTTCAGCAGCATCTCCCGGACCGCCTCTTCGTAGTCGCTCCATTTGGCGCGGTTCCGCCAGTCTTCGTCCGTCAGCTTCCACGCCTTATACCCGATTCGCTGCCGCTCCTCAAAGCGCCGCAGTTGCTCTTCCCGCGAGATCTGAATCCAGAACTTGGCGAGAATCGCGCCAGAATCGCGCAACTGCCGTTCGAACGAATTGATCTCCTTGTATGCCCGTTTCCAGGCCGAAGCCGTGCAAAACCCTTCCACGCGCTCCACCAACACGCGGCCGTACCAGGAGCGGTCAAAAATCGCGATCTGCCCGCGTTCCGGCAGCCGCCTCCAGAAACGGTAAAGGTAGTGGCGGGTTTTGTCTTCGCCTTGCGGCGCGCTGATCGGATAGACGACGTAACCGCGCGGGTCGATCTTCTCCGTAATGCGCTTGATGATGCCACCCTTGCCTGCCGCGTCCCAACCCTCAAATACCAGCACCACCGGGCGCTTCTGCTGATAGATCTGCCAGCCCAGTTCGCGTAGTTGAATCTGGCGGCGTGTCAGCTGCACTTCGTACTCGGCCCGCTCCAGTTTGAGGCTCAAATCCAGTGTCCGCAGCATCACTCACCCTCCGTTTCCGGATCCGCGGAGCGCATCGCCGGCGCCTTGTCGCCAAGCGCTTCTTCCAGCGCGTGGATGATAGTCTGGAAGACCTTCACTCGCGCATGCCAGCGCGAGGTCGCCTCAACGATAGTCCACGGAGCAAACTCGCCCTCCGTCAACTCCAGCATCTCCTCGGCTGCTTCCCTGTACTGGTCGTAGAGCGTGTGGCGTTGCCAGTCCTGTGTGGTGACGCGCCAGCTCTCCATCGGGTCCTTCTCAATGGCGTGGAATCGCTTGGCCTGCTCCTTGGCGCTGATGTGGAACCAGAATTTGAGGATCACCGTGCCATCGTCGGCGAGCATGCGCTCGAACTCCGGGATGTCCCGGTACGCCTGCCTCCACGTCTTTACCGGCACCGTCCGGTTCACACGCTCATCCAGTACACGGTGGTACCAGGAATGATCGAAGATGACCATCTCTCCGTGGTTCGGCGCCTTCAACCAGAACCGCCACAGCCAGGGATTGTTCTGCTCAAAGGTGCGGGGTTCGTGGATCGAGTAAAGCTTAAAGCCGCGCGGATCCAGCCTCTGGGTTAGCGTGGAGATGCACCCGCCCTTGCCTGAGGCGTCCCAGCCCTCAAAGACCACGATGGAAGAGATGCGGTGGTCCCAGCACGCCTTCTCCAGGTCATAGAGGCGGCTCTGCAGCGCTGGCAGCGCCTCCTTGTACGCCCCGCGGGAGAGTTTCAGTTTGAGGTTTACGTTTTCAAGCACCGGCTTCTCAACAGCGCCGCTTGCGCGTTTACCACCTTCTCGCCTTCCTTGCGGGGAATGCGATTGTAGGTTCCATCAGCGCTCATGCGGCGTCCCTTCTCGTTATCGGTCAGATAGACCGAAAGAATCTTATCGCGAATCTGGCGGATCAGTTGAGGCTTCTGAATGGGGAACAGCGTCTCCACGCGGCGATTGATGTTGCGAGGCATCAGGTCGGCCGAGCCCAGGTAGATCTCCTCCTCGCCATTGTTGCGGAAATAGAAAATACGGCTGTGCTCCAGAAAGCGGCCCACCACGCTGGTCACTCGGATGTTCTCGCTGATGCCGGCCAGGCCGGGGCGCAGGCAGCAGATCCCGCGGCAAAGCAGGTCAATCTGTACGCCGGACTGCGACGCCTGATACAACAGGCGGATGATCCGCGGATCCACCAGCGCGTTCATCTTGAAGATCAGCCGCGCCTCGCGCCCGGCCTTGGCGTGCTCAATCTCCCGCCCGATCATCTTCTCGAACTGCTTGCGCAGATTGATGGGCGCCACCAGCAGTTTACGGTAGTCTGATTTTGCCGAGTATCCAGTGAGGTAGTTGAACAGGTCGCTGCAATCGCCTCCAATCTCCTCGTCGCATGTGAAGAATCCGAGGTCCGTGTAAAGATTCGCGGTCACCGCGTTGTAGTTGCCCGTTGAGAGATGGACGTAACGCCGCATCACACTGGCTTCGCGCCGCACCACCATCGCCACCTTGCTGTGGACCTTCATGCCGACCAGACCGTAGACAACATGGACGCCCTCTTTTTCCAGCGCCCGCGCCCACTCGATGTTGGACTCCTCGTCGAAGCGAGCCTTCAACTCTACCAGCACCGCCACCTGTTTGCCGTTCTCGTTGGCCTCCAGCAGCGCTTCCACAACCGGTGCGTTGCGGCCCACGCGGTAAAGCGTCATTTTGATCGCCAATACGTTGGGGTCGCGCGCCGCGGTACGCAGAAAGTCCACCACTGGCTGGAAACTGTCGAACGGCTGATGCAGCAGATTGTCGCCGCGGCGGATGATGCTGAAAATGTCCTCGTCGTCGTTGGCGGCCTTGATCCCCGCCGGGGTAAATGGAGCGTCCTTCAGGTCCGGGCGGTCGAGCTTGCCGAGATGCCGCAGCCGTACCAGCGACAACGGGCCCTCGATGCGATACACCTCGGAATTGTCGATCTCCAGATTGGTGACCAGAATGTCGAGCAGCCGCTCCGGCATGCGCTTCGGAACTTTCAGCCGCACCACTGCGCCAAAGCGGCGCTGCCTCACCCCCTCCTCGACAGTCTCCAGCAGATCTTCCGCTTCCAACTCCTGGATCGCCATTTCCGCATCACGCGTGACGTGGAAGGGGTGGGATTCCACGATCTGCATCCCGGGGAAGAGCGCGGAGAGATTGGCTTGAATCACCTCCTCAATCCACACAAAGGCCAACGGCTTGCCGCCACGCTTGCGAGCAAGCGGGTGCAGCGGTACGAACTGGTCAATCGTATCCGGAACCTTCAGACGCGCGAAGTGCTCCTGGCCATCCGGATCGCGGATCAATACCGACAGGTTGAGGCTCAGGTTCGAGATGTGCGGAAACGGGCGGCCCGGATCGAATGCAAGGGGAGTGAGAATCGGGTAGATCGTCTCCTCAAAATAGCGGCCCGTCTGCTCTCGCTGCGTCTCATTCAACTCGCTGTAGTCGAGGATTTGGATGCCTTGTGCGTGCAACTCCGCCAGCAGTTGCCGCCGGCAGGCATGGGCTTCTGAGATCAGCCCCTCAAAACGCTTGCGAATGGCCTCCAGCTGTTGGGCTGGCGTCATGCCGTCTGGGCCGGTATCCAGAATGCCGGATTCCTGCTGGTTCATCAAACCCGCCACGCGCACCATGAAGAACTCGTCCAGGTTGGAGCCCAGGATCGAGAGGAACTTCACTCGCTCCAGCAAGGGGTGTGTCGTGTCCTGCGCCTCTTCGAGCACGCGCCGCTGGAATGCCAGCAGGCTGAGCTCGCGGTTCACATAGAGAGCTGGATCGCTGAGCGATAGTGCGGGTTCGGACGACTGTGGCTTGGCCGGCTTCTGTTTCTTTCCCGACATGTCTCTATATTGTGGCAGGGTCTCGCTCGACCGGCGACGGAAACGCGGGACAATGGTGAGCGAAGCATCTATGACAGCTAGTGACGGTCCATCAGTCAATGCTCTGCTCCAACGCCGCCACCTGCTCACCGTCCTCGCGCTCGTGTGCCTGGCCGGCATAGCGGGGCTCAGCTGGACGATCACGCAGCGTCGTGCTGTGCGCCAGCGCACTTACCGTGTCGGCGTGGATCATGCTCCGCCGTACAACATCCTCACACCGGGCAAGCCTCCCTCCGGTCTGGCCGTCGAAGTGCTGAGTGAGGCGGCCCGGCGCCAGGACATCAAGCTGCAATTTGTGGAGACCAGCCTGGCGGTGGATGACGCCTTCCGGCAGGGGCTCGTCGATCTTTGGCCCGCCGCTACGGATACGCCGGAGCGCCGCAAGTGGCTGCACGCGGCCGATCCCTGGCTTGCCAACCGTCTCTGTATCGTCAGCCGCGCGTCCAATCCCGTGCGCGCCGTCTCCGATCTCCGCGGCAAGCGGGTGAGCGCCGCCAGAAACCAGATCATCCTCGATATCGTCGGCCGCACTCTGCCCGCCGGACTGGAATTCCTCCAGGTGCGAGGCCGCAAGGAGGGGCTTGCTTGCGCTCTGCGAGGGGCAGGTGCAAGCCAGTGTCCTGGAACAGCGATTCCTTGAGCAGGCTCTGCTGGACCGTCCACCCAGCTGCAATGGCACGGCGCTGCACGTCCTGAATGCGATCGGCGCGGACCGTATGCTCACCATCCTCTCCACTCGTGCCAGCGCTGCCGCCGCTGACTTCATGCGCGACTCCATCGGCGAGATGATGGACGACGACACATTCTCCCGCACGCTGGACCGCTGGTCGGCGTTCACCGGCAGCGAGATGCGCGTCGTCAGCGCGTTGCAGGATAACCAGAAGCGCACTCGATACGTCGGCTTCGCCGTATTGCTTCTGGCTGCCGTGGGCGCCATCCTGACATTCCAGAATCGCCGCCTGCGCGCTGCCAACGAACTTGCCGGCGCGGCGACGCGCGCCAAAAGCGAGTTTCTGGCTTCCATGAGCCACGAGATCCGCACCCCCATGAATGGCGTCATCGGCATGACGCAGCTTCTTCTCGCAACCCCCCTCTCGGCCGAGCAGCGGGAGCAGGCCGAGACCATCCGTGAGTCCGGCCAATCCCTGCTCTACCTCATCAACGACATCCTGGACTTCTCGAAAATCGAAGCGGGCAAGCTGCAATTGGACCAAGCTCCTTTTGACCTGCAGTTGCTCGCTGAGCAGGCCGCCGCTCTTGTCCAGCCGCAGGCGGAAGCCAAGGGCTTGAATCTCAGGTTGTCGATTCCTCCGGACCTCCCATCCCCTCTTGTCGGAGACCAGCACCGTCTCAGGCAGGTGCTCCTCAACCTCGTTAGCAACGCGGTGAAGTTCACCCCCACCGGAGTCGTCAGCCTCACGGTTCGCTGCGGCCCATCGGATGCCGGCGGCGTCCCGCTGAGCCTTGTTGTGGCCGATACGGGGATTGGCATCGCCGCGGACAAACTGCCGCTGCTTTTCGAAAAGTTCGTCCAGGTGGATTCCTCTTCCACCCGGCGTTTCGGTGGCACCGGTCTTGGGCTGGCCATCTGCCACCAGCTCGTGACACTGATGGGCGGCACGATCGACGTCTCCAGCGTGGAGGGCAGGGGCTCCATCTTCACCGTCCGACTCTCACTCCCGGCCGGCGAGCGCCACAAAACAGCCGGCCCAGCGCGACCGGAAAACTCCGCCTGCCCGCAGCCGTGGGCCGGTTCCCGTGTCCTCCTGGTGGAGGACAACGTCGTCAATCAGCGTGTCGGCCAGCGCTTTCTGGAGCGCCTCGGCTGCGAGGTGACCATCGCCGCCGACGGCCGTCAGGCCCTGGATCTCATCGAGCCCCACATCGCCAGCCGGCCTTTCCATCTCGCCCTGATGGACTGCCAGATGCCGGTCATGGATGGCTTTCAGACAACCCAGAGCCTGCGGCGGCTGGAGCAATCCTCCGGCGGCCACCTGCCCGTGGTTGCCATGACGGCGTCCGCTTTGGAAGCGGATCGTCTCCGCTGCTACAGCTCCGGCATGGACGACTACATCACCAAGCCTGTCCAGTTGGAGGAGGTCGAGCGGGTCCTGGCCCGCTGGCTGCCCCGGGCCATGCAGTAAGATCATCAAGTGTCCTCAAATGACCTCGAATCGCGCGAACTGACGGTCAAATCCGTCGCTTTGGGCCTCTTTCTGGCCTTTGTCTTCGGCTCCGCCAATGCTTATCTGGGTATGAAGGCCGGCCAGACTGTCGCCGCCACCATTCCCGCCGCCGTCATCGCCATGGCCCTGTTTCGCATCCCCGCATTTCGCGGCGGCCTGTTGGAGCAGAACATCGCGCGCACCGCCGGCTCCGTCGGTGAAGCGTTGGTCGCCGGAGCCATTTTCACCCTCCCCGCGTTTCTGCTGGTCGAAATCGATGGCCACCGCCTCTGGGCCGATCTCCGCGGCCACTACTGGCAAGGCGTCGTCATTCTGCTGGCGGGCGGCCTGGCTGGTGTGTTCTTTATCATCCTGCTGAGGCGCGCGCTCTGCGTGGACGCGCAACTGCCGTGGCCCGAAAGCGTCGCCAGTTATGAGATTGTCAAGGCCGGGCAGGAATCCGGGGACGCCCCGAAACTCGTCTTCGGCGGCATGGCCTTCGGCGGCCTCATCCAGGTGCTGAAAAGTGACAAGGGGCTCCAGATCTTCCGCGAGTACACGGAAGGGTTCCTCGAATTTCCGCGCAGCGTCGTGCGCCACTTCAACTTCTCCAAGACGCCCATCGGCGATGTCACGCATGGCGGCGGCATCCCTTGGTCCACGCCCGCGCTCTCGCCCGCGCTCATCGGCATCGGCTACATCATCGGGCCGCAGTATGCGTCCATCAACGTGGCCGGCGGCGTGCTCGCCTGGTGGGTGCTCATCCCCCTGCTGATGTTCATGGATCCCAATCTCCCGTCGCGCATCGGCGGCGCCGGACCCGATGTGGCGGCGTATACGCTGTGGTTCAACGTCGTCCGCCCTATCGCCGTGGGCATGATGCTGGTGGGCGCGGCCAACACGATGTTCTCCATGCGCACGTCCATCCTGCAATCGCTCACCGGCGCGTTTCGCACCTCGGCGCGCGGTGGCGCCAATACCGCTGCCGTGGAGAGCCGCGAGCGCGACATCCCCACCAAGTGGGTGCTCGCCTGCATCGTCGCTCTGATCCTGCCCGTCACCATGATCTACTACGGCTTCACCGGCAGCTTCGCCCCCGCCCTGGCCACGGCGCTCATCATGGGCGGCGCGGCCTTCCTGCTCTCGGCCGTAGGCGGATACCTCGTGGGTCTGGTGGGCAGTTCCAACCAGCCTCTTTCCGGGCTCACGCTCTCCGCGCTGATCCTCTCCGCTCTGTTGATGCAGGCCCTGGGCGTCAAAGGCGCCGCCGGCGTGGCCGCCGTGCTCGGCGTGGCCGCGGTGGTCGCCGTCGCGGTTTCCGTCTCCGGCTCGCTGATTCAGGACCTCAAAGCCGGCCACCTGCTCGGAGGCACGCCCTGGAAGATGCAGGCCGTGGAGATCCTCGCTGTCATCCTGCTTTCCCTCTTCCTGATGGGGCCCATCATCGCTCTGCACGAGGCGAACCTCTCCACCGGCGGCATCGGCGGCCGCGCCCTGCCCGCGCCGCAGGCCGGCCTGATGGCGCAACTCGCCAAGGGCATCGTCAGCGGAGACATGGCCTGGGGCCTGCTCATGATCGGCGCCGCATTCGGCGTAGCGCTGCTGCTCTGCGGCGCCAAGGCCATGATGCTCATCGCCGTCGGCATGTACCTGCCGTTCGACACCAGTTCCGCCATCTTCTTCGGCGGCCTCATCAAGGGGGTCGTCGAGAAACTCATGGCCCGCTACAGCGAAGCCTCGAGGCAGAAAGCCGACGAAACCGGTACACTCCTGGCCTCCGGGCTCATCGCCGGCGAGGCTGTCGTCGGCATTCTACTCGCCGTCCTGTTCCTCACCGGCGTGTCGTCGCTGACGCACGTCTTCACGGGCGCGGATCAGTTCTCCTGGTTCCCCGCCATGGGCGGCTGGCTGGCCCTGGGAGCGTTTGCCGCGCTCGTTTATACCCTTGTGATGGTTCCGCTGCGGAAGGCCCGTCAGTAGGCCTTGGCGTCCCGGGAAACGGGTTTTAGCAACAGATCCTGGAAGTCGAAACTGAAGTCGGTCTGGGACGAGACGGCGGCCATCTTCACCTCGTCGATCGCCCCGTCCGCCTTCAGCGTGAACGTCACATACGCGTCGGCCAGCAGCGTGCGATTGTCCCAGCGCGCCACGAACGTATCGTACTGCCAGTGCTCCAGCGTGCCCACCAGATCCGGCGAATGAGTGAACCGCATCCGCAGCTTACCGTCGCGCTCCTCGATCACCACGTCACCGTACCAGGCATCGCGGAACCGGCCCGCATAGGCCACCCGCGCCAGCGAGGGCCGCGTCTCCTTGTTGCGCTTGTCCGCCGCGGCCCGCACTGCCTTCTCCGCCGCCTCGTCGCGCCGCTTCTGCACTATCTCCAGCGCGCTCACCCAATCCGTCGCCGGTGCGCCGCAGTAGTGATCCAGCACCGCATAGGTCACAGCATTAAACGCATTGCCGTTCTCGTGATTGGTGAGCACCACCACGCCCAGATTCAGCTCCGGGATCAGTGTGGTGCGCGTCACCATGCCGGCCAGCCCGCCCGTGTGCGACACCAGCCTGCGCCCTCGGTATTCCGTGATGTTCCAGCCGAATCCATACGCGGCGAAGTTCGCCTTCAGATCCGCCAGTTCCTTGGGCGGCTCCCGCGACGGCACCAGCATCTGCGGAGTCCACATCTCGCGCGCCACCGCCTCGCTGAACAGCCGCTTCTCGCCGTTCTTGCCGAGGTTTAGTTGCAGGATCATCCACTTCGCCACGTCGGTGACGTTGGAATTGAGCGCCGCCGCCGCGGCCCAGTTGTCCGCGTTGCTGGCCGGCACGGCCTGCATCCTGCCGTCTCCCTTGGCGTGCGGCCACGCCACATCGGCGCCCGCCGGGATGTCGCGAATCGACGTCTTCGTATCGGTCATCTGCAGCGGCGTCAGAATCCGCTCGCGGATGAACTCGTCCCAGCTCTTGCCGCTCACCGCCGCCACCACCTGCCCGGCCGCCACGAACATCAGATTGTTGTACGCATAGCGCGATCGCAGGCTGGTGGACGGCTTCACGAAGCGAACTCGCCGCATCACATCCTCACGCGACAAATCCGTTGGCGGAAAGTACATCAGATCGCCCGCGCCCAGCCCCAGACCGCTGCGATGTGTCAGCAGGTCGCGGATCGTCATCTCACGTGTGACATAGGGGTCATACATCTGGAAGGCAGGCAGATGCATCGTCACCGGATCGTCCCATTTCAGCTTCCCCTCGTCCACCAGCATGGCCAGCGCGGCGGCGGTAAACGCCTTGGTGTTCGAGGCGATGCCAAACAGCGTACGCGGCGTCACCGGAGCCGGATCGCCCAACTTCCGCACGCCGTAGCCTTTCGCCATCACCACATGTCCGTCCTTCACGATGGCCACGGCGATGCCCGGAGCCTCAAAGCGTTGACGGGCGCTCTCCACCACGGCGTCGAGATTGGGCTGGGCCCGGCAGAGCAGGGCGGAAGCGATCAGGATGGAGACGCTGAATGCGCGGGAGATTCGGTGTGTCATACGGTTTCTGTCCCAGGATAAGTCACGGCAGCCAGGGTGTGTCTCGCCTTCTGCGAGAGTGTCTCATTCTGATTTGGGGCTTTGGCGCAATTCTCGATCCACCCGCGAACAGAGGAAGATAACGAGTCCCACAGCGGACAGACCGCCGTAATCTGGAGTCAGGTTGTGGCCGGTCGACAGGTACAGCCATAGAGGGTCATCCATGGTCAGCCTCGCGGATCTCCATATGCACACCACCGCCAGCGACGGCACGCTGTCGCCGCAGGCGCTGGTCAATGAGGTGCTGCTCCGCCAGATGCTCATGCCGGAGCCCAAGCTCCGCGTCATCGCCGTTACCGACCACGACTCCCTGGCCGGCGCCTGGACCGCCATCGCCTATCTACGCAACGACCAGAGCGACGCCGAGCTCGAAATCATCCCCGGGGCCGAGATCAGTTCCGCCGATGGCCATATCGTCGCCCTGCGCATTCAGGAAGACATCCCCATGAATCGCAGCGCCCAATGGACCATCGCGGCCATTCACGAACAGGGCGGCCTGGCGATTGCCGCGCACCCCTACGCCTATTTCCCGCTGCTCAAAGGGCTCAAGGGGATCAAAGGTCAGATCGCGGATCCCGTTGTGGGGCGCATGGTGGATGCAGTCGAAATCCGCAATGCCAATCCTACCGAAACCCTGAACAACTACTACACCCAGTGGGTGAACCGCCGCCATCTGCGGCGCCCGGAAGTCGGCGGTAGTGATTCCCACTTTCGTTCGGCTGTCGGGCGCGCGGCCACGGCCTTTCCCGGACGCACGTCCGATGATCTGTTCGCCGCCATTCGCTCCGGCTCCACCCGTGCCGTTGGCGAAGTCTACGGTCCCTTCGCGGTCCTGGAATACCTCCGCGATCGCATCCAATGGAAGAAATTCTGCGGGAACGACCCCATCCACCGGGTCTACCACGCCTGGTAATTCGCCCGAGACGAGGAGAGATCTCATGAGTCTGGAAGTCCACGAGCCGCTGCCGGCCACCATCACCGCCACCACCCTTCGTCCCGCCCTGGAACGCGCCCTCAACGCACAGGTGGGACGCAGTTGGGATTCCGCAACGCCTCATGAGCTCATGCGCGCCGCCGCCCTCGTCATGCGGGAGCCGCTCCTGCGCCGCGGCTGGGATACCCAGGAACGCCACCGCCTGGCCGGCGCCAAATCGGTCGCCTACCTCTCGCTGGAATTCCTCATCGGCCGCTGCCTGCGCAGCAATCTCTCGGCTTTGGGATGGACCGGCCCGCTCTGTGAACTGCTGGCCGCCCGCGGCGTGGACCTCTCCGAACTCTTGGACGAAGAGCCTGAGCCCGCTCTCGGCAACGGCGGACTGGGCCGGCTGGCCGCGTGCTTCCTGGAGTCCTTTGCCACCGTGGGCCTGCCCGCCACCGGCTACGGAATTCTTTACGATTACGGGCTCTTCCGGCAGGAGATCCGTCAGGGCTGGCAGCGCGAGCGCCCGGATCGTTGGGATTGGGAGGATTCGCCCTGGCTTGCCGGCCGCCATGAGGACGTCGTCTGGGTCCCCATCCATGGCCACGTGGAACACACTACGGATCGCGACGGAAACTACAACCCCATGTGGGTCGATTGGCGGCTGCTGGCCGGTGTGCCCCATGATCTTCCTGTAGTCGGCTACGGCGGCCAAACCGTCCAGTGGCTCCGTCTCTACGCCGCCCGCGCCTCCCAGGATTTTGACATCGCCATCTTCAACACGGGCGACTACATCCGCGCCGTCGAGCAGAAAATCGCGTCGGAAAACGTCTCCAAGGTGCTCTATCCCGCCGACGAAGTGCCGCAGGGCAAGGAGTTGCGCCTCACTCAGGAGTACTTCCTGGTGGCCTGCGCCGTGCGCGATCTGCTGCGCCGCCACGCCGCCTCCGGCGCTCCCATCGAAGCCTTGCCGGACCGCGTCGCACTCCAAATGAACGACACCCATCCCGCGCTCTCCGTGGCCGAGCTCATGCGCGCCTTCATCGACGAGCACGGCGCCACCTGGGACCATGCCTGGCAATGGACCCAGGCCATCTGCGGCTACACCAACCACACACTCATGTCGGAAGCCCTGGAGACCTGGCCCGTGGATCTCATGGAGCGCCTGCTGCCCCGCCACACCCAGGTCATTTACGAGATCAACAACCGTTTCCTGCGCACCGTGCGAGACCGCTGGCCGGGCGATGAAGCGCGCCTGCGGAAAATGTCCCTCATCGATGAGACGCACGGCCGCCGCGTTCGCATGGCCAACCTCGCCATCGTCGGCAGCCACGCCATCAACGGCGTCTCCGCGCTGCACTCCGCGCTCGTTGCCAGTTCGCTGGTCCCCGAGTTCGCCGAGCTCTGGCCGGAGCGCTTCCAGAACAAGACCAACGGCATCACCCATCGCCGCTGGCTGCTGGAGGCCAACCCGGACCTCAGCGCACTGGTCTCCAGTGTGATCGGCGACGGCTGGATCATCGATCCGTCGCTCCTGGAGGGCTTCCGCGCTGCCGCCAACGATAGCGCCATCCGCCAGGAGTTCCGCCAGGCCAAGTGCGCCTGCAAGATTCGCCTCGCCGGTCACGCCCGTGAGCTGTGGGGGCTCACGCTCAACCCCGACTTCGTCTTCGACGTCCAGGTCAAACGCATCCACCAGTACAAGCGCCAACTCCTCAACGCACTGGCAATTCTCTACGAATACCTCCGCATCACCGAGGACGGCTGGCTCCCGCCCGCCCCACGCCTCTCCATCTTCGCCGGCAAGGCCGCGCCCGGCTATTTCATGGCCAAGCTCATCATCCGCTTCATCAACGCTGTCGGCGATGAAGTCCGCGCCTGCCCCGCCGCCGCCCAATGGCTCCAGGTGGCCTTCCTGCCCGATTACCGGGTCTCACTAGCGGAGCGCATTATTCCCGCCGCCGATTTCAGCGAGCAGATCTCCACCGCCGGCACTGAGGCCAGCGGCACCGGCAACATGAAACTCGCGTTGAACGGCGCGCTCACCATCGGGACTCTGGATGGCGCCAATATCGAGATCCGCACCCACGCTGGCCCGGAGAATGTCTACATCTTTGGCCTGACCACGCCGGAAGTGCAGGCCATCCAGGCCAGCCAGTCCTATGCTCCGTGGGCGTATGAACAGTCCAGCGAGGCCGCCCGCCGCGTCCTCCTCGCACTCCGCGAGCGTCCCATCGGCGGCTGCACGCCGGAGACGTTCCGGCCCATCCTCGATGCTCTCATGAGCCCCGGCGACCCTTACCTGCACCTGGCCGACTTGGACTCCTATCTCGATGCCCGCACCCAGGCGCTGACCGATTACACCAACCCGGACGGCCGCGCCGCCCGCGCCATACACAACGTCGCCGGCATGGCCTTCTTCTCCAGCGATCGCACCGTGGCCGAATACGGTCGCGACATCTGGGGCCTGAAGCGCCAGCCCTAACCCGCCCCGTCCGCCGGTTCCCGCAACTCGCAGATCGCCGCCCCCACCGCAATCTGCGTCTCTGCCGCGCACCGTAGAATCTTCGGCCGCCACGAGGGCGCCTCGCTGATCGTTGCGGGGTCGGCCTGCAGCCGCACCTCCCACTCCTTCGCCAGCGCCGATAACTTCAGCGCGCCAGCTTGCGCTGCCGATCCCTTCAGCCCGTGCAGCGCCCGGCCCAGTGCCACACTGTCTGCCGCCGCCACCGCTTGGCTCAGTTTCTCCAGAGCTGCACTCAACCCGTCCAGGAACAACTCCAGCAACTCCACCACGATGGCGCTATCCGATTCGTCCACAAAACTCTGGAACGCTTCCGGCATGGACCACGGCAGCTCACTGCCGGATACATCCAGGCCCCGCGCTACCGCCTCCTGCTCCCGGACTTTTCCGCCCGCTCGCCCGATGGCGGCGCTCAGTTCGGGCCCTTGAATCGGCTTGCTGATGTAGTCGTTCATCCCCGCGTCCAGGCACCTCTGCCGGTCGCCGGGCAAAGCGTTCGCCGTCAGCGCAATGATCCAGGGCTGCTGCGCGGCCGGCAGCAGCCGCCGAATCTCCTGCGTCGCCTCGTGCCCATCCATCTCAGGCATCTGTACGTCCATCAGAATGACGTCGTATGTCAGGTGCTGGGCCTTCTCCACCGCCTCCCGTCCCGTGCTCGCCAAGTCCGCCCGGTAGCCCAGTCGCGACAGCATCAACAGTGCCACGCGCTGATTCACAGAGTGATCTTCGGCCAGCAGAATTCTCAACGGCATCCGTTGCGCCATCGTCTCGGTTTGCGCCTGCTCCACGCGCGCGGGCAGCCGCAGCGGCTCCCCCGAGAAACTCTCCAGCAATAGCTCATAAAGCGGCGAATACTGCACCGGGGCCGGCAGCACCGGCAGGCCCGCCGCACGCAGCCGGTCCAGCGCTTCGGCGGGCGCACCCACGCCGCGCACTGCCGCCCGGACCCGCGCCTCCGGCAGGGCGCCCAAGCGCGCGGCCCACTCCGCGTCAATCAGAAGCACGTCGGGCTCCATGCCTTCCAGCGAACTGCCTGGTTCCAGCTCCTGCACCTCCAGCCCCCACGATTGCAGGTGAGTGGCCAGAGCCGAGCGCGTCTCGCCCGCCGCCATCGCCAGTACGGCCCGGCGGTGCGTCAGATGGGATCGCGCCACCGATGTCTGCTCGCCACTGTCTCCGGCGATCATCAGTTGGACGGTGAACTGAAACACCGATCCCTGACCTTCAGCCGACTCCACCCAGATCCTCCCGCCCATCATTTCTGCCAGCCGCCGGCTGATGGCCAGGCCCAGGCCCGTACCTCCGTAGTGGCGCGTCGTGGACGCGTCTACCTGCATAAACGGTTGGAATAGCCGGTTCAGCCGGTCTGGCCGAATGCCGATTCCCGTGTCGCGCACCTCGAACCGCATCTCCACCGATCCATCGCCCAGATCGGCGTGTGACACCGAGACACGCACGAACCCCTTCTCGGTGAACTTCACTGCATTCGAGATCAGATTCGTCAGCAACTGCCGCAGCCGCGTGGAGTCGCCCACCACGTTCACCGGCGTCTCCGGGTTGATTTGGCACTCCAGCTTCAGTCCCTTCTGCCGGGCCACGTTCGCCAGCAGATCCACGCAATCCTCCACGCAGTTCACCAGGTCGAACTCGTGCGGGTCCATCGACAGCCGGCCGGAGTCGATCTTTGACAAATCCAGAATGTCGTTCAGAATCGAGAGTAACGCTTCGCCGCTGCGCCGGATGGTCTCCACATAGTCCCGCTGGTCGACGCCCAGGCCGGAATCCAGAAGGATGGACGTCATCCCGATGACGCCGTTCAGCGGAGTTCGGATCTCGTGGCTCATGTTCGCCAGAAATTCAGACTTGGCCCGCGTCGCCTGCTCCGCCGCTTCCTTGGCGGTCACCAGTTCAATCTCCGCCAGTTTCTGCGCCGTAATGTCGAGCGCCGCCCCGCGGAAGCCGCAACCCTCGCCCGTGCGGTTGTTAAAGATCGGCATGCCGCTGAGCCGCAGCCACACAGTCCGGCCGTCGGCATGGATGGCGCGATGCTCCAGATTGCGGAACTGCCGCCTCTGCTGGATGGCTGTCAGCATCGTGTCGGCCACCCGCGAAACCTCCTCCGGCGCCGCGAACACAAACGGCGTTCGGCCGATCAACCCCTCCGGCCGGACTCCCAGCACCTCCTCCACCTTGTCCGTAACAAATGTGAAACATCCGCGATCGTCCAACTCCCAGATAAACTCGCCGGCCGCGTTCGAGACGTCGCGAAACCGTTGTTCACTTTCCTGCAACGCCTGCCGCGCCGCCTTCTCCGCCGTGACGTCGCGCAGCAGGGCGGCCACGCACAGCGGTTCGCCTGTGGACGGGCTCCGCACGATGAACGTGCTGCCCTCCATGTCGCGCCGCTCGCCCGTGGTTAGATTCCGGATCTCGGTTTCACCGGACCAGCGCCCGCGCCGCTTCACCATCGGCAGTACTTCTTCGCGCAACTTCTGGGCAGAGCGCCGCGGCAGGTAATGCATCAAGCTCTCCGGAGGCGTCGCGTCTTCTCCCAGCCCCACCATTCGGCGGCCCGCCCGGTTGATGAACGTCACTTCGCCGCTCAGTGTGGCCAAACCCACAAAGTCGCTCGTATTCTCCACCAGCGCGGCCAGCTTCTGCTGCTCCTCTATCGCGCGCCGCCGCTCGCGCATATCCAGGCCCACTTGCAGGAATCCCACCACGTCGCCCTGCCGGCTGCGCAGCGCGGAGATCGAAAGCAGCATCGGAATGCGCTGGCCCTTGCGGTCCATATAATGCCACTCCCGCTCCTCGGTCTTCCCCTGCCGCGCGTGCCGGAACACGGGCCCCAGTCCCGGCTCGATCACCTCGCCCGTCACCGCCGATAGCACCCTCGCGCGCGCGGCCAGTTCCTCCTGGTCGTGTACCGCCAGAACGTTGCGCTTGCCAATGACATCCCGGAAGGAATAGCCCAGCAACTTCTCCGCAGCGTCGTTAAACGTCCGGATCGTGCCGTCCGTCTCGGTCGAGATGATCGTGAAGCTGGTGCTGTTCAGGATCGCCCGTTGCAGCGCCAGCGCGTTCTCCAACTGCTGCTCCCACTCCACCTGCTCGGTGATGTCTTCCTGGATCCCGATGAAGTGGGTCACCCCCCCGTCGGAGTCCCGCACCGGAGAGACTCGAAGACGGTTGTAGAAGGGCGTGCCGTCTTTGCGGTAGTTCAGCAGTTTGACCGAGACATCCACCCCGTCCGCGATCGCTTGCCGCAACTGCGCCATCGCCGCCGGATCCGTGCCAGGACCTTGCAGGAAGCGGCAGTTGTGGCCCATCACCTCCGCCGCCTGGTACCCCGTGATCCGTTCGAATGCCGGGTTACAGTAGATGATCGGGCCATCAGGACGCCGTGCGTCGGTGATGATCACGCCGTTGTCGGCGGCCGATAATGCGCGGTCCCGGATGCGCAGAGCATCTTCGGTTGCGCGCCTCGCCACCTCCGTCTCGCCCGCCTCGATCATGCCGGCGCAAGCCATCGCCAACGGCTGCAACTGCTCCAACAGCTCCTGCGAGTAGCCGCCGGGCCGCCCCGCCAATCCCACGACTCCGTTGAGCGTTTGACCATGATGCAGCGGCACCCCCGCCACCGCTCCGCCGGCCAGCGCACCGCCCGAGAGCAACGGCGCCAGGCTCTTGGGGTCCATTTCGCGCGAGGCCAGCACCCGCAGCGCGCCCTTTTCGGCCCCATCGCCCGCCAAGGCGCCAATCAGTCCGCCGCTGCTTTGCGTTGCCGCCATCAGGCGGTCCAGCAGTTCCTCGAACACCACCGTCCGCTCTACACCCTCCAGGAACGCCTGCTGCGCGCACCGTGTCGCCTCCAGCAGAGACTGCTCAGCTTGGAGCCTCTCCTGCCTCAGGTAGTCTTCCGTGACGTCGTACAGCGTCCCCGTCGTGCCGCACACGCCGCCATCACGGTCCAGCGTCAGTCGCGCGAAGACCTCGACCCAACGAAATGATCCCTCCTTGGTCCGGTAGCGGATCCGGTGGAGGCAGGATTCCTCGCGGCCTTCGATCAAGGGTAGGAACTTCTCCATGTTCCGCTTCCGATCATCGGCGTGGACGTACTCCATGAAGTTCCGCCCCAGTGACTCCTCCACGCTGAAGCCGGTAATCTCCGTCCAGGCCCGATTCAAAAAGGTCCAGGTCCCGCCCATGTCCGTCACGAAGACGGCCTCTTTGATGTTCTCCACAATCGCCGAATAGTCCGACGCCACCCGGTGAAAGCTGTCCTGCACTTCCATGGCGCGGCGCGCAGCAAGCCCGCGCTCCATCCCTTGCACCGCCACCGCCGCCAGTCGCCGCAACGTCCGCAAGAGGCTGCCCGTGGGATCGGTGTGCGGGTGGCTGTCGAAAACGCACAACGTGCCCAAGGTCACCCCGGAGGCCGTCATCAGCGGCGCCCCTGCAAAGAAACGCGCACCGCCGCCACGCAGCGGCATCTGCCCGCTCGTGCCTGCCCGCTCGCGCCACAGATCCTCCACCAAGACCGCCACGCCCGATTCCACCACCCGGTCGCACGGCGTAGCCCCGCGCGGCAGGCTGCCGACATCCAGGCCGATCTGCGCCCTCAACACCAGATGCGTCTCCGACGCCAGCGCCAGCGCCGCCTGCGGAGCGTCAAACAGATCGGCGGCCGCCCGCACCAGCTCCCCCAGTGTCGGATCGTCCTCCGGTTCGAAGAGCTCCAGCCGTTTCAGTTCCAGCTGCCGCCGCTGTTCTGCCTGGTCCACGGTTAGGATCTCCGCGCGCTGCCCATTTCCATCGTGTTCGGTCTGCCCAGCGCCAGCAGCATCGCGTAGCGCGCCACAATCCCAACGGAGAATCGCCATCCCGCCGATACCGCGCTGAACGCCTCGGACGCGAACTGCTCATCCTCCCCGGCCATCGGCCCGTTCTGCACAAACGATTCCGAGAGCAGGCCCGGCCGCGTTTGCAGCGCAATCTCCCGCCAGTCCTCCGGCAGCGCCCGCAACTCGGCCTCGTCACGCATCGGCGCGCCCACCAGTCGCACCCGCCCCAGCGCCACCGCGCCCAGTCCGGGCAGAAACACCATCCAGAAATGCCGCCAGCCATCGGCCTGAGCCGCCCCCGCCGCGTCCACGAAACTCGATGCCGAAGTCACTGGCCAGCGGCCGTCCGCCGGCGCGGGGCTCCGCACAAAACGCCGCCGCTGAATTGCCGGATGTTGGCCTGTGAGCATCCGCACGATCGCGATCAAAGGCACAATCAACAGCGCCGGCAACGCCGCCACCCTCGCCACCAGATACGCCACCTTGCCCGCCAGGCTCTCACCCCCACCGGCGCTCTCCACATGACCCAACAGGAACGCATCCTGCACTGTTACCGTCGCGCCCAGCTTCACATTCAGCAGGCGGTGGTGGTGTACCACCGAATCCTCTATATCCAACTGGCGTCCCACGTAGCTTCCGCTCAACACCACCGAATTGACCACGTGCGAATGATCGTCCACCAGGCATCCGGCGCACAATACCGCCCCGGGTCCAATCACGGCGCCCCGGCCAATCTGCGAATTGTCCCCGATCAGCGACGGCGCCACCACCTGTGTCATCGGCGGCAGGCCGACATTCCGGCCAATCCAGATTCCCTCCCCGGCGGGGAACGCCGTAAACTGCAACTGCGCCGCCATCGTGGTGAGCGCCGTGGTCTGTGAAGCCAGATACGCTTCGCCATCCCGCGCCGATAGTCCCGCCTGCGTCTCCACGCTGGTCCCGTGCGCCGCCAGCCAGTTTCGCAATCCGGCCCAGGTGGCTTGCGCCGGCATCTCCGCCGCAACCGAATCCGGGATCCAAGCCCAGCCCGTCCAGCCCGTCTCGTCGATGGCGTGCCCCGCTGCCTGCGTGTGCAGCATCACCGCCCCCTCCCCCTGCGCCGGCAGCCCGTCCTGCGGCAGCACGTCCCCCTGCGCCAGCACCACGCCATGGCCCGCTTGCGCCAGCGAGGGCACCAGCGACACCGCTTTCTCAAATCCCGCCGTCAGGTGGTATTGGATGCGGCAGCCCCAACGCTGCCCGTCGCTGAAGTACTTCTCCACCCGCTCCGCCGCGTCGCCCAGTACCATGTCAAATTCGCGGAATCCCGCGCTCACCAGCCGCTCCAACACATGCTGGAGTATCGGCCGGTCGCCCACCGGAAGCATGGAGGACAAGCCCGCCGCGCCCAGTCCATCCCAGACGCCCGCACACCCCGTCGCAATGATGACAGCACGCATGATAATCCCTATTTCTCCCAGGGCCGGCGCCCGAGTCTCTCCAGGCCGACACGCAACAAAAAGACGAAATTCCCGACAAAGTACCGCCGCCACATCCGCCCCGGCTCCTGCCAGAAACGGTACAGCCACTCCACCGCCATGTCACGCATCCACTGCGGAGCGCGCGGTATCCGCCCCGAGTAGAAATCAAATAGCCCCCCCACGCCCATCGCCACCCCTGCGCCCAATCGGCCCGCCCGCGCCGCAATCCACACATCCTGCCGCGGCGCGCCAAATGCCACCAGCAAGACGTCCGGGCTTGCCGCCGAGATCTGCCGCACCACCTCCTCATCCTGCTCCGCCGAAAAATACCCGTCCCGCACGCCCGCAATCCGGATCCCCTTGTGATTCTCCGCCGCCCACGCCGCCACAAGTTCCGCCACGCCGGGCTTTGCGCCCAGTAGAAACAGGCTGTGCCCACCTTCTGCCAGCCGCGCGCACAGCTTTGGAAACAGGTCTGTCCCGTTCACGTTCTGCCGCACCGGACGCCCCAGGATCTGCCCCGCCAGTTTCAAGCCGATCCCGTCCGCCAGCGTCAGCCCCGCCGAATTCAGCACGTCGCGATACCCGTCATCGCTCCAGGCCCGGTTCGCGCAGTCCGCATTCAAGAACCGGATTGCCGCCGTCTCCCTCGTCCTGATCCGCTGCCCAATCCAGTCCACTGCCTCCGACATCGTCAGGTTGTCCATCCGCAACCCCAACACGGAGATCTCATCTTCCGTGATCGCCGCCCCGCTGCCGTAGAGCGCTGCCGGAATGGCTCGCGCCACAATCCCCATATCGTTCCAGACCCCGGCGTCCTGCCCGTATTCGGAGTCCGTCTCCCACTCCGTCCCATAGTTGTTGTTCGCCCGCGTGCGGATCCACCACAGGCTCAATAGCCCCGGCCGCAGATCCCACCGTCTCCACTGTTCGCGGTCCGCCGCCGTCAACTCCGCCGGCTCCAGCGCGCGCGGACCAATCCACGACAACTCGCCTCGCAGGATACTCACCACCACCGGCAAACGGTGTAGCCCCAAGCGCCGCGCCACGCTCTTCGGCTCGAAATCGAACGAGACCATCTCAAACGGCTCCGCCCACCGGCCTAGCCGCGCCTGCCGCGTCAGCCGTCCCCCGCATGACACCAACAACATTGCCAGCAAGGGAGACAGCCCCACCAGCAGCAGGAATGCCGATCCCGCGTCCAGCGCGCGCTTCGATCCCAGCGTCCACCGCAACCACGCCCGCTGCCGCCCTATCACCAGCCGCCGACGCACCTCCTCGGCGCTCCGGCCCGTCCCGTGCATCCGGCGTTCGAGTGCTTCTATCTCTCGTGCCCGGTCCATTTTGTTTAATAAGCTCCGCGCCCCAACAACACGGCCGGAATCGTCTTGAACAGCAACTTGACGTCCATCCAGAAACTCTGGCTTCGGATGTACTCCACGTCCAACTTCACTTGCCTGTCGAACGGGATATCGGAGCGCCCGCTCACCTGCCAGATGCACGTCAGACCCGGTGTCACTTCCAGCCGCCTGCGGTCCGCCAGCGTGTACCGCGCCACCTCCGAGGGCAGCGGCGGCCGCGGGCCCACCAGGCTCATCTCCCCCGTCAGCACGCACCACAACTGCGGCGCCTCGTCGATACTGAGCTTCCGGATGATCCGCCCGATCCACGTCACTCGCGGATCCCGCTTCATCTTGAACGTCACGCCTTCGCCGCCGTGCTGGTTCTGCGCCGCCAGCTTCGCCTTCACTTCCTCCGCATTCATGCACATGGAGCGGAACTTCGGAAACGGAAATTCCCGGCCAAATCGCCCCACCCGTCTCTGCCAGAAAAACACCGGTCCGCTATCGGTCAGCTTGATCGCCAGCGCCACTCCCAGGAACAGTGGCAGCAACGCGATCATCGCGATAGTGGCCACCACCACGTCGAGTGCCGCCTTCAACGCAGTCGCTCCGCGGGTCACAATCAGCCACGCCCAACGCTTGCGCCGCCGCCGCCAGTGCTGGCCGGCTCCTCCTCCGCCGTCACCGTAGATCTGCCAGAGCTCATCGATCAACGCTAGTCGGTCCGCCCGCAAGCGGTCTCCAACCACTGCCATCGCCGTCTCCTCTCGCGATCCTTCACCTAGTTAGATCGGTGCTTCTAGGGCCGAAGTATAGATGGGATCCAGTACTACGCCTAATGCTCGCCTTTCGTAACTCCGATCTACACCTGGGGCCGTCCGGAGCCATCCTCCGTGGATTTGGACCCCGGATTGCTCTTATCGCTTGCAGTTGGAGGACCGAATGGAGTCGACGCCCGCAGAATCGTGCCGTGTTCTTGTCGTCGAAGACGAGCGGCATATCGCCCGTCTATTGGAGTTCGTTCTATCCCGCGCGGGCTACACCGTTCGCACCGCGTACGATGGCACCTCCGCTGTCGCCGCGCTCGAATCCTTTCAACCCCACGCCGTCGTCCTCGATCTCGTCCTCCCGGATCTCTCCGGCGGCGACGTGCTCAAGGCCATCCGCCAGAGCTCCGCCTGTGCCAACGCCGGTGTTCTTGTGCTCAGCGCCCACACCTTCGAGCTCGACGCTCCCAGCCTCGATCCCGGCGGACGCACCATGTACGCTTCCAAGCCCATCGCTCCCACCCGTTTACTCGAAAAACTCCGTGAATTCGGTGCCTTGGTCCCGGCCGTCCACCCCTCGGATTAGCCAATGAACGGAGCTTCCCAACTCACTCCGTCCCTGCCGCCCACCGGCCAACTCGGCCAACTGCGGTCGTTTCTGCTCAGCCGCGCCGCCGCCGCCGGTCTCGCTTCCCAGGTCCTTGTCGAGATCTACCCCCACTCCGACATCCCCCCAGGTTGTCTCTGGCTGGAATCCGACGGCGATTCATCCCTCGTCCTCCAACTCGCCCCCAACGCCACCCTCCCGCCCTCCGCCGTGCCCGCTCTCGCCTCCGCCTGGAAGGACCTGCACGAGGCCGAAAAGCGCGAACTGCTCCTCCTCGAAGAGTTGGCCGTGGATTGGGAGAGCCTCCAGGCTCTCTACGACCTCAGCGCCGATCTCCAGTCGGATCTGTCTCATACTGAGATGTTGCGTCGCATTTTGGAACGGGCTACTGCTCCGGTTCGAGACAGCTCAGCCATTCTCCTTTTGGAACGCTCCGGGACACTCGTCCCGTTCTCTTGGTTCAACACCCAGGCGCCCGGTGAATTCTCCTCCATCACCGGGCTCACTGGCCGCGTAGTCCGCGAACAGCACGCCATCGTTCTGAACGATCCGGTTCGCATCCGCGCCGTCGCCGGTCTCGAATCTTCCTGGGCCGATGCCGCCTCCGTCGCCCTCGCTCCTATCACCACCCCCCAACGCGGCCTATTCGGCATCATCGCCCTCTGGAGCCGCCATCCCGAGTCTTCGTTTAACTCTCACCTTGTCCGCCTGCTCGAGGCGCTCGGCCAACAGGCCGCCCTCATCGTCGAAAGCGATCGCCTCGGACGCACTCTGCGCGAGAGCGAGCGCCTCAAACAGGAGATTCAGATCGGGTCCCTCATCCAGCAGACTCTCCTGATTGGCGAGCCGCCCCGTCATCACCCCTACTTCGATATCGCCACCATGAACATGCCGTCCCAAACCGTCGACGGCGACTTCATGGATATGTTCCAGCGCTGCGACGACGGCCTCGAAGTCCTCGTCGGCGACGTGATGGGCAAAGGCATTCCCGCCGCACTCATCGGCGCCGCCACCAAGGGCCAGGTTCTCCGTGCCATCGCTGAAACCGGCCACGCCGTCGCCCCCGGCGCCGTCTCTCTCGATGGCATCATCAATCGCGCCGCCGCCCGCATGACGCCCCACCTCCAGGCCATCGATCGCTTCGTCACTCTCAACTTCGCCCTCGTCGACCCCCAACGCAACACAGTCCAGTGGGTCGATTGCGGCCATACAGCCACGCTCCACTATCACGCCGCCAGCGCCGAAGCCACTCAGATGAAGGGCGAAGGCCTGCCCATGGGCGTCCTCGAATCCGAAGTGTACTCCGAATCCAGCGCGCCCTTTGAGCCCGGCGACACTCTCCTCTTTTACTCCGACGGCGTTACCGAGGCCAGCAACGCCTCCGGCGACATGTTCGGCGAGGACCGGCTCGCCGCCGTTCTCGTCGAGCACGCCCCCCATGGCGCCGCCGCCGTGCTCGACGCCGTTCGACGCCGCGTCGTCGAGTTCAGCGGCTCCGCAACCTTCGCTGACGACTTCACCTGCCTGGCCGTTCGCCTCCTGCCCCGCGGGGAACGTCCCGTCTACTCCTCGTCCGTCACTCTCGATAGCACCCTCTCCGATCTCCCGCGCCTCTACGCCTGGGCCGGCACATTCCTCGCCGCCCCCGAGACAGACATTGAGCCCGAAGCTGCGGATCTCCTCCTCCTCGCCCTAACCGAATCCGTCACCAACATCATGCGCCACGGCTATGAGGGCGCGTCCGGCAAACCCATCGCCATTTTCGCCGCCGCCTGCCTGGACCGGCTCGTCTTCGAGATCGAGGACGAAGGCATTCCCTGGACCTACGAACCTGCCCCTGATCCCGCTTTCGACGGATCGAAATCCGGCGGTTTCGGCCTCTTTATCATCGATCAGGTCATGGATCGCCGCCTTCATCTGCGGCTCCCCAATGGCCGCAACCGCCTCCAGCTTACTCGTTTTCGCAACCATCAGAATCCTACGGAGAACACACCATGAGCATCGCTACTGAAACCCTGCAAGACATTCAGATCATCACCCTGCCCGGCGAAACCCTCGACGCCGGTAATGCCAAGATCCTCAAAGAGGAACTCGCCCCCATGATGCAGCCCGGCGCCAAGCTCATCTTTGACCTTACCCAGCTTCGCTTCGTCGATAGCTCCGGCCTCGGCCTCCTGCTCAGCTGCCTCCGCCAGGTGCACAACACCGGTGGCGATCTCAAGCTCTGCGGCCTCAATAAGGCCGTCCGCGCCCTCTTCGAGCTCGTCCGCATGCACCGCGTTTTTGAAATCTTCGCCACCCGCGAAGAGGCCAAGCGCTCCTACGGCGTTTAGTTCCCAATACCTCCGGAGAAGGCCGCCATGAAAGCTCTGATTCTCGCCGCCGGCCGCGGTACGCGCGTCCAGCCCATTACCTATACCGTGCCCAAGCCGATGATTCCCATCATCAACCGGCCCGTCATGGAGTTCCTGGTCGATCTGCTCCGCCTCCACGGCGTTCGGCAGATCATGGTCAATACCAGCTACCTCTCCAACGAGATCGAGTCCTACTTCCGTGACGGTTCTCGCTTCGGCGTCGAGATCGGATACTCGTTTGAAGGCCGCCTCGAGGACGGCAAGCTCATCGACGAGCCCGTCGGCAGCGCCGGCGCCATCCGCAAGATTCACGATCACTCCGGCTTCTTCGACGAGCCCTTCTTCGTGCTCTGTGGCGACGCCATCATCGATCTCGACATGACCGCCTTTGCCCGCTTCCACCAGGAGCGCGCCGCCCTCGCCTCCCTCGCCGCCATGCGCGTCCCCAAGGAGGCCGTCTCCAGCTACGGCATCGTTGTCAGCGACGATTCGGGGCGTATCGAGGGCTTCCAGGAGAAACCCAAGCCCGAAGACGCCCGCAGCGATCTCGCCAACACCGGCATCTATCTCTTCCAGCCCGAAGTTCTCGATCTCATCCCCTCCGGCGTCACCTACGACATCGGCGGCCAGCTCTTTCCGGATCTCGTCCGCCGCGGCCTGCCCTTTTACGCCGCCAACATCCCGTTCCAGTGGCTCGATATCGGGCAGGTGGGCGACTACTGCCAGGTGCTCCATCGCACCATGATGGGCGGCACACCCGGCTTCACCTTCCCTGGCCGTGAGCTCGCCCCCGGCATTCGCGTCGGTCCCAATGTCAGCTTCCATCCCGAACGCTGCACCGTGAAACCACCCGTCTGGATCGGCGCCAGCGCCACCATTCACGACGGAGCCACGCTGCTGGGCCCCTGCTATATCGGCCCCGGTGCCGAGGTGCTTCCGGGAGCCCACGTCGAAGATTCCTTTGTCTTCGATTACACCCGCGTGGGCAGTCTTGCCATGCTCAAGGGCAACGTCGCCTCCGGCCGCTACTGTGTGAACGGCCAGGGCGCCAACGTCGACGTCGCCCAAACCGAGCTCGATTGGATCCTCTCCGACGCGCGCGGTCCGCACGGCCCCATGCTCGAACTCGAGTCTCTCCTCGCTGACATCCTCGACAGTGGCCCGCCGTCCGGCGGCCTGCCTTCCACGGAGTGATCATGTCCGGTCCCATTGCCCAGCCTCTGCGCCTCGGCTACCTGGTCAGCCGCTATCCGGGTATCTCGCACACGTTCATCCTGCGCGAGGTGCTCCTCCTTGCCCCGCTGGGCATCACCGTCGTCCCCGCCTCCATCAATGAGCCCGATCGTCCCTCCTCCGGCCTCACTGCCGAAGAGCGCGCCGAGGCTGCCCGCACCTTCTACGTCAAGCGCGCCGGCATTCCCGCAGCCGTCGCCGCCACCGCCGGCTGCCTCGTCCGCCGCCCCGGCCTATTCTTCTCCACTCTGTTCCATGCGTTGCGCCTCGCCGGCGCGGATCTCAGGAAGCTCGGCTACCAACTCCCCTATTTCGTGGAGGCCTGCCTCCTCACCGCCTGGCTGCGCCGCGAGCGGCTCACCCACCTCCACGTCCATTTCGCCACGCCGGCCTCCATGGTCGGCATGCTCGCTGCCCGCCTGGCCGGGGCCACGCTCTCCATCACCGTCCACGGCCCCGACGAGTTCTACGACGCCCCCGGCTATCGCCTCGCCGAAAAGATCGCCGCCTGCCAGTTCCTCTGCTGCATCGGCACTTACGCCCGCAGCCAGCTCATGAAGCTCTCGCCCCCGGAGCACTGGGATCGCTTCGAGGTCGCGCCCCTGGGCGTCGATCCCGCCCAGTTCCCGCCGCGCCCCTTCCACGACAACCCCGCCCCCTTCCAGATCCTCTGCGTCGGACGCCTCGTCTCCGCCAAGGGCCAGCACATCCTCATCCAGGCCGCCGCCCGCCTCGCCGATCAGGGCCGCTGCTTCGTCCTCAACTTCGTCGGCGATGGCCCGGATCGCGCCTCGCTCGAAGCCAAGGCCGCCCGCCTCGGCATCGCCCGTCAGGTCCACTTCGCCGGGTCCGTCAATCAGGACCGCATCCGCGAGTTCTACCAGCGCGCCGATGTCTTCGCCCTGGCCAGCTTTGCCGAAGGCGTGCCCGTGGTCCTCATGGAGGCCATGTCCATGGAGGTGCCCTGCGTCACCACGTGGATTACCGGCATACCCGAGCTCATTCGCAATGGTGTGGACGGCCTCCTGGTCTCCGCCTCGGATGACATTGCTCTCGCCGCCGCCCTCGCCGCTCTCCAGGACGATCCGGAGCTGCGCCGCCGCCTCGGCGCTGCTGGCCGCGCTCGCGTCATCGATCAGTACAATCTGCCACATAACGTCGAGCGCCTCGCTGCCATCTTCCGTCGCCGCCTGGATCCGCCAAAATGACGCCCCGCCGCCTCCTCTGGCTGGCCGCCGGAGCCGCCGCCGCGGCAGCGATCGCCGGCGGCTACTTTCTCACCCCGCGCCGCGTCGTTTCCGATCTTCGCGTTAGTCCCCGGCCCTTTCTCGACGCGCCCCGCGCCGGACTCAATCTCGGCCTTTGGACCTCCTGGGGCGACGCCCAGTTTTCCGCCAATATCCTCAAGAACCCCGGCCTGGAGTCCATCCAGGACCGCGCCCTCCTCGTCGCCGCCGCCGTCAACGGACCTACCCTCACTGACGATACCGATTGGCTCCGCCGCGACGATCACTTCTGGGCCGGCGGCCACTACAGCGTTCGCTCCGGCGCCGCTGCCGGTCACGACGGCCGCATTCTCGATTCCCTCGGCCTCGACGTCACCCTCGATGCCCCCCTCCCCCTTCAGCCCGGCGACGCCGTCATGCTGTCAGCCTCCGGTCGTCCCCCGGCCCTCCACGACTGGTGGCTCGACGCTCGCGCCCCTGGCTCCATCACCCCGGATGCCTCCGAGCGCCGCCCCGGTTCGCCTGGTGAGCGCGCCGTCCGCCTCCTCGCCCTCGCCGCCGCTCCCGCTCAACTCACCTCCTTCATCGATGCCCTCCCGGATCGTGCCGGCAAGCTCCTGCCCGTCAACGGCCCATGGACCCTCTCCTTTTGGGCCCGGTGCGCCCAGGCGCCCTGCCCCCTCCGCGTCTCATTCCGCCGCCTCAACGCCGCCACTCCCTTCCTCCGCCGGGATCTTACCCCCGGCCCCGCCTGGCGCCACTACCAGCTTCCCTTCGTTGCCGCCGATACCGGCCCCGCCGGCATCCTCGAACTCGCCTTCTTCCTCGAAACCACCACCTCCGCCGCCCTCCTGCTCGACGATGTCGATCTGCGCAAACAGGCGGACTCCGGCCAGCCTTTCCGCGCCGAACTGATCTCCACTCTCGAGCACCTCCGCCCCGGCTTTCTGCGGGACTGGCAGGGCCAACTGGGCGATTCACTCCAGAATCGCCTGGCCGGTCAGTTCGCACGCCATCCCTCGCGCTACCGCCCCGCAGCCGGAGATGCCGATACTCACTATTCGCTGCCGGATTTCCTCTGGCTCTGCCGCCGCATTGCCGCCCGGCCCTGGATCGTCCTCCCTACCACCTGGAATGACGCCGAGTGCGGCGACTTCGGCGCCTGGCTCGACTCCCACACGCCCGAGCCCTTCCCTGAAGTCGTTGTCGAGTTCGGCAACGAGAACTGGAACGACATCTTCCGCCCCGCCGGTCTCTCGCGCCCTGCCACCCACGCTGCCGTTGCCGCCCGCTGCTTTCAACGCATCCGGGACCGCCTCAAACTCCCCTCCGCCGTCCGATTCGTCCTCAACGCCCCCGCCTACCAGACCGGCCGGCTGAGTGAGTTGATCGCAGCCGCCCCGGCAGACGTCACCATCGCTGTTGCGCCCTACTATTTCTACTCTCTGGATCCTGGCCTTTCCCCTTTCGCCCGTCTGGCTGCTTTGGAGAGTGATGTAAGGTCCGGGCCCAAAGACCTCAGAGAGATCGTCCGCTCCAGTAATAGAGATTCTGCAGTGTATGAAGTCAATCTCCACACTGTAGAAGGCGCAGCCTCGCCCGCCGAACGCAACCCGATCCTGGCGGGTGCGCCCGCTGCCGCCGCTCTCCTCTGGCGCCTGTTGGATGGCTATGAGACAGGCGCCGCCGCCCAGTGTGTCTATACGCTGTCTCAATTTGATACCACTCTCTCTGCCGCCCCTGGCTTCGCACCGATCTGGGGAATCACCCGCGCTCTCGCTGATCCTCCTCGCCTTCGCCCCACCGGTCATGCGCTGGCGCTCCTGAATTCGCTCCTGCCCGGCAGGATCCACCACATTCCGATGCCCCCTTCTTCAGGCGCCAGAGGCTATGCCATTCAAGGCACGGAAGGCTGGAGCTATCTATTTATCAGCCTCTCCGCACGTGAGCGCTCCTGGCGCCTCACCCTGCCAACCGGCGCCGCGCCGCCGGTCTCCGCCACCATTCTCACCGCCCACCACTTCGCCGACACCAATGAGGTGGACGATCTCGTCTCGCCCGCGCCCCTTCCCTTCGATAGGGAGGACGGCCAATTGGCCTTCCGATTGCCTCCTTGGAGTATCTGCACGTTCACTCCCGCTCGAAGGAGCCAGTAAGGAATCAACCATGCCAGACTGGATCGCCATCCCGCTCTTGGCCGCCGGCGCTGTCGCAGCGCTAGCGTCCCTACCTGGCTCGATCGAACTGCTCCTCCTCACTCTCGGCGGCCTCCTGCCCGCGCGGAACCGCACGCCCGTCTTCACCACACCGCCCATCCGTCTCGCCGTCGTCATCCCCGCCCACAACGAGGAACTCGGCTTGCCCATCTGCCTGCCCAGCCTGCGCCTCGCCGGGGCTCTCGATGCCGAGGTCGTCGTCATCGCCGATAACTGTACCGATACCACCGCCCAGGTCGCCGCCGCCTATGGAGCCCGCGTGCTCGAGCGCCACAACTTGGACCTGCGCGGCAAGGGCTACGCGCTCGATCATGCCTTTCGCATTCTCCTGCCAGAGGGCTTCGATGCGTTTCTCATCGTGGACGCCGATACCACCGTCCCTCTCAATTTCCTCACCGCCATGCGCCAGCGCTTCGCCGCCGGCGCCGCCGCCGCCCAGTGCCGCTACCTCGTCCGCAACCCCTCAGGCTCCATCCGCACACGCCTCATGAACCTCGCGCTCCTCGCTTTCAACGCCTTCCGGCCCCGCGGACGCGAACGCTGGGGCCTCTCCGCCGGCATCCTCGGCAACGGCTTCGGCCTCGCCCGCCGCGTCCTGGAACAGGTGCCCTACGACGCCTCCAGCGTCGTCGAGGATCTCGAATACCACCTTCGCCTCGTCACCGCCGGCCACCGCGTCGAGTTCGCCGAAGAGACCTGCGTCTTTGGCGAGATGCCCGTCGCCGGCGCCGGTGTCAAAACCCAGCGCGCCCGCTGGGAGGGCGGCCGCTTCCGCATGATCCGCGAACACTCCGCCCGCCTTGCCGGCCGTGTCCTCGCCGGCGAACTTCGCCTCTTCGAACCACTTCTCGAACTCCTCCTCCTGCCCCTCGCGCTCCACGTTGTCCTCCTCCTCGCCTCCCTCATCGCTCCTTCGCCCGAGATACGCCTCTACGCCCTCTCCGGCCTGGCGCTTGTCCTAGCCCATCTCCTTGGAGCTGTCTGGCGCAGCGGTGGTACCTGGCGCGATCTCGCCGCTCTCGCTGCCGCCCCAGCATACGTCCTCTGGAAAATCATCCTCATTCCCACACTGCTCCGCTCCTCCCGCGCCAACTCGGCCTGGGTCCGGACCGAGCGCCCCGCCTCGGGAGATCCCAAATGACCGCTCCTGCCGTCCGCCCCGATGCCACCGTCGTCATTGTTTCGTTCAACACCCGCGAGGTGCTCCGCGAGTGCCTCCAGACCCTCCAGCGCGAGGCCCAGGGCCTCCACATCGAGACCTTCGTCGTCGATAACATCTCCCGCGACCACTCCGCTGAAATGGTTGAGACCGATTTCCCCTGGGTGATCCTCCGCCGCAGCGGAGCGAACCTCGGCTTTGCCGGCGCTAACAATGTCGCCTTCCGCGAGGCCACCGGTCGCTACGTCGTAATCCTCAACTCCGACGCCTTCCTCCAGCCCGGCTCGCTCCGGCTCTCCATCCAGAAGATGGATGCCACCCCGCGCTGCGGCTTGGCCGGCGCCCGCCTCACCGGCCGTGACGGCAGTTGGCAGCCCTCCGCCCGTATGTTCCCTTCGCCCCTCAACGATCTGCTCACCCTTACCGGTCTGGCCAATCAATACCCCCACTCGAAGTTCTTCGGCCGCTTCGATCGCACCTGGGCCGATCAGGCCATCGCTGCCGAGGTCGATTGGGTTCCCGGCGCCTTCTCCATCATTCGCAAAGACGCCCTCGATCAAATCGGATTCTTCGACGAAAACTTCTTCCTCTACTACGAGGAAGTGGACCTCTGCTACCGCCTCAAGCAGGCCGGCTGGCAGGTCTGGTACTGGCCGGAGATCCAAGTCGTCCACCTCGGCGGCGAATCGTCCAAAACCGTCACCAGTCTCAAGCTCTCCAAGAGCGGTTCCCAGCTCACACTGTGGCGCGTCCGCAGCGGCCTCCTCTATTTCCGCAAACACCACGGTCCCGCCGCCTGGTGGGCCTGCCAGATCGAGCGATCCTGGCACGCCGTTCGCGCCCGCAAAAACGCCGGCAAACCCGGCCTCGATCGTCAACGCAAATTCGAGGATTCGCAGGTCCTCGTCGAAGTCATCGACCAAGCATGGAAGGAGACGCAGGGTGGCCGGATTTCGCCGGCGCGGCCTTGGTAGATAGAACCATGTTGAACCTCGTCAGAGAAGATTGGCGCACGTTTGAAGGCCAGCTGAGCCGCCAGGGGCTCTGGGTCATGCTCGTCTATCGCTTCGGACGCTGGCGCTACACCGTCCGCCCCAGCCTCCTGCGCTTGCCCTTGTCGCTCATCTACCGCGTCCTGAAACTGCTCTCGCAGATCCTCACTGGCATCGATCTGCCGTGCGAGGCCACCGTCGGCCGCCGCTTCACAATCGAGCACTTTGGCGGCATCATCGTGAGCGGCGATACCGTCTTTGGCGACGATTGCGTCATTCGCAACGGCGTCACCATCGGTCTGCGCCGCACCGGAGTCCGCGGCGCCCCCACCTTCGGCAACCGCGTCGATATCGGTGCCGGCGCCGTCATCCTCGGTCCCATCCACATCGGCGATGACGTCTCCATCGGCGCCAACGCCGTCGTCCTCAAGGACGTGCCCGCCAACCATATCGCCATCGGTGTCCCCGCTGAAGTCCGCCCCAAACGGGAGAGGCCCCAAGCATGATCTACTTCTTTCTGCCGCTGCTCTTCGCGCTCCTTCAACCGCCTCCCGAGACCCCGCGCGCGCCCGCCGCCCCCACTACTCTGGAAGACGAAGAGAAGCCATCCTTCCGGCCGCAGCAGAAAGTCGTCCGCCTCAGCCCGTTCGAGCTCATCAAGCAGTTTGAGGCCGAGCCCGAAACCGTCTACCACCTCGGCACCGGTGACGAGATCACAATCGATGTCTGGAACCGGCCCGAGCTCTCCGGAAAGCACATCGTCGGCCCCGATGGCTCCGTCACCCTCCCCCTCATCGGGGCGTTCAAAGTGGCTGGCCTGTCGCGCGAAGAAGCGCCCGCCGGCATCGCCAAGGCCCTCTCGGCTTACTACACCAACCCCTCCGTCATGTTGCGGGTCGATCGCTACGTCTCCAACCGCATCTTCATCCTCGGCCGCGTCGCCACCCCCGGCGCTCTCCAGTTCGACTTCCAGCCCACTCTGCTCGATGTCATTACCCGCGCCGGAGCTCTACCCATAGGCGGCATCGGCGCCGATAAGGCCGCGCTCGGCCGCTGTGCCATCTTCCGCGGCCGCGACCAGATCCTTTGGGTCGATCTCAAGCAGATCCTCAGCGCAGGAAATCTCGCCTACAACATCCGCCTCCGCCGCGACGACCTCGTCTATATGCCGGATTCCGACGATCAGCTCATCTACGTTCTCGGTGAGGCCATGCGCCCCGGCGCCTTCCACCTCTCGCCCTCCATGTCGTTCATGGACGCCCTCGCCCAGGCCGGCGGACCCTCCCAGGCTGCCTCACAGGCCCACATCTTCCTCCTCCGCCCCCGCCAGAATATCCAGCGGCAGGTCAATCTCAAGGATGTCTATTCCGGCAAGCTCACCGCCAACATTCAGCTCGAGGAGGGCGACATCGTCTACTTGCCGAAGAGCAAAATGGCTCAATTCGGCTACATCGTCCAGCAGATAGCGCCACTCACCAGCTTCGCCATCATCGCATCGATGGCCAAGCAATGACCATGACACCAGGCCTCGATCCAAATTCGTCAGCCAGCGCCACCCCGCCCTCCAGTGACGCGCCCAAGCCTGCCGGCTCCATCCTCGAGCGCATCGATCCCCTCGGCAGCTTCTGGCGCCACAAATTCATCGCGCTCTTTCTGATGGCCGTTATCGCCGCTGCTGGCCTGCCGTTCGCCTGGATCAAGGGCAAACCGCTCTACTACACCGAGGCGGTCATCTTCATCTCCCCGCGCTTCCTCAAGAACCTGCAGGACGACAAGGAGCTGGAGATGCAGTCCAATTCGCAGTACCGCGAATACGTCCAGCAGCACGTCCGCACCATCAACCGCTATGACATCGTCGAAGAGGCGTTCAATGCCTCCACCTCGTTCGCCAAGACGTGGCTGCTCCCCGGTGAGCCGCCCCGCCGCAGCATCGAACGTCTGATGGGCGCGCTCGCCATCCGGCCCGTCCCCGATACCTACCAGATCACCGTCGGCGTCGCTCACGATTTCCAGGCTGGCCTCGCCGAGTTCATCAATAAGATGGTCGAGGTCTACCTCAGAAAAGCGAAGTCGGAGGAGTTCTACGCCAGTGACGTCCGCGTCGCCAGCCTGCGCCGGGAGGCCGCTGAGCTCAGCTCCGGCGTCGCCGCCAACCAGGCCAAGCGCACCGCGCTCGCTCAGGATCTCGGCGTTACTACCTTTTCCGACAGCTTCGTCAACCCCTACGACCGCTTGCTCATCGCTGCCAAGGAGGCCGTCGCCGACGCCCGCCGCAAACGGATCGAGGCCGCTGCCGCCCTGCAAATGCTCGACGGCGCCGCCAGCGGCCAAAAGCGAAAAGTGGTCGACGCCCTCGCTGCCGAGCTCGCTGGCAAGGATACGGCGGTTACCTCCGCGCTCGGCTCCATCAACACCCGCCGCGCCGACCTCGCCGCCAAAATCTCTGGCCTGGGCGATAAGCACCCCGGCCGCATCGCTGCCATGCAGGAACTCGCGGAACTCGACGCCGAAAGGCAGCGCACTCTTGATCGCCACGCCGCTGTCTTTGCCAACATGCTTACCGATCAGCGCAAAGGAGAGCTGCGCCGCGCCGAGCAGATCGAGCGCGAACTAGCCGCCGAGGCCGAGCGCCAGCAATCACAGGCATCCTACTTCACCGAAAACTATCAGGCCGGCATTGGCATGGGGCTCGAAATCGCCCAGTCGCGCAAGCGGCTCGATTCCATCGATGACCGCATTCGCTACTTCGCTCAGGAAGGCTCCGCGCCCGGCTTCGCCCGCGTCTTCTCACCGGCGCGCCCGCCGGACCTGCCCATCAAAGGCGGCCGCACCAAGATCTTCGCCATGTTCTGCGCCGTCGCTCTTCTGCTCGGCCTCATCGTGCCCATCGCACTCGACGTGCTGGACCCGCGCGTCTTCTCTATCGGCGACGCCGGCCGCGTTCTCGGCTTCCCGCCCCTGGGCTGGATGCCCGATCAAGTCAGCGGCGGTGCGCCCTTCTACCGCGAGCAACTCCTGCGCATCGCCCACCGCATGGATCAGGAACGCACCTCACATGGCACCCGCATCTGGTGCTTCACCGGCGCAAAGTCCGGCGCAGGTACCACCACGCTAGTCGCCGCCATTGGCAAGGCGCTCCACGATCTCGGCATCTCCGCCCTCACCGTGGAAGCCAACGCCTGGCGCTCCGATCCCAGCTATCGCAGTCACGGTCGCGGCCTCTCCGTCGTCCTCCGCGGTAACTCCGAACTGGCCGCGAACATCGAACCCGCCTGTGATGATGCCGCTGCCCACCTGCCCGTCGGCGATATCGACGATACCGGACACCTGCCCGACGTCCACCGCCTCATCGATGTGCTGCAAGGCGCCGCGTCCGCCTACGACATCGTGCTCGTCGATCTGCCCCCCATCATCGCCTCCGTCGACGCCGAATACATCGCGCGCCGCGCCGATATCGTCGTGCTCGTCGCCGGCGCCATCACCACGCAGAGCGGCGATTTGCGTGCCGCCAGCAAGGTCCTCGAAAAGAACCAGCCGCGCGCCGTCGCCTCCATCCTCAACCGTGTTCGCGTGAAGGGCGGCCCCGCCTTCGCCCAGGCCGCATTCGATGAATTCACCAAGGGCAACACCGCCCCCGCCCCCGGTTGGCGCTCCCCATGGCTCTGGAAGTAACTCGCATGACTCCTCTGCTCTACACACTGCACAGCGGCAACCTCTACGGCACGGAGCGCATGGCCCTCGCCACCATCCAGGCGCTCGGCCCCGAGTGGGACCCCATCATCTTCTCCCCGCCCGGCCCCGTCATCGCCGAGGCCCGCCGCCTCGGTCTCGGCGCCGTCGAGATCCACAACGATCGCGAGTTCTTTCACGCTATCCAGCCCTGGTTTTCCCATTCCCGCCGCCTTGCCGTCTTCTCCACGCGCGTTGTCCATTCGCTTCTGGTCTGTGCGGTCAACCTGCTCTACCGCCGCAGAATCGCACACCTGCACATGGTGCACGGCGGCGCCGATGAAGCGCTCAGCTATGGACAAAAACGGCGCATGAACCATCTGCCCGTCACGCTGGTCGCCGTCTCGGAGTTTGTGCGCGACCGGCTTCTCGTCCACGGCGTCAACCCCAAACGCATTCGCGTCATCGAGAACTTCCTCACCGCCGAACGCGTCGCCAGCGCGCCCCGCCGGCCTCAGTTTGCGGCCTCCGGGCTGCGCGAGGCCATCGTGATTTCGCGTCTGGACCCCATTAAACGCATCGATCTGCTGCTCGATGCCCTGGAGACCCACCCCGAGCTGAAACATTTGCGGGTCCGCCTGTTTGGAAAAGGCAGTGATGAGCAAAAGTTGCAAAAACGTGCTCAAAAGTCGCAGTTAAGCATCACTTTTGAGGGTTTTTCGACACTTGTGGATCAGGCTCTCGCGGACTCAGACGTCTTGATCCATTGCTGCGATCAGGAGCCCTTTGGCCTCGCGATCCTGGAAGCCATGGCCGCAAACGTCCCCGTCATTGTTCCGGACAAAGGCGGCGCCGGCTCGCTGATTGATCCCGGCCGCACCGGATTGCGCTTTGAGTCCGGCGACGCTGCCAGCCTCGCCGCGCGTCTCACGCAGCTCAACGAAGCGACTCCGAAATACCTCAACAGGCTCACGGCCAACGCTGCCGAAGTGCTGGGCACGCGCTTCTCGCAGCGCGAGCGTGTGGCCGACTATCGCCGTGTGATCGAGGAGGCGCTCGCGTGACACCACCGCTGCTCTCTGTCGTCGTGATCGGCCGCAACGAAGGCGCCCGCCTGACGCGCTGCCTGCAATCGGTGGCGCTGCTGCGCACTGTGCCGGGCCCGATCGAAGTGATTTACGCGGACTCCAACTCTACTGACGGCAGCCCGGCGCGGGCCGGCGAAATGGGCGCAATTGTATTGGAAGTGAATCCGGTGCGGCCCACGGCGGCAATTGGCCGCAACGCGGGTTGGCGCGCGGCGCGGGGCGAGTATGTGATGTTCCTCGATGGCGACACAATTGTCCATCCGGATTTCGCGGCGACTGCGATTCAGGCGTTGAGCGATGCGAAAGTGGCGATCGTGTGGGGCCACCGGCGCGAGATCCGGCCGCAGGACTCGCTCTACAATCGCGTGCTGGATCTCGATTGGATCTACGCTCCGGGCGACACCGAGTTTTGCGGCGGCGATGCGGTGATGCGGCGCGCGGTGCTGTCCGACGCTGATGGCTACGACGAGAATCTGATCGCCGGGGAAGAGCCGGAGATGTGCCGGCGGGTCCGCGCGAAGGGTTGGCGCATCCTCCACATCGACGTGCCGATGACCGGCCACGATCTGGCGATGACGCGCTGGGGGCAATACTGGAAGCGTGCCACGCGCGCGGGGTATGCCTACGCGCAGGTATCGGCGCGCTTTCGCGGCACCGGCGATCCGTTCTGGGAAGATGACCGGCGGCGCAACATCAGCCGCGGCCGTTTCTGGATTGGGTTGTGGGCGTTGTGCGCGCTGGCTTCTCTGGTCACGTTGACGATCTGGGGCGTGGCATTCGCGGCCATGGTGACAACCGCGCTGGCGTTGCGGTCAGCCTGGAAGGCGCGCTGGAAATGCGGCGATCCGCTGACGCTGATCCTCTACGGCTACCACTCTCATTTGCAGCAGATCCCGATCCTCATCGGGCAATGGCAGTACGCCCGCGACGTGCGCCAGGGGCAGACGCGCGGCCTGATCGAGTATAAGGAGCCCGCGCCATGAGCAGGAAGAAGCTGACCTCGGCGCTGCTGTCTCCATTTGCCCGGGCGGTACATGTGTTGCGCCCATTGGGCCGTGCGTGGGCTCATGCCCGGCTGTGCGCGGCGGTGGCGTATCCGGTACCGGAATCCGTTGTGGTGCTCTCGGCGCCGGAGGTGCCTGGCACGGGGCATATCCGGCTGGGCCGCGACCTGTACCTCTATCGCGAACTCTACTTGGAGACGCAAGGCGGGGGCGAGATCTCCATCGGCGATGAAGTGGTGATTTCGCGAGGCACGCACATCGTGGCGTTCGGGCGGATCACCATCGGGAACGGCACGATGATCGGTGAATACTGCAGCCTGCGTGACGCCAATCACAAGTTCGGCGAGGGCGTGTCGATCCGGCACTCCGGGCATGAATCGAAACCGATCGCGATCGGGGAGCGGGTCTGGATCGGGCGGGGTGTGACGGTGCTGGCGGGCGTGACGATTGGCGACGGGGCGGTGATCGGCGCCAACGCAGTGGTGACGAGGGATGTTCCAGCCGGTGCGGTGGTGGCGGGAATTCCGGCCCGGCCGTTGATGCGGGCGCCGGCGAAGGAGGAGTGATGCGGCTTCTGCTGTCCGCGTATCAGTGCGGCCCAGGAATGGGCTCCGTATCGCAGATCGGCTGGGAGTGGTACTCGAGGCTTGCCAAGCGCGTACCGCTAACCCTGTTCACCCACACGCGGAACCGGGCGGCACTCACTGGAGCCGGGGCGCCACTGCCGGGCACGGAGATCCGCTACATCGACACGGAATGGTTTGCCGGGCCGCTATACAAACTGGCCTCGCGCCTGTTCCCGCGCAGCGAACACTCCGTCTTCCTGGTCTCGTCGTTCGATTTCTATCCCTTCGATTGGGCGGTGCTGCGCGCGGCGCGGCCGATGCGCAGCCGGTTCGACATTGTACACGCTGCCACTCCGGTCTCGCCCGTTGCGCTGACGCGGCTGCACAAGCTGGGCCTCCCCACGGTGCTGGGACCGTGGAACGGCGGGCTCTCTTCGCCGAAGAACTTTCCCGAACTGATGACGCAGGACTCGGGTTGGGTCTATCGCATCCGGGACGTAGCGCGGATCTTTGACAAGCTGGGCGGATGCACGAGCCACGCGGCGCGGATTCTGGTGGCCAATGAGACAACTCGCGAGGCGGTTCCGGCGGCGGCGCGCAGCAGGTGCGAGATGGTCCTCGAAAACGGAGTGGATCTCGATCTCTTCCAGCCGAGCGAGTGGCCCGATGCGCCCTCGGCCGGGCGGCCGCTCAAGGCCCTCTTCGTGGGGCGGCTGATTCCGTTCAAGGGGGTGAATTTCCTGGTGGAGGCGGTGCGCCGGTTGCAGGGCGAACTGCCGGTGGAGGTCACGATTGTCGGCGATGGCCCGATGCGCGACGAGTGGCCGCGGCTGGCGCAGGCGGCTGGTGTGTCGTCGAACTTCCATTTCCTAGGGGCGAGGCCGCTGCCGGCGGTGGCGCAGTTGCTGCGCGAATCGCACGTTTTCTGCCTGCCCAGCGCGCGCGAGTCCGGCGGCGCGGTTCTGTTGGAGGCGATGGCGGCGGCGCGGCCGATCATTGCGGTGGCCTATGGCGGCCCGGCGGTAGTGACTGACGAATCAGTGGGCCGCGCTCTGCCGCCCGATGGGCCGGAGGCGGTGACGGCGGGCCTGGTGGAGGCGTTCCGGGATATTGTGCGGAACCCGCAGGCGTGGCGGGCACGCGGGTTGGAAGGCCGGCGGCGGGCTGAGGCGGAGTACAGTTGGGACGCCAAGATCGAAGCTGCGATGAGGCTGTATCAATCACTAATGAGGCCCGAATGAGCGCGAATGGCGCGAACGAGACTGCCGCCACCGTACGCAATGCGCTGTCGCAGAACATTGTCACCGACATCGCCGCGCGGGTTGGCTATCTGGTGAGCCGTTTCTTCATCCCGCCTTTCATTCTGGCGCGGATGAGCCTGGAGGCATATGGCCTGTGGTCCACCGCGTTCATTCTGGTGTCCTACATCGGGATCTCGACGCTGGGGATCTCCAACGTCAACATCAAGTATGTGGCCGAATACGCGGCTAAACGGGAACCGCGCAAAGCCAATGAGCTGCTCTCCACTGGACTGATGATCACACTGCCGTTATGCCTGCTGGTCTTCGGGCTGACGTGGCTGTTCTGGACTCAGTTGGTGGTGTGGCTGAACGTGTCGCCGGAGTTGCGCGACGATGCGCGGGTGGTGGTCCTGGCTGTGGTGGCCATCTTCCTCTCCTCCATCGCGTTCTCGTTGTTTCGCGATGCACTGGTGGGCATACAGGCCGGAGCCGTCACGCAGAAGATCTGGGTGGCCGCCTACGTGCTGGAGACCATCCTGATCTTTACGCTGGTCGGGATGGGCCGTGGCGTTCGCGGATTGGCGGAGGCGTTCCTGCTGCGGACTTTGCTGGAGATCAGCCTTTCAGCGATCTTCGCGTTCCGGCATATCCGGTGGTTACGGATCTCGTGGCGTTATTGCACGAGGGAAGCAGTGAGCACTCTCTTCGGCTTTGGAGCAGTGGTACAAGTCACGAGCCTGTTTGCGATCGTCCTGAGCTCGATTGAGCGGGCGATCGCGGCGCCGCTGGTGGGTTTGGAGGCATCCGGGTTGCTCGACATCGGCAAGAAGCTGCCAGGGATGGCCGCTTCCATTCCGAGCGCATTCGCGTCGTCGCTACTGCCTGCGGCGTCCTACCTGCAGGGCGGAACCGGGGAAGAAGGCCAGGCGGCGATCGCCAAGCTGTACCTGAAGGGCGCGCGCTACATGAACCTCTCCACGGCCTATTTCTGCGCGTTTCTGGCTTGCCTGCCACTGCCTCTGTTATCGGCCTGGCTAGGCCGGAGTTTTCCTGGCGCGGCACTGTTGATGACGGTGTTTTCCGTGGCGACTCAGTTTCATCTGTTGACCGGGCCGGGCACCTCCATGCTGAAGGGCCTGGGCCAGCCCAAGAAGGAGTTCCACTATTGCATACCAAATGCCGTGGCGCTGCTGATTGCCGTGCCGCTCTCATGGCTGCCGACGCGAAGCTGGAATGCGACGAGCCTCGGCGTCGCGGTGGCTTGCGCCACGCTGGTTTCTGCGTTCTGGTTCTACTGGCACGCAGACCGGGCGCTGTTTGTGCCGCATAGCGCGTTCCTGAAGCGCGTGCTGTTGGCCGGGATGGCGCCCTATCCGGTGGCGGCGCTGTGCTCGCTGCCGGCGTGGTGGCTGCTTGGTTCGGTGTCGCGGTGGGTGTTGTTCGGGGTGATCGGGGTCACTGGGCTGGTCTACTCGGCGCTCACGGTGCTGGTGGTGTACCGGTTTGTCTTCGACGAGGGCGAGCGCCTGTGGTTTGTGGCGGTGATCCGATCCCGGTTGGGGCGGCTGGCTCCAGGCTAGGGTTTGGGGCCGGTTGCGGCTTAGAAACGCAGTGTTGATGGAATTGTCATGATTCGCTGCTACATTGGTGGGCATGGTCAAATTCAAGTCGATCCTCGCGGTGGCCCTGTGGAGCGCAACGGTTTTTGCACAATACGACACTGCAACAGTGTTGGGGACTGTGGTGGATGTTTCGGGCGCGGTGGTGCCCGGTGCAAAGCTGACGATCAGCAACAAGACAACCGGGGTCCAGGTGGCCCAACTGTCCGATGAGAACGGGAACTACCAGTTTCTGAATCTGCGCATTGGCACATATACGCTGTCAGCCGAAGCGAAGGGCTTCAAGGTGGCGAGTTCGGCGGAGTTTACCTTGACGGTGAGCGCGCGGCAGCGGGTGAACCTGACGCTGCCAGTGGGCGAGGTGACGGAGAGCGTGACGGTGAGCGAGGCGGCGATGATGTTGGAATCGGATTCCAGCGACCGCGGCCAGGTGGTAAGCCGCGAGGCGATTGTGAATCTGCCGCTGAACGGGCGGGCATACGCGGATTTGGCTTTGTTGTCGCCGGGTGTCCGGAAATCAAATATCACCAATCGCGATGCGTCGTTCAATGTGAACGGTCTGCGCAGTTCGTGGAACAACTTCATGCTGGACGGCGTGGACAACAACGCCTACGGCACATCGAACCAGGGATTCTCGAACCAGATCGTTCAGTTGAACCCGGACGCGGTGCAGGAGTTCAAGGTTCAGACGAACAACTTTTCGGCGGAGTATGGGCGCGCGGGCGGGGCCGTGATCAACGCCAGCCTGCGCAGCGGATCGAACCAGTTCCATGGTGCGGCGTGGGAGTTTCTGCGGAACACGAAGCTGAACGCGGTGGGATTTTTCCGGCCGTCGACCGGTGTGAAGCCGGTGCTGGTGCAGAACCAGTTTGGCGGTGCGTTTGGAGGCCCCATCAAGAAGGACAAGATGTTCTTCTTCGGCAACTACGAAGGGTTCCGCCGTGTGGAGCGCGGCCTTCAGTTTGCCAGTATTCCGACGCTGGAGCAGAGGCAGGGACGCCTTGGCGTGGCAGTGCGGAATCCGCTGACAGGCGATGTATACACCGATGGTGTGATCCCGCAGAGCGCCATCACGCCTTTTGCGCGGAAGGTGCTGGCCGACCTGCCAACGCCGACACGGAGCACAGCCGTTGGAGTGGCCCCTTCGAACAACTGGGACTACCTGACGCCCACTCCGACGGAGGACAACAAGGGCGACGGGCGATTGGATTACTACGTCAACGACAAGCTGAATGTGTTTGGACGTTACAGCCACAGGCTCTCCAACCGGGTAGAGAATCATGTCATTCCGGGGAACTCCGGCGGCGACGCGAACGGCAACGTGCGGGTACTGAACCGGCAGGTGGCGGGTGGCTTCAACTATAACCTCTCGCCGACTTCGGTGATTGATTTCCGTATCGGTGTAAGCCTGTTCGAAGGCGGCAAGAGCGCGCTGGGCGCCGAGCGCGGCAACATGCTGGCTGAATACGGCATTCCGGGCTTGCCGGATTCGCCGGTGATCGGCGGCGGCTTGACGTCTCAATCGATCGGCGGTTTCACGAGCCTGGGCCGGCAATCGTCCAACCCTCAGTTCCAGAACCCGTTTACGGTAAACCCGAAGACCAACTACTCGAAGATCCTCGGGCGTCATGTGTTGAAGGCTGGCTACGAATATCAATCGATCAACACGGACATCTTCGATTTCAATCCGCAGTACGGCCAGGACAACTACGGCGGAACTTTCTCGCGGCCAACAGGCGCAGCGGCCAGCAACCTGTACAACCTGGCGGACTTTCTAGTGGGGGCGAGGTCGCGCTACAGTCTCAACAATGAGATCGTTCTGAACTACCGGCAGAGGATGCACTTCTTCTACCTGCAGGACGACTGGAAGGTGAATTCCAAGCTGACGATGAACCTCGGCGTCCGCTACGAATACGGTACGCCGCAATGGGAAGAGAAGAATCGCATCGCGAACCTCGATGCGGCGACCAACAAGCTGATTCAAGCCAAGGAAGGTGGAATCTACGACCGGTCGCTGGTCCAGCCCGACCGAAACAACTTCGCCCCGCGGCTGGGTCTTGCCTACGCCATGACACCAAAGACAGTAATTCGCAGCGGCTATGGCATCAGCTATGTGCATTTCAACCGATTGGGCGGCGAGAACCTGCTGGGCTACAACGGTCCGAACATCGTCAATCTGTCCATCGATCAACTGCCGACGCAGGCAGCGTGCACAGGCGACCTGTACCGTGGCTGCTTCCGCACCACGCAGCAGGGGTATCCGAAGGGGCTGGTGGATCCGTCCAATTTCTCCACGGCCACGACGCGCACCAACTATACGCCGGGCGACTACAAGACGAGCTACGTGCAGAGCTGGCACCTGACGATCCAGCGCGAAATCGCCAAGAACCTGCTGTTCGACGTCGCCTACGTGGGCAACCGTGGCAACGGTCTGATGATTCTGGGCGACTATAACCAGGCGCGCCCGAACAGGCCGGGTGAGAACACGGCGCTGGCCGCGAGGCGGCCGATCCAGGGGTACGACTACATCCAGATCTCATGGGGTGGCGGCTTCTCGACGTACCACGGACTGCAATGGAAAGTGGAGAAGAAATACGCCGCCGGGTTGTACCTGCTGAACAGCTTCACCTGGTCGAAGACCATGGATAACGCCGGCGGACACCTGGAGACTGCCAATGGCGACAACTCGCGGGTGAACTTCAACGACATGAGGAACGAGAAGGCACTGGGCAGCTACAACCAGCCTTTGAACAACACCTCGACGGTGGTTTGGGAAGTGCCATACGGCAAGGGCCGGAAATGGGGCTCCAGCGCCAATGGCTTTGTGAATGCGCTGATCGGTGGATGGCGGCTGACTGGCATCAATACGATGACCAGCGGCCAGCCCATCAACATGAGCTACTCGGTGCCGAGTCTGTTCCAGGTATCGACCGCGCCCACCTACCGGCCGAACTACTTAGGCGGGAGTCTGTACTCGGACGCAAAGAGCCCGACGAACTACTTCAACAAGGCGGCGGTGATTGCGCCGAGCACGGCCACTCCGAACGATCCCTCGAAGCCATTCGGGAATCTGGGGAGGAACGTTGCGCGCAGCAACGCGATCTACAACTTCGATGGCGGCGCGCACAAGGAGTTTGGCTTGCCGCGGGAGGGAATGCGTCTGGAATTCCGGGCGGAGTTCTTCAACCTGCTTAATAAGACGAACCTCGGGGCGGCGCAAGGCAACGTGCTGGCGAACAACTTCGGCACGATCACGGGATTGTCTTCGCTGCCGCGGCAGATTCAGTTTGCACTGAAGCTGGCGTTCTGATCGACACAGCCATCTGACGGACGCGGTTGAGGCGGCTGGCCATCGTGGCACAGCCGCCTCACGCTTTTAGCAGCTCCATGGTCCACTGGGCACGGATGCGGAACCATTCGGTGCGGGTATTCTCCAGAGCCCGGATGCGGGCAGAGCGCGAGGCGGCGGCCAGTACGGCCCGGTCGCGATGCAGGCTGGCGAGGCGCTCTGCAATGCCCTGCACGTCGTCCAGAGGGGTCAGGAAGCCATCGCGGCCATCGTAGACGGTCTGTGAGCTGGCCGGCGTGTGGAAGGCCATCACGGGCAAGCCAGCGGCCATGGCGTCAAAGAACGCGCGGCCAAAGTCGTTGCTACGGTGGGTCATCATGAACAAATCCGCGCGTTGGAGGGCGGCGTCGAGCTCGGGGCCGGCGGCGAGGGAGCCGGGCAGGAGTACGGAATCGGAAACGCCAAGCTGAGCCGCGAGGGCTTGCAGGCTGCTGGTCTCGGCGCCCTGGCCGAAGAGGGTGGCCGTGACGGCGACGCCGCGGTGGCGGAGCAGGCCGATGGCGCGGATGAGCAGATCCAGCCCCTTGAGGCCGGAATGGCGGCAGGCAGAGACGAGTTGCAGGGGGCGGCCCGTGGCCAGCGAGGCGAGACGCTGATCGAGGGCTTCGGCGGAGATCACCTGCTCCAGTTCATGTCCAGGCTGGCGAATGGCCACGGAGTTGTGGGCGTAGAGGCGGTAACGTTGCACCGACGCCGGCGTGTGGAGGAAGGTGAGAGACGCTGTCTGGGCGCGCTGTCGGACGTCGCGGTCCAGAGCGGCCACTTCACGCTCGCGGCGCCAGCGGGCGAGGCCCCGCGTGGGCCGGACCCACTCCCAATCGAGCATGTCGTGGAAGTCCTCGGCGATGACAAAGAGAGTCTTTTTGCCGAGGCGGACTGCCAGATCGTGCGCGTAGTAGAGGCCGGTGTAGGGCGGGAAAAAGTTCGAGGTGTGGATCAGCGAGGCCCGGCGAACCTCGTCAGCCAGGACGGAGCGGATGGAGGGCCAGCGCCAGAGATCGCGGCGGCTGTGTACCGGCGAGAAGCCGCGCAGGCTAACGCCGGTGGATTCCGGCAGAGTGGCGGCATGCGGACCCCACGTGCTGAGCGTGGCGGCGCTCACCTCCGGCGCGGCCACGCGAAAGGGTCCGACGGCCTTCGCCATGCCGATGAGGTCCCGCGCCCAAAGACCATCCAGAACGGCCTGCCCTTCGGCGTTCCGCGCGAACGGGATGTGCGTGACGAGCAGGTACTGAGCGTCGTGTAGCAAGCGGCCTCCTTCACGGGCAGGCAGTTGCATTATGTCACGAACAATGCGCTCAAACCGCCTGGGATTCGATCTCGGTGGAGACCTGTTCCCACTCGGCCAGAACGGAATCGAGCTCCTGGCGCCGCGTGTCGAGAAGGTCCATCTGGCGCTTCGTCTCGTCGGCTGAGACGAAGTTCTGCAACTGCTCTTCGAGTGCGGCAATCTCGGTTTCCAGGCTCTGCGAACGGGCCTCCAGCGCGGCCGCCTTGTCTTCCAGTTGCTTCATGCGCATGGGGTTGACGCGGCGCGTTTTGCCTAGTTCGGCGGGCTTCGTTTCGGCGGGCGTTTCCACCGCGGTGTTGGCGGCGGTGAAGACCTGCGCGGCGCCGGACTTGGTGTACTGGAAATCCTCGTAGTTGCCGGGGAAGACCTCAACTCGGCCGCCTGCGATCTCGAAGACCTTGGTGGCGAGCTTGTCGATGAAGTAGCGATCGTGCGAGACGAAGACGACGGTGCCTGTGAAGTTCTGGAGCGATTCCAGGAGCACGTCCTTGGCGCGCATGTCCAGGTGGTTGGTGGGCTCGTCGAGCAGCAGGAAATTGGACGGGTTCAGCAGCATGCGGGCCAGCGCATAGCGATTGCGCTCGCCGCCGCTGAGCACGCCGATCTGCTTGAAGACATCATCCTCGCTGAAGAGAAAGCAGCCGAGCAGGTTGCGTAGCTCCGTGGTGGTCTTGCCGTTGGCGACGCTGGTGAGATCGTCCAGCATGCGCGAATCGGTATCGAGCTCTTTGTACTGATCCTGCGCGAAGTAATCGACCTGCACGTTGTGGCCGAGGCGGTATTCGCCTTTGGTGAGAGTCTCGGTGCCGGCCAGCAGTTTGATGAGCGTGGACTTGCCGGCGCCGTTGATGCCCACCAGCGCGACGCGGTCTCCGCGCTCGATGGCGAAATCGACGTGATCGAGAATCACCTTGTCGCCGTAGGCCTTGCGGACTCCGCTGAACTCGGCCACCACACGGCCCGAGGGCTTGGGCTGGGGGAAGGAAAAGTGGATGCTCTTCTCTTCCGGCGGGATCTCGATGCGCTCGATCTTTTCGAGCTCCTTGATGCGGGATTGCACCTGCTTGGCCTTGGTGGCCTGGGCTCGAAAGCGGTTGATGAATGCTTCGAGTTGCTGGATGCGCTCGGCCTGGTTGCGGTAGGCGGATTCCAGCAACTGGCGGCGCTCGGTCTTCTGCGTGAGGTAGCGCTCGAAGCCGCCGGTGTAGAAGTGGACGTTCTTATTCCAGAGCTCGACGATCTTGTTCACGGTGACGTCGAGGAAGTAGCGGTCGTGCGAGATGAGGACGACCGCGTTGGGGTAGTTGCGGAGGTAGTCTTCCAGCCAGTTGCGGGCTTCGAGATCCAGGTGGTTGGTGGGCTCGTCGAGCAGCAGCAGGTTGGGCTGTTCCAGCAGGAGCTTGCCGAGCGCGATGCGCATCTGCCAGCCGCCGGAGAAGTATTCGGTGCGCTTGGTCCAGTCTTCCTTGGCGAAGCCGAGGCCGGTGAGCACCGCGCCGACCTTGGCCTCCAGCGCGTAGCCATCGCGATTGCGGAATTCGGAATCGAGCTGGGAGTAGCGGTCGCTGGCGGCGTGGTATTCGTCGCTGTGGGGATCGAGATCGGAGAGCGAGTGGGCGATGGTCTCCATCTCCTTTTCCATGTCCTTGAGACGGTCAAAGACGGAGAGGCACTCGTTGAAGACGCTGCGGCCGGAGAGGGCCAGGCCGTCCTGCGGCAGGTAGCCGGCGGTGACGCCCTTCTGGGTGGAGTACTCGCCGGAATCCACGGTCTCGAGACCCGCCAGGATCTTCATCACGGTGGATTTTCCAGTGCCGTTGGCGCCGACGAGGCCGACGCGGTCCTGCGGGGTGATCAGCCAGTTGACGCCTTCAAACAACAACTTGGGACCGAAACGTTTTGAGGCGTTGACGAGAGAGATCATTGGCGGCGGAGCACTTTTCCTGCGCGGGCTTCAGTGAGCTTGCCCTCGTCCACCATCAGCGTGCCGTTGACGATGACGAAATCGAAGCCCTCGGTGAATTGGTGGGGCTGGATGTAGGTGGCCTTGTCCTGGACGCGGGCGGGATCGAAGATGAGGATGTCGGCGGCGGCGCCCTCGCGCAGGATGCCGCGGTCTTTGAAGCCGAAGGTGCGCGCGGGCAGGGAAGTCATGCGGCGGATGGCGTCCTCCAGCGTGAGAACGCCGCGCTTGCGGACAAACTCAGCCAGCACTCGCGCGTTGGTGCCGTAGGAGCGCGGGTGGGGCACGCCCTCGCCGAGGACGCGGACTCCACCGTCGCTGGCGATGGCGGTGTGCGGGTAGCGCAGGATGCGCTCCACGTCCACGTCGCCCATGGAGTGATAGACCATCTGCGCGCCGCCGCCGATCATCATGTCGAAGATGGTGTCGATCTGGTTGGCCACCGTGGGCGGCTGGCCGCGCAGCACCGTGATCTCTTTGATGTTCTTGCCCTCGTAGGCTCTGTTCGGGCGGAAGGTGGCCACGGTGGCGTAGTCAAAATCCGCATGGCCGAGCTCGTCGATCATGCGCTTCATCTCGGCCGCGATTTCGCCGCGCGTGCCGGGCGTGGTGAGGCGCTCCTTGATCTTCTCGGCTCCATCGGCCAGCGCCCACGTGGGCAGCGTGATGCCGAGGTTGGTGGAGGCCTGGTCATAGGGGTATTGATCGATGACGACATCGACACCCTTGCGGCGGTACTCGTCCACCAGCGCAAGCGACTTGTCGCTCATGCCCCAAAGGCGCGGCGCATCGATCTTGAAGTGCGAAAGCTCCACGCGCATGCCGGCCTCGAGACCCACGCGGGCGGCCTCATTGATGGCGTCCAGTATCTTGGGGCCCTCGTCGCGCATGTGGCTGGCGTAGACGCCCTGGTAGGCGGCCGCGGCCTTGGCGAGATCCACCACCTCGTCGGAGTTGGAGTAGGTGCCGGGGATGTAGATGAGGCCGGTGGAAAAGCCGACTGCGCCTTCTCGCATGGCGGTGTCGACCAGCGCCTTCATCTGCGTGAGCTCATCCGCAGTGGCCGGGCGGTTGGCCGTGCCCATTACCAGGCGGCGCACCGTGTTGTGGCCGACCAGCGCGGCGACATTGAGGCCGATGCCTTTGGATTCCAGCTCGCGGAACCATTCGCCCATGTGCTCCGCCGAGCTGCCGCAGTTGCCGGTGACCACCGTGGTGACGCCGTCCATCAGGTAGTTGTCGCCACGCGGGACTCGCTCCACACCGCCCTCGATATGCGTATGGACATCGAGGAAGCCCGGGGTGACGATGCGGTCTTTGGCGTCGATGACGCGCGCGGCGGCCACCGGGCCGAGCGCGCCGATGGCGCTGATGCGGCCGCTCTTGATGGCGATGTCCGCGCGGAACCACGGATTGCCGGCGCCATCAATGACGCGCGCGTTGCGGATCAGCAGGTCGTAGGGCGGCTGCGCCCAGACGCAGGCGGCGCAGATCAAAAGGAGGCAGAGCCGTCGCATACAGCCCATTGTCATGCAGCCAGTGGACCGCAGAAGAAATCGAGCGAGCGCTTGATGAAATCGCGCATCTCGCCGCGTTTCACCACGGCGTCCAGGAAGCCGTGCTGCAAGACAAATTCAGAGCGCTGGAAGCCTTCGGGCAGTTTCTGGCGGATGGTCTGCTCGATGACGCGCGGCCCGGCGAAGCCGATGAGCGCGCCGGGTTCGGCGATGTTGAGATCGCCTAACATGGCGAAGCTGGCCGAGGTGCCGCCCGTGGTGGGGTCGGTCATGATGCTGATGAAGGGGACCTTGGCGCGATCGAGCTTCATGAGGACGGAAGAGATCTTGGCGAGCTGCATCAGGCTGACCGCGCCCTCCTGCATGCGCGCGCCGCCGGAGGCGGAGACGATCAGTAGCGGGCTGCTATCGGCCAGGGAGCGCTCCACCATGCGGGTGATCTTCTCGCCCATCACCGAGCCCATGGAGCCGCCAATGAACTTGAGCTCCAGCGAGCAGATATGCACCTGGCGGCCATGGATCTTGCCGGTGGCCGTGATGATGGCGTCCTTCATGCCGAGTGCTTTTTGCGTGGCCGCCAGACGGGTGCTATAGGGCTTGGAATCGACGAAACCGAGCGGGTCCGTGGAGGAGAGAGAGGGGTCGTGCTCCTGCCAGACGCCGTCGTCGAGCAGGAACTTCAGCCGGGTCCGCGCATCAATGCGGAAGTGGTGCCCGCACTTCGGGCAGCACTGCATGGTCTCCTCGAGATCCTTGCGCCAGGTGATCTGGCGGCAGCCATCGCACTTGACCCAGAGGCCCTCGGTGCGGACGTGCTTTTCCTCGTCGGTGACCTTGGTGACCTTCTTTGAGAGTTTGAACCAATCCATTTGTTCGCGGTGTCCGCCTCTCACCAACGTAGCAAGGACGGCCCATCTGCCTCAAGGGGCGGTACGATCGTCTGAGCCGCGACCGTCAGGGAGCGGTGTGCCCTGATGAGGTACTTCATTACATTTTCGTGCTACGGCGGGCACCTCCACGGCGATGAATCGGGTTCCGTAGGCCGGCGCCACAATCTGCACGGTGGCCGAGTGCTGGAAACCGATCCGGATCGGGTTTCGGTGGAACGTCAAGCCATGGATCAGTCGCCATATTTACTCGACTTCGAGAGCCGCGCGGTTGTCCTGCAGGCCCTGCAAGAGGTCTGCTTGCACCGCAGTTGGGGATTGTTGGCCGCCCATGTGCGAACGAATCATGTTCATGTAGTCGTGGAAGCTGAGGTGCGTCCAGAGAAGATCATGAGCGATTTCAAGTCGTATGCCAGCCGAGCCTTGAACCGCCTGGGGCACGATGGATCTGATCGAAAGCGATGGCGCGCCATGGAAGCACCCGATGGCTGTGGAAGGACCAGCATGTGCAGGAAGCGATTCGGTATGTCGTCGAGGAGCAGGGCGAGCCGATGGCGGTGTTCGTCAGCAGTCAGCGATGACGGCTGCGTCCGCGTCCGCTCCCTGACGGTCGCGGCTCAGTAACTTGCGGCTCAGTAACTTGCGGCTCAGTAACTTGCGCTCAGAGACTTGCACGTCGCGAACTTACAGGACGTGCACTCCATTCTACCGGGCGGTCCGGACGGCCAGCGGTTGGCTAGTCCGGAAGATCAAAATGGACTCCGCCGGCAGGCCCACCTGGCGCCGTCCGGTGGCGGCCGCGCCAATGGTGCCGGCCGCCGCGCCGGCTCCGGCGCCGATGAGGGCTGCGCCTCCGCCGCCGGCCAGGCCGCCGATCAGCGCGCCCGCGCCGGTGCCGCCGCCCACCAGCGCCCAGTTGCGCTTTTTGTGAGCGGCGCTGGTGCGGCCGACGGTGGTGGTGGCCACCTGGTAGGCGCGGCCGTCGAGCTCGATGCGGTCCAGCGCCAGGGTGAGCACGGCGCGGCCCTTCAGACGGCCGGAGGGCGCACTTTGGCGCACGATGCCGGAGACGCCGATGCCGCGCGGCAGGGCGGTGCGGCCCTGGACGGTGACGGGCTGCACCAGCGAGCCGGTGAAGCGGTCGCCAGGGCGCGTGGCGGTGGTGGAGATGGCGTTATCGAGGCGGACCTGGAGATAGGCGCCGGCAGGGATGACGAGATCGGGCGCCGGGGCGAGGACCGGCTCCATGGCGGCAGCACTGGTGGGGGGGGCGGCGGCCTTCGCATCGGGGGAAACCGGTTCACAGCCGGTCTGGCACAGCGCCAGGGCCAGAATGCCGGCCGGCATCAGGCAAAGTGTTCGACTCATGCAGGGAGAACTGCATTTGGCGGGCCACAGCGTGGGCTTTTGTTTTGTGAGGTTTGGCGGGCGGAGGGGGCGGCAGTTCTTACCGGATGGCAAGAACTGCCGCCTGGTGAACTACTTCGGCATTGGCACGGTCTTGGGCTCCAGGCCGGCCTTGGCGAGGATCACATACACGATAAAGCCGGTGATGAAGCTATACACCACGGCCGGCTGCGCCAGTTCCTTCACCTCGGGCGACACGGGCAGGAAGGGCAGAATCCCGACGAGGAAGCCCACGGCCCAGGCGCCGTAGCCGGCCCAGTTGATGCCCTCGCGCGGTCCGGCCCATTTCTTCCCGCTGAGCAGGTAATCGGCCGCCATGGCGCCGCAGATGGGGCCGAAGCTGGCGCCGACGATGGTGAAGAAGCCGATCAGGTTGGCGGCCACGCCGGTGACTGCCAGCACGATGGCCACGGTCATGCCGACCATGGTGGAGCCCAGGCGCGGGACGCCGGGGATCATCGTCGAGAAGCTATTGCCGGCGATGAAGGCGCAGAAGCAGGCCGAGGGCACCGACGCCAGCGTGAAGAGGAAGAACATGGCGACGGCCAGCGGGCCGCCGATGCCGCCCACCACGTCGCTATAGTTGAAGCCCTGCACGGAGGGCATCAGCACTTTGGCTCCGGCCACGGACATCAGCGGCAGGCCGCCGGCGACGATCACCGCGAGTACGATACCCACCATGCCGCCCCACTTCACGTCGCCCTCATTGCGGCTGTTGGTGCAGATGTCCGCGCCCGCGGCGCCGGCCGTGGCGAAGAAGCCGATGACGATCTGGAGCAGCATGGTGAAGGCGACGAAGCTGCTGGGATTGGATGGCACGTGGCCGCCAACGCCGTCCGCTGTCTTCGCAAAGACGATGATCAGCATGACCAGCGGAATGAAGTTGAGGAACGTGGCGATGCGCGCGACATATTGAATGCCCATCACGCCGAACCACGCCATCAGGTAGCCCCAGATGACGCCGACGATGATGAAGGGCACGCTGCCGGGCGTGGCATCCATGTTGAGCGCCTTGAGGACAAACGTCGAGGCGAAGAACGTGCCCACCGCAAACCAGCCCACCTGCAACAGGCCCATCAGCAGGCCGGGCATCGCGTAGCCGCCTTTGGTGCCGAAGGTGGAACTGCCCACGACATAGAGCGGGTATCCGGTCTTCATGCCGAGCATGGCCGGGACGTAGTAGTAGAGCGCGTAGCTCAGCGCGCCGGCCACGGCCAGGGCCAGCAGGCAGACGGCAATGGTCCCGCGCGTGATGGTGCCGGCGGCGATGGAATCATAGAACGCGATCCACAGGAAAATGCCCGCATAAGTGGGCGCGGTGTTCTTATACCACGGCGCGCGGTTGGCGGCCGGATTGGGGACGGCTTTGGCTAGGTATTGGGGCAACATGGCTGCGTGAGTATACTACACGCGCCATGTGCCCCGGGGCAAGCTCGACGCAAGCCCTATGCGTTGAGGTGGCGCCCCATCCGCTCGATGGCCTCGTCGATCTCGGCGGGGCTCTTGAAGCCGATGGTCACCGCGTCCACGGTGCCGAGTTGCATGACGAATTTGACGGAGGCGTCGCGCGTCTCCGGATCCTTGAATGCGCCCTCGCCCATGATCTTCATAGCGATCACGCCGGTGCCCTGTTTGTGCACCTTGGCCACATGCGAGATCACCTCGGGCACGTCGCCCTTGATCTCGGCCGATTCGCCGCCTTGCAGCGAATCCATGCGCGTGCCGTTGTGGTTGACGCGCATCAGCGCCACGTCCAGCCACTTATTATCGGGGAACGCGCGCAGCGGCAGCAGCCCGTGGCACGATGCGCCGTGGGCCAGGATCACCTTCTTGTGCTTGGCCTCGTCGAATTCGTCGCGCAGCTTCTTGAAGTTCTCAGACCAATCGGCCGTGCGGACGCAATGGAGCAGCAGCACGTCGAGCTGCTCGGTCTGCAACTCGGTGCGCAGGCGGTCGATGGTGGCCTGCGGATTCTCCTGGTCCTTCAGGCGGTATTTGGTCATGACGCGGTAGGAATCGCGCGGCAGGCCTTTCAGCGCGATGCCGAGCATGGTGGGCATCTCTTTGTAGTTGTCGGCGGTCTCAAAGAAGCGGATGCCGCGCTCGTAGGCGTAGCGGACCAGCTTGTTGAAGCCCTCCTGGCCCAGTTCGCGTTGCACCCTGCCGCCGAAGGTGCCGGTGCCAAAGGCGAGCCGCGTGACCTTCACGCCGGACTGGCCCAGCGGGACCCAATCTGTGGCGGCACGCTTGGCCGCCGCGAGGGCAGTGCCGCCGATTGCGAGGGCTCCGGCCGCGCCTGCTGTGGTCCGGAGGAAGTCTCTTCTGCTGAAGTTCGCCATGCCACGCTCCTGAAAACTGACTTACCGCATACGGTATCACAGCAGAGGAGCGGAAACCGAACCGCCGAAACTGAGCCGCGAGCGTGAGCGAGCGGTGACGTCCTACCGCAACGCGGTGGAGCGGTTGCTCAGTAGCTTCTCAAACTTCGTCCGCTGCTCCGGCGTCAGTGTGACCATAATGCGCTTCTTGCCATCATTGCGCCAGTCGTCCATCTGCCCCTGCAGGTTCTGGTAGTAGAGCACGAAGTCATCGAGAACCGTCTCGATCTCCTGGGCCTGGGCCGGCGTCAGGTTTAGCTCTTTTTTCAGCAGCGTGATGGTGAGCTCGCGCTGGCCCTCTTTCCATTGGGGCGCGTTGGCCGCCACGCGCGGCGCGCCGAGAGAGTTGCTCACGCGGACAATCAATGCGCCCGCCGCCGCTCCACACAGGAACACGGTGAGCAGGACCATCAGGATCCTGGGGTGATGCCAAGTCGGCCGGTTGTCGCTCAAGCTGCTTCTCACGCTCACCGGATTCTCTTAGTCCGAAGAAACGGGCAGCAGCGGCACGGGGCCGTTGCCGGTATTGTAGCTGGCGAGGTTGGTGAGCACCACGGTGCGGTCGCGGCCGGGGTCCGCCCCGGTGGCCGCCGGCATGGCTTCGCCGGCCAGGACAGTGACGGGATTGTCGCCGTACAGTTCAGGCGCCGGTTCCGCCTGCCACACCGCGGAGGAGAGCAATACGAAGAGGGCCAGGCTGGCCAGCGCCAGGCGCTTCGCGAAAACCGGCTCCAGAAATACGCCCCAGAACGACTTCGCGCTCTGTGCTTCAATCCGGTCCATCACACGCGCATAGAAACCTGCGGAGGGCTCGGCATCGGCCGGCGGACGGAGCTCATGCATCCATTCGGCCTGCTGCTTCATCAGCCCCACTTCGGTGGCGCACTCCGCGCACACCGCCAGATGGGCTACAAAAGCCTTGTATTGTTCCGTGCCTGCCCGCGCGGTGAGGAAGTCCTCAAGACCGTCTTCGATGGGCTGATGCATATCCGTCTTCCCTCAAAACTGAGTCGTTCGCGGTATCCGGCCCGACCATGAATCTTTGCCCCAGCCTGAGCCCGGCTGATGGTCTCACTTTCCAGTCTGTGCCGAAAAGTCCGTTCATGTGTCTCCGCCTATCATATCCAGACTCCGGCAAAGTGCAAGAGCCCGGGAAAATCGCTACTCCGCGGCCAACCGGGTCCCTGCGCCCTTTGTCAGCCGCTGCGCCGCCTTCAATAACTTCTGGCGGGCGCGGAACAACTTGACCTTAATCGTATTTTCGTTCATTCCGGTCATCTCCGCCAGTTCCTCGACGGAGTGCCCTTCCACTTCTTTCAGCATCATCAGATTCCGGTCTTCTTCCGAAACCTTGGCCAGCAGCTTGTTCACCAGGTCGCGCTTGGCCAGAGCCGTGTCGATGGCCTGCGCGCCGTCCGGCTCGCTGCGCTCCATGCTCACCGCGTCGTCTTCGTTGAAGTCGCTCTCGTAGACGAGCTTGCGCACCTTCTTCTTCCGCAGATAGTCGTAGCACTCGTTCACCGTGATCTTGTAGATCCAGGTCAGCAGGCTGCTGCGGAAATCGAAGTTGTGGATGGAGAAGTAGATCTTGGTGAAGACCTGCTGGGAGATATCCTCGGCGTCGTTCCGGTTCCGGAGCACGCCAAAGATGATGGAAAAGACCTTCGACTGGTAGCGGTCCACAATCTCGCGAAACGCCAGCTCGTCACGAGCCTGCACTCGGCGGACCAGTTCGGCTTCTTCAGTCTTCCGGTAATCCACGCGTGTCTTGCCCTGGCGGGAGGCCGTGGCCTGTATCCCTGCGTCAGGTATTGGGAAAACGCCAGCGTAGCCACTCATGCCCTACCGACGCGCCCTACCCATGCCCGGTTTCAACGGACTGACCTAACCATACCAGATTAGCCGCACCCTTTCGCCCCCGCGCCGCATCTTCGTATAGTGAAGAAGTACAATCCGCGCCCGGTGTTATACTGGGCATACCGGACATTTTTGTAGGAGGTCGATCAACGCAATGATTACATTGACCGAAACGGCTGTTGGCAAGGTGAAGGAAATCCTGGGCGCCCAGGAACCCAAGCCGGCGGGTCTGCGCATCTCGGTGGTTGGCGGCGGCTGCTCCGGCTTCAGCTACTCCATGGCCTTTGAGAACGCCCCCGGGTTCCTGGACAAGACATACAAATTCGATGAGCTGAGCGTGTTCATCGATCAGGCCAGCCTGCTGTATCTCGACGGCGCGGAAGTGGATTACGTCGAGTCCATGGAAGGCTCCGGCTTCAAGTTCAACAACCCCCAGGTGAAATCCACCTGCGGCTGCGGTTCCAGCTTCAGCGTCTAAACGCGCGAGTTGGTGGTTTTGGCAAGGGCGGTTTCCTTCGGGAGGCCGCCCTTTTGCTATGCGGGGGGCGGGGTCGTTGAACTGGCGGCCTCGGTGACTTGTATCGCCTGCCTGGACCAGCAGTAGATCGATCAGGGAGAGCCGGCGCCAATCCGTTCCGCCCTGCACGCGAAATCACGTTCGCCAGCCTGAGCGAGGAGTCTCCTCACTGCCCAACCAGAACATACTCGATTGCGACTGAATTGACTTTTGTTCGCTCCGCTGCCAGATTCACTCCCCTGCAACTGGAACAGACTACACGCAAGTGAGAATCGTCCGCCCACTCCACGGAAACATCCTGTGGATTGCGAAAGGTGATGACGACTCCACTTGGATCGTCTTCATCGGGACGGTCCTTGCCGCGCGGCAGCAATTCAACAACCGTATAGACGGGAGTGGTTGCACCGCATTCCCGCTCGTAAACGACCGCCGTCCATGCGTGCATCGGCGATGCTTGCCGCAGTAGTATCCTGTTGCTGCAAAGTGAACACCCTACAAGTGCCGCAAGGAATACCAGGAGCACTCCTGATCTGACGGTACGTATCATGGGCAGCCTCCACACGGATGAGCTTTGCAGTGTCTGAAACCCGTCTGAATGGCGGCTTGGTCTTTGGGGGCATCGTCCGCCCGCCGTCGCCGAGGACAAACGTCACCCTGCTTCGGAGCTTGATAGATACGAAACCACAAGTCCGGATCGGCTGCCGACTGTACGATTTCCAACGGCTACTTCTCCCCGATGCGGGTCATGACGACGCCTCGGTCCAGTTGCTCCGTGTCTTTACAGGCAACGACCGTCCTGCTATCCTCGTACCCCTCTTTTCTGACCACGATTTCGTTCGTTCCGCCATACAGCGCCTGATATCGCCCGAAGGAATCGGCTTTGGCCGATGTGCCGGGAAAGTTAGACTGGAGGATGTCCGCCCCCGGGACTGGCTGGCCCGCTCTATCGGCGACTCGCAGATAGAGTAGACAGCCACTTCCCATTCCCCCCGTGTAGTTGGTCGAGTTGAGTACCACCTTGATGTTCAATGGTGCCTTCAGGAGGAGCCGCAGGTTAGAGACGGTGACGGGAAGGCCCCAAGATGCCCCGACTCGAAGGCTGTGCGGGCCGAAGCCAAAATCACAGATTCTCAGGGTCGGTCCCTCCATCTGCGTTCTCAGCACGACTTTGTCTTCACTATCCCGGAGTTCCACCCAGGCATTCGAAGCTGGGCGGCCATCGTAAGAGAAAAGTTGAAGAGTCAGTGCGCAGGTATCCGCGCCGAACAGCGATAGGCCACCCAGACACAAACAGGCGGCGAGGCGCCGGGCTGAGATACTCAGCAAGGCTGCTATGTTCTTGAATTGCATCACTTCGTGCACGGGCCGGAATTCTCCTTGTTGGCCTTACCTCGCAGACTGCGAAACTGCCCCGCAGAGCGTCGAACGAGACTCAATGAAAGCGCCAAACTCTTCAGCTCGGCGCGGCACCCATCGTAAGTTCGGTGCCAAGCCCCAGAGTTTCACGCCGAGTGCCATCCGGGTGGATGACTGCACCTGCACCAATCCCAGCTCCGTCCGGACCCGGCTGTCGCCCGGCTGGCTCGCACTCTTCGAGACAACGCTGATAGACTGCCCGTCCGGCGACCATTCCGTGCCGGAGCCCACCAGTCCTTCCACGTGCGCCAATCGCCGGCCCGGCACTGCGCCGCTGCTTGCAACCAGCCAGAGCTCATCTCCGCGAACCACCACAATCTGGTCACCCTCAGGCGCCCACCGGGCGCGGTCCCCCTCCGTCAACACTCTGGCCTGCCGCTCCTGGGCGCCGAGGACATAGATCTGCCCACCAAATGAAAACGCCAGGCTGTGCTCATCCGGAGACCACGTCACCGAAGTAGGCGCCGTCGCGTTGTCGGGTGCGCACCAAGCCGCCGCCCATTTGTCTGCGCCGCGTTCCGCTACAAATATGCCGGTCTTGCAGCGTAGGCCGGGACCTCCCGGCTCCCCGGCGAGCGCGACCTTTTCTCCAGAAGGCGACAAACGCACATCCTGCACGTCCGGCGCTGCGAACGGATATCGTCCAATCTCCCGGCCCGCGAAATCCCGAGCCACCATCACGGGTAACGATGTTCGGCTCGACCTCTCACTCTGCAATGTGGCCCGGCCCGTCACGTCCCGGATCTTGACCCATCGACTGCACTCCGGGGTGCGCTCGGTCCTCAGGACTCTGCCGGAAGTTGAGTATCCGATTGCCGGCGAGTAGGAATTGAGATCGAGCAGAAACAGCTCAGGTGCAGATGCGCTGGTTTGGCATCCGCAAGAGGCCATCAGGAGGAGACCGGCAGCGCTACTCGACCAGATGTTCATGAGTTGCGTCCTTCCTCTTGGCCGGTGGGGCCAGAGCGATCGCATTATGTTCCTTTGGGTTAATACTGTTTCCCGGGCGGAGGATTAACCATAAACTGCGATCGGCCGGAATGTCAACACAGATGGGGCCCTACCTGTGACACCAGTGCCGCAGCGCCCTTCAATCTGCCGGAACTGAACTTTCTGAACTGCAATTGCGATCCGGTTCAACCAGCACTCGCCAGGCCATCCCGGGCTGCTCGGTGTCTTTTTCCGTCGTAAGCACAAGAGGTAGGGGGAAGTACACCGTCCCGCCCGGCGCGTACGGCCGCGACACCCGCCACATCTTACCCATCGGCGTGCAGCCGCACGGCAGATACTCGGTGTCCACAATTGAAAGTACCGTTGCGCTCCCTCCAGTGCCCGTGCCCGTCTGTCGTCACCGCGCCGTGGGGCGAGGTCGTGGTTATCGCCACCGCCAGCCCCGCCCCCCGTTCTACTTTCAGATCACGTGGTCTGTAGCCACATTTCCACCGTGCTCACGTCCTCGCGTCTCAGCCACAGGTCAAATCGTGTGTCATATGGGCCCGGGCACTGGCACACCAGCCAACTCGTCTCCGGCAGTACGCGGAAGATCTCGCCGCTTCTGACTTCTGGAGGGACCTGGATTCCGTAGTCCGCCTCCAGTTTCTGCGCCGCAGAACCCAAATCATCCGAGTCCACCTCCGTTGAATAGACCTGTTTCGTGGGGTCTACCGCACCCCGCACTTTTCTAAAGCACTTCGGGATAGTAAAAAGGATTCCTGCTGCACGCAGCGCACATTCCCGGAGCTTGGGATCGGGACTTGCCTCCCACCGCCTGAACCAGTCTCGAATTGAAGGTTCACGCATTCGGCAAATCGCCTGCGTCGCGCTGCTGACACCCTTCCGGCCTCGCCCACCTTCCGCGATTCTCTTCTCCTCATCTTCCAGATGGCCCAGCAGAGCTTGCACTGCCTCCTCTCTGGTAGCGGGGAAGTTGGCTAGCTTGATGACCAGCTTAAAGTCCATGTTCATGTTGATGCACTTGCGAATTGCAGGCCAAGCTAAGCCCGCGTTCTGTCTCGTCACCATCGGGGTCAAAACTTCTTTGAGAATTCCCTGGTTGATGGTGTCAGTTTCCTGCGCCAGCCACGCGAGCAGGTCCCCAAAGTAGGGGCGCCCTGCAAGTCCCACGAAACACGCATAGACCCCGCCCCTGAAGTTGGGTCGGTCGAGTCGCGCCACCCATTGGCGTAATACCGGCAAAACCTGAGCCGCAATGTTAGTATCAATTCCTGGGATCGCCCCCAATTTCGGGAATCGGTATCCCGTCTCCGATTCGATGGAATCCAGAATCGCCGTTTCCTGTGGATCAAGAATTGCGTCGTCCATTTGTTCCTCCAATACTCACCCGGGGCGGCAAGGGGTCAATCCTCGTCACACGGCCATGTGCAAGCAGCCCCACCCCCGTCCCACCCGCCGGGGATGCCCTTTCTGAACTGCAACTTCGACCCAGTTCAACCGGCGAAAAAATAGTTGATGCTGTGTTTTCAATCGCTTGTCTCGTTCTACGCCCACATCGAGGCCGAATTCGGAAATCCATGGTGTATAAGTGTACCGTGCGCGGCCCCGCCCGCTGCGCACAGCCGTTCTTTGAGAATTGAAACGCTCTATGTTGCCCAATCCGCGCGCCGCGCGCGTCGTGCCCTTGGCAGAGGCCGAACGATCCCATAACTTGCACAAAACAATGACCGTTCGACCTCATCCAGGAATGGATTCGGATCACGCCTTTTTTAGCCGCTTCCACCAGGAGGTAAACGACCCCATAAGTTTCAAAAAACAAAAGCCTTCGCCGACCCGAAATAACATCGGCTGAATTGCTCCCACGCGGCACAGCAACTTGCACTTACCGGTGGCCTAACAACCCCATAACTCCAACAAAATAAAACACTACCGCAAGACTCTGAAACAGCAGGCTACATTGGTGTCCTACCGCGACTCGAATTCGCCACCAGCCGAATGACCCCATAACTTTCACAAAACACACCACTTGGCCCAGGCTCGAGAACACCAGCCCCACCCAGCACGGCTCAGAAGCACGAACACGCAGCCCCCGTCAGGAGGCTGCGTTCTATGTGTTTGCGGGAGTTGTCAGATTCCAGACCAGCGGCGGCCTCGCCGACCGTGTGTGAAAGCATGGCGAAGGCAGATGAACAGGCCCGCGCCAAGGGCCAAGGACAGGGTGATCATCGCTCTCGATTCTACGCTCGATTCCGCGCGGTGGCGAGACCCCGGGCGCAGATTTCACACAAAATTATCCCAATCGTCACAGTACGCGGAACTCGTAGATGTTCTCCGAGATGCGCTTGCCGCCTGACACCACTTCCACCACCATCCGGTACTCTCCGGCTCCGCCCGCGCGCCACTCCGCCGTGCCGGCCTGCACTGACGAATCCACCGCGATTGCCCGCGCGAGACTCCCCTTGCCCTGCACCTGGCCGCCTGCGTTTTCCACGCGCCAGTTGAGCTGCGCTGCCGGATACGCGGTGTACGTATCGTTCACCGCCCACAGGCCCACCTTCACCGTCTCTCCGCTGCGCCACTCGGCGCGGTCGTACTCAAACAGCGCCGCCACCGGTTCGAAACTGCGGCGCACCACCTCCGCCACCTTCGTCGGCACACGGTAGAAGTCGATCGCGGCCATGGTCACCGAGGGCCAGAAGTCGATGGCGAAGAAATGGAAGATCCCGCCCGCGCCCTCCGCCTTCCGGCGCCGCGTGCGCTCCAGAGAGATCTGGAAGAGGCGGGCCGTGTAGTCCTGCGATTTCGCGATCAACTGCTCCGGGCTCTGCTGGTCCAGATCGCCCCACGCCCTGCGCGCCTCCGGCACCTGGAGCCGGTGATAAGTCCAGTCGTCCGCGAAGGCCGGGATCGGCCACTTGCCCGGTAGAAACTTGTCGAGCGACTCCTTGGCCGGCAGCGACGTCGCGCCCAGCTCCGTCACCAGATTCTCGTCCATGTGCGTGTAGTCCCAGATGGAGCCGTCGTACCAGCCGTGATAGATGTGCGAGTCGCCCCAGCGGCCGGTGGAGCGCTGCACCCAGCGGTCCTGCGGGTCCAGCAGCTTGGGCCGCGCGTACAGGTGCTTGGTGAGGTCGCGGTAGTTCTCCAGGCTCTCCTCGTCGCTGGGCGACCACACCGCAATCGAGGCGTGATTGCGGACCATGCGGATGTGGTTGTCGAACAGCCCGGCGGCGTGCCGCGAGAAATCGGTGTCCTCCGGATACCAGGCCTCCAGGTAGTCCTGCCAGATCAGCAGACCGCGCTCGTCGGCCAGATCGTAAAACTCCGGATTCTCAAAGTGGCAGTGCACGCGCAGCAGGTTGACGTTCATCTTGCCGATCAGGTCCAGGTCGCGCGCGTACTTCTCCCGCGTCATCTCGGAGAGCCACAGGTTGGCGTAGGTGTTGGTGCCGCGCAGGAAGATGCGCTTGCCGTTGAGGTAAAACTGATCCGCCCGGCGCTGGATCTCGCGAATCCCGATCGATTCCGTGCGGGCGTCCAGCACCCGGCCGGAGCCGTCCAGCAGGCGTGACTCCAGCGTGTACAGGTTGGGCGCGCCCAGGTCCCAGGTCCACCACAGCCGGGCGTTTTTCACAGGGATCACCAGGCGCGCCGGCGCCGCCTGTGCCGCCGCGGTCACCTGCACGGATTCGCCCGGAAAGCCGCGCGGCGAGAGGGTGAGCTGCCAGACGTATTCCGAATCCTCGCCGAGCCCTTCCGCTTCCAGATTTACCGCCACCTCGGCCGCGCCGGCGGGCCGCAGCCGCGTGGCCACGGCGGTGCCCGCGATGCGCTCCGGCGCGCCGCCGCTCAGGCGGACTCCGCGCGTGATGCCCACCGCCGTGATGTCGTCCGGCTTCTGATCCACGCCGCCGTAGGAGCCCTTCACCGTGTACGGGCGGTGCTTCCAGTAGTAGTGGACCGGCGTCCAGACGCGCACCTGCAACTCGTGCCGCTCGCCGGGCTTCACTAGCGCGGTGATGTCATACGAGTAGGGATCGATGTAGCCCTCGTGCCGGCCCAGCCACTTGCCGTCCAGATAGGCCTCGGCGTAGTAGTCGGTCGCGTCAAACTCCAGGCGCACGCGCTGGTTCACGAAGCCGGCGGGCAGCTCGAACGTGCGCTTGTACCACCACTCCTGGTTCGAAACCCACGCCGCCTCCCGCGAGTAGATCTGCGCGGCCGGCAGCCATTGCAGGTGGACCGAGCCGGGTACCTGCACTTTGCGCCACTCCGAGCCCGGCCCTTTGCCCTTGGGGCCGAAGGCCAGCTCCCATTCGCCATCCAGCGGGAGTATCGCCCGGCGAAACGCCGCCGGCGGCGCGGTGATGGCCGCCACCTGGGGCGGGTCTTCTCTCGTGGCGGGCTGCGCAATCTGTGCCGCCTTCTCTACCGGTTGCTCCACGCGCACCAGCACCGGCTGGCGCACGCGGCGGGCGGCGGCGCGCGCAGACAGCACGGTGTTGCTGCGCTGCCAGGCGGGGAAGATCAGGGCGACGGAGGAGAGCTGCCTGGGCGAGCGGCCCTCAAAACGGCTGGTGCCCGCGCCGGTCCATTCCAGGGCGTCGTCCAGCGCCACCACGCCGAACGCGCCGTAGTTCTCCTCCTTGGTGTAGTAGACGAAGCAGCCGCCCGGCGCCCGCTTCCACGCACGCGAGGCGATGTTGTGGTTCGGCGGCTCCCCGCTGCCGGGGCCTGTGGGCCACTGGTATTCGTCGCAGTCCACAAAGCGGTCGTACGGCACGTGGGGCAGGGCACTGACGCTGGCAAACCGGAAGCCCTTGGCGGCGCGCCATAGCAACGCGGTGCTGCCCGCCGTCAGCTCCATGGACCACTCGCCCGCCGAGATGCGGACTGCCAGCGGGCCGGCCTCGATGTACTTCTCCTCCAGCTTTACCGGGCCGCTCAGCGCGGACCAGCCGTCATTCGGCACGGCCAGCGGCGACGGTGGCCCGGTGACTTTGGGCCCGGTGGCGTGGATGTCGTTCTTGTCGCGCTGTTCCGGCGTGGTCTCCACCAGATTCAGCGCGCGCTGCGGCCCGGCTTGCAGGGGATACGCCTCCACGATGTGGCCCGTGGCGGCATCCAGCACCACTCGCAAGCGCGCGTTGGCCAGCTCAATGCGCCCAGAAGCCAGCATGCGCGCCGAGACCTGCTCCGGGAACCGGCCCGGCACGGCCTCGCAGCAGCTCACGCGGTACTCGGCCATCTGCCCGCCGATCAACGTGGCAGGGAAGAGCAGTTCCTGGCCCAGCACCTGCCACGGCAGCTCCTGCCCCGCCGGATTCGTCACGCGATAGCCGGTGCGCTGGCCGCCTACCTTCGCCAGCGGCACGCGGACGATTTCGGCATCGCGGCGCTCGATGCCGGTGGGCTCTTCCAGCCGTACCGTCCAGGTCTGCGCCGCCTGCAAGGCCGCCGCAGCGAAGAAGAGCACCAGGAGATTCGGGTAAACTGAGGGTCGGTTCATTTGGATCTCCCCTATTTTATGCCGACGCCCCTCGATCTCAGCCACGTCCTCACCGAACAGATCAACTCCGCCTCCGTCGATTTCGACACGCTATCCACTGAGCAGATGCTGGCCGTCATCAACAGCGAGGATCGCAAGGTGGCCGAGGCCGTGGAGCGCGAGCTGCCGCGCATCGCCGCCGCCGTCGATGCCATTGCCGCCGCCATGCTCGAGGGCGGCCGCCTGTTCTACACCGGCGCCGGCACCAGCGGGCGGCTTGGCGTGTTGGATGCCAGCGAGTGCCCGCCTACGTTCAACGTTTCGCCGGACCTGGTGGTGGGACTCATCGCCGGCGGAGAGGCCGCGCTGCGCTCCGCCATTGAAGGCAGTGAAGACTCGGTGACCGCCGGCGCCGCCGATCTGCTGGCCGCCGGCTTCTCGGCCAAAGACGTGCTGGTGGGCATCGCCGCCAGCGGGCGCACGCCTTACGTGCTGGGCGCCATCGACGCCGCCAACGCGCTGGGCGCAGTGACCGTCGGGCTGGTCTGCTCGCCGGATTCCCCCATCTCGGCGCGCGTCAAAATTCCGATCGAGCCGCTGGCCGGCCCGGAGGTCATCACCGGCTCCACGCGGCTGAAGTCCGGCACGGCCACCAAGCTCGTCCTTAATATGTTGTCGAGCGGCGCGATGATCCGCCTCGGCTACGTCTACTCGAACCTGATGGTGAACGTGCAGCCGCGCAACGAGAAGCTGGTGGACCGCGCCCAGCGCATCATCATGGCCGTCACCGGTTTCAACCGGGAGCGCGCGGCCGTGCTGCTGAATGATTCCGGGCGCAACGTGCGCACCGCCATCGTGATGGGCAAGCTGGGTCTCTCGCGCGCTGAGGCGGAGCAGAAACTCGATGCCTGCCGCGGCCGCCTGCGCGAGGCAATCGGTTAGCGCGTCAGCACATTCTCCAGATAGGCCAGCGCGCGCGCGTCCTTGGATTGACCCAGCCAGAAGAACGCCTGTTTCTTCACGGCCGGATTGCGGTTGTTCCGCGCCACCTCGATCAGTAGCGGCACGCCCTGCTCCTTCGGCAACTGGCTGAGCGCAAAGACCGCCTTCTTCTTCACGTCCGTTTCCGGGTCATTGGCGATGGCGTCGGAGATTGCGCCCACCGCCTTCGCGCCCGCTTTCTGTGCCAGCCAGAAGAGAGCCTGTCCTCGCACATGGGCGCTGGCGTCCTCCTTGGCGGCCCGCACGATGGAGTCCGCCGCGGCCGGCTCTTTGCTGACGAACAACGCAAAGACGGCCTTTTCGCGAACCTTCTCGTCCTTGTCTGCCCGCACGATCCGCGCCAGCGTTTCATAGCCGCGCCGGCCGCGCGCCGCGCCCATCCAGAAGACCGCCTTCTCGCGCAGGTCCGTGGGCCGGCCCGCCGCGGCGTACTCCTCCAGCAGGCGGTCCGCGCCCGCGCCGGCGTGGAGTGCGATGGCGGCGAGCGCGCCCTCGGCGTGTTGGGGTACGAGCGTTTGGAGCAGGGCGAGGCTCTCCGCCGGCTTCACACCGGTCAGCCAGACGAATGGGAGCCCCCCGGCGTCGAAGTCACATTCGAGTGCGGAAATGCGCACTTTTTGCACCGTTTTGTGCTCGATTCGATACAAAACTACACCAAACGGCGAGCCTTCCAGATGGACAGGCGAAGACTCGGGCTGCCTGCACTGATTGCCCGAGCCTGGCGTTTTTGCCACGGCGTAGCCGACCCAAGTAGCGCCGGTGGTCGTCGTCACGATGGATTGAAAGTCCTTTCCCAGCGTGGAGACTGCGCGCGTCTCCATGCGGCCGTTCGTCACCTTGGGCTGCTGGGCGAGCAAGGCGAATGCGAGGAAGCTCAAAGCCAGGGGTTTCATTTGTTGAGCAGCTCCATCATGAATTCGGTGGACTCCGGCGACTTCATCAGCGACAGCTTCTGAACCGCCTCTTTGCGCAGGCCGGGGTCCCGTTCCTTGCGGGCGATCTCCAGCAGCGGTTTCACGTTGCCCTGCACGAACAAGGACTCGAGTACCTGCTTCTTCACTGCCGTGTCGCTCTCCTTGTTGTAGAGCTTGACCAGCGCATCGCCGGTCTTCTCCTGGCCCATCACTCCGAGCAGTTGCACAGCCTTCCTCCGCAGGGCCGGGTCCTTCTCATTGTTCGCCGCCTCCGTGAGCCGGTCCACCGCGCCGCCCATCATAAAGGCCTGGAGGATCTCCTTGCGATTCTCGGTGCTGGCGTCGGCGGCATAGAGTTCGCTCAGCGATTTCTGATCGCCCAGGACACCGAGCTGACGGATCGCCTCCTTGCGCAGCGTGGGGTCCTTCTCGGCTTTGGCGAGCGCGGCGAGCCGCTCCTTGTCGCCGGAGATCATCATGCCCCGGACGATCTCACGCTTCACCTCGACGGAAGCATTGGAGGCGTAGATCTCGGACAGCAGCTGGCCGTTCTCCTTGCTATGGAAGATGGAGAGATTGCGGATGGCCTGTCTCTGGAGTTCCGGATTGGCTGTGCCGCGGGCGAGTTCGCCCATGATCTGGCGCGCCTTGGGGGTCTGATTCTGGCTCAGTACGAACAGGGCGCGCTCTTTCACGCGCGGGCTCTGCGAGCTGGTGAGGAGCTTCTGGAGAATGGGCAGCGCGCGCTCGGGATCCGATTGCATCAGGCCATTGAGGGCCATCAGCTTGATATCCTCATCGGCCGCCGCTTCCGGGGAGACGGCCTGGCCCATGGCCTGCCGGATCTCCACCTCCAGAGCGCCGGCGTCGTTGACCCAGCGGCTGGAGGGGTGGCTCTTGCGGAGCGCGGCGATGCTGGCGAGCGCTGCGTCGCGCTGGCCCAGCCGGCTCTGTGCGTAAGCCTTCCAGTATTGAGAAGCATCGGCGCGCGGGCCGGCCTGTTTTGAAAGTTCGTCGAAGGCGGTGAGCGCGGCCTGCCACTGCTTGGCGTCGAGCGCGCTGACTGCCTTGTTGTATGCCGCGTCGGCGGCGGAAGCGCCGGACGTCTGTGCGATTGTGGGGACGATGAGCAGGCACAGGCCGGCCACCAGACCCGCGAGTGTGGTTCTTATCATTGCTTGACTCCTAATTCGAAGAGATGTCGATGGGTTGTCTCTGTGTCTGGCGCATCCGCGCGTCGACCACACGGATTTTGAAGAGCAGATCCTGGCGCGCCATGCGGCTCTGGATCTGCCGCAGTTCGCCGGGCTGCGCGTTGGCGACCTCAGTGAGTGTTTGCTCCAGTTCGTCGAGCAGGTCGGTGAGCGCCGGCTGGCTGTTTCGCTTTGCGGAGAGGCGGTAAAGCCGGTTGGCGGCCAGCAGGTCCTCGGCCCGCGCCTGATCCTGATAGAGCGTGCCCGGTGCGCCATTGGTCAGCTCGATCAGCATCAGCTTGGAGCGCTCCAGGTGGTCGCTCACGTTGACGAGGAGCACGCGGTCGCGGGCGGCCACGGACTGTTGCGCGACCTCCACTTTCCCGGGCCCAGGCAGAGTGCCACGGCCGGCGAGATAGGCGATGACCAGGAGGGTGGCCATGGCGGCGCAGGCGGCGAGTTGCCGCGGTTGCAGCCAAACCGGGAAGAAGCGAGCGCGCGGCTTGATCTTCGGAGACAAAGCCTGCCACACCTGGGCGCCGTAGGCGGGCCCGCGGTCCGGGATGGGCATGCCGTCTACCGCGTTCAAGGTGCGCTGGATGGCGGCGAGATCGGCGCGGCAGGCCGGGCAGGAGGAGAGATGCTCGGCGATGGCTGCCGTCTCCTCGGCCTCGCCGTAGAAGTACAGAACGAGTTGTTCCTCTGTCACGTGCGTCATAGTTCTGAGCTCACAAAGGGCGCCAGGGAGCGCCGCAGTTTCTGGACGGCCCGGAAGATGCTGTGCCGGGTGGCGGACGGGCCAAGACTGAGGGCCTCGGAGATTTCCTCTATCGGCAGTTCCTCGAAATGTCGCAGGACAAACGCCGAGCGCTCCTGCGGGGTCAACTGCGCCATGGCGAGGTGCAGCCTTCTATGCAACTGGCTGCCTTCGGCCAGACGATCGGGTCCGGGTGCTGCGGTCGGGAACTCCCATTCCTGCTGCTCCTGGTCGATTCTTTGGGGTGGTGGTTGCTCGGCGCGGCGGCGGCGTTTATCGAGCAGATCGAGCGTGTAGTTCGTGGCGATGCGGTAGATCCAGGTGGTGAAGCCGGCCCGTCCGTCATAGGTGGAAATCGCCCGGTACGCCCGCAAAAAAGTCTCCTGGACCACGTCTTCGGCATCTGCCTCGCTGCCGGTCATCCGGTAGGCGAGACGAAAGACAAGCTGGCTGTAGCGCTCCACGAGAACGCGGAAGCCCTCGCCGTCTCCGGCGATTGTCCGTTCAATCGCGATGCCATCGCTTTCGCTCATCTGATCTTTGGACTGGCGCACCGGCTGGCGGTTAGCACGATTTTTCTTGGCATCCCGGGGATTGGCTAGAATGCAGGAATGAAGCACGCCACCGGATTTCTCGACCTGGTCAATGATGCCAAGACCCGCGTACAGCAGATCGACATCGCGGGTTATGTCAGGATGCGCGAGGCCGGCACGCCGCATGTGCTGATCGATACGCGCGAAGAGAGCGAATGGAACGCCGGGCACGCGCAGGGCGCGCTGCATTTGGGGAAGGGCATCATCGAGCGCGACATCGAGGGCAAAGTGCCCGATCACGATGCGGTTCTGGTGCTGTATTGCGGCGGTGGTTTTCGCAGCGCGCTGGTGGCCGACAATCTTCAGAAGATGGGCTATACGCAGTGCATCTCGTTGGATGGCGGCTGGCGGGCCTGGAATGAGAGTGAGTTGCCGGTGGAGAAGTAAGTCCTATCGCAGGGACTTCAAGACCGCGCCAATCAGGTTGTAGCCGATGTTCATGAGTGAGGCGACCTCCACGAGGCGCACGAAGAAGACAACCCGCTCGTTCATGAATTCGAATCGCAGCAGCAAGGCGCAAACCACCGCCACATAGACCACGTTCGGGTTCAGCACCAGCTCATAGGCGTTGAGAAAGCCGACCAGGAAGAAGTAGTAGACCAGTGGCCAGTTGTTGTCCGGCTTGGTCTGGAACCGGGCAAACGCCAGCCACGCCGTGGAGACGGCCAGGACGAACGAAAGCAAGAGTCCGACGTTGTTCATAACAGCATCCGGCGCACCGGGTTAGAAAGTCCATAATACGCTGGTGTAGCCCGTGTGTGCGCGGTAATTCTGCACGGCCAGCAAGTCCTCCCTGTAACGGTAGTATTGATATCCGACGTTCCACCGGATTTTGGGGGTGATCTTCACCGAGAGCCGCGCCAGGGGCGAATCGAAGTTCATCGGAAACACCTGAACGGCGGCGAACGCGGCAGGCACGGTGCCGATGGAGCGATTGGGATCGCCAGCATCGCGGCTCAGCGTGAAGCCGGCGTAGAGATCGATGCGCTCCCTGAGCGAGACGTGTGCACCCAAATGGCTGGAGTGCAGGTTGCTCAGAAAGATGGACTGCTGGCCCGTGACCAGGGCCGCTGCCTGGAAGTAGCCGAGGCCGGTAACCGTGCCGGCGTGCAGCTTGGCGTAGCCGGCATCGAGTGAGAACCAGTCCCGCGGATTCCATGAGGCGTCGGCGCCATACTGGCGGCTTTTCGCGCTGTGAGCGAAAAGCGTTGTGGTGTTGGAGTTGTTGGCGACACGTGCCAGGGCGCTGAGCGAAAATGGGCCGGGGCGCCACTGCAAACGGGCCGAGTAGCCCTCGTAGTTCTTCTCCGACGTCGGATAGAAGGGCCGGTCCTGGCGGCCGAGTTCGCCGTCCACGGCCAGCAGCATGGTTTTCAACGGCTTGACACGCAGGCCGGCCGTACCCGCGTGGAGGCGGTTGCTCTGTTGACTGCGGTTCTCGCCGGGGAAGCCTTCGATGATCACCTGTTCCACGCTCTTGATCTCGCGGGCTGAGAATTGGTAGCCGCCGCGCAAGGCGAGCCACGGGCGGATCTGGAAGTGGGCGTCGGTGACATTCGAGATGTTGCGAATACCCAGATAGCGGAAGTTCACCGTGGTGAGATCGAGCGTGCTGTTGTTGATCTCTGTGTAGGTGGAGCGCCCCTCCATCTTGGTGAGGTGGTAGGCGGTGTGGTTGGTGATGGTCAGGTTCGTGGTGGGAAAGAGGCTGAGCGTGAGGTTGCCGGTGGTGACGGGCCGGCGGGCGTTGCCGCCGACGGCGATCTGGCGGTTCTGGGCGGCGCCGAAGCGATTCACTCCGATGGCGGCCTCGCTAAAGGTGAAGTCCCGGTTGCCGGACGAGTAGGTGAAGCGGCCGTTTACGGCCCAGCGCTCGCCGCGTTCGCGGAAGAGGCTGAGGCGGAAAGAGGGGGTTGTGCCCTGGTAGGGTTCGGTGGATCCGTAGCTGGTGAGCCGGGTGCGGTCCGTGGCGTTGGCGCCGGCGCTGGGCGCGCCGAGGGAGAGGGGCGTCTCTTCGCGGTACTGTTCGAAGACCTGCATCCAATTGAGGCGCATCCCGAAAGCGCGGATCTCGTTGCCAAACCGGAACTCGTTCTGCCGGCGGTGGACGTTGGCGAAAAGCGCGAACTCGTCGCCGCGCACGCCGTCAAAGAGGTTGGTGGTGGTTAAGGCAGGGCCCTGCTGGAGTGCGCGGCTGAAGCCGGCAAAGAAGCGCACCTTCGATTGCGGCAGCAAGGTGAAATCGTGATCCTGGAGGCGATGCACGGTATCCATGCCGTGCTGCCCGCCGCTGATGGCCAGCGCGGGATTGAAGTATTCGTTGGAGCGCCAGATCATGTCGTAGCGGTAGAGGCGGTTCTTGGCGATGCGCAGATTGGCGTACTCGTAGGGATCGTTGCCCAGCCCCTGCGTGGAAAGCGTCATCTCGTCGAAGAGGCTGCCGTGGCCCTCCTTCGATTTCATCGAGAAGCGGCTTCCCAGCAGGCGGATGCCGTTGCCATAGTTGACGTCGCTGCGGTACTTGCCCTCGTTGCCTCCGACCGAATGGAAGCGATAGCCGAGCTCCCAGGACTGCACCAGATTGTAGTTGCCGATGTTCTGGCCGCGGGCCTCGCCCACCTTCTCATCCGTTGGGGCAATTGTGGGCTGCGCGTGCAGCGCGAGTGTCGCGGTGAGCCACAGAATCGTTGTTCTCATCGCAGGAACCTCTGATCGCTATTGGAGCCGTGAATGCGCACGTGGCAGGTGGTGCAGTTCCGGAAGCGGGGATCGGACATGTTATGGGAGGACGGGGTGAGCTTGACGCCGTCGCCCTGCCGGCCGAAATCGCCGAGGCCGTTGTGGCACTCCAGGCAGGTGGTGAAGACCGCGGGGCGCTTCAGCATCTTGGCGTTGGCGGTGCCATGCGGCACGTGGCAGGCGGAACAGCCGTCCACTCTGCCGGCGGCGTGCTCAAAGGTGAACGGGCCGCGTTTGTCGGTATGGCATTTCATGCAGGGCTCTTCGTTGCCGAGCGCGGTTTGCATCATGCGGGGGCGGCCTCCCATGCCGGTGCCGGGGGCGGTTGCGCCGTGGGGATTGTGGCAATCCGAGCAGGTCATGAAGCCTTCATTGACGCGGTGTTTGGAGGGCAGGGCAAACTGCGCCCGCACGTTGCCGTGGCAGCCGTAGCAGAGATTGCGCTGCTCGGTGGAGGCCAGGAGATACTTGGCCGAGCGGGCCTTGTGGATGGAGTGGCAGGAGTTGCAGGCGATCTGCGCCTGGGAATGGGACGAGCGCCGGATGCTCGCGCGGCCGAGGCTCTCGGCGTGGCAGCGCAGGCACGAGTCCAGCACTTTCTTGGGCGTCATGGCGGAGTAGGCGCCGATTTTGGTTTTGTCGCCCTTGGCGGTGACGTGGTCGCTGGCCGGTCCGTGGCAGCCTTCGCAGCCGGTGTCCTCCGGCTTTTCTTTGCCGGAAGCGACGCTTTGATAGTGCGGGTTCCGGTAGAAATCGACGGTGATGTTGGGGTGGCAGGTTTTGCAGGCAGTGCCGCCGACATACTGGGGTGAAGCCCAGGCGGACGCGCAGCAGAGCCAGAAGACAGCTTGACCCAGAGTTTTTGATCCCACCATGTGACTAGAGTAACCCTCCGAGGGGTGTGGAGTTGTGTTTTGGCGTGAGGGCGCTCAGAGGCCGCAATCGCTGCCATTGAGCAGCGCCTTGGGGTAGACCATGACGCCGGTTTCGGAGGCGCGGAAGATGCGCTGGAGCAGGTCGTTCTCCGGCAGCGCAGTTTCCAAATAGTCGACGCCCTCGGCCGTGATGATGAAGCTGCTGCGATCGTCCTGGACGACACAGCGTTTCGCCTTGAGATACCAGAGGGCAAAGCGCAGATGCTCGCGGGGAAACGACATCAAATGTTCGAGATCCAGCATGGACAGCGCCGCGTAGTCTGGATTGGCCCGCCTCTTGGCGTAAAGCAGGCAAAGGACTCCAGTGCGGATCTTGGCCTCGGCGTCGAGGCCGCCGGTAAACTCTTTGGTCTGGAAGATGGGCAGCGCCGAAGGGCGATTTTCCGCCAGAGTGCGGTCGTATTCGGCGCGCAGTTGCGGATCGCTGAGCACCCGGTAGGCCTCGGCGTAAACGAGAAACCGCGCGGCGTCGCCGGTTTCGCTGTTGTCCGGATGGAAGCGCGCGGCGAAAATCCGATAGACGCGGTGGATCGTCTCCATCTCGGCGCGCGGATGGATCTGGAGCAGATCGTAGAAATTGACAGGTTCTCCCGCCATCCCTCGTTCTATCGGCAAATCCGGCGCTTAGCATCACACCAGTTCTGACAACCACGGCACGGGATTGGAACACCATTCTCGGCGGGTTCCGGCGGGTGGAGCAAACCGCACGATTTTGTTAGGTAGAAAGCACGTATCTTGGTATAAACTCTTATGGCTTTCTGTACGGACCCTAGTGTCACCTATCTCAACAAGTTTGGCTACAACGTCGTACGTTTGCCGAGGAAGGGTATCAGCCCGATGGATGTGCTGGGCCGGCGGGATTCGGTGGAGCGGCTGGGCCGGCTCAGCGCGGTGTGGAAAACCACGGCGCCGGAACCACAGCTGAGCGTGCCGCAGCCGGTGGCCGATGTGGAGGGGCGGAGATCGCAGGACCTGGAGCTCTCGATTGGCCTGAAGGTATTGGAGAACGCCCTGCGAGGCTTGGGCGCAGCCGTACCGTCGGTGGATTCTGCGTTTCAGCAGGCGCGCAAGGTTCAATTCACGTACACGAACATCACGTCGGTTTCCGTGGCGCCGCTGGACGCTGGCAATTATCTGGCCAGTGGGGACCTGAACGTTGCCAACCCGGTGGTCTCCCAGTATTTCCTCGATGATGACGCCCACGCGTTTCTGATTGTGGACGTGTTGCGGTCCGATAGCATTTGCGTCACGGCCAAGGCTGCGAGCGGGATTGCGGTGGATGTGGACGTTCCGGCGATCCAGGGTATTGTGGGCGCCGAGGTCGGGGTCAAGCATGGCGGCGCCAACTCCTCCACCATCATCTTTCAGGGGCCGGAGCCCATTACGTTTGGGTTCAAAGCCTTTGTGATCGCGTTTGTCGACGGGCACTGGACCCTCAAGGGTACGAAAGCCTCGGGCGACATGGCGTTTGCCGTGCCCGGCGAAGACGGCGATGATGGTGAGCCGGTGATGTTCTCGACGAGCGGAACCGTCCGCCTGTAGCCACCTGGACATGGTAGACCTTCAACTGCGAATTTTCGCGCCGGCGGGCGCGGTTCACCGCGTCGAGGCGCTGCTAGACAACTCGGCCCAGATTGTCGGAGAGGCGCAGTTCGATTTCAGCGCGCTGCGGCAGTGCCAGGACGACCCGCAAGCCTATGGGGTAGCGTTGCGAGCCATGCTCTTCGCCTCGGGAGAGCTGCAAAAAGCCTGGGCTCAGGCCGGCGCCGGCGGTGAAATCCGGCTGCGCCTGCTGCTGGATCCGGAGGCCGGCGAGGTCCATCAGCTTCGCTGGGAAAGCCTGTTGATGGAGCACAATGGCGAGAAGTTGCCGTTGGCCGCATCGCCGCAGACGCCGTTCTCGCGCTACACCGCACTTCCGCAAGCGCCGCCGCCGGTTTTGCAGAGCGGGGGATTCCGTCTGCTGCTGGCGGTGGCCAATCCAAGCGGGTTGAAGCAACTGGCGCCTATTGACGCAGATGGCGAAGTGGAGAATCTGCTGAACGCGTGGGCGCAACTGCTGGAAAACGGGGAGATGCGGGTGACGATCCTCGCCGGGCGCGGCGGACTGAGTGCGGAGATGCGGGCGCGCGCGGCGGAGTTGCGGTGCGAGGTGAAGGACGGAGCGGCGACGCTGGATACTGTGGAGGAGCTGCTGAGCCAATCCGACGGACTCCATCTGATCGCCCACGGCAATCTGAGTGCCGCGCGGGAAGCGGTGCTAGTGCTGGAGAAGCCGGACGGAACGCTGGATTTGGTGGAGCAGGCGCTGCTGCTGAGGAAGTTCAACCATCCTTCACTGCGCTTTGCTTTTTTGCAGTCCTGCAAGAGTTCAGGCGGGGCGGCCTTTGCCGGGCTGGGTCCGCAACTGGTTCAGCTTGGTGTGCCGGCAGTGATTGCGATGCAGGACTTTGTGCCGATGGCGGACGCGCGGCGCTTTGCCAGCGTCTTCTACACGGCCTTCATCCGGGACGGTGCTTTGGATCTGGCGGCCAATGCGGGCAGACAGGCGATTCTGCGGGCCAGCAGCGCCAACTGGTCGATTCCGGTGCTCTATTCGAGGTTGCAGGATTCGCGCCTCTGGCCGGCGGACCCGCTGCGGGCGGGCATTCACCACATTGCGGGCGACTACGGCCAGGAAGAGTTGGTGAAGCGTCCGTTTCCGCTGGAAGCGATCCTGCTGCGGACCGGTGTGGACACTCTGCAACACGGTACGGAGGATGTGGCCGGTCCGAAGCTGGACCTGCTGGACGCATCGCGGGAGGCGCTGAAGGGGAGCGCGTCTCCCTTTGTGCTGCTGATCGGCAACCGCGGCCGGAACAAATCCACGCACCTGCGGCGGTTGTTTGTCTTGGCGGAGGAGCAGTTTCGGCAGGACGGCGCGGTGATGCCGGTTTATCTGAAGCTGTCCGATTGCGCCAACGTGCTTTCGACGCCGGCGCGGACTCTGGCGGGCTCTGTGGCGAGGATGATCCAGGAGCACGGATTTGAGGTGGATGCAGCCTGGGTGCGGGAGGCGTTCGAGCGGCGGCGGTTTCTGTTTCTGCTGGATGGCGACGATGACTTTGGCGTTGAGGAACGGGCCGAGGCGCTGGGCGTATTGGCGCAGTTCCGGCGCACCTGCGGGCAGCACCAGTTTTTTGTCAGCGTGGACGAGGCTACGCTGGACCCGGGCAGTTATCCGCCGGACTCGACGGCGCTGCTGATTCAACTGATGCCGCCGGATCGGGTGACAGCCTACCTGGAGAAGAGTGAAGAGGAGCCGGTGCGGCAGTTGGTGGCGAAGCTGCGGCAGACAGCGCTGTTTGATCTGGCGGCGGTGCCATGGCTGCTGGTGCGCCTGATGTCGGACGCGCGCAACGGGATCCGAATCGACTCGCGCGCGGGAGTGCTGGACCGGTTTGTGCGCAGCGGCCTTTCGAAGACGGGCGCGTTTGCGGGTGTGAGAGAGCGATCCGAGGAGGCGCTGGGATGCCTGGCCTGGCGGATGCAAGCCAGCAGGACGATTCGCCTGGAGGGCGCCGAGGTGTTCTCGATCCTGTCTGCAGTGCGGCGGAACCGGGAGTTTTCGCTGGAGGAGTTTCTGGCGGACATCCTCAAGAGCGACCTGCTGGTGAGGAGCGGAGCGGAGGGTGTGCGGTTTGCCTATCCGGGGCTGCAATCGTACTATTGCGCGCGTCATCTGATGAGTTGTGAAGATCGGGAGCGGTGTCTGGAAGACATCACGGCGTCACTGGGGCGCACCTCGCGGGTCCGCTGGTGGGAGGACACGCTGGCGATTCTCGCCGGGCTGAGCCCCTCGGCGGGATCTCTGCTGCGGAAGATCCTGGCGGGTAGCGGGCTGCGGGAAGGCGATCAGATCTTTCTAGCGGCCCGGTGTCTGCACGAAGCGCGGCGGTCCGGGCGGACGGCGGCCAGCGCGATTGGGCAGGACGTGGTGGATCAGATCGTGGACACGTTGCTGTGGCGTTCGCATCCGCAGAACGTGAGGTCGGCAGCATCGCGGCGTAAGGCGATTGAGGCGTTTGCGATTCTCCCGGAAAAGCGGGTGATTCCGCATCTGCTGTCTCTCGCTGTCGGGCAGGTTCGGCTGGACTGGGAGGGCGAGCGCAGCTACGACCTTTCGAGCGTGCGGCAGGCGGCAGTGACCGCGCTGCTGAGCATGATTGACGAGACCATCGCATTCGTCAAAACGGACCCGACGCTTTCTCAGGACAAGCGGTTGGAGCAGTTGATTGGCGCATGGCTGAGCAGTGACGTCTCGACGCTAGGGTGGCTGCTGGGCCAGAACGATGCATCTGTGGCGGGCGTGGCGGCATTTGCGCTGGGCACGATCCGTACGGACGCCTGCGTGGATCTACTGGTGAAGAGGTTTGCCGGGTTTGCTGGCGGCGGCGTAAACCAGGACATACTGTGGGCCATCACCGATACGCTGAGCTTGTTGAATCCGGTGCGGGTGACGGAGCGGGCGATCATCCCGTTTTTGGACCGTCCCGTCTTTGCCGGCCATGTGGCCTATCTGATCGGCAAGCTCGGCATTGCGCCACTGGATGGAGAGGAGTGCGGATTCCTGCGGCAGTGTCTGCTATCGGAGAGCCATCAGTTGCAGGGCCGCGCGTTGCGATCGCTGTCCAGTCTGTATTCGATGCAGCGGCAGAAGCCCGGGTTGTCGCCGACGTTGGAGGAGTTGCGGGGCCTCTGCCACGAGCTGGTGCTGGACGATTTCGTTGCGGCATCGCAGCGCGACTTTATCCATGTGTCCACAGGATGGCAACGGGAGCAGCAGTCATCCCTTCGCTACCAGGCGTTGGAGGCGTTGCGATCCATCGGGGACATTACGTCGATCGAGGTGCTGCGTCAGGTGAGGCGCAGCTACGAGAAGCCCAGCGAAGAGCCGGGGGTGTCCTGGTTCGCCGCGTCCATCAATCAACTCAGTTTCGAGATTGGGGAAGAGATTTTCTGGCGTCTCACGGGCGGACTGTCCGGCGAGACGTTCCTGCCTCTGCAGCCCGGCAATCCAGCGTAACGAACGATTTCAAACCATCGGAGAATATCATGCCTTTCCAGACGATTCCGAACACCAATGTCACCTACGCGCTGATCGCGTTTGACGATCAGGGACGCGAACGCAAAGATGACCCGCAGGGGGTGAACGGCCTGATGTCAGCCCGGATCCTGCACGATGCGCAGACGGCGCCGCCGAGTGACGTGTTCTTCTTCAGCCACGGCTGGAAGGGCGACGTACCCGCGGCGGTGGATCAGTACAACCGTTGGATCAAGGCAATGACAGATCTGCCGGCGGACGCGGCGCGGATGGGGCCCGGATTCCGGCCGCTGTGGATCGGCCTGCATTGGCCGAGCCTGCCATGGGGCGAGGATGAACTGGGCGGCAACGCGTTCGACGCGCCTCAGGTAGCTTCGAGCGAATTGATGGAGCGCTATGTGGGGCGGCTTGGCGGGGATGCGCAGGAGGTCCGGCAGCTATTGGAAGTGATCTTCCGCGAGAACGATGTGAACGCCGGCGCCACGGTGCTGCCGCAGCATGTGGCCGACGCTTATGCGCAACTGTCGGAGGTTTTGGGGCGAACCAGCGGAGGTCCGGGCGCGGCGCCGGACGCCGATGGCGCGCCGTTTGATCCCCATGCGGCGTTTGATGCCGGCAACGAGGGCGGGGATGCCTTTGGCGGATTCAGCCTGGGCGGTCTTTTGGGACCGCTGCGCCAGTTGTCGTTCTGGAAGATGAAGAACCGGGCGCGGACCGTGGGTGAGGGTGGAATGCACACCTTCATCGGGAGTCTGCAGAAAGCGCTGCCGGCAGCGAAGTTCCACCTGATGGGGCACAGTTTTGGCTGCATCGTGGTGTCTTCCATTCTGGGCGGGCCGGGCGGGGTGACGCCGCTGCCGCGGGCGGTGGATTCGGCGGCGCTGGTGCAGGGCGCGCTGTCGTTGTGGGGCTATGCCGCCAAGATCGAACACAAGGGTGGCAAGGGCTACTTCCACGACATGATCCAGCGCGGGGCGGTGCGAGGGCCGCTGATCACAACGCAATCGAGTTTTGATACCGCTGTGGGTACGTTCTACCCAATTGCGGTGGGGCTGGTGGGGCAGGTGGCGTTTGCCGCCGAGTTGCCGCTATTCGGCGCAGTAGGCTCGTTCGGCATTCAGGGCGTGGACGGGGCGGTCGCCCGGGCGCTGGCGCCGGAGACCGAGGAGTATGCGTTTGCCGCCGGGAAGATCTACAACCTGGAAAGCAGCAAGTATATCCGCAAGATGGACGGTGCGTCTGGGGCGCACTCCGATATCGACGGCCCGCAGGTGGCGCACGCCCTCTGGCAGGCGGCGCAGGTTTAGGAGGTCACCATGCCGGATGCTGTGCTGGATTCGATGGGGATGGAGGAGCCGCCGCTGCCGATGGGCGTGCAGGCTGAGGATGGCACTCTGTTGCCGGCCCTGACGGCCAAGGACTTGGAGTTCATTGGCTCCGATCCGAATGCCGTACAGACGCGTGGGATGGTGGCCAATCAGGACTTTCTGGCTGTGTCGGACGTTGATCCCAACGAACTGACTCAATGCGGTTGGGGCCTGTTGCTGCCCAAGGACATTGACCCGGCGATCCGGGCGGCGCTGGAGCCGCTGATCGAGCACCGCCGCAAGCAGGTGGGCGAACCTACGTTGTTCCGGATTTTCGACGGGCTTTCGGGGTATCAGCCGGGCGATACGGTGAGGAGCTGGCTGGACCGTTTCAACGTCACGCTGGCGATTGTGGATCCTTCGCTGGGCGTGCCGCTCTATCTGACAATTGTGGGCACTCCTTCGCAGATCCCGTTTGAGTTCCAGTACCTGTTGGACGCCTACTGGTGTGTGGGGCGGCTGGATTTCGAAACGCCGGCCGAGTACCGGGCGTACGCCGAGGGCGTGGTCGCCTATGAAACGGGGGCCACCGTGCCGCACGGCAAGAGCGTGGCGGTATTCAATACGCGGAATCTGGGCGACCGGGCGACTGGGCTGCTGCACAACCAGGTGGCGTTGCCTTTCGCGACAGGCGCCAAGGCGCTGGGCGCGAGGCAGGGCTATCAGATGAACGCGCTGCTGGGGGACGACGCCACCAAGGACAATTTGACCAAGCTGCTGCAGGGCAAACTACAAGGCGGGACGCCGGCGCTGCTGTTCAGCGGCTCACACGGAGCGGGGTTCAGCGCGGCAGATCCGAAGCAGGCGGCTAAGCAGGGCGCTATCGTGTGCCAGGACTGGGAGGGCGGCCCGATCCAGCCGGAGCACTACTTTGACGCAGCCGCGGTGCCGGAGGACGCGAAGCTCAGCGGCCTGATCCACTTCTTCTTCGCCTGCTACGGCGGCGGTTGTCCGGCTTTTGACACATATTCCCGTTTGCCGGACGGCAGCCCCAAGCCTCTGATGGATGCGCCGCGCGTGGCGAGATTGCCGCAACGGATGCTGGCCGGCGGTGGGCTGGCCGTGCTGGCGCACATTGACCGGGCGTGGACGTATTCGTTCCAGGCCGGCCGCAGCGCGCCGCAGACGCAGGAGTTTCGAGATGTGATGACACGCGTACTGCGGGGAGACCGCATCGGCCAGTGCACGGATCAGTTCAATCTGCGTTGGGCGGTGCTCAGCGCGGAACTGACCGATACGCAGAGGCAGCGGCAGATGCTGCCGGGGCAGGTTTCCGACGCCGTGCTGGCAAACCGCTGGGTAGCGCGGGACGATGCGCGGAACTACCTGATCCTGGGTGATCCGGCCGTGCGGCTGCGGGTCGCCGAAATGCGGTAGATAGTACTAGGCCTGTCGGAAAATGGTACCTATGGCAGCGCAAGAGCGGGGTGATTTGGCTTGGCTCCATGCTAAGATGACTGAACTGTATGAGAACATCCACCCGGTGTATCACCACTTTGGCTTTCGGAGCGATCCTCTGCGCAAGCTCGTCCTTCGCAGCAACCTTTAAACTTGTGGGTAGCGACCCTACGCCGATCCCCATAACCGGTCCGGTCTTCAATTTCAGCGCAAACCTGAACGGCGGCGGAATATTCGAGTTCCAGAACGCAACCGGTGGAACACTGACCTCGATCACGTTCATCGCGGACATTCCGAATGGCGGCCCTGGCTGCCCGACGTACCCCGCGGCACATACGTACAACGTATCTGTGTCCGATCTGATCAACACGGGGTTCGACACCAACGAGACCACGATCGGCTGCCCGAACGACCACTTCGTTCTGAAGATCTTCGGAACCAACCTGCCGGATACAGACGGTGTTTTCACGGTGAACCTGAATGATGGCTCGACCGACGATCTCGATGGAGCTGGCGGATGGAAGGGCGCCACGTTCAGGAATACCATCACGACGACAGGGCTCACCAACGTTGTGCCGGAACCCGGCACTTATGCCCTGATGGGACTGGGCCTGACGGGACTGGTTATTTTGCGCCGCCGCCGCTCTGTTTGATGATCTGCTGAAAATCGGCCCGGGCCTGCAGTGATTTCAGGTCCGGGTCATTCGCTGCTTCCCTGGCGGGGTAACCCTTTGCCACGGCCTCTTTGAGCCCCTTCACCGCGTCCTCACCCTTCCCCGAAAGTGCGTCCGCCACCACCAGCTTGTACATGAGGTCCACGTCGTTTTTGTCGATGGCGCGGGCTCTGCGGAGGAAGTCCTGCGCCTTGGCGGGGTCACCTTTTTTTGCGTAGAAGAGACCGAGTTCGCTGAGGGTTTTGGGGTCCCTGGGGTTTACCTGAAGGGTTTTGAAGCCCTCGGCGATGGCACGATCGTAGACGGCGCCGGCCTTGTCCTTTTGGCCCAGGAAACGGAGAGCGTCGCCGAGGTTGCCGAGATCGACGTGGCTCTTGGGATTCAACTCCACGGCTTTTTCGAAGTTGACCCGTGCGTCGTCGAACTTACCTGCGTAGAAATAGGCGGCGCCCAGGTTGCCATAGCCATCGGCGGTGGGCTGCAGTTGTAAGGCGGTCTGGAAGGCTGGAATGGAATCGTCCCAGCGGCCCATGCGGTAGTAGGTGGTGCCGAGATTGATCCAGCCGGCGGGCCGGGACGGCTCCAGCTCAGTGACCTTTTTCAGTGCGGCGAGGGCTTCGGTATTCCTGCCGACCTGGAGGTAGGAGATGCCAAGCTCGTTGTAATTGGACCAGTAGTAGGGATTGGCCTCGACAGCCTTGTTCATGGCTGCCAGGCCCTCGTCGGTGCGGCCGGCGTCGAGATAGGCGCGTCCGAGGCCGCGGTAGCCCTCGTCGGAGTTGGGGGCGAGTTCGAGCGCGCGTTTCAGCTCCGCGATGGCCTGGGCGGACTTGCCGGTTTTGCGGTAAGTCTTGCCGAGCGAGATGTGCACCTCAGGCAGATTGTCGTTGAGAGTCTGAGCGCGGTTGGCGGCGCCGAGGGCGCGCACGGTCCAGACCGGGTCTCTCTGGAGATCGTACATATAGAGGGACGCGTCGGTGACGCCGGTGTAGGCGAGGGCGAAGGCGGGATCTTTCTTGCTGGCGGCGTCGAAGAACTCGAGCGCGGCGCGGAGGGTCTTTTCATCGCGCTGGCCGCGGAGCAGGTTCCGGCCCTTCAGGTAGAGATCGTAGGCGCCGATGTCTTCGGTGAGGCGGATGGCGCCGCGGGCGGTCTCCTCGTTGCTGAGTTTCAGGTTCAAGCCCGCAATCAGCTTGTTGTAGATGTCATCTTCTATGGTGAGCAGGTCTTCCTTGAGGCCGGAGAACTCCTGGGACCAGACACGCTTGCCGGTGGCGGGGTCGTCGACGCTGACGACAACCTGGAGCTTGTTGCCAGCGCTCTGCACGCTGCCCTGCACGATCAGCTTAGCGCCGAGAGAGCGCGCGATGCGGTCCAGCGGGAGCTTGAGATCCGCCTTGGCGGCAGCGGTGGGCGAGGAGAGGTGGATCTCCTTGAGCTGAATGAGGCGCGCAGAGAGAGTCTCGACGATGCCATCGGCGGCGGAGCCCACTTCTGCGGTGTCGCCGATGGTGCGGAAGGGCAGTACGGCAATGTATTTGGCCTGCACGGGGCCGGAGGACGGCGTGCCTGCGGAGGACCCGAACAGAGCCTGCCGGACCTGCGGTACGGCTAGAGTGGCGACCAATGTGGCTGTGATTGCTCCAGCGGCCCACCACTTTACCCTTGCCGCCCGAGGCAGGGGGCGGCGGTGGAGCGGCTAAAGGAGGGGGCGCGGCGGCAGGCTTGGCGGCGCGTCCACTCTCGAGATCGGCGAGGATGTCCCTGGCGTGCTGATAGCGCGCCTCCGGCTCTTTCTCCAGGCAGCGCATGATGACGCTGACGATCTCGTCGGGTAGGTCCGGATTGAGCAGTTTGGGATTCTTCGGCGCCTGCGTGACGCGCTGGTACATGGCCTGCAGGACGGTGTCGCTGCGGAAGGGGAGGTCGCCGGTGACCATCTCGTAGATAATCAGGCCCAGCGCGTAGAGATCGGTGCGGTGATCGACAGGTTTGGATTCCGCCTGCTCCGGGGACATATAGCGCGGAGTGCCCATGATCTCGCCGGCGCGAGTGACCAGGGCCGCGCCCGCTTCCAGCGATTTGGCGAGGCCGAAATCGGAGACGTAGGCGGTGCCGGCGGCATCGATGAGGACGTTCTGCGGCTTCAGGTCGCGGTGGACCACTTCTTCGGAGTGAGCCGCATCGAGAGCGCGGCAGAGCTGCTTGGAGATGGTGAGGGCGCGTTCCAGCTCCAGCTTGCCTTCGCGCGAGATGAGCTGATGGAGATCCTCGCCATCGACGAAAGCCATGGAGATGAACTTGGTGCCTTCGACGTCGCCCAGATCGTGAATACGAAGGATGTTCTTCTGGGATACGCGGCTGGCGAGCAGGAGCTCCTGCTTGAGGCGGTCCATGGAGACGGGATCTGCGGCCAGTTCGGGGCGCACGAGCTTGAGGGCGACGGTGCGGTCCAAATCGCGGTCGAACGCCTTGTATACCTTGCCCATGCCGCCCTCGCCGAGGAGGGCCTCGATGCGGTAGCGGGGGCCGAAATCCGAGCCGGGCGTGAGCAGGCCGGGGGAGCCTGAGGCGCGGCCGCCGCTTTGCAGTTGGGCGAGCCGGGCGGAGCCGGAGGTGGAAGCGCTGCTGGAATCGAGATCCTGTACGATTTCGGAGGCGTCCTGATAGCGGCGTTCCAGGTTGATCTCGAGGCAGCGGGAGACGATATCGCTGAGAAATTGGGGTAGCGTAGGGTCCAGCTCGCGGACGGGCGTGGCCTTTTCTTTGGTGCGCTTGATCAGCGTGCCCATGACGGTGAGGGACTCGTAGGGCTGGGTGCCGGTGAGCATCTCGTAGAGGATGACGCCGACGCTGAAGAGATCGGAACGGTTGTCGACTTTCTCGCCCATCGCCTGCTCGGGCGACATGTAGTCCGGGGTGCCCATGAGCGCGCCGGTGCGGGTCATGCCGGCGGCCTCCATGGAGCGGGCGATGCCGAAATCCATGAGGTAGACGCGATCCTGGGCGTCCACCATGATGTTCTGCGGCTTGAGATCGCGATGGACGACGCCCTCGTTGTGTGCGGCCTGCAAGCCCAACAGGACCTGCCTGATGATCTTGACGGCGGTGGCGGGCGCCATTTTGCCGCCCTTGACGAGCATGCTTTTGAGGTCGCGCCCGTCGACATATTCCATCGTGATGAACTTCAGGCCGTCGGTGACGCCGAGGTCGAAGATGCGGACGACGTTCTTGTGGGTGACCTGGCGGGCGAGGATCAGTTCCTGCTTAAAACGGCGCAGGATCTCTCCGTGGTTCGCGAGTTCGGCGCGGATGACTTTCAGGGCGACGAGCCGGTCCAACTCGCGGTCGCGGGCGCGGTAGACAGCGCCCATGCCGCCCTCGCCGAGCACGGCCTGGATCTCGTAGCGGCTGGCCAGTACGCTACCTGGGCCGATGGGTGCGCGAGCCTGGGCGGATTCGGCGGCGTCGATGGTGCGGGTCCACTCCGCGCCAGCGCCCGAGCCAGAGCCGCCAGTGTCAACGATGGTCTTCTCGTCCGGAACGATGGTGGGGGAATCGCCGATGAGGGTCCGTTCGTCGATGTCAAACGGCGTGCTGCACCGGATGCACACCGCCGTGCCGGGCGGGTTCGACGTGTGACAGATTGGACATTCCGCGGTCATAGTGCCAGTCGCCAACGATCAAAGGTACGGGGGGATAGGCTTGAGCGGATGAAGGTGTGGATTATCTCGGCACCGTGGCCGTCGAGAAGGTGAAATCAAGCGCCACGACCCTAGTATCCCGTGACATCATCGTCTAGTCAGGATACAACGATTAGCCGTGTCAAAACAATGAATTACCCCGCGCCGGGTACTAGCCGATAGCGGTTTTGCGGGTGATGACCAGCGTGAAGTCGTCGGCGGAAGTGACCGATCCGGCGAACGCCGTGACGGCCGCCTTGACTTGTTCGATCATCTCGGCCGGCGAGCGTTCGGCGATGGGTTGCAGGGCGGCGGCCAGGCGCTCGTCGCCGAAATCGTCCTCGGTTCCTGGCTTTTCGGCCTCGGTGACGCCGTCGGTGAACATCACCAGTACGTCCTCCTCCTCCATGCGGCCGGTCTGCAGCTCGTATGTTGCGCCGCCGATGATGCCGAGGATCATGCCGCCGCCGGAGAGGTGTTCCACTGTGCCGTCCTTGCGAATCAGGAGGGGTGGATTGTGGCCAGCGTTGACATAGCTCATTTCGCCGGTAGTGCGATTGATCTCGCAGATAAAGAACGTGATGAAGCGGTTACCGGGGCAGTTGCTGGAGATGATGCGGTTGAGGCGAGTGACCATGGAGGCGAGGTCGATCTCTTCCTCCACCAGCACCTGGACGCGGGCTTGGAGGCTGGCCATCAGCAGGGCGGCAGGCATGCCTTTGCCGGCGACATCGCCGACTAGGAGAACGAGGCGGCCTTCGCGCTCGTAGAAATCGTAGTGATCCCCGCCGCAACTGAGGCACGCCTCGCTGAAGCCGGCGACCTGGAGGCCGGGCAGATTGGGCGGCGCGCCGGGCAGGAGGTTTCTCTGGATCTCGGCGGCCTGGGCCATTTCGCGGGCCATCAGGCGCTCGTGGTGTTCCACCTCGGTGAGGCGGGCGTTCTCGATGCGGATGGCCGCGATGTTGGCCATGACGGTGAGGAGGCTGAGATCCTCGCGGGTGAAGGGGCGGATGAGGTGGGGCGAATCGAGATAGATGAGGCCAATCACCTTGTCTTTGGTTTGCAGGGGGACGGCGATCATGCTGCGGATGCTCTGCGCGACGATGCTGGCCTGCACGCGGAGCTTCTCGTCGAGCTGAACGTCCTGAATGAGCAGGCTCTCTTTCTGCTCCATGACACGGTCGCGGACGGTCTTGCTGATCTGAAAGCTGCTGCCCTTGGCGGCGCGGATGACGAGGCCTTCGGCCTCCTGGAGCATGAGCACGCCGCGCGACGAGCCGACGGCTTCAGCAGCAAGATCGAGGATCAGAGGGAAGAGCTCTTCCAGGGGGCGGCGGTCGGCGAGTTCACGGCCGGCCTGGATCAGTGCATTCATCTGGGAAGCTGACGCCAGGGGGGAGGCGGCGGAAGCGACGCCGGTGGCGGCCTTGGCAGCGTTGAGGAGCTTGTCGAGGCTGATGGCTACGGTGGCGGAACGATGCTCCTCCTCGGGTTTGTCGACGAAGACGACCCGGCGGTCCTGTGCGGTGTCAGGGTCTGAGTATTCGAGGGTCAGGCGGCCGGCGGTGATGCGATCGCCAGCCTTGAGCGGCGTTGGCTTGACGATACGGACATTATTCACGCTGGTTCCGTTACTGCTGCCCAGGTCCACAACCAGCCAGCCGTCGTTGGCCCGTTCCAAGGCGAGGTGCTGCCGGGAGAGTTGGCCATCCTCGGGATAGGCCAAGGCGTTGGTTCCGGCTCTTCCGAGGGAGTAGCGGTCCGACTCCAACTTGATCACCTTGCTTGTGCCGTCAGATGTTCTGACGATCAGTTCAGAAGCCATTGATTGAGCTTAGAACAAATCGCAGTGGATTTCGCCGTCACCAGGGATTGGTGTTGAGAGACTTTTAGCCGGTTTCCGTACTTGGTGGTATACTCTCGTGACACACTGAGCGCCCGGCCTGCGGGCCTTGCGGCATGGCAAGTGGAAGGGTTGAGACGTTGATCGAGGATGCAAGGAGAACTGAAGCATGACCACAGCAGAGATTCAGAAGAAGATTCAGGATACCAGGGCGCTGTTGAAGCCGGCGCTTGATCAGGTGGAGTCCGATCCGCAGGCGGCTAAAGTAGCGGTGAAGGCGGCCGCGAATTTGCTGCACGAGATCCTGGGCATCCCCGCGTTGGCGCCTGACATCGATCCGCCGGTGGAGGAGGGGACGAGAGGGTAGAGGCGCGTGCGGTGCGGCGGGAGCCGGGGCGCTAGGGGCGCTTGGCGCGACGGAGGGACTCCAGTGCGGGATCGGCCCAAAGTGCGTCGAGGTCCGGGTCCCGTCTGATGTAATTCCAGCCGGTGGCGTTGGCGGGCAGGGAGAGCAGCATCTCGACGGCCCGCCGCCGCTCGCCGATCAGTTCGTAGGCGAGTACGAGGCGATCCGGGTAGGCGTTGCGGTCGGCCACCGGGATCTGCTGAATCTCCCGCAGAGCCTGCTCGCGTTGGCCGAGTTTTGCGTGGTATTCGGCCATGTTGGCCCAGGTGTTGCGGTCCGCGGGTTTTGCCTGGAGGACCTTACCGCCCAGTTCGATGGCCTTCGCGAATGCCACGGTGGCTTTCTGCTCCTGGCCTGGCAAGTGGCGGAGGACCGTGCCGAGATTGCCCCAGATCAGGTATACGCCGGGGTCCAGGCTGACGGCGGACTGCAGCGCCGCGGCGGCCTCGGCATAGCGTCTTTGATAGTAGAGGGTGACGCCGAGAGTGGAATAGGTCCGGCCGCCCGGCTCGAATTTCAGAGTGCGTTCGAGCATGTCGGACGCCTCTTTGAACCTGCCCTCGTTGGCGGAGAGAATGGCCAGGCTGCGATGGACCATTTCGTTATCCGGGGTCAACTTCCGTGCGCTTTCCCAGGCTGTGCGGGCCTGGGCGGGCCGTCCCTGCCGCATATAGAAATTCCCCAGGGTGAAGTGGACGCTCCAATCGGCTGGCTGGCGGCGGATGGCATCGAGATAGGCCTGCTCGGCATCGTCAAACTGGCCTGCCGCAACGAATGCGGCCGCCAGTGCGCGGAAGGCCTCGGAGTTATCCGGGGCAATGCTGAGCGCCTTGCGTGCCTCTTCCACGGCCTCTGCCGCCTGCCCGTTGGCGGCCAGAATCACGCTCAATTTGACGTGTGGGGCAGCGAGGCCCGGATCGATCTGAATGGCACGATGGATACTCTCCATGGCGAGAGTCCGCCACTGCTTGTCTGTGGCCTGGTAGGCCTTCTTCCAATAGGCATCGCCAAGCCCGGCCCAGGCGAGCGCGTACTTCGGATCCTGGCGGACTGCTTCCTGGAACGCCGCCAAGGCCCGTTCGATGTTGCCGCGAACATCATAACGCGCCATATAGCCGACGCCCTTCAAATACTCGGTATAGGCGCCGGGCGTGGACGTTTCGCCGGAGGCCATTGCGGCTGAGGCGGCGGGGGAAACACGGAGAGTGAGCAACCGGATGACGCCGTTGACGGCTCCGTCGCGGAGCGCGATGGGGTCGTCGGTGTCGAAGTCGAAGGTGCGGCCGGCGATCTGGCGCATTTTTGTGGCGTCGACGAGGTTTAGGGTGAGCTGAATCTGTTTGCCCCAGCGGTGGGCGCTGCCAGTGATGACAAGATTGGCGCCGTAGATTCGGCGTGCGGCCTCCGCGCTGGTGATTTTGCGGCTTCGGATCTCGCTGGCCGGCACGACGAGCAGTTTGCCCTGCAGTTCGTCCAACTGCGTCAGCTTGGTGGTGACGGTCTCCATCAAGCCATCGGCCAGCACGCGGAGGTTCTCATCCTGGCTGGCGATGTCGAGCGGCAGGACGGCAATCTGCTTTTCCTCCGGCAGGGCAGCGCCGCGGGGCCAGAGATCTCTCCAGCCGAAATAGGCTGCGGCGAGTGCGACGAGTAGGGCGGCGGCGAACAGGCCGCGTTTCAGCCACGCAGAGCGAGGAGCTGGCGGGATTCTGGGCGTAGCGAGGAGCGTGACCGTGTCCTGCGAAAGGGACTCCCGGATGCGCCGCAGTTCTGCGGCGAACTCGGCGGCGGTCTGCCAGCGCTTCTCCGGATCCTTGGCGAGCGCCTTGCGCAGAGCGTGCTCCAGCGCAGCGGGCACATCGGGCCGCAGCGTGGCGACGTCGGGGACGTTGTCCTTCACGATGGCGTACAAGACGTTGAACTGGGTTCCGCCGCGGAAGGGGAGGCGGCCGGCGAGCATCTCGAAGAGCACGACGCCCAGGGACCAGATATCGCTACGGCGATCCAGTTCCAGGCCCTGAGCCTGTTCCGGTGACATATAGGCAGGCGTGCCCACGGCTCCGCCTGTCTCAGTAATTCTCTCCGAGCCCTCCCGCAACGCCACGCCGAAATCCAGAATGCAGGCGTGGCCCTGCTTATCGGTGATGATGTTGCTGCTCTTGATGTCGCGGTGGACGATGCCCTGCCGGTGGGCGGCGTCCAATCCGGCGGCCACCTGGATGGCCAGATCCAGGGCGAAATCGAACGGCAGGACGCGGTATCGCTGAACAAGATCGGCGATGGTCTCGCCCTCCACATAGGCCATGACGAAGAAGATCCGGCCGGCCTCCTCGTCGATCTCGTAGATGGGGCAGATGTTGGGGTGGTGGACGCGGGCGGCTGCCTGGGCCTCCTGGAGAAAGCGATGCCGCCGCGACTCATCCATCGAATCGGCCTGCAGGAATTTCAACGCGACGGCGCGATCCAGCCGCGTGTCTTCCGCGAGGTAGACGACGCCCATTCCACCTTCGCCGATTTTACCCGTGATGCGGTAGTGTGAAATCGTCGAGCCGATCATTCACCCTCTACTTTGGCACGGAGTGCGCATCGTTCCTGGGCTGGAACGGCCATCTGGCAGTACTGGAAGCCACCAGCCGGAGCTCGGTGGCGGCTTCATCGGACTCAATTCTGGCGAAACCTTCGACGCGGAGAGTGCCGCCCGGGAATGGGATTTTCAGGCCCTTCACCGGAATGGTGAAGGCGGCCGGCGAGGCGACATCGGCGGCAAACGAGCATTGCAGGTCGCCGTTGAGGCGGAACTCCAGGCGGTGAAGGTTCTTCCAGGAAACGGTGGCCTGCACGTCACCGCCGGCGGTCAGCGATGCGGAGTCTATGGTGAGCGCCCGCTGAGGCAATTTCGCCAACTGCTCGCAAGCGAACTGAAGCAGGCCACGGTCCTGATGCATCAGGTCGTCACTGGTGATGGCATAGAGATCGTCACATTCCACGCCAACATCCTCAATGACCGTGCCCGCGCTGAGCCCGTCGCCGGCGCGGGTAGACCGGCGGATGGCCACACCCAGCCGGGCCTGCCTGGGCAACTGCACCAGAGGATTGCCGGGGATCTTCTGGAGCTTCTCCAGCAGTTCTTCGTGGAGCCAACGGTTGGCGCCGCCACCGCCCGTGTTCCTGTCGACGCCGATGATGCGGCCCACACGATTGTCCTGGAAGCCGGCGGCGAAGAGGTCTGCCGCGCTGTAGGATCGTGCATCGGTGAGGAGCGTGATCGGCCCCTGGTAGCACTGACCGGGGCCTGTGAGCAATTCGAGACTGGAGGTCAGTTCCCGGCCCGGCGTGATGACGCTGCCGCTGTAGACCGCGGAGATCAGGTCCTTGGCCCAGGGCGTCCAGTCTTTTTGAACCGAATCGGGGAAATCGGCCGCGGGGCTGCTAATGGCGGCGGCGATGGCCTGAGTGCGCCTGGTATTGATGAAGTGGAAGCGGGCGAGTTGGACTATGCCGGGCGTCAGCAACCCGAGCGCGAGCTCAGCGGAATCGACCGCTCCGCCAGGGTTCGACCGAATATCGACGATGAGCCCGTCCGGGGCTTTCTGCTGGAGAATCCGCAGGATTCGCTGGAACTCGCCCGTGAACTCCTGCGCGGACAGGCCGCCGAATTTCCAGATTCTGACATAGCCAAAGCGCTTATCGGGATGGGCCGGATCGCGCAGCCCGCCGTGTGGGGCTTTCCGGCGCGCGGCCCGTTCCCGGGTGTACCGGAATTCAAACTGCGCCGGGAATTTCGAAGTCTCCGCAATATCCAGCCTGGCTGCGGGGTCCGCGGCGCCTTCGTCGTCGTTCCACGGCACGGTTACCGGCGGGGCTGCCTCGTCGCTGCCGCTAGCGGCGCCGGCCGCGGGCGCGTTAGGAGAATACCGTTCTTCCTGATAGCGCTTTTCTTTGCGGAGCACAGAGCGGTGCCAGATGTATTTTCCGGCCTCCCTGGTGTCCAGCAGCGATTCGTTGACGCTGGTGGCGTAGCCGCCAATATCGGTTGTCTTCACGCAGTTGGTGGCGATGCACCATGGCAGCAGAATCGCTCTTTCCGGTTGGACGCTGCTTCGCTTACCCGCTGTATGCCTGCGGTACTGCACCACCACCCAATCCTCTTCCGGGGGAATGTGGAACGAGAGCGACCGGCTGCTCATTTTTTGGAGTCCGCGCGCAAATCGGGCGGCCTCGTTGCCCAGTGGATCGTATCCGCCTTCGCGCTCAATGGCGCGTTCCACCGGCATCCCGTTCCAGGCCGTAATCTCGGCGAAACGCCCAAAATGAGGATGGCGAAAGCCCTCAATCAGCTGGGTCACCAGGAATCTGCGCCTTCCGCCATCGGCGGGGTCGCTAAAGCACTTCAGCCGGAACGGCAGGAACGCTACCGCGCTGCGATATGGTTCAGGCAGCCCGTAGAATGTGTGAGCGTCCCTGAGGCGGCTGAAGACCTGCAACATCTCGCGGTGGAACGCGAGCTCCTCCAGATCCTTCAATTGGGAACGGATCAGGCGCAGGCGCTGCACCGGATCGACGGCGTATCGGGCCCGCTTGAATGGCAGGTGGACGTAGAGCTGGTCCAGAAGTTCAATCGCCTGCTCCACGATGGTTTCGCGCTCAGGTAGCGTCAGCGGATTCTGTTTGGCGTGCGCCAGGAAGTCCTGCACCGAAAAGAACTCCGCGGTATCAATACCTAGCGTCCCTTTGGATTCCCTCATCAGGTCGATGGCTTTCTGTGCTGCCTCGCGCCCGTCCTCGATGATCATGCAGACAAACTCCTCGGTAGTGAATGAGTATACCTCGGCACCTTCGACAGGCGAGGCGTAACGAGAGCGATACCGCCAGGCACTCTGTTCCGAACTAGCGACGATTCTGGAATAGACTAATGGTGCGTATGAAAACGATAATGCTCTCCGCTCTACTCCTCACTGGACTCAGCGCGCAAACCTACCAGCCCACGTGGGACTCGATCGACAAGCGGCCCACGCCGGCGTGGTTCACCGATGCCAAGTTTGGCATCTTCATCCACTGGGGGCTTTACTCGGTGCCGTCCTACGCGCCGGTGATTCCGGGCAAGCTGGCGTACGCGGAGTGGTACTGGAATGCGATGACCAACGGCCGGGACAATCCGAAGGCGAACGCGGTGCAGACCGGCACGTGGGCTTATCACCAGAAGCAATATGGCGCCGGCTATGAGTATCAGAATTTCGCGCCGCAGTTCCGGGCGGAGTTGTATGATCCGGATCACTGGGCTGACGTGTTTGCGCGCTCGGGTGCGAAGTATGTCGCGTTGACGTCGAAGCATCATGAGGGGTTTACCTTGTGGCCGAGCAAGGAGGCCTCCGCTACGTGGGGCCGGCCGTGGAACGCGGTGGAGACCGGGCCCAAGCGAGACGTGCTGGGCGATCTGACCGACGCCGTGCGGCGCAAAGGTCTGCGCATGGGGTTCTACTATTCGCTCTACGAGTGGTACAACCCGCTGTGGCTGAGCGACAAGCCGCGCTACGTCAAGGACCATATGTTCCCGCAGTTCAAGGATCTGGTGACCCGCTACAAGCCCTCCATCATTTTCAGCGACGGCGAGTGGGATCTGCCTTCCAGCGAATGGCGAAGCCCGGAACTGCTGGCCTGGCTGTTCAATGAGTCGGCCGTGAAGAACGAAGTGGTGATCAATGATCGATGGGGTAAGGACTCGCGCCACAAGCACGGCGGCTATTGGACCACGGAGTACACGCCCGGCATGAGCGGCATGGAGCACCCGTGGGAGGAGAGCCGCGGCATGGGTTTCAGCTACGGCTACAACCGCGCGGAGCGCCTGGAGCACTATCACACGGGCCAGGGGTTGGTGATCATGCTGGCGGACCTCGTGAGCCGTGGAGGAAACCTGCTGCTGGACATCGGGCCGGATGGCGATGGCACGATTCCGGTGGTGATGGAAGAGCGGCTGATACAAATCGGTGACTTTTTGAAGGTGAACGGCGACGCGATCTATGGCACGAAGCCGTGGAAGGTCACGCGGCAATGGAGCGTTGGCGAGGTGCCGAAGGTCGAGTACAACAAGGAGTACGAGACCGCCTATGACGTAACCAAGTTGGTGGAGAAGCCGGCGGCAGGCAAGGCGGCGATCGACGCGTTCTTCACGGCGAAAGGCAAGGATGTATATGCGATTCTGCCGCGCTGGCCGGGCCACCGTTTTCACGTCAAGGACGTGACCGGAGTGCGGGCCGTGACGCTGCTGGGCGCAACTGGGCCGCTGAAGTTCAAGTCCGAGAAGGGCGGCGTGTCGATTGAGATGCCGGATCTGCCGGAGGAGTTGCTGCGGCAGCCGGCGTGGGTGCTGAAGATCAGCCAGTAGGCGTGGCTACCAGCGGAAGGGCAACGAATTCGAAACGCTTGCCGGGTTGGGGACGGCCGGTTTCGTGGCCCCCCCGCCCGCCGACATCGCCACCACGCCCACGGCGGCACCGCCGCCGATGGCTGCCCACCAGCGCCAATCGCCGTACCAGGGCTTGGGCGCCCCTTTCAGGTAGACGGAGCGAGTCTTGGCGTCATTGGTCTGGCGGATGGCAATTTCCGAACTGCTGGCGCCGACTCTCGCCATTACCAGGATCCGAAAGCGGACGGGCCGGTCGTTGTGCGTGAACGTCACCAGCGCCTACCCCGCGTTATCCGATTTCACCCGCAAAAAGATGACCGTGGTTTCTAAACGTGCCTCCGGGGCCATACTCAGGCGCCTCGAAGACGACGTCAGCTCCGGGTGCCCCCTGGCCGTTGGCGTCCAAAACGCGAATCCAAGGGTTGATCCCGTTGCGCGTGTTAATGCTATTGACGGCATCCTGGCCGTCCAGCACGATGATGTGCAATCCGCTCACGTAGGAGGCGGCGGTTGGGGCAGGTCTGCCCGGTGTGCCCGGCGGCTGGGCGAAGCCCGGAACGGGCATCCAAATCAGGAATGAGATGAGCAAAACCGCCACCAGGCCTCGATTCGGCACCATCGAGACCTCCGGCCACCTGAACTGAGACGGTTCTCTCGGGATCATCGGCGGTCTCAGGTAAAAACTGTAGGGACTTTCTGCCGGGTGCCCAGCCGTGTATCCTGAAACAGTTCTTTCCCGTAGGCCATGAGGAGGCGTGAATGTTTTGCACCAATTGTGGGGCGCAAGTGGGCGCTGATTCGCGATTCTGTCCGAACTGCGGCGCCGTGATGGGGGAACGGCCTACCCCTGCGTATCAGCCGCCTCCGCCTGCGGCCGTGTTCGCCGCGCCGGTTGGCGGGGGCGTGCAGACCGGCAAGTGGATCAGCACGGGTTGGAGTCTGGTCACTGGCCAGGTGTGGATGTTCATGTTGATTACCCTCCTGATGGTGGTCGTTGGCTCCGTGGTTCCTGTGATTTTGCAGGGGCCGATGCTGATCGGCATGCACATCGTGTGCTGGCGGGTTTTGCTTGGCGGGCGTGCCGACGTAGGGGATCTCTTTCTGGGGTTCAACTGGTTTGTGCCCTCACTGGTGGCGTGCCTGCTGATCGGGTTGTTCACGTTTCTCGGCGTGTTCGCCTGCCTGGTGGGCGCCTTGGTGGTGTCGGCGATATTCCAGTTCACCTATCTGTTCATCGTGGATCGGAACATGGATTTCTGGCCGGCGATGCAGGCCTCCCATGCGGTGGTCAAGCAGGACTACATGGGGTTTCTGATCTTTCTGCTGGCTCTCATCGGCATCAACATTTTGGGCGCTCTGGCCTGCGTGGTGGGCCTGCTGGTGACTATTCCGATCCATTACCTTGCTGTGACGGCGGCTTATCGGGATTTGGTGGGCTTTGCTTCCCCGGTTCCTCCGCGATAGGCCGGACGCCGGCAACCTGGTTCTGAAGGCCGCCGTTTGCGCGTTGGCCCTCGCCTTCTTCTGTCTCGTTGAGCCGGCGGATTGGCTGGTGTGCCCGTTCCGGTATTTGACCGGGCTACCCTGCCCTCTCTGTGGGATGACGCGGGCATTGTGTGCCATCGGCCACGGGCATCTAAGGAGCGCGGTTGAGCTGAACGCGGTCAGCCCGATGGTTTTCGGCCTGTTCGTGGGCGGCCTGATTTGGAGCCTTGGGCAGCTGGGCGGGTGGTTTCTGTCGAGGCCAGGATCGTCGCAGGCAAAGGTTTTCGCCGGTTTGCTGCTTCTGCTGTTGGTGCACTGGATGTGGCGGCTGGCGCATCTGGCGGCATAGGTGGGAAAGCCTATGCTGTGAGTATGACTTTCTTGCAGGGGCTGGCCGTCTTCGCCACTTTGTTCGCACAGCAACCCGCAACTTGGCGCGAGTGGTCCGAGAAGGGCGCTACGCTGGGCGCAGCGCGACAGTACGCGGAGGCGGCGGAGGCATTCCAGAAGGCAGTGGATCTGGCCCCGGCAGAGGTGGATCCGCACTTGGGGTTGGGCATCGCGCTGACGCGGCAATTCCTTACTCGCACCCAAGGTGCAGAGGGCTTGCAGTATGCCGCCCGGGCGGAGCGTGAGTTCTTACGAATCCTCGAACTCGACCCGGGCCACAAGCCCGCCATGCGGTCAGTTGCCGAGCTGAAGCTGATGCTGGCCAACCGGCAGAAAGACCCTGCCGAGAAGACGAGGTTACTGCGCGAGGCACAGGGCTGGCATGGCCGGATCATTGTGCTGGACCCGTCCAACAAGGAAGCGCACTACTCAATGGGTGTCCTGGCCTGGGCGCTGTTTTACCCGGAGTGGACAGCCACGCGTGCCGGCGCCGGGATGAAGCCGGAGGATCCGGGTCCTATTCCCGACGCCACAGCCCGCCTCGCGTTGAAGCAGAGGTCGGAATCCACGATCGCTGAAGGAATCGGGCACCTGCGGCGGGCTTTGGAGATTGACAACGCTTACGATGACGCCATGGCGTATCTGAACCTGCTGTTGCGCGAATCGGCTGATCTGAGCGAGACCGGAGAGGCCTGCCGTCAGTTGACTGCGGAGGCGGACGGCTGGCTTCAGAAGGCTCTGACGATCAGGAAGGCAAGAGCCCTAGCCGGTGGTGGTGCTCCCGCGATCGATCTCCGGGCGGCGCCCGCGCCCACCCGCATCGAGATCGGCAGCGATGCACAGAAAGCCCGGCTGATTTCTCAAGTCGCACCGGTCTATCCGCAAGATGCCAAGCTGGCGGGCATCCAGGGGACGGTCCGCTTCAGTGTTGTCATCGGCACGAGCGGAGCCGTCCAGAAGATCGACCTGGTCAGCGGGCCAATCCAGCTTGTCCCGGCTGCGCAGGAGGCAGTGAGGCAGTGGAAGTACCACCCGACCCTTCTCAATGGCCAGCCGGTTGAAGTGAGGACGATCATCGACGTCAACTTCGCAATCATGCGCTAAAATCCCGTACGAGAACTTTTCCCGTTCACGCACGGCGGAAATATTTCTCTCCCTGATAAATCAATTGGTTGCGGGTGGCCAGGCCGGTTTCGAGAGGCAAACGCGGATTTCGTGTGCTTATAGTCGCTCTGGAGGTTCGCCACTATGCCCGAATCCATTTTCAAACTGCAGCCCGACCGTTGTGTTCATCTGCGCGGCTTTGACCACCTTGGCGCGTCAGCCGCCATCCATCACGCAACCCCTTCCGGATTCACCGTTTCCGGCCAGTTTCAGGATTCCGCCGATTTCGCAGTTGTGGTCCTGTACGATGCCGACAACTTCTTTGAGCACCCCCGGCTCAAGCACCTGCCCGACTTTGATTTCAACGGGCTCGCGCTCCAGTTCGATGTCCAATACTCGGGGCTGATGCCATTGAACTGCCGCAAGTATGCCACGATTGACTGGCCGTACCTTGACGTCACGTCGCCCGGTGGTGCGCCTTCCCGCATTCGGCTTTCCAACCACGCCACCGTGGTTGCCGGCGCCGATACACCGGCCAACGGCGAATTTGAGATCCTCGGCGGTGCGTTGAATCACTATGACCGGCTGACGCTCTGGTATCAAAACTTGGCCTTTGACTACATCGTGCCCGGGAAGACCCGCACGGAATACCCCTTCTATGCCGGCAACTCCGGCCAGATTCATTCGATCCTGATTCGCGACCGGGCCTATACCTACACCGAGCAAGCCGGCGACACGTCGGCCATGGTGGCTGGCCAGCTCATCGCGCAACTGGCCGCCGATCCAGAGGTTTCGGCCACGACCGGTGATGATCCCTGGGTGGTGAGGATCGCTGCGAAGCTCGATTCCGGCGCGACCGTTATGGTCAATGCCAGCGGCCAGATCCAGGAGGAGCTGCACCACATCCAGCCCTCCACGGTGGCGCGCGCGCTGCGGGATCAGATCAACGGTTGCGACTATGCCGGCGCACAAACGCCGTTCGCTCTACAAGCCAGTACGGTGGGTGCGCGGTTGCTGATCCAGACGGTGCAGGGCGGCTACGATGCCAGCTTCATCACGCTCTACGCCGTGGCGAAGAACGAGAACTTGCGCACGGCGGCAAGCGAGGTTCGCCTCGCCGGCGGCAGTTCCGGCGCGACGCTGCGAGTGACACTCGATTTTGCCGCGCTCGGCATCACACAGATTCGCCAGATGTGGCTGACGCTTGCCCCACGTCTAGCGATGGCGGCCGACTACCAGCCGGCCGAGTGGTTTGCAGACTTCACGAATTGGACCGTCACGGGGCCGGACTCGGTGCGGCGGCTTCAGGTGGCGGGACCGGGGAGCGTGCGCGTCTCCTCGCTGGATAACCAGTGTGAGTACAGCGGCTTCTGGATTCCGGAGGCTGGCTTTTTCCAGGACAACTCGGCGCGCGCTGCCAGGATGGGGGGTTCCACGGTGACGATTCAGTACGAATCACGAGCCGCGCACGAGGTCTGGATTGGCACCTCCTTGTATGCCGATCGCGGGGCGGCAACGGTGGAATTGGACGGCGCCGTGGTGATGGTGCTTTCCACTCAACTGGCGGTGGAGCCAGCGGTGAGCACACGGCGCCGGGTAGCGGCTAACGTGCCTGCCGGTCGGCACACGGTTCGCCTGACCGCTGTGGATGACCAGCCATTCTACTTTGACTTTCTCGAAGCCGCGGTGCCTGGCGACCTGCCCGAACCCGTGACGGCGGGGAGCTTTGAGACGCCGGCCCTCGACTATTCCACGGATCATACGTACAAACTGCCGCCAGCCCGCATCCTGTGGATGTTCGACCAACTCGGCTATCGAGGCCGGATCAATGAGTACATCGGCGTGTTCTGGTGGAATCAGCGTTTGCGGACGGGCGGAGTGCTACCGGAGGTGACACTTAGCGTACAGGGTAGCTTTCGGCCGGGCGATCAGGCGTTTGTGAACATCGGCGGCCAGATTTGCGGCAAGACGGTGCTAGGGAACGAGGACCGCTTCACCGTGGCCCGGCACTTTGCACATCTGATCAACGCCACCTATGTTGGTGTCTGGGCTCGCGCCGCTGACGATGCCCTGGTGATCCGGGCCCGCTCGGCCGCCGAGGCCTATCGATTCGCCATCACGGCTTCGGTTGCGAACGTCTCCGGATCGACTGGCGCGATCACAGGCGGGGCGGTTCTGGACGGAGGCTCGATGGGTGTCTGGCAGGTGGACCCAACCGCGGCTCAACTCCTGAACCGGGGCGCCAGGGCGTGGCACGCTGATTTTTTCCAACTGGCTGCCGCGGCGGGCCAGCCGGTGACCACGGCGCTGTCGATGGAACTGGTCAATCCTCCGGTGGAGTTTGCCGCCCAGTTTCCCGACGGCACGGCGGTGGTGACCTCAACGGGATTCGGAGGTCTGCAATCGGCTCACTGCGCGTTCCGGGCTGATGTGCGGGCGTTTCAGTCGGCGGCACTTCTCGAAATTGCGGCGCTCCAGGGTGCCGCTGGACTCGCCCCTTCGCTACAGTGCGGCGAGTTTACGTGGTGGTACTTCTCCAACTACTCATCCAGCAACACAGGGGGTGGGATGGGCTACTACGATTCGGAGACTACCGGTGCGGCTTTGGCGGCGCTGGGCCGGGCGCTGCACGTCTTTACCGGTCCGAACGACGACCCACTGGGGTACGAGGCGGACGCGACGTTTCTGCGAAACCGTCTGCGGGATCACGTCGCAGGCGTCATCGGTGTGGTGAAGGCCGTGTACCCCACAGCCGAATTTGAGGTGTTGTTCCCCTACGATGTGAACTACCCGGCGCCCGCGGGCATCCACAATCTGGGGGGCCGTCTCAACCGGTTCGTCAACCTCCCGGTGGAATGGGCATCTAAAGTCACGGCCGGTTTCGACCGATTCAGGATTGAGGCGCTAGATCATGGCGCTTGGTCTCGGGACTTGGATCTCGCACGCGCCTGCCTGCGATTCCCCCTTGATCTTGGCTGGCCGGTGAGTTCGGTCAGGGCGATGATTCCGGTGTTTCGTGGAGGATACCCTTGGGGTCGAGAGGTCGAGTATGCTCAGGAAATTGGGATGGAAGACGTTAACCTCTGGGCGTTTGATCATGTGTGCCTCTATGGCTGCGTGGTTGGCGAGCAAAGGCATGGGCGCGCCCAGTTTCAAGGTTGAACGCCGCCGCGGTGGCGACTTGCGCGACTTTAGCACTCGAAAGCCTGAAGCCGTTGCGCAAAATCACCTAGGAGGGATCAACCTGGGGGAATCGCTGTTACGATGCCAGTAGCCGGGGATATTTAGATGCGTTGCCAACGTTGCGGAAAAGAAGTGAGTCCGCTTCGACAATTGACCGACAGGCTCTTCTGCAGTGAGCGCTGCAAGAAGAAGGGGCCGCGCGCGTCCGCTTCCATCCTTCGCGACATGGAGTTCGAAGAGGATCCATTCTGGAAGGGTGCCAATTCCCAGACACCGAAGCAGCAGTCCAAGACGTCCAATGCGACGCTGGCCGGATTGGTAGTGGGCTTAATGGTGGCGATGGTGGCAGCCCGCTACTACTTCCCGGAGTCGCCTTCGGGCCCCAATCCGCTGGCATCCAACCTTCCTAGCGCTCAGCCGAGCCTGGTCAAGGAGAATGGGTCGCAAGCGGATGCGCCCGTGCCGCAATGGATTTCCTGGCTTCAGAATCGGTTGCCTGGAGAGAAGCCTCTGCGGGTCCATTCTAACTTCGAAGGCCAGTTAAAGGACTGGGCCGGCGCTGCGGCGGGGTGGTCCGTGCAGGGCGGCACCGCACATCCGGGGCGGCTGCGGCTGTGGAAGCCTACGCTGAACACCAGAAACTACACGATGGAATTCAGTGGATCGGTCCAGAAGAAGGCGCTGAGCTGGGCCTTTCGCGCTCAGGATGCGCGCAATTACTACGCCACCAAGATCGTCATCGTGCGTCCAGGCGAGGTTTCTGGCTCCAACATCGTGCGGTACGGTGTATTGGACTCGAATCAGTTTGGCCGGACCGAGTTGCCCATCCCGGTTGCCCTGAAAGCGAACCATCCCTACCTCATTCAGGTGCAGGTGACCGGCGCGCAGTTTGCAACGCTGATCGACGGAAACGTGGTGGACCGCTGGACGGACCGCCGGATCGCGTCGGGGGGGGTAGGGTTCTTCTCCGATGAGGGCGAGGCATCCGCCATCGATTGGGCCGATTTCCGAGAGCGCAAAGGCTGGCTGACTTCGCTGATTTCCGCCAACCTGTTCATCCCCCCGGGCGCTAGTTTCTAACGGCCTTCCTGGCCGGCGTTGCGAATTCCATGCAGGCGTTCGCGTCATTCGCTACACTGTCCCCCATGACCATCCGCCCTGCCGCGGTTCGACAGGTGGCCGTTCTGGGAGCCGGCACCATGGGCGCGCGCATCGCTGCCCACTGCGCCAATGCCGGCATCCGTGCGCTGCTGCTGGACCTGAAAACGCCAAGTCTCAAGGATCTACCCGCCAACGCTTTCTACGCACCGGCCGCCGCCGCGCTGGTGACCGCCGGCAACTTCGATGAGCATCTCCCGCAGATCGCCTCGGCGGACTGGATTGTGGAGGCCGTCACTGAGAACCTGACGATCAAGCGGGACCTCTGGGCGCGAGTCCTGGTGCACTCCAAGCCGGGCGCGATCCTCTCGACCAACACTTCCGGCATCCCGCTCCACGCGATCACCGAGGGCTGGCCCGATGAAGCCAGCTCCCGCTTTCTGGGTACCCACTTTTTCAATCCACCCCGCTATCTCTATCTGCTGGAGCTGATTCCGGGTCCAAGGACCGCGCCTGAACTGATGGCCCGGTTCGGCGCTTTCGCGGACGTTGTGCTGGGCAAGGGTGTGGTGGTCTGCAAGGACACGCCGAACTTCATTGCCAACCGGATCGGGTCGTTTTTCGGCGCGACCGTCTACCAGTACATGCGCGAGCTGGAGCTCACCGTGGAAGAGGTGGATCTCCTCACCGGTCCCCTGATCGGGTTGCCCAAGTCCGCCTCGTTCCGGCTGCTCGATATTGTCGGCCTGGACGTCTGGCATCATGTCTCTCGAAACCTCTATGATCTGGTTCCGGATGACCCCTGGCGCGACCGGTTTCTGCCCCCGGGCTTTCTCACGGAGATGATGCAGCGGGGCTGGCTGGGCGACAAGACCGGTGGAGGATTTTATCAGCGCCGCGGGCCGAAGAAGGACATCTTCTGCCTGGATTGGCGGACGCTGGAATACCACGAGGCCGCCAAGCCGCGGTTGCCGGAGGTGGAGGCCGCGAAGCTGATTGAGGATCTGCCCACGCGACTCCGCGCGCTGGTGGCCGGCTCCGGCAAGGCTGCGCATTTCGTGCGCTGGCTCTTCCGCGACACCTATGAGTACGCGCACGAGCGTCTGGCGGAGATCGCCCACTCGCCGCACGACATTGATCAGGCGATGCGCTGGGGCTACGGGCATACGTACGGGCCGTTCGAGCTGGCGGGCATCCTGGGCTTGCAGCCCGCGCCGCCGGCTGGGGTGGCCGCGGCGCGGCCGGGCGTAGTGAATTTGAAGGATTTGCCGGCAGTAGAATCCAACCCGGGCGCCACACTGCGCGATCTGGGGGACGGCTGCCTGGGTCTCGAATTCCACTCCAAGATGAACTCGCTGGGCGAGGACGCCATCTCGCTCCTGTACCGGGGGCTGGGCCGTCTGGAGCAGGACTTTGACGCGCTGGTCATCGCCAATCAGGGCGAGAACTTCTCGGTGGGCGCCAACCTGATGCTGGTGCTGCTCGGTGCGCAGGAAGAGGAGTGGGACGAGCTTTCGGCCGCCATCCAACGCTTCCAAAACGCCAACATGGCCATTAAGTACGCCTGTAAACCGGTAGTTGTGGCTCCGCATCAGCGCGCGCTGGGCGGCGGCTGCGAGATCGCGCTGCACGCCCCCCGGGTGCAGGCTCAGGCCGAGTTGTACATGGGGCTGGTGGAGTTCGGGGTGGGCCTGATTCCCGGAGCGGGCGGCTGCAAGGAACTGATCGCGCGTCTCAAGGATCCAAGGAAGGTTTACGAGCTGATCGGTCTGGCCAAAGTCTCCAGTTCGGCCGAGAACGCCAAGGCGCTGGGCCTGCTGGACAAGGCCGCCGCCATCACCATGAACCGCGACCGCCTCATCGACGATGCCAAGCGGACCGCACTTTCGATGGTGGCCACGTACCGTGCCGGTTCGCCGCGCAACGACGTCCAGGTGGGCGGCGACCCGGCCTACGCCGCGCTCCATATGGGCGCCTGGCTGATGCGGCAGGCAGAATACATTTCCGATCACGACGTGCTGATCGCCAACAAGCTGGCGCGGATTCTCACCGGTGGCGCGCATCCGGGTGAGCGGCAGGTGAGCGAGCAGCACCTGCTGGATCTGGAACGGGAGGCATTCCTCTCGCTGTGCGGCACGCAGAAGACCCAGGACCGCATGGCCCATATGCTCAAGACGGGAAAGGCTCTGAGGAACTAAGCAGCCATGACGCAAGCCGTTCTCATCGATTGTCTCCGCACCCCGGCCGGCAAAGCGCCGCGCGGCGGGCTGCGGCTCACGCGGCCCGATGATCTGGGCGCCGCCGTTTTTCGCGCGCTCACTGACAAGTATCCGCAGGTTCCCAAGGATCAGATCGACGACGTGATCCTGGGATGCGCCATGCCGGAGGGCGAGCAGGGTATGAACCTGGCTCGCATCAGCGCGCTGGCGGCCGGATTACCCGTAACCGTGCCGGCCGTTACCATCAACCGGTTCTGTTCTTCGGGCCTGCAGGCGATTGCCATGGCCGCGGAGAAAATCCGTTCCGGTGGAGCGGAGATCGTGCTGGCCGGCGGCGCGGAATCCATGTCCATGGTGCCAGTGGGCGGCAACAAGTTTGCCCCGAACCCGAGGCTGGCGCTGGAGTGGCCGGAGATCTACATCTCCATGGGCCTCACCGCCGAGAATCTCCAGCGCCGGTATGGGATCACGCGCGAGGAGCAGGATGCCTTTGCCTACCGCTCCCACCAGAACGCCCTGGCGGCGCAGAGCGGTGGCCGTTTTGACGACGAGTTGGTGGCCGTGGCTGGACTGGCAAAGGACGAGGGCCCGCGCGCCGACACGACGCTGGAGGCTCTGGCGAAACTCAAGCCCGTCTTCCACGCGCGCGGCACCGTGACCGCGGGCAATGCGTCGCAGACTTCCGATGGCGCGGCTGCCGCGATCGTGATGTCGGACGGACGCGCGAAGAAGTTGGGCTTGCAGCCGATGGCCCGGTTTGTGTCCTTCGCCGTCGCCGGATGCGCGCCCGAAGTGATGGGCATCGGCCCGGTGGAGGCGATTCCGAAGGCGCTGAGGCTGGCTGGGCTTCAGCTATCGGACATCGGCCTGATCGAACTGAACGAGGCCTTTGCCGTACAGGCGCTGGCGGTGATTCGCGAGGCCGGGCTCAACCCCGATATCGTCAACGTCAACGGCGGCGCGGTGGCGCTGGGCCACCCGCTCGGTTGCACCGGGGCGAAGCTGACGGCCACGATTTTGCGCGAAATGAAGCGCCGCAATGTCCGTTTCGGCATGGTCACGATGTGCATAGGAGGCGGCCAGGGCGCCGCCGGAATTCTGGAGAACCTCGCATGAAGGGCGCACACTTCCTAGTCGAAAACACGCCGGCTGATCAGATCTTCACGCCCGAGGATTTCACGTCCGAGCACCGCGACATCGCGCGCGCCACGGCTGAGTTCTGGGCCAGCGAGGTGGCGCCGCATTTGGATGCCATCCAGCATCAGGACCACGATCTGGCCGTGCGGGTGCTGCGCAAATCCGCGGAGCTGGGCCTGACCGCGGTGATCGTACCGAGGCGTATGGCGGCATGGAGATGGATCTCATCTCCGCGATGGTGGTGGCGGAGGGGCTCAGCAAGGATGGATCGTACTCCGGTTGGCACGGCGCACACGCAGGCATCGGCACGCTGCCGGTGCTGCTGTTTGGGACCGAGGCGCAGAAGCAGAAGTACCTGCCGCGCCTGTGCAGCGCGGAGTTGGTGGGCGCCTATGCGCTGACAGAGCCGCATGCCGGCTCGGATTCGTTGGCCGCCAAGACTCGCGCCGATCTCTCAGCCGACGGCACGCACTACGTGTTGAACGGCTCGAAGATGTGGATCACCAACGCGGGCAAGGCGGATCTGTTCACCGTCTTCGCCAAGATCGATGGCGCCAAGGATAAGTTCACGGCGTTTCTGGTGGAGCGGTCGTTTGCGGGCGTGTCGGTGGGGGCGGAAGAGAAGAAGATGGGCATCAAGGGGTCATCCACTTGCGCCGTCTACTTCGACAACGTGCAGGTGCCGGTGGAGAATCTGCTGGGCGAGATTGGGCGGGGCCACATCATCGCGTTCAACATCCTCAACATCGGCCGCCTCAAGCTGGGCCCGTTTGCCGTGGGCGGGTCGAAGAACGTATTGCAGGCTTGTCTGAAGTACGCCAAGGAGCGCGAGGCCTTTGGCGGACCGATCGCCCGCTTCGGCGTGATCCAGCACAAGCTGGCCGAGATGGCGATTCAGACCTTCGCCACCGAGACCATCAGCTACCGCGTGGCCGGCGACGTGGAGAAGTTTGGCGACCATCTGAAGGGCGCCGAGGAGTTCGCCATCGAGTGCTCCTACGTGAAGGTCTTTGCCAGCGAAGCGCTGGATTACGTGGTGGACGAGGGCGTTCAGATCCACGGCGGCTACGGCTACCATCAGGACTACGCGGTGGAGCGCGCGTATCGCGATTCGCGGATCAATCGCATTTTTGAAGGCACCAACGAGATTAACCGGCTGTTGGCGACGGGCATGCTGCTGAAGCGGGTGCAGCGCGGCCAGCTTCGGGTTAGCTTTGATCCGCTGGCGCCGCCCAGCGCGGATCTGGCTGACAATGCGAAACGGATCACGCTTTGCGCGCTCGGCATTGCCTATCAGAAACATCCCACCGATCTGGATCAGCAGCAGGAGATCCTTTCCGCGCTTGCCGATTGCGCGATGCAGGCCTATGCGATGGAGTCTGTCGCGTTGCGCTGCGGGCGTCTGGGCGGGTTGGCGAACGACGTTCGCGATGTGTTTCTGCGGGATGCCATGGCGAAGGTGGAGGCGCAGGCGCGCGAGGTGATGGCCGCCTGCAGCGAAGGCGATACGTTACGCACCAACATGGCGCTGCTACGGCGTTTGGCGAAGTTTGAGCCCATCAACGCGATTGCCGCGCGTCGGCGCCTTGCTGCGCGGATGCTGGAAACGGGCAGATACTTGTTCTAATGCGACTCGTTGTCCTGGTGGGCCTGCCGGCCTCCGGCAAATCCACATGGATCCAACAATGCGGCGTCTTCGCACTGTCATCGGACGAGGTACGCGAGATGCTCAGCGGGGATGTCACGGATCAATCGATGAACCGGCTGGTGTTTCAGACGTTGCGCCAACTGGCGGCGGCGCGGGTGCGGGCCGGCGCGGATGTGACCTACATCGATTCCACTGCGCTGACGCCGTGGGAGCGCCGATGTTGGATCCGTTTCGGGGAGCTGCACGACTGCACGGTGGAAGCGGTGTTCTTCGATGTGCCGCTAGAGGAGTGCAAGCGGCGGAACGCAGCGCGGACGCGGGTTGTGCCGGAATCTGTGATGGATCGAATGGCGGCCCGGCTGGTGCCGCCGAGCCTGGATGAGGGGTTTACGCAGGTTTCCACAGCCGCTGGCAGCCCCACCACATGATGGCCGGCCCCACGCCGAGAATTCCGGTAATCAGGGCGACGGTCCGCACAGACATGCCGAGATCGATCACCTGGCCTGCTGCGAAGCTCACGGCGCTCATCACGAGGAAGAGGCCGCCGAAGTCTGCGGAGAAGACGCGGCCGCGGAATCGGTCCTCAGTCATCCCCTGCAGCATCGTTGTTGAGAAGACCCAGGCCATGGAGGTGCCGGCGTGGCCGACGGCTATACACAAACAAGCCAGCGCGAGGGTGGGCGCCACGCTCAACGTTGCGTAGGAGGCGGCTCCGATCACGAACGCCCAGAAGATCCCTGAGCGCATTTTGGCCTCATTGCCCTTGGCCCAGTAACCGGATGCGAACGAGCCAATGAGTGCGCCGACGCCGCGCGACCCGAATAGGAGGCTCATGCTGAGTGCGCCGCTGCCCACGATGGGGAAGGTCCGCTCACCCATAATGGGGAGGATCACCCAATGAGCGCCGAGGAGTCCCATGCCGGCCTTGACCATCATGGTTGCCATCATCCGGCCGTCGCGCCTGACATAGCGGAACCCTTCCAGCACCGGCGTAAAATCGATGAGATCTCTGGCATGGAACGGCGGCAAATGGTCAGTGTGGGGCTCTTTCGTGCGCATCATGGTCAATAGAACGGCGGAGACGACAAACGAGAGGGCGTTCAGCGCGAAGACCGTGTTCCGGCCGAACTGAAATGCGATGAAGCCGCCGACGGCGCTGCCAATGGCCAGATTGACAGCCCAAGTGGAGGACGACAGCGCATTGGCCACCAGCAACTCGTCCTCGTTGCGCGCCACTTTGGGCAGAATGGCCGAGCGGCCGGGCTCAAATAGCGCCCACATCACGGTTTCGACGAACAGAAGCACCCAGATGAGCCAGATCATGTCCGCGCTGCGCACCAGGATCATGGCGAGCACGATGAAGATGCGGGCGCAGTCAGCGAAGATCATGACGGAACGGCGGTTGAGACGATCGTTGAGGACGCCGGCGGTGGGCGCCACGAAGACCTGGGGCAGCAGTTGCAGCACAATCGCGAAGGCCACCGATTTCGCCTGTCCGGTCAGTTCCAGCAGCAGGCTGTAGATAGCCACCGCATAAAGCCAGTCGCCCAGCTCGCTGATGACCTGAGAGGACCACAGCAGCCGGAAATCGTGATTGTCCCGCAAAAGCCGGCCGTATGCGGAGAACGAGTAGGATCGCGAGCCGGCTTCACTCATGGCGGGTCAATCCGTATAGATGCCCATGCGGTCTTTGACCAGCCGCACGGTTTCGGCGGCGAACGGGCGCACGCGCTCGGCCGCTTCGCGCAGGACGCCCTGCAGGTAGCCCGGCTCGGCCATGATCTGGAGATAGCGCTGCTGGATGGGCTCCAGGCCGGCCACCACCGCCTCGGCCACGGTCTTTTTCAAGTCGCCGTAGCGCAGGCCCTGGAAGTGCTGCTTCACCTGCTCGTCCGTCCAGCCAGTGAAAGCCTGGTGGATGCTGAGCAGGTTCAGGACGCCCGGTCCGGCGGTCTCCAAATCCACCTGGGGATTGGAGTCCGTCGTGGCGCGCATGATCTTTTTGCGGATCACCGAGGGCTCGTCGAGGAGCGAGATGGCGTGGCCGGGGTTGGTCTCCGACTTGCTCATCTTCTTTGTCGGGTCATCGAGGCCCATGACGCGGGCGCCGACGGTAGGGAGTTTCGTCTCCGGCATGACGAACGTCTCGCCGTACATGGCGTTGAAGCGCTGGGCGATGTCACGCGTCAGCTCCAGATGCTGCATCTGGTCCTCGCCCACGGGCACGGCGTTGGCCTTGTAGAGCAGGATGTCGGCGGCCATCAGGACGGGGTACTGCAGCAGGCCGTCGCTGATGCTCTCCTGTTTGGACGACTTGTCCTTGAACTGCGTCATGCGCTCCAGCCAGCCGATGGGCGTGGTGCAGGTGAGCAGCCAGCAGAGCTCGGCGTGCTCCTTGACGGTGGATTGCACCACCACGGAGCTGACCTTGGGATCGATGCCGGCGGCAAGGAAAATGGCCGCGGTCTGCTCGATCTTCTGCTTGAGCTCTTTGGGGTCCTGATAGAGCGTGATGGCGTGCAGATCCACGATGCAAAAGACGCATTCGTAGTCGTACTGCATGCGCACCCAGTTCTTGAGTGCGCCGAGATAGTTGCCGATGTGCAAACTTCCGGTTGGTTGAATTCCGGACAGAACTCTAGGTTTCATGCTGAAGTAGGAAGGACGGGACTCTTTCATCGTAAGGGATCGTGATGGCTGAAGTGAAGATCGAGAAGTGGGTTTATGGCGGCGCCGGCCTCGGCAGAGCCGACGGGCAGGTGCATCTGGTGCCCTTCGTGATGCCGGGTGAAGAGGTCCGCGTGGATCCCACGCGGTCCAAACCAGGGCTGGTGGAAGGACGCGCGGCTGAGTTTCTGACGCGCAGCGAAGAGAGAATCGCCCCGGAGTGCGCCTATTTTGAAGAGTGCGGGGGCTGCCACTACCAAATGGCGCCTTACGAATTCCAACTGGCGCGCAAGGTGGAGATCGTGCGGGAAGTGTTCCAGCGTGTCGGCAAGTTCGCCGCGCCGGAGACGATCGATGTGCTGCAGGGCGAGCCCTGGGGCTATCGCAATCGCAGCCAGTTCCACTTCCAGAGCCATTCGCTGGGCTTCAAGAAGGCCGGCACGGACAAAGTGGTGGACGTCGGGCACTGCCCGATTTCGGCTCCGCTGATCAACGAGACGCTCAAGAAGATCCGCGAGCTGCGGCGCGGTCCGCAGTTTCCTCGTTTTCTGAAAGAGATCGAGCTGTTCACTAACGGTGAGAAGACCATGGTGAACGTACTGGAGACGGAACAGAGCCGGGGCGTGGCAAAGACGTTCTTTGAGTTTTTGGCGCGCGAGATCTCCGGGGCGAACGACGGGTTTCTGGAGTATAAGGTGGGCGCGGACAGTTTCCGTGTTGGCCACCGCTCGTTCTTCCAGGTGAACCGCTTTCTGGCGGAGGCGATGGTGGAATGCGCCCTGGTCGGGGCGGAAGGAAAAACGGCACTGGACCTCTACGCGGGCGTCGGCCTGTTCACCCTCCCGCTGGCCCGGAGGTTTGAGCAGGTGGCTGGCGTGGAGAGCGACGGATCCGCGGTACGCGACTTGCAGTTCAACGCGGAACGGGTTGGGCTGGGGATTGGCGCGCACCGGCTGCAATCGGAGCAGTATCTGGAAGGGTTGAAGACTCCTCCGGACTTCGTATTGGCCGATCCGCCGCGGACGGGGCTCGGCAAGGCTGTGGTCAAGCATCTGATCCGGCTGATGCCGCCACGGATCACGCTGGTTTCGTGCGACCCGGCGACGCTATCGCGCGATCTTGCGGCGCTGTTTGAATCCGGTTACCAGTTGGAGCATCTGACGATGGTAGATCTGTTTCCGCAGACCTACCATATCGAAACGATCTCACGGCTGGTGCGATGCAACGCTTCACCTTCGCTTTCCTGATCGCTGTTTCCGTTTTCGCCCAACCCTGGCCGCGGCCTAAGCCGTTGCCAGTGGTAAGCGGGCTTGAGTTTCCGGTCGATATCCAGAACGCCGGCGACGGCAGCGGCCGTCTGTTTCTGGTGGAGCAGGTAGGGCGGATCCGAGTTCTCCAGGACGGCGCGCTGCTGCCAGTGCCTTTTCTGGATATCCGGGCGCGGGTGCGCGCAGGCGGCGAGCGTGGGTTGTTGGGACTGGCATTCCCTCCCGATTTCGCAGCCAAGCGATACTTCTACGTGAACTACACGGAGGGTCGCAGTGCGCCCGATTTGCGTAGCGTGATCGCAAGATTCCGGATGTCGGCCGATGACCCCAACCAGGCCGATCCCAGCAGCGAGGAGCGCATCCTGGTGGTCAATCAACCATTTGACAACCACAATGGGGGCAAATTGGCGTTCAGCCCGCGTGACGGTCAACTCTATGTGGGGTTCGGGGATGGCGGAAGCGCCGGCGATCCGCAGGGTAACGGCCAGAATCCGAATCAGCTGCTGGGCAAGATGCTGCGGTTGGACGTGGAGAGCCAGCCGTTTCCCGAGCCGGAGATTTGGGCCCTGGGATTGCGAAACCCGTGGCGTTTCTCATTCGACCGCGAAACGGGCGATCTGTGGATTGGTGATGTCGGGCAGAACCGTCTGGAGGAGATCGACTTTCAGGCTGCGGATGCCGGTCCGGGCCTCAACTATGGTTGGAGCGTGATGGAGGCCTCGACGTGCTATCGGCCCGGTTGCCGAACCGATGGCCTGGTGCTGCCTGTCTTCGAATATGGGCGCAATCTGGGCGTTTCTGTCACCGGGGGCAACGTCTATCGCGGGTCTGCCTATCCGGAGCGGCGCGGCGTGTACTTTCTGGCTGACTATGGGACAGGCCGCTTCTGGGGCGTTCGCCGTCAGGATGAAGGGTGGGCCAGCCAGGAACTGATGCTGCTGGACGGAGTCAACGTGGCCACGTTTGGCGAGGATGAGAATGGCGAGCTCTACTTTGCGTCGCACCAGGGAGCCGACGCGACGCTTTTTCGCATCGCCGACCGCACGCCTGTGACGCGTGCCGAGTTTGTCCTCGATCCGTCCGATGGCCAACCGGGCGTCCCGCCGGGCGGGGAGGTGTACATCTATGGCTGGGGGATTGCGCTGGAGCCTCAGAACACCGAGGTCTACTTTGATGGCGTGGCTGCTGAAGTGGTGGCCGTAGAGAACCAGAATGGACGTGAGTTGGTTGTGGTGCGCGCGCCCGTGGAACTGAGTGATCGCGAGGTGGCGCAGATGGTGCTGGTGAGCGGTGGAGAGCGAAGCGCGGCCGTGGAAGTGAAGATCGTGCCGCGGCCTCCAGCGTAATAGAATCGGTGCATGAGATTTGTAGTATCCCTGCTCCTTGCCGTCTTCTTCGCCGCAGCTCAGCCGGTTCCGCGGCCGGAGCATCCGCAGCCGCAGTTCCAGCGGGAAGCCTGGCAGACGCTGAATGGCGCGTGGGAGTTCGAATTCGACGACGCCGATCTGGGCTTGACCGAAGAGTGGGCCGCCGGCGCGAAGAAGTTTTCGAAAACCATTCAGGTTCCATTCTGTTTTGAGAGCCCGAAGAGCGGGATCGGTGACCCGTCCTTCCACCCGGTGGTGTGGTACCGGCGCTCGTTCACGGTGCCGACGGAATGGAAGGGGAAGCGCGTGCTGCTCAACTTCGGCGCCGTCGACTATCGCGCCACCGTGTGGGTGAATGGCAAAATGGCCGGCGAGCATGAGGGTGGCAATACGCCATTCCGCTTTGACGTGACGCCCCTGCTGAAGGCGGGCGCGAACGTCATCACGCTGCGGGCCTGGGATCCGCCCACGGACCGTGCGATCCCGCGCGGCAAGCAGTATTGGGAAGTGAAATCGCGGAGCATCTTCTACACGCGCACGTCGGGCATCTGGCAGAGCGTCTGGCTGGAGGCGGCGGGCGCCAGCTATCTGGAGTACTTCAGGATCGACGCCGGGCTCGATGGCAAGGTGGGCATTGATGCGCGGATTGCGCGTGCGGGGACGGGTCTGACGCTGGCCTATACGATCAAGTCGGGCGAGACGGTGGTGGCGACGGGCAGCGGTGCGGCCAATGACGGCAAGTATGTCGCTGCCGGCGCATTTGTGCGGAACCCGCGCTTGTGGTCCGTGGAGCGGCCCTCGCTTTACGACGTGACACTGGAACTGACCCAGGGTGGCAAGGTGCTGGACCGGGTGCAGACCTATTTCGGAATCCGGCAGGTGTCGCTCGTCAACGGGCGCGTGGCGATCAACGGGCGTCCGGTGTATCTGAAGTTTGTGCTGGATCAGGGCTACTGGCCGGAGAGCCTGCTGACTCCGCCGTCGGATGAGGCGATTCAGTTCGACATCAAGATGACGAAGGAGATGGGCTTCAACGGGGCGCGCAAGCACCAGAAGCTGGAGGACCCGCGGTTCCTCTATTGGGCGGACAAGATGGGCTTCCTCGTCAGCGACGAGATGGCCAACTCGTATCTCTATGACGAGCAGTACGTCCAGCGCTTCCAGAAGGAGTGGATGGAGACCGTGGAACGCGACATCAACCATCCCTCGATCATTATGTGGGCGCCGCTGAATGAGAGCTGGGGTGTGCCGAACCTGGCGGATCCGCGCCAGCAATCGCATCTGCGGGCGCTGTATCACATGACGAAATCGCTGGATCCCACGCGGTTGGTGATTGATAACGAGGGCTGGCAGCACACGGAGACCACGGACCTGTTTGCCGTGCATGACTACACGGCAAACGAGGAGGGGCTGCGGGCCCGTTGGGCGAACGTGCAGGTGAAGCCCGGCGCGGTGCTGCCGCCGCACGGCATACCCTATCTGGCGCCTGGGCACGTGTACAACGGCGCTCCGCTGTACCTGAGCGAGTTCGGCGGCATCGCCTATATCCCGGAGGGCGCCAAGGTGCCGGAGGCGTCCTGGGGCTACTCCGGCGTGGAGAAGACGGCCGAGGCGGCGCTCAGCCGTCTTCGCGGCCAGTATGCTGGCATTGCCGCCAGCCCGATCATCGGAGTCTGCTACACGCAACTGACAGACGTGGAGCAGGAGATCAATGGATTGATGACCTACGATCGCAAGATGAAGTTCGACGCGAAGATCCTGAAAGAAATCAATGCTCTGCTCAAGTAGGGTGGGCTACTTTTCGGATTCCAGCATCGCCTTCGTTTCCAGCAGGGCAGCCTTCTGCTCTTTGCTGACTCGCGGATAGGCGAGCTTCAGCTCGGCCAGGCGTCGATGGATGATGGCCGCCACGCTCAGGCGCGAGACCCATTTGTTGTCGGCCGGAATGATGTGCCACGGCGCCCATTTGGTGGAGGTGGCGCGGAAGCAATCCTCGTACGCGGCCATGTAGTGATCCCAATAGCCGCGCTCTTTGGCATCGGCCGGTGAGAGCTTCCAGTTCTTCTCGGGACGGTTGATACGGTCGAGGAAGCGGCGTTTCTGCTCGTCTTTGGAGACGTTGAGAAAGAACTTGATGGGGATGATGCCGTTGTGGAAGAGGTACTTCTCGAAGTTGTTGATCTCCTCGTAGCGGCGTTGGTAGATCTTCTTGTCCTTGAATTGCAGCGGTAGCCGTTGCTTCTGGATGATTTCGGGATGGACTTTGGTAACGAGCACTTCCTCGTAGTAAGAGCGGTTGAAAATGCCAATGCGGCCGCGTTCGGGAAGAGCTTTGTAGCAGCGCCAGAGGTAATCGTGGTCGAGTTCCTCGGAGGAAGGGGCTTTGAAGCTGTAGACCTGGCAGCCCTGCGGGTTGATTCCGCTCATCACGTGCTTGATAGCGCCATCTTTGCCGGCTGCATCCATGGCCTGGAAGATGATCAGTAGGGCATAGTGATCCTGCGCATAGAGTTTGTCCTGCATGGCTGCGAGTTCGTTGATGCCCTCGTCGAGCAGGGATTGTCCTTCGTCCTTGCCGACGCTTTGCGGCTTCCAGCCCGGATCATAGTCCTTCCTGAGCGACACTTTCCTGCCTGGGGGGACCAGGACATGACTGAGGAGGGTGTCGATCTTTTTCTCGTGGGTCTTCTTCATCCGAGGGTGCTCCGATATTTAGATTCAGGGTGGACTGTGACGACGGAAATGACGATAACACCTTTGGATGCCGAAATCGAGCCTGCGGGTCTGTCTTATTTCAATCGCGTTGCTGATTCCGTGCTTCTGGCAGAGCCGGATTCAGGCGGGTGATCTATCGAGCCATTTGTATAACGCCTGGCTGGGCGTCGAGATTCAGGCGGGCCGGGCGCCGGGTTTGGAGCTGACGACACCCGCGACGAACGTGCTGTTTGACCGGATCCTCCTGTGGCTGACGGCGGCGGGCGGGTCCTCTTTTGCGGAACACGTCGCCGTGCCGGCGGCCGTGCTGGTGTTGTTCTGGGGCGGCGTGGTCTGGATCCGCGTGGCGACGGGGGCGGTGCCCTGGTTCCTCATGCCGTGCCTGGCGATGCTGGCCTATGGCTGGACGTTTCACAACGGGTTTTTCAACTTCTATCTGGGGACTGGGCTTACATTTTGGGCACTGGCCCTGGGATGGAAGCCGGGGCGTATGAGGCTGGCAGGTGCTGGGGCCCTGCTCGCGCTAGCGTATTCAGCTCAGGCGATAGGACCGCTGTGGGGCGCGGGAGTTCTGGTCTATGTCTATGCGGCGCGGTGGGTGAGCGGAGAGCGGCGGGTGTGGTTGATGGCCGGGGCAATCGTGATGACCGGTGTGCTGAGGATTGTACTGGATTGGCGCTATGAGACGCTCTCTACGTCGCACCAGGTACTGGAAATGGTGGGGATTGATCAGGTATGGGTGTTTGGCCCTAAGTACATAGCGGTCTCTCTGGCGCTGGGGTTGGTGTGGGGATTCCTGCTGCTGCGGTTGGAGAATGTGGCGGGCTGGAAGGCACTGCTGGCGAGCATCCCGTTTCAGCTTTGCGCCGTGATGTCGTTGGCCATTCTGATTCTGCCCACGCGCGTGGAACTGCCAGCCTACAAGGCGGCTCTGGCGTTTATCACGGAACGGGTGACACTGCCGTTTGGCTTTCTGATCTGTCTGCTTCTGAGCACGGCACGGCCACCTGCGTGGCAGAAGTGGGGCATGGCGAGCGTGGCTGTGGTGTTCTTTTCGTTCCTGGCAGTCGACACGCGCGCGCTCAACCAGTGGGAAGACGAGGCGGGCCGGGCGATTGCGGAGCTACCTCGCGGAGCGCGTGTGGTGAGCTCATTTCGAGATTGGGGGAGCCGCGTCATCCTTGGCTATTTTCCAGCGGAGCGGGCCTGTATCGGGCAATGCTACAGCTATCAGAACTATGAGCCTTCCTCCCGGGCTTTTCAGGTTGTGGCTCGCGGGCCGAATTCGTTCGTGATGGATGCCCCGGTCGATATAGCCGCCGTTGGAACGGGCACGTATGTAGTGAGGGGACGGGATCTGCCCCTGTTTCAGATCGCCGAATGCGGTGCGGGCCGGCTGTGTGTGAAGCAACTGGCGGCGGGAGACAAGGTTGAGGCGAAGGAGCTGAATCTGCTGCCGCTGCTGTGGTGATCCGAAATAGAAAAAGGGCGCCCTGGCCGGAGCCGGGGCGCCCTTTTGGCGGGAGGGGTAGAACTACTGCTTGTCTTCGATACGCATCCCGTAGAAGGAGCGGTAGACGAAGACGGTGGAGATCAGGAAGAACACGGCGGCCAGGATGAGGGACAGGGGCGAAGTCGGATCGGACTTGCGCATGGTCACCGCCAGCTCGACGGCCAGAAGGCCGAATAGCGTCGTGAACTTGATGATGGGGTTGAGGGCCACCGACGAGGTGTCCTTGAAGGGGTCGCCGACGGTGTCGCCGATCACGCAGGCGTCGTGCAGCGGAGTGCCCTTGGCCTTGAGTTCGGTCTCGACGATCTTCTTGGCGTTGTCCCACGCGCCGCCGGCATTGGCCATGAAGAAGGCCTGGAAGAGCCCGAACAGCGCGATGGAGATCAGGTAGCCGATGAAGAAGTACTCTTCAAAGAAGGCGAACGAGAGGGTGGAGAAAAAGACAACGAGGAAGATGTTGAACATGCCCTTCTGTGCGTACTGGGTGCAGATTTCAACAACTTTCTTGGAGTCGTGGACGGAGGCCTTGGTGGAGGAGTCGTCGAGCTTGATGTTGTTCTTGATGAACTCGACGGCGCGGTAGGCGCCCGTGGTGACGGCCTGGCAGGAAGCGCCGGTGAACCAGTAGATGACGGCGCCGCCGGCGATCAAGCCGAGCAGGAACGGCGGGTGGAGGATGGTGAGGTACTGGAGCAGTTCGGGCTTCAGGCCTTGAGTCAGCATCACGATGATCGAGAAGATCATGGTGGTGGCGCCGACGACGGCAGTGCCGATGAGAACGGGCTTGGCGGTTGCCTTGAAGGTGTTGCCGGCGCCGTCGTTCTCTTCCAGGTGTTCCTTGGCGATTTCAAACTGGGGGGTGAAGCCGAAGTCGCGCTTGATCTCCGCTTCGATTCCGGGGAGGTTCTCGATGGTGGAGAGCTCATAGACGGACTGTGCGTTGTCGGTGACGGGGCCGTAGGAATCGACGGCGATGGTGACCGGGCCCATGCCGAGGAAGCCGAAGGCCACGAGGCCGAACGCGAAGACGGCGGGCGCCATCATGAGAGTGGCGATGCCCATCATGGAGACGTAATAGGCGATACCCATGAGGAAGATCATGGCGAAGCCGAGCCAGTAGGCGGAGAAGTTGCCGGCGATGAGGCCGGAAAGGATGTTGAGCGAAGCGCCGCCCTCGCGGGAGGCCGTGACCACCTCGCGGACGTGCCGGGATTCGGTGGAGGTGAAGCTCTTCACGAATTCGGGGATGATGGCGCCGGCGAGGGTACCGCAGGTGATGATGGTGGACAGCTTCCACCACAGAGAGCTGTCGCCACCGAGCTCAGGCACCATGAAGTAGCTGGCAACGTAGGTGATGACGACGGAGAGAACGGAGGTGAGCCACACCAGGCTGGTGAGGGGATGCTCGTAGTTGAACTTCTTGGCGTTGCTGTACTTGGCCTTGGCGACGGCGTGGTTGATGAAGTAGCTGACGCCGGAAGCGATGACCATCATGACGCGCATGACGAAGATCCAGACGAGGAGCTGAACCTTGACCTTGGGGTCGTGGACGGCGAGGAGGATAAAGCTGATGAGCGCGACGCCGGTGACGCCGTAGGTTTCGAAACCGTCGGCCGAGGGCCCGACCGAGTCGCCCGCGTTGTCGCCCGTGCAATCGGCGATGACGCCGGGGTTGCGGGGGTCGTCTTCCTTGATCTTGAACACGATCTTCATGAGGTCGGCGCCGATGTCGGCGATCTTGGTGAAGATGCCGCCGGCGACGCGGAGGGCGGCTGCGCCGAGCGACTCGCCGATGGCGAAGCCGATGAAGCAGGATCCGGCGTAGTCGCCAGGAATGAAGAGGAGGATGATGAGCATCAGGAAGAGCTCAACGGAAATCAGCATCATGCCGATGCTCATGCCGGCCTGCAGGGGGATGTCGTAGCAGGGGAAGGGCATTCCGCGAAGGGCGGCGAACGACGTGCGGGAGTTGGCAAAGGTGTTGACACGGATGCCGAAGGCGGCGACGCCGTAGCTGCCGGCGATACCGATGACGGAGAACGCCAGGATGATGATGACCTTGATGAGGTCCATCTGCTGGAGGTAGCCAAAGTAGAAGACGATGATGACCCCGATGAAGCACTCCAGGATCATGAGGAACTTGCCCTGCGTATAGAGGTAGGTTTTGCAGGTCTCGTAGATGAGCTCGGAGACTTCCAGCATGGACTTGTGGACGGGCATGTTCTTCAGGCGGGTGAAGATGATCATGCCGAAGATGAGGCCGAGCGCGCAGACCACGAGGCCGAACATGAGCAGAGTGCGACCGCCGACATCGCCGAGGAAGGTGGCCGAATTGAGGTCCGGCAGGACCAGGTTGGCTTCGCCGCCGCCGTGTGATTCGGGCTGAGCGAAGACGGGCATGGCGCCGGTCAACGCGAGGAAGGTCATCAGGAAAAGGGGCAGCAGGGCGCGGAGGGTTCTGGAGTGGAACCAGCCGCGAACGGCGCATGGAATCTGGGATGCCGAATGTCTATGGGCAGACATGGCTTCTGTGCTGAACATCAAGTCAAACCTCCCGGCCTATCGAAATTTTGATCCTCGTCGCGATGGGTCTCCGCGTTGAGGTGTATCAGACCCGAAATAAGTACGGAGTAACGACCCAAGATACACTATATAAGACTCCGGTATCGGATTCAACCGAAGTTGGGAAGATCTTGGAAAGAAAGGGGATGGGGGAGGCCTAGAGGCGGAGTTTCGGATACTGGTATCTCAGTGCGGGCTCCGCCGGACGACTAGCCCCTCCAGGAGGCCAGGATCGCGTGGACGTGCCCGGAGACCTGCTCCCGGGCGTCTGAACGGTCCAGGCCAGATGCCAGCAGGGCATCATAGGGGGTGTGTCTGTGCCGGATCGCCGCGATGACTGCGGCCGTCAATGGCGCTTCCTCCAACTGCCGGCCGGCGGCGGTTCTGCCTACCCTCCCGCTGCCGCGGACCGCGGTATGGGCGGCAATGGCGCTCGCCTCAGGGGGTGGACAACCAGGGAACAGCTCGCCGATCCGCTCGGTCATCCGGGTGATCAAGGTCCGGTCCTGCACTTTTCGCCGCGCGGCTCCGGCCGTCCGGTTGGCGGCTCGTTCGGCTGCGTCTTTGGAACACTCCCGCTCTGCTCTCTCTACGGCAGAGGTCTCGGCCAGAATGCCCTGCCGCTCATAGCGTCCTCGCGAACGGCTGAAGCGCACGACCACGGCGATGCGCTGGCTGTATTTGGTGGTGCGGCGGGTCAGTGCGATGTCGCCGGCGGGCAGGTACTCCAGATCGTCGAGGTGCGCGCAGGACAGGCAAAGGGGCTGTTCCGCCTCGATCCGGAGGAAAGACCCCGGCTCCAGTTCGGCGCCGCAATCGGAACACTGGGAGTCCCGCAGGATGAGAAAGACCACGGGCGGGGCGGCTTGGCTGAGGGGAGAGGGCGGTGTCTGGGTGCCTGCGATGGTAGGACGCACTGGCCGGAGCGAGCCGCTCATTTGTTCAATATAGGAAAAAGGGACGGGAGCGGCAAGGGTTGCTGTAAAGAAGAAAGCCGGAGCGGTGGAGACCGCTCCGGAAATGGAGGAGGTTCGGACCGAGCACTTGTTTTATGAGCAGCCGCGGCCAAGCTTGAGCTTTTTGGGCGCCATTGTGCCGCCTCCCGCGGGAGGGGTTGCCGGCGGCGGGGCCGTTGTTGCTCCTGTTGTACTCTTCGGCGAGGAACTGCCGCCCATGAATCTTTCTCGCAGTATTTTTGATTGCTGGTAGCCGGCCGGGTTGGCGGCTTCGCCGCGCAGGCTCTGCGGCGTGAGCACCTGATCCCACCAGGCGGTGATGCCTTCCTTGAGCGAAAGAGCCGGGTAGCCCTTCAGCGTGAGCAACAACTGAGCCTGGGCGGGGTGCCCGGCGCCCAGGCCATAGACGACGATCTTCCTGGCCCGCTCCAGCCTGGCCAGGCCCGCATCGGCGAAAAGGTCAGTCAGAGGGATGTTGATGGCGGTAGGGATATGGTAGTCGTCGAATTGCCACGGCTCGCGGATATCGATGAGCTGGTAATCGGCGCGCTTTTCCAGGATCCACTGGGCCAGTTCGGTGGGCTGGACGTGGTCCTTTTCCGTGACCATCTGTTCGACGATGGCCTGCGTGTTGGCCGGGGCAGTGCCGCCTCCGGAGACAGCCATGGAGGCGAGGGCGAGGACTCCGCCGCTGGCCAGTACGAGAGCCGCGGCCAGGGATTTACCTGCAAGGTGAAGTTCGAGTTTCATAGTGGTGCTATTCGGAGCGTCCGTAGGTCTTCTTGAAAAGCTGCCAAGGGCCTTCGCTCTGCTCGGCGGCCCAGAACGCGCCAACGGCAACAGCCGCGACGCAGAAGGCGACGACTCCGGCAGAGGTGTGGAACAACTGCTGGAGGGTGAGCGGGCCGAGCGAGCCGGAGAGGTTGAATTGGTGAATGGCCGGCTCGATCATGCCATAGCCAAAAATGCCGGCGAAAATGCCCAGCACGAAGAACAGGCCGTCGAGCTTGCCGGTGGCTGCGGCCACCACCGACGTGCCGGGGCAGTAACCGCCGAGGATGAAGCCGGAGCCCAGCAGCAGTCCGCCAAGGATCTGCGGCCACAGATAGGCGTCGGGGATATAGACCTGGCCCATGTCGATGGCACCGGTCAGAGAGCCCCAGGCCAAGCCGAGCATGGCAACGACGATGGCGCTGAACATCACCTTCAGGACGCCCCAATCGCGGAAGTAGAACTGCGCGGTGAGCTTTTTGGCGCTCGAGAATCCGGCGCGTTCGAGGAAGAATCCGAAGAAGAAGCCCAGGATCAGCGACGCGGTGATGAAGGCGCCGTTGGAGAGAGTGAGGGGGAAGATTGAGGTCATAGCCAGACCTTTCGCAGGAAGTAGGCGCCGAGGAAGCCGGCGGCAAAGACAGCGAGCATGAACGCGAAGGCTCCAGCGGAGAGGACTGCGCCACCGGAGAGCGCGAGGCCGGAGGTGCAGCCTCGGGCCATGCGGGCGCCCACGCCGGAGATGGCTCCGCCGGCGAAAGCGAGGGCCCAGCGAGTGCGCGGTGTGATGCGCGGACCATGGTCTGTGGAGATCTTGAATCGTCCGGCCAGCCAGCCGGAGACAAAGCCGCCGATCACCACGCCGATGAGCTCGAAGACGAGGAAATCCATCAACACCGGTTGTCCGGGCTGCACGTAGTTACCCCAGTAGGGATGTGTGGCCGCATATTGCGGAGCGATCAACGACAGCGTGAAGGCCAGGTAGCGCGTAAATCCGCCGGATGCGCCGAGCCCCTGGCCGATGATGAGGAACGTGGCCAGTAGGGTTAGGCCGAGGCCCAGACCGGCCCAGTAGGCGGGCCAGTATTCTTTCATGTGGAGCCAGCGCGAGAGTGTGGATTCCGTTGGCGCGGCTGGCTGAGCCGGGGTTGATTCCATTGCCTTTACCTCAAGCCACCATTTGTGGTGGTGTTTGTATGCGAACAGTTCGGGGACCATGCCGGTGAGCATCGAGAAGAACGCCGGCTTTTCTTCGGGGAAGACCGCGCCCATGTAGACGTGGACCATGAGGCCGCTGACCACCACGGCGACGGTGGCGAAGTGTACCACTACTGCCCAGCCGACCACGGCGGCGGAGCCCCAGTGGAACGCCATGATCAGGCCCGTCACCATGATAATGGGCAGCATTGCATACACCATCAAGGCAAACATCTTCTGTCCGGCGTTGTAGACACCCTGCGGGGGCAGGGGTTCGTTGGATCGCCCGAGAATGGAAAGGACGCGAATGCGCAGCCATTGGAGGTCGTCGCGGTCGAGCGCCACCTCGCGTTCCAGCACCTCCCTGTGCAGGTAGGTGCGCCAGCCGAAGATGCCGTAGACGGCGAAAACAGTCACCCACAACAGTCCGGCGGCAATGTGGAAGCGGAGCAGATTGCCGCGCGACCCGAAGACCTCGGTGATCATCTCGACGAACCATACGGGCATGAATCGGTAGTTAGGAGAGACGATCAGCGCCGCGCCGGTGGTGAGTTCCATCAGCCACGTGATCGCATTGAACCAATGGAGCAGGATGATGGCAACGTGGTGCTTTTTAATCATGCGCTGCGACATCGCTTCGAAATTGAGGGGTGCGTCAGTCGTCACTGTGCTTTTCTCCGGTCTGCAACTGGTGGAAGAAGGCAATGGCCTGGCCGAGGAAAGTGGCGCCCACCATGGTCAGCGCCAGCGGTTTGACGAGGCGGCTCCAGAACTCGGCGGCCGCCGGCATGCGCGGCTGGCGCGGCGGGAAGACCTCTGCGATCAGCGCCGCCTCGTCGCGGCGGCCGAGGTAGTAAACGTTGGGGCCGACTGCAACATCGGCGGATTCGATCCGTTTGGCGGACTTGCCGTAGACCAGTTGGAAGATCGGGCCGGCCGTGTCCTCCAAATCGCCGAAGTACTTGGCGTGCGCCGTGCAGGTGGTGACGCACGCAGGCTGCTGGCCCTTCTCCAGGCGGCCGCTGCAGAAATCGCACTTGTCCACTCTCTTCGTTTCCGGATTCAGATAGCGCGCCTCGTAGGGGCAGGCATCCACGCAGAAGCCGCAGCCGATGCACAGAGTGGGGTCGACTTTGACGATGCCGTTGTCGGCCTGAAAGGTGGCGCCGGAGGGACAGGGCCTGACGCACGGCGGCTCGTCACAGTGGTTGCACTGCGCGACGTAGAAGGCCGCGCGTAGATTCGGAAACGTGCCGGTGGCGCCCGTGGGCAGCACCCGCGTGCGGGCCTGGCCGGCCGGTACGTTCCATTCGGCGTTGCAGGCGGCGGTGCAGGCCTGGCAGCCGACACAGCGCGTCAGGTCCGTGACCATTGCGTAGCGTGCCATGGTTAGCTCACGACCTCCGGCTTGACGCGGATGAAGTTGACGCGCATGCCCGTGCTACCCATGATGGGGTCAACGGCGATCCGGGAGATCAGGGCGTTGTCGGAGGCTCCTTTGCTGTTGGCGCGGTGGAGGCCAGGGGCGAGTTGGCCGAAGCCGTGCGCCATATAGGCACAATCGGGACGGATGCCCGATGTCGTGCGCACCAGGATGGGCAGGCTGGTGTGGCCGTCGGAGTTCTCCAGCGTTACACGGTCGCCGTCGCGGATCGAGAGGTCGTGCGCGGCCTTGGCGTTGAGCCAGACGGCGTTTTCGTTCATGAGGCCGTTCAGGAGCGCGTTGTTCTGGGTGCGCGCGAAGCTGTGCACGGGGGCGCGGCCGTAGACCAGGCGGAACCAGCCGGGGGGCGGATCGGCAGGCGGCGTGTAGGTGGGGATGGGGGCGTGGCCGAGGTCCTTCAGGGTCTGGGAGAACAACTCGATCCTGCCGGATTCGGTGGGGAAGAGCGGGCCGTCGGCGGGGAGGCGGTCTTCGATGTAGGGGCGGCCGGGGAAAGCCATGGCGCCGCGGGCTTTGAGCTCCGAGAGGCTGATGCCCATGGGCCCGATGAGCTTGGCGAGATGCTCATCGGGAGTCTGCCAGGGGAACCAGGCGTCGAGCCCGAGGCGCGTGGCCATCTGTTTCGCGATCCACCAGCCGGGACGGCTATCGTGCTGGGGCGCAACCGCGGGCTGGCGGATGGCGATGAAGGGGCGGTGAGCGGTCTCCACGATGTGGGGGGCGTCGTAACGTTCGAGGTAGGTGGATTCGGGAAGGACGAGATCTGCGTAACGGGTCTGCTCGACGGGTAAGATATCGACAACTACGAGGAGTTCGAGCTTATTGATGGCCGCCAGTGTTTTCTCGCGTTGCGGGATGGACTCCAAGACGTTCTGGCCGTAGACGATCCAGCTCTTGATGGGATAGGGGCTAGCGGTGAGCGTGGCGTCGATGAGGCCGCTCGTGACACCAAGTTCTTCACTGGCGAGGGGGTAGCGGGTGCCGGCTCCGTCGGCGCGGCCGCGAGCAGAGTGGGGGAAGGGCGGGAGTTGGAAGCTGCCGCGGGGGATGGCGGTGGGCAGCAGGATGCTGCCCTTGCGGCCCCAGGCGCCGAGCAGTGCGGTGAGGATGGCCATGGCGCGGGCGCGTTGGGTATCGTCGCCGTACCAGGTGACGTGCCGGCCGGGATGGACGACGACGGCGGGCTTGGCTGCGGCCATGAGGCGGGCCGTCTCGCGGATTTGGGTGGCGGGGAGTTCGGTCTCCCGGGAGGCCCACTCCGGGGTGAAGTCGCGGAGATGGGCGCGGAGTTCGGTCAGGCCGCTGGCGTACTCGGCGAGGTAGGCCTTGTCTTCCAGGTTTTCGTTGAGGATGACGTGCATCCAGGCGAGAAGGAGCGCGATGTCGGCGCCCGGACGAATGGGCAGCCAGTGATCGGCTTTAGCCGCGGCGGTGGAGAAGCGGGGATCGACGACAATCAGCTTCGCTCCGCGAGCGAGGCCGTCGGCGAATTGGGTGACCTGGCTGGTGAAGACGTTTTCGCCGATATGGGAGCCGATGAGAACGATGCACCTGGCGTCGGCGAGGTCGAGCGGTTCGGGCGAGCCCACGCCGCGGCCGAAGGTCAGGGCATAGCCGACCTCGCGCGGGCCGCGGCACTGGGCAAAGGCAGGCTCGGCTGAGTTGGGCGTTCCGTATGCCTTCATCAGGGTGCCGAAAAAGCCGGAACTGACGCCGTGGGGCAGGTAGGCGACAGACTCCGGACCGTGCTTCTGCTTGAGCTCAGTCAGGCGCGCCGCCAGGAAGTCCAGCGCCTCGGTCCAGGAGACGTCGCGGAATCGGCCTTCGCCACGGGCGCCGGTGCGGATCTGCGGCCTTTTCAGCCGGTCGGGATCGTAGAGCGTCTGATGCCCGGCGTTGCCGCGGGCGCACAAACGGCCCTGGGTCAGGGGGTGGGAAGGGTTGCCTTCGATGCGGGTCACCTGGCCGTCCTGGATCTTGGCCAGCGCTCCGCAGCGCCAGAAGCACATTTCGCAGTTGGTGGCGATCTGGAGGGCGGGCTTGCCCGCGTGGCGTCCGGGTGTGGCGGGCGCGGCGATGGCCGTTGTCGCGGTGGCGGGAATGGCTTTTATCCAGTCGCGACGGCTGAGATCACTGGGCATACAAGGGGCTCCGATTTCGGAGATGCAGGTCCGCTGGAAACGTGACAGCACTCAGCGTGTGATATCTTCATTTCATCATGAGCCTGAATTCCTCCCTTTCCCGCCGCTCGTTCTTCGCCGCGGCCGGAGCGGCCGCGCTGGCCCCTTCGGTGTTCGGCAAGAAGAAGATCCCTGTTGGTATCGAACTCTACTCGGTGCGTACCGAGATGGCCAAGAATATCTTTGAGCCCGTGAAGGCTGTCGCGAAGATGGGCTACGACGGCGTCGAGTTCTACGGCCCGTACATGTCCTGGACGATCGACCAGGCCAAGGAAATGCGCAAGCTGATGGACGATCTCAAGATCAAATGCTACTCCACGCACAACGGCTCGGATTCGTTCACCGAAGCGAAGATCTCCAAGGCGATCGAGCTGAACAACATTCTGGGCAGCAAGTACATCGTGATGGCCAGCGCCGGGCGAGTGACGGGCGCCGATGGCTGGAAGAAGGTCGCCGAGACGCTTTCCTCTTCCGCCGAAAAGGTGAAGAGCGCCGGCTTGAAGGTCGGGTTCCACAATCACGCCACCGAATGGAAGCCGGTGGACGGCCAGCGGCCGATGGACATCCTGGCAAAGGGCACCCCGACGCACGTGATGCTGCAACTCGACATCGGTACAACCATCGAAGCGGGCGTGGATCCGGTGGAGTGGATCAAGCTGAATCCCGGCCGCATCAACTGTATCCACTGCAAGGACTATTCGAAGGAAAAGGGCTACAAGGTACTGCTCGGCGACGGCGCTTCACCCTGGAAAGAGATCTTCAAGGCAGCCGAGAAGAAGGGCGGCATTGAGTTCTACCTCGTGGAGCAGGAAGGCTACGATCTGCCTCCCTACGAAGTGGCCGAGAAGTGCCTGGCGAACTTCAAGAAGCTCCACGGATAGTTCTGTTGCGCTAGAAGTCAAAGGGGCGGTCCGGCCGGTTGTGCTGGATCGCCCTTTCGTTTGGAAAGGTTTCGATGAAAGCCGTTGAGAGACACAAGAGACTTCGCGATCTGTTTTCGAACCAGGAGTTTGCAGCGCTGGAGGATCTCTGCCAACTCGTTGACGCGTCCGAGGCCACCGTACGGCGGGATCTGAATCTGCTGGAGCAGAACGGGCTGATCCGGCGCGTGCACGGCGGGGCTCTCTCGTTGCTGACCGGCGATGAGACGCTGGATTTCGGTCAGGCCACGACGTCCTGCCGCGAAGAGAAGATGCGCATCGGCCGCGCGGCGGCAAAGCTCGTCGAGGACGGCCAAACCGTGATCCTGGGTGGCGGTTCCACTGCCGTAGAGGCGGCGCGCAATCTGTTCAGCCGCAACGTCCACGTGGTGACGAATTCCATTCCCATCGCCCAGGTGTTCTGGGACTGCAAGCACGTGGACGTCACGCTCACCGGTGGCTATCTCTATCCCCGCCTGGGCGTACAATTGGGGCCGATCTGCGAGCACACGCTGGCGGCGGTTTCGGGTGACGCGCTGATCATGGGGATCGGCGGCATCAGCGAAAAGGGCTTGAGCGATTCCAATGCGCTGATCGTCGATTCGCTGCGCAAGATGCTGAAGGTTTCGCGACGCGTCATCATCGTGGCGGACCACACCAAATTCGGCCGGGACCGCATCGTGCCTGTGGCGCCTCTCTCCGACGTGGACATCATCGTTACCGATTCCGGCCTCGACGTGGAGTACCGCGAGATGCTCAAGCGCCATGGCGTGGAGTGCGTGGTGGCCTGAGCGGCAACGCTCAACGCGCCGTGAGCTGGCGGCTGTCGATCGTGTGCTGCAATGGCTGGGCAGTATGTCCCGCCGCATCGTAAGCCCAGGCCCGCAGCATGCAGCCCCCGGCGGGCAATCGCCTCCCATCGATCAGCGCGCCGAAGCCGGAGTGGAGTGCGCGCGGGTCGTTGCCCAATGCCCTCACCACGTCGGGACGCGGCATGTGGATCTCTCCCGAGCCGGCGATTTTCTGGTCGCCGTCGCACGTCATCAGGATCGCGTCCGGGACTTTGGCCTCTCTGCGCAGAAACGCCCATCCGAACGCCATCATGGGTTCACGAGGGTCAGCGAAATTCACAAAGCCGCGGGCCAGGCGGTCCAGCGTTCCGCTCGTCTCTTCGCCAAACCGCAATGGAGATGTCTCCCTTCCGGCCACGCCAGTCGCCGGATTCAGCGGATACAGGCGGCCCTCCAACGCGTCGTAGGCGTAGGCCCGTACTGAGGTTGCCTCCTCGGGCAGGACGAACCACTGGACCCACTGTGACGTCCACATGGGCGTGTCTGCCAACGCCACTATCTGCCGGGCGCCCCTGCCGTCTTCGTAGGCAATCACCACGCCGTCGGCCGGCTCTTTCCGGCCCGGTAGAACGGCGTAGCCTGAGGCGATCCAACTGCCGTCCGGCAGGCGCCGCAGGGCGGCGAGCTTGCCTGCCGCGGCGTCCAGCGTCGTCGCCGCCATCCGCTCCGCCGGGAGCAAGGCACCGCGGAGCAGGGGGGGATGGAGCAGCCCCAGATCATTCAACGCATTGGCGGTTGTGAGCACCTGACTGTACGCCGGGCCGAGTTTGGTGACGGCACAGGGCGACGCCCCCAGGTTGATCATGGCCAGACACGCCTTGGATTGCAGGCGGGCCGTACGCCACTGTGCCATGGCCGGTACGGATTGCACCGCGGCCGAAACATGGAGCCCCAGAACTGCCAGGCATACCACCACGGCCACTGGCATCGTGGCGCGCCCGCCCGGCTCGGGCCACTCTGCCCGCACCACGGCTAGCAAGCCGGCCAGGCCGATCACCAGATAGATCGAAAAGCTGGTGTACCGTGAATCGTGCAGAAAGACCGAGGACATTGTCGACCGGCCCAACGCAGTCACACCCGCTGAGCCGACGACAAACGCGCATAGCGCCAGCCACCCACTCGCGCGTCTCCACGCGATGCGGCTCCGTCCCGCCATCAACGCGAGACACGCGACGGCCAACAACCCGAGTAGCGCCAGGCTGATCAGCCTGCCGCTGCGATACAGCCAGATCTCGCCCCCGGACGCCAGCGGAGCGCCCAGAAAACCCATGAACGAGAACACCAGAATCAATGGCTTCGCCAAGGATTCAGCCCAGGTGGCGTGTCCCGCAGTGGCCTGGAAGCCCTGGAAATAGAGCCAGATGGAGCCACCCGCAGCGGCCAGCCAGCTTGCCGCCGCCATCACCCGTCCTCGCGTGCCCGCCGGTTGGGAAACCAGCACGGGCAGCAGCACAACCCAGCACAGCATCCCGTTCGGAAAGGAGTAGGTGGCTACGAACGCCAGTGCGGCGCACACCCCCAGCTTGACCCCGAATCGCAGTTCCGAACTGGCGGCGCAGATCGCCGTGGTCAGGCACGCCGCAGGAAAGAACAGCGCAATCTGGTTGCCCCACAGCCAGTTCTCCCATTGCACGGGGCTGAAGATCATTGCGCTCGCGAGCAGCGTGATCACCCTGCGCGATGAGACCGAATCCGGCAAAGTCAAAGCGGTCAGACGGTGGATATTAAAGAGCGACAATCCGGCCAGCAACATAGCCGCTGCGGCGCAGGCTCGCACGTCCCCAGAGGAAAGAAACTCGCTTGCCAGGTTCACCAGCGACGGGAACAGCATGCGGGCCTCGTTGTGTTGCGCAAAGAGCGGCCCCAACTCCTGCCCGCCGGTCCGGAAATAGACGCCGATAGCCGAGAACGCCCATTGGTCGAAGTACGGAACATCCACCACATAGTGAGCAACCAAAAACGCCAGCATCAGCGGTGGGACCAGCGCCAGTGCCGTAATGAGCCCGCCGAATGAGTTGCTGCCGCGCTGCCGCTCCATGCCTGCACCACCATAACATAGGGTCACCCTCTCCACCTTCCGCCCTACCGCACGCAAAAACTGAGTGTCGAGGTAACGGATTGACCGGTTTTGATCGAATCTGATAGTATCTGGTCGCATGACTTTTCATCCAACCCGTTGGGCGGCAAAGGCCGCACTGGCTATCCTGGTGACCGCGGCCGTGGCGCCCATGGCGGAAGCGCAATCGCCGCCGGTAGAATCCAAGCAGCAGCGCGATGCTCGTATGAAGTGGTGGCGTGAGGCGCGGCTCGGCCTGTTCATCCACTGGGGCGTCTACTCCGTGCCCGCCGGCACCTACGACGGCAAACAGATCCCCTCCATCGGCGAGTGGATCATGAGCAACGGAAAGATCCCGGTAGCCCGCTACGCGGAGTATCCCAAGCAGTTTAACCCGGTCAAATTCGACGCGGAAAGCTGGGTGAAGCTGGCGCAGGCGGCGGGCATGAAGTACATCGTGATCACCAGTAAGCATCACGACGGCTTCGCCATGTTCAAGTCGAGCGCCAGCCCGTTCAACATTGTGGACGCCACGCCCTTCAAACGCGACGTCATTGCGGAACTGGCCGCGGCCTGCAAAAAGCACGGCATGAAACTCGGCCTCTACTACTCCCAGGCACAGGATTGGCACCATCCCGGCGGCGCCGCCATGCGCGGCCAGTGGGACAAGGCGCAGGCAGGCAGCATGGACGAATACATCGACAAGGTCGCCGTGCCGCAGGTAAAAGAGATCCTCACCAAATACGGGCCCATCGTGGAGTTGTGGTGGGATACGCCCACCGGCATGACCAAGGAGCGCGCGGCGAAATTCCTGCCGCTGCTGAAACTGCAGCCCCACCTGATTGTGAACAACCGGCTCGGCGGCGGCGTGGAGGGTGACATGAGCACGCCGGAGCAGTTCATTCCGGCCACGGGCATCCCCGGCAAGGACTTCGAAGTCTGCATGACGATGAACGATACCTGGGGCTTCAAGAGCTACGACAACAACTGGAAGAGCGCGGAAGACCTGATCCAGAAGACTGCCGACATCGCCAGCAAGGGCGGCAATTTCCTGCTGAACGTCGGGCCGACGTCGGAGGGCCTGATCCCTCAGCCCAGCGTGGAGCGCCTGGAGGCGATGGGGAAATGGATCAAGGTGAATGGCGAATCCATCTACGGCACCAGCGCCGGACCGTTCTCCTATCTGAAGTGGGGCCGCGCCACGCGCAAGGGGCAGACGCTCTATCTACACGTCTTCCACTGGCCCAAAGACGGCGTACTGCGCGTGCCGCTGAAGAATCAGGTCAAGACCGCCTATCTGCTCTCCAATCCCAAGGTGAAAGTGCCGGCCAAGGTAGTGGGCGAGCGGATCGAACTGAAACTGCCGGCCACGGCGCCGGACGCCATCGACAGCGTGATTGCCATGCAGATTGAGGGTGAGCCGGCGGCGATCCCTGTGCCCTCCATGGGCAAGTCCGGCGCGGCGTCCTCTTCGGAAGGGGCGGAGTTCGGGCCCGCCAAGGCCTTTGACGGCAGTTATGAGTCTCACTGGCAGGCGGCCAAGGGGCAGAAGACGGGCTGGCTGGAGGTCACCTTCGACAAGCCGGCGCGAATTGGCCACGTGAACATGGTGGAGGGCTGGGAAACTCAGGCCTTCATCCGCAAGTACCGGCTGGAGTACAAAGACGGCGACCAGTGGAAGACTGCGTTCGAGGGCACGCGCATCGGCCGGGCCTTCAGCAAGTCGTTTGGTGCCGTGACAGCGCGGTCCTTCCGCCTCGTGATCCTGGAAGCCACTGACGCTCCTCGCATGGAGGAATTGCAGTTGATGATCGACGAATAGGGTCTACGAAAATCCCGGTTGGCCAAATACTGGCGGGCCAAGCTTAGCGGGAACAGCACGCGGGCCTCCGTGTGCCGGGCGGGAAGCCGGCTGAAATCCGGCCGCCAGTCAGGGCAAGATAATCTTGCGAATCAACACCATGCCTGCAGCTGCGTTGCGCGGGGCTGCGGCCGGACTTGCCCGAGGTCAAGGCGCCTTCGGGATTGCGTCCAGACGGTATTGCGGAACCGCTCGTACGTCATCGGTCCACAGCAACCCGCGTTGTCGAATCCAATCCTCCGTCACGGGATGCGCCTGACCTTCTTCTATCCAGAAGACCGCGGCCGATTTCCGGATGACGCCCTGGCCGCGCACTAGGCAACCTTCCCACGGGGATTGCGGCGTTGCCGCGCGCAATCGTGCCGGCAGGTAGAGGAGCGGTCCAGGCGCGGGATTCAGCTTCAGCGTGACGCCGCCCGCAATGCCCCCAATGGCGTTGCCGTTGATCCACGTTTCAATTTGCCGGGCTTGCTTCGGCCAGTCCATCTCGGCACAGGCTGGCGCCCGATAATGATCCATCGCGCCGTAGGAAAAGACGCCCAGCAGGCACACCGTTGGGAGGTGGGCACCGTACCGGCCGAGCGCGCGTTCCAGGGTCAGCGCCACCAGATATACAATCAGCGTACTGCCTAGCAGCGTGTAACGGCCGGCCTCCCACTCTGTCCAAGGCCCGCTGAAATCGAATGCGCCGCCATACGGGCGTCGCGCCGCCACGATGGCGATGGAGGCGAACAGGCAATAAACCACCACCGCGACACTCCATCGGGCGAGACCGCTCGTCGCGCGGAAGAGCCAGATCAGCCAAACGACGAACACAAAGGCCGCGCTCACGTTCAGCGCCGGCGTGGCCCGGGCCGCCATCCCCATGGCTCCTAGATCCCCCACGAAGTCCCCTAGGATGCAACGATAAGCGGGCGCCATCAGCGTAATAGCGGCCGTCTGGAGCAAGGGTTTTGTCACTCCGGCGGCGCCAGCCGGGCTGACCGTCAAAGCGACCGCGCCCTGAATGAACATTCCTGCAAGCACCAGCAAGGGGCCGGCGCTCCGCCTCCATGCGAACGGATACAGCTTCCACAAAACAAACGGCAGCAGGATCAGGGTCTGCGGCGACGTGCAGACCACCACAAGTCCGATTCCCCCGGTGAGAAACTGAAACCGCAGCGAGCCGGCCAGCCTCTCCGGTACGGGGTAGAAAAGGAGCACCAGTGCCCCGAGGGCCAGAAACCACTGTGCGTCGGTGAGGTTCGAGATCACTTCGGGCGCCGAAAACACGCAAGCAGCGACAATGCAGACGGCGACACGGAGGTAGTCCGGTCTCATTACATAGCGATAGGCCGGCAGTGCAAAAAGACTCAGCGCCAGGGCTTCAATGGCGGTTGCCGCCAGATTATACAGAAATGGAGCGCGTGCCACGGGGAACCAAGAGGCGAAAGCCGCCACCATCCGCGGGACGAAGTGCAGATACCCCGCGTACTCGAGCAACAGCGAATGGCTGAGGCCAAGCAGCAGTTGATCCTTGAAAAAGACGTAGCCATCCTCCGCCCAGAATTGCGGATTGAACAGGGCGTCGGGCCGCCGGCCCACCTGCAGCAGGAACACGAACGCCACGACCACCAGGAACGGTGGCGGTTGGAGCCTTACGGTGCCAGAGGGGTGTTGGACCGCGCGCTGAGTACTGGGCAAAACTACGGAGGCCTCGTTGAGATCGGCGCGGTGCGCCCGCCCCGAGTCCAGTCTATCTCACCCCGCATTGGCACAGGCTTGCCACGCAGAAACGATTCGGGTAGCGCGCACGCCTCCGCCAGTCTCTTGCCCGCCCGCCTCGATTGAGATGATCGATGAATAGCGGCTACGCCAGCAGAAGTTGAATGCCGTGCTGCCGCAGGAGCGCTTGGTGCTCCTGCGGCAGTTCTGCGTCTGAGACGACAACATCGGCCACATCCAGGCTCGCGAGGTGCGTGACGGCGGCGCGGCCAAATTTCGTGTGATCCGCGACCACGATGACCTTGTGTGCCGCCTCGATCATTTTGCGCTCCGGGCCCACGACGAGCGTATTGCTGTTGCTGAAGCCCTCCGCCGTGATTCCGCCTATGCCCATGATCAGGACGTCCGCCGTGATGCTGGAGATCATCTGCTCGCAGAGGGGCCCCAACAGTGCGCGCAGGCGGGGATAAACGTATCCGCCCGTGAGGGTCACATCGATCTGCCGGGCATCGCGAAATACTTCGGCGATGGCCAGGGAGTTGGTCATGACATGGAGAGAGCGGCCCAGTAGTGCGGTTGCCACGGCGGCAACGGTGGAGCCACCATCCAAAAGCACGGTCTGATTGTCCTCGACGAGCGTGGCGGCCAGCGCGGCGATGCGGCGCTTCTCGGCTGCCATGCGGCCCGATTGCCAGTCGAAATCAAGGGCCGTATCGCGCGGCTGCATGGCCATCGCACCGCCGTAGACCCGCTTGAGAACGCCTTCGGATTCCAGTGTGATCAGATCGCGGCGAACGGACGATTCAGAGGCCCGCAACTCGGCACACAGCACGTCCTGGTCGACGAACTCCTGCGATTCGAGGAGTTCCCGGATGCGCAAGTGCCGGGCGGCGGCCTTCATTCGCCCAATTTGCCCTTAAGTTTGGCGAGCACGGCGTCGGTCACTGCTTGTACGATACCTTCGATGTCGTCCGGAGCAGCCGCCGTGGCGCGGGTTCCGCCGGAGTAACTCGGTGGATCGAGCGAAATGGTGAAGGGCTTCTCGGGAATGTCACAGAGCTGGCATTCCTTAATGCTCGGATCCAGCCGCGCATCCGGGAGGCCCAGTTTCTGCTTGATGGCCAGAAGATCAGCCGCTTTGTCGTCCTTGATGTGCGTGATGGGCGAGCCAAGCTGGTTGGCGAGCATCAGGGTCCAGCAATAGGTGTCCACCACTTCCACGAACCACTCGGCGTGCGTCACCGTGTCGGCCCAGCAGACGATGCCGTGGTTGGAAAGCAGGATTGTATTGTGGTTCTTGGCGAACGGGATCACCGTCTCGGCGAACTTCTGCGTGCCCGGGGTCTCGTAGGGGGAGACTGCCACCTTGCCGACGAAGACTTCAAACTCGGGGATGATGCAGGTGGGGGGGACCCGGCCTGTGATGGCGTAGGCAGTGGCGTGCGCCGGATGGCAGTGCACGATACCCTTAGCTTCAGGCACGGACTTGTAGATCTCCAGGTGCATCAGGATCTCACTGGTGCGCGGGCGGCCGCCGGCCAGTTGCTTGCCGGTGAGGTCCACCAGGCAGAGGTCCTCGGTGCGCATATCGGCCTTGCTGCAGAGAGTCGGCGTGCAGATGACGGCGTCGGCCGTCAGACGATGGGAGATGTTGCCGCCGTTGCCATCCACATACTGCCGTTGCCAGAGTTTCTTGCCCACGGCGACGATCTCGGCTTTGACCGCTTCAGCTTCGGGCGAATTGAACAGGCGTTCCCACTCGTTCGATCCCGCGCTGCTGCCGCCGCTGTTCCGGATGGTGAGATTGTGCTCGGCCACCGCGTCGCGCGCCGAAGGGGTGAGGATGGCGCCGGCCTGTAGCAGGATCTCCTTGGCGCCGGACTTGGCGGCGGCCTCGATGTCCTGCGCCGCGACGACCTTGTATTGGGTGAGATCGAAGCTGCTCATGAATGTACCTCGCTGGCGGACTGAATTTCGTTGGTTGGCGGCTGGAATTCGATGTTCTGCACGATGGCCGCGCAGTAGGCGTCAATGGGCACGTCCTGCGGGTAGAAGGGGCTGGCCGCCGTGCGCCCTTCCACAAAGCTGACCATCTGGCCGTTGGCCGGGCCGAGACGATCGGCCGCAATCAGAGGTTTGCCGCCGCCCAGGCCGTTGGCAGCGGCGAGATTGGCGGCGCTGACGGGCTCAATGATGACCAGGCGGACGCCGGTGAGGGCCGGAATGGCCTGGTTGAGGACGACGCTGCCTCGCACGATGCCCAGCCTCATGCCGCACCGCCCGTGGGTCTGTATTGATCCACCAGGCCGACCACCACAAGGCGCGCGGGAATTGTGTTCCCGGCGGCGCGGCGCAACGGTTCGTTGTCGGTGGAAACAATGACGGTGGAGCCGCGGCGCGCGCCGAGCGTATCGATCAGCACGAGGGGGTCGCCGCCGGTCTGGCCGTCGCCTTCCAGGCGCTGGCCGATCAGCAGGCGGAAGCCTTCGAGCGTTTCGTGTTTGACGGTAGAGGTCATGTGGCCGTCGATGCGCGCTAAAAACATCAGATAATCCGCATGGCGCCGCCGCCGATGGCGATCTGGCGCTCCCGCGTGAAAGTCATGGGCGTCGTGACGCCTTCGCCGGTGGGCGTGGCGATACTGAAACTGAGATAGCTGGGGTTGTCGCTGCCCAGCGCCGCGACACACGCCGCGTTGCTGACAAAAAGCGTGGTGTTCATGGCGCGGGCCATGCGCGTTACGTTGTCGAGATTGCGCGAGTGAATGATGGCCGTGTGACGGTAGTTGTGCTCGGCCTTGAGCGAAGCGGCGATGCCCGCATTGACGTCCCGCACCTTGACGATGGGCACGAAGGGCATCATCTGCTCTTCCTGGACAAACGCGTGATCTTCGACGGTCTCGCCGAAAAGCAGCGGCGTGGACGCGGACACCTGCACACCAGCGGCGGCGGCCAGCACGGAGACGTCTTTACCGATCAATTCCTTGCGGACATGGCCGCGTCCGCAGCCCTTACCCTTGCCCGGTTCGTCGAAAGTGAAGGCGGCCTCGGTGAGGCGCTCGACGGCGGCGTTGTTCAGTTCCACGGCGCCCGCCCGCTTCATCGCGGACATGAAGGCGTCGAAGACGGAAGCCACCACGAAGACTTCTTTTTCGGCGATGCAGAGCAGATTGTTGTCGAACGACGCGCCGGTGATAATGGACCTGGCGGCGTTGTCCAGATCCGCGGTTTCATCCACAACTACGGGCGGATTGCCCGGGCCGGCCGCGATCACCCGCTTGCCGGACTTAGCCGCCGCGCGCACCACGGCCGGGCCGCCGGTGACGCACAGCAGCGCGATGCCGGGATGGTGGAAGACCTCCTCCGCGGCGCGGATGCTGGCGTTGGCCATCGTCGTGATCACATTGGCGACGCCCGTTTCCTGCTCGATAGCGCGGTTCATCACGCGCAGGGCGAGGGCGGCCACCTTGGCGCCCGCCGGGTGCGGGCTGAAGATGGCGGCGTTGCCCGAGGCGATGACATTGATGGCGTTGCTCGCCATGGTGGGCACCGAGTGCGTGGCCGGCAGCACCATGCCGATGACGCCCCACGGAGCATGCTCGATGATGCACAGGCCGGTGGAATCGCTACGCACGTCGCTGCGCATGGCCTCCACGCCCAGCACGTGGCGGACGTTGAGGAGCTTCTCAATCTTATGGTCCAGACGGCCGAGGCCGGTCTCTTCTAACTCGATGCGCGCCCATTCCTTCGAGTTCTCGGCGCACAGCCGGCGGATGATGGCAACGATGCGGCCGCGCTCGGGCAGGCTCATCTGGCTGACCTTCACCTGAGCGGCGGCGGCAGCCTTGACAGCTTCATCAACAGTTGCGAAAACACCATCGCCGGTATTCGGCGCGGCAGGCGCGGCCGCGGCGGCGGGCGTCTGGCCCTGTAGCCGCGCGATTACCTCTCGCGCAATTTCGCTGATCAATTGCTCCTGGGTCATGGTTTCTCCACGTTCGAACCGCCAACCTCAACCGAGTCCACGATGCCTACAATCACCGCGTCCACGGGCGCGCCCTTTGTGTTGTGCGTCAGGCGCGCGGAACTGCCCTGTGTGAAAAGAACGAACTCGCCCAAGCCAGCGCCCACGCTATCCACGGCGACCACCGAACTGCCGGAGATCACCAGGGTCTGCTCCCGATTGATGTAAGGCTGGATGAGCATCAGCTTCATCCCTTCCAACTCGGGACTCTTCTGCGTTGCGACGACGTTGCCGATTACTTTGGCGAGGAACATTCCAGGCTACAGGGGCCCTGTTATTTGGGCAGGACGTTCTTGAGGTCGTCGTGCGGGCGCGGGATCACGTGCACGCTGACCACTTCCCCGATAGGACGGGCGGCGGCCGCACCCGCGTCCACGGCGGCTTTGACAGAGGCGACGTCGCCAGTGACGAATGCCGTGCAGAGGCCGCTGCCCACTTTCTTCCAGCCCTTGAATTCAACCTTGGCGGCCTTGAGCATCGCGTCGGTCGCGTAGACGAGAGCCACCAGGCCCTTGGTCTCGATCATGCCAACAGTAGTGGATTCCATGTCAGTTCTCCAGAGATCGCGACTAGCGCAGAATACCTTCCACAAGCCCGTCATGCGGGCGCGGGATCACGTGCGAGGCGACCAGTTCGCCCACGCGGCGGGCCGCTGCCGCGCCCGCGTCCACCGCGGCGCGCACGCTGCCCACATCACCGCGCACAACGGAGGTGACATAGCCGCCACCAATCTCGATGCTGCGGATGAGCTGCACGTTGGCGGCTTTGCACATCGCGTCGCTGGCTTCGATCAGGCCAACGAGACCGCGGGTCTCAATCAGCCCGACGGCCGTGCCCGCGTTGGGGTCCGGCACAGCGGCGCCTTTCTTGGCGGCTGACTGCACGAAGAGACCTAGGTCGTCGTGCGGCCGCGGGATCACCTGCACCGAGGAGAGTTCGCCCACGCGCCGGGCGGCTGCCGCGCCGACGTCCGTGGCTGCCTTCACCGCGGCCACGTCGCCTTCCACAAAGGCGGTGACCAAACCGCTGCCCACGGTTTCCCATCCGGCAAAGGTGACGTTAGCGGCCTTCAGCATGGCGTCGGACGCCTCAAAAAGAGCTACCAGGCCCTTGGTTTCGATCATTCCTAGCGCTTGCTTCATCTCTCGTTTTCTCCTACTTGACAAGCTCGATCTCCCGCGCAAGATGCAGCCCGCAGGCATTGGCCTCGTCCGTGTCCATGTGGACGTTCAGCCGCACCTTGGGATCCACGCGAACATGGACCCGATTGAAAGTAACCCCCGCGTCGCCGCCGACGCGCAATTTCATCATTTCACCGTGCTTCACTCCATAATAAGCCGCTTCGCCCGGATTCATATGAACATGGATGGCCGCGCGAATCACGCCTTCTTTCAACTCCACCATGCCCGCGGGGCCCATGATGAAGGCGCCCGGCGTGCCGTCGATGTTGCCGGAGAGGCGGATGGGAATATCGTCGATACCAAGACTGATAGCGTCCGTGAAGGCGAGCTCCACCTGAGACCGGTCCCGGATCGGGCCCAGAATGCGCAGGTTGGAGATCAGGCGGCTTCTCGGGCCGATCAGCGTGACCGTCTCTTTGGCGGCGTAGTGGCCGTCCTGATAGAGCGGGCGATGGATGCCCAACTCGTAGCCCTTGCCGAAGAGGATGTCTAGGTCCGCCCTGCTGACGTGCATGTGCCGCGCGGAGGCGTCCACAACCAGCTTTGGCGCAGGAACCGCTCCGGGAGGCGCAAGACGCTTGCGGACGACTTCTCGAACGATGTTCTCGACGAGTGCCCTGGTGACGAGGGGCTGGGAGTCAGATGACATACGAGGCAAGGCCACCGGCTCCGGGCAGTCGCTGACCAAAACCATAGTAGCGAAGCGCCGGATTCAAAGTCAATCAAAATCGATCAAATTAGCGGGCGAACTGGGATTGGACTCGAGTTGGGGTTCGTTCGGTGGGGGCCGGTGGGACTGGCGGAAGGGCAGGGATTCGAACCCTGGGTAACCTTACGGCTACAACGGTTTTCGAGACCGCCGCATTCGACCACTCTGCCACCCTTCCGCAACGTTCTTTACCATCGTATCACAGGGATTCCGAGTCTTCGAAGATCGCGATGCCGCGAACCTCCACTCGTCAGAGAGGCGCCCGCCCGGCTTTTCCGCGCCAGGCTGTTTTTCCGTTCACCGCGATTTTTCGAGTTTCTTTTCCATGTTTTCAATTGCTTGCGGCCGGGAGACCACTCCAGATGCGAAAACGTGTGCCATCGTCTTCGGCGGAGGTACCTTTTTATGGCAGCACTGCCTTTACCCAAGTACGGGCTCGAGAATCTCTTTCTGTTTCCCGTTTACCAGAACCGGGCTCAGTATCGCAGCGCCTTTGGCGTGGATGCTCCTGAGTTCGATATCACCAAACCACCCAAGTACTGGTTTGATCCCAACGCCGACAAGGCACCCAAGCGTTCGTTGCTATACGAATGTGTTCTGGCTACCGATGAAAGAGGCAAGCCTGTCTTCGACGAAGATGGCAAGGCCTACTTCGAGCCCATGATGCTGTTCAAGGAAGAGGCGGCCACAGTGAACCTGCCCATTGGCGACTATGCCAACGAGCCGGGCACTGAGGTTCCGCCGGTTCCCGTGCCCATGCGGGCTCTGGCGCCGGAGGAAGAGCTGATCCAGGTCTTCGGCGGCGTGATCATGGTGCGCAACAAGAACATCCCGGAAGAGGGCGCCACTTCATTCAGCTTCCAGGATCGCGAGACAATTCGGGCCATCGCCCGAAAACTGGGGGTGCCTGCCTAAGTCACCACCTCATCGAGTTCCTGAACTGCCGACGCCGCCAACCATGGACACCGTGCCATGTAGGCGGCGTCGAGGTCAATCTTGCGTCCGCTGGCAGTCTGCACGGTGATGTTCTTGTTGGTATAGCTCCCCCCAGGGTAGGTGACCAACTCTTCCCAGTAGGAGATCTTGACCGCCGAGGAGTCGATGCCCTCCTTCTGCAGCGCGGCAAGGACGGCGCTCTTTGCCTCTCCTGCCAGCGCGGGCGTGGGGTAGGGCTGGATCGCAGTGGTAGGCCACGGCGCGGCCGGGCTGGGGTCCAGAGGCTCGGCGGGCAGCGCTGGGTTTCCCGTTTCGGTTTCCGAAGTGGTAGGTCTAGTTCCAATGCGGCACTGTTCGCCGTGGGGGAATACGTCGGGCATCGGAACAACTTCTGCAACGCCGTCAGCTCCGGCACGGGCTCGGCACCGGCGTCGGCGGCCAGAACCTGCTGAAAAGAAACAGAAGTGCTGTTCGACGACGAAGTGGATTGGCTGCTCGAAGCCGCCGTCTGCTCCTGCAGCGCGGCGAGACTGGTGGTGGTTGGTTCGATTGTCATGACATTCAACGGAGATCGTGAATGCAAGCCAACCGCCAAACGCCTACTTCTTCGGCAGCGGCAACGCGATGGGCGAAGATGTGGCCGGCGGCGAGGTGAAGATCACCGGTATCGCCATGATGCCGCCAAACGGCTCCACCACGAGATTCAGGTTGAAAGGCGTCTTCTTCGACTTGTCCAGCGGCTTGTAAGTCACCGTCAGAACTGCCTTCTCCTTCTCCTTCAACTCCGACTTCGAGATCGTCCAATGTAAGCCGGGAAACTCAGGAGCGTGAATCTCCAGGCGCAGCGAACCCGGCAATCCGTTGATCACCTCCAGCGAGTCCGTGGACTGCTCGTCCGCTTTCACATGCAGCTCAGACTTGGTGATGCCCACCATCCGGGCGATGTCGGACGACGTCGGCGGAGCCTTGCGGTTCGTCGCCAACCCCCCGTCCGCGGAGGTTGGGCCCGGCTTCATATCGCCGAACGGCGAGGGCACCTGAGTGGTATCCACCGGTGGCACGAAGTAGCACCAGTTGCTGTTCTGAACCTTCCAAATTGTGGTCAGGGGGTATTGGGCAGGGATCGAACCGCCCAGCGTCTTCAACTCAGTCCCCAGCGACATGAGCACCTTCCCGGTCTGAAACGAATCTTCCCAGGTAATGCTCACTATTTTGACGCTCGTCCACTTGTTCTTGAACGCATCGTAATAGGCATCCTTGCTCTCGTCGCAAACGTAGCTTTCGCCCTGGCGGAACTTGCCCTCAGACTGGAGTTGGAAGAACTTTGTCACGCGGTCTCTCAGCGCCTCCTCCACCCCTGCCGGAGGTTTGTTGATGCGTGAGGCAAGGGTCTGTGCAGACAGGTGGGAAAACGCCAGGGACAAGACAGTCAGCAAGCTGAGGACAATGCGGGCGGATGGCATGGGGTTCACCCTCAGAATATCATTCCGCCTTTGCCGCGGGTACTTCGCGCAACTGTCCGCCACTGATGTCGAGTATCACGGCGCGGCCGGCGGCCAGCAACGGTCCGGCTTTGTCGGGCGCGAGAACGTAGAGCGGGGCGATTCCGGTGGAGTCCTGGATTTTGGCGTCGCCGCCCGGCGCCAGGAAGACGTTCTTCATGCCGAATAGCTCAAATGGCAGATCCGCATAGCCGGCGTGAAACTGATCTGTATCCATGCCTGTCAGCAGCAGAGTCTTGCCCGGATGAGCCCGGCTGTACTCCACCACGCCGAGCACGAGCGTGCGCGAGATCTGGCTGCGCTCGTAGTTCCAGCGCACGATGTGCCAAGTTGCCGGTAACCCGCACGCGACGTAGAACAGCGCCACGGCGGCGAAGCTCCGAGGCCGCCGCGAGAGCGCGCATGCCAGCACGATGGCCACGCCAACCGCGGGAGCAAACAGCAGGTAATCCATCACATGATCCGGCAGCAGCAGCACCGGCGCCAGGATCAACACAAACCATCCGGCGCCCAGCACGCCGGCGCGGCCCGCCAGCAGCAGCGCAGCCAGCAGGCCAGCCAGCATCGCCGCAGTCAGCGCAGGCACCACCCAGGCGGGCCACATCCAATAGAAATGCCCCAGCCGCTCCGGCCCCAGTGCCATCTCCAGATACGACCAGAACGTGCGCAGGATGCGCGCGTCAAACTGCATCGCGTAGGGTCCGGTCTTGGCCGAGGGCGCCACAAGAAAGTGCAGCACGGTGAAAGCCGCGGAGATGGCGAAGAGCGGCAGCACGCGGCGGAGTTGTGCGCGGTCGTACAACCAAAGATAGAGCGCGGCGATGGCCGGATACATCACCACCGTCTCCAGCGAGCCCAGCCCCAATGCGAACACAATGACGTGCGCGCGCCAGCGGCGCTGCATCAGCAACAGCAGCGAAAGCAGCAGGAAGAACGTGGAGAGCGCCTGATTGTAGATGGAAGACCAACACAGGCCGGGCGCGATGCCGGGGCTGGCCAGCCAGAAGATGAGGCCCGCGAACGCGGCCCAGGCGCTGCCTGTGAGGCGGCGCAGGATGGAGTCCAGCAGGAACAGGTTGGCCATCACGGTTGCGTAGACAACGACGCGAAACGGCACAGAATCGATGCCAAACAGGGCCTTAAGTGCGTAAAAATACGCGTTTTCGCTCCATGGACGCACGTTTCCGTGAGCTTTTGGAGCGAAGATGATGTGCAGGAAGTCCCCGAAGCTCTTCGCCGGCCCCAGATGCAGCCAGCCGAAGTCATCCTGATAGAACCAGGTATCGAGGCCGCGCCAATAGACGCAAACCAGGAAGCCACAGGCCAGCAAGGCCGGGCCGTAGCGGATCAGGCGTGGGTGCAGGGTTGCCAATCCCGTATACTACAACGCCCGCGCCTACTCCGTGCCGTAGTTGATTTCGATGCGCTTCACAGCGCTCGACGCGGCCCACAGAACAAGCATCGTCACGGCGAGCAGGCCGAGTACGGCGAGTCCGCGCGAGGTGGGGGCGGCGGGTGAGAGGATCAGCCGCAGTAGTGCCGGCGTATCGCTTTCGATGGGCGCCGCTACGGGGCACATGGATTGCAGATAGTGGAGAATGCTCAGCTTCTGCAGCAGGTCGGGCAGGAATCCGTTGATGCTCTCCCAGACCAGCAGCACGGCGGCGGGAATGATGGGATTGCGCAGCAGCAGGCCAGCGGCGAGAAACACGCTGCCATAACCGACGCAGCCTAGCGCCGCCGCCGCGGCATACCAGAACATGTGTGAGGGGCCGGGGCCGCTCCAGAAGGCCTGCATTTCCGCGCCGGAGTAAGGCCATAGCATGGCGCCGAAACCGAGCAACGCACCGCCGGTGAAGATGACGGTGGCCGCGACAAGGCCGGCGAGGTACTTGCCCAGCAGCAGCACCTCGCGGCGCGCGGGAGCGAGGAACCAGTAGTGCAACGTCTTGTCGAGCATCTCGCCGCGGAAGAGGTTCATGAAGATGCCGAGGCAGCCGAAGAAGATGGCCAGCCGCAGGTAGAAGTACTGGAAGACGCCGGCGAAGACAGTGCGGTCCTCCTCGAAGTTCTTCATCGTGTCGCTGTGCTTGCGGATGAGTACACCATTTTCAAAACCGACCTGCACGCGCCGTTGGCCGTCGAAGTAGGTCAGGCTGCGGCCCTCCACGCGCTCGCTGATGCGGCGCTTCTTGTTGGTCTCACCCTCTTCTTCCTCATCCTCGTGGGAGCGGCGGTAACTCCAACTGTGGTCCTCCACTGGCTTGGGTGCCCGCTTGAGCACGTCCTCGACCTTCTCGCCCTTGGTGAAACTGTCGACGACCTCGGCCGGCGTGACGCCGCGGCCCTGATAGCGGCTTTCGCGGAGCTTCATCTCGATGCCATGTCCGATGAAGATCACGGCAGGCAGAATCGCCAGCAAATACACCCAAAACGCGCGCTTGGAGAGGAACGCGCGATGCATCTCGATGCGTGCGATGGTCCATGCCTGCCGCATGCGGAACTTCGTCATGACCGGCCCCCGATCAGGTATTCATAGAGCGCATCCACGTTTTCGTCGGCGGGGATGACGCCGTCAATGACGTGACCGGCGACGGCCACGCGTGTCAGCGCGCGGGAGAACTCCTCGCGGTTGCGCGTCATGACGAGCAGTCCCAGGCGATCGTCGTTCATGCGGATCTCGGTGACGTGACTTTCGTTGAAGAGCAGCGAGGCAATGCGCGAGGCGTCGCGGCAGCGGATGATGAACTGGCTGGGATGCTCCACCATCTCGTCGCGTACGTTACGAATCTCGCCCTCGGCGACGATCATGCCGTTGGCGATGAGGATGACCTGGTCACTGATGACGTCCACCTCTTGCAGCACATGGCTGGAGAGAATGACATGGCGGCCCTGCGCGGCGTAGTGGCGGAAGAGATCGATGGTTTCGGCGCGCACCAGTGGATCGAGACCGTTGAGAGGCTCGTCGAGCACCAGCACCTGAGGATCGTGGGCGATGGCCTGGGCGAGGCGCACGCGCTGGCGCATGCCTTTGGAGTAGCCGGCCACTTTGCGATCGGCTGCGTCGGTGAGGCTCACCTGTTCCAGAGCCTTCCAGGCGCGCTCGCGCGATTCGGCGCGGCTGTAGCCGTAGAGGGCGAGGCTGGTGGCGACGAAGTCCATGCCGGTGGCCCAGCGTGGGGCGGAATCGAATTGCGTCGCGTAGCCGGTGCTGCGCATCAGATTCTCCGGATCACGCGGGGAGAGGCCGCGCACGGAGATGGCGCCGCGATCGGGATGGATGAGGCCGGTCATCAGATTCATCAGTGTGGTCTTGCCGCTGCCGTTGGGGCCCACCAGGCTGGTGATGCCCGCGGGGATGTGCAGCGTGACCTTATTGACGCCGAGGACTTCGCCGTAGAACTTGGAGACGTTTTCGAAAACGACGTCGGGAGCGGCGCCGGGGGCGGTCATGAAATCACCTCCACGGGACGCAGTTTACGTTCGAGGATCATGGCCAGGACAACCACGAGTGCGGCGAGGACGGAGACACATTCCCAGGGGGTTGGGCCGCTGGGCACTTCTACGCCGAGCATGGCGGACCAGATGATGTACATGGCGCGCGTAGGATTGATCAGCGTGCCGAACTCGACTCGCAGGATGGAGTTGACCATCTGGGAGACGCCGGCCAGGATGAAGAAGAATCCGAGCACTAGCGCGCCTGCGACGATCCGCCACTTGACCCAGGCAGAACAGGTGAGCGCCACCATGCTCAACAGGGCGATCCAGAGCAGGAAGCCGCCGACGATGGCTACGCCGAGACTCCAATTGGCGGCGAACCATGTGCCGCCGGCCATGCTGGATTGCATGATAAAGAGGAACAGGCCGGGGATCCAGGTGATCATCGAGAGCAGGCCTACCAGGACGGCCATGCGCGCGCCGACGTAATCCAGGCGCGTCAGCGGACGGCTGAAGTAGAGAGGCAGGGCGTTGTTGGCGAGATCTGGCGCGATCAACCCTGGCCCGGTCAGCGCGGCGAGCAACACGGAGAACACGGCCTGCGTGTTCATGAAGATCAGAAAGAACTTGCCATTGATCTCGACCATTTTGCCGAGGTCGTTGCCGCCGAAGCCCTGGAGCAGGCTGAGATGGTTGGCGAGATAGATGAAGCCGCCGCAGAGCAGAGGCCAGAGCATGGAGAGGGCGAGCAGGATGACGACCAGCTTCTGATCCATGAGCCGGGCCCAGGCGAAGCGGGGCATGGCGAGGAGTCGCGTGGTGTGGGACGTCAGGGGTCCGTCGTACCGTTCGTATCCGCGTTTATAGACTGCCATTGACCACTACCTCCTTGGCCTCGCCGGGCGTGCGCTGCAGGTGCCCGACGGCTTTGAGGAAGATCTCCTCCAGCGTGTCGCGGCGGTGTGTGAGTTTGCGCACGGGTAGATCGAGTTTTGCCATCACCTGCCAGAGGTCCGAGATTTCGAGTTGCGCCGGCATGACGATGCGCCAGCGTCCGCCGCCTTCACTGAGGGCGTCGGCGCCCAGAGCGGCGAGGTTTGCGGCGAGGGTGCTATCGTCGCCGGCGACCTCGAGCTCGACGAAGCGGCGGTTGGACTTCCGCTCGGCTTCGAGATCGGCCTGATGAACGACCAGGCCATCCTTCATGATCACGACCTCGTCGCAGACCTGCTCGACATCGCCGAGAAGGTGGGAGCAGAGGACGACGTTCATGCCGTGGTCCTCCTTCATTTCACGGACGAGCTTTAGCATCCGCTGGCGGGCTTGCGGGTCCAGACCGTTGGTGGGCTCGTCGAGGATGACGAGTTCCGGCCCGTGCACGATGGCCTGGGCCAGCTTGGCCATCTGCTTCATGCCGAGGGAGTAGGTGCCGAGCGGGCGGTAGCGGGCCTCGCCGAGGCCGACGTGGAAGAGGGTCTCGTGGGCCTTCTCCAGTGCGACTTCGCGGGGCAGGCCGCTGATCTCACCCATCAGGCGCAGGAACGACACCGCGGTCATGTTGCCGATAAAGGAATCGCTTTCCGGCATATAGCCGATGCGCGAGCGGACTTGGCGTACCTGGCGGTGGCAATCGTAGCCCATCACCCGGGCGCTGCCGCTGATGGGCTGGTGAAACCCGAGCAGGGTTTGAATCAGGGTGGACTTGCCGGCGCCGTTGGGGCCCAGCAAGCCGATGGCTTTTCCAGCTCCGGAAATGCCGAGGCGGCAGGAGATCCCTTTCAGGATCTCCCGCCGCCCCAGCATCACTTTCAGGTTGTCGATTTCAATGACGCTTGGCATGTGGTCCTAGTCATTGCCGCATGGTCTTCGTTGCACCAAGGGCTGAGCCTGTCGTCATCATGTCGAGAAGCAGGCTCGTTATTCTGGTACGACTCGCGAGGCGGATTCGTTCCGTCTCTCCGTTCAAAACTACGAGAACGGGGTCGCGATCGGCCGCCATCTTCTGAATCGCCGGGTTGGGGATCATGGCGGTGAGCGAGGAGAGCGCGCCCTTGGTGTTCAGCCAGGCGAACCCGGAGGGGCTGACGCCGGAGGCCGACGGCAGTTGTGCCGTGAAGGCGGTGGAGCGCACCAGCGGGAAGCCGCCGCTGCGGGTTTGGATGGCCTTGGCGCCCAGGCCCGTATCGCTGCTGATGACCATGTAGCCGCGATCGTAGGTCCAGACCACCTTCATCTGGCTGATCGCTGATTTCAGCGACTTCCAGACCAGACCATTTTCAGTCACGGTTGACAGAGTGAGGCGCTTGTTCTGCTCATCCGACTTGAGCTCGGCGTTGAACGTGTCCACCAGTTTGGCGATGGTGCCATCCAGCGTGCCGGGCTTATAGACCTCGGCCGCGGCCACCCAGCCGGGCAGCGGGTTCATGGTTTCGACGCCGAACGCGAAGTCCGTGCCGAGGGCGGAGGCGATGTCGTTGCCGATGTTGATGCCGAGCTTGGCCTCGATCTCGGCGAGATGCGCGGGGAACTCCGGCTTCTCTTTGGTGAGGCGCGCCACGATCTCGTCATAGAGCTGCTTGGAGTCCTTGGTGGAGGCCGAGAAGGCCATCAGGGCGTCGCTGGAGATGTACTCCGCCGCGCCGCCGGTGCCCTTGGCAGCGAGCCAGGCGGCGATGCCTGTGCGGGCTCCGGCAAAGGCCAGCGTAGCCTCATTCTCTTCGACGCCGCCAGCGGTGCGCTGCTCGAAGAAGACGTACTTCATCTGCTCGATGCCCATCATCTCCTTGGGATGATCAGCAGCGGCGGGATGGGGCAGGGCAGCCACGTCCATGGCCACCAGCCAGCCTGCGCCGCGCTGGTAGCGCTTGATGATCTCAGCCGCGAACGGCGTGCTGGCGCCCGAGCCCATCTGGCCGGTCACCCATTGGAGGTGGGCGGCGGTGTCGCTGACGATCAACAGCTTTTCGGTCAACTGGTACTGCGCGCCGGTGAGGGTGGCCATCATCACCTTGAGGCCCGTGGCCTGTCCGGGCTGCACTTCGGCGATCAGCACGGGCACTTTCTCCGTGCCGTTGGCGGCCATGGCGAAGACGATCTCGTCGCCAACCATGGGCAGCACGATCTGGAGCTTCGCGAGCATCTCCTTCATCTGGACGCCGGCGGTGGAAGTCCACCACTGCTGGAAAGCGCCGCTCTGGGCGGCCTGCTGATCGGCTAGCGCGACAGCCTGCCGGATGGTGCCCGCCAAGTTGGGGACGGCGCCATACATCACGGTGGTGGTTGGCAGATAGGGCAGGAGATTAGCCTGAGTGCGCAGCGCCGGTGTGGGGATGGTGGCCAGTTTCTTCTCAATGGTGCTGAGATCACCCAACAGGGCGAGGTACTGCTCGACGTTCTGGCTCCAGGCGATGGTCTGGCGAACCGGAGTCTTGCCGAGCTCGGCCTGAGTGGCGGCCTGCTGGCCGCGCGTGAGGAGCTGATCCGTGCCGGGCTGTGTGACCTGCACCGAGCCCTCGACGACAGCCACCAGCGAGCCGGACATGCCGGCGGAGACGGCGAAGATGGTGCCCTTGACGGAAGCCACGGAGTCGCGCGTGGCGACCTGGAGGTGGCCGCGCCGCTGCTTGGCGGCCTGCACGATGACATCGCCGCGATTGAGGTGGACGGTCTGGCCGCTCCAGGCGGCGGTGACATAGAGCTCGGAGCGCTCATTCACTTCGACGGCCGAGCCATCGGCCAGGCGCAGGACGGCGCGGGCGCCGGGGCCGGTGCGCACGATATCGCCCTCGTTCAGGGATGCGCCCTGGAGGAGAGCGCCTTCGGGCAGCCGGTAGAGGCCGCCGGAGGCCACTTCCACGGTGGCGCGCGGTCCGGAGGGGGCCATCAGGCTGTCGACGCGGTCGCGGCCGGCGTAGAGCATCGCCAGGCCGAGGCCGGCCGCAATGGCCCAGCCCTGCCAGCGTGCCATCACGGCCTTGCGAGCCGCGGGCATCACTGTCACTTTGCGCTCGCCCTTCATTTCGGCGAAGAGCTTGCGGCACGAGGGGCAGCGCCCCAGGTGGTCTTCGAGCAGCGTGCGGCGGCTCTCGATGAGGCCGCCATCCACGTACTCCCGCAACTCCGCGCGAAATGCGGTGCAGTTATCCACCTGCTCGCCGGAGAGCTTCTGCCAGACCCGCGCCCGCGCCTCGGCGGCGTCGGTGGCGGAGGTGGTCTCGTTCTTCATTGCGTCCAATGCTTGATCCAACCGGGCTTCGTTCAATCTTTCTTCAGACATTGCCATGACTCCTTGCCGCGACTACTTCATCTCTTCTTGCAGTTGTTGCCGGATTCGATAGATCCGCATGGCCACTTGCGACTTTTCCAGGTCGTAGAGCTCGGCCAACTCGCCGTTGCTGAGCCCCTCCACGAAGCGCAAGACGAACATCTCGGCGTCTCTCGGCTCCAGCCGCGCGATGGCCTGGCGCAACTCCTCTTTGAGTTGCGGGGCGCTGGAGGGCGATGCGCGGCCCATGGTGGGGTCGAGCGGCGCTTCCCGGCGGGTGGACCGGCGGCGGAGGATATCGAGCGCGGCGTTGGTGGCGGCGCGCCGGAAGTAGCGTGCCGGTGTCATTACCGGATCGAGGCGGTCGCCCTGATTCATCACGCGAATGAAGACGGTTTGGAGCGCGTCCTCGGCGTCGGCGGTATTGCCGGTGACGCGGAGGGCCGTGCGGTAGACCGTATCGGAATGCTGTTCGTAGAGTTCTGCTAAGCCCACAGGCGGAATCATGGTGGTCTGCTCCGCGTGCGTTGCCAGGTTGAGTGTGCCCATCTGCGGTTCCTCACCTTGCTGAACGCACACCGATGGCGATTATTTCACGAACTTTGCGAGTTTACCGGCCGCCGGGTCGGCCAGGGCGTCCAAACCGGCGGCAACGCCGGCGCGATCCGGGGCGGAACGGTTCTGGCTGAGCTTCCATTTGCCCTCCCAGCGGGTGATGGTGAGCTCGACGCCGACGATGGCTTTGAGGAGGTTTTCTATGTAGGTAGGCGGGGCATCGGAGACGCGCCAGGGGGTTGGGCTGGCAGCCTCGTGCTGATCGGTGAGGGCGGAGACGTTGGCGAGGAGCCAATGGGGGTCGTCGTGGATGGTGAGGGTGCCGTGGGCGTGGACGACGATGTAGTTCCAGGTGGGGACCACCTTGCCTCCCTCGGGGCCATCCTCGTGCTTGGAGGGGTACCAGTTGGGGCTGATGTAGTGCTGGGGGCCGCTGAAGATGGCGAGGGCCTGGCAAGGCGGGACTGCGTCGCGCCAGTGCGGGTTGGCGCGGGCCATGTGGCCGCGGAGGGTGCCGGGGGTGGATTCGGCGGGTGTGAAGAGAAGGGGAATGTGAGAGGCCTGGAGGCCGGCCGCGCCGGAGGTGATGAGGGCGGCGAGGGGATGGGCGGCTAGCGCGCCGGCGAGGACGTCGGGCCGGGATTCCTGGAAGTGGGCGGGATTGTACACGGCTTATTTTCGCAGAGGTGACACCGCTCATGCCTCCGGCGGGTGGGCTACGGCCCAAGTCACGAGCAGGAAACCGGCGGCCAGGACGCAGATGGCGTTGGCGAGCAGGATCGCGCCGAGCGAACGTCGGTGGATTGGCAGTTTGAGGACTTTCGAGAGGACCATCGCGTCGGCGGCGGAGGCGAACAGGGTCAAAACGAGCGCCGGACAGATCCATCCGATGACGCCAAGATGGCTCGCACCGAGGATCTGCTTCAGGAGACTTTCGGTCACCAGAAGCGAAACCAGGAGCGCGATCGGGAGGCGGAAGACGGCGACGAGCAAGGAACCGCCGAGATGCATCGCTGTCCCCAGAAGAGCGCATTGTGCCCAAGTTCGCTGAGTCAGGAACCTGATGAGTAGAGGCTTGATAAGGAGGCCGAAGCCCCAGTACCAGTAGCGGAAGACCATTCCGCCCATCGCCCAGAGCGCCCGAATGTCCACATCCAAGGTTGAGCCGGCGTCGTTCATCCTGCGTGCCAGTTATCCTTCCGGACTTAGAGACACCGGACGCCGCGAAATGGTTGCTGATTGAACGAGCCGGTCAACGGCGCTACTTGCGCTTGCGGACGCAACCGGGGTACATCTTCTTCAACTTCTCTACTTTGGGGTCCGAGACGTTGACAATGTACGGATTAGCACGATTCTGCACCGCGTAATCCTGGTGGTAGGTTTCGGCCGTGTAGAACTTCTCCAGCGGGGCCACCTGGGTGACGATGGCGCTGCGGAGGACCTTGGCGTCGTTGATCTGCTTGATGTAAGCCTCGGTAACCCGTTTCTGCTCATCGTTGAGGTAGAAGACGGCGCTGCGGTACTGCGGGCCGTAATCCGGGCCCTGGCGGTTGAGCGTGGTGGGGTCATGGGCCACGCTAAAGAAGATCTTCAGCAACTGGCCGTAGGACGTCTTTTTCGGATCGTAGGTAATGAGCACGGCCTCGGCGTGGCCGGTGCGGCCGCTGGAGACGATGTCGTACTTGGCGGTCTCTTTGGTGCCCCCGGCATAGCCGGAGATGACGTCGTCCACGCCGTCCACAATCTCGAACACGGCCTCGGTACACCAGAAGCAGCCTCCGGCGAAGACGGCGGTCTGCTTGCCCGCGGCGGGCTTCCCGTCCACGGCGGGGTCCGGGAAGGCGTGCGTGTCGGCAGCCATTAGCGTGCCTCCCGCGGCGAACAGAGCAAGGACGAAGGCCGGCAGGCGGCGGAGAATCGGGTTGTTTGCGATATACACACAGGTCACCTGCCTGAGTAGATGAAGGACGGCGAGGAGAGAGTGCAAGAATCCTGACGTCCCTTTCCACATCCAAACCGGTATGGAAAACTCTCCCTCCGGCCCGCGCGTGGTGATCATCAACGGCAGCGCGCGCCCCGGCAACTACACTGCGATGGCGTCCGCTCTGGTGGCCGACGAGTTTCGCAAGATTGGCCTGGCTGTGGATGTGGTGAATCCGGGCGAACTGGAACTGCCGCTGCCCGGTACGGCTGCCAATCACCCGGGGGCGGCGCGGCTGCAGAGCCTGGTGGCCGGCGCGTCTGCTCTGGTCCTGGCTACGCCGGAGTATCACGGCAGCTTTTCGAGTGTGATCAAACTCGCCATCGAGAACATGGGCTTCCCTTCAGCCATGGCCGGTAAGCCCGTTGCGCTGCTGGGGGTGGCGGCCGGCGCGATTGGCGCCATCAAGTCGTTGGAGGCGTTGCGGGGCATCGTTTCGCACGTCGGCGGCCTGGCGCTGCCCATGCCTGTGTCGGTGGCCAACGTGCAGAGAGTCTTTGACGCGCAGGGCGTCTGCCTGGACCCGGTGATGGAAAAGTACATTCGCCGCGTGGCGACGAACGTGCGGGATTACCTGACGGACCACGTCTGCCCGAAGTACACGCTGGAGCGGATTCTCCGCGAAGGCATGCCGGTCGGCTGAGCGCCGGCTTCTATGCTAGAGTTGTCTCCTGTCACCAGCAGGAGGAGACATTCAATGGGACTGGCAGAGCGCCGCAAGATCAAGGAACTGGAAGAAGAAGTGTTGCCGGGACGCGTCAAGGAGATTGAAGAGATCTGCGGCGCGGCGATCCCGTATGAGATCGACTGGGCGAGTTTCGGAGACGACGGCACGGCCCTGAATTTCATGGATAACCTCTCGTGCCATCGGCTGAACATGGCCCTGCGCATGATCTGCCAGGACGATATGGGCAAAGAAGCCGTGCGGGACGCCGTGAAGAAGGTGAAGCTCAAGAACGTGGCCACGCCGGAAGAGCGCAGCGTGGTGCTGGAGGGCGGAGTGCTGGAGATGCACTGCGCCTACGCGCTGGGCGCGAGCGGCATGATCAGCGACAACGAGATCCGGGCCTATCTGGAGAAGAAACTCTAGGCGGCGGTCTGCCGGAACGTGAGAACATGTCCGGGAACCACAAAGGCGAGTGGCTGGACCACCGCCAGTTCTATTTTTGGCACGACCAGAACCCATTTGCTGTCAGGCATCTGATTGAAAAGATGACGGGCACCCTGCTGCATCGCGACGATGGCGATGTGGAGGGCCCGACCTATGCAGGGAGCTCCGATACGGGCAATCGGAAGTGCGGCATCCGTTTGCGTTTCGAGGCGGTGATCGGGTTCCGGAACCTCTATTCGCTGCAGTTGGATAGCACTGCGCCGCGCCAGTGGGTGGCGGAAGAGACCTTCGTGCGCGAGACCAACCGGGCGTACGAATACTGGAGCGCCCAGTTGACGATTGCCGAGGGGGAGGTCGAATGGGCCTCTGCCGAGCCCGAGTTGTACGTCCAGCGGAAGCAGGAGTGCCTCGATCTGGAATCGGCGGCTGCCGCCGCGGTGGAAGATCCCGCGCCGATCGCCGCCATCCAGAAGGCTGTGCTGGATTCGCTCCGCGCCGGCAAGGTGTTTCGCCGGGCGCACAAGGAGGGCGGGTCGATTCTCTTCTTTCGAGGCAGCTCGTTCTTCCAAACCACCTACGGCGAGGAGACCGGGAAGGTCACCTATCCCACGGGTCAAGCGATGCTGGATTGTCTGCGCAAGTTCTTTGACTGGGAGTCGCGCCGCGACACGTATCCGCACCGCCCGCCGGAACTGGAAGTCTGGCAGTACATTCAACGTCAACTGATGGACTAGGTGCCAATGAAACTCGCATTCGCCGCCGGATGGATCTGTTTCGCCGTCGAACTGATCCTTGTGGCCTATCTGTTAATCACTAAGAACGCCGGGAACGATGCCGCCGGACGTGGTGTCGCCACCGGATACGGGATCGTGCTGCTGCCCCTGGTGCTCATCGCGGGCGGACTGCTTTTCTGGGGGCAGGGCTCGTCGTCGAAGGTGGTGCAGGGGGCCGCGTTGCTCGTGGTTGCCCTCCCGTTTCTTGTGGGTGGGGGGCTATGGGTCAACAATACGATCAACAACGCGGGCGACCGCCGGAGAGTGGCCGTGGCCGGTGATTTTGCCGATCCGAGGCTCACGGCTTTGGCTCATGCCATCGACAAGCGGGATCAGGGTGCGCTGGCCGCGCTGTTGGCTCAGGGCGGGCAGATCGACTGGCAAGCGCGGAACAATTCGGACGCCACTCTGTTGGGACACGCGATCCGAGCGGTGCTGGACGATTACAGCGGGGATCAAGGCGTGGCGCTGGTTGGCATGCTGCTGGCCCACGGCGCGCCGCTCACTGCCGATCCAACGCGTCCCGGCGAGCTTCTATTGGCCGCCATCCTGGGAGGCAACACGCCGGGAACTGTGGCATTGCTGCAGCTTGTACTGGATGCCGGCGCTGATCCCAATGTTCCGGATCGGGACGGGCTGCCGCTGATTCACATCACGAACGCCTGGCATGGCCCGGAGAAGCTGAAGCTGCTGGCCGCGCACGGAGTAGATCTGCAGGCTCGGAACAATCGCCGGGACCGTCCGCAGTGGTCGGCCCTGATGAACGCGGCGTATATGCAGGACTGGGAACTGGCGCTCTTCTTCCTGGCTCACGGAGTTCCGGCGGAGTATCAGGCGCCGGATGGCAACACTCTGGCGACGATATTGGCCGAGCGTGCGGAGAAGTATGCCGCCTATCAGGAGACTCCGGCGCCCGGGTATCTGGAACTGCAACGTGCTGCCGGCGTGCCGAAGACGGGCCGGTAGCCCCTCCCATTCCTGGGGTGTTTGGCGTATTATGAAGCCGGCGCGGCGTCTGGCCGTGCTACGGAGGAGTTCATGAAGTGCGTTCTCTTCTCGCTGACGGTGGCTGGTTGTGTCCTCTCCGCCCAGGGTCCGATCGATAAGCCCAATCCCATTGCCAAACGCCATCTGCTCGAGCGTGCCGCCGCGGCGGCCGGCATGAAGAAGGCGCCCCGTGCCGCAGAGATTGCTCCCATTCAGGGCACGGCGCGCCTGCTGGTGCTGCTGGTCGAGTTTGGCGGCACGGACACGTTCGAGTTCATCCCGAGCGGGGAGGAGCGTTCCCGCTGGGATCCGTTTGGGATTGCCGACACATCGGAGTGGACTGGCACGGTTGGCGATTGCAGCCGAATTGTTGAGAAGCGCAAGATCAGCGGCCCGACCAGTTTCACTTACGCAGGCCCGCTGCACAATGCGATCGAGCGGCCACGTTCCGCCTCGGACGCCTCCGGTTCACTTGCCTGGGCCGAGGACTTCACACAGGAATATTACCGGCAGATGATCTTTGGGAACGGGCTGCAATTTCAGTACAAGCGCCAGGACGGCAGCGCGATGGACAGTGACGCGACGGGGTTTTCGCTGCGCAACTACTACCTGGACGCCTCGGGCGGTCTGTATGACGTGGAAGGCGAGGTGATCGGCTGGGTGAAGGTGCCCCATTCGGTCTGGTGGTATGGCGCCGAGCCCTGCCCGGGCCGGCGGAGCGGCTCGTCGTCCGGCGAGACGGACGGCGGAATTCCCGGCGCGGGTAACGGCAACTCGTTTGTCATTGACGCGCTGGAGGCGGTGAAGAGCGCGTATCCGGATCTGGACTGGAAGCAGTTCGATGCGGACGGCGACGGTTTGATCGATCATCTCTTCCTCGTCCACGCCGGTTTGGGCGAGGAGGATTCGGCGATTTTGCTGAATCGTACCAACTATGGCGAGGCCACGTTGTGGTCGAGTTCCGCGTCCCTGAGCGCGCCCTATTCGGTCGTGGACGGCGTGGCCGCAGGTCCTTACATAGTGCTTCCCGAGAACGCTGCGCTCGGGGTGATTGCGCACGAGTATGCCCACAATATCGGCGCCGACGATGTCTACAATATTGCGGGGACCGGCGGCGAGAGCGCCAGTTCGTGGACGCTTATGTCGGACAGTTGGGTTGGCAATCCGGCGGGCACGACGCCGGCCATGTTTGATGCACTGCATCTGGACCGTTTCGGCTGGCTGCAACCCTTGATTGTTAACGACCCAGCCCAGGAGTACTTCGTGACGCTGGGGCAGACCAGCAACTTCCAGCCGGGCGAAAACGTCTATCGCGGGGTCCAGATCCAGTTGCCGGTGGGTACGGGGCGGCTCACCGTGGAGCCGGCCGGTGGATTCCAATGGTGGGGCGGGCAGCGTGACGCTCAATTGTCGTCGATGACCCTGAAGACGCCATTTCAACTGCCGCCGGACCAGCCCGCGACCCTAGCGTTTGACGTGGCGTATGAGATTGAGGAGGGCTGGGATCTGCTGATGGTGGAGGCGTCCACTGATGCCGGCGGCACGTGGACTACGCTGGCCAACGAGCACACCACGTGCGCCATGGTGGGCGGCTGGTCGGCGATCGGGTTGCTGCCCAACGACCTTTGCGCTACGGGGATGCAGGGCTTCACCGGGACCAGCGACGGGTATCCGGCCCGGCACACGGAACGATTCGACCTCACGCCCTTGGCGGGCCAATCGGTCATTGTGCGCTTCGTCTACTTCACCGATACGGCCTACAACATGGACGGCCCGTTTTTGGACAACATCGTGGTGACGGCCGGCGATGCGCAGGTGTTTGCCGACGATGCCGAGGCCGGTGGAGAAGGCTGGGATTATGCCGGTTCGTGGGAGCGCAACGACGGCTCGATCCTCTACAGCCACTCGTTCTATTTTCAGTGGCGCAATACGGGCTCGGAAGGCGGCTTTGACCGTGCCCTGGCGGATCCAAAGTGGTCGCCCGGTCCGCTGAATACGGGCATGCTGGTGTGGTATCAGAACGGGCGCTACACCAACAATGATGTTTGGAAGCATCTGTTCCATGCGCCGAGCTTCGGGCCGAAGGGCTACTTGTTGGCGATGGACGCGCATCCGGCGCCCTATCGCCACAGCTATCTGGTGAAGGGCGGTTTCGCCAACGAGGCAGCCGATTTTGCGGATCGGGCGCAGGTGCGTGATGCGCCTTTCAGCCTGGATGCCACTCGCGCCTTTTTCTATCAGAGTGGAGACAAGCTGGTGGCCGTGCAAGGCCGTCCGGGCGTGCCGGTTTTCAGCGACTCGGCGAGCTACTATCCCGGGTTGGAGATGGTGAGTCCTTCTCCGAAGGATCCATCGCCGCTGCGCTGGATGACTGCTGATTGGAACGCCAGCGCCGTGATGCCGTCAACGATCTCTTACCCGGTGCGTGCGCCGGGCTATCGGGCGGGCGACGATTTCCTGTTTGGCTGTACGGCCAATTTCACGGCTGGCACTTACTACTGCGGGTTTACGGGGCAGAAGCTCGAAACGGATGGCGGCGCCGGCGATCCCGCCAGCGTGGGCGGCCAGTACGGATGGAATGTGGAGATCCTGGAGCAGAGCGCCACTCATGCCAAGCTGCGCATCTGGAACTCGCGGGGGCGTTAGCGGCGCTGTTGCTTGGCGAGTGCCTCGCGGATGGCGGCTTCGCTCTTGTCGAGGTAGCGCGGCAGGCCTTTGGGATCGATGAAGGGATTGCGGGTTGGAACAGCCGCCCGCGCCTTGACCTTTCCCTCCAAATCGAAGTCCCAGCCGTGCGGGCTGACAAAGATGTCGGAGGGCAGGGCGCGAAGCTTGGCGATGCTGGCTGCGAAGTCTTTCTGAATTTCCGGGTACTTCGGGTTGTTCACGAGTTGATAGCCGGGGGCGGAGACGCTGCACGGGATTACCACGCGCAGGTCTTTGCCGTCCTCCTTCACGGTGGTGGTCCAGGAGGTGCAACCTTTGGTGTGGCCGGGGGTGAAATGGGCGGTCATGACCGTGCCGCCCAGGCTGATCTGCTCGCCATCGTGGAGCATCCGATCCGGCGTGACGGGCGGGTAGGGGAATCGGTCTGCGAACGCAAAATCGCCCTTGCCGCCGCGCTGGAGCAGGGGGGCCTCGGCTGGATTTGCCAAGAGCTTGGCCTTGGTTCGCGCCTTGAGGGATGCCACCCCGGCGATGTGATCGTAGTGGCCGTGGCTGATGAGCAGAAAGCGCACATCGGAGAGGCGGAAGCCGAGCTTTTGTATGTTGGCCTCGATCTGGGGCACGGTCTCACTGAATCCAGTGTCCAGCAGATAGTGCCCTTCGGGCGTGGTGATCAGGAAGGAGGAGACGCCGGATGCTCCGACGTAATAGAGGTTGCCGGCGATCCGGAATGGCGCCACCGGCTGATTCCACTCCGGGTTGGCCGGGGTGAACTGGCCGGCGGCCAGGAGGAGTGCCAAGGGGAAAAAGATCATCAGAACAGGTATTTTAGCCCAAATTGAATGAGCCGCGGCGCAACGGAGGTCTGCGTGATGACGCCGAAGCTGGCGGTGCCCAGGGTAACGCCGGGATTGGCGAACTGGGCCATGTTGAGGGCATTGTAGAATTCCACGCGGAAGGCCAGCTCTGCGTCTTCCCGCAGGCCCCCGATGCGGCTGCGCTTACCGATGGAAAAGTCGGTGTTCAACTGGCCGGGTCCGTTCATGATGCTGACGCCGGCGTTGCCGTAGCCGGTGGCGCCATCGGCGCCGATGGCTGGCGCGCTGCAGATGGCCGCAGGGTTGATCCAATGTCCCAGTCGCTCGGAAACCCCACCTGCTGTCGCCAATTCCTGGTAGGCCGCGCCAGGGCACATCGTGACTGTCGATGTCCCGGCGCGCCCGAAGACCGCTCCGCCACTGGGATCAGTTAACGTCATGGGCAATCCACTCTGGATGATGACAATGCCGGCAGTGGACCAACCCCGCAATAGACCGCCCATCCATCCCTTTCGCGCGGCAACGGATGGTAATTGATAGTCGAAATTGGCGATGACGCGGTGGGTGCGGTCGAACCCCGTTCGCCCGTTGGCGAGATCCAGCCGGTTTTGGTCGTTGTAGACGACGGTATTGCTCATTGCCTTGGAATACGTGTAGGCAGCCTGAAAGGTGAGCGCCCGCGCGACCTGGCTGCGGAACGTGGTCTGCATGCTGTGGTAGGCAGACCGGCCAGAGAAATCGCTGGCCAGAAGAGCAGTGGGCGTCTCGCCCAGAATGGGGACGCGTTGCTTCGCATTCTTGGAAGTGTTGGTGGTGATGCAACTCCCTGCCACTCCATCGAAGCCGCAGTTGACGGGACTGGCGGCGCTGGCCAGCAGTGGTTGATTGAGCCCGTGCGCCATCAGCAGGCGGCTCCCTTTGGAGCCCACGTAGCCGAGGTCTAGCGACGAACTGCGCAGCAGTTTCCACTTTACAGTGAGGTTCCACTGCTGGAGCCGCGGGATCTGGAAGAGCGGACCAGCGACACGGTCAGACAACTGCGACGTGAGAGTGCGCGGCACAAATCCCAAGGTGGTGGCGGGGAACGGTTGCTGCCAGTTGGAGGCGCTGTTGCTGGCGTCTGTGTTGGTGAAACTCTGGGCGAACGGCGCTGAGGTAAACAGTGGCGCAGAGCCCGCATTTCCACTGAACGCCGGAGTTTGGTTGAACCACCCATATCCGCCGCCGATCACCATCCGGCCGGAGGCGCCGAATGGCTGCCAGGCGAAGCCCGCTCGCGGAGCGAACGAATCGCGCGGCGTCCCGTTCTCATAGAAGCTGTTGCGCTCCCGGATCAGCACTCCGTTGGGCGGGGGGCCGAATGGCTTGCCGGTGTAGGGATTGACCAGATTCGGGTCGTAGTTCGACGCCACCGTATTGCCCAACAGCGTTCCCCCGGTGGGAGGGATGGCCGCCTGCCTGAGCAGCGACGGCCAGACATTGCCGATGGTGCCGGCAGTGTCGGAGGATGGTCCAATGTATTCCCAGCGCAGCCCCAGGTTGAGGGTCAGGCGCGGGTTGAGTTTGATATCGTCCTGCACGTAGGCCGAGCCATAGTAACGCCGGTAGCGGTACTCGACTTCGCCGAACGGCCCTACCCCCTCACTCGCCTGGACAGTCTGGATATTGCTGCGGCCGGCTGGGCTTAGGTTTTCCGCGGCGCTTTGTCCAATCAGGAAGTCCGCAAAAGTCTGGAACGCGATCTTGCCGCGGGCGCCGCCGGTATCGGCACGTCCGTTGTACTGGGTAAGGAACGAGCCGCCGGCGCGGATGCGCTGCTTGCCGCGCACCCAGGAGAGATTGTCGGCCCAGGTGTAGGTGACCGTCTGGAAATGGTTGTCATTCGGATTTGTGCCGAACAGGCGGAACGTGCCGAGAGGCCCCAGCACGGTGACCTCGGGCGGGTGGGGGAACAGCGGATCCACCGCGGTGATGCCGAAGTCTGCCGCCATGGGGAAGCCCACCCCTACGGCATTTGTGTTGTTGCGCGTGAAGGCCATGGTTGCTTCATTCACGACGTTGGCGGTCAGGGTGGAGGTCAGCTTCAGACTCGTCGCGACGTCCGTTGCCTGTAGTGCCTGGGGCGCGCCCCAACCCGGCACCACGGGCGCTCCGGGGTAGCCGCCCGGCGAACCAAACGACCTCAACTGATCCACTGTGGCCGTGAAGAGCCGCCCCGACAGAGTGTGCTTTGCGTTTACCACGTAATCGCTATTGGCGATCCAGTGGTTTTCGTTGTACTTGGACGGCATGCTGTAGGAAGAGAAGCCGAGGCCGGCGTTGCTTCCGGATGTGATCAGTGTCTGCGGGGTTGGAATCAGAAATGTGCCGTCAGCGGCCTTTGCTTGCAGCATTCGTAGCGCCACCGGGCTGATGGCAGCCGTTGTGGAGGTATTCCGGTTTCCGCAGTCCAGCTGCCGCCCGCCCGCAAAAGTCAGGTAGCGCGCCTCCGCGCCAGGATGGTTGCCCGGGCAGAACTGCGCCGCCAGCGCCGTGGCGGACCGGTCCCCCCCCAGCGGAGGCAGGATCGGGTTTGCGACCGAGGTTGGATCCAAGCCGTTCAGCTGCCGCGTTCCCTGATACGACCCGAAGTAGAACCACTTGTTGCGCCGGGCCGCTCCGCCCAGTGTGGCTCCAAACTGGTTTTGCTTCAGGTTCGGCTTGGGCTGGCCGGTTGCGTTGCGGAAGAAGGCGTTGGCGTTGAGCACGTCGTTCCGCAGGAACTCCCAGAGATTGCCGTGCACGTCGTTCTGCCCATGGCGCGTCATGAGATTGGTGCTCGGCACCATGGCGCCGAACCCGGCGTCGTATTGTGAGGTCTGAATTTTGAACTCGGAGATCGTGTCCGGATTCGGCACGGTGCTGGGTGAGTACGCTCCGTCGATTGTATAGGCTCCGGCGGTGGTATTCCCGTTGACGTTTACGCTGGAGGTGCCCCGGCCCAAAGTCCCAGCGTTATTCACGTCGGCGGCCGAACCTGACGACATCGAAAGCACCTGCGTAAAATTTCGCGTGTTGAGAGGTACGGCCGTGATCGTCTTCTGGTCCACGAGCGTGCCGGTGGAGGGCGCGGAGGTGTTGAGCTTGCACTGGCATGCCATCGTCTCAGCGGGGTCGCCCGGTTCCAGCACGGCGTCCAGGATCGGCACTTCGGAGATACTCACGGTCAACTGATCCAGCCGGGCCGTTTTGAACCCTGCCGCCCCGATCGTCACGCTGTATGTCGCCGGCGTGAGCATCGAATACCGGTAGCCCCCGCGTTCATCGGAGACTGCGCGCTGTGTCTGATCCGTCGCCGGATTTACCAACGTCACCAATGCCCCCGCCACGGCTGCGCCGGCCGAATCCCGCACGGCGCCTTCCAACGCTCCGGTTGTCGCCGATTGTCCCCACAATGCCGTGCAGCAACCCAGCATCCCCGCACAGAAGCTCACCAACACAGATCGCCGCACGCTGATACCTCGTTGCTGCCCAAGACTGCCTGCCGCCATGCCGGAGAGGCCCTATCGAATCCACCCATCAGGCCGGAATCTCCGGAAACGGAAATTCTATCATGCCCCTCGCCTTCACCCTCAGCTTCGCAGGGCGATTCGTAGGGCGCGGGACGGCAGGATAGGACAGTGGAACCATCGAGTGGTCGCCGGGGTTACCGGTTGAGTAGCGCGGTTCTGCGGTCACACTCGGCGCGTTCGTCCAAGGCAGCGGCCCGGCTGGCAATGTACTCTTCGTGCGTGATCCGCTTGGCAATCCGGTTGTTCACCAGCTCGATCATGCACCGCCGGATCTCTCTGCTCCACGCGCGGGTTTCTATCCGCAGGCCGATGACTTCGGCCTCGCTCAGCATCGATACTTCGGCCTCGCTCATCAACATCACTCTGTCTATCGTCCGAACCGTTCCAAAACATCAGGGCTTTCTTCGCTGGCGGCTGGCAGGCCTTTTGCGCCGATGCCTTCCGCTCCAGTTTGCCCCGTCCCACGAGCCGTCCCGTGCCGCACAAAGCCGGATCAGCGCTGGAAGGACAGCTGGGCCAAAGCTCGCTGGCCGCGGCTAGGTCCGTCGCCTTCGCCGGAGTAGCGTGCGATGGGCCGCACGTCTTCAGCGCCGGCAACGTGCGAAGTTGTGTGGTCGCGTATTCTGAATTCCATGGTCACTAGACTTGGTATCTGTCTCGCCTTGGCCGTTGGTCTCTATGGGCAAAGCGTGCCGCGGATTGAGGACATCCGGGGCAAGGCGGTGTTGTTGTTTACGCCGCACCCGGATGACGACGCTTTTTGTTGCGGCGGCACTCTGGCCCGGCTGGTGCAGCAGGGCAACACGGTGCGGGTGGTGATCTACACCAATGACGACAAAGGGTCGTATGACCCGGAGATGACTAGCGAGCGGCTGGCGCGGATCCGGAAAGCCGAGGAAGAGGAAGGCAACCGTGTCATCGGCATCCCCAAGGAGAATCTGATCTGGCTGGGCCACCACGATGGAATGCTGGAGTACGTAGACAGCAGGAGGCTGGTGGAACAGGCCACGGAGGTCATTCGCCGATACCGTCCGGACATTGTGATGACGGTGGACCCGGGCGCGGATTCGGTGCGCTGGCACAAGTCGGACCATCGAATGGCGGCGATGAACACGTTGGACGCCATCCGTGCGGCGGAGTGGCACCTGTACTTCCCGAATCACAAGCTGCAGTTGGGGCTGGAGCCGTGGCGCGTGCCGGCTTATCTGTTCTTTTACGTTCTGGAGAAGGATGCCAATCTCTACGTGGACATCGAGCCAGTGCTGGAGAAGAAGTTGGAGGCCGGGCTGGCGCATGTGTCGCAGTTTGAACCCGGGGTCCACAAGTACAGTCCGACCTGGACGCCAGCGGACAAGAGCAAGGCGCGCGCGGAGTTGGAAGGGATGATCCTCAGGCGGAATGGCCGGCATGTGGAAGCGTTCCGCTGGGCGACCGACTTCAACCAGTTTTGAGAGGGTCCATGCAACTGACACGGCGGAGCTTATTGGGCGCAGCGGCGACGGCGGGGTTCGCGCAGGAGACGCGGCATGGCGCGAAGATGCAGACGGAGAACCGGATTCCGCGGGCCCCCCTGGTCCCGTTGCTGTGGACCCAGGGACAGCCTGAGGAAGTGATCCGCAAGGCGGTCCGCGAGGTCTCGGACTCAGGCAATACCGGATTCGTGTGGGAGTCGCGTCCCCATCCCGACTACCTGGGGCCGCGATGGTGGTCCGATCTAGGCGCAGCCCTGGACGAGGCCCAGCGCTTGGGGCTCTCGGTGTGGATCTTCGACGAGTGGATGTACCCGAGCGGGGTGGCCGGCGGAAGGGTCGTCCAGAACCATCCCGAATTCGCTCTGCACACGGTGGAAGGGCGATCCATCGCGTTGGACGGTCCGGCAGCCGCCGGTGAGTGGGAGATACCCGCCCCACTGCAGTCCGGCGAGCGCCTGCTATCGGCCGCGGCCATTGGCAGGCGGCAGGACCCGGTGGACGTCACCCCCAAGGACGGCTCCACCAAGGTGCGATGGAGGAAGCCGGAGGGCGAATGGCGGATCGTCTGGAGCGTCGTCCGGGTTCATGAACCAGCGCCGGGCTGGACGATGAAGAACATGATCGACGTGATGAACCCGGCGGCCACGGCGGAGTTTCTCCGCCTGACGCACGACGAGACGTTCCGGCACTTCGAGGCGCATTTCGGCAAGACGATTCAGGGTTTCTTCAGCGACGAGACGGGCTTCCGGAATGTCACATCATACGAGAGCCTGCCCGGCACGCCCGGGATGCCCATGCCGTGGTCTCCCGTACTGGCTGCTACATTCCGGCGTTGGAAGCAGTACGACCTGGTCCCGTGGCTTCCGGCGCTGTGGTACGACCTTGGGCCTCGCGGGCGGCAGGTCCGATTCGATTTCATGGATGTCTGCTCGCGCGCTTTTGCTGAGCACTTTTTTCAGCCGCAGCAGGAATGGTGCCGCCGCCACGGTGTCCGTTTCATCGGCCACCTGGTGGAGGACAATCATGCCGATCACCAGCTCGGCTATGGGCCAGGGCACTGGTTCCGCAGCATTAGGTACCTTGATATGCCCGGCATCGATGTCGTGGGCTATCAGGTGATGCCCGGCGTGGATGCCGGCCATGTGGCATGGCAGCCTCGCGGCGGCACGAAGTGGGATCAGGAGCATTTCCAGTTTGGTCTGCCGGCCATGGCGCGTGGGGCGGCCCTACTCCAGGGGACGCGCGAGATCTTCTCAGAGGCCTTCGGCGCTTACGGGTGGAGCCAGGGGATGCGCATGCTCAAGTGGGTGGGCGATTGGCATATCGTCAACGGCATCGCCGTGATCTCGCCGCACGCCTTCACGATGAAGTACAACGATCCGGACTGTCCAGCGCACTTCAACCGCATGAGCGGCAACCCGCAGTGGCGGCATTACGGAGAATGGACCCGGCAGTTCGCCGTGATTCAGCAGGTGGTTGCGAGTACCGACGCTGTCTACGATGCCGCCGTTCTCTACACGGCAGAGTCGGCGTGGGTGGGCCAGGCGCAAAACGTGGGCCCCGTCGTCCGGACGCTGGAGACGAATCAGGTCTCATCCGTGGTGCTGCCGTATGAGGCGCTGCAGCAGAAGCTTGATGTGGGCGGCGGTGCATGGCGGGTCAACGGCCAGGCCTTGCGCTCCGTGATCCTTCCATCCGTGCAGTATGTGCCGGCTTACGTGGCCGAACGCCTGGTGGAATTGGCCAGAGTCGGTGTGCGCGTCGTCGTGCTGGAGGCGTGGCCGGTTGCGTCCGTGGATGGGCGGGAAGATGAGGCGGTAAGGCTGGCCGTCATCCAGCTGAAGACTGCGAAGAATGTGGTCCTGACGACGACTCCGGAACTGCCCGCCCAGGTTGGCCAGCGCAATATTCAGCTCAGCAGAACTGATCCCTCCTTGATGGTGGCGCTCCGCAAGGGAAAGGACGGCGATTGGTTGCTGCTGCATAATCGCTCGCTACAAGGTGAGGTGGCGGTGCGAGTGAAGCTCCGCGAGTCGCCGCCCCATGCTGCGTTGCTCGATGTGTCCACCGGGCAGCGTTTCAAAGTCGCCTATGCGCGGGCAGGCAGCGGGTTGGCGATTGATGTTCGGATTCCCGCGTATGGCCTCTGGGCTCTCCACCTGACGGCTACTCCGCCCAAAGTGAACCGCATGCCGGCATATCGCTGGTCCGAGCCGGTGGCAGCGGAGTGGGAGCTCAGCAAAGCTATGGATGATACGGGCGAAAAGTTCGAACGGATCGGGCCGCGCACCGCCTTGCAGGATTGGCGGACTTGGCCGGGAATGAGCTCATACGCGGGGACCGTCCGTTATCGGGGCGCGTTTGAGCTGAAGGAAGTGGGCGGCGCCATCGGCCTCGACGCCGGGAGGGTGGAGGAGGTGGCTGATTTGTATGTGAACGGGCAGCGCATCGGGACGCGGATCCACCCGCCGTATCTGTGGGACATCACGTCTGCGGCGAAGGCAGGGAAGAACGAGATCTGGATCGATGTCACCAATACGGCGTATGCCCGATGGCCGGATTCGTTCTCGCACGGGGACGCGGTAAGCGGCCTGCTGGGGCCGGTGCGGATCGTTCGGGAAACAGCTTCCTCATCGTAACTGGGAGCCTGTACCTCGCAGGGGCCAACGCCGCGTCGGCCTGACCCGAGCATCTCCGGTGGATGGCGCGGAAGACCGGTGAGCGTGCTGAAACAGCCTGAGTTTCCGCCAGGGAGCGGGGGCTGCGGGACGCAGCAACCGGGTGTCCGCAGAAGGCAGCAAGTGCGTGACCGCCGCGGCGCTCATGCCATGCTCGCCGCAATCAGAGTTGCAGCCGGACTCTCCAGCGAGTCAGCAGCGCTGCCACGCCCAGCATCACGGCCGTAAACCCCAAGGATCGAGCTGCGCCGGGTAAGCCGGAGCCGAGCCACGCAGGCGCATAGGACAGGCCGAAAGCCGCGTAGAAGATGTCGGGCAGCAGATACGTGAGAAGCGTGTTTGCCCCGGCGGGCCGTGCAAACCTCGCCCACGCCGACCTGCCCTTCACATCCACTCCCCAGTACAGCCCGAGAAACAGCAGGACGCTGATCGCGGAAGACCACAGGCACCAGGACGGGGTCCCAGCGTTCTTCGCGACGCCCAATCCGACAAAGAGCCAGCCCGCAATCACCAGTACCGCCGCGTAGCCCGCCGCCCACACGGCTTGTTGCCGGACCGTCTTCGCGAACGAGCCGGTCAGGAATATCTGCGAGGCCACGATCCCTGCCAACGTGATGGACGCCAAGTCTCCCCGGCCGAACGGCCAAACCCAGAAGGGTAGCTGCCTGAGGATGGGGGCAAGGCCCATGCGCGACGCTACGTTCAGCGCACACAGCAAGGTCAGCAGCACCAACGGCGCCCAGCGCCACCTCCGCAGCGGCACATACAAGATGCAGACTGCCAGGTACGCCTTCGCGATCAGGCCCAGGATCTCCCAGTAGGAGAAGTCCAGCCACACAGTCTGCCCGCCAGTTGCCGCTCGCCGAAATATGGAGAGCATCGCGAACAGCATCACAAAGCCAGCGCATTTGAATAGGATTGTCCGCGTACCCGAGGGCTCGGCGTAGACATTCCACAGCAGGAGTGCGCCAACGAAGCCGACAAGGCTCCACGCCTCGACGTTGACGCCGGATAATCGCGGATCTACCTTGCTGGTGTTGGCGATGAAGATGCCGAGAATCGCGAGGCCGGCAAAGCGCAGCAGGATGTGGCGCCACAGTTTCCACTGCGAGCCATCCTGTTGCAGCCGCCGCTCCACCGAGAGGGGAATGGTCATGCCCACGATGAACAGAAAGGCGGGGAATACCACGTCCACATAGGTCATGCCGTTGACGCCCTGCGGCATGTGATACGTCCACCAGGGCAACCCCTGCACGCCGGCAAGATCGTTCACGAAGATCATCACCAGCATCGTGAGGCCGCGAAAGATGTCGATCGAGAGGACCCGTGGTGCGGGGGCCGTCATGGCTTCGAGCGCATCCATGACAGCACGGCCGTTTTCAACGCTGCCTCGGCTTCGGGCGTGAACGGCGTCACAGTGGTTTCATAGCCACCCTCGGGAAACGCCTTTCCCGTCGGCAGGTAGCCCAGCCAGCCGTTTGTGTAGCCAAAGTAGAACGTGTTCGCGGCGGGCGATTGCCGGCGCACGTCCATCGCGATTTCACAGAAGAGCTCCAGTGGCGCCGCCCACACTTCCGTCTCCGCGTTGATACGCAGGAACCGGACCGGCAGCCGCACTTGCGATTCCGGGGTGAGATAGGCGGCCAACTCCTCCGGCCACTGCAACCCCGCCCGGAGCGGCGTCTCGACAATCACCTCGCCGGCCTTCAAGTTCACTGGAGACGCCGCCGGCGCCAGAGCCCGGCTCGCCTGGACAATCCGGTCGCCCAGCAGCACGTTGAACTCCGTGATGCGCACCCGCTTGAAGTCATCGTACACGCTGTAGATGGGAGCGATGTCTCCAGTGGCGCCGTTGAGGAAGAGCATTGGCGCGCCCAGTTTCTGCTCCACGTAGGCAGCCACGATGCCCGGCGCATCGCCGCTGATCAACTGGTTCTTTCCGCCCAGCACGGTGCCGTGCATGGCGTAGTTGGCGATCAGTGCGATGGGCGAGCCGTCCAACCGGTCCAGCCGAATCAGGCCGACCTGGCGGTCCACCGGGCCGTCCGGATTCAGTCCGAGCGAGATGCGCCCATCCACGTCCCGTGCCCGCCGGTTGATGTTGGCGTTGGACGTTGTCACGCCCACGCTGAGCCGCGCCGGCGCTAGCTTTGAGTGCGCCTCCACAATGCCCGCGATCAGCTTGCGCTTTACCTCGCGGGCGTACTCCCAATCGGGCTCGTGCTCGTAGCGGCCCGCCAGAAACGCCCGCGCTAGACCGGGAGGCCCCAACTCCGGCGCCGAGTGGGTGTGCGTCGCGGACCACCAGACGTTGCTGCGCTCGATGCCGGTCTGCTGCTTCAGTTCCGCGCAGAACTCATCGTAAAACGCAGGCGAGAACAGCGCGATGTCGGTGGACACCAGGAAGAACTGAGTGCGGCCGTCGTCCAGCGCGACGATCTTGTGGAACAGCGGATCGTGAACACCGGTGGACTGCCGGGCCGCGTAGCCCAGCAGCCATTGAGGCCGGTCCGGCGTGATGTCGACCTTGACGGCCGCCGCGCGAAACTCGCCCCAGACGGCCCACTGCACCAGGACCGCCAGCAGAATTCGCCATGGCATAGGAGTTGCTCCTTACGCTCGCAATGCGGCAGGAAAGGCCTTCCGCACCGCAGCCACGATATCTCGCGTGTCCTGTGCGCTGTACTTAGGTCCCACGGCCACACCGGCGAAGCGTGACAGGATGTCAATCGTCCGTGGGCACGACGCAGCGCCATACCGGATCGCCTTTCCGCGCGGCGTTGTCCAGGTTGGCCACGCGGCATGCACCGTGATCTTGTTCTCAATGTAGGGCTGCACCGGGAGGATCACGGAGCCACCCGGGCCGCCGGCCGGAACGTTCTCCGCCTTCATCAACTCCAGGAAACGCTCCCGTTGCGCCTTCGTGTCGAAACGGATGAATACGGGCGAGGCGAGGTCGCCGGACGGATCCGGCCGCAGCCGGAAACGCAAGCCCGGGATCTCCCGCAAGCTGCCGTACACCGGTGCTGAGTTGGCGCGCACGGCGCCGATGATCATGTCGAGCTTTCGCAACTGTGCCAGCATCACGCCGCCCGCGAATTCGCTCATGCGGTAGTTCGTGCCCACGAACGGCGCTAGCCGGACCTCGCCCAGCATCTCCTTGTGCGGCGCGAAAATGTTGCCGACATCGTGGAAACGCACTGCCCGCTCGAAGAGCTCGGGATCGGACGAGACCAGCGTGCCGCCTTCGCCCGAGGTGATGGTCTTGCTCTCCTGGTGGCTGTAGGTGCCGATGTCCCCCATCGAGCCCAGGCGCCGTCCTTTGTAGGAGGCGCCAACCGCCTGCGAGCAGTCCTCAATCACGCGCAGCTTGTGCTTTCGCGCAATGGCCATAATGGGGTTCAGGTCCGCGGGATTGCCTTGCAGATGGACCGCGATGATCGCCTTGGTCTGTGGCGTGATGCGGGCCTCAATGTCAGAGGGGTCCAGGTTGAAGCTCTCGTCGATCTCGGCGAAGACCGGCAGCGCGCCGGCTCGCACCACTGCCGTGCAGTCTGAGTGCCACGTCCAGGCGGGCATGATCACCTCGTCACCCGGCCCGATCTGCAGCGCCGAGATCGCGCATTCCAACGCCGCTGTTCCCGAACTGAGTGCCAGCGCGAACCGGGCGCCGATCTTGGCTGCGAACTCTCTCTCGTACGTGGACACCTTCACTGGCGCAACGCCGCGGCGGCCAGTGAAGCGGAACGGGACGCCGGTGTCCACCACCTCGTCCACCTGAGCCTTTTCGGCCGCATCATAGTGCAGCGGCCCCCAGTGGTCGCCACCCAGGGGTTTGTCCCGCACGGGAGTTCCGCCCTGTGCGGCGAGAGTGGTTTCCGTGCCGGCGGCTGTGGCCGCTGCCGCAGTAGCGGCGACGAAGTTTCTGCGATTCATCCTGGCCTCCTTCGGGTCATCGAAGCGACTCTCATTATTCCGCGCGCGCATCCGGAAGGCAAAGCAAGAGTTGCCTCGAGGGCCGACCCGTCCCGACGTTCGAACCGGCTCCGTCGCAGGCATTGTCAATAGTCTCAAGGTCGCGCCGATTCCGCCGATGAGCCTAAGGTGGCCGACATAGCTACCCAAATTCGTCACGCGGTTGAGGCGCTCTCCACCAACTCGCAGAACCAGGGGCGCCGGCTCCGGGAGTTGCTGGATGAGTCACCGGCTGTGTTTCAGCAGGTGGTGGCGGCGATGCTCGGCAGTGCGCGCGATACACCGGAGCTGCGCTACGTCATCGCCCTGCTGAGCGCCCGCGGGATGTTGGTGCCGATGTTGCGCGATCTTTCCAGTTCAGATCGCGGCGCCGCCGGCGTGGTGGCCCAACTGGCGCAGCGGATGGACCCGCGGTTTGACCGCAGCATCGCTCGTCAGGCGCCCGAGGCGAAAACGCCGCCGGATCGCGCGCGTCCCAATCCGGAGTTCCTACTTGGGTTGCTGGACGCCCTCAGCGGAGGGCTCTGCCTGCTACCCTTGCTGGCTCCACTTCGTGAAAGTGAGGACCCCAAGATCCGTGCGCGGATGGCGCTCTTGTTGGGCCGCATTACCCGCGCCCAGGACTGGTTCCAGACCTTGGAGCAGGACCCCGATCCCCGCGTACGCGCCAACGTTGTTGAGTCGCTGTGGTCTGTGGAGGGCGCGTCCTCGCTTGCCTGCTTCGAACGCAGCCTGCAAGACCGCCATCACCGCGTCGTCGCCAACGCCCTCGTCGGGCTCTACCTACAGGGCGCCACTTCCGGCGTCAGCGGACTGGTTCGGCTCGCCCAGCACCACGAATCTCCCTTCCGCGCCGCCGCTACCTGGGCCATGGGCCGCACCGGCGATACACGGTTCCTTCCCGTTCTGCGTCAGATGCGCCGCGGGCCGGATCAGGACTCCATGGTGGTTCGCAACGCTCTGCACGCTATCGCTCGAATCAACCAGGCCACCATGGCTGCCACCCGCAGGGAGACTCGTGTGATTTGTTTGCGCCGCGCCGCCGGATCGAACTCCAGCCTCGATGCGCACTTTGTCGCTCTCGATGCGGAATCCGGCCCGCTGCCAATCCTGAAACCGACCGACTGGCAAATCCGCGCCAATTGCCAACCCATCTGGAACTACCAGGCCGATTTCGTGCCGCCATCCGCCCGTCTGGCTATTGGTGTCGTGATCCCCACCGCGCCCGCTGAGGACGCCAACCGCCTGCCCCTCTGTGAGGCTGCTCTCCGCGCTGCTGCTCTGTGGCGCCGCCCCCAGGACCAGTTCGCCGCCTCACTCTATTTCGAATCGGCCGGGTCCCACTTCCAGGGTGCTGCTCTCGAACCTCTCTCATTCGGCGCGCCCCCCAAGCCCCAACCTGTGCAGGCGTTTAAAAGCGATCCAACTGCTCTCCTTACCGCGGCTCCCCACTCCGCTGACCCGATCGAAAGTCTCAAGCACCTCGCTTCGCTCGTCGATCCATCGGCCGGCGATTCACACCTGATTCTGGTCCTCGACGCGATCCCCGAATCACGCTGCGATTCCGCTGGCGTCGCCAGTCTCCTCACCACCATGCGCGAACGCGGTATCCGGCTCCACGCCCTCATTACCGGCCGCGCAGTCCAGTCCCTGGCCTCGGCCTTCCATCGGCTCTCTCTCGACACTGGCGGCTTTTCCCTGCATTGCCCGGAGATCGAGGATCTTGCCTCCAGCTTGCAGACCCTGATCGCCTCCACATTCGGCCACTACCAACTCCGATGTCCGCTTCCCGAGCCAATCGAGCAGATTGAGGTGGAACTACAGGCGGAGGGTCACCAAGGCAAGCTTCCGCTCACTGCCGAAAACTCGTCGCAATACTCTAGAGTCGCTGCCTGAGGCCGCGCTGAACCCTTACACTAAGGGCGTGGCTACCCGTGGATTGCTCCTTATCCTGTTGACGCTGCCCCTGATTGCCGCCGATTCAGCGGCTGCGCTCGGCTCGCAGCTTCGCCAACTTGCACTCGATCCCGAGGCGTGCTTCCGTGTCAGGGATCTCGAAATTCCGCGCGAGGACGCCAATATCCACCTGACGGACGGATTCCTGATCTTTGCCAAGCCTGTCGAGGGACGCCGGATCGCCGCCGTCTTCAGCGGCAACGAAGCCGGGGACGATGCCGAGATCCTCCTGCGCCCCCCCAACCGTAGCGAGCGCGCTGCCCTTTCCGCCTCCACTGGTTCGCCCAACCTGAACGAGCACTTCCGCTCGGCTGTCTTCATCTTTTCCGACGGCTCCGGGGATACCTTGCTCAAGCAGATTCTCTCCGGCGTTCCCAAGCCGAACCCCGAGATGGGCGCTCTCCTGGCCGGGCTCACTAGCGATACTGTCCGCAACCTCTGCGAGAGTTTTCAAGTGCGGCTCGTGCTCGACCTACTCGCCAACGATCCGTCCGATGGCGTCTTCTATGCCGCGTTCTCTGGTGCGACCCTCGGCAACTTCGATCTGCTCCACGATGCCACGTTGCCCGAGCAGATCATCCTGGGTCAGGTCTCCGATCAGCATGTGGGCGGCTTCAATGTCTGGGCCAGTTTCCCCTCGCGCAGTTTTCGGCAGAGCCGCCGCGCAGTCGCGGTCGAGGACGCCACCATGGAGAACTACCGCATCCAGGCAGAACTCCAGCCAGATCTCACCCTCAATGTTTCCACCCGCGTAACAGCCAAGGTGCGCGAACGCCTCTCCGGCGCGCTCGCCTTTGAGTTGGCGCCTCAGATGGAGGTGACGTCTGCCCGGGTCGATGGTCAGCCCGTCGAGGTATTTCGCCGGGAGTCTATGCGCTCCAAACTCATCGGCAACCGCGCCAATGACCCTTTTCTCATCATTCTGCCCCAGCCGTTTCTCCCCGGTACGTCCCACGAAATTGAGTTCCAGCACAGTGGCAAGGTGATCCGGCCTGCGGGCAACAATGTCTACTTTGTGGCTGCCCGCACGAACTGGTATCCCACGCGCGGCTTCCATTTTTCGAACTTCGACCTCACCTTCCGGGTTCCAAAGGAGCTTAGTGTAGTGGCGACCGGAGATATCGCAGAGGAGTCCATCGAGGGTGAATGGCGCATCTCCCGCCGCCGCACGTCCGCCCCGGTGCGCATGGCCGGCTTCAATGTCGGCGTCTATGAGCACGTCGACACCACTCGCGCCGGTTTCCTGGTTCAGGTCTATGCAAACCGCTCGGTGGAGCCTGGGTTGCAGGCCCGCTCGCAGCAAGTCCTGCTGCCCCAACCCGGACCGGCCACGCGAACCTCCGGAGTACGTCGAGTTGGTGACATTGTGTCCGTCACCCCGGCGGTGCCGGATCCGCGAATTCGCCTGTCAGCCCTCGCCGCCGAGATCACGTCTTCTCTGGAGTGGATGAGCTCTCACTTCGGCCCGCCGCCGCTGCGGACGCTTACGGCCTCGCCCATTCCCGGCAACTTCGGGCAGGGCTTCCCAGGCCTCCTCTATCTCTCCACAATCACCTTTCTCAGCGAAAAGGAACGGCCGGCTTCGCTGCAAACTCCCACCAACTTCACGTTCTACTCCGAGATTCTCTACGCTCACGAGACCGCGCATCAGTGGTGGGGCAATCTTGTGACGTCGGGCACTTATCACGATGACTGGCTCCAGGAGGCGCTCGCCAACTACTCCGCGCTGATGATCCTGGAAAGGAGGAAAGGCGCCCGAGCGCTGGAGACCGCGCTCGAGGAGTATCGCAACGAGCTCCGGCTTACCCTGCCGGAATCGAAAACCAAAACAGCAGAATCAGCCGGTCCCATCACCTGGGGTATGCGCCTGCACACGCTCACCGGCATTGACCCGTGGCGCCTCATTACGTACGGTAAGGGCTCCTGGATCATGCACATGTTGCGCCGGCGCATGGGGGACAACGCATTCCTCTCCATGCTCGGCGAGATTCGCAAACGCTACGCCTACGCACCCATCAGCACCGAGCAGTTTCGCGAAATCGCCGCGGAGTTCTCACCCAAGGGATTGCCCGACGATGATCTGGTGAACTTCTTCGACAACTGGGTTTATGGCACCGGAGTTCCCACACTCGAACTCTCCTCCCGGATCAAAGGGAAGTCGCCCAATGTCGATCTGGAAGTAACCGTCCGCCAGTCCAACGCTGCCGACGAATTCAGTATCGACGTGCCGGTTGAGATCCGAGTGCCCGGTCAGGCCAAGCCGATAGTCCAATGGCTCCGCACCGGACCCGAGCCGGCTTCCGTTCACGTGAAGCTGCGAGTGCCGCCCACCAAGGTTGAACTCGCTCCTGGGGCCGGCGTCCTCGCCCAGCGCAAATAGAATGCCCACCGGTTTGATCCAACTTGAGCGCGACATCACCGGCTGCGAGCGGTGCCCGCGCTTGCGCGAGCATTGCCGGAATGTGGCGCAGGTCAAACGCCGCGCGTATCTTGATCACGAGTACTGGGGCCGGCCTGTCCCCGGCTTCGGCGATCCGCGCGCCCGCCTCTTCCTGCTCGGCCTGGCGCCAGGAGCGCACGGCGCCAATCGCACCGGCCGCGTCTTCACGGGCGATCGCTCCGGCGACTGGCTCTTCCGCGCCCTCCACCAGACCGGCTTTGCCAACCAGCCCGCCTCCACGCACCGCGGTGACGGCCTTGTGCTTCACGATTGCTGGGTCAGCGCCTCTGTCCGTTGCGCGCCACCCGACAACAAGCCATCGCCGGAAGAGGTGCTCACCTGCAGGCCGTGGCTGCAGCGGGAACTTCAGCTCATGCCGCAAGTCCGCGTGGTCGTTGCCCTCGGCCGCCTTGCCTTCGACAACTATCTCAGCCTCCAAGGCCTTCCCCGCGGCGGCTTTCATTTCGCCCACAACCAGGTCCACAAAGCTGGCATCACGTTGATCAGTTCCTATCACCCCAGCCAGCAAAATACATCCACCGGCAGGCTCACCGAATCCATGCTCCGCGCCGTCTTCGAGCGCGCCCGGGAGGTCCTCGGCCAATGAAGCTCCTCGTTGCGCTCTGTCTGCTGCTGCCGCTGACCGCTCAGGAGTTCACGCGGCAGCTCTGGGAGCCCATCCGACCCATTTACGCCAGGACGCTCCAGCACCCCTTCCTCACCGGCCTCACCGATGGCACGCTGCCCCGCGAGAGCTTTGAGTTCTATCTCATGCAGGACACGCTCTATCTCCGGTCCTTCGCGCAAGCCCTGAACATCCTCGCCACCCGCTCGCCCCGCAAAGACTGGGCCCAGACGCTCTCCCGCCATGCCGCCGGCGCACTCCAGGAGGAGCGGGAACTGCACGGCAGGATCCTCGCCTCCTACGGCATCACACCCGCCCGCATCGCCGCCTCAGAAAAGGCGCCAACCACTCTCGCCTATACCAACCACCTCCTTGCCAGTGTGCAGCTCAACAGTTTCACCGAGGGGCTGGCCGCCATGCTGCCCTGCTATTGGATCTATCTCGAGGTCGGCAGAGACCTCGTCCGCCGAGGCTCGAAGAACAAGGACTATCAGCGCTGGATCGATCAATACTCGGGCGACGCCTACGCCGCCACAGTGCGTGAGATGCTCGCCATCGTCGATGAATCCGCCCGCACCGCGTCGCCCCAGGCCCGCCGTTCGGCCCAGCGCCTGTTCACACTCAGTGCCCGCTATGAGTACCTGTTTTGGGACATGGCCTGGCAGCGCGAAGCATGGAAGCCGTGAAGGGCCTACAATAAAGGTATGGCCCGAGGTTGGGAGAGCAAGTCGATCGAATCTCAGATTGACGACGCTTCCCGAAATCCAGCACTTCCCCCAGCTACCCCCCTCTCCGAGGAGGATCGGCAACAGCAACTCCAACTCAACAACCTGATGCTCAGCCGGACCCGAATCCAGGCCGAGATGCAGACCGCTTGCAGCGCCCGCTTCCGCGAACAACTCGCCCGCGAGCTTGCCTTTCTCGACGAAAAGATCGCAGCACTCGCCCACTGACCTGTTCCATGTCGTCATTTATCGAACTCAGCCACCCCATCGTGGAAGGCATGAAGACCTTCCCTGGCCTGCCAGGCCCCAAATCCGTTCTGCTTTTCGACCACTCCGGCTCCAGTCGCGTCTACAAGGATCAGGCGGCCTTCCTCATCGCTTCTCTGCATCTCTGTGGCAATACGGGCACCTACGTCGATTCGCCCTATCACCGATTCCCGGACGCGCCGGACCTCTCCCAGCTTCCACTCGACCACCTAGCCGACCTGCCCTTCCTCTACGTCGATGCCCGCCGCAACTTCGGCCGCGGCATCGGTCCGCACGTCTTTCAGGACCTGGAGGTCGGCGGCCACGCCGTTCTCGTTCATACCGGTTGGGACACGCGCTGGGGATCCGATTCCTACTTCGATCCCAATCCGTATCTCACGGAGGATGCCTGCCTCTTCCTCGCTCAGCAGGGCGCCGTGTTCGTCGGCATTGATTCGGTCAACATCGACAATATGGAAGACCTGCGCCGCCCCGCCCACACCGTTCTGCTCGGCCACGGTATTACGATCTGCGAGCATATGACCAATCTGGGCGCCCTCGCCGTTTCGGGTGGCCGCCTTCACGCTGTCCCGATCGCCTGGAAGGGCGGCGCGACCTTTCCAGTCCGTGCCTACGTGGTGAGGCCGCCGGCGTGATCCGGGCGCTGATCCTCCTATTGGCCGCCGCCAGCGCTCCGGCGCAGCAGGTGGCGCTCACGTTCGACGATCTCCCAGCCCACGGGGCGCTCCCGCCCGGCGCAACCCGAGTCAGCATCGCAAAGGACATCATCCAGGCGCTGCAAGCCGCCAAGGCTCCGCCGGCCTGGGGCTTCCTCAACGCGCAGAAACTCGACAAGGACCCGGCGTTGGCCGATGTGCTAAAAGTGTGGACCGACGCCGGCTTCCCGCTCGGCAGCCACACCTATTCGCATCCGGACTTGACCGCCACCAGCCTTCAGGACTTCCAGCAGGACATCGCGGCCAATGAACCAGCTCTCCGCTCGCTGATGGGCGGCAAGAACTGGCATTGGTTTCGCTATCCGTTTCTCCACGAGGGCGACACTCTGGAGAAACGCCACGCCGTCATCGCCTATTTGAAGCAGAACGGCTACCGAATCGCCCAGACTACTATCGACTTCGAAGACTACGCCTGGAATGCGCCCTATGCCCGCTGCCTCGCCCGCAATGACCAACCTGCGATCGATTGGCTGAAATCCAGCTATATCAGCACCGCCGCCGAGTACATCGAACTCGGGCAGAAGATGGCCCGCCTCGTCTACGGACGCGATATCCGTCACGTCATGCTCCTCCACCTGGGCGGCTTTCAAACGGTCATGCTGCCCAAGCTCATCGACCTGCTCCGCGAGCGAGGCTTCACGCTCATTACGCTGGAAGAGGCGCACAAAGACCCCGCCTACCAAAGTGACCCGGACGCCGCCGCCAAGAACACTGGCACCCTGCTGGAACAATGGATGGACGCCCGCCGCATCGAGTATCCGCCCCACGCCAGGAAGCCCTTCGCACGCCTCGAAGCCCTCTGCCGGTAGAATGCGTGAGTGCGCACTCGTCTCGAACGCTACTTCCTCTTCGCTGAACTGGGCGCCGATTGGCGCACGGAGATCCTAGCCGGCCTCACCACGTTCGTGACGATGGCCTACATCATCTTCGTCAACCCCTCCATCCTCCACGACGCCGGGATGCCCGTGGCCGCTGTCACGGCGGCTACCTGCCTCGCCTCCGCCATCGGTTGTCTGCTCATGGGCGCGCTGGCCCGCTATCCCATCGCGCTGGCCCCCGGCATGGGCCTCAATGCGTACTTCGTCTACTCCGTCTGCATCGGCCTCAAGGTGCCGTGGCAGACCGCGCTCGGCGCCGTCTTTCTTTCCGGCGTGATCTTCCTGATTCTCACTGCCGCCGGTATTCGCCAGCTTATTCTGGAGGCCATCCCGCGTGAACTCTACTCCGCCGTCGCCGTCGGCATCGGCCTCTTCATCGCCTTCATCGGCTTCCGCAACGCCGGCATCATCAGAGCCGATCCCGCCACGCTCCTCACGCTTGGCAATCTCCGTTCGCCGCACACGTTGCTCGCCCTCTCCGGCCTCCTCCTGATCGCCACGCTGATGGCATGGAACGTGCGCGCCGCCATGCTGATCGGCATCCTCGGTACGACTCTCGTTGGCGCCCTCGCCGGCCTGGTTCACTGGAACCCCCAGCCGTATTCACCCGCCGACCTCTCCGCTACGTTTCTCCAACTCGACATCCCTGCCGCGCTGAATCTCGGCCTGCTCGAAATCGTCTTCGTCTTCCTTTTCGTCGATCTCTTCGACAACATCGGTACGCTGGTCGCCGTCGGCACCCGCGCCGGTCTCTTTGACCGCGACGGCCACATCCCCCGCGTCAACCGTATTCTCACTGCCGATGCCATCGCCACCACAACCGGCGCGCTTTGCGGTACCTCCACCGTCGTCAGCTACATCGAATCCGCAGCGGGCGTCGTGGCCGGAGGGCGCACCGGCATCACGGCCATCGTCTGCGGCCTGTTGTTCGGCATCGCTGTCTTCATCGCGCCGCTCCTCGGCGTCATCCCCTCGGCAGCCACCGCACCGGCGCTCATCATCGTCGGCGCACTGATGCTCTCCCACGCCGCTGAAATCGAGTGGTCCAGCCCGGTTGTCTCCATCCCCGCCTTTCTCACCCTCATCGCCATCCCGCTCACGTTCTCCATCGCCAACGGCCTGGCCTTCGGGTTCACAGCCCACACGCTTCTCCGCGTCTTCAGCGGCGAATGGAAGAAGGTGAGCTGGCTCGTCTATCTGCTGACTGCGCTATTTCTGTTGCGGTTCTTCTATCTCGGCACGGCCGGTTAACCAAATCGGAAGTCATTTTCGAGAGTCGTCCATCTGGTGGCTGGGCACCGCTGAGAGATTCGGATAGAATCGACCTGTTCTCACGGTCCGGTGGATCCCAGAGAAGCCGCTGGCCGCAGGGCGGGATTCGAGCAGAGGGAGGACAGAGATGACGCGCAGACTTTTTCTGCCGGCAATCACCGGCGTGGTTGGGGTTGGCACGACGGCCGCGGCTCAGCAGATCAAGCGCAAGGGGCGGTTGAAGCAGGCCGCGACCCGGGGATGTTTCGGGAAGGGCGTGCCCATGGAAGACATGTGCCGGGAGGGGGCGCGCCTGGGGTTGGCCGGATTGGACCTGGTGAGTAGCCCCGACTATCCGACGTTGAAGAAGTACGGACTCATCTCCGTGATGTCGGGCGGCACAAGCGGAATCAACAAGAAAGAGAACCACGAGAAGTGTGAGAAGCAAATCATCGAGAACATCGGCAAGGCCGCCGACGGCGGGATGCCGAACGTCATCGTGACTTTCGCCACGCGGCAGGGTATGTCTGACGCCGAGGCGATCGACAATAGCGCGACGTTTCTCAAAAAGGTGAAGGGGTTGGCGGAGGACAGGGGCATTACGATCTGCCTGGAAGTGTTCAATAGCCGGGTGGATCACCCCGACGCCCAGGCAGACCGCAGCAAGTTCTGCTTCGACATCTGCAAGGCGGTGGGGTCGCCCCGCGTCAAGGTTTTGTTCGACATCTATCACATGCAGATCATGGAAGGTGACATCATTCGGACCATCCGCGACAACATCCAGCACATCGGCCACTTCCACACGGCAGGCAACCCTGGGCGTCACGAGATTGACGACACCCAGGAGCTGAACTATCGGGCAGTCGCGCAGGCGATTGTGGATCTGAACTACACCGGCTATCTGGGGCATGAGTACTCGCCACTGCGGAATCCGCTGGAGTCCCTGAATCAGGCCATTACGATCTGCGACGTCTAGGAGGCAAGGGTAGGGTGGGGAGCGGCCCATTAAGCGATCGCAGGCCGGGGAACTGGCTATACTGCCAGCGGTGGCGGTCCCTGGTTCCCGGAGCGGCGCCGCGGTTTGGCTGTATCTACCGTCGGCTGCCATATCGCAATTGACCTTGCGCTTCTAGGCGCGTGTTTCAGGTTTTCCGGGAACGTGATGGCGATTCTGCGCGGCCACCGCACCGATCCAGTCCGCACGCCAATCGTGGAATCACTCAATCAGTCAAATGTCGTCTCCCTCTCGATTGTGGCAACGCAAAACGGCGAGATAGTCGGAGCGTAGTCCGTCGGTTGGGTCGACAGAGAGGCCAGAGTCAGGACGACGCCGAATTCAGTCTCCCCGCTCGCGTCCCTCAGCAAATCGCCGACCGCCGCCGGAGTAGTGGTGCCGGTCGATCGACAGTTCGTGGACCTGGACTGACCGGTTGGCGCCACTGAAGCCGTGTCCGAGTGCCGTTTGAGTCAACTGTAAATCTGTGTTAACATTTTGCTAACCTTTCACATCGCTCGGTGCGAAAGAAGTTCTTTAGGGGAGTCTCACCATGTTACACCTGCGTACAGGGGCCGTCGGCCTGCTGTTGTTTGCCACTGCTTTGCTTGCCCAGAACACTGGTCGCATCTCCGGGACAGTGCAGGATGGCACTGGCGCCGCCATTCCCGGCGCCGTGGTCAGCCTTTTCATGCCGGGCGGCGCTGCGGCGATCATGTCCACCACAACCACCAACGATGGCAACTACTTCCTCGCTGGTGTCCAGCCGGTTACCTACGACCTCAGCATTGAGGCGAAGGGCTTCCGCAAAGAAATCTACCGCGCCATCAAAGTTGACACGGGCCTTGAGCTCTCGATGAAGATCAGCAAGCTGGAGGTCTCCTCCCAGGCTGAAGTCGTTGAGGTGTCGGCGCAGGTTACTTCCGTGCAAACGTCGAACGCCGAGGTTGCTTCCACCATTACCAATGAACAGGTTCGCCGCCTGCCCACGCTGAATCGCAGTCCGCTCGCGCTCATCGGCTCTCAGGCTGGCGTCTCTTACAACGGCAAGACCAACACCACCATCAATGGCCTTCGTCCTTCCTATGCCAACGTCACCATCGACGGGGTCAATCTCCAGGACAACTTCATCCGCACCAACACGCTGGACTTTCAGCCGAATATGCTTCTGCTGGATCAGGTGGGCGAGTTTACCGTTGCCACCTCCAACACCAATGCTGCAGCCGGCAGTGGTGCGGCCCAGTTGTCCTTCGTGACGCCATCCGGCACCAACGACTATCACGGTGCGCTCTACTGGTACAACCGCAACAACGTTACCAGCGCCAACTCGTGGTTTAGCAACCGCAACAACGTGAAGCGCCCGTTTCTCAATCAGAACCAGGCGGGCGGCAGTTTCTCAGGCCGCATCATCAAGGACAAACTGTTCTTCTACGGCAACTATGAGTTGCTGCGACTCCGCCAGCAGTCCGCCACCACCCGCACGCTTCTGACTAACGATGCCCGCAACGGTATCCTCACCTACCGCGATACCGGCGGCGCCATCCAGAAATTCAACGTGCTCACTGCGGCCGGCTTCACCGCCGATCCTCAGGTGAAGGCTCTGCTTGCCAAGGTGCCTGGCGCCGACGCCATCAATCGCACCGATCTTGGCGACGGCCTCAATACGGCCGGCTATGGTTTCAATATCCGGAATAATCGCACCCGCGACAACATCACCGGCAAGGGCGACTACGTGTTTTCCACCAAACACGTCTTCACCGGTTCCTACCTCTGGAATCGCGACATCGTCGATCGTACCGACCTCGCCAATAACTTCCTCGCCTACCCTATCGTGACCAACAGCGGCAAGGTCAATCTGGCCTCCGGGACCTGGCGTTGGAGTCCGAAGGCGAACATGACCAACGAGCTCCGTGGCGGTTTCAATTTCGCCCCGGCCAACTTCCTCACCGACGAGACGTTTGGCAGCGGCATCATCGGGTTGCCCCTGGTCTCTAACCCCGTCAACACGTTCCGGGCGCAGGGACGCTACACCGATACCTACAACCTGCAGGACAACGCGAACTGGTTCATCGGCAAGCACACGCTTTCCTTTGGATTCCAGTATCAGAATGTGCACGCCGATCCCTACAACGACGCCGGCATCACCGCGACCTACAACCTCGGCATCAATGGAGTGAACTATGCGGGCTTCAACACCACCATCATACCGGGTGCTCGCGCTGCCGACGTCACGACGGCCAACTCGCTGCTCGCGCTCCACGCCGGCCTGATCAGCAACGCCACGCAGACCTTCAACGTGACGGATCGCACGTCCGGCTTCACCCCTGGCGCCACCAACTTCCGCCAGATGCGCCAGCAGAACTACAGCCTGTACTTTAGCGACACTTGGCGCTTCAACCCTCGCCTGACGCTGACTCTCGGCACCCGCTGGGAGTACTACACGCCGGTTGACGAGGTCAACGCGCTGTTCCTCCTGCCTCAGGGCAACAACTACGTCACTTCGCTGCTCTCCAACTCCACGCTGGACTTCGCGGGTGGGGCAGTCAATCGCCCTTGGTACAAGAACGACTACAACAACTTCTCCCCCAACCTCGGACTCGCCTGGCAGCCCTTTGCCGATAACGGCAAGACCGTTATTCGCGCCGGCTACTCCATCAACTACCCGAACGACGAGTTTATCGTCGGCATTCGCAATAGCGTCAACACCAACGCCGGCTTGCAGCAGAACGTAGCCCCGATCAACCTGCGGAACACCGTCGCTGGTGGCCTGCCCACCATCGCCCCGCCTGCATTCAAGGTCCCGCGCACGTTCTCTGAGAACTACGCGCTCGATCGCTCCGGCGCCGCCTTTGCCACCGTGGATCCCAACCTGGTCACTCCCTACGTCCAGCAGTGGTCGCTGAGCGTCCAGCGCGAGATCCTCAAAGGCGTACTCGAAGTTCGCTACGTCGGTAACCGCTCCACCAAGCAGTTCCGCGCGTTCGATCTCAACCAGGTGATGATCAACGTTCCCGGCGGCGGCACCACATTCCTCGATGATTTCCGCCGCGCCAACGCCAACGGGCTGGCCTCCGCCGCGGCTGGCCGTGGCTTCAACCCGGCCTACAACGCTGCGGTCTCCGGCAGCGTTCCGCTGACCTTCTTCAGTTCCATGACCAACGGCGGCCGTTTGGGCACGGATGGAAACGTCACCTCCTACATCCAACAGCAGCAGGTCGGCGAACTCGCTCAGTACTATCAGGTGAACAACTACGCCGGTCCCTATAGCTTCGTGCGGAACCCGTTCTCCAATGGCACCAACGTCATGACCAACTATTCGAACGCGAACTACAATGCGGCTCAGGTGGACTACCGGCGGTTCTTCTCGAAGGGGTTCCAGATTCAGGCCAACTACACCTACTCCAAGGTCATGAGCGATTCGGCCGGTGATGGCCAAACTCGCTTCGAGCCCTTCCTGGATAACGGCAACTCCTCCATCGAGCGTTCCCGCACTCCGTTCGATCTTACCCACGCCTTCAAGGTGAACGGCGTTTGGGATCTCCCCATCGGCAAGGGCCGCCTCGTCAATGTAAGCAACGGATTCCTCAACGCCATCGTTGGCGGTTGGTCGGTTTCAGGCCTGATGACCTGGACCAGCGGCGCTCCGTTCTCCATCAACTCCAATCGGGGCACGCTCAACCGCGCCGGCCGCTCCAGCGGTTTGAATACCGCGGTGAGTCTGCTCGACAAGGCCGGCCTCGATCAGGTGGTGGCCTTCCGCCAGACCGGCAACGGCCCCTACTTCATCAGCGCTTCGGCCATCGGCGCCGATAACCGCGGCGTCAATGCTGATGGCAGCGCCCCCTTCTCCGGGCAGGCTTTCTTCAACCCGACCGCCGGTAAACTCGGTACGCTCCAACGCCGTATGTTCTCCGGTCCCAACTTCTGGAACACCGACCTGGCTATCCTGAAGACTGTCAACATCACGGAGAAGCAGCGTGTCGAACTCAAGAGCGAGTGGTTCAACATGACCAACACGCCGAGCTTCTATATCGGCGATCAGGATATCAACTCAACCACCTTTGGCCGCATCACTTCCACCCTGAGCGGCCGCCGTATCATCCAGTTTGGCCTCTACTACCGCTTCTAACGCGGACCCTCAGATCCAGCCAAAGACGCCCCGAGGCCCAACCGGCCCCGGGGCGTCTTCGTCTTGTGCCGAGCGTTATCGTTAGGGCGAGCACTCGGCGTGCCAGGACGGGGTATTGGGTGGGGCAGAAGCATGGCCGCCAGGTGGTAGGATATTGGGGTCTCGAACAGCGAAGCAAAATTTCCCCAAGGCGGAACTTCATGCAGAACAGACGCAGTTTTCTTGCGGGGGCGGCCGTCTCCGCTACGGTGGCGCGGTCGGCTGTGGGGGCCAATGATAGGATCCGGTTGGCCATCATCGGCGCGGGGAACCGGGGCAGCTATGTAGGCGGGGTATTCACGGATTTCCCGGATGTGGAACTGGTGGCGGTTTGTGACGTCTTTCAGCCCACGCGCGAGCAGGTGGCGGCGAAACTGGGGGAGAAGGGCAGCAATCGGCCGGAAGCGGTGGCGGACTACCGGCGGGTGCTGGAACGACGGGATGTGGATGCCGTGCTGATTGCCACGCCGGATCACTGGCATGGGCCGCTGGTGATTGCGGCCAGCGAGGCTGGGAAGGACTGCTATTGCGAGAAGCCGCTCTCGAACAGCATCGAGGTGGGGCAGAAGATGCGCGAGGCGGTGCGGCGCCACAAACGGGTGGCGCAGATTGGGCTGCAACAGCGCTCGTGGGATCACTTCCAGGACAATGCCAAGCGGGTGCAGACGGGGATGCTCGGCAAGGTCGTTCATGCAGAGTGTGTTTACCAGGGCAACTACACGCGTCCCGAGGGTGAGCCGACCGTGCCGCCCACGGGTCTCGATTGGGACCTGTTTCAGGGCCCGGCGGAGCGGCGGCCGTATACGGCGATGAGGCAACGATCCTGGCGGGCATTTTACGACTATTCGGGCGGAACGCTGCTGGACTGGGGTACGCATCTGACGGACGTCGCGCACTGGTATCTGGGCGTGCAGGAGCCGCTGACTTGCAGCGCCTCCGGCCAATATACTCGCGTGGCTCCGCAGCCCGCTCAGTTGCCCGACAGTATGGTAGTGACGTGGCAGTATCCGCAGTTTGTGATGACGTATTCGAACTGCGTGCGCCAAACGCCGGGGTTTGATGGGCAGGGCAACTACTTCCTCGGAAACCTGGGCTGGTTGCAGGTAAACCGGACCGGCTACCGGTATCAACCCAATACGGGACGAGGGGCGCCGCCGCCCCAGTTTCAGCCAGTGAGCCAGAGCTTTCCCTACGTGGGCGGGCCCTCCGACCATGCGCATGTGCGCAATTTTCTGGATTGCGTGAGGAGCCGCCAGGATCCGGTGGTGAATGTGGATACGGGGTTCTACTCGACTCTGCCGACCCTCCTGGGTGTGCTCGCGGTGCGGAATGGGCGAACGTACTCGTGGGACGGGCAGCGAGCGGTTGCTGTTTAGGGGCGGGCCGACGGCGGATTGAGATGGCGGAGCGCAGGGGTATCTTGGAGTGGGTGCGCGAGTCATGGACCCGCGCCCGGGAGATCCTCCAGACAGAGGGGCTGCTGGTCCTGTGGATGCGTCTTCTCGGCGAAACAGTCTACCGGCGGCTGCTGATATTCCGGGTGGACTTGCCGCTGGCGGGGCAGGCGGCTGCCGCATGTTGGGTGGGGGGCGATGATGCTCTCGCGACGGTGCTGCAATTCAATCCCGAACTCACGCCGGAGGAGGCCAGGTGGCGGCTGGCATTGGGGCACCGCTGCCTGGTGCTAAAGGAGGCCGACGCGTGGGTTCATTGCCTTTGGGTGGCCACTCGGGACGCACAGATGGACTATCTGGGAACGGAATTTGTGCTTGCAACAGGCGAGGCCTATATTTATCAGACGTACACGCCGCCCCAGTATCGTGGACGCGGGTACGCCACATCGGCGAGCATCGGGCTGGGCCGGTTGCTCCTCGCGGAGGGCTACACACGGCTTATCTATTGCGTCCAGCCGGATCGGGCCATTGCGTATCCGCCGTTGCTGAGGATTGGCGCGAAACCAGTGGGCTATGTCGGCTGGGTTGGAGTGGGCCGGTGGCGGCGGGTGTTCCGGCGGGCGACGAGATCATTGCCCTTCTATGCGCGACGGTTCCCTGCGGTCCGGAGCGCGTTGCGCAGAGACCCGCCTCTCCGTGCGTAGATTGCTGTTCATGAAAAGCGGTTTGGCGCACCGGCTCAGACGTGCTTGATTCGTCCTGCCCCAAAGGGTAGTGCTAACGAGGTCGGTGACGTGATAGGCTCTTTACAGATTTTGACCAAGGTTGAGCGCTCCGGCTGCACGGGAGTGCCGCCCTGGCAGTGGATCGTACTCCTTCACCCGGAGTGCAGTTCACAGATTCGGGAGAGTTGTGGCGGAGACTGCCAAGAAGCAAGGCCGTGAAGTCTGGGAAACGTTAGGAAATCAGGACTCTCCGTCGTGGTATCTGCATCCACTGGTTGCGAGGCAGAAGCGCGATGTGTATGTCGATCTGATTCGCCGATGGACCCAGGGACGGCAAGCCCTAACGATTTTGAAGACTGACCTCTTTGAGGAGGCGTTTGGCGAAGACTACGTCCTGCCGGGGCTGTTTCCGGAGGCGCGGATGGCCTGCGGGATGGACAGTGCCCTCTCCACGGCGCGAAGGGCAGCGCTCCGCCACGAATCGCTTGCAGGGCGCGTGGTCGTTATGGACGCTCGATCTCCGGCGTGGAAAATTGGGCAGTTTGACCTGATTATCTCAACGTCGACGCTCGACCATTTTGACGGACGGGCGGAGTTTGTCCGATCTGTCGAGGCGCTGGCGGAGTTATTGCGGCCTGGCGGGTTGCTCATCTTGGCCCTGGACAATCCGCTGAATCCGCTGTACCACCTGTTGCGGGCATTCAGCCGGCGAAGGGCATCGCCATATCCGTTAGGCTACACGCCAGATTTCGGGACGTTGTGCCGCGATCTACGGGCTTGCGGATTGGAGATTGGCGAATCCGATTGGATCCTGCACAATCCGAGGGGGCTTTCGACGTTGTTATTCGTCGGGCTGCAGAAGTTATTGGGGAAGAAGGCTGACAGGCTGATCGAGACGTGCTTGCGTATTTTCGAGTTGTTTGGCCGGCTGCCGACACGGCGATTCACGGCATGCTTTCAATCGGTGGCGGCGCACAAGCCTGTGGCGGTTTGCGAGCCTGGCGCGGTTGTGGGTTGCGGAAAGAGTACTCCCGCAGAGGAACTGCTGCCCTCGCCCTAGCCGGATTCGCCCGCCACGCGACGACGCCGGGATAATCTCCCCAATGGCCTACTCGCCCGCATCCCCCTCGCCCGGTGCCAGGAACAGATTTGCCTCCAGGCCGTGTTGGCGCGTGTAGAGATCATAATAGCGACCTTTGGCCGCATACAACTCCGCATGCGTGCCGCGTTCGACGAGCACGCCTTCCTCCATCACCAGGATCTGATCCGCACGGCGGATGGTGGACAGTCGGTGGGCGATGACAAACGTCGTCCGGCCCTTCATCAGGTATTGGAGGCCGGCCTGGATCAGTGCCTCCGTCTCGCTGTCCAGGCTCGATGTGGCCTCATCGAGGATCAGAATCCGCGGGTCGGCCAGGATCGCACGGGCGATGGAGACTCGCTGCTTCTGCCCACCGCTGAGCTTGACGCCGCGCTCGCCCACGACCGTGTCGTAGCCCTCCGGGAATCGCTCGGCAAACTCGTCCACGCGCGCGATGCGGCAGGCCTCCATGATCTCCGCGTCCGTGGCGTAGGGCCGCGCGAAGGCCACGTTTTCGCGAATGGTTCCGTCGAAGAGGAATGTTTCCTGCAAAACGACTCCCAACTGCGTGCGGTAGCTCTCCAGTTGCACCGTCGACAGATCCACGCCGTCCACCAGCACCCGGCCGCTGTCCGGCTTGTGGAATGCCGATACAAGTCCGATAGTGGTAGATTTGCCGGAGCCAGAGGAGCCCACCAGCGCCGTCACCGTGCCCGCCGGCGCGTCATAGCTGACGCCGTGCAGCACCTCCTTGCCCGCTTCGTAGGAGAAGCGCACGTCTTCAAATCGCACGTCGCCGCGCACCGGGCCCATCCGCGAGACGCGCAGCGGATCTGCGTCCTCGGACTGCTCGTTCAGAATCTCCCTCGTTCGTTCCAGCCCCGCCACCGCCTCCGTCAACTGCGTGCCAATCCCGACGATCTGGAACACTGGAGCAACGAGAAAGGCCAGAAATGCTGTGAACGTTACAAATCCGCCCAGCGTGAGTGTGCCGTTCAGGATCTGCTTTCCGCCGACAAACATCACCAGGGCGCCCACCAAACCGAGTAGGACTGTCGCCGATAGGCTCAAGAGCGAAACGCCGCTCAATGACTTCAGGATGTTGTCCAGGATTCGTCCCGCGCCCGCCTGGAAGACCTTTTCCTCTCGCTCCTCGGCGTGATAGCCCTTGATCACGCGAATGCCGCCTAGCGACTCCGTCAGGCGTCCGGTCACCTCGGCCGTGATCTTGCCGCGCTCCCGGAAAATGGGGCGCAGGGTTTTGAAGGCGTATTGCAGCACCACCGAATAGGCCAGCACCACGGCCAGCGCCAAGCCCGTGAGCAGCGGGCTGATTCGCACCAGGACCACAAAGCTGAACAGCGCCGTCAGCAGGCCACCGACGAACTCCACCAGTCCGGTGCCCACCAGGTTCCGGACGCCCTCCACGTCGTTCATGATGCGCGAGACGAGCTGGCCGCTTTTGTTGGAATCGAAGTAGGTGACGGGCAGGCGGCCCACATGTGCCTGGACCTTGCAGCGCAACTCCGCGATAAGTTTCTGCGCCGATTTCGAGAGGAGCTGCGTCAGCCAGTAGGAAGTTATGCCTTGCAGGATGGTGGCGCTGACCACGGCCAGGATCAGCGGGTTGAGCATCTCTGTCCGTTGCTTGCCCAGAATATCGTCGACCAGGAATTTCGTGGACGCCGGCAGCACCATTCCGGCCGTGCGGCTGATGAGGATCAGCAGCAGTCCCAGAAGCAGTTGGTTCCGGCGCGGTCGGATTAGTTCTTTGACGTCCGGCCAAACGGCCTTCCAACTGGCCGGTTTCTTGGGGTCTCCACCCGCGCGAATGCGGGTAGGCGTGCGTTCTGCGTGACGAGTTACCATAAGTAGATGCGAGTACTATCATTGTTGATGATTGGCGGAGTCCTTTGGGCTCAGGCGCCTGCTGCCGCCCCCGCCAAGCCGAAGCCTGCCGCGCCCGCCGCAGCGGCCAAACCGGCAGCCCCAGCCGCAACTGCGCCCGCCGCCGCCGCCAAGCCGGCAGCCCCAGCCAAGCCCGCCGTTGCCGCCGTCGACCCGGTCGTTTTCACCTCCGGCGCCGCGAAGATGAAGAAATCCGAGTTCGACAACATCATGAAGAATCTGCCGGAGGCCATCAAGGGCCAGATCGGCGGCGATACGCCGGAGGCCCGCCGGCGGCTGGGCGAACAGCTTGCTGACGTGATGCTCTATTCCAGCGAAGCCCGCAAGCTGAAGCTCGATCAGACGCCCCAGGCGAAGGTGCAGTTCTTCCTCCAGCAGGAATCGGCGCTGGCCGGACTCCTGTTCCAGCGCCTCAGCGAACTGAACAAGCCCACCGAGGCCGTCTCCAAGGCCTGGTACGAAACCCACAAGGGCGAGTACGAGCAGGCCAAGGCCCGCCACATCCTGATCCGTTTCAAAGGTTCCCGCGTTCCGCTCAAGCCTGACCAGAAGGATCTCACTGAAGAGGAAGCGCTGGCCAAGACCCAGGCCATCCGCGCGCGTCTGGTCAAGGGTGAGGATTTCGCCGTTGTCGCTAAGGCGGAGTCGGATGACACGGGATCCGGTGCCCAGGGTGGCGATCTCGGCAGCTTTGGCCGCGGCCGCATGGTCCCTGTTTTTGAAGAGGCCGCCTTTACGCAGGCCGTCGGCGCTATCAGCGAGCCGGTAAAGAGCCCGTTCGGCTACCACCTGATCCAGGTGCAGGAGCGCAATTCCAAGGCGTTTGAAGAGGTTCGTCCCGAGATCGACAAACGACTCCAGGGCGAGAATACGCAGAAGGCCATGGAGGCAGTGAAGAACGCCTCCAAGCCGGTACTGGACGAAGCCTATTTCGGCAAACCGGCCTCAGAAGCGAAGCCCCCGGCTGCGCCGCCTGCCGCTGCCGCGAAATAAAGGTTCAAGTCAGCCACGGGTCCGTCGAAAAGCCTCTCGCATGGCCAATACCAGCCAGGCTGAGCGGCGGGCCCGTCTCCGCACCCTTCGCCCGGATCAACCCGAGATCCGGCTCACGCTGGAGCACGCCTCTGGCGTCCCCCAGGTCTTTCTCGCCAATATCGTTGATGTCAGTGATGGCGGGATCGGGGTCCAACTGCGGACTGCCCTGCAGCGCGGTACGGTGGTCACCCTCCAGTCCAGCCCCGTACTCCGCTCTTCCACCGCGACCGTCTGTTGGTGCCGGCCGGATTTCGGCAGCCTCTTTCGCGCCGGCCTCGCGTTCGCGGCCGCCCGGGTTCATACCGCCGAACCGGTGGCGCCGGTCGGAGAGGATCTCTACGAACTGCTCCAGGTGAATCCCAAGGCCGTCCCCGATACCATCCACCGCGTTTACCGGCTGCTCGCCCAGCGCTATCACCCGGACAATCGCGAAACAGGAAACGAGGAGTCTTTCAAGCGCCTCACCCGCGCCTACGAAACCCTCTCCGATCCCCATCAGCGAGCCGCGTATGATCTCCAGCGAGACCAGCACATTCACGCACGCTTCAAGTTGTCTACCTCACCCGATGCTCTGCGAGGTAAGGAGGCTGAAAGGGGCAAGCGCTCGGGCGTTCTTAATGTCCTCTACTCTCAGAGGATCCAGGACCCGGCCAGCCCGAGCCTCAGCATTTTCGATTTTGAAGATCTGCTCGGCGTTCCGCGCGACCACCTCGAGTTCACCCTTTGGTATCTGAAGGAGCGTGGCTACATCTCGCGTTCCGACAACAATCGCTTCCAAATCACCATTGCCGGCGTGGACTACGCCGAAGCCCTCGAGAGTCCAGCCGTCGCGGCGCCGTTTGTGCCGGCTGAACGCCTGCTCCCCTCTGCCTAGCGTTACGTCGCTCCCTGCCACCCGTTGCCCCTGTAGCCTGCCGCCGTTCCGCCGATAGATGACAATGGCGAGTCAGAATCAGCCCGAACGACGCGTCCGCCGCCGCAACAATCAGTCCGATCCGCCGTCCGTCTATCTCATCGGTTTCGATGCGAACGGACAAGCGCAGCGTCTGCCCGCCGAAATCCTCGATCTCAGCGATACCGGCCTCAAGATACAGCTCCGCAGCGCACTGGTCCGGGGCGTTGTCTACGCACTCGAGACAGGTGTCACACTCCCCTCGCGCCAAGCCAAGGTCACATGGTGCCGCTCCAATTTCAGCAGCTTCTTCCACGCCGGCCTGGTCTTCGTAGAAAAGGCGGCGCCTTCCGCTGCACCCCCTCCCGCTGCCGGCGACGAGGACCTCTATGAGCTCCTCCAGGTGAACGCCAAGGCCACGCCGGACACCCTGCACCGCGTGTACCGCATTCTCGCCCAGCGCCACCATCCGGACAACCGCGAAACCGGCGATGAGGATCTCTTTAAGCGACTCACCAGTGCTTACGAGACTCTATCGGAGCCGGCACTCCGCGCCGCCTACGACCTCAGCCGCGAGCAATCCCACCGCACCCGCGCCCGCCTCTTCACCTCCATGGAGTCCACCCAGGGCAGGGAATCGGAGCGCCGCAAGCGCGCCGGCGTCCTCAACGTCCTCTACGCCCGCCGTGTTCAGGACCCCGTCAACCCCACCCTGACCGTCTTTGATTTCGAAGAACTGTTGGGAGTCCCTCGGGATCACCTGGAGTTTACGCTCTGGTACCTGAAGGAGCGTGGCTACATCGCCCGCTCGGATAACAACCGCTTTCAGATCACGATCGGTGGAGTGGACTATGCCGAATCGCTTGACGCGCAGCTCCAAGGGGGCGAGCCCGTGCGCTCAGATCTGCTACTGCCCGCCGCCGGATGACTCAATCCGTCCGCCTTGCAGGACCAACACCCGGCCTGCACGCACCGCAAAGCGCGGGTTGTGGGTGACATAGAGCGTGGCCAGTCCGTGCCGCTCGTGCATCGCTTCAATGAGATCCATGATCATGGCCCCCGTGCGTTCATCCAGATTGCCGGTGGGCTCGTCGGCCAGCAGGATGCGGGGTTTGCCCACCAGCGCGCGCCAGCACAACGCGTTGCTGCTCTCCGCCCGATAGCTCCCCGGCCAGGTGATGGCCGCGCGCGTTCAGTTCCACTTCGTCCAAACGCGCCTGCGCAGCCTTTGCCGCCTCGGCCCGGGTAGCACCGCGGATGAGCAGCGGCATCATGACGTTCTCCAGCGCAGTGAACTCCGGCAGCAGGGTGTTCATCTGCCACACAAAGCCGATTTCCTGGTTGCGCAGTGCCGCTAGGGCGCGTTCGTCCAGGTTTGCCGTGGTAACACCCGCAATCGCTACGCTGCCCGCTGTGGGGGCATCCAGGAGGCCCAGCAGGTGGAGGAGCGTAGACTTGCCCGTGCCGCTCTCGCCGGTGAGGGCGATTCGCTCGCCGGCGCGCACCGTGAAGGTGACGTCTTCCAACACGCTCAGCTCAGCTGCGCCACTCCGGTAGCGCTTGGTCAGTCCCTGTGCCTCGATCGTCACCTCTCCAGCTTAGCCCGGCTGCGCTCCGCGAGAACCTCAATCTCCAGCCACCCTCCTTCCGCGCCAGCGACCACCGTCCCCGCCAGGAATACAATGAAAATGGAGCACCACTTCCGCCATGCGCCCGTTCCTATTGCTTGTCACCGCACTCCTTCCATTGGCCGCGCAGTCGATTGATCAGCCACTCTCGCTGTTCAACGCTGATCCCATCGACGCCTTCCGGTTGGTGCGCGGCGACATCGGCAGCGGCCGGATGGAGCGAGTGTCAGTGAGCGATCAGGCCTTTCCGGAAGCCCTGAGCCTGACCACCACCGTGGTTCCCAACAGTTCCTGGAACCTTCGGGTGCGCGCATTAGGCAACGGAGCCGTGAAGAAGGATGACACCATCCTGGCCACCTTCTGGGCGCGCTGCGTGGAGCCGGCCGGCGGGGAGTGCGCGCTGATTCTCAACGTCGAGCAGGCTGTCTCACCGTACACGAAATCCGCTTCCACCCCGTTCATCATAGGACCGGAATGGAAACAGTTCCGGTTCATTTTCCGCATGGCCGAGGACTACGCACCCGGCGGCTACTATGTCGATTTTTGGATGAGCCAACTGGTGCAGGTGGCTGAAGTAGGGGGCATGAGCTTCAGCAACTACGGCCCCGGTGTCAAAGCCACTGATCTCGGCATCGACGCGCTGTATGACGGAGCCGCTGCCGATGCCCCGTGGCGCATCGCCGCCGAGGAGCGCATCGACCAGATTCGTAAGGGCGACCTAACCGTCGCCGTGACGGATCCCGACGGAAACCCGATTGCCGCCGCGGAAGTCCGCGTCAGGATGAAGCGGCACGCCTTTGGCTGGGGTACCGCCGTCGCTGCCTCCGTGCTCTTCGGCACGAAAGACGATAACGAGAAGTACCGCCAGTTCATCCTCGACAACTTCAACTGCGTGGTTCTCGAAAATGACCTCAAATGGCCGAGTTGGGATACCGAAAACGGCCGTATCCGGGCTCTCCAGGCGGTGCAGTGGTTTCACGACAACGGCATTCACAAGATCCGCGGACACAATCTTGTCTGGCCGAGCTGGCAGTATCTGCCCGCCAAGGTGAAGGCGCTCGAAAACGATCCGGAAGCCCTCCGCCAGCTCCTGCTCGATCACATCCAGGACGAAGTCACCGCCAACCGCGGCACGTTGATGGATTGGGACGTCATCAATGAGGCGTACACCAACCGGGATCTTCAGAAGATCCTGGGAGACGATGAGATGGTGCGTTGGTTTCAGGTGGCGCGCGAGTACGATCCCGACGTCAAGCTCTTCATCAACGACTACAACATCATCGCGGCCAACGGCGCCAACATCCTCCACCGCAATGGCTACTTCGACATCATCACCTTCCTGCTCTCCAAGGATGCGCCCGTCGATGGCATTGGCATGCAGGGCCACTTCGGCTCACCCACCGCGCCGGAGACCATGCTGCGGATCATCGACCGTTTTGCCACCTTCAATAAGCAGATCGAGATCACCGAGTTCGACTTCAACTCCAGTGATGAGGAGTTGCAGGCCCAGTTCACGCGCGACCTCCTGATCACCGCCTTCTCCCACCCCTCCATGACAAACTTCCTGATGTGGGGTTTCTGGGAGGGCCAGCACTGGCTGCCGCGCGGCGCCATGGTGCGCCAGGATTGGACCACCAAGCCCAACTACGACGTCTGGCGCGAATTGGTTTACACCAAGTGGTGGACCAACGAGCTAGGCGCCACCGGCGAGGACGGGCTGTACGCCCTTCGCGGCTTCCTCGGCGACTACGAGATCGAGGTGACGGCCGGCGAGAAGACACTCACCATCCCGGTGACGCTCACCAAAGACGGCGCCGTGGTCCGGGCCGTACTGGAGTAGCTTGCGTGGCGCGTCCTTAGGCCGCCCCTCCTGCCATCTCCAGCAGCTTTTCCACTGTATTCCAGTTGCGAGCCGTCCCCTGCGTCTTCAAGATGCGTTCGATCTTCGGCATCGGCAGCTTCGAGTTGCCCATGCCGTTCGGGAAGTGAATGTACATCTCCCGTCCCTCGATCACCAGTTCCTCAGGCTGAAGGTCCATGGCGCGGATCTCCGCCCGGGCCGCATCGCCCGGGTCGGCTGCCAGGAACACGACCGCCAGCCGGTTCGGTAATACGTCACTTCGCCCGGTGAACGGATTCTGCTCCATCACCGCGCGCAGTTCAGCCGCAGTACGGGCCACCACGCCCGGCCGGAATCCCTCCTGCTTCTCGATGGCGTCTTCCAGTTGCCTGCTCAGCGCGCCTGGAGCCTGCTTGCCCGCCTTGCCCACCACGTTGCCGCTCTGGATGTAAGTCCGGACCTCCGTCATCCCCAGCGACTCGCACAGCGCCCGCAGCGCCTCCATCTTGATCTTGTGGTGCCCGCCGACATTGATTCCGCGCAGCAGTAGTATTACCATTTGCCGTACCTCAGCACCTTCACCGTCTCCCACGTCACCAATCCGCTGGACCCGCTCCCAGTGAACATCTCGTCCAGCAGCGGCACGAATCCGTCTACGTTCTCTTTGGAATCCACGATCTCCACCACAAACGGCAGATCCTCGCTCAGCCGCTCCAGCTTGGCAGTGTGCAGCCGGCTGGAGCGGCCAAAACCCATCGGGCCGCGCAGTACGGTCGCCCCGGCCAGGCCCACCTCACGCGCCTTCAACACGATGGCTTCATACAAGGGTTTGCCGCCAAAGCGATCGTTCTCGCCCAGAAATATCCGCAGCAGTACCGCATCTTCCGGAATCCTCATCGCGTCACCTCTGATTCCATCCGGTCGCCAGTTGATGACCCAGCCACACGCCCAGCAGGCAAAGCCCTACCGATAACGAGACGTTCCATGCCGCCGCGCCCCACTGCCGGTCCTGCATCAGGCGCAGTGTCTCCAGGCTGAACGTGGAGAACGTCGTGAATCCCCCGCAAATGCCTGTCATCACGAAAAGCCGCGTGTTCGGGGCGATCAGCCAGCGGCCCTCCGGTCCCGACATCGTCGCGAAGAACCCGATGAATGCCGAGCCCAGGACGTTGATGAATAGCGTGCCCCACGGAAATGTCTCCGCGCCCAGACGCACGGCCACGCCGGAGCACCAATACCTCAACGCCCCGCCCAGCCCCGCACCCATCGCAATCCAGAGATAGCTCACGTCTCCGCTATCCTACGTCTGTGAAGACCCTCGCCGCCACCCTTCTCTTTCTCCTGCCGCTTGCCGCGCAGCCGCAGCCTGCCGCTCTGCTGGAAAAAAAGACGCTCGCCAGGATCGCCGCCTACGACGCAGCGCTCGATGGCGCGCTCGGTGTCACCGCCATCGATCTCACCACCGGCCGCAGTCTCTCGCACAACGGCACACTGATCACCACCCAGGCCAGTCTGATCAAGGTGCCAATCATGATCACGGTGTTTGCGCGGATTCAGGCCGGCGCGCTCAAGCTCGACGACATCCGCGATCAGTTGACGCGCATGATCCGCGACTCCGATAACGAGGCCACCAACGAGATCATCAAACTCGTCACCATGCCGCGCGTCAACGCCCAAATGGTGGCGCTGGGCCTGCCGAACACCCGGCTCCGCCGCATCATGCTCGATTTCCCGGCTGCCACGCGCGACGAGGAGAATACCTCCACGCCGGAGGAGATGGCGCGGCTCATCTCGCTCATCTATCGCGAGAAGGTGGTCTCGCCGCAGGCCTGCAAGGAGATGCTGGCCTTGATGAAGCTGGTGCGGGCCGATTTCCGCGGTGCGCTGCCCGCCACGGTGGAGTCCGCGTCGAAACCGGGCGAGGTGGAGGGAGTTCGCACAGAGGCCGGCATTGTCTATCTCGAAGGGCGGCCCTATGTGCTGGCCGTGATGGCTTCGCTGCTGCCGGGCAACGCCAATCCGGTCCGCGATATCGTCGAGATCGTCCACGGGCACTTCACGCGGCTCGCCCAGAGCAACAAGTATGGCCACCGCGTCCGTCCGTAAATCACTCTTCAACGTTTCGCGCCCTGACCACGTATAACAATGCGAGTGGCCCAGGATGACTCGCTCGCTCAATTCGAAGCTCTGATGGCGCAGCACGAGCGACTCGTTCTGCGGACCGCGCTTCGGATGCTGGGCCGCCTGGAGGACGCGCAGGACGCGGCGCAGGAGGTGTTCATGAAGCTCTACCGGCACATCGGCAAGATCGAGGCGGAGCGCGGTGTGGAGTCCTGGCTGTACCGGACCACCATGAACGCCTGCTTCGACCAGCTTCGCCGGCGGCGGCCGGTGGAGCCGATCGAGTGGGAGCCGCCCATCTCCGCCGTTCAGCACACCAACCTGGAGCGGGACCAGCGCCGCCAACTCGTCAGCGAGGCCCTGAAGACGCTGCCGGAGAAGGAACGGGCCGCAGTAATTCTCCGTGAGATCGAGGGTCTCGAAACCGTCGAGGTCGCGCAGATTCTCGGTTCGTCGGAGGCCACAGTGCGCAGTCAGGTGTCGATGGGCAAGGCGCGGCTGAAGCGTTGTCTGGAAGGAGTGCGGGCGTGAACTGGAACGACGAGGATCTCGATCTCGCCCTACGAGATCTCCGCGACGAGGAGGCACCCGGTGCGGCGCTGGCACAGGTCCGTGCGCGGATTCTCGCTGAGGTGCGGCCGGCGCGCATGAAGTGGTGGCGCTGGGCCTGGGTGCCGGCCCTCGCGGCGGCCCTGGCCATCGTGGCCGTCATCCCCAGTCCAGCGCCGCCCATCGATCCGCCGCCCCTGCTGGCCAGGGCCCCGGCGGCACAACCGCTAAGCCGGCCGGTGCCGCGTCGGCCCAAACCCATTCCGCCAATGCCAGAAACGCAATTTGCCCGGATACTGACTGACGACCCGAACGTCGTCATCCTCTGGGCTTTGAATACCGAAGGAGAATCCCAATGAAAAAGCTGCTTCTGCTAGCCACTCTGCTCGCTGTCACTCTCGCCGCCCAGGAACCCAAGCGGTATATCCAGAGGGTTTATGACGTCAAGTACGCCGACGTCAAAGAGCTAAGCAACGTACTGAGCACTGACGGCCTAGGCGTCCGTTTCAACGAGCACTTCAAAACCATCTCACTCTACGGCAGCGCAGAGACGGTCGCAGCGGCTGAAGAGCTCATCAAACGGTTTGACACCCAGAGGCCGGGCGTCCGGGCCTCCAACCGAAACGTCGAACTCACTTGCTACATCCTGATCGCGGCGCCGAAGGGCTCTGCGGGGGAGGCTGTGCCCACCGACCTCGATCCCGTGGTCAAACAGCTTAAGTCCGCTTTCGGCTACAGCGATTTCCGTCTGCTCGATTCGGCCTTCATCCGCGCACAGGAAGGCAATTCGATCGCTTCGGAGGGGAACACCAGCGCGCCAAACCCTGACATGCCGTCGTTGCAGGGGCGCTACAATTTCAGAGTCAGCCGTGGTGTCCGCATCGCGCCCGACGAAAAAGGCATGCGAATCCGGCTCGACGGCTTCATTTTCGGACTGAAGCTGCCAGTCGCCGCAGGGCAATATACCGATGTCGGGTTTAACACCGACATCGATATACGCGAAGGGCAGAAAGTGGTTGTTGGCAAGGCCAAGGGAGACGCCTCGGCTGGCGCCTACATCCTGGTACTTTCCGCGCGCGTTGTAGACTAGTCCTGAGCCGGAGGCTCTTCGCTAGCGGCAGGCGCCTCGGCGACGACGTCTTCGACGACTTCGACGGCCACTTCAGCCGTTTCTTCCGGCGGTGGCGGAGGAACGAACTCCACCTCGTCGTCCGGCTCCAGCAGGCCGATGGCTTCGACCATCGGAGTCACGGGCTGGCGGGTTGGAGACTCCTCCAACTCACCCTCCTCGAAAGCCAGCCAGTCCCGGCGGGCGCTCTTCTTGGGTGTCCCGCCGGCGCGGCGCAGTTCCTTCACCTCGGATTCGGTGAGGTAGCGCCAACTGCCGATGTTAAGATCTTCGATCCGAATCGGGCCGATGGCCGTGCGAACGAGTTTGGAAACGCTGCTATCCAGCGCCTCCACCATGCGCCGGACCTGGCGGTTGCGCCCTTCCGTGATGGTGATCTCGAAGAACGACTTGGCCGGCGTATCGCGCAGTTTCACCACCTGCGCCGGACGCGTGGGACCGTCTTTGAGCTGCAGGCCCAGCCGCATGCTCTCCATCTGGTCGTCAGTGAGCAGAGACGATGTCTTCACCAGGTACGTCTTGGCGACGTGGTGTTCCGGGTTGGTGACGTGTTCGGCGAAATCGGTGTCGTTTGTGAGGAGCAGCAGACCCGAGGTGTCCTGGTCCAGGCGGCCCACCGGGAAAACCCACTGCTTGATGTCGTACAGCAGATTGTAAACCGTGGGACGGCCGTCGGGGTCCTTGTATGTGGTGAGGTAGCCCTTGGGCTTGTACAGCAGGACGTAGATCTTGCGTTCCTCGCGCAGCGGCTTGCCGTCGAGGAGAATGGTGTCGTTTTCCAGATCGACCCAGTGCTCGGGGTCGGTGATGACCCTGCCATTGACCTTCATGCGCCCTTCCAGGACCCAGTCACGGGCCTCGGTGCGGGAACAGATGCCGGCTTTCGAGAGGATTCGATCGAGGGTCTTGAGAACCCGGTCCGTCTCGGGCTTCCTGCCCTGTGCCGAGGGTTTGTTGCTGCTCTGGCGCGGCTTTTCGGGTGGGCGCGAGGGCTTGCCGTATGGGGCTGGCCGGTCGCCGCGGAAGGAGGGTTTACCGCCGCGGAACGCGGGCTTGCTGTCGCGGTAGGGCGGTCTGTCGCCACGCGGTGCCGGACGGTCTCCGCCGAAGGACGGTTTGTTGTCGCGGTACGGCGGCCTGTCGCCACGAGGCGCGGGGCGGTCGTTGCCAAAGGAGGGCTTATCGCCGCGCGGTGCCGGGCGGTCGCCGCCGAACGATGGCTTGCTGTCGCGGTAGGGCGGCCGGTCACCACGCGGGGCGGGACGGTCGTTGCCGAACGACGGTTTGCTGTCGCGGTAGGGCGGCCTGTCGCCACGCGGGGCGGGGCGGTCGTTGCCAAAGGAGGGCTTATCGCCACGCGGAGCCGGGCGGTCACCGCCGAACGATGGCTTGCTGTCGCGGTAAGGCGGCCGGTCACCGCGCGGGGCGGGACGGTCGTTGCCGAATGAGGGTCTGTCACCACGCGAGGTCGGGCGGTCGCCGCCGAACGACGGCTTGCTGTCGCGGTAGGGGGGCCTGTCGCCACGCGGGGCGGGCCGGTCGTTGCCGAACGAGGGTCTGTCACCACGCGAGGTCGGGCGGTCGCCGCCGAACGATGGCTTGCTGTCGCGGTAGGGCGGCCTGTCACCACGCGGGGCGGGACGGTCGTTGCCGAATGAGGGTCTGTCACCACGCGAGGTCGGGCGGTCGCCGCCGAACGATGGCTTGCTGTTGCGATACGGCGGCCTGTCGCCGCGCGGTGCGGGGCGATCGCTGCCAAAGGAGGGTCTGTCGCCACGTGAGGTCGGGCGGTCACCGCCGAACGATGGTTTGCTGTCGCGGTAGGGCGGCCTGTCTCCGCGCGGTGCGGGGCGGTCGCTGCCAAAGGAGGGTCTGTCGCCACGAGGCGCAGGTTTGTCGTTTCGAGTGTTCGGTTTTTCTCCACGGGGGACAGGTTTGTCACCGGACGAGAAAGGCTTGCGGGCCGGAGGGCCGGATTTGTCGGACTTTCGCTGCTTCAATACTACAATGTTAACGCGAAGTAGCCCACGGCCAGCGAGGAATCGGACTGAACCGCGCGCTTGTAGTGCTCCTGGGCCAGCTCCAACTCGCCCCGCAAGGCCCAAGCCTGAGCGAGCCGTAGCGACAAAACTGCCGGCGTGGGCTCCAGGGCGCGTAACGCGTGCTCGTGCCTTTCGGCCCGGTCTAGGTCGTCCGAATCGAGGGCCAGGCCAACCAGCGCCGCATGGGCATCGGCGGCGTTTGGGTCGTGGTGGAGAGCCTCTGCCAGTGCCTTGAATGCCTCCTGGGAGGCACCCATTCCGATGTGCGCCAGTGCCAGGTGATAGGCAGCATCGGCGGCCTCTTGATCACCACCCAGGGCATTCTCCAGGGCGATGGCGGCATCCGGGAGTCTTCCGCCGCGGAGTTCCAGTAAACCCAGGCGGAGCCAGGCCGCGGTCAACGACGGGTCTGACGAGACCGTGCGCTTCCACCACACGCGCGCCTCGGTCTCCTGGCCGCCAGACTCCAGAATCAATGCCAGCCGGAACTGCGGTGCGGCCTCCAGGGGTGCCAGGGCGATGGCGTGGTAAAGCAGGGCAATGGCTTCGGACGATGCCCCTGCCGCTTCCCTCAGAAGTGCCTGGTTGTAGAGCGGTCTCCAGCTTGCCGGATCGGCCACGGCAGCTCGCCGGTAACTCTCAGTCGCGGCGATGGAGTCCCCGCGAGTATGCTGAATCGCGCCAAGGGCCAACAACGCCTCGGCATTCCCTGGCTCGGTTTGCAGCGTTCCAGCCAGTCTGCGGGCTGCCTCGGCCTGCTCGTCCCGTCCCAGAGCCTCCAACGCATCCGAAAGCGACGGCTCATCCGCCTTACACTCATTGGCATCGGGGACGCTGCCAATGCCTTCCAGGGCGAACGACTCCAGCGGCGTCCCGAGTGGTGTTCGGTGCGAGGACGGTGCGGTAATGGGATCACGCGGGCTGGCTGGGCAGACACTTAGTCTATCCACCTCCCTGTATACAGTACCGGGGCTGCCATCGGGGCTGGGGGTAGCGGCCGCGCCTTCAGCCTCAGCGGCGGTGCGGGCCGCATCGGGATGCCGGGTTTTGACAGACGGGCTATGTGGGCCGGGATGGTCAGCATGCGGCGCCAAAGAGTTCGCGGCTGCCAATCGCTGCGGATCGGTTGACTGCCGGCGGGCCGGATACCCGCCGCCGGGTCGACCTGGCGGTCAATTGTCCGCAATATGGCAGGCGCAACCGCAGGCCCGGCTGGGCCTTCCGGCATCGGCGGCGCCGGAAACGCGATGTTGTCCAACGGCGGCTCCCGGTGGGGAGTCAAACCGTGCATCGGCCTGACGCAGTGAGACGGATCGACCAGCGCGTTAAACAGTGGTGGCGGCAGTTCCTGCCACACCAGACCCATGCTCCAGGGTGGCACGGGCGGGATGGCCGACGATTGAGGAGCATAGCCCACCATACCGCCTGCCCATGCCGGGCCGCCCGGCCACGCCGCTGGGCCGGGTACGCCGGTTGGCAGAATCGTTGGCGGATAGCCGGGCGCCATCGTTTGCGGCGTCCTGGAGGGATAGCCGGGCAGCAAGCCATGCGACAGCTCCGGCTGATAGCCCGGAGGTGGCATCTGCGGCGCGGGTTGCCCCATTGGTAGCGCCATCGCGGGCGGTACAGCCCCAGAGGGTGCCCCAGGGGTTGGTTGGCCGGCTTGCCCTGGCTGTCCGGGTTGCCCCGAAGACTGCCGGGGTGTGAAACCCGCACCGACGGTCCAGTTCAGCCACGGCGCCGCAATGGGATATTCGGAGAGCACCGGGCCGAATTCCGGCACGGTGACAGACGCTCCCTCTGGAATCCAGCGCCAGCCCTGATCGTCCACCCAATACTCTTGCTCCACGGTTTGGGGCGTCGCCGGCGTCACAATGGCGGAAGGCTCCGATTGGACCGCCATCTGAAGCCGAGCCTGCCACTGCCGCAGTTCGGGGTGAGGCAGCGTGGCCGGATACTCGCCGCTCAGCAGGCTACCGTGGCCGGCCGGAATCGGCTCTCCCGCGTACGCCACCCAAACGAAACGGAGCTGCCTCTTCTGGCTGGCGGCCAGCACGGACATTGGCAAGTCGGACCAGTCCGCGACCTTCGCGAAAAGGCGCCATTGGTCGCCCTTGCCGCGCTGTGCCGGCAGCACCTCCGTCGCGGCCACCTCCGTCTTGCAGAGGAGCGGCGCTGCATCCGGCGCCAGCACGAAACCTGCCTCCGGCGGTGCCGGTGAGTTCTCAGCGGAGGGCGGCGCCACTGCCTCGGCGGTCTCCTCGGGCTGTCCCTTCAAGCGATTGGGAATCCGGCGCAGATCCTTGACTATCTGCGCGTTCAGGCGCACCAAATCTTCGGCGAAATCGTCCTTATGCCCTTGTGAACAGAAGTCACCGTACCGCCAGCGTTCCAGCATTCCGAGTTTGGATCCGCAATGTTTGCAATTCATCTCAGAACCGTAGATGCCCGCACTACCACCCTGATTACCTCTCTCGTGAGGACCCACAAGAGTGCGCTTAGGACGGACAGGTGCGCTCTATGGGTTTAGATCGGCTGTCCTGCGCAGTACTTTAGGGTGTAAGTCTCAATTTATTCAAGGGGTTACGAACTGACTACGAGTACCATGGGTGAGGGCTAGAGTAGGCCCGCCGACAAAGCTGAGGGTATTCCCTCGCGAAAACTGGGGTATTTCAAGTCCAGTCCGAGCACGCGGAACACGGCCTCGCCACGGACTTTCCGGTCTGCCCGCCGGGTTTCATGCAACTGCTCACCACTCGCGGAGGCCGGCATCGGACAGCCCAGCAGGTGGCAGACGAACTCGGCCACAGCGCGGGATTGCGCTGGCTCAAGGTCCGCCACGGGCCATGCGCCCCCCTCTTCGGAGAGCACGGCTGCTGCGGCGAGCGCCGCAAGATCGTCAACATGGATGCGCGAGACGTAGTTCGTTCCATCGCCCATCAGGCGGAACTGTCCGTTCGGAATTGAGACATGCGCGCCGCGTCCGGGGCCGTAAATCGCGGCCGGACGGAGGACCATGGAACTCCACGGGCCTGCCAGCACCAGGTGCTCGGCGGCTACCCGCAGGCGTGCCTGCGGCGTGGTTGGTGCGGGTTCGGTGTGTTCGTCCACTTCATGCTGGCCTCCGTACACGCTAGTCGTCGAGAGATAAACGATCCGCGCAACACCCGGTGGAAGGAGCCCCAGCAGGGCGGATGTCGGGTCCGACGGGCCTTCGGTCAGCGGGACTGAGTGCAGGATTCGCAGGCCAGGCCCCAGGCCGCCCAGCTCAGGCAGCGCCACCGTGCGAGCGCCATCCACGAGGAGTGACTCCGTGTGGCGCGCCGTTACCCACACCTCGTGGCCCTGGGCGCAGAGCCGCTTCGCAACTCGCCGCCCTGTATAGCCGCAGCCTAGGATCAGGACGCGCATCAAACCGGATCGCCCGCCGGATACGCCTTGAGTTCCATCTTCGCGATGGACTCGCGGTGGACCTCATCCGGGCCGTCGGCCAGGCGGAGCGTCCGGATCTGTGCCCAGGCATACGCCAGCGGAAAGTCCTGGCAAACGCCCGCGCCACCATGCGCCTGAATCGCTCGATCAATGACACGCAAGGCGACGTTCGGGGCCACCACCTTGATCATGGCGATCTCGCGGCGGGCGGCCTTGTTCCCTTCTGCATCCATTCGGGCCGCAGCAGCGAAGACAAGCAGTCTCGCCTGCTCCAGTTCAATGCGCGAATCCGCGATCCACTGCCGGATCACGCCCTGCTCAGCCAGCGTTTTGCCAAAGGCGCGGCGTGAAACCACGCGTCGGCACATCAGTTCCAATGCCCGCTCGGCCATGCCGATGGAACGCATGCAGTGGTGGATGCGGCCCGGACCCAGACGGCCTTGGGCGATCTCAAAACCACGGCCCTCACCCAGCAGGAGATTCTCTGCCGGCACCCGCACGTGATCAAACACCATCTCCGCATGCCCGTGCGGCGCATCGTCGTAGCCAAAGACGTGGAGCATGCGCTCGACCCGGACGCCCGGTGTATCCATCGGGACCAGAATCATCGATTGGCGCAGGTGTTTTGCGGCCGACGGGTCTGTCTGGCCCATGACAATCGCGATCCGGCACCGTGGGTCGCACGCGCCCGATGTCCACCATTTCCGGCCGTGAATGACGTAATCTGCCCCCTCGCGGCGGATTTCGGTGCGGATATTGGTGGCGTCGGAGGATGCAACCTCCGGCTCCGTCATCGCGAAGCACGAGCGGATCTCGGCTGAAAGCAGCGGCGCCAGCCACTGTTGTTGCTGATCCGGGTTGCCGTACCGGTGGAGCACTTCCATATTGCCCGTGTCGGGCGCCGAGCAATTGAAGATCTCCGGCGCCAGAAATGACCGGCCCATCAGTTCGCAAAGCGGGGCATAGTCCAGATTGGGCAGATCCAGGAAGAGGTTCCACAGGCCGGCCGAGCGGGCGAGCGGCTTCAATTCCTCCACCACGGCGGCGTGGTCGGTGCGGCTCTCATTGGGGTAGACGTGCAGCTCCAGAAACTCCTGAATCTGCCGTTCGAGGTCCAATGACCGGGCCGAGCGTGGGAATAGCATGGGAGACAGTCTAGCGGAACGTGCGCAACCGCGGGTCACCGAGATGCGGTGTTGCGTTGAAGCACCCCAGGTGGGGTTCGCCGTGAAGCCACCGCAAGACCGTGATGTTGGAGTTGATGGCGGCGCCGGCCAGCTTCATGACGTGCGGCGGTTCCTCGCTGGCAAAAGCGGCGGCCACCCAGATGGAGACCGGCGTGGCCGAGGTGAAGACGGCCACCTTGGCGTCGGCCGGCAGTGCCGCCATCTCAGCGCCGGCTTCTTTCACGCGGCGCACGAACTGCAGCCAGGACTCGCCGTCGTACGAGTAGCGGCCCTCGATCCAGGCCTTCACCACTTTAGTGTCGGCTGGCCTCCATTGCCGGTGGATGGCGCCGTCGCCGCCGCGAACCAGACGCTCGATCTCCTCGTACTCGGTACGGAACTCAGGATCGTCGGCTGCCATCTGCGGAGCGATGCCCGCGAACACTTCGTCGAGGTCAAATTCGTTCCAGCGTGTGTCCATCACCGGCGGGGCCAGCGTCGTCTGGCGGAGCACCGCGGCCGCCGTCTCCTGCTGTCGGCGCAAGCCCCCACATAGGACTCGATCAAACTGCCAGCCCTCTCGGGCCACATGGGCGCCGAGAAGGGTCGCCTGCTCGTGGCCGAGTTCGGAGAGACGATCGTAATCGTCCCGAGAACCCGCCTGGCCGTGGCGAAAGAAATAAACTGTACTCACGTCAGATGCTCCCGGAGCTTCGCGGCGATTGCGCCAAGCTCTTCTACCATTTCACCAAACCGCGAGAAGCGTTGGTCTGTCGTCTGGCCGCGCTGCCACCGGACGTGGATCTGCCGGACAATGACGGCGAGCTTGCAGACCCCAAAAAGCTCGTGCCAGGGGAGGGCCGTCAGATCGCGGCCCGTGCGCAACCCGTAGGCATGAACGATCTCATCCCGGCTCCACCAACCGGGCGGCCTTGTGGCCAGGCCCAGCGACGGCGCGTGACTCCAATACGCGAGGGCGACGCCGAGGTCGAATAGAGGGTCGCCGAGCGTGGCCATCTCCCAGTCCAGAACCGCGGCCACTCGTCCCGGTGCGGCCGGGTCCAGCATCAGGTTGTCGAGCTTGAAGTCGTTGTGGATCACAGCTGAATCGTCGGAGTGCGGTACCTGTCTGGCCAAATGGGCGAATGCCAGATCGATATCGGGCGCGCCGGCCGGCGCGGCGCGCTCCCAGCGGTCTATCCAACCCTGCACCTGGCGTTGCAGAAAGCCGTCCGGGCGGCCGAGGGCGGCTATGGCTGGGTCCGCGGTGTCCACGGAGTGGAGTTCCGCGAGCGTCTCGACGAAGGCCCGGCTGATGGCCGGACGATCAGATTCGGGCGGCGCCTCGTCGCGCAGGATGACGCCGTGGCGGCGCTCCATCAGAAAGAAGGGACAGCCCAGTACCGCAGGATCCTCGCACAGCCGGAACGGCCTGGGCGCGAGAGGATAGTGCGGATGGAGCGCGGACAGCAGCCGGAATTCGCGAGCCATGTCGTGCGCTCGTGGGGCAAGCGGACCCAAGGGCGGACGCCGCAGAACGAACTCGCCCAGTGCCGAGCTCAGTAGGTACGTCAGGTTGGAGTGGCCCGCGGGAAACTGCTGGATGCGCACAGGGGCGTTGAGCCAGCCGGCAAGCGCGGCGGTATCGGGATGCTCGCCATCCCTGGGTGGAGCGGTTTCCGGAATCATGGGCGATGAAAAAAGGGTAGCAGGCGCCTCGCGAGAGGCACACTGCTACCCATGTCTTTTCGAGACGAGCGTCGCTTGACGAAGGTAATCGTCCTGGCGGTCAACCGCCGAAATAGCCCTGGGCCAGTTCAGGCTTCATTTCCAAAGCTTGCCGCCAGCAGGTGCGGGCCTCTTCGGCGCGGCCCTGGGTCTTGAGAGCGTGGCCGAGGTTCAGCAAGGCCTCCGGGAAGTTGGGGCGCAGGCCGAGCGCCTCGCGGTAGAGCGAGACCGCGTCATCGAGGTTCCCCTGCTTCTGTAGCAGCAGACCCGTGTTGTAGAAGAGCTCAGGTGTGCGCTCGCCGAGGTCGATCAGTTTGCCCTGCAGGTCCAGAGCGCGCTGTTGATCCTGCTTTTCAATCGCCAGGGCGGCCAAGCCGCGCAACGCTTCCACGCTATCGGCTTTCGCCGCCAGCGCACATTCGAAACTTCGGGCTGCCTTCTCGGTTTCGCCGGTCTGCTTGTAGGCGAGGCCAATGTTGATTTGCGCCTCCACCCACTCCGGACGGCGGCTGAGGCATCGCTCCAGCGCCGCGATAGCGCCCGGCGCGTCGCTGCGCATGAGCTTGAGATAGCCCAAGCGGAACCAGGCGTCGTCCCACGTGGGGTTCTTCTTCAGCAGCTTCTCGTACATGTCCTCGGCCTCCGTCGTCTGGCCCTGCTCCTCCAGTAGGCCGGCCAGATTGGAGAGTACCTCCGGTACGTCCGACTTCAGTTTGAGCGCCATCTCGTAGGCTTCCCGGGCATCCTTGGGATTGCCGTTGCTTTGCCGCACAACGCCGAGGTTGGCCCAGGTCTGGGCGTGTTCCGGCTTGAGGCGGCCGGCCTCGGAATATGCCTTCTCCGCCTGATCAAGCTTGTTGAGCTTCTGACTGGCAACGCCCAGGTTGTACCACCGCTCGAAGTGATCCGGCGTCAGTTCCACGAGCTTGGCGCAGTACTTCGATGCGGCGTCGTAGTCTTCGCCCGCGAAGGCGCACCACGCCAGACCCTCCAGCGCGGCTTGCGAAAACGGCCGCAGGGCCAGCAACTTCTCGCTGGTCTCGCGCACCAGAGCCTGGTCGCTCTTGCGCATGCCAATGTGAACCATGTTCGCCATGGGCTCTTCGGCGTTGGGATTGGCAGCGACGATCTGGCGGTAGAGCTCCAGCGATTCGTCGTAGCGGCCCAACAGTTCCAGCGAGACGGCCTTGCCGAAAAGCGGCGTCTCCTCGGTGGGCGTCTTGCCCAGGCACTCATCGAAGTGCTCCAGCGCCTTTTCCGCATTGCGGGTGTGCAGCAGGCAGATGCCAAGCCCCAACCTCGCGTCCATGCGGCCCGGATCACTCGTTAGCGCCCGCTGGAAATTGGCCGCGGCTTCGTTCCACCGGCCCAACTTCTCCTGGCAGACCGCTAGATTGAAGTAGGCCGAGGTGGAGCCCGGATCGACGGTCAGCAGGCTCTCATAGCTCTTCACCGAATCGTCGAAGAGTTCGAGCTCAAATTGGATGTGGCCTTTGGCCGCATACACCTCTCGTGCCGGATCGCCGGATTCCACCGCCCGCTCCAGTTCCTTCAGCGCCTCGCGCCCTTTACCTTCCAGGTGCAGAGCTACCGCCCGGGCCAGCGCGGTTCCTCCATTGATTGTGGTTGGCATTTGATTGTTCCGTTTTCCTTCGCGCATGTAATCTGCCCTCTCCTAATCCCACTCAACTTGGACCGCCGTTACTCGGTCTTGCCTGCCTCCGGCTGCACCTGGTACGGAGCCAATAGAGCGCACAGGCGCCCGATATAGTCATACTGGTGCTTCACCTGAACCCAACGTAAATAGCTCTTGTCGCCCTTCGGGCCGAAGAATCCGACTCCGCCTTCCGGGAGGCGATCGTCCGAAAAACTGTACAGCGGCTGGCCCTGCAGGTAGATGTTGAAATCACTGCCCTGCACATCCACTCGCACCAGATACATCGTGTCTGGCCGCACCGGATACGGAGTCGGCATCACCTTCGGCCGTTCTTCTTTCCCGTCGATTACCGCATACTGGATGACCTGCGCATTCGGCATCGGTCCATTCCCTTTTACAACCAGACGGATCGCGTAGTAGTTCTTTAGATCCTTTGCCCGGAAAACCCAATTCAGGCTGTGGCTTTGAATCTGGCCCAGAAACTCCAGGCTGTAGTCCCGCAACGTCAATGAAGGCTTGTAGAGCGCCAAACTGCCCGGTTCGAGAAACGTCGCCTGCCCGTAACGCCAGGATTTCGCCCAGCCCTCGCCGCCCTGCCACGCGCCGAGACCGCCCCGGAAGTCATCCAGAAGGTTGACTGCTGCCCGATTCACAAGCACCTGCTTCAACGAGCCAGTAATGGACCCTGATGCCGCCGCCGGCGCCGCCACCGAGGGCACTGCCTCTGCGTGGGCTGCCCCGGCTGGTTCTGAGGCCGTTTGCTGGACTGCGGCCACCGGCCCTGTCTCTGTTTTCGGCTGAGTGCCTCGGAAGCTGTAGACCACGAATACGAGAATGAGCGGCAGTCCCAGCGCCACCCATTTGAGATCCGCTGGTGCATACGTCCAGAACTTGCGCCCCGGCAGGCTGCGTAGATCGATGGGCGGCAGCAGCGGGCGGCGGAGGGGGCCAGTCTGAGAGCCCCGGCCCTGGCGCGAGCCAGAGCCATCGGCGTGATCTGTCTTGAGCCGCGCAGTCGGCGCGGCCGGCGTGTGGTCGACCGTCTCCTGCCATTCTGCCGCGTAGCCACCCACGGGAGTACGGTGGCCCGCCACTATGCTGCCCACGGCTCTACCCAACGCCAGCGGAAGTTGCCGCTCAATCGCCGCCGGCACCGCCTCGCCAGATGCCTCCACCGTTTCAGTGGCCGCAGCACTCCCCTCCGGCACCGCGATCGCAGCTGCGGGGCCGCACACTTCCATCTGATCAGCCGTGCCGACGAACTCCGGCATGGCCGGACCGCTGGCCGCCGCGGCTGCGCTCATCGCGAGTAGACGCGAATTTGTTGGCGCTGGTGTACACGCGAGGGCAGGCTGGGACCCAAACTCCCGCATGCGTGTCTCCTCCCGCATCCGCGGCAAAGTCGTGTGAACTTCGGCGTGCGCGGGGAGCTCCGCCTCAAGGCTGCTCAACGGTGGCGCAGCGGGTGAATGACAGACCATCCGCCCTACCTCGGCGTGGGATTGGCCCACCGTCAGCATCAGCGAACTACTCTGCATTCCGGCCGTGTCTCTCCACGGATCGCCGGGTCCAGGCAACGTGGGCAGCGGCGGCTCCGTCTCGGCAGACACGGCAATGCTCAGCTCGTGCAGCGCACTCCGGGCCGGGATTATGCCTACTGGCTGCATCGCCTCATCAGAGAGCATTCTCGATACGGGCTGGTGCCGCAGACTGGGCGCCGTTTCGATGGCCTCTGGAGTGAGCGGCTGCGCCGCGAGGCAAACGCTCCTTGCGACATTGACGGTGTGGGTTTGGACCGCCTCCAAATCCTTCCCGCGTACCATCGATGGCGCCGCAGGGGCGGCGCCTAACAGGCTCGGTAGTTTCTCATTCAGGACTCCAGCCACTGCCGCCGTCGTCGAGCAAGGCGGAGCCATGGCGACTTGCGCCATCCGCAGGCCCACTGGCTCCATGCTCGCCAACTGTGCCGGCTCGGTGGCATAAAAGAGTCGCGCCTCGGGTTCGCGGGAGTGTCCGCCCTCACCCAGCGGCTCGACGCCCGTAGCCGTCCTTAGCGAAGTACTCAGCGGTGGCGCAACTTCCACTCCCATCGGCTCCAACAAGCCCTGCCACGGCGCCATCCTCGCGCTGCTCTTCCTCGCCGCCGGTAGGATCGCGTCCACCGTCAGCGGCAGCACCTGCCGCAATCGATCCTCCAGGCACTCCGCACCTAGCGTTCGGTTTTGTGAGGGCAGCTCGGGTGCCACTGGCTTCGGCTTCAACCAGTTCGTGCTTTCCAAACCGCCAGATCGGATTCGCCCGGCCCGCAGACGCGGTCGCGGTAGTGTCAGCCTGCTCAGCCCTGTTGGGCGGAGTTGGCCCGGCCTCTGATCGCAGCCCGAAGTCAGCAGCCGTACGCCGAGGCGAAACTGCGGCCGCAGGGCCGGGACCCTCCGTACTTCCGGCCTTCCCATCGGGGCCGGCTCCACCATGCATGACAATGGCCCCCCGGACGGGGGAATCGGTGATCCCCAGGGGATCGCCCTTTCCGGCAACGCCCCATTCCACTCCTCCACCAGCGGCCCGATCTCCGGCGCCAGCATCCTGCGCCAGTTCCGCGCGACCACTCTCTCGGCGAACTGAAGTGCGCTTGTATAGATCGTGGTGTTCTGACGAGCAGAACTCCCCGCTCTTGATCTTTCGCAGCAAGCCGAGCTTCTTGCCGCACTGCAGGCAGCGCATCCCGAATCAGTATCCTTCCACAGGATTTATCGGCAATCGCGCCAGCCTCCACTATACGCAAGTGCGCTTAGGCGGAGACTAAGGCCCTAAGGTTTGCGGCGTCCGCCTCAGGGCTTCACCCGGCCCTGATTCCGCCAGCCTCCACCGCAGTCCGGTGCCGCCGGCAGCCTTAGATGGCGGGAAATGCGCCAGTCAGTACCGCGGTTCCGTCGGCTGTCGCCACCATTACCGTCCTGACCCCGCTCACCGCGGGCAGGCCATACGGCAGAGTCTCCTGTTCGGTCACCCCCAGCGCCAACTCCGCCTCCTGGCTCGAAACCACAATCGATCCAGCCGGCTTGTGATTCAGCAGAACCGCCAAAGGCGTACCGTCGCTCACATCGGCGCGAACGGCCAACAACAGGCACTGCCAGCCGGAATCCTCACAGGTCTCCACCTTCCCGGTCGCCGATATTGCCTTCCCGCAAGGTGTCGCCGTCAGTTCCATCACCCGCCGTCGCGGCCTCGCGCCTTCTTTACCCGGCGCCGGGGTGGTGCTCAGCAGCGCCCACATCTTTCGCCACATTCGATGACTCCTCAAGCCTAAGACAGCCCCTTCCGGTGCGAGGAACAACTAAATCCCGCGGACTAGCGTACCGCCTCCACCTTGCCCCGCAGTTCGCGCATCGCAAGCCAGGCCTGAACCACCGGCGCGGCCAGGATCGCCCAAAGCAGGGCTTCGGCCACCAGCGTGAAACGGTTGAGCACGCCCATCTGTACGCCAATTCCGTGCAGCAGGAAGGTGAGGATGCCTGTCAGGCCGAGACAAAGCGAAAACCCGGGCGCGTACGGCGAGCGCTCCACCAACTGGTGGTAGCCGAACAGAACGATCAGGAACATCACCACGTTCGAGACGATAAAGGCCTGTTCTCCGGCCGGCAGGCCGAACTCGATCCAGTCGCGCCGCATGCCTGAGTCCACTGGATGGCCCATCAGGAGAGCAGTGTTGGCAAAGTACACGTCAGCCGGCCGGAGGGTCATAGCGTCCCTATCTTCCACAGGAATGCACTGATCTGCAAGTGGAATCGTACTGCCGGCCTACGCTTTTTGCCTGGGACGCGCTTCTCCCCCGCGCTCCGTGGCCATGCCGTCAAGGGCGGGCGCGCTATAATTCTGGCTAGGCGACGCCCAACCGGCGGGGCGATGCCGCCCACGCATCCTGTCCTCGTCCGGACGTCTGTGTCCCGCAATGTCCGAAACCCTTCTAACGTACCTGATTACGGCTCTCGTCGTCCTGCCCGCCCTGATGCTCTACCTCCGCAGCCTCAAGAAGCGGGAAGCTCGAGCCAACAGCGCAGCCGAAAAGGGCAAACTCTACTCCGAGGGCCCCAAGGCCCAGCACCCCAAAATTGATACGACCGATTGCATTGGCTGCCAGATCTGCACCTATGTCTGCCCCGAGGGCGACGTGCTCGCGATGCTCGGAGGCAAGGCCGTCATCATCAACGGCTACAAATGCATCGGGCACGGTCTCTGTGAGGACGCCTGCCCCGTCGGCGCCATTACGCTGGTGTTGGCAAAGCCCAGCATGGACGCATCCATGCCCTACCTCACACCCCAACATGAGACCAGCGAGGAGAATATCTTCATCATCGGCGAGCTCGGCGGTCTGGCCCTCATCAAGAACGCCGTCAATCAGGGCCGCGATTGCATCGACACCATTACCAAACGACTGGAGTCGCTAGGCGCCCGGCGCGCCGAAGACGGAGTGGTGGATGTCCTCATCGTCGGTGCCGGTCCGGCTGGCATCAGCGCATCGTTGCGCGCCATTCAGAACAAACTCACCTACATCACTATCGAGCGGGATACCATCGGCGGCACCGTGGCCAAGTATCCACGTCAGAAACTCGTCATGACCAGTCCCGTCGAGTTCCCCATCTACGGTAAATTCAGTAAGCTCGAGCTCTCCAAGGAAAACCTCCTCGAGTTCTGGAACACCGTCATGAAGCGGGCCGATTTCAGGGTCAACACAGGTGAGGCAGTGGAAAACGTGCAGCGCGGTGAAGACGGCGTGTTCGCCGTCACTACCTCCAAAGGCCAGCACCGCGCCCGCGCCGTCGTACTGGCGCTCGGCCGCGCCGGAATCCCAAGAAAACTCGGTGTAAAGGGCGAAGAACTCCCCAAGGTAATGTATCGCCTCATCGAGGCAGATCATTACATCAAGAAGAACATCCTGATCGTTGGCGGCGGCGACAGCGCCATCGAGGCGGCCATGGGGCTCGGTAGCCAGGTCGGCAATCGCGTGACCCTTTCCTACCGTAAAGACTCTTTCTCCCGCATCAAGGAACGAAATGCTCTGCGCATCCAGGAGTCCATTCAAAAGGGCAAAGTGAACGTCGTTTTCAACTCCATGCCCGTGGAAATCCGGGAAGATGTGGTGGTGCTGGACGTCAACGGCGAAACCAGCGAAATCCCCAACGACTATGTCTGGGTCTTCGCCGGCGGCACCCCGCCGGATGACTTCCTCAAGAAACTCGGGCTCCAGTTCGGTATCAAGGACGTCACCCTGGAGGCCAGCCAGGAAGCGCGCCAGGAACGAGCCGAGAGAAAAGCCCGCTCTTGACGCAGTGCATCCGCTTGCCGGAGCCTCGCCCTATCGGATCGTCACGATCTCCACATCGTCCTGCCGGATCCGTTCCTCGGACAATCGCGCTCCCAGCCCCGTGCCCTGTGGCAGCGGCAGCCAGCCATCCACAGGCGTCAACGAAGCGTCCATCAATCCGTCGTACTCGTCCAGGTAGTGCCGGCGCACCGTCTCCAGGATTCGAAGATTGGGAATCGCCGCCGCCAGATGCGCGCTCGCCCAGTGCAGCACCGGCCCGCCGCAGTTGTGCGGAGCCACCGGCAGATAGTGCGCCTCGGCCATCGCCGCGATCTTGCGCGCCGTCGTGAATCCGCCGCACCACGCCAGATCCGGCATCACGATCCGCGCCGCGCGGAGTTCCAACAACTCGCGATACTGCCAGTGCGTCATCAGCCGCTCACTCAGGCACAGTGGCAGCCGCGTAGAACTCGCCAGTTCTTTGTACGCTGCCATGTTGTCCTGCGGCAGCATCTCTTCCAGCCACATCGGCCCCAGTGGCTCCAACGCGCGAGCGATCTCCATCGCGCAAGGCAGAGACCAGTACCCGTGAAACTCCATCGCTACATCGATCGAGTCGCCAAACTCGCGCCGGATCGCCTCCAGCCCCGCCAACCCCTGCCGCATCTGGGCCGCCGTGATGTAGTTGCCGCCCGTCTCCTTGGCGATCGGGTCAAACGGCCAGATCTTCATCGCCCGCACGCCCATCTCCAGCAGCGAGCGCGCCAGGTCCACCGGCTGCGTCAGAAAATCCAGATGGTCGTAGCAAGTGTTGTAGATCCGGATTCGGTCGCGGCAAGGCCCGCCCAGCATCTGATAGATCGGACGCCCGCAGGACTGCCCCGAGATGTCCCACAGCGCTAGATCAATCGCGCTCATGGCCCGCATCTCCGCCCCCGCCCAGCCGCTGTAGCTGACCTCCAAAAATAAATCGGCCCAGATCTTCTCTATGGCGAGAGGATCCCGGCCGATCAGCTTCGGGGCCAGACGGTCGAGTATTACGGCCTGCTCACTAGCCGGATGGGGATAGGTTTCCCCCAGGCCGATGAACCCGTCATCCGTATGAATGCGCACCCAAAGCCAGCCGATGGGGCCGGCATGGACCGTAAGTCCGCGCTTCAGGCGGATCGTCTCCACCGCTGTGATTTTCATGAAACGGAAGACGCCTGCGCTACAACGGCTCGGGGAACCGCAAACTGGATTTGGCCAGCGCCTTACCCAGCATGTCCACCGCGTCCTTGTCCTTCAGTCCGCGACTGGTTGCCATCTCGGCCACCAGCATGACTCGCGCCCGGTCCAGCATCTTCTTCTCTCGGAACGAGAGCGGCTTGGCCGATTGTAGTCTCGCCAGGCACTTCAGAACTTCAGCGATCTCCAGCAGGCTTCCGCTCTGCATCTTTGCCGAGTTCTCTTTGAACCGATCCTTCCAATCGTGGCAGCCCTTGCTTTCGCCGCACGCCAGATAGTTCAGAACCTTGGTGATCTCTCCGTTTTTCGTGACTTTGCGCAGACCCACCTGATCGACATGGGAAAAGGGGACCATCACAGTCAGACTGTTATAAGAGAGACGAAGTAAATAGAATTTCTCGGCCTGAGTACCGAAGGACCGAGAGCTTATGTTCTCGATCGTGCCTACTCCATGGTTCGGGTAGACAACCTTCTCACCGACTTGAAAGGTCATGCAGGGACCTCGCTGCCACCTTCGTAAAGTTGTAGCCGAGACTACATCTGGGTAGCTCCAAATGTAAACTGACTGTGACTCAAAGTCAACGCTAAAGAGAGCCAAGCCGCTCATTTCGCTACATTTACAGGTCTTAATCTGAATCCGCACCGGAGGTCGGGAGTTTAAGATTCGGGCCCGCGTGTCTGCTTTGACGCACTTGCACACCTGACGCTGGTGGCTAATCGCGTTGAGCCTGCAAGGGGTTACAGGCTGAACGCTGTTCAGGCCACAAACTTCCTGACGTACTCTAGGTTCTTCTTCATGTCATTCTCTATTGAGTTAGAGGGGCTTCCCGTTTCCAGGTTGGCGAACCCCTCGAACCCGAGTTCCATGATTCGTTTCATCGCCGCTGGGAAATCGATCTTGCCTTCGCCGATGTAGCCCTGGTCCTTGAGGTGGAACTGGCAGATCCGTTTCGCCCCCAGCCAGGGGATTTCCTCCAGTATGTCGTGGCCCCAGCGCGTGGAGTTCCCCACGTCGTAATACACCTTCACTGCCTCGCTCTGCGAGCGCTCCATGATCCGCACGTTGTTGCGCGCGGAGATGGTGTTCTCCAGCCCCAGCTCGATGCCGGCCTTCTCCGCCTCCTTGCCCAGTTCCTTCAAGGCATCGCCCAAATAGTCGTAATCCACGTTGGACGCCAGTTCGCACTTGCCGAAGAAGGGCATCAGCATCACTCGCGCGTTCAGCTTCTTCGTAATCGGGATCCCGTCGGCGATCCACTTCAACGCCAGCTTCTCGTTCTTGCCGCAATTCACGTGCAGGATGTCCAGGCACGTCCCGGCCAGTGCGATCTTCTGCGCCTTGGCCGCGGCTAGGTACTCCGTCTGGAGCGTAGCGTTGTCCATCGGCAGTTTGCCGTCCACCGGCGTGCGGCCCAGGCTGACCTCCACGCCCTGGAATCCCAGCTTGGCGGCCAGCGCCACCGCTTCCACCTTGCCCGATAGGCGCAGGTTCCAGTCTGTGACACCGATCTGGAGCTTCGATGTCTTTCCAAATGCGGGTGCGGCCGGCGCGGCGAGCGCGGCCAGGAGGATCTGTCGGCGTGTAATCATAGTGGCGGCTCCCATCTTATGCCAGGCGCTCGTCGCTCAGGCGGATCATGCGCACCGGTTCCTGTTTCAAACGTCCCTCAAACAAACTGTTCTGTGCCGCGGCCGTGGCGACGCCCGTGCCTCCAGCCAGTTCCAGGTCGCCCCAGCGCAATCGGATGACGCCGCCCCCTGTCGTAGCCCGGCACACCTCGCGGGAGAGGGTGGCGCCCGGTTCAGCCAACTCCAGCGTGAACGCCAGGTACGCCTGCCCCGTCTCGCTCCACCGCACCACCCGCGCACCCTCCGGCGGCTTAAAGTCCATCGTCAGCGTGAGGCTCTGCGTCGTCTTGCTGATCTTCACCACCGGCTGATGCGCGCCAAACCGCGCCTCCACTACCCGCAGCCGCGCGGCCAGCAGTCCGGATTGCATCTCCACGCCCCCATCCTGCTCCATCACCGTGAACCCGTCCGGCAGCCCCTCGAAATCCAGCTCGGCGAACAGCCGCCCGCACACAAACGTGCCGTCTTTGATCGGATCCAGCGAGATGTGCTTGTCCCCGCCTGGATTGCGGAAGTTGATCAGCCCCAGCACACGCGGTCCTTGCTGCACAGAGAAGAACAGCGCCGAGGAAAAGTCGTACCCGTCCTTGATCACCCGCAGTTGCACCACCCGCGCCGGCCGCCCCGTATCACCGAAGTACCCGAGCAGCGGCCGCCGCTGCACCCAGAAATCCGAGCGGTTCGCCGAACCCAGCGAGAACGCCTTGCCGAAATAGCTGGTCCCCTGCGTCGGCGGCGCTGCAATGAAAACCTCCCGATGCTCCGTGCCCGCTACCGGCGTCAGAAAACGCGGCGCCAGATCCGCCGGGCACCGGTAGTCGTGGATGGCCGCCTCGCCGTCATCGGAGGATCTCTGATCCAGATCGCACAAGCCCAACTTCCGGTCCAGCGCCTTCTCCAGCCATACCGGCGCCCCTGCGTCGTTCCCGTAGCACCGGCTCATTGGCCCCGTGAATTGCATTCGCGCGACGTCCCAGTGCGAGGCCAGATGCAGCCAGGTGCGCCGCTCTATCGCCGCGGCTCGCCGGCGCGCTTCCTGATCCTTCACAAACATCCGGATCCGCGTCAGGTTCGTCAGCGTCACCCGGGCATACGTCGGCGAGTTGTACTCCGCAAACGAGCCCGTCTCGTCAATCTGCCGGCCCAGCCGCACGATCCGCTCCCGCGCATACGCGCCCAGTTCCTCATCCCCCAGCAACTCCGCCGCCGCCAGCGTCACAAACGTCCCCTTCACCGCGATGTTCGTGTACGCCATCGATACGTTCCGCCGCCGCACCGAGTGCGCCGCGTGCCGGATCGCCTCGCGCACCCCGGCGCGCAACTCCCCACCCAGCCTCCCGCCGTGCCGCAACTCCGCCAGCAACAGAAGCGACCCGTTAAAATCAGCCCAGTTCCAATCGGCCGGAGCCATCTTCTCCGGCGGCTCCTGCAGATACCAGCCCCAGATTCCGTACCACTGGCTCGCCGGGTCTGTCACCTGCAACGCAATCACCCGCGCCAGAATCTTCCGCGCCCGCTCCACGCTCGCCGGAGCGCCATCCTCCAGCAGAAACAGCGCATACTCCAGCGAGTCCCGCGTCGGATGCGCCTGGCATTCCCGCAACTTGGTGTGATACCGGTACTCCGGCCCCAGGATCACGCGGATCATCTGCTTGTCCTCGTCAAACCGCAGATTCCGCGCCTTCACCGCGTGTTCGATCAGCGACGTATTCCACCGTGTCGGCCACCCACCCGCCTCAGCAGCACGCGAATCCGGCCGCGAGCACGCCGCACCCGCCACCAGGGGCGTCAAAGCGAACTCGCGTCGATTCATCTCACTTTCCCTCCCTCGCAGCCCGTCGCCGGAACGTCTGCTCCAGAAACCGCACGCCCTCCACCTTGCCTTCCGCGTTCAACAGAAACTGCGCCGGCGTGTTCGCCTGGTTGGAGTCGTCGTCCTTGGTCTGAAACACGTCGAAATGCCAGTGGCCCAGCGTCAGCTTCCACGTACCCCACTCTAGTTGCAGCCCGTCCGCCAGCGCCGCCACCCGCGCCACCCCGTAGCCCGCGTTCTCGTACGCCCCAGCATATTCCGCCAACGCCAGCGAGGGCCGCGTACCCGCCACGCGCTTCGCCAGCATGTCTTTCTTCTTCGCGTCCGCCTCGCGCTCCTGCCGGTCCAGCACCGTCTTGTACAGCGTGGCCCAGTCCCGCCGCGGCTCCGGAACATTCAGCACAATGTCCAGCAACGCATAGCGCAAACTCTCCACCACGCTCGTGACGTTCACATTCGTCAGAATGATGAAGCCAATCTGCTCCTTCGGTAGGAACCCCGCTTGCGCCCGGAAACCGTCGATCGCGCCGCCATGCGAGATCAGTTGCCGGCCCCGGTAGTCCTGCACGAACCACCCCATGCCGTAGCTGCGCAGATTCGATTCCGGATTCAACTCCCCCCACGGCGCCTCATCCCTTACCACCATCTGCGGCGAGTGCGTCTCCCGCAGACTCTTCTCGCTCACCAGCCTCTGCCCGTCGTACACCCCGCCGCCCATTTGCAGCCTCAGCCACTTCGTCATGTCCCGCACCGATGAGTTCATCGAGCCGGCCGAGCCGATATTGGAGACATCGTGCCACTTGCCCTCTTTCACCGCCCCGTGATCCGCCAAGTGAGGACTGGCCACGTCGGCGGCCCGCTGCGCGTCAACTGCGTTGAAGCCTGTGTTGCTCATCCCCAGCGGATTAAGAATCCGCGTGCCGAGAAACATCTCCCACGTCCCGCCACTGGCTTGGCCCACAGCCTCCCCGGCCGCCATGAACATGATGTTCTGATACTGCCAGTTGGAGCGAAACGGCTTCGTCAGCGGTACCTCGACGATATGCCGCAGAATCTCCGCACGCGTCCAACCGGCGCCCGTCCAAAGCACGTCATTGCGGCTTAGTCCTGTGCGATGCGAGAGGATGTCGCGCATCGTCACCAGCGCGTTGGCCTGCGCATCGGCCAGCCGAAAGCCTGCCAAATGCCTGCCGGGATGATCCTCCCACTGCATCTTGCCCTCGTCCACCAACATCGCCGCGGCCGTGCTCGCAAATGCCTTCGTCGTGGACGCGATGGCAAACCGCGTATCCGGAGTCACGGCCTCGTTCCCACCCAGCCGCTTTACGCCAAAGCCCTTCAGGTAGATCACCTCATTGCCGCGCACCAGTCCCACGGCGATCCCCGGCGCACGAAACGTCACCCGTGCCTTCTCAACCGCGGCATCCAGCGCGGCCGTGTCGATCGTCTGGGCACAAACGGAAACGGCGGCAAGCGCCAGCAGGGTCAGGGCACGCATCGTCTTATTAGTGTATGCGAGCCTCCACCCGCGCCCGCCCATCCGAAAGTTCCACTAATATCTAGTTATGAATCGCCGTGAACTTCTGAGACTGGCCGCCTCCGCGGCGGTGAGCGCCGCCGTTGGCTCGGCCAAGCCAGCCGGCCGCCTACCCCTTGCCGTATCCACCCTGGGCTGTCCCAAGTGGGATTGGAACACCATCGTCAAGAACACTTCGTCCTGGGGCTTCGCCGCTCTCGAATTGCGCGGCATCCTCAATGAGCTGGATCTGCCCAAGTGCGCCGAGTTCAGCGGCACCCGCCTGAAAGGCACGCTCCAGGATCTGGCCGCCGCCGATCTCCGCATCTCCGACCTCGGCGCCTCCGCCCAGATGCACGAACCCGATCCCGCCAAACGCGCCAAGCACATGGACGAAGCTCGCCGCTTCATTGATCTCGCCCACGCCATGCACGCCCCCTACGTCCGCGTGTTCCCCAATCAGTTCCTGCCCGGCGAGGACCACAAGGTCACCATCGCGCGCATCGCCGAAGGTCTCCACGAGCTCGGCCAGTACGCCAAACCGGCCGGGGTCACCATCATCGTCGAATCGCACGGTGAGTTCCGCCGCGCCGAAGACATCGTGCCGATCCTCACCGGCGCCAAGTCGAAAAACGTCGCCTTTCTCTGGGACGCCCACCATACCTGCATCGAGGGTGAGAAGCCCTCCGACACCTACCGCGACCTGGGCAAGTACATCCGCCACACCCACCTCAAAGACTCCCGCCCTCTCCCCGGCAAGACCAAGGAAGACCGTCGCTACGTCCTGACAGGGGCGGGCGACATTCCCGTCAAGGAAACGGTGAACGTGCTGGCCCGTGCCGGCTACAAAGGCTACTACTGCTTCGAGTGGGAAAAGCGCTGGCACCCCGAGATCGAAGAGCCGGAGGTAGCCTTCCCCCACTACGCAAAAACGATGCGTCAGTACCTGGCCGAAGCCGGCGGCAAGCCCGCGGCTTAGTCCGGCATCAGTCTTTGCGCCTGCTTCCGGCGCCGGCTACCCATCCGGCGCCCGCCCCCGCTTCCAGTATGATGGTCAGTGTCAGAAAATCACCCCGCCCAGCCAGCCTCCCCAGCCAGCACCACGCCAGGACGCTCGCCGCGCATCATCTCGATTCAGCGCTGGTCGATTACTCTCCTCGTTGCCGGCGGCGCCCTCAACTACGTAGACCGCGCCACCCTGTCCGTCGCCAATAAGCTGATTCAGGACGAACTGGGCATCCCCGTCGCCCAGATGGGCCTGTTGCTCTCAGCCTTCCTGTGGGCTTATGCCTTTTCGCAACTGCCCGTCGGCGGGCTGATCGATCGCTACGGCCCGCGCAGGCTCCTCGGCCTCGGCCTCTTCGGCTGGTCAGCCGCACAGGCAGCCGGCGGCTTTGTCACCAGCTTCGGCTCATTTGTCGCCGCCCGTGTCGCGCTTGGCATCGGCGAGGCCCCCCTCTTTCCGGGTGGCGCGCGCGTGGTGCGCGATTGGTTCGGCATCCGCGAGCGCGGCTTCGCCACCGGGCTGTGCCAGTCTGCCTCGTCCCTCGGCAATTTCGTCGCGGTGCCCCTGCTCACCTTTCTGATGCTCACCCTGAGTTGGCGCTGGATGTTCATCATCGTCGGCGGCGTCGGCATTCTCCTCGCCGGAGTCTGGTGGATGCTCTACCGGGATCCGTCCGAAGTGGCCCTCACCCCGGAAGAGCGCCGCTACCTGACGGAGGGCGACGAGAACACCACCACCCGCCCGCCCAGCTTCGCCGAATGGCGTCTGCTCTTCGCTCATCGGACAACCTGGGGCATGATCGCCGGCTTCTTCGGAACCATCTACACCCTGTGGCTCTTCACCGGATGGCTGCCTTACTACCTCGAGCATGAGCGCCACATGAGCGTCGCGCGCGTCGGCGTTCTCGCCGCCATCCCCTACTTCTTCGGCTGCGTCGGCGCCGTCACCGGCGGCTGGCTCTGCGACTATCTCACCAGGCGCGGATGGTCCCCCATGGGCGGCCGCAAACTCCTCATGACCTGTGCCCTCTGCGGCATTTCCGCCTGTACGCTGGGCACCGTGTGGGCCAAGTCAAACGAGCTCGCCCTCGCCTTCATTTCCGTCGCACTCTTCCTCATCTACATCGCCAGCAGCGCCGCCTGGGCCACCGTCCCCGTCGCCGCGCCTGGCCAGTTCACCGCCTCCCTGGGCTCCATTCAGAATTTTGGCGGCTATCTCGGTGGCGCCCTCGCCCCGGCCGTCACCGGATTCATCGTGCAGCGCACTGGCAGCTTCTCCCAGGCACTCATGCTGAGCGCCGCCATCAGCCTCGCCGCCGCCGCCGCATACCTGCTGCTGGTGCGCCAGCCCATCCACATTGACGATCCGTCCAGCCCGGCAGCCTGAAGCCCCGCGCCAGGAAATCGAACCCAATCCCAGCCCTCTGCATCTCATAGAGAGATAACAAGGGGTCACCTTCCGCCTATGGTCACTAGAAACTGGGTTTCGATTATCGCCTTCGTGTCTCTCACCGCGCCGGCCGCCTTCGGTCAGGCCGCCGCTATGAACGGCCAGATCATCGGCACGGTCACCGATCCGGCCGGCGCATCCGTCCCCAAGGCCAACGTCAGGATCCTCAACAAGGGCACCGGCTACGCTCAATCCTCCGTCACCTCCGCCAGCGGACTTTACCGCTTCAACGTCCTCCCACTGGGCGAATACGAGATCGCCGTCGATGCCGAAGGCTTCGCCCCCGTCAAGCGCGGCGGCATCGAGCTGAACGCCGGCGCCACTGCAACCATCGACATCGCACTCTCCATGAAGGGCGTCTCCGCCGAGATCCTCGTCTCCGCTGCCGCTCCCGTCGTGGATCCCTCCCGCATTGATCAGGGCAGTACCCTCAGTTCCAACGCTATCGCCAACCTGCCGCTCCTGTCACGCAACCCCTACAACTTCATCCTCCAGCAGCCCAACGTCAGCGGCCGCGGCAACACCGAGTTCGGCGTGCCCCGCAAGCTCAACGCCAACGGATTTGCCGGCCGCATCAACTACCAGCTCGATGGCTCCAACAATGTTCAGAGCGATCGCGCCGGCATCCGCCTCATGCCCGTCTCCAATACCTGGGTCCAGGAGATCCAGCAGGTCTCCAACGGCTTCTCCCCGGAGTTCGGCAACACAGTCGGCACGGTCTTCAATACCATCACCAAGTCAGGCGCCAACGATCTCCACGGCGAGGGCGGCTATATCTTCCGCCGCACACCCTTCTCCGCCCGGCCGGCTCTTCTCGCTTTCAATCGCCCCACGCCCGAGGTCAACGTCAACGCCTTCTTCGCCGATGCCGGCGGCCGCGTCGTCAAAGACCGCGTCTTCTGGTTCGGCGCCTATGAGAAGGTCAAGCGCGATCTGCCCGCCCCTGTCACTGTTTCGCCCGCCACCATCGCCCAGCTGGGCCTCCCCGCCAGCTACGCCGATGCCATCCCGTTTGCGCAAAATGTGACGTTTTTCATGGCCAAAACCGACATCCAGATCACGAATTCGCACCGTTTGTCGCTCCGCTACAATGGCCACCGCAACGATTCGCCCTACAACTCGGCCACCATCGGCGGCCTCTTCCTCATCGATCGCACCTGGAAGTTCGTCGATCGCTCACACGGTGGCGCCGCCCAGTTGATCTCCATCCTCTCGCCCCGCCTAGTCAATGAGGCGCGCTTCCAGATGCCCTATCGCTCCCAGCAGCAGAATCGCTTCGAGGCCACCGGCACCGGCCCCGCCATCACCATCGCCGGCGTCGCCAACTTCGGCAACACTCTCGACGCCGGTTTTGTCTACGAAGAGGCCACCCCGGAGTTCAGCGATAACCTCAGCTATAACCTCGATCGCCATTCGCTGAAGTTCGGCGGCAGCATCCGCTCCATTCGCGACACCCAGATCCAGGCCGTCTCCGCCAACTATACCTTCCCGAATATCGCCGCTTACCTCGCCGCCAAGGCCGGCACCGCGCCGAAGGGCTACACTTCCTTCGCCCAGACCCTCGGCGAGCCCTCGATGAAGTACAACTCACTCTTCACCGGCATCTACGGCCAGGATCAGTGGAAGCCGCGCGCCAATATCACCCTCATCTACGGCCTGCGCTACGACGTCTACTCGCCGCCCGGCGCCAACCAGAGTTCACCGTTTGCCTACTCGCAGAAGTTTCGCACCGATAAGAACAACTTCGCGCCTCGCCTCGGCCTCGCCATCGGCATGGGCAAAACCGTGCTGCGCGCCAGCGGCGGCGTCTTCTACGATCCCTTCCAGACCGACACCTATCGCAAGTCCATCCTCAACAACGGGACGCCCATCTTCTTCAGCGTCAACGTCGCCCCCTCATCGGCCATCGCGCCCGCGTTTCCGAACGTTTTCACGAGTATCCCCACCGGTTTCGCTCTGCCCCTGCAGGACATCACCACGGTGGATCCGGGCTTTGCCAATCTCTACTCCGCCAACGGCAATGTCAGCCTGAGCCGTGAGATCACGTCGAACATCGGCATCACCGCCACCTACCTCTTCACCCGCGGCAACCGCCTGCCCATCTGGCGCAACATCAACCTGGGCCTCACTGGCAACACCCTCGCCGACGGCCGTCCCATCTTTGGCGGCGCTAGGCCCATCACTGGTTTCGGCAACATTCTCAGCGCGGAAAGCGTCGGCCAGTCCGTCTATCACGGTCTCAACACCACCGTAAACAAGCGCTTCTCCCGCGGCTTCGAGATGTTCGCCACCTGGACCTGGTCCCACGCCATCGACGATGCGCCGGAGCAGAACAACATCGATAGCGGCGCCTTCCTTCTATCCGATCCCACCAATCGCCGCCGGGATCGCGGCGACTCCCTCACAGATCGCCGTCACGCCTTCAACGCCAACGGCGTTTGGACTCCTTCCACCACGGTGGAAAACAAGGCCCTCCGCTATCTGGCCAACAACAACCGCTTCGCGGCGGCGGTCGTGATCCAACATGGTGAGGCCTTCAACCTCGGCAGCAACCGCCCGCTCAACGGCGATGCCTCCACCGGCAACGCCTATCAGCGGCCTCTCTTCGTCGGCCGCAACACCCTGCGCGCCCCGAATCTATATGAGCTGAACCTGCGCTACTCGCGTAGCTTCGTCGTCAGGGAACGTTGGCGCCCCGAGTTCTTCATGGAGTCCACCAACCTGTTCAACCACACCAACGTCACGGGCCTCAACACCACGGCCACCGTGGATACGCTGGGGCAGATCACGACGCCGGCTAGCCAGGCATGGACTGCCGCCATGGATCAACGACTCATTCAGTTCGGCGTCAGGCTGAGCTTCTAACTCGCTACAGTTCGTACTCCTCACTGACGAAGGTCATCTCGAACGCGCGATGAAGTACTTCGGCGGTGAGGACGTACGGCTTGCGCTCAAATCGGATCAGGTCGATGGCGTGCGTGATCACGTCGCGCGGCTGGCAGCGCCGCAGCTTCTTCCCGGTGCGCAAGTAACGCCGGTCGATGAAGTCCTCCAGCACGGACTCCTCGCATTCGATCTTCTGCGAATGGCAGAAGCGGCGGAAGATAATTCTAAACTCGTCCACCTGCGGCGAGCGCACGAACATTTTGTATTGGATCCGGCGTAGAAACGCCTCATCCCCCAACTGATCCGGCCTCAGGTTGCTGGAAAAAACCAGGAAACACTCGAACGGGATCTGCGCCTTGCCGCCAGTGCGGAAGTTCATGAAGTCGATCCGCCGCTCCATCGGCACAATCCAGCGGTTGAGCACCTCTGCCGGCGTCACCTTCTGCCGCCCGAAATCGTCGATCAGGTAGATGCCATTGTTTGCCTTCACCTGGAAAGGCGCGTCGTAGATTTTGGATGCCGGGTTGAAGCAGAGGTCCAGCATATCCAGCGTCAATTCGCCGCCTGACATGATGAACGGCCGCTTGGCCTTGAACCAGCGCCCGTCGAATGCTCGCTCCTGATGAAACGCGCTCACCTCGGGCACGTCTTCGTCCACGCGCTGGTGGTAAATCGGGTCGTAAACCTGAATGATCTGGCCCTGAAACTCGATCGCGAACGGGACGTAGATCGGCTCGCTGTCGATGTTGAAGAGACCTTCGGCCAGGTACGTTTTGCCGTTGCCCGGCTGGCCGTAGATCAGGAACGATTTGCCGGCGTTGACAGCCGGGCCAAGCTGGCTCAGTGTGGCCTCGTTCATCACCATATGCTTGAACGCGGAGAGCAGCATCTCCTTGTTGAGCCAGTCCGTCTTGTTGCGCTGCATCTTCACGCCCACCGTGTACTGCTCCAGCGGCACCGGAATGCGCCCGCAATAGCTGTTCGATTCCAGGTATTCTCGCGTGAGCTCGCGCGCCGCTTCCGTCGTCGCAAATGTGGAACTGATGTCGCCCATGCCCAGGCTGGACTTCGCCATCAGCAACTGCTGCCGCTTCATGTTCTCCACCAGCGGCGCAATCACGCTGAAATTGATGCCCAGCGTATTGGCCAGCACCCGGCCCGAGGTGTCTCCGCGGAAGTACAAAATCTTGAGGATCATCTCCTCCACCAGGGACTTGGCGACCCCCAGATCTTCCAGAGTCTCCGGTACCGGCGGAACGAAGGTGATGTCGTCTTGCTCAACAGACAGAGGTAGGGTGGCGTTCGTACTCACCCTAGTCCTATCGGTTGAATGTCCGCCCGAATTTAGGGCCTCAGGTGATGGAAAGTGGGGTGCTCCGGTCGGTCAGAACTTGGTGGACCCGGCCCAGCAGCCAGTACCCGGCACACGCCGGCAGCGGGCTGAGCAGCAGTAGATTGCGGCCCAGATGTTCGCTGGTCAACAGGCCCCCTAAGCTCGCCTGCCAGGCGCCGGGGAGAAGGCGAGGCAACACGATGAAGATCAGCAGAATGAAGAACAGCGCCATGCGCGTCATCCCTTGCGCCGTGCGCACGGAGTCCATGCTGATCGCGATGAGAGCCGCAAAGCACGCCGCCAGCCAGGCTACGCTGCCTGTGAGCAGGATGAGCCCCACGGTCAACAGCACCGCCGGCATCACCGTACGGCCCGCTCTGGCCGAAAGCGCCGCCAATGCCGTGCCCAGAATCACCAGCCAGCAAACCCAGCCGAACAACGCTCCGCTGCGCACAATCCGGCGGATCAATGGCTCGTCGTCCTGCCCCACCACGCCGCGCACAACGAAGTTGGACGCAAAAACCACAGCGATGGCCGAGTACAGCAGCAGGATGGCGGGGTCGAGAAAGAAAAAGCCAAAACGGCGCGGAACCAGCACGCCAATCGCGGCGATGGCCGCCACCAGGAGCATTCCCCTGGCGCCGCCCGAGAGTTTCCAGATCATCGAACGCTATCCTATCGCGGCCGGGGGCCGGATGTCCCGGATCGTCGAGCCCCACGGCGCGAAGCCGCGTTTCGCGCTGAACGAATCGGCCTCGATCGAGAGCGCCACGTCCACCCGCGCGCCCGGTTGCAGCTCTTCCAACCGCGCGGCAAATCGCCAGGCTTTGGCGAATACGCACCGCTCGCCCTGATACAGCCGCACCCGCACATGATCCCGATCCTTGCCAAACGTCTCCGGGCTCTGCCGGATCTCTGCATTGCGCACCAGAAACAGCGGCGCACGGTTGCCCAACCCAAACGGCGCCAGATGCAGGATCTCCTCCGCCGCGTGATCCGTCAACTCCTCCAGAGACAGCTCAGCGTCCAGCGCCCGCTCCGGCGCCATGTCCGCGTCCGATAGATGGATTCGCGCGTATTCGTTGAACCTCTGCCGCAATTCGTCCACGCGGCTCTCTTCCAGCGTAACGCCCACCGCCTGCCGGTGCCCGCCGAACCGCACGAAGACATCGCCGATACTGCCCAGCGCGTCCAGCAGATGGAACCCGGGAATGGACCGGCCCGAGCCCTGCGCCAGGCCCGTATTCTCGTCCCGGCCCAGCACGATAGCAGGGCGATGGAATACCTCCACCACTCGGTTGGCGACAATGCCCACGACGCCGCGATGCCAGTCCGGCGAGTAGAACACCAGGCCCGCCTGATCCAGACCGGGGCCATCCGGGCCGCACTCCTCGAGGATCGCCTTGACGATCGCCTCGCCCGTCTTCTGGCGCTCCAGATTCAGCGAGTCGAGCCGCTGGGCGATATCGCGGGCTCGCTGCTCATCGGAGGTCAGAAACAGCTCAATCACGTCGCGGGCGTGATCCATGCGCCCGGCGGCGTTGATGCGCGGCGAGACACGGAAACCGACATCGGTGGCCGAGAGCGGACCGCTTAGATCCGCGCCGCTCGAAATCAGTAGCGCCCGCAGGCCCGGATTGCGCGTCTTCGCCAGCCCCTCCAGCCCGCGCTTCACAATCACCCGGTTCTCGCCCGTCAACGGCACCACGTCGGCCACAGTGGCGATGGCAGCCATTACCAGGAACGAATCGCAATACCGCACAAGCCGGTCCGGTGACCAGTTCTCGCGCTCCATCAACGCCTGGATCAGCTTGAACGTCACACCGGCGCCGCAGAGATTCTTATTGGGGTAAAGACAACCCGGCTGATTGGGGTTGAGAATCGCCACCGCCGGCGGCAGTTCCTCCTCCGGCAGATGGTGATCCGTGATGATGACATCCACGCCCACCTGGCGTGCGGCCTTCACAGCCTCAATCGCGCGGATGCCCGTGTCGACGCTAATGATCAGTGTGACGCCATCCGCCGCCGCCTTCTCCACCACCGGGATCTGCATCCCGTAGCCGTCCTTCAGCCGGTCCGGAACGTGGTTGGTCGCCGCATGGCCCAACAGTTCCAGCATCTTGGTCAGGATCACGACGCTGGAGACGCCGTCTACGTCGTAGTCGCCGTAGACCATGATGCGTTCCTTGCGCCGTACGGCCGTCCTGATCCGCTCCACGGCGGCTTCCATGCCCGTCAGCAGAAAGGGGTCATATAGATCGGTCAGGCGCGGATGCAGGAAATGCTCCACCGCCTGCGGCGTGCGGAATCCGCGCGACCACAAGACGCGCGCCGCCGGGCCTTGCAGCCCGCACCGCGCTGCCAGCGCGGCGGCCTCCTCAAGATCAATATCGGCCAGGGTCCAGCGGGCGAGTGGCTGCATTCCGCTCAATTGTTCGAGTAGAAGCCGCCGAAGCCGGAGGCCTCGTCGCCGTCAATTTCGGTGTCAAGCTCCAGGTCGTCCAGGATATCCTGCCACTCCTCGTACCACTCGGTCTGCATCTCGTACAGATAGACGCGGCCCTCGTAGTCGAACGTCAGCTCGACGGCGCACGTAAAACCTTCGTAGATGGCCAGATCGCGAATGCGGCGTTCCAGTTCGCGCTTGGCCTCACGGCTCAGGCCCAGGTCCTCCAGCATCGCCAGCGCTTCCTCGCGGTGCTGAGATCGGAATTCGCGGTTGTGGAAGTGGATCAGCCGGACACCGAGGCTCATGGCGCACTCAAGGAAACGGCGGAAATCGGGCTCGTGATCCGTATCCCAATCGATGAAGCGCACCTGATCGGCGGCGCGGCTCATCGAGCGAAACAGGATGATGTTCTCGCTCTTGATGTACTGCAGGATCTCTTCGGACAACGAATCAAGGTTAGGTCGCATGGTGCACGTCTTTGTAGCCGCTATCGCTCTGCCATCACCAGGATCTCATCAGCGGCGGCGAGATCTCTCGCCGCGGGCGTGACGATGGTCCGGGGGCCGATGAATATCTTCTTCTTGTTTTGGATGGCCGTGCGCACGTCGTCTTCGCAGACAAACGCTGCGATCTTCAGCGGCGCGGGCGCGGGCTGCGCCACGGGCGTCGTCGCCGCGGGCGGAGCCTCCGCCGGCTTCGTGCCGCAACCGCACGACTTCGCCGCCGGCGCCGCTACCGCCGGGCTCAGCGTGATGCCGCATCCTGCCAGGTGCCGCTCCACGGCGCTCAGCAGCGCGGATTTGTCTGCACTCGCCGGCTTGGCCTCCGGAGCCATCGCCGTCTCCACCGTCCGCACCGCCCACGCAATGCGTTTGATGTTCACCAGGTGCAGCGGGCCGATGTTGTCGCTGGTGATGTTGCCGGCAATGGCGCCGCAGCCCAGCGTCATAGCGGGCTGTAGCGCGGTCGTGATGCCCACCGAGCCCTGCGGTGAGCCGGTGTTCACCAGGACGCGGAAGGAGGGCATCCTGAGCCCAAAGCGGCGCACCTGGGCCTCGTCCTGCGCGTGGATGGCGCTGGTGTGGCCAAGGCCGCCAAATTGAAGGATCGCTTCGCACGCATCCAGAGCCGTATCAAAACACGGCGTGAAGAGCAGAGCCAGCACCGGCGAGAGCTTCTCCGCCGAAAGCGGATGTTCTTTCCCAACGCCGTGGATCTCGGCGCACAGGATCGTGGCGTCTGCCGGAACCGTGATCCCGGCGAGTTGCGCGATCTTCTGCGGAGACTGCCCCACACATTCGGCACTCACTGTCGTGCCGTGGGCAAACAGAGTACGCTCGACAGCCCGGCGCTGTTCGTCATTCATCAGGAACGCGCGCTGCCGCGCCAGTTCAGCCAAAATGCGGTCCCGCAGGCTGCGCTCTGCCACCAGCGTCTGTTCGCTCGAACACACCGTGCCGTAGTCGAATTTCTTGCCGCTGACAATCCGCTCCACCGCGGCCGGGATCTCGGCCGAGGCGTCCACCAGCACCGGCACGTTGCCCGGCCCAACGCCAAAAGCCGGCTTGCCGGAAGAGTACGCCGCGCGCACCATGCCGGCCCCGCCTGTGGCGAGAATGACGGCGGTTTTCGGGTGCTTCATCAAGGCCCCGGTGCTCTCCAGGGTGGAGCCCGTCACGCACTGGATCAGACCTTCGGGCGCACCCGCGGCCGTCGCTGCCGCCGCCATCAGCGCCGCGGTTTCACACGTGCACTGCCGGGCGCGTGGATGCGGGCTGAGCACAATGGCGTTGCCGGATTTAAGGGCCAGGATGGTCTTATAGATAACCGTGGACGTGGGATTCGTGGTCGGGCAAATCGCAGCAATCACTCCCTGCGGTACGCCAATCTCCGTGATGCGCTGCTCGGGCAGTTCGCGCAGCACGCCAATAGTCTTCATCCCCCGGATCGCGCGTGGCAGCAGATCGCCCGAAAGCATGTTCTTCGCGAGCTTATCCTCCACGTTGCCCATGCCAGTCTCGGCCACTGCCAGTTCAGCCAGTCGCCGGGCCGCCGCCCGCGCCGCCGAGGCGACGGCTTCCACGATCGTGTCGATCTGTTCCTGTGAGAACTTTCGGTACGCCAGCCAGGCTTGATAGGCTTCGTCGACCTTTGACTGGGCCTCCCGGACCGACGCTAAGTCCTTCTCATTCACCATTTCTGTCTCCAGGCAGTGCGGCGGAGTCGTGTTCCCGCAGCCTCGCTTCACAACTTCCGCAACCTCTCACGGTATCACAAAGAGGGGCAAGCCGTGCCTCCGCAAAGGCGCTCCAGCGCGGCCCGGAAAATCCCTGCTGAATAGCCCATCTAGTACTATTGAGATTTATAAGTCCTGTGTTTTCAACAGTATGAATGTGTGGACATGTGCTGTATTTATGGTATAATAAGCTTCATGCGTTAAGCGCGAACAGAGCATTCGCAGGGGCCGCACGCGCCGCCCGCTGCCGCGCAGGAAACAGTGGCGTCCACCGCAACCGGTGGGCACCAACGGAGTTCCTCAAATCAACCCAACACCGGCCAACTTCCGGTGGACGCAGATTCCAAAACAAACTGGCAACACAAACCTGAGAGGGGATTGTTTCTATTGATGAAGACAGCGATATCCAGAGGATTGGTATTGTTTGCAGGCCTGCTGGCCGGTTCCACGGCTGCCGACCCCGACGAACGCCCCGCCGATTTGGTGGAGCAATCCGACCCAAGGATGTTGAGAGTGAAGCAGTTCTTCCTGGACCGCGACTGTCCGGCCTATGTCTACGCAGACGACTTCATTCAAGCAGCAGATCAGAACGATCTGGATTGGCGCCTTTTGCCGAGCCTCAGCTTTATCGAGTCCACGGGCGGCAAGGAAGCTCACAACAACAACATGTTCGGTTGGGACAACTGCAAACGCAAGTTCCGCAGTACCCGCGAGGGGATCTATACGGTCGCCGCGCAACTGGGTACGTCCCGGCTCTACCGCGACAAGAATATTGACCAGGTGCTTCGGCTCTACAACCCGAGGCGCGAATACACCATCGCGGTCAAAGATGTCATGAAGCAGCTCGGGCCTGCCAACCTGGCCCTACAAGCCGCTTTCTAGCGATCAAGACAGACATTCCCTGCCGGCCACGCGCCAGGATTGGATTCCGGGACGCAGCCGTCAGGGAATGCTCTGTTTCAGTTCAGATGGGCGCCCTCCGTTATTCCAGCAGGCGGACCCCCATATACAGACCGCCAAACAGAACGACTGAGACGAGACCGACCAAAACCCACTTGAGCATGCGCTCCTTGGGCGTGGACGTCTCGGCGTCATCATGCTTCATTTGCTCGTCGAGAGACTCGAACATGGAATGGACCTCCCGTCAACCGAATCTAAGGGACTTCCCGTATGATTGCGAGCTGACTCATTCTAACGCCGAAACGCACGAAATCTGTAAACATTTATTCGTCTTGTTATCAGTAGGTTACGGAGCCGTGTCGAAGAACTCAACATGGCCGACTTAAGACGAACCGAGCTGCGACGCACTCCGGGCCTTAGGCCAGGCCCATTCGCTCCAGCTTGCGATACAGCGTCTTGCGCTCAATCCCTAAGATCCTGGCCGCCCTGCTTTTGTTCCCGCCCGCCGCGGCCAGCACTTTACGAATCTGCTCCATTTCCGTATCGGCCAGAGACTCGCTGGCCTGATCGTTCGGGCTGGCGGAACGCACTGCATCCTCAACCGCGTCTTCCGTGATCCGCCCGCCGGGCGCCAGGATCACCAGCCGCTCGCACATATGCTGGAGTTGCCGCACGTTGCCCGGCCACGTATAGTCACTGAGCGCCTTCATGCCGCTCTCGGTGATGCGCGTCTCCAGGCCGTAGCGCTCGTTGTATCTCTTCAGAAACGCGCCCACCAGCAACGGCACATCGCCGGTGCGCTCACGCAACGCCGGCACGCTGATGCGCACCACATCCAGGCGATACCACAAGTCCTCGCGGAACTTGCCCTCTTCCACCATCTTCCGCAGATTCTTGTTCGTCGCCGCCAGGATGCGCACGTCCACCTTCTTGGCGCGCGACGAGCCCAGCGGACGCACTTCCTTCTCCTGAAGAAAGCGCAGCAGCTTGAGCTGGAAGTTCATGTCGATCTCCCCGATCTCGTCGAGGAATACCGTGCCGCCGTTGGCCGCTTCAAAGACGCCGGTGCGATCGCGATCCGCGCCGGTGTAGGCGCCCTTCATCGCGCCAAACAGTTCGCTCTCAATCAGCGACGGCGCCAGCGAGGCGCAGTCCACCGGCATGAACGGCAACGCCGCCCGCAACGAGTTGGCATGGAGCATCTGCGCGATCAGTTCCTTGCCCGTGCCTGTCTCGCCCTCGATCAGCACGAGGGCGTCCGTCGGCGCCACCCGCGAAACCGTCTTGTAAATCTCCACCATTTTCGCCGAGCTGCCGATCATTCCAGTGGAAAGCGGCTCCTCGGTCTCAAAGTCATCGTCGTCGTCCTCTTCCGCCGTGCTGCCCACCCCCTCGGCGCGTTTGACGATAGTCAACAAATCGTCCAGCTCAAACGGCTTTGCCAGGTAATCGTAGGCGCCACCACGCGTGGCGGCCATCACCGTCTCCATGCTGCCGCGGGCCGACATCAGGATCACATAGCACGCCTCATCGGCCGCCCGGGCAGCTTTGAGAATGTCGATGCCCGTGTGGTCGTCGATGTAGATGTCGGAGATGACGATCGGGTAGCTGCGGCTGCTCAGGCGCGCGAACGCCTCCCGCGTGGAGGACACCGCCTCCACCGTGTAGCCTTCCAGCTCCAGGAATGTGGTGATCGTCGAGCGGACCGATGGATCGTCTTCCACCAACAGCAACGGGGCCATAAGAATCTCTAGTGTAGCGTCTCCGGTGGTCTCTGGGCCGGCAGCACCACCGTGAAGGTGGAGCCCTTCCCCGGCTCGCTGGCCACATCCACGCGGCCGCTGTGCACGCTGACAATCTGCTGCACAATCGAAAGCCCAATGCCCGTCCCCATCTCGCCGGATTGCTCGGCCCGCCGCGTCCGGTAGAACTTGCGGAAGAGGTTCTTCACCTCCTGTGCGTCCATGCCCATGCCATGGTCCTGCACGGAGATGCTCATCTCCTGCGGCGTGGCGCGGGCGGAAACCAGAATGTCGGTCTCCGGCGATGAGTACTTGATCGCATTAGTAATCAGGTTATACAGCGCATATTCCAGCAGTTCCCGGTCGGCGTGAATCGGGAGATTCTCCGCGATGTCGGACGTGATGCGGATCTGCTTGCGCTCGGCCAGCGGCAGCGCGCGCTGATAGCAGAGATCGACCAGTTCCTGTAGAGGGAACGTCGAGAGCCGCAGCTCCATCTGACCGGCGGTAAGCTTCTCCACGTCGAGAAACGTGGTGATCATTTTCGCAAGGCGCTTGGATTCCGAGTTGATCATCTGGCCGAGTTCTTTGCGCTTGGGGTCCGGCAGATTGTAGCGCGTGATCAGTTCGCTGGAGCCTTGAATGGCGGTGAGCGGCGTGCGCATCTCGTGTGCCACAAAGTGGAACGCCTGCTGATAGCGCGTGGTGGTCGCTTCACTGTCGAAGAGCTGGCGCCGCACGTAGAAATACTGCAATCCCGCGCACGTCAGCACGGCCAGCCAGGCCGCGGCCAGCGGCGCAAAGGGCCGCAGGATGATGCCTTGGGTAAAGCACACATAGGGCGTGGCGTGGACTGCCACCAGCAGCACCGCGGCGGCCGCGTAGGAGAGCCACCCGCGCGCCAGCGTGAAGAGCGCCGCGGCCAGCGCCGCCACCAGCAGAGCCAGCATCAGCGGCATCAGCGGTCCGGTTTCCTGCAGAAAGTCCGCCGCCGCCATGGTCTCATACGCCTGCGAGTGAATGATCACCCCCGGCATCGGGATGCCGCCCGAAAGCGGCGTAAAGAGCCGGTCCTGCACAGCCGATTGCGCCGTGACGCCGATGAAGACGATCCGCCCCTGCAACTCCGCCACGCGCCGGCCGGCGATGACCTCGCCGATAGGGATGCGCACCATCGCCGCCGGATCGCGGTAGCGCACCCACAACGGGCGGCCCTCATCCCAGCGCGAGGCGATCACCCGCGCACCCAGCGTCAGATCCGTGGGCGAGCTCTCAATCTCCGCCGCCCCCGTCGCCAGCCGCAGAGCCTCCAGCGAGAGAGCCCAGCGGCGCGTGCGGCCGGAGACGCGCTCCAGCGCCACGCGGCGGTTGATCTCGTCGTCCGGGCCCGCCATCGCATGGACATGGCCCAAAGCCTGAGCGGAACGCCGGAAGCGCGGGATCGGGTCCTGCCAGGCCGAGGAGTCGGGCATCATCTCGCTGCCCAGGATCAGGTTGCCCGTGCGGGCGAAGGCCGCCTCCAGCGCGGCGTCTTCCCTTTCGTCGCCCTCATCGGTGAGAGTCACATCGACCGCCACTACCTTAGGCGGAGCCGCGGCCATCTGCGTGAGCGCGCCAGCCAAAGCGCGGCGCATACCGCGGATGCCGCCGTGCTCGCTCAGCGAGCGTTCGTCGAAGGTGACCAGCGCCACGCCGTTCTCCTCGCGTTGCGTCGGGCGCAACCGGAACAGGTAGTCGTAGATGTTGTTGTCAAACTGCGCTGCCAGCGGAGTCCACGAAAGCAGAATGGCCGCGGCCGCCGCCGCGGTAGCGAAGGCGGTGTAGAGAAGCGGGATGGAGACGCGGCGGGGCATGGGCGCTCAGTTCACGGGCTTGCCCGATCCTTCCTTCAACGCCACAACCGTATCCACCTTCGCAGCGGCGAAACGCTCGCGCTTGCCCGTCGGCCACCGCACGACGATCTCCGCCCCCGTCGCCCCCCCCAGCCCGAAATGCAGCCGCAGATCACTCGCCGAATAAAAACTCGATTGGCTCAACACCACCTGCGTGCTCTTGCGCCCCGCAAACTCCAGCGTCACCTGTGCCCCAATGGCGCTGCGATTCGACACGGTCCCCGTCAGCCGCACCTGCAGCCAGTGATTCGTCGACTTCAAATCGTTCCGCAGCAGCGAGGGCGGCTCGTTGCGGTTCCAGACCACCACATCCACATCGCCGTCGTTGTCGAAGTCGCCAAACGCCGATCCGCGCGACGAATGCCGCTCCAGTATCGCCGGACCGGCCATCTCGATCAACTGCTCAAACTTGCCGTTGCCCAGGTTGCGGAACATCAGCGGGATCGTGCGGTAGGGATACGCCGGCAGGTCCTTCTCCACCTCCGGGTACACGCTGCCGGTCACTAGCAGGATGTCCGGCCAGCCGTCGTTGTCCAGATCCGGCATGCCCACGCCCCAGCAGATGAAGCGCGTCTCCACGCCAATGCCCACCTTCAACGAAACGTCGCGATACTGGCCCTTGCCGTCGCCCTGATACAGCATCTGCGTGTCGTCCGCGAAGTGCGTCTTGAAAATATCCAGGATGCCGTCGCCGTTGTAGTCCGACAGGGTCAGGCCCATGCCCGCCTGCTCCATGCCGTCGTCGTTGAGCGCGATGCCGCGCTCGATGCCCTCCTCGGTAAAGGTGCCGTCGTGATTGTTGCGGAACAGCAGGCTGGGTGTGGAGTCGCACGCCACATAAACATCCTGCCAGCCGTCTTCATCGAAATCCGTTGTCAGTACGGTCATGCCAAAGGATGATCGCGATTGAGATACCCCACTCTTCTCGCTCACATCCTCAAACGTACCGTCGCCCTTGTTGTGATACAGGTAGTGCCGCGCCGGCTTCAAGCCCCGCGGGCCGCACGGCACCGCGACGCCCTTCCAGTTGCAGTTGGACGATTCCCCCGGGCGCGGCGTGCGGGCCTGGTCGTAATCCACATACACGCTCGAAAAAAGGTCCAGGTGCCCGTCGCGGTCGTAGTCGAGAAACGCTGCGCCGGCGTGCCAGATTGGGCGGGCCGGTGTAGGCGAATGAATCAGGCCGGCCTTGGCGGCCACGTCGGTAAACGTGCCATCACCGTTGTTCCGGTAGAGCGCGTTATCCCCCCAGTACGTCACCAGCATGTCGAGCCTGCCGTCGTTGTCGTAGTCCGCCACCGTCACGCCCTGCGCCCACCCGGTGCGCGTCAGCCCCGCCTTCTCCGTCACATCGGCAAAGGTGCCGTCATGGTTGTTGCGGTAGAGCCGGTTGGTGGCGCCCGGCGGCGGATTCTCAAAGCGCGTGCCGGACGTAATGAAAATGTCCAGCCACCCATCGTTGTCGTAGTCGAGAAACGCGATCCCGCCCGAGGAGGTCTCGCTGATGTACTGCACGTTCGTCTCGTTGCCGAAAATCGTCGGCGCGGTGAGGCCGGCCTGCGCCGCGATGTTGGTGAGTTTGGAATCCCACGGCTTGCCGCTGAACTTGGCGCGCGGCTGGGGCTTGACTCCGCGCGAGGCCATGCCCTGTCCCCACAGCATCGCGGCGATGCAGAGACAGAGAAGAACCGCGCGCACGGCGGGGCGTAGAATGGTCGGCGTCATGAAACTAGCGTTATTGCTGATGATAGCGGGTGGCGTGTTGCCCGCGCAGGTTCGCATCGTTGCCAGCGGCGATGGTTTCCGCTTGGAGCGCGGCGGCCGGCCCTACTACATCAAAGGCGCGGGCGGCACTTGGCGCATGGACCTGCTGGCCGCCGCCGGCGGGAACTCGTGCCGAACGTGGAGCGCGCCCACCAGAGAACAGCTCGACGAGGCGCACAAGCACGGGCTCACCATTCTCGCCGGCCTCAGCGTCGGCAAGCCGCGCCAGGGCTTCGACTACAGCGACAAGGCGCAGGTAGCCGCCCAGCGGGAAAAGGCGCGCCAGACGGTGCGGGCCCTCAAGGGGCACCCCGCGCTATTGATGTGGGCGCTGGGCAACGAGACGGAGTTGAACGCCACGCCCGAGCAGCGCCTCCTGATCTGGAAAGAAGTGGAGCAACTGGCGCGCATCGTGAAACAGGAGGATCCGGACCATCCCGTCATCACGGTCCTCGCCGGCGTGGGTAAGTCCAATCTGGTGGACCTCGCCGAGCACTGCCCCACGCTCGACGCCGTCGGCGTCAACGCCTATGGCGGCATGCTCAGGCTGCCCGAGGCCCTGGCGGCGCAGGGCTGGAAGAAGCCGTGGCTCGTCACCGAGTTTGGCCCGCGCGGCCACTGGGAGGTGGCGAAGACCGAGTGGGGCATGCCTATCGAGGACACCAGCACGGAGAAGGCGGCGTTCTACGAAAAGGCCTACGCCCACGCCGTGGCCGGGCAACCGCGCTGCCTGGGCTCCTACGTCTTCCTCTGGGGGCAGAAACAGGAGAAGACCCACACCTGGTACGGGATGTTCCTCCCCGATGGCACGCCGCTGGACACCGTGGATGCCATCAGCCACTCCTGGACCGGCCAGTGGTCCACGGATCGCGCGCCGCGAATCACCGGCATCACCGTTACCCAGGCGAAAGGGCGGCTGCAATGCAGCGTGCAGGCCGAAGATCCCGAGGGCGGCCCGCTGAAGCTGGAATGGGACCTGCGCCTGGACGTCTCCAATAACCCCTCCACCGGTGGCGATCGGGAGGAATCCACGGCCGTCCTGGCAAAGGCCAGCGGTTCCACCACGGAGCTGAAACTGCCGGCGGCCCCCGGAAACTACCGCGTGTTTGTCTACGCCCGGGACGGTAGCGGCAAGGCCGCGACGGCCAACCGGGCCGTGCGCGTGGCGCCCGAATAGAGCGACAATCAAGATATGCGTGTCTTGATTACCGCTCTGCTGTGCGCCGGCTCGCTGTTGGCACAGGAGACGCCCGATGCCAAGGCCTACCAGGCCGCCTACCGCCTGAAAGAGCCCGCGGCCAAACTCGCCGCACTGGACCGGTTTCTGGTCGAGTATCCAACGAGCAACCGGGCGGGCACTGCCAGACGCGAGCTCATAGCGGCTGCCCTGGCCGTGGATCCCAAAGACGCCGTGCGCCGAACCAAAGCCATCACCAAAGCGCTGCCGCCGGTCGACTCCGCCGAGATGAACCGGTTCCTCGCCGCAGAGCTGAACGGGGCCAAGAAGCTACCCAAAGACGCCGAGCGCGCCGCCCGCCTGGCCGTGGCCCAGTACACCTGGGAGGCGTTCACGGCGCAGGCCAAGGGTGAATCGCCCAGCCGGTCCCGCTACGACGGGCAGCGGGCGCGCATGAACGAGACGCTCGGGCAGGCCCTCCTGGCGCGGGGCAAGCACGCCGAGGCAAAGCCCGTCTTCCTGGACGCGCTGCAGCAGAACCCCTCTTTCGGCGCAGCGGCCCTCGCCCTGGGCGACATTCTCCTGAAGGAAGGCAAAGGCCCCGAGGCGCTCGGCTACTACGCGCAGGGCATGCTGGCGCGCGCCACTCCCGAGTCCCGCCAGAAATTCAGCGAGGCGTATCGGAAGGTCAAGGGCTCGGCCGCCGGCGAGCAGGAGTTTCTCGACGAGCGCTACAAAGCGGTCTTCCCCAGCCCGCTCCACGCGGAGAAGTACGGAAAGAGCGGGCAGCGATCGGCTCGCGTGGTGCTGGCGGAGGTCTACACGGGTGCGGGTTGTCCTCCTTGTGTGGCAGCGGATCTCTCCTTTGATGCGGTCCTGGAGCGCTACAGCCGCTCTGACGTGGCCGTGGTGATGTACCACGAGCACGTCCCCAGGCCGGACCCGATGTCCAACACGGACACCGTGGCGCGCTGGAAATGGCAGGCGGGCCGCGGTGTCCCCACCTACGCCATCGACGGAAACGCCACTACCGGCGGGGGCACCCGCGAGATGGCCGTCGATCTCGAAGCGAAGATCCGCCAAACGGTTGAGAGGCAAATGCTGGCCGAGCCGTTTGCCGCTCTTAAACTCACAGCCGCCAACGACCGCCGCGTGGTGCGGGCCAGCATCTCGGTGACAGACGTGGCGAGCGATTCCGCCGATCTGGTTCTGAACGTTCTTCTGCTCGAAAAGGAGCTGCGCTACTCGGGCGAAAACGGCATCCGGTTTCACCCCATGGTGGTTCGCTCCATCGCCAGCTTCCCGCTGAAGGGCGAGAAGGCGAAGTCCGAAACGCATGCGTTCGATCTGGCCGCCGTGGCGGCTGGTTTGGAGAAGCACATCGCCGATTTCGAGAAGTACGACGAGCGCCACAACAAGGAAGGCAAGTTCCGCTTCATGGAGCACAAGTCCACCGTGGACCCCGCCGATCTGGCCGTGGTGGCGTTTGTCCAGGACGTCAAGACGAAAGCCGTGCTCCAGTCTGTCTACGCCGAGGCAAAGCCTTGATCGCGCCCGCTCTGCTGTTCGCGCTGCTGCTGCAGGCCGCGCCAGTGCAGTGGGCCGTCACTGCGCCAGCGGCAGGTAGTGCCGCCAAGGCAGGCGGCAAGCTGGCCGTGACGGTGACAGCCACCATCGCGCCCGGCTGGCACCTCTATTCCTTGAAGAAGATGGAGGGCGGCCCCATCGCCACCACCATCGTCCTGCCCGAGGGGCAGCCGTTCCGTCTGGCAGGCGCCATTGACGCTTCGGCGCCGCTGAGCAAGTTCGACGATACGTTTCAGATGGATGTGGAGTCGTACGAAGGCGGCGCGGAGTTTGTGCTGCCTCTGGCAGTGGCGAAGGACGCCAAGCCCGGCGCGGCCCCTCTGGCCGTCCATGCCCGCTACCAGGTCTGTGACGACAAGCAGTGTTTGCCGCCCCGCACGGTGAAGCTCGAACTCCCGCTCGAAATCAGGTAGACAAACAGAATGGAAAGCATCGAGCTAGATCCAGAGGAGAAGGCGATTCTGGACTCCATCGAGTTGGAGACGGGATACCGGTTCCGCCGGGATCCCACGACGATCCATGTTGCGGCGCGAGTGCCCGTCCTGCTGCCGCTCCCGAACCAACCCGGATTACCACCCGCTTGTCTGCCGAGCGCGCCCCCTACTTGATGACTTGTTGTCCTGGGTCAGGCAGGAATCGAATAGCCACTATCTCAGCATTCTAAAGCACACGCTGACTCTGGTGGTGACGAAACGGCAGGCGGCTGCGCTGTGGGAGGCTGTTCGAGAGAAGATCGACGTTCTCTCGGACTTCCGTCTGGTGATCAAGCTCGCCGGGTTCCCATCTACCCGAGATGAGGCGCTTCAAGTTCTGCACGAATTCCTAGCCAGCCGTGGATGGGAAATCGCACAAATCAAGGGGCGAGGTGTCGCCAGCTCGATTGAGGCCCTTTCCCGAATGCGAGAGCCTTCCATTCAGGCTTGGTTTGCCCAGCACATTGACAGTCCCAATCCTGAGATGAGGGTGTGTGCTCTGCGGGCGTCAGGAGTGCAATTCAGAATCCCGAAAGGCTTTCGGAAAGTGCGGGGGCGGCGGGATCCACCTAAGCCGGTCTTTTCGACAGAGGTTGATTCGTGGGACTTGGGCCAAGTCGCACAGAAGCTGGAAGAGGACTATGGGATCCAAGTTCCCGCGGAGGTACGGAGTGGCGGGATTTTCCATGTTTTGCTGGAGGAATGCTGGGTCGTGTGCCAATGTCCGGGCCCGGGTGAGACGCGGATGGAGCTTTGGCTGAGACGAGAGGACTTGACCACGGTGGAGGTGGGGCTAGTCGCAACCTAGTCAGAACGACAGGCAGCGCGGAGAGCCGAAGTTGGAAACCGCCTCTTTAGAACGACCTGGCCTCGACGGCGACGCGTTACGTATTCCACCCGCTCCCAGGTGAGGGCGACGGTGAGTGGCTTGGACGGAGACGTCTTACGGCCTGCGCGAACGCACATGCCGAGCGGCGATCCAGTCGATTGCGGTGATGGAGTACGCGCTGCTTGTCCCGCTGGGAAGCCTGGCAGTTGCGCCGCTATACGCATGAGGAGACCCAGCCACGGAGCTTAGAGAGTGCGACTTCTAGGGGCGGTTGTGTGTGGGGGCTGGAACGTCTGTCGCGCCAGCCTGGCCTAGTGAATGGTACAGCCCAGCGCGCAGAGGTTTCCCAACATGGCGACGGGCCAGGCCACGGATGACCTTGGGCCGCGGTTTCTCAGCAGGAGAGGGAGCTATCTGAAGCACTGCAAGGAATCGAACCAATGCCGCCGCACAGAAACCCCGGCGGGACACCGCTTTCACGAACACCAAAGCACAGGCCCTCTTTCCAGGGGAGGCGAGGTCGACACGCGCAGGAATAACCCCACCGTGTCGACCAGAAACCCCTTCGCGAAGGTGCCGCATGACCTTGCAAGCCCGAGGCCGCCACCGGCGCGCCGCGCCTCTCCGCGCCGTTCGTGGCTGGAAGGCGGCTGGCAAGTGGTTTTCTTTTCTATACATTGCGGGTTTGATCCGCACTGGGCGGAAATCAGCGTGGCGGCAGGAGTGCAGGTGGCTGGCGCGTGACAGGCTGCCGGAAGTGCTTTTGTTTGTATACATTGCGGGTTCGTTCGGCACTGGGTGAAAGTGATTCCCGGCCGGCAGCCTGATTAAAGAGGGAAAGGCGGTTCAGTTATCAATGAGCGCGGGTCCAAGGCATGGCGCCACGCACGGTTCCCTTATACACCACGGAATTGGGAATCGGCGGGGCGGGAATGTGAAATCCGAGGCAAACTGTTGATATTAGTGCAGAAAAAATAGTTCGGCCCTCTGTGACCAGGAATTTTGGGCGGAGGTGTTTTGGCGGGTGGCGGGCGGGCTGGGGGCACCGGCGCGGATGTCAGTTGCGTTACGGATTGGATCGCGGCCAGTTTTGCACATTGAGGTCGTTTTATTCTTGACGGCTCCGGGCGGGTGATTTAAGCTTGAGACGACCGAAGGCCTACCGGGATCGGAGACAGTCGGGAGTAGATAAGCGGGATCGTGGCCTGTGGAAGAACGGGTGCAGCTCTCAGCGTTCTTGAAGTATTCTGACTCGGAAAGCGAACGGCATGAACTCACGTAAAAAGTCACAGTACAAACGGTCACACAAGATATCAGCAAAGCCCTTCCTGAAACGACTGCTAGCTTTTCGAAAACTGGTACGGCCGGACGATGTCACAGCACATTATCATGGAACAGGAGCTGACCTGACGATTCGTGTTCTACCCGCCGATGAGGAGGAGGGTCTCGCCAACGGTTCTCATTGAGGGAGATCGGAAGTCATTTCTGTTCCTTGTTGATTTACTCATTGCCCAGACAGCCGACACCCTGGACTGCGGCTTCGAAATTAGCTTCCCTGCTCCCAGACTGTTGAGCAGTCGAAGCGAATGCGGGCTTTACATCCACTCTCTACCTTGTACTGACGAGACGGCCGCGGTGTCAACGGAATGACTTCCTGGGCGGCCGATCCGGAAGACAAGCGGCTGCACGATGCGGCCTATGGGGCGAGCTACCTGTACCGGGGCAATCTGCGCACGTCGTGGACCATGAGCAGCCAGACCACGAAAACGATGACCCATGACATCGGAGGCAACGTGATCCAGACGACAGGCGGCCTCCTTCGCCTACGGCCTCCTTCGGCGGCCGGGGCGGTGGCCTATCTCTTGAGCGCGGGAGGCTTGACTGGCATTCCGTCGCCACCTGTGTCTCCTGGCTGGAACACGCCGCTTCCGTAAAGGGGAATATGAAGAGGATCAGGCTAGTCTCAGTGGCAATTGTGATCTTCTGCGTCGCGACGATCCTGGTTGGGGTGCAAGTGAGGTTTCGTGCCAGATCCGAATTGAGGGATGAGTTGTTGCAGCGACTTCGCGAGGAGGGGTTGCAGATCGGGACTTTCCGGCTCAAGTCACTGTTCGCGCACCCATTCGAGGCGGACCCCAGAAGGGAGATTGCCATTTCTGAGGAGGATATTGGGTCAGGCGGTTTTGACGCATCCGGCCGAGGCCTAGTTCTGAACATCGGCTACGGGCGGGTTCGACGGGTGGACGTGAAAGGCCACACCGAGTGGACCATTGATGCGGGCGAGCCAATGACGGCAGGCACCTCACTCACGCCCTCCCCGGATGAGCGTAGTGTTGCCTATTGCGAGCACATCCGTCAGCCCTGGCCAGAGAGCGGCATGGAGCAGCCGAAGTTCCAAGCCCGTTTCCGAATCCTGACCATTGGTACTCCGCTCAGGGATGAGGTTCTCGTGGATACGCCGGATCTTGAATCCCCTATGATCGGTTGGTCACCCGATAGCCAGAGAGTGGTCCTGTCGATCGGCGGCGAAGTGAGGATCTACGAGTTGGCTTCGCGAAGGTACAGGGCAATCGGGCGAGGAGTCAATCCTTCCTGGTCTCCAGACGGATCGACCATTGCCTGGGTGGGGCGCAATCAGCACGGTGTGCTTTTCGAGATCGAGACCGGGAAGGAGAGTGAGATTCTGGGACGGGAGAACGTCTTGTTTGGCATGCAATGGTCTCCTGACTCCAGATATCTGCTGGCCTGTGTCAGGCAGTTGCACCTATTCGGGGATACCGTCCTGATGGTAGTGCGCGCAAGAGATGGTGCGTACACAGACGTGCTGGAGCTTGGGTTAGGTTGGACAAACCGCGACTTTGGATGGGTGTTTCTCCGATGAGTAGCCAGAGACGGAGCCGAATCCGGCGGGCGGGACGAACTTCACGACGAGCTACGTCTACAATTCGTTCAATCAGTTGACGACGGTGACCATGCCTCGGCCGACCGGAACGCAAACGCGGACTTTTGTTTACAACGCAGCGGGGCAGATGACGTCGGTGACACAACCGGAGACCGCCTCCTTCGCCAAGGCTACGGCGGCCAAGGGCACGACGACGTTTGGCTACGACGCGAGCGGGCGGCCTCTCTGGAAGCGCGACGCGAAGCAGCAGAAGACCGAGTATTTTTACGACGCCTACAACCGGACCACGCAGATCCTGCGGTACAAGCGGGTGGCGGGGGCGGATGTGCTGGACCCGGCGCAGAAGACGGTGTATTCCTACGATTCGGCGGTGAATGGCTGGGGGCGGCTGGGGTCGATTTCGACGTATCAGCATTTTGGCGATTTGACGGGGGCCACGCCGATTGTGGAGAGTTTCGAGTACACTGTGGCTGGGTTGGTGTCTAAGAAGACGTTGAACGTGACGGGGACGTCTGCGGTGAGCGTGAGCTACGAGTGGGACAACGAGGGGCGGCCGGTGGCGCAGAAGTTTCCGGACATGGCGACGGGCCAGACCACGGATGACAATGGGCCACGGTTCACGTGGGGCTATGATTCGATGGGCCGGTTGTCGACCATGGGGCAGACGGTGCCGTTGTCAGGATGGGCGGCGACGCTGGTGTCGAGCACGAGTTACAATGCGGCCGGGCAGATGACGCAGTTGGTGAGGCCGGGCGGGACCGAGGACCGGGAATACAACGTGCTGGGGCAGTTGACCAAGCAGGCTGGCCTGGGCCGAACCGTGGAGTACAGCTACAGCGCGACGGCCAACGACGGGCGGATTACGAAGCGCAAGGAGTTGTCCGGCGACGAGGTGGACTATCTCTATGACTCGCTGGGGCGGTTGGTTTCGGCGGCGACGCCAGGGAATTTGTCCTCGGATTGGGGCCTGAGCTTCTCCTATGACGGGTTCGGCAACAAGACGCAGCAATCGGTAACGAAGGGGACGGGGCCGGTGCATTCGTATCCAGTGGATCCGGCTGACGAACCGGCTGGGCGGGTTTCCAAGAGATGCCAACGGCAACGTGATTTCGGGGTTGGCAGGCCTGGCGGGGGACCTACACCTATGACGTTGAGAACCGCATGGTGAACAACGGCGTGGAGACGTATGGCTACGGGGCTGGGAACCGGCGGCTTTGGAAGCAATCGACGGTTTCGGGGTCGTGGGTGGAGGTGTATTTGTATGGGCTGGGCGGCGAGGTGCTGGAGGTGTTTGGCGGGATGATGGGGTCGCCGCTGGCGCGGCAGAGCTACGCGCCGACGCAGCGGGCGTGGTTTGGCGGGCGGTTGATCGAGAAGAAGGGCACGGCGATGAATGCGGACCGGCTGGGGACGTATGAGAAGTCGTTTCCTTATGGGGAGTTGGCGACGGCGCCGACGACGTCGGGGGAGAAGTTTGCGACGTACTGGCGGGATGCGGGGACGGGGCTGGATTATGCGGTGAACCGGTATTACAGCCCGCAGATGGGGCGGTTTTTGAGTGCGGATCCGTATCAGGCGAGCGGGGGGCCGGCGGAGCCGGGGAGTTGGAATCGGTATGCGTATGTGGAGGGGGATCCGGTGAACCGGTATGATCCGAAGGGATTGGACTGGTGGGATGCAGGAACTAGCACGCTTCATGGCGACCTGGAAGGGAGCCGATCCGCGATGGCAGCGACTGGCCTGATGAGTCTCGGGGGACTCGATATGTTGATGCCCGAGACCGGTGACGGTGAAGGTCACAATGCCTCGCTGTTGGGGCCGTGGTACGATCCTCAGCGTCCTGAAGGATTGGACCAAGCCGCTGAAGCCTTAAGCAGACCGGACTGCGCCTCGCTGATCGCTGGGGCAGCCGCCGCAGGTCCGTACTCGGCTGGCTATCTTGCCGCTAAGTTGAATGCTGCCAGGGTAACAACTTCGACCGGCCATGGAAATGATCCTGTGTTGATTATTCCTGAGGGAGCTGATGGACGCTATAGTTACGTATATCAATTTGCGTGGACCGAAAATAATACTATCTACCTGAATGGAAACTATTTTCCTGACCCGGGTCGAAAGAATATCAGTACTCCGAGCGGCAACGTGAGCCTTCTTGAGCTCGTCAACAGAACCCTCCAAACCAATATGAACGCAGTGCAATTCAGTGTGTATGTTTTCCTTCACGAATTGAGCCATATGGTTGATTCAAGCAATAATAGCCACTTTGACGTTATCCAGTCTGCCGAATACAACATTTCACTATTCTACGCATGTATCAACTAACTGGCTTACCACTCAGGCGATTGCCGTTGCCGAAGATCTTGCTCGTCGGGCTCTGTTGGGCGCTATTTATCCCCTCGATCATGGCTGAGGATTTCTGCGCCTTGACGCTAGATGTCGTGACGTCGGATGGCGCGCCTGGCACGGTCTCTTGGGTTGAGCTAGTAGACAGCTCAGGGCAGCGCGTATTGACCAAGGAGGTCGCCGGTCCGACGGTGCGAATATGCGACTTTGGCTTTGGCCGCCATACCCTTCGAGTTGGAACCAAAGATTGCTTGCCAGTCTCGATCGAAAATCTGCGGCTAGTGATGGGGAAACCGATTCACCTTAAAGTAATCCGCAACCACTGCAGCTACCAACATAGTGTACGGAGCGCATGTCTACTGTATCTCCGGGCCGTTGAAAGCGGTGGCCGGCCTGTGGAGGGCGCGGAGCTTTCTCTCTGGCACCCTCCGGGACCTCCGCACAAAACGGACTCATATGGCCGTTTCCAGATTCTGTACTCTGGAAGACACGACATTGTCTTGACCAGGGAGGGATTCGAGGCTGCAAAGGTGCGGGCGGAATGCAAGGGGACTGAGGAGCTCGACATCAAGGTAGTGATGGAGAAGTCAAGGAAAGAGTGATTTAGTTCAGTTCAGGGTCCATCGCGGCTCCCAAAGGAGTCGTATCGTGAGTCATATTGTCAGTTTCTATAACGTGTAGCCGGCGGGCTTGAGCTCGCAACGGTGAATGTTAGGTCCGCAAATGCATGAAGCACTGAGCGCCAGAAAGCAGAGATCGAATAGACAAACAAAGAGCCCCGGGTGGCGGGACACCCGGGGCTCTTTCCACGAACACTGCGAAAAGGCTTACAGGCCCTTCTCGGCCATGAGGAGGGCGAGGTCGATCACGCGGCAGGAATAACCCCACTCGTTGTCGTACCAGGAAACCACCTTCGCGAAGTTGCCGTCGATGACCTTGGTCAGAGCGAGGTCCACGATGGAGGAGTGGGGGTTCTTCAGCATGTCGCTGGAGACCACCGGATCGTTGGTGTAGCCGAGGATGCCCTTGAGCGGGCCGTCGGCGGCGGCAACCAGCGCGGCGTTGATCTCTTCGGCGGTGGCGTTGGTCTTCAGGGAGACCACCAGGTCCACCACGGAGACGTTCGGCGTGGGGACGCGCATGGAGTAACCGTCGAGCCGGCCCTTGAGCTCAGGCATGACCAGGCCGATAGCCTTGGCCGCGCCCGTGGACGTCGGGATCATGTTGATGGCGGCGGCGCGGGCGCGGCGCAGGTCGGCGTGCGGGAAGTCGAGGACCTTCTGGTCGTTGGTGTAGCTGTGGATGGTGGTCATCGAGCCCTTGTCAACGCCCCACTTGTCGTGGATGACTTTGACGAACGGGGCGAGACAGTTGGTGGTGCAGCTGGCGTTGGAGACGATGTGGTGGGTGGCGGCGTCGTACTTGTCGCAGTTCACGCCGAGGACCAGCGTGATGTCTTCATTCTTCGCGGGCGCGGAGATGATGACCTTCTTGACGGTGCCCTGCAGGTGGGCCTTGGCCTTGGTGGCGTCGGTGAAGTGGCCGGTGGACTCGACAACGATCTGGGCGCCCAGGCTGGACCAGTCGATGGTAGCGGGGTCCTTGCTGGAGAAAACCTTGATGGTCTTGCCGTTGACGGTGATGAAATCAGCGCCACACTCGACCTTGGCGTCCAGCGGGCCGAGCACGGAGTCGTACTTGAGCAAGTGCGCCAGTGTCTTGGTATCGGTCAGATCGTTGGTGGCCACGAATTCGATGCCAGGATTGTTGAGACCAGCGCGCAGGACGTTGCGTCCGATGCGGCCGAAGCCATTGATAGCTACTTTGACTGCCATTGGGTAGGAGTATCCTCTCTCTTAGGTAAGAATGAAACGCTCAACTCCAGCATACCAGACACTCGGGTCCGCTAGCCTGCGCCGCAGGACGTTTCTTGGAGCCGCAGGTTGCGGTTTGATGACAGCGAATGCCGCGGAAACACTCCCTCCCCGCACCAATGTGCTGTGGTACCGGCAACCGGCGCGCGCCTGGGTGGAAGCGCTTCCATTGGGCAACGGGCGTCTGGGCGCCATGGTGTTTGGCGGCGTCGAGAAGGAACGCATCCAGCTCAATGAGGAGACCATCTGGGTCGGCTTTGAGCGGGATGTCAACAATCCCATCGCGCTGAGGAACCTGCCCGACGTGCGCCGCTTGCTCTTCGAAGGGAAAGAGCTGGAAGCCACCGCGCTGGGATCGAAGACCCTGATGGGCGTGCCCGATAAGGTCCAGAGCTATCAGCCGCTGGGCGATCTGATCTTGGAAATGCCCGCCGCCGTGGGCGCGGCCGAGTACCGGCGGGAGTTGGATCTGGACGCCGCGGTAGCCACCACCACCTTCGTCGCGGGTGGCGTGCAGCTCACGCGGGAAGCCTTCGTCTCCGCGCCGGACCAGGTGATCGTCGTGCGCGTCGCCGCCAGCAAGCCCGGGCGCCGTCCACGTGCGCATCCGCCTGGAGCGCTCCCAGGAAGGGGATCACCAACGCCGATCCCTCCAACCCCGGCACGTTGATCCTGCGGGGCCAGTTGACGGCCATCGATCCCAAGTCGCAGCAGAACAAAGGGCTGCGCTTTGAGGGCAAGCTGACCACCCAGGCCAAGGGCGGCGTGCTGAAAGCGGACGGCAATTCCGTGGTGGTGGAAGGCGCCGACGAGGTGGTGATCCGCGTGGCGCGCAATCGGTGGAAGGCATCGTCTCGAAGACCCTGGTTGCCGCGCAGAAGCCGTTTGCCGAGCTCAAGCGCGCACACATCGCCGATCACCAAGTCTACTTCCGGCGCGTGGCTCTGGAGCTGCCCGCAAACGCAGCACTGGCCGCCCTGCCTACGGACGAGCGCCTGGCGCGCGTCAAGGCGGGCGAAGCAGATGAATCGCTGGCCGCGCTCTACTTCCAATACGGGCGCTATCTGCTGCTGGGCAGCTCGCGGCCCGGCACGCTGCCGGCCAATCTGCAAGGCGTCTGGAACGAGCAGATGAAGGCGCCGTGGAATGCCGATTACCACACCAACATCAACCTGCAGATGAACTACTGGCTGGCCGAGGTCTCCAACCTCAGCGAGTGCCACACACCGCTGTTCGATTACATGGATTCGTTAGTCAAGCCAGGCTCGCGCACAGCCAAGATCCACTACGGCGCGGGCGGTTGGGTGGTCCATCACCTCTCCGATATCTTCGGCTACACAGCGCCGGCCGATGGCATCTGGGGCGTGTGGCCCATGGGCGCGGCGTGGCTGGCGCAGCACCCCTGGGAACGTTACCGCTTCACGGCCGATCGCATATTCCTCGAAAAGCGCGGCTATCCGCTGATGAAGGGCGCGGCCGAGTTCGTCCTCGATTTCCTGGTGGAAGCGCCGCCCGGCACGCCCGTTGCCGGCATGCTGGTCACCGCGCCGTCCCACTCGCCCGAGAACAGTTTCCGCAAGAAGGACGGTACGGTAGCCATGTTCACCTACGCGGCGACGATGGACATCGCCATCTGCCGCGACCTGCTACAGAACTGCGTGTCGGCCTCTAAGGTTCTGGCAACCGATGCCGAGTTTCGCGCACGCTGCGAGACCGCGCTGGCCAAGCTGCCGCCGCTCCGCATCAGCCCGCGCACCGGCCGCCTGATGGAGTGGGTGGAGGACTACGACGAACCGGAGCCGCAGCACCGCCACGTCTCGCCGCTCTTCACGCTGCATCCCAGCGAGCAGATCTCCCTCACGCGCACGCCGGAGCTGGCCGCCGCCGCCCGCAAAACGCTGGAGGTGCGCGGCGATAAATCCACTGGCTGGTCCACTGCGTGGAAGATGAACTTCTGGGCGCGTCTGCGCGATGGCGAGCGCGCCTACAAGCTCTGGGGCATGCTGATCCGCACCTGCACGCTGCCCAACCTCTTCGATACGCATCCGCCGTTCCAGATCGACGGCAACTTCGGGGCCACCGCCGGCATCGCCGAGATGCTGCTACAAAGCCATGCCGGCGAGATGTTCCTGCTGCCGGCGCTGCCGAAGGCGTGGGGCGAGGCGCGTCAAGGGCTGCGGGCGCGCGGCGCATTTGAGGTGGATCTCGAATGGAGCGGCGGGCGGCTCAAAGAGGCGCGCGTGCGCTCTTTACGCGGCAATCCATTGCAGCTCCGGTCGGACGGGCCGCTGGCCGTCACGCTGAATGGCAAGGCAGTAAAGACGGTGCCGGCCGATGGCGCCCTCACCTTCAACACCAGCACGGGTCGCGTCTACGTGGTCAGGCCGGCGCTCGCGTAAACGGACAGCCTGTCCCGGATTCGGACACCGGACTCCGCGATGGATGGGCGGAATTGCCCTGTTTTCCGTGTTTCGGGGCTGGCAGGTGGCGTGCATCTCTGACGAGTGGGAAGAAGTACCATGTCTCAACTCACCGCTGATCTGCGATACGCACTTCGCTCGCTCCGCCGGACGCCGGGGTTCAGTGCCGTGGCCATCCTCACCCTGGCGCTGGGCGTGGGCGCCAACACGGCGGTGTTCAGCCTGCTGAACGCGGTGCTCCTGCGGCCGCTGCCGTATGAGCAGCCGGAGCGTTTGGCGCTGGTGTGGGAGAGCGCACCGTTCTTCAACCTCCACGACAGTCCCGTGGCGCCCGCCAACTATGAGGACTGGCGGACGCGGAGCCGGTCGTTCGAGGAGATGGGCGCGCTGGAGGATCGAAGGTACCGGTTGGCGGGCGAGGGGACTCCCGAAGTCGTGCAGGGGAGCCTCGCGACCGCGAGTTTTTTCCGCGCGCTGCGGACCCGGCCCGCGCTGGGGCGGATCTTTCAGGAGGAAGACGATCAGCCGGGGGCGGCAAAGGTTCTTCTGATCAGCGACGGGTTCTGGCGCCGGCGGTTCAACGCCGATCCGAACGTCATCGGCAGGACGCTGAGGCTCGATGACGAGCGGCACACGATAGTGGGCGTGCTGGCACCGGGGACCGAGCCGCCGTCGGAGTACAGCGGCGAAATCGGCGAACTGTGGTCGCCGCTGCGCAGCGCCTATACCGCCAAGGAGTTGGCCAATCGGGGCCGGCACAACTGGATGGTGGCGGCGCGCCTGCGCGCCGGTGTACCGCTGACCCGCGCCAACGCGGAGATGCAGGCGATTGGCGAGAGCCTCTCGCGCGAGTATCCGGACACCAATGAAAAGGTCGGCGCGTTTGTGGCCCCCATGCGAGAGCACTTTGTGCGGTCCAGCCGCGCGACGCTGCTCGTGCTGTTCGGCACTGTAGTCTGCATTCTGCTGATTGCCTGCGCGAATCTGGCGAACCTGCTGCTGACGAGGGCAGCGAACCGGTCCAAGGAGGTCGCGGTGCGCGCGGCGCTGGGCGCAGGCGTGTGGCAACTGGCGCGGCAGTTTCTGCTGGAGAGCCTCGTGTTGTGCACGTTCGGTAGCGTGGTTGGCCTCCTGCTCGGGACGACGACATTTCGGCTCCTGGCTCACCTGGCGCCGGGCGACGTGGCTGGATTCAAGTCACTGGATGTGGATTGGCGCGTAATGGCGTTCACGCTGGGGCTCGCGATGCTAACTGCGGTGATCTTTGGCCTGGCGCCGATGGTGCAGGCCCGGCGGCTGGACGTGGGGCACTCGCTGAAGCAGAGCGCGCGCACTTTGGCGGCGGCAGCGGGCGGGAGCAAACTGCGGGCGGCCATGATCTGCTCGCAGGTCGCGCTGGCGGCGGTGCTGCTGATCGGGGCGGGGCTCCTGATTCGGACGCTCGCCAGCCTGCGAGGAGTGGACGTGGGGTTCCGCACGACCAATGTGCTCACCATGAACCTGCCCGCCGTCCGGGGGCAAATGGACGCGGCCAGGAGCATCGCCTTCCAGCGTGAGGTGGTACGGCGCGTGAGAGAGTTGCCGGGCGTGCGCTCGGCCGGGTTTATCAATCACATCCCGCTGGTGGTGAAGGCTGACATCACGGGCCTGGGCGCCGAAGGACACGACGCCAGCGAGAGGTTCCTGTCGAATTCGCGCGTGATCGGGCCCGGTACTTGCAGACGATGGGCATCCCGCTGCGGCGCGGCAGAGACATCAACGAGCGCGATGTGGATGGGGCGCCGCTGGTTGTCCTGATCAACGAGACGCTGGCCCGCACTTTGTGGCCGGGCGCGGACCCCATCGGACGGCGCCTGGTTTTCGGCAGCGGCAACTCGGTGCCGGTGGTCGGTGTCGTCGCTGATATTCACCAGTCTGGTCTCGACGTGGCGCCCAAGCCGGAGTTCTACGTCTCCGCGTTGCAGGTGCCGTTCCGTCCCGGTTCCTTGGCGGTGCATACCAGTGTGGACGCGGCCAGCATGGCCGCAGCCGTGCGGCAGGCGATCTGGTCGATTGATCCCGACCAGCCGGTGACCGCGATGGCGACGATGGAAGAGATCCTCGATCGAGAGGTGCTGCAACGGCGCGTGCAGACGACCCTTCTGGCCGGGTTTGCAGTGCTGGCACTGCTCCTGGCGGGTATCGGATTGTACGGCGTGCTGGCCTATCTGGTGTCGCTGCGTACTCCGGAGATTGGACTGCGGATGGCGCTGGGCGCTGCGCCTGTCAACATATTGCGAACCGTGGTGAGCCAGGCTTTGGGCCTGACTGTGATCGGCGTGGTCGTGGGTGTCGTGGCAGCGGTGGCGCTGTCCAGCGTGCTGCGCAGCCTCCTGCTCGGCGTCACAACCACGGACCCGCTGACCTACGCCGGCGTCGCAGCCTTGCTCATGTGCGCGGCCGCGGCGGCGAGTTATCTGCCGGCGCGGCGGGCCATGCGCGTGGATCCGATTGTGGCGCTGCGGGAAGAGTAGCGGTCAATCGGCGCGCTCCGGCGCTTCTTCGGCATCGCCGAACACCTCTTCGCGGATAATGCGCTCCGTGGCGTCGTTCAGGTATTCGTTCAGCGCAGCCCGTAATTCCAGATACTCGGGCCACAGTGTGCGGTCCAGGAATGAGCGCGGCACTCGTAGCATCACCGTCGTATAGCGCTGGCGCTTGTAGCGGTATGGCTTCAACCCATAGCGCCGGCAGAGTGCGGAAAAGAGCCGCCGCTGCCAGCGGTCCGGCATTGAAAACTGAACTTCGGTGAGCGGCTCCTCCTGCTCGGTGGCGGCCAGCGATCTCTTCACGCGCTCAATGGCCGCGGCCGCCGCGCTGCGCTCGCCCGGCGTGGTGGCGCCTTCGAAAAGCGCGTAGATCTTGCGCAGCTTCTCGCGCAGTTGTTGTTCGGCTGTCATGGTGAACGATAGACTGTTGGGCGAATCATGAGATTACCAATACTGCTGCTGATGCTGGGCGCCTGGCCGCGTCCGCGCAAACCCGCTGGACCGAGGACGCTGCCAACCAGTGGTATGCCGAAACAGCCCTGGCTGGTGGGCGCCAACTACACGCCCGCGAGCGCGATCAACCAACTGGAGATGTGGCAGGCGGACACGTTCGACATCGCGCAGATCGATCGCGAACTCGGTTGGGCGCGGGCCATCGGCATGAACACCATGCGCGTGTTCCTGCACGACCTGTTGTGGCAGCAGGACGCCGCAGGGCTGCAAAAACGCGTCGAAACGTTCCTGAAAGTGGCAAATCAGCACCAGATCAGACCCATTTTCGTGCTGTTTGACTCCTGTTGGGACCCGTTTCCGCGCCTCGGCAAGCAGCGTGCGCCCACGCCCGGTGTCCACAACTCCGGCTGGGTGCAGAGCCCCGGCGCGAACGCTCTGAAGGATCCGTCGCAGTACCCGCGGCTGGAGGCGTACGTCACGGGTATCGTGAAAGCCTTCGCGCACGATGAACGTATTCTGGCGTGGGACCTCTGGAACGAGCCGGACAATCCAACGACGTCGAGCTATGGCAAGGTCGAGTTGCCGAACAAGATCGCACTGGTGGAGAAGCTATTGCCCAAGGTATTTCAGTGGGCCAGGGCAGGGAAGCCCACTCAGCCGTTGACGAGTGGTGTGTGGCAGGGCAATTGGTCCAGCCCCGCCAAGATGAGCGCCATCGACAGGATCCAACTGGAGATGTCGGACGTGATCTCGTTCCACAACTACGACGATGGGGCCGAGTTTGAAAAGCGAATCCAGTGGCTGCAGGTATACAAGCGGCCGCTGCTGTGCACGGAGTATATGGCGCGCGGCAACAAGAGCACATTTGCGAGCACGCTGCCGGTGGCGAAGCGCTACAAGGTGGCGGCCATCAACTGGGGTCTGGTGGTGGGCAAGACGCAGACCAATCTGCCGTGGGATTCGTGGGAGCGGCCGTATACGAACCGTGCGCCGGCGATCTGGTTCCACGAGGTTTTTCAGGCGGACGGCAAGCCGTACCGGCAGGAAGAAGTGGACCTGATCAAGAAGCTGACGGCTCGGTAGGGCCGCTCAGAATTTGTAGGTGAGCTCGAGATAGCCGAACTTGCCGTCGGTCCCCTTCGGGTAGATGGTGTGCATGGCAGCTTTGCCCTGAGCGTAGCCCAGGTAGGCGGTGACGGCGAAGTGAGCGTTGATGTTGTAGTCCACGCTCGTGTCGTACTGATTGGCGAGGCTGCGTGCGCCGGAGGTGTTGCGACCGATGTAGCCGAAGGTCCAGGGTTGGAAGGCGCCGCCTCCGACGTACCAGAGGTCGTTTCTGTTCGAGAGGCGCAGAGCGTGAAACTCACCGCGGACGGTGACGGCCTTGTGCGGGCGGATGGTGAGCATGGCGAAGCGGTCTTCGCTGTTGACCATGTCGTAGAACGGGAAGCGGGCGTAGGGCCGCGGCGTGGGCAGCAGTTGGAAGAACGAGCCGTGCTTATTGTCGCCGGTGTTGCCGTCGCCGGAGGTATGGGAGAACCCCGCGGAGAGCCAGGGTTTTAGCAGGCAGGACCTTGGGTTGCCAGCCCGCTTCCAGATCGTATGCGCCGGCGGCATGGTCCTGGCAGCCCCACTTGCCGTTTTGGAGGACGCCCCAAAGCATGATGTTGACGTCGCCGGCCTTGGTATCCCACTTGTGAAGGTAGTGGCCGCCGTAGGTGGCGATGCGGATGTTGTTGAAATCGCGCTGGCGGACGGCGGCGGGCCGGTTGTCAGTCTTGAGCACGTGGCGCCAGTCCTGATAGTAGATGGCGAGCGCACGCCATTCGCCAACGCTCTTGCCCTGCCCGGTCTGGCCCGTGACGGAGCCGTAAAGGAAACCGACTTTCAGATTGCCCCAGCCGTCCACCTGAAACGCGCCGCGGGTGGGCAGTGCGCCGACGAGGGTGTAGTTGACCCGGCTCTTGCGGGTGTTGGCGGAGTAGTGGAAGCCATCGAAGCTGCGGCCCACGTGGGACCAGCCGAAGGGGCCGATGAGGCGCTGATTGACGCGGTCGCGCTTGAGGGCGGCGAGGGTGGCGTCCTTTGGCGTGGCCTCGGCGCCGTCCATCCATTCAAAGCGGCCCAGGCGGACGCTCTGATTGGCGTCGCCGAAGAGGCCCTTGAAGCGGACGTAGGCCTGCTTGGGGAAAATCATCGCGGCGTTGGAGTGGTTCTTGTTGGCGGCGTAGTAGTTGCCGCCGAGGCCGAGTTGGGATTGGGGCGCGGGCGCGATGGCGTTGGAGGGCAGGCCGAGCAGGATGGGGGCGGCGAGCTCGATCTGCCAGTCGATTCTCTTCAACGTTTGGGCGAAGCTGAGCTTGAAGATATTGCCAGAGTAGGCGTAACTGCCGTCGGCGTTGCCCTGGAAGTTGTCCCACATCTCGAGGCGCGTACGGAAGCTACCGGAGACGGTGACGGAGCCGAGCTTGAGCGGCGCCGGGGCGGAGGCCGGCGCTGAAGCGGGAGGCTTGGCCGGGGAGGGCGCCGGGGCGGTGGCTGGCGCGGGCGTGGACTGGCCGGCGGCCCAGAGCGCGGCGGCCAACGAAAGGACAAGCAATCGATCGAGTCGCATGAATGATTCCAGGCTTCAGGCTAGCAGGCAACAATCCTCGCGCCAGTGACTTCAGTCACAGTTCGTTGGAGCGTTTCCGGGCTACACTCGACGTAATGAAAGAGAAGGGAATCATCGCGCCCGTATTGCTCGGCATCCCCCTGGGGCTGCTGATCGGATTGGGTGTCTACACCTTCGGCTACGCCAAGGGCGGGTCCTACATGACGGACGACCCGAAGGCGTGTGCCAACTGCCACGTCATGCAGGACCAGTATGCCGGCTGGTTGAAATCCAGCCATCGCCAGGTAGCCGTGTGCAACGACTGCCATACGCCGCATGGCATTATTCCGAAGTATTTCACGAAGGCCCTGAACGGATTCCATCACTCGCTGGCATTTACCAGCGGGCGATTTCCGGACGACATCCTCATCACCCCCAGAAACCACAAAGTAGCGGAAGAGGCGTGCATGAAGTGTCACGAGGAGATCACTGCCGGCATCCGGTCAACTCGCCACCAGGACAACCAGGTATCGTGCACAACGTGCCACCGCAATGTGGGGCATGCACACTAGGGGATCGACATCACTATGGCTGAGCAATCATCAAATAAGAAACTCGTGATCGCGGTTGCGGTGACCGCCGTGCTGACGGTGGGCATCGCCGCGATGCTCGTCAATATTTTCGAGCATAAACAGGAAGCGAAGAATACGTTCTTCCGTGTGGTGGAGATCACCGACGAGACCGATGACCCGGCTGTGTGGGGGCGCAACTTCCCCATGCAGTATGACGCCTACAAGCGCACCGTGGACAACCAGAGGACGCGTTACGGCGGCAGCGAGGCGTTGAAGCGGAACCCGACGCAGGCCGATCCGCGCGATGTGGTCTCACAGGAGAAGATCGAGGAAGACACGAGGTTGAAGCGGATGTGGGGCGGTTACGCATTCTCGGTGGATTTCCGGGAAGAGCGCGGGCACGGTTACATGCTGGACGATCAGCGGTACACCAAGCGGGTGACCGAGTTTAAGCAGCCGGGCACATGTCTGAACTGCCACGCATCGACGTATGTGTTCATGAAGAAGCTCGGCAACGGCGACCTGACCGCCGGCTTCGAGAAGATGAACCAGATGACGTATCAGGAGGCCACCAAACAGGTGAAGCACCCGGTGGCATGCATTGACTGTCACGACCCCAAGACGATGACGCTGCGCATCACCAAGCCGGGATTCCTGGAGGGGATCAGGAACCTCAAGGCGAGCCAAGGCATAGCGAACTACGATCCGAACACGATGGCGTCGGCGCAGGAGATGCGTAGTTTCGTGTGCGGGCAGTGCCACGTGGAGTACTACTTCAAAGGGCCGGAGAAGCGGCTGACGTTCCCCTGGCATAAGGGCCTGAAGGCCGAGAACATGTTCGACTACTACGAGGAAGTGAAGCACGTCGATTTCAAGCACAAGGAGACGGGCGCGCCAGTGTTGAAGGCGCAGCATCCGGAGTTTGAGTTCTACAGCCAGGGGATTCATGCGCGTTCCGGCGTGGCCTGCGCTGATTGCCACATGCCCTACAAGCGCGAGGGCGGTATGAAGATCTCCGACCACCAGGTGCGGAGCCCGATGCTCAACATCAACCGGGCGTGCCAGGGCTGCCACCACTTCTCCGAGACGGAGATGAAGGACCGCGTGGAGCAGATCCAGACGCGTTTCATGGAAGCGCGCAACACGGCCATGGATGCGTTGATGGATTTGATCGACGAAGTGAAGAAGGCCAAAGAGGCAGGCGCCACGGACGATCAGTTGAAGGCGGCGTGGGCCGGACAGCGCAAGGGGCAGTTCTTCATCGATCTGGTGGAGGCCGAGAACTCGGTGGGTTTCCATGCGCCGGGTGAGGAATTGCGAGTGTTGACGCAGGCGTTGGACGCGATCCGCAAGGGACAGATGTCGCTGCGCGGCCAGGTGTACAAAGTAGCGGCGAAGGCGGGGAAGCAGGCAGACTAGGGCTCATGACGAGCCTGACTCGACGAAGTTTCGGGGCCAGCCTGGGCGCTGTCTCGGCGCCACTGCCGCAGGGCGATGCGGCGCTCAGGATTGGCTCCCGCCGCGAACTGCTGGTGGACGATGCGCTGATCGCCTCGATGCGCGGCGTGGGGCTGCACATGGCCACGCCGGTGGAGGCGGGCACGGCGCTGCGGTTTGACAGTCCGTGGGAGGGGGCGTTCTGCGCGTACACAACCTTGTTGCAGGAGCCGGGCCGTTGCCGGGCGTACTATCGCGGGGCGCCGGTGGCAGGACAGGACGGCAACGCGGGCGAGGTAACCTGCTACGCCGAATCCGTTGATGGCATCCACTGGACGAAGCCGGAACTGGGCTTGTTTGAAGTGATGGGGACGCGGAAGAACAACGTCATCCTGGCGGGCGAGCCGCCGTATTCGCACAACTTCAGCCCGTTTATCGACGCGTGCCCCGACGCGCGGCCCGCGCAGCGCTACAAAGCTCTGGCGGGCGTGCACAAGAGCGGTTTGATGGCGTATGTTTCGGCCGACGGCGTGCGCTGGTCGCGGCTGCGAACCGAGCCGGTGTTGCCTCCGCCCAAGGCGTTCGCGCTGGACTCTCAGAACATCGCCTTCTGGTCCGCGAGCGAGGGCCGGTACGTGCTGTACTTCCGCACGTGGAAGAAGATCGGCGCGGTGAACTATCGCTGGGTTTCGCGCGCCACCAGTGCGGATTTTCTCCATTGGAGCGAGCCGGTGGAGATGGAGTATGGCGATGCTCCGCCCGAGCATTTGTATACGAATCAGACGTCGGCGTACTTTCGTGCGCCGCATCACTACATCGGGATCTGCGCGCGCTTTCTGCCAGGGCGACAGGTGGTGAACGAGGCGCAGGCGCGGGCATTGGGCGTGGATCCGAAGTATTACCGGGATTGTTCGGACGCCGTGCTGGTGACGTCGCGTGGAGGCAACCAGTACACGCGCACCTTCATGGAAGCGTTACTGCGCCCAGGGCTGGGGTTGCAGAACTGGGTGTCGCGCTCGAACTACCCGGCGCTGAACCTGGTGCAGACTGGGCCGGGTACGATGTCGTTCTATGTGAATCGCAACTATGGTCAACCGACAGCGCACCTGCGGCGGTACGAGCTGCGGCTGGATGGCCTGGCCTCGGCGCGCGCCGGCTATGCAGGCGGCGAACTGGTGACCAGGCCGCTGATTTTCGACGGCTCGCGGCTGGAACTGAACTACTCGACATCGGCGCCGGGGAGCGTGCGGGTGGAGGTGCAGGACGAGGCCGGCCGCGCCATTCCGGGCTTTGCACTGGCGGACGCGCCGGAGTTGGTGGGTGACGAGACGGAGCGCGTGTACGGCTTCCGGGGAGGCGAGGATCTCTCATCGCTGCGCGGCAAGGCGGTGCGTCTGCGTTTCGCGCCTGAAGGATGCGGATCTGTTCGCCTTCCGCTTCCGGAGCTGAGGCCGCCGGAGGGGTGCTATAAGATGGTTCATGGGCGAAAGCAACGACCACCTGATCCGGTACATCAACCTGAAACTGGCCTCGCTGGGGCAGGCCGTCAGCGACAGTACATCCGATCCTGAATTTCTGGAGATCGTCGGGCCGCTGCTGCGGAACTACTACCAGAAAGACCAGTTGCTGGGCGGGCAGATGTGCCCGGCCGATACGCGGATCCAATCGTTTCTCGACGCCTATTTGAAGACTGAGTGTCCGGATGGCGCGCCGCGGCTGCCGGCCAATTCTTTCGCGCTGGACCGGCCCGGAATGGCGCGCACGGTCTCTCTGCCTGCCACCGGAGACCAGTTTGCCTCGCCGCTGCTGAACTCCTACCGCGTGCCGCAGGGGGTGCTGCACAATCCGAAGAGCGATCGCCGCACCACGCACGGTTTGTTCCACATTGTGGAGGGTGGGCTGCCCGTTCCGGCGGACAAGAAGGAAGTGCCCAAGGGCGTCTTCGCGCGGTTCCTGGCCGAAGCGCTGAAGCCGCCGAAGGATCTGCTGACTCTGCCCTTTACCAGCGATCAGACGAGCCAGGTGCGGCTCTTCGTTTCGCTGCTGCTGCGGCCGGTGGTTTGTCCGGCCACTGGTGTGGATCCCGAAAAGACGATGGAGATCCGCTTCTTCGCGCCGGCCAGCCTGGTGAGTAATCTGGATTTCGTGGAGACGATCTTCGGCAACGCGGGCGATCCGTATCTGCCGGAGAACGATGCCGCGTTGGATGTGCTGCATTGGACGGGCCATTCGGGTTGCGTGATCCTGGCTCCGCATCTGGTGGGGATGAAGAAGCGGGACCTGGGCCTGCCGCACTACGACGCGGCCACCGAGCGGCAGCGGCGCGACGGGATGTGCTGGCGCGATGAGGCCGAGCAGTACAACGAGGGTGGCGCTTTCAAGGTGGCGTGCCGCGACCAGCGCGGGGTGATGGTGACCATCATCGCCGACAACTACTTCGGTTACTGCAAGAAGGAAGTGAAGACGCAGATCAGCTTCTCGGCGAACCTGTTTGGCGGGTGCGAAGAGGAGCATGCCGGCGGCGCCATCGCGTTTCCGGCCTATGTGCTGGGCGGGGAGTTTATCGCCAGCCGGCCGTCCTCGATCAAGAAGCAGCCGTTTGCCGAAGCGATGCGCCTGTTGGGCGACAGGGCTGAGCGGCAGGCGGGCGGGTACGCGGTGGACCGGCGCTTTCCGGACATCATCTACGTGCCGGAGAACTCCGATTTCAAGGTGCGGGAAGGCACGGTGCGGTGGGCCCACGAGGGCGGCACGCATCAGTTGAGCCTGCGGCCCGGCACCACCTACGTGCTGCCGGCGGGCTACAAGATCACTCTGAAGAAGCAGCAGGGCGGCACGGCGTGGCGGCTGACCGGCACTGTGGCGCACGGCACGCTGTGCCACAAGCCCTGCACGGTCTCCGGCGGCGGCAAATCCGAAATCTCAAAGTCCATCGCCGACGTTCTGTTGCAGGGGCCGGTCTTCGTCAAGGACTACTACCGCGACATGGAGCGGGTGGCGGAGATCCTCAAGATGGATTTCACCGACATCTGCAAGGCGCCGCGGGACGGGGGCCGCGCGGGCCGGCCGATCCTGAGCCAGGACCGCTCGCTGGGCTCCGTGATCAAGCTGCTGACGCCTTCGGAGGAGTACACGGACGCGCACAATGAGTGGCTGCGCGGCTTGCCGCAGACCATCCGCCAATTGATCTACACCGTGAAGCGCTACTACAGGCCGGAGTGGGGCGACAACTGGCGCGAGCACCTCACCGTGGACCGCATCAACGGCTATCTGGGCCACGAGCTGAAGTACGACGGGCACAAGCTGGTGGGCAACTACCTGCGCGTTGGTTTTGATCCCGATGGATCTTGGCGGATCTACAAGCTGCGGCCCGATTTCCGGCCGGCGGACAAGGTGCAGGTGGAGGACGACATCACGGCGTCGGTGGTGGTGCCGCGCGAGACTCTGAAGGACTTCGATACGAAGTACCCGTATCCGAGCGTAAAGCTGGTGGTGAACTGCGAGGCCTATCTCTTCCAGCGGCCGGACGATGCCATTCACCGCGGCTATGACGTGCAGGCGGAGTCTGACATCGCCGGGCCCAACGCGTTCCTTTCCAATTACGAGCCACTGACCGTGGATCAGGTGAAGGTGCTGATGGAGCGCGTGGTGGAGTTTGACGACTACACTGCGCCCATGCAGAACGTGCTGCGGGGATTCGTGGAACACCCGGCGACGCGCCAGGTGGTGTCGTCGGCCCATCCGCGTTTGGTGGATGGGAAGCCTTCGAAGAATCCGCGGTATTTACAGCGGCGGCCGGATCTGGTGCAGCCGCGGGACTACTACCTCGCCGAGGTCTGCGCGCGGCTGGACCGCGCGGTTCCGTCCGACGAGCCGCTGCACTTCCCGGTGAATTCCGTGCTGGCCGGACGGCGCAACAATCCGGCGGACGAGAGCATCGGGCTGCCTCCCCTGGCGGTCTACAACCCGATTCACTATCAGGAACTGCCCGAGCTGTTCATGGATTTCGTGTGTAGCCTGACCGGCAAGTCGCCCTCCACCACGGGCTTTGGGAGCGAAGGCGCGCTGACCAAGGGGCCGTTCAATGCGCTTTGGCCGGTGGTGGATCTGAACAACGCGCTAGTGTCTTCGATCCTCACGGGCTACGCGGGGTTCACGACGGCGGCGGGCTATGTGGGGCCGCGCTTCCGCGTGGATCACGATATCAGCATGTTGGTGCCGGAGATCTGGTGCCGCATCCAGGTGGGCGAGCGCGATCCGAAGTTTCTGCTGGCCGAGCGGTGTCTGGAGAAGCTGGAAGATTTCGAGTACCAGGGGCGGCAGGTGCTGGCCAGCCGGCTGGGCTACCGGATCACGTCGCAGTTTGTGGATCGCTTCTTCGGGCGCATCTTTGAGACGCCGGACGCGGTGTTCTCTGAGGAGTTGCTGCAACCGGAGCGGCAGGATCTGGCTGCGTTTGTGAGCGGCGTGGACAGCATTGTGGAGGCGCAGGCGCGAGTGGCGCGCAACTACTTTGAAGATGGCAGCGTGGATGCGGCATGCCCGCCGCTGAAGGCGCTGCTGCACGTGATGGTGCACGGGCAGTATGAGGGGATGGGGATCGACGATCCGAAGCTGCGGGCGATGTTCAGCCGCGAAGCGATGCTGAAATCTGCGTGGTATCAGGAGCGGCTGCGGGTCAAGCAGGAGCGCGACGTGGCGCTGTGGCAGCGGCATCTGGCGGCGCTGGAACGCGTGCGCGCGGAGGGGATGTTGATTGTCGCCCGGGAGCAGTTGGCGAGGGTCAGCGCGCCGTCCTACCTCGAGGAGCTGGTAGGAACGATCGGGGCTGACCCGTTCACGTTGCAGATCCGTTAGGCGGCGGGCCTACCGGGCCGATGCCGCCTGCAATGGGAGCGACGAGCGCCGCAAGCCGGTATCGAAGCCCTGCGCGCGCAGGTTGGCGCGGGCCGATTCCAACTCAGCGGGCGAGAGCTTGCCGTCCTTGTCGGCGTCGAAGAATCCCAGGACAGCCTTCGCGAGCTTGGCCTCGTCCGCGCTCAGGCCGGCCACGCCGTTTTCCAGGGCGCGGTCGGTGGAAAGTACGCGCGAGGCGTCTGTCATCTGGCGGTGGCGGCGCAGGGCGGCGGTGAGGGCAGGCAACTCCGTCTCCCGCGCGGGCACGATGTCCAGCGTGATGCTGCCCATCTCGTCGGTCGATGCCTCACCCCAGCGGATGGCGCGAGGCGGATTGAACTGATTCGCTGAATTCGCCGTGCTGTTGTCCCAGACGATGCGTGCGGTGAGTTTGGTGCCCTTGGGCAGTGCGATGCGGTCCTGGAAGTTATAGATGGTCTGCCAGGCGAAATCCCACTTCTTCACCCACAGCAGGTCCTGGGTCTGCCCGGAAGGCAGCGCGGCGGTGAGGCGGAACTCCTTGCCCAGGAAGTGAGCGTGGGCGAAGCCGGCGAAGGCCTCCACGTCCACGGGCAGCGTGATGGATTCCGTCACCGTGTAGGCGGGATCGCCGGCCGGGATGTCGATGCCGGCGCCGATGCCGAAGAAGTAGGGCAGTTGCAGCTCCGTCCAAGTCTTGGCGGGAGGCGCATCGGCGAAGTAGATGCCCACGGTGGAGATCTCGTCCTCTTCCTTGCCGGTGGGGTGGAAGTGAGTCTGGACGACGAGATCGGCGCCTTTGGGCAGCTTGACGGCGATGCCTTCCGGATAGGTGCGGGGATTGCTGCCCACGGCCCACGTGGCTACGCGCTGGCGCTTGGCGACGGGCGAGTTGTATTCATCGAAACCGGCCTTGCCATCCTTGCCATCGAGCGTGGGCCAGAGCGAGGCGGTGTCGAAGTAGAGCAGGGCGTGATGGACCACGCTGCGCGCGCCGGGACGGAATTCAATGGCGCGGACCCATTTGTCTTCCGGCAGGCCGATGGGAAAGGCGAAGTGGCGGTAGATGTCCGTGCCCTCGGCCGGCACGCGGAACGACTTCGACATTTTGACGATCAGATCCGGCTTGCCCAGCTCCCAGCCCTGGGGGAACTTGGGCAGGGGCGGCTGCGATGCGGCGTTGCCGCGCGGCATGCCGGCGCGGACCCACTCCTGGATCAGCTCGATCTGCGCGGCCGTCAGCGTGCGCTCGTTCGAGAATGGATAGGCGGTCTTTTCGGCCTGCCACGGCGGCATGGTGCGCGCCTTGGTGATGGCGGCGATCATCTTGCCGCGTTTGGCCACCTCTTCATAGCTGGTGAAGGGGAAAGGCCCGGCCTCGCCCGGCCGGTGGCATGTGGTGCAGTTGTTGAAGATGATGGGTGCGATGTGCTCGCTGAAATTTGGCGTGGCGGCTGGCAGGGCGGAGCCGAGCAGGAGTCCGGCGATCAGGGGAAGGGATTTCATTGAGTCAGTCCTTGGCGGAGTCGTCGGGCAGGGGAGAGATGTAGCAGCCGATTGCATCTGTGCGCGGACGGGGCACGGGGCGGCCGGCAAGGGCGGCATCGAGAGCGTCGCGCAGATCGTGGCGCGTGGGCGGGCGGGAGCGGGTCCAGGAGACGTGGGAGTCGTCGATGCGGCCCAGATAGAGCACTCTGGAGGCAGCATCCAAGACGGCAGCCTCCGGGGTGACGGTGGCGCCGGCGCGGCGCACGAGTTCATGGCGGGAATCGATGACGAACGGGATGGATTCCAGCGAAAATTCCTTGAGATGCTTGCGGGCCTCTTGCGGCGTGGTGTCGGGGTCGACGAAGACCAGAGTGCAGCCGACGCCGCGGGGGGAGTAATCAGCGCAGAGGCGGCGGAACTCCGGGGCCAGGCGGCGGGAGATGGGGCAATCGACGAGCACGAACAGATGGAGCGCGATCTTCTTAGAGGGCGCAGCCGGCGGAGTCTGCGCACAGGCCAGAGTGGCGCACAGGAGCGCGGCTGCAATTCGTACGAGTCGGTACACGATAGACAGAAGCTCAGTATAGCAAGCGATGGCGCCTATTCCGCCTCGAAGCCACGCCGCACCAGTTGCACGCTTTGAATGCCGCCGGCGGCGGCCAGCAGGCGGATGAGTTCGGGGATGGAGACGGCGCCCTTGGGCGCCACGCGGAAGGTGGCCTCCATGCCCTCACCCTGTTTGACCGTGCCCATCGAGACGAGTTCGCGGCTGGCCAGGACGCCGTCGAGGGCGGCTGCCACCAAAGCGTCGGGATCGTCATGGGCGGCGGTGCGCACGCGGAGGACCAACTCGGGTGGAGCGTTCGGGGAGAAGCGCCCGCCCACCATATAGAGGAGCTCGGCCAGGGTCACGACGGCGATTCCGATAGTGGCGACCCAGAGGCTCTGCGCGCCGACGGCCATGCCGACAATCACGGCCAGAATGACGTAGGCGGTGTCTTGCGTATCGCGCACCACGGTGCGGAAACGGACGATGCTCAGTGCGCCGACCAGGCTGAAGGCGCGGGCGACGTTATCGCCGATCACTTGCGTAACCATGGCGATGAGGACGCACAGCAGCACGAGCGTCATGGGGAAAGTGGAGACGGGGAGATTGCTGCGCCGGGTCCAGCGGTAGATGACGGCGATCACCATGCCGAAGGCGAAGGCGACCATCAGGCGGACGAGGACGTCGCCGGGCTCGATGGCCGGTCCATTGGTAAAGGCGGTATTCAGGAAGGGGAGTGGCAGCATGGGATTCACCTGACGGGTGGCGGACCGCCGGGCGCGGGCATCATGCCGGGTTGCGGTGCGAAGTCCTTGTTGATGCCCGTGCGAAGTTGCTCCTCGGTGAGCGTGCCGGCGTCTCCGCTCCAGGCTGCGAACCAGCGGGCAAGGCCGCGCTGGAACTCTTCGCGGCTGATGACGCCGTCTTTGTTCTGATCCATGGAGTTGAGGAAGGATGGGGCCAGCATGTTGCCGGGCCCGAAGCCGCGCGGGCCACCGGGGCCACCCATGCCGGGTCCGCCGGGTCCGCCGAAGCCTGGACCGGGCGGGCCACCCATGCCGGGTCCGCCGGGTCCGCCGAAGCCCTCCTGCTGGCCTTTCGACGTGCCGGCGAGCTGCGCCGCGACGGACTTTGCCCGCGCCGCGGCGAAGGTCTTGATGGGCTGGCCGCCTGGGCCGCCCGGGCCTCCGGGACCACCCATGCCTGGGCCCCCTGGGCCGCCCGGTCCGCCGAAGCCGCCGCCGCCGCCGCGGGGCAGGGCCTCGCCCGCAACGGTTTTGTCGAATCGGGTCAGTTTCGCATCGGACTCCTCCAGTACGGCAGGGCGGATCACTGCGGCGGTCTCATCCACCTGGCGCGCGAGCCGTTCGGGCTGGCAAATGGACGCGTTGAACTCGGCCATGCGCGTGCGGTAGAGCTTCGAGAACTCGGCCACCTGGAAGAGACGCTCCAGAAAGCGGTTCTGGCCCCGCCAGGGATGATCGATGCTCAGCTCCGCGCCGGCGCCAAAGCCGCCAAACGAGAGGTCCAGATCCCAGGGCAAGATGAGGAACCGGTTGGTGGAGGGGCTCAGGTAGAGATAGAAATTGTGCCCCATGCTGTAGATGCTGTCCAGGTTGGAGAGCCACGTGTTGATGGCGAGGTAGCGGGCAAACTCGTCGACGTCGAGGAAGGAGGAGAGCTGCGAGGCAAACTCGGCGTCGCTGCCGCTGGTGACGAGTTTGGAGAACGCGATGACGCGCTGCTTCTGCTGGGCGGTGAGGTCCGTTTTGGCGTCGTAGAGCTTCTCATATTTCGACCAGTCCTCACCGAGGTAGGCGAACAGGTTTCGCGTGGTGGGCTTGAAGATCGCGCCGTCCGTCGTAGCGAAGCGGTCTTTGGCGAAGCGGTTGTCCACGTTTTCGACGACGGAGTAGAGGCCGACATACTGCCGCTGGTACTTGCCGGGGACGGTGAGGTAGACGCGGGCATACGAGGTGCGCGGGGCCGGCACGGAGGCATCGCGGAAGAGCCGGTAGGAGAGCGGCTCGTTCATCCAGCCGGCGTCGGTGACGTTGGAATGGAGGTTGATCTCGTTCAGGCCGGCCAGCCTCTGCCCCTTGACGAAACGGTTGAGATCGAGCTTGAGGGAACGCTTGAGCGAGCCGCTGGACATCATGTAGGTGCTGTTGCCCTTGTAGCGGACGGCGACGTCTTTGAGAGCGGTGCCGTTGAGATCGAGCTCGGCGTGAACGTAAGGGAAATCGAGGCCCATGTTCATGGGGGGGCCGCCGCGATCGCCGTCGGGGGGGAACGGCATCGGGCCGCCGGGGCCGCCGGTGGGCTGGAAGGTGGTGTTCAGACCGTTGCGGAGCTGGTCACTGGTGAGCTGGCTTTGTTTCTGCTGGTCCCAGGCTGCAAACCAGGCGTCGCCCAGCGCGCGAAACTCCGCGGCGGAGAGCTTGCCGTCGCCGTTGGTGTCGCCTTTGAGGAACGCCGGCGCCATCAGGCTGGCAGGCCCGAAGCCGCCACGGCCCGGCATGCCGCCGGGGCCACGCATTCCGCCCGGGCCACCCGGGCCGCCGGGCCCGCCCTTGGGCTCCATCGCTGCCCACTGTGCGGCGGTGAAGTTGAGATGGATCGACCAGACCTGGGAGGCGTCGAACAACGAGGCAGCTTTGTCGGGCGCCGGATTCGCGGCGGCGAAGGCGGCTAGCGAGGCAGCGGCAATACCGATGGTGAGCTTCATAAGACACCCACAGAATATCGGAATAGCCCGCCAGAATACGTAGCGATTTGTTAAGCCGCCCGGGTCGATCCGCTCTCCCACCGCGCGATCAAGGGTGACGCCGCGCAATGGCCCATCACGTTGACGCTGGTGCGGACGGGATCGATCAACGCATCGATGCCGAGCAGGACGGCCAGCATTTCGGCGGGCAATCCAAACGTCGAGAATAGGCCCGCCAGGATGATGAAGTTGGCGCGCGGGATGCCGGCCACGCCCTTGCTGGTGAGCTTGAGCGTGAGCAGGATCATGACCTGTTGGGCGGGGCTGGGCACGATGCCCGCCGCGCGTGCCGCAAAGAAAGCGCACATCGCCAGATGGATGCAACTGCCGGTGAGATTCAACGACAGGCTCAGCGGCGTAACCACTCCGTAGATGCGCCGCGAAATGCCGAGCCGCTCCATGGCCTCCAGCGATTTCGGCAACGCGGCCGCGCTGGATGTGGTGGCAAAGGCGACCAGAAAGGGATCTTCCACGGCGCTGACAAAGGCCCGCAATGGCATGCGTGCAACCACCAGACTCGCTCCGATGACAGCGGCCAGGAAGATCGCCTGGGCGCCCCACGCCGCCGCCACGAATCCGCCCAGTGAGGCCATCGTCTGGCGGGACGAATGCGCCACCGTTCCCGCGATGGCAGCGAACACCGCCGCAGGCGCCAGCCACATTACCAGTCGCGTGATCTCGTACGAGATAGCGGTGATAGAGGCGGCGAAACGCACCAGCGGCTGCGCCTTTTCCTGGATGGCTCCGGCGGCCACGCCGACCAGCAGGAAGAAGATCAGGATCTGGAGGATGTTGCCTTGGGCCAGGGCGTCGAAGATGCTGGCTGGAAAGACCTCAGTGAGCAGCGCGGAGAGCGGTTTCGCCGCCGCAGGCGAAGCTGATGGGAGTGCCGGCGTGAGGCCCGCCGCCGCGCCGAGGTCAAGGAAGGTTACTGCCGCCCAGCCGAGGGTGAGGGCCAGCGTGGTGGTGACTTCGAAATAGACCAGCGACCGCCAGCCGATCCGGCCCAGCCCCTCCGCGCCGCCGGCATCGGCCACCGAAGTGACGATCACGCCGAAGAGGAGCGGCCCGATGACGGCGCGGATCAGGCGCAGGAAGATGTCGCTGAGCCAGCCCAACTGACCGCTGGTTTCCGGAAGCAGGAGGCCGAATACAGCGCCGCCGATCATGGCGGCAAATATCCCGGCTGCCTGTGGGTTGCGGATGCGCAATCCACAAGGGTATCTCACTCGGGCCGCCACACCGCCGTGATACTTTTGTGATCGGCTGGAGGGCCGCGCGATGAATCGAATGATCCTGTTGTTTCTGCTGGCCGGTGCTACGCTCTGCGCAGCCGACCTCTATGTCAGCCCGTCCGGCAATGACAGCGCGCCCGGCACGGCGCAGCAGCCTCTCCGCACCCTGGCGGCCGCTCAGCGTCGCGCCCGCGAATCGCGCGCCCAAGTAAGGGTGATCCACGTTCGTCCGGGCGTCTACTATCTACCCGAAACGCTGGTGTTCACCCCCGCCGATTCCGGCTCCGCCGCTGCGCCCGTTACCTACGCCGCCGACCCCGGCGGTGCCGTGGTGCTGAGCGGAGGCACGCGTCTCAACTTGCAGTGGACCCCCTACCGCGACGGCGTCCTCCAGGCGAAGGTCCCGGCCGGATTCCAGACCGATCAGCTCTTCGTGGACGGTGTGCGCCAGCACATGGCTCGCTACCCCAACTACGACGAGCAATCGCAGTATTTCCAGGGCTGGGCCGCCGACGCCTTCAGCCCGCAGCGCGCCGCCCGCTGGGCCGATCCGCGCGGCGGCTTCATGCACGCCATGCACCGCCATCTCTGGGGCGACTTCCACTACGAAATCACCGGCAAATCCGTCAGTGGCGAACTCACATTCGAGGGCGGCTGGCAGAACAATCGTCCGCTCGGCATGCACGACAAGTACCGCTACGTGGAGAACGTCTTCGAAGAATTGGACGTGCCCGGCGAGTGGTTCCTCAATCGGAAGACGTCCACGCTCTACTTCTATCCGCCCGCGGGCTTCGACGCGCGGAAGGCGCTGATCGAGGCAGTCGTGCTCCGCCATCTCGTCGAATTTAGAGGCACGCAGGCCAGCCCCGTCCGCTTCGTCAAGCTCGATGGCTTCACGTTCCGCCACGCTTCGCGCACGTTCATGGAAAACCGCGAGCCGTTGCTGCGGAGTGACTGGACGACGTACCGCGGCGGCGCGGTCTTCCTGACCGGCACCGAGGATGTGAGCATCGAGAACTCCACCTTCGATCAACTGGGCGGCAATGCGATCTTCGTCAGCAACTACAACCGCCGCGCGGCCATCCGTGGCTGCCACATCCAGCGCGCCGGCGCCAATGGCATCGCCTTTGTTGGTGACCCGGCGGCGGTGCGCAGCCCGCTCTTTTTCACCGTAGGCAAAGAGAAGCAATCCATCAGCGAGATCGACCGCATGCCCGGTCCGCTCACCGCCAACTACCCGGCCGATTCCATCGTGGAGGACTGCCTGATCCACGAGACCGGCCGCGTGGAGAAGCAGACGGCGCCCATCCAAATCTCCATGTCGGATTCCATCACCGTGCGCCACTGCTCCATCTATGACGTTCCGCGCGCCGGCATCAACATCAGCGAGGGCACGTGGGGCGGGCACACCATTGAATACTGCGATGTCTTCGACACCGTGAAAGAGACCGGCGATCACGGCTCCTTCAACTCGTGGGGCCGCGACCGTTTCTGGGGGCTGGAGGGCGTCGATCTGAATGCGCTCACCACGCCAGAGGAGCGCGCCCTGCCGTTCCTCGATGCCCGCAAAACGACGACCCTTCGCAACAACCGCTGGCGCTGCGATCATGGCTGGGATATCGATCTCGACGACGGCTCGTCCAACTACGAGATCGTCAACAACCTCTGCCTCCGCGGCGGTCTCAAGCTGCGGGAGGGCTTTGGCCGGCGCGTGGAAAACAACATCATCGTGGGCAATTCGTTCCATCCCCATGTCTGGTACCGCGGCAGCGGCGACCTCTTCCGCCGCAACATCGTCGGGGGGCTCTACCGGCCGATCCGCGTGCCTGTGCCGTGGGGCGCGGAGATCGATTGGAACGTGCTACATCAACCAGGCGCCAGCGGCGCGATCCCCGCCGCTGGGTTCAGCCAGCAGAGCGGTCGCGACCAGCACTCTGTCGCCGCCGACGCGCAATTCATCAATCCCGCGCAAGGCGACTACCGCGTGCGCGAAGGGTCTCCCGCACTGGCTCAAGGCTTCCGCAATTTCCCGATGGACCAGTTCGGCGTACGCAAGGCCGCGCTCCGCGCCATCGCCCGCACGCCGGTGCTGCCGCAGGCCGGCGACGCTCCGGCGGAGACGCTCCACTCCGCGCGGGACGTGACGCCGTGGCCGTGGTTGGGTGCAACACTCCGCAACGTCGCGGGCCTCGGCGAGGTATCGGCCGCCGGGTTGCCGGGTGAAGTGGGCGTGCTGGTCGTCACCGCGCCGCCGGAGAGCGCCGCCCACACGGCCGGGCTGCGCAGCGGCGATGTCATCGTCTCTGCCGGCGGCGAGGTGAAATCGGTGAACGACCTCCGCGCAATCTGGAATCGAACCGCGACGGGCGCCCAGGTCGAGCTCACCGTGATCCGTCAACAGAAGCAAATTCGCATCCCCGTGCCGAAGCGGTGATAGCATCATCGGGATGAAGTTCCTTTCAGCGATCAGTCTGCTTCTCGCGGGCGCGGTCTGGGTGCCCGTCAGCGCGCAAACTACTTTCCAGTGGCCCGAAGGGAAACGTGTCGCAGTCAGTCTCTCCTTCGACGATGCCCGCGAGAGCCAGGCGCTCAACGGCTTCGATCTCTTTGCGCGTCACGGCGCGAAGGCGACGTTCTACGTGAACCCGCGTAGCATGGAGAAGCACATCGAGAAGTGGAAGCAGGCCGCGGCGCAGGGCCACGAAATCGGCAGCCATTCGGATACCCACCCCTGCTCCGGCAACTTCCCCTTTGCGCGCAAGAACCCGCTGGAGGAGCTCACACTGGCGAAGCTGGAGGCGGATCTGAACACGGCCGATCGCGATCTCCAGCGGTTGCTTGGCCTGAAAGCCACCACGTTTGCGTATCCGTGCGGGTCCAAGTTCATCGGGCGTGGCGTGAACACGCAAAGCTACGTGCCTGTCATCGCCAGGCGATTCCGCGCCGGCCGGGGCTTCCGCGATGAAGCCGCCAACGATCCCGCCTACGTGGACCTCGCCCAGACTCTGGGCGTGGATTCCGACGGCATGACGTTCGAGCAGATGAAGGCGGCTGTTGCCAAGGCCGCGCAGCAGGGCGGCTGGTTGGTCTTCGCCGGGCACAACATCGCCAAGCCCGGCAACCAGACCACGGAGATCGCGGTGTTGGAGGAGTTTCTCCGCTACGCGAAGGATCCCGCAAACGGCATCTGGCTGGATACGGTAGACGCCATCGCCACCTACATTCAGAAGCACCGTACCGAGCCGTAGCCGCCTTGCAGGCAGGAACTTCTTACCGCTCTCTACTCGCGCAATTTTCCGGCCCGCGCCACGCCGTCTCGCCAACCCGCTGATTCCAAGCCCCCGCCGGAGTGGCCCGCACCGTGCACTACACGGGGAGGATCACCGATTGCATGATCGACACGTTGGCCAATCTGCTGTTTCGCTGCTGGCACCGGCGCTTGTCACGGCCCATGACTCCAGTGCAAAAGTCAGGCGCGCCGGAAGACCGCGGCTTTGTCATCTGCCTGGATTGCGGCAAGAAGTTCAGCTACGACATGTCCACCATGGCGATGGGCAAGGCACTCAAGGATCAGGACCAAAGCTGATCAGGGCTTACGCCAGCAGACCCTGGGCGCGCGTGAGCCGCTCCTGCACCCGGACTCCGTTCGGGCACTGCACAGAGCATGTCCCGCAGTCCTCACAGCGGATCTCGCGAGCACTCTCAGGCAGTTCCAGAAACCGTTCCCGCGCTAGTGCAAACTGCCCGTAGCCGTCGGCATAGGACAGAATCCGCAGCATGTCCGGCACCGGCACGCCCTTTTCGCACCGTCCGCCGCAGGAGCCGCACATCCGGCAATATAGCGGGGCGATCGCCGCCATCTGCGCGGCCAGCAACTGCTCGTCCTTGCTGGAGAAGGGTTGCGCCATCGCCAGGTAGTTTTCCTGCAACTGATCAGCGTCGGTCATGCAGACAATCGCCGTATCGACGGAGCGGTTCCTGAGCGCCCATTTAATCGCAGCCAGCATCGCGCCCTCGCGTCTCAGCGTGGCGCCGAGGGCCTCGGGGTTCACGCCGTACAGACGGTCGCCCCTTTGGATCCGCGAGAATCCGCCTGCCAGCACCTTCATCGCCACCACGCCCACGCCCGCCTCCCGAGCCCGCCCGATGGCGGCGGTGATCTCGGGCTTCATCGTGAAGTTGTAGGTGGTCAGCACGACGTCGGTCTGGCCGCGCTTCACTACGTGATCCAGCATCGATGCCATGTTGAGGTGCGTGCTGACGCCCGCAAACCGGATCTTGCCGGCGCGCTTGGCGATCTGCTGCGCCTCCAGTAGATCGTCGGTCACCTCCTCCGGCGTGCTCTTGTTGTGCAGGTACCAGATGTCGAGGTGATCGGTCTGCAACTCGCGCAGGCTGGTGTCGAGATTGGCAAGAGCCTCCTCTTTGGTCTTGGCGGGTGTCTTGCTGGAGATCACCACGCTCGCGCGCTTACCCTTCAGCGCTGCGCCCACCATGCGCTCGTTGTTGCCGTTCTGATAGGAACGAGCCGTGTCGAACAGGTTGACACCCATGTCCGCGGCGCGCTCAATCACCGTAGCGTCGGAGGTGGTCATGCAGCCAAACCCGAGCGCGGAGACCTTCACCCCGGTCTTGCCCAGTACGCGGTACTGCGGTTTCGGAGCGGCTTCGGTGGGAGCCAGCGTCGCGGCGCCCACGATGGGGAGTTGCGCGCCGGCTGCGAGGAAGAAACGGCGGGACGTGGTGTCTTTCATGTCGGCCTCCAACTTTAAACTATATCCGGATGTTAGGATCTGGCAATCTTGATTCTAGCGCCGGAGCGCCAGTCGCACTATACTCTAGTTGCGTTCAAGATCCGCTTATCATCTTTCGCCGGGAGGCCTCCGCGATGAACAAGCTTCTCTACATTCTGCTGATTCTGGGTGGCTTTGCCGTCTTGCTCGGGGTGGGCCGCTTCTGGAAACTCCGGCCTGAGACGAAGTATAATCACGAGCTCCATACGGGCGAGACTGCCGTCCTGACCAGCAAGGCCGGAAGCAAGGTCTGGGTGGCTCTTGATGAGAAGGACTGCTATCCGCTCGGTGTCGCAATGTCCAAGCAGGATACCGCCTATCTGAGCTCCACCGAAACCAACAAGACCGCGTTTGTGGCGCCCGTGGGCGCAAGCGTGAAGGTGCTGGGCCAAACCGAGAGCCGGGTCCATGTGGAGTTGACCGAAGGCGTCCTGGCGGGGCAACGCGGTTGGGTAGAGTTCGAATACGCGCGGCCCAGGAAGGCGGGCGAGTTTCGATAGCCGCGCTATCCTGGAGCCAATGAGCTTCCTGGACAGTCTCGAGAACAATTTGAAAGCGCTGGAGTCTTTGGAGGAGCGCGATCCGGAGAAGCGCAAGCGCGACCTCGAGGCCCGCCAGGCCGAGCGCGACGAGGCGCTACGCGTGGCGCCCCACGTCGAGGCCCTCAAGTCCGGTCCTTATACCCAACAGCTTCTCTCAGCCGCGCGCGCCACTGGCCACCGCCTGCGCACGTTCGTCGATATCGCGTGGATCGGGACGACGCTACGCCTGGATGCCCGTTCCCGGCGCCTCGAACTCCGTCCCTCGGCCGAAGGCATCGTCGCGGTCTACCTGCTGGACGGGCAGGAGCTCCGCACCGAGCTGCTCGAACTGGCCGGCAGTCCCGAGGAGCTGATTGTGCGCTGGCTCGAAAGCTGAGGCAAACCGCCAGCTCGAGCATTGAATATTTCTTGCATCAGTGCGCCGGCCACTGGCATCAAGGATGCGATGCGTCACTGCGCAATACGTGGGTTGTGCCGTAAGCCGAGCCGCCTGGCGCGCCAAATCCACACGTCATTCCCAGGGTTCGCGCCCCGCTGCCGGGGACCTGCGCACGATTGGGGCCATGTTGTTAGCGTCGATTGAAGTGAGACGGGATTTCATCCTGTAACGATGGTAAACTCTCTCAAGGATTTCCCGCCTTGCAAGGCGTGGCTCTTCAAACCTTGGCAAATGGTGAATGTTGGGCCCTGACCTTGGAAGGCCGGCTGCAGAGTCAGACGGAGCATTAAGAGGGCAGGAGCAAGCATGAAGAGGTTCATCCTGGTTGGAGCGTTGGCGGCGTTGGAAGTGGTTGGCGTGGGTTGCGGCGGCAAGGAAGGCGCGGCCAAAAAGGCAGCCGGGGCTGCCGGGCCGGCGGTCTCTGTGGTGGTGGCGCCTGTGGTACAGAAGACCGTGCCGGTGTATTCGGAGTTCACGGCCCGCACCGACGCCAACGACACAGTGGAGATCCGCGCGCGCGTGGCGGCGTTCCTGCAATCCATGCACTTCCAGGAGGGTACGGCGGTGAAGAAGGGACAGCCGCTCTTCACGCTGGACAAGAGGGAGTTTGAGGCTAGTCTGCAGACGGCCAAGGCGCAACTGGCAAAGGCTGAGGCGGACCTGCAATCGGCACGAGAACAATCGCAGGTGGACACGGCACGCGCCAATCTCGAGATCGCGGCGGCTCAGTTAAACAAGGCAGATCAGGATGTGAAGCGGCTGAAGCCGCTGGCCGAACAGCAGGCGGTGCCGCAGCAGGACTACGACAATGCGCTGGCCCAGCAGCAGGGCGCCCGAGCCCAGTTGGAGGGGCAGAAAGCCGGCCTGAATACCGCCAAGGTCAACCAGACCGCTCAGATCGGCCAGGCATCAGCTTCCGTGATGTCCGCGAAGGCCCAGATCCAGCAGGCTGAACTCAACCTGGAATACTGCAACATCGTCTCTCCGATTGACGGCCTCATCGGCACACGTCAGGTGGCGCCGGGCAATCTGGTGGGCCGCGGAGATGCCACCCTGCTGGCTACGGTTTCCAACATCAATCCGCTCCGCGTCTTCCTGAGTATCAGCGAAGCGGAGTATCTCAAGCTGGTGGCGATGAAGAAGGCCGGCAGAGGCCCGACAGGCAACAGCATGGAGATGATCATGGCGGACGGCAATCTGTTTCCACACAAAGGCCGCTTCATCGTGGCGGACCGCGCGGTCGATCTGAAGACTGGCACTCTCAGCCTGATTGCTGAATTCCCGAATCCCGAGCATCTCCTCAGGCCCGGCCAGTTTGGCCGTGTCCGGTTGGCTGCCGAGGTGGTTGAGAACGCGATTCTGATTCCCCAGAAGGCTGTGATGGAGATGCAGAGCGCTAAGGTCGTCTACGTGGTGACTGCCGACAATAAGGTTCAGTTGCGCTCGTTAACCCTGGGCGATCGGGTGGGCCAGGACTATATCGTGACCGAGGGCTTGAAGGCCGGAGAGCGAATCGTTGTGGACGGCATTCTGAAGGTCAAGCCCGGCGCAACGGTGGCTCCCATGGCTGCGCCGGTGAGCACCGAGAAGAGCGAAGCCAAGAAGGGCGAGTAGAGTATGGCGAAATTCTTCATCCATCGCCCCGTCTTCGCGATCGTGATCTCCCTGATCATCTTGATCGCGGGCGGACTGAGCATCTCGCAGCTCCCCATCGCCCAGTATCCGCAGATTTCTCCGCCCACCATCTCGGTGGAGATCGTGTATCCGGGTGCCAACGCCGAGACGGTGGAGCAATCCATTGCGACCAACGTGGAGGCGCAGGTCAACGGCGCCGAGGGCATGATCTATATGTCCTCGAAGTCGTCCAGCGACGGCCGCTACGTGCTGACGTGCACCTTCAAAGTGGGCACCAATCTCGACCTCGCCAACGTGGACATCAACAACCGCGTGGGCAAGGCGCAGGCCAGCCTGCCGGCGGAAGCGGTGCAGGCCGGCATCTCGGTCAAGAAGCAGTCGCCCGACATGCTGATGGTGATCGGGCTGTATTCGCCGGACCGGTCTTTTGACGAGACGTTTCTCTCCAACTACGCCTCCATCAATCTGGTAGACACCATCGCGAGGACGTCCGGTGTTGGTTCGACGATGATCGTGGGCCAGCGCGACTATGCGATGCGTTTCTGGGTTCGTCCAGACAAACTAGCCAAGCTGGGTTTGACGGCTGGCGATCTGGCGAGCGTAATCAAGGATCAGAACGTCGTGGCCGCTGCTGGCCAGGTGGGGCAACCGCCGGCCAAGGCAGGCACGCAGTTTCAGTACTCGGTCAATGTGAAGGGCCGGCTGACCGACGAGCGGGAGTTCGACAACATCATCGTGCGAACGCTGCCCGACGGCTCCATCCTTCGCATGAAAGACGTGGCCCGGGCGGAACTCTCCGGCAAGAGCTATTCGAGCTTCGGCCGCAAGGACGGCATCCCGTCCACGCTGATCATCGTATACCAGTTGCCGGGAGCCAATGCGATCAACACGGCGGAACAGGTGCGCGCTTCGCTGGAAAAGGCAAAAGAGAGCTTCCCGCCTGGGCTGGAATACAGAATCTCGATGGATTCCACCGAGTTCGTCAAAGTGGCCATCGACGAAGTGTTCCACGCCTTGCGTGACGCCATCATCCTGGTGCTGATTGTGGTGTTCATCTTCCTGGGCAATATCCGGGCCACGTTCATTCCCATGCTGGCGGTGCCGGTTTCATTGGTGGGTACCTTCGCGGCGTTTGTCGTTCTGGGGTTCTCCATCAACACATTGACGATGCTGGCCATCGTGCTGGCAGTGGGCATCGTGGTGGATGACGCCATCGTCGTCGTAGAGGCGGTGGAGCATCACATCGAGCATGGGCTCACTCCCATCCAGGCCACCGAGAAGGCAATGGATGAGGTGAGCGGCCCTGTGGTGGCTATTGCGCTGGTGCTCTGCGCGGTGTTTGTTCCTGTGTCGTTCATGGGCGGACTGGTAGGGCAGCTGTACAAACAGTTCGCCATCACCATCTCGATATCGGTGATGCTGTCGGCCGTGGTGGCGCTGACCCTGACCCCTGCTCTGTGCGGCATGCTCCTGCGGCCGCGGAAGGAGATCCGGGGGCCCGTGGGCGCCTTCCTGCGCGGGTTCAACAGCCTGTTCGCGAAGATCACCGGCGGCTACCTCGGCGGAGTGGGATTCTTTCTGCGGCGTATCGCCATCGCGCTGGTATGCCTGGCCGGCCTCTGGGGCGGCGCGGGCGCGCTCATGAACGCGCTGCCTTCGGGCTTTGTGCCCTATGAGGACCAGGGCTATTTCTTCGCCGCGTTTACCTTGCCGGATGGCGCATCCATGGAGCGGACGGACGACTTGCTGAAGCGCGCTGAGCAGGACCTGAAGACAGTGCCGGGCATTCAGGAGGTGCTCACGCTGGGCGGCCTCAACCTGATGACCAGCGCCTATACGTCCAATAATGCTTCGCTCATCGTGATGTTGAAACCATGGGGTGAGCGGAAGAGCAAGGAGGAAGGGCTCGGTGCGATCTTGAAAGCGGTGGGAGGCAAGTTCTCGAAATACCCCGAGGCTGTTGTGCTCGCCTTCCCACCCCCGCCCGTGCCGGGCTTGGGCAACGCCGGAGGCTTTCAGTTCGAGTTACAGGACCAGACGGGCCGCAGCCCGCAGGAGCTCTACGAGACCAGCCAGAAGTTCCTGCAGGCGGTAGCGGGCGATCCGCGGATTACCGGCCTCTACAGTGGGTACCGCACCACGGTTCCGCAGGTGAAGCTGAACCTGGACCGCGACAAGATCCGCACCCTCGACGTGCCGCTGGGGCAGGTCTTCCAGGGCTTGCAGGTATACCTGGGCGGGCTTCAGGTGAACGACTTCAATCTGTTCGGCCGCACCTATAAAACGATGATTCAGGCTGAGCCTGAGTTCCGGCGGACCCCGGAGAGCATCAACGACATCTACCTGCGCAGCGGCGACGGCTCGATGGTGCCGATGTCGACAATCAGCGACATCGAGATGACATCCGGGCCGGATCTTCTGCAGCGGTTCAACATGTTCCGGACCTCTGAAATTAGTGGTTCCAATGCGCCCGGGGTGTCGTCCGGCCAGGCGATTGAGGCGATGGAGACGCTGGCCAAGACGGAACTGCCACAGGGATTCGGGTTCCAATGGACGGGCGTCGCCTATCAGGAGAAGGAAGCGGGCGGATCGCAGGGGCCGATCTTCGGCATGGCAATGATCTTCGTCTTCCTCGTGCTGGCGGCGCAGTATGAGAGCTGGGCCGTGCCGTTCTCCGTGTTGCTGGGGCTGCCAGTCTGCGTATTTGGCGCATTTCTCGGCATCTGGCTGGTGGGCCTGGACAACAACGTCTATGTGCAGATCGGCATTGTGGCGTTGATGGGGCTGGCGGCCAAGAACGCCATTCTGATTGTGGAGTTCGCCAAGGAGAACCACGAGAAGCAGGGGCTGAGCCTGATCGACGCGGCGCGAGAGGGCGCCCGGCAGCGCTTCCGCCCCATTATGATGACGGCGCTGGCCTTCATCCTGGGCGTGATCCCGCTGGTAATTGCGAGCGGTGCGGGCGCGGCGGCGCGGGTGAGCATCGGGCTCTCGGTGTTCGCCGGCATGCTGATGGCCTCCACCGTCGGGCTGTTCTTCATCCCGATGTTATACGTGTTGGTGCAGGGCCTGGCATACAAGTTCGGCGGCAACTCGAAGGCAGCCGAGGGCAAGCCAGGCGGAGCGCCGGTTCTGGAAGGGGGGGCGCACTGATGCGGCGGCAAATTGTGATGGGCGCCGTGTGCGCGGCGATGCTGGCGGGCTGCAAAGTGGGCCCTAACTACAAGCGGCCCGACGTGGCAGCGCCGCCGCAGTTCCGTGCGGCGGACGCGGCGGCTCAGGCGGCTTCCCTGGGCGAAGCGAAGTGGTTTGACATCTTCCAGGACGACGTATTGCGCGGGCTGATCCAGGAAGCGATCCAGGCCAACTACGACGTGCGGATCGCAGCGCAGCGTGTGCTGGAGGCAGAGGGACAGTTGGCGGTGACGCGGGCGGCGGTATTCCCGCAGTTGAACGCGCAGGGCTCGGGGACGCGGCAGGGGTCGAACTCGCCAACGCAATCGGCGCTGGGCGTCTTTGGCGCGGTGAGTTGGGAGCTGGATCTCTTCGGCAAGCTGCGGCGGGCGAACGAGGCGCAGCGGGCCAACCTGCTGGCATCCAAGGAAAATCAGGCGGCGGTGTTGCAGTCGCTGGTGGCGCAGGTGGCGTCGGCGTACTTTAACCTGCGCGAATATGACTTGGAACTGGAGTATGTGAACGCCTCGCTGACGGCGCGCAAGGACTCGCTGCGGCTGGTGAAAGCGCGGCAGGTGGGCGGCGTGGGTACCATGCTGGAGGTGGATCAATCCACGAGCTTGGTGGCCGCGGCGCAGGGCAACGCGGCGCAACTGGAGCGCGCAGCCGAGCAGACCGAGAACCTGATTCAGTTCCTGCTGGGCAAGCAGCCGGGACCAGTGGTCCGCGGGAAGTCCCTGGCGGAGCAAGCGCAACCGCCGGCGGTACCGGCTGGACTGCCCTCTGAGCTGCTGGCCCGGCGGCCGGATCTGCGGGTGGCCGAGCAGCAGCTGGTGGCGGCCAACGCGCGAGTGGGCGCGGCGAAGGCGCTATTCTTCCCGTCCATCAGCCTGACGGGCGGCGGTGGCTATCAGACGACGGACCTCTTCGGCCTGATCTCCAAGACAGGCCCTGCATACAGCCTGGGTGGGACGGTGGATCTGCCCATCTTTGACGCGGGCCGCCGGATGGGCAACTACAAGCTGGCGCAGGCGCAGAAGGAGCAATTGGTGATCGGCTACCAAAAGGCGGTCAACCAGGCGTTCCGCGAAGTGAGTGATGCCCTGATCGGCTACCAGAAGTCGAAGGAGTTCCGGACCCAACAGGAGCTGTTTGCGAACACGCTGCGGGATCAGAGCCGTCTTTCGGGACTGCGGTACCGTGGGGGCGTGACCAGCTATCTGGAGGTGCTGGACACGGAGCGGCAGAGGCTGGCCGCCGAGCAACAACTGGCTCAGGCAAAGAGGGACGAACTGGTCTCGCTGGTCACGCTGTACAAAGCGTTGGGCGGTGGCTGGCAACAGTGAGACCATAAGGGGGTGAACTCTCCCACCGCGCCGCCAAAGGGGGCGCTCGGCGTCATCTTTCTCATCGTTTTTCTGGACCTGATGGGGGCCGGCATTCTGGTCCCCGTGCTGCCTTACGTTGTGCAGCCGTACAGAACGGACGCGTTGACCGTGGGGCTGCTGGCGCTGGCATTTTCGGCGGCCCAATTCGCGGCCAGCCCGCTCCTGGGCGTGTGGTCAGACCGTGTGGGCCGGCGGCCCGTGCTGTTGCTGTGCCTGATGGGGACGGCCCTGGGGTATTTTCTCTTCGGCTGGGCCGGCTCGCTGGAGATGCTATTTCTGGCCCGGGTGCTGGCCGGATTCGCCGGTGGGTCCATCTCCACGGCACAGGCGTACATCGCCGACGTTTCTGCGCCGGCGGACCGGGCGAAGAACTTCGGCCTGATCGGAGCGGCGTTCGGCCTGGGCTTCATCCTGGGGCCGGCGATGGGCGGCGCCTTGAGCAAGATCAGCCTGCAGGCTCCGGCATTCGCGGCAGGTGCGCTGTCGCTGGTGACCCTGGCCGTGGCCAGCATCCTGTTGAAGGAGTCGCTGCATATCGGTGTGCGCCAAACTGCGTTGATGCAGTGGCGCGATGTGAATCCGTTTGTTCAGATCCGCTCTGCGCTGGGCAAGCCGGCCTACCGTGGATTGATGCTGGCCACCTTCGCGCTGAGCTTTGGTATGTCGGGCTTGCAGACGAATTTCGCGGTCTTCACTCACGCGCGCTTCGGGTTGGATGCGGCCCACAACGCGCTTCTCTTTTCGTTCCTGGGCGTGATGGCGGCGCTGACGCAGGGGTTGCTGCTGCGGAAACTGGCGCCGCGGCTGGGTGAAGCCAAACTGGTGATCTATGGCGCGGTGATATTTGGCATCGGGTTTGTCATTATCGCGGAATCGAGCGCGCTGTGGATGCTGTATTTGGCGGTGGGCTTCACCGCCCTGGGCTTCGGTTTGGCCGGGCCGGCGCTCACTGGTCTGATTTCGCGGCGAGCCATGGCCAAGGAGCAGGGCGTCCTGCTGGGGACGGCGCAATCGGTTGGGAGCCTGACGCGAGTGATCGGGCCTGTGTGGGCGGGGTTGCTGTTCGATAGGATCGGGCCGGCTGCACCCTACTGGGCTGGCTTGGGCTGGACCGTGCTGGCGCTCTGGTGGTCCGTGCAGGCCACCCGCACTTCAGAGTGACCCTTTGGGCTTGGGCTGCTTGCCGGGGAGGCCCACCGGATTCTCGTGGACCCGCTCCGCGTGATCGCCGGGCATGCCGACGGCCAGCTTGATGCTCTTTTCCCCAAATTTGTCCCGGATCTTGTCCACGGCGGCAGTGGCCTTTTTGGCGCGCTCGTTCTTATCGGCGTCCAGCAGGCCCAGTTGGCCCTCGCTGAGCTCGAAGCCGGAGACGCCCATGCCGATGAGCCGCACCTTGGCGCCGGTTTTCCAGGCGGCCCGGAAGAGGGCGCGGGATTCGGCGATGAGCTCGTGATCGAGCTGCGTGGCGCTGCCGAGAGAGTGGGATCGGGTGATGGTGGTGAAGTCCGAGTAGCGCAGGCGCAGGTGGACGGTGCGCGCATGGAAGTGGTGGTCCCGGAGCCGGCGCGCGACCTTTTCTGCGAGATGCGCGAGCGTGGATTCGATGAAGACGGAGTCGGCTGTGTCTTTATTGAATGTGTGCTCGTGACTGATGGACTTGGGGTCCTCGCCTTCGCCGATATCGCTATCGAACCACGCGCCGGCGTCGGCCCCGCGTGACTTGCCGGCCAGGGCGAGGCCCCACTGGCCGAAGCGCCGGAAGAGGAAGTTCTCCTCCAGGCGGGCCAGATCGCCCACCTTGCGGATCCCGATTTCATTGAGCTTCTGCTCGGCCACTTTGCCGACGCCAGGAATGCGGCGGACGTCGAGCGGGGCCAGGAAGGCGGCCTCCAGACCGGGCTGGACAAAGAGGATGCCGTTGGGCTTGGCCTGGTCTGAGGCGACCTTGGCCACCATGCGCGAGACGGAGATGCCAACCGAGCAGTTCAGGCCGGTGTCGCGCTTCATCTGATCGTGCAGGAGATGGGCGGCCCGCAGCGGCGGCCCGAAGAGGCGCTCCGTGCCGGTGAGGTCCATGTAGGCTTCGTCCACGGAGGCCATCTCGACCTTGGGCGAGAAGTGGGTGAGCACGTCGTGGACTTTGTGCGAGTACTCCCGATACCTCTCTGGATGGCCGTCCAGAAAGATGGCGTGCGGGCATCGCTGAGCGGCGGTGCGCAGAGGCAGGGCGGAGTGGACCCCGAACTTGCGGGCCTCATAGGAAGCGGCCGAGACGACGCCGCGCTGGTCCCGCTGGCCCCCAACGACGACCGCCTTGCCCTTCAGCGACGGGTCGAATAGCTCTTCAACGGAGACGAAGAAGGCGTCCATGTCGACGTGGAAGATTGTGCGCATTGCTCCCGGTCTGTACCAGCATACCCACTGCCGTCTCCTTCTGCCCCGGAGTAGTATGAAGGCACGGGAGTATGAGAGCTTTAGCGATCGCCGCCACGCTGATTGCCGCAGCCATCGGACAGGCGCGGGCCGATGGGCCTGCCGTCCTCAGCCGCTGCGCCAACTCTCACAGAGGCGGGCGCCGCATCGTTTCAAACTTGAGGCTTGTGGAGTTCCACGTGCCCCGCTTCGCCAGGGTCAGGAAAGTCGCGGATGTGGACTACGTGGAGTACTTTGTTCGATACGGGCCGGAGCGAGACAGAGTCTGGCTCAAGTTTATGTTCGGAGGTCTGGTCGGCGGAGAGTCGCCTCACGCACTGAGCGATTCGGCGATCCAATGGACGGCGCACCCGTGGAGTTGTCAGGGCCACGTCGAAGGGATGGATTGGAGTGGCACTGCGTCGGACGGTCGAAGGTGGCGGCATACCCGGATCCCGTTTGGCTTCGCCACGTACGCAGGGGTATCCCCCGAAGCCGCTGCCGATTTCGACAGAATACTGAATTCGATGTGCTGCGGCGATTGCCCGGACTGCAAGAGCTGACGAAGCGGCGGAGCGTGGAGAAGTTAGGATGCGATTCAGGTTTCTACAGAAGCGCCGGGACGAAGCCGAGACGTTCACCGGGATGGTCGAAGAGAGGGGCCGAATCCTTCGCGCGCTGCCCTACGACCAGTTAGCTCGGCTGGCAGACGAGCCGACGATGGAGGTGGTCGTTGGCAACCGCAAGGGTCAAGTGGGGGTTGTTGTCGAGCAGTGCGAGGGTGATCAGCTGAAGGTCGTCGTCCAGGGTTTCATCAATGCGTTTGAACGGCTTCCGATGTTCAAAGGCGTTGCTCTTCATGGCTTCTACAAGCACCGGGACGGAACGGTCACCGAGATGGGTAACGAAGAGTTCTATGGCTACGATTGACGCCGCTACCAGTGCTGGGTTCGTGGCTGGGACAAAAGGCGGGGTGATACAGCCTTCTCACAACCAAATCCACAGCAATTGTCGCGGGTACACTGGTCCGGTCCTGCAACTTTCTCCCTCGGGCTGGCGTCTACCCCCTCGTGATGAGAGTCTTCTCGAACTTCACGGCCGCGATGTTGGCAACGGCATTCGCTGCGCAAGCTTGCTCGTGCGCAGGAGTCCCCACTACCTGCGAACTCCTCGCCACCGCGACAGTGGCCTTTGTCGGAATGGTCACACAGGGCTCGGAGCCTGACGATGCCTCAGGGCCGAGGCGAGGGTTTGGGCGCCGGGAAGCCGTCCTTTCCGTAGAGAGCGTCATCCGGGGTCTACCGGAAGGGGGGCGAGAGATTCGAGTCAACCCATCAATCTTCACAAGCTGCTATTTCGAACTGAAAGTGGGCCAGCGGATGTTGATCTTCGGCTCAACCTTGCCCTCCGATCCAAATGTCGTTTTCACTGGAGGTTGTTCCGGGTCGCGCACGATTCGACCCGAAGATACCGAAGTCAGCCAGATGGTGGCGTCCTACCTGGGTGGGCCGGGCCTGTTCTTTGGGAACGTGCGTCTCTACAAAGGCTGGAATACAGCCTGGCGCGACGACAACCTGGTGGAGGGCGCGGAGATTTCTCTGAAGGCCGACGCGAAAGACTGGACGATGCGAACCGGAAACTCGGGCCGCTTTGAGGTGCGAGGCTTATCCCCCGGAGAGTACCGCCTTGCCATTTCGAAGCCCGGGCTCAGCGCCGAGGTGGAGTCCAAAGATCGATACCGCGAATACGAGGCTCCGGGCAAGATCGTGATCCCGCAGCGAGGTTGCGTGGAGGTCCCGGTAATTCTGCGGCCGGATACCACGGTCTCAGGCACGGTCAGGAGTGTGGATGGAAGTCCCGTCGCTGGGATTCCGGTCGGAGCGTATGAGCAGGATGCCAAGAGCCGCCGGCAGTCAGTACGCTCCGCGATCACCGGCGAGGATGGGCGCTATGAAATCCCGAGGCTTCTCGCAGGCCGTTACATCGTTGGAGTTGGCGCGGAGCCCGGCACAAACGGCCCCTATCCGACCACCTTTCACCCAGCTGCGTCCACCGACACCGGGGCGATGCCGGTAGTCGTTGCCGATGGCAAGCGCGTCGAAGGCATCGACATTGTTGTCCCGCCCAAGCAGTCGGAGGTGACGGTCCGCATCCGTGTGCTCTGGCCCGACAAACGCCCAGTCGACTTTGCACTCATTGCCGTGGACCATCCTCAGAACGGTTGGGTGAATTCATACAATCCGAAAAACCGTAGGGCGGGCTTCACGGACTCGAATGGATTTGCGTCCATCGAACTGCGCGAAGGAACCGAGTACACCATCTCGGCAACCTGGCAGAAGATGGAACCGCAACCTGGGAACGTGATTGGGCGAGCGGTCGCGAGCCACCAAACGAATCGGCTGAAGCTGATCGGCGCGGCTGGCGCTGAGTTGACTTTGACGCTGAATGAGCAGCCAGAACCGCGTTGACTCTAAGCCCTCTCCACCACCTGCATCAACGCGCGGATGTAGCCGAAGCAGAACGCGAATGATTGTCTGCCGCCGTCGTCACCCACCACCTTGGGCACGTGGTCCGGCATCAGCATTCCGTCGTAGCCCACCTCTTTGTAGGCCCGTAGGGCCGCCAGCATGTCCACGTCGCCGTTGTCCGGATACGTCTCTCTAAAGTCCAAAAAACGACCAGAAATGTTACGAAAGTGCACGTTGAAGAGCTTTTTTCGCACCCCGAACCAGCGGATCACGGTGCCGATCTCCGCATTGGGGTCGGCCAGCATCTCCGACACAGTGCCCTGGCAGAAGTTCAGTCCGTGATACGGATTCTCATGGATCGAGACGAATCGCTTGAGCCCGTCCACGGAGCCAAGCACCGTCTCCACGCCCTTGAAGCCTTTGCCCTGCGGCATGCCGGGGTCGTGCGGGTGGCAGGCGATCTTCACCTTGTACTCTGCGGCCACGGGCGCCACACGCTGCAAAAACCAGGTAATTCGCTCCCAATAGAGGTCGGCGGGCACATCGCCGGCCGCTGTCTTGGTGTCCTGGTTGGCGTCGGCGTACT
>JADKID010000008.1 GCA_016721425.1 Bryobacterales bacterium | reverse complement strand
TTCCGGCTCTTCTTTGCGCACTGCCGCAGTTGCCGCTACCCTCGCCAATCCGTGGCCGTCGAACTTCCCTTACCCCACGCCGCCCTCCGGATTCGCCTTCGACCGCAACCTCCGCACGCCCTACATGCAACAGTGGAGTTTCGGGTGCAGCAACAGGCTGGCGCCGGGCGGGTGGTGGAGTTCGAACTACGCCGGCAGCAAGGGAACCCGCCTCTACGGCGCGCGCGACATCAACCAACCGGGCCCTCCGCCGCAGCGCAGAACCTGCGCCCCAACTACTTCTTCGACGACATCAACCGGCTGGTCGCGCTCCAATTCCAGCTACCACTCCTGCAAGGCGTCGGCCCGCCAGCAGCTCCGCCGCGGCCTCACCTTCTTCGCCGGCTACACCTGGGCCAAGTCCATCGACGACGCATCCGGCTTCTTCCCCAGCGCCGGGGATCCCAACTTCCCGCAGGATTCCCGCAACCTCAGCGCCGAGCGCGGCCGCTCTAATTTCGATGTGCGCCACCGCCTGGCCGCCAGCGCCTCCTGGCTCATCGGCCGCGGCTTCACGCTCAACGGCATCCTCACCATGCAGTCCGGCCGGCCGTTCACCGTCGCGCTTCCATCTGGGCTCGATAACTCCGGCACCGGCCGCTCGTCGCTGGGTTTTGGAGCCAACGATCGTCCCAGCGTCAGCGGCGACGCCAGCCCCCCCGCTTTCAACCGCGGCAGCGCTGGTTCAACACCGCCGCCTTCGCCAGTTCGAGCGCGGCACCTTTGGAAATGCCGGCCGCAACATCCTCAACGGGCCGGGGCAGGCCGCATTGAACGTCTCGATGCTCAAGTCGTTCCGCGTCAACGAGAGCCTCTCCGTGCAGATGCGCGTCGAGGCGTTCAACCTTCTGAATCACACCAGCTTTGACCTCCCCCGAAGTTTCGTCGGGGCCGCAGGCTTCGAGGGTCGTCAGCTCAGCGCAGAGCCCGCGGCATTTGCAGCTCGGGCTGAAGCTGCTGTTCTGAAGAAGTCCATCCTCACAAAGACGATTCCCGCGCGGCGCTCGAGTCGGTCTTCGGCCGCCAGGCGGGTTCGATGACGATTCGCGGTGGCATTGTTCACTGGATGATATCTGCCGAAGGGATCAGAGATGGCGCAGGATGGGACGGTGTAGAAACCAAGTGGCGGATCGCCTTCGCCGAAAGCCCGCTGACTGATCGTCCCTAGCCGCTACCGCGCGATCCGGTAGCACACCATCTCCGCGCCATTCCGCACCAGCAGCAGCCCGTCGGCCATCGCCGGCACGTTCCAGGTCTTGCCGGAGATCGCCTCGAACTTGGCCACTCTTCGTGCCTGCGGGCATCGCCACTTACCAGTACCACTTCGCCCGTCTCGGACAGGATGACCAGATGCTCGCCGGCCAGCAGGAGCTGTCCAACCATACCGCCCGCCCTTCCACTTCTGGCCCGTCTGCGCGTCCATCGCAGCCAGAATCCCTTCGTCGATCCGTACACCCACGCCCTGGTGGAGCACTGCGTTGTTGAACTTAGCACTTCATCGCCTTGCTCTCCCACATTTCGCGCCCGCCCTCGGCCGTGATCTCTATCATCGCCGCGCCGTGCCCATACCGGCGGTCAGAATCATGGTTCCGTCCACAATCAGCGGAGCGCGCTGTTGATCTCGTGGTCCGTCTTCCACGGATGCGACCGCACCTGCCGCCGCCATCGCGTCGGTCGAGCGCCCGCTCGCCCGTGACATCCACAATCTGCCGCTGGCCGTTCAGCGTGGCCACCATCGGAGCCGTGTAGGCGCCCTTGTCTTCGAGCGCGGTCCACAACCGCTTGCCGGACTTCGCGTCACGCCGCCACGCCCTTGCGCCGGGCATGACGATCACCATACCGTCGACGACTGGCGGCGACGCGGCCATGCCCCACTGGATTCGTCGCGCCGCTGTCGGTCAGGATGTTGGTGCGCCATAGCAGCTTGCCCGTCAGCGCGTCCAGGCATCTCAGTTCGCCCTCCGCGCCCAAGGGACGCGCCCATCCGCCCAGGCCGGTGTGGCTCGCGGCCCGTCTCCGCCCATTGATTCCTGAAAGAACGCCTTCCACGAATTGGCCCACCTCGCGGCCCGTCTTTAGATCGTAGGCGGCCGCCACCTCCTGATCCCGCCGCTGCTCGATTGTGAAGACCCGCCCTGCGCCACAATCATCGACGCATACCCGCCGCCCACGGGTTTCCGCCAAACCTCCGGCAAGCCCTTGGCCGGCCAGTTCACCTGAATGGGACTGTCCCGGTAAACGCCGTCCTGCTTCGCGCCGTTGAAAAGTGGCCAGGGTGCGCTCTGGTCCGCCACCACGGCAGCCGGTTCCGCCGCCGCGGCCTCAGCCGGTTGATGCTCCGCCGCCGCCCGCTTTTCAATCTCCTGGAGCCGCTGCTCCGTGCGGTCCACATAGGGCAGGGGCCGCATGCCCGTCCCATCGCGGTCAAACCGCAAGCCGAAGAACGCCATACCCACTCCGGCGATCACGCCGGCTGCCACCAGCAGCCCGCCGAACCACAAGAGAACTCGCTTGATCTTGGACATCTCAATATCCAGCGTCGCACACAACGAAAAAGGCCGCCCCGGAGGGCGGCCCTTTCAAAAACTACGGAACGTCGCGGAAGTCAGTTAGACTTTGGCTTCCTTGTAGCTGACGTGCTTGCGGATGGTTGGGTCATACTTGCTGATGACGATCTTCTCGGTCTTGGTCTTCGGGTTCTTCGTTGTCGTGTAGAAGTGGCCGGTACCAGCCGTGGAAACCAGTTTGATGATAATGCGCGGCATCAGATAACTCCTAGAACTTCACCTTGCAGCTTCAGTTCGGCCAACACGACGTCAACGCCGCGCTTGTCGATGGTCTTCAGTCCCCTGGCGCTGACACGCAGGCGAACAAACCGGCCCAGGGCCGGAGACCTAAACGCTTTTCGTGCAGGTTGGGCTCGAAAACGCGGCGGCTCTTGTTGTTGGCGTGCGAGACCCTGTTTCCGCTCATGGGCTTCTTACCTGTGACAGGGCAATACTTGGACATAACGATCTCCGGTTGGAAAGTGGCGGGGAATGCAGGGAATCCCTTCCATGTAGTATGCACAACAGATAGCTCTTATGCCAAACTTCTGCCTGTCTGTCCTTGCCCTCGTAGCGACAAGCCTTTTGAATGCACAGTCTTACCGGATTCTGCGAGTGGCGTCGAGGTCCTGGAATTCGTCCCCTCCACCCTCCAGCCCACCAACCTCTACTTCCATTTCTCCAACTTCACCGCCGACAACCGCTTCGTGATCTTCGCCGGCACGGAGGGCGACCACGCCCAAATCTATGCCTACGACGTCGCTTACTGCCCATCATCTTCTATGTCTGGGAGACCGGCGGCTTTGCCCCGCAGCGCACCTGGCTGGTCAACGACGATGGCAGCGCCAACCGGCCGTTCTACTACACCACCGATCCCAAACAGTGGATCACGCCCTCAAAAGAATGGGCCACCCACGAGGCCTGGATTCGCGAAACAGGCGACATGACCATCATCATCGACAAGGTGGGCATCGTCATCGCCGACCCGTCCGGCAAGGGCCGCCTGCTGCCCGGAGACTACTGGCACGTCGCCGCCCGGCCCGATGGAAAAAAGCTGGTCGCCGACGACAGCAGGGCAACCTCTCGGCTCATCGACGCGGCGACCGATAGCCGGCGCCTGCTGGCCACAGGGGTTGCAGGGACTCTGTTCGCGCCGTCCATGCCCACGCTTCCTTTGATCGCACCGGCCGCTACGTCCTCTTCAACTCCGGCCGCACCCGCCAGACCATCGCGCTGATTGATCTCTCGACCCTGGCGCCGTAGCGCTCGCGCCCTGCTTAGCCCGTGCTGCATAATCGAAAGATGCGTTTTGCGCTCGCCATCATGCTCACCGCCGCCGCCCTCGCCCAGCCGCCCAAGGCCACCCGATCCCCCAGCGTGGAGGACTTCCACGGAACGCGCATCGAGGAATCTTACCGCTGGCTGGAAGACCCGGACTCTGCTCCGACCCGGCAATGGGTAGAGCAGGAAAATCGCTACGCCAGGAGTACCTCGCGAAACTCAGCGGCCGCGCTGCCATCGGGGACCGCCTGGCGCAGTTGTACCTCCACGATCGCTACCCCGGCTTCACCACCGGGGGCGGCATGCGCGCCGGCTACTTCACCCGCGGCGCCCGCGCGTTCTTTCTCAAACAGACGGGCCTGCAGAATCAGCCAGTGCTCTACGTCCGCGAGCCGGCGGGCGATCGCCCCTTGCTCGATCCCAACACGCTCTCCAAAGAAGGCACCGCCGCCATCAACACCTTCTCCATCTCCCGCGACGGCAAGTGGCTGGCCTACGCTGTCGCCAAGGCCGGCTCCGATTGGATCGTCTGGCGCATCCGCGACGTCGCCTCCGGCCAGGATCTCCCGACCTCCTCGATTGGTCCAAGTTTTCGTCGGCCGAGTGGGACGCCCGCGGCGAAGGTTTCTACTACGGCCGCTACCCCGCGCCTCAGCCGCCGGCGCGCTCCAGGCGCTGAACGAAAACTACCAGCTCTGCTACCACAAGCGCGGCACGCCGCAATCTGCCGATCGCGTCGTCTATCAGCGGCCCGATCAGCCGCGCTGGTCCTTCAGCGGTACCGTTTCCGAGGATGGCCGGTATCTGGTCATCGATCTTCGCAGCGGCACCAGCGTGAACCGGCAGCTGTATTATCTGGACCTCACCAAGCCCTCTGCCGAGCCCCAGCCGCTAATTGCCGAGTTTTACGCCGCCCACGATTTCCTGGGCAACCGCGGCACGCGTTTTTACCTACTCACCAACTACGAGGCGCCCCGCTACCGGATCGTCGAGATCGACCTTGCCAAACCGGAGCGCGCCAACTGGCGCACCGTCGTCGCCGAGTCTCAGGACACTATCAAGCAGGCGCAACTCGCCGGGGGTACATTTGTCCTAAACTATCTCCACGACGTAGCTGGCCGCGTGAAACTCGTGCCGCTGAGCGGCGGGCCCGCCCGCGACGTGCCGCTGCCGCCCAACTCCACCATCACGCTTGGCCCGGCTTCCGCCAGCGTCTTTGCTGTGTCCGGCTTCACTATGCCGGAGACCATCTACGAGTGCAGCCCCGCCGCCTGCCGTCCCATGATCCCGGTCAAGCTGCCTTTCGAGCCCGCACAGTTCGTCACCCGCCAGGTGTTCGTCGCCTCAAGGACGGCACAAAGATCCCCATGTTCATCAGCCATCGCAAAGGCTCAAGCTCGATGGCGCCAATCCGGCATTGCTCTACGCCTATGGCGGCTTCAATATCTCCGTCACGCCCGCCTTCTCCACCTTTGCCACCGCCTGGATGGAGCGCGGCGGCGTCTATGCCTCCGCCAGCCTGCGCGGCGGCGGCGAATACGGCGAGCAGTGGCGCAGGCCGGCATGAAACAGAACAAACAGAACGTGTTTGACGACTTTATCGCCGCCGCAGAGTGGCTCATCGCCGAAAAATACACGTCCAGCCCGAAACTCGCCATCCGCGGAGGGTCGAATGGCGGATTGCTCGTCGGAGCCGTGTTGAATCAGCGCCCGGAGCTCTTCGGTGCGGCCATTCCCTCCGTTGGCGTCATGGACATGCTTCGCTTCGACCGCTTCACCATCGGTCACGCCTGGACATCGGATTACGGCGACCCCAGGAACCCCGAGGATTTCCGCATCCTGGTGAAATACTCGCCCCTCCACAATATCCGCCCCGGCGCCAAGTACCCGGCCACCATGGTGACCACAGCCGATCACGACGATCGCGTCGTGCCCGCCCATTCTTTTAAATACGCCGCAGCCCTCCATGCGCCCATCCTGATTCGCATTGAAACCTCCGCCGGCCACGGGCGGGAAAGCCACCAGCAAGCGCATCGAGGAGGAGGCCGACATCCTGGCATTCCTTCTCAATGCCCTCGGCGCCTGAAACTTCACCCAATATGGCGCGGAGCAAGTCGATTTGCTAAACTGAAAAAAGTTACCGAATGGCCAGGTAGCTCAGTTGGTAGAGCGCGGCCCTGAAAAGGCCGGCGTCGGCGGTTCAAGTCCGTCCCTGGCCACCATTTTCAATGACTTGCAGACTGCACCAATCGGTAATGGTTGCAATTGGTTGCACTTCCGCCACATCGTTCCCTGCTTCAAACTACTACTATTGGTCTTGTGACGACGTCTTTCGTGTACGCTGACAGCTTCACAACCGCCTTTCTCTGCGACTCCGCAACGACCTGCTGGTAAATATCTTGCGTCGTGCTTGCACGGCTGTGCCGCAGGATGCCTTGGGCGTCTTTTACATCGACGCCAGCCTGCTGCAGCCATGTCGCACACGTCCGCCTGAGTACCTGCCAGTTCACCCAACCAATGCCCAGTTTGCGGGCCACCGGCTTGATGTGACGGCTCAGGACGTTGTTGTCTCGCATCGGCGCGCCTTTGTAAGTAGACTGGAACACCAAATCGTCCGGCCCATCGGACCGCACTACTTTGACCAGCCGCCGGGCCCGCCCTGCTTTGATCACCACCTCGACGGTCCTGAGACGGTGGATCCGCTCAATTACCTCAGGTGATACCGCGATCGTAGCTTGGCTGGATTCCGACTTCGGTGCATCCCAGTCACCCCGGCAGAAACGTTCCTCAATGGCAATCGAATCCTCGTGCACGTTGCGCCAATGCAGAGCAGCCAGTTCGCTGACTCTAAGCGCCGTATGCGCCGCGACAAATACCATCGTGCTGTAAGGCTCTTCCATCGCCTCCAGCAAAGCGTAGAACTGCTCGCGCCTCAGGAACGGCTTCGATTTGTTCAGCCTTCTGCCCTTCAACCGCAGCCGGATCTTCTCCGCCGGGTTGACCAGCAGTCGGCCGTAATCGACCGCCGCCCGCAGAACGGCCGAAGCCACATCCCGGATCTTGTCGACGCTTTCCGCGGAGAGTGTCGTTAGCTGGAGCCGGGCAAAGTAGCCCTGCAGAACTTCCAGCGTGATCTCTCTCAGCATCAGGTCTCCAATTACCGGATTGAGGTGATTCTTCAGCACGCTCCGGGTACGCTCCTGTGTTGTACTCGCCAACACGGATAGAACATCGCGCTCATAGATTCGGACGAAGTCCCGAAATAGGCACGCGCCACCGATGCCGACACTGGCCTCGTTGATGGAAGCCAGGTAGTCATCGCGTAGTCGCTCGGCTTCAGCCTTGGTGAGACTGGAAGGCCCCAACGGTACGCGCGTGTTCTTTCGAGTTCTCTGCCCATCGATAACAATATCCTCGCGAACGAGGATGCTCCACTGATTGCCCCGCCTCTTCGGCGTGGGCTTCTGATATCTTCGACGAGCCATCTTCTGGTAGCCGCCTCCTCGCGGCAATGGCTCGTTCGGGAATTGCTCGACAGGCAGAATAGCATGTCCAGATAGCCGACGCTCCGCGTCCTTGGACGTGGGGCGGTCGAGCGGCTGAGAGGCGGATCTGGCCATGAGGCACCGGGCAGGAACAGAATAGAGTGTTCCTGCTTCGGAAGCACGACCTGAAAAGTGTCAAAAGAATGTGCGCAGATCTCCGATCTCTGAGATCTGTCGGTTATGCGGGGCGGGTCTCCGACCGGATGCGGCGATAATTCTTATCGTCGCCGTACGCCTTGCGACATTTCTCTGAGCAATACTTGCTGGCCACTCGCAAGTGAAGCTGTCCGCAGTGGCTGCACGTGCCGGCGACGGCCTTCTCGCGGAGTTCGCGAGAGAGTTCTTCATGCACGACTTCCGCGGCCGCCCATAACTTCCAGGCGTACAGAAGTTCGACGTCGCTGAGGCGCTTGCTGATATAAGCCGGCGGTCGCGGCGTGAGCGAGCGTGATCGTCCGAAGATCTGGGCCAGCGCGACCAGAGGAACGGGCAGCCACTCGGAAAGACGCGCTGAAGCTCCTTGCGCATCTTCCTGCCGGCCTTCAGGTGGTGGACGACCGCCACCGCTTCGAAGAAGGCAGGGAGGGCCTCCAACGCTTCGAGATTTGGCGTCTCGATTGCCCTTCTGATGTTGTGCAAGCCGTGAACTGGCCAACGCCCCGACTCGCCCAACACTCCCCGCTTTTTCTCGGCAGCCCGCTGATTCTGACCGTATCCTCCCAAGTCTCCCATTTGGCCGCTAACTTCCCAACGGCGCTCGCCGGCGGTCAACGGCACCTCGAGCTTGGCCTGGCCAGCCGCTCGGCGAGAATCTTCAGATCGGACTCGATCATTGTAGTCATCCTACAGCAGCAATGAGTGCCGATGACCGGCCAATCGGCTTGATTTGGAATCGATTACGCCGAGAGCGACGGGTGAATCAGATCGGCCGGTATGAAGCCGCCACTCGTTCCAAACCCCTAGCAAATCCCCTAGCAAGCTGTTTCGATTGGGCCTCCAGTCGGTCCGTTGCTGATCGACCCACCGGTTGTTGCACGAGATATCGATGTAGATTTGGATCCGCAAGTAGGGCAAGGAAAGCCCATGATGATATGCGGCCCCGCCGCGCAACCAGCCCTCAGGCTCTTCGTTCCAAACTAGAATGCGGCGGTTGTCGGAGGCTGTCGGCCAACGCGGTTCTCTTCTACGAACTTGAACGGGCAATACCGCCGTTCGGAAGAATCAGCCAGCGCGATGCACTGGCGGTAGTTTGGCGGATGGGGGCGACGAGGTTGGCTGTGAACTCGCAGGTGACTGCAAAGATCCCCATGGACTCCGAGCCGACTCTTTGCCACAATAGTCGCTTCATGTCGACTCCAGACAGCAAGGCCGGCCACGGCGACCGCTGGTTCTCAGTGAGTGAAGTTGCCGCCCATCTTGGCGTGGCGACAGACACCATCTATCGATGGATCGACAACAAGGGCCTGCCTGCCCACCGCGTGGGCCGTCTGTGGAAGTGCAAGCTGCTGGAAGTGGATGCATGGGTGAGAGCCGGCGGTCCGGCCGAATCTCCTGGCCTCGAGGACTCGGATACTCAAGGCGAGGGGAACAAGTAGCGCGCCGCCATGAACATCGAAGATCTCAAGCCCAACACCATCGTCCGCGGCCCCATGTTCCCCGAACCTGTCAAAGTGATTCGGGTGGTGCCGATGGGCAGATCGATCAAACTTGTCGGCCAAGGCATGACCACTGGGCTGGTGCACCAGCCCATCCTTACCCCGGCGCAGTTGGCCATTCTGGAGGGATCGCCCGAACAACAACCGTTCGACGGTAACGCGACCAAGTTCAAGCTTGGCATCGAGGCATTGCGGCTTGGGATTGCATACGAGTACGACCCGTACTTCTCCCTGTCGATTGCCAGGGTTGATCCGCTGCCCCACCAGCTTGAGGCGGTCTACGACTACTTCTTGCGCCTCCCTCGAATTCGGTTCTTACTGGCTGACGATCCTGGCGCCGGCAAGACGATCATGACCGGCCTCCTCATCAAGGAGCTGAAGGTTCGCGGATTGGTGAAGCGAATTCTCATCGTGACGCCGGCCAACCTGAGCTTCCAGTGGCAGCGCGAGCTCAAAGACAAGTTCCAGGAAAAGTTCGAGGTTGTTCGCAGCGACGTTCTGCGCGCGAATTATGGCTCTAACCCCTGGCAGGAAAAGAACCAGGTTGTGACATCAATCTCGTGGGTTTCCCGGATCGAAGATGCCAAGGAGAGCCTGCTCCGGAGCCAATGGGATCTGATCATCGTCGACGAGGCGCACAAGATGAGCGCCTACAGTTCCGACAGGAAGACGCTGGCCTACGAGCTCGGCGAAAGGCTGTCGGAGATGACCGATCATTACCTCTTAATGACCGCCACGCCGCATAAGGGCGACCCAGAAAACTTCCGTCTATTCCTGCAACTTCTGGATCGGGATGTTTACGGGGACGTAGCCAGCATCGACGAAGCCATTCGCAGGCACGAGGCTCCTTTTTACTTGCGCCGGGTGAAAGAAGCCCTCGTCCACTTTCCGGACCCGGAAACGGGTGAGGTCCGGACTCTCTTCACCAAGCGGAAGGTCGAAACCATCGGCTTTGCCATCGATGACGAAGAGTGGGAACTCTATGATGCCCTCACTCGCTACGTCGAGGACCAGTCCATCAAGGCTGCGGCCGACAATTCCGCGCGCGGCCGTGCCGTCGGGTTCACGATGGCCATGCTGCAGCGACGGTTCGCCTCCAGCATCCGTGCCGCAAGACGAAGCCTGGAGCGGATGCGGGACAAGCGGCAGGATCTTGGGGAATCCAGCGGCTTACCGTCAGCAGCAGATCGACGCCCGCGTCCCCGACGATTTCGACGAACTTCCCGGAGGAAGAGCAGCAGGAAATCTTGGCCGCGCTCGAAGATGCGGTGGTCTCGGTAGATCCAATTGCGTTGAAAGAGGAGATCGGCCAGTTGGATAAGCTGGTCGCACAGGCTCTGCTGCTGGAAAAGCGCGAGGTCGAATCCAAGCTCCGGAAACTCCGGGACGTACTCACACAGCAGGGCATCTTCGAAGACCCGAAGATGAAGCTCCTGATCTTCACGGAGCATAAGGACACGCTGGATTACCTCGTCGAGAAGATGCGGGACGAATGGCACCTGTCCGTGACTCAGATCCATGGCGGGATGAAGATCGGCGATCGGGACACGCCTGGCACGCGAATCTATGCCGAGCGTGAGTTTCGCGAGAGCTGCCAAATATTGGCGGCAACAGAGGCGGCAGGTGAGGGCATCAACCTCCAGTTCTGCTGGTTCATGATCAACTACGACATCCCCTGGAATCCGGTGCGGCTGGAGCAGCGGATGGGCCGCATCCACCGCTACGGGCAGGAGAAGGACTGCCTGATCCTCAACTTCGTCGCGACGAACACCCGCGAGGGTCGCGTCCTGCACAAGCTTTTCGAGCGCCTCCAGAGCATCGAATCCGACCTTGATCCCCAGCAGACCGGAAAGATTTTCAATGTCCTCGGGGACGTCTTCGCCGCAAATCAGCTCGAACGCATGCTCCGGGACATGTACACACGCAATCTCTCCGAGGATGTCATCAAGAGCCGGATCGTCGAGCAGGTCGACGGCGAGCGGTTCCGCAAGATCACCAACTCCACTCTGGAAGGCCTGGCCAAGCGTTCGCTCAATCTCTCCGCGATCGTGGGTAAGTCAGCAGAAGCGAAGGAGCGGCGGCTGGTGCCTGAGGTGGTGGAGGACTTCTTCCTGCTTGCGGGCCCGATGCTGGGGGTGCATCCCAAAGAAATCGCCAAAGGAAGCACTGCTACAGAGTGGGTAGGGTTCCGAAGAGCCTCTGGGCTGTCGGAGACCTGCTGGAGCCACGATTCGGCAAGCTGGGCAAGGAGTACAAGCAGATCGTCTTCGATAAACGGTACCTCTCGGAGGATCCGACAGTGGACTGGGTGACGCCAGGGCACCCGCTATTCGAGGTCGTGCGGGAGGACCTGCTCCAGTCCGTGCAGCCCGACCTGGAACGCGGCTCTGTATTCTATGACGTTCAGCGAACGGTGCCCGCACGCCTCGACGTCTATTCCGCCGCAATCCGCGATGGACTGGGCAATATCCTCCACCGCCGCCTTTTTGTCGTCGAGACGTCCATGGATGGATCACTCGCAGTCCGGCAGCCGACTCTCTTTCTCGACATGGTTCCGGCGCCGGCCGGCACAGAAGCTGGCACAGATGACGGATTGCCGGGTGGTGACGTGGTCGAACAAGCACTCATCGAGAGGGCTCTTGAACCGTTTCTGGAAGAGATTCAACAGACGCGACTCAAGGAGATCGATACCATCTCTGCCCACATGGAGATCAGTTTGAACGAACTGATTCACCGACAGAACCTCCGGATGGCTGAACTCTTGAGCGGCAATCAATCGAGGGAGGCAAATCCCCTGCTCGCCGCCAACGTGAAGCAGGTTGAGGACAAGATCGACGAACTCAACAGCCGCTTGGAGAAACGGCGGAAAGAGATCGAGCGGGAGAGATTCTGCACCATCTCGGACATCCAACACCACGGCCGTGGCTGGGTCCTGCCACATCCTGAAAGGGCAACGCCCCAGATCGCGGCAATGGTGAAGGACGACGAGATCGAGAAGAAGGCCATCCAGTCCGTCATTGCTCACGAAGAGGCGCGTGGCTGGCAGGTCACCAGTGTGGAATCGGAGAACCGCGGATTCGACCTCATTTCCCGCCGCCCTCATCCGGAGGATCCAGAGACAGCCATCGAGGTCCGCTTCATCGAAGTCAAGGGCAGATCGGGTATCGGTGAGGTGGCACTCACCACCAACGAGTTTAGAACCGCAGAACGGCTCAAGAAGGACTTCTGGCTCTACGTGGTGTTCAGCTGCGCGTCGACGCCGCAGATTCGGATTGTTCAGGACCCAGCGAGGCTCGGCTGGGAACCGCTCGTCATTATCGAGCACTATCACGTCGGTGCGAAAGTGATTCTGGAGGCCAGCGAGTGAGCAGATACCCAAAGCGATTGATCGAAGTTGACCTGCCGATCAAGAAGATCTCGGCGCACGCCCGGCGGGAAAAATCGATCCGGCACGGACATATCTCGACACTGCACATCTGGTGGGCTCGAAGACCGCTCGCGGCCTGCCGTGCGGTACTCTGTGCGGCGCTATGGCCTGATCCAGCGGACCCACTGTGCCCTCAGAAGTTCCGGGATGACGCTTGCGAGCTGATCAACGCGTTTGCGGCGAGAGCGGCCGCTGACAAGGCTCTCGCTCAAAGCTGTTCACACGATACGTGGAATAAGTGGCAGGCACTTTCGAAGGTAGATGGAGGCCTCGATTCCAAGAAGGCCGCGCACTGGAATGTGCTCCGATTTGCGCTGTTGGACTTCATAGCGGACTTTGCCAACTGGGACAACTCGACAGTTGTGGAGTATCTCGAAACCAGCCGAGCTCTAACGCAATCGGCCCACGAGGCCTTGGGAGGTGCCCCTGGCACGCGTCCGTTAGTGGTTGATCCATTCGCGGGGGCGGATCCATTCCGATCGAAGCTCTCCGAGTGGGCGCGGACGCCTTTGCCAGCGACTTAAACCCAATCCCGATCCTGCTGAATAGGTTCGCGCTGGAGTACATCCCCAAATACGGCAAACGACTCGCTTCAGAGGTTCTGAAATGGGGTGCGTGGATCAAGATGGAGGCAGAGAAGGAGCTAGCGGAATTCTACCCCAATGATGCGGATGGCACTCCTGTGGCCTACCTCTGGGCTCGAACAGCACTCTCAGAAGCGCCAACGGGGGTGCACTTCCTGTGGAGGTGCCACTTCTTCGAACTCTCTGGCTCTCAAAACGGAGTACATTCCTCCGGGCGTTGCGTTGGGTTCGAAACAAGGACGGCGAAGTGGTTACTCAGGTGGTCAGCCTCTCGCACGGCGACCAGACAGTGACCGCTCTCCGACCGCTGTTGGAGATATTCTCGCCCAGGGATGGGGATCGCGTGGAATCGGGGACGGTGAAGGGCGGTGCAGCCACGTGCCCCATCACCGGATTCACTACCTCGGCCGCCAGTGTCAAGAGACAATTGACGCAACAGCGTGGAGGGGCACAGAACTCCCGGCTCTATGCGGTCTATGTTGAGCGTAACGCCGGCCGCGAGTTTCGCATCGCGACACCGGACGACTCAACAGCGTTTCTGAGAGCCGCGGCGGCCGCACTCGAGGTGTTGCACAAAGACCCTGCTGCCTTTCCGACAGAAGAGATCAACCCGATCCGTCCATACAAAAACTCGCGCGGGTTGAGCGCCGTTACCCGAATCGGATGTATTAACTTTGGCGACCTGTACAATGCTCGACAAGCCCTTTCAATCCACGTTCTCTACGGAGTACTTCGCAGGCTTACCCTAGACCGATGCGGGCTTGATCATCCGTTTCTGCTGGCTCTGAAGACTGCACTCGCCTTCGCCATAAATCGCGGTGTCTCACAGAACACATCGATGTCTCGTTGGGATGCAAGTCGGTTGACGATCAAGGGTGCGTTCTCGAAGCAGGCGCTAGCGGTAGTGTGGGACTTTGCGGAGGCAAATCCATTCTCAGGTGGTTCGGCGGACTGGGACGGAGCAATTGAATGGGTTAGGCGGTTCATTGAAGGAAACTGCAGCATGGACCGACCCGGCACGACGGTGCGCGCCTCAGCTACGACCATACCTCTGCCTTCCGACTCCGCTGCAGCTTTGGTCACTGATCCACCGTACTTTGCGGCTATTCCGTATGCCGATCTCTCCGACTTCTTCTATGTCTGGTTTCGACGAGGTCTAGGTGAGAGTTATCCGGACCTTTTTGCGAATGAGCTAACAGAAAAGGCTGAGGAGCTTGTCGTCACAAATGCGCAAAAAGGTTCGAATGGACAAACGAAGGACGATTCTTTCTTTCGACTGGGGATGGCTGCGGCCCTGAAGTCCGCGAGAGATGTCGTACAGTCGCAGGGCATTGGCGTGATCGTCTATGCCGAGGGCACTACCGCAGGCTGGGAAGCAATCCTTGGCGCAAAGCCATCTCGATGATCTTTGCCGGTGCCGACACCACAGGCTTCGAGGAAGATGCCCGCCTAACTGCTATGTGGCTATGGACGTTGTCTTCCGGACCATCTAATGGCCCGAACGGCGAATCGGGCGAGGTCGAAGACGAGATCGACGAGGACCCCGACGACAAACCTGTCAAGAACGTGAAGCCTATTATTGGTTTCACACTCGAATACGATGCTGCTCGTAAGATCGCGCAAGGATTGGGTGCGCACTTGGAACTTCTGACGAATCTGGTCGAAGTCAAAGGCGAAACGGCCCGCTTGCTACCCGTGGCCGAACGGACAAAGGCCTTGTTTGGCAAAGAGGGCACAGAATCACCCTCTGCAAAACGAAAGAAGTCGGCACAGCTATCACTGCCAGGATTGCTGGAAGAACTAGAGCACGAAGACAGCGGTTGGACACTTCAGAACGCAGCGAAACCCGGCAACACCACGCTGGATCGCCTACACCAGTCGATGATACTGTTCGCTGCCGGTCGCGGCGAAGGGCTGCGACGGTTCCTGGTTGATGACGGAGTGGGGAAGGACCAGAAGTTTTGGAGCCTGGCCCAATCGCTTTGCGCGCTGTATCCAAGCGGCACCGACGAGCGCCGCTGGTCGGAAGGTGTATTGGCGCGGAAAAAGGGCTTGGGGCTTTGAGAGGAGCATTTTTACCATGGTGCGATTGACCATATCACCGCGTAACGACGCGAACCTGTACGGTCTGCTTGTCCAAAAGGAACTGGCCCTCCGAAAGAAGAACCAGGGCACGCTGCATCGCAATGGGCCTAAGAAGAAGGACGCGGAGAAGTGGGTGCACAACTCGAAGAACGGGTGGATCCGGTTCCAAAGGTGTCTCGGACAGGTGGTCGTCGCTACCATCCAAGCGAAAGATGAAGCGGAGGAGTGGCAACTGCTGAACTCCTTCACCGGCTTCCTTGACCGTCACTTCCGCGCATCGATTGCCAGCATCCTGATTAGCTACGACGCTCCGCAGAGCTGACTTGCGCAGACGTCAACGACGGAAAGAAGAACCAAGATGGCCAACCTGAAACCCTGGTACAAAGTTGTCACCCCGCGCGAGGATCTCCGCGAATCAAGGCCGCTGGATGCTTCTGAGTTCGCGGTTCATCTGGACCAGGTCCGGGACGGGCGAGCACCTGCCGTCTACCGCAATCCCAACGACTTTCTGGACCGTACCTATCTGACCCGATCGCTCCTGGAACTTGCTGGACAGGTCGTCCGACGGCTCTCCGGCGAGAAGACGGAAACATCAGCGGTGTTCAACCTGGCTACGCAATTCGGCGGCGGGAAGACCCACGCGCTGACTCTGCTCTACCATCTTGCTAAGAACGGCCCGAAGTCCCATAACTGGGCGGGCGTCCGCAGCATCCTCGACAAGGCGGGCGTGCCCTCCGTTCCCGAGGCGGCTGTCGCCGTCTTCGTCGGCACGGAGTTTGATTCCATTTCGGGCCGCGGCGGCGATGACGGAACCCCGCTCCGCAAGACCCCGTGGGGTGAGATTGCCTGGCAATTGGGTGGCGAGGCCGGCTTTGCTGCCGTGGCCGAGCACGACCGCCAGTTTGTTGAGCCAAAAGGTGACGTGATCCAGGCTTTCCTGCCGAAGGACAAGCCCAGCCTCATTCTCATGGACGAGGTGATCAACTACACCAGCACCTATCGTCACAAGGGCTATCACCGCGCCCTCTATAACTTCATTCAGTCGCTTTCGGAGCAAGCGCGCGGCTCAGACAAGGTCGTCCTGCTAGTCTCCATTCCCGCGTCAGAAATGCCGTACAGTTCTGACGACGAAGCGGACGAGCAGTGGTTTAAGAAGATGCTCGACCGGGTCGGCAAGCCGATCATGATGGCGGCAGAGTCAGAGACGGCCGAGATCATCCGGCGTCGCCTCTTCGAATGGCAGGGGCTGAACGATGACGCCAAACGAACCATCGCGGAGTATTCCGACTGGATCATCGAGCACAAGCAACAGATTCCGAATTGGTTTCCGGTCGATACATCGAGGGAGGCTTTCGCCGCCACCTATCCGCTGCACCCAAGCGTGCTTTCTGTGTTCGAGCGAAAATGGCAGACCCTGCCCCGCTTTCAGAGGACTCGAGGCGTACTGCGGCTGTTGGCCCTTTGGGTTGCCCGCGCATACCAGGAAGGCTTCCAGGGTGCCCATAAGGATCCACTCATCGGACTCGGAACGGCTCCGCTCGATGACCCCATGTTCCGATCCGCGCTCTTCGAACAACTGGGCGAGAACAAGTTAGAGGGCGCCGTCACGACCGACATTTGCGGCAAGAAGGACTCTCACGCTATTCGCCTGGATGCGGAAGCCGTGGACACAATCCGGAAGGCTCGCCTGAACCGGAAGGTGGCCACGTCGATCTTCTTCGAATCGAACGGCGGCCAGGCGCGAGGTGAAGCCACGATTCCGGAGATCCGCCTGGCGGTCGCGGAACCCTCGCTCGACATCGGCAATGTCGAGACGGTGGTAGACGCCCTGGAAAACGCCTGCTACTTCCTGTCGGTGGACAGGAACCGGTACCGTTTTGGGCTGAGCGCAAACTTGAACAAGCTGCTCGCCGACAAACGCGCCAGCATCCAGCAGCCGCGTATTGACGATCGAGTTCGGACGGAGGTGCAGTCGGTCTTCTCCCAAGGCCTCCCCATCGATCGCATCTACTTCCCAAGCAAGAGCTCAGATACCGAATCGGGCGGCTCTCACCATCGTGGTTCTGCCTCCGGAGAACGGCGATATCGAAGAGGCCAAGACCCTCCAGTGGGTCGACTCCATGACCAAACAGAGCGGTACCTCGGATCGGACGTTCAAGAGCGCGCTCATTTGGTGCGTGCCGGACTCTGGGCGGCAGCTTTGCGATGAAGCGAGGAAGTTGCTGGCCTGGGGAGGACATCCAGGAGGAGGCGGTCGAGCTCAAACTGGAAGACCTGCAACGAAAGCAACTCGCCGAGAACCAGGCCAAGTCGAAGCGAGACCTTCGGGAGTCCGTCTGGCGGACATACAAGACGGTCATGCTGCTGGCGAAGGACAATTCCATCCGCAGCATCGACCTTGGATTGGTCCACTCCAGCGCCGACGCTTCCCTGGTCGGGTTCATCGTGAACCGCCTGAAGCAGGACGGCGATATCTCCGAAGGAATCAGCCCGAAATTCCTGGTGCGGAACTGGTCAGGCGCCCACAAGGAATGGAGCACCAAGGCGGTGAAGGACGCCGTGTTCGCCTCGCCACTGTTCCCACGGCTGCTAAACGGCGATCTGATCCGGGAGACTATCGCGCGGTGTGAGCAATAGCGTTCTCGCCTACGTTGGGAAGACCGCCAGCGGCAGCTACGACCCGTTCGTGTTCGGCGTCAGCATGGGCCCGCAGGAGGTTGAGATCTCCGACGACGTTTATGTGATTACCGCCGAGACTGCCGAAGCGTACAAGCAATCGCTTTCCGTGCCGCCGAAAGCCATTGGGAGCGGAAACCTGTTTGACCTACCCGGCGGTGAGACACCGAGAATCGGCGACGGCACCACGAACACGGGCGCGACGGACGAGGGGGAAACCGAGCAGCCTCGCGTCCCTCCGGTCGCAGACAAGATCGCGGTCCTGCGCTGGTCCGGCGAGGTTCCTTCTCAGAAGTGGATGAACTTCTACACGAAGGTCCTCTCGCGTTTCGCGACGACGAAAACCTCCGGCTGACCGTGTCCGTGGAGGTGTCGCCAGACGGCGGGGTTTCTAAGCAGTCGGTGGAGGAGACCAAGACGGCATTGCGGGAGTTGGGGCTGAAGGATGAATTGCTTTAGAGTAACCGGCAGATGCGCCGTCGGCTGTCGACTTGACAACCTCGGTATGCTTATCGACCTGATGGAACGGCGCCGTGCACCAGCCCTGCCCCGTCCAGTCATTGACCTCTACATGAGTCGCTGCGCGCGATGCTCGTTCTGATCGTCGCGCAACGCTTATAGCCCTCTTGTGTTACCGTGAGCGCCATGTATCTTGCAGCTCCGGATCCGAAATTACCGGTGTTTTGCCGATGAGACCGTTCGGTTCCAACCGGGCGTGAACGTGCTTCTGGGCGAGAATAACGGTGGCAAGACGACGGTCATCAACGCGCTACGCTTGGTCCTCGGCCAGCGTGCTCGTCAGCGCCCATCGTTCTTTGACTTCCACCAGCCGTGCACGGACTGGACCGCCCCGCCGTCCCTATCCATCACGATCACGTTCCGGTCGTCCGACACCGACAAAGTGGAGGACAAGGCACTCGTGGCTACGTGGCTCACCAAGCTGGACCCTCCGTGGGAAGCACAACTCACGTACGTCTTCGCCCTCGACCCTGACCAGCAGGAAGACTGGCTCGAGCCGTCGGCATCACGCCCGAACCCGCCCGCCTGTCCTGAATCCTTCGACAAAGTCGCGAGGATCTGGCGGCGCAGTTGAGAACAACTCGAGGCCGAACGCGACTCCCTGGACAAGATCACGGCCCCCACCCCCCGCCCACCCCCAACCACCAGCCCCCCCCCCCCCCCCCCCCCCCCCCCCCCCCCCGGCCCCGGCCGCCCCCGCCGCCGCGCCCGCCCGACCCCCCCCCCCCCCCCGCCCCCCCCCCCCGCCCCCGCCCCCCCCCCCCCCCCCCCCCCCCCCCCCCCCCCCCCCCCCCCCCCCCCCCCCCCCCCCCCCCCCCCCGGGCCCCCCCCCCCCCCCCCCCCCCCCCGGCCCCCCCCCCCCCCGGGACGCCGAGCCCCACGCACAAACCGCCCCAGTCGCCCCCGAACCCCAGGCCCCCGCCCGGCCCGTTCTCGCACGCACCCCGCGCCCCGGTCGATCGCGACCCGCCATTCCCCCCCCGCACCCACACACCGGGCGCCCTGGAAGCCGCCAAACCCCACCCCCCCGCTGCCCCAAACCATGAGGCCCTCCCGTCCGGGCCACGACCCTACGCCGCGGCCAGCCCCGCCCCCGCCCCCTGGAGACCTGAACGGCCGGGGCCGCAACAACCTACGGGCCCCAGCTCAACTCGCGGTTCTCGAACACCAGCCCCCACTCTTCGGGAGGAACCAACACCAGCATCTCCCCGGCCCTGGCCCCTCGTTAAGCCCCCGGTCACGCCTCCACCCTCCCCCACAACAAAAACTCGCAAGCACCCACCCGACACGGCTGACTCGCCGGCCGCACCCTCCATGTGTTCGTCACCACCCACCCACGCACCCCCCTTTCGCCCCATCGCCGCCCGCCCCCTCCCCTAACACCATTCTCGACGGGTTCCGCGGCCCCCGCGTCCCGTACTTCTGCGACGGCGGGTTCCCGAGCCCCGCCCCGGGCAAAGCCTCTAACGCCCGGCCGGGCCGGAACCTCACCGCTATCAAATCCGACCCTTTTCCAAACGCCCCCTTTTCGCCGAGGGCACCGCCCGACCATTCCCCTTTCCCCCTCCCCCGCCCCCCCCGACCCCACGTGCCGCCCACCACCTCGCCGCCTCCTCCCCGCCCTCCTCCAATAGTCCGGCCGCTCCCCACCTACGGCGCGGCCCGCGGGCCAACCAGGCAACCACCGCCCTCACGCCGCCTGCTTCGCCCCGTGCATGACCTGCCGGCCCCCGCCCCCGGCGCTGCCGCCCCACAACGTGCCTCCGGTACCGCCTTAACCAAAAAACCACGCCACGAAGACAGCCCCCCAGCCGTGGCGACCAGGCTAACCACACCTGGAACGCCGAGTGAACCTCCGCCTCGTCCACGCCGGTAATGACCTCCCAAGAAGCCCTCGCAAACCCCCACCACCATCCCCAACCTCTGCCTCGGACCGACGGCGCCACAAACGCGGCCGCCCTCCCCGAGCCTAGACCGACCCGGCAACAGCCCCGCCGTCACCGGCACCACCCTCGCGCTCTCCCCCAACACCCCGCCCGCCGGGGGCCCGGCGCCCACCACACCCCACACCCGGCCGCCCCCCCAACACCCACCCCGCCCCGCCCCGCCCACCCACCCCACCACACACTCCACGCGGGAGCCCCCCGCCCACAACAAGGCGCGCCGCGGGACCCCCGGGCGCCCAGCCACCCCCCCACTAGTCCGGCGGCGCGGCGCCCCGCGACCGCCCGCCGCGCGTTTTTCCCCCCCCCCCCACCTCGCGGGCGCAACGCCGAGGCCGTCCCCGCCACGTGCCACCGGCGGGGGGAAGAAAGCAACACGCCCCCGCCCCGCCAAAACACTCAAGAACACAAGAGACACAACCCCACCAACCCTTGTTGTCCCCCAACATGCGATGAGGGAGGGGTTTGGGCGACAACTAAACAACCTCCCCCAACCAACCCACGGGGGGGGTCCCGGTCCCAAACAACAATCACCTGAAACAGTGGTCCTCGCCCAGGGAAGAGCAGGGGGGAGTTACGGGGCGCCCGGGCCCGGGCAAGATGTAGGGGCTCCCACCCCACACCAAAAAGGTCACCGACAACCAACAAAACTCCACAACCCAAGATCCCGTTAATTCCGGTACACCAACGGGGGGAACAAAACAAACAGCGACGACAACGAGGGTACCCCCCAAGAAACCATCCAGGGGTTAGGCAACGTCACAACCCTTCCACCCGAGGGAGGCAGAAAACCCCTGCCAAAACACGACCCGGGTGGATCAGTGGCAGGGAACACCACGCAACCACAAAAGAATGGAGGGTGGCTGGAAGAAGTACGGGACCGTCCCCGGCACCAAGACCAAACCGGGGTCCAAGGAGAGGGTCCAAAATGGGGGGAAACGGGGAGAAGACCTGGGCCCGTGGACCTCCGGTCACCCCGGGGCCAAAACAACTCAAACCAACAAACTCACCCACCAACCCTCCCCAAAAACCCTGTATTGGGGTGATGCATGGACCAGGAGGAGTTTTTTAGTTGCCAACCCCCCCCCAACACCCAACGGGGTCCCCCGCCCCCCCATCGTTCCGTTTGGGGGGTGTCCAAGATCCGGGGTCCCGCCAAACAAACATGGTCGCCGGGGGGCCAAGGGCACAAGTTTTTTTGTTATTGTATCCCAACAATCCTCCCTCGCCAACCCGAGCTTCGCCGTCCCACTCCGGCCGACCGTCCACCAAACAACCGACCCCCACCGACCAACGCCCCAACCAGGGAAAAGCGACGACGCAGCAGCACAACAGGGGACCCCCCGAAGCCAACACCCCTACGGGCCCCGCCCCCTCCCCCACAACACACAAAACACTCCTCGGGGTCGGTTTCCCTGGGAGGGCAACGGGGGGGGATTGACAAGAAGCACAAGAACCAAGGGCAATCCCACCGAACCGGGGGCACCCGGGAAAGAAGCAACAACGACCGCAAGATCTTCCTCCCCAACTTCGGGGGGTGTCTCCCCACTGCCGGGGCACCCCCCCCCCCCGGGAGCCGGGCACACAGCCCAACCAAACCCCCACCCAGCACCGACCACGACCCACCCGGAGCACCCCCCCCCCCCCCCCAAACCGTGGGCAGCGGAAACAACACTGCCCAGGTCACCGCCCGACCACCGGCCCAACCGCCAACCCGCTCCGGGACCACCCAAACAAATAAAATTCGAGGTCCCCACCGCCCCAACCCCCCGAAACCACGGGCAAGGAAGAAGACGCACCAAGAAACTACCCCGGCCAAGGCACGGAACCCGTCCGCACAACCGACAGCACACCCGGCAAACCTCCCACCCCCACAAGCACAAGAACAACGCCCCCGCCGACAGACCGCCCCCCAACCCCCCCCCCCAAACCGCCCCACCCACCAAAGTCACGGGGCAAAAAAACGGGGGTAGGCGCCGGGAAGGAAGCGAGGCGCGTCAGGCGTCGGGAGCCAAGGGGTTTTCCCGGGAACCGGGGTTCTTTCCTGCCCTTGTTGGGGGTTGGTTGGGTGTTTTTCTGGGGGAGTTGGTTTTGGTGGGGCAAGTGTTGGTGCATCCCCCCCCTTTTTTCTTCCCGGTAAGTCCGGGTCTCCCGACCTTAACAACGCGACGCCTTCGCTTCTTTCTTGACGGCTCGTGGTGTGGTCTTGTCGTGTTCGTGCATGATGGCGTGGGCGAGTTCGTGGAAGAGGGTTTTGTGTTAGTGCGGCGACCAGGTTGATGCTGATGCGTCGTCCGGGTTCGGTGTAGCCTTGCGTGCTTCCGTTTGTGCTTTCGAAGAGTGGGATAGGGCGGAAGGTACACGGCTGCGACACGATGCCACAACCATCGATGAAGAACATGACCTGAGTGTTCTTACCCAACGTTGCGCCGGGAATCATGCCGTCGCCCCCTGCGTGGGGCGAGGATTGAAACATGTCGTCGGGCTGAAACTGTCTCTGTGCGGGTTCCGATACAATTTCCGAATACTGTCTACTCTCGGAGTGTTGAGAACACGAGAGATAGGCCTCTATCCAGCCTGAAGAGCACGTTTACGATACAATTCCCCAGTGATTTTGTAGTTTTGTGAGGTGCCCTGGCTGCCCCGCAGGCGAATCGCCTGGCCCTCGTGGCGCCCAACCCCTTGGCAGCGACGTCTGCGACCTCGCTGCGGCCCGCCCAGCCACCGTGTCAGGCACTCTGGTGCCCAAGTTCCACCCGATTTCCCCCACACCCATCCTCCGAACCGCCCCTTCTCCCTCCCATCTTCTCCTCGCCCGGTGCACCGCCTCACGCCACCATCCGCATTCCACGGCGACAATCCAGATTTCCGGGAGACTGACTCCTTGCACCTCACTCCGTTCTTGCCAGGGACGGCGGCGGGAGTGTACGCGGAAGAGAGTGAGGAGAGGCAGTGGAGCAGTGAACAAAGGGCTTCCTTGGATGACGACACCAGGGCAAGCGGGAGGTGGTCTGCGACGTGGATTATCGGGGTGGGGGAATTTTCGCGGCTGCCCAATATAACATATGTATATGTATACAACTTTGCGGAAACTCACTAGACGGGGAGAAAGTACCCGCGAAAAATCCATTCCCGCCGCCAAATCCACGCCCTGGCACTAACCGAATCTCCCTCACCACCAATGCTTTAGGGGTGTGGACAGTGCGCGGAGAATCCAGCCGGGGATTTTGCGCTGCAGACTTATCACTGAGGCGGTCAAAGAAATAGCCAAAGTGGGCTCCAGGGACCCGCTCTCCCATGCGGCGAATAAATAGCGACGGCGATGGAGGGACCGGCGCCGAGGCTGTGCGGGCCGCGGCGAGGTGGAGGCCTCGCAGGTGGGTGTCGGGGCCATCCGAGCCGGCCGAAGCGCCCGCGGGGCAGCCAGGGGGCCTGACAACGCGGGTTGCACAACCGAGAAATCACCGGAGTTTTGTATCGTATACGTGCCCTTCAGGCCGGATTGAGGCTTATCTCTCGTGTTTTCAACAATCCGAGAGTAGACAGTATTCGGAGATTGTATCGTCAGCTCGCACAGAGACAGTTTGCCCGACGACATGTTTCAATCCTCGCCCCCGCGCCGGCGGGCGACGGCATGATTCCCGGCGCAACGTTGGGTAAGAACACTCAGGTCATGTTCTTCATCGAGGGTTGTGGCATCGTGTCGCCGCCGTGTGTCCGGCAGCGCACCGGCCAGTATCGCGTCACCTACATCGGCGAGACCACTACGTCGTTCTACCGGCGCATGAAAGCGCGTCATTCAGGCGCTGGGCGGCAACTACCGCATCACTGAACCGGAACAGGCGGCACGGGGAATCCAGCGAGTGGTGTGGGACGGGCTGTGGCGGAAGGGGGCGCGGGACCGGCTGCCGGAGTTCCTACAGCGGTATGAGGAATTGGTCCCGGCCATTAAGCGGCACTCAATGGCCGAGTTGGTGTTCGTGGCACCCATGGAGGGAGATGCTCGGTTACTGAGGCGAGTGGAGGGTGCGCTGGCTATGCACCTGCGCTCCACGCCGGACGCTTCCAGCCTGCTGCCCACCGACATCCGGTACGCGGTGCGCCGGACGGATGAGCCGATGGTCCAGGTGGAGATCGCGGTGGGTGCCGGCGTGGGCGTGGTGGCCTTGCCGCAAAGCCTGGACGTGTAGGCCGGTGTCAGTGCGCCAGCCAGACCTCCCGCCACTGGCTGGGCGTGGCCACCAGCGTGGCCGGTGAGCTCTTCCCTTTGCCGGTGGGTGTCCATGTCCCAGGCGGCATCAGTGACCGCGCCAAAAGCCGTCCCAGCGTCATTGCCACCAGCCACAGCCGCCGTTTGCGACGAGACTGCAACGCCCTGACGATGGCCAGCCCATTTGGTTCTAACGGTTGACTGTCAGAGCTGGGGCGGGGGCGTGGCCGGCGACATCCCCACCGCCGCGGAATTACCGACACACCCGACGTCCACCCATGCCCCGTGCGCCCCAAAACAATGGTTCCTGAAACGCCGCCAGCCCTATTCCCTCCACCGCGCCGGTGCAGGCTCCCCCCGAGCCTTCTGCACTGGATGATTCACTCGCTAAATCCCTGCCGCTGCAGTCAGATGAGCGGGGGCAGTTTGTGATCTGGTGGGTTGCTGAGCGGTATTCCCTGGCGTAGTTGGCCCCCCTGCCAGGATTTAAACATACTGACATACATATATACATATTATATTGGGGACGAAAAACAACCCTGCAATAAAATGCCGTAGCGCCGTCCCCACGCCCCTGCGCCGCAGTGCCGCAGTGTCGCTTTGCCGCTGTTGCGCGGTCAGCCAACGAACGGGCCGCCATCGGCGTCAGCTCTGCCCTTCTCGATATCCCCGTTCCCGCCCGTTGCACGCCTGCGATGATTGCGAGGCGGAGCGAGGACGGACGTGGTGGGGAGGCCACCAAGCACTCCAGGCGGCGGGCAACCGACCGTCGCGTGGCCGGCAAGGGGTTGCTTCCGCGGGATTCAGTGTAACGGTGGCGATAGAGGGGCCGACGCCGAGGCTGTGCGGCCCGCGGTGAGGTCGTGGGCCTCGCGGATGGGGTTGGGGGGCACCCGAGCCGGCCGAAGCGCCTGCGGGGCAGCCAGGGGGCCTGGCAAGGCGGGCTACACAACCGCGAAATCACCGGGAATTATATCGTTCATGCGCCCTTCAGCTGGATCGAAGCTTATCTCGTGTTTTCAACACTCCGATAGTAGAGTATTCGGATATTGGATCGTTCGCGCCTGCCGGTAGGGTTCCGATCAGCCGAGCGCTATCTCGGGGACGCCCTGCAGCGGAGACCCAATTCGAGCGCGTGCCGAAACCCTCCATGCTGGGAGAACCGGATCATGAGAGAAACAAGCTCAGTTGCCGGCGCCGCAGAAGCGTGCCGAAAGCAAATGTTTGTGGCACGCTCAACGAGTTCGCAGCGCGCCCACTGATAGGACTCCCGACCCTTACTGTCCAGTGCTTTTTCGCCCGGATAGTTAGCTGTGTCTAGACTCGTGTCTCACGTCAGGGGACAAGCCCAGTGCTACTTTCTTCCGACACTACACGAACGCGCAGGAAGACTTCAACGATTTGTTAGATTGAGATAGACGCATGTACCCACGTAAATAGGTAGGGCGGCAAGGTCCGTTCTCGCATAAGGTATTACCGAGAGGCCTATCGCGAACTCTCGCCCTTCCTCATGCAGGGCCGCTGTCGCAAAACACGGGGAATTCTCGCTAACTAAAATGGAAGGAATCCATGGACTTGCATTTGTGCATCGAGGTTATGATCTTGAGTTTCCTAGCAGCTGGAGCGCTGGCCGCGCAGGAAGCGCCGCGATTTTCGCCGCCGGCGGCCGGCCCCGGCGAGTACATCGAACTCATTGGAAATGGCATCTCGATCGACATGGCGCCGCAGTTTCCCGGCCCCAATGGCACCTTCATTGAGGTCATCCGCGAGAGTGGCATGCCCCGTTACCGGGTACCGCAACTGGCCAGAAGCGGACGGGTGGAGTTCGTCAACCCATATACAGGGGAACGTTCCGCCATCACGGTGCCGTTCCGGCGGTTGCCCAACCTGCGGGTGCATGCGCCGTCGCAGGAGCTTTCCGCGGGTGAGCGGCTCCAACTGGCAGTGGCCATCTTCGGCGACGACCCACCAGCCGCCGTTACCTGGCGAGCGCAGGCGGGTAGCCGTCCTGAAGGATCGAGCCTACGTATTGGCGAGCGAATTTCCCGGTTCGTTCGCGCCGGGAGTCTTCTGGATCGACGTCTATGACATTCGCGATCCCCTGCAACCGATCTGGATCATGGCGGCGGAAGCAGGGGCAAGGGATGGAGAGTTTGTTGCCGACGAGCGCGGTTACCTACACTAGTGAGCCGATCGGACGGGTTCCACATGGCCAGCTATCCGATCGGCGAGAGCGGACTGGGCGTGCCCCGGAAGTTCGACGCGAAGGGCTTTTTTCGCGCCGATCCGTTTGCAGAATGGGAGCTTGTGGGGAATGGGCGCCCTGGATCCCGGCGAGCAAAGCAGCTTTGGGACGCTCCTCGTTACCCAGTTCGATCCGCTGGACCTGACCCGCCGGACCTACCGCGTGCCGTATCCGGAGACCGGCCGGGCCTCCAATTTCTGACGATACCGGAGCTTGGCATCCGCGGAGACCGGCTGTACGTGAAGGTCTGGTATGGAAGCGAGTCCGGCCCGCCGAAGAACGAGACGCGGATCTATGTTTATGACCTCACTAAGGCGCAGGCCGGTCCGGTTGGCCGTGTGGGTCATTCGAGGCCGTCGGGCGGCCTGCCGATGCGCGTTCTGGGGGATTTCCTCTTCGATAGCGGGTTGATTTATGACCTGCGCGAGGATATTCCGGTATTGGCCGGCGAGTCGGGCGGAATCGCCATCGTGACGGTGGATGGGACGGAGGCTCTTGGGATATCCGTCGATCGAGAAGCCGCGATGGTGGTCGATATTTCCGATCCGGCGCACGCCATCATCGTAACGTGCTGCCGGTGAACGCGTTGTCGGCGGTTGATAGCGCGCTACAAGGGGGGTACCTATTCCGGCCGGCGGCGGAACTGGGTTTGGAGATCTACGACATACGGCCGGCGGGCGGGCTGGTGGAGGGCCGGGTTCTGGCTAAGGGACAGGCCTCCGATATGGCGTGGCAGGCACCGTATCTTTACAGCGTCGGCGGGCAGATGCTGATTTTCGATCTGGCCGGCGACGGCCATGTGGTGGGCGAATACGACGATCCGGACGATCCCAAGCTGGGGCGCGCGGTCACGGTGATGGGACCGGTGGCATTGTTGGGAACATCGCGGTCCCTGGTGACTCTCGATGTCAGCGATGCGGCAGCGCCGAAACGGGTGAATTCACGGCCGGGGGCATCCTTTCGCTGGCGAAGTCCGGCACTGTCGCCTTCGCGGCAACGGCCGATTCGAGGATCGTGGCGATCGACTATCGCGACCGGCCGCGCCGGTACAATTGGCGGAAGAGGCGCTGCCGAGTCCGGCGCGGAAGCTGTGCGTCACCAGCCGTTCGCTGGTGGCGATCGTCGAGACGGAGGGTGTGTTTCTGTTTGACATTGCAGACGGCAAAGTGCTGCGGACGCAAGTGATTGTGAGCCTGCCGGGCCCGTTGGTGTCGTGCGCTGTGGCAGGGGGATATTGTGTTCGTCGCGGGGTCCTACCTGGGCGTGCACATACTGGATATGCGCAACGTCCCGGCGGTAGATTTCTTGAGCTCGATGCAGATTCAATTGCAGCCGGAGGGCTACCTGGGCGGCGCTGAGACCTTGGCGGTAGAGAACGGCATGCTCTACGTGGGAACGTTAAACGCCAACGGGGCGGTTTATGTTTATGATGTGCGGACGCCGGGGGTACCAATTCTGGCTGGGATTCGCCGGTTCAGTGAAAGCCGCGAGTCCAATCTGGGACCGGTGGCGATGGCGGACGGAGAGTTGATTATTGGCGGTTCGGTGGGGTTCCGAGCGCGGCAGCCGCGGAATCTTTGCCCCGAGCGCTGCCGCCGGATGAAGCGCTGCCGGTGCTGCGGCGTCCGCGGTAGGAGCAGGGGAGTGTTCAATCGAGTGGGCAAGGCCAGGGCGAGCTGAGGTGGCAAGCTCTATTCAGGAGGCCGCCCCAACATGAAGTGGACCGTTAAGCTCGTTTCTGAGATCACCCCGGGACAGCGCCAAGAATATGACTTGGTCGAACTTGAGCGCACCAACCGGCCAGGCAGGACAAGTTGGCAAAGACTATACGCTACGCAAACGCCCTGGTAATGCTGGCAGAACTCGTCAGGAGCTACGAGCAACTGACGGCGCAACTCGAACTTGCCACTCGCATGGCTCAGACTGTGCCGGTCGAGATGTCAGGCCGATACGCAACTATCGGAACGAGTTGGTACGGGCTAGCGGGAGTTTACTGCGAGCGGCGTTAGCCCGCCACATCGGGTTTGCCTAATCCGTTCTAGGTTCGATTGTGCTTGTCGCAAATCTCATCCGTAGGAGAACGCGGCTGAACGCCGGGGCGAGAAGAGGTCGGACCTCCTCCACCGCCGACGCGGAGTGGTGGAATTTCAGTGCACCCTGGTCGGCGATCCACAACTGGACATGCCGTTTACTGGTTCGCGCGATGAGACACGGCCACGCGGCACCCAGGTACGCGGGAAGAACAGAGCGCCATCCTGGCCTTGTTACGCCGCGCGCCGTTCGTACCGGTGGTGAAGACCGCCAACTTGCGGTATGGCAACGTTCCGGCCAAGTTGCGACACCTGGACGGGGCGTGGCTCCGGCGCATCCTTGGCCAGCGACAAGTGTGTTCTCGACTCGTGATAGTAGCCCACGAACGACTTCACATGGCGATACAGCGAGGCCTCGTTGAAGACAATCACGTGATCCACACACTCGCGGCGCACCGTGCCAATCACGCGTTCGATGTAAGCTCGTTGCCAAGGCGAGCGTGGGGCAGAAAGCGCTTCCTTGATCCCCATGGCTTTCACATCCTTCCGAAATCCACCGCCGAAGATGCCGTCGCGGTCGCGCAGCAGGTATCGAGGGATCTGGTCAAAGGGGAAGGCCTCCCGCAGTTGCTGGGCAGTCCATTCGGCGGTGGGGTGCGCAGTGACGTTGAAATGCACGATCCGTCTTCGGTCGTGGGCCAGCACGAGGAATACGTACAGGATCTGAAAGCGGATCGTCGGCACCGTGAAGAAGTCCACCGACACCATGGTCTTGACGTGATTCTCCAGGAAGGTCCTCCAGGTTTGCGACGGTGGTTTCCGGCGTCGGACCATGTACTTGCCGACGCTGGTCTCGCCGACGTCGATACCGAGTTTGAGAAGTTCGCCGTGGATGCGCGGCGCGCCCCACAGCGGATTCTCGCGGCTCATCCTGCCGATCAGTTCTCGGGTTTCCTTCGAGACCGGCGGACGGCCGGGTTGGCCGTGCCGAATCTTTCGTGTCCAAAACAGACGGAAGCCCTTCCGGTGCCATGCAATGACGGTTTCCGGCTTGACGATGACCAGAGTCGAGCGCCAGTCGGCCCAGATCTCGGAGAGCCATGCCCACAGGGGCCGATCCGCAGCGGTCAGTCTCGGGCCCTTCCCTGAGCGCTGCAGGACGCCGAGTTGGTGCCGCAGTGCGAGGTTCTCCAGCTGGAGTGCGGCTCGGGATTTGAAGGTCGCCGGAGCGGCGGCGGCCAGCACGTGAAGGGCGCTGAGCGCCGAACGGAGGAATTGAAGGATGGCACGCAAACCCCATGTTCTCATACAGTTCGGCATTTGCGATAGGCACAGTTGGGCAGGTGACGACCCGGCGGCGGATTGAGTGGCGGACTGGCGACAGTCCTAGCTGTCGGGGGCTGTGCCGGCAGAGGCCATCTATTTCAGGACTTGGCTCGCCTCGGCAGCCCGCAGGTACTGCTCGGCGTCCTCACGGAGCAGGAAGCGCTCGCGGAGAAGCCTCTGCACGGCTCTGCGAACGGCTTTGACATAGCCATCGTGGTCTGTGTAGCGCTCTTCGAGGGAGAGGCGTGGATCACCAGTGGAGGTGCGCTCGGCCTGAGTTCGAGGAAAGGGAATCTGCTGGCCGGCGCCATCACAGCCGTCGTCCGCCGCGGGACCGGCGCGCAAGGCCCAGCCCGTATAAGTTGCCACGGGCGCTGCGATTTGCGGCAGGCGAATGCCGGCCAGGCCGTTCCCGTCGGGGTCGGATCTCGGCACAAACACGGGATAGGCGGACTCCTTCAGGGTGGGGGGAAGGATCGTCAGAATGCCCTGATCGGAGAATGGCCCGAAGTTGAAGAGATCGCCGGTCTGGAGAAGTCCGCTGTACTTGACTCCGGGGATGCGCGGGAATCCGGCGGATTCCTGGGGCAGTGACGGCACCAGGGTGCCATCGGAGCGTCGAGGCAGGCGGCTCTGCGGTGGATGAATCTCCCAACTGACCCACTCGTCGAGTGCAACCAACAGCGCCCGGAGCGCGGGATCGGGCACGACCGGATTCCGCGGTTGCTGGCACATACCGGGGCCGGTGCCGGCGGCGTGCGAGACGCTGGACAACAGGAAGTATCTGGAATCTGGCGTCTCGTGAAGGTTGAGGTCATAGCCGGAGGAATCGGTATGCAGGAGTGATCCGGCCTTGGACCAGTATTCATTCTCTGAGTTCACCTCCAATGTCTTTGGGCAGGTGCCGGTAGCCTGGCAGCGGAGAAGCCGCCCATCCGTCTTGCCGGTGACGGGATCCGAGGTAATGTGATTGGCAAACGGGAACTGGAGTTCGGGGTACCAGCGGCCAATGTGCTGGCGGTGAGTCCGGCCGGGTTGGGCGAAGCGGTAGTTGAAGAAGCCGCCGCTGCCGCCGCCGGTAAAGTTGTGCATTCCATCTACCACGCGGCGTCCCTGCTCGTCCTCGTTGAATCCCAGGTAGAGAAAGTCGTGGAGAAAGCGCGTGGGTTGGGAGGCGCCGAATGTGTAGACGAATTGCACGTCGCCGGCAACGGGATTAGGCGTACCGTCGTCGTCCGCCGCCGCCCAATGCAGATACGACGCAAAATCGCGCGTGGCGGCAAAACCGAGCCCCGCGACGAGCGGGTCTTTCGCCGTGTAGGTGAGCTCATAGAGCGAGCCCAATTGAAACGCGGCGCCGGCCGGGAGGAGGCGCACGGTTCGCGCATCGACGAACTCCCAATCGGAGGCGGGGATGGTCTTCCGCACGTCCGAGTAGTGGGTGCCGACGGTCAGGGTGGCCTGGCTGCGATCCAGACTGGCCGCCGGATAGGTGAGAGCGGCGGTGAGCGTGGTGCTGTTGTCGATGACGAACTCTTCCAGCGCGGGCCCGGTGATGCTGGTGCCGTCGGGATTCTTGGCGACGGGCACGGTAATCGTCAGCCGGTTCCCGCCGGGCAAGACGGCGGCGTCCCAGCCGCTCCAGGCGATGGTGTAGCCCTCGCGCATCAGGAAGCCGTTACCGGCATCGGCTGCGGTGGTGGGATCGTTGCCTCCGCTGAGGGCGCTGTTGATACTGCCGAACGTACCGGCGAGCGCAAGTTTGGCGCCACGATTGTTGATGTCGAAAAAGAGCCTGCGATTACCCCTGGTTCTGTCCACGGGCCGGAGGAGGTAGATATCCATTGAGTACTCGACCATGCCGGCGGCGTTGCGCGGCGCGAGAGCGATGTCGGCAATCAGGGCATTGCGGGGGTCGTTCGGATCGACCTCTCCGTATGCCTTTCCGACGAGCTTTTCGTATTGGCCGACGACGCCGAACAGCGCTCCTCCGAAGGTTGGGGACTGAACGGTAGCTATGGTGACGCGGGTGATCCGTGCCGCGGCTGGTTGAACCAAAGTGAGAAACAGACTCGCTAGGAAGTGGGACAAGAGCGATCCCGGATCCGCGGTGGATGCTGAAGCCAAGGGGCGAACGGTGAGTGGATAGATGGGTCATGGCAATTCCTTCCAAGGAGGTTCACTACGTAGAAGCGTGAAAACTAGGAGAAGGGGGACAACGAAGATTCCCGCGGCGGCAGGCTTACAGGCCGGCGACCGCCCGTAGACCCCAGTAACGATTCACGGTCATCAGTTCCGTGCCGTCACCGAACATCAGCGGTGGGGCCTTGAAGTCGAGCGTGTTCAGGTAGTAGTTCCAGACGCTGACGGAGACCTGGCAGGAGGGCGTGGGTGAGTGGGAGCCACAGGCGAGGAGTTGCAACTCGTCATTGAGCTTGGGATTGGGGATGGCGCGCAGGGTATGGGTGCGGGTGATGAAAGTTGGAGTGGGGCCAACCAACGCGGGATCTCTTTGGGCATCAACAATCCTGTTGGCGGTGAGGAGCCCGCCCTTTTCGGTGGCGGCGGTGATGAGGAAGTCATCGACGGCGGCGCCGGTGGTGCCATCGGGCCGCGTGACTATACGGGTGATGGCACCGGTGCCGTTGCAGTTGACGGTGAATGTTCCGCGGCTGGTGACGGTGCCAACTGTTCTTGCTCCGGTTGCTGAGCCGGCGACGGGCTGGTTGTTGATGCCGGTGCGGAAGAGGTTCCCTTCCCCGTCCAGAGACTCCGGCTGAAGGCCGAGAGCGACGTTGGCGCCGTACATGACAGCTACGCCGTAGGAGCCCTGGAGGCTGGCCAAGGTATAGCAGGCATCCTTGCCGGCGTCGGGCAGCCGCGTGTGCGTGCGTGTCACAAAGATGCCGCCAGCGACGATGACGCTGGGATCGCGTTGGGCGTCGACGATGGTGGTGGCGATGAGGCGCCCGTCCTTTTCAGACGATTCGGTGATGACGAAGTCGTCGGCGGCGGTGGCGGTGGTGCCGTCGGCGCGGGTGACGAGGCGGGTGATGGTGCCGCTGCCGTTGCAGTTCACGGTATAGGTGCCGGTGCTGGTGACGTTGGAGATGGTGCGGGCGCCGGTGGTGGAGCCGGCGGTGGGCTGGTTGTTGATGCCTGTACGTGACAGGTTGCCCTGGCCATCCAGGGTCTCCGGCTGGAGCCCGAGCGCGACGTTGGCTCCATAGTTGACGACGACGGCATAGTTACCCTGGAGGCTGGCCAGGGTGTAACAGCCGATGCCTTGGGCGCGGACGGTGGGCAGGCAGAGGCAGCCGCTAATCAGCAGTGCGGCGGGCACAAAGAGGCTCTTGGTTCGGGGCAAAATGGGATTCTCCTTCGATCATGGCCGACGGCTAGTGCCGCCGGCGGTCTTGTATTGGCTGATACTGTGCCGTGTAGGAAATTTCCGCCATGACGCGGGAGTCATGAATCACTCACGCGGCGCTCACGGTGGAAGTGCATGAAATTAAAAGGCCCTGAAGTCTCTTGCTAAGACCGTTAACTGATGTTACGCTGTACCCCATGACCCAGATGGGGACAACGAAGTAGAGCATAGTGCAAAGAAGTATCATCCGGTTTGCGGCGTTTGAGGTGGACAGGCGGAGCGGCGAGCTTCACAAGCACGGCTTGCGGATCAAGCTGCAGGACCAGCCTTTCAAGATTCTGGTGGCGCTGCTGGAGAGGCCGGGCGAGATGGTGAGCCGGGAGGAACTGCGCGAGGTGGTGTGGGGTAGCGATACGTTTGTCGACTACCAGCACGGCTTGAATGCGGCGGTGAACCGGTTGCGGGATGCACTGGGTGACTCGGCGGAGAGCCCGCGGTATATCGAGACGGTGGCGCGGCGGGGGTATCGCTTCATTGGAGAGGTAGACGTGCCGGCGGGGCCGGCGCAGGTGACGCCGCTGCAGACGGACGCGGGGCGGACGCCGAGCCGAAAGCTGCTGTGGGTTGGGCTGGTACTGGCGGCGGCGGGTCTGGCTGGCGTGGGGCTGTGGATGATGCGCGGGCGGGGCGACGCGGGGGCGGCGCGTCTCTCGCAGATCTCGGCGCTCATCGGCAGCGAGACGATGCCGTCTCTTTCACCGGACGGGCAGCAGATTGCCTACGTTTGGAATGGGGAGAACGAGCGCAACGCCGATATTTACGTCAGGTTAACGGACAGCGAGACGGCGCTGCGGCTAACCAATGATCCGGGGCCGGACCTGCTGCCGTCGTGGTCGCCGGACGGGCATCAGATTGCGTTTGTCCGGATCACCACGGAAGGGAAGACGGGAGTTTATGTAGTTTCGCCGCTGGGTGGGCCGGAGCGGAAGCTGCTGGAACTGCCTGGGGTGGATCATCGTCCGGCCGGGCCCGAGACACGTATCGTGGGCGATTTGTTGTACCCAATGATGCACCGGCCGTCGTGGTCAGCGGACGGAAAGTTCCTGGCGGTATCGAGATACAGCGAGCCGCCGGAACCGGGCGACGGGGCCGTCCTGCTGATCCCGGTGGAGGGTGGGGCGGCCCGCGCAATCCTGGTGCCGCCCTCCAAGAGCTGGTACAAATATCCGACGATTTCGCCGGATGGCCGGAGGTTGGCCGTGACGCTATGCACGGGGTTGACCAGCGGCCCTGCCAGGTGCAGGCTCCAGGTGGTCTCATTGAGCAAGGATCTGGCGCCGGAAGGTAAACCGCTCACCGTTCTCGCCGACAGTAAGTCGATCCGTGGCCTGACTTGGATGCCGGACGGCGATTCACTCATCGTCAGCGGGTTTAGCCTGCCGCGCTTCTACCTTTGGCGGGTCTCCGCTCGTGAGACAGCGCAGCCGCAACGGATTGAGCTGGCGAGCCACGATGCGCTTTGGCCGTCGGTGAGCCGCGATGGCGGGCGCCTCGCCTATGGACGCTCCATCCTGCAAGCGGACCTGTGGAAATGGGAGACGGGCAGGAAGCCAGCGCCGTTTTTGTCCTCTACCGCGAGAGACACGTTTCCCCAACTCTCGGCCGACGGGTTGCACATTGCGTTCCAATCGGCACGCGGCGGAGAGATGGACGTCTGGGCAGCGCGCACCGATGGTACGGGGCTGGTGCAGATCACAAAAAACCATGGCACGAGCAACGGTTCGCCAAGATGGTCTCCGGACGGCCGGTGGCTCTTGTTTGACTCGAGTGGAAAGGATGGCCAGCTGGACGTGTGGGTTGTGGAAGCGGGCGGAGGCCAGCCGCGGCAGTTGACCCACGGACCGGGCAACAGCGGGATCCCGAGTTGGTCCCGCGACGGAAAACGGATGTACTTCAATTCCGACCGTACCGGGAGGCCGGAGATCTGGCGCATTCCGATCGAGGGAGGCGACGCCGAGCAGATCACGCGGAAGGGCGGGTTCGTCGGATTGGAGTCCGCGGACGGACAGACCCTGTATTACACGAAGAACGACACAGGCAGCGATGGGATGTACGCTCAACCGCTCGCCGGGGGCGACGAGAAGCACGTTGTCAGCAGGGTGGTCGTAAGGCGTTGTTTCGCGGTGGTCCGCGAGGGCATTTATTACATCACTCCACGCGACCCGGAGTGGTGTGAGATCCGTTTTTACGATTTCGCGAGCGGCCAGACGCGGGTGATCGGCGACGTCGAGCGGCCGGTGGCGTTCGGGATGTCGGTCTCACCCGACCAACGGACCTTTGTCTACTCGAGACCGGTGACCGGATCGGATCTGATGTTGATTGATCATTTTCGCTGAGGCTGGCGGTTTATTGCGACAATGACGCAATGCGTTCCTGGCTTCTGCTGATCCTCCCTTGTGCGTAGCCAGATGCTTGTCAGGGGCGCGGCGCAACGTTCCGTAACGGCGAAATCGGTGGGCTTGGTGCGAAAGGTCTCATAGGGAGACGGAATGGCAGGTCGCAAACTGCCGGCGTGTTGGGCCGAATCGGTGGTGAATGCCGTCGATCGCGCCCGCCCACGCACACCGGTACCATTCAGCGCTATAGGATCGGCGGCAGGGGGCGTGGTTCTTTCCGCCGTTCAGGCAGCGCGGCGCCAGGTGTAGCGATGGTGCAAACCGCCGACTCGATCGAGCGCGATCACTTCGCCGTCGCCGTCCGGCTTGGCCTCGACAGGGCGGCGGGACGGTGAGTCCTTTTCCAGGGAGTCATGCAGACGGTCGTCGTGGTAGTAATCGACGTATTCTCGGATCAGCCGCCGAAGATGCGCTTCATTCAGAGGGATCACATGATCCAGCATTTCCCGGCGGGCGCTTCCGACCCATCTCTCGGCCGTTCCATTTTGCCATGGAGCCTGGATACTCGTCCGCTTTGGTTCCAACCCCGCAGACGTCAGGAACGCAATCACCTCGCAGTTGAAGATCGAGTCGTTGTCGAGGATCACATACTTGTATGGAGCCGCCTCGGGAAAAGCCTCGCGCAATTGCTGGACCACCCACTCCGCGGTCGGGTGGCGGGTTGCGTTGAAGTGGAGGACCTTTCGACGGCCGTGCTCGATCACGAAGAAGCAGTACAGCAGTTTGAATGTGATAGTCGGCACTGTGAAGAAGTCGAACGCGACGATCAGCTCACGGTGATTCTGCAAGAAGGCAAGCCACCGTTTTGCAGGGTCACCACGACGCCGAATGCGCCGCAGGTAGCGAGCCACGGTTCGCTCGGCGACAACGAAGCCGAGCTTCAGAGTCTCACCATGGATCTTGGGTGCCCGACGTAGAAGAACTAGACTGTTTGATCGTTATGGGCGGGCCAATGAGCGTACACGATGAGCAGTTGTATCCCTGGCTGGCAGGCGAAAAGGCGCTGATCGCGAGTTGTCTTAAAGTGGGGCGATTCGTGCTCGGCGTTTGCCTGGGATCACAGTTGCTGGCGGAGTGTCTGGGGAGGCGTGTCTATCGGAATGAGGTTAAGGAAATCGGGTGGCTGCCCGTGTGGCTGCGTTTGGAGACAGTAACGGGGAGCCTACTAGATGGTTTGCCAGAGGAGTTGACCGTGTTGCACTGGCACGGTGAGACGTATGACCTCCCCGAGGGCTGTTTGCATCTAGCCGGGAGCGAGGGATGCGCCGTTCAGGCCTTTGAACATCCAATGGCGCTGGGCCTCCAGTTTCATTTCGAAGTGACAAGCGTGGGTATCGACGAACTCCTGCTGAATTGCCGCGGAGATATCGGATCCGGTCCGTATGAACAATCGCCGGATGCGATTCTCCGGGGTGAAACGCTCCACGGCGCGGCAGCGCGGAGTACGGTATTCCTCGTGTTGGACAGAATCGCTGCAAGAGTGGCAACCCATCGCCGGAAGTGATAGCCCTTCGGCGTCTGATGGTGAAACGGGTCTCAAGAGCCGATTCACGGTTTGTGATTGTGGTCACTGACTGGAACCGCCGCAGGCGCCAACATCAGACCAGGAAGGGCGATTGATAACAATGATGACAACCACCAAGACTCTGGCCGACGTGGCCGCCACGTCGCTCAGCGCAGTGACCACGCTGGAACGGCACGGATTGGACTATTGCTGCGGCGGGAAGCAGTCATTTGACGAGGCGTGCCTCGCCAAGGGACTGCAACCAGCCGACGTAATGCAGGAGATTCAACAGGCACGGACCTTCGGCGAAGAGGACCGGGACTGGCAGACGGCGCCGCTCGGCGACCTCGTCAAGCACATCCTCGCCACGCACCACGAGTTCCTGAAGCGCGAACTGCCGGCGATCAGCAACCGCATGGACAAGGTGCTAGCCGTTCACGGCGCTCGCGATCCCGAGATGCTGCTACGAATGGCAGTGGTGTATCGGAACCTTTACGTGGACATGGACGCGCACATGCACAAGGAAGAAGAAGTCCTATTCCCCTTCATCGACCAGTACAGCCGTGCCGAAGCGGCCGGCCAGCCGGTGCCGCGGGTGCCGTTCGGCTCCATCGCTAATCCCATCAAGATGATGGAGAGCGAGCACGAGCAGGCGGGCGGAGCGTTGGAGGAGATCCGCTCACTCACACGCGACTTCGAGCTTCCATCCTATGCCTGCAGCACCGTTCGCGCACTCTACGAGGGGATTCAGGCAGTTGCGGCGGACCTGCATGTCCATATCCATCTCGAGAACAACATCCTCTTTCCGCGTGCCATCGCGCTCGAAAAGAGATAGCTGCCAGCGTGCCGGTTCGAGGTGATCCCCCATGGAGTTGACTCACAAGTGGATGCCCATCATCGACGACGCGAAGTGTACCGGCTGCCGGCTCTGCGTCGACGCTTGCGGACCGAAGTGCCTCGAGATGGTTGGTTCGCTGGCAGTCCTCACACTACCAGAGACTTGCGGGAGTGAAGAGCACTGTATCGGACTTTGCGCTGACGACGCCATCCACATGGCGTGGCGTCCCTGGGCCGGCGACACATCGCGAGGCAAATGGCAATCGCTCTCCCACCTGATCTAGAGCGATCCCGAGAGGAACCTGCGTGCAGAAACCCACCGTTCCCGGAAAACTCCACACCGGCTGGGCCGCCTTTCTCGCGAAGGCGGCCGCGGCCATTTTACTGTTCGAACTCGTCTCCGGGCTGGCCATCACCTTCGGGCCGTTCCACCCGGCCATCGAGTGGGGGCTTCTGGCGCACACCATAATCGGCCTACTGACCCTTGCCCCCTTCGCCTGGTATCTTGTCCGGCACTGGAGTGACTACAGGGGCCAGGCACTCTCGGATGTGCTGCTGCTGGGCTACGTCGGCCTGGGCGCGCTCGCGGTCTGCGTCCTCTCCGGCCTGGCAGTTACGTGGCAGGGCCTGCTGGGCGAGCGCACCGCTCCATGGCTGCGGTACACCCATCTCGTCTCGACTCTGTTGACGCTCGCCGCCGGCATTCCGCACATCGTCATCGCCTGGCTGCGGCGGCGCGCCGAGTACTCGCACGCGGCCGGAGCATGGCTGCGCGTCTCCGCCGCCCTTTCGCTCGTCGGATTGTGCGCCGTCGCCGCACTGACACTCGCCTACGCCGGCACGAAATACCGCAACGAATTCCCCTCCGATTACAGCTTCCTCTACGGTAAGGACAAGCCGTTCGCGCCCAGCCTCGCGCGAACTGCAACCAACGGCGCTTTTGATCCTCGCACCATGGCTGGTTCCGGAACGTGTGGCTCCAGCGGTTGCCACGAACAGATCTACGCAGAGTGGAAGCCCAGCGCGCACCGCTATGCCGCCATGGACCCCATCTTCCTCGGGATCCAGAATGTGATGGCGAAACAGAATGGCCCGGAATCGACGCGCTACTGCGGCGGCTGCCACGACCCCATCTCGCTGTTCTCCGGCACCAAGAATATCTTTGTGGAGAATCTGACCGGACAACTCGGCTACAACGAAGGCATCTCCTGCGTGGCTTGCCATGCCATTCAGAAGACCGACATTCAGGGGAACGCCAACTACACCCTCGCGCAGCCCACTGAATACCTGTGGCAGTGGAGCGCCGACCGTACCGCCGGCGCGGTGGCGCGAAATTTCCTGATTCGAACCTGGCCGGCCAAGCACAACACCCTGAGCCGGCGCGTCTTCAAGAAGCCGGAGTATTGCGCGGCCTGCCACAAACAGTTCATCGATCAGCAGGTGAACCGCGTCGGCTGGGTCCAGCTCCAAAACCAGTACGACAACTGGGCTGCCAGCCATTGGAACAAGAAGGGCGATGCGAAGACCACGGTGGAATGCCGCGAATGCCACATGCCTCTCATCAAGTCCACCGATCCCGCCGCCGGTGATCTCACCGACTACAACCGCACCTCGGCCGACGGCAAGCACCGCAGCCATCGTTTTCTGGGAGCGAACAACTTCGTACCTGCGTTGCTCAAATTGGACGACGGCGAGAAGCACGCCGAGCTCACCAATCAGTGGCTCAAGGGCCAGGTCGAGATCCCGGAAATCAAACAGAAATGGAGCGACGGCCCGATCGTGAGGATCCGGATTGAGACGCCGAAGAGCATCGCGCCGGGCGCCAAACTCCCCGTCCGCGTGGTGCTGGTGTCAAACAAGGTGGGCCACGACTATCCCACGGGCCCGCTCGACATGATCCAAAGCTGGGTGGAGATCCACGTGAAGGACGATCGCGGCCAAACCGTCTTTTCATCAGGCAAACGCGACAGCCGCAACTTTCTCGAACCGGGGACGTTCCTGTTTAAGGCTGAGCCCGTGGATCAATACGGCAATCTGATCGACCGCCACAATCTCTGGGAGATGGTTGGTGTCCGCTACCGCCGGTCCCTGTTCCCCGGCTACTCAGACACTGTGGAGTACAAGGTCATGTGCCCGTCCGGCGGTCCCAGCCAGAGTGGGAAGGCGGCAGACGCTGCCAGCGACTTCTCCGTACCCGCCGCGCGTCCCGGCACGCTCAAGATCGACGCCACGCTGCACTACCGCAAGATCGATCAGTTTCTCCTCAACTACGTCATGGGCGAGAAGGCTGGGCTCACGGCACCCGTGGTGGATATTGCCTCCGCGACGACGACTGTTTGCGTGTCGCCCTCCGGAGACTCCACGGCATGCCGCTAGAACCATCTCCGGCCCGCCACAAGACCATCTCGCGACGGCACCGCCGCGTGTTGTGGACATCGGCGACTTTGGCGGCATTGATACTGATCGGCGTGTTGGTTTCGTGGCGCATCCGCAAGGACTCCGAGCCGGAAGAGTACAAACCAGGCGAAGCGTCCACTGACATTACCAGCACCATCAGCGACCGGGCCGCCCAGAAGTCCACCTCCGCCGCGGAACCGGCACGAATCGCCGTCACGGCAAGGACATCCGATGCGCTGCAGGATCCTGGGCGCAAGCTCCCGCAGGGTGCGCCGGAGCCGCGATTCACCGATGTTACGAAGCTCGCCGGGCTCGATTCATTCCGTCAGTTTCAGGGTGCCCGCACCTCGCAGTTGCCCGAAGATATGGGCTCTGGCGTCGCCTGGGGAGACTATGACAACGACGGGTTCGACGATCTGCTCGTCGTCAGTGGCGGCGGCGCGCTGAATCTGCCGCCCGCGCAGAGGGCGCCGTCACTCCTGTACCGCAACCTGGGGGACGGGCGCTTTGAAACGGTGCAAGCTTTCCCGGATACGCGCATCCTCGGGATGGGCGCCGCTTGGGCGGACTACAACAACGACGGTTGGCTGGACTTGGTGATCACGGGCTACGACACAATCCTGCTCTACCGGAACGAGCGCGGACAACTGGTCCAGGACAAGCGGATGCCATCCCCCAACGGTTTCTGGGCGGGCGCATCGTGGGGCGACTACAATCGCGACGGCTACCAGGATCTCTACATCTGCGGTTACGTCAAATACCTGCCGGGCAAAGGTGATGTGGCGAGCAACACCAAGCAGTTCGGGAAAGAAGTGCCGTTCACGCTGAACCCGGCGTCCTATGAGCCCGAACGAAATCTCCTGTTCCGCAACAACGGCAACGGCACGTTCACCGAGGCCGGCAAAAGCCTCGGCGTCTCCAACCCCGAGGGGCGGAGCCTCAGCGCGCTGTGGCACGATTTCGACGCTGACGGCTGGCTGGATCTCTATGTCGCCAACGATATCTCAGAGAACAAGCTCTACCTCAACCGGCGGGGCAGGTTCGTCGATTCCGGCAGAAGCGCATGGGTTGAGGAATATCGCGGATCCATGGGTTTGGCGGCGGCGGACTTCGATCGCGACGGCGACGACGATCTGTTCATCTCTCACTGGATCGCACAGCAATACGCACTCTACCAGTCCCTGCTTTCTGAACAGAAAGAGGCTGGCGGAAAGAAGCTGGAACTGCACTTTACCGACGTTGCCGAGATGCGCGGCGTCGGGCAGCCTTCGATGCAGTCCATCGGGTGGGGCGCGAGCTTCGTGGACTTCGACTCCGACGGCTGGCCCGATCTGACCGTCGCCAATGGCAGCACGTTTGAGGAGAAGGATAAGTCACCACGCAGCCTCGCTCCAATGCCGTCGTTCCTCTTCTGGAACGGGCACGGGGAGTACTTCCACGATCTGGCGCCCTGGAATCTCTCCCTCTCGAAACCGCACGTGAGCCGCGGCCTCGCGGTTGCGGACTTCGACAACGACGGAGCCATGGACATCGCCATCGTGGATCATGGCGAAGGTGTGCGCCTCTTGCGCAACGATGTCCCACACGGTAACTGGGTCGAGTTCCGCCTGCACAATCGCGTTTCTGGCAGCGGTGCGCCGCTGGGCTTCGGCGACGGAGCGGTGGTGGTCGCCTGGGTCGGCGGCAAGCCACTGCGCCGCACCGTGACCAGCTCATCGTATCTGTCGCAGGATTCGCGGCGAGTCCACATCGGGCTCGGCGGCGCAACAAAAGTCGACCGGCTCGAAGTGCGGTGGCTCGGCGGCCCTGTCGAAACCTGGAAGGATATTGAGGCGAACCGCATCTGGGAGGTCACCCAGGGCGAGACCGGGATTCGGCCAATGGCAACTCAGAACCAGGCGCTGGTTCGTTTCTGGGAAACTCAACGGGCCGCGATGGACGCGATGAAACGCGACCGGAACTTCGCCCACGCCACTCAACTGTTTCGCGAAGCTCTCGCCATGAATCCCGGACATGAGGACTCGCACTACTATCTGGCCAACTGCCTCGCCGCTTCGGGCGATGTGCCGGGGGCAATCACGGAACTCGATTCCTTGATCCGTGTCAATGCGCAGAGCCACCGCGCGCTCCAGCGAAAGGGCGAGATCCTGGCCTCCTCCGCGACCTCGAGGTCGCAACTGGCACGCGCCCGGCAGGTTTTGAATGATGCGCTACGGCTCAATTCGGAGGAGACGGGCACACTCGTGTTATTGGGCGAAGTGATGCTCGCCCTGGGCGATGACGCGGAGGCCGAAAAACTACTCGCCCACGCCTGCCAGGCCAATTCACGCGCCGCCAACGCCTTCTATTTCCGGGGCTACGTCGCGTGGAGACAAAAGGACCAGGCGCACGCCTCCGCAATGCTGGATGCCGCTGTCCGGGCTCGCGGACCAGGCTGGAAACCAGCGGGTTCGGTCCATGAAGGCGACGTCAAGCAGCGCATGTTCAGTGAGTTTGGATTCCTTGGCGTATTCGAGCAGCGCTGGGACGGCGCCACCACGCCGGAGCGCGCCTATCGTGACATGGCTGCCTATCTGTCGGCAATCGCCCGCTAGTCCCCCGTCTGCTAAATTTGGAGTTCGCCCCATCCCATGCTCTCCACGACCGCACAATACGCTCTGCGCGCTCTTCTCGTTCTTGCCTCTGAACCAGCCGAGCGTCTCGTGCTCGGCAAAGACATGGCGCGCCTGGCGCAGATCCCCGGTAACTACCTCTCCAAGATCATGATCACCATGGCTGCCGCGGGGCTCGTGGAGGCGACTCGTGGTAGTAACGGCGGGTATCGCCTGAGCCGGCCCGCGGATCAGATCCATCTGATCGAGGTGGTCGGGTTATTCGATCGTCAGGTCGCCCCGAAATCGTGCTTCCTGGGTGTAAGAACCGAGTGTTCAGACTGCGATCCGTGTACGGCCCACATGGCATGGAAGAGCGTCAAAGCGGAGTTAGTCCACTTCCTCGAGGGCACCACGCTGGACAAGATATCCGGCGTTCCCTTCAAAAGAGCCCGTCCTGCAAAGCGCAAAACCGTCTAGGAACGACGCACCACTCAACTTCCTCAACTTTTCTCTTGCAATCTGCCGGGGCAATTGTATAGTTGTTCATGAAGAAGTAAACAATGCTCTCGGCTACCGCGGAACACGCAGTTCGGGCACTCATCCAATTGGCCGTCCTCGGCGGCAACGGAAGCGTCACCGGCAAGCAGCTTTCCTGCACGGCAGGCATCCCCCCGAACTACCTCTCCAAGATCCTCTGTCTCCTCGGCCACGCCGGCATGATCCACGCCACGCGCGGCAGCCACGGCGGTTATCAGCTCGTGTGGGACGCAGCGCATATCCGGCTGACCGACGTAGTGAACCTCTTCGACCACGCGCGCTGGCGAAAGGGCTGCTTCCTGGATTGCGGCCGCGACTGCAAGGAAGCGGACCAGTGCGCGGCACACTCCGGATGGCAGGAGTGCCGCGACGTTTTTGAACGGTTCCTGGACAGAACAACCATTGCTGCACTGGCTGCGCCTATTCCGGTCCCGCCATTGGTGACGCCTCAGTGGAAGGGAAGGCGGGCGTCGTGACACGATCGGACCTGCTCCAGATCGAAGTGCCCGGTGATGGCTATCACAAGGGACTGATCTCCTGCCAGGTGGCCTGCCCCGTGCACACCGATGCGCGCGGCTACGTGCGCGCCATCGCCGACGGACGGTTCGCCGAGGCCTACCTGATCGCCCGAGGCCCCAATCCGTTCGCCTCCATCTGCGGGCGGGTGTGCGGCGCGCCGTGCGAGGCCGCCTGCCGGCGCGGCAAGGTTCCGCGTGTGGATGATGATGGCCGGTTTGTCGCCAACGACCGTCCCATCTCCATCCGCGCTCTCAAGCGCTTCGCCTGCGAGTTCGCCGGCCCCGAGGCTCTGCCGCCGCTCGACGTCCTGCGCAACATAGAGAACTTCACTCCGCCGGTCGCGGCAGATGTGGATGAGATGGCGGCGTTGCTGCGCGCTGCGGCCGAAGGCAATTTCCAGAAGGCCGACGGCCAGCGTGTGGCCATCATCGGTGCCGGTCCGGCCGGCCTCTCAGCCGCCCACGATCTCGCCCTGCTGGGCTTCCGTCCCGTGGTGTTCGAGAGCGAGCCAGTGCCGGCGGGCATGTTGGCTCTCGGCGTGCCGGCCTACCGGTTGCCACGCGAGGTAATCGAGCGCGAGATCGCCGTCATCCAGGCTTTGGGAGTCGAGCTCCGGTGCAACACCGCAGCGGGCCGCGATGTCCAACTCGAAGACCTCCAGCGCGATTATGCAGCCATCGTCGTGGCCGTCGGCGCAAAAAGCTCGCGTGGCCTGGGGTTGCCAGGCGAACAGGGCCCAGGCGTGTTCGGCGGTGTCGATCTGCTGCGCGCCGTGTCCCTGAATGAGCCACTAGCCATCGGGCATCGCGTCGTCGTCATCGGCGGCGGCAACGTTGCCTACGACGTGGCGCGCACCGTGGTGCGGCAGATCGCCTACGACACGGCGCGCACGGCCGCCCGCCTGCCCGGCGCACCCAAGGTCTGCCTCACCTCGCTGGAAAGCCTGGAAGAGATGCCCGCCGATACGCTGGAGATCCTGGAAGGCGACGAGGAAGGGATCGAGCGCCGCAATGGCTGGGGCCCTCTATCGATTGAGCGCGACGAACACGGCACGGTGACAGGCGTGCGCTTCCGCCGCTGCCTCCGCGTCTACGACGAGAACCGCCGCTTCTCTCCTGTCTACGACGATGCGCAAATCGCGGTAGTGCCTTGCGACACCGTGCTGATGGCCGTGGGCCAGGCGCCCAACGTATCGTTCCTGGATGGCGTGGGCCTGGAGTACATGCGCCCGGGCTGGCCAAGGATTGACCCGTCCACTCTGTCGACATCGGTTCCCGGCATCTTCGTCGCCGGCGATCTCGCCCACGGCACACGGCTCATCATCGACGCCGTCGCGTCTGGCAAAGCGGTGGCACGGTCCATCTACAGGCACCTCACCGGCCGCCAGTTGCAGGCCGAGGTTCTCACTTCCTATCAGGTGCTGGAACAGTACCGGCGCGAGCGCGGCTATGAATCCATCCGCCGCCAAGCCATCCCGGTCACTGAGCCGCACGAGAGATTTCAACACCCGTCCGTACAAGTGGAACAGGGTTATGACGCCCCTACGGCGATGCGCGAAGCCTCTCGCTGCCTGGACTGCGGCGTCACGCCGGTATTCGACGGCGCACGCTGCGTATTGTGCGGCGGCTGCGCCGATGTGTGCCCCACGTTGTGTCTGAAGCTAGTCCCCTACGACGACGAGAACTCGGCGATTTTGAAAGACGAAGACCGCTGCATCCGCTGCGCCCTCTGCGCCATGCGCTGCCCGGTGGATGCCATCACGATGGAGCGCGTCACATTCCAAACCACCTGGAGAAGCCTATGAGTACCACCACTACGCCACCTCCCTCGAGACTGGATCCGGAGGCGGTTCCACGCCGGGATGTCCTTGGCCTGGCTGCGATGGCCAGCGCGGCGGGCGCGTGCCTGCTGGCCCTGGTGGGGATGCTGCGCATGCCGAAGGCGGCCGTGCTGAGTTCGCCATCCAAGAAGTTCAAGGCCGTGCTGCCGGAGAATCTGGCGGCCGGCGAGGCCTTCGTGCCGCCGGGCCGCTCCGTCGCCCTGTTCCGCGATGCGGCAGGCGTCCACGCCATCTCCACCGTGTGTACGCACCTCGGCTGCATCATCAAGCCAAACGCCGAAGGCTTCGAGTGTCCGTGCCACGGCTCCAAGTTCCTCGGTGACGGGTCGGTCACACGCGGCCCGGCGCCCCGCGCCCTGCCTTGGCTGAAGGTGAGCCACACCGGCGGCAACTGGATTGTCGACGAGGGCGCCCCGGTACCGCCGGGTACGAAGGTGCAAGCATGACCCCTGCAGAGAAACCACCGGACGGCTTGCGGGAGTTCGCTGAAAATCTCAAAGCCGCACCGCGCCACATCTACGAGACCGCCTTCCGCGGCGGCACTCCGGCCACGGACCGCACCCGCTCCACGTTCATCTTCGGCAACGTCTTCCTGCACCTGCATTCGGTCCGAGTCCATCGCTGGACCCTGCGCTGGAGCACCACCATGGGGCTCGGCATCATGACGACATCAGCCTTCCTCATCACGCTCATCACCGGCGTCATGCTGATGTTCTACTACAAGCCCTTCCCGGAGGCGGCCTACGACTCGATGAAGGACATCCACTTCGTCGTGCCCACCGGGCGCTTCATTCGCAATATCCACCGCTGGGCGGCCAACGTCATGGTAGTGGCCGTGATCCTACACATGACTCGTGCGTTCTACACTGCGTCCTACCGCAAGCCGCGCGAGTACAACTGGCTGATCGGGCTCGGCCTGCTGGTGGTCACTCTCGGCCTGTCGTTCACCGGATATCTGCTGCCCTGGGATCAGCTCGCCTACTGGGCCATCACCATCGGCTCCAACATCGCGCAGTCGCCGCGCGAAGTCACCGATGCCATCGGCATCACACAATGGTTCGATCCGGGTGGCATCCAGAAACTACTCCTCCTGGGCTCCGACGTCGTCGGGCCGGAGGCGTTGATCCGTTTCTACCTGCTGCACGTCATGCTGCTGCCCTTGGCGCTGGCCGCCTTGATGGGCGTGCATTTCTGGCGCATCCGCAAAGACGGCGGTTTGGCTCGGCCGGCCGACGCCGATGCAAGACTCGGCCCGCCGCCTGCCGGCACCTACCCCATTTTCACGGAGGCGCCGCAGCGGACGTACCAACTGGCCGCCATCGTCAAAGGCCGCACGCCCGCCGTCAACAACGGTCCCGAAAACACCGTGCCCTCCATGCCGCACCTGTTCTACGCCGAGCTCGGCGTGTTCATGCTGACGGTGCTCATCTGCCTCGCGCTCGCACTCGTCTCCGATGCGCCACTCAAGGAACTTGCCAACCCGAACGTGCCGGAGAATCCAGCCAAAGCCCCGTGGTACTTCCTCGGCTTGCAGGAGTTGGTCTCGTTCTCAGCGTTCATGGGCGGCATCGGCGTGCCGGCCATTGTGCTCCTCGGCCTCGGCCTCATCCCCTATCTCGACCGCGAGAAGGAGGGCACCGGTCAATGGTTCGGAGGCCCCGGCGGATGGCCGTTGGTGCGCCGCTCCATCTTCGTGGGACTCGGCTCCACTCTGCTCGTCGAGACGCTCGTCATCCGCTTCGGCTGGCTGCGCGAGTGGTTCCCGCACATCCCGCAGCTCATCATCACCGCCATCAATCCGGCGACGATCCTCACCACCGTCTACGCGCTCTACTCGCTCTGGCTGATCCGCCGGCACCACTCGACACGAGCTGGAGCCATGGGCCTATTCACGTGTTTCCTCTGCGGCTTCCTGGTGCTGACCATCATCGGCACCTACTTCCGTGGTCCGAACTGGGTGTTCTATTGGTCGCCGGGCGATTGGCCCAAGCACTAACGCCATGTCGAAGAACAAATACCTGCTGCTTGTATCCAGCCTCGGCGTACTTGGCGCTGCTGATGGTCTCGGCCGTGGACGAGCACTTTCTGAAAGAGTGGCGGCGCATTCAAAACGTTGCCGTCTCCGATGAGGGTCCCGTCGAGGTCCGTCTGCGCCAGGTGATCAACCCTGGGCTCAAGGTGACAGACCGTTGTGTCTCCTGCCACATCACCATGGGCGCGGGCGAGGGGAGCGTGAGGGGCGCAAAGTTGCTGGCGCCGCACAAGCCGGTGTTTCACGATCCGGCCGAGTACGGATGCACGGTCTGTCACGGCGGGCAGGGGTTAGCCACGGAGAAGGCGGAGTCGCACGGCGACGTGCACTTCTGGCCAGAACCCATGCTGCCGGCGCGTTACAGCTACGCCGGTTGCGGCACCTGCCACGCGCCGCTCAATGTGCCGTCCCGCGAGCCGTACCAGCGGGCTGTGTCGGCGTTTGAACGACTCGATTGCTACGCGTGTCACCGCGTGGAGGGCCGCGGCGGAACCATTCGCCCCGACGGCGGCGGCATGGAGGGCCCTGATCTCTCGAAAGCGGGCCTCACGGGCTACGACCGCGAATGGTATCCAAAACACGTCGAAAAGATGCAAAAAGCGCCCCTTAAGGCGTGGAAAATGAGCTTTTCGACGATCCTTGACGAGGATCGAGCACTCCTGGACGCCTACCTGGCGACCTGCGTGGGCGCATCGCGTTTAGTGGAGGCAAAGGCGATGTTCCACACCGCCGGCTGCCTAGGTTGCCACAAAGTCAGCGGTGTGGGTGGCGACTCCGGTCCGGATCTCTCGCGGGCTGGTTACAAGGATCCAGGGCTGACCGATTTCTCGCACGTCAACGGTCCCGCAACGCTGGCCAACTGGCAAGCGGAGCACCTGCGTTCACCGCTGTCCATCGTCGTGGGCTCGCAGATGCCGTCGCTTGGAATGAGCGATCGGGACATCGAGCAACTGGTGCTCTATACCCTGTCGCTGCGGCGCCGCGAACTGCCCATCAGCTATGTACCGAAGGATCGAATGCGCGCCCTGCGATTCGGCGAGCGGGAGTTCGCCGTGGATGGCGCCACCGTGTATGGCACGTTCTGCGCAGGCTGTCACGGCTTGGCGGGCAGCGGGGTGCGAAGTGCGGGACTGGCCTCATTCCCGTCGATCGCCAATCCCGATCTGCTCGAACGCGTGTCCGATGAGTTCCTGGCAAACACGATCCGGCATGGACGGCCGGGGCGCCGGATGCCCGCCTGGGGCGACATGGAGAGCGGAATTCGACCGGAGGAGATCCGCGCTGTTGTCACTTATCTCCGTTCCTTGAGCGGCGTGACGCACAAGCCGGAGAGCGTCCCACCTCGCTGGGTCAAGGCCGATTCAGCCAGCGGCAAGGCGCTGTTCGCGTCCGCCTGCGCGGGCTGTCACGGGGCGCAGGGCGAAGGCGGCGAAGCACCGGCGCTGAACAATCAGGTGCTGCTGGCCTCGGCCACGGACACCTACCTGGTGGAGACCATCGGCCGCGGACGGCGCGGCACTGTCATGCAGGGATTCCTGGATCCGTCGCCGGCACGCCGCACGCTGGCCGGCACGGAGATCGAATCCGTAGTGGCGTTTATTCGCACGTGGGAGAAGAAGCAACCATGAAGAACGAGAACTCTCGACGCGAGTTTCTGGCCAAACTCACAGCCGCCGGCCTGGGTGGCTTCGCGGTATCCAGCACCAGGGCGTGGGGTCTGGACGCACCGGCCAATCCACTGGCATCCTACCCTGACCGCGGCTGGGAAAAGGCCTACCGCGACCTCTGGCATTACGACTCGAAGTACACCTTCCTCTGCGCGCCCAACGACACGCACAACTGCCTGCTGAACGCCTATGTGCGGCAGGGCGTCATCACCCGCATCGGACCCACCATGCGTTACGGCGAGGCCACTGACCAGAGCGGCAACCAGGCCAGCCATCGCTGGGATCCGCGCATCTGCCAGAAGGGCTTAGCCTTGACGCGCCGCTTCTATGGCGATCGCCGGGTCAATCAGTGCATGGTCCGCACCGGATTTAAGAAGTGGGTGGACGATGGCTTCCCGCGCGGTAGCGACGGCAAGCCGGACACCAAGTATTTCAACCGCGGCCGCGATACGTGGGTGCGCATGCCGCACGACCAGGCCGCCATGATCGTGGCCTCCGCCCTGAAGAACATCACCGAAACCTACACCGGCGAAGAGGGCAAGCGTCGTCTCACCGAGCAGCACTACGACCCCGCCGTCGTGGAAGCCACACAAGGTGTCGGCACGCAGGTGACGAAGTTCCGCGGCGGCATGCCGCTGCTGGGCATGACTCGCATCTTCGGCATGTACCGCATGGCGAACTCGATGGCGCTGCTGGACGCGCACATCCGCAAAGTGGGGCCGGACAAGGCGATGGGCGCGCGCGGGTTCGACAACTACTCGTGGCACACTGACCTGCCGCCCGGCCACCCGATGGTGACTGGTCAGCAGACCGTGGAGTTCGATCTCAACGCCGTCGAGCACTGCAAGACGCTGGTCGTGTGGGGCATGAACTGGATCACCACCAAGATGCCCGATGCCCACTGGCTCACCGAAGCCCGCTTGAAGGGCACGCGGGTAGTGGTGATCGCTTGTGAGTATTCGGCCACGGCGACCAAGGGCGACGACGTAATCGTAGTACGGCCCGGCACAACGCCCGCACTCGCGCTGGGCCTCGCCAACGTCGTGCTGCGGGAAAAGCTCTACGACGCCGACTACGTCAAGCGCTTGACCGACATGCCGCTGCTGGTGCGCATGGACACACTGAAACACCTGCGCGCCACGGAAGTCTTTGGCGGCGTCGCTGCTGAGTTGAAGAACACCCAACTCCTGAAGAAAGGAGAGAAGCAACCTGCGCCGCACACGCAGGACCGCATGATTGTGTCCGAGGAGATGCGCCTGGAATGGGGCGACAACGTTTGGTGGGACCGCGTTTCGAATTCGCCGAAGGCCATCACCCGCGACAACGTCGGCAAGAACTCCAACATCGTTGATCCGCTGCTGGAAGGCTCGGTGGAGGTGACACTGAAGGACGGCAAGAAGGTGCGCTGCCGGCCCGTGTTCGACCTGATCTCCGAGTACGCCGCACACTTCGACCCCAAGACCACCGAGGAGCTGACGTGGGCGCCGGCCGCCGCGGTGGAGATGCTCGGCCGCCTGGTCGCCAAAGACCCGGGCACCACGCTCTTTGCGATCGGCATGGGACCGAACCAGTTCTTCAACAACGACAACAAGGACCGGGACACGCTGCTCCTGGCGGCGCTCACCGGCAACATCGGCCGCGTCGCGGGCAATGTCGGCTCCTACGCCGGCAACTACCGCACGGCTCTCTTCAACGGCGCGCCGCAATACATCAACGAGAATCCGTTCGACCTCGAGCTCGATCCGGCCAAGCCGGCCCGGCCCAAGCAGTATTGGCGCGCGGAGTCCGCGCACTACTACAACCACGAGGACCACCCGCTGCGCGTCGGCAAGAAACTGCTCACCGGCAAAACGCACATGCCCTGTCCCACGAAATCGCTGTGGTTCGCCAACGCCAATTCCATCCTCGGCAACGTGAAGTGGCACTTCAATACGGTGGTCAACGCACTGCCGAAGATCGAGATGATCGCCGTGAACGAATGGTGGTGGTCGTCCAGTTGCGAATGGGCCGACGTCGTGTTCGGCGTCGATAGCTGGGCCGAGTTGAAGCACCCCGACATGACCGCGTCGGTCACCAACCAGTTCCTATCGGTGTTCCCGCGCACGCCCATGAAGCGCATCTTCCAGACGATGGGCGACATCGAGGTGATGGCGCTGGTTTCGTCAAAACTGGCCGAACTCACCAAGGATAACCGCTTCAACGATATGTGGAAGTTCGTGCGCGAAGGCCGGACCAGCGTCTACCTGCAACGCATCCTGGACCACTCCAGCAACGCCAAGGGATTCAACTTCGACGCAATGGAGAGCCTCGCCGCGAAGGGCGTCCCGACGATACTCCAGACTCGCACCTCGCCCAAGGTCGTTGGCTACGAGCAGGTCTACGATTCCCGGCCGTGGTACACCAAGACAGGCCGGCTGGAGTTCTACCGCGAGGAGGACGAGTTCATCGCGGCCGGCGAGAACCTGCCGGTCCACCGCGAACCGGTGGATTCCACCTTCTACGAGCCCAACGTGATCGTAGCGCCGAAGCACGAGGCGTTGCGCCCCGACAGTCCGGAATCCTATGGCATCAAACGTGACGACCTGAGCTGCGAAACTCGCTGCGGACGGAACGTAGTGCTGACCTGGGCAGAGACGAAGAAGACCGCGCATCCTCTCATGAAGGACGGCTACAAGTTCATCTTCCACACGCCGAAGTACCGCCACGGCGCGCACACCATGCCGATCGATACGGACATGATCGCCGTGCTCTTCGGACCCTTCGGCGATCTCTACCGCCACGACAAGCGCAGCCCCTTTGTGGCTGAGGGCTACGTGGACATCAACCCGACTGACGCACGCTCTCTCGGCGTGCAGGACGGCGACTACGTTTGGATCGACGCCGACCCCGAAGACCGCCCGTTCCGCGGCTGGCAGAAGGACAAGAAGAACATGGAGTTCGCCCGGCTCCTCTGCCGCGCGCGCTACTACCCTGGTACGCCGCGCGGCATCACGCGCATGTGGTTCAACATGTACACGGCGACGCCGGGCTCGATGGAAGGTATCAAGTCGAGGACGGACGGACTAGCGAAGAACCCGCGCACGAACTACCAGGCGATGTTCCGATCCGGCTCGCACCAATCGTGCACGCGCGGCTGGTTGAAGCCCACATTGATGACCGACTCGCTGGTCCGCAAGGACATGTTCGGCCAGAGTGTCGGCAAGGGCTTTATGCCAGATATCCACTGCCCCACCGGCGCGCCGCGTGAGTCTTTCGTGAAGATCACGCGGGCAGAACCCGGCGGCATCGACCAGAAGGGCCTGTGGCGGCCGGCGGCCAACGGCATCCGGCCCGGATACGAATCGGAAGCGATGAAGAAGTACCTGGCCGGCGCGTTCTTCGGCGGCAAGAAGGAGAAGCAATAATGGCAAGAGTCTTCAATTGGCAACTCGGCCGTGAGATGTCCTACTGGTATCCGGAAAGCCGGCCGCAGAAGCAGTTTGCCGCGGTCTTCGACACCAACAAGTGCATCGCCTGCCAGACCTGCACGCTGGCCTGCAAGACCACCTGGACTTCCGGCAAAGGCCAGGAGTACATGCTGTGGAACAACGTCGAATCGAAGCCCTATGGCAGCTATCCGCAGGCCTGGGATTTGAAGCTGCTGGACATGCTCGAAGCCGGCAAGTGGAACGGTAACGTGTATGAGGGCAAGACCATCTTCGAGTCCGCGCCCGCCGGTGAGCGCGTGATGGGCTGGCGTCCGGAAGATCAGGACTACTCGTACCCGAACGTGGGCGAAGACGATTGCGCCGGCCAGGTGGATCACGGCGCGCTGATGTCGCTGCCTCACATGCAGTGGTTCTTCTATCTGGCGCGCATCTGCAACCACTGCTCCAATCCGGCCTGCCTGGCATCGTGCCCGCGTGGCTCCATCTACAAGCGGCAGGAGGACGGCATCGTGCTGGTGGACCAGAGCCGCTGCCGCGGTTATCAGGAGTGCGTGCGCGGATGCCCGTATAAGAAGGTGTTCTTCAACCCCATGACAGGCACGTCGGAAAAATGCATCGCCTGCTATCCGAAAATGGAGCAGGGCATGCAGCCGCAGTGCTTCGTCAACTGCATCGGCAAGATCCGCATGGCAGGCTACATCAACAGGCCGGAGAAGGCGCGCGGCGACAACCCGATCGATTACCTCGTGCACGTCAAGAAGATCGCTTTGCCGCTATTCCCGCAGTACGGCTTGGAGCCCAACGTCTACTACATCCCGCCGGTCAACGTGCCGTCCTCGTTCCGGCAACAACTGTTCGGACCCGGCGCCGACGCCGCCGTCGCGGCATATCGCAACGCCAAGAACGATCCGGACTTGGCCGCGCTGCTCTGCCTATTCGGCTGCACGGAATCGATGATGACGCATTGGAATCGCCAGGGCGACTGGGTGTCGGCCAGCGACGATCAGGGCAAGCAACTCGTAAAGGTGCCCGTCAAGGAACCGGTCGTCATCCGTCCAGCCTTTGACCCCAAGCAGCAACTCGTGCGAATCAACTGCCCGTAGAGGATAGCCGCCATGCGACGCCGTCATTTTGTCTTTCCGATTCTGATTCTCAGCGCCGCGTGTAGCCGCGCCCCGCGCGTTGCCAATGATGTCGAGATCGTTCCGGCTGCCAAGCTCACGCTGGATCCGAACGACGCCGTCTGGCGCGACGCGCCGGTACACGCTGCCAAGCTCCTGCTACAGGATCTCGTGGAGCCTCGGCTGATGAAGCCATCCACGGCAGAGGTGCGCGTGCAAGCCGTCGCCAGCGGCAATGAGGTCGCCTTCCGCCTGCATTGGATGGACGCCACCAGGGACGATCAATCCAGTCCAGGACGCATGGTGGATTCGTGCGCCGTCCAACTGCCGCAGAAGACGGAGAAGGATGCGCCGGCGCCGCAGATGGGCGAGGCCGCGCGCGGCGTGGAGATCACCATGTGGCGTGCCGACTGGCAGGCCTATGTGAACGGGCGTGGCGATACGATTCGGGACGTATATCCCAACGCCGCCGTCGATCACTATCCCTTCGAGGCCCAGTCATTGGCTCCAGGCTCCACGGTGCAGTCCGAGATGGCGAAGCGATATGCGCCGGCGGCAGCCGTCGGCAATCGCCGCGTCGGCCCCAGAAAGTCGCCCGTGGAAGACCTGCTGGCAAGCGGCCCCGGCTCACTGAGCCCGAACGCCGCCGGCACGTCCACCGGGCGAGGTGAGCGCACAAAAGAGGGATGGGCCGTGGTGATCCAGCGTCGTCTCCCCGATGGCCTGTCGCCGAAGGTGCGGTCTCAGGTCGCGTTCGCCGTTTGGGAAGGATCGCAACAGGAAGCCGGCGCGCGCAAAATGCGCACGGGCTGGATCCCGCTCTCGCTCAAGGAGTCATCCAAGTGACCGCCGTGGAACCCGGAGTCCTCGACCTCGCCCGCCAATCGGCCGAGTGGCGCCTGATCGGACTCCTCTTCGAACAGCCATCACCCGAATGGCGCGAGCAGGTGGCCGCGCTCGGCGCGGAGGTCGCTGACGAGAAACTCAAACGCGCAGCGGAGGCGGCACTGGAGGAGGCGAGTGAGGAGCTCTACCATTCCATCTTTGGCCCTGGCGGCCCAGCCAGCCCGCGTGAAGCGAGCTACTTCGACAACATCCAGCTGGGCTACCTGATCGCCGAACTTTGCGCCCACTACGAGGCCTTCGCCTATGAATCATCGCTCGTCGAAGCGCCGGATCACGTCGCCGTCGAGGCCGGATTCATTGCCTTTCTCAAGCTGAAGGAGGCCTATGCCCTCGCCGAAGGCGACGAGGATCATGCGGCAGTGACCCACGAGGCGGCGGAGCATTTCCTGAGTGAGCACCTGGCCAGAATGGCATCCACACTGGCGGAGAAGTTCATTCCTTCGGATGTCGAGTATCTAATCCTCGCTTCGGAGGCATTGGCTATACGCAGCGGCGAGATGCCGAGGCCACCAATCGCGTTGCCGGTATTGCAGGACCTGGCCGAGTCCCAATTCGACTGCGGCTGCGAACCCGCGGAAGGGTAGGTCCCGTGCGCTGTCTGCACCAGCTCGACTGACGGCGGTGAAGCACCCCGAGACGAAATCCAGGGTCCGCTGGTACTGACACCAACTCCGCGCCGAAACGCCCCGCGAGTCCACTCGCAGGGGCGGACCCCAAGCCCGGACAACATTGAGGTTCATCGACAAGTCAATGCGGTAAAGCAGCGGTAAGTGAGCCACATGAAGAGATCGAGGACAGCGGCGCGGCGACGAGCAGTTTCACCGCTTCCATGTCGGTCGGGATCGGGTGCGCTGCAATCTCGCCGTAGAACTCGTCGCTGAGCACGATCACGTTCTCAAACTGCTCTCCCAAGACACTCTGATCCGGGTCTCGGTTGTACCAGATCCGGGCCTCGCGCATGAAGTTGAAGCGACTCCGATGTACGACCCGCGCAGTTGCTTTCATCGACTCAGTGCCGAAGAAGATCGTCGCGCCGAAGATGCGCTCAAAGGCGGACACCAGGCGCCGATACTCCTTCCCACCCTTCGCCATTCCAAAGCTGTCCAGCATCTCCGCCGCAGACCGGAAACGGATGGTCTGGGATTGTTGGCGGACAGCAAGTGTCGCTAGGAAGATCGGGACCAGGCGGTCTTGGCCGAACGGTAGCCCAAACTCCGGGTGGCCGGTGACCTGGAGCGTGAAATGCCCATTCCGGCGCTCATAGAGAATCTGCCCCGGCGGCGGTCGTCGAATCGGCAGCCCGCAAAGGACGAACGGGCGCGAACTGAAGCCCAGAAGTTGATTGCCCTGCTCGCGTCTCTCCCTCACCAGGTGGATCCCGTCCACGCGCCGGAGCTTCTGTTTGGAGAGCAGGAGATCTCCTCGAGTCCGGGCCAGGATTTTCCCTACCCCTTCGGGCACACATCGAGCGTTTGGGTCCAATTGCGATCACCTCGCGCCGCGCCGGAAGCTGTCCGGACGGCCTCTGAGCGAGGGTTTCGAGGCGTTAGTTTTGAGGGCTCAAAGCAGGGCCTTCCGCGTTACTGCGATTAATGCGTTAAGGCCGGATTTTCGCTAAGTTGCTGAAACTCCATGCATCTCTATGGGCCAGGATTCACGCCATTGACGCCATGTTCTTTATTTACAAACGAGGGTCAGCTTCCCAAGCTGAACGTCGCGCGTTCGATCAGAGATCCGTGTACAAACCACGTACACGAAGCGCCGTTTTCCTGCGATTCCTGAGATCTAGGCCTTTGTAAAATCAACAACTTGCTGATTCTCTAGGAGTTCGTTTAATCGTGGTTCGAATCCATGCCGGGGAGCCAAACTCAGATCGCCAGTACACCTCCGGCAATGCTGGACTACCATCTAAGAATGAACAGGGCAATCTTCGTTCTCTGGGTGGTCGCCTCCGCTGCGTGGGGGCAATCGGTGGCGGCGCTCGGCCCTCCGCGCTGGATGGCTGCCGGGGCCATGCCCGAGGCTCGGTCCAACCCTGTCGCCGCCTCGCACGATAAAGCCCTCCGCGCCATCCTCGAACGCATCCGGGTGCTTCCCGTGCTGAATCCTCCGCCCGGCGTCTACCCCAAAGCCTCACTCTCCTTCCTACCTCCCGAGGTGTCCAGCCAGCCGCCCGGCTCGGTCCTCATGGTCGGTTTCTGGCCCCCAAAGGATGTGCGCATCTCCGGTAGCGGCCTGCGCCCCGCCGGCGAACTTTCGCATCTCCTGTTCTACCTGAACCGAGTCCGGGAAGATGCATTTGACCGCACCCATTGGAGCGACTCCCGCGGCTCGTTCTACCCTGTGCCGCCCAAACTCGCCGATGTCCAGGGCTTCCCTGTCTACCAAGGCTACGGCAGCGCGGAAGTCTCCGGCATCCTGGTCATCCTGCCGCCTGGCAAGGAACTCTTCGCCCCCATCACCCAGGAGCGCTTTCACCTCTTCGCCATCGCCCGCCTAGAGAAGCAGATCGCCACCGCCGCCCCTGCCCTCAAGCGCGCCCGCGAACTATACGACGCCGCCATTACTCCCGCAGGCCGCGCCGCCCTCGAAACCCGCATTGCCAGCTCGCTCGAATCCTACACGAAGAACCGCCCCCGCACCCCCGAACAGATCCGTTACCGCGAGACCGAACTCCGCCGCCTCGAAGCCCAGGAAGAGGAACGGCTCAAGCTCGAAGCGTCGCCCGACACCAACCGCCTCATTGGCCCGCTCCAACAGGATCTCGTTAAAGCCCGCCAGGCCTTCGCCGCCCTCACTGCCGGACAGAAGCCACTGCCGGCCTGCCATTTAGTCCATCCACGAGACAGCGGCATTCCCCAGCCCGTCCTGCCGGAGACACCGGCCTGTATCCCCATCGTGGCCGTCGCGCCCTTCATCGACGGCGCGCGCCCAGGCGCCAGCCGCCTCATCTCCGTTGAACGCTACTGGACCTCCCTCCAAACGGTCCGTCGTGGTCTCGACCGCTCCGAGCGGTACATCTACCATCACCTCAACGTGGAAACAGTCGAGGCCCTCGACTGGAAGGCCGTCGCCGCCGGTCTCGCACCCGGACCGGCACAGTAGAACCTGATCCGGCGCTTGCTCCGTTAGCCTGCGATCCTTCGGGGCGGCTCCGGGCGGGTCCAAAACCTCAGACCGGAAGGCAAAACGTGGCGATCCCACCGGAAGGCAAGCGGGCATAGCGGTGGATCCGCCGGCATCTCCTGAGTATTCCGAGTCTGTGCCCGATGGAGAAACCGATTGGAAGCCGGAATCGTGGGGCGCCAATTCTTTGTTTCTGCTGGCTGGAGTTGGGGCAGTTGCGCCAGTTGCCGCCGAGCGTGCACAGGGTTGCGTGAAGCTGCTCGATGGACATCACGGCACACCTTCCAGGGCCAGACGTTCGTAGGTATTTAGCAGGCGTGGTTCCGCCTCCGGCGCTCGCTCCCGGATCTGGGGCAGAGTTCTGCCGCCACGTCGCTTTGCGCTTCAGGGAATGCAGTCGTGATGGTTAGCCTGCCTGACTACTTCCCGCCGCCGCGCTGCCTGACGATGCGTGGCGATCGGGTTGGCGTTGCAGCGGACCTCCACGTCGGGCCATCTTCCCGGACCCCGAGTTCCTTGCCGGTATACTGGCACGTCACGGAGGAGCGGCTGCCCTGCCACGCCATATAGGCGTCGCGCGCCACTTTGCGAAGTTCATTGCCTCCACTCGGACCGCCGAATTGCGGCGGTCCGAGTGGAGGCATTCTCAATGGTGTGGCTAGTAGCCTCTAGCGGCAAACCGGTCCGCTACGAAAGAGCAAGGCACCTGTGCTGAACGACTCTGCTGCCGGTTTGTTGACGCCGCTGGCATTGGTGATGCCAAGGGCGGCGAGCCACTTGACGAAGAGGGTGTTTCCTGCTCCGAACACCGTGCCGAGTTGGGTGGCGATTGTAGGCGGGATGTCGCTCAGAAACGCGAAATTCAACGCCTTGATCTGCGGGCCTGCGGTCTGGACCGCCGAGTACATGCTGGTATAGAACTGGGCCTGACGGGTCAGTGTGCTACCCGCTTCAGTAGCGCTGCTGTAGCCAACCTCGCTGAGGACCAGGTCCCGGCCCTGTGCCGCCGAAAGCATGTCGGCAAGATCCAGCGGTGCATTCTCGCTGCCACGCTGCATCGAGGCATTCAAGGCCGTGGGCGAACGGACGGCATAGTACGTGAATGCAATGTGCGGAAGTCCGCCCTGCAGCGCCGTGAAGACCGAGTTGGTCTGGCGATAGGTGTCGTAGGCAAATACGAGGCTGACGGGGAGGTCCGGACGCAGTATTTTGACCAGTTGAGCGCCGGCTTGGAAGAACTGCTGATAGGACGCCACTTCCGCTGGACGCGACGACAGGTACGCATCCACTTCATTGCCCAGGTGCAGCCATTTGACCTGGGATTTCAGAAGTGGGACGAGTTGGTTGAGAAGCGCCTGGAAGCGCGCGATCACGATGGGGTCGTTCCATGCCTTTCCCGCCAGGTCAGCCGGCAGCGAGGCTCTGCTGGTGTCGATGGTCTTGAGAATCACGGAGGCCTTCAATCCGTACCTGACGGCACGATCGATCGACTCTTTGAGTAGCGCAAAATCGTATTTTCCGGGAGCTGGTTCGAGGGCGATCCAGCTAGTGCTGATGACAACGTGATTGGCACCCATCTGCACTGCTTTCGCCTGGGCGGTCTCTCTGGCTGCGGCAGAGAAATCGGTCGTCGCGGCCGGATTTGGCTCGGCTCCAATTGCCGGGCAAGCATGTGCAGCCGCAGGAATGGCGGGCGCCGGGGTCCCGGCGAGGGCCACTGACTCCAGCTTGAATGCCCACGGGCCTTCGCCAAACTGCACAATTCCGATACCCGGCTTCACATACCAAATCTGGCGATCGGATCCGTTAAAAATTACCTCATAAATGCTGACTCCGGTGTATTTTCCGGACGGGGTAGTAACTGTGGCCGTCGTTGATGTCAGCGTAGCCTGCACTGCATCGCCTTTCAGCTTCGTGCCCACTGCACCAACCGGGAAGAACGGCTCCGGTTCGGAGTAGCGCGACATCAGCTGATCCCAACCGAACCCCTCTAACTTAACGCCGCTATCGGATGACCGGACAATGAGTGCGTATGAAACCCAAGGACTCGCTATCTTCAACCGGGCGCGACGGACCGTGGTGAAGTCTTCATAGGATTCTGAACTGATGATTAGCTTGTTAGGAATTCCAGGACTTGCCAGTTGCCAGGTAGTTTTCTGGTAGAGCGGAAAGAGATCGGCCGCATACGATGTTGCACCCAAGATTGCCATCAGTTGGGCGATGCGGGCCACAGCCACGAAGTTATTAGGCATGGAACACTCCACTATGTGTATCGGCGCATTTTTCAGGAACTTTATGGCAGGTCCAGTAGAGATTCGCACTTGATGAAAAAATCTACACAAATTGAGGCCGGGAGGAGAGTTCCTACCAATCCCGGGGCTCTGGCAGAGTCGAAATCGGTGATCGGGTCTCTCAATCGCTGCTCAATTGCCGCGAGGGTCAACAGAAGCACGCCGCGATGATCGCCTCTGGTGACGAGCCGCCAGCCCCGCTGGTTCTCCAACTCGTCGAGAGGATCCTCCGCATCGCCTGGGCCGAGGAAGTGTTGGGCCAGCGCGAGTTCATCGTCCTCGCTGCTCGTCACCCTCCGGCGTGCTGGTGGAGCGATCTCGCCCCTCCGCTTGGGCCCATTGTCGGTTCCGTCGGTATCGCGGGGCGCCTTTGCGTTTGTGCTTCGCCGCCAGGAATTCGTTTTGCCATGGACGGCGCAACCACAGCATACGGCGCCGCTGGTCCAACCGGCGAACCACACTTCCTTCCAGGTTCACATCCGCCCATGCCCTCCTCATTCCTCTCGAACCGTCGCGCGGCTGCCCGCCAACCTTGCACTGAACTGTGCGCTTTGGCAAAACCTGTTTGGAATTGCCAAGTTGCGCTGTTCGGCCTGACGCATCATGCGCACTGTCTGGCACCCGAGATGGCCTGGACCAAGAACAGTCGGCAACATTGACGACAATGGATCCAAGTACCACCAAGCTTCCAGCTACGCCCAGCCCAACGCTGCATCGTTGCCCGCCTGCCTTGCTGCGACCGACACCGATCTCGATGGCACCGGAAGTGAGGTGTGCACCGCGTCCGCGAGCCGCCTCCGCGTGGACGGGTTGTAGCCCTTCGCCGCCTTTTGCGCCTTCATTGTGCTGTTCAGATCGATCCAGCGGCCCTGCTCCTGCAATGACTGAATGAACACATGCCGATCCGACTCCCCCTTTTCATGCGCTTCATCCGTGGCAGCGTGGGATTGACGCCGTCCCCGCGCGAGCGATGATACGGGCGCAATCCCGCTACTTGGAGAGGACACTGATTCAACGTGCGCCCATCAAATCGACGTGGCCCGGCGCGCTCGGGTTTCGGCAGCGCGGCGGACAAACGGCCACAAACCGGTACCTCGAACCGGCTGTCTCGAGCGAACCGAATGAGATCTGCAACTGCCCGCGGCTTCTACCGCCTCTGAGTCACTGGGCGGCTCAGCCTCCACCGCGTCACGTTTGGGGTGAGTCACATTCGGCGGTTCGCCGGACGACAGGTCCGCATCTGTCGAGCAGTTCGCCTGTTACGTATCGCAACTGCCTGCTACCATCAGGAACCATCGTTGCAGGCGTGCTCAGGCGCCGGTGGGATGCCGGGGGCAACGACAGACTCCGATCCGTATCTCCCGACGGTCCGGGTTTCCTGGACGCAACTCCAATTCCACCCCACAACCCTCGGGAAGCTCACCCGCTTCTGCGGGCGGCCCCTTGGACCCGGCGCTTAGCGGCCCCGGTAGTTCTGCTCGTAGTAGTTCTGATACTCGCCCGAGCGGACACGCGCAATCCACGCCTCGTTTTCCCTGTACCAATTGATTGTCAGCGCCAGGCCTTCCTCAAACGGCATCATCGCTTGCCATCCCGTCGCCCGTTCGAGCTTCTCGGTCGTGATCGCATAGCGGCGATCGTGGCCAGGGCGGTCCGCGACGGTGGTCATGAGGCTGTGCGGCTGGCCGACGGTGTCGAGGATCTTTTCCACCACCGTTCGATTCGGCAGCGCCCGGGAGCCGCCGACGTTGTAGATCTGGCCCGGCGCACCTTTCGTCAATGCCGCCCAGATCGCCCGGCAGTGGTCATCGACGAACAGCCAATCGCGCACCTGCATACCGTCGCCGTAGATGGGCAGAGGCTTGCCTTCGAGCGCATTGGAGATCATCAGAGGGATGAGCTTTTCCGGGAACTGGTAAGGCCCGTAGTTATTCGACGCCCGCGTGACGGTCACCGCCATTTTGAAGGTGGTGAAGTAGGAGAGTGCCAGCAGATCGGAGCCGGCCTTGGAGGCAGAGTACGGGCTGGCCGTCTTGAGTGGATACTCCTCGTCGGCGTCGTGCGGCTCGTCGATAGAACCGTATACCTCGTCGGTGGAGACATGCAGAAAGCGCGGCAGTTTCGTGGCCCGGGCGGCTTCCAGCAGGGAAAACGTCCCACGGATGTTGGTCTCGACGAACGCCGCTGGACCGAGGATGGAGCGGTCTACATGCGATTCGGCGGCGAAGTGCACGATCGCGTCGGGCTTTTCTTCCTCGAGCAGTGAAACGACAAGCGGGGTGTCGCATATGTCGCCCTGAGCGAAGCGGTAGCGCGGGTCGCTCTCGATGGATGTGAGGTTCTCCAGATTGCCGGCATAGGTGAGCTTATCGAGGTTCACCAAACGGGCGGCCCAGTTTTCGCGCAGGGCCAGGCGGACGAAGGCGGAGCCGATGAAGCCGGCTCCGCCGGTGACTAAAAGTCTCATTTGTGCTGTAGTTCCCAGTCGTAAGAGATACCCGGATCGTTGTGGGCAATGCGGCCTTCGTCGGCCGGATTGTAGAGACGATCGGTGAGATAGACCAGCATGGCTGGCGAAGTGCCGATGACCTTGTAGCCGTGGCCGACGCCGGGCGGGATTTGGATCTGCCAGGGACGCATCTGGCCGACATACAACGTGTTCTTGACGCCGAAAGTAGGCGAAGCGGGGCGCAGATCGACCAGTGCGACCTGAAAAAGGCCCTGCACGACGGCCCACACGTCGGTCTGGTGCTGGTGATGATGGAAGGCCTTGATGGCGCCGGGATAGGTGAGGGCGGCGCTGACCTGGGTGGTTTCGAAGGGGTAGTCCTTGACGAGGCCCTGCCCGATGCGGGCGACTTCCAGGAAGTAGCCGCGGTCGTCGGGCCAGAGGGCGAAGGGGGCGACCTTGACGTCAGCGATGAGGTTCCTGGAATCGGGCGAAAGGATGACGTGGCCGATGCCGTGGCTGCAAGCCGGGATCTGAATCTCGAAGGGCGCGCTCATGCGGGGTGCTTCCGGCTGTCAGAGACCAGAGTGGAGGCGCGGAGCAGGGAATCGAAGGTGCCGGCGTCTGTCCACCAGCCTTCCAGGAAAGAGTAGCTGAGAGTTCGTTCGCGGATGTAGGCGTTGTTGACGTCGGTGATTTCGAGTTCGCCGCGGGAGGAGGGCTCGAGGGTTTTGATCTTGTCGAAGACCGAGTTGTCGTACATGTAGATGCCGGTGACGGCGAAGTTGGATTTGGGCTCGGCCGGCTTTTCCACGATGTTGACGACGTAGTTGTTGTGGATTTCGGCGACGCCGAAGCGTTCTGGATCGTGGACTTCCTTGAGCAGGATCTTCGCACCTGCCGGCTGCTTTTCGAAATCGTTGACGGCGTCCTTGATGCTGCCCTCGATGATGTTGTCGCCGAGGATGACGCAGACCTTCTGGCCGTCGGAGAAGTGCTCGGCGAGGTGCAGGGCGTCGGCGATGCCCCCTTCGCCTTCCTGATAGGTATAGCTGAGATTGTCGATACTCAGTTGGTGACCGGTGCCAAGGAGCTGGAGGAAATCGCCGGCGTAGTTGCCGCCTGTGACGATGAGAATATCGCGGATACCCGCGTTGACGAGAGCCTGGATGGGGTAGTAGATCATCGGCTGGTCGTAGATTGGCAGCAGGTGCTTATTGGTGATCTTGGTGAGCGGGAAGAGACGGCTGCCCTTGCCGCCGGCCAGAATTATACCCTTCATGATGACTCCTAGTTTGGACGCAACAATCCCAGGTAGACCATGATACACGACTGAGGCGGCTAACCAAATGATGCCGCGATTCACAGGGAGCGTGCGTTGAAACTGCGCGACGAGGTGAACGCCTGGCTCGTTAGGTGGGTCAGCAATGGGGCCGCAATGAAACAGCGCGCCGCCCGGCATGGCTGGCGGCGGAACGGGAGAACGCTCGTGTGCGGCGATGGCCATGGCGTCGCGGGCGATTTGGCCGGTGCGATGTTGGCCCTGAGTTGTCGCAATCACTGCGGCATGCAGTTGCTGAGGCAATTCTGGTCGGCAAGTTCTCCAAATGGGCGACAGAACTCGGAGTCGTGAGTCAGATGATCGGCTTGGAGACAGCAGCAAAGACGGCGCAACCCGACCTCACAACGCGGACGATCGATCAACTGGCGCGTGGTGGAGCAGTTGAGGATCGTGCAGGCCGGGAACGTAGTCGTGATGGCGGCACGCTCGCTGGCGGGACGGCAGGTTCTGCCGCGGTGGGCAGGCAGAGGTTGAGCTTCCAAGAACGTAGTGCGTTGGATTGGTACTCTATAGTCTAGTCAGGTTTGGTTGCGGCTCGGTCGATTCACTAGGGACACGACCAGCTCAGGCTCGTCGAGCGATTGGCCATGTCGATCGTCCTGGCGGGAGAAGTATACGGATCGGACCGTGATGCTGGGCTCATCCGGCTCGATCGAGGGTGGCGATCTGCCTCGTCCGCAGTCATCAGGACGATGGGAGTGTGACTCGGTTGCTGAGTTAGCCCAGGGTGTTGCCGTGTTCGTTGGCCTCGGAGAAAACATGAACTCACGTCGGCTTGCCCACCTGCTACTTCTGCTAGCGACCGCACCTCTGCTACGTGCAGGGGCACTCATCCCGATGCCGTCACCAAGGACTGAGCTTTCGCTCAATGGGGTATGGTCGGTGACGATCGGGGAGCAAGAGTTGCAGGTAAACGTGCCAGCGAGTATCCCTTTCACGTTCGGCACTTCTGTGTGGAGGAAGAGCTTCGCACTCAAACTCGACTCCAGACCGGCGGTCGCCTTTCTCAAGTTCGGAGGAATCGTCAATAACGGAGTGGTGGTACTGAACGGAACGCTTGTTGGCCAAATCCACGCATACAGTGAGACGAAATTCGACGTGAGTTCCGCTCTGAACCTCGAAGGCGACAACCAACTTGAGGTAACGCTGGACGATCGGCTGACCCGCAGCACGGTCCCGGGCGGTCCCACGGACCTGTACCTTGCCGCTGCCGGCCAGATCGCCTATACCTTTCCCATCGCCTGGGAGAGCAGGCCCGGGATCATTCGGGCTGTCTCGCTGGTGTACTCCAACACGCCGGTGTTTGAAAACGTGCAGACCCGGCAGTCCTTCAACGCTGATCTGAGCGCGGTGGATCTGACTGTGACGATCGGGGTGGCCGGGGGGCAGACAGAGGATTTGACGGCGGATGTCGCGCTTGCGCGGAATGGAACAGTGGTGGGCACATGTTCGGCTCTCCCGTCAGGCTTAACCGCACTGGCATGTACAATCAGGGTTGAGAATCCCACGCTTTGGTCGCCCAGCGAGCCATCTCTCTACGATCTCTCCATCAATCTGCTGGACAGAGGTTCATCGTCGGCTCCCCCGGTCACGATTGACGCGGGCCGTGATCGCATAGGATTCCGGAAGTTCGAGGCGAGAGGGCCGCGATTCTACCTCAACAATCGCCCCACTTTCCTGCGAGGCGTGGCGAGGCACGATCTCTACGGCGCCAACGGTCATGTGGCCGACGAGACCACGATCAGACAGGATCTGATCCGGATTCGCTCACTCGGCATCAACTTCATCCGGTGTATCCACTACCCGCCCGATGAAGCGTTTGTGCGGTGGGCCGACGAGTATGGCATGTTGCTTTCCGAGGAGATCCCGGCCTGGGCCAATCTCGATTCTCCCGACGTGATCGAGATCGCCTCATCCATGATGCGCTCCCTCGCGGCGCGCGACGTCAACCGGGCATCGGTTGTGATGTATATGATCGGCTCGCTGAATATCTCTCGCGCGCCCTACTATGTGGATGCGCTGATTCCGCTGGCCCGGAGCGTGGACGAATCGCGCCTGATTTCGTTTGTTTATGACGACGACGCACGTTCGGCGGAGCGGATAGCGGACAATGCGAGTTACGCCCAGCAGAAGGGCGCCGATTTCCATTCTCAGAACACATACTGGCACTCCGCGATCTTCGAACAGGCGGCGCCCGGATTCCCAACGGACATTCCGTTTCTGGCCACGGAGTGGACTGGCGCGGAGGGCTCTGACCGAGGACCGATTGGGAGTGGGGACACCCAGTCTTTCCCGAGCAACATGGAGAAGAGCGATGGGGTCTATCCGGAGTCGTACGAGGCTCTGCAAATGGTTGAGGCCTATCGAGCATTCGCGCCGTACGTCTGCAACGAGAAACGGCCGACTAAGTGCATTGCAGGGACTGTCTACTTCAACTGGCAGGATGTGCTTTGGCCTGGCATGCCGTACTTCTATCCAAACCACTACCCGATGAACCGCAACGGGTTGGTTTATGAGGACCGGGTGCAAAAGAGCTGGCCAATGCTGATGTTCCAGTACTTAACCGCGACCTTGCCCCAGTAGGCGCACCCGGTTTGTAGTCTATACTATTCCTACACGGTGAGGTACGGAACGAGGTCTCACTGCAACTGGGTTATGAAACTGGGTTTGGAGATGCAGCATGGATGAACAGTCCGCTTTAGCCAAGAGGGCGGCTAATTTGGCACAGCCGGTTCGGATGGAGATTCGTGGCGAAGATGTAGTGCGTTTTTTGCGGCGCTACGTGCTCGTCATCCTGGGGGTCTTCGTTCTGACGGTCGCGGGCACCTACACAGTGCTTTCACTGATGACGGAACTGTATGAGGCGGAAGCCGCGCTGCTGGTGAAGATCGGGAGAGAGAACCTGGATCCGTCAGCCGCCTCCCGCAATCTCCCGTTGACATCGGGAGTTCGCCGCGAGGATCTACCCTCCGAGATTTCGATTCTGCACGCACCCGAGTTGGTCGCCAAGGTCGTGGATTCCATCGGCCCGGAGGCTTTTCGGCCCAAGCCAGTCGTGCCAGTCGGCTTCATCGGACACACAAAGTACTATGTCAAGCAAGCGGCGCGAGGGATCAAGAAGCAGTACCAGGAGGCCCTCTATGCGCTGGACCTGGCGAAACGGCTTGACGATCGCCAGACTGCGATTCAAGGTATCCTGGACAACCTGGTGGCGGAGCCCGTCAAAGACTCGGACGTGATCGCCATTCGGTTGAGATATGCCGACCCCCTGCTGGCACAACGGGTTGAGGCGCGCCTCATTCAGGAATACATGGCCCTCCGCACTGAAATCCGAGGGGCGCCGGGTGTTGAAAAGTACTTCGACGTGAAGGCCGAGGTCCTGCAGAAGGATCTGCTCAAAGCGGAGGCAGAGAAGGCGTCCTGGAAGGACCGCTTTAATCTTGTGTCCGCGGGCGAGCAGAAGAGTCTCATGGTGAAGGCTGTCCGCGAGTTGCTATCCCATCTCAATGCGACGCGGAGTGAGATTGCGAGCCTGGAGAGCCAACTGAAGCTGTCTGAGAATGTGCTGGCGTCGATGCCTGTTTATGTGAAGGGCTCCCAGCAGGAGACGCCAAATCCGACACTCGAGTCCTTGAAGCAGCAAGTTGCGTCGCGCGAAACTGAGCGGGCGCGATTGCTCAGCAAGTTCAAAGAGGATTCCGAAACCGTGACGACGCTCGACCGTGAGATCGAGCGATTTCGAACGCTACTAGAGAAGGAAGCCAAGACCCAGATCGGTTCGGTGACCTCTCAGCTCAACCCGAGCCGGCAGATCATTGAGCAGCAATTGGACCAGAACCGCATCCGGCTCGTGGGGCTCAAAGTGCTGGAGCGAAAAGACGAAGAGCAGCTCAACGCGATCAGTCGTGAGGTGAAGTCTCTGGATGCCGCGGATATGCGCCTGGGCGACATTGAACGGAACCGGACTTTGGCCGAGCAGGACTACTTCGCCGTCATGAAGAGGAAAACCGACAGCGTCATCTCCAATGAACTCGACAATCACCGCATTTCCAATATCAGCATCGTAATGGAGCCGTCGATCCGGCCGCAGCCCGTCTATCCGCGCAAACTGTTGATCATGATGATTTCCCTCGGCGCGGGCCTGCTGCTTGGTTTGGGAATCGCACTTTTGTTGAACCACTTTGACGACTCCGCCACCACGGCTGCCCAGATCGAGCTGGCCACAGGCGTCCCTTGTCTCGGCGAAGTCGGCTAGAGATGAGGCACCAGTAACACAATGACCGGCGTCGCGACGCTTCGCGCGAGGAGAGCTTTAGCCACCTGGACAGGCGGGTTAGTGGGCGGGCCGCTAACGGTTGCGCTGGCGTCGAACGGGTCGCCACTGATCACGCTCGGCGCAATCGCGGGCCTATTTGTTGGCATCAGCATGCTGATGTTTCCGTTCTGGGGATTCCTTCTGACCACCCTGGTTGTCCCGCTGGAACGGATCGGCCGCATGACGGACGATTCGAATGCGTACACATTTTCCATCATGCGGCTATTGGGTCTCGTCAACCTGGCTGCCGTCCTTCTCCGGGCGGGGCTCTGCAAGGCAAAGCTGAAGTTCTCGCTGCCTGTCGTGCTTTACGGCAGCTATCTGGTTGTGGGCACCGTCTCTCTCCTTTTCTCACCGGACGGACTGAGCGGCATCCGGGCGCTCGGCATGATGCTCGGCAATTTGCTGTTTCTCTTCCTGATCCCGAACATGGTGGAGACGCGTCAGCAGGTGCGCCTGTTGCTGATCTGCTGGCTGACCGTGACGACGCTGATCGGCGTGTTCACGATTGTGCAGTGGCACCGCGGCGCGGCGGTGACGGACAGCCGGTTCCACTCCACCGGTGAGCGGACCACCGACGAGCGGTTCTCCGTGATCCTCCGGGATCATTCCGAGTTCGATTTGGGCGCCTCCATCCCGAGAGCATTGGGGCCAACGTCGCACCCGGCGGTTTACGGCATCAACGTGATCATGACCATCCCGTTCTTCGCCTACTTCATGCGCATCGGGACTAATTGGAAGCATCAGTTCCTCGCGCTGGTTGGCGGGTTGGTGGCGTCCTACAACGTCCTGCTGACCAATACGCGAGCGGCTGCTGTGTGCCTTGCGGTGGTGATTGGCCTGGTCTTCTGGAAGAGACTTCTCCGGCTCCGGGCGGAAGTGGTGTTTGGCGCCATACTCGTGGGAGTCCTTCTACTGCCCGCCATTCCACCCGCACTCTATGAACGGATCTTCGACGTGTCCAACTACTCGGCCTCCCGCTCAAAGACACTGAGCGCTCGGTTTCTATACTGGAAGGCATGTTTGGAAGCGATCGTCGAGAATCCGCTGATTGGCGTTGGACTCGGGAACCAGATGGAGATCCCGAAGCGAATTACCTCGATCACAATGCCGCCGAATTCCACGGCGCACAACGAATACCTGAACAGCCTGATGGAAGTGGGGTTTGCGGGCTACGCGATCCTCTTGAGCTTCTTTGTGGTGTTGTATCGCCGGTGCAGGAAGGCCGAGGCCTATTTCAATGACAGCGGAGACGGAGAGACGGCCCTCCTGCTGACAGCGGCAAAAGTGATGTTTCTCGGCGTATTGTTCTATGCGGTCCAGGTGGATTGCTTTCATTTCCCCCTGAAGGGCTGGTGGCTCGTCATGGGCGTGGCGATAGTTTTGCACGACGTTGCGCGAAAGGAGGCGGCGCGTGGCTCTATCTCCCCAGCCTGACGTGTCCTGCATCATCATTAGCCTGAACTCCAGGCACTATCTGGCGGACTGCATCCGCTCGATTGAGGAGTCCGTGTGGCGGGGCTACACGCACGAAATCATCGTGGTGGACAACGGGTCGACCGACGGCACTCTGGAGCAACTGGCGAGGGAATTCCCTCACGTTCGAGTAGTGGCAAACACCTCCAACCTGGGCTACTGCAAAGCCGGCAACCAGGGCGCGGAGGTCTCCGCAGGTCGCTATTACCTACTTCTGAACGACGACATCCTGATTGTGGATGACGCTCTGCCCAAGATCATTGAGTTCATGGACGCCAACCCGAAGGCTGGAATGATTGGAAGCCGGCTGCTCAACATTGATGGCACGGATCAGTTCAGCTCGGGGCGCAGTTTCACTACGCCCATGAATGCGCTCTTCAGCCGGAAATCGATGTTCACGCGGCTGTTCCCGAATGCGGTCTGGGCCCGGAATTACCTGATGTCGGACCGCATCACCGGAACAGAGCCATACGAAGTCGATTGGCTTTCCGCGGCCGCCATGATGGCCCGTCCCGAGGCTTTCCGGGAGTCCGGCGAACTCGTGGAGGACTACTACTACTTTCACGAACAGATTATCTGCAAGCGCATGCTGGCTTGCGGGTGGAAAATCTACCTTCACCCACAATCGAAGATTCTTCACTACGAGGGTGCGGGTAGCGGTGCGCGCACGGCGAGAGTGCGGCGGGCGCATGTGAAGAAGTTCCACATCGCCGCCTACAAGTGGTACTGCATGCACCTGGAGATATCCAGATGGAACCCGGTGCGACTGTTGATCGGAGCTCTGCTGGGTGGACGGGCCACACTCCTGATGATTCATGAGACGGTGAGGACGGACCCGCGTGCGAACGAAGCGCAGGCGGGGCGGCCGGAAGGCGGAATCCCGCTCGGATAGCGGGGCTCTGGCTGCAATGTCCACTCCATCGGTTGCAGCAATACAGTAGCGGGCCAAGTTGAGCGCAATCCCAGAGAGTTCAATGTCTGTGCATGTACAGGCCTGATCCTCGGTATCCGCAGTCGGCTTTTGCGTCGATTGTCTGCCGAAGAATACTGGCATTGACGACTGGTGAGCCAATCTGTATACTTGAGAACACTTTGTTTTCGGAGTACTGGGATGAGTTCTGCCTCCGCTGGTTCTGCCTGGGTTGACCGCTACCTGCAGCCACAGTTGAATTCGCATTTTCACTCCCGCGGCAGCGCCCTGCGGCGCTGTCTTCAGATCGGCGCTGATGACGACGAAGAGGCCAATCGGCTCAGGGAGAACGGCTACCGGTGCACGGTGATGTTGGATCGACTGGAGCCGTACCGGCAGTGGAAATGGTACCAATCCCCGGTTGTGGCCAACTGGAGACAACCAGCATTCGCGGATGGCTGCTTTGACTTCGTCTTTTCTGGCGATTTTGGACAAATGGCCGGAAACCAGGGGCGCCATGGGGAGGTTGCCCGTGATCTGGTCCGGCTGGTCCGACCAGGGGGAGCGATCCTATTATCAGTTGCCAACCGCTACTGCCCTGCTGATCTGCTGCACCGCGAATCCAGGATACATGGCCCCTGGCATGGCCACACCGCCAGCCTAGCCCAGATAGAAAGGGCATTCTCCGCGTTACCGGTCAGGATCAGACGCCTGAATATTCGAAGCCATTTTCGATGGAGCAGGCTGCCGAGGGCCATTGCGCCAGTTGGGGCACTCCTGAGCTCCTACCTCGGACTGAGCTCATCCGTCAATCATCGTTGGCTCTACGCCAGCCCGTTGAATCCGGTCCTGATGTTGTGGGTTGAGGTGCAGCATGGAGGCCTGGGGTGAGCGATTGCGTACCGATTGAGGAGAAGCGGTCTCCCTCGCCGGAACCGTGCGAGTACGATCTCACCATCGTAATCGTGAACATGAACGCTGCCGCCATGCTCTTTGACTGCCTGGCCAGCATTCGCGAAACCGCCGGGCAATTGCGCCTGGATGTGATCATTGTGGACAACGCGTCGACAGATGGAAGCCTGGCGGCAGCCAGAGAGGCATTTCCGGACTCCGTGCTGCTGGCCCAATCGAGGAATCTGGGCTATGTGCCTGCAAACAACGTGGGCCTCAGGAGAGCCAGAGCGCCCATCACGATGTTCCTCAATAACGACACGTTGATCAAGCCGGGATGCCTGCAACAACTGGTGCAGTTTATGAACGAGCACCCCAGAGTGGGTGCGGTCAGCGGCCAGATTTTGAACGCCGACGGAAGCGATCAGGGGACCGCGCGACGATTCCCAACTATCGCCAATGCACTGTTCGGCCGGCGTTCCATCGCGACGCGGATCTGGCCCGGTAACCCTTGGTCTCGACGCTACATGGTGGGCAGGCATCATTCGGGCACTGAACCCTTCGAGGTGCAGATTCTGTCGTCGGCCTGCATGGTAGTTCGAACCCGTGAGAGTCTCGAGCTCGGCGGTATGGACGAGGATTTCCGGCTCTACTGGGTGGATGCCGAGCTGTGCTCTCGACTCCGGGCCCGGGGCTTCAGCATTTGGTGTGTCCCGGAAGCAAAAATCATCCATTTCGAAGGGCAAGGCGGCAGCACGAAAACGTTCAGGCAGCGTCTCCGCTCGACGATCGTGTTTCACACCGACGCCTATCACGCCTACACGAAGACCCACGGCTGGAAATCGGCACACCCCGGTTCGCTGATCACCGCGTTGCTGCTCGCCACAAGATGCTCCATGCTGATTTGCGTCCAACTGGCTCGCCCGGCACATTCCACTTCAAGCGGGGGAGAAACTAGATGACGACGACCAAGATGGCGTTGGATCGAGTCCCGGCGGCGACCAGGGTTCCGGTTTTCCGGCCGGACATCACAGAGGGGAGATTGCAGCTGTCGCGGAGACGATGCGCTCGGGTTGGATCGGTCCGGGGCCTCGCGTGGCCGAGTTCGAGCGCGAGTTTGCGGCCCGTACCGGATCGAATTTCGCCATCAGCACGGGTACGGGCACAGCTGCGCTGCAAACAGCATTGGCAGCCCTAGGCCTCGGCCGCGGTGACGAAGTGATCCTACCTTCTTTCACTTGGGTATCGATCTTCCAGGTAGTCCTTAATCTCGGCGCCACCCCGGTCTTCGCCGACGTCGAACCGGAGTACCTGACGATGGATCCGGAATGCGTGCGACAACTGATCACAGCACGAACGCGAGGCATCATCTGTGTGCACCACGGAGGGCAGTTGGCGGATGTGGCGTCACTCCGAGAGATTGCGGCCGATCATGGAATCTGGCTGGTCGACGATGCGGCCCATGCCTGCGGCGCATCGTGGAACGGAACGCCGGTGGGCAGTTTGTGCGACGTCACATGCTTCAGCTTCAATGCAATGAAGAATCTCGCCATCGGTGACGGAGGCATGGTGACAGTGCGCGACCAGGAATTGGCGCGCAAGATCGCAACGCATCGCTCTCTAGGGCTAGACCGCGACACGTACGCCAGGTACGGCAGGGCCGTCGAGAACCCGAACCGCGCGTCCTGGGACTATGACGTGGTGAGTGAAGGGCTGCGAAACCACATGAACGACATTGCCGCGGCGTGCGGCCTTGTGCAACTCAGCCGGCTGACGGAGCTAAACGGTAAGCGAGCCGCGCTAGTGGCCAGGTATGAAGAACACCTTGCTGATCTTTCGGGAGCGAGGCCGGTACGTGCTCGTCCCGGCACCTCTCCGAGCAATCATATGTATACCGTGCGCCTGAGGAACCGCACCCGCTTCATCAGCGAAATGTCGCTCCAAGGAGTGAGCATCGGGGTGCACTACAAGCCCATCCATCACTTCTCGCTAGCCAAGCCGTACTACCGTCACCTGCCGGTAACCGATGAAGTCTGGCAGGAGGTGACGACGTTCCCGCTTTTTACCACCATGACGGAAGCGGAGCAAACTCACGTGACGTCCGCGGCACGAGTTGCGCTGCTGGCGGACCGGTAGTTAGGTTGGTCCCCATGCCGATCAGCACGAGAGTCCTCCACTTGAGGAGTTCAGTGGTAGTTGGGGGCGTTGAGACGTCCATCGTCGGATGGATGCAGAACCGCGACCACGCAGGGGTAGACGCGCGCCTGTACTGTTTCGAGCAACCGGACGCCTCCGAGCGGCATTTCGTCACCTACTGCGGCAGGCTGGGTATCGCGGTCCATCTAGTGCCGTGGGGCAGGCGCAAACGCGTTGTCGCCGCGGTCTCCGAGTTGAGCCGGATTGTGCGCCAATCCTGGCCATGCATTATTCATACGCATGACTTCAGGGCCGATCTGGTGGCCTGGTTGGTGGCCCGGCGCACCGGTGTACCCGTGATTGCCAGCAATCACGCTTGGCACGGCATGTGGAAAGACATCGGCTGGAAAGAGCACGCCATCGAGTGGATCCGTGAGCGGCTCCTGCGCGATTTCCGCTTTGTTGTCGATGTCAGTGAGGCCACGCGCCGGGAAACGATCAAACGAGGTGTGGCCCCCGAGCGCTCGATGACGCTCTATACCGGCGTCAACTCGCCCGGCGGTAGTGTGGACCGGGAAGAGGTTCGGCGCTCCATGGGAATCGGCGCCGATGTGACGGTTGTCGGAAACATCGCGCGGTTGTACCCGGAGAAAGGGCAGGCACACCTCATTGAGGCAATCGCCCGGATTGCACACCAACGGCCCAACGTGCAGTTCTTCATCATCGGTGATGGCCCGTTGAAGGAGGAACTGGCAGCGAAGGCGGCTTCGGCGGGCGTAGGCGATAGCCTGCGGTTTTTGGGGTTTCAGCACGATCTGCAGCGGGCAATGGCCATGCTCGATATCTTTGTGCATCCTTCGATGATGGAGGGGCTTCCGATTGTGATCTACAACGCGATGACGATGAATGTCCCGGTGATCGCGACAGATGTTGCCGGCGTCGCCGAGGTAATCACCGACGGCGAGACTGCGTTACTCGTGAAAGCCGGCGATGTGGAGGGGCTCGCCAATGCGATGCTCCGGCTGATTGACGACGTATCGCTTCGAGCGCGATTGCGCACGGCCGCGGCCGAGCGGATCCGGAGCAATGGTAGTTTCTCGGCGAGGAATTCCGCCATTGAATTCGCGCGCCTGTACCGTGAATCGCTGGTGGAGGCGGGGTGAGGGGCAGTGAACTTTTATGAAACAAACGCAGAATAGTCCGGCCGCCATCGCACCGTTGGTACTGCCGTCCGTGGTCAAGTCCCTGGTGCGAGGCCGCGCCAAGGAATACATCCGGGAGGGGATTTGCTCGGTCGTGGACGCACACGACCGCCTGCGCGGATTGAGTGGCGACCTGGTGCCGCCATGCCGGCTGCGCGTCCGTGTCGGCTGCTTCCTCAGCTTCGTGCGCGTGCAGCAGTATCGCGCGGTGGCGGCCGAGTTCCTGAAACACATGGGAGTGCTGGTCGATCTCCAGTCAACGATGAATTTTCTGGACATCGGCTGCGGCTGTGGACAGATCGCGTCCGCCCTCGCGGACATGCCCGGCTTCCGGGGCCGCTACGAGGGGATCGATCCGGACATCGAAGCGATCGAATGGTGCCGCACGCATGTCACCGCCAGCTTCCCCGCGTTCCAGTTCAAGCACTCTGACATAGCCAACGCGCAGTACAATCCAGGCGGCACCCTTCAGGCGGAGCGGTTCTCATTTCCTTACGAATCAGCCTCAGCGGATGTGATCCTGCTGAAGTCAGTGTTCACTCACCTTCGGCTGAAACCGCTAACCCAGTATCTGCGGGAGATCAGAAGGCTGCTACAACCTGGCGGAACCTGTATCGCGACATTCTACTTGCTGAACGAAGAGGCTCATCGATTGATGGGGCAGGGTAAGAGCCGGTTCGCATTTCCCTACGAAGATGAGGGGTGCCGTGTGGCGGACCGCATCACGCCGGAGTATCTGGTTGCCTATGAGGAAGAGGATGTTCGCGAGTTGGCCCGCCAGGCCGGATTGCAGATCCGGGGTGATATCCAGTTTGGTTCGTGGTGCGGGCGGGAAAACTTCCTGAGCTTCCAGGACGTCGTTGCATTCGAAGCCGCGTGCGATTTAGGCAATGGATAAGCAGCCAGGCAGAATCGTCAAGTCGGCGTTTGTCACTGGTGCGACAGGGTTCGTCGGCCTTCACCTGATTGACTCGCTGCTCAACCGCAACGTCCAAGTCCGGGCTTTGACGCGAGACATCGCAAGATGTAACCAGTTGCGCGACCGTGGGGTCGAACTGGTCTGTGGCGACCTTTCCGAGCCGCAGGTCTTTGAGAATTGCCTACAGGGAATTGACACAGTGTTCCACACCGCAGCGATTATGGGGCCGCCCACGCTGCCTTGGGAGTTGTTCCGATCTGTCAACGCCGATGGCACCCGTTCCCTGATGCGGGACGCTGTGCGCGCCGGGGTCGCACGATTCGTCCACGTCTCCACTGTAGCGGTCACCGGTGGCTCCTCCGATGGGCGCCCAGTGAGCGAAGACGGGAAACTGGACCCGCGAGGGCGTTACGCCCTGAGCAAACTCGAGGCTGAGCAGATTGTGAAGGAGGAAGGAGACGGGCGGCTCGGCTGGGTCATCGCCCGGCCGACGTGGGTTTACGGGGCGCGGTCGCCGAGCACCGTCAAATTGTTTGGCCTCATCGCGCAGCGGCGGATGGTGCTGATTGGGAACGCCGCCAATGAGAATCAACCGATTGCCGTGGACGACCTGATAGAAGCGCTGCTGCAATGCGGCACTTGCGCCGGCGTCGAATCGAGAACCTACCATCTGGCGGGACCAAGGCCAATTCGGACCAGCGACATGTGCGCCTCCATCGCCCGCGCGATGGGCGTCGCCGCGCCACATATCCGCATCCCGATGGCGCTCGCTCGGATGGCTGCGGCAGTATGTGAAACCTGCCTTCCCGTGTCGATGCGGAAACTGCCGATTGATTCCCAAAAACTGGAGTTCTTCCGCGCAAGGCACACTTATTCATTGGAGCGCGCGGCGGCTGAATTGGCCTGGCGGCCGGCCACTGAATTCGAACCGGGAGCGCGTGCGCTGGCGGCGGAACTGGCTGTGCGGAGCGCCCGGCAGTGAGGATCGGCTACTTCCCGGTGATGGCCGGAAGGCAGGCCGGCGGGGTGGAGGTCTACGAAGTATCGTTGCTGCAGGCCCTGGCCGCACTCGACAGCGAGAACACTTATGACGTGTTCTGTTCCAACCGGAAAGCTGCCGACGCCTTTGGAATCGATCGCCCGAACTTCCGTTTCCACATCCTCACTCTGGGCCCGCGGCCACTGGCTTACTCCGTGCAATTGCCAGTGGAGATTCTACGCCGCGGTTGCCAGGTGCTTCACTCGACATACGTCCCGCCCCTCTGGAATCCCGTTCCATCCGTGTTCACCCTCCACGACACCAGCGTTTTCGATCGGCCGCAGTTCTACCATGCCCGGCACAGGGTGGTCTTGCAGTGGTTGCAGTCCAGAGGCGTGAGGACGGCTCGCAGCGTCATCTGTGATTCAGAGGCCACCATGGCTTCGGCGGCCCGGCATTTTCCGTCGGCGGTCGGCCGGATGAAACGGGTCTATTGCGGCCTCGGGCAACCCGTCAGAGCGGTCGATCCCGAAACGGCGAGAGCCTTCATGGCCTCGAAGTTTGGCGTAGATCGTCCCTATGCTGTTTATGCTGGACAACTTCGCATGGCCCACAAGAATCTCGACGGACTCATCAGTGCATTCGCCATCTGCCGCCGCGAGCTCGGCGATACCGTGCGGCTGGTCCTTGTTGGCAAGCGCTCCTGGACCACCTCGGACCTCGACGGGTTCATCGAAAAGGCAGGGCTGAACGGATCGGTGATTCTCACCGGTCACATCAACACTGACGAACTCTCCTCCGCGTTAAGCGGAGCACGCATGTTGGCGTTCCCCTCCCGCTCAGAAGGATTTGGGTTGGCCGTGGTGGAGGCGATGGCCTGCGGAACGCCGGTGGTGGCTGCCAACGCGACTTCGCTGCCTGAAGTTGTCGGAGACGCGGGGATCCTCGTCGACCCCGAATCGCCGGTCGACATCGCGGCAGGCATGACGCGCCTATTCACGGATAGCCAACTGGCCGGCGAACTGCGAATTCGGGGGTTGAGGCGCGCTTGCCAGTTCTCCTGGAAGTTGGCGGCGGAGGAGACATTGAGGCTTTACACGGATCTCCCGCACTGACGCCGCAATGTGGACACTACGGTGCACTTTGCGGGAAAATGGGATATGCGACGAATGTTCCAGAGGCTGGCGATGCCAGCCTTTCTGTCTTTAGTATGCTGCACGGCACACGCGCAACAACCTCAGGACTATTTGCGGCTCAGTGTAGGCAAGAAGTGGACCCTGCGCTCTTCGGCTGTCGGGTCTCCGATCATCTTCGAAGTTCTTGAGGAACAAGGCGGGGCGTACAAGCTGAAGTTTGAAAACCCATGGATCACCAGTCAACTGACGCTGGTGCAGGGCGATGGGCAGATCTCCGTAACCGGACTGAGTATGGGCGGCGGTTCCGTGACAATGCCCGCCAATACCGTGTACTGGGACTTCACGGCCGAAAAGGGCAAACGCTGGAGCAATGCCATCGGCGAAATGACCGTTCTAGCCCGGGACAAGACGGTGACTACGCCCTCGGGCACATACCAGAACTGTATCGTGATCCAGGAGCGAAACAAGAAGGGCGACAAGATGTTCTGGACGTTCGCCCCGAACGTCGGTTTCGTGCAGTTTGGAGAGGGCTCCGGCGCGTTCTTTCTGGAAAGCAGGTCTAGCGGGCCGGCTCCCCGCCCGGCGGGCGCCAACAGCGGGAATGCCGGCGTCACCCGTCCGAGTCAGCCTGTTGGCCAGGGTGGGAATGGCCGGCCGAGAATGGCTTCGCCGGTTAGCCAGAGTTCGCTGCTGATCGCGCTGGCGGCAAACCCAGCCGCGAATGAAGGGTTTTCGCCGAAGACCGTGAACGACCGCTTTCAGATGGCGGTCAACGCGGGCGTGAACTATATCTACATCAGTCCCAAGTGGAACGAGATCGAGTCCGCCAAGGGCCGCTTCAAGTGGAGCGATGTGGACTACCAGGCGATGCAGGCTGCCGATAAGAACATGCCGATCATCCTGCATATTCGAGTGATCGACACCAATCAGCGCTCGATGCCCTCGGACCTCATGCGCAAGTCACTCCGCGATGATCAGGTCCGGGACCGGTTGATCAGCGCCGCCGAAGAGGCCCTGAGCCGGTGCCGCGGCCGGGCTCAGCACCTCCTGATCGGCAATGAAGTGGACTCGTACTTCAAATCGAATTCCGGTGATATTGCCGACTACCAAGCGCTGTATGCCAGCGTTGCTGGAAGACTGAAGGCAAGTCATCCGGGGCTCCAGATGAGCCTCTCCATCGGCGGAGGAGGCATCGACATGGTGGATGGCCCACTGAAGCCTCTGATGGACCAGACGGACTTCTTCGCGATCACCTACTACCCGCTCACCCCCGACTTCCGGGCAAAGGACAAATCCGTGGTTCGTGGAGACTTCCAGCGGTACGTCCAGGCCGCCAAAGGGAAACGGGTGCTGCTGCAGGAAGTGGGATACCCCACCGCTGGGGTGAATGGATCCGATGAGAACAGGCAGGCTGAGATGTTCGCAACGATCCTGGACGAGCTGAAGGCGCAAGGCTCCGGCAAATTCATCGGCGCCAATTTCTGCTTCATGTCCGATTTCTCAGACTCGCTGGTAAAGAGCTTCTCCGGCTACTACGGCATGCCGAATGCCGAGAACTTCAAGGGGTTCCTGAAAACCCTCGGAATGTTCGACGATAATGGAAAGCCAAAGAAGGCCTGGGCCGTGTGGTCCGGCAAAGTACGGGCGATCACTGGCCGCCCGTAAGGTGCTCTTCGATCAGTAGTTCTTTTCGTTGGACGTGCGCTTCCCACGTGTGGAGCCGTGCCTTCTCCCGCCGGCGCTCGAACTCGACGGTCCCCGTTTCGGCGAGCGCGGTTTGGACGTGCGCTACGAAGTCAGTGGGCGTGTCCGCAACGTACATGTAGTCCGCCAAGGTGTTGACCGCGGGAATTGGCGTCGCCACGACTGGTTTGCCTGTCGACAGATACTCGTAGAGCTTGAGTGGATAGATGTAGCGCGTGGTTTCGCTCAGCGTGTAGGGCATGATCAACACGTCCATGCCCTTCAGATAGGCGGGCAGTTGCTCCACGGTCTTCATGCCCAGCACGTGCACGTTGGGCCGCTCCGGGACCAGCCGGCGGGAGTTCCCCATGAATCCGCCTACGATGACCACCTGACGGTCTGGGTCCTTGGCCAGTTCGGCGATCAATCCGACGTCAAACCGCAACTCGTCAATCATGCCGACGAATCCAATGCGAGGGTGAGGCAGGCACGCCAAATCGGCCGGCACCTCTAGCTCTGCATCCGCAGCCTTCATGAAGTGCTGGATATCGGCTGCGTGGTTCACCACGAAGGTTCTCTGGTTGAACGGCTTCTTCTTTTCCAGAAGAGGGTCAGAGCCCACGAATACGATGTCCGCACGCCGGCAGAGTTGTTCATCAATCCGCTGGACGAACGACTTCTCACGGGGATCCGGAAAGAAGCTGGGCCAGTCGTCGACGCAATCGTAGATCACGCCACGAAACGGCAGATCCAAAACAGAGAGACCTTGGGCAAAGAACGCCCACAGCCACGGTTTGGACATGCCCATCCGAGCCATGGCGCTGCGGAGCTCAGCGCGATAGATCGGCTCGTTGAGCAGGTTGGCGCCGGGGAGTCGCATGTTGCCGGGGAGGTAGGGGTAACTCGGGCGATACACCCACAGGTTGGGCCTCACCTCGCGCAGTGGAGGCACGGGGGCGGCAGAGGGATCCTGTGCTGACTTGCCTTTGCGGCGGCCGGAGAAGAGCCCATGGAAGGGCTCCACGTAGAGGATTCGATTGCGGGGCGCCAGGCGCAGCATCACCTGCTGCACGGGAGTCCAATGTTCATCCCAACCTTGCGTGGCCAGGCAGACAATGTCCTGCCCCGTCATTTGGCGGCCTTGCTCTGGAGCATGATTTCATCGATCACGGCCCCAATGGAGGCTTCGAAACGATGCTGAGGCTCGTAGTGCAGGATCCGGCGGGCCTTCGCGATGTCCGCAATGGAGTACCGGAGCTCGCCGGCCACTGCCGGGCAATGCTCTGGGTTCCGATCGACGCCCATGTACGATGAGACGATTTTGTAGACGTCGTTCACGGTAGTCGCCCGGCCGGTCCCTATATTGCAGGTTTCACCGGTCACGCTGGCTTCCATCGCACACACGAACGCGCTGACGACGTCTTCGACGTGAACGAAATCGCGCGCCTGCTCGCCGTCACCGAAGACCGTTGCCGCCTCGCCGTTTCGTAGCTTGTTCACAAAGATCGTGACGACACCCACGTAGGGGCTGTAGGTCTGGCCGGGACCATATGTGTTGAACAAACGGAGCACCACGCTATCGACGCCAGTACCGGCCGCCAACATGTGGGTGAGTCGCTCGGCGCCCAACTTGGAGAGCCCATACGGAGAGACCGGTTCAGTTGGGTGAGTTTCCGAGAGCGGGTCCGGTGTCGCCGCATCGGAATACACCGCCATGGACGAGGTGGAGATGATCTTGCGGGCGCTGCCCGAGCGAAGAGTCGCGCGGCACACGCTCGCGGTTCCCGCAAAATTCGTCGCGGTGTCCTCCACGACGAAATCGAAAGAAGACCGGATCGCCACGCGGGCGGCGAGGTGAAAGACAACGTCGCAACCGGCAACAGCCTTCTCGATAGCTGCAGGGTCCAGTATGTCGCCCTGGATCAGTTCTGCCTCGGCAGGGACATTCTCAGGCCGGCCGACGCTGAAGTTGTCGATAACGCGCACGGAGAGGCCCATGCCAAGAAGGCGACGGGCCAACTTCGATCCGATGAATCCTGCTCCGCCAGTGACGCACGCTTTCAGGTAACTCACGACCAATCACTCAACTGGGCCGGCGTCAGTCCGTGACTGCAATCGACCTGGATCTCTGGTGTCAGAATGTAGCGGTGAAAGCCGCTGGCTGCCCGGACGACCGTGTTGTCGAAAATCACGGACTGCGAAATGCTGATCGGATGCTGAATCTCCACGTTCGATCCGATTACGCTCTGAGTCACTTCGCTGCCGTCCGGCGCACGCAGGTTTTGGCCGATCAAACTGCCACCAGTCAGCCGCGCGCGCATCAGATTGCAGAACAGTAGATCCGACGGCGTGGTGAGATTGATGTCATCCACGATGGAATTGGAGGGGCGGACCGGAAGTCCGTCATCAATCAGCACCTGGATGGATTCCGTAATCTCGTACTCGTCTCGCATGGCGGTACGAGGGGTGCGGCGGATCGCGTCGAATATGGTCAGATCGAAAAGGTAGAGCCCCACTCCCTTCAACGTGTTGAATGTGTGCCGGGGCTTCTCAATCACCCGCTTCACGTAGCCACCCTCATCCAGACGCAGCGCATAGTTCTTGCGAATTGCGCTAGGATCGCGTTCTTCCTTGGTGGCGAGAACAGCGCCGCCGCCCTGCTCCTCAAACAAGTCGAACATGCTCTGGATCTCCCCGGGGATGAAGAAGATGTCGCCGAGGAACAGAAGAAACGGCTTATCAATGAGGCCCTCCAGGCGTCCCACAGCATGAGCGATGCCCAGGGCCTGCGACTGTTCGGCATAGCGGATGTTGACACCCAATGCTGAACCGTCGCCCAGGTGGCGGGAGATCTCAAAGCCCTTGTGTCCGACCAGAACCACAATATCCGTAATGCCGATGGAACGCATGATCTCGATCTGATGCTCGATGAGAGGACGGTTGCAGATCGGGAGCAAGGGCTTAGGACAATTCTCGCTGAATGGGGCCATGCGGCTTCCGCGACCGGCGGCGAGAATCGCGCCTGTGTACGGGCTGTTCTTTCTCTCTGGCAATGTTCCTCCTTGGTTCACACGGCTTCAGGGAAGCGCAGTCACTTGCAGATTGTCCTGGTCCGGCACCCGCACCACCAGAGTTCTGGCTTGCGCGTCATACCACCACCCGAACTGAATCGAATCGAGCTTCGTCTCCTGATCGACCTCGACAACGCCGACCCCGTTCACCTGTACTTGTGCAGGTTTGTTGGCCATTGCCCGAAATCTGATCGAGAAGTTGCGAGCCGGACGGGCGAAACCGGTGGCAACTCGCTTCACGACCACAACTCGTCCCCCTGCCACCTGATACTGCTCAAAACGTGTCCGGTTGAAGCTGCCCTTTTCATAGTCTGTAGACTCGCCGTCGTCTTCGTACACCTCGGCTGCTCCCTCCGTTGCGCCCGGAAAAGCGAGAACCGTCAGGCTCGAACCGCTGTTATCTTTTACACTCTGGCGAATTGGCCCCATGACAATCACGGATCCCGCTCTGACGAACAAGGGCATCAAGCCGACCGGTGCGGAGGCCATCACAGTCTGGCCGCCTGCAATGATGGTGTTCGCGTGGAAGTTGACCCAGTCATCACCCTTCGGCAGGTAGATTGTCCGGGCATTGGCACCCTCAGTGATGACCGGCGCAACCAGGAGGTCACGTCCCAGCAGGAAGCTCGTATCTTCCCGAAAGGTTCGCTCGTCGGCCGGATAGTAAAACCAAAGTGGCGCCACAAGAGGCAGCCCGCTATCGGTTGTGTCCTTAAACGCGGTGTAGAGATACGGCAGCAACTGGTATCGAAAGTTGATTACGTCCCGGACATTGGCGGCGACTTGTGGGCCGAATGACCATAGCTCGCGCGGATCTGATGTATCCGTGGCATGGTTGCGAAACAGGGGGATCATACTGCCAAACTGCATCCAGCGATAGAACAACTCCGCCGACGGAGAGCCCAGGAAGCCGCCGATGTCGTGTCCAAAGAAGTTCTGCCCGCTGACCCCCATGCTAATGGTCATTTGCAGGCTCACGCGGAGACTGTCGAAAGTGCTGAGCGTGTCACCGCTCCAATTGGCCGAGTATCGCTGTATGCCGGAGTAGCCGGACCTGGAGATCGCCCAGGGACGGGTGGTGGGCCGGATCTCCCGCATGGTTTCCCACGATGTCTTCGCCATGTTAAACGCATACGTGTTTCGGGCTTCGAGATCAGACAGAGGCTGGCCATCGTTGTCGTGGAGCACGGTGGGCATGAAGTTCTGGGCAGGTTCGTTGAGATCCTGCCACAGGCCATTGATGGCGTATTTGTCCATGAATGCGGAGAGTGCGAGCTTGTACCAGAACCGGGCGGCCGGATTGGTGAAATCGATGAAACTCACATCTCCATACCAGATCTCACTCACGTTGGAAGTGCCGTCCGGGTTTCGAAGGAAGAGTCCCGTGGCATCCAGATAGGGCCAGTTCGCGTCGCTTGTGCCGATCAGCGGCTCGACGATGTTTATCCGTTTAAAGCCGAGTTGATCCAGGCTGCGGTTCATCTCCACCGGGTTCGGGAATGTCTTCGCGTTCCAGGTGAAGTCCTGCTGCCGGTCCATGTAGTCGATGTCAAACCACAAAATGTCACAGGGGAATCGCTCTCTCCGCAGCCGTTGCGCCACGCTGATGAACTCATCCTGAGACTTGTAGCCGTAACGGGATTGGTGAAAGCCGAGCGCCCACAGGGGCGGCAAGGGAGTGGGTCCAGTCAGTTCAGAGTAGGCCGCAGAAACCGTCCATGGCTCGGGGCCAACAAAGACGTAATAGTCCAACTCGCCCTTGGCAGCGCCCAGAGTCATCAGGCCATTCTGGGCCGCATCGAGGTCGAAATACGGATCGGCCGGATTGTCCAGAAAGAGCCCCCACGCCCGTCCATCCCTGACACCGTAGAAGAAAGGGATGCTGATATAGAGTGGGTCGGTGAACTCTGTGTAGGCATTGCGATCCACGTTGTGCATCACAATCACGCGTCCGCGTCTGTCGATGGGACCGCCGCGAGCGCCCAGTCCAAAGTACGATTCTCCCTGCGGAGCCACCTTCCGCGTAAACACCAACCCGGTCGAATCGTCCCAACCGGTGCCTGCCTGGTCATCAGCGAGAACCAGACTCCCATCTCTCCGGTTCACTTCGACTTGGAATGGCTTCTTCCGGATGGTGATTACCGCTGCGGATGTGCGTACGATGATGCTCTCGTCCGCCTCCGTGACCAGCGTTCCCAGGTTGGGCTCGTCGTTCAGGATCACCGCCCCAGTGCGGTAGTTTTGCAGCTTGCCACTGGGGCTGAAGCGGAAGCGGATCATGCCGGGCCGCAAGACGTCAACCCGAGCCAGTCCGCCACTATCAAGTGTCAATTCGATGCCGCCAGGCAGTGGCTTCGCCCCGGTCACATTTCCCGCCAGGCGGAGTTCCGCCAGCAGTGCAGGCAAAGAGATTAGAACGAGACAGGCTACGCGGTTAAGGCCGTTCATACTTGAAGACACCGCCTCCTTCCGTCCCGGCATAGACCAAGCGGGGGTCCTTTGGATCAATCGCCAAGGATGTCACGTTGGAGTGAAACATCCCGCCTTGAATCTCAGTCCAGTTCTCTCCGTCGTTCTGCGTGACATAAACGCCGCGAGCCGTGCCTGCATATACCGTACCGGCGACCGTTGGATCGGCGACCAGTGCCAGAATGGCGGAGTGAGGCAGGCCGCTGTTGATCGAGACCCAGGTCTCCCCACCGTCGCGAGACCGGATCACGCCGCCCGAGGTGCCGGCATAGATCACTTCGGGGTTGTTCGGATCGACGAAAATGGCGAGTACGAAGGGATTGATGGTCTCTGGTGTGGCCGATGCCGTCCATGTCTCACCACTATCGCGGCTGATTAGCAGACCCTCACCGAGCGAGCCCGCAAATAGGGTGGTGGAATCCGAGCCGAACGCAATCGTGTTCACTGGCGACGCCGGTAGACCTGCTCCGGCTTCGTGCCAGCTCTCCCCGCCATCTCTACTCAGTTCCAGCCTGCCCCCCGAAGTGGTCACATAGAGGGTCCTTGGCTGAAACGGATCGGAGAAGAGGGCCACCGGCGCCCCACTCTCAAACGCCACGCCCACCATCGTCCAACTTGATCCGAAGTCTGACGACCGATAGACATTGGACTCCGCCAGCGCAAAGAGCGCGCCGTCCCGCGTGGCGCGCAGAGATGTAATCTTCCGAGTCGGGATCCCTGATCCAATCGGCACCCAGTTCGCCCCGCCGTCGGACAGGTAAAGGCCGGCATCGCCGCTGGATGCGATCAGGATGCCTGGCCGGCCAGGCACGCCGATAACCGAGGTCATCGATAAGCTGGTGAGCCCGGTATTGAAACTCGCCCAGGATAGCCCGTCGAGACTGACGAGGATACCGGTGTTGGTTGTAGCCGCGTAATATGCTTTTGTCACCGGGTCGTAGACAAGCTGGACAACTCGCGGCTCACCAGTCAGGGCATTCGGAGTACTTCTCCAACTGCGGCCGCCATCCGTGCTCAGGTAGATTGGGCCCTGTTCAACCGAGGCGTGAAGGTTCCCGTTCTCTGGGTTGATCACGATCGAGGTAATGTTCTGAGCCGGTAGGCCGCGATCAGCGGGTGACCAGGATCGTCCGCCGTCCGAACTCTTGACAAGTGCGCCGCTGGCTCCCCCAATGTAGACGGTATTGATGTCCCTCGGGTCCGGGCAAATGGAAAGCACGTAGGCCACTCTCTGCCCGATAATCCGCCATGAATCGCCATAGTCGAGGCTTCGCAGAATTCCGGACGTCGTCCCGGCGTATACGGTGCCGCTTTTCCGCGGATGGGCCTTAACGGTCATGATCACTTCGTCCCGCAGACCGGTGCTCTTCCATTGGCTGCCGGCGTCGTCAGACCGGAAGAACCCGGCTGTCAGCGAGCCGGCATAGACGATCGAGGAGTTGCCGGCATCCGTCGCAACACCTCGCACAAATAGCGACATATTCTCGTTTGCCGGCTGCCAGGTGTCCCCACCATCCTCACTCGTAAAGACGCCTCGTAGCGAACTGCCCGCAAAGAGGCGGGATGGCTTGGCCGGATCTACGAGGATCGGCATGGCGCCATCGTTGGGCAAGCCGGCCTCCAGCGCCTGCCAGGCGCCGCCGCCGTCGGTTGTGCGATAGACGCCTCGGCCTTCCAGCGAAACGTAGACCCGCTCGGGATCGTCCGGATCGGGGCTGATTTTGATGACGTTCGCCTGGGGAAGTCCGGTGGAGACTGAGTTCCAACTCTCACCGCCATCCGTTGACTTGTAGATGACTCCACTGCCACCGGCGTAGCACGTCTTCGGGTCCTTGGGATGAATGGCTAGCGACAGAACATAGGCAGAGCCGATTCCATTACTTTGCTGCCGCCATTCAATTCCCCCAGACTCCGTCTTCAAGACTCCGTTGCCCGCCGTGCCGAGATACATGATCCACGGCCTCTCGGGGTCAATCTCGAGGGTTAGCGCCTGGAAGCCCAACGGCGTGATGTCCACCCATCCTTCTCCCCGGCGTTCAGACAGAAAAAGCGAGCCGGCAGAGGTCACTGCATAGAGGTTGCTGCTGGACTCCTTCGGCACCCGCAATGCCACGATATTCTCGTCCGGAAGGCCGGACGAGATGTCTTCAATCGACTGTGCAGCGTTGGTAGTGCGAAACACCGTGCCGCCGAAACTCCCGAAGTAGGCGGTAAACGCCTCGCGCGGGTCGGCCGCAACGGAGAGAATCTTCGATGCTGTCACCAGCGAGCTCGGGTTCCATGTTGCGCCGTCATTGTAGCTGTAATACAGGCCCGAGGAACTGCCGGCCCACAGCACCGATTTCGGCGTCCCGCCCTTGTCGATAGCGTAGATCGTATTCGGCAGCAGACCGTTGGATGACACATTCCAGGAGCCGCCTCCGTCGGTGCTCTTCCATACTCCGAACGCTTCCGTGCCGGCGTAGATTTTGTCCGATTCGTGCGGAACCGGGTGCAGAGAAAAGACGCGCTGATGGAGGGCTGGTGGCGCCCACGAGAACGGCCTGCCCTTGGCCGAGAAAACGCCATACTCAGTGCCCGCCAGCAAAATGGAGGAGGCGCCGTTATCGAAAGCTGCCAGCGTACCTACGAAGACATTCTGAAGCCCGAAATCAACTTTGCCTGCCGTGCGGCCAAGATCCGTCGTCAGATGAAGTCCGCCGGAGATGCCGGCGAAGAAAACCTTCGTCGCGAAGAGATCGGACCGGATCTTGCCAACGCCGCCGTTCCAGAACTTGGTCCAGGTTGCGCCGTTGTCCCTGCTCAGATAAGCGCCTTCACCCGTGCCCGCTATCAGTACATTGATCGTGGCGGGGTGCACAAATACGCTGTTCACCGCCGCTGGGGGCGCGTAGGGCCAGATGTTCAGCTGGGACCACTTAGTTTCACTCGGTGAGACTCGAAATGCATACCCGTCGCTGGTCGCCGCGTAGATCTTGCGTTGAGCACCGACTCCAATCGAAAGGGAATTGATCACCCGTTCGCCGATGCCCTCCATGAACGGCTCCCATTTTACGCCGCTATCCAGACTGCGCCATACACCATGCCCTTGAGTTCCCAGATAGACCGAACCAGGACTGCGGTAGTCCCAGAGGAGGCAACTCGGGACACCCGCCTCTTGGGCCAGCGGCACCAACGACCAGTTCTCCGCACCATCCGAACTGCGCAGTAGCTTGTTTCCTGTAACGGCCAGAAGCGTGCCCGGATTGGCAGGATCGATAGCCACTGCCTGAACCACAAGATCGGGGAGCCCCTTGTTCCTCGCCGCCCAAGTCACTCCACCATCTTCAGACTTGAAGACGCCGCCAAGGAGAGTCCCCACATAAACAACGCCTCGACGGCTCGGATCGAAGGCAACTGCAAACACGCTGAAAGTACCGAATGCGGTCTCGACATGTTTCCAGGTTGCACCGTCGTCGTTGCTTTCATAAAGCCCGCCGAAGTACGTTCCAGCCAGGATCCGGCGGGCGGTAAACGGATCGTACTCGATCGACATCACGGTCGCACCAGCGGGCCCGATTGGAGTCCAACTCTCTGCCCCAGCCGCGAGCGCCGGAGTGAGCGCCGTGGAAACGAGGATTAAGTGGGCAATCGCGCGATGGAGGGTTGCCATCATCACTGTACGACAAGCGGGTTGAAGAGGTAGCTGAATCCGGCGCTCAGATTCGCAGGGATCATCTGACGGATCGTCTGGTCCACCCAACGGTCCATTCTTGCGGTCTTTGTTTCCGGCACCAGAATCAGATCGAATGGCTGCACGCGCATGCCGATATCCGAACGCTGCGCGAGCGCGCTCTTTTCGCCATTCAGGCGGAGTACGTGCCTTTCGGGCGCGTCGGACTTCGATTTGCGGATCAGGACCACTCGCGACAGGTCGCCGGTCCTCCGGCTCCCACCGGCGTCCATGATGGCGTCGAGCACCGTCAGGTTACCTGCGATCGTCACTGTACCCGCTCGATTGACTTCGCCCCCCACAAAGACCCGCTGAGAGCTGAAGGTCCGGACCGCGATCGAGACTTTGGGATTCTTCAACTCAGGCGCAAATCGTTGCTCCAGTTCCCGTGATACATCCGCCACGGTTCTGCCGCCCGCTACGACCTCTCCAATCAGAGGCAGCGCAATCCGGCCGTCCGGCCGAATCAACGCGGTGTCATTCAGCTCCGGATTGAAATAGAACTTGATCTCGATCCCATCGCCTGGCTGCAGACGGTAGATGTCGTCCGTCTCTTTCGTCTGGCCCCAGCCAGCCACAGCCAGCAGGAACGCAGCAATTCGCAGGCCTCTCCAGTAACACATGGCGCCCTCTTCCTCCTCCAAACCCAGTTTGATGCATTATAGCCGATTTCGACTCAAATCGCTCTCCCTGGCCCACTTCCACGCAAGCACCTGGGCGATCAGGGCCCTGGATAGATTGACACCCGTGGTCACCCAGGCCGCTCCCACGACACCGCTCGTCTTCAGGCCGAAATAGTAGCCCGCGAGTAGAAACGGAACGGCCACGCAATCCAGCGCAAAGAAGAATCTCGGACGAACGAACAGAATGAACGAGAGCGTGAGAGGCAACGTCGCCATCCCGGCGAGCGCGCCAGGGATCAGAGCCTGGACGATGTCGCCTGAGCGCACAAAGGACGCCGGCAGCAGATACGTCGCGGCTGGCGGCCAAGTGAGCCTGAACACCAGATAGGAGAGTGCTGTCAGCGCCAGAATTCCGCCTTGGACTCGTCGAAAATAGTTAAAAAAGCGACCCTCGTTCAATAGAGGAGTGATCTTCGGACTGAAGAGCACCGAGAGATACGAGCCAAGAATTTGGGGGATGATCGCCAAAGTCGCTCCCGCGGAGTAGATGCCCACCTCGCGGAGGTCTGTCCACTGGGAGAGCACAAACACGTCCATCCGGCTGATTGCGCCGGACAGTCCGAACGTCAGCAGATACCAGCCCAGGTTGGCGAACAGTAGGCGCATCATCGGCCGATCGACGCGAACATTTTGGACAACCTCCCGGCCAGCGGTACTTGCCCAGCAAGCGAAGGCCAACAATGGGGCGAATAGAAAACTAACCAGTACCGCTCCCGTTGAGACCTGCCCCAACGCGATCAGCAAACCCACTCCGCCCATCCGCATTAGAAAATGAGCCAGATCGAGCGCTCCGAACACCTTCAAATTACCGCGAATCTGCACATGGATTTGAGCTGTCCTGAGCATCAGCATGCCCAGAGCAACAGCGCCCGCCAGCGGCACCAGCGGCGCATGTTCGGTGGACCTAAACAGAAGGCGGCTCAAAGGGCTCGCCGCGACAACTAGCAGCGCCAGCAGCCCAAGCCCACCCACAATCTTCACCAGCAATGCCGATTGCTGAAACGCTATGCTCCTCGCTCTATCATCCCGGTCCCATGCCGGAGCCTCCTTGAGAACTGTCAGGTCGAGCGCCGAACCGACGATGGCATCGCACGCCAGGATTGCTGCCGCACACAGGCTCCATCTGCCGAACTCCTCCGTCGTCAGGTAGCGCATCAACAGCACGTTGATTCCAAGACTGGCTAAGCCGCTGAGCAGCTTCGGCACACTGACGTAAAGGAAGGACTGGATTCTTCCAGCAGTTTTACTCAACTTGACCCCTGCGGCTGAGGCTTGCCTAGATTCTCAATGGGCACCACCGTCGCTTGCCGGACCTCCAAGCTAGCATAAAGCTCCCGCCCCCCTCACGATAATTGGCGGGTCCACCTCCCTCCGCGGTGTGGAAAAGTCCCACGTCGCAACCGGCCGCGGCTGCTGGGCGCCGAGTTGGACAGGAGTTGCTCAACCGTCCTCACCGATACCCCAGCCTTGGCCGCTTCGCCGTTGTCACTCAATCCCGAAGCCCTGTTTTTGAGCAGGATAGACCGGCAGAGACGGGACGCAAGACGAACATTACTACAGGCCTGGTTCACTTACTCCATCCTGCCAGCGTCGGCTCAAGGAGTAGCAAGCAAAGGAGTTAGGCCTGAAGGGCAGATGTTACCCGCTGGTAGTTCTAGTACCGCTGTAGGAAGAATATTCTTGACTCATCCGTATATTCGATGCTAATGTTTTCTTCACTTGAGGGCATCACCGTTGACTGTACTTTTCGGAGGAACTGGGTTCATCGGACGTCACTTGGCCGCCAGGCTAAGTTGCGCCGGACAGCCCGTCACGGCGTTCAGCCGGAGAGGGGCAGAGAAGTCATGCCTCACGGCATTGCGTGGCGTCGACGTCGTTGAGATGGCAGTCGACGACAAGGTTCGAAACGTGCAGCTCCGAGAGGCTATCCGCAACGCGGACGTCATTTACAACCTGGCGGGCACCTCAGGGGCTGTCGCAAGCAACCAGGACCCTAGGACGAGCCTGGAGGGCAACTGTAAATTTCAGCTGGAGATTCTCAGGGCTTGCGAAGAAGCGGGCAACCGACCACACGTTGTTTTCTCCAGCAGCCGACTGGTTTACGGCCGGGCGCAGGTCCTCCCGGTTAGCGAAACCTCGCCGGTCATCCCAACCAGCTTCTACGCAGCTCATAAAGTCTGCGTAGAGAATTATCACCAGATCCAGGCACATCGCGGTACTATCACCTACTCGATTTGCCGGATCTCTAATCCATTCGCATTTTATCGACCGGAACCAAACCAGTCGTATGGGTTCATCAACCGCCTGATCTACCAAGGGGCCAACGGCCAGCCTCTCAGCATCTACGGGGAAGGTAGTCAGGTCCGTGATTTTCTGCACATTGACGATTTAATAGATGCGTTGGAATTGTGTGGTACGCACATTCAAGCGCGCAATGAGACCTTCAACATTGGTTCTGGTCAACCAGTGGCGATGAACGCCGTGGCTCAACTAGTGCACGAGATTACCGGCGTCCCGGTGATCTATTCCTCTTGGCCGGCTGAGGATGCACTCGTGGAGTCCGGTGATTTTGTAATGGATATAGGCAAGGCCCGCACCAGGCTGGACTACCATCCGAAGTTTGAAGTATTCAGTGCTCTTCGTCAGATGCTGGAATCGGGTCGATTGCCAACGTCGGCATTTCATTCGATGTCTGATCGGAGAGAGGACGCGTTCCCGGTGTTGAGACCCAAGGCAGCGGCCGCAGGACATCAGTCCGAAAGTCGCAATGGCTAGGGGAAAACCGGCAGCACTCTGGACCTTTACCGCCCGCATGTGAAGGACGAGGCCATCTGGGGCAACCTTCGCGTTAGCCGGGTACGCCACGACGCGTCAATCAGAGTGTAGTAAACCAGATAACAATCTGTTGTTCCGTGCAATTGCAGCCAAGGAGGAATGGCGACAATGGGAAGTTTTGAGACAATTGATGGTGCTTCCATCGCGGCGAGCTTTGCTCGTCTGGAGGCTCCGCCGAGGGATGAGAAGCAGCTAGCGTGGCAACCAATTCTGCGGCGAATCGCAGCCATGCCCCACGAAGAGCCCAACTTCGTTCAGTGTATTGCTGAACGAATCTTCGGAGCAGTCAATCTGCTTGTGACGCTTCCGATCATGATTGTTCTGGCTATACTGATCAGACTCGATTCGCCTGGCCCCATCCTTTTTCGTCAATGGAGAGTCGGGCGCAATGGCAGACTGTTTCGGTTCACCAAGTTCCGAACTTATTTTCACGATGCCCGGGAGCGCTTCCCGGAGCTCTACGCCTATAATTACACGCCAGATCAGGTCGAAACGCTGCAGTTCAAGGTCCCTGACGATCCCAGAGCCACGCGAATTGGGCGCTGGCTTCGAGAGTCCACGTTGGACGAACTGCCCAACTTTTGGAATGTCGTGACCGGCGAGATGAGACTGGTTGGCCCTCGGCCCGAGATCCCTGAGATGCTGCCCTACTACTCCCAGGAAGAGCTCAAGATTTTCACAGTGCCACCTGGCATCACGGGCCCGGCTCAGGTTGGAGGTCGGGGCCTGCTGACGTTCAAAGCGACAAACAAGCTCAACCTGGACTACATCGCCACGCGGAGTCTCACCCAGGATTTCAGCCTCGTGGCGAAGACGATCCTCAAGGTCATCACACGGCATGGTGCATTCTAATGGACGCCACTCTCTCTGGAACTCCGGTTGCAGTCATTGGAGCAACCGGCTTCATCGGCTCCCATCTCTGTGAGCGCTTGGCCAGCCTGGGGGCGCGCATCCTGGCGATTTCGCGGTCATCCGCCAGGCTTGCCAGTCTCAGTGACATCACTGGCGACATCCAGTTTCAGGCGTTGGACATCCTGGATAGTCAGGGCCTGGCCAACTCACTGCGAACGTTTGCACCAAAGAAGGTCTTTCATCTCGCTGGCTGCCCGGACGCTTCGGAGTCCTTCGAACACATGACACGGGTATTCACTGAGAACACACTTGGTACCATCAACGTGATGCAGGCCTCTGTGGAGTGCGGGGCCGATACAGTGGTCTATGCAGACACCAGCAAGGTGTTCGGAAACACTGTGGAGCCCTACACGGTCTACACTCCCTACCTCCCGGAATGTTCCTACGCAATGGCCAAGTCCGCAGCCTGGGACGTTTGCCGGCTAGTATCCTCGCTTCATTCGCACTTGAGTGTTGTCTCGCTGCGGCCCACTCTCGTCTATGGTCCCAGGCAAAACTGGAATCTGCTCACGTACGTGAAGCAGTGTGTCGATGCGAAACGACCCGTGATTCTCCAGGGCGGTTCCCAAACTCGCGACCCGCTTTTCGTCGAGGACGCCGTGGAGGCGTTCGTTCTGGCTTCAGTTTGTCCCTCCGCCCGAAACCTGGCGATCCCAATCGGCGGAGGACATGAGATAACGGTGGCGGAAATGTGCGCCGAGATTCTCTCGGTGCTAGGCTCGGACTCCGAAATCGCCGTCGGTGGCCAGGCGCCTCGCCCTACTGAGATCTGGCGGAGCCATTGTTCGAACGCGGATGCAAGCCGCCTGCTCGGCTGGGCACCCCGGACCAACTTTAACACCGGCCTGCGCAAGTCGTTTGGCGTCGTCCAGTCAGGCACGGTCTCCTCCGAGAAGCCAGCCGCCTGGAAGGCTGTTGGAGCTGGCAGGTGACGACATGAGTCTGGCGCAAAAACTACTCAAGAAAGTTCCCCAATATACTCGCAATCAACGGCACCTCCGCTCCGTGCTCCAGCATGGTACACCGCGGAAGTGGGCGAATCTGGCGCGCGTCGAGGCTGAGCGCAAACTGCGCAGGATTCAGCTCCAAGGCCACCCCTATCTACTGATCATTGACCCCTGCAACTACTGCAACTTGCGCTGCCCGCTCTGCCCGACGGGGAACGGAACTCTGGACCGGCCCCAGAAGATGATGTCTCTCGACTGCTTCAAGAACTACATTGATCCCGCAGCTCCATGGCTGTTCGAGGCCTACCTGCACAACTGGGGTGAATCTCTCCTCAATAAGCAGGTGTTCAGCATGATCGAGTACGCCCAGTCGATCAATGTCGGGACCAATCTAAGCACCAACTTTTCGGAAACCACAAAGTCCGAGCTTCACTCACTAGTTGACTCCGGCCTGGAGTACCTCATCGTCTCGTTGGACGGCACCACCCAGGAGAGCTACTCGAAATACAGAGTCCGGGGCCGGTTTGAGCATGTCTTCGACAACCTGGCCGATATCATTCGGATTCGCAACGCCCAGCGCCGGCCGTCTCTCGTTGTGGAATGGCAGTTCATCGTGATGAAGCAGAACGAGCACGAGATTGCGGAGGCAGAGGCTCTCGCCAAAAAGATTGGCGTTGACCTCCTTCGATTCATCCCGGTCGGTATGCCGTACGATACGCCGGACCGAAAGGCCGTCGCCGACACCTGGTTTCCCCTGTCCGTGGAGGGGCGCGAGTACAGTCCCGAGGTGGAACAGCAGTTCGGCCAGGCCAATAAGCCCAGTCCCTGCTTCTATCTCTACCGCTCGATGGTTGTGAATGCGGACGGTGGCGTCGCACCTTGCTGCGTCGTCTACAAGAAAGATAGCGATTTCGCGATGCTTCCGGCCGAAAACATGATGGACGTTTGGAACAATGATCACTACCAGTCGGCCCGGGCGCTATTTTCCGCGGAGGATGCTCCCCGGAAGATTGAGACTATTTGCGACGGATGCGATATTTTTGCCAAATTCAACAAGCCAACCAACACTGCCAGCCCGCCTCAGCCCCCGGACCCTCACCCGGTAAGAGAGTTGGTGCAAATCCAGACCAAATAGTGGCAGTATGAGGTTGAGGTTGATGATTTTGTCCGAACACATGGAACCGCATCGCTCGTCTCCTGGATTGGAGCACGGCAAGCCGCCGCTACCGCCTGGTGTACTCCGGGTCGCTGCAAACTTGCGGGCGATTTCCCCGCCGTCGTCGCGAGGTAGGGTGATCATGGTTGCTCCAGTCACTGAGAATCTGCCCACTGGGCAGTTGGCGAGAGATCTGGCTCAGGCTCTGGAGTTGTTACACGAGAGCCCAGTGCTGGTTCTGGATGCCCAACTCGGCGAACCATCGCAAAGAGAAGATACGACGCCTACGGTGGAGTGCACTTTCGAGAATGGCACTGGCACAGACTCAAAATCGATGGCCCTGGCGCTCCAATCCGGCGAGAACAGGACCCTCACCTTGGCGAGAGTCAATCCGAGCGGGCTCTCTCCCGCCAGCCTGTTCTCCTCTCCGATGTTTGCAGCATTCGTGCAGGACGCCTGCAACCGGTTTCGATATATCGTAGTGGAAGGTGCCTGCCTGACCCGGTCCGATGAAACCCTCATCCTCGCGCAGCATGCGGACGGTGTGATTCTGGTGGTCTCCGCCGAGAAGTCCACGATTCAGGAAGTCTGCAGTTCGCGCGACGAAGTGACACGCGGAGGAGGCAACCTCCTTGGTTTTATCTGGGATCAAACCGTGCATCCATGAGCGAGCGCGATAGGCCGATACGAGTTCTACACCTCCTGCATACTATGGCCCACGGGGGCGTCGAAACGGCTCTTCTGAACTGGATCCGCAGTTTCGACTCAGCGAGGATCCAGGTTCGCTTGTGCGTCTTTGCCAACCCGGATGGCAGTGAACGCGCATTTCTGGAATCCGCGGCCAGGGATGGCCTGACGGTCGATCAGATCGGCTGGAACAGGGGAAAGCCTCTCTTTCGAGCCGCTCGGGAACTCGCCGCGTTGGTCAGACGCGAACGAATGGACGTCATCCACTGCCACAACACTTACGCTAACCTGGTCGGACTGCTGGCCGCGAGAATGACCGGAGTAAAGGTAGCAACCACCTACTACGTTTGGGGCGATTTCAGCCTGAAACGGAATGCCTTGCAGTGGATTGACCAACTGTTGATGAAGCGCTTTGATGCTGTTTCGGCACATTGCCAGCAGTGCTTTACCGACACTGTCCGGCGTGGAGCTGATCCTACAAGACTCCACCTGCTGATCTGCGGCTATCCAGCGCGAGAGATCGCAATCGATGAGTCCCAACGGCAAAAAGAGCGGGCCGGTCTGGGGGCCCAACCCGGCGAGACGGTCTTCGTCTACATGGCTCGCTTCTGGCCGGAGAAGGCTCATGACAATCTCTTGCAGGCGTTTCGGGCTCTACTGGATAAACACCCCCAGAGCCGGCTGTGGTTGCCCGGCGTCGGGCCGGATAAAGACGCTGCCGAAACCCTGGCGCGGAAACTGAACGTCTCGGAAAATGTCGATTTCCTTGGATTTTACCCGGATCCGGACCGCCTGTTGACCCTTGCCGACATCCAGGTCCATCCGAGCGATAACGAAGGCGTCGCTCTTGCCATCTGCGCCGGCATGGCTGCCGCGAAACCGATTATTGCATCGCGTGTGGGCGGATTGGAAGAGGTCCTGACAGACAATCGCTCCGCAGTGTTGCTGCCTCCGCGAAGTCCGCAGATGCTCTGCGACGCGATGTTGGCGTTGATCCGGAACCCCGAGCGAGCTCTCGCTCTGGGCCTGGAGGCACGCCGGTTCATCACCGAAGAGTATTCGGTGGAATTGGCCGCCAAACGCGTGGAGGCGATGTACGCGGGTATGGTAAGGGCGCATCAATGAGAATCGGACTTTTCGTCCTAATGGCAGGGCGTCACGGTGGCGGGCCTGAAACTTATGAGATTGAGTTGCTCCGTGCCATCGCCAGAATGGACCAACGAAATGAGTTCATCGTCTATTGCACCGGCGACTACGCCGTGGACGCAATCGGCGTTCGCCAGGATAATTTCCGGTATCAGGTTCTTAAGCCTGCACTCCGCCCGATCAGTATTGGTCTGACCTTGCCGTACCTGATGCGCCGTGACGGTCTGGATTTCTACCACGCGACCTTCACCCCCCCGCCCTTTTCAGCCTGCCCAATGGTGTTCACCATGCACTGTATCAGCAGTCTGGTTCATCCTGAGTTCTACCCGAGATGGATTGCCATGCGCCTCAACCATCTTCTCAAGGCCGGGATGGCTCGCTGCCAGCACATGGTCTGCGTCTCCCAAACTACGCTGGAGCACGTGCACTCCCACTACGGGATCCCTCGCCAGAAAATGAGTGTCGCCTACAACGGCGTCGGCTCACTGTTTCAGGAGTTGCCGGCGGGCGAATCGCGCTCTCTCGTGCTGGAGTCGCTTGGGATCGATCGCCCCTATATCCTCTTCATTGGAAAACTCCAGAAGCACAAGAATCTGGTTCGGTTGGTTCAGGCATTTGACCGATTCCGCCGGGCGACTTCATCTGATGCAATGCTCGTCTTGGCCGGGAAGCCGGTCACCGGCGTGGACGAATTGGAACTCACCATTCAACGCCTCGGATTGAAGCCGCACGTCAAGTGGCTCGGGTACCTCCCAGACAGCGCACTGCCCCATCTCTACGGGGCCGCCAGGATGTTTGCTTTTCCCTCGCTATGGGAGGGCTTTGGGATTCCCCTGATTGAAGCCATGGCCTGTGGGACTCCCGTAATCGCGTCGAATTCCACCTGTCTGCCCGAGGTTGCAGGAGGCGCGGCGCGGATCTTCGATCCGCTATCGATCGAAGACATGGCGAACGCCATGGCGGATGTCGATGGATCTGAGGAATTTCGCACTCAACTCATCGCCAAGGGGCGGGTCCGCGCGCGCGACTTCAGTTGGGATAATTGCGCCCGCTCCACCCTCAAAGCCTATGAAACGCTGGGCTACCAGCTCCCCAGCTGAAATCCGCCGCTGCGGCGGAAGAGCATTGCCAGCCAAGGGTTCACGATCGAGCCTCGGAGGAATCCGAGTCCTGGATTAGAGACCATGCTGAAGACGGTGTCGATGGGGAAGGCCATCATCCGGCCCTTCCAGCTCTGCTTCATGCGGACAAAACCCCAGTAGCCCTTCACCGGCAACGTCCGCGCGTTTTGACACCCGGCCTCACTGAACATGCGCTCGTAGTCGCCCGCCGAGAGGAGAAACGGATTCCATGGCGGATTCAGTCGCGGAATCGGCTGCTCCGGGCTCCGGCCGTGGAACAAATCCACCGGGAACTTCCGATTGGGACTCGACACCATAATGTATCCCTGCGGCTTGATGACGCGGGTCATCTCTCTCGCGATCTTCATTCGCTCTTCCCGGTAGTTCGGGACCACCCGGTTGGAGTCGCCCTCTACTCCAACATGCGGGAACACGCATCCGCAGTAGGCCAGATCAAAGGTTTGGTCTTCAAACGGCAGACACTTTCCGTTCGCCAGAAACAGATGCGACCAGTGTTTCCGCTCCGGCCATAGCCTGGACCGATTCCCGCAGTCGATTCCGACGATATCGAAACCTGCTTCGGTCAGCAGGTCAATGTCCGTGCCCACTCCGCAGCCGAGCGAAAGCACCTTGGGGCGTTCCCTCCCTGGGAACAGCCGACGGAATGTAGGGATCAGGTACTCGCGGCTAAGATGCTCATTTGAAAGAACTTCATACTCACTGCGGGCGCGATCGTCATCGTCATCGAACCGTTCGCCAACGATCAAATTGGGAATGCGGTTCTCATAGGAGAAGGAAGCGCCACAGTGCCTGCACGCAATCGACTCGCTATTCCATTCCAGATGCTTTCGGCAGAGGGGGCAGACAGGAAATATCGGTCCAGTTTCCGTCATTGGACTGCTATGGTAGCGAACGGAGACGACATTTCGCAAGTCCCTGGCCTTCTCCGCCTGCTTTGGACCAACCTCCTCGGCACCCGGGAAGGCGTGAATCTGCACCTGCCCGGCCTCTCCAACTTCGACGCTCGCCTTGCCTGCGCCGGCGGACCACACTGGGCAGTTCGATCAAAAAAATGCTTTGCCGCAGCGCCGGCTTCATGCATACTAAACAGATCAGTCGAGATTGCACAAAACGGAGGACAAATGATGGTGACAAGTGTGAGGTCGTTGCTTTGCGCGCTGGCGCTACTGACCGTAGGCGGGCAGGCTTCCAATGCAGCTACGGTTTATGACATTCAGTCTGGCGGACTTCAGGCGCAGTACTTCTACTCGACCACCCTGGGTGGGTTCTTTGACCTGCGTGGAACCTCACCGGCCGGGTTGACGATTGGAGTGACCGTGGATGGAACGCCTCTCGGGAGTGTGCTCATCGCAGAGACGCCCGGAGCGCCCTTCGGCAACACTACCTTGAATGCACTTTCGGGTCCGGACTTTATCCAACTCACCATGGTGCCTGGCTCGGAGGTCTTCTCTGTTGCCGATCTCAGCCTGACCCTTCTCGGCACCGCCGGTGGTCCAATCACCACTCTTCCGCTGTTTCCGTTGCTTGCCAACAATGTCTTTACCTTCGGGCTCACGGATTACACCGTGGTGGACGCTGAGACCGTTTTGGCGACGTATGAGTTGACCTCAATTACGACCCCGTCAGAGGTTCCGGAGCCGTCCACGGCGGCTATGTTGCTGGGAGGGTTGGGGCTCGTCGTCGCAGCACGCAAGCTGCGGGCGAGTCGCAGCTAACGACTCTCATCCCGTCATCGTCCTAGTTCGCACAAGGCTGCGCCAAGCCAGCGCGCTGGCGCAGCCATTTGCTCAGGGAGCCCGAACTGTTTGGACGACAAACGGGGCCCATTGCCCGGGGGGGCCGCCGTGAACGTGCCAAGACAGCTGTCCTGCCTGGCGCCGCGGGTCGGCTTTCGTGCCTACCCAAATTGATCCACGCAAGGATCAACCTGCGCAGGTGGCTTGGGTGGCGCTGCCCGCGCCGGGTGCCTTGCCGGCGGCAGTCGATGCGATGCGGTTTTCCGTGAACCGAACCGGGGCTCGTCGGTTCGCGTGGTGAGTCTGTCGATGGGCGATTCCCTGTAAGGCTGCGGCGGTGCGCGGACCATTCGGTACCTCGGGGTCGCTAGCCAGCAGACCGCCTGATGGTTACAGCTTTCGCGGCGCCGTCGAATTGCGGTGGACTAGGGATACTCACCCGCGAATGGTGGGCCGCAGTCCGTTAGGACAAGAGAAATTCCGCTCCGAAGGCGGCACTCCGTTGGTGGCGCCGGCCATCGAGTAGATAAAGTTTACAAATTAGTCAAGTCCAGGTATAAAAGAACATGCGATCTCATCGTCAGCTGCTCCTCCTCCTGGTGTCTGTGTTGGTGCCTCAGGCCGATGCTGCACCGATTACCGACATCTTCTTCTTTGGCGACAGTCTTTCTGACGCGGGCAATGTCGGCAAACTGACAGGCGGGCTCTACCCGAACAGTCCCTACACCCCAGGGCGATTCTCGAACGGGCCGGTGTGGTCGGAGTATTTCGCACAGTCCATGGGCCTGCCAACCGCCGCAAACGCAGCGGGTCTCTCGTTGGGGCCAAACTACTTCAATATTCAGGTTGCCGGCAACGGGGGCAACAACTTCGCGATTGGAGGCGCCCGCAACGACACTACCGGGACCCTGGATTCACTGGGGATCCCTTCGGGGGTGTTCTGGCAGCTGCAATACTACCTGACGAAGACGAGTCTGACGACGAACCCAAATGCGCTGTACGTGCTGTTTGGCGGAGGAAACGACCTGCGTGACGCTTCGCTATTGGGCGCTGCCGAACGTGACGCGGCAGCGAACGTTTCGGCACAATACCTGGTGTTCTCGATGTACATCCTCGAGCAACTGGGTGCCAGGAACTTCCTGATCTTGAACGCCCCGGACATCGGAAACACTCCGGAGGCGAGACTCGTTCGCAACAATGAAGCGTCTGCCAGGGCGGCGACCCAAGCCTACAATGCCGCACTTGGCTTCTATGTCGGCTACTTTCAATCCGCTTTGCCGCGTTCGACATTCTACACGCTGGATACGTATTCGCTGTTTCAGGGATTGTATGCCGATGCGCTGAACGGAGGCCCCAACTACGGCCTGACCAACGCCACTACTCCGTGCTTCGCGGGCTATGCGGGTTCAACGGGCGCCGATTGTGCCACTTCGATCTTCGCCGACGATATTCACCCAACGACCGCCGTGCATCAGTTCCTGGCCGATGCGGCGTACGACCTATTGAATCCACCGGCGATGGGGCTTCGAACGGCGGAGGCCAGCGTGCAGTCCACCCAGACTCCGGAGCCATTGGGCGTCTGGATGTGCATTACGGGTTTGGGGTTGATTGCGTGGAAGCGGCGGACCGGATCCAAGTCTGGAGCGAGCAACGCGTTGGCTGGGCGAGAGAAGACGGGGCCGTCCCGCGGCGTGTGAGCGGAAGAGCCCGCAGTCATCAGGCTAACCTGCCGCCGTCCAAACTGGACTGTTGCCGAAGCTCCGAGCACGTGCGCCGGGGAGCCACCAACACCATGATCTGCTCACTGCGGCGTCGAGTTGGCTTTGCAGCAGGCGGCGGCCTGCAAGCCGGGGTTACAATTGGAAAGGAATGGTTTCGCCCAATACTTCACGATTGTTGCTTGAGGAACGCCGGCGGGCGATCCGTGAACTGATCGGAGATCAGGGGCGGACGACGATTGCGGAGATCGTCGAGCAGTTCGGTGTGTCTGCCGTGACGGCCAGGAATGACCTGGACGCGCTGGCTTCGATGGGAGCCGTGGTGCGTTCCCACGGAGGAGCCGTCCGCTGCCAGGAAGCGACGCACGACTATCCGGTGAACTTCAAGGCTGGGCTGCACCGGCCCGAAAAGGCGCGGATCGGTCTTGCGGCGGCGCAACTGGTTCAACCGAATGAGACCATTATTCTCGATAGCGGGACCACCACGTGGGAACTCGCGCGCCACTTGAAGGCGATGAAACTGCGCGGACTGACGGTGATCACCAACGCCCTGAATATCGCCTCGGAACTGGCCGATGAGCCCGGCATCGCCCTCATCATGGTGGGCGGCGTACTGCGCCAGATCTCGTTTTCTTTCGTTGGTCCTCAGGCTGAGGCGATGCTGCGCGAAATGCACGCGGATCGATTCTTTCTGGCTGTTGACGGCCTGGATCTGGAGATCGGACCTTCGACCCCTGATGTTTTAGAGGCGCAGCTGAACAGCCGGATGATGAAGATCGCCCGAGAGACCACAGTGGTGGCTGATTCCAGCAAGCTGGGCCGCCGCAGTGTCTCGCGAATCGGCCCGCTGGAGAGCATTCGCAGATTGGTCACCGATACACGAGCGCCCGCGGACTTCGTGAAGCAGTTGCAGGACAAGGGCGTCGAGGTTTTGCAGGTTTGAGGCGCGGCTAGAGCGCGGAGAGCGCCTCTACACTCCACTCGGCTTTGGCGCGTACTTCGATTCCGTTTCCGTACGCCGCCTGGACCAATTCCGCCGCCACTGCGCGGCCGCGCGCGTCCACGGCTCCGGCCAGCACCAGCCGGCGCGGCGCCAAGCCCTTGGCCAGGAACGGGAGATCGGTCTGCGTCAGGACACCGGGCAGGAAGTTGGCGAACGGCTCCGTGTACTCGTCCCCCTCGATCAGGCTGGCCCAGGTGAAGAGGCCTCCGGAGAGGTATGCGGTCTGAATGGACGGCTCCAGGACTGCGGCGCAAAGCGCCGGCACGGCCATTGCCCCGGCGGCGGCCAGAATGGCGCGCGTGGCGTTCCGGTAGGTGGTGACCGCCTGGGCCATGGCCTGGATATCCCTAGCTCGCTGTCCCAGAAGCGGCCGGCCCAGCATGAGCGAGGCCCAGGCGAAGGCCTCCTCGGTGGCGTGGGGCTGAGTATAGAAGGAGTTGCCGCGACCCACTTCGGGTGTCAGGTCGCCAATGCCGCGCACGTCGAACGCGCAGACCGTAATTCCGGCGGCGGCCAGAGCGTGGCATAGTCCGCCCTCACGCCACTGGCGGGTGCGCCCACCCGGCTCCAGCAGGAGCAGGAGCGGCCCGGCGGGTTGGCTTGGCAGAGGTGCGAAGAGATAGGCCGGTAGGAACACGCCAGGCGCCGACTGCACCTCAATGGTCTCGATCTCGCAATTCTCGCCGCGCTCCCGCCCGAGCGAAGTGACCACCGCGGGCCGTGGCTCATCCATCCGCAGCAGACGGCGAAGCGATGCGGGCGCCACCGGACCAAGCGTGGGAGCGGCGAAGCTGACGCGGGCGGGCTTCACTCCACATAACAGCAGATCATCGGGTTCAGGCCGCACTTCAGGTTCGGCGACAGGCCTGTTGGCGCCGCGCAGCCGCCGCTCGAAGAAGTTGTAGGTGTGGATGCGGAGCGCGTGAGAAAGGGCGTGGGGCAGGGCAGTGGTCTGCCATTCCAGATTGCCGGGCTTGCCGAGCACGCCATAGATGGTGCGGAGTTTGGCAATCTCTTCCTCCCCGCTGCGGATGTAGTTGGGCGAGTAGGTGCCGAAAGCGTCTCGCTCGCTGGCGATGACCAGCAGAGGCTTGGGCGCAAGCGGATAGAGCAGATCCCAGCGATCGAACCCCAGAGGGCCGGAGGCGATGAAATTCTGCTCGGCATCATCGGTGGAGCCGGGTGGATTGAAGGAGGCGCAGGCCAGGTTCTCGGTATTGCCGCAGGAGACGGCGGCGCAGGCGAGGCGGTCGTCGACGGCGGCGAGCAGCATGGTGAGCGTGCCGCCGCCGGATTGGCCGGTGGAGGCGAGACGGCGCGGATCTACCAATGGCTGAGCGGCCAGGACATCGAGCGCGCGGACGGCATCCCAGAGTTGCAGGCGTGTGGCCGTATCGCCGAGCAGGAGCATCTGGCGCCCGGCGCGCGAATGCTCCTCATCGGCATCGCCGGTGCCGTAGTAGGTGCGCTCGCCCTGGCCCATGGGGTCGAACGCGAGGACGAGATAGCCAAGACGCGCCAGGCCCTGGCAACACTTCTGATACGAGGGGTAGGCCTTGCCGTTCAGGCTATGGCCCATTTGGAACAGCACGCCGGGGAAAGGCGGCTGAGCGTTAGTGGGGATGTAAAGGTTGGCGGGGATCCGTACGCCGGGGCGGCTTTCGAAACTAAACTTCTCGACGCGATAGCCGTTGCGGGCAAAGCTGCCGGCGGGGTGGATCTCGAGCGGAGTGCGGCTGGGCTGGCCGCCGATGAGGCTCCAGAGCGTTTTGCGCACCCACTGTTGGCGGGCGCGGACCAGCGGCGGCGTGGTCAGCTTGGCGAGCGCGGCGTTGCGGCGTTGGTAGGCCTCGACGGCGAGCGCCGTCAGATGGTCTGGCAGGCAGCGGGAATAGGAGCGAAACCGCGCCCCGGGGAGGCTAGTGGCGGCGCCGCCGAGCAGGGTGAGCAGAGTGGTGCGCCGGGTGGGCATAGAGGACGGAGTCATGGTAGTTCCGGGGAGTAGCGTAGCGCAGGAGGACTGGCGATGTCCTCGGCGGCCAGGGGATCGCCGAGGGCCGGGCCATGCCAGACGCTGCCGCCGAAGGTGGTGATATAAATCATCGCGGAGTCCAGCGGGTCCACGATGACGCGATGGCCCCACTTGAAGTTGTAGCCGCGCAGGCGGGCCCAGGTTTCGCCGCGGTCGGCCGAGCGCCAGGCGCTGGATTCAAAACCGCAAGCGTAGAGAATGGCAGGGTCTTGCGGGTCCAGTGTGACGTCGTAGACATGCTGATCCATTGTCAGCACGGGCCGCCAGGATGCGCCGGCGTCGGTGGATACATAGACGCCGCCACCTTCCGAATGGCCACCCACGGGGCGCGCCCAGGCGGAGAGGTAGAGCCGGTCCGGATCATTGGGATCAATCGCCAGGCCGGTCGGTCCATTCACGCCCTCCGGCAACGTATCGAGCCGCTGCCAGCTTTCCGCCCCATCGGTGGATCGATAGAGTGCGCCGTCCAGCGCGGTGCCGTAGCGGCTATTCTCACTGCGGCGCGCGACGATCAGATAGAGCGTGCCGCCGGGGGCCTGCACCAGACGCCACGCGAAGGGCTCGGTGGCGGGCAGGCCGGAGTTTTTGGGCGTCCAGGTCTGGCCGCCGTCGCTGGATTTGTAGACGCCGCGGCCGAAGCCGGCCACGTAGAGAATCCGGGCGTCGGGCGGGCTGTTGCGATCCAGCAGGATGTGGGTGGCGGCGGTCTCCGGCATGCCGTTGGTCTGCGGGGTCCAGGTGATGCCGCCGTCGTCGCTGCGCACGATGCCGCCGCGGAATGTGGACGGCGCGGTGCGGCGCCACATCTTCGGGCGCGGCAGGTCATGCGTGCCACTCATAGCGGCCCACATGCGCCCCGGCACATCGGGATCAAACTCCATCCAGTAGGTTGTGTTGCGCCAGGCGCGTGGAATGCCCGAGGAGGTGGCGCTGGTCCAACTCACGCCGCTGTCGGCGCTGCCGAAGAGGCTGATGTCAGTGAAGCTGATGAAGACGCGTTGCGGGTCGAAGGGGTCGAAATGGACCCCATAAGCGGTCGTGACGTCGAGGCCGGTGGACGTGAAGCCGCCCCCCTCCACGGCGCGGGTGTAGGCGGCCCGCCAGGTGGCGCCGCCGTCGGTGGAGCGCAGGGTACGGCCGTAATCGGTGGCATAGCAGAGTTCGGCGTCGGTGGGTGCGACACCGAGGGCCAGCGGGTTTTCGCCCCAGGACGGCCCGAAGCGCGCGCTAATCCAGCCGTCGTCCACATTGGGCGCAGGCGTGTAGGTTTCCTGCCACGGGTATGACCAGGTTAGGCCTCCATCGGTGGTCTTGGCGACGCCGAAGGAGGGCTCCTCGCCGAGCGGCAGACCACTGTAGGAGACGTAGGCGACGGAGGGATTGTGGAGCGAAGTGGCTACGGCGAGCAGGGTGGGCGCGGGGCTGGAAGGGGTCCATGACGCGCCGCCGTCGTTCGAGAGGAATAGCCCCTGGGGGGCAACGGCGTAGAGCGCCAGGGAGGCGCCAGAGCCCGGGAAGCCGGCTGAAACGTCGGCGAATGCCGCGACGTCCGGCGGCGCCGGCCCACGAGTCCAGGAGCCGTCACGGCGCGTCATCACGGAGGCCGCGCCAACGACATAGATGGTGCGGCTCTCCGGTGGCGAGGCCGGGTCGATGAAGATCTTCGCCGCGCCGTCCGGCAACTCCGTGACCATGCTCCAGGTGGCGCCGTAGTCGGTGGAGACTTGCAGGCCGGGCGGCCCGTCGGTAGTCATGGCGGCATAGAGGACGTTGGAATCGGCGGGATCGATGGCCAGCGCCACGACAGTCCCGGTGGAGGGCGGATCGAGCAGCAACTGCTCCTCGGCGTGATCGCCTGAGATGGCCACGCCGGTGACGGTGGCGGGATCGGGGTGGACTAGCGTCCAGGTGTCTCCACGATCGGTACTGCGCCACAGGCCGAGCGTCTGAGCGTAGATCGTATCGGGATCGACCGGATCAAAGACGAAGAAGCTCGCGCCGCCGCGCAGATTGACCATGCGCCAGGAGGCGCCGGCGTCTCTGGTGAGATAGGAGCCGGTCATGTCGCAGCTCACCAAAACCACGGCGGGGTCATGCGGGCTGATGGTGGGGCGGTACTGAGCCCCGCCGCCGCCGGGACCGCGAACGGTCCACGAGTCGTTTCTCGCGCCCCAAAGCGGGCACAGCAGCAGAAGGCACAGGCCTATGCCCCGGGCGTTCATGGAGTTCCTGGCAGGAGCGCCTGGCGCGCGACGAAGTGCGACAGACGCTGGTCCGGCAGGCGCAGGGTGGCGCGAAACTCCTCGACGCTTTCGGCCTCGCGGCCGAGCGCCCGCAGCAGCAGGCCGCGGCCGGCGCCGGGGAGTTCGCCTGCCAGCAGTTGCTCCGCACGCGTCCGCCAATCCGGAGCATTGAGCGCCTTAGCGGCCAGTACGGCATAGGGCCCTCGCATGGCGGCAGCCTGTTTCCAGAGTTCCGGAGCCGCCTGGATTTGTCCGGAGAGATAGAGGAATCGCGCGCTGCGGACGAAGCGGTCCATTCCTTCGCGCGTGAACTCGAAGCCCGGCGTCGGCTTGCCGAGCGCGGCGAGTATGGCGCGTGCCTCCGCCGTGCGGCCGGAGCGGGCCAACGCCGCCGCGTTGAGCAACTCCACTTCCACATAGACGTCCTGCACGCTGGTACCGCCCTCCTCGCGAGCGAAGAAGCGGCCCTTGAAGACGTTGCGGGCGTCATCGGCGCGGCCGGCCTCGGCCAGGCTCAGCGCCAGGTCATAGGCGAGGTCGCGCGGCAGCGCCTCTTGATTGGGATAGGCTGAGAGGATGGCGGCCCGGTCTGACGCCGGACGACGGAGCAGCGAGAGCGCCTGGCTGGCGCCGGTGTAGAGCTCGATGTTGGTGCCATCGACGCCCAGCCCTTCCCGGAACGCCTCCAGCGCGCCGGCGTCATCGCGCTTGGCGACGAGCAGGACGCTGCCCAGGTTGCGGTGCAGGACGGGAATCCGCGGGTTGAGCGAACGGGCGGTTTGCCACTCCGCGATCGCTCTATCGGCCATCCCGCCGGACATCAGTAGCGAGCCCAGCAGGAAGTGGGCCGTGGCATCGTTGGGGTTGGCCGCGAGGGCGCGCCGCAGCACAGCCAGTGTGGTGGCGCGGTAGGGGAAGACGTAGCGCGTAGACAACTTCGAGGCCGCGGCGTACTCGGCCTTGCCGTCGCCGCCGGAAAGCTCCTGGCAGTAGCCGCGGTAGTAAGTGACCAGCGGATAGTCCTGCGGCAGAGCCGTGCCGGGCTCGGCCTCCAGTTCGCCGCGCGCCGGATACTTGCGGGCCAACAGCGCCAGCGCGTCCCGGTAGAGGCCTAATTCCATGTATTCGACAGCCACCTCGATCACGCGTTCCGGGTCCGCGGCCAGATGGGTCCAGAGGCTGGCGTCCGGCTGCCCGAGGGCGACGGATTCGACACGCAGCAGCGCGTACGTTGGATCCACTTCGCGCCAATGCGCCAGGCGCTGGCGCGCCTCCGCCGTGCGGCCTGCGGTCCGTAACAGCGCCACTTCCAAGCCGCCGGCGCGCACCATGCGGGGCTCTGCCGTAACCGCTTCGCGGAGCAGATTCAGCGCTTCGACCTTGTGACCCTCACGCGCCGACAATCGCGCCAACTGGAGCCGTGCCGCCGGGCGGAGAGCAGGCTGGCGCTGCGCGCCTTCCCACTCCGTCCGCGCCTGGCGCGGCTGGTTCAGCGCCGCGTAGGCGATGCCCAGATAGTAGTGAACTTCCACGTCGTTGCTGACATGGCGCTGTGCGCGGAGCAGCAGCGGAACGGCTTCGTCAAATCGCTTCAGCGCAACGGCCAGGCGTCCGGCCGCGCGGTTCAGCAGAAAGTCGTCCGGGGTCCGGGCCAGCGCTGCCTGATACGTGGACCATGCGGCTCGCAGATCGCCATTGACCTCCTGATCCTCGCCCTCTTCCAGAGGCGCGCTTTCCCGCTCCACGCGAGGCTGCGGACCAGGCTTGATATCGGGCGTCCAATCGTATTCGCCTTCCGTGTGCGCCAGCAGAATCTGCCCGTCCGCGGCGGTGAGCTCAAACGTCACGGGCGACGCCGGCGCAGGTTTCAGTTCACGAGCAAACGTCTTGGCGGGTGTCAGGCTATCGCGTTCGTCCAGCAACACGCGCTGCCCTTCCAGCACGCGCAGGCGGGCGCCGCCGATGGCATGATTCACGTTCAGTCCGACACGCAATACCTCACCCTGGCGCGCCAGATGCACGACGCCGTGGAGGTTGGCGCGGCTGATGCCGCCGATGCCGCGCACCGGCATCCAATACTCGCTGAAGCGCAGCACTTCCTGCGATTGCAGAAACGCGAACGTCTCCTGATTGCGGAACAGCCCGGCCTGCACCTCCACATAGCCGCTGTTATTGTCCGATAGCGTCCTGCGCCATTCCAGGCCGTCCGCATCGACGCCAAACGACCATACCTTCTTCGCCGGCAGATCGCCATATTCGGCATAGTGCACGATGCCGCTCTGCGCCTTGGGATGCCACACGCCCATGAACGGCTCGCGGCTGCCGTGCACAAACTGCGACACCGGCCCCGCCGTGTGATTGCGCACGATGCTGACGTTGAGGCCATCCTGATTCACCGGCCACGTATCGACGAACGTGAAGCCATGGCTGGCGCTATGGCGCATCGGGTAGTGGATTACGCTGTCATCTTCCACTTCAACGCCCGCGTTGCTCCACCAGTAATAGCGTCGGCGAACATCGGAGCGGTTGTAGAGCGTGACCTTCTGTTCCAGCACTGTGGACGCGGGCCTCAGCAGCAACTCCACGCGCCACTGCATTCCGTAAGGACGGTCGATATTGGCGACAGTCACCGAGGCGCTGCCGTCGGGATAGACGTGCGTGGCGAAGTCCACCGGTGACATCGACATCCAGTTGTGCGAGACCGGGAAGTTGAACTCGATGCCAAAAGCGGCCCAGGCGCCGCGATAGCCGATGAGCGCCTTCTTGATGGACGGGTTGGCGTAGAAGAGTTCCTTGCCGTTGACCTTGTCGGTGCAGCTATACAGATGCCCGCCAATATCTGGCAGTATGGAGCACTTTAGGTACTCGTTTTCGACAAAAACTGCACGCCAGGGGCGTGTTAAGCGCGTGTTTGTGATGCTGTTGCGCAACGTGTACGGGTAGTTGAACTTAGTGGTGGCGAAGAGGTCAAACGGCGGATTGACGTCCGGTTGACCCTCCTCATACGACGGCAGCGGCAGCGTGCCCTGCCACACGCGAACGGTCTGCGCGGGCGCGGCCACGGCAAAGAGAATCAGCGCGGCCCACGCGGGTTTCATGCCGGCAACCCCAGCACGCGCGACGCATTCGCGTTGTAGACCTTGCGCAGAATCTGATCCGGCAGGCCGATGCCATAGATGCGCCAGCGGCCCTGTGGCGGCACGGCGGCGGGCGCGTAATCGAAGTACTCGTCCTCGGTCTCGAGGAACCGGAAGTAGATCTGATAGAGCGCGTCGCCATAGAGCTGCTGCGGGAAGTTGAAGCCGTTGGGCGTGGCGTCGGTGCCGAAGAGAATGCGGTCCTGATACTTGTCGAAGAACTTGCGGCTGGCGCGCGGCTGCCGGCCGAGCTCGCCGACGCGCGCGCCGATCTCCACCTGCATGTTCGGGAAGCGATCGAGCGAGCGGGCCACGTGGCCGAGATCCTCGGAGAAGTTGCCGACGTGCAGGACGACGAACGTGGTTTTGGGATGGCGCGCAATGACGCGATCGCGCGCGGCGAGCAGGTCTGCGTTGCTGGGATAGTCCTTGCCGTGGAAAGACCAATCGGGGTGATTGGCCAACTCCTCGTAGCGCTCGTTGTAGCGATCGATGGGTTGGAAGAATGCGACGGGATCGGAGACGTGAATTGCCACCGGCAGGTTCAGTTTGCCGCACGTATCCCACATGGGATCGAAACGCGGATCGTCCACCTTCACCAGTTTGCCGGCGCTATCGCGCACTACCAGGCCGAGGGACTTCAGCACCTTCAACCCGCGGGCGCCGTCGCGCTTGGCCTGCTCCACGAGATCAGCCTGCGTCTTCGCATAGCCGGGTTCGTTGACGCGCTTCCAAGCGGGCTCGGTGAAAGTGAGGAACCGCCCGGGATGGGTGCGGTCGAAGTTCTTCACGTTCGTTTTTAGCGTGTCGCCGAAGCCTCCAGTGACGTTGACCAGCGTGCGGAGGTTGCGGCGGTTCATCACCTCCAGCAACTGCGCCGGCGTGGAGAGCGGCGGCCACGTGAGATGCGTGTGAATATCGATGACGGGGAACTTAGCCTTCTCTATCTTGGTCTCCGCCACATGGAGCATGCTCTTGGGCTCGTAGTCCTTGATGTCGAGTGGCGGGGCCTTTTTCACGGCCTGTGCGAGCACGGGCAATCCGCCCAATGCGGCAGCGAAGTGTCTGCGATTCATGCGCCTTCTCCCATTACCTGAATGATCACAGTACGCGCCAGCGGCCCGTCGTATTCGACAAAGTAAACGGTCTGACGGCCGCCGCGGACGACCTTTCCATTTTCCACGGCGAAGAAGCAATTGATGCCGCCGAGGATGCTCTTCAAATGGTCGCCGGCGTTAAAGCCGAGGCGGCCATCGAAATCGAGATAGCGGTTGTGCCAGTAGCCGGGCGCGCCGGGCGGCGCTTCCTTGGGCGCGAGGCGGTCCAGATGCGCCACCACATCGCGCTCCAGGCACTCGATGCCCTCGGTGACGATGAGGCCCGAAGACGTGTGCGTGGTCATGGCGAGGACGATGCCGTTGTGCAGCCCGCTCTCCTTGACGACTCGCTCCAGGTGGCTGGTGATGTCGATCATCTCCATGTCCTTGGTGGACTGCACTTCGATCCGTTCCATCTTGATGATCATGCCCGGCCTCCCAGCAAACGCAGCGCGTTTTCGCGAAACACCAGCTTCTGACACTCTTCGGAGAAGCCGAGGCCGCGCACCGCGCGGGCCATGTTCTTGATCTCCACCCGCGGGTAGTTGGAGCCAAACACGATCTGGTTGCGCAGGCTGCGCTCGAAGACGGTGAGCGGGACGATATGCGTCATGGCGTAGGTGAGGAAGTCGCGCGGGTTGTCGAAATAGAGCGCTGACGTATCCAGGTAGACGTTCGGATACTTCAGCGCCAGCGCCACGGCCTCCGTGACCCAGGGCCACGCCAGATGGGCCAGCACGATGCGGAGCTGGGGGAAATCGGCCGCGACATTCTCGAAGCGCAGCGGCTGGCCATAGGCGAGGCGGCTGCCGGGCTCCCAGCTCATGCCGGCGTGGAAGAGGATCGGGATGCCGAGCTCCAGCGCCTTCTCGTAAAGCGGGTACGCCATGCGGTCGTCCGCGAAGAACTCCTGCATGGCCGGAGCGAGTTTCAGTCCCCGCAGGCCTAGCACCTTGATAGCGTGTTCGAGGAGCTGAGGAGCGTCGGGCCGCATCGGATCCACGCTGGCAAAGCCGATGAAGCGCGGCTCCATGGCGCAGAGCTCGGCCACCTGCTCATTGTTGTAGACCATGTCGGCGCGGGTCCGCTGGGCATCGATGGGCAGCAGCACGGCCTTGTCCAGGCCTGCCTCGTCGAGTTCGAGCAGGAAGGTCCGGATCGGTTGAAATGTGTTGCCGATGTAGAAGGTTTCGCGAGCCGGTTTCACCAGTTCGGGGTGGCGAGCCACCATTTCGCGAACCAGGAGGGGATGGGTATGGAAGTCTATTCCGAGGTTCATCATGAGTCTCTTATCTATTTTGCGCCGTCGGGCCGCGCGGGTTTGCCTGCGCTGCCTCGGGTGTCACGATATCTTCGATTGCGCGAGGGTCGCCCGCAGCGGGACCATGCCAGACACTGCCACCGAAAGTGGTGACGTAGATGCGGCCGGAGTCGTGCGGATCCAGCACGACACGATGGCCCCATTTGAAGTTGTAGCCGCCCAGTCGCCGCCAGGTGAGGCCGCGGTCTTCGCTGCGCCAGGCGGAGGACGAGAATCCGCAGGCATACAGCACATTGGGATGAGCGGGATCGGCGGTGACGTCGTAGATGAGCTGGTCCTGATCGAGGACGCTCTTCCAGGACGCCCCGCTGTCGGTGGAGAGCAGGATGCCGCCGAATTGGTTGGACGGTTTCGTGGCTCGCCCCCACAGGGAGAGATAGAGGCGCTGCGGATCGCGTACGTCCACGGTGAGGGCGTTTGGCCCATTTACGCCTGCGGGGAGCGGCACGCGGGTCCAGTGTTCGGCGCTGTCGTCGGAGCGATACAGCGCGCCGTCCTGCGGATTGCCGGCGCTGCCGTCGTCGCTACGCCGGGCGACGATGAGCCACAGGCGGCCGTTGGCATCGCGGGTGAGCCGCCACGCAAACGGCTCGGCTCCCTCAATACCCTGATTCTTCAAGGCCCATGTTCGGCCGCCATCGGTGGACTTGAACACACCACGCCCGAAAACGGTGATGTAGAGCGTGCGGCTCTTGGCAGGGCTCTTCGGGTCCAGGAGAATGTGCGTCGCCGCGCCTGGTGGCAGATTGGAGCTGAGCACCTGCCAGCTGCGGCCGCCGTCGCTGCTTTCCACGACTCCGCCGTTGTATTTAGAGACACCCCGCCCACGCCACATCTTTGGGCGGGGCAGATCATGAACCTCGCTGGCCACTGCCCATACCTTGCCCTTCACCGCCGGATCGAACTCCAGCCAATACGTCGTATTCACCCAGCGGCCGGGTATGCCTTGCGACGACGAAATCCACGACGCGCCGGCATCCTCGCTGCGGAACACGCCGATGTCGGTGTAGGTGATGAAGAGCCGCTTTTTGTCGAATGGATCATGGTGCACGCCATAGGTGGTGGTAACGTCCAACCCCGTTGATACATACCCGCCGGGCACCTTGCGGGAGTAGGCGGCGTTCCAGGTGCGGCCGCCGTCGCTGGTCCGCATAGTGCGGCCATAGTCGGTTGTGTAGCAGAGCTCTGGATTGCGCGGCGCGACTCCGATGCTCAGCGGATTCTCGCCCCATCCGGGCCCGAAACGCTCCGTCACCCAGGCGTCGGCGATGTTGGCGCCCGCCTTGTCTGTCTCTTTCCAGACCGGGGTCCAGGTGCGACCGCCGTCCGTGGTCTTGGCGATGCCAAAAGCAGCCTTGCCTGGGCCGGTGGTCTCGTCCCGGAGTCCCGCAAAGGAGACATAGGCGATCTGGGGATGAAAGAACGCGGTGGCGATGGCGGAATAGCGGGCTTTGCCGGCCAACCCAGCCGCCTGCCAGTGCGCGCCGCCGTTCGCGGAAACATGAATGCCAGCCGGCGAGGTGGCGTAGATGGTCAACGCGCCGTCCGGCTGAAAGCCTCCTGCGACATCGGCAAAGCTCGTCACGCCGTCCGGTGGCGCCTGTGGGCTCCACGAGCCTTGCCGCCGCACCAGTACGCTGTTCTTTCCGGCAACGTAGACAGTGCGCGCGGTGGGCGGCGACTTGGCGTCGATCCAGATTTTGCGGGCCGCACTGTCGAGATCCCTCAGCTTGGTCCACGAGCGGCCCCAATCGCTGGATACCTGCAGCGATGTCTGGGCGCCGTTCCGCACGGCTGCGTAGAGTGTCTTGGAATCTGCCGGGTCTATGGCCAGCGCGTCCACGGTGAGTTGGCTGCCGTCACGGCCCACCATGCGCTCGTCGCCGTGATCGCCAAAGAGATCGATGCTCGAGAGCGCGGCCGGCGCAGGCAGCACCAGGTTCCAGGTGCGGCCGCTATCGGCGCTGCGCCAGAGTCCGGTGGTTGAGGTGTAGATCACCTTCGAGTCGCTGGGGTCGAATTCATAGAACCGTGCCGGCCCGCGCAGATTGAACATGCGCCAGTTCCGGCCGCCGTCGAGGGTCAGATACGATCCGGTCATGTCGCACCGCACCAGCGCCATGCGCTCGTCGTGAGGGCTGACTGTGGGGTAGTACATGGCGCCGCCACCGCCGGGCCCGATGACGCGCCACTGATCCAAACGTGGAGCCGCGAGTGCGACAGCGGCGACGAGAATCGATGCGAGCTTTCGTTCGGTTGGCATGTAGCTTTCGACTACTTTCCTTTTGGTAGTAGTATACAGGAGAGAATTGCCATTTGAGGAACTGGAGATGATCCGATGCGGAGAAGAGACCTGCTGAAACTGGGTGCGATGGCTCCTGCGCTGGACGTGCCGGCCCATCGATGGGATGGCTACGATTTCGGAGCCGGACCGCGTGTCACGGACCGGTTGAACCAGGGTCCATTCGGGATTACGGAGGACGATGGCTGGTTCACCACCTCCTCCACCACGGCTTCGAAGGCGCCCATCCGCAACTTTGGCCAAGGTTTGGTGGGCTACACCTGGGAGGAGAGCGGCCCTTCGCTGGCGGCGCGGCGCGGCGCCGAGACGCTGGAAGCCCATGTGGAGAAGATGGCGAAGTTGCCCTTTGTGGACGTCCTGTATGTACGGTGCGACTGGCGGGACGTGCAGAAACGGCCTGGACGGCTCGACCTGAGCCCCATCTGGGCCCTGACACTTGATGCAGCCCGCCGGCACGGACTGCGTGTGGCGTTCCGGGTGCAGCTCTCCAACCCCGAATTCCAGCCCAAGCAGCTGGCGATGCCGGAGTTCGTTAGCGGGCGCGTTCCGCTGGTGCCCATCGGCAAGGGCTACCGCGAACCGCGTTACGATCATCCGGAGTTCCAGAAGGCCTTTCGCGAGCTGACCGGTTTGCTGGCAGCCGAGTTCGACGCCAATCCGCTGATCGAGTTCGTCGACCTGATGCAATACGGATTCTGGGGCGAGGGTCACACGGGAAACCTGCCCAGCTCCTTCCCGGATTACGTCACTGCGGAAAAGACCAGCCTAGCTATGACGGAGGTGCAACTGGAGGCATTCCGTCGCTGTCATCTGGCGGTGAACACGCAGCCGGACATCACCAATGTGGGCAACCGCGCGGTGATCGATCTGGCGGTACGCTCGGGATGTTGGCTGCGCTCGGACAGCATTCTGGTGGAGGAACCGGAACAGATTGAGGCTCTCTCCAACCGGCCACCGTGGCTGGCCGCTGTGATGGAAGACGGCTATTTCCGCGAGTACCGTACCGGCAAAGAGTATCTCCCCATCGACGGGGCCGGCATCAACAAGATGGAAAACTCGATGCTGCACACGCTAGATCTGGGCGCCAACTACTGGTCTTTGTGGACCGAGGCCGATAACCTGGCCCGCTACCACGAGCAGTTCCCCGAGGGGTTCAACACGCTGCAGCGCCGCATGGGCTACCGGGTGCGGCCGTCGTGGGTGTGGCAGCGGAAGCGCTATGGGACGATGGAACTGGTGATCGCCTTTGCCAATGATGGCGTGGCCGGGGTGCCAGGCGTATTGCGGATCATACTGGAATCGCCGGACGGCAAGTTCAGGGCCGAGGGTAGCCTGGACGCGGGCCACCCCTTGGGAGGTAAGCTTCGTCAAGCAGCCTTTCTGCTGCCGCGTGAGCTCACCGCCGGCACGCTTCATCTCCGCGCCGAGATCGAGACCAGGGCGGGCGTACGCCGGCCCGTTCGCTGGGCCTGTGCGCAGCCGCTGGCGGCCAACGGCGCCTATCCCATCACCCTGAAGGCGGCCGGGGATGGCGATTGGCGGAAGAACGTGTAGCGTCCAAAGAGAAAACAAACGAAATCGGAATGAGACAAAACAGTAATATAGCCTGCTTGCAAACTTGTCTTTTCTTTGCAATAATCAACTCGTCACCTTCAACCGAAAGGGGTGCGGCTCCATGTCGACCGGAAGCCAATCCACGTCTGAATTCCCAGCGAGCGTAGCCCGGCTCCATCCTGAGGCGGCAGCATTGCTGGTCCGCGACGGAGAGGAGGGGGAGGCATCCGGATATCACCATACGTTCCGGGAGATCTTCCAGCAGCCGGAGACCTGGCTGGACACGGCGGCACGAATGGTGCGCTCGACACCGCGGATCGAGAGCGTGCTGGCCGGACTGAAATCGTTGGTGCTGACAGGCTCGGGCAGTTCCGAGTTTGCCGGGGCCTGTGTCCGGTTGGGGCTACAGAAGCGGCTGGGTGTGGACTGCCATTCGTTGAGCGGCGGCACGATTCTTACCTATGGCCGGGATGTGATGCCCCCGGGACGGCCCTGTGTCATGGTTTCGTTCGCGCGATCCGGAGACAGTCCGGAGAGCACGGGTGCGGTGGATCTGGTGCTCGACACCGAGCCGGACACGCGCCAGTTGTTCATCACCTGCAACGCCTCGGGTCGTCTGGCCACGGGCTATGACGGCGATCCGCGGGTGCAGACGGTGGTGTTGGACCAGAGGACCAACGATCGCAGCCTGGCGATGACCAGCAGCTTCACCAATATGGCGCTGGGCTCGACCTTTCTGGGCTTCTTGAACGATCCGGCCGCCTATCTGGAGCTTTGCACGGGCCTGAGCGGCGTCTGCGAAGTGCTGCTGGAGCAGCATATCGGCACCCTGGCCCATGTCGCCCGAGGGGCGTTCAAGAGAACTGTTTTTTTGGGTAGTGGCCCACGCTTTGGAGCGGCGCGCGAGGCGGCGCTCAAGATGCTGGAAATGACGGCCGGCCGTGTACCGACCATGGCCGAGACTTACCTGGGGCTCAGGCACGGCCCGATGAGCTACGTCCATGACGACACCTTGATCGTCTGTTTTCTCTCCTCCGACCCCGTGTTGCAGGCCTACGAATCGGACCTGATCGCCGAGCTCAACCAGAAGCAACTGGGGGCGTGCAAGGTGCTGATCGGCGAGGGGATTCAGCAGGACTTGCTTCGTCCGGGAGACGCGGCGATTGAACTGCCCGGACTCGCGCAGGTAGGCGACGATCACTCGGCGGTGATCCACGTGGTTGCCGGGCAGCTGCTGGCCTTTTTCCGCTGCATGGCCGAGGGTCTGAAGCCGGACTCGCCCTCCGAGGCGGGCGTGATCCAGCGCGTCGTCGGCGATTTTACGGTGCACCGCATGGCTGAGCAGGTGAGGCGATGAAGATCCTGGTCGTCGGGGAGCTGAACGTCGATCTGGTACTGCAGGATTACAGCTCATTCCCAAGTCCTGGCAAGGAAGTGCTGGTGGAGCGCGCGTCGCTGACGCTGGGCAGCGCATCGGCGATCTGCGCAGCCGGACTGGCGCGGTTAGGGAACGAAGTGGCCTTCGCGGGCAAGTTGGGCTGCGACACCTGGGGTGACCTGGTGCTGGCCCGTTTGAACGAGCTTTCTATCGATGTCAGCCGCATTCTGCGCAGTTGCGATCTCACCACCGGCATCACCGTTTCCGTCTCATCGGCAGCGGATCGTGCACTGATCACGTATCTGGGCTCATCGGAGGCGCTGCGCGTCTCAGACGTTCAGGAGGCCTGGCTGGCAGGTTCGGGCCATCTCCATGTGTCGTCCTTTTATTTGCAGCGAGGGCTACGGCCAGACTTGAAGTCTCTGTTTGCGCGGGCCCATGCGCTGGGCCTCACCACGTCACTGGACCCCGGCTGCGATCCACTGGAAGAGTGGGGTAGCGATTTGCTGGACGTGCTGACGGAGGTGGACATTTTTCTCCCCAACGAGGTGGAGTTGGCCGGTGTCACGGGCGACCCGGATCCCGTTAGCGCTCTGCGCCGCCTGCAAAATGGCCACACGCTCACCGTCGCCAAGATGGGGGCAACGGGCTGCATGGCGATAGTGGACGGGACGCTAGTGACCGTCCCTGCCTTCCGTGTTACTCCGGTGGACACGACGGGCGCGGGCGATTCTTTCAACGCCGGTTTCCTGCACTCCTTTCTTCGCGGCGAGAGGACGACGGAAGCGATTCGCTTCGGCGCGGCCTGTGGAGCGCTCTCCACCCTCGGGATGGGTGGGACAACGGCCCAACCGGACGCGCAAGAAGCAGCCCGGTTCATGCTCGCGCGGGTTTAATTGAAGAGGAGCACAATCGCCATGAAGAGCCACCTGCGGGTTCCGCTCTTTGCCGTGGTCTGGGTGGCCATCGCCACTGGCCAGGAATACGCCGTCACCAGCCAGTTCGGCGTCGCGGTGAAGATGCGCGATGGAGTGATCCTGAGTGCCGACGTGTTCCGCCCCAAAGCGGATGTGAAATTCCCGGTGCTGCTGCAAAGGACCCCCTACAACCGTGCCGGGGAGGCCCAGGGTGCGACGATGCTGGCCTCCCATGGCTACATCGTCGTCACCCAGGACACTCGCGGCCGATTTGGCTCCGGGGGCGAGTTTTACCCATTTCTGAACGAGAGTCTGGACGGCTACGATAGCGTGGAATGGGCCGCCGCTTTGCCTGGCTCCAACGGCAAGGTTGGGATGTTTGGGGGCAGTTATGTGGGCGCCACGCAGATGCTGGCTGCCATGGCCAAGCCGCCGCATCTCGCCGCTATCTTCCCTTATGTGACGGCGTCGGAATACTACAACGGATGGACCTACCAAAGTGGCGCGTTGATGCAGTGGTTCACCAGTTCGTGGTCCAGCCTGCTGGCCACGGATACACTGCGGCGCAAGGTGGAAGGCAATCTCGATTCCAGGGCTTGGGTGCAGCCCTTGCCGCTCTCCAGCTACCGGACTTTGGATCAGCCGGCCGCCCCGGCGCTGACGCCCTATTTTCAGGACTGGCTGAAGCATGAGGGCAACGACGAGTATTGGCGGCGCTGGCGGATTTCGGATCACTACGCCGGCATGAATATCAAGGCGCTGCACGCGGGCGGCTGGCACGACATCTTCCTGAAGGGCTCGATTCAGAACTACACCGGAATGCGCGCCAGTTCGCAGGCGCGCGACGGCCAGCGGCTGCTGCTGGGCCCCTGGGCGCATGCCGAGACCAGCAGCGCCGGAAAGATCGGCGACGTTGTCTTTGGCAAAGCCGCGGTTGTCGATTTGGACGAAGTGGCCTGGCACTGGTTTGACTACGCGCTGAAGGGTGTGCAGAACGAGTACGCGACTGGCGCGCCGGTGCGGATCTTTGTGATGGGTGAGAACGCGTGGCGCGACGAGCAGGAGTTCCCGCTGAAGCGGGCGCGCACCGAGAGCTACTACCTCGACAAAGGGCGATTGCGTTCTGCGGCGCCCCCGAAGCAGGCGCCACAGGAGTATGACTACGATCCGGCCAATCCAGTGCCGACGATCGGCGGCCGCCTCTGCTGTGGCGCGCAGATCCCGCCCGGCCCGGCCGATCAGAGGCCCAATGAGGGCCGGCCGGATGTGCTGGTGTTTTCGACGGAGGCGTTGAAGGCCGATCTCGAGGTGACAGGATTTATCCGGATGAAGCTCTTTGCCGCCAGTTCCGCCGCCGACACGGACTTTACCGCCCTGCTGGCGGACGTTGACCCGTCCGGCTATGCACGGTTCCTCACCGATGGAATTGTCCGCGCCAGGTACCGCAATTCCACGGAGAAGGCGGAGGCTCTTGAGCCGGGCAAGGTATATGAATTCGACATTGATCTGTGGGCCACCAGCAACCTGTTCAAGGCCGGCCACCAGATTCGCCTGTACGTCTCCAGCAGCAACTTCCCGCGCTTCGACCGCAATCTGAATACGGGTGAGCCGATCTCCGGCGCCACGCGGATGGTGCGCGCGCATCAGAAGATCTACCACGACGCCGAGCATCCTTCGCGGCTGGTGCTGCCGGTGATTCCGCGCTAGCTGGAGCGTTCGGGGTTTAGGGCGCGGGCCGGGGTCCCGTTTTGAGTTTGATGTTGCGCACGATGCCGCGTGTCTGTTGGATGGTGACCATCTGGCCGGCCGCGAGCTCCGGGTAGGAGTCCTTCGAGCCGTCCGGCCAGATGACGGCTAGATCGGCTTGGGGCGCCGCGCCGAGGCCGAAGTGGACTCGAAAGTCACTCTGGGAGATGTAGTTGCCGCCGCTGCGGACCTCGTCGATCTGAGTGCCGCCCGCGGAGCGCAGAGTGAGCCGGGCGCCGATAGCATCGCGGCCACTGGCGGTGAGGAGGCGAACGAGAAGAGAGTTGCCGTGCTCGCCGAAGTTCTTGAGCAGAGAAGGCGACTCATGCATGTTCACTACAACGATCTCCACATCGCCATCGTTGTCGAGGTCGGCGACGGCCAGGCCGCGGGATGAGTGCGGCGTCGTGATGCCTGCCCCCGCCTCGTTGGAGTTGTCGAAAAACTGCCCGTCGCGCCGGTTCCAATAAAGAAGCCTTCGCTGTTTAAACGTCTGGCCGACGCCCCGGCCGTCGATCTCCGGATAGACGTGGCCGTTGGCGATGACGATGTCTTTCCAGCCGTCGTTATCGAAGTCGAGAAAGCCGCAACCCCAGCCGACGAATTGCGTATGGACGGCCAGCCCTGCCATCACAGTCACTTCCGCGAAGCCGACTTTACCCACGTTCCGATAGAGGTTCGGGATGTCGCCAGTGAAATTGGTTTTGACGATATCGAGCCAACCATCGTGATCGTAGTCGGCTGCGGAGGCGCCCATGCCGGACTGTTCGTGGCCGTCGTCGTTATAGGCGACGCCGAGCGGCGCTCCGCCTTCCTTGAAGGTCCCATTGTGTAGATTTCGGAAATAGAGGCTGGGGGTGGAGTCCGCAGCGACGAAGACATCAGGCCAGCCATCATTGTCGAAGTCACCAGTCAATACACTGAGCCCAGCCGCCTTGGATGCGCCGAGGCCGGCGCTTTCGGTGACTTCGACGAAACGGCCGTGGGCGTCGTTGTGATAGAGCGACATGGTCTCCGGAGGGAGGCCCATGGGCCCGCAGACGACGGGGAAACCCAACCACACGCACTGGCCGCGATCACCTGGCTTGGCGATCTTGGCCGGATCGAATTTCAGGTAGTGAGCGACCAGCAGATCGAGGTGTCCGTCGCGATCGTAATCGAAGAATGCGCACCCGGTGCTCCACCGTTTCGGGGCGGCGAGTCCGCGATCCTTCGTCTCGTTTCGAAAGGCGCCGTTGCCCTGATTGCGCCAGAGTGCATTGGAACCCCAAGAGGTGACGAAGAGATCGACATTGCCGTCATTGTCGACGTCGCCGGTGCAGACGCCCTGTCCCCAATCGTCATTGGTGATGCCGGCTTTGGCGGTGACATCCTCAAAGCGGAGACCGCCCAGGTTGCGGTAAAGGAAGTGAGGCGGCACGGGGCCCTTGCGATCGAAGCGGTCGCCGTTGACGAAGAAGAGGTCCGGCAGGCCGTCGTTGTCGTAATCGAAAACAGCTACACCGGTCCCGGTGTTTTCGACGATGTAAGTCTGCTGGACGTCGGAGCCGGAGACGTTGAGGCCCGTGAGTCCGGCCTGCTTTGCCAGGTCTTCAAAGCGTGTGACAGGTGCTCGCAGTCCCGCAGGGAGAGGACGCCGAGGCACGGCGATCTTGCCCGAACCGGACATCTGCGAAAAGCCGCGTTGCGCGATGATGGCCAGCACCATTGCGGTTGCGGCCAGAAATAGCCTCGGCCTCAATCGTTCACTCCCCTTTTTCTCAGCCCTGCACCAACACCCGATCGTCCAGTGTAACCCGGCGCAGGAAGAGCCGGATCATTGCTCCATGAGCTCGCGCCGGAGTGCTCGAAATGCGGGAACGCTGCGAACATAGTCGGTGATGTGCGGGATGGCGGTAGTGGCCAGCCGTTGGGCTTTCCGCTGATCACGCTTTGCGAGGTCCACGAGGAGTTCGTAGTCCTCGATGCCCTCGCGCATGGCTTCGAGACGGATGGAACTGAGCACGGATTCATTGGCAGGGTCCGGATAGACGATGGCATTGTCGCCGGCGGGCAGCAGAGTTGTATTGTCATTGATCACGCCCTGCACGCTCAGGAACGGCTCAGGGCCCCAGTAGTTGCCGCCCCAGTGCAGGAAACCTGTCAGGTTGTAACGGAAGTTGAACCAATGCAGAAGCTGGGTTTTGAGCAACGGATAATCGATGAACCGATTGAGATGGCGCTCCTGCGGCGCGGTGCATGTGTAGAACCACGCCTGGCCGCCTTTTCCGACGTGGGTCCTGAGTTTGTCGAGTTGATCGTCGAAGCTGCCGAGGACGGGGACCCAGATGTCACTGACGTCGGCAAAGAAGGCGAGATCCTGATCGAGTCCCACGGCGTCGATGGTGGGAATTCCTGGTAGATTTCGGCGGATGATCTTGGCGTAGCGGTTGTAGACCTGCGTCTCCTGGCCGTGCGGCTCGTCGTGGATGTGCTGGATATAGTTCTTCGTCCAGCCCTTTTGCCTGAGATGGGCGTAGAGCGCGGAGAGGAAGTTGTCGAGGAATTGCTCAGCGCGCGGGTCGCCGGTGGAGAGTTGCTTGAGGACCACCTTGCCATCCTCGATGACGTAGGCCGGGACGACGGTGGCGGTGTGATAGCCCGAAACCCGCCCGAGCAGGTGGCCGCCCTCGATGGTGCCGATCACTCCTGCCTTCTGGAACGTTTCCACCCAGCGGTCGAATTTGGCGAAGTCGTAACGGATTCTGGTGCCTTCGATTGCGGTGCCGGCCAGAGTCATCACGGGGGTAAGGAAGACATTCTGCCGGTGGTCCGCCATGACCCGGCCGATGTTGCCGAGCAGCCTCCAATACGCCTCGGGATCCTTGTCGAGTTTGAAATGCCGTCCGAGTTCTGCCGGCTCCAGGGTGAACCAGTTCGTCACGTGGAGTGTTTGCACGGCTGGCACGGTGGCCCTGGTGACTCTCGCCTGGAACGTTTGGGTAGCGATGACGGCGCCGCCGGAGGAAAGTGCGACCTTGCCGGAGTATTCACCCGGCGGTGTGCCGGCCGGCGCGTGGAGCGTCACCCAGATGGCTTCCGTCCGGCGGGCCTTGAGCGGCGCGGGCGTGGCTGCAAACAGAGGGTCCGGGTAGAGCGCGGGTGCAAGGCGAACTAGCTCATCCTCCGGCGTCCTGGTGGGGTTGGAGCCGACGGGCACGTAACCCACCCGCCGGACCTGGGCGACGATGGGGCTCTGCATCTCGACGGAAGCCTGGAGGGCGGCGATGGCCGTCTCGCTGCGAATTGCGATCTGGATGCTGGCATGGCCGTTGCGCGCCAGCAGCGTCACGGAGCCGCCCGATTGATCCGTGGGTTTCGAGGAGTCTGGGAATACTTTGTCGAGTGAATCCACACGCCAAGTCACCAGTCGCGAATCGGCGCCGGCCAGGAGCCCTGCCAGGAGAATGGAAAGGAAGAGAACGAGTGCGGTTTTCTTCATGGTCTTGCGGGGATCATACCACCCGGCGGCCGCTTGCCTTCGCTTCAGAAGATTGCCCGCCCGCGCATGCCAGCAGATGGAGAGACACCGAACTCGTGCAGCAGCGTGACGGTGAGGTCGCCCAGCCAGATGTCAGCAATCTTGCTTTTGCGATTGCTCAGGAGGGTGGCGGGCACCAGTTCCGCGGCGATGCAGTGGTCTCCGCGCCACTCGTCGTTGTTGTCCTCAATGGTATGGGGCGACAGAGCGCCGAGAGCCGTTTTCCAGGAGGAGCGGTAGCCGTCCGCCCAGCCGACGACGATCTCGGGAGCGGCATCGAGCGCGGCGCCGTGGTAGATGTCGCGTGTGCGGTAGGCGCGAGCGACAACGCGCTTTCCGCCTGCCGGGTCGCGCAGCGCTTCCAGCCGCTTGGCGATCTCGTCTACCAGCTTGTCGCGCTTGCCCGGTTGAACGATGCCGTTGCGTTCGCGGCCGGCGAGATTCAGGTAGAGCCCATTCAAGCCCAACCCGTAGGCGCGAGTGCGCGACCAATCGACGTGCGCGAACATTTCGCCCTGGCCCAGGTTGGAGGGACTATCGAGCGCGAGGAATCCTTCGCGATAGAGCCAGGTATTGAGATTCACGGCGCGATGGAATGTGGCGAAACCGTGATCCGACATAACCAGCAGCGTCGCGTCCGGCGCAGAGCGCATCACTTTGCCTACTTCGGTGTCAACGCGTTGGTAGGTCTTCAACAGCTCAGCTTCGTGCGTGCCCCAGAGTACGTGCGAGTCCTGATCGATGCCCAGGAAATGGAGGAAGAGCACGCCCCGCTGGAAGCGGCTCAGCGCATACTCCAGCATGCGAAACTGCTCGTCGCCGACGCTGCGGCTCTGCGCCAGATACTCGTCGCGGGTGAGGACGCCGGCGCGCAGCGCCGCGGTATCCTCCGCGATGCCTTGCGTATAGAAGGGGCCGATCGCCTCCGCCAACTCCCGGCTGTAGGCGGGCGGGGTAGAGATAGGCAACTCCGGCGCGGCGGGGTCCAGGTTGACCGGGGAGACGTAGATGCGGAACTCGGGGTTGAGCTTCCTGGCATAGACGCGGAACATGCCGGCCGCGGACTTCAGCCAGGGCACCACCGGAAACCGAACGCGAATCCAGCCGGACCACTCGCCTTGCTTCAGGAGGAACTTCTGGCCGTCCACTTCGAATTGAGCGACGGCGCGATCCGGGTCCCGCTGTACGTTCATGGTGACGGTGGATCGGGCGTGATCCAGGCGGAGGGTATTCTCCGGGCCGTCTATGACGAGGGCCACACGATTGCGATCCAGGGTCACCGGCACTACCCGCCCCCCTGGCACGTCGCGCGCGACCGCCCGCGGATCGTCGTCGAAATCGGTGAAGGTTCCGAACGTGCCGCGCATATCTGGCGCGCCCATGCCGGAGAGCGTCTGTCCTTTCGATTGGAGCGGCGGGAAGTTGTTGGGCATGCGCAGGAGCGTCACCGGGACGCCGGCCTCATCGAGGAGTTGCCAGAATGCCTTGCCGCGCAGGGCGCGCTTCACGCCGCCGCCGGAGAGAGGCAGCACGTAGGGCCCGAGGCGCAAGGTGCTGGTTGGCGGGATGAGTTCGGCCATGGACGACAGCGGCAGCATTGTCGCCGGATCGCGATGAACGAAGTCGAAGATGCCGTGTCCGCCGGGATCCATGCCGGTAATAAAGGTGGACCAGGCCACTGGGCTTTGGGGCGGCACGGTGGTGGCCATGCGGCGAAACTCGCCCGTGCGGCGCAGGCGATCGAGATTGGGGAGGGCCTCCCAATGGCGCTCCAGGAAACCGGCATCCATGGCGTCGATGCCGAGCACGATGATCCTCTTGTCAATCGGCTTCGTGTGACGCGAGCAACCCGCCAACGCGAGCAAGAGGGCGAGGAGGGCGCCGGACTTGCCGCGTAGTGGGGCGTTGCGAGAGAAGATTGCCGTCACAGTTGCTCGATTATAGCCGTTTGACGACATTCGGGGCTGCGAGCCGGCGGTAGTTGATGTATCGTCAATAACAAGTAAAGAAAAGCAGAACAAAGCACATGAGACGAAAATGGTTGGCTCTCCTCTTCCCTCTGTTGGCTGCGGCAGCGCCGTTGCAGGCGCCGGGCCCCGCGCCGCGGTTCGACACCTGGCGAGTGATTGGCCCGGGCGGTGGGGGTACGATGCTGGGGCCTACCATCAGCCCGCACGATGCCAATCTCGTGGTGGAGCACTGCGACATGACGGGCGGCTACATTACGCGGGATGGCGGCCAATCGTGGCGAATGTTCAATCTGCGGAGCGTGATTGAGACCTTCGCGTTTGATCCGCGCGAGGCCAAGGTGATCTACGCCGGCAATGCCGCGCTGTGGCGGAGCGACGATACGGGCCGCTCGTGGCGTATGGTTTTCCCCAACCCCGCCCGCAAGACGGTGGAGCATCAGAACGGCGACCACTCCGAGTACAGCCTGACGACGGAAGATCCTGCATACGCCAGCAATCTCAGGATCACCGCGATTGCCGTGTCGCCGGCCGATTCCAGGATCATCCATGCCGCCTACTCCATTGGACGGCGCGGGTCCTCGGGGCTGGTAGTCTCCCTGGACGGAGGGGCGACTTTCCGGCGGGAGCGCGAGTTTCCCAACGATCGAATCCTGCTGCTCCAGCATGGCTCCAGGGGCTTGCTGGCAGTGGGCGCCTCTACGGTTTACCGCCGCGATGGCGAGAGCTGGGAGGCCCTTCCTAGCCCCAAGGCAACGCTTGTCCAGGCCAGCGCTGGCGAGGCTGCCGCCGCGACGTATCTGTACGCCACGACGAACCGGGGTGCGCTGCTGGTTTCTGAGGACGAGGGCCGGACGTGGCAGACCCGAACGCCGGCGCTGGGCCAGCAGGCAGGGCGCTTTGAAGCCGTGGCTACCTCGGCGCGGCAGGGCCGGACTGCGTACGCAGGGTTCCGCGGTTTGAAACTGGGCGGGCGCCCGGAGGATCTGTACAACGGCATCGCGAAGACAACCGATGGCGGGCGGAGTTGGACGATCGTCTTCAGGGAATCGACCAGCGTCGCGGCCAATCTGGATCCGTCACACATTGAAGACCGCGCGCGGATCGGCGGCAACGACATCTGGTTCGATGCTCCGGCCAGTCTAGGTGTGGCGCCAGGGAATCCCGAGATCTGTTACGCGACCGATCTTTTCCGTACCTATCGCACTCTTGACGGCGGCAAAAACTGGGCTCAGGTGAACTCGGTGCGGGTGGGCACGGACCGCTGGACCACGCGCGGGCTCGATGTCACGACGAACTACGGCATCCAATTTGATCCGTTCGATCCGAAGCACGTCTTAATCGACTACACCGACATCGGCGGGTTTCACAGCTTTGACGGCGGCGCGTCCTGGCAGACGGCGACAGTGGGAGTGCCGGAACGGTGGAGGAATACGACCTACTGGTTGGAACTCGATCCCAAGGTGAAAGGATTGGTGTGGGGCGCGTTCAGCGGTGTGCACGATCTACCCCGTCCGAAGATGTGGAAAACGACCGATCCGACGAAATACGTCGGAGGGGTAGGTATCTCTACCGACGGAGGGCGGCACTGGACGGCATCCAATGCGGGCATGCCAGAAACAGCGGTGACGCATGTGTTGCTGGACCCGGCCAGTCCGGCGGGCCGGCGTACGCTGTATGCTTGCGGCTTTGGACGCGGCGTTTATAAGTCCACGGACAATGGAAAGAGCTGGACGCTGAAGAACATCGGCATCACGGAATCAAAACCGTTCGCGTGGCGCATCGTTCGAGCGGATGACGGCGTGCTCTATCTGCTGGTTGCGCGGAACAATGGCGGTAACTATGGTGAACCGGGCGGCGGCGCGATGTACAGATCGGTAGATGGCGCGGATCACTGGCAGCGGATGACGCTGCCGGAGGGGGTCAACGCTCCCAACGGGCTGGCGTTGGACCCGCGCGACAACCGCAGGATGTATCTGGCCACCTGGGGCCAGGGGCGTACGGGCGTTGATACGGGCGGCGGGGTGTATCTCTCGCAGGATGCCGGCGGGACGTGGAGGCCGGTCTTCCAGCAGATGCAGCACGTCTATGACGTCACGATCGACCCCCGCCAACCCGACGTGCTGTACGCCTGCGGTTTTGACGCTGCCGCCTACCGGTCTAGTGACGCGGGCCTGCACTGGACGCGGATTCGTGGCTACAACTTCAAGTGGGGGCATCGCGTGATTCCTGATCCACAGAATCCGGCCAAGATCTACATCACCACTTATGGTGGGAGTGTCTGGCACGGCCCGGCCCAGGGCGATCCGAACGCGCTCGACGATATTGTGGCGCCGGCGCCCATCGCGCAGTAGGTCCGAAGTCTTTTAACAGGAGGGCACATGAGAGGCAGCAGCGCATTCGTTCTGATGACCCTGGCCGCGGCCGGAATAGCGCTCGCGCAGGATGTAGCGATGGGGGTGCGGCAGGGCAGCGGCAAGCGCTTTGAGGCGCCGTACACGCTTTCCGTGGAGACGCCTCACGTCAAGTGGGCCAAGCCGTTGGCCGGCGGGCCGATTCGCCTGCTGGCGGTGCCCACGGTTGGCGAAGGGCGCACTCTGGTGGAACTGGCGCAACGGCTCTCGCTGGAGCTCACTACCGTCAGCATCGATCCGGCCTGGGATCTCAACAAGTGGACCATGGCGTTCGGGGACGACTATGGCGCCCGCGCGGAGAAGGGCGATCTCAAGCTCGTCTACTCGTACCTGGAGCGGGAACTCACCAGCGACAAGAAATTCGACGTCATCCTTTTGCCCCTGAACCATGGATGGGAGCAACTGACCCCGGCGTCGCGAGAGGCGCTGGCGCGCAGGGTTCGTGAAGGCTGCGGGCTGGTGCTGGTCCGGCCGTTCGCCGCTGAACTCTCTCCGCTCACGCCTCTGGATCTGAAGCCGGAAGACAGCGAACTGGACGATCCTGGCCACCCGGGGCGGACGGAGTCTTCTCCGTGGCGGCGCGTGGGCGAGCACTACATTACCCGCGCCGTCCCTGTGGAGGCGTTCCCGTTTGCGGACCTTCAGAACTTCCTCTACCGGGCCGAGCCTGGCGCCACGGTGCTGATCCAGACTGCATCGGGCCGCCCTATCCTGGCCGAGCGGCCATTCGGCAAGGGCCGGGTTCTCGCCTTCGGCTATCGCAATCAGGGCATGAGCTGGCTGATGCCCATGGCGGCGCGCGGGCATCTGGTCGACGCCTACTGGGAGTACTTCTACGCGATGCTCAGCCGTTCCCTGATCTACGCCGCGGGACGCGAGCCTGCGGCCCCTACCGACTGGGACAAGGTTGTGGCGACGTGGCGTCTGAAGAACGCGCTGGGCGTCATTGAGAAGTCCGGCAAGGGACCACGCCCGGCCTTCACCAACCTCAGCGCGGGCCGGCACTTTCTGGAGCAACAGACGCCGTCGGACTGGAACGTGACGGTGATCGATGTTGCTCAGCCCGACAAAGTAGAGGACTTGACTGCGTCCGCCGCTGTGATCCAGGAGGGGCAAATGGTCACGGTGAAGTTCCGTTCCACGAAGCCATCGCGGATCGAACTAGTGGATGGACTGGGGCGCGTGATTGCGCGGGCAGAAGGCGCGAATTCGGTGGACCTGCGAGCGGGGCAGCCGCTGACCCATTCGGGGTTTGTGCGTGCGACCTGCGGCACGGCGATCGAGCAGATTCCGGTGCAGTTCGCCGCCTCGTCGCGCGAGTGGAAAGACTACGAAGTGATGCTGCCGTGGTTCGGCCCTAAGACCTATCAGCCGTGGATTCCCGCTGTGGACCAGCAACTCCGTAGAATTGGGATCACCACGCTGGCCGACCCCGACAGGAACTTCAAGATCATGGCGAGCGCGCACCTGCCCGGGTTTGGCATTTACTGGTACCGGCGCGACGCTTATCTGAAGCGCAAGGCGGACTATGCACGCACAAAAGACACGAAGTTTCTGACGCGCGAAGTGGAGTTGCAGTCGCCGGCGTTCGATGCCGGTCTCCGCGCGCAGCTCGAAAAGAGCCTGCGGCCGACTGTACCGCTGAAACCCATGGCCGTCTATCTGGCCGATGAGTCCTCGCTGACTTTCTATGGGGACGCCTTCGATGTGAGCTGGTCGCCGGAAGCAATAGCCGGATTTCGGACGTGGCTCCAGGCCGAGTACCCCAGTCTGGAAGCGCTCAACTCGACATGGGGCACGTCCTTCACCGGTTGGGAGACGATCCTTCCGATGACGACGGAGGAGGTGCAAAAGCATGGCAACTACGCGCCGTGGTCCGACCATCGGGTGTATATGGAGCAGGAGTTCGGCCGCGCGTTTGGCAGAGCCACTGCGCTGGTGCACGAGATGGACCCAGGCGGACGCGCGTCGATTTCCGGCACGCAGGTGCCCGGTGCGCACAACGGCTGCAACTGGTATGAGATCGACCAGCAGATCGACTACTTGCAGCCCTACTCGGACGGCAACCAGGATGCCATGCATCACCTGTTCCGGCCGGGGTTGACCATCACCGGCTTCACGGGCTACGGCCTGACCGGCGACGAGGCGCAGTACCAGCAGTGGCAGCGTCTGTTCTATGGCCACAGCGGCGCATCGATCTTTTGGCAGTACACGCTCGTCAATCCGGACCTCACGCTCAGCGAACAGGGTAAGGCGCTCTCCGAGGCGTTTGGACGGCTCCAGGCCGGCATTGGCCGCGCGTTCATGAACTCCACGGTGCGGGAAGACGGAGTGGCGATTCACTTCTCGATGTCCAGCATCCGTGGAGCTTGGATCACCGACGGCCAGATCAAAGGGGAGCTGGATGGCGACGAATCGACCTCGAAGAACTACATGGAGTTGGGCAAACGGCGGGATGCCTGGACGAGGGCGCTGGAGCAACAGAACGTGCAGTTCCGCTTCCTGGCCACACCGCAGATCGAGGCGGGCCTGCTCGACAAATTCAAGTTTCTGATCCTGCCGTACTCCATCGCCCTCAGTGACAAGGAGGCGCGGGAGATCGAGCGGTTCATGGATCGAGGCGGCATCGTCATCGGGGACGACCAGACCGGGCGAATGGACGCCCGCTGCCGCTGGCGTCAAAACAAAGACCCGATCTGGGCCGCGGGCCGCAAGGGATTTGAGCGTAGCGGACCGCGGGATCTGGGTCTGAAACGCGAATATGCCGGCGACTTCCTTGTTACCGTGCGTGATTTTGGCAAGTCGCGTTTGACCGGAGTGCTGCCGAAGAAGGCAACCACCGTCCGGGCGCCGGCGGGTGCTTATGACCTGCTGCGCGGTGGTCCGGCCAAGCCGGTGGTGGAAGCGTCACCGTCGCAGCCGGCGTTGTTTGTCGAGCGAGCGTCGAAGATCGCCAAGCTCACCATCGACAGGAATCTGGAGCTCCGTCTGGATGACGCAGCCGGCGCGCCGGTTGATCTGTCGGTTGTCCGGGTTGAGGTCGTGGATCCAGCGGGACAGATCGCCCGGCACTACTCGGGTAACGTGACCGTCAAAGATGGCCGCGCGGCGTACCGGATACCGTTCGCTGTGAACGATGCGACCGGAGCGTGGCGGGTGCGGGCGAGAGATGTTCTGAGTGGTCTCGCGGCGGAGGTCGTCGTCAGGCGGTAGCACCATGCAGAGTCGTTTCAACACCGGCGCCACAGCGGCCGCATGGCTGTGGACGACATTGGCGGCACAGACCCCACCAGAACCCATGCGGGCGACCACTCGACTGGTGGAAGTGAGCGTGACCGCGCATTCGAAGCAGGGCGAACCGGTCGCTGGACTGACGCAGAGCGACTTCCAACTGGTGGATGAGGGGTACCGCAACGGATTGCCCATTTCAGAGTGGAGACGCCCCAGCCCTCCGGCACACTGCAGCGTAAGCTGCCGCCCAACCTATTCACCAATCGACTGGATGCCGCCAGCGCGACGGTCATCCTGTTTGACGGGTTGAACACACGCGCGATTGACCAGCCCTATGCTCGGGAGCAGATCCTCAAGTTTCTGCGGCAGCTCAAACCGGGCGAGCGCGTAGCTCTCTACGCCATGGGGCGTGGGCCGCGTGTGCTCCAGGATTTTACGGACGACTCCTCGGCGTTGATCCGAGCCATGGCCGCGTACAAGGGCGGCACCGCGGCTTCGCTGGAGGCTCCGTTGCACGACCCCGCCACTACCGGCGCAGAGCACTTCGAGGCCTGGATGGGGGAGCTGACTTTTGGCCTCTACGACTTCTATGCGGAGGATCGCGCCTTTCGTACCGTTCGCGCTCTCACCGCGATCGCCTCCCATCTGGAGCAGGTCCCAGGCCGGAAGAATCTCATCTGGGTGTCGGGCAGTTTCCCGGTATCCCTCGACGGAGATTCGGTGGCTGCGCCGAGGCGGACGAAGGCGGGCCAGCGGGAAAGCTGGCCCGAAGTGGAACGGGCATCACGAGCGCTGGGCAGGGTAAACCTCGCCATCTATCCCGTGGATGCGCGCGGGTTGATTGCCGCTCAGCAATACAGCGGGGCGCCCGGCTCGCCCCAATTGCGGAATCCGGATACGTCGGAGATCGCGCGGATGCAGGCGCTTGCGGACCGCACCGGGGGGCGTGCATACTTCAACAACAATGATCTCTCGGCGGCCCTGAGCCGGGCGCTCGACGACTCTCGGATGACTTACGTTCTGGGCTACTACCCGCTCCATGCCGATTGGAAAGGCCGATTCCACAGGATCGACCTGCGTGTGAACCGCCCCGGTACGGAGCTGCATTATCGCCGCGGCTATTTCGCCCAACCGGCGGAGCCGTCTGACTCGTGGTACCGCGAGCAGGTGCTCAACGCTGCGCTCTGGAACCCCGTCGACGCGACAGGCCTGCGGTTGACCGTCGCCATCAGACCGACTTTCCAGGGAGGCGTCGATCTGGCGATCCAGATTGACCCGCGCGACATCACGTTCCAATCGAAAGGGGAGCGGCGAAACTGCGCCCTGGATGTGTGGTTGGTACAGCTCGACCGGCAGGAGAAGTTACTCACGACGAAAGCAAACACGAACAATCTGAGCCTGGATCAGCCTACGTTTGACAGGGTGTCGCAGGTGAATGGTCTGGCACTGGCGGAGCAATTGGTTCCGGAGCCGGGGGCGGCGTTGTTGCGTGTGTTGGTGCGGGACGCAGCCTCGGGAACGATTGGCACGCTGACGGTTCCTCTGCGGTCAGCCAGGTAGGAATGGCGTCGCCTGTTATTCTGAGCTTGCATATGGACTGCTGCAAAATCATCTGTGTCGGGGCGCTCTTGACGTTGCTGGCCTGCAAGCCATCGGGCCAGGCGCGCCGGGCGGACGCGGACCCGGTTCCGCAGCTGCGGCCCATCAATCTGGTGGTGGTGACAATCGACACGCTGCGCCCGGATCGCCTGCGTTGTTACGGGAACAAAGCAATCGAAACTCCCGCGCTGGACGCGCTGGCCCAACGAGGCGTGCTGTTTGAAAACGCAATCGCCCAGACTCCGCTGACTCCGCCATCGCACGCCAGCATCTTCACCGGCACTAACCCGAACGTGCACCAGGTGCGCAATACGGGCGGCTTCGCGCTGCAAGCATCGCCTGTGCCACTGGCTAAAATCCTGCAAGCGCAGGGGTGGGACACTGCGGCGTTTATCGGCGCATCGGTTCTAAAAAAGGCGTTCGGCTTTGGCCAGGGCTTCAGCGTCTATGACGACCAGATGCCGAAGCCGGAAAAGAGCCTGGAGGAAAGCGAGTTTCCCGAGCGCCGTGCCTCGGTTGTAGCCGACAACGCGATCCGCTGGCTCAGTGCCCAGTCCGGCAAACCGTACTTCGTGTGGCTGCATCTCTATGACCCGCACGAGCCGTATCTGCCGCCAACGCCGTTCCGCGAGAAGTACAAGAGCAATCTCTACGACGGAGAGGTGGCATACACGGATCAACAGTTGGGCCGGGTTTTGGATGCCGTGGCAAAGAAGTCGCCGGCCGGCAACACTATCGTCGTCGTTCTATCCGACCATGGCGAGAGCCTTGGTGAACACGGGGAGTTCAACCACGGAATCTTTCTCTACGATGCGACTCTGCGGATACCGTTTCTGATTGCGGGTCCGGGGGTTCCGTCCGGCATGCGGATCCGGCAGCAGGCACGAACCATTGACGTTCTGCCTACGTTACTCGAACTGATGGGCGGCAAGGCGGCGGCGCCAGTGCAAGGCATCAGCATGGTGCCAGCGTTCCACGGCCAGGACCTGCCGCTGACCTATTCCTACCAGGAGACCCTCTACCCGAAGATGAACATGGGATGGTCCGAGCTGCGAGCCATTCGCACCGCGAAGTGGAAGTACGTGCGCGCTCCGCGTCCCGAGTTGTACGACCTGGAGCAGGATCCGCAGGAGAAAGTGAACGTCATCGATGCTCACCCGAAGGAGTATCGCGAGTTGGACGCGCAGCTAAAAGCCATCAGCAAAGTAGGAGCCGGTGAGGTGGAGAAGGTGACGTCCAGCCAGGTGGACTCGCAGACGATGGCGCAGCTGAAGTCACTGGGCTACCTTTCCGGCATGGCCCCGTCTGACGTGGAATTGAATGGCAAGGGCGCCGATCCGAAGGACCGCATCGCCACGCTGCGCGCCTTTCAGACTGTCCTCGGGCCCGGGGCTCAATCGGTTCCCAGCGCGCGGAGGATTGAGACGCTCCGCCAGGCGCTGGCGGCGGACACCGCCAACCCGTCCCTCTATTTCTACCTGGGCGCCGAATACGAAAAGGCCGGGCGGCATGGCGAGGCTATGGGGGTGTATGAAGCCGCGGAAAAGCAGGGCATCTCCAATGGCAGGCTGCTGGCGCGTGTGGGCGATCTGTCGCTGCGCGGGGGAAACAGGGAGCGGGCGATTGCCGCGTACGAGAAGGCGGCGCAACTCAACCCCACGGACACAGGTAGCCAGGTGAACCTGGCCACCGCGTATCTGGAGGGCGGAAAGGTGGCGGAGAGCGAGCGGTGCTTCCGATGGGTACTGACCATCGAAGAGAGCGCGGCGGCCTACAACGGACTGGGGCTGATCGCGATTCAACGCCAGGACCCTGCGGCGGCGAGGGTTCATTTTGAGCGCGCCGTAGCGCTGGATTCCGGCCTGGTGGAGGCGCAACTGAACCTTGGCCTGATCTACAAGATGAGCGGAGACCTCCCTCGGGCCAAGGCTTGCTTCCAGGCCTTCGTCGCCAAGGCGCCGCGCGCGCAATATGGGAAGCTGATTCCGCAAGTAGAAGCGGAACTGGCGTCGATGCGGTGAGGCGATTGGTTACGGTGATGGTATTGAAACAACCAGTGTTTGTGGCAGTTGCGATCCTGCTGGCGCTGAGCGGGCAGGCCCTGGCTCAGCCGGCGGTGGCTGCGCCCTGCAATCTCATTCAAAGTTCGGAGCGGCGGCAGGCAGGGTTGGAGGCGCTCCGTGGCGGCAGGTACGCAGCCGCGGCCACGGCATTGCAGGAGTCCCTGGATGCGTGTCCGGGCCAGCATACGGTGTTGCTCGACCTATCCCGCGCTCATCTGCTGGCGAGGGATTTTCCACGCGCCATCGGCGCGGCGGAACGGTTCGTTGAACTGGAGCCTGGCGCGGTGGATGGCCGGCTGGCGCTCGCCAACGCGTACCTGATGGCGCAGAGGCTGCAGGACGCTCTCCGAGAGGCCGGGGCCGCGCTGAAGACGGATCCAGCACAGGCGAGTGCGCTGAAATTGAAGGGCAACGTCGAATACCTGCTGGGCCAACTGGACAACGCGTTGTCCACATTCGTGACGCTGTTGGAACATCATCCCAACGACGAGGAGGGCCCCTACATGCTGGGGCGCATCTACTTCCAAGAGTCGCGGATTGACCACGCCAAGGGGCAGTTTGAACGCGTGCTGAAGATCAACCCGAAATCCTATAAGGCTTACGACAATCTGGGGTTGTGCTATCAGGCGCTCGGCGACACCGAGATGGCCACGCGGCATTTTCTCACGGCCATCAAGCTGGTCGATAAGGACCATCCTGACTACGATTGGCCGTACGCCAATCTGGCCAGCCTGCTGCTGGATCAGGGTGACGCCGAAAAGGCATATGGCTTTGCCTCGCGGGCCGCGAATCGCAACCCCAACTCGGCTCGCAATTTCTACCTGGGTGGGAAGGCTCTCGGCAAGCTGGGCAAGAATGACCTGTGCATCAACTGGCTGGAACGCTCGGCCGCGCTGGATCCGAACTATCCGGAGCCGCTCTATCTGATGGGCCGGGTCTACTCGCAGCTCGGCAACGAGGAAAAGGCCAAGGCCGCTTTGGAGAAGTTTCGGGTTCTGAAGGAAACCACCTCGCGGCAGCGGAAGTAGCCAGCGGGTTGAGCTCTGGCCGTCACATTGGAGACGCTGCGGTAGACTGAAGAACCGATCCATGAACCGGCGAACGTTTGCGTTAACCATGCTCGCTCTGGAGCGCGCAGCACGTCCGGCGCGCGCGCAGGCGGTGGCGCCTCCGCACCTGCCTGTCTTCCGCGACGCGACGGTGGAATCGCGAATCGCCTTCCAATGCAACGGTAGTCCCACGTCGCAGAAATACCTGATCGAGACAATGCCCGGCGGAGTGGCAATGTTCGACTACGATGGCGACGGCCTGCTGGATCTGTACTTCGTCAACGGCGCAAAACTGGATGATCCGATGCCTCCGGGCAAAGCGCCGGACAAGTCCGACCCGCGCTTCTGGAACCGGCTCTATCACAACAACGGCAACGGCACGTTCACGGACGTCACCGAAAAGGCGGGTGTGCGCGGGCACGGCTACGGGATGGGTGTTGCCGTGGGCGACTACGACAACGACGGGCGCGCCGATCTCTACGTGACGAATTTCGGCAAGAACATTCTGTATCACAACAATGGCGACGGCACGTTCACCGATGTGACCGAGAAGGCTGGTGTGGCGGGCGGTGGCTGGTCGTCGAGTGCGTGCTTCGTCGACTACGATTGCGATGGGCACTTGGATCTCATCGTCACGCGGTACATGGAGTGGGACTTTGCCAAGAACCTCTGGTGTGGGCCGCGCGAACCCGGCTACCGCGGTTACTGCCACCCCGAGTCCTTCAAGAAAGCAACGCATTTCGTGTATCACAACAACGGGGACGGTACCTTCACCGACGTCTCCAGGGAATGCGGAATCGGCGCAGCGCCGGGCTACGGACTGGGTATCGCATTCAACGACTACGACCAGGACGGATGGCCCGATATCCTGATCGCCAACGACAACGTGCCGTCGCAGTGTTTCCACAATCTGGGCAACGGCAAGTTTGAAGAGGTGGCACTCAGGAAGGGCCTAGCCTACGACGAGGATGGACGAACGTTCTCTGGCATGGGCATCGATTTCAACGACTACGACAATGACGGCTGGTCCGATGTCGTCATCGGGGCGCTGGCGAATGAAAAGTACGCGCTCTTCGGGAATCGAAAGGGCCGATTTGAGTACGTTTCAGGACAAAGCGGCCTGGCGCGCATTAGCTCGATGCACAGCGGGTGGGGCCTGAAGCTCATCGATTATGACAACGACGGCTGGAAGGACCTCTTCGTGGCGCAAGGGCACGTGATGGACAACATCTCACTGTCCAGTCCCTCACTGAAGTATCTGGAGCCGATGCTGCTGCTGCGAAACCGCAGAGGTGCATTTGAGGATGTATCGGCCCGGAGTGGAGACGCTTTGGGCGTGCCACGGGCATCGCGCGGCGCCGCTTTCGGGGATCTCGACAACGATGGGTTTCCCGACGTTGTGGTGAGCTGTCTGAATGGTCCGGCGGTGATACTGCGCAACAGCGGCGGTAACGGCAACCACTGGCTGCTGGTGAACACGGTGGGGACCACAAGCAATCGGGATGGAATCGGCGCCCGGATTCGCGTAGTCGGTGAATCGGGCTTTGAGCAGCACGGCATTGTCACCACTGCCGGAAGTTATCAATCGGCGAATGATAAGCGCGTCCACTTCGGCCTGGGCCAGGACCAGCGGGTGAAGATTTTGGAGATCGTCTGGCCGAGCGGGATCCGGCAGAGGCTTGAGAATGTCGCCTCGGACCAGATCCTCACGGTGAAGGAACCGCCCAGGGAGAAAGCGCGTGCCTAGGGCGCTGGCCGCGGTGATGGCGTGTGCGGCGTTGATGGCGCAACAGGGGCAGCGAGCGTCCCCGATTCGATTCCGGAATGTGGCTGTGCAAGCCGGCCTCGACTTCGTCCTCGAAAACAGCGCTACGCCGGAAAAACAGATCATTGAGACCATGACTGGAGGCGTGGCGGCCTTTGACTATGACGGTGATGGCCGCATCGACATTTTCTTTGCTAACGGTGCGGCGCTTCCCTCGCTCGAAAAGAGTCAGCCGAAGTTCTCCAATCGCCTCTATCGCAATCTGGGGGGCATGAAGTTCAAGGACGTAACCGCGGAGGCGGGATTGTCCGGCTCTGGATACTCGATGGGCGCGGCGGCGAGCGACTACGACAACGACGGACACGCCGATCTCTTCGTGGCCGGCGTCAAATCGAACCGCCTCTATCGCAATCTCGGCAACGGGCGGTTTGAGGACGTGACGAAGAAGGCTGGCATCCGGGACGACGTCTGGTCGATCACCGGCGGCTGGTTCGATTTCGATGGCGACGGCCGGCTGGATCTGTTCGTCGTCAACTACCTGAAGTGGTCGCCTGGTAACCCGGTGTTCTGCGGGGACCCGAAGGTCGCCAGGGCCTATTGCCACCCCAAGCTCTTCGAGGGTCTCCCGAACACGCTCTACCGCAACCGGGGCGATGGCACATTTGAGGATGTGTCGGCGCGCTCCACCATCGCTCAACACCCCGGAAAGGGCATGAGCGTGGCCTTCGCCGACCACGATCAGGACGGGCGGCCCGACGTCTTCGTGACAAATGATAAGGTGCCAAACTCCCTCTTTCACAACCTAGGCGGCGGGAAGTTCGAGGAGGTCGCTTTGGAGGCTGGAGTTGCCCTGCCGGATCATGGCAAGGAGATCTCGGCAATGGGTGCCGATTTTCGCGACTATGACAACGATGGGTTGCCGGACATCGCGGTGGCGGCCCTGGCCGGAGAGACCTTCCCGCTATTTCGCAATAGCGGCAAGGGTGCCTTCCACGACGCCACGTACCTCAGTCGAGTGGGGCCACTCAGCATGAGGCGCAGTGGCTGGAGCCCATTACTGGTCGATCTCGACAACGATGGCTGGAAGGATCTGTTCGTGTCCGGCTCGCACGTCAACGATACGGTCGAGTCCTTCGAGGCGACGCCGTACCGATTGCCCAATGCCGTGTTTGCCAACCTGGGAAACGGGACGTTCCGGGACATCTCCGCCGATGCCGGTGCGGAGTTTCAGACTCCCGGCGTGCACCGGGGCGCCGCCTTCGCCGATTTCAACAACGACGGTAAAATCGATGTTGTGGTGAGTCTGATTGGCGGACGGGCGGAGCTTTGGCAGAACGAAAGCCCTGCGGTCAACACCTGGATAGCGCTGAAACTGACGGGTACGCGCGCCAATCGCGACGGAATCGGCGCGCAAGTTCAAATTGGCAATCAACGAAACCAGATGACGGCCAGCATTGGTTATGCGTCGTCCAGCCTCACTCCCGTCCATTTCGGAACCGGCAATGCCACACACGTGGACATTGAGATTCTATGGCCCGGCGGTGCGCGGCAGGCCCTACGGAACGTGCGGACGAATCAGGTGGTGGCCATTCGCGAGCCGGCTCTCAAGGCGGAGTGATCCGGGGCTCGTCCTTCTCCTCGGCCGCGCGCCGTGCGACGATTTCGCGGTATTGGCGCATCATCGTCAGGCTTTGCTCCTGCCTGCCGGCGGCCCGCAGGGCGCGAGCAAGCTGGTACCGGCGCACACCTTTGTCGTCTCCGGTCAAGACGGCTTCCAGATGCGGGATCGCGCGCTCAGGTCTGCCGGTTTCGAGTAGCGCCTCGCCCAGTGCGCCGTGGGCTGGGGTCAGGTTGCCATCCAAGCGAACGGCCGCTTCCAGAAAGGGCAACGCATTGCCAGGTTCGCCCATGCTGTTGAATGCCAGACCGCACAGATAGTTGAACTCCGCGGACGAGGGCGCGCCGGCCACCAGGCTCTTGAGCAGCGGTAGAGCAGAGCCGCAGTCGTTGGAGTAGCACAACGCCAGGGCGAGCCGACGCCGGAGCCCGTTGTCCGCCGGAGAGAGCACGAGCGCCTGCTTCCACGCAGTTGCCGCTTCCCGATGGCGCGCGCTGCGTTCGGCGAGCTCGGCTGCGGCCTCGTAGCGCTCGCGCGACGCCGGCAGTTGTTGGAGCCGGGCGTAGGCGCGCTGGGAGAGTGTTTGGGTGGCCAGTCCCTGCCAATAGAGCGCGCTGGGCGTGCCGGCCTCAGCCCGTGCCGCCTTCTCTACGCTGCCGGCGGCGAAGTCGCACTCCGGCGATTGGCTGTCGCAGGCCGATGCCGGCTCACGGGCACGCTCCGCCGCCGCCCAATCAGCGTGGCCCGTCAGTTCATAAATCTCAGCCAACTTCCCGTGAATCCCCCGGAACGCAGGTTGCCGCGCCAGCGCCGAACGGTACAGCCGGAATGCGCGGGAGAACTGCAATCGCTCCGCCTCGAAAGCTCCCGAGAAGGCCAGCGCCTCCGCCGAGTCTGGCGCCTCCTTCTCCAACCGCGCGAGGCACTCGGCTGCCAATGCCGCGTAGCTGCGGTGCAGACCGTACCACACCCGTGGATTGTCCGGCATTGTTTGGGACGCGTTCGTGTACTGCTCGGCGGCCTCCTTCCACTCATGGCGCTCGAACAGCGCGTCGGCGAGCATGATTCTAGCGTTCGGATCCGCTGGGTTGATCGCTAGGGCCTGCCGCAGGGGTTGGATGGCGCTAGAGGCTTCTCCGAGGCTGAGATGACTGGCGCCAAGAAACAACAACGCAGGAAAAAGAGCCGGCTGCCGCTGAAGGAGGGCTCGGCATTCGACAATCGCTTCCCGAAACTGGCCCGCTTTGTATTGCGCGATGACCAGGTTGACGCCTAAGGATGGCTCCGCGGGGAAGGTTGCCGCGAGCTCCCTGTAGATCGGAATTGCGGCCTCGGGTTTGCCCGCTTGCATAAACGCTTGCGCACGCGCGATTTTCTGCATCGTTTCCGGCGCCGCCTGGCCACTGGCGGTGGAAGAGCAGCAAAAAGCAAGTCCTGCAAGGAGTACTCCGATACGTGCCAAGCGTGGCCCAAAGGGTGCCATTCCCACTAGTTTGGCACTGGAACCGGAGGAGAAAGCAAGTAGCGGGCGATCGAGTGCCTGCACGCCGTGAGGTTTTGGTCGTGCTGGTACTGTTTCGAAAGAGAGATCTGGGCTTGACACCGCGCCGAGCAAGCATTACTATACCTCACAGAGTGCGAAGGGTAAGTACTTTCGACAAGAAAGCAAAGCTTACGCAAGTACGAGAAAGCAGCTAGCAGGGTTCGGCTAGTTGCGGTCCGACAGCGCTAACGCAGTTGGCCTTCGAGATCAGCTTGGAAGTGGGGTCAAATGTCTCGCAAACTATCAATTTTCTTGATTCTAGTCTGTCTTGCACTAGGCGCAACCAATGCGTGGGGGCAGGCAGTCGGTACGTTGAACGGTACAGTATTGGATCCGGCCGGCGCAGTGGTGCCGGGCGCTGCCGTTGTGGCCATCAACGACGCAACCCAAGTCGAAAGTAAAACAACCGCTACGTCAGCGGGCGCGTACACCATTCCGTATCTCCCCCAGGGGACTTACACGATTCGCGTCACGATTCCAGGATTCCGCACAGCAACCGCATCCAATGTGATTCTACGTGCTGCACAGACGCTCACCGTGAACATCACGCTGGAAGTTGGCCAGGTGACGGAGAAGGTGACCGTCAGCGACACTCCGCCGATGCTGGAAACGGGCACCGCCGAAATGGGCAGCTACATCAACCAGGCGGAGTTCAAGGCATGGCCCATCATCGTGGGTGACGGCCAGCGCCAGATTCAGGACTTCATCTTCAACAGCCTCCCTGGCACCACGGGCGACACGTTCCAGGGGTCGATCAATGGTGGACAGCAGTACTCGCACGAGATCCTCATCGACGGTATCGCGCTCGGGCGCGCGGATCTCTCCGGCGGCAACAACAACGAAATGAGTCCCTCGCTCGATGCGATCGGCGACTTCAAGCTGCAAACGGGCGGCGTCGGTGCGGAGTACAACGGTGGCCAGACGGCCGTGGCCAACTTCAGCATCAAGTCCGGCACGAACCAGTTGCACGGCGCCTATTTCCAGTACCTCCAGAATGAGGCCTTCAACGCCGCCAATCTCAGCACCACCACCACCGGGGGCAAGAAGGGCCGCAACCGAAACAACAACTACGGCTTTGCGTTGGGTGGTCCTGTCGTGATTCCGAAAATCTACAACGGGAAGAATAAGTCCTTCTGGTTTATGAACTGGGAGCGCGATGTGGTCAACAGGTTGGACTTCAACGGGTTCATGAACCTCGCGCCGCTCGCGTATCGCAATGGTGATTTTTCCCAGATGCTGGATCCGGTCTGGTCCGGCCAGAGTCAGGCAGGGAAGACCATTGGCACAGATGCTTTGGGCCGCGCGGTCGTCTTTGGCTCCATTTACGATCCGAAAACCACCAGACTGTCGGCCAATGGCATTGTCCGCGATCCCTTCCCCGGCAACAAGATTCCCACCGGACGGTTCGATCCCGTCGCGGCCAATGTTCTCAAAGTCGGTCTAGCTGATCCGACGTCCAGCTCGATGATTCGCAACATTGAGAGACTCAGTAGCGGTCAGCCTTTCTTCAACTCGACGATATGGATGTTCAAGGTCGATCAGGTGATCACCGACAAGCACCGGGTGTCGTTCTTCTTTAACCACGGCAGCCGGTTCCGCAACAACATCGGTGGCGGCGGGTATCTGCCCGTTCCTGGAACGCCTACCAGCGGCTGGCAGGAGCAATATACTCCCAGCCAGATGGGGCGGTTCTCCGTCACGTCCACCGTCACTCCGACTTTGATCAACACGTTCACTCTGGGCTACAACCGGTTCCTGAATCAGAACGGCGCGCCGTTGTCCACGGTCAACCAGGACTTGGCGAGCTCCATCGGGATCAAGAACACTGCCCCGACGACTTTTCCGCTGTTCAACTTCACCGGGACTGACTACCAGGGGGGCACCATCGCCAAGATTGGCGTGGGCTTCTACGGCGCTGGCGCCAACGGTAGCAAGGTCCTCAAGGACAGCGTCACAAAGATCTCAGGCAAACACACCTACCGTTTCGGCTATCAGTACACGCAGTATTTCTATAATGAACAGAACTACTCGGATTCTGGCAGCTACAACTTCCGCAGTGCGCAGACCGCGCAGGAAGGCTATGCTACCCAGACGGGCAACGCGTTTGCCAGCTTTCTGCTTGGAGCGGCGCGAACTGCTACCCACAGTATCTCCGGACTGAGCACCGGCTTCCGGGCGCCTTACCATGCCATGTGGTTCTCCGACGATATCAAGGTCACACCCCGGCTCACCCTCAATTTGGGCATGCGCTGGGAGATCATCACGCCGTTCTTCGAGAGAACCGATCGCATGTCTTACATCGATCTCTCGGTGAAAGATCCCACCGCCGGCAATCTGCCTGGAGCGTTGGTCTTCAAGAATCGGCCCACCAAGACGTTCGCCGGAGAGTTCGGCCCGCGTCTCGGCGTTGCCTATCAGGTGAACGACAAAATGGTGATCCGCGCCGGCTACGCCATGATGAACACGCCGCCCATCACCAACGGTTGGGGCTACGCTGGATTCACAACTGGCTACGCCGCGAACATGAGCCTGACGGCCGGCAGCAGCTCCACGGGGTTCGCCCTGGACCCGGCCATCTACCTGAGCCAGCCATTCCCCAGCCTGGGCTATAATCTGCCGGTCACTGATCCAGCCAGCGGACACTTCAACGCCAGCCAGACTGTCGCGCCCGACTCCAACCGTCCGGGCTACGTGCAGAACTGGAATCTCACCGTGCAACAGCTGCTGCCCATGTCGACTCTTCTGGAAGTCGCCTATGTTGGCAACAAGGGGACACGTATGTGGGGCTTTAACCAGCTCAATCAGTCTCCATCCACCAACCTGAGAATGGGTGACACGCTGCTCGACCCCGTGGGCGATCACCCGCAGTATATCCCCTACAAGGGTTTCCCGACCGACGAGAGCGTCGCTCAGGCCAGACTGCCTTACCCGCAGTTCTATGGCGTGAACGATTTCTACGCATACAACGTCGGTTCGAACTACCACGCCTTGCAGGTGACTGCTACCAAGCACCTCACCACCGGGCTTGGTTTCCTCGCTGCCTACACCTGGTCCAAGACGCTGGGCTATCAGGACAGCCTCGGCGCGATGGGTTACGGCACGCCGCAGGATACTTACAACAGAGGGCTGGAGCGGTCCGTCGCCACCTTCAACTTCCCGCATACCTTCAAGCTGACGTGGAGCTACGACCTTCCTATCGGACACGGGAAGAAGTTCGATCTCCACATGGCGAACTTCGTGCTTGGTGGCTGGCAACTGGCGGCCATCCACAGCTATACATCGGGCGCACCGATCGCCGTGTATTCGTCCGACCTGACGATTCCTACCGGGTTCGGCAATATCAGGCCTGACGTCGTCAGCGGCAAACCACAGGCGGCCAGCAGCATGCCCAAGGCTGATTGGAGCTCTCCAGTTTCCTGGATGAACCCCGATGCCTTCAGCAGTGTGCCCGCCACCGGCAATGGCGTACCGACACGGGTCGGCACCGCCCCCAGGAACCTGAACCTATATGGTCCGAAGAACCTGAATGAGACCATTCGGATGTCGAAGTCCTTCGCTCTGGTGAAGGAGAGAGCGGTGCTGAAGTTCGGGATGTCGATGACGAATCCCTTCAAACGGACTCAGGCTTATATCACAGATACGGGAGTCGGCAACTCTGGGTTCGGCCAACTGCTCCTTGGCGGAGCTGGCCGCACCATGCAGTTGGATGCCCGGATCGACTTCTAGTCGTCCGTCAATTCCTCCGGATGATGCAGCCCCGCTGGTGATTCCGGAATATCAACTCTAGACGGCCCATGCCGGCAAGAAAAGGGGAATCGTGGCGAAATGCACGGTTCCCCTTTTTCGATTTCGCCGGGGCGGCGGCGAGCGGCGCGCAACAAGGAGATTGCCTGATGAATCGAAGAGAGTTGATGGCCGGTATGGGCACGGCGGCCCTCGCCTGCGCGGCAGTCCATGCGCCTGCTCAGCCCGGCGCGCGCCGAGGCTCGTCCAGCTTACCGCCCCGCAAGGTAATCGTCGGCACGGCCATGCAGCAATTCTGGGTGAAGCATCCGGGGCTGGAGAAGCGTTTGGATCAACTCACCGCCATTGTTGATGGCATGCACGCCGAATCGCAGCGCAAATACGGCCGTGGCCTGGATCTCGCCATTCTGCCCGAGACGGCGGTTTCCGGGGAGGCTGGCAACGACGCAATGGCGTGTGCCGTGCCTTTCGACGGCCCGTTCGCCAACGCGTTCTCCCGGAAGGCACGGGAACTGGGCTGCTACGTCATCGCCCCCACTTACCTGCGGGAATCGGAGAAGACGTGCTCCAATGCTGCCGTGCTGTTTGGCCGGAAGGGTGAATTGACCGGGATCTACAGGAAAGTACATCTCGTCGTGTCCGCCGATGGCAAGAGCATGGAGAGCGGTTCGACGCCGGGCAAAGAAGTGCCGGTGTTCGACTGCGATTTTGGAAGGCTGGGCATCCAGATCTGCTACGACATGGAATTCGACCGGGGCTGGGCGGAGTTGTCCCGCCAGGGCGCTGAGCTGGTTGCCTGGCCATCAGAGTCCCCGCAGACCGCGCACCCCGCCGCCCGCGCGATGCAGCAGAACTGCTACATCGTATCCAGTACGTGGCGCCATAACGCAACGGTGTTCGAGCCAACCGGCAAGATCGTTGCCCAGTTGAAGCCCCCGGGGCAGGTTCTCGTTCAGGAGATCGATCTCAGCTACGCCATCCTGCCATGGACTTCCGGACTTCGCAACGGAGAAGCGCTGAAGGAAATGTATGGCGGGAAGGTCGGGTTCCGCTACTACGAAGATGAGGATTGCGGGATCTTTTGGTCGAACGACCCGCGGACGACAATTCGGCAGATGGTGCAGAAAGCTGGATTGCTGGAGGTGGAGGAGGTTCTGGCGCAAGTGCGGGGCGCCTACACCAGGACGCACGTTCTGGATTACTGACGGCAGGCGGTGAAGCAACGATGTTTGCGACACTGATCAATGACCAACACGAGCCCAGTGCAGTCGCGGTGTGGTGCGCAGCTTGCCGTTGCCTTTGCCGTCGCTTCTTTTCTTGCTGTTGGTTCTGGCTGCGTAGTCGCGGTGAGTGCCGGGTTTGGGTCCGATACTTGGGGCCGCAATGCCACCGCGTGGGTGATTGGTGTTGCGTTGGCGGGAGTCATCGCCCGCATTCGGCCGGCTAGCCTGTTACGCGTGGTGCTGCTGCTCACCCCTCTCGCTTTGCTGCTCAGTCTGACGCACCGCGGGCAGTTCGGCGTGCATCGTTGGATCCCTCTGGGACCCCTGACCTGGCATGGCGCTTTCCTGTGGCTGCCGGCCGCCACGGTGGCTCTGGCAGGTGCCGCACAGAGCGGGTTACGGTGGACGTGGTGGGTGGCACTCGTCATCGAGTGGGAACTCTGCCTTCAGCCCGACGCGTCGCAGGCGACGGCCTTCGCGGCCGCCATGATTATTATCCTGTTTGCCACCCGAACCTCGGGCCGGATTCGTGTCACGGTTTGTCTGTTGCTTCTACTCGCGGCAGGGACTAGCTGGACCAGTCCCGACCCGCTGCCACCCGTGCCCGAGGTTGAGGGCATCATCGAGCTGGCTCGCGCGGCTTCGATGGGCGTCGCCGCCGCGTGTCTGACCTCGCTGGCGGCGGCGTCCCTTTCTCCGCTCGTCGTGCGGAACCGCTCCCAACTGCATTCGCGTGCTCCCGCCCTGGCCATCACTGTCTACTTCCTCAGTTGCGCGTTGATGCCGATGTTCGGCGCCTTTCCCGTTCCGCTGGTGGGCATGGGTATGAGCCCGATCATTGGCTACTGGGCCGGAATCGGTGCGTTGATTGGGGCGTGTGATGGCGTTGCGGGCAGACCTGCTGACGGGCAGTAGACGATCTTTAGCGACAACTGGAGCTGCCGCGAGGGGCCGGAGGCGCGGCAGATCACGCCGAAGCCTGGGCCCAGAACCACGTTGGACGGCAGGCTGAAGTTCTCGATGTTGAAGGCGTCGAGGGCTTCGATCCGGAACTGAAGCGCGATCCGTTCGCGGTTGCCCTTCGGTCCGATGGGGGTGTTCTTGATCAGAGAGAAATCGAAGCTGTGAAAGGCCGGGCCTCGAAAAGTACTGCGTCCCAGCGTGCCGAAGCGGCCGCGGTTTGGCCCCGGCCCATCGGGTACGTGGATTGGGATGGAGAGGTAGGAGTTGTTCCGGTTGCCGCGGCCGAAGTAGTTCTCGCGAACTACACGACTTGTGGAAAGCACCAGCTGCCCGATGGCGTTTGGCCGGTCCACATTGAACTGCAGAGTGGGCTCTATCACCAGTGGGGGGATGGGATCGGCTCAATGTCTCTTCCGTGATTTAGGCGCAGTCGATTACCGTTGCGAGGGCTATCACCACCGGTGTGGGCCGTCAAACGGGAGACGGGCTTCCGTGGGCACGCGCCGCAATCGAAGTTTTCCAATGTCCGCTCTTGACGAATGCGTGAATCAGTGCTTGAATCATGTGGTAAGGTAATTTAACAAACCAACCTCCACATGCGGAACAGCGTAGTACATCGCGACTCCGGCCGGATGGGGCCGTCCTCCATGAGGCGGCTGAATGGCGCGCTACTGCTTGACCTGATCCGAGACAAGGGGCCGGCGTCGCGGGCCGAGTTGGCGCGGCTCAGCGGCCTCACCAAGCCCACAGTATCGAGTCAAGTGGCGGACCTGCTGCGGCGCGCGCTGGTGGTGGAAGACGGGACGGTGGAGCCGGACGAGCGAGGCGGAAAGCGGTCCAAGCTCCTTCGCTTCAATCCGCAGTGCGGCAACCTGATCGGCGTGGAAATTGGCTCCTCGGTGGTGCGGGTCCGCCTGGCGGACCTCGATGGAGCGATTCTCGACGGTGAGGATGCCGAAGTCTGGCCGGAGCGCGGCGCGGACCACATCCTCACCACAGCCGTCACCGCCATCAACCTGGTTTTGTCGCGGAGCCGGGGCCGGAAGCAGAAGCTGATGATTGTTGCGGTTGCCGCGCCCGGTCGCGTGGATTCTGATTCGGGCGTCGTCCTGGAAGCAGGCAATGTATTTCACTGGCGCGGGGTGGCGGTGCGCGAGCACTTCCAGCGGGCGTTTAAAGTGCCCATTCTGGTAGAAAACGACGTCAATCTGGCGGCACTGGGCGAGATGCACTATGGGCTGGGGCAGGGCGTGAAAAACTTCGTGCTCATTCGCCTGACCACCGGTGTTGGCGCCGGACTAGTAGTGGGCGGGCGCCTCTACCAGGGCAATCACTGGGCAGCGGGGGAGATCGGGCACATGGTGTTCGACCAGGAAGCCGCGGCTGGTGTTCCGAATGATCGAGGCTATCTGGAATCGGTGATCGGTAGCGACCGGCTACGGGAGCGGGTCCGGACGGCGAAAACCAAAGCAGCGGTAGAAGCCGCGCAAGCGGGTGGCAGCGATCTGCACGGCGAGCTGCTGGAGGCGGTCCGGCGGGGTGATCCAGCAGCTGTCGCCATTGTGGACGACCTTGGATCTAAGGTCAGCCTGGCCGCTGCGAATCTGGCCGTGGTGATGGATCCGGAATTGATCCTGCTGGCGGGCGAACTCTTCGATCTGGTGGTGGGCCGGATTCGGGAGGTCGTAGAGCGTGTAATTCCATGGCCGGTGCGGATTGAGCGTTCCGCGCTCGGCGAGGATGCGGTTTTGATGGGGGCCATTGGCTCCGCGCGTAGCCTGGCCCATGATTTGGTTTGTGGCAAGAACAGGGACGAAAGTCAGCTTCAGGAAAGGCAAGTGAGGAAGGCCCATGATATTTAAACACGTCTGGCGATTCGCGATTTGTGCGGCGTTGTTGGTCTGCGCCGTGCTGCCCGCTAACTCGCAAACCGGCACGGGAACCATCCGTGGCACCATTTATGACGCGGCTCGCGCGTCGGTACCCAGCGTCAAGCTGGTGCTCACCAGTCTGGCGACGAACACCGTGCGGGAGACGTCGTCGAGTGAGATCGGCTTCTATCTTTTTGCCGGCGTGCCGTCCGGCGAGTATAGACTAGTGGCGGAGGCAAAGGGCTTCAAGAAGTGGACGGGTACCCTGACGCTAGTGGTTGGGCAGACGGCTGTAGTGGAGCCGGCCCTGGAAGTGGGCAGCGTGGAATCCGTTGTGGAGGTTACCGGCGCGGCGCCCGTAATCACGACGGAAAGCGCGGAGGTGGGCAGCGTAAAGGACAACATTCGAATCCAGCAGTTGCCCTTGAACGGCCGCTCGATCACAAACCTTTTTGATTTGACGCCCGGCGTTGAGGGCGGCGGCAATCCGCGCGTGAACGGCATGAAGGTTGGCGCAGCCGACATGACGCTGGACGGCGTATCCATGGTGGATCGCTTTGGCGGCGGCATGGCGCGCGTGCAACCTGGCCTGGACACCGTGCAGGAATTCCGCATTGAAACAGTGGGCAGTGGCGCTCAGTTTTCTCGGCCCGCAACCGTGACGGTGGTGACCAAGAGCGGCACTAATCAGTTCCACGGCGCCGTTTTTGAGACTTTCCGCAACAACGGCGCCGGCCTGCGCGCCCGTCAGCGGCAGGACGGCAATTCGTCCGCGTTTCTGGCCCGCAACGAGTTTGGCGTCTCTGCCGGCGGCCCCATCTTCATTCCGAAACTCTATGACGGCCGGAATAAGACTTTCTGGTTCGCCGCTTTTGAAGGATTGCGCCAACGGCAAAAGACCTACTACCAGGACACCGTCCCGACCGATGCCCTATGGGCCGGCGATTTCAGCGGCGTCACCGACGGCAATAGCAACAAGTACCCAATCTACGATCCTCTGTCGACGGCGGCCACCGGCACCCGGACGCCCTTCGCCAATAGTCAGATTCCCCAGAGCCGCATGAATCCGTTCTTCGCGACCATGAAGGGCGTGACTCACGCGCCCACCACCAGCACCAGTCCCTACCTGGGCTACAACATGCAGACGTACTACCCGATCAAGACAGACACTGATAACCTTACGCTGCGCGGGGATCACAATTTCAACGAAAAGAACGTAGTGAGCGGCCGGTTCACGCACTCCAAGCGTGTGTATCAGCAGTTGGGCGGACTGTACGGCGCGCCGAAGTCGGAGATCACCGACGGCTACGGTACCGGCCGCAATAACGCGGACGTGTATAACGCCTCTCTGCGTTACACGCACACCTTCAGCCCCGGATTCATCAGTGAATCTCTGTTCGCCGTGCACCGCGCTCCGAAGAGCTCGGGCACGATGGCGGATAACACGGACTGGGCAAACAAGCTGGGACTGCCCAATCCTTTCGGCGCCGGTGGTTGGCCGACGATGTATGCCGCCTCAGCCGGCGGCAACACGTACTTCTCTTACGATGCCGACAACCGCAAGGACGAGATGCTCACCGCCTACATCGTGCAGCCCAACTTCACCTGGGTGAAAGGCAAGCACACCATCCTGTTTGGCGGGCAGTACCGCCAGGAGCTGAACAATATTCGCGAACTGCAGCAGACGCAGGGCGAGCATGATTTCAGCGGGGAATGGACGTCACTGTACGATCCGGCCAGCGATAGCGCAGTTGCCTACAGCGGCGACGGCTTTGCGGCGATGGCGCTGGGCCTGGGGAGCTACTACTCCAACCAGTTCAACCGCGGCTACTTCTATTTCCGGCAGAAGGAGATCGGCGCCTACATTCAGGACACCTGGAAGGTGACCCCGAAGCTGACGGTGAGCCTGGGTCTCCGATATGACCTGTGGACGCCCTACAAGGAAAAGTTCGACCGCCTGGTAAACGTTGACCTCAACACAATCGGCAGCGTCTTCCAAGTGGTGACTCCTTTCAATACCTCCATGGAACAGATCCAGGGCCTGCCACCTTCGATGCTGGCTAGCTGGAAGTTGCGCGGGCTGACCTGGAAGACCGCCGATGAGGTGGGCATGCCGGGCAACCTGATACCCGGTGATCACAATAACTTCGGACCGCGCCTGGGCTTCGCATACAAGCTGGATTCCAGGACGGTGCTGCGCGGTAGCTATGGCGAGTACTTCTGGACCATGCCGTTGTCGCAGATCCTGCAGGCTTCGCGGACCAATCCTCCGTTGAACCTGCGCTATGAAAACCCGATTGCCTACATCGACGGCACAGGCAGTTACGGTGTGCGGACGGCTCCCAAGCCCGATTACTTCATCGGGAAGGCCACCGTCAACACAACAGGCATCGTGGAGTTGCCCACCAGCGCCCGCGGCATGGTGCCGATGGATCCGAACAACTGGCGGGACGGCCGGGCACAATCCTGGCACTTCACGCTGGAGCGGGAGTTGATGAAGATGACATCTCTACGGCTGAGCTACGTCGGCACGCATGGTTCGGGTATGGAGCAGAAGTTCAGCGTTGGTTCCCGCGAGGCCGAGTATAACTATGTGGCTCGCACCAAGCTGGCGCCGCCCAGCAACCGGGACCTGTTGCGGGTCAACAAGGACTGGTCGCTAAACAATGCCACCAACAAGACCGGCTACTCCAACACGAACTCCCTGCAAGTTGAGGCGGAGCGCCGTTACACCAGTGGCCTGGCGCTGCAGTGGTTCTACACCTTCACCCGGTCTTTGACCACGTCGGACTCGCCAGGATTCTCATCCGGCGGCGGCGGCATCAACTCCACCAACGGCGTCTTCCAGGTTCCGGAGAATATCCAACTCCTGGGCGGCGGCAATCTCACCTACGACCAGAGGTTGAAGCTCGGCTACCAGAACTCCACCAACATTCCGGCGCACCACATGCGGTGGAATGGCATTTACGAACTGCCGTTCGGCAAAGGCCAGAAGTACGCCAGCGGCGCCAACAAGCTGACCACCGCCCTCATCGGTGGATGGCAGGTGGCGGCCATCGGCGAGTGGCGCAGCGGATTCTGGATGGGTGTGAACGCGAGTGAATACCTGTTTGGCAATCCCTCGCTTTCTGCCGATCAAAGACTGACCATGACGTACGGCGGGCGCGCCCGGCGGCTCTGGTTTGCCGGCGACTTCAACCCCACTCTGGCCACCAACGTGGATCAGGCGGCACTTCAGAAGCTGATCCCTCTGGATCGTGCCCAGCGCATCATGCATCCGGTGGGCAGCAACTTTGCCAACCAGCTCCCTCAGGTGCTGGCCAACGGCACCACCCGCAATACCGGCATCACCGAGACGGTGAGCTGGAACTCCCGGGCTTTCTACAAGGGGCCGGGCGCGTGGAGCACCGACATGTCCATGTTCAAGAACTTCTCGATCACGGAGAGTGTGAAGCTCCGCTTTACGGCGGACATGTTCAATGCGTTCAATCATCCGATTGACGCCAACCCGGACGTCACCACCGGGCTGCAGGACCTGTCCGTTCAGACCAACGAACCGCGCATTATCCAGTTCTCACTCAGACTGAGCTGGTAGGGCCGATGGCGAGGCGGGGGCCGATTCGCCCTCGCCTCGCTCACTCCAGAGTTTTCCAACCATTCCAGCATGTCACCGCGTACGGCGGTCTTCTTCCGCAGGCGTTGGCGGCAGCTCCACGAACGCCCCAAATCTCAGCAGCCTGAGAAGAATCTCGGTTTCCGGCTGCGATCGATAGCCAGCCCAGCGGCGGCCTGAAGGAGGAACGCGTTCATGCCGGCTGACGTACAGATCGAAAAGAACCTCCTGCATTACGTGGACTCCCATCGCGGCGAATTGATTGAGATACTCGCGGCGCTGGTGCACACTCCCTCCGAGAACACTCCGCCCAGCGGGCACGAGGCGGCCTGCCAGCAGTACTGCGCCCAAATGCTCCTCGAGTGCGGTTACGCCACCGATGTGTACGAACCCGATGAGGTGGAAGGACTGCGTGGGCACCCGCTCTACCGGCCCGGGCGCGATTACCGGGGCCGTCCCAACGTTGCGGGGCGGATGGCGGGTAGCGGCGGCGGCAGGTCGCTGATTCTCTCCGGGCATATCGACACCGTGCCTGTCGGCACTCTCCCCTGGACGCGCGATCCCTTTGGCGCTCAGATCGAAGGGGGACGCCTCTATGGCCGCGGCTCCAACGACATGAAGGCCGGTATCGCCACCAACCTCTTCGTCGCGCGCGCCGTGCGGGAAATGGGCCTGTCACTGCGAGGTACGCTTACAGTGGAATCCGTGGTGGACGAGGAGTTTGGCGGAGTCAACGGTACGCTTGCCGGACGGCTGCGTGGATACCTCGCCGATGCGGCAGTGATTTCCGAACCCTCTTTCTTGCGTATCTCTCCCGCTCAGCGGGGCGGGCGCACCGCCGACATTACGTTCCAGGTGCCGAATGGCGGTGTTCTCGCCGAAGCGATGGAGACCGGTATCGCCGCGCAACTCGCTTGGTTCCTCTCTCAGATTCCAGAGTTCGCAGCCTTGCGCCAGGCCTCTGCGCCCAGGCATGAGTTCTACTCGCATCTCGCCAATCCAGTGCCGGTGTCGGTCTTGAAGCTGCATTCGGGACCGTGGGGGATGGGTGAACCGATGGCGACGGCGGGAGTCTGCAAAGTGGAGCTCTTCTGGCAGACGATGCCGGGTGAATCGGCCGAGGTCGTGGATGCCCAGTTCCGGAACTGGATGAAAGGGGTGATTCAGCAGCGGCCCGAGCTTTTCCCGGTGGCGCCACACGTCGAGTTCCCTTTGCGATGGCTGCCCGGATCCGCCATCTCCGCCACCGAACCTCTAGTTTGTGAATTGGCAGCCTGTGCCGAGGAGGTGATGGGTACATCTCCGCCGGTGGCTGGGATTGAAGGGCCGTGCGACCTGTTTGTCTTCCAGCAGGATTTCGGGATTCCGGCTGTGCTCTGGGGTGCTCGCGGCGGTAACACGCACGGCGCCGACGAATACGTGGACCTTGATACTGTGGTCGACGCCGCCAAAGTGCTGCTGCTGTTTGTGCAGCGCTGGTGTGGTTAGGAGCGTAGCCTCGAATGATGCGACGCACGGAATTCCTCAAGCTGGCATTGCTGCCCGCGGCTGCTCTCCCAACTCTGAAAGGCAGTGAGGCGCCGGAAGTGGTGGTTTACCTCGACGCGGCCAGGCTGTACGACGGCCTCCAGGCGAAGCGTGTCCAACTCCTGCGGGGTCTGTTAGCGCTGGATACCAGGAACTGGAACGCCGCCGCCCGCGGCGAGGTCGTCTCCGACGTCATCGACCTTGGCGGCGGCGGAGTGCTTTCCGAAGCCGCATCAGTATCAGATCTGCGCGTGACGCTCGATGCCAGCCCGGGTGTGTCGATCCAGGTCCGGACCGGCGACACGTATTCTCAAGCGCCCGGTACGTGGAGCGAGTGGGCGAGGCCGGCCTCCGCCGTGCCGCCGACGGGCCGCTATGCGCAGGTGCGTCTCGAACTCGCAGCCACAGATCCGGCAACGCCGCCTTCCGTTAGCGGTGTCAAGCTCACCTGCCGCGTGGCTCGCCCCGCGTCCAAAGGCTCCGTCAGTGTTGTCACAGACGAAGTGCAGCGCATCGGGCGTTCCCCGGTCCAGTTTGGCTATGAGCGGCAGGACCAGGCCGACGTGCAGTGGTTGCGCAGGAGTTTTCGTCTCGACGACGTGATCGCCGGAAAGCGGACGGAGTTAGAACGGCTGGCCGCCTTGATGCATTGGGTGGCGACGAGAGCCAACATCCGGCCCGGCCCGTGGGAGGACGGCAAGCAGGCGTACCCTTGGCAGATCCGGCGTGTCATGACGGAGGCAAACGGCGGGACCATTTACTCGCACTGCATGAGCTACTGCGAGGTGATGCTGACGGCTGTTTCCGCGTTCGGCTGGCAAGGGCGGCATTGGGCGATCCACGGCGTGCGTGACACCAGCCACGAGGTGCCGGAGATCTGGGTCGATGAGCTCGGCAAGTGGGTGTTTTTCGATCCCTCCCTGGATACGTACTACGCGGACCCTGCCACCGGCGAGCCGCTGAATCTGCTGGAAATGCACGAGCGCTATCTGCGGACCGTATTCCGCCCCGGCGAAGTGCAGCAAAGAGGGCGGCATGTGAATGAGGATCGTCTGCGGGCGCTGCGTGGCAAGCACCCGGTGCGCTGCGTCACGGGCAACTACGGCTACGGCAAACCCGTGCAGTGGGATTGGGAGTGGGATCACGGCTACATGACCGCCGGCTGGCTGCAACTGACCCCACGCAACAACTGGCACTCGCGGCCCGCGCCCGCATTCGCGCACTTTGGTGACGGCGCGGAGGGCTACGAGGGGTTCCCGCTCTTCATCGACAGCCAGACGCCCCTCACTGCGGACGCCACTAACTGGTATTCGCGGAAACGTGATCTTTGGTGGACTCTGAATCAGGCCACGTTTCGTCTGGTCCGCGCCGGCGAGGATTCGCTGAGCGTCGAATGTGGAAACAGCCAGCCGCACTTCCGGCGCTATTTGGCGCGGCTTGGTTCGCAGGAATGGAAGCCTGTGGAGTCCCGATTCCCGTGGCCCCTGCGGGCGGGTGAGAACCGGCTGGAAGTAGCGCCGGAAGATGAGTTTGGGCGCCGCGGGATCTCGAGTTCAGTGGTCGCGGCATACCGGCCGTAAAGAAGGACGACTTTCCATCATGTTGCGCATTGCTTCTGCATACCTGTTGATCTCCGTGGCCATGGCTCAGCCCCAGCCGGCGGATCTTTTCCTGCGCGGCCACGCGGTGATTCCCACGCCGCAGAAGGTGACGCTCGCCGCCGGCGAAGTTTACCTGGACGACAACTGGACCATCGATTCGCCACCAGGCATAGCCGCAAGCGCCCTGGCAGCGGATTTGCGAGACTTCCAGGCCCTGAATCTGAGGAACGCTGCCGGGGGCGCGGGCAAAGCAATCGTCCTGCGCGTGCAGGACGGCGCCGTGGGTGCCGCGCCGGCTGAGACTCGCGCCCAGGCCTACCGGTTGCGTCTCACGCCGGCCCGCATCGAGATCACCGGCAACGGCGAGGCCGGCTTGTTCTACGGTGTACAAACCTTGCTGCAACTCGTCAAGCGCGGGCCGCGCGGCAGCCTCTTTGTGCCGGAGGGAGTGATCGAAGACTGGCCCCAACTCGCTTTGCGTTTTCTGCATTGGGATACCAAGCACCATCAGGACCGCATCCCCACTCTGAAGCGCTATCTCGATTGGGCCGCGCGTTTCAAGGCCAACATGATCGGCTTCGAGCTGGAAGACAAGTTTGCCTATCCTTCCAATCCGATCATTGGAGCACCCGGCGCGTTTACCCCCGCTGAACTGCAGGAGATCGTCGACTACGGCCGCGAGCGCTTCATTCAGGTTGTGCCTGTGGTCCAATCGCCCGCGCACATGGCATATGTGCTCAAGCATCCGCAGTATGCGCGCCTGAAGGCCGACGGGAACAACTACCAATCGTGCCTCTGCCTGGAGGACACCTACAAGCTGATCTTCCAGATGTACGACGACCTGATTGCCGCCACGAAGGGCGTGGACTACTTCTTCGTCTCAACGGACGAGATCTACTACGCCGGCATCGGCGCCAACTGCAAGGAGCCTTACACTCCGGAAAACCGCAGCGCGCGCTGGGCCGAGTTTGCCAGGAGGGCCCACGACCATCTGGCCGGGAAGGGCCGGCGCATGCTGGCCTGGCTGGAGTATCCGCTGCTACCACGCGATCTGGAACGGATTCCGAGCGGCGTGATCGATGGGGTTGTCGGCGAAGACAGCTACATGGAGATTGAGAAGCGCAAAGGCATGAGGCAACTGGCATACACGTCCCTGCAGGGCGCCGAGTTCCTCTTCCCCGATCATTTCCAGATTGAGAGTGTACCTCCAGGCACGGTGTTCGGCGAATACGAAGCCGTCTTCACAGCCGGCCGGCTGACGCAACTGTCCCGGTCGATCACCGGCGGGCGCGCGCTGGCCCTCAATCCGATCGGCAACTTCACAGCCGCATGGGATGACTCCGGCCTGCACAACGAAACGTTCTGGCTAGGGTGGAGCGCCGGTGCGCGCTGGGGTTGGCGCCCCGGCGTCCCTGGCGCGGAGCAGCACGCCGCCGAGTTCATGCAGGTCTACTACGGGCCGGAAGCTGGCGGTATGGTGGAGATCTACCGGAATATGCAACGTCAGGCGCGGGCCTGGCAGCGAACCTGGGATCGCGAAATCTCCAAGGTGAGGGCCGCCGGCTATGGCAACTCAGACGGAAAGGGGATCGGCACACAGCGCCACGATCTGACATTGACTGCTCCGCCGTTGCCCAATCCCCAGGACCTCTCCCTCCAGCCGCGCTTTGCCGCGCGCTACCGCAACTGGCTGGCGGAGAGCGTATCGCGCAGTGTGGAAAATGACGAGCTCCAGCACGCGCTGGCCGCCCGGATCCTGACGGCCGAGAGAAACCGCTACAACCTGGAGGTTTTTCTCGCGCTGGCAAAATTCACCGGGCACCATTGGAGGCTGCTGAACGCTCTGGCCGATGCGGAGCGCGATCTGGGCCGGGCCGCTGCCGAGGCGAAGCTCAATCACTTCGAGCAGGCGGTTGGGCACCTTGTCAGCGCGCACAACCGAGTGGCCGGAGTCGAACAGGAGGCCACCACCACTTGGCGCCATCTCGAAGGCGTGTTTGAGAAGAGCAGATTCCCCAAGGGGATGTCCGTAGACGGCCGTAAGTTTGTCCACGTCCTCGATGACAGCAAGGACCACTGGGCGGACCGCACCGCGGACCTGGGCTACATGGACGCGCCCGAGCGCAGCATTGGCCTGGCTGCCTGGCGGACTTCGCTGAGCCGCATCACCATCGATTACGCCGCGCGTCACAAGGTCGCGGTGACGGGGCTGGCGGAAAAACGGCTGGAAGAGTAGCGGCCGGGAGGAGAAGCTGCAATGGAACTCAACAATCGCAGAGCGTTCAACAAGACCCTGGGGCTGGCGGCAGCCGGCACGATTCTGAATCTGAATCCGCGAGCCATCGGCGCCAATGAAAAGCCGGTGCTGGCATTGATCGGCGGGCATAACCAGGGCCGCTTCGTAGCCAGACGCGCCATCGCCGCGGGCGCCGTCATCAAGACCTTCTGCGATATCGATGACGAGGTCATTCGAAAGTATGGTCCTGAGCTCGAGAAGGCGCAGGGCCGCGCACCCGCCTCCGAAAAGGAGTTCCGGCGCGTGCTCGCCGACAAAGACATCGACGCCGTCATCATTGCCACACCGGACCACTGGCACACCTACATGGCTCTGCTCGCCTGCCAGGCGGGCAAGGACGTCTACGTCGAGAAGCCGCTCTCGCAGACCATCGCCGAGGGCATCCTAATCCGCGAAGCGGCACGAAAGTACAACCGCATTGTTCAGGTGGGTACGCAGCGGCGCAGCGGCCAGCATTTCCGCACCGCGGCTGAGTATGCCGCATCAGGCAAGCTCGGCAAGCTCTGCATGGTGAAGGCTTGGCACTGCCAGCTGCGCGAGAGCATCGGCAAGCCGCCGGACGGGTCCCCGCCCGCAGGCGCCGATTACGACAAGTGGCTGGGCCCTGCGCCGCTGCGGCCCTTCAACGAAAACCGCTTCCATTACAAATGGCGCTTCTTCTGGGACTACGGAAACAGCGAACTCGGCAATCAGGGGGTGCACATGCTCGACACCGCCATCTGGGCCATCCAGATGCTGCGTGGTGTAGACAACTGCCTGCCGTCGCGAGTCTCCAGCATGGACGGGATCTACTGGCTGGACGATGCCAAGGAGGTGCCCGACACGCAGACGGTCACCTACGACTATGGCGACTTCCAGTTGATATGGGAACTGCGCAGCTTTGGCCGGCAGCGACCGCCCGAGGGCACCTCCAGCGGCACGGGCTACTACGGCACGGACGCATCGCTGATCGTGGATGATGACGGCTGGAGAGTTTACGGCAAAGACGGAGAGCCCGGACCGTCCAGCAAGCCGGCCGGTCCATTCCTGCACGAGCAGAATTTCCTGGAGTGCCTCAAGAGCCGCCAGCGGCCCAACAGCGATGTGGAGATCGGCCGCCTCAGCACCATGCTGTGCCATCTCGGCAACATCTCTTGCCACCTGAAGCGCGATATCCGCTTCAATCCCAAGACGAGCAGCTTCGACGGCGACTCGGCCGCCAATGCGTATCTGACGAAGCAATATCGCCGCGGCTACGAACTGCCCAAAGTATAGGCGGATTGACATGCGAACACTGCGAGGCAAGCCGGTATGCTGACGAGAAACATGACCCGCATCGCACTCCTCTCTGTTGTTGCGCAGGCGCTCCTGCTCGCCCAAATTACGGTCACCGCGGACCGAGCCGTGCTTCAGTCGCAGTCCCTGCAACGCGTCATCCAGTTCAAAGCCGGCAACGTGCAAACGGTGAGCCTAGCTGTGGCCGGGCGCGAACTGCTGGCCGCACCGGCGCGCGAGTTCTCGGTCTCTATTGCCAGGGAGAAATCCAATCGTGCCCCGCGCGGCTTGCGTGCCGGCGAGACTCTGGAGTCGCACGATTTCTCCGGGACCAAGGGTGCGCGCTGGCGCGGCGACGCCTTTGATCCTGCGCGCTACGACGACGCCCGGCCGGATGCTCCGGTTTGGATCGACACGCGCACCCTCACGGCCGGATCGTGGGCGACGTACGCGGGCAAGCCCGTTACTGCCATCACGCAGCCATCGCCCGGCGTGACCCGCCTGTCCATTCGCACGGAGCTGACGGGTGATCCGGTCCTCGCCGGCGTTGCCATCGAGCAGAACTACGATGTTCACGATGGATTCCCGGCCGTCCGCAAGTTCGTCACCCTTCGCAACGGCAGCGGCCAATGGCTCAGGCTCAGCCGTCTGGTCATCGACGATCTCCAGCTCAGTCCATTGACCAGCAAACCCCTGGCCGTAGGGCTCTTCGGGGTGCAGCCGAGCGTCGTGGCATTCGAAGCGCCCGGCGCCGCGGCAGGACTCATCGCCGCCAGCGAAGTCCCCTCGGCGCTGCGCTCCATCGGCGCGCAGGGCGCCCTGGGGTACGCGCCGGACCTGTTTGAATGGGTGCTCGGTCCCGGGGAGGAGTTCTCCACCGAGCCGGTCTTCTACTTCGGCTACAGCGGCGCCGTACAGCGGACCGTCTCTTCCGTCAGCACCCCGCTCGATCGCGCCGTGGAGGGCCCCTACCTGGCGTTCGTCCGCCGTCACATCGGCATCGCCGCCGACACCGCGCCCATGCACGGCCCGCAGTGGATGACCTGGGCCTACTTCTACGACAAGATCGACGACCCGCTGGTGCGGCAACTGGCCGGCATCGCATCTCGCGCCGGCTTCACGGAGATGCTGCTCGACGACGGCTGGCAGAAGGGCCGGCTCGGCACGCAAGTGGACACCGCCAAGTTCCCTGATTTCGCGGCCACGTCGGAGTTCATTCGCTCCCAGGGCATGGCGCTCGGCCTGTGGGTCTCCTGCTTCCGCGACCGCGATTCGAGGGATCTGCGCGACATGCCGGATTCACGAATCCTGCCGGAGCTCATTCGGAGTCCCCAACTGCCCGGCCTCGCCATGAGCTTCACCTCGCCGTGGCGCGACTACTACGTGAGCGATCTCGTCGCCACCGCGCGGCGCTACGGTGTCCGCTACTTCAAGCAGGATTTCTCCAATATCCTGTACGGCGACCTGGCCGAGGGGCATGAGAGCCGCACCCGAAGGGAATCTTTGCTGCGCGGTTTGCGCGGGCTCCTTGCCGTCCAGGCGAGCCTGCGAAAGGCCGCGCCTGAGATCGTCAATGAGATCACGCACGAGATCTACTGGGGTACGCCCGGCGTGCCGGCCGATCTCGCCGCGCTCAAGCACACGGCCCGCTATCACATCCCGCCAAACGAGTGCCTCGGCTCCGACATCGCGCGCGAGTTCCGCGGCCGCCCGATCTCCGCCGCCGAACACGCCGAGACTCTGCGGCAGGGCTGCTGGCTGGCCCGGCAGCGCCTCTACTCCCATCGCGGACTGCCGCTCTATCCGTTGGAGTTCTACGCGGCGGCCACCACCAACCACGAAGGCAGCCTGACCTCCGACATCCAGGACCGCCAGATCGCCAGCTGGCTGATGGGCGTGCCATCCTGCTTTTCCGGCGACGCCCGCACTTTGTCCGAGGCGAACATCGCTCACTACCGCAAGCGCCTCGATGAGGTGCAGCGGCTCCAGAAGACCTACGGCATCTATCAGCGCTTCCAGTTCAGCGGAGTGCCGGAGCCAACGGATACGGACTGGCACTGGTGGGGCAAGCTGAACGCAGGCGGCTACGGAGCAGTGGTGGTGCTGCGCGGCGCGGCCGGCGAACCGCGGCGCCAGGTGAACGTGCCCTGGGTGATGAGAGAGAAGCAGTACCGCGTGAAGGGCTTGTTCACCGGCAAATCCTACGGCACAGTCTCTGGCGCCCGGTTGCAGGACACCGGGTTGCTGGTGGAGTTGCCCATCTATGGTCAGGACGTTCTGGAGATCGCCCCTTGACCGGCCGCTGGCGGCATGAGTACACGATGCGACAGGTGATCCAAGTCTCGTTGGAGGACAAGCCGGGGGCGCTGATGCGCGTGGTCGGCATTGTCAGCGCCCTGGGCGCCAACATCGAGTCGCTCACCGTCGAGCCCGACCCGCGCCGTCCCGGCATTTCCCGCATGACGCTCGCCGCCGAGCTGAATCCGGAACAGTTGCGCCGTGCGCTCGGTAAGATCAACAATCTGATCCATGTCGTCGATGCCGGCGAGGTGGACCATCAAGAGAACGTCGAGAGGACCGCTGGACATGGATGTTTCTGAAAAGATGAACCGCAGAACCGCTCTTCAGACACTGGCCGCGGCCGGTGCGCTCGCCCCCCAACCCGCGCCAGCGCCGCCGCCGGATCAACCGCGGATCGCTACTCCGGCCGGCGCCGACAGTGGATCGCTGTACCCGTTGATTGAGACCATCGCCGCCAGGAACGAGTACACCCATTCGTTCCTCGGCCCGCGCTTCACGTCCGTCGATGCCTATCGCAGCGAAGGGCGCGCGGCTGCCTTTGCGGCCCTCGGACCACGGCCGGACCCGGTGGATCCACGGCCCGAAATCGTGGACCGCCGCGACATGGGCGCGTTCATTCGCGAAAAGGTGATCTTCTCCACCACCCGCGATTTCCGAGTCCCTGCCTATGTGCACATTCCGAAGAACCTGAAGGGCCGCGCGCCGGCCATTGTGGATCTCCACTCTCACGGCGGCATGTTCATCTTCGGCAAGGAAAAAGTCATCGACATGGGCGCCAATCATCCGGCGATGACGGTGTACCACCAGGCGAACTACGCCGGTCGTCCCACTGCCACGGAACTCGCCCGGCGCGGCTACGTCGTAATCACCATCGATGCATTCCCCTTCGGCGAGCGCCGTCTGATGGAGGACGTCGATCTGCGCTTCGGCTGGGAGCGCTCCAAGTACTCAGTGGAAGACGTGAAGCATCTCAATTCGAAGTGCCGCGCCAAAGAAGACACGGTGGTGAAGTCGCTCACCTACGCCGGGCAGGTGTGGCCGGGCATCACGGCATGGGACGACATCCGCACGGTGGATTATCTCTGTACGCGGCCCGAGGTGGATCCGAAACGCATCGGTTGCGTCGGCGTCTCCTTCGGCGGCTGGCGGTCGCTGTTCCTCAATGGTCTCGATGATCGCATCGCCGCCGGCTGCGTGGTGGGATTCATGTCCACCGTCAAGCCGATGATCCGTAAGCACGTCGATACGCACTCGTTCGTCCACTTCGTGCCCGGCTTGCACCGCTGCCTGGACCTGCCCGACGTGGTGGCGTTACGGGCGCCCAAGCCCTTGCTGGTGCTGCAATGCCGCCGCGACGGGTTGTTCCCGCTCGCCGGCATGGAAGAGTCCGTCCGCAAGCTCGCCGCCATCTACGAGAAGGCCGGCGCCCCCGCGAGCTTCACATCGCGCTTCTTCGATGTGCCGCACATCTTCGACGTGGAGATGCAGGAGGTCGCCTTCCAGTGGTTTGATCAGAGGCTCAAGGGCTGAGCCGGAAGATGCCCGGTGCACTGTCTCAGCACGGCCATATTCTCCGGTGGCGTTCCGCGCGGCACCTCGCAACCCGCGCCCACAATGTAGCGCGCGCCGGCCTCGGCGCGGCAGCGCAGCACTGCCGCCTCCACCTCCGCCGGTGTGCCGTTCAGCAGGACGCGCACCGGATCGATGCCGCCCAGCAGCACCTGGTTTGCCCCGGTCCGCGCGCGGGCGTCGGCCATCGAAACGGCCGAATCGACATCCAGGATATCCACGCCCAGCAGGGCAATGTCGCCGAGAATGGTCCGCGTGTTGCCGCAGATGTGCAGGCGCATCTTCGCACCCATCGCGTGCAGGCCGTCCACCAGCCGCTTGTGCCAGTGCCAAATCAGATCCCGGTAGATCCGTGGGCCGGTCAACGACGTCGCCGGATCGCCCACGCCGATCAGATCAGCGCCCGCCTCCACTTGGGCGCGGGCGAAGCGCAAACCCAGCTCCAGCACGAAATCGAAGAGGTCCCGCACGAAGGCCGGATCGTCGTGAAAGTCCAGCATGAGCGTGTTGATCCCGCGCAGATCGGCCGCCGCGCCACAAGGACCCTCCACCCAGCCCTCAATCACCTTCGACGTCCCGACGGCCTGCTTCAGTTGCCGGATCGCCTGCAAGCGGTCCCGCATGGCCGGCGCCGATTCCGGGTCCGGACAAACCATCCCGCGCAACTCACTCTTCTCGCTCAGCCGCGCCTGCGATTCGTCGATGGCGTAGGGCTGATTCTCGAAATACCGGATCGTCGCGCCGCAGTCGCGCGCCTCCCGCGTTTCCGTGATCGTCGAGACATGATCGAAGGCAAAACGCTCCGCCGTGGCCAGTTGGGCCTGTACCAGCAAGTCGTGCTCCAAGGCATATCTGCCGTACGGCACACCGGTCTGATCGGCTGCGAACATCATTGTCATCGGCATCAACGGGAGGCGGTCCACCGGCTGCCCGGCGAGCAGTGCGAAAACACGTTCACGGCTATTCATGGAGCTCCTCATGCGTTGTCAACGATCCAGCAAGTCCCAGCGTAGCGCCAACCCTATGAGGTTTGCCCTCCCGCTCATTCTCAGCATCGTGGCGACTCTGCAGCTGCACGGGCAGGTGTATTCGCCGCGCGTGCTGACGAAAGATCAACCGGATACCACCGAGCTCCACCGTCTGGCGCAGGGCATCTACCGGCAGGCCAATGCACACACTCCGCGGGAGCGCGCAGAGGCCGTGTGGCGCTTCTTCCTGACAGATGGCCGTTTCGTGAAGCCAGGCTTCTGGTATCACATTGCCGGTTGGGCTTACGAGGAGCCGGCTGGCGAAGTACTGGATCCGCTGAAGCTGCTCAATAGCTACGGATTCGGCCTGTGCTATCACATCGCGCCGCTGCTAGAGTCTGTCTGGAAGGCCGGCGGATTTGAGGATGCCCGCGTGTGGTTCCTTTCCGGGCACACCGTGGCCGAGGTTTTCTACGACGGCAGCTACCACCACTTCGATTCCGACATGATGGGCTACAACACTACCGGCCGCGGGCCCGCCCGCAGTTCGGCCGTCGCCTCCGTGCACGATCTGGAAACTGATCCCGTCATCATGACCGGCAAGCTGTTGACGCCGACCAAGGCGGATATCACGCGCACATCCGATCCCTGGTATCCCGCCGATGTGCAGGCCGCGGCCATCCCGGATCTGGCCAGCGCCTTCACCACCACTGGCGACAATCACCTGTTCCCGTACGAACGCTCTCCCGGCGGACACACCATGGACTTTGTGCTGCGCCCCGGCGAGCGTCTCATCCGCTATTTCAAGCCGGAGACCGAAGGCGCGTACTATCTGCCCTACAAGTGGCAAGGCAAGGAGTGGGCGGAGTTTCCGCAGGAGATCCGGACCTACGCCATCCGCACCGAGGACGGTCCGAAGAGCCAGAAGGACGCACGGCGTTGGGCGACTGGTGCGCTGGAGTACCGTCCACTCGTCTCCAGCGAAGCGGAGGCAGTCTATGAGGTGCACAGCCCCTATGTCGTCATCGACGCCGAGTTCCAACTCAACCTGACGATGGAGTCTGCCGCACAGTCCATCCAGCTCTCCACATCCACAGACAACGGGCGCACCTGGGCCACCGCAGCCACCTTGCGCGGGCCGCACGCCGGGCCATGGCGCACAGAGCCGGCTGTGCTCACCCGCAGCGCCCACGGCCGCCGCACGAATGTCTCCGGCGCCTATGGCTACCTGCTGAAGGTCACTCGCGCGCCCCAGGTGCGCGCGGAGGATCTCCTGCTGCGCACGCGGATCCAGGTGAATCCGCGCTCGCTGCCAGAGTTGAAGGCCGGCCGCAACGAGCTGGTCTATGCGGCGGGCGCATCCAAGCTGCGCCGCGAACTCTCCATCGACCCGTCCCTGCTGCGCCAGGTCGCCTATCGCGCCGACAACGCCAACTTCGTCACCGATGGCGCACAAGGGTTCTGGCTGCCTGCCGGTCCGGGCGCGGCGGAGTTTGTCTTCCGCCTGACGGGCACCGGCGGCGGGGCAGTGGTCGGCATCGACGCAGGGGGCCGGTTTCTGGATCTGACACGCGGTATTGCTCCCGATAAGTTCACGGCCGAGACTCGCCCGGTGGCGCCGGTGGCAGCAAAACAGCCCGCCGCCTCGATCGCTTGGAGTAAATCGCCGGATGGGCCATTCGAAACCATCTGGGCTTACGATCCCAACTTGAAATGGCTGGATGGCCGCAAGGAGGAGCGCCTTCTGCGCTGGCCCGAGGCGGATCGTCACGTGGCAGTGCCCGCCAGCCGCGAGATCTACGTCCGCTACCGGGTTCAGGATCTGGCGCTGGATCAGGTCCGGCTCGCACTGGAGACGCAGGCCCCGGGCGGCGCCTCGCCGCTGCATATCAGCCACCTCTGGAAAGAGCAGGGCGCAGCGAAGAGCTTCACCCAGGTGGTCTCCGCGGGCGCAACGGCGGGCACCTACACGATCGACGTTCCCGACGGTGCGCAGGTCCTCAATGAGGCAATCATCCTCGAGTGCAAACGGCCCCGCCAGTAGGTCTACTGCCTCGCTGCCAACCTGACGGTGACGACGCGCGCGCCGCGGCCTGCGTCGTCGAATTGCAGTACGCCTTGTCCATTCACATGGCGCCGCATCGCCGCCCCGCCGTTGATCCGGATCAGCACTTCTGCCGACGGCGGCAGTTCCGTCAACAGATGCGACGCCGCCGATGACGTCGTGACACGATACTCCAGGGGCAAGGTGATCGGCCCGCCGGAGGCCGCGGAGGAGAACAGGACAACCTCGGCGCGCCCGTCCCGCTGCACATGCACTCCCGTCGCGCCACCGGCCGTATCGCGCACCAGAGACGCCTGCCGGCCCGCCCCGTCTGCCGGGGCAGGGAACTGGAGCACGTTTAGAAACTGATCGTCGCGCGCCTTCTTCTCAGGCGCCACTTCCATCCGCCAGGCCCCGGATTCCCGGATGCTGGCGGTCACGCGCGCATCGGCCACCGGGTAGTTCTTCTCCAGGAACCGGCTGTAGAACTCGAAGCCCTCGCCGCCCACCGTGGTGATCGTGCGCTCCACCGGCAATAAAGTCTCCACGGAGAGCGTGCCATCGTACCGCACGGGCGGGCCGCCCAACTCCAGCGAGCCTCGATGCCGCACCGCCGTCACGCTCCCGCCCGGATAACTCTCGACACCGGCTGGCGCCAGCCGGCCGTCTACCGACGGCGGATCCTGAAAGTGCAGCAGCCACCGCTTCTCGGCCAAGGCCAGGGTGCTGGAGACGCGGTCGAAGACAACCAGCAGCCCCGCCCCCGGCACGTAAGCGAACTGCCGGTCATAGCGCTCCACCCGGCCGCCGTAGGCGCTGCTCAGATTCACGCGAATGTAGGCGTACCGGTCTTGCTGCAGATCGCTGGCCTCCACCTGCGCCGTGTGCAATCCTTCCGCGTCGCGATGCGCCAGATAAGTGGGCCAGTCGCCGTGATGCTGCTTACCGCGGAGGATCGTTTGTCCGCCATCATTGTCATAGCCCTTCGGCATCTGCTGGGCTGCGTCGTAGACTAGCAGGCAGTTGTGCGCCAGCGTCCTGGGTGCATACTCGTTGGCGTGCTTGCCGGGTTGATACATCCCCGAATACGCGCCGCTGTCGATCGCCAGGCCGCCGTTCCGGTAGATCAGGAACTGGCCTTTGTCGAAATGCTGGTGATCGGTGTAGTGGTCTCCGGCCACGATCGTCACCATGGCGCTGTCCGGGACCCAGCCGCTGCGCAGCGTGAATTGTTCATACGTTCCGGCTCCCAGTCGCTGGAAGCGCGGCAGCGTTGTGTAGGAGGGCTCCAGGCTCGCCCGTGGGTCGTGGAAAATTCGCATCCCCCAGCCATACTCCGCGTGCATTGCCTTGAGTCCGTACGCATCGATCAGCGCGCGGGAGAACGAGCGCAGTCTCGCACTCTCGGCGGCATCGTCCGTGCCCGCCGCCAGCATCTCCACCGTCAACGGCACAGTGAGCGATGCCACAGCCCGGGAGGCCAACGTGTCGCCCGTGCGCTCAAAGGTCATGTCGGGTCGCGTACAGGCAATCAGGAAACGGCCCGCTTTGCTGATGAACGAGCCATGCTCCCGCCGGATCCCCGGGAAGTAGTCCGTGTCTGAGGCACTCCGGTAGGCCTGCAGCGTGAGGATCAGCGTCCGCAGCGTCTCGTGAAACGTGTAGTGGCTGCCCTCGCCCCACGCGCCCTCCCGTGCGTTCCACGTGTCGAAAACCATGCCCGGCGCCTCCAGGAACTTCTGCGCCAGCGAAAGATATTCCTTCGCCTTGGTTCCGTATGGCTCGCCCTCCCCGCTCAGTACCAACCCGCACACCGCCACCGCGTTGAGCGCCATGTACGTGTAGTTGTGATTGATGTCCGGCTGCCCGGTGAGCAGGAACTGCAGCGAGCTATCGGCTGTGGTCACGATATTCGCCATCGCCGCCCTGCGCTCTTCTTGCGTCAGGCCGTCATAGACCCAATCCAGCGCGATGGCCATCTCGGCGCCGGCCAGAAAGCCGCCCACGTCGTTCTTCTGATACGAGTACGTCTGCGTGGTGAGTAGGCTCCGCACCTCTGCCAGTTCCGCCCCATCGCCCGTCTCCAGATACCGCGCGGCGTGCTCCACGGCAGCCGCCGGACCGCGCGTACCAACAGGGCCCCGCCATCGCGCGTACGCGGCGTCCTGCATGCGGGCGCGCAGTTGGGCTACTGTGAGCCCGGCGCCGGTCCGTGACGCATCGTTCCTCACGTAGATTCGCGGATGCAGCGTGGAGACCGCGGCACCGGCGGGCAGAACGGCGGCAATCAGGAGCGACAGCATCAATCTCAATGGCACGGGCGATCTCCAGTCTGGAAGTGGCGCACTCAGCAACAAGTGAGAGTACTTCCCAATAAAAATGGGAGTCAGAATCGGCGTGGCGCTCTGCGGCCGCCGTCGCTTCATGACTCCCAATTGTATGCCGCTGCGAGCCCCTAGCTGGCGCTCTTCACCAGCGTAATCTTCTGCACCTTCATCGGCGCCGATTTGTCGTCGCCCTCCAGTTGCAGGCTGATCGTCTCCGTCTCCGGCTTCACCGTCAGCTTGCCCGCCAGCTTCCTGGTGACGAACTTGCCGCCGGTCTTTTCCACCACGCCGTCGATCGCGCTCGGGTTCGGCTCTCTGCGCCGTCCGGCCACCAGGCGGAACTTGCTGCCCGCCACGGCGTCGTCGCACGCATAGGTGATCTCCACGTCGTAGACGCCGTCCAGGGCCTTGTAAGGGTACCAGCTCAGCCCGTTCGTCTCGCGCTCAAAGCTCTTGAAGCCGGTTGCGCTCTGCGTGGTCCATTCGTACTTGATCTCCTCGCCGCGCATCCTGGCCACCCAGGCGTGCAGGTCGAGTTTCGCCGGCAGTTGATCGGCCCTGTAGCCGTCGGCCACCTTGGGCTGGGCTTCGGCGATTTCCAGTGCCAGCACCGTCACGTTCGGCTCCAGCGCCTTCTCCGGTAGTTCAAATTCCAACGCCGCGCCCGCCTTCTTGAACGGGACTTCGGCCTTGTTGGCCAGGAAGTACGCCTTCGTTACCTGGCTTTCCAGGCCCTCGAGCCGCAGCTTTTTGCCGGGCCAGTTGAGAATGTGCACGTACAGCTTGTTGGGCTTCACGGTCGCCCGCCACGTGATGTCACGCATATGGAATGGGCTCGGACCGGTGCCGTAAATCGCCTCTCCGTTCACCGCCAGCCACTTGCCGATGGTCCGCAGAATCTCCTGGCTCTGCTCCGGCACCACGCCTTCCGACGTTGGCCCGATGTTCAGCAGGTAGTTGCCACCCTTGCTGACAATGTCGCTCAGCTTGCTGATCAGGTCGCGCGGGTTCTTCCAGTTGTTGTCGTTCTTCTTGTAGCCCCACGTGTCGTTTAGCGTCGCAGGCACTTCCCACTTCCCGTCCTTCAGGTACACCTGGATCGGGATCGCATTGTCGCCCGTCTGCGCGTAGTCGCCCTTGTCATGTCCGATGCGGCTGTTGATCAGACAACCGGGCTGCAGCGATTTCACCATGCTGCGCAGATCCGTCACCTGCTTCTCGCTCAGCAGCCCGGGCGTGTCAAACCAGATCAGGCGCATGGGCCCGTAGCCGCTCATGATCTCTTTGACCTGCGGGAAGACCTTGCCCTCCAGGTAGATCTGCGCGTCGCGCTTCTCCGGAAAGTCCCAGTTGTTGCCGCGCCCGTTGGCCTCGTGCCAGTCCTGGTCCTGCGAATAGTAGAACCCGAAGTCGATGCCCTGCTTGCCGCATGCCGCCGAGAGTTCCTTCATCGGGTCTTTCGCATACGGCGTGGCATCCACGATGTTGTACTTCGATGCCTTTGATCCGTACATCGCAAAGCCGTCGTGGTGCTTCGACGTGATCACCAGGTAACGCATGCCGGCGTCCTTGGCCAACTGCGCCCACTCTCCGCCGTTGAACTTCACAGGGTTGAACCTCGTGGCCAGTTGGGCGTATTCGGCAGCCGGGATCTTCTCGCGGAACATGATCCACTCCCCGATGCCGCGCACGTACTTGCCCTTCCACTCACCGGCGGGAATTGTATACAACCCCCAGTGGATGAACATGCCGAACTTCATCTCATCCAGCCGCTGCATGGCCTTCTCCGTGGCGGCCTTTTCCGCCTGCGGATCCGGCGCCTTGGTTTCCACCTTGGGCGCGCAGCCAGTGAACGCCAGCACACCGGCCAGTACGCCAACTATGTATCGGCTAGTCCATAACTTCATCGTTAAAGTGTCCTTCCCAAGCCATCGCTTGAGAGTATATTCCAACCGGGAGGACTGGTGGGCAAGTTCGCCTACAACTGCGCGATGGAATAGCTCACGATCCCCTTGCGCCGGAGCTGGCCATGCCGTTGCGCGATGATTGCGCCCTGATGGACTCCAGCCAGTTCCATCCATCGATGCAGCCGCGCCACGTCCGTTGGATTCGGCTCGGCGGCAATGCAGACAGGCATCAACGGCGCGCCCTCCACGTGAACAATCAGCGGAATCTCAAGTCCGTTCGAGTCCCGCCAGTATGAAAGATCCGGGACCGAATCCGCGTGCCGGGCATTGCGGTAGATCTCCGAGACAGCCCGGCTCTCCAGCTCTGAACTCTGTAGAAAATGAAGCCGCGGGCTGCGGATCAACCGCCGGCCGAACGCCGCGCCGCATGGCGACAGCAGCAGAGTCTGAAAACACGCGTCCAGTACACCGAGCCACCGTGCCACGGTGCGATGCGAGACGTTACACTTCCTGGCGATCGCCTGCTGATCGAGAATGGCGCCGCTCTGCGCCTCGGCCGTGCGAACGAACGACTCGAAGCGATCCAGGTCCTGCACGTTGATCAGGGCGCGCACATCTCGTTCGAGCCAGGATCTGTCAGACGGCGCGGGCGTAACCGGCACATTGATCGCCGGCGCAGCCGCGGGCACGAATCGTCCCAGCATCTCGAGGGACAACGGCGGCCGGCCTTCGCGCTCCGCCTGGGTCAAGGGATACAGTTCGAACCTAGTGAACGGAGGATTCAGCCGGCGGGAACTGGCTAGGATAAGCGGGCGAGGTCCGGCGATGTGCGGCAACAACTCCGGGACGCGATGTATGTCGTCGATCACGGTGGGGCCGCGGAATCTGGCGAGAAAACTCCGCGGGTCCAGGCGCGCGCGGCCGCGCTCAGCCGGGTCGTCGAGCGAGACATAGGTATGGCCCGGGAACTCGCGCCGCAACAGGGCCGTCTTCCCGGCGCCGCGCGGGCCCTGTACCAGAACAGGCTCGGAGAGAAGCGCAGCCCGACGCAACGGTAGCGCCAACGTTCGGTCAAGCATGCAGAGTGATCTCGAAAAGATCATATCACATACCAATCTTGAGGGAAAACGATGAGACTGAGGCTTCAACCATTGACCCTCTGATCGGCACGGACCTACGCTGGAAAGTGATCCTATGACTCAAAAAATAGCGTCTTCTAAAGGCAAACTCGGCGTCCTCATGCCCGGCATGGGAGCCGTCTCCACGACATTCATGGCCGGCGTGATGGCGGTCAGAAAAGGACTTGGAGAGCCGATTGGGTCCCTCACCCAACTGGGCACGGTCCGGCTCGGCAAGCGGACTGACAACCGGTCCCCGAAGATCAACGAATTCGTGCCGCTCGCCGGCATCGATCAACTCGTCTTCGGCGGCTGGGACATCTTCGAAGACAACGCCTACCAGGCTGCTGTCAATGCAGCCGTCCTCAAGCCGGAGCTGCTCACGAAGGTCAAGCCCCAGTTGCAGAAGGTCAAGCCGATGGCGGCCGTCTTCGATAAGAAGTACGTCACGCGCATCGATGGTCCGAACGTCAAGACCAAAGGGACGCTCCTGGACAAGGCGCACGCCCTGATGGATGACATCAAGGCCTTCAAGAAAGTGAACGGATGCGACCGTCTGGTCATGATCTGGACAGGCTCCACCGAGGTCTTCCACAAGCCGTCGAAGGTGCACCAGACCCTGGAGTCGTTTGAGAAGGGGCTCGCCAAGAACGATCCTGACATCGCCCCAAGCCAGGTCTACGCCTATGCCGCGCTCATGCTGGGCATTCCGTTCGCCAACGGCGCGCCGAACCTCACTCACGACATTCCCGCTCTTCTGTCGCTGGCCCGCGACAACAATGTGCCTGTCTGCGGTAAGGACTTCAAGACCGGACAGACCTACATGAAGACCATCGTGGCGCCAGGGTTGAAAGCCCGGTTGCTCGGTTGCAGCGGCTGGTTCTCCACCAACATTCTGGGCAACCGCGACGGCGAAGTGCTCGAAGATCCAGGCTCGTTCCGCAGCAAGGAAGAAACCAAGCTGAGCGTGCTCGATTCCATCCTCCAGCCCAACCTCTATCCCCAACTCTACAAGGACCTCTACCACGCCGTCCGCATCAACTACTATCCGCCGCGTGGCGATGCCAAGGAGGGTTGGGACAACATCGACATCTTTGGATGGCTCGGCTACCCGATGCAGATCAAGATCGACTTTCTCTGCCGCGACTCGATCCTGGCCGCGCCGCTGGTGCTCGATCTGGTGCTGTTCCTCGATCTGGCGCAGCGCGCAGGCATGAAGGGCATTCAGGAGTGGCTCAGCTTCTATTTCAAGGGCCCGATGACGGCGCCGGGGCTCTATCCGGAGCACGACATCTTCATCCAGCTGATGAAGCTGAAGAACACGCTGCGCTGGATGCGCGGCGAGGATCTCATCACGCACCTCGGCCTCGAATACTACGATTGATCGGTACAGGATGACGCCACGGCGCCCATGCTCGGCTCTGCCGTAGCGGGCGCCGTGGCCGTTTTGATTTCAGCCTTTTCGCGCGGCGGTATCGCCGTCCACCGCGATTCCCGCCCCCCTGCAATTCGCAATGGACACCACGGCGGTCTTTGAGTATACTCGCTCTGTTCTATTTTGATCTTCGGCTCCTGTACTCGGTAATCAAGGGATCGGCACTCATACGCTCGGAACTTCGTTGGTTTGGAGAATAAGAGATGTCAAAGTCGATGAGAATGTCCGTGTTCGCTTTCCTGCTCTGCCTCTGCCTGCCTTTGTGCGGTCAGACGCTGGGTGAAATTGTCGGCGAGGTGGTGGATGCATCGGGGGCAGTCGTCCCAGGCGCCACAGTGACTGTCACCAACGTGGCGACCAACGCTACGCGATCTGTGAAGACGAACGACGCCGGGCTCTACTCCTTCCCGTCGCTTGTCCCCAGCCAGTACCGGGTTCGCGTGGAGATGGGCGGATTCAAATCCTCCACACGCACCGGCGTTGAACTGCAGGTGCAGCAGTCGGCCCGCATCAATTTCGCTTTGGAAGTTGGCCAGGTCACTGAGGCCGTCGAGGTAAGTGGCAGCGCCGCGATGCTGGCCACCGAGGATGCCACCGTCGGCACCGTCATCGACAACCGGCGCATCGTCGAATTGCCGCTGAATGGCCGCAACTTCCTGCAACTGGTCTCGCTGTCGCCGAACGTGACTTACGGGTTCGCCACTCCCGGTCAAGCCGGCGGACGGCAAGGCGGAGACCGGACCGGTCAGAACATCTCGCTGATGGGTATGCGCGGCACATGGAACCGGTACACGCTGGACGGTGTGGAGAATACTGACGTGAATTTCAACCTATACGTCGTGCTGCCCTCCATCGACGCCCTACAGGAGTTCAAGGTCCAGAGCGGCATCTACCCGGCGGAGTTCGGCCGGGCGGCCAGCCAGATCAACGTGTCCACCAAGGCCGGCGGCAACGCCTATCACGGCACTCTGTTCGAGTTCCTTCGCAACGACGTGCTCGACGCCAAGCAGTACGATTTCCTCGGAACCAGCCCCAAGAAGAGTCCCTTCAAGTACAACCAGTACGGGTTCACCCTCGGCGGCCCGGTAGTCATTCCGAAACTGCTCAATGGCAAAGACAAGCTGTTTTTCATGGCCAACTACGAGGGTTTCCGGCAGCGCACCAAGGGTATCGGCGTCTACACCACGCCCACCACGGCCATGCGCAACGGCGACTTCTCGTACGCCCTCCCCGGCAATCAACTCTACGATCCGGCGACCAAGAGCTACGTGAACGGCGTCCTGACGGGCTCTCCCTTCGTGAACAATCAGATCCCGAAGAGCCGCTTTGATCCGGTCTCGGTAAAGCTCTTGGAATTCTGGCCGGTACCCAACGTGCCGACAACTGCTCTCAGCAACAACTACCAGGTCGCCACCCCGGGCATCACTGACAAAGACCAGTTCACTCTCCGTTCGGACTTCAACGAGAGTTCAAGCTCCCAATGGTTCGGCCGCTACAGTACAACGGAAGAGACCGTGCTGAACCAGGGCTGGGCCCTGAACGGGACTACGCTCTACACGAAGGCCTGGCAGGGTATGCTCTCCAACACGCGCGTATTCGGGGCCAATAAGGTGAACGAATTCCGGTTCGGCGTCAATCACTTCTCCAACATCGTTGGTCTGGAACTCGGCAGCCAGCGCGACGTCATGAAAGAGTTGGCGATCCCGGGTTTGGTAACGGCAGACCCGATCTCCTGGGGCATTCCGCGTATCACCAGCCTGGTGGGCGTCAGCGGATTCGGCAACGACTCCAGCGGTCCATTCGCCGTTTACAACACGGTATTTCAGTGGATGGACAACTTCTCCTGGATCAAAGGCAAGCACTCCATCCGGTTTGGTGGCGAGTTGCGCCGCGACCGCTACAACCAGCAGGGCAACGAGTTCGCCCGGGGCTCCTTCGAGTTCAACGGGACCTATACCACCAACCCCGCGACCAAGGCGGGTGGTAGTTCGACGGCGGATCTGTTGCTGGGCAACATGACCGTCGCCGAGGCCGCAATGTGGCTCGCATTTGCCCAGTTCCGCTCCACCAGCGCCTACCTCTACGTCGACGATACTTACCGGATGAACTCCAAGTTGACGATGAATCTCGGTTTGCGCTACGAATTGTCGCCGCCATGGTGGGACCGCTCACAGAACATGGTCAGCGTGGACACCCCCTATATTCTTAACGCCGCCAACGTGCGGGACATGAGCTTGCACCCCACCCTGGTGCGTACCGGCACGGGCGGCTTCTATGACGGGAAGGGCTTCCGTTACCCCAACGTGCCCGTGGCCCGCGACGGCCGCTTGGGCGACAAGCTCGTCTCGACCGACTATGGCAACTGGGCGCCGCGAATCGGAATCGCCTACAACCCCAGTTCCAACTGGACCGTTCGAGCGGGCTTCGGAGTTTTCTACTCCGTGGAATCCGGCAACTCCCGTTTTGACCTGAACCGCGGCATGGCCGGCAGGGTGAGAAGGCTGGGCGCCGCCGATATTCCCAATCTTGGGTTCAGCAACTTCCTCAGCGGAGCAGCGTCGCCGTGGGTTCTGCCGCCCTCGCCGGCACTGTGGAGTGTGAAGCAAGGCATCAAGAATACGTATTCGATGATGTACCTCCTGAATATCCAGCGCCAACTCAGTAAGAGCACGGTTCTCGAAGTCGGCTACAACGCCTCCCAGAGCCGGCACCTGCAAGGTCTTCAGGACACCAATCAGTCCGTGCCCGGAACCGTTGGAAACCAGAATGCCCGCGCTCCATTTCCCGAGTTCGGCTACATCCAAACGGCCCACTCCGAAGGTAACGGCAACTACAATGGCCTGGGTGTCAAGATGACCCGCCGCATGACCGACGGGTTCACGTTCCTGGCCAGCTATACCTGGTCGAAATCTATCGATAGCTCGAGCGCCATCCGCGGCACCAACGTGGACATCTTCCCGCAGGATAGCTATTGCATTGCTTGCGACAAGGGCTACTCTGCGTTCAATACGCCGCACCGGTTCGTGACGTCGGTCCTGTATGAGCTGCCCTTCGGGAAGGGCCAGAGATTCGCCAACCACGCCGGCATCGTCAATCAGATCATTGGAGGATGGCAGATCGCCTCCATCATCACGGCACAGTCCGGGCGCCCGCTCAACATGCAGGCTAGCTTCGACGCCTCTGGCACCAACCACTACGGGGAGATCCGCTTGAGCGCCACGGGGCAGGATCCGTACGCGGCGGACAAGTCCTCTAACCAGTGGTTCAACAAGGCCGCCTTCCGGCTGCCTACTCTCGGTACATTTGGCAATATCAGCCGCAACCGCCTGATCGGGCCAAGCTCCACTACCTGGGATTTCTCCACGCTGAAGAACTTCCCGATTAAGGAAGGGATCAACCTCCAGTTCCGGTTCGAAGCCTTCAACTTCCCGAACCATCCCAGGCTCGGCGATCCGACGGTGACGTGGGGTAGCCGTGATCTGCTTCCAGGGCCCAACTTCGGCCTGATCCGAAGCGCCGGCACCATGCGTCAACTCCAGGGCGGGCTCAAGCTCGTCTTCTGATATGTTCGATGAACGCGCAGTGGGCGGAACCGGCCGCGGTCCCGCCCACTGCGGGTCGAGGAGAGTAACTAAAGTGATCGAGACTCCAGTCATCCTTCCATCATCCCGCCGCACATTTCTAGGCGCCGTGACCGCCGCATCGTACAGTCGCGTCCTCGGCGCCAATGACCGCATCAACATCGGATTCATCGGCTGCGGCCTGATTGGGCTGCGGCACATCGCTGATTTCAAGACGCTCCCGGATGCCGCTCTCACTGCCGTGAGCGACGTTTACCAGCCGCGTGTGGACAACGCCCAGGCCATGTGCGGTAGCAATCCAAAGGGCTACCAGGATTTTCGAAAACTGCTCGACGACAAAAACGTCGATGCCGTCATCATCTCGACGCCGGACCACTGGCACGCGCTCTCCACCATCATGGCCTGCGCCGCCGGCAAGGACGTCTACGTCGAGAAGCCGATGACCGTCTTCATTCAGGAAGGCCGCTGGATGACGACGGCCGCCCGAAAGTACAAGCGCATCTGCATCACCGGCACCCAAGGGCGCAGCGGCACCCATATGAAGGAAGTGCAGGCGCTGATGGCGCAGAACTACGCGGGCAAGATCCATACCGTCCGCTTCAGCTCCTACCGCAATATCATGCCGGGCTTCGGCCGGCCAGCCGATTGCGAACCTCTGCCCGGTCTCGACTACGACCTGTGGCTCGGCCCGGCGCCCAAACGGCCGTACAACCCCAATCGCGTGATCTATCATTTCCGCTGGTTCTGGGACTATTCCGGTGGTCAGATGACCAACCTCGGCGCGCACGATCTGGATCTGGTGCACTTCCTCATGAAGGTGCAGTCGCCGAAATCGGTCTACTCCGCCGGCGGCCGTTTCGCTCTCGAAGACAATGGCGAGACGCCGGATACGCAGGACGCCATCTTTGAATACCCCGGCTTCACCGTGGAAGGCTCCCTCCGCGAGGCCTCCGGCGGCAGACCGCGCGGCGGCGGCGCTGGCACGGCCGCCAGCCTGGCCGGTGTTCAGTTCTGCGGCACCAAGGGCATCCTTGCTGCATCCCGCAGCGGCTATGAGTTTGCGCCCGATATGCAGATCGCCCCGGAACGCGGCATTCCCGCCTGGTCCAACCCGCCCGGCCATCCCAAGGCCGCCGACCTCCAGCCCAAGCCCTACGCCGAGGCCCGCAAGGGCGCGGGCGATTCGCCTGAGCCGATGATCCATCACGCGCGCCACTTCCTGGAGTGCATCCGTACCCGCCAGCGCCCCATCTCCGACGTCGAAGACGGCCATCACGTGTCGGTAGCCTGCCACCTGGCAAATATGTCCATGAAACTGGGACGCGCCCTGAAATGGGACGCTGTCAAAGAGGAGGTGATCGGCGATCGAGAAGCCAACGCACTCCTCGTCCGGCCGTATCGTAAACCCTGGGACGACGTACTGAGGAGCTTCAAACTGTGACCCGCCGCAACTTCATCGCCACCACCGCGGCCTCTGCCGCCATGCAGCCCCCGGTGCGCTGCACAATGGGCCTGTCGCCCGATTGCTTCGTCATCCTGCGCCCGCCGCGCACTGCCCACGACCTGCTCGAAAAGGCCTACGCCGTGGGCGCCGGCGGCATCCAGGTGCCCATCACCAATTTCGAGCCGGACTACCTCAAGAAGGTTCGCAGCCGGGCCGAAGAGCTCGGCATGTATCTGGAGGTGACCACCGCCTCGCCCGGCCCGGACACCGCCCTGTTCGAGAAGACTCTCCAGGCCGCCAAAGAGATCGGAGCCGGATGTGTCCGCACGGTCTGCCTCTCCGGGCGCCGCTACGAGACCTTCAACTCGCTGGAGCAATGGAAGACCTTTGTCGCCGAATCGATGCAGAAGTTCGAGCGCATGGGGCCTCTCGCCAACAAGTACAAGATGCCAGTCGGCGTCGAGAACCACAAAGACTGGACCGCCGAAGACTACCTCGCCATTCTCAAGAAATACTCCAGCGAGTACCTGGGCGTCTGTCTCGATTTCGGCAACAACGTCGCGCTCCTCGATGACCCGATGGAAGTGGTGGAATCCCTCGCCCCCTACGTCATCAACACCCACATCAAGGATATGGGCGTCGAGGAATATGAAGACGGGTTCCTGCTCTCGGAGGTGCCGCTCGGAACCGGTATCTGCGATCTCAAACGCATGGTGGCCACGGTTCTCAAGGTGCGGCCCAGCGCCAAGTTCTCGCTCGATTTCCTCACGCGCGATCCTCTCAAGATCACCTGCCTGACGGAGAAATACTGGCTCACCTTCCCTGAGCGCAACGGCAAGTACCTGGCCCGCTCGCTGGCCATGGTCAGAAAGAACAAGCCGTCCAAGCCGTTGCCGCGCGTGACGGGCTTGGACCGCGAAGCCCAGCTCCAAATGGAGCAGGAAAACGTGAAGAAGTCCATCGCCTACGCCCGGGATCACCTCGGGCTTCGCTCGTAGCCTCGGGCGCGGTTGCACACTCACTGGTCGGGAATGGAAAAGGAGTCTCGCTTGAAGATCGGATTTGTCGGTTTGGGAATCATGGGCAAGCCCATGTCGCGCAATTTGTTGAAGGCCGGCCACGAGTTGGTCGTCTATGACGTCGTTGAGAGCGCCGTGGACGAGATCGTGGCCGCCGGCGCACTCAGAGGGGAATCCGCCGCCGACGTGGCTGCGCGTTCTGAAATCACCATCACCATGTTGCCCGATGGTCCGGAAGTGGAAGCGGCCGTCACCGGTCCCGGTGGTGTGCTCGGCGGAGCGCTTGCCGGCTCAATTATCGTCGACATGAGCTCCATCAGCCCCATCGTGGCGCAGCGGGTTGCCGCTGCCTGTGCTGAGAAGGGTGTGGAGTTCGTCGATGCGCCGGTCAGCGGAGGCGAGCCCAAGGCCATCGACGGGACCCTCGCGATCATGGCCGGCGGCAAGCAGGAAGTCTTTGACGTTGTGCTGCCAGTGCTGCTGAGCATGGGCTCCAGCGCCACTCTCACTGGTCCTGTCGGCGCCGGCAATGTCACCAAGCTCGCCAATCAGATCATGGTTGCCGTCAACATCGCAGGCATGAGCGAGGCTCTGGTGCTTGCCACCAAAGCTGGCCTCGATCCCGAGGTGGTCTTCAATGCCGTTAAGGGTGGTCTCGCCGGCAGCACGGTGCTGAATGCTAAGGCGCCCATGGTGATCGGCAGGAACTTCAAGCCGGGTTTCCGGATCCGGCTCCATCAGAAAGACCTACGCAACGCTCTGCTCGCCGCCGAATCGATGAAGGTCAGCCTGCCGTTCACCAGCCTGGCGCAGCAGGTGTTGATGGCGCTGATGAATAGCGGGCATGGGGACCTCGATCATTCCGCCATCGCCATGTTCATTGAGGACATGGCCAAGGTGGAGGTCAAGCGGCCCTAGAGCGTTTTCGGAGTGGTTGTAGTCCACGCCCTTCCGGTCGCGGCTCGGTTCTGAGCCGCGCGCGTTAGCAAGCGGTGGTCGAAGACAGTGGTCAAAACGTTCTAGCCCGCAATGCAGTTCGGCGACAGGTCGAGTTCGGCGTCGTTGACTGGGTTGGCAGTATTCGATAGCGTAGCGTCCAGCGGGAGAAATCCCAGCATAAGGAAACAGATATGAGTAGCGGTACATACCTCGAGTGGGTTCTGGCAAACACGAAGACCGAATGGTGGCACGATTCCGCTGACCCCGCCGAATTGCGGTTGGGGCTGGAGCGCGGGGCCGTCGGTGTCACCACCAATCCCTTCCTCTCCGCCGCCACCACAACGCGCAATCGGGCCGCCTGGGCCGAGGCCATCGAGGCAGTGCGCGCCCTCAATCTGACCGGAGCGGAGAAGGCTGAGGAGTTGATCCGTCACGTCGTCACCCATGCCTCCGCGTTGTACCTGCCCCACTACGAACGCACCGGCGGACGTATGGGCTATGTCTGTGCCCAGGTGAATCCCTCGCGGGCGGGAGACCGCGAAGCGATGCTCGCCATGGCACGCCGGTTCCATACGTGGGCGCCCAATATCGCCGTCAAACTGCCCGCCGTCGCCGCCGGCCTCGATGTGCTGGAGGATTGCGTTGCCGAGGGCATTACCACCACGGCCACGGTGAGCTTCACTGTGCCCCAGGCCATCGCCATCGCCGAACGATGCCGCGCCGGACGCCAGCGCGCCATGCAGGCCGGCATCGAGCCCGGCAAGTGCTTCGCCGTGATCATGATCGGCCGCGTGGACGACTATCTGCGCGAGGTGGCCCAGGACAACCAGGCCGCGGTCAGCGAAGCCGACATTCGCCAATCCGGTCTGGCCGTCACGAAACGGGCCTACGCCATCTATCAGGAGCGCGGCTACGAGGCCGTTCTGCTGGTGGCTGCTCTGCGCGGCACGTACCATTTGACGGAGTTGGCCGGCGCCGAATTGGTCATGTCCATCGCGCCCGCGCCCCAGGAGTGGTTCGTTGCCAAGGACCATCCCAGGGAAGTGCGCATCGGCGCGGAGGTCCCGGCCGACGTGATTGAGCGGCTCTCGACGATGCCGGAGTTTGTGAAGGCGTACGAGCCCGACGGCATGACGCCCAGCGATTTCATCTCCTATGGCGTGACGCAACGCACGCTCTGCCAGTTTGTGGAGTCCGGGTGGAAACTCCTGGAGGAACTCCGCTAGCCTGAATACAGGGCACACCGGCCCAGACAGGAAAGGGCTCCCGATCGAATGGCCACTCCCATTGAAATGCCGAAACTCGGCAATACGGTTGAAGACTGCCTGTTGGCGCGGTGGAACAAACATGCTGGTGACGCGGTCGCCGAGGGCGAACTCGTCGCCGAAATCGAAACCGATAAGGCCACGTTCGAGTTGACATCGCCCGTCGCCGGCACACTCCTGGCTACGTTCTTCCAGCCGGGCGACCTGGTTCCGGTTTTCACCAACATCTGTGTGGTGGGCGCGCCCGGTGAGAGCGCCGCGCCGTTCCAGCCGCAGGCTCCATCGAGTGACGCCGCGGCACCCGCAGCGTCCAGCCCCGATGAGCTCCGCACAGCGCCAGTCACAGCGCAGGAAACCAGAGCGCCCATCGTTCAACCCTCCGGCCCTGCCGCCCCCTACAGTCCTCGGGCCAGACGCTTCGCCGCCGAGCACGATTTCCGGCCGGAGCACGTCTCCGGGTCAGGACCGCAAGGCCGTGTGCTGGAAGACGATCTGCGGCGCCTCTACTACCAGTCGCCCCGGCCGACATCGCTCGCGAAACACCTGATCGAGACGGGCTTCGAAATCCAGGGAGACGCAAGCGGTGTGGTGCGCGCCTCGGACCTCGGCCCGCCCCCGGAGAGAATGTCCCGCGTTCGCGAGCACGTCGCCCGGCGCTTGCGCGAGTCCCTGGCCGTCACTGCCCAATTCACGATGAACGCATCGGCCGACGCCACCGGGTTGCTGGCTCTGCGGGCCAGGATCAAGGCCTGTGCTGAAGCGCTCGGTATCCCCGACATCAATCTCAATGAGATGGTGATGTTCTGCGCGGTGAAGGCGCTCGTGCTGATGCCCGAGGTCAACGTAGGGTTCAACGACGGCAGGATCTATCGCCACGCCAGCGTGAATATCGGATTCGCGTGTGACACGCCTAGAGGGTTGCTGGTGCCGGTGGTGAAGCAGGCCGAATCTCTCTCTCTGTCCGAGTTGGCGGTCCGCATCAAGACCCTTTCCAAACAGGCGGCGGACGGCGCCATTTCGCCAGATGATCTGGGCGGCGGGACGTTTACGGTCAGCAACCTCGGCGTCTTTGGCGTCGAGTCCTTCTCGCCCATACTCAACCCGCCCCAGGTGGCCATCCTGGGCGTGAATGCCATTCAGCTAAAGGCCGTGCGGCGCAACGGCGCCGTCGAATTTGTGGACCATATCGGCCTGTCGCTCACATGCGACCACCAGGTAATCGACGGCGCACCCGGCGCCCGCTTCCTCAAGATCTGCCGCGAGCAGATCGAAAACGTGGAAGCCCTCGCGGGATTGGAGCTCTAACCCCTATGCATGATCTGATCGTCGTTGGAGCGGGTCCCGGCGGCTACGAGGCCGCCGCCCACGCCGCCAAGCTGGGCGCCTCGGTGGCCATCGTCGAGAAGGAATTCATCGGCGGTACGTGCTTGAACGTCGGCTGCATCCCGACCAAGACCTTTCTGCGCTCCTCCAAGCTCTTTGCGGAATGTCGCCAGGGCGCCGCGTTTGGAGTGGACATCGCGGGTCTGACCTTCAACATGGCCGCCGTGGTGCAACGCAAGAACGAGATCGTCAGTACGCTCACCCGTGGCGTCGATGGCCTCCTGAAACGAAGCGGCGTGGAGGTGGTCCGTGGCCACGCCACGCTGACATCGAAGAGCACCGTGCAGGTCGGTGAGCTCACGCTAACGGCGAAGAACATCTTGATCGCCACCGGCGCCCGTCCCGTTGTTCCGCCGATTCCCGGCATCGATTCGCCGTGCGTCGTGGACTCCTCCGGCGTACTGAATCTGACGGAATTGCCCAAGACCGTCGCCGTGATCGGAGGCGGTTACATCGGCCTCGAATTCGCAAGCTTCTTCGCCGCCGCCGGCGCGGAGGTGACCGTGCTCGAGATGCTGCCCCAGATCGCAACTGGTTCGGACCACGACATCTCCAGCCGCCTCCAGCAGGCGCTCAAGAAGAGTGGGATCGTGTTCCGCACCTCCTGTGCCGTCCGCTCCATCGAAGGCAACACGCTCCATTTCGAACAATCCGGAGAGCCCGGCTCGCTGAGCGCCGAATGCATCGTCAATGCCACCGGGCGCGCACCGCTGGTCGAGGGGCTTGGGCTCGCGGAACTCGGTGTGGACTTCGATCGCAAGGGCATCAGGACCAGCGAACGGGGCAGGACGAGCGTCCCTGGCATCTGGGCCTGCGGCGATGTCACCGGCCGCCGTCTCCTGGCCCACGCCGCCACGCGCGAAGGCCTGGTCGCGGTCAACAACATGTTCGGTAAGCCGGATCGCATCCGCTACGACGCCATCCCCTCAGTTATCTACACGCACCCGGAAGCCGCCAGCGTCGGCAAGACCGAAAACGAGCTCAAGGCGATGGGCGTCGAGTACAAGAAAGCCTTGCTGCCCATGGGCGTCGCCGGCCGTTTTCTGGTGGAGAACGTCGGCGCGGCCGGAATGATCAAAGTGCTGGCGGGCGCGCGCTACGGCGAGATCCTGGGTGTTCACGCGCTCGGTGATCTGTCGAGCGAGTTCATCGTGGCTGCCGCCGCGATGATCGAAATGGAAATGACCGTCGCGGACGTAGAGACGCTGGTCTTCCCGCACCCCACCGTATCAGAAGCGCTGAAGCTGGCCATCCTCGAAGTTGCCTGATGGGAGTGAATTCATAAGATGCCGAAATCGATTATTCTGGAACCCCGAGAACTGCTGGCGCCCGGCCGCATCCACTGCTACGACATCGACGTGAACGCCTACGACAAGACCGTGGAGCAGGAACGGGCGCTGTTCACAGAAGATGAACTCCTCGCCGTCTGGCAGGACATGGCCGCCATCCGCGAGTTCGAGACCATCCTCAATGAGATCAAGATCAAGCGCACCTACAAGGGTGTCAACTACGATCATCTCGGCCCGGCGCATCTGTCCATCGGCCAGGAAGCCGCGGCCGTTGGCATGGCCTTCACGCTGACACCCGACGACCACATCTTTGGCTCGCACCGCAGCCATGGCGAGATTCTTGCCAAGGGCTTGTCGGCAATCCGCTGCCTGGATGACGATGCGCTTCTCGGTATCATGCGCTCCTATCTGGATGGAGCAATCCTCGCGCCGCTCGAGAAGGGGCACTCCGGATCGGTGAAGGCGCTCGCCATCAAGTTTCTGGTCTTCGGCGCGTACAGTGAGATTTTTGCGCGCGAAACGGGCTTTAATCGCGGTTTAGGGGGGTCGATGCATGCATTTTTTGCACCTTTTGGCATCTACCCCAACAATGCGATTGTGGGCGGCTCGGGCTCCATCGCGCCCGGCGCGGCGCTCTTCAAACGCGTCAATCGCAAGCCCGGCATCGTGGTGGCCAATATCGGCGACGCCTCATTCGGCTGCGGCCCGGTGTGGGAAGGCATCACTTTCGCCAGCATGGATCAGTACCGCACGTTGTGGGATCCGCAGTTGGGCGGCGGTCTTCCCATCATCTTCAACTGCATGAACAACCACTACGGCATGGGCGGGCAACCCCTGGGCGAGACCATGGGTGTCCGTTACATCGCCCGCATCGGCGCCGGCGTGAACCCGGACCAGATGCACTCCGAGCGGGTTAACGGCTATGACCCGCTGGCCGTCATCGACGCCTTCCGCCGCAAGAAACAGATCCTTGCCCACGGCGGCGGCCCCGTGTTGCTCGACACCGTGACGTACCGCATCAGCGGGCACTCTCCGTCGGATGCCTCCAGCTACCGCTCCAAGGAAGAGATCGAATTGTGGCAGCAGGCCGATTCGCTCCTCGCCTACCGCAAGCGCATGATCGATGGCGGCGCACTGCCCGCCACGGATCTCGACAACACGCGCGCGGCCATCGAAGCCACTGTGTTCGAGATGTTCCAACTCGCCGCCAACTACGAAGCGGCGCCGCGCATTTCCATCGATTCCCAACTCGTCGGCGAGGTGATGTTCTCGAACCGCAAGCGCGAGCCGGCCGGCGGGCGCGAGCCCGAGTTCCTGGAAGACCTGGCGCAAAACTCCCGTGTGCAGCAGATCAGGACCAAGATCCGCACTCCGCTGCACGAGGGCAAGCCGGTGTCGAAAATGAAGGCTTTCAATGTCCGGGACGCGCTTTTTGAGGCCATTTTGCACGGTTTTGCGACTGATGCCACCATGGTGGCGTTTGGCGAGGAAAACCGCGACTGGGGCGGCGCCTTCGCCGTCTACCGCGGCCTCACCGAAGCGTTGCCCTATCACCGTCTCTTCAACTCGCCCATCTCGGAAGCGGCGGTGGTGGGGGCCGCGGTCGGGTACGGGTTGGAAGGTGGCCGCGCTGTGGCCGAGTTGATGTATGCCGACTTCATGGGCCGCGCCGGCGACGAGATCTTCAATCAGTTGTCCAAGTGGCAGGCCATGTCCGCCGCCCAGCTCAGCATGCCCGTCGTGCTCCGCATCTCCGTCGGCGCCAAGTACGGCGCGCAACATTCCCAGGACTGGTCCGCGCTGGTGCACCACATTCCCGGCCTGAAAGTCGTCTACCCGGTCACCCCCTACGACGCGAAGGGCATGATGAACGCGGCGCTCGCGGGCGCCGATCCGGTGATCTTCTTCGAAAGCCAGAAGGTCTACGACTACGGAGAGATGTTTGTCGAGTCCGGTGTGCCGGAGGGCTACTACGAGATCCCGCTCTCGGAGCCATCCATCAAGCGGGCCGGCAAGGATCTGACCATCATTACGTTTGGTCCGGCGCTCTACACGGCGATCTCAGCTGCCGAGCAACTCGCCCAGCGCTATGGCATCCAGGCGGAGGTGATCGATCTCCGTTCGGCCTGCCCGCTGAATTATGACCCGCTGATCGAATCGGTGAAGAAGACCGGCAAGGTTCTGCTGGCCAGTGACGCTGTGGAGCGGGGAGGCATCATGCAGAGCGTCGCAGCCAATCTCACCCAGTTGGCTTTTGACTATCTGGATGCTCCGCCAGTCGTCCTGGGCAGCCGCAACTGGATCACGCCGGCGGCCGAACTGGAAGCGATGTTCTTCCCGCAGACCGATTGGTTCCTGGACGCCATCCACGAGAAGATCCAGCCGCTGAAGGGCCACCAGCCCACGACGAATCAATCGAATGGAGAACTGGCCCGCAGGCTCAGGCTGGGAATTTGACGGAGAGCCGGAAGGCGATGAGCCAATTGATTTAATGGGAGTTCAATGGTGCGCCCGGAGTGATTCGAACACCCGACCTACTGGTTCGTAGTCTAGGCCTGTCAAGTCTTTTTTTGTGCCTATTTGTATTTTTTTGTTCGAGTTAGAGAGAACCGGGCGCATTCGCAGAAACGTCAAAAAACGGCTCTAAACCGATGAGACGAAGGCTCATGCTGACAAAAATGCTGACAACGCGGAGACCCTGGATGGTGGGTGGCCGAAGTCGTTCCGGCGACGCGGCTTTGGGCACTGGGGGGCACCGCCGTCGCCGTGGTCAGACGCAATCCTCACCCACACCGGCGGTCAAAGCGGGTTCCAATTTCGTCTGGGGAGCCTGCGCCCCATTTGGGGCCTATGGAAAGCGGCATGGTTTTGATGGCCCGTGTCACTCACGCTTAGGAGGCGACGAATTCGCTCCAAGGTTAATAGCAAGGTAGACTGCCAAGAGAATGCCCGGGACCATCAAGCACGACAGTCGGTCCTCAACCGGCACTCTGTTCGTCTGCGGCTACCCCAATCTGTGGGACCACATCTCCACCGTTCGGCCTCGCCGGATCATCTCGATCCTGGGCCCAAACGATCACGCCGAATGGCCATCCGTGACCGGTGTTGATCACCTCCGCCTGGAGATCGACGATGTCCAACGCCCGTGCAACGGCTTCGTCCACGCCACGGAAGCGCACATTCGGCAATTGCTGACCTTCCTCCGCGAATGGACACTGCCAGACCGGTTGCTAATCCACTGCTGGGCTGGGTCTTCCAGGAGCACTGCCGCTGCTCTGGTGGCGATCGCAGTCAGGCATCCGGGCAGGGAATTGGAGGCAGCGACCATGTTGAGGGCTACGGCACCTCAGGCAAGACCAAATGAACTCATGTGCAGACTGGCCGACAACGTGATGGGGTTAGAGGGCCGGTTGGTGCGAGCAGTGGAGGCGATGCCGGAACCGCGGGGTGTGGCCGGAACTGACCTAATTCGGATTAGAAACTTGGGTGGATAGGTCACGGACTTCGTACAGCTGAGGGCATGATCCGTGAGAGTTCCGCGAGCAGTCTGCGAGAGCAATCGTACCCGGAGAATCTACTGGGCTAGGTCGAGTACTCCCGGTTCCGTCACGATGGAGAAGAAGCGGAAATGGATGGCTGACCACGATTCTAATGAACTGGCCTACGTGCTCGGCTAAAAACTTTTCACGCGGCGTCTACCTTGAAGTGGCTCCGTACTCCGCCGTCCACAGTGGGCCGTACGGTGCAGGCGGCCAGACCATCTCGTATCATCCAAGCCTGAGGCGCCGCCGGTGCTGCCAACTCAGTGGTGCTATGGCGAGATCCCATGCTCGATCTGATACCCGATCGCTCCATAGCCCTTCAGCCTGCGCTCGTACATCCTGGCCAGCATTGGAACGTAGCTGTCCACGTAATCGTAAACCTGGACGAATCGCTTGTTGTCGTGTAGCCGGTGCAGCCGGCCCACATACTGCTGCAACGTGCCCTTCCAGGAGATTGGCATGGCCAGGAACAGCGTATCCAGGCGCGCATCATCAAAGCCCTCTCCGATGTAGCTGCCCGTCGCCAGAATCACCCGCGACTCGCTTTCCGGCACTGACGCCAAGGATTCCGCGATCTCCCGGCGCTGCTTCTTCCCCATGCCTCCCTTCAAAACGAAGATGTGCTTGGCGGCACCCACCAACTTGGCTTCGAAATAGTGGAGATGCTCGGTCCGGCCGGTCAGAAGCAGCGGGCATCGGCCCGATTCTACGGCGCGCACTATGTCGGCGGCGATCATCTCGTTGCGCGATGCATCATTGACGGGCGCCGAATAGATGTCCTGGATCGTGACCTCGGCGAGTTCGGGCGCCATCCGGAACTCGGTGTGGCGGGGCGTCACCTTGTGCTCGAATGGCGTCGAGTCGGTCATCGCCCGCGCGCTCATTCTGAACCGGACGGGACCGCACTGCATGTAGATGATGGGGTGGTGCCCGTCCTTTCGTATCGGCGTGGCAGTCAGGCCGACAACGTACTTGGCTTTCACCTGCCTCAACACTTCCTCGAAAGTGAAAGCGGAGATGTGATGGCATTCATCGACGATGACTTGGCCGTATTCGGCAACGAAGTCCTTTACTGCGTCCTTTCGGTACAGGCTCTGAATGACGGCGACGTCTACAGACCCGGTTCTCTCCGTCTTCCCGCCGCCGATATGCCCGATCGATCTGGCAGGTAAATCCAAGAACATCGCAAGGCGCTCCTGCCACTGATCGAGCAACTGCTGCCGGTGAACCACAACGAGAGTGTTGACCTTGCGTTTGGCGATCAGCCATGCCGCAACGGCGGTCTTTCCGAACGCAGTTGGAGCTGAGACGATGCCTTCGTCGTGTGCGGCAATCTTCGCAACTGCTTCCTCTTGGAAGGGCCGAAGCTGCCCCTGGAATTCCGCCTCAATGGCAATGCCGGCGAATCGTTCGTCCCGAACTTGGGGCTGGATTTGGTGCGCCTCCAATAGAGCCAGTGTCTCCGTCAGACAGCCCCGAGGCACGGCGATGTGCTCGGGGAAGTCCCGCCCGCAGGCGATCACACGCGGTTTGTCGTGTGTCGATAGTCGCATCGCCTGAGCCTTGTAGAATTCGGGATTCTGAAATGCTGCCAGCCGGAGTAGCCGATTCCGCATGGCCGGAGGCAGGTCCTTCTTTTCCACGTAAACGAGATTCGCGCGGACGATCTGGACACTCTTTGGAAACGGCCCCGCGATTGGCCGATCGCTCCGCTTGCGGGAAGGCGGTATTGTCCACGGGTCCTGCCCATCCTCGTCGTCAACCACGCCAATTCGAACTCCGATCAGGTCGCCATTGCGCAGAGCTTCCGCGACGATGTCCTCCACCGCCTCACCCGGCATCCGTCGAATCGTCGAGATGAACTGCCATTGATCGGGGTACGGGCGAAAGTCAGAATCGATGAACACGCTGTAGCCCAACTTGCGCGGCGCAAACTGCAAGGGAAGTGCGATCAGGTTCCCGAACCCGCCTTTGGGCATGGTGTCCTGGTTGGGGAAGAACCGATCGTAGGAATCGAGCCCAAGCTGGTGCCTGTGTTCCATGGTTCGAGTGAGAATCACGCATCCCAGCTTGCGGGCGGTGCTCGCCGGAATTGCCTGATCAAAGAAGATCCAAACATGGCCGCCCTTCCCCGAGCGAGAACGTTCCAAGGTAGCTGGCACGCCCAATTCCTGGCAGGTCTCAAGGAAAGCCTTTGCATCCTTCTCCCAGGACTTCTTGTCGAAGTCCGCCGCGAGAAACCAGCACGTTTCGTCGGGCAGGAGCGGGTACACGCCAACTGTCTCTTTGCCCAGAAGGTGGCTCTCAATGACGCTGTCGGTCATCGGGAGGACCTTTCGAGTCTTCTGGTCGACTCTCTTCCGGTCCTCCGGGCGGCTTTTGTTGATGGCGCTCCAGTCCTTCAAGGCCGCTGGCATATATCCCGACCGGCCGTCGCTATTCTCCCATCGCCGCGCGTAGACATCTTCTCTTCCGCGAAACAGGCTTCGAAACAGGGCGATTCTCTTCCGGGCACGCTCATCCCTATCCACCGGTGGCGCAGTCTCGTCGGTTGTGGATAGAGACGAGTTCTTTGGCGCAAGCTGCGGAAGCGGAATGTTGTGAGCAGCGAGAAGCCGCTGGAGGCGGGCGTTTTCGGCACGAAGACGAATATTCTCTTCCTCGGGAGACTCAAGCGGTGGAACCCCTGAATCGTCTTTGGTCATGCCACGATCACCGTTCCGGGCGCGTTGCCAGAAGTTCTTCGAAGTATTCCCGTACCCCGGCAAACACGGCGGCCAGGTCGTCTGGGAGCCCACACTCCAGTGCCAAGGCTTGAAACGGGATCAGCCAATTGGCCGGCGGCGGGACCAGATCGGAAGGCAATTCATGCGTCCCCCTGCGTTCGAACGTCAGGATCAGAGCGTCCAATAGTCTCGGTTGATCCAGTTCACTGGATCCGATCAGAAGTGCCAAGTCCACCAGGTCTTTCACCCGGCTGTTCGTGCCATCTCGTGGCAGTGTATAGGCATGAATCTTCTCCGCGAATTGCTGTTCACGGCCGATCATGCGGACCCGGGATGCTTCGATGCCGGCGAATCCCAGCCAATCCCGGCAGACGACTGTCTCCAGCGGCTGCATCACTACGTCACCGATGCCGGCGTCGAGGTGGAACCGGGCAAATACCCGTCCGTCCATGCGCGCTTCGATCGGGTACCGGGCGCCCCCGTATGGTGCCGCATTCAAGTCCATGATGGGCGGTCCGATGGTGTACTCGAACCAGTCACCGAGGGGTATCCCGGCCACGCTCTGCAGCATCTCCCGAACAGCCTGGTTCACGCTATTACCGTCTCGTGTGGCTGTCACCACTTGCTGCAATGTCAGATCGATGTCCACGGTGGATCGAGCGGCCTTAAATCGCAGTTCCAGCGCGTAACCACCCTTCAACGCCCAAGGCGTCGGCTCTTCTTGGAACAGCCTAGCGAGGAGGCGGTCGAATGCAACCTGTCGCCGGAGGCGGTTGAGATCGACGTGGTCCGTCAGAGATGCCGTCTTCAGTCGCTGTTCGAGAGCCCTTCGAAATGCTCCCGCCGTCGTATATGTCCTGGGTGGTTGCACTATGCCGCGCGCCGCAGCGCTTCCTCAATGGTCTTACGCGCGGGTCCGCTGATTGGAGTGTTCCGGATTTGCTGTCGGGTGATCAGCCCACGGTCGAAGGCCTGTCTGATCGCCTGGCGGATGAAGTTCCGCTCGACCGTACCAAGCTCAATCAGGTCGAGAATCGTCCGCAGGGGGCGAGTGAACTTGAACCCCTGCGCAGTCTGGACGTCGCTCTCGGGCAGGTCGGCAAAATGCAGTGCGAGGATCCTGGGAATCTCGCTATTGCGTCGGAACCCTGCGGGAACCGTCATGTGGAGCTTCGCTGAATTCAGATCCGAAAGATCGTAGAGGCTGAGTGCCGTGTGGTGGCTGTACGCACCTTCGACTTCCTCGTTCCGGTTCCGGAGACCACAGTGCCCACAGAACAAGATCGGGGCGCTCAGTCGACGGAAACAGAGCTAGTCGGTAGATACCACGGTGCTCCCGGATCCAATTGCCGGCCTGGACATGATAGGGATGGGTATTTTCGGCAAATCCGGCTGCTTTGGCCTGTTTGGTCGTGAAGTAGCCCTGCTGCTGCTCTGCGACCTGGAAGAGCTGGCGGAGTGCTTCACGATGGGACTGTGCCATAACACAATACTACAACTTTTCTGAAGTTTGATCAAGGGGTGGAGTTGGCAGAATCTGGCCTGACAATCGTGCGTACGGGTTCCGCAACTTCGAAAACAACCGGCAACGCGTGCAGGTGCTATGTTCTTAGGAAGGTCTGGGATTGGGGTCTGAGGGAGTTCAATGGTGCGCCCGGAGTGATTCGAACACCCGACCTACTGGTTCGTAGTCTAGGCCTGTCAAGTCTTTTTTTGTGCCTATTTGTATTTTTTTGTTCGAGGTTAGAGAGAACCGGCGCACTCACGGAAACGTCAAAAAACGGCTCTAAACCGATGGAGACGAAGGCTCATGCCACAAAAATGCTGACAACGCGGAGACTTCCTGGATGGTGGGTGGCTGAACGTTCCCGACGCGGCTTTGGGCACTGGGGGGCACCGCCGTCGCCGTGGTCAGACTGGTCCTCACCACACCTGGCGGTCAAAGCGGGTTCCTTTTCGTCTGGGAGCCTGTGCCCCCATTTGGGCCAATGGAAAGCGCAGCATGGTTTTGATGGCCCAAGTGCTCCCGCTTAGGAGGCGACGCTCCTCCAAGGGTGATAGCAAGGTAGACTGCCAAGAGAATGCCCCAGACCATCATGCACAACAGCCGATCCTCAACCGGCACTCTGTTCGTCTGCGGCTACCCCAATCTGTGGGACCACATCTCCACCGTTCGGCCTCGCCGGATCATCTCGATCCTGGGCCCAAACGATCACGCCGAATGGCCATCCGTGACCGGTGTTGATCACCTCCGCCTGGAGATCGACGACGTGCAGCGCCCCTGTAACGGCTTCATCCATGCTACGGAGATACACATTCGGCATTTGCTGACGTTCCTCCGCGAATGGACGCCACCCGAGCGACTGCTCATCCACTGCTGGGCTGGGTCTTCCAGGAGCACTGCCGCTGCCCTGGTGGCAATCGCGGTCAGGCATCCGGGCGGGAACTGGAGCAGCGACCATGATGAGGGCTGCCGCACTCTCAGGCAAGACCAAATGAACTCATGTGCAAACTGGCCGACAACGTGATGGGGTTAGAGGGCCGGTTGGTGAGGGCAGTGGAGGCGATGCCTGAACCGCGGAGTGTGGCCGGAACAGATCTAGTTCGGATCAGGAACTTGCGTGGATAATTCCCACGCCTACTACACGCTCACGCTTGTCCGGCGGTGGCGCATTCCCGACGGTTGTGGATGGAGGCGAGGCGCCAGGAAGGCGCCGCAGGCGGGCGTTCTTGGCGCGAAGATGAGTGGTCTCTTCCTCGGGAGACTCGGGCGGTGGAACCCCTGAATCGTCATTGGTCATGCCACGATCACCGTTCCGGGCGCGTTGCCAACAGTTCTTCGAAGTACTCCCGTACCCCGGCAAACACAGCGGCAAGGTCGTTTGGGAGCCCGCACTCCAGTGCCAAGGCTTGAAACGGGATCAGCCAATTGGCCGGCGGCGGGAACAGATCGGCAGGCAATTCATGCGTCCCCCTGCGCTCGAACGTCAGGATCAGGGCGTCCAATAGTCTCGGCTGATCCAGTTCACTCGATCCGATCAGAAGCGCCAAGTCCACTAGGTCTTTCACCCGGCTGTTCGTGCCATCGCGTGGCAGTGTATAGGCATGAATCTTCTCCGCGAATTGCTGTTCCCGGCCGATCATGCGGACCCGGGATGCTTCGATGCCGGCGAAACCAGCCAATCCCGGCAGACGACTGTCTCCAGCGGCTGCATCACTACGTCACCGATGCCGGCGTCGAGGTGGAACCGGGCAAATACCCGTCCGTCCATGCGCGCTTCGATCGGGTACCGCGCCCCGTATGGTGCCGCATTCAAGTCCATGATGGGCGGTCCGATGGTGTACTCGAACCAGTCACCCAGGGGCATACCGGCCAGGCGCTGAAGCAGCTCCCGAACGGCTTGGTTCACGTTGGCACCGTCTCTTGTTGCGGCTACCACTTGCTGCAACGTCAGATCGATGTCCACGGTGGATCGAGCGGCCTTAAATCGTAGTTCCAGCGCGTAACCACCCTTCAAAGCCCAAGGCGTCGGCTCTTCTTGGAACAGCCTAGCGAGGAGGCGGTCGAATGCAACCTGTCGCCGGAGGCGGTTGAGATCGACCTGGTCGGTCAGAGATGCCGTCTTCAGTCGCTGTTCGAGAGCCCTTCGAAATGCTCCGCCGTCGTATATGTCTTGGTGGTGGTTGCACTATGCCGCGCGCCGCAGCGCTTCCTCAATGGTCTTACGCGCGGGTCCGCTGATTGGAGTGTTCCGGATTTGCTGTCGGGTGATCAGCCCACGGTCGAAGGCCTGTCTGATCGCCTGGCGGATGAAGTTCCGCTCGACCGTACCAAGCTCAATCAGGTCGAGAATCGTCCGCAGGGGGCGAGTGAACTTGAACCCCTGCGCAGTCTGGACGTCGCTCTCGGGCAGGTCGGCAAAATGCAGTGCGAGGATGCTGGGAATCTCGCTATTGCGTCGGAACCCTGCAGGCACCGTCATGTGGAGCTTCGCTGAATTCAGATCCGAAAGATCGTAGAGGCTGAGTGCCGTGTGGTGGCTGTACACACCTTCGACTTCCTCGTTCCGGTTCCGAGACCACAGTGCCCACAGAACGAGATCGGGGCGCTCAGTCGACGGAAACAGAGCTAGTCGGTAGATACCACGGTGCTCCCGGATCCAATTGCCGGCCTGGACATGATAGGGATGGGTATTTTCGGCAAATCCGGCTGCTTTGGCCTGCTTGGTCGTGAAGTAGCCCTGCTGCTGCTCTGCGACCTCGAAGAGCTGGCGGAGTGCTTCACGGTGGGACTGGGCCATAACACAATACTACAACTTTACTGAGGTTGGATCAAGAACCGTGGCCGGCAATGAGTTGTGGGTAGGCAAAAGTCCATTGTGCCTTCAAATCAGCAGTTCGCGATGCCATACTGTCCGCCTGGGCGAGCTGAATCGCTGCGGACCAGGTCGCCAGCGGCGGCCGAAAAGATCCTGATACCACCGCCTACTGGATGTGCTGCCTCGCTGAACCATCCCCGGCACCGACGGCCTGTTCTCCCTCCTGGACGGCGCGGCAGTATAGGTTGATGAGTTTCATCTGGTGCAGATGGACGGATCTTGTGCGCTCCAGTTTCGGACTCGCTACGATCACCGCAAGAATCTGCGCGCGGGAGATGGCTACGTTCAACCGGTGCTTGTCGAAGAGGAATTCAATGCCGCGCGGCGCGGAGTCGCCCTCACTCGCCGTCATGGAGAAGATCACGATCGGCGCCTCCTGGCCCTGGAACTTGTCGACGGTCCCTACCCGGACGTTGCGGAGAACGGCCTGCAGTTTTCGGACCTGCAGGTTAAACGGCGCCACCACGAGGATGTCAGATGGAGTGATGTGGCGTGGTGCCTGCTCGTCAATAGTCAGGGTGTGACCACGCAATTCCGAGACGATCTCCCGAATCACTTGTGCCTCGTCGTCAGATTCAAACGTGTCGCCGTCATGGGCAACAGGAACGTAAATCAGGCCGGCCGACTTGTGGATCTGGCGGCGCGGGCCGGTGAGCTGGATGCTGCGTTTTTCCGTGCGAGGCTCCGACGTCAGTCGATTCTCGTAGATCCCCGCAGAGATGAAGGAGCACACCTCGGGTCTCATCCTCCAGGTTTTCGGAAGGAAGACACCCAAGTCCTCGGGGATGGTGGCGTGGTCCCCGAGGTAGTACTCCAGGATGGACTGGCCGCTCTCTCCGGGGTGGACCCCCTGGATGGGTTGGTTCAGCTGCATCTGATCACCCAGCAGCACGAGGTTCGCGGCGCAGGGTGCCATTCCAACCAAATTGGCAATGCTGACCTGGCCGGCTTCGTCGATGAAGAGATAGTCAAACTGCCCGGCCGCCTCCGGCTTGCTGAAAAGCCAGGCGGTACCCCCGACAAGATCGGGCAGCGGCCCCGCCTCGAAGACCGCTGAATTCGTACCTAGAATGGAGATCGACGGGTGGAACTGCTCCCGGTCTTCCTCGCCGCACTTCGCTCCTTCAAATCGGACACCCGCGATATCCGCGGCTTCACCTACCGCCCGCATGAGGACGCAGATCGCTTCATGGCTGTTGGAGGCGATACCGACCCTCTTTTGCGCCCTCAGCAACTCCGCGATGATTCGTCCGCCGATATGAGTTTTGCCGCAACCGGGTGGGCCCTGAATGCAGAGTGCGCTGTTTTTGAGGCCCTTCACCGCTGTGATCGCGGCTTCGCGAACGTCTACATTTGGCGGAACGATCGAGCCGTTGGCGTGGTGGGCGATGCGCGGCCGGCGCCGATAGAGGAAATCCTCCAGCGCCTTCGGCAGCGATCCCCGAGCCGCGTAGTCGCGCACCGTCCGTTCGATGGAATCCACGATCGCCTTCGCCGCGACGATTTCATCCGGAATGAGATTCGTCCGGTGCGGCGGTTCCCCACTTCGTTTCCCACGCTTAATGGTCAGAGTCCGGCGTTCATAGTCGATGTCCTCAATCGCGAAGCCGATGTTGGTATCTTCCGCCAGGCGGACCTTGCTCCCGGCCCGGAGTTTTGATTCCTGCTCGACGAACGTGTACTCGTAACAGAACGACTGCTTCACCGGGACAGGAGGCGCGCCTGTCCGCTGCACCGCGCCCAGGCATACTGAATCCTCGATCAATTGCTGCTCCGTCATCTCCGCACGCTCAAACATCATCCAGTAGCGGGACTTATCCTCCCGCCGGTGGAACTCGAGCAGATGTGCCAGGAGGGCGTGCACTCTCCATTTCTCCGCGTCGCCATTCGCTTCATTCGGAATCGCCGCCAGCATCGTTTGGGCAAGCGCGGCCCGCTCAGACGTAGTTTCCGCAACCTCTTTCGGCGGCTCCGGCGCCACGTAGTTGCGTGCGGCGGCCGCCTGTTGTTGCCTAAGCCAGCTCACGAGTCCCCATGTGGAGTCGCAGTCAACCTGGTTGTAGTCACGGATCAACTTCAGAGTCGGGGAGTCCCGCCAGTTCGTCCCATCGGGTGCTTCTACCCAGCGGTGGTAGTACACGATGGAATCGCCGGCTGATGCCACTTCACCCTCCCGCGCGGGCATGTAGAGGTGCTCAACGTTTTTAAGGGAATACGACGGTTCGCCAATCAACAGCGCCTGGCGGACCACCGTGTAGAGGTCGACGAAGACGTGATTGCGCAGGAGGTCGTCTACTTCGCTCTCGCGGGACGCGTACCGGCACATCAGCCGCTTCAGGGCCGTCGTCTCGTAGGCGGCGTAGTGGTAGATGTGCATCGATGGGTCCTGCTTCCACCTGCCGTGCACCCAGTCGATGAACGCTTCGAACGACTCTCTCTCCTGCTCGCGATTGTGGGCCCACCAGTCCTTGAAGACCAGTTGGCCTCTCTCCTCACAGGTCACGCCCAGGAGGTATTCGAGTCCGTCCTCGATGAGCGGATATCCTTCAATGTCAAAGCACACATCTTGCGCCGAGTGAGGTGGCAACAGCCCGAAACCCTGGCGTGGGGCGTCGGGATTCTTTGGAAGGAACTCGAATCGGGGAGGCTGCCCAGGATGTGATGCCATCTGGACCGTCGCCTGCGCGCGTATACGGTCAAACGTCGCCCTTGCCATTTTCGGAATCGCAGGAAGGGGGCTCTCGGCCAGGGCGCGCACAGTGGCAATGCCAGCGGCCGCGAGCTTCTCGACTTGAACCGTACGGATGTTCGCCACCAGCGAAACGTCGTCCCGGTCCTTCAGCAGCTTGGTCACGTAGCCTGTCCAATGCCGGTAGTCGGCCAAGCCCGGGAACGATGGCGGCGAGTCCGGGTTGAATTTCGACTGTTGCTCCAGAAATGCCCGCTTGATCGCCTTGTAGTAGAACCAGAAGTCGGAGACCTGGAGGGCTTTCTGCTCGCCGTTCCCAAGGATGATGCCGACGTGGTCGGGGCGTCTGCCCTGCAGCACCGCCAGCATCTCGGCATAGCAGCAGAGTTGGATCGCGAAGTAGGGCTTCATGCTGCGGGCGAGTTTCGTGTCCCAAACCTCGTAGTGCCACTGGCCCAGATCGGAAGCGCCATCGACGCGGATCAGAAAGTCAGCCCATCCTGCGAAGTCACCGCTTTCCAGCCGCGCCTGGTAGATCACAGGGCGGCCAGCCTTCATGGCTGCGAGGGTCTCGAAATGTGCGCCAGCCTTGCGCTCAATCACCGCGACATCGGTCTGTTGCTGCAGTGACTCCAGGACTTGCTGCTCGTGCTTCGCGCCAGCGCTCTGCACGATCTCGTCTTCCTCGGCTGACACGTCCCGAATGAGTTCGCCCGGGACCTCGAGGTTGTACCGGTCCAGCCATGTTACCGATTCGTTCTCGAGGAATGCGTTCAGGTCAGAGGGTGAGTAGACGTAGCTCAATCCGGTTTTGAACATAGGGCCCCTCTAACAGTATCGGAAGTGCCGCGTTCCGGGATTAGGATGGCTATGTCTCTTTGAGACGCCGTGCCAATGGATGGCAGCAATCCCGGCAGTAGGAGCAGCGATTCTGGCGATTGTTGTCTAAAGGGTTATCAGGCCGTGGCCGATAACCGAGAAGAAGCAGGTGCACCTACCTATGACAGATGAGCAACGGTTGGAAGTGTGGCGGCCAGACAAATTCGTCTGCGCATACTGCGGTTGGGATGCTAAAGCTCGTTCGAGAATTGGCGTATAGCGGACCTCACGGTGGATCCTGTCATATCACGAGCAAAAGGGAGGCACTGATGACCCATCGAATTTGGTGACCGCGTGCCACGGCTGCAATCAAAAGAAGGGGCGAGGGACTTCAGTCATGTCCCAGAGGAGTATCGAGTTGCCGCAATCCGGTGGTGGCTCGAGAAACTTCAGGAACAATGCGACGAGCCCTGGTACGAAGACTCAGTGAAGAGAAGAAATCCGCCGAAACGGAGGACGTACCCTCCGATGCCTGGTGCGGATTTCAGGCCCGAGAAGAAGGAGACTGAGACGCCGCGATATGACTCCAAATCGGCGCAGGGGGCATCGGGAAGTGAGGCGAAGCGCCACTATGCCGGCGCGGTGAACGAACTCAAAGAGGAGGTTCTGCGCAATCTTCGGGCGCTTGCCAGTGAGGAGGCGCAAGAACGGCCAGCAACTCCACCGACTCCACCCCGTCCACCTGAAGGGGGCCAACCTGAGCCGCTCCTTGACGCACTCCTCCGGCTCTCAGGCGAGGCAGGCCTCCGAGTAGGCGAGCATGAATTCCAGCAGGGAGGCCGTGATGGCCGGTTCGTTTTGTGCAACACCGGAATCGCTGGTTGCCGCTACGAGTTTATTGAGGATGATGGCCATGGGGTTAAGATCATCTTCTTTCACGACGATAGCGACCTCAACCTACGGCGTCTCAATGTCATGAGAAGGACATGCATCTGACATTCTGGCGATCATGAACGCCGAGTTGCCCCCTCTGCGGGAGGTGCAACTCACATTTGTCGCCGGAGCCAAGACCTCCCTGAAGTTCCGGTTTCAAGAGGGGCAAAGGACAGAGGAAGCCATGGTAGAAGCAATGCGCCGGCTGATCGCCGCCACGCGGCCTTATCTTGACGACCTCCCGCGCGCCTGAGGCCGACGAAGCGCCAACGGAAGATGCCCGTCCTGGCAATCCGCAGATCCGCGACCAAATCAGTCAGGTGTCAGGCATAGGGGAGGACTCAGATTTCGTGGACGTGAATCAGGGAGTCTGCGGAAGTATCTCGTTTCCAGAGAGATCCATCAGTCAGGCCGGCATAGTTGGTCGCGAATCCGACGGGAATTCCGACTGACCAGCTACGGATTCTATGCCGGGCCCGCCCAATCCTCGTCGGAGTACTGGGCGTCGGCGCGGCCGAGGGTGTCTTGGATCTGTCGGCGGAGTGGAATCCGGCGCGAGGACCTCTGCCGCATCCCCCCAACTGAGGATCCAGCGGGTGATCTCAAACTCCCCAGCCGCGCGGAATGTCATCTCGACACTACCGTTTGCGAGGTCGCGGAAGGATTGGCTTGGGTGCCAGAGGCGCTCCTTGACGTAGGGCGTCTGATTGGCGCTGAAGCGAACGACCACGGTGATCGGGTTTTCCCAGACGACACCGAAGGCGTCCTGTTCAATCCGGGCAGGGTCAAAGACCGTGTCGACTTTGAAGGACTCGTCCAACAGAGTCACCGAATCGATGCGGTCCAGCGCCAGGGTCGTAAGGCCGCCGTGGGCCGGGGTCTGGCCAAGGCAGTAGAGACCGTCGGGAACGGTAAGGAGCCTGTAGGGGTCGTAGTCGAAGTCGTGAGGTTCAGGCCGGGAAGGCGAACGGTAACAGATGCGCGTGCGGCGCTCGCGGAGGATGCCTTCCATCAAGCTGAGAATTGCCGCACTGTGTCTTGAATAGTCCCTGGCGCCCCGGTGGAGGACAGAGACGACCTCATCCGCGGCGTCGGCCGGCGAACAGTGCTGCAGGGACCTCAGGGCTCGCAGTTTTTCCGCAGCTGAAGAGAGTTGATCGCGGAAGGGCGCCTTGGCCGTTTCCGAATGCGCCAGGACCCAGAGCAGTGCGTCGAGTTCCCGCAGATTGAACCGGATTTCGGGATGAGACGTGCCGCGATGATTGAGAAGTCGTGGACGACTGAGGAGACCGTTCTCGTCGCCGCCGATCGGGTATCCGGCCTCTTCCAAGGCATGGAGATCGCGGTAGATCGTTTCGCGGCGAGTCTGGAAGCGGCGCGCGAGGTCTTGCACCGTCGGCCGGCCTCCCTCGAGCAGTGTTCCGATGAGTCCAAGTATGCGGACGACCTGGCGATCTCGTCTTCTGGCTGGTGGCACTGGTATCAGTATATTCTCGGCGCCTCCAGGATCGGTGACCCTGTTTCGCGCCCCCACCCATCATCGTCGACGGGAGGGCGGCGGACACTCTCTCACGGCGATGAGCGGAGAGCGTCAGCCACGGCCGATACGGAGACAGAGGACGTCCAACTTCATCGGATTGAGAGCGTGAGCCTGGCTCCGCTATGTGCCAGACAGGTCTCACATGCCAATCCAACGTACGAACCCAAGGACGGGCGCGATGATGTAGGTGCAAACCTTGTCGATCAAAACGAGGTAGCCGAAGATCAGGACTACTCCGAGGCCACCCATTCCTCCACCTTTCCGTCGATAGAAGAAGATGTTGTCAGGCATTGGCATTTTGTTCTTCCTTTCAATTTGGCGGGTCCCGCGGGTCTTGAGCGTGCCGCCCCGGGCTTCATCGCGCCTTCGACTCTATACCCGCCAGCCGATTTCACAAATACCGAATCTTCCGAGCAGGGGGGGAGCCAACCCTCGCAGTGAGATAGCTCTCTCGCCTTCATCCGCCCCGCCGGCAGACGGCAGCGGGGCTTTCAGCGGAAGGAGTCTTCGAGCCAAAGCCCAGCGAGCGCCCATCGGAGCGATTGGAAACTCCATCGGCTTCTGCCCGCACAGTGCGGATGGCAGAGAGTAGCTCGTCCGGTTCAACGCCGCCGCCCCGGCGGAATGAGCGCTGCCCCGCGAGAATGTACGCCTCCCGCAGTTGTGCGAAGGACATCCTGTCGGTCTCCCTCGCCGCAGTGGCGATGGACTGCCCATCCAGCGTCTCCCCGACCAGTCGGTGGAAGTAGAGACGCCTCATCTCGAGAGATGGGACCGGAAATGCGGCCAATCGGTCGAAGCGGCCCGGGCGCTTGAGAATCGCGGCATCCAGAGTAGTCGGGTCGTTGGCGGTCGCCACAACGACGATGCCGTTCTGCGTCGCCAAGCCGTCGAGGCAACCCAGCAGATGCTGCAAGGTGATCCCGGTCTGATTGGACGGCGTTCCCGCGCCGAAGACCCTGTCTAGGTCTTCCAAGATGATGAGCGCCGGTGCGTTGTCCTCCGCGGCGTGAAACAGCCCGGAGAGTGCATCGTTGGGCAGCCCCTCGCAGGAGAAATCGATGCTGAAAGTGGATACCTGTGGGTGGCAGGCCATGATCCTGGCCACCGTCGTCTTGCCGTTCCCTGGGGGCCCGTAGAGAAGGAATCCCCGTCTGTAGGGAAGGTGTTGCTGGACGAACCACGACTCGCTATCCCAGAATGTCTCAAAGTCCTGACGCACGAGTTCATTCAGGGCAGGGTCAAGCAGCACCGAGTCCCAGTTGTATCCATTCTTCGGAAGAGGAATGTCGCGTCCGCCCACCATGGTAATCACGCGCGGCGGTTCGATCTGGCGCAGCATGTTCAGGCACATGGCGGCCTCCCGCCGGTTGACGATGACCCACTGCCTCACGCTGATCGCGCCCTTCTCGATGAACGACACATACGGGATATTCGCGCTCACGACCGCGTGCTCGGCCCCATCAAGCCAGACCGCGATCGGAGTCTCCTTCCAGTGAGGGTCCCAGGCCAACTTCCGCTCGGTGATCTTGGCGTGCCTGTCCCGAGATGCCGTGAGATCGATCCGGGGGCTGCAACCGGGCGGCGTTTCCCATCGCCGGACCATGGGGCGTAGCGCATCTGCGGCACCGAGGCACTGCCGGTCCAAGTGGACGCCCTCCATGAGTTGCTCCAGTACGACGTGGCTGAACGGAAAGTCGAACTCGAAGGTCAGCGCTTCGCCCCGCGGACAGCCCACCACGGATTCAATCCAGGCCCGGTGGGTTTCCAGAAACGCTTCCATCGCCGCGACCGGCGATGTGAGTCCAAGCTCAATGGTTCGGTTTGTTTGCCTCATGTCCAGAAGATACCTGGACAGTGTGCGATCTAATGCAACAGCAGGAACACAACTTCGGATCTTAGTCGGCGGGGCGCCGGAGGAGTGAGCGGAGACCAGTCATCAGTATCTTGTCGGCCGCGTGGACCGGATGGCTTTTGACAGCCAATCGAAGGTGTTAGCCCTGCCCGCTACGTCACGCTGTGGGCGCATGCGGGTCCGGTGGTTGCACTAACCCTGACTTATGCGGCCCTAATCATTTTGGGCACTCACGAGTTCCAACTGGATTCGCCATCGCCCCGACGGTAAGTTACGCTGTTCGGTCTCTCGCACGGAGTTGGCTGCCGGCAGCAGCCAGATCTTCCTTTGCCGCTGCAATCACCCTATTCCTCCACGCCTCATCCGAGCCCTCTACTTCCTCAATGTCGATCTCCTGGGCTCCTCCTAGCAACAGCGAGAAACTGTCGACCCGCTTTTTCATAATCTGTACAAGCCGGTGGTCCCGGGTACCAGGGAACGCTGGATACGCATACCGGATAGGTTGCCCTATTACGGCGGCCCAACTGTTGACCCGACGGAGGCGACCGTTTCGCTGAACCGTCCGAATTGGACTTGGATCGAGTTCGTAGTGAATCAGGTGTCGGCAGTACCGGTGCAGGTCGATCCCTCAGAGAGTTTGTCGGTTACGACGAGAACATCTGGGCCAAACGGGCTATTGAAAATGGAAATCACAGTGTCGGGCTGCTGGTTGTGTATGAACAGCGACCTTCGGTCTTCGTCTGGCAGGCAGACACCCAGGACGCGTGAAGATCCACTTGATCCTGCAAGGAGTTCGGAGCGGCCCGCCGCGGCAGCCTTCAAAACTGCGGCACTCGACTTCGATTGAAGAAGCGTTCGGTACAGCCGCACAGCAGCCTTGGCGATGGTCTCTCCACCAAGTGGGTGCCGGCCACGTTGCCTTTCAAGTAGATCCCTGAGTCTTGCGTCTGCCGGTGATTTCGTCCCGAGCCAGCTGAGCGTCTGCGCACGGATCAGATCAGAGCAGAGCCAATCGATGAAAGTGCTCCTCAACTGCTCTTCGTCTTCGCGTTCATCCTGTCTACAAACGACCTCGCCCCATGCCCTCTTCCATGCGGCCAAACTCGGTGCTCTTGGCGCCGGCAGTTTCGGAAGGACTTCCGCGAGCCGGATTGTCAACTCCTGCGCGGTCGCGTGATGGTGGCAAAAGAGGAGGACTTTCTCGCCTTGCTGAATAATCGATTCCACTGCCGCTGCAACGGCCTCGATTTTGGAGTGGCTTGTGGGTGGCGTGCGGAGTCGCTTGATGTTGTGGAGCTGATTCAGCACGACTGACCGGGCGGGCTCTGGAATCCTCTGCGCTTCGGCACTTAGGCTCTCTCTGGTCGCGTCAAACTGCCGCCAGCCGACGTGGAAACGCGGATCATTGGTGACATTTGGCACCGCCGAGCCGCTTTGCTTTGCAATCCGCAGGGCGCGATCCATCAACAGCATCGCCTCCAACTCTTCCACTCTTGCGGCGGGCACCACGATGTTCCACTCCTCTCGGGAGCCGAACGATTCACGTTCGAGGGGCAGGTCGTCGACGCCATGGCGAATGGCCCACGAGCTTAGCGCCGTGACCGCCTCCTTAGCCTTTTGGGCTAGACGATGGGCTTCCACGCCCTCGGGGAGGGCCGCACCTCTGGTATAGAGGCCTCTAAGCGCGCGGCTGAAAGATGTTACTGCTCGATGTGCTGCTTCTCCTCCGATGAGCGTCAACATGCGCTTCAGCTCTTCGAGCTGAATACTAAAAGGTGTCGCCGTCAGGATCAGGACGCGGTTGGCGTTCTCTTTTGCCGCCGCAGCGCTCAGCTGAACCAGGTATCTTCTCCTTTGGCACGATGCGCCTCGTCTACGATGAGGAGATCGCGGCCCAAGGCCCGGCCTTGTGAAGCATAGGAGTGCTTGACAACCTGAATCGTGCCATCAAAGAGCCTCTCCCTCCCGACTCTTACGCGGTTTTTCCGCGCATCGAGGTTCGTTGCGCACTCATTGAGAGGTTCCACATGGAATTGAAGCTCGTCCACCCAACGTCGCACCATCACGTCGTTCGGTGCAAGAATCCGTACTTTGCGTTTGCCGCCAGCTGATGCTACCACCCACGCTACGAGTGCGGCGACGGTGGTCTTGCCGAGACCTACGTCGTCTGCCAGCAGAACGCCTCGTTGAGGGTTTTGTCCAGTTAGGCGATCGAGGATGTCTCGCGCAGTCTTGAACTGCCTGCGCGTGCTTTCGACCGCGAGCGGCCGATCTGCTTCACTACTCTTGACATAACATTCAAGGATCTGCGGTTCGCGCAGGAACTGCCACTGATCGGCACTCAAGCCGAGTGGTTCAATTGACAACATCACGCCTCCGGGAATTGCTGCAGCCGCTGTGAGAGTTCTTCCGCGGCGATCCTAGCGCCGATTGCCCTGGTTTGCCCTATTTTGGCGTCCTTCATACTCTGCCGTCCAAAGGCCTGGATCAGCAGTTCCCCATCGCGTCGAAGCACTTGCCGCTCAATGTCTCCAGCCGCGAGCTTCGCCGTGCGCCCCACCTGCTCGACCCAGTTATCGACTAGACTCAGATAGTCTCGAGCCAGCTCAAACGCATGGACGGCATAGCTTTCGATGTGGCCGGGGTCTGCCTCGCCAATATCCTCTCCCTCCTCCGGTTGTATGCCAACCAGACCTCCTTCTACATCGGTGGGTGGAGTTTCAGCTAGCGTGGCTACTCTAGCGCCGTATTGTTCGAACAGGGAGTTGGTCACGGATGGTTTGAATCAAGTCAGGATCGACCTCAGGCGGCTGCGAGTCCTCTCTCTCCTGCATTGGGCGCACATCAAAGACCGGTATGTTCAAGCTCGCCTGCTCACAAATCAGTCGCACCCAGACCGGGGCCGATTGGAATCCTTCCACGGAAATCGGGTCTTATGGTGGCGGGTGTCGGCGTCAGCCGCCCAGTTGGGAATCGGCGTCCAACCGTCGCCACGGTCCAGTTCCGCTCGGAGCAATGCTCCAGCTTTGCATCTGCAAGCAATGTCCACGACCCGCCCGTCCCATTCCGCACGTGCCCAGAGTATGCTCGCCTCTCGACGCGTCTCCGGGCCTCCACAGTCGCTGCAACTCAGGTCCTTGAGCAAGTCAAGGTCGTCAAACCCCCAGGAAGCCTGCTCGACGCAAACGCCGAGTTCGAAATTCCCGATGGTGAGCGTCCCGTCGCCATCTTCACGACCCCAAGCCGCTGAACTGAAGTTGGCGGACGTCACGAGAAGGCGGCGAGAGTTCCCACGTCTCAGTGAATACACCTTCGCATGGCTCCAGCGCTCGTCCGCGGAGCGATGAGCTTCATGGAAGCCGTCGCCGTTGCCATGCTCGTCTCCCTCCCAACGCAAGTGCAGCAGCTTCGCGCGCGCAGCAGTGAACGCCTTAAAAGTCGAACTTGGGAGCTGCCAACGTCCCGGACTTGCCCAGGGATGTGTCTTGTCTATCCAGATCAGCGATACCCGCTCTGGTGAACTCTCCACCCAGTCGCACCATCGTTTTAGAGCGACGCCGCTCCAGGACCCCACGAAAGGACAGAGGACCGAGACACTCACTCTTCCTTGACCGGAAGGAGTGATCTTCTCCAGCCCGGCGGCGCCCCAAGCTGTCTGGCGAAGCGCTTTCCGGGTGAATCTCCCCGGAACGCTGGCCACGAACGTGACTCCTTCTGGAGCACTGGCCCGGCTCAGGAGTCCGATAAAGCCATTCAGGCAGGAATTGTCGCCCGCAGACGTTGCGAGGCTGCGGAGAAATTCCGGCAATACTCCCCAATCTGCCAACCGGGCCTGCGTTCCTTTCTGGCTTAGGGGAATGCACCCTCTCCACGCTGCCTGCAACTGCTGTCTAAAGGCGGAGCGCGTTAGGTTGGTCGATGAGACAACGATCTCGAGGTGCTCTGTCGTCTCTCCTGCCCCGGCGCCCCAGTGCAGCAGCCAGAGCTTCGCGTGTTGAACGGCATTGTGCTCGCAACCGACACTGAGATGGCGAATTGACCTCCAGATCCAGGCACGCGCCGCCTCCGCCGCCTCCTCATGCCCCGGCTCTTCTCGCGTGGTCGAGGATACCACAACGATCTTGTCATGCAACTGTTTGAGTCGCCGGTCGAGTTCTACGATGAAGTGTTGCCGCTCAATCTCGCTCTCTGCCTCAGCTCTGACCCTCAGGAGCAACGGCAGCAAGTGCTCGGCAAGAAGTCGCTCGTCAGCACGGTCGTAAGTGGTGAAAAGAGCTGCCTTTAGTTGCCGGCCCTCCCGGTATCCGAGGTTAGCATCGACTCCCACTTAAAGTCGCTGCTCATTTGAGACCTCCTGGCTATCTTCGCTTGCCACGCCGTAGTCGTCGATCAGGGCTTGGCATTTTCCGGATTGCGCCGCACTGTGCAGCCAATCGGCACAACGCCCACAATCGGAAGCGATACCTTGAGGACCCGCCGCGCGGCACAGTGCGCGGCTCAATTCTGCCTTCGCGGAGGACAAACCACCGCAATCCGCCACCATATACCTCGTGGTACTGAATCACCGCTCGCAGACACTCGAAGGGGTCTGTGCCGGGAATCCAGTTCGCAAAGCGATTCGCCGTCTCAATGTGGCGAACCTGCAGTTCGGCCTCCCGAAGCCACTCGCGACTCGCCGCAACCAATTCTTCACAGATAGCCTTTGCCGTCGGGAGGGCGGCCAAGTCCTCGAGTGGCACGCTGCTTTCTTTTTGCAGCGCTTCTGCAATCAACTCCATGACCATAATCCCCGCATCGGCGAGACGGGAGAACCGGGGGAGGAGTGTGATCGCCGGCTGGTCGCGAAAGACCCTTGCCAGGTGTTCGCAGATCTCGATATGTTCCGTCGCCCTCCCGTTCACGACCGCTTGTGCCACTTCAAATCGCCTTCTTCCGTTCGGGTCACTCCCGAAGATGCGGGGCTTAAGAAGACCGGCTTCCGGCAGAACGCCGAAATCGCGTTTCCTGCTGGGAAGAATGTCCTCGCATGTGTCGTCGCTCTGTCTTGAGAAGCCCCCCCATTTTCGAAGCCACCATTCGCATTCCTTCCCGCGGGAGAGCTTCGCGCTTCGCGTCGACAAGCCGTTCTCATCCCCATCACCAGCGTGAATTGGCCATGGAACTCCCGCGGCGCCCATCTTGTCATCAAGCCACTTCGCTAGCTGATTTGTTGCCAACCCCGGCGTCCACCCGTCGCCCCGTAAGGTCATGCCTGGCCACTTCCGGAACGCGAGCCGGTACCCGCCGTACATGCCCGTCTGCCGATAAGCGCGGAACTGGTCTTCGGACATCCCGAAACGGATCGTCGCCTTAGCCTGTCTGCTTTGAGCCAGGGTCGAACCTGCGTTGTCCCGCGAGGTGGCGATCCTGCCAGTCTTCGGTCAGGGCAATTGTCCGGCAACCCACACGGTTCCAGCGGACGCAGCCAACGTAACGCGCGCTGTACGGGCACGTGGTGCCACCGACCGACCACCGCTCGCATGGAACACCTCGTGCGATCGAGTCAGGCACCAGGCGAGGATTGCCACCCAGCGCCCATCGTAGATTCGGTTGCTCAAGTCTGGTGCAACCGCGTCCGCGAACTGGTCCGCGAGCGCCCGCAATCCAGCGCGTCGCCTCTGCGCACCACGACTGGCTCCCACGGTGCCGTGAACAGAACTCGAGGTGCGAGAATATGCTCTCCCGACCTGGACATCTAGATCCCCCCCTGAAATTCGACGGCTCGCCCGGACCGCAGCCCTCTGGAAATTGCCTCCACACCCAACGCCTCTATCGCCACAAAGTTGGGGTCGGTGCCCTTGTATGCTCTGCAATGGAGCTTCCTTCGGAAGATCTTCCGGCCTCATCGGCCGCCGAGTTTAGAGCTTTGAGCTTCCTACCTGTTCATCTGGCGGCCACACCTCCTGCTATCGACAGAACCAGTCAGTAGGATTACGATTTACCTTTGAGCACTGCAAAGATCCGAGGTTACCGAAGCTTCCTCGGGCCATCGTTTTGTTGCGGTCCATGCACTACTTGCTGGGTTCTCCTTGCTCTGTCAACCAGGATCGATCGGATCGCAAAGATGATCTCGGTACCCCCGTGTTTACCGCCTTCACCCGATGAAGGGACCCAGGCGCCGTGCATCCCAGTCGTTTCGGAGGTCCGACGGGGAACGTGCGATTCTGTCGCTGACGACCGAGCGTGGAGGTGACTCCTGTTGGAATCTGTGCGAAGATCGCCTAAGTCGCCCTTCCGAGCACTTCCGTCGGTCAAGACGGCTCGGCGAACTCTTGCCCCTGATTGCTTCGAGATGTGGCAGGCTATTCGGAGAATCATGCTCGAGGGAGCCCGTCCAGAGTATGGTCGAGGAGGGCATCGCTCGAAATGAATCAGAGAATCGAAGAAGCAAACTGTGTGACGCCTGATGCTCTCGTGGCCGAGGCCCACGGCGAGCGAAACCGCACAATCTGATGGACGTTCGCTGGCCTGAAGACGAATTTCCATTGTGCCGCTGCATTCTGGACCTTTGGGCGTAGGCCGGACAACCTGTAGATCACTGTTAACCAGGCGATCCTCCCTCGAATTTCTCTGGAGCAACTCGACGTACCGTCAGCCGGGTTGGAGACTGCGAGACCCGACGAAGCCTACCGCGTGAAGTTCCATGCTTGCCTACCACAGCAACTGCTCACGCAGTTGGTCAAACCGATCAGGCGATCTTCCGGCAGTGGAGCCGACTATGACTGCAAGACCGATCTTTCGAGACATCGTGTAATGGGCCGGTGGTGACGGAATTGATAGTGTCGCGGAACCTGTCCGTGATTCTGGCGTTGCGGGCAGCACCTCAGTAGTGGTCGGCCTGTTCACAAAACGGGCTGCGAGATCTATCGGAAAAGCGATGTCGTCCGTCCGTAAGCAGCACCTGAGCTTCGCACACGCCGTCTCCGCCCGGTGAGGAATTGTGGGCAAAGAGGACTTTTTGGCCGTCATTGAGGCTCCAAGGGCTGTATACCTCTGCTGGCGCAGCTTTCCGGCCGGTAGGATCAGACGGGTAGGCAAGTAGCCCCCAGGTCGATCGGTCATTCAGTTGAGCGAATCGCCCAGGGTAGGCCGCCATCTGGTACAGGTCTTCGCGCTGCGGCCCTTGTGGAGCAGTTGAACTCGGATGAATGGATTTATATTTAGCGTCAACAACTCCTCTGACATGGCCATGGCTGTACAGAATGGCGTCGGGAATCAGCGTGCCAAGGCCCCTACCATTGACGTCGCTGTAAAGGGAGTTTGTTAAATGAAAATCTCTTTCGGAGCCGTGCTTTTACGGATAGATGAGTCGCAGCTCTTCGGAGCACACGGAGGACGTACATCTCCCAAAGCTCAGCCACGTCAAGCAAAACACCTTGGACTTGCCCTTGGCGTCGACATCAGCCGTTGAATCTCGGCGATTAGCGATCCTGACGGGACAGCTCAATATCGGTGCGAACCCTGCTGTGATCGGCGTATATCGGACTCGTTCAAGTTCGGGTTGGACGGAACCCGAGGTCGGGGCCCTGCTGCGGCAAGGAGATGGGGAATTAGATCCTTCGCGCGTGGAGGCATCCATTTCGTCGGGCAACCAACGTCGTAGAACCCGTGCGGCAACGATGGCTTCTGTCGCCGCATGATCCAATGACCGCTTCAGAACGAACAGAAAGCCAGCAACTGGGCTATGAATGACTCGTCCGTACGAAGGCGTCCGGGAGATTCCGTCAAGACTACAGACGTTGCTTCAAACAGCCAGTCCCTCAGGGTTGCCAGGCCGAATCGCGGCCCGATGGTCAGAGTTCGTCCTTCGAATGAGAGGGAGCCCACGTATCTGCCCGCCCACCAAATACCATCCGGAGAGCAGTACACAATTGGCTCATGGTCGTCGCGTTCGCCGAAAACGGGGACGACAAGATCAGGGGCGCGAACTTCTGCGGCCAAGCGGCGCAACCACGTGGCCTCTTCCGCACTTGGTTGCGGGTCTAATGGACGACAGTCAGTTCCGGCGAGCTTCACACAGCTTTCCCAGGCTTCAATAGGACCTTGGCAAGCCTGTCTAGCTCGGGGGCGCTAGCGGCTGCCTCGAGCCCTGCAAGATATTGCTCCAATAGAGGCTTCAGTGATAGTTCCCAGACCTGAGTTACTGGTGCAAGAGCCTCCCCCTTCTTGCTCCACAAGTAGACCTGTCTGCGTCTTGCTTGGCGACCAAGGAAGTCCCGCAGAAAGACGACCGAGTCAAGCAGGTAGGTGTGCCCGATCTCATACTGCGATCCGAGCAAGGGGCTGGCGGCGATCTCGCGGTTCAACGCTTCCGCCGCACTGGCGAGGCGCCGAAAATCAGGTTCAATACGATCCCAGTCAAGGCCCGAGCCCAGTGCCTTCCATTTGGCCTCAGCAATGGCCACTAGCGCATCAGCATCAAAGCGGCAACGTATCCAGAGGAACCGTCGACGCAAGGCGAAATCGATTTGCTCCGATAGATTGGTCATTAGGGTTCATCGTGCCCAATGACAAAGAGGTCATCGGAATCCTCAGAGTCAGAGCGTCCATTCTCATCACGTGCTGGCAGATCAACCGACTGGTTTCGATCCTCTAGCAAGAGAACCCCCGAACATCCGGCAAGTCGGTTCGGTTCATCTCATCGAGGATCAGGACATAAGGCAGCCTGCGCTCTCAGAGTTTCTTCGATGTCATCGATCAGGCGAAGCAGGTAACCCGCGCGATACTTGGTGCCGCCGGCAGGCGAGATGTGCAAGCCTCGCACGAAGTCCTCATAGCTGTAGGCCGGGTGGAGCTGTAGCCGCTTGATGTTTGACTGGACGGCTGCATTGATCTTCTCGTGCGACTGGAAGTACTTAGCGGGACCCATCTTGGCCAGTGCCACGGAGCGGACAATGCGCTCAGCCAGGCGTTTTGCGCGAAATGTCTTGCCTGTACCCGGTGGCCCACAGGACAATCTGCTTTATGTTTGATTACCTCCAGTGGAGCACCCTCGGCTGAATCTCCTCGCTGTTGTCGTACCACGCGGCCTCCAACGGTTCCCAGCAGAAGTCCAGCCTGGGACGGGTCCGGCAGCAACGCCTCCAACGCGAGTCTGACCGCCAGGAGTTCCTGCTCGTCGTCCATACCGTTATCGGTGACCAGACCTGAAAAGCGTCGAGGATACTGGCGCCTGCGACTTCCACTTGCTATACGCTCGAAGTGATCAGGGAAGACCAAATGCAAGAGCATATGACGGAGCTGTCTTGACTCGCCATCCTCGGTACTGTCGACGAATCCCTGAAAGCGCCATGGATCGGCAAGAGTCTCTTGGCGTTCTTTTTGCGGAAGCCTCTTCCAGGCAATCGCAAATTCAATTAGCAACGCGATCTCAAACGGGCGTCGCGTATTGTATCCTTGTCCGCCGCTACCTATTCCATGCTCGAACGCCTTCGACACGGGGTGTCTCCGGTAGTAGGGCATTGGCCCAATTGAGTACTTCGTTGACGACTTGCCGTTTGCGGGGACCTCCAACGTTTGATGGGAACAAGAAGTAGATGCAGAGCAGTTCTGCCGCTAGGCGAATTACATCTTGGCCGGCTGGCTGGATCTGATCCCTGAATTTGTCGATGAATGATCGCTCACCCTCATCGGGCGTGGCCACGAATGCCTTATGGATGCGCTCCAACAATTCGGGGCGCCAGAGAGCGGCGTCGTCGACCAAGAGGGAGCCATCCTGGCAGGGAGGCAATCTCTGCAGAACGACTGCGCCACCTCATATACAGGTCGCGTCGTGGCCAGAATACCGCGCCATCGTTTCTCCATCGAAACAAAACCAATACCACCGTGAGAAGTTGCATTACCTAGCGTCTGTAACACTGGCGGTCGAGCGGCTCCTTCACAGTCCTGGTACATAGGCCCAGGCAGATCCAAATGACTAGTGCCGTGATCTCCGAGTACGTCTGAACGGCTAGCACACTACTCTTCTCGGCAGATTTTTACATTCCTGCAGTCGCTGAGCCTGGATAGTCTGGAAAGGCTCTGCGAGAGAGATGGATTCCGCACGCTGCTCGAATGGCTTTGATGCTCCCGGACCATCCTTCGTCAGAATCTCGGATCTGCGTTCCTGCTGGAAAGACGGCGATGAATCACCATCAAAGCTCAATGACGCTGACACTGGCCCCGATCTGGGCCCGAGCAGTCTCAACCACTCTCATGTGATGGGTGAAGAGGATCGGCTGAACCCGCTCGCCGGTAGTCGCCAAAGTCTTGAGGGCGTGAGCCGTGCGAGCGTCGTCGAAGGTTGTGAAGACATCATCACCAATAAATGGGGCAGGCTCAACACGGCTTGCGTAACTCTCAAGATAGGCAAGACGAAGTGCCAAGTAGAGCTGATCGCGCGTGCCGGCACTCATTCCTGCGATTGACACCAGCCCACCCGACTTGCGTTGGCCTACGAGACGAGGCACGTCCTCATCGTCAAAGTCCTGGGCGAGGCCGACAAATGCGCCGCCCGTCAGAGTTTCGAAAAGGGTAGCTGCTCGGGATACCACCGGATCTTGCTGACTAACTCGGTGGCGTTCGACGACGTTTCCATTAGTAGGGCGCCGAGTTTGAGGACTGCCCACTCTCGAGAAGCGGCCGCGAGTTCTGCTTCGGCATTTCGGCGCTGTTGAACCGCCACTTCTGCACCGATACCTTGCTCCCATGCTGCGCGATCACGCACTGCTCGGTCATGTTCGGCGAAGACTTCGCGAGCCTCTTGATCGAGCTTCTCGTCCTCCTCGGTCAGGCTTTTCAGCGCCGCTTCAGCCCTGTCGGCGTCGAAGGTGGCAAGATCGGAACGCAAGCTCTCCTCACTGTGCCCATCAGACTGCGCGATCAACTGCATCCGCCGCTCAGTGAGCGAGAGGAGTAGCCTGTCTCGCTCGTGGACATGAGCAAGGAAATCGGCGGGTTTGAGGCCTGGTGGAAGTTCCGCCACAAGGGTGGCAAGCACGCCCAGCGCCTCGCCTAGCGCTGTATCGGCCATCGCTCGGTTCCGCACGGCCTCGCCGAGACGCCTGGCGGCGACGGCGCTCCGTGTCTCTGCATCTTTGGCGTCGGAAAGACGGTCATTGAGCATCTTTGCAGCCACGTCCGGAGGCACGGTGCCGAGATCTGGAGACACGCCCTCAACGAGTTTCCTTGCGCGGGACTCGAAGTCCGCAATGTTTCTCTGCATTCCCGCAACGCGACGGGCTCGGTTGGCACGCTCTCGTATCGTCCCGGGTACGTCTTTCCAGGTCCCAGCACGGACTCCGCTTCGTCGGGACCGTTTCCTCAGCTTGGCCAATGGGCTGCATCGCGAGGCGCCAGCGTCCCGACCACTCCTTGTGCCGGAAGCACCGCCTCCGCCTGGGCAGTCGCAAGTTCTTCGATGCGGACTTGCGTATTGCGGATGCTTGTGTCGAGATCGCGTGCTTGGCCCCAGCTCCACTGATTGACCGAAGTCGAGCCTCAATGCGCATGGCAAGTGGCCTGCTTCAAGTCCTTCTACTGGGAAGGCCGGCTTCGTCGGCCAGCGCCGCAAGTGCTGGTTCAATGCCCTGGACGGCCGCGTCAATCTCAGCCAATTGGTCGCACAGAAGCGCCATCCTCTCGCGTCGCTCCAGTAGGGCGTTGGCGGCCACGACCCAAGCGGCCATCTCGGCCGGCGGGAGCGGAGTCAGCTGAGCCGGCGCCCATACTGTCCCCCACGCAATTGTCAGTTCTTGCTCGCGGGCCGCGAGAGCCAGAAGATGTTCCTTCGCCGTCCCGCTCCTTCGATGTTCGTCTGCAAGTCGCCCGGTCTCGGCGGCATGAGATGCGACCCGCTCAGCATCACTTGCGGCATCGTCGGACAGGCGATCGGCCTCCGAGCTTTTGCGCTCAAAGGCGGAGATGACATCGACTAGCGGTTCTCCGGTGAGCGCATCTTTGCCTCCAAATAGCGTCTCGCGTAGGCGTCGCCAATCCTCGTCGCGCTGCTGCCGCTTCGCAGCTATAGTCTCCGCCGTTGGTATGGGGCGACCGCAGGCGAGGTCTCGCAGCCGAGCCTCGATTGCCACTAATGCCTCGTTCGAGTTGTTGACGCGGTCCTCTGCGCGCCCGATTTCCTCTGCCACCACGTCGAACTCTTTCCGAAAGCGGGTAATCGTCTCGGCACCCGGAAGGGACACCAAGGCGAGTGCATTGATGTCGAGGATCGCTGGATCGAGCCGAGCCGCGGCTTCCTTCAGTTTGCGAGCCTCCGATTGAACCGCACTTTGGGTTTCAATTCGCTTGTCGAGTTGCTTTAAGACAGGCGCCAATGCTTCGAGCTTCTCCCGCAGGGGATGTGGATCACTGATGCCACTCCGCTCGGAGCGCTGTCGCTCGATTTGGGCGAGTGATGCTCGCTCCTTGGTGAGGGCATTAGTATGTCGATCTAGATCAGCAGCGAGGCTCCGACCCTCACTGATGAGACCTCGCACCAGTGCCTGTGCCGCATCGGTTGGTTGGGCCGCCTCTACCTCGGCCGCATCGTCGAGACCGAGTCTAACGGCCAACTCGGCCAAGCGGCCGCCATAGTCGTCGGCTTCTGCCTGAACACGAGGCAGATCGCGCCGGTCATTTGAATATGCGCCAACGTCGCTAAAGAGACCCAGGACATCACCAGCGTGCCTGATGAGCGCCCCATTGACGACGATGTCTGCAAGCTCATCGTGGGCTCGCCTCGTCCGCCCCAGCCCGCTTGAAGGTCTCTCGGCCTCACCCACAGCCGCCAAGCCCAAGCTTAGTCGTTCAGCAAAGCCCGCCGGCATCATTGGTAGCGAATCGAATTGGGCGAGCCGCGCAAGGTCCGCGTCGATGAGATTCAGCAGTGGCGCGACGCGTTTCAGCCTCGAAAGCCGGGCATGCTCAGTCGCGCCAGCACTCCGCAGCCTCTTGATGTCGCCGAGGCGACCAGTTCGCTCATCGATGCTTTCCCTAAGCGCTTTCTAGTCACCCGCCCTTAACTCCAGGTCGCGGATTGCCCTTCGCGCCGCTTCGTAACGATCTAACGCCTGGTAGAACCGCCGATCCTTCGACGCCCGGAGCCGAGAAAATGGCGTCCGCTTCTCCATCCAGGTTCCGACGTAGCTCAGTTAGTCCGCGCAGGCCAGACGCGGCTGCGAAGAGGCTTGCACCGACATCGCCTTCGGTCTTCAGCATCTCTTCGGCGCCATGCCTGAGTCCCGCGGAATTTAGGCCGAATGCGTGACAGAAGACCCTCGCGGAGAGGCTCCCGAGGAAGGGCAGGGAGTGCATCGTCGCCGAGCGGGAGATCGTTGGCGTCGAGTAGTGTTCTTGTTCCCCTGCGTCGCCGGAAGGTGAGCGTGCGTCCATCCCGAGACTTGATCGTGGCACCAACTGGAAGCTCCTTACCTTCAAAAAGAAAATCGTAAGTGGTCTGTCTCTCTATCCCGAAGAACAAATCAGTGATGGCCGCGAGAGAACTGCTCTTACCCGCCTCGTTCGAACCAAAGACAATGTGCAGTCTGGCGTCCGATCGAAATGTCAGGCTTCGCCCATTGAACGGCCCATATCGTTCGAGATCTAGGTCAGGAGGCGCATCGAATCAAAGATCCTCTCTGAGGCATATACACCAAGCACAAGAGCCCGGCTCTCCCAGCAAACCATTAAGGTCATCTGCGAGCGGTGCCTCACCCGTTTGATCCCGCCGGGCAACCTAGCATTTATGGTTTCTGATGAGCCATTACCCTGTGCGCGGCCCGCGATCCGATCTAATCCATCAAGCATTTCGGCCAGATCAATCGATTTGACCCATCTGCTCTCCACGAGCCGGAAGTGCCGTGGCGCCTGTCGTCCCGATGTGCGAGCCGCTCCAGCCAGACATCCTCATGGACAGCGATGAGCGCTACCTGCGACTCCTCGGCAAAGTGACGGAGTCGGACCTGAGGCGCCGGTGAAGTGAAGTACTGCCGGCGAGACACAGGCGAATAGCCAAGAGGCGTCCTGCCGCCTCCTCAGTGTTGGGGCGAATCGCGTCCGATTTGGCTAAGTACGTCCATTTCTTCGTCCACGCCGTTGAGATCTAC
>JADKID010000007.1 GCA_016721425.1 Bryobacterales bacterium | reverse complement strand
CATCAAGGCCATCGGCTTCGGCAACTTCCTGCTCTATCCATCCAGCTACTACATCAACGGATTCCCCGGCGGCAGTGGCGAATACTGCGCCATCTACATCGGCCCCGCCAGTACGTCCGGGGTTTCGTCCGGCGGAACCGACGGCACCTCGCTCTACCAAGTCATGCTGTTTCGCTAGCCAGGAGCTCTCCGTCATGCGACCATGCTTTTCACGAGTTCAGCAAGGCAACCAGCGACTGAGCCAGCGCGGTAGCGCAATGATCGAATTCGGGCTAGGAATTGGCCTGCTGATGCTGCTCTTTACGGGGAACTTTCAGTTCGGCTGGTCCTTCTACCAATACAACCGTGCGCAAACTCTCGTTTCCAATGCCGCAGTCCTGGCTGCAAGGCTCGATTTCGATGCTGACCAGCCAATCCTGTTCACCAACGCCATCAAGAACATGGTGGTTTACGGATCGCCCAGTGGCGGCACCACACCGGTGCTGTCCGGACTCACCACAGCCAACGTGAATGTGAACGTGAACCCCTCCGGCGGCATGCTTACCGACGTCACCATCACCGTGCGGTCCTTCGAAATCAACGCCGTGTTTCAAAAATTCAACCTCACCAACAAACCTCGCGTCACCACTGTCTACATGGGGCATATCGTTTGCGGCTACTGCTGATTGGAGCGTCCTATGAAAATTGCTCGAATCAATCCAGCCAGGCGGCCGGCCCACTCCGCACGACGACAGCGGGGCAGGCCATGGTCGAATCGGCTCTGGTCCTGATGGGCCTGCTGATGATGGTCCTCATTCTCGATATGGGCCGCGTTCTCTTCCTTCAGCAGTTCATCACGGAGCGTGCCCGCGCTACTGCCCGCGCCGCGCCCGTCAACGACTGGGACGAATGGAAGGTGCGTGGCTTCTTTTGCTACAACAACCCCGATACTCATTTCACCGACGATGACGACGAGCACTCCTTCCACAACACCACGCCCGGCCTACTGGGCATCAAGCCACTGCAAGTCAGCTATGCCGTTCTGGGCAGCTCCAACACTCCGAACTATCGAGTGCGCGTCACAGTGAGCAACGTCAGAGCGCTAATGTTCCTCCCGTACTACGCCAAGTCCTTCATCCTCCCGCCCGTTTCCTTCGAGTTTCCGGCGCAAAGCATGGGCGCCAGCAACTAGACCAGCGTTCTTTCGGGGAGCCCCATTCAGCCAACGTGGCGGGTCCGCAGAACCCGTTCACGCGCCGCTGAAATATTTAGTTAGCTCATTTTTCCCAGCAATCTCGCCTTTCCGCCCACCGCCACCCCTCCGACAACCCCAAAAGCTTGCACCCGTCTGCTACCTTGTCATCGGGTGTCGCAGAACGAGCGGTGCCCGGTATGACTCCCTCCGGCCCCGTCCCCAAAAAGGCGGGGCCGTTTTCATCTAAGGACTCCCGTATGACCTTCGATTCTCAAGCCCGCCTCGTCCCCAATCGCGAGTTCGACCAACTCGCCGCCCTCGACACCGAACGCGACGTCCTCCTCCTCGCCCACGGTTGGCTCTGCGACCGCGCCCGCGCCGACGCGATGATCTCCTACTTCCGTGCCCAGCTCGCGCCCATCCCCGTCCACGGCGTCTATTGGCCATCCAAGCCCGGACACGCCCAGGGCCTCATCCGAGGCGGCATCGACAACGCCTCTTACTTTCAGATGAAGACCCGCGCCGGAGAGGTCGGAGCCCTGGGCCTCGCACCCTGCCTCCAGACCCTTCACTTCCGCAAGCCTCACCTCCGCCTCCACCTCGCCGGCCACAGTTTTGGCGCCCGCCTCGTCACCGCCGCCGTCTCCGCCCTCCCGCCCGGCGTGATCCGCAGCCTCACCCTCATCCAGGCCGCCTTCTCCCAGTTCGCCTTTGAGCCCACGGGCGCCTTCTACAACGTCCTGGAGCCTCGCCGCGTCACCGGACCCATCCTCGTCACACACTCCTCCCATGATCGAGCCGTCGGCTACGCCTACCCCATCGCCTCCCGCCTCGCCCATCAGAACGCCTCCGCCCTCGGAGACCAATCCGACCCCTATGGCGGCCTCGGACGCAACGGCGCCCCCCATGCGCCCACGGTGCCCCTCGCCGATCTCAATCAGCTCCGGGCACACCTCGCCGCCCCCATCGTCAACCTGGAATCATCGGCCATCATCGGCAGCCACACTGACGTCAATCACTCCGCTGTCGCCGCCGCCATCCGCGCCGCAATCGAGTCCTGACCACTACTTCGCCGCACCCTCCGCCGCGCTCTTGAGCTGCTTCAGGCCCCTCTCGAAGTCCGGCCCGATCATCGTGTCCATGCTCTGCACCATGCACATCGCCTTCGAAAGAAAGTTCTTCTCCCCGCTCATCAGCCACGTCACAGCCACGCCGTTGCCCTCCGGCTTCACGCTGAACTCCGTGTTGGCCACCGACGCGAACGGCTCGATGAACTCCAGCCGGATCCGCACAAACTCCGCCGGCCGGCTCTCCAGAATCGTCATCCGCCCCTCGCCCACATCGCTATTCCCCACCCATGCGTAACTCGCGCCCGTCCCCGCGGCCGGCCCCGTGTACGTCGTCTTCATCGCCGGATCCAACTTGCCCCAAGGCGACCACGCCTCCCACTTGTGGAAGTCATTGATCTGTTCGAACACCACATTCGCCGGCGCCTGGATCGTCGCCGAACGGGTTACTTGATACTCGGGTGGCTGCATCTCAATCACGCCAGCCAAAATCGCCAACAAGACCACGATCACCAACAAACTGATCTTTAGCATCCGGATTACCCCTCACGACAGAGTACTGCAACTTCGCCGCTTCACCAAGCCAACTTTTTCGCCCACATACTCTGTGTTGACGGAGCCTCCCGTTTCGGATAGCCTGATCCTGAACCGTGTACGGTTCCGGTCTACTGAAACAGGAGTCCTGCCATGTTCCCGACCCGCTGCAAAGTCCCCGGCCGCGTCGCCTCCTGCCTCGCGTTCGTCTGCGCGGCCCATCTCGCCTATGCGGCCGAATACCACGTCGCCGCCGCCGGCAGCGACCAGAACGGCGGCTCCGCCACCCGGCCCTTCCGTACCATCTCCGCTGCCGCGCGCGTTGCTCAACCCGGCGACACCATCACCGTGCATGAGGGAACGTACCGCGAGCGAGTGACCCCGCCCCGAGGCGGCGACTCCGATGCCCGGCGCATCGTCTACCAGGCCGCCCCCGGCGAGAAGGTCATGATCAAGGGTTCCGAAGTCGTCCGCGATTGGAAGCTCTTCGCGCCCGGCGTCTGGAAGGCCGTCGTTCCAAACTCCCTCTTCGGCGCCTACAACCCCTATAAGGACCTGATCGTTGGAGATTGGTTCGGCGCCAAGGGCCGGCCCCACCACACCGGCGAGGTCTATCTCAACGGCAAGTCTCTCTTTGAAACGCACCTTCTTGAGCGCGTCCTGCAACCACAGGCGCTCACGGACATCGTGGACGTCGAAGGCTCCACCTATACCTGGTTTGCCGAGAGCGACGACAGGTTCACCTACATCTATGCCAACTTCCACGACCGGAATCCCAACCAGGAGCTCGTGGAGATCAACGTCCGTGACAGTTGCTTCTACCCGGACCAGCCCGGCCGCAACTACATCACCATCCGTGGCTTCCAGATGGCCCATGCCGCCACGCAGTGGGCCGCGCCCACCGCCGAACAGATCGGCCTCATCGGCACTCACTGGAGCAAGGGCTGGATCATCGAGGACAACGCCGTCAGCGATTCCAAATGCGCCTGCATCAGTCTCGGCAAAGAGCGCAAGACCGGCCACAATGTCTGGGTCAACGACCCGCGCAAGGACGGCGCCACACACTACAACGAGGTGATCCTGCGGGCCCTCCAGTTTGGCTGGTCGAGGGAGAATATCGGCTCCCACATCGTCAGGAACAACACCATCTTTAACTGCGAGCAGGCCGGCATCGTCGGCAGCCTCGGCGCGGTCTTCAGCCAGATCACCAACAACCACATCTACAACGTCTGGACCAAGCGCCAGTTCAACGGCGCGGAGATGGGCGGCATCAAGCTCCATGGCGCCATCGACGTGCTGATCCAGCACAACCGCATTCACCACGCCGGCCGCGGCCTGTGGATGGACTGGATGGCGCAAGGTACGCGCATCACCGGAAATCTCCTCTACGCCAACACCACCGACGACCTCTTCGTCGAGGTCAACCACGGCCCGTTTCTGGTCGACAACAACGTCTTTCTCTCCGGCCTGAGCCTCTCTGACATGTCCGAGGGCGGCGCCTATGTCCACAACCTGATGGCCGGCCGCATCCTCAGCCGGCCGGAGCCCACGCGCTCCACACCCTACCACCTGCCGCACTCCACCGCTCTGGCCGGATTGAACAGTACCACCGGCGGAGACAACCGCTTCTACAACAACATCTTCATCGGCAACGGCGCACCGCCAGCCGCGCCCACCGAGACCGGCACCAATCCTCTCCGCTTCGGCGGCTACGGCCTCTGGGTCTATAACCATCGGGAGTTGCCGTTGTTCACCGGGGGCAACGTCTATTTCAAAGGCGCCCGGGGCTACACTGGCGAGACAGGTGCGCTGACACTGGCTGCCGATCCCGCCCCTGCCATTGTTGAGGAGGGCGGCCACGTCTACCTTCGCCTCAACCTCGGTGCGGACTTCCGCACCGCCAAGACCCGGATGGTTGACTCCGCCCTGCTCAAGAATGCGAAGGTCTCCGCTCTTCCCTACGAGAACGGGGACGGTTCGCCGCTCGTGATCGACACCGACTACTTCGGAAAGAAACGCAATCCGGCCACCCTCCTCGCTGGTCCGTTCGCGGACCCCGGTCAGGGTAGCCTCAGAATCGAGGTCTGGTAAATGCTCCCGCCATCCCGCCAACGCCTGCTTGACGCGCTCGCCCACCGACAGCCGGATCGCATCCCCATCGATTTCGGCGGCTCCGCCGTTACCGGCGTCCACGTCTCCTGCGTTGCCGCACTCCGCGATCACTACGGCCTGGAAAAGCGCCCCGTCTCCGTCCACGAGCCCTACCAGATGCTCGGCTTCATCGACGAGGATCTCCGCCACGCCATGGGCCTCGACGTCACCGGAGTCTTCCCGCGCAATACCATGTTCGGCTTCCCGAATTCGCAATGGAAGGAGTGGGATTTCCGCGGCCAGACCGTCCTCGTCTCCACCGATTTCCGCACCACAGTCGAGCCCAACGGCGACATCCTCATCTACCCCGAAGGCGATGAGTCCGCCCCGCCGAGCGGTCGCATGCCCGTCGGCAGCGCATTCTTTGACACCATCGTCCGCCAGCCGGCCTTCACCGACGAGACCCTCAACATCCTCGACAACCTCGAAGAATTCTCCCTCATGAAGGACGGGGATCTCGATCACGTTCGCGCGAGCGTCGCTGCCGCGCAAGGCAAAAACTGCGGCATTCTCGCCACCTTCGGAGGCACCGCCTTTGGCGACATCGCCCTCGTACCCGCGCCGTTCCTGAAGGCTCCCAAAGGCATCCGCGACGTCGCCGAGTGGTACATGTCCACCACCAGCCGCCGCGGCTACGTCCACAAGATCTTCGAGCACCAGTGCGCCATCGGCCTCCAGAACCTGGCGAAGATCCACGCCGCCATCGGCGATAGCGTCGATGCCGTCTTCCTCTGCGGTACGGACTTCGGCACACAGACCTCCCAGTTCTGCTCGGTCCGCACCTTCAACGATCTCTGGTTCCCCTACTACAAAGCCGTGAACGATTGGGTCCACGCCAATACCCAGTGGAAATGTTTCAAACATTCCTGCGGTAGCGTGGAGAAGCTCTTCGAGAGCTTCATCGCCGCCGGCTTCGACATCATCAACCCCGTCCAGTGCTCCGCCACCGGCATGGAGCCCGCCGCGCTCAAGGCCAAATACGGAGACCGCCTCGTCTTCTGGGGCGGCGGTGTCGATACCCAGAAAACCCTCCCCTTCGGCACGCCCGAAGAAGTTCGCGTCGAGGTCCTCCGCCGCTGCGAGATCTTCTCGCCCGGCGGCGGCTTCGTCTTCGATTCCATCCACAACATCCAGGCCGGCACACCCGTCGCCAACCTGGTCGCAATGATCGACGCAGTTCACGAATTCAACGGAGCAAACCATGGCTGATCTCCAGAAGCTGTACGATGCCGTTCTCAACGGCGACCAGAAGACCGCCATCGCGGTCACCAACGAGGCCCTCGCCGATGGCGCCAATGCGCTCGACCTCATCACCAACTACATGGTCCCCGCCATGGACGAGGTGGGCCGGCTGTTCGAGTGCGAAGACTACTTCGTCCCCGAGCTCCTGCTCTCGGCCCGCGCCATGAAAGGCTCGCTCGAAATCCTCCGCCCCCTCCTCGCCGCCCAGGGCGCCCAGCCTGCTGGCCGCGTCGTCATCGGCACCGTCAAGGGCGACCTCCACGACATCGGCAAGAATCTCGTCGCGTCGATGCTCGAAGGCGGCGGCTTTGAAGTTATGGACCTCGGCGCCGACGTCGCCCCCGAGAAGTTCATTGCCGCCATCAAAGAGCGCGGCGCCAACATCGTCTGCCTCTCCGCGCTGCTGACGGTGACCATGCCCTCCATGCGCACCACCATCGAGGCGCTCAAGCAGGCCGGAGTCCGTGATCAGGTCAAAGTCCTGGTCGGCGGAGCACCCGTCACCGCCCAATTCGCCACCGAAATCGGAGCCGACGGTTACAGCGACAATGCCAACGGCGCCGTCGCGCTGGCTCGTACCTTCGTCTAGTCGGCGACGATCCAGGCTGGGCGACAATACGCTCCTAGGAGGCTGAAATCAAATCCAAACACCCGCCAAGAGTGGCTCTATTGGTGTTCATCGCGCACGTCCTTTGCTCGTGCGGCCTCAGTCCCGCGCAACCAATCTCCTCGCCACTCGTGCGGATTGCGCAGCTTGAAATCCATCCCGCGCAACTGGAAGCTTACAAGGCTGCGCTCCGGGAAGAGATCAAGGCCTCCCTCAGCCTCGAGCCCGGAGTCCTTGCCTTATATGCGGTCTCGTTGAAGGACAATCCCACTCAGATCTGGATCTTCGAGACATACGCCGGCAAAGATGCATACGAATCTCATCTCAAGACCCCGCATTTCCTCAGATACAAGACGGCAACCCAGCACATGGTCAAGACGCTCAAACTCGTTGAGGCCGATTCCATTCAGATCGACGCCAAGCCGATGTAGAACCAGCCTCCCAACCGGGGCGGGGGACTGAAGACGCTATGCTGAATAGCTAGTGCCCACTCTCGAACCCTGGCAATGGCTCCTCGGCGCTCTCTGCGCCTTCTCGGTCGGCGTCGCGAAAACCGGCGTCCCCGGCCTCGGCATTCTCGTCGTTCCGATGATCGTCCTCACTGTCGGCAATGCCAAGTCGTCGCCGGCCTGGCTCCTGCCGATCCTCTGCACCGCCGACGTCTTCGCCGTCGTCTACTGGCGCCGCCACGCCGCCGCTGGCCGCCTGTTCTCCCTCGCCCCCTGGGCTCTGGTCGGCATGGCCGGCGGGGCAGTCGCCCTCTCGCTCCCGGAGAAGACTCTGAAGCCAGTCATCGGCGGCATCATCGTCGTGATGCTCCTCGCCTACCTGGTGCGCCGCTTCAGCCGGAATCCCTCCAGCATCACCCCGCATCCCGCCCTGTATGGCGTCACCGCCGGCTTCGCCACCACAGTCGCCAACGCCGCCGGGCCTGTCATGAATCTCTACCTGCTCAGCAAGCGCCTGCCCAAGGAGGAGTTCATCGCCACCGGCGCCTGGTTCTTCTTCATCATCAATCTCACTAAGATTCCCATCTACGCCTGGCACGGCATGTTCAGCCGGGAATCGCTCGTGTTCGATCTGCTGATGGCGCCGGCCGTCTATCTGGGCGCCATCAGTGGCCGTAAGCTCGTGGACCACATTCCAGCCGGCGTGTTCGAGGGCCTCGTCGTTGCTCTCACTGCGCTCTCTACCGTCCTGCTCTTCCGATAAGACGCGCCGTATCGCGCGCAATCAGCAGTTCCTCGTTTGTCGGGATCACGAGCGTCTCCACCCCGCCCAGGCACTCCAGCCCGTCCATGATCCGCGCCCGCACCTCGGCCCGGTTCTCGCCGATCCCGCCCGTAAACACGATGGCATCCGCCCCGCCCAGCGCGGCCCAATAGGCACCAATGTACTTGCGGACCCGGTAGCAGAACACCTCCACCGCCAAGCCCGCCCGCGCGTCGCCTCCCGCCGCCGCCTCGCACAGGTCCCGCATATCGTTGGAGCGCCCGGAGAGGCCCAGCAGCCCGCTCTTGCGGTTGAGCATCTCTTCCAATTCCGTCAGCGTCATGCCCAGCGTCCGCCCCAGGTGGAATAACACGCCGGGATCGACGTCGCCGCTGCGCGTGCCCATTAGCAACCCTTCCAGCGGCGTTAGCCCCAGCGAGATATCAATCGCCTGTCCACCCGCGATCGCCGCAACCGAGCACCCGTTGCCCAGGTGGCACGTGATCAGCCGCGCCTCCGCCGGGTCCATCCGCAGCGCCTCGCACGCCTTGGCGCTGACATAGCGGTGCGACGTGCCATGAAAGCCATAGCGCCGGATGTGGTGCTGCTCGTAGAGCTCGTAAGGCAGGCCGTACAGGTAGGCACGCGGCGGCAGTGTGTGGAAGAACGCCGTATCGAACACCGCCACATGCGGCACAGCGGGTAGCAGGCGGTGTGCCGCCCGGTAGCACGACAGGTTGTGCGGATTGTGCAGCGGCGCCAGTGCGCAACACGCCTCAATCGCCGCCTCCACCCCCGCGTCGATCCTTACCGATTCCCGGAACCCCTCGCCGCCATGCACCACCCGGTGGCCCACGCCCTGGATCGGGCCAAGGCTCGCGATCGATTGCAGCACCTCCGCCACAGCTTCTGCCGGATCGCTGATCCGTTCCACCCCGCCCTTGGCGAGCAGCGCCTCAGGGTGCGCGCCCGTATCGATCAGTTGGTATTTCAGCGACGAGCTGCCGGCGTTGAGGACAAGGATGTGCATGAGGTCTCTTGTCTAGCGTAGTCCGGCGCGGGCCCGAATGTATCTGTACTTTCTTGCACGCTAATCGGACCTCTTGGTATCATTGTAGTTTCATGCGCAAAGTTCCACTCAGCCAGTCGTTGCGGATCATCGGGCAGGGCTCGATGAACTGGATGGCGCAACGGCCCATCGTCGTGTCGTTTGAAGTGACGGATTCGTGCACCTGCTACTGCCGCCATTGCGACCATGGCGGGCCCAAAGACGACTCCATGAACATGAAGCCGGCTGATTTCCGGCACTACACCGAGACCCTCCAGCCCTGCGTCGTCCAGGTCTCCGGCGGCGAGCCGCTGATGCGCGACGATCTCTCCGAAGTGGTGCGTAACATCAAGCTGGCCAACGGCTTACCGTACATCATCCTCGTCTCCACCTGGTCACTCATGACGGAGGAGCGCTACCTGGAGCTGCGCGAGGCCGGCGTCGATCAGTTCTCCGTATCGCTGGATTTCCCCGATACCCGCCACGACGAGTTCCGCATGTACCCCGGGCTCTACGACCACCTGAATTCCATCATCCCAGCTTGCGTCAAATACGGCTACGACGACATCGTGCTGAACACCTGCATCACCGCCGCCAACGTCGGCGAGATCAACGGCGCGGCTGATCAGGCAGAGAAGTGGGGCGTCAATATCTGCTACAGCGCCTACTCCGCGCGCCGCACCGGCTGCCGTGAACTGCTGCCCAACACGCCCGAGATGCTCGACGTTCTGCACAAGCAGTTGGACCGCATCGAGAAGCGCCGCGACGAGTCCAACTGGATCGTCTCCGCCCCCACCACCATCAACGCTACCCGCGACTATTTTGTCACCGGCGGCACACCCGGCTGCAAGGCCGGCCTGCGCTTCCTTGTCGTCACGGCCGATGGCATGCTGCAACCCTGCTCCATGCAGTTCAAGCGCTACAAGCTGGCCGATCAGGCCCGCATGGTGACCGAGTTCACCAACAACAACACCTGCGACGAGTGCTACGTCGCCATTCGCTCCAACCTCGACAAGAGCTTCCCGACCCTGCTGCGGGAGAACGTGTCCAACTACTTCAGCTTCACCGGGTCCAGCAAGAACGGTGCCGCTCGCGGCAACGGCAACTGCTAATCCGGACGATCGCCCTGCTGGCCCGGCGGAAAGCGGCTACAATCGAGGGACCGGATTTACAGCGCAAAGGGGCCCACTATGCACGCTGTTCTGCTCCTCCTTCTTATCGCCCTGCCCACCGCCGCACAGGTGCTCCAGCTTCAGGACCTCAACACCCGGCAGATCCTCGAACTCGACCGCAACAAGACCGCGATCGTGATCCCCGGCGGCATCCTGGAGGAGCACGGCCCCTACCTGCCCGCCTTCACCGACGGCTATCTCAGCCAGCGCATGGCCGCCGATGTCGCCAGCGCCATCGCCGCTCGTCCCGGATGGAAGGCTCTGGTCTTTCCGCAGATCCCGCTTGGCGCCGAACCCTACAACCACCTGGGCGCCAAGGTCTCTTTCCCCGGCAGCTATCCCATCCGTTCTTCCACGCTGCGCGCCGTCTTCATGGACATCGCCGGCGAACTCGGCGAGCAGGGCTTCCGCTGGATCATCGTCGTCCACATTCATGGCGCCGGCCTCCACAACCGCGCGTTGGACCAGGCCAGCGACTACTTCCACGACGTGTACTCCGGCCGGATGGCCCACCTATGGGGCATGGTCCCCGTGATTGGCGCGTGGGGCAAAGCGATGGAATCGCTGCCGGACGCCGTGAAGAAGGAAGATGGCGTCTCGCTCCACGGAGGTATGGACGAGACGAGCCTGATGCTCTACCTCCGGCCGGAGCTTGTCGCCGCGGACTACAAACGGGCGCCAGTCCAGACCGGCGCCACACTCGACGCCAGCATGCAGGTGGCGCGGGAGGCCGGTTGGAATGGATACGTCGGCTCGCCCCGTCTGGCCACCCGCGAACTCGGCGAGCGCATTTGGAAAGCCCTCTCGGCCTCCGCCGCCGCCTACGCCAACAAAGTACTCGATGGCGAGGATACCACCAGCATCAAGCGCTACGGGGACCTGCTCGGCGGCGTGCCCGCGTACGTGAAAGTCGATGAGGGCGCACGCGAATCCGAGGCCGCCGTCGCTCGCAAGCAGTCCGAGTGGCTGAAGAGCAAAGGGATCAACTAGCCGCCGTCCTGCACTGCCCTACTCAATCGCTTCCAAGATGACCACCGATCTCGGTGCCGCCGTGTAGTGCGTCTGGCTGGGCGCGACGCGGCGCTCCGTATCGGCTGTGTCGGCCACCACCTGCCACAGCGGCCCGCTGCCCAGATCCGGCAGTTGAAACGTCAAAGGCTCCCAGTAGGCGTTGGCGATCACGAACAGCCGCTCGTAGTGCCACTGGAGCTCGATGGCCAGCGAGCGTGAGCCTGTGCCCCAATCCGGCTGGCCTAGTTGTGTTCCATGGAAGAAGACGTCGGTGTGCTCCACCGTGATCTCCGGCCCCCAGTCGATGTGCCGCAGCGCGTCGCTGCGCCGGCGGAAGTTGATCAGACGCTGGAAAAAGCAGACCATGTCCGCGTTCTCGTCCACCAGGTCCCAGTTGATCCACCCGATCTCGTTGTCCTGACAGTAGGCGTTGTTGTTCCCGTTTTGCGAGCGGGCCATCTCGTCGCCGGACAGGATCATGGGCGTGCCGCCCGAGACGAACAACAGCGTGGCCAGATTCCTCATCTGGCGGCGGCGCAGATCGTTGATCGCCGGATCGTTCGACGCCCCTTCCGTACCGCAGTTCCAGGAGTAGTTGTCGTTGGCGCCGTCGCGGTTGTCTTCGCCGTTGGCCTCGTTGTGTTTGCTGTTGTAGCTGACCAGGTCGGCCAGTGTGAAACCGTCGTGGGCGGTGATGAAGTTGATCGAATGGTTCGCCTGCCGCCCGCTCACGGCATACAGATCGGGCGAGCCTGTGAGGCGGCGGGCCAGGGCGGGCACCATGCCCTCATCGGATTTGACGAAGCGCCGCACGTCGTCGCGGTACTTGCCGTTCCACTCCGCCCAGCGGCCCCACGCCGGAAAGCTGCCCACCTGGTAGAGCCCGGCGGCGTCCCACGCCTCGGCAATCAGCTTCGTGTTGGCCAGCACCGGATCATAGGCCAGATGCTCCAGCAGCGGCGGATTCGCCAGCGGCTCACCATCCACGCCGCGGCCCAGCACGCTGGCCAGATCGAAGCGGAACCCATCCACGTGCATCTCCATCACCCAGTAGCGCAGACAGTCCGTGATGAGTGTTCGGACCACCGGATGATTGCAGTTCAGTGCGTTACCGCAACCGGAGTAGTTGCGGTAGGCGCCGCGCTCGTCCAGCAGGTAATACACGGCGTTGTCGATGCCGCGGAAGGAATACGTGGGACCGCGCTCGTCGCCCTCGGCCGTATGGTTGAACACCACATCGAGAATCACCTCGATGCCGGCATCGTGAAAGCGCCGGACCATCTCGCGGAACTCGGTCACCGCCGCGCCGTGGTGCTTGTCGGTGGCGTAGGAGGCGTTGGGAGCGAAGAATCCGATGGGCTGATAGCCCCACAGGTTGAGCAGCGTGACGCCCAGCGCCGGATTGAACCGGTCTGTATTGGCCTCTTCAAATTCGTAGACCGGCAGGAGCTCAACGGCTGTCACGCCCAGTTGCTTGAGATAGGGGATCTTCTCTGTCAGCCCGAGATAGGTGCCAGGCGCGCTCACGCCGGAAGAGGGGTGGCGTGTGAACGAACGGACGTGTAGCTCGTAGATGACCGATTCCCGCAACGGCAGGTTCAGCGGACGGTCGTTGCCCCAGTCATACTCGGCGCGCAGCAGCGCGCTGCGGCGGTGCAGGCTGTCCGGCTTGGGGCCCCAGAATTCGCCACCCGTCAGCACCGGGGCGTATGGGTCCACCAGCCAGCGGGCTGGATCGTAGCGGTGAATATGCGGCTCCGAATTCGGCCGCCTGTCCATGCGGTAGGCGTACTCAAAATCGACAGGCAGGCCGGCGAGTGCGACGTGCCAGATGTTGCCCGTACGGTTCCATTCCGGATTGAGCTTGAACTCGGAATAGGGCTCCAGGGCGCCCGGTTCAAAGATGCCGAGCCACACGTCGGTGGCGTGTTGAGAGAAGATGGCGAAGTTGACATGGTCGCGCACCTGAGTGGCCCCGAGGGGTGCGGCATGGCCGCGATCGAGACAGAGGTATTGACCCATTCAGTCAATGCTATCGGAATTTGCAGCGGAGCACTTTAGAAGCGGATCTGCGAGGATGCCTCGAACTTCCGGTAGTTGCGAAATACTGTCTCGTTTCGGACCAGCGACTTGTTCTTTCTGACCTGAAGCACGGAGCGCAGCGGCAGCAGAAAGTCCTGCGGCCCAACGCGGACCAGGCCGTATTCCAGAGAAAACGTGGGGGATTGAAGCTGGAAATCCTTCGGTAGACCGGAGCCCTGAATGGTCAGCCGCCGCACCATGCCCGTTTCTTCATCAAGGAACAGACGGCCCGAATAGCCGGCCACTTCCTGCCGGCCGCCGAGCGAGAGCACGAAGTTGGACTTCTTCGCCGCAACGTCCACATCGAACACCCGGCACATCGCCCCGCCGGCCATCGCATAGCCGGCCCACTTGTAAGTGGCCGCAACCTCTGCGCTAAACACCGCCTTCAGCATCGAGCCAAACTCGCCGCTGGAGCGGACTCCGGCGGACGACGAGCCTGAGCGCTTGTCTGCCTTGAGCCCGTTGACCAGCAGCGGCTGGTAGGACTCGGTGTTGTTCTCGTAGGTGAGCTCATCGACCAGGACATCGCCCTCGCGCAACTGGTCCGGGCTCTTGATTGGCGCCGTTAGTTGCCGTGTCTCACGCTGGCAGCGGAAATTCGGCAGGTTGGACGAGTAGCCGCGCGCCGCCGCTCCTGCCTCCTGCCAGAGCCGGTCGAGTTCCTCTTTCGGGAGTTGCGTGCCGCCTGTGCGGAGACGCACCGGGTCCACCTCGGGCATCACAAATGTCGCCGCGTCGTCGTCAGCCTGTGCCGCTGGCTGAGGCGCCGACGGACCGCCGGCCACAGTCGCCACCGTTTCCCCAGGGCCCAGCACACGGAACGGAACGCTGCGCACCAGCACATTGCGGTTCTGCCGCACAGTGAGGCGCGCCTCAAATTCGCCGGGGCCGAGCTGCGCCCCGCGCAGCGTCGCCAGATACGGAAACTGGCGTTTCTGCTCACCCTTGGACGCGCCGATGCCATCGCGGGTTGTATCGCGGAGCGAATCGGTAAATGGCAGCGCCGCGCGGCCCACCACGCGCCCGTTGTTGAGAATTTCCAAGCTCATATCGGGATCGGCGCCATTGATATCCGGGTAAATCGTGAAGTAAAGGTTGAGGTTAAAGGGCCCACCGCTGCGGAAGACCGGGCTGAGCAGGGGCGAGAGTGCCATGCCATCGTAAGCGAGGATGGAGTCCGCCTCGAACTTGTCGGACTTGCCGTCGAACGGCCGCACGAACATGGCGTCGCTCACGTAGAATCCGGGTAGCCCGAGACCCGGTTGCACCTGCTCCTGCACGCCGCCGGATTTGCCCGCGAGCAGGTCCTCCACGGTGGCCTCTATGGTGTAGCGGCTGCCGGGCAATTGGAGTTGCCTCATGTAGTAGAGGTTGCCCGCGAGGCGAGCTTCGAGATTGTTGAGAGGGCCGCGAACGAAGACTTCCTTCGTCGCTTTCCAGGCGATGGCGCCCTTGGCATTGCGGGCAATCTGCGTGATGCGCACGTGAGCCCGATAGGTCCTAGTGGCCGGGTTGGTTTCGAACTTCAAGCCGCTCAACGGCGTCTCGACGAAGAAGAGCCCGCGCATGGGGCCGCTGACGTTGCTGACATTGGGACCGCCCTCGGCTTGCGACATTCCGGCTGCGCCGCCGACGGGCGAGCCGAGTTCGGTGCCGGACGATTGCACACCCTGGGACGATGAACGCACGAAGCGGGTGATGACCTTCAGCTCTTTCGGCAGGACGCTGGTGGTATCGGACACGGCAGTTTCGGCGGGCGCTGCGGCGGGCAGGGAAGCGGCGGAGAGCGTGACGATGCCCTGATCGAGCAGTTTCGGATTCCTGATCAGCAGGCCGCCCGACGACCTGGCAAGCTGCACCAGTGCAGGGTTGGAGTCTTTGGCGTTGGCCTCGGCGGGATCGAGGATCAACACGCGAATCTGATTGGCCTGGCACAGCTCGACGATGGGCTTGAGCGAGTTCTCGAACTCGGTGGAGGCGGGCGGACTCTCGACGACGACAACCAGCAGGCGGATTCCCGTGGTTTGCGTGAGCGACTGGGCTGCGGCCTCCAGCGAAGGGGCGATGGCCGCGGGATCGGTTTCGGCGGCTTCGCGGGCGATGGCGGCGAAATTCTGATCGAGCTCTTTGGCGGCGGTGGCGGCTGGGACTGGGCGCGCATCGAGTGTGCCGCTGCGGCGCAGTTCGGCTGTGGAGTTGGGTACAGTGAACCAGCGTTTGGCTGCGGACGAGGCGAACTTCGCCGATTGCCGGGCGTGATCGGCGCCGGCCGGTCCGAAGTAGAAGACTGCGGCACGGTGGGAGGCGGGGGGCGCGGCGAAGAGAAGACTCGTGAGAAGCAGCACGAGTGCCGGACAGAAGGGTCGCATAAAGGGACTGATTTGACCGTCACTATATCACGGCGCCCCATGGTAACCTGAACGTCTCCCCCGACCGAGGTGTTGTATGCCTGTGCCCGTGGTGCCGCCGCGCGTCCGAGTTGAGATTGTGGGTGGGCGGTTATTGCGACTGAATCCGCCGGTGAGCGAGTCGATGGTGCCGTGGGGGCCGAAGGCGGGGGCGTGGCGGAACACGCAGGCGGCGGGATGGCGCGAGTACGAGCCGGAGATCCGGGTGGCGGAACTGGAGGCGGACACGGAATCGGCGGCGTCGCGGTTCCTGGTGTCGCGCTGGCCGGAGCGGGTGCGGCGGGCGGTGCGGGGCTTTTCGCATGGGCAGTGGCGGCTGATCCTGCACGCCAACTACTGCGGCCCGCACTATGAGGAGTTGCTGGAGAGCCATCCGGCGATGGGCTGGCTGGTGGCGTACCGCGAGCGGTTCCGGCCGGGGGAGCGCGAGTTTGCGACGTGGGCGGCGGCGCGGCGGCTGACCGGGTTGCGGCGGCGTACCATCGTGGGCGAGATGGGGTTTCCGGACACGGAGCGAACGGTGCGGCTGCTCGGGCGGGTGCCGGTGGCTCTGCTCTCCGTGGAGACCATGCGGGCGTTGCGCTCGGCGCTGCACAGCGCGGGGGCGGAGCGGCTGTGGCGGCTGCCGCGGCTGAATCAGACTGTGGCGGCCATTGTGGCGAATCCGGCGCGGCTGGCGAGGGTGACGCAGGCGTTTCTGGAGACGGCGGCGGCGTGGGACGACGGGGAGGAGATGGAGCGGTGTCTGGACGAACTGGACGGTAGGCATCGGCGCCGGGCGCAGGCGCCGTGGCCCACCGTTTTTCGTGAGCCTCCGCTGCCGGAGACGGAGACGATCCGGGCGATCCGGACCAAGGAGGAGCTGACGGCGGAGGGCGCGGCGATGCACCACTGCGTGGGGGGCTACGGCTGGCGCGTGCTGGAGGGGGACGTGTATTTCTACCGGATGAGCGAGCCGGAGCGGGCGACCATCTGCATCACGCCGCGAGCGGGGTGGTGGGTGCTGGAAGAGGTGCAGGGGGTCTGCAATCAGAGCGTTCGGGAATCGACGCTGGCCGCGATCGAGGCGTGGTTGGCGGCGGGCCGTTGAGCGCCACGTAAACCAGCAGGCTGAGGGCGGCGGCGAAGGTGACGAGGAAGATGGCGATGACGCGACGGCCGACACGGTCCCGCCAGGCATCGAGGTCGTCGATCTGGGCGATCAGCCTGGCGATGGCGCGGGCCTCGGGGTCGGGCGGCATGCGGGCTATTTTGCGGGCGGCATCTGGCCTTTCAGGACGTCGGCGACGGAGATGTGGTTGGTCTCGAGGATGGTGCCGAGGGTCTGATCGAGGCGGATGCGAGCGTTGGAGTGGGCCACCAGGGTAGCGACCTCATTGGACTGGGCGGTGGTGAGATCGCGCTGCTGCTGGATCACTTCATAGGGGGTGGAGGCGCCGAGGGAGAACTTGCGTTGCTCGGCCTTGAGGAGCTGCTCGGCGAGGCTGCGATTCTTGACCGCGGACTCGTAGCGGGCGCGGGCCTGCTGGAGGGAGACGACGGCGTTGAGCACATCGACCTGGATCTGCTTGACGTCCTTGGCGACGGAGAGCTCGGTTTGGCGAAGCTGGAGCTGATCGATGGCGAGATCGGACTGGGCCTGGCGGTTGCCGATGGGGGCCTGGGCGAAGATGCCGATGCTCTGGGAGGGGAAGTTGCGGCGGAACACCTGGCCGAGGGCGGTGCCGAGGCCGCCGACGAAGTAGGGGTTGGGCGGGGCGAGGCCGGGGACCTGGACTCCGGTGCCGGCGAGGCCGGCGTTGGTGGCATTGCCGAAGGCGACGATGGTGGGCCTGACGCCGCTCTTGGTGCCGAGCGTGCTCAGTTCGGAGTTGACGATATTGGCGCGCTGGGCGGCGAGATCGGCGCGATTGGCGAGGGCGGTTTCGACCATGGCCGGGAGGGCGGGGAATTCGTCCTTGTCGGGCATGACGATGCGATCGAGAGGGACGATGCGGGCGACGGCGAGCAGCGGGTCGGAGATGCCGGTGCGGCTGAGGAGGCTCTTGAGCGTCAGCTCCTGCTGCTGGAGGTTGGTATCGGTGTTGACGAAATTGAGCTGGGCGGTAGCGACCTGGGCCTCGATCTTGATGAGATCGGCGCCGGCCATGGTGCCGATCTCAACCTGGCGCTTGCTGTCTTTGAGAAGCTGGGCGGCGGCATCGTAGGCGGCCTGTTTGGACTTGAGGTCTTCGTGGCTGGCGACGAGGGCGTAGTAGGCGTTGAGGGTGCGGACGACGGTGGCGATGACCTGGGTGCGGAAGTTGAGGTCCGTGGTCTTGAGGTTGTTCTTGGCAACGGTGATGTTGCGGGCGTTGACGGCGATGCCGAAGCCGCGGAGGAGGTTCTGCTGGAAGCTGAGCTGGAGGCGCGGCGCCACGGACGGATTGAGCACGTTGGTGGGCGAATTTTCCTTCAGGTAGTTCTGGTTGTATGTGATGGTAGCGGTGCCGCCGGTGAGGAAGCCCTGTTGGATAGAGGCGTTGTAGAAGCGCGAATCCTGGACCAGGACGGGCGTGGCGCTCTGGACATTATTGGGCTGGGGGACGCTGCGGTGGCTGAAGCCGACGCTGCCCTTGATGGTGGGATCGAGGTTCTGGGTCACGGGGCCGACCTGGGAGATGGAGGCATTGCCGCCGTTGCCACCGCCACCGGCGCCACCGCCACCGCCGCCGACACCGGCGGCCTGTTGGGAGCCGAGGACGCCCTGGCCGCTGGCGACCGAGCTGGCCTGCTGGGAGCCGCTAGGGACGCCGGGGAGGGCGCCGCCAGCCTGGGCGCGGTTGAGGCGCCAGATGGCGGAGATGGGCGAGTAGCGGGAGACTTCGATATCGATATTGTTTTCGAGGGCGAGGGCGACGGCGTCAGCGGCCGTGAGATAGAGTTTGCCTGCCTTGAGGAGGCCGCCCAAGCGTTGCGAATCGGCGAGGCGGGCGGGAGGCACCTCCACCGCCATATAGGGGCGCTGGAGGACAAACGCGACGGGGCGGATGGGCTCGATGGACGAGTTCTGGGCGAGGGCAGGCGAGAGCGAGAACGTGGCGCTGAGGACGATGGCGAGAGACTGCCGGACGGTGAGGCTGCTCACTTCTTCACCTCCGTACCCGCGGAGGCAGGGATGGCGCTGGGGGGCGCCGTGGTGAGGCCGCCCATGGCCTCTTCGACGGAGATCTTGTTGATCTCGAGAGTGCGGCCGACGGCCTGATCGAAGGCGATGCGGGCGTGGGTGTAGTTGGCGAGGGCCTGGACCTCGGCGCTCTGGGCGGTGGCGAGATCGCGCTGATCCTGGACCACCTGGAAGGCGGTGCCGGCACCGAGAGCATACTTCTTGCGATCGGCTTCAAGAGTTTCCTGAGCGAGAGCGCTGGACTTGGCGGCGGCGTCGCAGCGGGCGCGAGCCTGTTGGAGGCCGATGACGGCGTTCTGGACATCGACGCGGATCTGATTGACGCTCTTCTGGAGGCCGAGCTCGTTCTGGCGGATCTCGATGAGGCTGGTGGCGTAATCGGACTGGGCGGCGCGGTTGCGGATGGGGATATTGAGCGAGACGCCGGCTGAATAGTTGGGATAGTTGCGGCGGGCGATCTGGCCGAGCAGGTTGCCGTAGCCGCCGACGAAGGGCGAATTGACGCCGCCGGCGATGATGCCGAGCTCGGTGAGCTCACCGGTGAGGCCGTTGTTGGTGAACTGCGTGAACGCCTGTAGCGTGGGCTTGAGGGAGCTCTTGATGCCGACGAGGTTCATCTGATTGGACTGGAGATTGAGGCGCGACTGCTGAATTTCAGGGCGCTTTTCGAGGGCCTCGGCGACGAGCTGATCGACGGGTGTCTTTTCATCGCTGGCGGGAATGACGATGCGCTCGAGCGCGATGATGTGGACGTCGGCGATATCGGAGGTGGCGACGCCGGAGCGGGAGAGCGCGTTCTTGAGGACGGTCTCCTGCTGGAGCAGATTGGTGCGGGCGATGACGAGATCCTGGCGGGTGGCGTAGAGCTGGGACTCGGCGCGGGTGACCTCGATTTCGGCGAGGGTGCCGATTTCCACCATGCGCTTGTTGTCGTTGTAGAGCTGCTCGGCGGTGCGGACTGCCTGCTCGCGGGCCTGGACGTCCTGCTGGAAGCTGACGAGATCCCAATAGAGGTTGAGAACGGCGGAGACGGTGGTGATGAGCTGGAGCTTGAACTGGAGGTCCGTCACCTTGAGGTTGTTCTTCTGGACGCGGATGTTGCGGGTATTGACGGCGGAGCCGAAGCCCTGGAGGAGGTTCTGGGTGATCTGGAGATCGAGGTTGCCGGAGGTGTAGGGGTTGAGCGTGAAGTTCTTACTATTGACGGCCGTGCGGGTGGAGGAGTAGGCCAGCGAGGCGGTGAGGCCGAAGCTCCAGTTCTGGCTATAAGACGCCTGATAGGTGCGCGTATCGGCGACGAAGGAGGTGATGCCGGTGAGGAACGTATTGCTCTGCGGGGAGGTGCTATGAGAGAAGTTGGCGAAAGCGGAGAGCGTGGGATCGAGCGAAGGGATGCCGGGCCCGAGCTGGGTGAGGATACCGCCGCCGGAGGAGACGCCGCCGCCGCTGCCGAGGCCGCTGGCGCTGACGTTGACGCCCTGGAGGCTGACGCTCTGGGGACCGGCCGCGACGCCGGTGCCGACGGAGCGGAGGACGCCGCCGGCCTGGGCGCGTTTGAGCACCTGGCGGGCGAGCAGGGGCGCATAGCGCTGGACCTCGACATCGATATTGTTCTCGATGGCGAGGGCCACCACGTCGGCGGCGGAGAGATAGAGGTTGCCGGCGCGGATGAGCGACTGGAGCCTGGCGGTATTGGCCAGATTGACGTTGGGGACGCTGCTGGTGCGGTAGGGGTTGGTGAGCCAGCCCATCTTGCCGATGCCTGAATCGATCCGGACTGCTGTCTGCGCGGAGGCGGAGGGTGCGACGAGCAGAGCTGCACAGAGTATGACGGAGGCGATCCGGGACGCCTCACCGCAAACAAATATGGCCTTCATTGATTCCTAAGACGGTTCCCGTGGGTAAGTTGTTCAAAAAATTGGCAGGCTTGGGGCCCAATTTGTTGATACCACAATCGAAAGGGGCTAGGCTGATCGGGATTGAGGGTCAGCGCTCCGACGATAGTCAGCGGGTGCTGGCGGGCGGGCGCTGTGATGGGACCGGTGGCGCTGCCGGCACTGGCTCCGGCGGCCATGACGAGGGTTTCCGGGGCGGTCGCCGGTGTTGTGTTTTCAGTGAGTTGTGGGATTGATCGGCCGGGATCAAAATTGCGTTTTTCTGCTTCCCAGAGTTTTCGGGCGCGTTCGATGTGGCGAAAGAGCCTCTGATAGCGGTCCTGGATGGGGAGGGCGAGGGGGTCGGTCATGAAATAGGCATGGGCGCCCCGGTGTGGGCAGCCATGGCGGGCGATGGACTCATTGATGAGGCGGGCTTCGAGGGCGAAGAGTTCGAGTTGCCACAGGATGAAGAAGCTGTAACGGGCGGCGGCGGCGCGCTCGTATGGGTTTTCGATGTCGGCGGAGACACGGTCGGCTGTGTCCCAGATGCGCGCTTCCCATTCGGGGGGGAGGAGATGTTTCCGGGCGTAGAGGTGGTGGCGGCAGGCGTTGCGGGAGACCTTTTCCTTGCCGGCGGGGGAAGTGGGGCCGCGCGAGAGGCGGGCGTTGGCGCGATTGGCGGCGAGTTTTTTCTCGGACATTTTGAGTAAGGACATGGCGGTAGCTCCCGGTTGGAGTGTACTACGGGGTGTCAACTTTTTCGCGGTGGGATGGGCGGTAAGTGGTTTAGTTTCAGTAAAACGGTGGGGGATTTGGGGTTGTGAATGACTTTGGCTGGGGGGGCGAAATGGGATGCGGGCGAGCCTTCGCATGGCTTCCGCCTTTACATGGTTACGGCGGACAAGTCGGCGGCTAAGATGAACGCGGATGAAATCGGATGGCGACAGACGGTGGGACTGGGGCTTCTTGTTACTTGACATGGCATTCTATGCATAGGTAGTATATGCCTATGTCCAAGATGCCTAAATCTGAGATGCCTTCGGGTGCACTGGTTCTGTTGATCCTCCGGGTGCTGCAGGGTGCACCGTTGCACGGGTACGCGATTGCGCAGAAGATCCACGTGCTTTCGGCCGAGGTTTTGACGGTCGAGGAAGGCTCGCTCTATCCGGCGTTGCAGAAGTTGCTTCTGAAGGGATGGGCGACGGCGGAATGGGGGATCTCCGAGACCAACCGCAAGGTCCGGTTCTACAGCCTGACGGCGGCGGGGCGGCAGCAGCTGACGGCTGAGTTGGAAGAGTACGGGCGAGTGAACGGGGCGATCCAGGCCGTTCTGCGGATGGCTTGAGGAGAGAGGTTGCCTGACATGCATGAGATCTGGCGTAGGCTCCAATACCTTCTACAGCGGCAACAGCGGGACGCTGAGCTGGCGGATGAAATGGCGTTCCACCGGGAGATGGCGGAACGCGACGGAGGTCCGGAGGGTGGGCAGATCCGGTTGGGGAATGAGCTGTCGCTGCGGGAGCAGTCGCGGGATGTATGGGGCTGGACGTGGGTCGATGCGATGCTGCAGGATTTGCGGTTTGCCGCGCGGCAATTGTGGAAGTCGCCCGGGTTTACGATCAGCGCAGTGGTGATGCTGGCGGTGGGAATAGGGGTGAATATTGCCGCCTTCAGCTTTTTCAACCTGATGATGCTGCGAACTCTGCCGGTGCGGTCGCCGGAGACGCTGGTGCGAGTCCACAGGAGCGCGCCGGGCAAGTACTGGTCCGATGTGCCGTATCCGGCGATTGCGTTTTACCGCGACCATGCGCGGACCTTGACGGCGGTGCTGGCGCTGCACTATTCGAAGCTCACGGTGGATGGAGATGGCGGTTCGGCGCAGGCGCACTTTGTGAGTTCGAACCTAATGCGGGAGCTAGGGGGGACGGCGCGGATGGGGCGGGTGCTGGATCCGGCGCTGGACGAGAGATCGGGCGAACTGGTGGTGGTATTGGGAGCAGGGTACTGGGAGCGGCAATTTGGCGGGGATGCCGGAGTGGTGGGGCGGCTGATCAAGCTGAACGGGCAGGTTGCGAGGATTGTCGGTGTGGCGTCGGCTGATTTCAGCGGGCTGACGATGCAGCAGCCGGATCTATGGCTGCCGATCGGGCAGAAGCCGAGATATGTGACCGGGTCGAAGATCCTGAGTGACTTTTCGGCGAGTGACGGGAGTGTGGACATGTGGGGGCGACTGGCGCCAGGCACGAGCGCGGCGGTGGCGGAGCAGGAGTTGCAGTTGCTGGCTGCCGAGTTACGGAAACAGGAGCCGGGGAGTATCTGGGAAAACGAGCGGCTGATTACAGAACCGGGTGGAGTGGTGCAAAACGCCGGCGGGATGACCCGGGCCAGCGGGCCGCAGCAAACGTTCCGGGAGAAGCTGCTGCCGGTTTTCGCGTTGATCGGAACGCTGGCTTTTCTGATTCTGGCGGTGGCCTGCGGGAATCTGGGGAGCCTTCTGCTGGCGCGGGGCAGCGCGCGGGAACGCGAGATGTCGATTCGCATCTCCGTGGGAGCGGGGAGCGGGCGGCTGGTGCGGCAGCTACTGACGGAGAGCGCGTTACTGGCCGGCATTGGAACGGTGGCGGGAGTCGGGCTGGGTTGGGTGGTCTTGCGGGTGCTGTTGGTGTGGACGGAGGCGCCGGCGTGGGTGAACCTGACTCCGGATTGGCGGGTGGCGGGATTCGCGACGGTGGCGGGGTTCGTGGCGGCGCTACTGTTCGGGTTGGCGCCGGCGATGCAGATTGCGCGGCAGCGGTTTGCCGCGATGGGGATGCGGCAGGTGCTGATTGGGACGCAAGTGGCGTCGAGCTGCGTGCTGCTGGTGGTGTCCGGGTTATTGGTCAGGGCGCTGGAGAAGGCGGTGGCGGCGGACCTGGGATTCGAGTTTGAACAGGTGGTGGCGGTGGATGCGCGGCTAGGATCACATGGGTACGCGCCCGCGGCGGCGGGTGTGTTTTTGGAGACGTTGAAGGAACGGCTGCGGGGGACTGCGGGGATTGAGGCGGTGGGTCTGTCGGCAACACCTCCGTTGGGCGGGAGGCGGACGACGATGACTATTGAGCGAGAGGGGCGCTCGATGATCGCGTCGTTGCACGCGGTAGATTCTGGCTTTTTCGGGACGGTGAAGATTCAGATACTGCGGGGCCGGGCGCTCGAGCGGGGCGACCGGGATGCGGTGGTGGTGAGTGATGTGGTGGCGCGGTTCCGGTGGCCCGGGGAGGATGCATTGGGACGGGAGTTGGAGATGGGGGACCGGCGGCTGACGGTGCTGGGAGTTGCGGCGGATGCGCGCTTGATGGCGGTGGAGGAGGGCGGTGGCGGGGATGTCTACGAGTTGTACGACGAAAGGAACGCAACGGGGATGAGCGTACTGGTGCGAGCGAGCGGCCCGGCGGAGGGACTGGCGACGCATTTGCGGGAGGTGGTGAAGGGCATTGACGGGCAGGTAGTGCCGGAGGTGTCTTTGTTGAAAGGGGCGTATTTGCGAAAGGTGGATTCGGCGCGGCGGTCGGCGATGGCGGTGAGCGTCATGGGCGGGGTAGCGCTGGTTTTGGCGTGTTTGGGGATTGTGGGGCTTGTGTCGTTCACAATTTCGCGACGGATGAAGGAGATCGGGATTCGGATCGCGTTGGGTGCGAGCCCGCTGCAGGTGGTGGGGCCGATTGCGAAACGGTTTGCGATGCCGGTGGGGATTGGATTGGGTGTCGGGCTGATGGGGGCGGCAGGGGTGTCGGCGTTGCTGAAGAGCGCGCTACACGGGGTTAGTCATCTGGATCCGGTAGCTTATTTGGGGGCGGTGGTGGTGTTTCTGGCGGCGGCGGTGGCGGCAGGCGTGGGGCCGGCGCGACGGGCGTTGCAGGTGGATGTGGCCGGGGTGTTGCGGGGGGATTGAGGGGCCAGCGTCACTTCCCCGATGAGTTGGGTCCATCTCACACCTTGCGGCGCGGTCGAGGAGGAGGTCGCCACGGACGGCGGGGAGGACATGGTAGCGGGCGAGGGCGAGTCCGGTGGCGAGGGCGTCCACGAGTGGGAGGCCGGCCTGGGGGACTTGGGCCATGGAGACGGCTACGGCGCGGTTGAGCTGGATGACCTGGGAGGGGATGAGGATGACGATGCGGGGCCAATCGGCTTCGGGGATTAGAGATAGGAAGTTTTGAAACTGCCCCCTCCCCGAATTGGTGAATCTGGGGCCGAACGCGTCACCCGGAAGCCTTCGCGATTGGGTGCGGCAACGGCCGGTCTGGTCGCTTGGCATTCTGCCTCCGGCGACGGTTGGGTGAACGCCTGGGCATGGGCTGCCCCACGCGGTACGGATCTCGGCTTCCGGCCGCGCTGCTCGCTTTCCCCATCCGGCCAACGCACGGAAACGCGGTTGGGTCAGCGGCACCCCAATCGGAATCGCCTCCGGTTGCCCGGTTCCGTCTGCGGGTGCCGCGGTCTCACGTGGTCTCGCAACCGGCTCGCATCCGGCTGGGCGTGTGCATGCGGATGAACAATGCGATACCGAATACGGCTGCACCTGGGAGAGCGGCAGGCTGGCATCTTCTGAGTAGAGCGTGGCGCAGTCAAGTCTCCGAGAAGAGAGATTCTCGACCATTATAGGTTCAAAGTCGGGCTGAAACATGGTAGGCACTTGGAATCGGGCAGGATCTGTAGCGGTGCCGCTACCGATCGGGCCTTCGATCGGACTTACCGATAGCGGGACTCATTGGGCGTCTCCCCCCTTACGGTCTGACCATACTCATTCTTGGAGGCAAAACCGTCAGATTCTCGCTCAGAGCCCCTATTTCATCTCTTCACCGGTTTGCAGGATCGTGCGAGCTTCAGCCTCCGCTTCCCTCGGCACGTGAAAGCTCCACCAGCCGAGCACGTTGCCACTCTCGTGGCGGGCGGCCACACTTCGATCCATCTTGAAGAGGGGTATCCCTGCTGCTGTTCGCAGGTTTTCTGCCAGGCCAATCGCGATAGGGTCGTGTATACCGGTTTGAATCAAAACATCGAGATCGCCCTCATCGGATGATGGCATTGGACGGCTCCTTTCGCGACGGGGCCCCATTCCAATCGGTGACGTCCCAGCTAACGCTAGGTTTGTAACCGCCGCGTGTCAGTCATCCACCGCGCCGCGCTCCGAGGCGTCTATCGGCTAGGGCAGTGAAGGCGACTTACCGTCGACTCGACCGCAACGCTGGGACATCGGTGGGCGATGGTCCACCGAATGGCGGGCCGTTGCAGTATGCTCCTACGGGGTGTAATGGGGCGGGGGCGAACGACACCCCCCGGTGTATCCACTCGGCGCACCAATCAATCGCAGTGGCGGCCGCCGAGCGGGAGGAATCTCATATGACGCAATCGCTCAGTATCGCGCTGATGATTCTACTGGCCGCGCCTGCTGGAGTGTCGTTCGCTCAAGATGCCGCGTTGGAAGCGCCGATCCGAGCCATCGTGGCGGATCAGGTTGTCGCCTGGAACGCCGGCAATGGGCAAGCCTACGCTCGGCATCTCGCGCCGGAAGCCTCGTTCACGAATCTCTTTGGGATGGTCCTATACGGAGCGCCGGCCTTCGCGAAGCGACACACCGAGATCCTGGAAACCTTCTACAAAGGCACCACCAAACACCATGGAATCCGACGCATTCGCTTCGTCATGCCAGACGTTGCGATAGTAGACATCGACAACGAAGTGCGCGGCGTTACGACAATGCCACCTGGCATTGTCGTACCACCCGATGGCGTGGTGAGGACGCAGTTGATGGAGGTTTTCGTGAGGCGCGATGGTCGATGGTGGATCGAGGCGTATCACAACGTTGACGTCAAGTCTACGAAATGATCATGGCTCACCGCTTTTCGCTGCGATGTCCGCGCCACTCTGGCAATGGAGCAAAGAACACTTGGCCGTCTTACCCGCGTTGTTGAGACTTGGCATTTCAGCGCGGCCAGATCTTCGCTGACGGCGTTGCGCTGACGAATCACGCTGGATGCGCCCGCGAGACAACTTCTTCGAAAGCGTTCATGAAAACAACTTAGGCCGTGCCTGCAATTCCTTTCGGAGCGGCGGTGGTATGCCGATCGTCTACGATGAGGGAGGTCTCCCGAAAGTTCTCCTGTGCGACGTGATATCGCTTCAGAACAGTACCATGCAGAAATGTCTTGGAAGGACTAGGTATAATTTGGCGTCGACCTGATCGTCGTTTGATCGTTGAAGCTCGCTGAAGAAGGAGGACGTCCATGACTAACAGACCGTTAGCACTCAGGTACGTGGCGCGCCTGTCGGCTTGTTGCCTGCTGGTGGGGCTGCTGCCGGCATTGGCGGAGGTGCAGATCATCCCGCAGGTTGCCGACGGCGGAGGTTGGTCCACGACGATTGTGCTGTCGAACAAGACGACAGCCTCGCAGCCGGTGACCTTGCGGTTCAATCGGGGTACGGCTGCCAACGATGGAACGACAGAGGCATGGACACCGACGTTCCTTGAAGGTGTGTCGCTTCCCACGTTCAATCTGGCCGCGGGTTCCACGATGTTCCTGCACACGCCGGGCACTGCCACCGCGGTGACGCAAGGCTGGGGAGAGTTGGACGCCGGTTCCGGGGTGGTGGGTTATGCCATTTTCACGCAGAAGACGGCAAGTGTTCAGGACGGCACGGCGCCGGCTGCCGCGGCAGCCAATCGGATCCTGGTGCCATTCGATAACACATCAGGTCTCGTTACGGCCGTGGCCGTGGCAAATCCGAACGCAAGCGCTGAGACGATTCAGGTCAACATCAAAACCACGGATGGAGCCACGAGCACGGGCACCCTTCCAATGCCCGCGCGGGGGCATAAGGCGCTCGTCCTGCCAGACCTGTCCTCGGCGACCACGGGTAAGCGTGGTCTAGCCGAGTTTTACACGACGTCCGGCACCTTCTCCATCATTGCGCTGCGCTTCAATGCGGGAGCATTTGCTTCGGCGCCGGCGTACCCCCAGACCGGGCAACCCATCATCGGTGGGACAGTCACCAATCCGCCCGCCTCCAATCCACAGGTGCAGATAATCCCTCAGGTTGCCGACGGCGGCACCTGGTCAACGACCATTGTCCTGACCAACACGACGACGAGCAACCTGCCGGCCTCGTTGAATTTCAGACTCTCCATCACAGGCTCAGGCGGAGCGACGGGGGCGTGGAATCTGCCCTTCCTGGAAAACGTGTCTACGTCCAGCCTGAATATTCCGGCCGGTTCGACGATCTTTCTTCAAACGCCGGGCACGGCGAGTGCCGTTTCCCAGGGCTATGCGGAATTGACGGCTAGTCCTGGCGTCAACGGCTACGCCATCTTCACGGCCCGTACGGCGAATTCGACCCAGGATGTTACTGCGCCAGCGGTTTCGGCCGCGGGCCGCCTCCTGGTGCCGTTCGACAACGACACGGGCTCGGGTCTGGTCACGCCGGTAGCGATTGTGAATCCTAACGCAAACTCCGAATCGATCACCGTGAACATTCGCGCCGACGACGGAACGACTACGGCCAACCTCCAGCTTCAGCTACCCGCGCAAGGGCACCTTGCCTTTGTCTTGCCGGAGCAGTTTCCTACGACTGCAGGGAAGCGGGGGCTTGCAGAGTTCTACGTATCCTCGGGTACGATTGCCTTCATCGCGCTACGGGCCCGTTCCAGTGGAGCGTTCACTTCCTCCCCGGCTTACTTTGAAAGCGGAGCGCCCGTCATCACCAGTGGAAGCGGTGGGGCGGTGGCGGGGGACCTGTCAGCACTGACACGGCACCCACACCAGCCGAAATCGAGAGCTGGGCTGCCAGAGGCAGCTACTCCGCGGGTGCGCTGACGCTCACCAGAGCCACTGCCTACGCAACGACAGACAGTTTCGGCGCGGGCGGCGTGACCGCGGTGACGGCCATGACGAAGCTGGATACATTCTCGGCTCAATTCAGCCGGTTTGGAGGCGCCGATCTCGGCAAGTCACTTCGCGGCGAGCTACCGTCAGGGTTTCCGAACTTGAATCCAACGCCGGGGAGCTGTGTTGTCTACAATGCGGCCACGGTTTTCAACCCTTACCCCAACATCACGTCCGTGGGCCTGGATGCCGGTCCGCAGATCGGCTCCAGCGGCCCCAATGGCAACCAATCGGCGTTGCGGCAGAGCATTCAAGCGTCTGGATATACGTACAATGCGTTGAATGTACCGAACACCTACCTCGCCCCGGGACGGTATACCTTTACGGGTCCAGGCGGAGCCGATGTCGGCGGGTTTAGCGGCGCGATGGATATCGTTCCAGATCTGGTGGTCACCAACAATCCGGATGACTTCAAGGTGATCAACCGGAGCGGCGGATTCACCGTTCGGTGGACTGGGGGCGAGCCCTCCACCGTGCTGACAATTGTGGGCGCTAGCGTCGCGCCCAATTCGCAGGGCACCGGCGTACAAGGGAGCGCGTTTGTCTGCATTGAGAACACTTCCGCCGGCCAGTTCACGGTGCCGGCGAACATTCTCTCGCAACTCCCCGCCAGCGGCGTGATCGGCGCCGGAGGCATTAACATCGTTACCCGTGGCACGTTCTCCGTGACTGCCAGTGGAAGAGGCTCCCGCTTCGCGACCCCGACGGGGCTGGACATTCTTACGGCTACGAACTTCTGGTCCTGGAGTTTTACTCCGCAGTACCAATAGGGAGAAACCCGTCGGCCTGACGGCCTCGGCTTTGATGCCGGCGGGTAGCAAATAGGCCATCCTGTCCCGTCCCACGGGTACGCACTTGTGGCGGGACAGGATGGCCGCGGCTGCGCCGTTTTCACTTCGACGAGGGCGGGACGACGCCGTTGGAACGGGCGCAGGCGTTCGGTTGCCCCAGATGTTCGTGCTGATCGCCGAAGAGGAACCGGATGGCACTCTCTTTGGTCATATCCGTGCCGATCTATGCGGAAGAGCTTCACAGGCGCCTTGAGGTCGGCATTCTGCTCATCCTTCGGATAGCCAGCCATTCACAGGCACGATGGCGTCTGAGGCGAGCAGATCAAAGCACGGATCGACTTGAGCGAGCGCCAAGGCAAGCGGGCGAGAGCCGATACCGTAGCGAAGGCCCGACGGCCATCTGTCCGTCAAGCAGCAGAAACCGCTTCTGCTTGGAAGCTTGACTGCGCCACGCGCTACTCAGAGGATGTCAGCCTGCCGCATTCGCTCGCGCAGACGGAATCGGGCAAACGGATGCGATTCCGATTGAGGAGCCGCTGACCGAACCGCGTGTCCGTGGGAAGGCCGGATGGGGGAACCGAGTAGCGCGTCCGGATGCCGAGATCCATGCCGCGTGTGGCAGCCGCGTGCCCAGGCGTTCACCCCACCATCGCCGGACGCAGAGTGCCAAGTAACCGGACCGGCCGTTACCGCACCCAAACGCGAAGGCCTCCGGGTGACGGGGCCGCGGGGGACCTGAAGGGGAATTGTCTGTCGGCGAGGGTGCGTTTGGCGCGGGCTATGCGCTGGGCGATGGTGGGCTCGGGGGTGAGGGCGGCGCGGGCCCAGGTGGGGAGGATGGGATGGCAGGCGATGAAGACGAGGCGGAGGAGGTCGTCGCTGATGTTGCTGTCTAGGGTGGAATCGAGGTCGGGCGCAGTCTGTTCGAGGGCTTCGAGCTCGCGGCCGAGTTCCTGATATTTGCGTCGGGCGACGGCGTTGCGGCGGAAGAGATCGATGGCGCGGCGTTTGGCGGTGGCGGTGAGCCAGGCGACGGGATTGTCGGGCACGCCGGATTGCGGCCACTGCTCGAGCGCGGCGAGCAGCGCCTCCTGGGCGAGATCTTCGGTGAGGCCGACGTCGCGGGTGAGGCGGGTGAGTGCGCCGCTGACGCGCGCGGATTCGATGCGCCAGACGAACTCGATGGCGCGGTGCAGGGCGTGATGGGGACTGATGCGGATGGGTGGCGGACACTGCTACCGAGCACACCCGTTTCCGATCTGTGGATGCAAGAGCAGCGGTCCTAGAGCCGTCCGCGCAGGCAGTTTGACATAATATGGCAGCCGCCCGTTGCAGCCCGATCGCGACCGCGGAGCACCGCCAACCGAGTGAAAGCCTATCGTCTTCCGCGTAGCGGCGGTTTTGCGGATGACACTCCGGATCGCAATCCGGTGCACCGGTTTGAAAGGAAAGTCATGAGCCGATCCCAGTCCGTTGCGACGCTCGCCGTCGTGCTTTTCCTGCTGAACACCCCGACGGCCGAAGGCGCCACCGATCTGCGCGTGAGCGCCACCAAACGATACCTGGAAACCGCGGAAGGAAAGCCGTTCCTGTGGCTGGGCGCGACCGAGTGGGTTCTGAACAAGCACAACGACGAGCAGGTCCAGCGCGTGCTGGATACGAGAAAGGCACAGGGCTTCACGGTGATTCAGGTATTCGCCGCGAGGAGCTGGGGCCAGTGGGCCTGGGCGGCGAGTGATCTGAGCTGGAGCCACACCGATGCGAAAGGCAATCTGCCGTTTGTTGATGGCCGACCCGCGCAATTGACACCGGAGTACTGGCGCCGGTGGCTGTGGATTGCGGACGAGGCAGACAAGCGCGGAATGCAGTTTCTTGTGATGATCGGCGAGCCCGGCCGGAGAGACACGCTGTGGCCGCTCAAGAACCTGAATGGGACTTACGAATATGGGCGTAAGGTGGGGGAGGGGTTCCGGTCCCGGAGGAACGTGATCTTCAGCATCGGCCAGGATTCGGAGGGCAACGTTGGAGTTGGGGTCGAGGGATTTCGTGCGATGGCCGAGGGGTGGCGGACGGCTTGAATGGCGAGAGCCTGTTCAACGGCATAGCCGACTATTCCACGACCTTGATGACCCACCACCCCTACACCATGACATCGGTCTGGTTTCCGAAAGACGCCTGGGTGGATATGAACGGAATTCAGGGCAGCCGGAACGAATCCCCGGATAACAATCTCATGGTGTATGCCCGGGTCGCCTTTGAATACGCCAGGACCGATCCGATGCGGCCGGCGCTGTTTCTGGAGGGCAGCTATGAGGACGAGCGGAACGCAGCGGGCAAGCTCCCACCAACCACGCCGCGGAACGTCCGGATGCAGGCGTGGTATGCGTTCTTCGCGGGAGCCGCGGGCTACTCTTATGGCCACTGCCGGAACTGGGATCAGCATCAGCAGATCGACTATCTGGATTCGCCCGGAGCGCGGCAGATGAGCATCCTGCATCGATTTCTGGCAGCACGGGCCTGGTGGAAGCTGGTCCCGGACCAGACCATTCTCAGCAATGGCGAAGAGAACGGGGAGCGGCGAAAAGTGGCAGTCCGGGCCGCAGACCGGAGCGCGGCGTATGTGTTCTACCCCACCAATGAAGGCGCTTCGCTCCGCCTGAGTGTTCTCGGCGCGGCTGCCGGGCTTCCGGCGTACTGGTTCGATCCGCGTGACGGGCACACGGTAGCGATCGGCGTGCTGACGGCGGCCAGCGCGTCAAATCTGAGGCCGCCCGCTGGCTGGGAGGATGCAGTGCTGGTGCTGGAGCCTGAGTCGCTAAGATGAGGCTTGACGAACGCCCGCGGCCAGCCCAGCGGGCGCCGTGGGCTTCGCCGGCAGAGGTTCGCTGCGGGACTACGGTTGAGTGGCCGTCTGATTGGGCAGTTCAGCCCGTTTCTCTACTTTGTGCTGGATCTGCTCTTCGGTCAGGATGGATGCGAAGTCTTCCATCCGTGCAGGATCGAGTAGCCGGCGATGAGCTCCTTGGCCTCGGTGAAGGGGCCGTCGACGACGGTGCGAGATGTGCCGGAGAATCCGACGTGCGCGCCAAACCATCTCGGGCATGAGCTGCAGATCGGGAAGGGCGCCCGGTTTTTCGGTCTCCGGGGTTGCTTGGACGATGACCATGAATCGCATTGGGGAATCGCCTTTGGGATGAACTCTCATCGGGAGCGCGGTTGGATCGTGGTCGCCCGCTTTCGCACTGGCCCTCTGCTGATCCGTCAAACGGAGCCGCGCCGAATCGATAGGAGTGCGCGAATTGTTTGTAGACCGACCGATGGCTGCCTGTCTGGTGCTTCGGCCGCCATGTCGCTGAGTTCGCGGTCGATGGTCCTCGGTAGCCTTGTTTGGGACGTCATGGAAACGCCTGGGAAGATCGCCATTGAGGTGCCGCCTGAACTTCTCGAAAAGGCACAGTGCGCCACTGGTAGCGGGATCACTCAGACTGCTCGCATCGGTTTGGAACTGGAGGCTGCCTCCCAGGCCTACGCGCGCTTACGCCAACTCAGAGGTCTGGTCCGCTTCTCGCGTAGGCTCGCTGCGCTAAAGGCCGACCGGTGATGGCGTCGGCGTTGCTGCGCGAGATGCCGATGGCATTGCACTCCTTTTGGATGCCGGTAAGGCTGCTGGCTGCGGTTGGTGCAGGAACCGAACGGGCGGTCGGGACGTTGATCGAGCTCACAATGGACGTTTGTCGGGTATAGTGGGACTTGCTGGCGACCGTCGGAACGCTGGCACTCCGCAGCAATGGCCAACAAAGACGAGATCCGCTGGCAGCAGCGCTTCGAAAACTTCGAGCGCGCCTGGACGCAACTCCACACGGCGTGTATCCAAACCTCCTACTCGGATTTGGAATTGGCCGGCCTGGTGCAGATGTTCGAGTTCACCTTTGAGCTGGCCTGGAAGACCCTCCAGGATCTGTTGTCCTACGAAGGATATGAAATCCACTCTCCGCGGGACGCCATCCGGCAGGCGTTCGCAGCCGGGCTGATTGAGAATCCCGAACTCTGGCTGGTGGCGCTCGAAAGCCGCAACCGTCTCAGCCACACCTACGACAAACGGACGGCCAGCGAAGCCGAGCGGCTCATCAAAGACTCCTACGCTCCGCTGCTGGGTGCACTGGTATTGGCGCTCCGCCAGAAGAAACCCGGCGCATGAACGACGGACTCACGGCCCGCCAGCGCGGGGCAATCTGTGAAGTGTTGGCCGGGTTTCCCCAAGTGGAGCGCGCAGTCCTGTTTGGTTCCCGCGCCATGGGGACATGGTCGCCCGCTTCCGATATTGATCTGGCACTGTTCGGCGATTTGCTGACACTGGAAGACGAGGCGCGAATTGCCGCGCGCATCGAGGACATCGGGTTGCCGGTGGCAGTTGATCTTCTGCGGCACGCCACTATCCAGAGCGAGGCGCTGCGCGAACATGTGGCGCGCCATGGGAAGAGCTTCTATTCTGTGTTTTCGCCCGGAGTGCCAGAAGGTCGATGAGCGGCGGAGCGCGAAGCCGTAGCCCCTCGTGCGCGGCTGGTTGCCGTGCCTACTTTTTCTCTTCGTGGTATTCCGTCTCGGTGTTGACGTCCCAGAGCGGCGCCTTGTCCTTGACGCCGGCGGCAATGTTGTCCACGGCCATCATGGCGGTGAGCATGGAGTGATCCTGGTTGTTGTAGCGGTGCATGCCGTTGCGGCCGATCAGGAAGAGGTTTTCGATGCCGTCGACGAAGGAGCGGATCTCGTCGAAGCGGTCGTAGGAACCGAAATAGGCAGGATAGGTCTTTTCCATGCGGATGACGGTGGCGTCCTCCACGGCGGCGGCGTCGATGATGCCGATGCGGGCCAGTTCCTCGGTAGCGAAGGCGATCAGCTCGGCATCGGGCATCTGCCAGAGGGCGTCAGTGTCGTTGCAGAAGTACTCGAGACCGATCCAGACCTTGGCGGGATCGGCGACCAGATAAGGGCTCCAATTGTTGAAGATCTGGAGGCGGCCCACTTGCACGTCCGGCTCCTGGATGTAGATCCAGTTGTCGGCGACCAGCTTTTTTCCTTGCGGGGTTTGGTCATGAATCTTCAAGTCTTTCATGAGCAGGCCGACGGTGAGGAAGTCGCGATAGATGAGGCCGCGGCTGACCTCCAGGACGTTGGCTGGGGGCGGAGTGTCGAACGAATCGAGCAACTCGCGGATGGGCATGGTGGAGAAGAAGTAATCGCCCTCGAAGAGATGGCTCTCGCCGGTGGCCTGGTGGGTGGCTCGGACGCCAGTAACCTGGCCGTTGGCGGTGACGATGCCATCGACGGTGTAGCCCATGTGGAGCTCGCCGCCGAGCGAGGTGACGCGCCGGGCGGCCTCCTCCCACATCTGGCCGGGGCCATGCTTGGGGTACAAAAACTGCTCAATCAGCGACGTTTCGGTGGCTTTTTGTGCCAGATCGGCGCCGTTTCCGCTCAGTTTTTTCACGGCGTGCAGGAGGGTCTTCCAGATGGAGAGTCCCTTGATGCGCTGGGCGCCCCAGGCGGCGCTGATCTGGTTGCAGGGGACGCCCCACACTTTCTCCGTGTAGCTCTTGAAGAAAGTCAGATAGAGTTCGCGGCCGAAGCGGTTGATGAAGAAGTCTTCGAGGGTCTGCTCGCTTTTGCGGGGGAAGAGGGCGCTGAGGACGTAGCTCACACCGATGCGGAGGGTGCGCCAGAGGCCGAGGCCGAGCAGGGTGTCTTTGCTGAGCGTGATGGGGTATTCGAAGAAGCGGCGCAGATAGTAGATGCGGGAGCGGCGGGGGCGCAGCAGCATGACGTTGTCTTCGGATTCGGCGTCGGGGCCGGGGCCGCTGTCCACGCGGCGGCTCATCTGCTGGTACGTGACAGTCTGCTCGCCCTTGGGCAGGGCCTGCATAGGCAGCATGTGAAGCCACCAATCCATGACGCGATCCGACTTGGAGAAGAAGCGATGGCCGCCGATGTCGATGCGGTTGCCTTTGTAGTTGACGGTGCGGGAGATGCCGCCGAGGTGTGCGCTCTTTTCCAGCACGATGGGCTTTACGCCGGTGCGGGTAAGTAGTTCATACGCAGCAGTCAGACCGCCTGGACCGGCGCCGATGATCACGGCCCTCTTATCGCTCATTCTTATCGAGTTACTTCCTCAACGGGGGGTGATCAGGCCGCCCAGCTTATCGCTTTCGCTTTCCGCCGTGCGTGGAAACAGCGTGGAGTACGCTTCCAGATACTTCAAGCCCGCTCCAGTATTGTAAACCACTATCTTCTGATCGGGCGTGAGGAAGCCCGACTTTAGGAGCTGGTCGAGGGCTGCGAAGCAGGCGGCGCCTTCGGGGGCGGCGAAGATGCCGTCCTGGCGGGCGAGGCGGGCGCCGGCTTCGAGGGAGGCGCGGTCACTGACGGCGACGCACGTGCCGGCGCTGGCGCGGACGGCGCGGAGGATGAGGAAATCACCGAGGGGCTTGGGGACGCGCAGACCGCTGGAGACGGTGCTGGCGTTTTCCCAGAAGGTGGAGCGCTCCGCGCCCTGTTCAAAGGCGCGGACGACGGGGGCGCAGCCATCGGCCTGGACGACGATCATCTTGGGGCGTTTAGGGCCGATCCAGCCGAGCGCCTCCATCTCCTCAAAGGCCTTCCACATGCCGATGAGGCCGACTCCGCCGCCGGTGGGGTAGAAGATGGCGTCGGGCAGGTTCCACTGGAACTGCTCGGCCACTTCGTAGCCCATGGTTTTTTTGCCCTCGATGCGGTAGGGCTCTTTCAGAGTGTTGATTTCGTACCAGCCCTCGGCGGCCTTGCGCTCGGCGACGATGCGGCCGCAGTCGCTGATGAGGCCGTCGACGAGAGTGACCTGGGCGCCGAAGCTTTTGCATTCGATGTAGTTGGCCTGGGGGACATCTTTGGGCATAAAGATGTGGGCCTCGATGCCGGCGGCGGCAGCGTAGGCGGCGGTGGCGCTGGCGGCGTTGCCGGCCGAGCCGAGGGCTACCTTCTTGATGCCCAGTTCGTGGCACATGGAGATGCAGCAGGCCAGGCCGCGGGCTTTGAACGAGCCGGTGGGATTGATGCCGTCGTCCTTGACCCAGAGGTTCTTGGCACCAATGGCGTCGCCGTAGTTGCGGGCGCGGATCAGCGGAGTCCAGCCCTCGCCGAGGGAGATCATGGAGGCCGGCTTGGAGACGGGCAGGACGGGGGCGTAGCGCCACATGGAAGAGGGGCCGCTGACAATCCACTCGCGGGACCAGCCCTGGCGGAGGGCATCGAGGTCGTAGCGGACCAGCAGGGGGCCGCCACATTCGCAGAGGTTGTGGGCGACACCGGCCTCGTGCCGTTTTAGGCAGAGGCTGCACTCCAGATGGGTCAGCGTAGTCATCTCTTGCAGGATACAAGGGCAGGCAGTGCGGTGTCGCGAAGGTGGAATGTACGAGATCGTATAGATTAAACGCTTGAGGTCTGAAATTCTCTATTGACAAAAGAGGACCAACAGGCTCTAATTTATCTTTAACGCTCCATGCAGGTAACACGCGCAGCCGATTACGCAGTCCGGGTGATGGTTCACCTGGCGGGGCTGCCGTCGGGTCAGCGGGCCACGCGGGATGAGCTGGCGGCGAGCAGTGAAGTGCCGGAGCATTTCCTCAGCAAGATCCTGCAGACGCTGTCGCGCGGGGGGCTGATTGCGTCGCACCGGGGCTCATCGGGCGGGTTTTCGTTGGCGAAGCCGCCGGAGTTTGTGACTCTGCTGGAAGTGGTGGAAGTGGTGGACGGGCCAATCCAATTGAACGTATGCGTGGCGGCCGGTGTGGGCTGCTGCCGGATGACGCGATGCGCGGTACACCATGTGTGGGCCGATGCCCAGAGCGCGCTGACCAAGGTGTTGCGCGGGGCGACGCTGGCGCGGCTGGCGGCAGAGAGCCAGGGGGAAGGCGCATGGAGCTAACGTGGCTTGCCCTGGTAGCCAGTCTGATGATGGGGCTGGGGGCGGCCTGCGTGTTTGTGTTCGCGGTGAAGAGCGATTATTTTCGCGACCTGGAGGACGCCAAGTATCAGGTGTTCTGGTCGGACATGGAAGAACTGGTAGATCAAGCGAAGGAGCCGGACGAAGATGGCAGTTCCGAAAGCCACGAGTGAAAAAGGATCGGGAGCAGACGCCCCGATGAACCGTCGGCGTATGCTGACCTGGCTGAGTAGTGTCGGGCTGGCTGGCTCGGCCGTACTGAGCGCGTTCTCGAACTTTGTGTTCATCAAGCCGCGGGCCACCTATGGCCAGCCGCAGCGATTTAATATCGGCAAGCCGGAGGAGTATCCGTCGGGTACCCGGATTTCGCTGGATGAGCGGCGCGTGTGCATTGTGCGGGAAGGTGATAAATTCGCGGCGATCTCGACCACGTGCACCCACCTCGGCTGCATTGTGGGCATCGCCGACACGGGGTTTGCCTGCCCTTGCCATGGATCGCGTTTCGACCAGGACGGCAACGTGACTGGCGGTCCGGCTCCGAAGGCGCTGCCGTGGTACAAGGTCAGCCTGGCCCCCAATGGCGAGGTGGAGGTTGACAAGGATTCCGAAGTAGAGCCCGGGAGCTATCTGAACGTATGAGCGAGACAACCAAGGCCCCCACGCTGTGGTCCAGCATCCGGGAGATGCCGGCCAATGTCTGGCATTCGGTTTTCCGCAACCCTCTGCCATCGGACGACTACGGGCGCTCGTCGACGAGCTTCACGAACTTCTTCCTGCACATCCACCCGGTGAAAGTGAACCGCAACACGCTGCGGCCCATCTACACGCTGGGTTTGGGGCTGATGTCGTTCTTCCTGTTCCTGATCCTGGTGGTGACGGGCGTGCTGCTGATGTTCTACTACGTGCCGTCTACCACGCAGGCTTACGACCGTATGCTGGACCTGCGCGGCACGGTGGCGTTTGGGACATTTCTGCGCAATATGCACCGCTGGTCGGCGCATGGCATGGTGGGCGTTGTGTTCCTGCACATGTGCCGGGTGTTTCTCACGGGTTCGTACAAGAAGCCGCGCGAGTTTAACTGGGTGCTGGGTGTGGGGCTCTTCTTGCTGACCCTGTTCCTGAGCTTCACGGGCTACCTGCTGCCGTGGGATCAGCTGGCGTTCTGGGCGATCACCGTGGGCACGGCCATCGCCGGCTACGCGCCTGTGATCGGCCAGGAGGTTCGGTTCCTCCTGCTGGGCGACGCCACGGTAGGCCAGGAAGCGTTGCTGCGCTTCTACGTCCTGCATGTGGCCGTGTTGCCCCTGGCGATGACGCTGCTGATTGTGCTGCACTTCTGGCGCATCCGCAAGGACGGCGGGCTTTCGCGTCCGGTGGAAGCTGACGAAGCGGAGACGCCGGCCGCGCCGGTGACGGTCTCCGTCCGGGCCGTACAGATGGCCAAGGATAAGATCTACGGCCTGCAGGGTTTTGTGCGAGGACCGTTCACCAAGGTGGGCAACACGCCGGACAAGACAGTCTACGCGTGGCCGAACCTGATCATCGCCGAGCTCTTTGTGTTTGTGCTGACGCTGGCCGTCATCCTCACGTTGTCACTGCTTTACGACGCGCCGCTGGAGGAACCGGTGAGCGTGCTGCATCCACCAAATCCGGCCAAGGCGCCGTGGTATTTCCTGGGCCTGCAGGAGATGGTGAGCTACTCGGCCTTCTGGGGCGGCGTCGGCATCCCGACGGTCTTTGTGATCCTGCTTCTGATTGCACCTTATGTGGACCGGGCGCAGAAGGGGGTAGGCAAGTGGTTCTCGCGAGAGCGCCTGCTGGCCAACACCATCTTCCTCAGCTTCGTGATCACTAACATCATCTTTGTCATTATCGGAACGTTCTTCCGGGGCGCCAACTGGGAGTTTGTCTCCCCGTGGAAATAGGAGGTTGAACCATGAGACTTGCACTAGCTATCGCAAGCTTTGTTGTCCTCCTCGTGCACGGGGCGGTCTTCTACAAGCAGTTTTTCCACAAGTGGGAGAACTACCAGACGGGGTATTTCGACCAGGCCCGAACGCTGGCCAAGACGCCGGCGGAGAAGGCGGCGCTGGATGCGCGCCAACCGCGCGTGGAGCAATTCATCGTCACCAGTTTTGGCGACACGCGGGTGGACCGCTGCGGCACCTGCCATATGGCGATGGACGATCCGCGGTTTGACAAGCACGCCCAGCCGATGCGGACCCATTCCTACTCGGCCGCGCTTGGCGACGGCCAGGTCAACGGCAAGTGGGAACGCCGGCACAAGTTCGCCGACTTCGGCTGCACGGTTTGCCATGACGGACAGGGGCGGGGTTTGCAGGCGCACTATAGCCACGGGGAGGACCACTACTGGCCCGATCCTCTGGCCGGTTATGTGGTGCAGGCGAACTGGCGCAAGGAGTTCCAGCCCAAGCTGAAGGGTAAGGAGTACATGGAGTCCAATTGCGCGCAGTGCCACACGGAGGAAGGTTTCTCCGGCACGACGCACGTGGACCGGGGCCGGAAACTGTTCTTCTCGAACAACTGCTACGGATGCCACCGGATTGAGGGGCTATCGGACGGAACGCAAGGACCGGATCTGACTGAGGTGGGCAAGAAGTTCAAGCTGGACTACCTGATGGAGTCCATCGTGGATCCGCGCGCCAACCTGGCCACATCGTTCATGCCCAAGTTCAACCTGAGCGACGCCGACGTGAAGGATATGGTGATCTTCCTGAAGAGCCGCCGGGGTGTCAATTTCGCGGAGACGTCGTTGCAGCGCTACCGTGCCGTGTTGAATGCCAAGCGGCCCGCGGATGAAGCGGCGAAGGAGCCGGTGCTGCAGGGCGCCGCGCTCATCTCCCAGGGCGAGAAGCTTGTCACAGACCGTGCCTGCACTGCTTGTCACAAGCTAGGTGCGCGCGATGGCGGAGTGGCGCCGGACCTCAGCTTCGAAGGGCTTCTCAAGGAAGAAGCGTGGGTGGAAGAGCATTTTAAGAATCCGCGGTTGAGCATTTCGGATTCCATCATGCCGGCGTTCCGCTTCGCCGATGCTGATTTCAAGGCAATGACTGCCTATCTGGTGAGTCTCAAGACGGCGCCGGCGATGACCAACGGAGCTGAGTCTTACAAGGCGCTCTGCCTGCGGTGTCACGGCGAAAAGGGTGACGGTCATGGGCCGATCGCCTGGTATCTGGACCCGTATCCGCGCGACCTGACCAAGGCCGGGTTCATCAACAGCAAGTCGATGGAGCGGCTGACAAGCTCGATCAAGAACGGTGTCGCGGGTACGTCCATGCCCGCCTGGGGCCGCACGTTGAACGACACGCAGGCGCAGGCGGTGCTGCAGTACGTGTTCGACACGTACACGAAAGAGAAGCGCCGCGAGGTGAAACCGCAGAAGGCTCCCGACAAGAATCCGGTTGCCATGAGCGCCGAATCTGTCAGTCGCGGCGAGGCCGCCTTCATCAACCGTTGCGCCGGCTGCCACGGCCGCAAGGCGGATGGCAAGGGGCCGAACTCGCCCGATATCCTGCCGCGGCCGCGCAACCTCCGCAACACAGCGTTTGTGGAGAGCGTGTCTGACCGGCGTCTGTTTGAGTCGATCCTGTACGGAGTTCAGGGTTCGGCCATGCCGTCCTGGATCGATTATGGGTTGTCGCAAAACGATGTCGGCGACCTGGTCAATTTCGTCCGCTCCATCAATCAGAAGTCCCCCGTTAGGAGTGCCAATGCCAGAGGAAACTAGCAACCTCGCCGCAAGGCGCGCGGCGGCTGGCGATTCAACCGCCGTCGTCCACGCCGATACCACGGCCAAGTGGTTCCTGATCAGTTCGATCGCCTACTTTTTCATCGTCGGCATCATTGCCGTTACGATCGCCGCTAAATTCGTCTGGCCGAGCCTGCTGGGCTCGGTGCAGTACCTGACCTACGGCCGCCTGCGCCCGCTGCACGTCAACGGGATGCTGTTCGGCTGGCTGCTGGCGGCGGACATGGGGCTCACGTTCTTCATGATTCCCCGCCTGTGCGGCGTGAAGTTGTGGAGCGAAAAACTGGGCGTTGCCACTGCGGCGCTCTGGAATGTGATCATCCTCAGTGCTGTGGTTTGCCTATTGCTGGGCATCAACCAGGGGCTCGAATACGCGGAGTTGCCGCTGGCGCTGGACGTTCTGGTGGTCATCGCATGGATCATGTTCGGAGCGAACATCTTCATGACCGTCGCGTCGCGCAAGTACGACCAGATGTACGTCTCCATCTGGTACATCATGGGCACCATCCTGTGGACTGCCTTCGTCTATCTGACGGGCAACTTTGCGGTGTTGTTCGCGACCGGAACGAATCAGGCCAACCTGAACTGGATGTACGTCCACAACGCGGTGGGCCTGATCTTCACGCCGGTGGGTTTGGCGATTGCGTACTACTTCATTCAGAAGTCCTCCAACATGCCGCTGCACAGCCATAAGCTGTCGATGATCGGTTTCTGGGCGCTGGCGTTTGTGTATGTGTGGACAGGCGCGCACCACATGCTGCACGGTCCCATCTCGCAGTGGCTGCAGACGATCGCCATCGCGTTCTCCGTGATGTTGCTGATCCCGGTTTGGGCCGTGGTCTACAATTTCTTTGCAACGATGAAGGGCCAGTGGCACCAGTTAAAAGACAACGTGCCTCTGAAGTTCCTGATGTCCGGGGTGGTGTTCTATCTGCTGACCTGTTTCCAGGGGCCGATGCACAGCCTGCGCTCGGTCAACGCGATTGTGTCGAAGACAGACTGGATCCCCGGCCACGCGCACATGGCCGTTTTGGGCGCCTTCAGCTTCTTCGCCATCGCGGGCACGTACTACATGATTCCGCGGGTCTACAAGACCCGGCTGTTTTCCGACGCTCTAGGAAACTGGAGTTTCTGGATGCTGATGATGGGCGGCCTGGGCTTCTTCGTCACACTGTGGCTGGGCGGCTTCTGGCAGGGCTGGCAGTGGAACAACCCCGCCATTCCGTTCATCGATACGGTGGTGGCACTGAAGCCGGTCTGGATTGTCCGGTTCTTCTCCGGCATCCTGATGTTCGTCGGAATCGTGCTGTTCGCCTACAACATCATGGCGACCATTCTGGGCGCCAAGGACCGGCCGGAAGCGGCTGCCGCGTAATCCAGAGGAGAACCTGAACCATGTTACGCAAAGCTGATTCCAATTTCGGATTCGCCATCGGCGCGGCCCTGGTGTTCTTCTTCATCGGGGGAACGCTGACCACCGTTGTGCCGCCGCTGATTGACAAGACCTGGGCCAAGCCTTTCGAGAACAACGATCCAACCAAGGGGCCGACGGGCAAGCTGAAGCCCTATACGGAGATCGAGTTGAAAGGCCGCGAAATCTATGTTCGCGAAGGCTGCTGGTACTGCCACACGCAGCAGACTCGCACGCTTCTGGCCGACACCAAACGCTCCGGCTGGAAGGGGGTCGATTCACCGATTTCCACGCCTGACGAGTTCGTCTACGACGCGCCGCACATGTTCGGCACCAAGCGCACCGGGCCGGATCTGTCGCGCGTGGGCGGCAAGTACGATTCGCAGTGGCACAAGACCCACTTCCGCAACCCTCGGGATCTCGTGCCAGGTTCGGTGATGCCGCCTTTCCCCTGGATCGCCGACGATCCCGAAGAACTGAAGGCGATGACCGCATACCTGCAGTCGCTCGGCCGTTCCAAGAACTGGCGCCCCGATAACGACTACGAGAAGTAAGGAGGAGCCATGCAACAGGATTACGTCTATCCGAGCATCTATTTCTCCTATTTCCTCTTCGCCCTGCTGGCGGGAGGCGCCCTGTATTTCTTCGTTCGCTCGCTGAAGCATGGCTATCTGAGCCATGACAGCGAGGAGCCCAAGTACCGCATGATGCACGACGAGGAGGGATCTTCCCATGAGTGACCCAAACAAGAAGAACGAAGAGCTCACAGAGTATGCCGGCGGTTGGATGACGGAGAGGAAGGGCACCGAGGTGCCCGGCTTCCTGAAGCTCGCCTTCCCTGTGATTGGCTTAGGGGCTACATCCTACTTCATCCTCTACATGAATGGCGAGGTGTCCCACGACGAGCGCGGACCGCTGGTGCGTCTCTTCAACCAGGCCACGACGAGCGCCGACGGACTCATGTACGTCGTTGCGGCCATGGCCCTCGTATTCGTAGTTACGGTGATCCTGTTTTCCATTCGCAAGTCAAAACACGAAGAGTAACTTCGCATGAACAACGGCTTCTACCAGGTCCGAGTGCCGGACGCCACCGACTACTGGGTCGAGATGGTGAAGTGCCGGGATGCGTGTCCCGTACACACCGACGCTTGCGGATACGTCAACGCTATCGCCGAAGGCCGTTATGAGGACGGCTATCGCATCGCGCGCGCCACCAACCCGTTCGCCTCGATTTGCGGGCGGGTGTGCGGCGCGCCCTGCGAGGCCAACTGCCGGCGCGGCGACCTCGATTCTCCAGTGGCGATCCGCGCGTTGAAGCGTTTTGTCACGGGCCAGCACGGTCCGGAGACTGGCGATTATTCGAAGCATCGCGAGTTTGGCAACAAGCTCATGCTGCCGCCCAACCGTGGCGACTATGAGCGGATTGCGGTTGTGGGCGCGGGTGTGTCGGGACTCACGGTGGCCCATGATCTGGCGCAGATCGGCTACAAGGTGACGGTCTTTGAGGCCGACTCCGAGCCGGGCGGCATGCTGACGGTGGGCGTGCCGATCTTCCGGTTGCCACGCGACTTGGTGCGGCACGAGATTCAGGCCATCCTGTCACTGGGCGTGGATCTGCGCTGCAACATGAAGCTGGGCCGGGATTTCACGATCCAGTCTCTGCGGGCGGATGGTTTCCGCTCGATCTTCCTGGGGATCGGGTTGCCCAAGGGTCGCAAGCTGCCGCTGCCTGGCGCTGAGCTCGAAGGCGTCTACGACGGTATGGATTTTCTGAGGGCGTTCAACCAGGGGACACCGCAACCGCTGGGTCGTCGCATTGTGGTGATCGGCGGCGGGAACGTGGCCTATGACGTGGCGCGCTCGGCCGTGCGTCCGTTTGAGGCGATGCAGAAGGGCGAAGCGCTGGCCGAGATGGAGCGCGGCGAGCAGGTGGCGTTTGACGTGGCGCGTTCGGCGCTGCGCATCAGCGGCGACAAAGAGGTGCACGTAGTGTGTCTCGAATCGCGCGAAGAGATGCCGGCCGACGATGTTGAAGTGGTGGAAGGCGATGAAGAGGGCATCTTCCTGCACAACCGCCGCGGACCCAAGGCGGTGCTGGGCGAGAACGGCAAAGTGACCGCCCTGCGGACTGTGCATTGCACGTCGGTGTTTGATGCCGACGGGCGATTCAATCCGGTATTGGACGAGGCGCAGGTGGAGGAGATCCAGGCCGACACTGTAATCTTTGCCATCGGGCAGAGCTCGGATCTCTCGTTCCTGGCTCCCGAGGATGGAGTGGAATCCAACCGCGGGCTGATCAAGGTGAATCCGGAGACCTACCAGACCACGGCGCCCGATGTCTTCGCCTGCGGGGACATTGCCCACGGGCCGCGGCTGTTCATCAACGCCATTGCTTCGGCGCAGATTGCGGCGCGTTCGATGCACGATTTCCTGCGAGGCACGCGTACAGATGTCGTTTTGCGCAAGCAATGGAAGCCCGCCAGCTACACGATGGCCGAGGGCTGGCAGCGCACCGGGCGGGAGAATCCGCCGGTGCTCGAGAGCCTGAAGCGGGCCTCGTCGATGGAGATAGTGGAGGAGAACTACTCCGAGTTTGAGGCCCGCCGGCAGGCAGCGCGGTGTCTGCGCTGCAACGTGAATACGGTTTTCGACACGTCGATGTGCATCGCCTGCAACGGCTGCGTGGACGTGTGTCCGGAGAACCTGATCCGGCTGGTTGGGCTGAGCAAGCTAATCCACGATGGCGAATATGCGGACATGGCGGCGGAGGCTCTGGGCACGTCGCGGGAGCAGGTCTGCGCGATGGATCCGGTGGAGTTGGATGCGCTGGGCGGCGTGATGATGAAGGACGAATCCACCTGCATCCGCTGCGCGATGTGCGCCTCCCGCTGCCCCACGCACGCCATCACGATGAAGCATTTCGACTTCTATCGGGAATGTGTTTCCGTGCCGGTGCAGAATTCGAAGATTCTCTACACCCGGGGGTCCTAGGTGACCGCGGCTGACATCACGGTTCCGTTTGTGTTCGGCCTGGTGAGCAGCCTGCACTGCACGCAGATGTGCGGGCCGATCGTGCTCAGTTATAGCCTGGCCGGGCGCGGGACAGCGGCTTCGCATCTGCTCTACAACCTGGGGCGAATGCTGACGTATTCGGCCTTGGGCGCAGTGGCGGGAATGCTGGGCAACGCCATGGGCCTGTTTGGCCAACTGGCGGGCGTCGAAAAGCCGGCGATGATCGTGGCGGGCTGCCTGATGCTGGTGGCGGGCGTATTCATGTCCGGTATCGTGCCGAGATCCAGCCTGGTTAGAATTGAGCGCGTGGGCGTGTCACGTTTGTTTTCAAAGACCATCACTCAATTGATGACCTCCTCCCGCTCTTCTAGTCGATTCGGCCTCGGGGTGCTCATGGGATTTCTGCCTTGCGGGTTGCTGTATGCGGCCTTGTTCAAGGCCGTCTCCACGGGTGAAGTACTCGGGGGCGCGGTAACCATGGCCTCCTTCGCCGCAGGCACAGCGCTTGCGCTGCTGGCCATAGGTATCTTCTCCACAGCGATTGGCGCCCGTTTGGGCCGATGGACCAGTACGTTTGCCACGGTGAGCGTGATGTTGATGGGCGCATTTTTGCTGTACCGGGGCCTGACGTACCCGGCGATGGGAAATCTGCCTCCGACGGGGATGGTCTGCCATGGCAAGTCCTGACCTGATCACGCCGGCGCAGATCCAGAAGACGAACTACCATCGCAAGCGGAAGATCGTTCATCTCATCTGCTTCTTCATCTTCATGGCGCTGCCGTTTTCGAACGTGATGCGCTTTGACATTCCGAAGCAGCGCTTCTACTTCTTCGGCGTGGAACTGTGGATCAACGAGTTCGGCATCATCTTCTTCGCGATGATGTTTCTGATGTTCGTGATTGTCGTTTCGTCGGTGATCTACGGGCGCATCTACTGTAGCTACGCGTGTCCGCAGATGATCTTCAGCGAGGCGAGCCTGGAGATCGAGAAGTGGATCAGCAAGAAGGTCACGAAGCACTTCATCACGTGGCCGGCGGCGCGCCGCAAGTTGGTGGCTCGGGTGGCGTGGCTGGCCGTGCTGGGTGTGGCGAGCGTGTTTTTGGCCTTCATCTTCATCTCGTACTTTGTGGAGCCGCGCGACCTGTTGGCGCGTCTGATGCGGTTGGACGTGCAGACGGCCGGGGGCATCTCCGGCGCGGTGGTGACGCTGATCACGTTTCTGGATTTCACGCTGGTGCGGCAGACTTTCTGCACCACGGTCTGCCCTTACGGCTATCTGCAAGGGATCCTCGGCGATGCCAATACGCTGTTGGTGACCTATCGGGACGAGAAGCACGAGTGCATCGAGTGCAAGAAGTGCGTCCGCGTGTGCGAGATGGGGATCGACATCCGGAAGTCGCCGTACCAGATCGAGTGCATCCATTGTGGCGATTGCATTGACGCGTGCGGCGACGTGCTCTCGCGGCTCGGCAAAGAGACGCTGATTCACTACACGTGGGGCGAGACCGGCAAGGCGGTGGTGGACGAGACGAAGTGGTACCGGAAGCTGGGGATCCGCGATGCCAAGCGTGTGGTGGTGCTGCTGGTGACGCTGTTCTATTTGTCGGGTCTGACAGTGGCGCTCTCGATGCGCGAGAAGATCATGATCCAACTGCAACCGGTGCGCACGACGATGTTCCGGGTGGGTGAGAATGGGATGATCCACAATCGGTTTCGGGTGCGGTTGGTCAATCGCGGGTCGCAGGCGACGGCGGTGACATTCCAGGCCGAGGGATTGCCGGGCGCGAACGTGGCGCTGACGCCGAACCCGGTGCCGTTACAGCCGGGCGAGATGGTGGAGCGCGAGTTTGATGTGAGCGCGAAGCGCTTTGCGGGCGCGCCGGCGGTGAACCATTTCCGGATCGTAGCTGTGCCCTCCGGCGGAGAGAAGCCGGAGTCGTTCGACGAGACATTCCTGATGCCGGAGGGCAAGTGATGCTGGGTTATGAGTTCAACGCGCGGGGCGCGTTCCTGCCGAAGTTTCTGGGGTTTATCTTCGTGCTCTTCGTCGGCATCATGGTGGCCACCTGGTACGTCTCGAAGCAGGTGGATCCGGTGATCCTGGACGAGCATGGAGGGTACCGCGCCGGAGGGCACGGGCAAGCCCGGTAGGCCATGACGACGGCGCCGGCCCAGTGCTGCGATCTGTGCGGCCTGCCAGCCGGCAGGCACCCGCTACTGCGCAGATTTGACGCGGGCGAGAAGGCGTTCTGCTGCCTGGGCTGCATGAACGTCTACACCATATTGCTGGAAAGTGGCGTGGTGGCGCAGGGCGGAGACTTCCGTGATTCCGAGGTGTACCGGCAGAGTCTGAAGCTGGGGCTGATCTCGAACGGCGCGGCGCAGAGGGTGGAGATCCCGGCTGATGCCGAGATGCGCGAAGCGATGTTCCATGTTTCCGGCATGTGGTGCGGCTCGTGCGGCTGGTTGATCGAACACGCGTTGACTGCCGAGAGCGGCATCGTGTCGGCTGACGTGATGTTCGCCTCTGACATGGTGAAGGTGAAGTACTGCCCGCAGTACGTGCCGCCGGGGCGGATTGTCGAGCGCGTGGCCTCGTTGGGCTATCGCGCCAAGGAGTACAGCGGCGACACAGAGGTGGACCGTCGCGAGCGGCGGGACCTGCTGCTGCGGATCGGCGTCTCGGCGTTCCTGTGGATGAACGTGATGACGCTGAGCCTGGTGATCTACGCCAGCTATTGGGAGGCGATCTCCGAGACGGCGCACCACGTTGTGCCGGCCGTGCTGATGGCGCTGACGGCGCCGGCGATCTTCTACTCTGCCTGGCCGATCCTGCGCGTGGCGTTTCTAGGTTTACGCCAGGGCGCGCTGCGGATGGAGGCACTGCTGGCGCTGGGGATCCTGGCGGCCTATGTTTACAGCTCGGCGCAGGCGATTGTGGGCGGCAAGCACTACTACTTCGATACGGCGTGCGCCATCATCACGCTGGTGCTGCTGGGTAAGCTATTGGAGCGCGGGGCGAAGGAGCGAACCACGCAGGCCATCGCCATGCTGTACCGCATGATGCCGAAGAAGGCGCGGCTGATGGCAGAGGGCAGGGAACACTTCGTCTCAATTGAGGCGCTGCTGCCGGGCAGTGTGTTTGTGGTGAAGGCAGGGGAGCGGATTCCGGCCGACGGTACGGTGGAAGAGGGCGCGTCTCACGTGGACGAATCCGTGTTGACGGGCGAATCCGCGCCGCGCGAAAAGTCGCCGGGATCTGCCGTGATCGGTGGCAGTTTGAACGCGGGCGGGGTGTTGCGCGTACGCGCCACGCGGATTGGTTCAGAGAGCACACTGACGCAGATTATCCGCTCGGTGGAGGCGGCGATGAGCAGCCGCGCGCCGATTGAGCGGGTGGTGGACCGCGTCTCGCGGGTCTTCGTGCCCGTGGTGGTTGTGGTGGCGGGCCTGACGCTGGCCGTGAGCCTGTGGATGGGCGTGCCGCAGGCCGAGGCACTGATGCGGACCATCGCCGTGCTGGTCATCGCGTGTCCGTGCGCACTGGGCATCGCCACGCCGCTGGCGATCACGTCGGCGGTGGGGGCGGCGTCGCGGCGGGGCATCCTGGTGCGCGACAGCCGCGTGCTGGAAGAGATTGGGAACGTGGATCTGATTGTGCTGGACAAAACCGGCACGGTGACGGAGGGCGATTTCCGGCTGGTGGGGCTGGAGTGCGATTGCCTGGCGCAAGTGGCGGCGGTGGAGGCATTTTCCGAGCACCCGCTGGCGCGGGCGGTGATGACCGAGGCGCGGCGGCAGGGCCTGGCGGTGCCAGAGGCAAAAGTCATTGCAGTGTCGAAGGGGGCCGGCATTGCCGGTAGCGTCGAAGGCGTGCCGGTGGCGGTGGGCAACCGGCGGCTGATGGCGGAGCACGGCGCGGATCCGGGGAAACGCGGGCAGGCTTGGGAGCAGGAGGGGCACACGGTGGCCTTTGTCGCCGTGGACGGGCATTGCCGCGGCGTACTGGCGTTTGGCGATCAGGTGCGGCCCGAGGGGCAGGCGTTTGTGGCGGAGATGCGGGCGCGGGGGATCGAGACGATGCTTGTCTCGGGCGATGCGCAGACCACCACGGAGCGTGTCGCCGCACAGGTCGGTGTGAGCGGCTTCCGGGCGGAGGTGTTGCCGGACGGCAAACGGGCGTTGGTGGAGGAGATGCGCGCCCAGGGCCGAGTGGTGGCGATGATCGGTGACGGCGTGAATGACGCTCCGGCGCTGGCCGCGGCGCAGTTGGGTATCGCGATGGGCAGCGGCGCGGATCTAGCGATGCAGGCGGCGCCTGTGGTGCTGATGAGCTCGAATCTGCGCCATGCGGGAGAGGTTTTCGAACTCTCGCGACGGACCCTGCGCATCGTACGGCAGAATCTGTTCTGGGCGTTCTTTTACAACGTGGGCGGCATTGCGCTGGCGGTCACCGGGGTGCTGGATCCGATCCTGGCGGCGGGCGCGATGGTCCTCTCCAGCCTGTCGGTGATTGGCAACAGCATGCGGCTGCGGCGCTACTCTTCGTGACGGGCGAGGTCGGGCATATGATGGATACGATCAGGAGAACCGCATGCTTTTCACCAGACGTACCAGAATCATCGCCGCCGCCGCCATGTTGAGTACCGGCCTCATTGCGGCGGACCGGGTCAAGACGGCCAGCGGAGTTGTGGAGGCCGGGGCGCCGAAGTCCGGTATCCGTGTATTCCAGGGCATCCCGTTTGCGGCGCCGCCGGTGGGTGCGCTGCGTTGGAAGGCGCCGCAGCCGGTGGCGAAATGGAAGGGTGTGAAGCAGGCAACGGGATTTGGGCCGCGCTGCATGCAGCAGTCGCTCTTCAGTGACATGATCTTCCGCTCGAACGGCATGGGCGAGGACTGCCTGTATCTGAACGTCTGGACTCCGGCCAAATCGAAGAACGAAAAACTGCCCGTACTGGTGTATTTCTATGGCGGCGGGTACGTCTCGGGTGATGGCTCAGAGTCTCGGTACGACGGAGAGAGTATGGCGCGCAAGGGCATTGTGGCGCTGACGGTGAATTACCGCCTGGGTGTGTTCGGATTCCTGGCGCATCCGGAATTGAGTAAGGAAGCGGCGTATCACGGCTCCGGCAACTACGGGTTGTTGGACCAGGCGGCGGCGCTGAGCTGGGTGAAAAAGAACATCGCGGCGTTCGGCGGGGATCCGGCGAAGGTGGTGATTGCGGGCGAATCGGCGGGCTCGATCTCGGTGAGCGCGCAGATGGCGTCGCCGTTATCAAGGGATTTGATTGCGGGCGCGATCGGCGAGAGCGGATCTCTGCTGGGCACGTTGCCGGCGGTGAAGCTGGAGCAGGCTGAGCAGGCGGGCAGCAAGTGGGCGGCGACGATGGGCGATGGCTCGCTGGCAGCGCTGCGGGCCATGACGGCGCAACAGATTCTGGATGGTGCGGCGAAGGCGCGGGCTCGGTTCTCGGTCACAGTCGATGGTTACTTCTTCCCGGAATCGCCCGATGCTCTATACGCCGCCGGCAAGCAGGCGAAGGTGCCGCTGCTGGCCGGATGGAACTCGGAAGAGATGTCCGGGCGCGCGCTGCTGGGCGCACAGCCGGCGACGAAGGAGTCTTATGAAAAGATCGTGCGCAAGCTGTATGGCGACCAGGCCGAGGATGTGTTGAAGGCGTATTCGGGCGCCACGCCGGACGAGGTATTGCAGGCCGCGACGGATCTCTCGGGTGACCGTTTCATCGGCTTCAGCACGTGGAAGTGGATCGACGTCCAGGCCAAAACCGGGCAGCCGGTCTACCGGTATTACTATGCGCGGCCGCGCCCGCCGATGGTACCTGTGGCCGGAAAGCCAGAGACAAGCCGCCCCGCGCCGAAGGGCGCCGTGCACTCGGCCGAGATCGAGTATGCGATGGGCAATCTGGCCGGGAACAAGGCGTTTGCGTGGACGGCGGACGATCAGAAGGTCTCGCAGGTGATGCAGGAGTTTTTCGCGAACTTCATCAAGACGCGGAACCCGAACGGCGCTGGGTTGCCGGAGTGGCCGGCACTGAATGCCGGCGGCGCGCCCCGGGTGATGCGGATCGACGTGGAGACGAAGGCTGTACCCGAGACGCACCGCGAGCGGTATCTGGCATTGGACGCAATCGCGGCCAAAGCAGCTAAGTGAGGGGCACCGGGGCCGCGGTGCGCACCTGGCGGCGTTCGCGCCTTTCGTGCCAAAGCACGAGGAGCGCGCTGGCCACGAAGATGGACGAGTACGTGCCGATGATGATTCCCGCGATCAGTGCGAACGCGATGCCGTTCAGCACCTCGCCGCCGAGGAAGTAGAGGGCGAGACAGGCCAACAGGGTTGGGCCTGCGGTAAGCAGTGTCCGGCTGAGCGTCTGGTTGATCGATTGGTTGACGAGATCCAGGAACGAGCCGGATCTGCCACCCTTGTTCTGATTCTCGCGGACGCGGTCGAATACGACGATCTTGTCGTTCATCGAGTAGCCGATCAGGGTCAGCAGGGCGGCGATGACATTGAGGTTGACCTCGCGGCCGGTGAGGGAGAACAGCCCTACGGTGATGATGACGTCGTGGACGGTAGCGATCACCGCAGCAGTGCCGGCCACGAGCCGGAAGCGATAGGCGATGTAGAGCAGCATCCCGCCGAGGGCGCCGAGGGTGGCCAGCACCGCCTGCTTGCGGAGTTGTTCGCCGGCGCGCGGTCCTACCATCTCCACGGAGCGGATGTGGAAGCCGCCGAGACCCACCTTGGCCTGAAGGTTCTCCAGGAGCTGGGGCGTCATGCCAGGAAGCTGGCGAAGATCGTTCCAATCGCGGATCAGACCGCCACGCTGCTGGTCGCGCAGGTCGAGAATGCGTGCGGTCAGGCTGCCCGGGCCAGTGTTGGTCTCACCCAGCGCGGCGGCCAGGGTGATCGGCGTCGCGTTGTTCAGGTCGGTCTTCGCGCCGAGGTTGGCGTACTTCTCGGCGAGCGTGGCGCGGATGATCTCGCGTGCCTTTTCGAGCGTCTGCTCGTCGGCGAGTTGAGTGCCGATGATGAACTCGCCCGTACCCTTGGTCTCCTGCACGGAGATCTCTCCGTCGAGCCGCCGGGAAAGAGCGGTGCGCAGTTCATCGATCGAAGGCTGCGGCGAGAAACGTACCTCGGTGAGAGTGCCGCCGCGGAAGTCGATGCCGTACTTCAAGCCGCCATTGGCGATGAGACTGCCCAAGCTGATGGCGAGCATCAGGGCGGAGAGCGCCAAGGCCAGGTATCTATTTTTGAGAAAGGCGATGTTGGTCGCGGAGAACAGTTCACGGCCGCCGCTGCGCGGCCAGATGTTGAGCTTCGCGAGTCGCGGGTTGCGCCAGAGTTGGGTGTCGAAGATGACTCGCGAGACGAACACGGCGGTGAATAGATTCGCGATGAGGCCGATCACCAGCGTGACCGCGAAGCCGCGCACAGGTCCGGTCCCAAAGAGAAAGAGAAACGCACTGGCCACTACAGTGGTGACGTGCGTATCGAGAATGGTGACGAAGGCTCGCTGGAAACCGGCGCTGATGGCCGCTGGGACAATCTTCCCTGCGTGCAACTCCTCCTTGATGCGCTCGAAGATCAGCACGTTGGAGTCGACGGCCATGCCGATGGAAAGTACGAGGCCGGCGATGCCCGGCAGGGTCCACGTGGCATCGATGTAGCTAAGCGCGGCGACAGTGATGATGGTGTTCAGGATGAGCGCGAAGACGGCATTCCAGCCGGCGCCGCGGTAGTAGAGGATCATCGACGCGATGACGAGTGCCAGTCCGACGAGCCCGGAGGTAATGCCGTGGCGGATGGAGTCGGCTCCCAGCGAAGGTCCGACAAAGCGCTCCTCAATCACCTTCACTCCCGCCGGAAGCGAACCAGCGCGGAGATTGAGTGCGAGGTCGGAGGATTCCTGATGGGTGCCCGCGCCGGTGATTCGTCCCTGGTCCGCGATCTTGCCGTCGATGCGCGGCGCGCTCAGCACCTCACTGTCGAGAACGATGGCCAAGCGGTTGCCCACGTTGGCTTCGGTGTAGCGTTCGAAGCGCTTGGCGGCGTCCTGCGTGAGAACGAAATTGGTGTCCCAACTGCCCATCTCGTTCTGTTGAGGACGGGCATCGCGCAGGTCGCGGCCGGTGACAACGGGTGAGCGGGCGAGCAGCCACCAGGACTCCTGGCCCTCGGCGCGGGCCGAGCCGCGAACCAGCTTCGTGTTCAGCGGCAGCACTCCGTTGTGAGTGGCCAGGGCTTGCGCTTGTGAAGTGTAGGGGCCGTCTTTCACCTCGCTGAGCTCTAGCAGTGCCGCGGTTTGGAGGATCGACTTGACACGCGCCGGATCATCCACGCCGGGGAGTTGGACCAGCACTTCGGCTTCGCCATCTGCGCCGCCGCGCTGCTGGACGCTGGCTTCCGCCACACCGAGACCGTTCACTTTGCGATTGAGTGTCTCAATGGTCTGGGTGATGGTCTCCTGCTTGAGCGCGATTGCGGCGGATTTCTGAATCGTCAGGTGGAAGTCGTCAGATCCAGACGGCGCGAGCGTCCAGGTGTCGCCCACGGTTTCCTTGACGACCTTCGAGAGACCGCCTTGACTCGTCGACGGGACGCCGCGCAGATGGACAGCGATGGATTCCGCGGCGTGGATGTGATCCGGGTCATCTCGATCGATGGCGCCGTAGACAACGTGGTTATTGGCAAGCGCCTCCTTGAGCTGCTCGATGGCCTGATCGGCAGCCACTTTGAAGGCGTCCTGGACTTGAACCTGAAGGACCATATGGCTGCCGCCCTTGAGGTCGAGGCCGAGCCGGATGTTGCGCGACCAATTCGCGATCAGGTCGTGAGGCGACGTGGGCAGGCCGGTGATGCCGGCGATACAGCCGGCCACGATCGCGACGATGGCGATCCATTTCCAACGGAGATTTCTGGGCATGACTCATCCTTTCGATGTGTACGGACACGGTTCCGCGATTACAGGTGTGCGACGGCTCAAAGTGAGGCCGCTGCAAAGTCTGTTGGAGAGGAACTAAACGGAGGAGGAGCACGCCCGGAGTGAGCGTAGGGATGAGCGTAGACCAGGCCGGTTGCTCTGCCATCAGGTAGCAGATCAGACGAGGAGGGTCGGACCTGTACGGCAGCCCTGGCAGCCAGCGCGAAAGGCCACTCCGGACCCGGGAGCGACTTGATTCGCGATGCGCCGCTCAGCAACTCCGGCGTCGTGGTCTCGGTGGTGGGGTTGACGGAGCCAGTGGGCAGTGACCGCAGGCCGCCCGCCTGGCGATAGCTGTACGCCTCGGGAGCCTGTGCGCCGACGGCGAGCAGGAGAAGGCCAAGAACCCCAATCTGCGATAGTTTTGCCGTCAGTGCGCCCACGCCTCATTCTAACAGCCTCCTTGGCCGAGACGGACCGCTTGCGTCTTCCGACGACCGAGTCCGATACTCAATCCATCAGGAGCACTACATGAGAATCGCATTTGTCGGCCTCGGCATCATGGGCAAGCACATGGCCCGCAACCTCATCACCGCCGGCCATGAGGTCACGGTCTTTGACATCGTGCCGGCCGCGGTGGATGAACTGGTTCGCGCCGGAGCGACGCCCGCGGGATCGGCGAGTGCCGCGGCGGCCACATCCGAGATCACCATCACGATGCTGCCGGACGGGCCGGAGGTGCAGGCGGCCATTCTAGGTCCGGAGGGCGTGCTGGCAGGTGCGCAGGCCGGCTCGGCGATTGTGGACATGAGCTCCATCAGCCCACTGGTGGCCCAGAAGGTGGGCGCGGCGTGCGCCGGCAAAGGCATTGGATTTCTCGATGCTCCCGTGAGTGGCGGCGAGCCGAAGGCGGCCGACGGCACGCTAGCGATTATGGCCGGAGGAGACGCGGCGCTGTTTGAGCGCGTGCGGCCGGTGTTTGATGTGCTGGGCGCCTCGGCTACGCTCACCGGCCCGGTGGGCGCGGGCAACGTCACCAAGCTCGCCAACCAGATCATGGTGGCCTGCAACATTGCAGCGATGGGCGAGGCGTTGGTGCTGGCCACCAAAGCGGGCCTCGATCCCGAGGTTGTGTTCAACGCGGTGAAGGGTGGTCTGGCCGGCAGCACGGTGCTCAACGCCAAGGCGCCCATGGTGATCAATCGCAACTTCAAGCCGGGCTTCCGCATCAAGCTGCACCAGAAGGATCTGCGCAATGCGCTGCTGGCGGCGGAATCGATGAAGGTCTCGCTGCCGCTCACCAGCCTGGTGCAACAGGCGTTGATCTCGCTGATGAATAGCGGCGCGGGCGATCTGGATCACGCGGCCATCGTCACCTGGATCGAACAGATGGCGGGTTGCGAGGTGCGCAAGCCTTCATGAGCCGGCCTCTGTGGGTGCGAGTTCATCCGCGCGACAACGTCGCCATCATCGTGAGCCCGGATGGATTGACGTTGCGCGAGTTCATCCCGCAATCGCACAAGGCGGCTCTATCGGACATCGCGGCCGGCCAGCCGATCCTGCGCTATGGCGAGGTGATCGGCCTGGCGGCGCGTGACATCCCGCAGGGCGCATGGGTGCGCGAGGAGTTCATCACGTTGCCGGTGGCGCCCGCGCTGGGCGAACTGCAACTGGCGACGGCGATCCCCGCGCCTCTGCCGCCGTTGGAGGGCGTGACGTTTGAGGGCTACCGCAACGCCGACGGCACGGTGGGCACGAAGAACATTCTCGGCATCTCCACCACCGTGCAGTGCGTGGCGCCCTCGGTTCAGTTTGCGGTGAACCGCATCCGCACTGAACTGCTGCCGCGCTTCCCCAATGTGGACGGCGTGATCGCGCTGACGCACCCCTACGGCTGCGGTGTGGCGATCGACGCGCCCGGCGCGGCGGTGCCTATCCGCACGCTGCACAACCTGGCGCTGCATCCGAATCTCGGCGGCGAGCTGATGCTGGTGAGCCTGGGCTGCGAGAAACTCCAGCCCGCGCGCTTGATGCCGCAGGAGTCGCCCTTCGTGATCCGTCTTCAGGATCAGCAGCACCACGGATTCGGCGACATGGTGTCCGCCATGATGCGTATGGCAGAAGAGCGGCTGGGAGAACTGAATCGCCGGAGCCGCGTCACGTGCCCGGCAGCGGATCTCGTCGTCGGCCTGCAGTGCGGCGGCAGCGATGCGTTTTCCGGCGTGACGGCGAATCCGGCGGTGGGCTGCGCGGCTGATCTGCTGGTGCGCGCCGGCGCCACCGTGATGTTTTCCGAAGTCACCGAGGTGCGCGACGCCGTGCATCTCTTGACGCCGCGGGCGGCCAGCGTGGAGGTGGCGCAGGCGCTGATCCGGGAGATGGCGTGGTATGACGAATACCTGCGCGCCGGCTCGGCCGACCGCAGCGCCAACCCAACGCCGGGGAACAAGCGCGGCGGCCTTTCCAACGTGGTGGAGAAGGCGTTAGGATCCGTTGCCAAGGCCGGGACGACGGCGCTGCGGGCGGTCACCAGCCCGGGCGAACGCGTCACGGCGAAAGGCCTGGTCTTTGCGGCCACGCCAGCCAGCGACTTCATCTGCGGCACGCTGCAGCTTGCCGCCGGCATGAATATGCATGTCTTCACCACCGGGGAAGGGACGCCCTACGGCCTGGCGCTGGCGCCGGTCGTGAAGGTGTCGTCGCGCACTGCGCTGGCCGAGCGCTGGCCGGATCTCATCGATATCGACGCCGGCCGCATCGCCACCGGCGACGCGACGATCGAGGACGTGGGCTGCCAGATTTTTGACCTGATCCTCGATGCCGCCAGCGGGCGCAAGCGCACGTGGGCCGATCACTGGGGGCTCCACAACGACCTCTCTCTCTTCAACCCAGGGCCGGTAACGTAGAATACTTGCACACATGCCATCAGGCAACGACCTACTTCTTTTGACGCTGGGCGCCATCGCGCTCCTGCTATTTCTGATACTGGTGACGCGCCTGCACGCCTTCCTGGCGCTGCTGCTGACGAGCATGACGTTTGGCCTGGCCTGCCGCATGGAGCCGGTAAAGGTCTTGAAGTCGATGCAGAACGGCTTCGGCGAGGCGCTGGGCTTTATCGCCGTGGTGGTGGCGCTGGGTGCAATGATCGGGCGGTTTCTCGAACACTCCGGCGGCGGGCGCGCGCTGGCGGAGGCGTTGCTGAGCCGCTTTGGCCGCGAGCGCGCCGCGTGGGCGGTGCTGCTTTCCGCGTTCCTGATCGGTCTGCCGATCTTCTTCGAAGTGGGCTTCATCATCCTGGTGCCCATCGCCTGGAGTCTGGCGCGCGAATCAAAAAAGTCGCTGCTGTTCTACGGCTTGCCGATCGCCTGCGCGTTGACGGTGACGCACGCCATGGTGCCGCCGCACCCGGCGCCCGCCGCCGCGGCCGCACTGCTGGGCGCCGATATTGGCAAGGCGATTCTCTATGGCGCCATGGTGTCCATTCCCATGGCCATCTCTGGTGGCATCTTCTACGGCAAGTGGATCTCCAGCCGCCTATTCATTCCGGTGCCCGCCCGCGCTACGGATGAATCGCATGCCTCCGATGGCATGCCGCCGCCGCACGTTGGACTGGTAGTGCTGCTGGTGACGCTGCCTGTGGTGCTGATCTTCGCAGCCACCGCTGCCGGCGCAAACAAGAGCGCGTTCACGCCGGCGCTGCTGTTCCTGGGCCATCCGTTCACAGCGCTGACCATCACGGCGCTGGCCTCCATGTGGGTCTTCGGATTCCACCGTGGCATGGACCGCAACGCTGTCGGCAAGATGACGACGGAATCCCTGGCGCCGATCGGCACGCTGCTGGCCATCATGGGCGGCGGCGGCGCGTTCAAACAGGTGATCGTCGATTCCGGCGTAGGTCCGTACGCTGGCCAACTGCTGGCATCGTCGAGCATTTCGCCGCTTCTGCTGGCCTATGCCGTGGCGGCCGCCATGCGGATCGCGCAGGGCTCGGCGACTGTGGCGATCATCACGGCGGCAGGCATCGTCGCGCCGCTGGTGAAGGATCTGCCGGGGTACACGCCGGAGATGATTCTGCTGGCGCTGTGCTGCGGCGGCACGGTGTTGTCGCACGTTAACGATGCGGGCTTCTGGCTGGTGAACGAGTCGTTCGGAATGACGGTGCCGCAGACGCTGCGATCGTGGACGGTGATGAAGGTGATCACGTCGTTCGTGGGGATTGCGATTGTGATGGCGGCGCAGGCGATCCTGCGCTAGACGTGGTTGGACGGTCGGCTATCATGTTGAGAGAGGGGCGCCCAATGATTGATGTTAAAGAGGCCGTGTTAGTAGCAAGGCAGAAGGCTTCAGAAGTACTAAACCAGCCAAATACCAACATAGAGGAGATTGAGAAGGACGAGTATAAGGGGCGCCAAGTCTGGAGCATCACCCTCAGCTATCTGAGGGGTTCGAACCAGGGCGCAGGGTTGGCGGGAATGATGGCCGATCCCCTCAAGTACAAGCGCTTCTTCGTCGATGCCGAGACGGGCGAACTTTACGCGATTCGAGTACGGGAAATCGCAGTACGATGAATTCGGTTGAGCCGTGGTCGAGCCTTGACAATCGTGCCGGTTTGCTCATCGATACGAATCTCTTGGTATTGTTCGTCGTTGGCACTGTTAACCCTGACCGCATTAGCAATTTCAAGAGAACCAGCAGGTACACCCACTCCGACTTTGACCTGCTCTGCCGCGTGATCGGGTACTTCACACCCCTCTACACACTGCCGCATGTCATGGCAGAAGTGAGCAACCTGACTGATATGACTGGGCCGGAACGGCTAATGGCTAGGCTCGTCCTGAAGGCGGCGTTGGAGACCCTCCAAGAACCGGCGGTGCCCAGCATTCTGGCCTGTCAGAATGGGTACTATCAGAGGCTCGGGCTTGTCGATGCGGCAATCGCCGCCGCTTCGCAAGAGCAAAGGTGCGCAGTCCTGACAGACGACCTCGACTTGTATGTCGCGCTCGCCCAGCAAGGCACGGCGGTCTTTAATTTCGCTCACTTGCAGGCAGCGAACTGGGGGCTATAGTCTAAAGGAGACGGTCGAGGGCGTTCCCCGAAAGTGACGGCTGGGCTTGCCGGAATCGTCCACCACAAGGAGATTGCCAAATGGTCTACCGCAAATCGAGTCTCAAAACACTGGAGGAATTGGACGCAGCACTGCGCGAAGCCGCCACACGGCACCAGTTCGGAGTGCTTGGCGTCCACGATCTCAGGCAGGCGATGGCCAATAAGGGTGTCGCCTTCGACGCCGAAGTTCGCGTGTACGAGGTGTGCAATCCCCACCACGCGAAGACGGTCCTGCTGGAGAACATGGAGGTCTCCACCGCGTTGCCGTGCCGGATTTCCATCTACTCGGCGGGCGGGCAGATGGAGGTGGCCACCGTGCTGCCCACCGCACTGATGACGGCCTTTAGCTCCTCTCCGGCCATGACGGCCACCGCATCTGAGGTAGAGCAGGCCATGAAGGCCATCATCGACGAGACCGTGTGATCACCAACCGGGCTGGTGGTTTCCAACCGCTCTGGTGGTAGGCGGCCAGAGTTTACGTTCCGGCTGAAGGATAAACGCTTCGTTTACAATCGGTTGAGTACGGACCTCGGCTTGCATGTAATATGGCGTGCCTCTCTGATAGAGACACGAAAGGTGGTAGCAGATGAGCTCACCATGCAGTGGAACAGCATATCGGCGGATGGCGACGGTCGCCTGCGCATTCCTGATGGTTGCGCCGGCTAGCATTGCCCAGGGGCCTGCGGATCCGATTGCGGAGCGCCCCGAGTACCAGCAGTCCGCGCCGCTGCTTGCGCCTGAGCAGTTGAGCAACCTGGTCGCGCCCATCGCGCTCTATCCGGACCCGCTGCTGAGCCAGGTGCTGGCGGCCAGCACGTATCCCTTGGAGATCGTGCAGGCGCAGCAGTGGCTGTCGCAAAACAAGGGGTTGCAGGGCTCGCAACTGATCGACGCCGCGAAGACCCAGAACTGGGACCCCTCCGTGCAGGCGCTGGTGGCGTTCCCCGAAGCGCTGGCGCTGCTGGCGAACGACATCCGCTGGACTGCTGACTTGGGGAATGCGTTCCTGGCCCAGCAGGCCGATGTGATGCGCGCCGTGCAGACTTTGCGTGTGCGGGCTCGGGACAACGGCAGGTTGACCACCACGCCGCAGCAGGTGGTGCGCGAGGAAACGCAGGAGGGCCAGACGGCCATCCAGATTGAGCCCGCCGATCCGCAGGTGATCTACGTGCCCATCTACCAGCCCGCCTACGTCTGGGGTACGCCCGCGTGGGGCGCCTATCCGGATCTGTGGTATCCGCCTGGATACGGCTGGGGTTTTTATTTCGGCTCACCGCTCTACATGAGCTCCTACTACCCGAGTTGGGGCGGATGGGGTGGATGGGGCTGGAATTGCGGCTGGTGGGGTGGCGGCCTTTCCGTCAACATCGGCTTCTTCAACCGCTATGGATACCGGGGCGGCTATTACGGCAACTCGGGCTGGAACAGCTATCGGGATTATGGCCGTGGGGGCCGCAGCGCCTGGATGCATGACTCCGGTCATCGTGGGGGCATCCCGTACCCGAACCGTAACGTCGCTGGCCGGTATGGCGGCAACAACCGGGTGAATGGCGGCCAGTATGCAGGCGGCGGACGGACCAGTGGCAGCCAGTGGAACGGCGGCCGTTCGGATTCGGGCCGGGGCGGCAACTGGCAGAGCACAGGCGGCAGCAGCAGGGCTGCAGGCGGTTACAATTCAGGCAATTCCAACGGGTGGCAGCGCTCCGGCGACAGCAACCGGACCCAATCCGCCGCACGGATGGACTCCCGCGGATTCGTGAGTTCCGGCCAATCGGGCGCGCGTTGGAGCACCCGCGGTGATGCGGGCTCAGCCCGGCAGGGCGCGTCCAATGGATCGTTTACCAGCGGGTCGCGTGGGAACAGCGGCTCGACGCAGGGCTACCGCAGCTCATCATCGAATGACCGGTCGTATTCGGCCGGAGCCTTCACGCCGCGTAGCAACCAGTCGTCTCAGTCGCGAGCATACTCCGCGCCTAGCCAGAGCTACTCGGCGCCGCGGTCGTCCACGGGCTCCAGTGGTTTCGGTGGCGGCCGGTCGTCCGGATCGTTCTCCGCGCCCAGGCAGAGTTCGTCCGCTCCGCAGTCGTTCGGCGGGGGCCGGTCTTCCGGCGGCGGCTTCTCCAGCGGCGGCGGTGGCCGGTCGTCCGGTGGCGGCGGCTTCTCCAGCGGCGGCGGTGGCCGGTCGTCCGGTGGCGGCGGCTTCTCCGGCGGCGGCGGTGGCCGGTCGTCGGGTGGCGGCGGCTTCTCCGGCGGCGGCGGTGGCCGGTCGTCGGGTGGCGGCGGCTTCTCCGGCGGCGGCGGTGGCCGGTCGTCGGGTGGCGGCGGTGGCGGCGGCCGTCAACGCTAGGCCCTGAGTTCCTGGCCCGGGCTGCGGCCCGGGCCATTTTCTTGCCTATTCAGCTTCGAACACCAGCACCTCATGCAGCGGCACGCGCGGCACCGTCACCTCCACCACTCCGCCCGCCCGCCGCAACGGCAAGGACAGGCCGGAGACCACAGCCCGCGCGGCGCCGCCCGTCACGGGCCGACGCAAACGCACTGTGATGTCTGTCAGCGTCACCGGTTCCTCATGGAAGACAGGATGGCGTGGCGTACCCCGGTTGGCCGACCAGTTCACGATATGAACCAGGTAGCGCGGCCGGGGCTTCTGCTGAAATGTCACCGTGACCTCACTGCTGACAGGCGCATTGCTCGATACCAATTGTCCAGGCAGAATCGACGCCAGAACGTGCTTCAGCGCCGCGCGATCGATCCAATAGCCCTGCGTGAAATAGTGCAACCCCAGCGGATACGCAAAGAGCCCGACGCGCCCGCTGACCGCAACGGCGGCATACTCGGTGGCATGGTCGAACGGAGTCTGCGCGTGACTGGTGAAGTGCTGCGGCGAGCGCTGAAATAGAGGCTCGCCCAGTTGCGCCACCACGCGCGCCGGCGCGGCGGCGCGATATTGGTGCGACCCCTCATAGAGCGCATATTCATAGGCGGGGATGTCGCCCGTGAAACTCTCTTTCGGCAACAGATAGGCCGGCTTGAAGGGCGAGGGGCCCGCCGCAGTCAGTCCGTATGGCGAAAGCCAGGAGTCCTTCGTGCCGGCCAGCAGGCCCGCTGTGCCGGCCACCAGCAGCGCGCCGCCTTTGCTCGCATAGGCCACGAGCCGCTCCGCCAGCGCCGCATTCACGGCCAGTTGATCCGGCAGAATCACCAGACTGTAGCGCTCCCACGGCGCGTCGGGCTCCACGCAGTCAAACTGCACGCGGCACTCCGTCAGCAGCTTCACCATGCCCAGTTCGTGGCTCTGGCCCAAGCGGTCGATCGGCAGGCCGGAGACAAGCATGGCTGCTTCCGTCACCGGCGCCGCGCCCTCCAGATACGGCTCCAGCGCTTTGATACGGCCATAGGACTTCCCGATCACGTGATACACTGCCGCGTCCAGCTTGCCGCTGGGCGGCATCTGATCTCCGATATCGCAGCGCGCTGCGTTGGCCACAATGGAGGCGCACTCCACATCGAGTTGCGCCGGCAGTTTCAGGCCGCCGAAATCGGCCCACGATGCCTTGAATCGCCCGGTCATGCCATACGCGCTGACGCCCATTGTCCGCACGTAGCGCGTCACCAGCGGGAAGAAGTAGTAGCCCCACTGCGCGGCCGAGGGCAGCGCCTCCAGGTCAATGTTGTCCATCCACTGCGCACGATCCTTCAGACCGAACGCCGCCTGGTTGTTGAAGTCCACCTGGCAGCCGGGTCGCACCGCTTGCACCGTGTCATAGAGCCTCCTCAGGAAGTTGCGCTCCAACTCCTGCTTGTGCCGGCGCTGCACCTCGGTATTCATGGGGTCCAGCCCGCGCCCGCGCAACTGCGACAGGCACTCCTCGCAGAAGCACTCGCCGGCGATGGGATACGGCATGTCATACCAGGCGCCGTCGATTGGATAGCGCGACACGAACTCGCGCGTGTGCGCCTCCATCAGGCCGACGAAGCCCTCCTGTGCGATGCACAGCGCGGTCCAGCCCGGAGTCTGGTCGAACTTCGGGAGATAGGTGGTACGGTCGCGCTTGAAAACCAGCCACTCCGGGTGGTGCTCGGCCAGGTAGTTGTCCCACGTTGTGCAGTGGTAGGCGTACACGGCGATCTTCCGAGCCCGGCATGCCTCCACTTGCGCGCCCAGGAGATCGAAATTCAATCCAGGATGCACCGGGCCGTACTTCGAAGGGTAGTAGAAGTAGCCGTGCATGTCCTTGGCGAAGACCACCACCGAATCCACGTTGGCCTTCAGCAGCGTGTCGCCAAACTCATTGGCGTTGAACTTCTCACCGATCCTGGGGATGTGTGCGGAATTGTGGAAGTCGAGATGGATCTTGCGCCACGGGCGCGCCGGCAGGCTGAGCAGCTTAGGATCGATCCAGATTCCCGAGGCGGCCGGTGCGGCGGTAAGCGAAGGCGCGGTGGCGGAAAGTGCCGTTAACTGTATGATTTCGCGGCGGGAGGGTTTTGCCATGCGCCGATGTTATCCTGAAACTTGCCCGCCTGCCACATGGAGATCTTCAAAGAATTCACGTTCGAGGCTGCTCACCGGCTGCCCAACCTGCCCCTTGAGCACAAATGCTCGCGTTTGCACGGGCACTCGTTTCACGTCCGCGTGTATGTGAAGGGCGAACTGGACACTAACTTGGGCTGGGTGATGGACTTTGCGGATCTCAAGAGCGTCGTGAAACCCGTCATTGAGCGCCTGGATCACTACTACCTGAACGACATCGAAGGACTGGAAAACCCCACCAGCGAGCGCGTTGCCGTGTGGATCTGGGAGCAACTGAAGCCTGCGCTGCCGCAGCTCAGCAAGGTGGAAGTGCGCGAGACGTGCACGTCCGGGTGTGTCTACGCGGGTCCGGCCGCGGGCTAAGGCGGATCGGACTTCGATTCAGGACTAAAAGTTCTGGAACTATCCAATCAAATTTGTTAACCTGAATCTACCCTGATGAAGCTCCCTTCGCCGAACGCACAGCCACTGGTCTCTTCCGCCCTCCGCGGCCTGCGCGCCAAGAGTGCACCGTCCGTGCGTACCGCGCTGCCGGCGCCCTCGCTGGAGGGGACAGTGCCGCTGGAGACGTGTCTGCGGCAGCGCCGGTCCGTGCGCGACTATACGGAGCAACCCTTGAGTCTGCAGCAGGCCAGTCAGTTGCTGTGGGCCGCAATGGGCGCCACCAACCCGGCTGGATTGCGGACGGCCCCCTCGGCCGGTGCTGTGTTCCCGGTTCGCGCGTATGTGATGGCGGCCAACGTGGAGGGCTTGACGGCGGGTTTCTATAGCTACGATGTAGACCGCCACGACCTCTCGCTGCTGGCACGGGGCGACAAGCGCCGCCGGCTGGAGAAGGCAGCGGCGGATCAGCAGTGCGTGGGACAGTCTGCGCTGCTTGTCGTGCTGACCGGCTACTATCGCCGGCTGCTGCGCGAATTCGGCGAGGGCAGCCAGCGGCTCGCGGCCATGGAGGCCGGCCACATTGGCCAGAATTTCAGCCTGCAGGCCACGGCGCTGGGGCTTGGCTCCATCGGGCTCGGCAAGTTTGATCCGACGTCACTGAAAATGCTGCTCCCCATCCCACAGGATGAGGAGCCGTTGTATCTGCTGTTGGCCGGCTGCGTCTAGCTATTTCACGCTGAACGCGTAGGTGCCGGAGCCCGCCTCAAAACGCGTGATCTTGTCCGTTGACGAAGATGGTGGCAATCCGCCCGCTTCCGTTGCACTAGCGCCAGGCACTTCGATGGTGGCGGTGGTGTTAGGCGGAACGGTCACATCCAGCGTGAGTCCGTTGGGGCCGCGCCTCCACTCACTGCGGATCTCGCCATATGGGGACCTGTGCGCCGCCCTGGCGAACGACAAACCCTTGGCCGGCTCTGGTTTGATGTAGAAGTGGCGGAATCCGGGTTGCGCCGGATCGGGCCGGATGCCGGCAAGATATTCGTACATCCAAACACCCAGGTCGCCCACCTGCATCACGTGATTGGCGGAGTTCATCGCTGGATCGGCCGTATCGCCGTTCCAAAGCTCCCAGATCGTCGTGGCGCCCTTGCCCACCATGTAGCCCCAGCCGGGATAGGTCTTCTGTGTGGCGATGGTGAACGCCAGATCGGCGCGGCCGTTGGCGGAGAGGGTCCGCATGAGCCACTGGGCGCCCACCAGGCCGACGCCGACGTGGTTGCCGCTCTCCTGCTCGATCTTGCGCACAAGGCCGTCAAAGACCGCTGTACGGCTCGCCCTGGGCACCAGGTCGAACGCCAGCGGCAGGATGGCCGAGGTTTGCGTGCCGTTGTCGAACTTCGACGCGCCCTCGTTGAAGTACTTCGCGACAAACGCGGCCTTGGTCTGGGCTGCCAGCGTTTCGTAATCCTTCGCATCTTCGGGTTTTCCGGCCATGCCCGCGTACTGGCTCATTAGCTTTAGCATGTGGTGGTAGTAGGCCGTGCTGAGCAGTGCGCCTTGCGTCTGCCGCGCCGGATCCTGCGAATGGATCAGCTCCGGTTTTTCCGGCGGGACACACCAGTCGCCATAGGTGTTCTTCGGCATGATGCCGTCCTTGAGGAAGGTGCGCATGTACTCGATCCACTTCTTCATCGCCGGATAGTTCCGCTGGATCACGCGGGCGTCTCCGTACTGCTCATAGATCGTCGCCGGGCCGAGGATGAACGTGCTGGGCCAGACGATGCCGTCGTTGTACATGGGCCAGTAGTTGGGCACGACGTCGGGAACGGAGCCGGAGGGGCGCTGGGCGTCGGCGATGTCGGTGACGAACTTGGTGTAGAAGGCGGCGACGTTGTAGAGATAAGATTCGCTACGGCTTACAACGCTGCGGTCGCCCAGCCAGCCCTGGCGCTCGTCGCGCTGCGGGCAATCCGTAGGGATGCTGCGGTAGTTGCCGCGGATGCCCCAGAAGATATTGCGGTGGATCTTGTTGAGCAGCGCATCGGAGGATTCAAACTCGCCGGCCCGCGCCAGGTCGTCATGCACCACGCGGCCCTCAATGCGGTCCGCCGTCAGCGTGCCGGGGTAGTTCGCGACCTCCACATAGCGGAATCCGTGATAGGTGAAGCGGGGCTCCCAGATCTCCGGGCCGCCGCCCTTCAGCGTATACAGATTGGTGGCACGCGCCGAACGCAGATTGTCGAGGTACAGCGAGCCGTCGGCCTTGAGGGTCTCGGCATGGCGAATCCTCACCTGGGTGCCACGCGGACCGTCCAGCTTCAGCCGCACCCAGCCCACCATGTTCTGCCCCATGTCGATAATAGTGACGCCAGGGCGCAGCGCTGTGATCGTGTAGGGCTGTAGCGTTTCCGTGACGCGCAGCGGCTCGGCCATCTGCGCGGTGAGTGCTCCTTTCGGCGCCTCGAGAACTGGCGCGCGTTGCCAGGCGCTGTCGTTGAATCCGGCGCGGGACCAGCCCTCCGGCTCTAGACGCGCGTCGTACTCCTCGCCGTCGTATTCGTTGTTGGCGCTGAGCGGACCGGCAGCGGTGAGCTTCCAGGTTTCGTCGGTGGAGATGGTCTCGCGGCGCCCGCCTGCGTACTCCAGCTCGATCTGGAGGCGCAGCCGCGGGGCGCCGTAAGTGAGCGTTTTGGTGGGGACGACGGCGGCCCGCGGCGACCAGTAGCGGCCGTTGCCCAACCAGACGCCGATCGCGTTGCGGCCAGCCGAAATCTGTGACGTGACGTCGTAGGTGACATAGAGGGCGCGCTTGTCGTAGTCCGTCAGGCCGGGTGACAAAACGTGGTCGCCCACCTTCGCCCCGTTCAGCTCCATCTCGGAAAGGCCCAGACCGCTGACGTAGGCCGTTGCGCGGATGAGCCCGGCTGCAGCCGTGAACTCCTTGCGCAGCATTCGTGCCGGGAGAGCGTGCTCTTCCTTGAATCCGACATCGCCCCAAGGCTCCATACCGTAAGCACCAAGTTCCTTCGCCGCGCTCCATGGGCCACTCTCGTTCTGAGCGGACTCCCACGCCGCACCGGTGAGCAGTTGGATGGGCTCGCCTTCCGTGAAATCGAGCCGCAATCCGCCGATCACTCCGGCGGAGTCCGCCTTGGTATTCCGCGCGCGCACCATCAGCGTGTTCTCGCCCGGCTTCAGCGCCGTCGTCACGTCGATCACTTCCGGCAGCACGGAAGCGTTGCCGCGTCCGGCGGCCGCGCCGTTGACCTGCAGGCTGAATTCATTGTCCGCGCCCAACACGAACTGCGCGTGTTTGAGGGTGCGATTGGCTGGCACGCTGATCTTCGTCCGGAACCAGCGCACCGCGGCGGGCGCCTGTTTGGCGGGATCGCCCTCGTTGAACCAGATCCAGCGCGCGGCGGTAATCTGATGGAACGGGCTGCGCGGATTGCGCCACGTGCCGGTCTGCTCCAGGCCAATCCACTTGCCTTTCCAGTCTTCCGCTTTTAGCAGGCCCATCGACCAGTGCGCAGTCTCGCTCCAAGCGGAGGCTCCACCGGCCTGATCCCACACCTGAACCCGCCAGTAGACGGGCTGGCCCGAGACGAGCGTCTTGCCCGCGTAGGGCACCAGCGTGCTCTGCGCGCTGCTCTGCCGGCCGCTGTCCCATAGATCGCCGGATCCGCCGGGCGTGGAGGACGCCACAATGCGGTACGCCGTCTGCTTCAGCCCGCGCGCCCGCGGGTCCGTCGGGTTCAGGATCCACGACAGGCGTGGCTCGGTCTCGTCGATGCCGAGCGGGTTGACCCGATACTCGCAGCGTAGTTCAGCCGGCGTCACCGAGGCCGCGCGGGCTGAGGCGTTGGGGGGCGCCGCCTGCGACGGAGGCACGAGCTTGCCATCCACCGTGTTCGGCTCCATCAGTTCGCTGCGTGTGCCGTCAGGATCGTACAGATTCAACTGCCGCTTGCGGTTGATGCCCGTGCGAATCTCCCTGGGCTGCGTATACTGCTTCATCGCCGGCCTGGATTCCAGCTCCGCCTTCGATTTTGCGATGTCGTCCACGAAGAGGCAGAGATGATGCGCGGTGCCGCGCTTATGGGCGGCGGGCATCTCCTTTTCCAGCATCAACTCGATGTAGTCCTCGCCATCCGGCACCTTCAGGTTGACCCAGTTCAACACCTTGCCATCGCGGCTGCCGCGCCACGTCTCCTGGAAGCCGAGCATGTCGCGGTAAAACTCCATCGACTTGTCGAGGCCCAACGAAATGATGCCAACATGCGCCAGCCGGTTGCTGATCCGTCCAGCCGGCAGAAATTTGCCGCGCGCCTGCGAGCTGGCGCTATCCGGCTCGTATTGCACGATCTCCACCCCGTGGCCGTCCGGGTCCTTCACCGTGAAGTTGGAATTGCGCGTGCGGCCCTTCGGCACGCTGGCAGGCACCTTGATGCCGTAGGCGGCCATCAGCGCGCGCATCGCCTCGGCGTTGTCCACCTCCAGCGCGATATGGTTCAGGCGGTCGCTCCCAGCCTCCTTCTCCGGGAAAACCTCGATGTACTGGCGCTCGTTGATCTTGAAGAACGTGAGGGAGAGCGAGCCGTCGGGATTCTTCAGATCGAACGCCTCCTGGTAGCCGAGCAGGCCCGTGTAGAATCGCCGCGACGCTTCCACATCGCGCGAAAAGATGGCGATGTGCGCCACCCCCAGGATTCGGGGCCGGATCAGCGGCCGGTTGTCTTTCCAGCCGATGCGGACGTAGGAGAGATACCAAGTCTTGCCCTTGTCGTTATTACCCTGGAAGAAGAGATAGGACTGGCCGTCGGTATCGGTGAAAATGCCGGGGTGGCCGGATTCGCTCTCGTTCCAACTGCCGGGTGCGCCAGTCCGCAGGAACGGCTCCTGGCTGGCACGCACCCAGTGCATGCCGTCCCGGCTGGTGGCTACGCCGATCTGCTGCGGCGCGTTGTTGTAGGCGCCGGCGTAGAACATTACCAGTTCACTGCCGCGGCGCACCACGCTGGGCGCTTCAATGCAGTCCTGCTCCCACGGCAGCTCCGGTTTCAGCAGCGGGCCGTCGCCGATCTGGGTCCATGCGTCGCGGGAAAAGCCCTTGGCCTTAGGCGCCCACGCTCCGGTGAGCATCTGGATCTTCATGCCGGGGTCGCGCGTAGCCGCGTAGAGAAACCACTTATCCTGGAACTCCACCACCTCCGCGTCGATGGCGCGTCCGGCTGTCCAGGTTCCCGTGGGATGCCAGATGGGGTTGGTGGCGTCTCTGGTGAAGTGCAGCCCGTCGGGTGAAACGGCGTGGCAGATGGCGTCTTTCGGACCGTTCCCGTAAGTCTGGTAAAACAGATGGACCTTGCCCTCCACCACCAGGGCCTGCGGCGCGGCGAGTCCTTTCTTTTCGTACTCCGCCGCCGGGGCCACTTCACCAATGCGCGCCCAGTTCTTCAGGTCCTTGCTCTCGGCGATACCGACCGACCAGCCCGTCGCACTGTCCGCCGCGCCGGGCAGCGAGAAATACATCAGGTAGCGTCCGTCGAATCGAATGACGGAAGGGTCCTTGGCGAATGGGCGGCCAAGCCGCGAAGAGTCGCCCCACTTCATCTCCGGGGTCTGCGAAAAGACCGGTAGGGTCAGGCAGGCGAGGGCCAGAATCGAGCTGCGCATGAAAATCCTCTGCTGCTACTTTACATGGGTGCGCGCGGCCGAGGCGGCATCGAAGACGTGACAGCCCCGCAGGTGATCGTTGACCATGCCCATAGCCTGCATGAACGCGTACACCGTAGTGGGGCCGACGAAGGTCCAGCCTCGCTTCTTGAGCGCCTTGGCCAGCACCTTGGAGTCCTTCCCTTCGAAGCTCCAGAAGTAGGCCGATAACGAGCCGAATTCGTTGACGGTCTCTATCGCTCGCCGGGCGTTGTTGATGGTGGAGAGAATCTTGCCGCGGTGCCGGACAATGGATGCGTCCAGGACAATCCGCTCCACGTCGGCGGCAGTGAACTGCGCCACGAGATGAAAATCGAATCCGAGGAACACCCGTCGGAACGCCTCGCGCTTTCTCAAAATCGTGAGCCAGCTCAAGCCGGCCTGAAAGCCTTCCAGGCAGAGCTTTTCAAACAGGCGGCGATCTTCCGTAACGGGAAAGCCCCACTCGCTGTCATGGTAGGCGACGTAGTCAGGGGAGTTGCCACACCACCAGCACCGGGCTCTGCTATCGGCTCCAACGATGAGTCGTTCAGGTTCAGCCATATCGCCAGTTTAGGCTAGTCGGTGGATGGGGACATCCAGGAGTGAGCCGTATCGGCGCTCATGGAGAGGCGCAGGGATTTGCGCAGTGACTTGTCCTCATACATCTTCGTGTCGGCGTTGGCCAGCAGTTCCTCAGCCGTGCGCCCGTCCTCGGGGTAGTAGGCGATGCCCATGCTGAGGCCCACCACCATCTCATCGCACAAGCTGACGCCGGCTTCCTCCACCACGGTGGCCAGCCGGCGGCGCCGCAGCCGTACGGCGTCTTCGGATGCGCCGGGCAGGATCACGACGAACTCGTCGCCGCCCATGCGGGCCACAAAATCGTACTCGCGGCAGTTCTCCTTGAGGCCATGCCCCACGGACTGCAGCAGTTTGTTGCCGGTAAGGTGCCCAAAACGGTCATTTACCTGCTTAAAACCGTCCAAATCGCACACCAAAACGGCCAATCTGGCGCTGTTGCGGGCGGCGCGGGACAGTTCACTCTGGAGCTGCAGGAAGAGGGAGCCGGCGTTGGGCAGCCCGGTCAGATAATCGAACGATGCCTGATTCTCAGCTTCGCGGAAGCGAATGGAATTCTCCACAGTCATCGCCAGTTTGGGGCCAATCGCCAGCAGCAGACTCAGTTGCGACGCCGTGAAGGCCTCTCTGCGTTCAGAGTAGAACGTCAGGACGCCGGAGACGCCAGTGGGTCCGTCGAGGGGGACCGAGAGCGCCGAGCGCAAACGAGCCATCTTCTCCGGATTGCGGCTCGACGCCGGCTCGGCTGCCGGATCGGCATTCAGCAGGGGCTTTCGCGTCAGGGCAACTTTGCCGCTGAGACCCTCACCGGCGGCCATGGTGAGGTCGTTGAAAAGAGTGAAATTCTCCCCCTCGATGAAGACGGAATTCAGCCGCCGGTCGTGCAGCAGATAGAGCACCATCGTGTCGAATGGTATTTGGCGGCGGAAACGGCGGGCGATGGCCGTCAGAGTCTCCTGGAGGTTCAACGAACTGCCCAGGATCTGAGTGAACTCCAGCAGGCTTTGCTCCTCCCGGCGGGCGGCCGCGATGGTGGCCAGAAAGGCCGGTGCGTCGGAGGAATCCGCCCCGGCGGACCCTGCTGCGCCGCTGGCGCCGGGAGCCGAGTTCCCCATGCTGCTGGTGGTCCGCGCCTCCTCGTCCAGTGTGCGGAACGACAGGATGAGCGCATCCACGACATCAGGATCCAGGCCGCGGCCCGATTCCTGCCGGACCACTTCAATCGCCTTGTCCAGGCTCAGAGCCGGCCGGTAGTGGCGTTGCGACGTCAGCGCGACCAGCGTATCCACGGCGGCCAGCACGCGTGCCTCGATGGGAATGCGATCCCCCTTCAACCCGCGCGGATACCCTTCGCCGTCCCAGCGCTCGTGATGCGCCCGCACGATGGGCGCCACCGGATATGGGAATCTGGCGCGCTCGATGATGTCGCCACCGACATCGGGGTGCACCTTGAGCCGTTCATACTCCTCCGGCGTCAGCCGTCCCGGCTTCATGATGATATGATCCGGCACCGCCACCTGACCGATGTCGTGCAAAACAGCGGCGGCCCGCAGTGCCTTGAGTTGCGCGTCCTTGAGCCCCATCTGGCGGCCAAGACCGACAGTGAAGGTAGACATGCGGTGGAGATGATCGATGGCGGAGGTGTCCTTCGATTCCACCGCCAGGGCCAGCGCCTCCACCATGCTGAGTTGAAGCGTCGCCAGTTCCTCGGCGTGCAGGCGCTCGCGGGCCAGCGAATCCAGCTGCAGGCCGTACGACCGGTAGACGAGGAAGATCAGCGGCACGATCACCAGCGCCGTCTGCCACCAAGGCAGGTGAACCACCGCCGTCAGCAGCCCGGCGATCGCCGCGCCGGCTAGATAGTAGGGCAACGACCACAGAAAACGGTTTTGCCACACCCGCCGCAGCAGCTCGCGTTCCGTCATCGCGGTCGTAGCGGCCAGCGGAAACGCCGTCACCAGGAACAGTACGGTGGCCGCCAAGGGCAGCGCTGCCGCCAAACCGCCGCCGGGTAGCAAAAGCGAGATTCGTTGGAAGGCCACGTTGGCCGCTTCAATGCCCAGAACCACCACGGCGGTCTGAAAAGAGAGCGAGAGCCAGTCAATGGACTTCTTTTGGTCCCGCAGGCAATGGATGATGGTTCCGCTGACGCCAATGGTCAGAGTCTGGGCGATGCTCAACTGCGCCATGCTGGCGAGGATAAAGATGAACCCGATGGAAATGGTTCCGGCGGCCGTGGGTACACCCAGCCTGAGCAGGGACGTGATCACGGTGAGCCCCAGATAGCCCAGGAACAGGGCATCGTTGCCGGGGGCCCATTGCAGGCTCTGGCGGACGCCCAGGGCCAGTCCCAGCAGGAGGATGATGGACTGGTAGAACTTGGCTTTTGTGGTCATCCAAACCTGTATCAATGCGCCCGGCCACTAGTCACCGCTGCAACCGTGTGACCACTCCCATCCCTGGGCGGCTCGAAATGAGACACTGCCCTTTCATAGAGATGTATCGGCCCGCCGGGCGGGTCACTTTAGGTCATCCCCCGGAAAGGGGACAATTTGTCCGGTACCATTGGGCCATGGGGATCTTCTGACCAGATGCCCCGGATGGAATTCTCAGATTCAGAATGATTGACATCCACTCCCACATCCTGCCCGGCATCGACGATGGCGCCTTGTCGATGTCCGAGACCATTGAGATGATCGAGATCGCCCGCGCCACCGGGACCACGGCCCTGGTCGCCTCACCTCATGCCGACACGCAGTACTCCTATGAGCCGGAGCGGATTGAAGAACTCCTGGCCGAGGCGCGCGCCCAGGCAGGTCCGGGCATCGCGCTGGTGCGCGGCTGCGACTTCCATCTCATGTTGTCCAACATCGAAGCGGCGTTGAAGAATCCGTCGCGCTACACCATCGGCGGCAAGTGCTACGTGCTAATGGAACTCTCCGACATGCTGATCTTTCCCAACACAGGCGCCATCTGGACTGAGTTGGAGGCGGCGGGCATGCGGATCATTCTGACCCATCCGGAGCGGAACCCGCTGCTGCGTCAGAGGCTCGAGTTGATTGAGGAATGGGTGGCGCAGGGACGTTACATGCAGGTTACGGCGCAATCGCTGCTCGGCGTGTTTGGCCCGAAGGCTTACGAGTTTGCCGTCAGGCTCCTGGATCGCGGGTTGGTTCACTTCCTGGCGAGCGACGGGCACAACGTGAGGCACCGGCCGCCGCGTCTGGATCAGGGATTCGAATGGGTTGCCAGAAAGTACTCGCCCCGTCTGGCGCAGCTGCTGTGCGTGGAGCATCCGCGTGCGGTGCTGGCCGGCGAGCCTCTCGATCTGTCTGAGTTCCCCCCTACCAGGGAGAAGCGCGGCCTGATGGAACGGATCTTGCGGCGCGGCCAGTGACCGGGATCTGTTTGAATCCGGAACACGTTTGGCCGCCTCTAATGAACAGAGTCCGGTTTTACAAACCGTACTTGGACCGATAGAATAGACTCAGTCCACCTTCCCTGGGATACAGCGTGCAGAGCGAACAGACCAACCCCTACCGTTTCAACAACATCAACTGGGTAACTACCATTGCCCTCATCCTGTTACACGTCGGCGCCATTGCTGCGTTCTTCTATTTTGACTGGCGCTCGCTCATCGTGGCTGCGTTGTTGTACTTCACCTGCATCGGCTGGGGCATCGGCATGGGCTACCACCGCCTGCTGACGCACCGGTCCTATAAGGTGCCGAAGGCAATTGAGTATTTCCTGGCCGTTTGCGGCGCGCTCACCCTGGAGGGCGGTCCAATCTTCTGGGTTGCGACGCACCGCGTGCACCACCAGCGCTCTGACCAACCGGGCGATCCGCACAGCCCGCGCGATGGTGAGTGGTGGTCCCATATGGGTTGGATCATCTTCGGTACACCCAAGCACAACGCGACGGCCATGATGTCGAAGTACGCGCCCGATCTGGGCCGCGATCCCTTCCATCGCTGGCTGAACACTTACCACTACCTGCCGCTGGTTGCCCTGGGGTTGATCCTGTTGGCTTTTGGCGGGCTCTCGATGCTGCTGTGGGGCGTTGCCCTGCGCGTCGTGCTCGGCCTGCATGCCACCTGGCTGGTGAACTCCGCCACGCACCTGTGGGGCCGGCGGCGGTTTAACACGCGGGACGATTCGCGCAACAACTGGTGGGTAGCGCTGCTGACCTTCGGCGAAGGCTGGCACAACAACCATCACGCGCATCCTTCCTCGGCAAGGCACGGTCTGGCATGGTTCGAGTTTGACCCCACGTGGCTGCAGATCAAGCTGCTCTCCATGCTGGGCCTGGCCGAAAAGGTTCAGGTTGCCAAGGTGAGCGATCTGGTGAGCGAGGAAGACCAGGCGGCGGCCTGACCGCTCAGGCTCCAGCGAGATCGAGGATTTCCTGATAGTGGTGGATGTGGCGGCCGGGCGCACCGCGCTCGCCCGCCGCGGCCATCGCAGACGCAAGCACGCCGGCCGGCATGGGTCGGTATTTTTTTGCTCCGCCCACCAACGCCCACTCGAAAGCGCGGGCGAAGCGAATGCCCCACTGCTCGCCGCCCCTCACTTCGGCCCGCTGGCCCATCAGCACGCTGGGGCGGAAGATGTGCAAAGCCTCGAATCCGAGGCCGTTGAGGGCCTCTTCCATCTCCCCTTTCACACGCAGATAAAAGTTGGACGTCCGGGCATCGGCGCCCACGCTGGAAACCACCATCATGCGGCGTGCCCCGGCGTCTAGGCCGGCCTGCGCGAATTGGAGAACCAGCTCAAAATCCACGGCGCGGAACGCCTCCTGGCTGCCGGCCTTCCCGATGGTAGTGCCCAGACAGCAGAAGAGATGCGTGACAGGCGGCAGGCGCAGATCGGCATAGTCGGAGCGTTGGAGCGCGATGCGGTCGTCGTAGAAGGCATCCTCTTCCAGCACTTGCTGTAAATATCGGCCTACCAACCCGGTTGCCCCTGCCAGAACGGCCGTGTTTCGCGTCATACTCTGAGCATAGCGGTTGATGAAATTCCGGAGGGCAATAGGATGACCACTCGACGTACTGCGTTAATGGCCTTGGCTGGCGCCGCTGCGCCGGCGGCAACGCCAACCATCGACTGGCCGCAATGGCGCGGACCCAAGCGCGACGGGCTTTCCACAGAGACCGGACTTCTGAAGCAATGGCCGTCCGGCGGTCCGAAGCAACTCTGGAGTGTGGAGGGGCTGGGCGCGGGCTACGGCACGGTGGCGATCGCGGGCGACCGCATCTACGTGCAGGGCGGCTTGAACCGCCGCAGCGGCGTGCAGGCGCTGGACCGCGCGAGCGGCAAGATTCTGTGGTCCGTCGCGATCGGGCCGGAGGGCGACAACGACCGCGGCGACGGACCGCGTGCCACGCCCACTGTCGAAGGCGGGCGGCTCTGGGTGATGACGGAAATGGGCGATCTGGTGTGCCTGGAGACCTCCGGGGGCAGGGAAGTGTGGCGGAAGAACGCGTTGCGGGATTTTAAGGGCCGCAACCCCGGCTGGCTGCTCAGCGAATCACCGCTGCTCGATGGAGGCAAGCTGATCATCACGCCCGGCGGGCCCGGCGCGTGCATCGTGGCGCTGGACCCGCAAACAGGCAAGTGGATCTGGTCCAGCCAGGAATTGAGCGATACGGCGGGCTACGCCTCGTGCATCGTCTGCGAGGTGGGGGGCGTACGCTGCTACACCACAATCACGTCGGATGCGGGCGTGGGCGTGCGGGCCTCTGACGGCAAGCTGATGTGGCGCTATGAGAAGCCGGCGAACGACGTGGCCAACTGCGCGACGCCGGTCTTCGGCCAGGACAAGGTCTTCTATTCGTCGGCGTACGGAACCGGCGGCGGTGTGCTGGCTTTGACGGCGTCGGGTGGCGTGGTGAAATCGTCCGAGCTCTGGTTCAACCGCGAGATGATGAATCACCATGGCGGGGTGGTCCTGGTGAACGGCTATCTGTACGGCTTTTCCAACTCCATCCTGACATGCCTGCATTTCGAGACCGGTAAGGTGATGTGGAAAGATCGCAGCGTGGGCAAGGGGTCACTCACCTATGCCGACGGGCGGCTGTACCTACTGGGCGAGGGCCAGACGGCGGGCATGGCGGACGCCACTCCGGAGGGCTACCGCGAGCGTGGCCGGTTCAGCATCCCGGATCATGGCAAGCCGAGCTGGGCGTACCCGGTGGTCTGCGATGGCCGGATGTATCTCCGCAATCAGGGACAGTTGCAATGCTTTGACGTGAAGGGCTGAGGCACGGAAACACATAAATGCTCACGGACTACCCGGTCGTGGCCGCTGCCGTGTCCGCATGAACCACCTTGCCGCTATGGATGGAGCGGTTGAGAAGAATCGCGCGATCGACTCGGGTCGAGGCGCTCAGGGAGATCGGCGGTGCTGGTGTCGCGTGGAAAAGCGCACGTCGCCCGACGGCGTTCCATCTCTAGCTGCCGGTTACGGATACCGTATTTGGGAAGGCGTAGCACCGCGGGGATGAGTCGCAGCGGCCTCCGGCTGAACAGGAGTGGGGCGATCAGGGATCGAAAAGCACGCCAGCGATACAGCCACTCCTCCAGCCAGTATGCTGCGAGCCCGTGATTGCGTTTCTGACGGAGGTCATTCTACGTCGCTGCCGAATGCGCACGCCGCTGGAAGTAGTTGTTTCCAGAGCCTTGAGGCATCAGCGGAGTCAGGGCAGGCGGAGGTTATACTTGTTCACAACCTCTCATGAAGCGCCACGTCCTCATCTTCGGTCTCGTAGGCGGCCTGCTCATTGCCACTCTCCAATACACCGAATACCGCTTCGCCATCATCGAGCATTCCTTCGAGCTCTATAGCGCGCTCGTCGCCGTCCTCTTTTCGGCTTTCGGAATCTGGCTCGGCCTCCGCATCACGCGCAACCGCGAGATCATTCGCGAAACGGTCGTGGTGAGGGAAGTACTTGTCCCCGCGGAAGCCCCTGCCCTTGAACCCTTCGCTCCCAACACGGCCCACCAGCAGAACCTTGGCATTACGGCACGCGAGCTCGAAATCCTCAACCTGATCGCCCGCGGCTTCAGCAATCGCGAGATTGCCACGCAGCTTTTCGTTTCCGAAAACACCGTCAAGACACACTGTGCCCGCGCTTTCGACAAGCTCGGAGCCGCCCGGCGCACCCAGGCTGTCCAGCGCGGCAAAGAACTGGGCCTCCTGCCGTGACTGCGTCATCCGAAAGCACGACTTCCGCTTCATTCCTGTAAAATCATCCGAAAGGATGACGACAGCGAGCGCCGTTAGGCCGTATCGTGACTCCATCTTCACTCGCACCAGGAGCATCACATGAAAAAGACCGTCCTCACCTTCGGCCTGATCTCAGGCCTCATCGTCTCCGTCCTGATGGGCGGCACCCTGATCCTCGCCGACAAGATCGGCCTTGGTCACAGTATGGCTGTCGGCTACACCATGATGGTGGCGTCGTTCCTGCTCATCTACTTCGGCATCCGCAGCTACCGCGACAACACCCTCGCCGGCCAAATTTCCTTCGGCCGCGCCTTCACCTGCGGCATCCTGATCAGCCTCATCGCCACCGTCTGCTACGTCGCCATGTGGGAGGTCCTCTACTTCAATTTCATGCCCCACTTCATGGACAGCTACTTCGCGGCGGAGATTCATAAGGTCCAGCTATCCGGACTTGACCCCGCCACTACCGCCGCCAAGGTCGCTGACATCCAGCACTCTCAGCAGCTCTACCAGAACCCCTTCGTCAACATGGCATACACCTTCCTGGAGCCCCTGCCCGTCGGCCTGATCATTACTCTCATCTCCGCTGCGCTCCTCCGCCGCAAACCCCGTGTCGAACCCGCCGCCGCTCCCGAAGTCATGACCACATAAATCAAACGGCGAGGCCTAGTTGTCTGGCAAAACCGGATGCAGAACATATCGCTACTGGCGCTTGTCACAACTGGTCTGGTCGCCTGGCGCAATATCCCGCCGTGGAGGGAACGGGCGGTGGGGCTCTCGATCTGGTGCTACCACCTCGGAATCCCGCCCTGTGGAATAGGCTTTCTCACATTCCTCGGCTATTGGCAGCACTTCGGCTGCCGGTTCAAGGCGGGCCTACAATTTCAGGCCGATGCGCCAGAGGAGAAAGCCGCACGCCTGGCGAAAGTACTGCCACCGCTCGCGCCAGTCGTCTTTGAGGGCATTCGGACGCGGTGAGCCGTAGACCTTCATGCCTTGGTGTTGCAGGATCCGTTTGGAGCGGAAGATATGGTAGCCGTCGCTGACCAGGATGGCCGAGGTCAAGTTCATGCGGCGCATGATTTCGCTGACTGCCAGCACGGTGGAGACGGTGGTATCGCCTTCGCCCTCCACCACGATCCGCTCGGAGGGAATGCCGCGGCGGACCAGATAATCGCGGCCCACCTGCCCTTCGGTATATTGTTCGTCGCCGCCGGCGCCGCCCGTGGTGAGGATGAGCTGCGCGAGTCCTTTGGCGTAGAGATCGAAGGCGTGATCGAGCCTGGCGCGGAGGACTGGCGAGGGACGGCCATTGTATTCAGCCGCGCCAAGGACGACGATAATATCAGCCTTCTGCGATTCGTCGATGGCCGACTGACGCTCGATCTGCTTCGCCAGTATGACGAGATAGGTGGTCACGGGAAGACCGATAACCAGCAGGGCGATAGCAACGAGCCGCTTCATCGTACGATATTGATTCTACCCATATGGCCAGAGCTGAAGTAATCACCAGTGCGAAGAACCCATTGTTGAAAGATATCCGGCGGGCTCTCTCCCGCGGATCGCTGACAGAGGACGGGTTGTGCGTCGCCGAGACCTTCCATCTGTTGGAAGAGGCATTGCGCTCCGGGTTGCAGACTCCCGTGGTGCTGGCGGCTGAAAACGTCCGGCGCGTTGTGGAGCGCCACATCGGGAATCTGGCCGGCGTGCGGCTGCTCACCGTGCCGGAGGAGATGTTCCAGGAGCTATCGGCCACCGAGGCGGCGCAGGGCGTGATGACGCTGGTGCGGCCGCCGCACTGGACACTGGAGCACGTGTTGCGCGGCATCTCGCTGGTGGTGGTGCTGGACGGCGTGCAGGATCCCGGCAACGCCGGAGCGATGGTTCGCGCAGCGGAAGCGTTTGGCGCCACCGGTGTGGTGTTTTTGAAAGGCACGGTGAGCCCGTGGAATCCGAAGACCTTGCGCGCCAGCGCGGGCTCACTCTTCCGGGTTCCGATGCTGGAAGGGATCGATTCCACCGTGCTGCGCTCCGCGTTGCAGCAGGGCCGCACCGACGTCTACGTTGCCGTGCCGCGCGGCGGGGTGGCCGTGCGGGATGCTGATCTGCGGCGGCGCTGCGCCATCGTGATCGGCAGCGAGGGCCACGGCGTCAGCGAGGAGATGCGCGGCGCCGGCGTGGATCTGCACATCCCCACGAAGGGCGTGGAGAGCCTCAATGCGGGTGTGGCCGCGGGCATCTTGCTATACGAGTCCTGGCGGCAAAGGGCAGTGCTATGAGCTTGTTTGAAGCGGCGCCGGGGTTGGCCGGCGATGACGCTCCTCGGCCCCTGGCGGAGCGGATGCGGCCCGATTCGCTGGATGGCTATGTAGGCCAGGAGCACATCCTCGGCGCGGGCAAGCCGCTGCGTGTGCAGATCGAGAAAGACCGCCTGACCTCATTGATCCTCTGGGGGCCCCCGGGCGTCGGGAAGACCACCCTGGCGTCCCTGGTCGCGCGGCACACGCGCTGCGCCTTCATTCCGTTCAGCGCCGTCCTGAGCGGCATCAAAGAGATCAAGGAAGTGATGGCGCAGGCCGAGCGCAACCGGCGCCAAGGCATGCGCACGGTCCTGTTTGTCGACGAAATTCACCGCTTCAACAAGGCGCAGCAGGACGCCTTTCTCCCGTACGTAGAGCGGGGCGACATCATCCTGATCGGCGCCACGACGGAGAATCCATCGTTTGAGGTGATCTCGGCGCTGCTCTCACGGTCCAAAGTCTACGCGTTGCGCGCGTTGACCACCGAGGAGACCGTCACACTGCTGCAACGGGCGCTGCCGGTGGTGGGCGTCACCTGCACCGATGAACTGCTGGAGCAGATCGCCGTCTATGCCAGCGGCGACGCGCGCACGGCGTACAACATTCTGGAGATCGCCGCCGCGGCGGCCGGCGAAGACGGCGTGGTGCCCACGTCCGCCGTCGAGGACGCCGTGGAGCGCAAGATGCTGCTCTACGACAAGGGCGGCGAAGAGCACTACAACCTGGTCTCGGCGCTGCACAAGAGCGTGCGGTCGTCCGATCCCGACGCCGTACTGTACTGGCTGGCGCGCATGCTGGAATCCGGCGAGGACCGCATGTACATCGCGCGGCGCCTGGTGCGCATGGCGGTGGAGGATATCGGGTTGGCCGATCCGCGCGCCGTGGAGCAGGCTATTGCGTGCATGAAGACGGTGCACTTCCTGGGCGTGCCGGAAGGCGATCAGGCGTTGGCCCAGGTGGCCATCTATCTGGCGGTGGCGCCGAAATCCGATGCCGCCTACCGGGCGTTGAACGCCGCCCGGGAACTGGTGCGCTCGCGTCCGGCCGAGCCGGTGCCGATGCAACTCCGCAACGCATCCACCAAGGCCATGAAGCAGTGGGGCTATGGATCCGGGTACCAGCACGCTCACCAGAACCAGGCGGGCCTGACGGGCATGGAGTGCCTGCCGGAGTCTCTGGCAGGCACTCGCTTCTACGAGCCGTCCACGCGCGGGACGGAGGCGCGGATCAAGGAACGGTTGGAAGAGATCCGCCGCTGGGTGGCGGAGCAGCGGGCTAGTTCTTCGCCTTCTTCCAAGCGGTGACGCTGATCTCGATGCGCGCCGTGCTGACGAGCTTGGCCACGCCCACCGTGGCGCGCGCCGGACGCGGCTCCGGGAAGTACTTCACGTAGACCGCGTTCATGCGTTGGAAAAGATCCATGTCGGTGAGGTACACCTGCACCGAGACGGCGTCGCTGAAGTCGTATCCGGCGGCCTTCAGCGTGACGCCGATATTGTCGAGGGCGGCCGCCACTTCCAATTCGAAATCTTCCGGGATCTTGCCCAGTTTGGCGTCGCGGCCCACCTGGCCGGAGACGTAGAGCGTGCCACCGGCGAGAATGGCCGGGGCGAAGTTGCCGCCCTTGGCGGCGCCTTCCGGGTAGATGGCTTTCTTATCCTGCGCGGACACCGTGAGACCGGTGGCCAGGCAGAGTGACAGTACGAGAGTAAGGCTGCGCATAGGCTTGATGATAGCCGAGTTAGCCCGAATCCTGTGGTACACCCGTACCAAAACAATTTGAACCAAATACCTATTGAATCGCCGGCCCTTCCCCGCCATCCTTACTGTGTGGGCAAACCTATGAATCAATTTGGAATTGAACCAGTCACCCCCGGTAAGAGGGGCAAAACCGACCGCCGTACGTCAGACCGTTTCCCGATGGAGCGCGAGATTCGTTTCAAGATGCTGAGCAAGCGTCTGGGCGACGAATCGGGCGGCGGGACCACGGTGAACATGAGCAGCGGCGGGATCTACTTCCAGTCCGACAAGCCCCTGATACCGGGCAAGCGGCTGGAAATGGCAATCAGTTGGCCGGCGCAGCTGGACAACCGCTGTGCGCTGAAGCTGATCGCCCGCGGCAAAGTGGTCCGCTACGAGGCGGGTTGCGCGGCGGTCGAGATCCAACAGTATGAGTTCCGCACGGTGGGTGCGCATGGTCTAACGGTCTAGTCCAACAGGTCCGCGTGTTACAGTGATGGGTCGATGGCGGAAAAACTGCTCATTCTGACCCTGGTGGCTGTTTCGGCGTACGCATTCTGGCGGCGGTTCGGCACGGTCTTTCACACGATCATGGCTTCCCGCAAGGACGCCTCGTTTCATCTGGCGCCGCTCGGCCCGCGTGTCTGGGATTTCTTCTGGGAAGTGATCTGCCAGGCGAAGGTGATCCGCGAGCGGCCGCTGCCCGGACTGGCGCACGCCTTTGTCTTCTGGGGCTTCTGCGCCTTCGCCCTGGTAACGCTGAATCACTTTGCCCTGGGGATGGGCATTCCGTTCCTCCACCCGGATCACGGGCTGCTGGGGCCCTTCTATTTTGCGCTCGCCTTCGCGTTCTCCCTGGTCGTGGCGGTTTCCATCACCGGCCTCGCCATCCGCCGGTTGGTAGTCAGGCCCAAGTGGCTTGGGGCCAAGGTCTCGTGGGAATCCGGCCTGATCGCGCTGCTGATCCTCACCCTGATGGTGACCTTTGCCGCCGATTACTGGCAGCGGCCGGCTTCCGCCAGCGCCTATGCCAGGTCGCTCTGGTGGCTGCATACGCTGGCGCTGCTGGTCTTTCTGCCTCTCGTTCCGCACACCAAGCACCTCCACCTCCTTCTCAGCCCCGCCACCGTATTCCTATCGCGCGGCGGCTTCAGCCGCATTCCGCCGTTGGATGGCGATGAGGACTTCGGCCTGGATACCGGCAAGGATGTAACGCAGTTGGTCGCCCTGCAGGCTTACTCCTGCGTGGAGTGCGGGCGCTGCCAGGAGCACTGCCCGGCGCACAATACCGGTAAACTGCTGAACCCGAAAGAGATCGCCCTCGGCTTTCGCGGCTATCTGAACGAACACGGCGCTGGTGCGGAGCAGCCGCTGATCGGCGTCCATCTCAGCGAAGAGGCCGTCTTCCAGTGCACCACCTGCGGGGCGTGCGAGTATCAGTGCCCCGTGGGCATCGAGCACGTTCCGTTGATCGTAGGCCTGCGGCGTGGCGCGGTGAATACGGGCAAGTGGGAGGACGAGTATGGCGGACAGTTGTTCTTGAAACTGGAGCGTAACGGCAACCCTTTGGGCATGGCCGCGCTGGAACGCGACAAGTTTCTCCAAAAAAACGCCCTGCCGCTGTTCGACGGCACACAGGAATACTGCCTGTGGCTGGGCTGCATGGGCTCCTATGACCCCAAGGGCCGCGAGATCGTTCTGGCCCTGGTGGAGGTGCTGCGGTATCTCGGCGTGACCTACGGCGTGCTGAAAAAGGAGAAATGCACCGGCGATTCGGCGCGGCGGCTGGGCAACGATCTGGCCTTCCAGCAACTGGCGGAGTTCAACATGGGCCAGCTGAAGACAGCCAAGGTCAAAAAGCTCCTGTCGATCTGCCCCCACTGCGTGCGTACCATCGGTGAAGACTGGAAGGAGCTGGGCGCCGAGTTTGAGATCGAGCACCACTCGGTGTTTCTGGCGCGCCATCAGGCGCAATTGCCCGGCGCCGGCGGGTCCATCGGGAAGGTGGTTTACCACGACCCGTGCTACCTCGGCCGCTACCAGGATGTATACGACGAGCCGCGCGCCGTCATCTCCGCGGGCGGAACTCTGGTGGAGCCCGGCCGCGCCCGCGAGCGGAGCTTCTGTTGCGGCGCCGGCGGCGGCCTGGTGTTTCTGGGTGAGGAGACGGGCAGCCGCGTCAGCCACGAGCGCGCGCGGGAGCTGGCCGATACCGGCGCGGACGTGGTGGCCGCCGCTTGTCCGTTCTGCAACACCATGTTCCAGGATGCGCTCTCGGCCGTCCGCCCGGAAGGGGCCCCACAATTGTTGGATGTGGCGCAGATTGCGGCGGCTCGCTTGCCCCGCATCCAAAGTTGACGAGTTTAGGAGATTTCGATACGCTTGTCGCAGCCCCATGACCAGCGCAGCCGCCAGTAGCAGGCAACGTGTCCTCGACGCCTTGAACCACAGGCAGCCGGATCGAGTCCCCGTGGATTTCGGCAGCACGTCCGTCACCGGCATCCATGTCTCGGTTGTGGCCGGGTTGCGCCGGCACTACGGCCTGGAGCAGCGGCCCGTCAAGGTGCATGAGCCGGGCCAGATGCTGGGCCTGGTGGACGACGATCTGCGCGACGCCATGGGCATTGATACGGTCTCCATCATGCCCGCCAAGACGTCCTACGGCTTTCTCAACGAGAACTGGAAGCCATGGGTGCTGAATGGTCTCGAAGTTCTGGTGGCCGAGGGTTTCCGCACAACCATCGATACCAACGGCGACACCCTGCTCTATCCGCAAGGCGACCTCACCGCGGCCCCCAGCGGCCGCATGCCCGCCGGCGGATTCTTCTTCGACGTGATTGTCCGCCAGAACGACTTTGACCCCGAGCATCTCGATCCCGCCGACAACTGCGAGGAGTTTCAGCCCATCGGCGACGCCGATCTCGACGTCCTCCAGCGCAGCGTCGCCGCTGTGCAGGGCTGCGGCCGCGCCATTGTGGCCGGCTTCGGCGGCACCGGCTTTGGCGACATCGCGCGCGTCCCCGGCCCCGGGTTGAAGGTTCCCCGCGGCATTCGCGACGTCACCGAGTGGTATGTCTCCACCCGTTCGCGCCGCGACTACATTCATCAGGTGTTCCAGCGGCAGTGCGAGGTGGCTCTCGGCAACCTGGAGCGCATCCGGCAGCGCGTGGGCAACAGCGTGGACGCCGTCTACATCTGCGGCACGGACTTCGGCACCCAGAGCTCCGCCTTCTGCTCGGTGGCCACTCTGCGCGAGCTGTGGGTGCCCTACTACCGTGAGATCAACAACTGGGTACACGCCAATACCACCTGGAAATGTTTCAAACACTCCTGCGGCAGCGTGGAGCGGTTCTTTGAGACCTTCATCGACGCGGGCTTCGACATCATCAACCCCGTGCAATGCTCGGCTGTGGGCATGGAGCCCGCCATGCTGAAAGAGAAGTACGGCAGCCGGCTCGTCTTCTGGGGTGGCGGCATCGATACGCAGCAGACTCTGCCGTTTGGCTCCCCCGCCGAGGTGCGCGAACAGGCGCTGCGGCGGCTCGAGATCTTCGCCCCCGGGGGCGGATTCGTGTTCAATACCGTGCACAATATCCAGGCCGGCACGCCGGTCGAAAACGTCGTGGCCATGCTCGACGCCGTGAAGGAGTTCCATCATGCCTGACCTACAGAAGCTCTACGATGCCGTGCTCAACGGCGACCAGAAGACGTCTGTCGCGATCACTCGCGAGGCGCTCGATGCCGGCACAGACCCCATGGTGCTGATCACCAATTACATGGTCCCGGCCATGGATGAGGTCGGCCGGCTCTTTGAGTGCGAAGACTACTTCGTGCCGGAGTTGCTGCTCTCGGCTCGCGCCATGAAAGGCTCGCTGGAGTTAATCCGGCCGCTGCTGGCCGCGCGCGGTGACGAGCCCGTGGGGCGTGTCGTGATCGGCACCGTGAAGGGCGACCTACACGACATCGGCAAAAACCTCGTGGGGTCCATGCTGGAGGGCGGCGGCTTTGAGGTGATCGATCTCGGCGCCGACGTCTCCGCCGAGCGCTTCATCGAGGCCGTGCAGACCAAGAACGCCAACATCGTCTGCCTCTCCGCGCTGCTCACGGTGACCATGCCTTCCATGCGCACCACCATCGAGGCCATGAAGGCGGCGGGCGTGCGGGACAAGGTGAAGATCATGGTGGGCGGCGCCCCCGTGACGTCGCAGTTTGCCGAAGAGATCGGCGCCGATGGCTATAGCGACAACGCGAGCTCCGCGGTAGCGCTGGCGCGCCGCTTGCGGGCGGAGGCCACGGCATGAGCAAGCTCGCCCAGTGGCTCGGCAATGGTCCACTGATCACCGATGGCGCGTGGGGCACGCAGTTGCAGGCGCTGGGCCTGCCGCTGGGCGCGATGCCCGATGCGTGGAATCTGGAGCAGCCGGAAAGGGTGGAATCAGTTGCCCGCCTGTATGCCGGCGCGGGCAGCCAGGTGGTGCTCACCAATACGTTCCGGGCCAACGGCATCACGCTGGCGGAGGCCGGCCTGGGCGCGCAGTTGGCGGAGATCAACCGGGCCGGCGTCGAGATCTCCCGGCGCGGCGCGGCGGGCCGCGCGCTGGTCTTTGCGTCCATCGGGCCGACCGGCAAGATGCTGATGGAGGGCGATTTCACGCCAGAGCAGTTCACCGAGGCCTTCTCCGTTCAGGCCCAGGCGCTGGCCGCGGCCGGCGCGGACGCGCTGCTGATCGAAACGATGAGCGACATTGAAGAGGCGAAGTTGGCGCTGGCCGCGGCCAAGCCTACGGGCCTGCCAGTGATCGTCTCCTTCGCCTTTGACACCGGCAAGAACAAAGACCGCACCATGATGGGCAGCACGCCGGAGATGGTGGCGCGCGAGATGGAGGCGGCCGGCGCCGACGCCGTGGGCGCCAATTGCGGTGCGGGCGTGGAGCGCTTCGTGCCCGTCTGCCAGCGCCTGAAGGACGCCTGTTCGCTGCCGGTGTGGATCAAAGCCAACGCCGGGCTTCCGGAAATGAAAGATGGCACGGTCACCTATGGCACTTCGGCCGAGTACTTCGCCTCCCACTATGCGGCGCTGATGGAAGCTGGCGCGTCGTTCCTGGGCGGCTGCTGCGGTACGAGTCCCGAATTCATTCGCGCCCTCTGCGCAGCCCGGAGCCAGGCATGAGATTGTCGCTGATCAGTTGTGAAGTGATGTTCCGTGAGATGTGCGACGTGGTGGCGCGCTCGCCGCATCAGATCGATGTACAGTTCCTGCCCAAGGGCCTGCACGACCTCGGCGGCAAGCCGATGGCCGACGAGATTCAGCGCATTATCGATGCCGTCCCCGCGGGTAGCTGCGACGCCATCCTGCTGGGCTACGGACTCTGCGGCAATGGCTTGCAGGGCATCACGGCGCGCCACACCATGCTGGTGCTGCCGCGCGCCCACGATTGCATTGCGTTGCTGATGGGCAGCCGTGAGCGCTATCTCGAGTACTTCAACGAACACCCCGGCACGTATTACCGTTCCACCGGCTGGCTGGAGCGCGGCAAGGGTCTGAAGCAACTTACGCACAACACCGTGGGGATGGACGTGTCGCTGGATGACATGATCGCCAAGTACGGCGATGACAACGGCCGCTATCTCTACGAGGAACTCACGCGCTACCGCAATACCTATCAGCGCCTCACTTACATCGCCACCGGACTGGAGCCCGATAGCCGCTTCGAGGAAGAGGCGCGCTGGGAGGCGGCCGAGGCCGGCTGGAAGTTTGAGAAGCTCGCCGGAGATCTGATCCTCCTGCGGCGCCTGGTCAACGGAGATTGGAAGGGTGGCGATTACCTGCTGGTGCAGCCGGGCGAGCGCATCACGGCCACCTACGACGGCTCCATCGTACGCGTGGAGGATATCGGCAAAACCGCGGGGGCGGCATGAACGGCAAGGAGCGCATCCTCGCCCGTCTGCGCGGTGAATCCACCGATTCGCTGCCGTTGATGCCCATCACGATGATGTATGCCGGCGACCTCATCGGCCAGCCGTATCGCGCCTATGCCACCGATTACCGCGTGCTCGCCGAAGGGCAACTGCGCACCGCCGAGCGATTTGACTTCGACTACGTTTCGGCCATCTCGGACCCGGCCCGCGAGGCCTCCGATCTCGGCGCCGCCGTGGAATGGTTTGACAATCAACCGCCGGCCATCATCGAGAGCCGCGCGTTGATCGCCGACAAGGCGACCCTCGATACGCTCGCCCTGCCGGATCCGGAATCGCCCGGCCGCATGCAGGACCGCGTACAGGCCGTGCGCCTGCTCGCCGAGCGGGCGGGCACTGACAAGATCGTGCAGGGTTGGGTGGAAGGTCCGTGCGCCATGGCGTCCGATCTCCGCGGCCTGAACACGCTGATGTTTGATCTCTCCGACGACCCCGCCTTCGTGGAAGCACTGTTCGACTACGCCGTGCGCATGGAGGTGAACTTCGCGAAAGCGCAGGTGGCCATGGGCGCGACGTTGATTGGGGTCGGCGATGCGGCGGCATCGTTGGTGGGCCCGCGGCTCTACAACCAATATGTGCAGCCATTTGAAAAACGGCTGATCTCCGAGATTCAGGCGTTGGGTGTGCTGGTGGAACTGCACATCTGTGGCAACACGCGGCGTATCGTGAAGGGGATGGGCGAGACCGGCGCCGACATCATCGATCTCGACTTCCTCACGCCGCTCAGCGAGGCCCGCGCCGCCATGACGCCGCACCAGGTGCTGCTTGGCAATATCGATCCGGTCCGTGCGCTGCGCGACGGCACACCGGAATCCGTGGAGGCCGCACTGGCGGAGTGCTACGCCCAAGCCGGGCCCGCCTACATCGTGGGCGCCGGCTGCGAGATTCCGCGCGGCACGCCCCAGAGAATGTAGAAGCCATGACGCGCTTCGCGCGCAGCCGGCAGTGAAGCTCCAACTCACACCCAAGCCCGGCGAGACCCTGGCCGATCAGCTTTTTGAGGCCGGAGTCGAATTCCCGTGCGGCGGCGAGACGGCCTGCGGTGGCTGCAAGATCCGCGTGCTTTCCGGCGACGTGCCGGTGACGCCCATGATGCGCGAGGCGCTGACGGCGGAGGAACTCACCGCCGGGTGGCGTCTGGCCTGCTGTGCGGACTCCGCCGCCGCCGTCATGGTCGAGGTGGAGCAGTGGTCGCTGCGCATCCTCTCCGACGAAGCCGGTGTGCCCATTGAGCCGCGCGAGGGTCTCGGCGTCGTAGTCGATCTCGGCACCACCACCGTGGTGGCGCAATTGGTGGACCTGAGCTCCGGCGAGGTGCTGGCCGTGGAGACGGCGCTCAATCCGCAGGCGCGCTTTGGCGCCGACGTGATGACACGCATCCAGCACGACCTCCACCGTCCGGGCGAACTCACCACAGTGATCCGCCATGCGCTGGACGCGATGATCCACCGCATGGCGGCGGGACGCGTGCTGCAAGAGGTCCTGCTGGCCGGCAACACGGCCATGCACCATCTGTTTTGCGGCCTGAGCGTGGAGCCGCTGTCGCGCGTACCGTTCGAGTCGCCCAACCTCGGCGCCTGCCTCATGACGGTACAGGACTTGGGGTGGCGCTCCGCCGTGCGAGGGCACGTCTTTTTCCTTCCGTGCCTCGGCGGCTTCGTAGGTAGCGATCTGCTCACTGGCATCGTCGCCACCGGCCTGGACCTCCAGGATGAGCCCCACGCGCTCTTTGACATCGGCACCAACGGCGAGATTGTCGTCGGCTCGCGGCACAGGATTCAGTGCGCCTCCACCGCCGCCGGGCCGGCCTTCGAGGGCGGCCGCATCAGTTGCGGGATGCGCGCCGGGCACGGGGCCATCGATTCGGTCGATCACGAGCTCAACGTTCACGTCATCGGCGGCGGCCCGGCGCGCGGACTGTGCGGCAGCGGACTGGTGGACGCGGTGGCCGCCGGGCTTATCGGTGATTTCATTCTTCCGGCGGGACGAATCGCCCACTCCTCGCGCCGCTTCCCGCTTACGGACAACGTGTACCTCACCCAGGCGGACATCCGCGAGTTGCAGCTTGCCAAGGGCGCCATGGCCTCCGGCCTGCGCATGCTCGCCCCCGGTCCAGTCGCGGTGCTCTGGCTCGCCGGCGCTTTCGGCAACTACATCCGCCTCGGTAGCGCTCGCGCCATCGGCTTGCTGCCCGAGGATCTGGTGGTGGAACCGGTGGGCAACACGGCGCTGCGCGGCGCGCGCATGCTGCTACTGGCCCCCTCCCAGCGCCTGGAGCGCCTGCGCTGGATCTGCGCCATGGCCGAGCACGTCGAACTGGCAGCGGATCCCCAGTTTCAGGATATTTATGCGGAGTCCATGGCTCTACGCCCGTTCGAGCTGCGCTGACCGATTCCGGGAACAAGTCCCCCACCACTGCCGTATACTCAGAAGACACGGAGAGTCAATATGTCCCTGGGTGATTCACTCAAGAGCTTCGTTAAGAAACAATTCATCGACGTTATCCAATGGACCGACCAGCAGGATGGCGTTCTCACCTCCCGCTTCCCCATGCAGGATATGGAGATCCAGAATGGTGGCAAGCTAACCGTTCGAGAATCGCAGGCGGCGATGTTCGTCAATGAGGGCCGCTGCGCCGACGTCTACGGACCCGGCCTCTACAACCTCACTACGCAGAACATGCCGGTTTTGACGAACCTCATGAACTGGGACAAAATGTTCGAGTCCCCGTTCAAGAGCGACGTGTTCTTCTTCTCCACCCGGCAGCAGATCGGCCAGCGCTGGGGCACCACTCAGCCCGTCACCATTCGGGACAAGGATTTCGGCGCCGTGCGCGTCCGCGGCTATGGCGTGTACTCCTGGCACATCGAGAACCCCAAGCTCTTCCTGACCAAGGTCAGCGGCTTTGGCGAGGTCTATCGGGTCAGCGAAATTGAGCCACAACTGCGCCAGACTATCGTCGGCCGCATGTCCGATGCCTTCGCCGAGAGCCAGATTCCGTTCCTCGACATGGCCGCCAATCTGATCGAGGTAGGCGAGCGCATCAAGGCGACCGTGGGGCCTGTATTCGCCGAATTGGGCATTGCTCTGGATCAGTTCGTCGTCGAGAATCTCTCGCTGCCCGAAGAGCTTCAGAAGTTCCTCGATACGCGCGTCGGCATGAACATGATCGGCAACATGCAGCAGTACACACAGTTCCAGGCCGCCAATGCGCTGCCCATCGCTGCCGCCAACGAGGGCGGGGGCATTGCGGCCATGGGCGTCGGCCTCGGCGCCGGCCTCGGTCTGGGCCAGGTCTTTGCCGGTGCGCTGAACCCCAACGCCCAGCCCCAGGCGCCCCAGGCGCCGCCTCCGGCCGCACCGCCGGCCGCGCCGGTTGCTCCGGTTGCCGCCGCCGCTGGTGTCGTCGCCGCCGCTACGCCCGCCGGCGAGACCAAGTTCTGCATGAACTGTGGCTCCAAGATCCCGCGCCCCGCAAAATTCTGCGCGGAGTGCGGTACAGCGCAGTAGCAATCGCGTTACTATAACTGCGATGACTTCCGGCTGTGAATGGGTGGTCGACGCCGCGGGCTGCGACCCGGCCACCCTCGCCTCTCTTCCGGTCCTCCAGCATCTCTTCGACGATCTGGTCGCGGAGCTCTCGCTGCATCCCGTCGCGCCCACCCATTGGCATCAGTTTCCGGGGCCGGGCGGGATTACGGGGTTGACTCTGTTGGCCGAGTCCCACTTGGCCGTTCACACGTTTCCCGAGCACGGCACACTGTCGCTGAATCTCTTCTGCTGCAAGCCTCGCGCACCCTGGGCGTTTGAGGCTGAGCTGACAAGCCGCTTCGGCGCGCGCTCCGTCGATCTGCGCCTGCTCGAAAGGTCGCTCTCATGAGACGCTCCTCCGATTGCCCCGGCTGCGGCGCCCCCGTCCAATTCACATGGTCCAGCGCGGTGCAGACGTCCTGCCCCTTCTGCAAAGCCGTCATCGTGCGTAAGGACGTGGATCTGGAAAAGGTAGGCGAAGTGGCGGACCTGCCGCCCGACGCCTCGCCCATTCAGATTGGCTCGTCCGGCACGTTCGACAACAAGAATTTCACCGTCATCGGACGCATTCGTTACGAATGGGCGCAGGGCGCCTGGAACGAATGGCATCTGATGTTCAGCGATTCCAGCAGCGGCTGGCTCTCGGACGCGCAGGCTGAATACGCCGTCAGCTTTCTATACTCGGCGCCGGAGGCTTATCCCCCGGCCGGCGATCTGCCGCGCGGACGCGTCTTCCAGATCAGCGGCGCGCAGTTCATGGTGACCCACCTCACGCAGGTGAAATATGTCGGATTCCAGGGCGAGCTGCCCTTCACCACATCGGACCGCTCCCACTTCATGACCGCCGATCTTCGCACCACCGATGCGCGCTTCGGCACCATCGACTATTCGGAGGAGCCCCCGGTGCTGTTCCTGGGCCGCTTCATCGATTTCGAGTCCCTCAAAATGCAGGGCCTCCGGGAGTATGAAGGATGGTAGAGGGAAACCGCATACCGGCTCCCGCCGGCCTCCACTGCCCCAATTGCGGCGGCAACATCGAGCTGCGCGGCTTCGCTCACACCAAGTCCGCCGTCTGCCTGCAGTGTTGCAGCATCATTGATCCATCCACGCCCCAGCTCACCATCCTCCAGCAGTTCGACGAGAAGATGCGCGTGCGGCCCGTCATGCCGCTCGGCTCGCGCGGCAAGTGGGACGGGACGCTTTGGGAGATCATTGGGTTTCAGCAGCGCACCATCTACGCCGACGGCCTCGCCTACTCGTGGCACGAGTACCTGCTCTTCAATCCCTATCGCGGATTCCGCTACTTCACGCTCTACAACGGCCACTGGAATGATGTCCAAACCGTGCACGGTCTGCCCACATTCACCACTTCCGGCGGGAAGAAGGCCGTCACTTACAATGGCGCGACCTGCAAGCATTTTCAGCACGCCGAGGCCGAAACCACCTTCGTGATGGGCGAGTTCCCATGGGCCGTGCGTGTCGGTGAGCGCAACACAGTGGACGACTATGTGGCGGCGCCGCTGATGCTCTCCTCCGAACAGTCCGAGGGCGAGATTAACTGGTCCCAGGGGACCTACGTCGACGGCAAGGCCATCTGGCAGGCTTTCCAGCTCCAGGGCGCGCCGCCGCAGGTCACCGGTGTCTATGCCAATCAGCCATCGCCCTACGCCGGGAAGGTGCGCAGCTCCTGGAACACGTTCCTGGTGCTCTCCATCGCCTGGGCCGCGCTGCTGGCCTTCTTCGTCTTCACGGCCGGCGACAAACAGGTCTTTCAGAAGTCGTTCCGCTACGCCGAGGCCACGCCCGGCGAGCACTCTTTTGTGACGGAGCCCTTTGACATCCCCGGCAAAGGCAACGTCGAAGTGCTCATTCGCACTGACCTCGAAAACAACTGGGCCTATTTCAACCTCGCCCTGCTTCGCGAGGATGGAGCCAAGGGCTACGACTTCGGCCGCGAGGTCAGCTACTATTCCGGCCGCGATAGCGACGGCTCCTGGAGCGAGGGCGGCAAGCGCGAAAGCGTCATCCTGCCCGCCGTGGATGCCGGCAGGTACTATCTGCGCATCGAGCCCGACATGGACCCGCAGGCCTCCGCGAAGGCCGCCTCCGGGATGACGATGAACTACCAGGTGGAGGTCCGGCGCGACGTGCCGCGCAGCCTGCTCTTCTGGTTGGTCCTCCCGCTGCTGATCATTCCTCCCATCTGGACCAGCATTGTCGCCGCCGCCTTTGAGGGCAAACGCTGGGCCGAGAGCGACTACGCACCTACTGCCAGCGAGGACAGCGACGAATGAAAAACCCCATCTACACTCTCTATGGCGCCGTGATGCTCGGCGGACTCTCCGTCGCGCAGTGGCTCGGCATCGGCTCCGGTCCCGTGACCGAGGTCAAAAACGTCCCCAAGTCTGTTCGCGATAACCCCGGCGTCTACAGATCCCACTATGCGTTCCTGCCAAGATGGTTCGGCGGGAAGTAATTACGAAAGGAACCCCATGCCTGTTGAATTCCATCTCGGCTCCATCCTCAACGCAGCGATCTACGCCGTTCTCGGCGTCTTCATCCTCGTCCTGTCCTTCATCATCATGGACAAGATCACGCCCTACGATCTTTGGGCTGAAATCGTTGAGAAACAGAATCTCGCGCTGGCCATACTCGCCGGCTTGATGGCGCTCGGCACCGCGATCATCATCGCCGCCGCCGTCCACTAAGCATCTGCCATGAAACAACCACTCCAACCGCTCCCTCACGGTCGCGGCTCGGAAGCCGTTACTGAGCCGCGCGCGTCAGCAGGCGGTCCCGATGCGCTGGCAACGCTATTCCGTGACAGCCACTAAATGGCAGTTGTCCTCTTTCTCTCTGTCTTTCTCATCGCCGCCTGCGGCCTGATCTACGAGCTCATCGCCGGCACGCTCGCCAGCTATCTGCTCGGAGACAGCGTCCTGCAGTTCAGTACTGTCATCGGCAGCTATCTCTTCGCGATGGGCATCGGGAGTTGGCTGTCGCGCTTCCTGGACAAGGCGCTGGTGGCGCGCTTCATCACCATCGAACTGATGGTGGGGCTGCTGGGCGGGTTTTCGTCCACCATCCTGTTCCTGGCGTTCACCTATACCCACGCCTTCCAGTTCCTGCTGTACGGGATGGTGATTGCCATCGGCATCCTGGTGGGCCTGGAAATCCCGCTGCTGATGCGCATCCTGCGTGAGCGCTTCAACTTTAAGGAGCTCGTCGCCAACGTGCTCACGTTCGATTACCTGGGCGCGCTCGGCGCCTCGCTCCTGTTTCCTCTGATCCTCGTGCCCAAGCTGGGCCTGGTGCGCAGCGCCATCCTGTTCGGCTTGATCAACGCGGGTGTGGCGCTGTGGTCCACGTTTCTCTTCAAGGCACATCTGCCGTCGCCGATGGTCCAACGCGCCGCCGCTATCGCCGTGGTGCTCATCCTCTGTGGCGGTCTGGCCACTGCCGATTACATCACCGATACCGCCGATGCCGCGCTCTACTCCGACGAGGTGATTTTCGCCAAAACCACGCCATATCAACGTATGGTGGTCACCAAGTGGAAGCAGGACTACCGCCTCTATTTGAACTCCCACTTGCAGTTCAGCTCGCGCGACGAGTACCGCTATCACGAGTCGCTGGTCCATCCCGGCCTGGCCTCGGTGGCCGGCGCCCGCCATGCTCTGGTGCTGGGCGGCGGTGATGGCCTGGCAGTGCGCGAGATGCTGAAGTATCCGGGCCTCCAGACCATCACGATGGTCGATCTCGACCCTGAGATGACCAGGCAGTTCTCCACCCATCCCCTGCTCGTCGAGCTGAACTCAGGCTCACTGAAGACCTCCAAGCTCAAGATCATCAACGCCGACGCCTTCCCCTGGTTGGAGAAGGATAACAGTATGTTCGACTTCGTCGTGGTGGATTTCCCGGACCCCAATAACTACTCGCTCGGCAAGCTCTACACCACGGCGTTCTATCGCCTGCTCCGCCATCACGTGGCACAGAACGGCGTCGTTGTCGTGCAATCCACCTCGCCGATGTTCGCGCGCCAATCGTTCTGGTGTATCAACGAGACGATGAAGCAGGCCGGCTTCAAAACCTACCCGTTTCACGTCTACGTGCCTTCGTTCGGCGAGTGGGGCTATGTGCTCGGCGCCCAGGTAGACTGGAAGCCCCCCACCAGCCTCCCCGCCGGTCTCAAGTTCCTGACCCCCGCCAACGTGGCGTCGCTGTTCGAGTTCCCGCCAGATCTCGCGCCCGTGGCTGTGGAGGCCAATCGGCTTAACGATCAGACCTTGGTTCGCTACTACGAGCACGAGTGGCGCGAAATTGTCCGATGAAGCCCACGCGGCGTGAGTTTGGCGCCTCCGCGCTGGTCGGCTTGGCCGCAAAGGCCGATCGCAAAATCTCAGGCGGCTTCGTCTATGAATCGCAGGAGCGCGGCCACCGTCTGCGAGACAAGGCGCGCTTTGCCTCTCCAACCGAGCGCGTGAAGATCCCTGTAGTGATCGTGGGCGGCGGCGTCGCCGGCCTCTCCGCCGCCTGGCGCCTTCAGAAGCGCGGCTTCCACGACTTCGTCATTCTCGAGATGGAAGACGCCGCCGGCGGCAACGCCCGCTCCGGCGAGAACAACGTCTCGGCCTATCCCTGGGCGGCGCACTACCTGCCCGTGCCGGATGTCAAAGAAGTGCTGGTGCGCGAGCTCTGCCAGGAACTCGGCCTGCTGCTGCCCGACGGCACCTGGAACGAGCGCTGGCTCTGCCACTCGCCGCAGGAGCGGCTCTTTCTGCATGGCCGCTGGCAGGAGGGCATCGAGCCCTCCATCGGGCTCACCAAAAACGATGTCGCGCAGTACCGCCAATTCGAGGAGCACATCGCGGAGTGGCACGCCAGCGGGGCTTTCCGCATTCCCATGGACTACGGCCTGGATCAGGCCGCGGCCAAAGCGCGCGCCCTCGATCAGATCACCATGGGTGAGTGGATGCGCCGCGAAGGCCTCTATAGCCCGTATCTGAAGTGGTTCATCGATTACTCTACTCGTGACGACTACGGCACGCACATGGAGGATATCTCCGCCTGGGCCGGCCTCCACTACTTCGCCGCGCGCGCGCCGGAAGACAAAGGACCGCTCACCTGGCCCGATGGCAACGGCTGGATCGTCAAACGGCTGCTCGCCAAACTCGCCCCGTTCGTGCGCACGCAGTCCATGGTCTACCGTATCCAGCAACAGCGCAAAACGTGGCAAATCGTGACAGAAAAGGCACTTTACGACGCAGATTTCGTCGTTTTTGCAGCACCTACGCACTTCGCCTCGTGGCTGGTCGATCCGGCGCCGCCGCGCTGGCCCATCGACTCCGCGCCGTGGCTGACGGCCAATCTGACGCTCGATCGCTGGCCCGCCAATCACGGCGTCGAGTACGCCTGGGACAACGTCATCTACAACTCGCCGTCGCTCGGCTATGTGGTGGCCACGCATCAGAACGTCGCCATGCACCAGGACCGCACCGTGTGGACCTACTACTGGGCGCTGGCCGATGGTTCACCCACCGATCAGCGGCGCATCCTCCTGGGCGGCGATTGGGCGTGGTGGAAAGAGAAGATCCTCACCGATCTCCAGCGCGCCCACCCCGACATCCGGCAGTGCGTGAGCCACATCGACATCTTCCGCATCGGCCATGCCATGCCGCGCCCCGTACCCGGCGCGATCTTTCATCCTGAGCGTCTGCGCCGCGCGCGCCCGCAGGGCTCTCTCGTTTATGCCAACTGCGACCTCAGCGCGCTCTCGCTGTTTGAAGAGGCGCAATCGCGCGGTGTCAGTGCCGCGGATTACGTGTTGCGGAACATCTCGTCCACGGGGACCCGGTAGCCGTTCGCCAACCGGTTCGTTTTGTTGGCCAGCGCCGTCACGGCCAGCAACTCACCCAGCATCTCTTCCGTCATGCCCTTGGCCCGCGCTCCGGCAGTGTGGGAGTGCGTGCAGTATTCGCAGCCGTTGGTGGCGCTGACCGCGACATAGATCATCTCTTTCGTGAGAGGGTCCAGCGCGCCCGGCGTCATCACCGCCTTCACCTCCGCCCACACCTGTTGCAGCGTAGGTGGATGGTTGGCCAACACCTTCCAGAAATTGTTGACGCGGTCCACCTTGCGCGTGGCCATGATGTCGTCGTAAACCGCGCGCACCTCCGCCGAGGCGGCGTCGTATTCGATCAGCCCGCTCACGCCGTTCATACGATCAGCGCGAAGGCCTTCTTCATGGCGGCGGCAGTGGTCTTGAGCGCGTCCTCCGGCGCCATCGCGCGCAAAGGCGCATTGAAGGGCTCGCAGCGCACGGGCGCGTCACAGCCGATCTTGTTCAGCGCGTTCAGAAACTCGCCCACCGGGATCACGCCCGTGGCGCAGGGCAGGTCCCGCATGTTGTCCTTTTGCTGTTCTACCGCGAGGCCGGCGGGTGCATCGTTCAGATCCACGGAGATCACCTCCCTGGCGGTCAGTGTCAGCAGATCCGCCACTGTCTCCTGCGCCGTGAACCAGTGCCAGCTATCCATGAGGATGCCGACATTGGGCCTGTTGATCTCGGCGATCAGCTCGCGCATCTCGCGCATGTTGTGGACAAACACAAAGCGCCGCGTGCTCCAACTGGTCCGCGGTCCGACGTATTCCAGACCCAGCCGGCAGCCGTGATCGCCCAGCACCGAGGCCACCTCGCGCAGTCGGCGGCCATGCAATTTCAGGTTCTCCAGAAACGTCATCGTGTCGCTGGCCGGCGAAATCCACGTGCCAACGCGCGACACGCCTGCGCGCTGCAAAGCCGCAGCCCGCGACGGCAGGGCCTTCATGCCAGTCTGAAACTCCTCGTCCGATTTGCGGAACTCCACCGACAGGCCGGAGTTGGCCCATACCACGCCCTTGGATTTCATGTCGTCCAGGAATCGCTTGAGCTCACTCTCACTCAGCCCGGCCAGCCAGCCGGAATCGGCGGTGATGGAGTCAAAGCCGTGCCTCTGCGCGTGCCCGAGCGCCTCGGGCGTCGTGGCTTTGACGCCGATGGAGCCGCAGTCGAGTTGGATGGTCATCCTGGTTCGCGGCGCTGCGTATAGGGTAGACGCCGCGGTGGTGGCGAGCATTTGTCTTCTTGTCATGGCAGAATCCAGAGTTTATCGCATATTCTAGTAGACACCCCACACCGCCATGAGCCTGACCCTGGATCAGATCGTCGCAAGACTGGAAGACCCGGACGTTCCGGTGGTCTGGCTCGATCCCATTACACCCGAGGAGCTCTGGAACGGCCTGCCCGCCGCGCTGGCCGCGCGCGGGATGGCCGTGCTCAGTCTCGAGGGCGGCCAGGCCATCGTGGATCACGACTCGCTGCTGGCCCGGTTCTCGGAAGTGTTGCCGGAACCATGCGTGGTTCCCGGCAACCTGACTCAATTGAGGGACTGCCTGTTGCAACTCCCGCACCTGACCTCGCGCGGCTGGGTGGTGATGTTCCACGACCCGGAGTTGCTGCGCCAGAACGACGAGGCGACGTTCGAGGATTTCCTCGAGGTCCTCGAAGCGGTGCATGAATCCGAGCGAGCGGGCCACGCGCGGGTCTTCAAACTGGTGGTGCGCGACTAATCCCGTTCTACTCCGGCTTGCGGTCCGCGCGAGCTTTCATGTCGGCGATCATGGCCTGCCAGTGTGCCCGCAGGAACGGCGGGTGCTCGAGTGAATCGAGGACATAGGAACGGTCCGCGCGCTCCAGATCCAGCACCGCTGTAATCATCTCCTCCTGGTAGTAGCCGGCCTCGGCCAGCGGGATGCCATTCGGCTCGCGGATGAATGACCAGCCGCTGGATGTCTGCTTGCCATCCGGCGATTGCCCGATGGTGTTGGCGACGCAGTGAAACATCTTCGTATTCGGACCCACCGGCTGTTGTGCGCGGCCGGAAAGCCGCTTCCACGCAACCGCCTCAATCTCATCCGAGCTGCACGAGGGGTGAAAGAGGATCTGCGCGCCCGCCATGGCGGGCAGCCTGTACAACTCCGGGTGGCGGCCGTCGCGGCAGATCACCAGAGTGCAGAGCACACCGTCGATCTCGAACAGCGAGAGCTTGTCGCCGCCGCGGCAGTATTTCTTCTCGTCGCGGCCGGCCATCTGCACCTTCGCATATTCATGGACAATTTCACCGGCGGGCGAGATGACGTGCGCCACGTTCAGACAGCGGTCCGCCGTGGGGCGAATGGTGCCGGCAATCACCCACAGCCCGGCGCGCCGAGCCTCCTGCGCCGTCTCGTGCAGGGCCTGCGCCACGTCATCCGGCGGGAGCGCCACCGCGTAGGGCAGGTAGTAGCTGGTGAGGCTGGTTTCCGGAAACAGCACCACGCGGCTGCCGGCTGCCGCCGCCAACTCGATGTACTTCTTTGTCGTGGCCAGGTTGTATTGCAGGTCGCGGGCCCAGTGCATCTGCACACAGGAGACGGTCAGTGTTTTGCTCATTGGATTCCATTGTGGTGGCCGTGCGCCACCACCGCCTATACTAGAAGATTCTGTGTTAGTCAGCATCCTAATTCCCGTCTACAACGAAAGGACCGTTGTCGAGCGCAGTCTCGCTCAAGTCCTGCAGGCGCCTCTCCCGGAGGGGCTGGAACGCGAACTCGTCATCGTCGATGACCGCTCCAAGGACGGCACCTGGGAGATCCTGCAACGCCTCGCCTCCGAGCACGCCTGCATCCGCCTCTTCCGCCACGACGTGAACATGGGCAAGGGCGCGGCGGTTCGCACGGCCATCGGCCATGCGGTGGGCGATTTCTGCCTGGTCCAGGACGCCGATCTCGAATACGATCCCAACGAATACCCCATCCTGCTCAAGCCGCTGCTCACCGGCCACGCCGATGCCGTCTTCGGCTCCCGCTATCTGGCCGGCGAGGCGCGCCGCGTGCTGCCCTTCTGGCATACCGTCATCAACCAGTTCCTCACCTACACCTCCAACGTCTTTTCCAACATCCATGTCACCGACATGGAGACCTGCTACAAGGTCTTCCGCACCGATCTGTTGAAGTCCATCCCCATCCGTTCCAACCGCTTCGGCTTCGAGCCGGAGATCACAATGAAATGCGCCAAGCGCCGGCTGCGCATCTACGAGGTGCCCATCAGCTATCACGGGCGCACGTTCGAGGAAGGGAAGAAGATCGGCTGGAAGGACGGACTGCAGGCGCTGGGCGTCATTCTCAAGTTCTGGCTGATCGACGATCTCTACGTCGCTGATCATAGCCGCGGAGCACTCATCAACCAGACCCGCACGCCCGCGTACATCGACTGGGTATGCTCGCTGATGCGGCCTCTGCTGGGCGATCACATTGTCGAGATCGGCGCCGGCATCGGCACGTTCTCCAGCCGGCTGATGGGCCGTCGTGTTCGCTACCTGGCCGTGGAATCCGATCCCATCCACCTGCACGCCTTGCGCAACCGGTTCCTGCGCACGCCCAACGTCAGTGTTGCCGAGCGCTGCGACGAGGTGGGGGCATTCGATTCCGCGCTCGCCATCAACGTGCTGGAGGGCGCGCCGGAGCCAGGCGCCGTGCTGGCTCAACTCCACACCGCGCTCAAGCCCGGCGGGGCAGTGGTGCTGATCGCGCCCCAGGGCCGCGGCAACTTCGGCAGCGTCGACGAGGCCATGGGCCAACTGCGCCGGTTTGATCGGGCCGATCTTCAGTCTCTGCTGGCCGCCGCCGGATTCACCGTGGAATCCATGACCGACATGAACCGCGCCGCCCATCCCTTCTGGTGGCTGGCGGGCAAGGTCTTCCACCGGCGCAGCCTCTCGAAGGTGACGCTCAAGATCTTCGATAAGACCCTGTGGCTGTGGCGCGCGCTCGATCGCGTGCTGCCCTGGTCGGGGCTCTCACTCCTGGTGGTAGCGCGGAAGGCGCGCTGATTTACTCCATGCGTGCACTATGTCTGGATTACGAACTGCGGACCCTGGTGGAACGCGAAGTCTCTCCTGCCCAGCCGCCCTCCAGCGGCGAGGTGTTGCTGCGGATCGAAGAGATCGGTGTCTGCGCGACCGATCGTGAACTGGCCCGCTTTCGCTTTGGGGTGCCGCCGGAGGGAGACTCGTATCTGATCCTCGGCCACGAGGCGCTCGCGCAAGTGGAGTGGGTGGGCGCTGATGTCACCACGCTGCATCGCGGCGACTGGGTGACGCCCCTAATCCGCCGCAACTGCGCGCCGCAGTGTGGCTCCTGCGTGACGGGGCGCCGCGATCTCTGCGAGACGGGCCAGTATTTTGAGCGCGGCATCAATCGCGCGCATGGCTACTTTACGGAGTGCGTGACCGACCCTGAGGCGGATCTCCTGCCTGTGCCCGAATCGCTGCTCGACGTCGCCGTTCTGGCCGAGCCGCTCAGCGTCGTCGAGAAGGCCATCGAAACCGCTTTTCGATGCCACCCGCTGACCCCGCGTACGGCCATCATTACCGGCGCCGGGCCGGTGGGATTGCTGGCGGCATTCGCGCTCCAGGTGCGCGGACTGGCCGTGACGGTGGTGTCGAAAGAGCCCGAGGATCACCCCCGTGTGGCCCTGTTGCGGCGCGCTGGCGTGGTCTATATGCGATCGCAGGCACCGCCTCCCGCCGATATCGTCATGGAGGCGTCCGGCGCGGCTGAGGCCACTCTGGCGGCCTTGGAATGGATCGCTCCGCATGGCGTCTTCATCCTCATCGGGGCGCCGGAACTCGACCTGCCGGTTCCCGCTCTGCGCATGATCCTGGAGAATCTGACCGTGGCCGGCGTCGTCAACGCGGCGCGCCAGCACTTCGAAGCGGCGCTCTACGATCTGGGCAATATTCCGAGACCGTGGCTGGAATCGTTGATCGAGCGGCGCCCCTTCGATGCTTGGCGCGACTCACTCGCCGCGCCGGCGATCACGCCTAAAACTGTACACCGCGTCCGCTGACCTCAGGCCAGCTCGCCTTACGCCAACTCGCAAATGATCCGCGCCACCGAGGAGGGCGGCATCTCAAAGCGCACAGAGGCGCCGGAGGTCTCGGCCTTGAGCGCCTTCGGCGCAATGAGGTCAGGCTCCGCGAAAGAGTTGTGGGCCTGCGGCTTGACTGCGTGCAGGATGGTGCCGGCCACCGATCTCGCCGTGCCGCCTGCCAGTTTCACCTCCACGGGCATCCCAGCGGACAGGCTGGAATTGGTACAGGTCAGCACCAGGCGCTTGCCGGTGAGCGACGCCGAGCCATCCAGGCCCGGCAGCTTGCCTTGCGAGGGCGCGGCAAACACGGCGCGTACCGCCTGGCCGCCCTTGTGCTCCTTGTACATATCGAAGACATGATAGTTGGGCGTGGCCAGGAATTTGTCCTCGTGCGCGATGAAGAGGCTGTGAATGCAGTTGACGAGCTGAGCCACGTTGGCCATCGCCACTTTGTCGGCATGGCGGTGGAAGATATCGAGCGTGAGCGCGGCCACCATGGCGTCGCGCATGGTGCCGATCTGGCCAAACAGGTGATGCGGCGCCACCTCGCTGCCCGCCTTATGCCAGGCGCCCCATTCGTCCACGGCGAACTTCACGCGATGGTTGCGGTCGTATTCGCCCATCACGGTCCAGTGATCCGTGATCAGGCTCTCCATGCGGACTGCCTTGGTCAGCAGTTCGTAGTATTCGGCGTCGTTGAACTCCACCGGGCCGCCGGCTGTCCCGCAATAGTAGTGCAGCGCCCAGCCCCATACGCGGTTGATCAGCCCCGGGCTCTTGCGCGTGAGCGCCTCGAAAAATCCGCGGGACCATTTCAGATCGCCGCCGTTGGGCCCGGCTGGTAGGAACCTCAGCGGCATCCCGTAGTTGGGCACCCAGGAAGTGAACTTGCGGAACTCTACCGAGTACTCTTCCGCGGAGAAATCGCCGCCACAACCCCAGCTTTCGTTGCCAATGCCCCAATACTGCACGTTGAAAGGGGAGGTACCGCGCTGCGCCGCCAGAGTCGTCGATCCCACCGGCGAGTTGCAGTATTCCACCCATTCGTAATATTCGCGAGGACTCCCGCTGCGCACATTGGCCGCGATGTAGGGCGCGCCGCCCACTTCCTGGCAGAAGCGCATGAATTCGTTGGTGCCAAACTCGTTCGGGTCGTACTTGGCCGGCCCGCCGCTCTGTTTGGCCAGCATGCCGTTGCTGGCCCAGAAATTGGTGCGCTTGGGCCGCTGCGCCCGGGGCCCGATGCCGTCGCGCCAGTTATAACTATCGGCAAAGCACCCGCCCGGCCAGCGGAACAGCGGGGCCTGGATCTTTTTCAACGCGTCGATCAGCGCCTTGCGCAGGCCCGCCACGTTCGGCACTTTCGAGCCTTCGCCCACCCAGATCCCGTCATACACGACACCGCCCAGATGCTCCACGAAATGGCCGTGGATCAAAGGCGAGATCGTGCCCACCGGTTCGTTCAACAGCACGGTGACGGAACCATCGGCGGCTTGCGCGGCGCGCGGCGCCAGCAGGGCGCCCGCGGAAGTGGCCAGGAAATGACGGCGTTGCATGTTCCATACTATATCGAGGGCCCTGCCCTTTTGAAAGCGTTTTCATGGCAAAGAAACTGACGGCCCACGTCAAAGCAGCCGGTTGAGCGTCCAAGCTTAGTCCAAAGGTTTTGGACTCCGTGCTGCCCGGCGTGCCGCGCCTGGCAAATTCGAATGTTCTGGTCGGTTTCGACACCTCGGACGACGCCGGTGTCTACCGTCTGAGCCCGGAGTGTGCCCTGGTGCAGACCGTCGATTTCTTCACACCCATCGTTGACGATCCGTACACCTTCGGCGCCATCGCCGCGGCCAATTCGCTCAGCGATGTCTTCGCCATGGGCGGTACGCCGCTCACCGCGCTCTCCATTCTCTGCTACCCCGGTAAGGGCGATCTGGAGGACCTCTCGGCCATTCTGAAAGGCGGCGCGGAGAAGATGATCGAGGCCGGCTGTGTCGTGCTCGGCGGACACAGCGTGAACGACGACGAGATCAAGTTCGGCTATGCCGTCACCGGCACCGTGCATCCGGAGCGGGTCTGGACCAACGCCGGCGCGCGGCCCGGCGACGTGCTGGTTTTGACGAAGCCGCTCGGCACCGGCGTCATCGCCACAGCCCTCAAGCGCGGCCTCGCCAGCGAGGCTCATGTCGAGGCGGCCATCGCCTCCATGCTGCGGCTCAACCGCACCGACGCCGTCGCGCACGGCTGCACCGATATCACCGGCTTCGGCCTGATGGGCCACGCCCGCGAGATGGCGCTGGCCAGTAACGTCACGCTCGAAATCAACAGCGCCGCGCTGGAGTTTCTGCCCGGCGCGCTGGAATACGCCGCGCAAGGCGCCGTCCCCGGCGGCCTCCACAACAATCGCGAATTCGCCTCCTGCGCCGTCCGCATCGCCGGTGATCTCCGCCCGGAAGTTGCAGCGCTGCTCTACGATCCGCAGACCTCTGGCGGCCTGCTGCTGGCGCAGGATCCAGCCCATGCCGCGGGTGTCATCATCGGCCGCGTGCTGGAGCGCGGCGAGAGTCCCATCGTCGTCCTATGAAACACAACCCCATCATTGTCGCCCTCGATGTGCCGAACGCCACCGAGGCTCTTGCTCTTGTGGACCGCCTTGACAGCTCCGTCGGCTTCTACAAAGTCGGCCTGGAGCTATTTACCGCTGAGGGCCCGCCGGTTGTCACGGAGCTCGTCTCCCGCGGCAAGCAGGTCTTCGTCGATCTCAAGATGTACGACATTCACGAGACGGTGAAGCGCGCCGCCGCCCGCGTGGCCGCCCTCGGCGCCAGCCTGCTCACGGTGCACGCCAGCCCGCAGGTGATCCGCGCGGCGAAAGAAGGCGCGGCCGGCTCGCAGTTGAAGATCATCGCCGTGACGGTGCTGACCAGCTTCGATCAGGCGGACCTCGAAGACCTCGGCGTGACCGGGCGCACGGTGGGCGAGCAGGTGGAATGGCTGGCCCAGCGCGCCATCGCCGCCGGTGTGGACGGCCTGGTCTGCTCCCCGCTGGAAGTGGCCCGGCTCCGCCACATCGCCGGCCCCGGCTCGCTCCTGGTGACCCCGGGTGTCCGCTCTGCTGGCGCCGATGCCGGCGATCAGAAGCGCGTCGCCACGCCGGCGCAGGCGATGGCCGATGGTTCCACCTACCTCGTCGTGGGCCGCGAAATCACGCGCGCCGCCGACCCCGCTGCCGCGGCCGCACGGATCCTCGCCGACCTCGCCTAACTAAGACCTCCCCAGACGCACGAAGGGCGGGACCGCTGGGTCCCGCCCTTCGTCGATCTGACTGCGATCTGAGCCTAGAACTCGTAGCGCAGGCCAAACTGCATCACGCGCGGAGCTCCGAGCTGGGCGCTGTACAGGCCGAACGTCCCGCCAACGGAGACGTCAAGCGAAGCGGAGTTGACGTCAAACCTCGTGGTGTTCGTCAGGTTGAACGTTTCCCAACGGAACTGCAGGGAGTGCTTCTCGCTGAAGGGCATGGTGAACCTCTTAGCGATGTTCGTGTCGATGTTGAACAAGCCATCGCCGCGAAGCGGGTTCCGGGTGCCGACGCCGCCAGGCAGCTCGTAGTCAAACGCCGCGAGGGCATCATCCGGCTTAGCGAACATGTTCGGGCCGTGCTGCGTGGAAACCGGCTTGCCGTTCCACAACGCCCAGTTGTTGTTGTTCCAGTTCGTCGGCCAGAGGCCGGTTTCATACACACTGATGGGGAAGCCGCTGGTCCAGCGCCACAGGCCGCTGATCTGCCAGCCGCCAATGATGGCGTCCACAAACCCGTTCGCGCTGCTGCCGAACTTCTTGCCCTTGCCGAACGGCAGATTGTAGACTCCGGACATATTGAACAGGTGAGTGTTGTCGTAGTCCGAAACGCCGCTCATCAAGCCGGGCTGCCAGGGATTCCAGACGACGCCGGTGGAACTACCCACACGCTCAGTGTTGGAGCGCAAGTCCTGCGACTTCGACCAGGTGTAGTTCACCGAAACCAGATCGCCGTTGTTAAAGCTCTTCCGCACCGTCAACTGCCCACCGTGATAGCCGCCGCCACCCACTGAGCTGAACACCGACAGGTACGAAAACTGCGGGCTGTAAAACGCGTACGGGCCGAGGTCCGAGCAGCGCACGCGCGCCTCGCAACCACCCTGACCGGTGCCCGTGTCGAGCTGATACAGCGCGTAGGTCCAATCGTACTGATTGGCGTTGAAGCGGCTGTAGGCGACCTGAGTCGCCGTTTGCGTGGGCGTGGCCGCCTTGCTGTACAGGTTCTCCCAGAACGGCACCTTCTGCACGTTTGCCGTGGCCACACCCGCGTTCACCTGCTTGGCCAGAATGGTGGCCGCCTCGAAGTAGGTCTGACCAGACTTCGGATCCTTCAGATCAGTCGGCATCGCCGCGTCGCGCCGGATCAATGACCGCCGGGACTGCCGTCCCACGTATGAGCCCTGCACGAACCAGCCCTTGCCGAAATCACGGCCGATGCTGAAGTTCATGTTCATGTTGTACGGAGCCTTCAGCGTTTCATCCAGCCCGTTCGTGATAGCGAACAGATTCGGATACGTGGCCGGGAAAGTGGCTGGCGGCGCTGCCGGCAAGAGCCCGGCGGGAATCTGAGTGATCGACGTGTAGGCCGGGGCCGTGTTTACGTTGAGCACCGCCGCCGGATTGGTGAGTGCGTTGGAAAGGCCGAACGCGGTGGCATCGTAGCTGCGCATCAAACCGCTGCCGAAGAGGTCATAGAACATGCCCCAGCCAACGCGGATCGATGTCATGCCCGGCCCGCCAAATAGCGCCTTGCTCAGGCCACTGGTGCCCTGCGGCGAGTACGCCATCGAGATACGCGGAGCAAGGTTGTCTTTGTGGAACCGGTACAGATCCCGGCCGCCCTGGCTCTTCGGGATGAAGGAGATCAAACCCGCGCCCATCTGCGACTTGCCCTGCTGGGCCAGACCGCCGCGCGTGTCAAACCAGTCGCCAATCGGGATGTTCGGCGAAACCTGCTGGCCATCGGCTTCGTAGATTGGCGGCATCAGCGAGTAACGCAATCCAGCCGTGACCGTCAGTGCCCGATTGACCTTCCAGGTGTCCTGCACATAGAATTCATACTCCTGGTTCTTGAAGTTCCTCATCACCGGCGCGCCCTGCGGCAGGACGCTGCCGTCCACCTTGTAGTTGTACTGCGCGTTGCCCTGCGTCACCAATCCCATCACGTCTGTTGCCGCGTAGCGGAACAGCGTGTACTGGCTGCTCGGCAGGTCCGTGAACGGCGCCGTCAATTCTGATCCGCTGCCAACCAGCCACGAAGCGTTCGCCGTCGCGCCCGAGAACGAAGTCCCCAGGTTGTTGCGCTGATTCTGGTTCAAGCGGGCCACGCCGCCAAACTGGATGCTGTGGGAGCCCTTGATCCAGTTCATGTCTTCGCTGATCGTGTGCACGGGGATGATCGAAACAAAGCCGCGCGACAATCCAACGATGGAGTCCAAGCCCCGTAGCGTGGTGGCCCCGAAGTTCGCGATACCCGTCGATTCGTTCCCCTGCCGCGTCAGTCCGTAACGGAAGTTGCTGATCAGCGTCGGGCTGAACACGCTAGTCAGACCTGCTGCCATGCCCTTGTTATTGGTGAGGTTCACGCCATTCGATTGCTGGCCCGGAAACTGCGGCACCGTCGCTTCGTTGTCATTCTGGAGATTGCCACGCAAAAACGCGGTGTGCTTCTCGTTCAGAATGTAGTCGATCTTGGCGATGTAGGTGGCCCACCGCAACGGCGTCGGCGCCTTGAAGCGGAATCCCACCAGATTCAGGCCGTCACCCACTGTGAAGTCGTTCGGCACAGGATAGCTCTGCAAGTCCCGGAGTGCTGCCTGGTTGACGCCACGCGGTGCAATCTGAGACGCGATGTTGGCCGGAGTTACGGTCGCCACCGAACCATCCGTACGCCTGTAATGCAGTATGCCCTGGCGCATGTCCATTGACGGGACGTTGCGCAAGGCTGGGCCGTCTTTTGCGTCCCGCCGGCCTTCATAGTTGCCAAACAGGAAGAGCTTGTTCTTGACGATCGGTCCGCCGAGCGAGCCGCCGAAAATGTTGCGGATCAGCTTCTGTCTCTCTACGCCCGAAGCGTTGTTGAAGAACCCGTTCGCCGTCGTAATCGTGTTGCGGTGATACTCGTACAAAGTGCCGTGCAGGTCGTTGGTTCCGCCCTTGGTCACCATCACCACCTGCGCGCCGGAAGACCGGCCGCTATCGGCGTTGGCGTTCAATGTCGTAACGCGGAACTCCTGGACTGAGTCCGGTGTCACGCGCAAAACTGAAGTGAACGCATTCCGGTTCATCTGATCGTTCACGTCCACGCCGTCCAGCGTGACGTTCGCCTGGTCGCTCTTGCCGCCGTTCACCGCGCCGTTGCGCGAATCCGTGTCACCCTCGGTCGTAAACACGACGCCCGGCTGCAAGGCCAGCAGCCCGACAATGTTGCGGGCGTTCAACGGGAGCTGGACGATCGGCTTGTTCGAGATTGCGTTGCCGATTGAAGCGTCCACCGTGTTCAAAGTTTCCGTCGAGGCCACCACTGCCACAGTCTCAGTAATCTGGCCGACTTCCAGCTTGAGGTTCAATGTCGCTGGGTTGTTCACCAGCAACATCAACTCGTTTACGCTCGAAGTGCGAAATCCTGCCGCCGTCACCTTCACCTGGTATGTGCCCGGCGCCAGTTGCAGCACCGCATACGAGCCGGACGCATCCGACTTCACAATGCGCTTGAACCCCGTGTCCGGGTTCGAGATCTCGACGCTTGCACCGGGGATCATTGCGCCGGAAGGATCCGACACGGTTCCGCTGACTTGGGTGGTTGCTTGCGCCGCCGCTGTAAGATGCAGCGCGAAGAGTAGCAGAGTGACTAACGCTAACCTTTTCATTCGTTCTCCCTGAAATGACCTAACCGTAACGGTTTGAGACTCTAAGACAGTCGGAACCGTTCGTTCCGCTGCCAGCCGATCTGGTCCCACACCAATAAGCAATGTTTAACCACTGTTACGTCGCCTGTCAATCAGTTTCGTTTATATAGCCGATCAGCTCCATCGATGCCCCTAATCTTGACTTAAGTCGTTGATTTGAGGCGGCTTCACACCCACAGGAACCTCCACCCACCCCCCGGTGTCAATTCAGACATGCGAATCTGGTATGCGCTCCTCGCCGTGGGATTGGCCGCCTGCCGCCACACCCCTCCATCCTCCCCAGCGCACGACGCCTCCCGTCTTCGCTCATCCTTTGCCCAACACCAATCCGCCTACCTAGCCTCGCTGGCAGCCGAGAACGCGCTCGTCTCCGCCACGCTCCAGTGGCTCAACACCTCCGCCGCCACCCAGCCCCGCTCTCAACTCCGCTCCACCGCCTGCCAGTTCACCGAACGCTGGGCGCGCGTTTACTTCGTGCCTCGTCATATCCACCAGCTGCTGAGATTCGATCGCTATACCCCCGGCCCGGTGGAGGACGCGCACACCCGTCTGCTGGAGCGGCTGCGCGTCCGCTATTTCCTTCTGCACGAGTACCAACGTTACGGGCAAAGAGCCTGCGAAGCCTCCGTCCAGAGCTACAACGTCCCCGGTCTCCCGCCCGGCCTCGCTGAATTTCGCGCTCGTCTGCAAGCCCATCCCCAGGCCATCGACGAGCTCACCCCCCTGCTCGACGCACTCCCGCGCTGATCACCACAAAGGCGCCACCATCTGCGCGTCCAGCCGCCCCAACTCCGCCTTCAAACCCGCGGCCACCGCTGGCTCGCTCGCGGCCAGATTGGCGCTCTCCCGCGGATCCCGCCCCAGATGGTACAGTTCGAACTCGCCCCCTGCAGCGTTTGCATCGTTGGGCCTAGTCTGCCTCACCAGCTTCCAGTCCCCTTTGCGCAGCGCCACTGAGTTGGAATAGCGCCAGAAGAGCGTCTCGTGCGGCGCGGCCCGGTTCTGGCCGGTGAGCAGCGGCAGCAGGTTCACTCCATCGTAGGTCCGGCTGCCCGGCGCCGGCGCACGCGCCGCAGCCAGCGCCGTGGGCAGCAGGTCCAGCGAAATCACGGGTGTATCCAGCACCTGCCCGCCCGCAATCCTCCCTTTCCACTGGGCCAGGAAAGGTACGCGAATCCCGCCCTCCCACAACTGCCCCTTCCCGCCCCGCAGAGGCACGTTGCTGGAGGTCAGCTCGGCCGTGGGGCCGCCGTTGTCACTGAGGAAAAACACCAGCGTATTCTCTTCCAACCGCCGCTCGCGCAGACGGCTCAGAATCGCGCCCACTCCGTCGTCCATCGAGGAAAGCATCGCGGCGAAGAGCTGCCGCTGCTCGTCGCCGATGTGGTTGAACTGGCGCAGCGCCTGCACCCGCGCCTGCATCGGGCTGTGGATCGCATTGAACGCGGTGTAAAGGAAGAACGGCCGTTCCCGGTTCCGTTCGATGAAACTGACCGACTCCCGCGCGATGGCGTCCGTCAGATACTGCTTTTCCTCCACCGCCTCCTTACCCCGCAGCAACGGGTTGTTGTCATCGTAGGGCGGCTCGTTGGGGCGCAGCCGCGTGGTCAGCCCGCGATAGGGCGGTGGCGCGTAAAAGTGCCCCTCGTGCAGAAATCCGAAAAACTCATCGAAGCCACGGCGCTGGGGATGGTACCGCTCCGCCGCACCCAGATGCCACTTGCCGCACAGAGCCGTGGCATAGCCCGCTGCCTTCAGCGCGTCCGCCATGGTGGCCTCGCCTAGGGGCAGTCCGATGGCAGGGTCCAGATTGCGCGTGCCCACCACATTGCGCTCGTGACCAAATCGAGTCTGGTAGCGCCCAGTCAGCAGACCAGCTCGCGACGGGGCGCAGTAGGGCGCGCTGACGTAGCCCTGCGTGAAGCGCACACCGTTGGCTGCCAGCGAATCGATGTGCGGCGTGGGGATCTGCGGATTGCCCTGGCAGCCCAACTCGCCAGAGCCGAGGTCGTCGGCCAGGATCACGACAATATTGGGCGGCCGCTCCGGGCGCTGCGCCAGCAGACCGGCGTTGGCGGCTGCCGCAAGAAAATGACGTCGGCTCAGTGGCTGCATCAGTAAGAAGTTATCAGGTCCTGCGCCTCGGTCCCGCCGCCGCCAGACCCTCAGGCACACCCTCCTGCAACGTCATCAGGTGGAAGTTTTCGATGAACCGCGCGGCTAGCGTGTCGTACTTACGGTCGTACTCCTCGCGGCTGGGCCAGGTGTTGGCGGGGTCGAGGATCGCGTCCGGCACTCCGGCGCATTGCTTGGGCACCTCGACGCCAAACACGGGATCCGTCCAGAACTCCACTCCGTCCAGTTTCCCCTCCAGCGCGGCGTTGAGCAGCGCGCGCGTGTGCTGGATAGAGATGCGCTTGCCCACCCCGAACGGGCCGCCGGTCCAGCCCGTATTCACCATCCACACCCGCGCGCCCTGCTTCAGGATCTTGGCCTTCAGCATCTGGGCGTACTTGTGCGGGTGATGCACCATGAAGGGCGCGCCAAAGCACGCGCTGAAGGTGATCTCCGGCTCCTTGCCCAGCCCGATCTCCGTGCCGGCGATTTTGCTGGTGTAGCCGCTCATGAAGTGATACACGGCCTGGTCCGGCGTCAGCCGCGCGATGGGCGGCAGCACGCCCGAGGCGTCGCAGGTCAGGAAAACCACGTTCTTCGGCTGCCCGGCGCGCTTCTCCGGCAGGGCGTTGTCGATGTAGTGCAGCGGATAGGCGGCGCGCGTGTTTTCGGTGAGGCTCTCGTCGTTGAGATCCAGCTTGCGGGTGCGCGGATCGAACACCACGTTCTCCAGGATCGTCCCGAACCGGCGCGTGCAGGCGTAGATCTGCGGTTCCGCCGTCGGCGAGAGCCGGATGACTTTGGCGTAACAGCCGTCCTCGAAGTTGAACACTCCGTTATCGGACCAGCCGTGCTCGTCGTCGCCGATGAGGCGGCGCGAGGGATCGGCCGAGAGCGTCGTCTTGCCCGTGCCGGAAAGGCCGAAGAAAATGGCGGAGTCGCCATCCGCGCCGACGTTTGCCGAGCAGTGCATCGGCAGCACGCCGTCAAATGGCAGCAGCGCGTTGAGCACCGTGAAGACGGTCTTCTTGATCTCGCCGCCGTAGCAGGTGCCGCCGATGATGGCCAGGCGCTCGGCCATGTGCAGGATGATGAACGTCTCGGTGCGCGTGGAATCGATCAGCGGGCTGGCGTTGAAGCCGGGTGCGGCGATGACGGTGAACTCCGGCACGTGCTTCCGGTACTCGTCCAGCGTTGCCGGCTTGACGAACATCGTGCGAGCGAAGAGGCTGTGCCAGGCGGTCTCGGTAATGATGCGCACGGGTAGGCGGTGTTCCGGATCGGCGCCGCCGTAGCAGTCCTGCACGAACACATCACGCCCTTGCAGATACGCTTGGAGACGGCTCAGCAGGGTATTGAAGTTCTGAGGTGAAAAGGGCCGGTTGTGCTGGCCCCACCAGATGTAATCCGCCGACGACGCCTCGTGGACCACGAACTTATCGGCGGCGGCCCGCGCCGTGTGCTTGCCGGTATGCACCACAAACGGGCCTTCGCTGCACAGCCGTCCTTCGCCACGGAAGATCGCTTCTTCATACAGCGCCGGCTCCGGAAGGTTCCAATACGCCCGGCGCAGGTTCGTTAGGCCATGATTCTGGAGCCCGTAGATGCTGGCTGCCTGGCCGGCTTCCTTGAGGGCGGGAGAGGGGATGTCGGTGTAGATGTTCATCGCGAATCTCCCTTACAGCCAGTCGCGCACCAGGCGGCGGTCGCCCAGGTACAGCTCGTTCGGCGCAGTGGGATCCACCGCCCAACGGATCCGCTCAATGCCCTCCGTGATCTCCCGCGCCGTCCCGCAGAAGCTGATCCGTAGGTGGCCCTCCATGCCAAACTCCTTGCCGGGCACCGTCACCACGCGGACCTTCTCCAGCAGAAACTCGGCCAGCTTCTGCGAGCTCTTCTCGTAGCTGCTGAAATCCGGGAAGCAGTAGAACGCGCCGTCGGGCCGTGTGGCGCGGATGCCCGGAAACGCGCTCAGCCGGTCCATCAGAATGTTGCGGTTGTTCTCCAGCGTGAGCCGCAGCGCCTCGATGGAGTTCTGTACGCCGTTCAGCGCGCCCACCGCCGCCCACTGCGAGGGCGTCGCCGGCCCAGATGTCTGTTGCGATTGGATGGTGGCCATGGCGCCGATCACTTCGCGATTGCCCACCGCCCAGCCGATCCGGAAGCCCGTCATGGCGTACATCTTGGAGACGCAGTTGATGACGATCAGCTTGGATTGCTCCAGTTCCTCGCTGGAGAAGTCGTAGCAGTTGATGGGCGCGCGGCCGTCGAACACCAGCCGGTTGTAGGTATCGTCCATCAGCAGCCAAAGCGATTTCCTTGCGGCCAGTTCCACCAGGCCGCCAATGAACTCGCGCGAGTACATCACGCCCGACGGATTGTTGGGGCTGTTCAGGATGATGGCCTTCGTGTAGCTGCCCACCGCGGCGGCGATCTCCTGCACGGTGGGGTGGAAACTGCCGTCCTCCGGCTTCACCACCACCGGCACACCGCCGGCCAACTTTACCATCTCGGGATAGCTCACCCAATAGGGGGCAGGGAAGATCACCTCGTCTTTGGGGTCCAGGATGGCGATCAGCGCCGCCATGATGGATTGCTTGGCGCCGCACGAGGCCACCACGTTCTCCGGCCGCACCTGCCGCCCGTAGTGCTCCTCCGTATAGCGGATGATCGCCTTCTTCAGGGCCGGGATGCCGTCCGGCGGCGTGTACTTGATGTCGCCTGAATTCAGCACCGCGGTGCAGCTCACAATGGCGTCGATGGGAGTCTTGGATTTCGGCTCGCCGCCACCCAGGTGAATCACCGGCTCGCCCTTCTCGCGCAACAGGGCAGCTGTCTGGTTCAGCTTCAACGTGACGGATTCATGGATCGACCGCGCCATCTGGCTCAGACTCATCGTGGCAACCTCCCACTGGATCATTTCAGACGGAGCCATCTGAATTAGAACTATCATGCATGGATTGCGAGGGCCGATCAAGGGCGGCGGTCAGGAAATCGAATCTTTTGATTCCGCACTCTTTGGTAGCATCTGCCGCGGCAGAGTCATAGAATGGATCACAATGCCACTGCAACCGCCGCAGGACCTGGGAGTCTGGCGCAGAGCCGGCCGTGTCGCCGCAGTTACGTTCCTCATCACTACGGCCCTCACCGCAGCCGACGCCACCGCCACGTTCCGTCAATACTGCTATCAATGCCATGGCAGCGGCGCCCAGATGGCCGGATTGAGCCTGGAGCGGCTGGCCGCCCAGGGCGCGCTGGGTGACAACTTCCGCCCCTGGGAAAAGGTCGCCACCGCGCTCTCGGAAAAGAAGATGCCGCCCAAGGGCATGCCGCAGCCCAGCGACGAGCAGCGCGCTCAGGCCGTCTCGTGGATCAAGACCGAACTGGCGGCCTACGCCAAAGCCCACGCCGGCGATCCAGGCAAGGTCACCGTCCGGCGGCTCACCAGCGGCGAGTACGCCTACGCCATCGAGGATCTTACCGGCCTGCCGCTCGATACCGGCATCGATGCCTCCAGCGATTCCGTCGGCGGCGAAGGCTTCTCCAACTTCGGCGACGTCCAGTTTATGCAGGACGCCGGTCTGGAGCGTTACCTGCAATCGGCCCGGCGCATTGCCGGCCACTCCATCACCGGCGCCGGCCCTCTTCAGTTCTTTTCCGATCCCGGCAAGACCGGTTTCGAAAGCTCCGCCATCACGCGTATCCGCGATATCTACGCCGCTCACGGGTTCCGCACCGTCTCCGGCGAAGGCGGCCGGCCCTTTGGCCTCGATCTCTACGGGAAGGCGTTCTACGTGGCATGGCGATTCCAGCACCGCGCAACACTGGGCGAGGCCGCGGCCACTGTGGCGGATTTGGCGCGCCGCGAGGCCATCAGCCCGCGCTTTGCCCAGCACATCTGGGACACCATGAATCGGGCTGATCTCGGCTATCCTTCCTCCGAGGTGGCCGCCCGCTGGCGGAAATTGCCTATGCCCGGCACTGACCCCCAGGCAGGCACTGCGGCCGCCCGCGCCGCCTGCGCCGAGCTCCAGAAGTTCGTCACCACCTGGCCCAGTTGGCTCTTCGCCCGTGGCGACCTGGCCGCCGGTGGCGCCGGCGACGAAAGCCCGCTGGAGTTTAGCAGCCGCACCCTCAAGGCAGATCCGGTGCGCCGCCTCGCCTTCATCCGCCGCGGCCGCGGGCCTCGTGAGGCGCCGCCCACCGGCTCCGTGACTCTCTACCTGAATGTCGCGCCGGTGAACCCCCAGGCGACGGCCAAACCGATGATCATCTGGCGCAATCCCACTGTCGGCATCCGGCCGTTGCCCCCGCCTCGCGCCCCCAACGAGCCCGCGCCGCTGGTCACCGCCGCCGAAGCTCAGGAAGCCCTGGCGTCCCTCCGCAGAGGCGCCGTTCCTCTCGGCCCGCGCCAGTCGCTGCCTCTCGCAGTCAGCGCGGAGACCGCCCGGAAGCTCAACTTCGGCATCGGTCCCATCGGCGTACCCATCGGCCCGAATGACTTCGCCGCGCCCGGCTCCGTCTCCTTTGAGGTCATCATGCCGCCCGGCCGCTTCACCATGGATTTTCAGGTGGATGCCGAAATCGCCGGCGACCCCGACCAGGTGCTGCGCGTCACCATCTCCGATCGCCCCGAGGGCGGCGCCGCCCGTGGCACCCCGGTCCATGCCTTCCTCGGCGATATGACCAGCGCCGGATACCGCGCCTTTCATCAGGGCGTCATGGAGCTGGCCGCCGTCCTACCGCCGAACTCCAACTCCGAGCCGACGCCCGCCGACAAGGACCCGGTTCCAGATCCCTTCGATAACACCTACAACGTGCCGGAGCACGATGACTTCGTCACCAGCGTGAAGTACATCCGCGAGGACCGCTTCATCTACGAGCACATCCTCGACGACGCCACGCGCCGCCGCCTCGATTCGGCGTGGTCTGACCTCTATTCGTCCTTCGCCTACCATGACAACTACCTGATGCTGTTGGCCAGGAAGTACGACGTCAATCTCAAAGGCAAGGGCATCGCCCAACTCACCGCGGCGGATTTCGACGCCATGCCCCCGGAGGCCCGCAAGTACGCCCAGCCGCTGCGCGCCGAATACGATGCCGTCATGGCCGCCCAGGCCGCCGCCCGCCGCGGCCACCTCCAGGATTGCCTTCAGTTTGCCAGCCGCGCGTGGCGCCGTCCCCTGACCGAACAGGAAAAGGCGAACCTCCGCGGCTTCTACGATCAGGCGATCACGGCCGAGGGCAGCCACCGCAAAGCCATCGAGGCCCTGCTCGCCCGCATCCTCGTCTCGCCCTCGTTCCTCTACCGCGTGGAACAGGTCCCGGCCACCGCGGGCATCCGGCCGCTCTCCAACTTCGAGCTCGCCAGCCGCATGAGCTTCTTCCTCTGGTCCTCCATCCCCGACGACGAACTGCGCCGCGCCGCCGCCGCCGGCGAGCTCAACAACCCGCAGCGCCTCCAACTCCAAGTCCAGCGCATGCTGGCCGACCCCAAGGCCCGCCGCTTCGCCACCGAGTTCTTCGGCCAGTGGCTGGGCTTCTACCACTTCGATCAACACCGCGGCGTCGATACCGGCCGCTTCCCCGAATTCACCAGCGAATTGAAATCGGCCATGTATGACGAGGCAGTGTCCTTCTTCGAGCACATCGTTCGCCAACAAAGGCCCGTCAACGATCTGATCTTCGCCGACTACGCGTTCCTCAACAAGGGCCTTGCCAAGCACTACGGCGCGCCCAAAGAGGTCAAATCCGCCGATCGCGTCGAGCTCGTCACCGGCGCCAACGCCTTTGATCGCGGCGGCCTGCTGCGCCTCGGCGCCATCCTCACCGCCACCTCCGCGCCGCTCCGCACCAGCCCCGTCAAACGCGGCGATTGGGTTCTACGGCGCATCCTCGGCACGCCCGTCCCCCCGCCGCCCGCCGACGCCGGCTCGCTGCCCGCCGACGACAAAAACTTCGGTGGTCTCTCCGTCCGCGCCAAGCTCGAATCGCACAAGCGCAACGCCACCTGCGCCGGTTGCCATACCCGCATCGATCCGCTCGGCTTCCCGCTGGAACGCTACGATTCCATCGGCCGCCTGCGCCAGGCTTATCCGGACGGCAAGCCCATTGAGGACTTCGGCACGCTTTCTGACAAGACCGAGGTCTCCGGCGTGAACGGCCTGCTGGATTACCTCCGCACCAAAGACGCCCAGGTGCGCCGCACTCTCTCCGACAAGCTCGTCGGCTACGCGCTGGGCCGCACGGTCATGGCGTCGGATCAGGAGTTGATTGATCGCATGGTGGCCGCCGGCCCCCGCGCGACCTTCTCCCAACTGGCCGCCGAGATCGTCACCAGCCGCCAGTTCCTCAACCATCGCGGACGCCAATCCGCGCCACGCCTCACTGCGAACACCACCCCAAGGCAGGGACCCAAATGAGCAATCCGCCCATCAATCTGAATCGTCGCCACTTCCTGCGAGGCGCCGGTGTTGCCATGGCCCTACCCTGGATGGAGTCTCTGCCGCTGATGGCGCAGAGCCCGGCCAAGCCGCCTCAGCGCTTCGCCTGCATCTACTTTTCCAACGGCGTGGAGCCCATCCACTGGTGGGCCAAGGGGCAGGGCGCCGCCATGGAACTCGGTCCCGTCCTGCAAGCCATGCTGCCCCACCGCGAGGACATGGTCTTCATCCGCGGCCTCTATAATCAGCAGGCCTTCGCCTCCACCAGTCCCCACCTCGGCCGCATGCCCAACCTGCTCTCGGGCGCCAAGGTCAGCCTGGATCCCAGCGACATCCGCGTCGGCACCACCATGGATCAGGTGCTCGCTCACGAGCTCGGCGCGCGCACCGCCGTGCCCTCACTGGTCCTCGGCATCGAGCCCAACGAATTGCGCCTCGAAGACGGCCTCTCCATGCTCTACGGCTCCTCGCTCTCGTGGGTCACCCCCACCAAGCCGGCCAGCAAGGAGATCTACCCCGCCCGCGCCTTCGATCAGCTCGTCGGCGACGGCACCGGCCGCCGGCTGGACCGCTCCATCCTCGATGCCGTCCTCGCCGAAGCCCGCTCCCTCAAACCCAAGGTCAGCGCCGGCGACGGTACGAAACTCGACGAGTATCTGGAATCGATTCGCGACATCGAGAAACGCATCGCACACGCCGCCAAGGAAGAGCGCCTGGAAGGCTGGCGGCCCACTCTCGCCAAGCCCGACATGCCCCGTCCCGCCGATGTCATCCCGCAGGACATCCCCACCCACATGAAGCTCATGCTGGATCTCGTTGTCCTCGCCTTCCAGATGGACAAGACCCGCCTGGCCACGCTCATGCTCAACAACGATCTATCCCAGATGAACTTCAAGTTTCTGGAAGGCGTCAGCGGCGCGCTCCATCTGGACCTCACCCATAACGGCCGCGCCCCCAAGGCCGAGGCCATGTACCTCCAGACCAATCAGTTTCACCTCCAGCAGTTCGCCTATCTCGTGAACCGCCTCAAAAATATCGACGAGGGCGGCCAGTCCATCCTCGATAGCTCCCTGCTGATGCTCTGCTCCAATCTCTTCGACGGCGATACTCACGGCGCAGATCAGCTCCCCATCCTCCTCGCCGGACGCGCCGGCGGTACGCTCAAGACCGGCCGCAATCTCGATTATCTCGATCAGGGCAACGACAACCGCCGCGCGTGCAGCCTCTACCTTTCGATGATGGATCGCATGGGTGTCACGCTCGATCGCTTCGGCGACACCAGCCAGAGGCTCAGAGACCTGTAGAGCATCCCTCGCTCGCCCGCTGGCTTCTGCTCCTCATCGCGGAGCCCGGCCGCGCTTCTGCGCGTGAAGACCGCCGGACGCCGATTCGTTCATACTTGGATAGACCGCACCACCAGGAGACCCCAATGTCCTTATCTCGCAGAGTCCTGATCTCGTCCATCCTCGGCGGCGCCGGCGCCGCAACGGCCCAGTCCCTCACGCAAGGATCGGTCAATCTTGGCTTCAAGGCCGATACCCTGCCGGAGCGTTCCGAGTGCGGCATCGGCGCCTTGATGCCGTGGGCCGATTCCCTTTGGGCCGTCACCTACAACAGCCACATGCAGGGCACTGGCTACGGCCTGGGCCTCTACCGCATCGACGAGAATCTCAAGTCGGAGCGCGTCCACGTCCACAACGGCACGCACGCCAACCGCCTGATTCACAAGGAATCCAATCAGTGCTTCATCGGGCCCTACGTCATCGACGGCAAGGGCAACTGGAAGCACATCCCCGAGTTCGACAAGCATCGCCTCACTTCCACGATGCGCCATCTCACGGACCCCGCCAACAAGGTCTACTTCCAGACCATGGAGGGCGTCTTCGGGGAAATGGACGTCCACGATCTCAAGCCCCGCCCGCTCTTCGACCTCGTCAAGCAGATGAAGCTCGCCGCCCGCCCCCACTTCAAGGGCGGCTTCACCGCGCAAGGCCGCGTCGTGGTTGCCAACAACGGCTTCTACGAATACGGCGACGATCAGGCCGGCCTGTTCGAGTTTGACGGCAAGAGCTGGAACAGGCTCTCCGGCAAGCCTCACATGGATGTCGCCGCCCGCCAGGACATGGGCGCCGTGCTCTTCGCCACCGGCTGGGACGAGGCCTCCGTGCTCTTCTGGGCCCTCGTCAAAGGCAAGTGGCAGCGCTTCCGTCTGCCCAAGGCCAGCCAGGCGTTCAGCCAGGCCTGGCAGACCGAATGGATGCGCATTCGCGAGGTGGAGACCGAGCACTACCTGATGGACATCCAGGGCATGTTCTATGAATTGCAGCCCATCGCCTTCCAGGATCACATCTGGGGCGTCAAGCCCATCTGCCAGCACCTGCGCATCATCCCGGATTACACTGCCTTCCGCGGCCTTTTTGCCGTGGGTGGCAACCAGACCACGGCCAACCGCGATAACAACGCCGTGGCCGGCCAGCCGCAGGCCGGTCTCTGGTTCGGCAAGACCGACGATCTCTGGAGCTGGGGCAAACCAGCCGGCTGGGGCGGGCCGTGGTGGAAGTCCCCCGTCTCCAAGGAGGTTCCATCGGACCCCTATCTCATGACCGGCTTCGACAAAAAGATGCTGCACATCAGCACCGACAAGGTTGCCGCATTCCGCGTGGAGATCGACTTCATGGGAACGGGCGATTGGAAGCCCTACGAACGCATCAATACCGGCGCGGAGGGCTATGCCCGCCACATCTTCCCCTCCGGTTTCAGCGCCCACTGGGTGCGCCTGACATCCGAAACCGATTGCCGCGCCACGGCTACGTTTTTCTATACGTAAACTCCGGCTGGCCACGTTCCGTCAGCCCACTTGAAATCCTGTTTGAGGTGACTCCATGTTTCGATTCGTTTTGGCTTTACTGCTTGCCTTCGTTCTCCCTGCCGCCGCCCAACAAGGGCGCGGCAGCATCCTCGGCAGCGTGACCGACGGCTCCGGCGCCGCCATCCCCGCTGCCTCCGTTCGCATCCTCAACACCGGCACGAATGCCGCTTTCAACACCGCTACCAACGAAGAGGGCTTCTTCAACGCGCCCTCACTGCCCGTCGGCGCCTATAGCGTCACGGTCGAGCGCGCCGGCTTCAAAAAGGCCGTCCGCAGCGGGATCACCCTCCAGGTGGATCAGCGCGCCCAGGTGGACGTGCGGCTCGATGTCGGTCAAACCTCGGAATCCATCGAGGTTGTCGGCGAAGCGCCGCTCGTAGACACCTCCGGCGCCACGCTCGGCAAAGTGGTGGAGAACCGCCGCATCGCCGATCTGCCTCTCAACGGCCGCAATGCACTCGCCCTCGTCATGCTCACGCCGGGCGTCAAATCCCAGGCAGGCCCCACCAACAGCGGCTTTGTCGATCGCGGCACCGCACTCTCCGCCATCAGCATCAACGGCGGCCCCAGCTCCTTGAACAGCTTCATCATCGACGGCGGCAACAACAACAGCGCCTTCCTCGCCGACATTAACGTCAACCCCACCGTGGACGCCGTGCAGGAGTTCAAGGTCCAGTCCAACGTCATGTCGTCCGAGTACGGCTTCACCGCCGGCGGCGTCGTGAACATCGTCACCAAGTCCGGCTCCAACGATCCCCACGGGTCGCTCTACTACTTCATCCGCAACGACGCCTTCGACGCCCGCAACGCCTTCGCCGCCAGAAAGGCGCCCTTCCGCTACAACCAGTACGGCGGCACTCTCAGCGGGCCCGTCGTGTTGCCGAAAATCTACAACGGCAAGGACAAGACGTTCTTCTTCTTCAACTATGAGGGCTGGCAGAATCGCCGCTTCCAATCCAACATCCTCACCGTCCCCACCGAAGCCATGCGCGCCGGCGATTTCTCCAACCTGCGCGACGCCACCGGCAAGCTCATCCAGATCTACGATCCCAATACCACCATCGCCAACCCGGCCGGCTCCGGCTTCGTGCGCACCCCGTTCGCGGGCAACACGTTGCCCTCCAGCCGCCTGGACCCCGTCTCCAACAAGATGCTCCAGTTCTATCCCTTGCCCAACCGCACCCCGGCCAACGCATTCACCAATGCCAGCAACTGGATCGGACAGGTCAACGAAGAGCGCAACATGAACCAGTGGACCGTCAAGGCCGATCAGCGCATCTCCGAGAAGAATACGCTCTCCGGCCGCTTCCTCTACTACAAGCACTTCAACGACAACGGCTTCGCTGGCGCGCTCCCGGATCCCAACGTCCGCCAGCGCCTCGACAATTACCTCAACTACAACACCACCATCAACGACACGCACAGCTTCACGCCCAGCCTGCTGAATGAGTTCCGCATCAGCGTGGCGCGCCAGGCCTTCCCCTTTCAGGCCTACAGCTTCGGCCAGGGTTGGATCGCCAAACTCGGCCTGCCGTCCAGTGTGCCCGAGGGAACTCTTCCTCGCGTGGACAACGGCCTGCCGGGCTTCGGCGCCTTCACCGTGGGCCTGCGCGGCTCCACCACCTGGCAGTTTGTCGATTCCGTCACCAAGATCATCGGCGGCCACAACATCAAAATGGGCGCCGATATCCGCCTGCAACAGGCCAACAACTACCAGCGCGAGGTCCCCTCGGGCCAGTTCAGTTTCGCGGCGGGGCTCACCACTAACCCGCAGGCCACGGCCGGCACCGGCAGCCAAATGGCTACCTTCCTGCTGGGCGCCGTCAGCAGCGCGTCAGTCACCCGCTACGGCGGCGAATCCGAAAAGGCCTACTCCACCAGTTTCTTCGTCCAGGACGATTGGAAGGTGGCCCGCCGTCTCACCGTCAATCTCGGTCTCCGCCACGACTACCAGCAGTGGGGCAGGGAGCGCAACAACGGCACTTCCAATTTCAATCCCTTCGCCGTCAACCCGCTCACCAATCTGCCGGGACGCCTGGAATACGCCGGCGTCAATTACGGCGCTTCGCCGCTCGCGCCGGTCTACACCAACTTCGGCCCCCGCCTCGGCTTTGCCTATGACGTCGCCGGCAACGGCAAGACCGTCGTGCGCGGCGGCTACGCGGTCTTCTATCCGCAGGTCTTCTACCGCGATTACTTCGGCAATACGGCCGGCTTCGCCAACACCTCCACCGCCTACAATCCTCCCGGCGGCAACACCAATCTGCCCGCATTTCAGTTCAAGAACGGCCTTCCCACGCTCGCCGTCGAGCCCCTCGGCGCCAAGCTGGGCCCCAGCTTCCTCCTCGGCCAGGGCGTCAACTGGGATCAGGGCAACGAGAAGGTGCCCATGTCCCAGCAGTGGACTCTCTCCATGCAGCGTATGCTGCCCGGCAAGTGGATGATCGATGCCGCCTACTCCGCCAACAAGAACAACAATCTGGCAGCCTCCGGCTTCGATTTTAACCAGCTCGATCCGCAGTACAACTCGCTCGGCCTGGCTCTGCAGGATCAGGTCCGCAACCCCTACGCCGGTCTCATCCCCGGCTCCCTCGGCGGCGCCACCATCAGCCGCTCCCAGTCCCTGAAGCCCTATCCCTACTACACCGGCGTCACCGTCCGCCTGCCCCACCTGGGATCCTCCATCTACCACGCCCTCCTCATGACCGCCGAGCGGCGGCTCTCCAGCGGCGTGGCCATCCTCGCTTCCTACACGTTCGGGAAACTGATGAGCGATAGCGCCATCGTGCCCTCCAACTTTGGAGCCGTCGAGGTCGGCAGTGACAACGGCTATCAGAACGGAAAATACGACCGCCGCGCCGAACGCTCCATCGATCCCACCGACGTCGCCCAGCGCCTCGTACTCAGCGGCATCGTCGAGCTCCCCTTCGGCAAAGGTAAGCGCTGGAACTCCAGCAACCCCTTCGTTGGCCGCATGATCGGCGGCTGGCAGCTCAACCTCATCTCCACCATGCAGGGCGGCCTGCCCCTGGCCGTTCGCGGCGCCAGCAACTTCCTGGCCAACCGTCCCAACTCCACCGGCGTCAGCGCCCATCTGGATAACGGCACCTCGGACCGCTGGTTCGATACCGCCCAGTTCGTCAATCCGCCCAACTTCACCTACGGCAACGTCGGCCGCACGCTACCCGACGTCCGCAATCCCGGGATTCTCAACTTCGACATCTCGGTCATCAAGGACACCACCATCACCGAACGCCTCAAGATGCAGTTCCGCGGCGAGGCCTTCAACTTCGTCAACCACCGCAACCTCGGCAGCCCCAACGTGGGCTTCTCGGCCGGCGCCAACGGGCTCAACAACAGCTCCACCTTCGGCGTCATCACCACCGCCCGCGACCCCCGCATCATGCAATTTGGCTTGAAGCTCATGTTCTGAGCCTCCGCCAGGCCGCGTGTTCGCTCTGAAACGGCAACAGGTTCGCTCTCGCCACAAGGCTGGAGCGAACCCGTTTTGCATCTTCGCTCCCGCTCCCCATCCGTCGTACAATGACAGACACTCCTGCCCTTGTCTGAAGCCCTGGAAAACCTAGCCATGACCACCATCACCATGCCTGTCGGCATCGGCCCGAAGAGCCGCAATCTGCCCAGCGACGTCAAAGCGGTACAGGAAATCCTCAACCGCGTCTCCATCGCCGACGGCGGCCCATCCGTGCCTCTCAAAGTGGATGGCATCGTCGGTCCGAAAACCAGCGGCGCCATCGAGAAGTTCCAACTCAAACAGTTTGGCCGGGCAGGCGCGGATGGCCGCGTGGATCCCTCCGGCCAAACCCTCGCCAAATTGAACCAACTGGCTACGCCCGCTACGCCCGTCGTGCCCCCCGGGCCCTCCATGGTGAGGGCCGTCGAGACGGCCCAGAGCACCATCAAGACTTTCGTGGACAATGACTATACCGATTTCTTTTTCCGTTTCGCCGGTCAGGCTGGCACTCAGGCTGCGCTCTACTGCTTTCGGCCCGAGCCAGGCGGCCGCCCCCTCTACGTGCCCAGGATATTCAGCCCCAGGGGCGACCTATTTGCTCTCCTGTCCCCGGTTGATATCCGCGAACTCGGCGGGGATGCGTCCTACTCCACTTACTACAAAGGGGACACGGTGGCTTCTTCCTCTCTGGAGATTCAGGGCTCCTACGGATTCCGGTACGTCAGGCTGTACACTCATCTGCCGCGCGGCATTGCTGATAAGTACCACGGATGGGACCCTGTCTTCCCGCGCAACACCGATCCGAACATTGAGCGCATCCGCGGCCGGCTCGTCTTCCACAGCATGGAGGGCGACCCCGTGTCGCTCTAGTGAATCGCCGCGATCACCATCTCGAGCGTCCGCCTCGTGCCCGCGTCCCCATCAATCGTCCCGTCGTGGAACTGATCCGCCGGCGCCGGCGTCCAGTTGTCTCTCGATTCCTCGGCCTTGCCTTGGTGTTCCCCGAAACCCAGATCGTACGGCGCCTCGCCGCGCCGCCGCACCGACGCCATCTTGTAGACCACCAGATCCAGCGACGGCACCGCATACAAGCAGAATCCGCCCGCGCCGGACTTGAAGAACGCGTCTCGCGGCGCGCCAAAGACGTGCCCGTCCGCGTTCACCTCAAACTGCAGGCTGTACGGCGAATGGGGATTATAGGGTGATGGCTGCCGGCACTGTCGCAAGTACTCCGCCGGTACCAACTGCTGCCGCCCCCAGCGGCCCTCCCGCAGCACCAGATAGCCCAGCCGCAATGCATCGGTCGCCCGCAGCGCCACTCCCGATCCACCCGGCGTATGCGCCAGTCTGCCGCCCGCCGTCTCCATCGCATACCCCCACCCGCCAAAGCCCATCGGCCGCGCCAGCTTCTGCTCCACATAGGCCTGCAACTCCATGCCAGCCACACGGCGCAGCACCATCGAAGCCACGTGGACGCCCTGCGACGTGTAGCTGTACCCGCCGCCCGGCGCCGTCCACATCGGCATTCGCAGTGCACTCTGGTCCTGATCGAGCCGCGGGCCCGGCGCTAGCGGCTCCAGCTTCACTAACTCACCCCGCACGATGCCGCTCGTGCCCTCGCGCAGGCCAGAGGTCATAGTCAGCAGATGCCCCAGCTTGATCCCCGCCTGCCGCGCGTCACCCAACGGAAAGGCCTCCGGCAGATACGCCTCGGTGAACACTTCCTGCTCCAGTCCCTTCGGAATTCGCCCGCGCTGCTCGTCCAGCAGGATCCCGCAGCACAGGCTGGTCACCGCCTTGCCCACCGAATACATGTTGGGCGTCACGTCCCGCGCCGCCCGCCCGAAATACCGCTCGTACACCAGCCACCCGTTCCGCACCACCGCCAGCCCGCCATGCTGGCTCGTTGTCGCGGTGTAACGGAACGCCTGCTCCAGCCGCTCCTCGTCCATCCCCGCCACTTTCCGCACCTGGTTCGCATCGCCCGCAACCCGCCACCCGCCCGCCGCGTCCGCCGGCGGAAAGTAACCCTCCCGCCCGGCCAGACTCATCAGAAACGGTCCGCTCCCGCACTGCAAAAACTGCCTTCGGTTCGATTCCATGCCCGCCATTTCATCACATGCAACGCGGCTACACTCAAGAGATGTTCTCCGCCGCCCTCGCCCTGCTGCTAACGCTGCAACCCGCCCCAACCTGGGTCTCCCTCTTTGACGGCGAGACCCCCTCCGGCTGGCAGGAGGTCACCGGACGCGACTTCCCGGGCACCTGCTGGAAGGTGGAGGACGGCTGCCTCCGCGCCATCGTTGTGAAGGAGGGCGGCTTCCAGGACATCCGCACCATTCGCACCTTCCGCGATTTCGAACTCGAGTTCGAATGGAAGATCGAGCCAGGCGGCAACTCCGGCGTCAAATACCTCATCGACAAGGTGGACCAATGGCAGCGCCAGGACGGCCGCATGGCCCGCGGCCGCGGCCCGGAATACCAGTTGATCGATGACGACGTGAACGCCGATTCCAAAGGCAATCCCGCCAAACAGACCGCGTCACTCTACGGCAAACTCGCCCCCGCTCAACGCCTCGCCAAGCCCGCCGGCGAGTTCAACCTCTCCCGCATCGTCGTTCGCGACGGCCATGTGGAGCACTGGCTCAATGGCGTCAAGGTCCTGCAATATGACCGCCAGATGGTGGAGAGTCCCATCGTTTTGCAGAACCATTCCAGCGCCGTCTGGTTCCGGAAGATCAGAGTATTGGATCTGATAAGGTAGTAACGTCCGGATAACGTCATGATTGCTCACCAACCCTTCCACTACAAGACTCTTGAAGACCTGCGCGACGATATCGAACGCGTCGCCGTCGATGTGCCTGTCAGCGCCGATGCCAGCGCGCTGGCCCAACCTTTGCAGTGCGGCTCGCTCTCTCTGCCAAACCGCATGGTGGTTCTACCGATGGAAGGTTGCGACGGCCTCCCCGATGGCTCCCCGGACGAGCTGACCTACCGCCGCTACCGCCGCTTCGCTGCCGGCGGGTCCGGCCTGCTTTGGGTGGAGGCCTGCGCCGTGGTCGAGGAAGCCCGAGCCAATCCCCGCCAGTTGTGGATTCACGCCGGCAACGTCGATACCTACGCCCGCCTGGTGGAGCAGGCCCACGCCGCCGCCCGTGAAACCATGGGCGCCGGTCACCGCCCCTCGCTCGTCCTCCAGTTGACCCACTCCGGCCGCTACTCCAAGCCCGGCCGCGCCCCGGCCCCCATCATCGCTCACCACTCCCGCTTTCTCGATCCCATTCACAAGCTGCCTGCCGACTATCCCCTGATCACTGACGCCGAGCTCGAACGCCTGGAAGACGTCTACGTCGAGGCCGCCCGCCTCGCCCTCCAGGCTGGCTTCGACGCCGTCGACGTCAAGGCCTGCCACCGCTATCTCATCAGTGAGCTCCACGCCTCCCACACCCGCGCCAACTCGCGCTACGGCGGCGAGGCCTGGGAAGACCGCACGCGCTTCTTCCGCAACATCGTTCTCAAAATCCGGGATCGCGTCCCCGGCATCGCCGTCACCTCGCGTATGAACGCCTACGACGCCATGGTCCACCCCTTCGGTTGGGGCATGAGCCGCGATGGCAGCGATACGCCTGACCTGGCAGACCCCCTCCGCCTCGTCGCTTTTCTGAAAGAAAACGGCGCGCCGCTGGTTAACATCACCATCGGCAACCCCTACTTCAACCCCTACGTCAACCGCCCCTTCGATCTGCCTATCTCCGGCGCGCCCGTGCCGCCGGAGCACCCGTTGGAGGGTGTGGCCCGCTTCCTCGACATCGTGCGCCAGGTCCAGCAGGCCCACCCCGATCTCCCCGTCGTGGGGGGCGGCTACTCTTGGCTCCGCCAGTTCCTGCCCAACGTCGGCGCCGCCGCCATTGAGAAAGGCTGGGTCTCACTCGTCGGCGGCGGGCGCATGTCCTTCGCCTATCCGGAATTCGCGCGCGCCGTCGTCCGCGGCGAAGCGCTCGATCCGGAAAAGGTCTGCGTCGCCTGCTCGGCCTGCACCCAGATCATGCGTGACGGCGGCAAGAGCGGCTGCGTACCGCGCGATGCGGACGTCTACGAGCCCATCTACAAAGCAGGCCGCGCCGAAGCGCTCGATACCATCCTCACCATGGCCGGCACCTGCCGCCAGTGCAGCGATCCCACCTGCATCCCCAAATGCCCGGCGCACGTCAATGTTCCCCAGTTCATCCAGGAGATCGTCGAAGGCCGCTTCCGCGATGCCTACGAGACCATCCGCGCTTCTAACGTCCTGGCCACCGTCTGCGGCTACGTCTGCCCCTCTGAGACGCTCTGCGAAAGCGCCTGCATCAACGAGCACTACACCGAAACCGTGCCCATTCGCCACCTCCAGCGCTGGGTCTCCCGCAAGGCCGTCGAGGAAGGCTGGGCGCGCGAATCGCGTGCCGTCCTGCCCGATACCGGCAAGCGCATCGCCGTCATCGGCGCCGGTCCCGCCGGCGTGGCCGCCTCCATCTCTCTCGCCTCCATGGGCCACCGCGTCACTCTCCTGGAACGCGCCGCCACTCCCGGCGGCATGGCCAAGGAGACCATCCCCGCCGAGCGCCTGCCGGATTCAGTCATCGATCGCGAACTCGAAGACGTGCTCGTCAGCGTCGGCGCCATCGAGCGCCGCCCCTATTCGCTCGGCCCCGCCGGCACACTCGACGACGTGATGGACGAAGGCTTCCACGCCGCCCTGCTCGCCTTTGGCCTCGGCCGCTCCAGCCAGCTCCCCGGCGCCACCAGACCCGCCGGCGGTGTCTACGGCGCGCTTGATTTCCTCCGTGCCGTCAAGCATGGCGGCCTGGCCGTCACCGGCTCCGTCCTCGTCCTCGGCGGTGGCAACACCGCCATCGACGCCGCACTCTCCGCCAAGCGCGCCGGCGCCGAAGACGTCGCAATCGTCTACCGCCGCTCCTTCGTCGAGATGCCCGCCTGGCCGGAAGAGCGCGACATCGCCGTCGCCGCCGGCGTCAACTTCCTGGTTCTCACCCAGCCGCTCGATTACGTCGCCGATAGCGCCGGTCGCCTCACCGGCCTGCGCGTGGCACGCACCAAACTCGGCGCCCCCGATGCCAGCGGACGCCGCCGTCCCGAAAACGTCGCCGGCTCCGAACACGTCATGCCCTGCGATCTCGTCGTCGAAGCCATCGGCCAAGGCCTCGAGGAAAAACTCCGCGCCGCTCTACCCGGCGTGGAACTCACCCGCGGCGGGCTGGTCGTCACCAGGCCCGGCTCGCTGGAAACCACCCGTGCCAGCGTCTATGCCGCGGGAGACCTGGTCAACGGCGGCTCCACTGTCGTCCAGGCCGTCGCCGAGGGCGCCCGCGCCGCCCGCGAGATCAACGGCGCGCTCACCAGCGCCGGGCTGGTCTCCATCGGATAGTGCATGACAAGGCTGTGCCCGCTGCTCCTGCTGGCGGCGGGCTGCCTCTGCGCCCAGTCCCTCACCATCCCGCGCGTCCAGCGCGCCCCAAGTTTACTGACTTCCTCAACGGCATCCCGCGCGAGGCTGAGCTCGTCGTCACCAACTTCGTCCAGATGGATCCCGGCGACGGCGTCCCCGGTTCCCAGCCCACCACAGCCTACCTCTCCTACGACGACAAAAACATCTACGTCGGCTGGGTCTGCAAGGACGACCCCGCCAAGATCCGCGCCCGCGTCGCCAAACGCAAAGCCATCCTCATGGACGACCGGGTCACCATCAACATCGACACCTTCCACGATCACCGCCGCTCCTACTTCTTCGACGTCAACCCCTACGCCATCCAGATGGACGGCATCACCACCGACGGACTCGGCGACGACTTCAGCTTCGAAACCCTCTGGTACTCCGAGGCCAAAATCGTCTCCGATGGCTACGTCGTCTTCCAGGCCATTCCCTTCAAGAGCATGCGCTTCCCCGATACGCCCAAGCAGACGTGGGGCCTCGCACTCGGCCGCTTCATCCAGCGCAACAACGAGTCCGTCTGGTGGCCCCATATCTCCCGCAAGCGCCTGCCCTCGTGGGTCGCCCAACTCGGCGACTTAGATGGTCTCGAAAACATCTCGCCCGGCCGCAATTTTCAGTTGATCCCCTACGGCCTCGCCTCGGCCGGCCGCATCCTCGAGGGACCCGCCTACCAGACCCAGCGCGAGTTCCGCGGCGGCCTCGATGCCAAGACCGTCATCAACGACTCGCTCACGCTCGATCTCACCGTCAATCCCGATTTCTCCCAAGTGGAGTCCGACGAGCCTCAGGTCACCGTCAATAAGCGCTTCGAAGTCTTCTTCCCCGAGCGCCGCCCCTTCTTCATGGAGAACGCCCAGTTCTTCACCACGCCCGAGCAGATCTTCCATTCCCGCCGCATCGTCGATCCCACCTACGGCGTGCGCCTCACCGGCAAGATCAATCGCTGGGCCATCGGCGTCCTCACCACCGACGACCGCGCCCCCAAGGACCGCGCCTACGACTCCGTCCTCAGCCTCCAGCGCGAGTTCCTCAAAGACTCCCACGTCCGCCTCATGGCCACCGATCGCGAGCAGCCCGAGGGCTACAACCGCGTCGCCTCGCTCGACACCCGCATCCGCCTCAACAGGACGTGGTTCCTTACCGCCCAGGCCATTCACAGCGATTCAAAAACAGGGCAGGGCAATGCCCTCGCCGGCGCGCTCACCTACATGGACCGCCACTGGCAGTTCTCCTCCAAATACACAGACCGCAGCGCCGGCTTCCGCAGCGACATGGGCTTCATCCCCCGCGTCGATATCCGCGAGCTGAAAGACCTGGTCAGCTACCGTTGGCGGCCCAACCGGCGCGGCATCGTCTCCTGGGGGCCCCAGGTCCTGCTCTCCCGCAATTGGAATCACGCCGGCACCGTGCAGGACTGGAGCGTCGAGCCCGCCTTCCAGATCGAGCTGCCCCGCATGACCACCCTCATGTTCGGCCACGTGCAGACCTTCGAGCTCTATCGCGGCCTCGGCTTCCGCACCAGCCACAACTTCATGACCGCCACCAGCGAGTGGCTGAAGTGGCTGGCCTTTAACTCCCTGGTCTCCAGCGGAGAAAATGTGAACTACTATCCCGCCACCGGCGTGCTGCCGTTCACTTCGAAAGCTCTGGATGCACAGATGGGCGTAACTCTCCGGCCCACGCCGCGTATGCGCCTGGATGAAGCCTATCTCTACTCCCGCCTCGATGGCGTGTTCCAGAATCACATCGCCCGCTCCAAGATGAACTACCAGTTCACCCGCGAGTTCTCTCTCCGCCTCATCGTCGATTACAACGGCGTGCGGCCCAACCTCAATCTCATTCAGATGGCCCAGCAGCGGCGCGTCGCCGCCGACGTCCTCTTCACCTGGCTGCTCCACCCCGGCACTGCCCTCTACGTCGGCTACTCCGATATCCACGAGGGCCAGCAATGGGCGCCCGTCGTCAGTACCGGCCGCCAGGCCTTCGCCAAGCTCAGCTACCTCTTTCGCTTCTGACCGGTTCCGGATGAGAGGGTGATAAAATCCTCGCGTGACTCGTCCACTGCTCAGCCTGCTCCTCATGACGCTGGCGGCCTCTGCCCAGAAGATGCCCACCGTCCTCTACGGCGCCTCCTACTACCACGAATACATGCCCGCCGAACGTCTCGATCAGGACGTCGCCCTGATGAAACAGGCCGGCCTCACCGTCGTGCGCGTCGGCGAATCCACATGGTCCAGTTGGGAGCCCAAGGACGGCCAGTTCGAGTTTGCCTGGATGGACCGCGTCATCGCCAAAATGCACGAGGCCGGCATCCAGGTCATCCTCGGCACGCCCACCTACTCCATCCCGCCGTGGCTCTTCCGCAAACACCCCGAGATCCTCGCCACCCGCATCGATGGCAGACGCGCCCAGTACGGCATCCGCCAGAACATGGACACCAGCCATCCCGCCTACCGCTTCTACTCCGAGCGCGTCATCCGCCAGATCCTCGCCCGCTACAAGGATCACCCCGCCGTCATCGGCTATCAGATCGATAACGAAACGTCCAACTACGGAGCCGCCGGCCCGCTCGTCCAGGCCGGCTTCGTCGATTATCTGAAGAAGCGCTTCGGCGTCACCCAGGAGCTCAACAAGGTCTGGGGCCTCGCCTACTGGGGCCAGTTGGTGCAGGATTGGGACGAACTGCCGCCCCGCGACGGCATTCTCAATCCCGGCTACAAGCTCGAATGGGAGCGCTATCAGCAGTCGCGCGTCACGGACTTCCTCTCCTGGCAGGCCCGCATCGTCAACGAGTACAAACGCAAAGATCAGTTCGTCATGCAGGACTTCAGCGGCGGCGTCCACACCGATATCAATCAGTGGGCCATCGCACGCTCTCTCGACATCGTCGGTACCAACCCCTACTACCCCGTGCAGGACGAGCTCGACGGCCACGCCGCCACCTTCACCGACGACGTCGCCCGCTCCCTCAAGATGGCCAATTTCCTCGTCACCGAAACCAACGCCCAAACCACCGGCTGGGATTCCAAAGTCCAGTTCCCGCCCTACGACGGCCAGCTTCGCATGAACGTCTTCAGCCACATCGCCGACGGCGCCAACATGGTGGCCTACTGGCACTGGCACTCGCTCCACTACGGCCAGGAGACCTACTGGAAGGGCGTGCTCTCGCACGACCTCACGCCCAACCGGATCTACGCCGAGTTCTCCAAGGTCGCCGCCGAGCTCAAGCAGCACGGCCCCCGCCTCGTCAACTTCCAGCGCAAAAATGACGTCGCCATCCTCTACTCCATCGATTCCTTCCACGGCATCGAGTTCATGCCCTTCGACGACAAAGTGAACTACATGACCGTCCTGCGCCAGATGCACAAGACCCTCTACGGCCTCAACATCGGCGTCGATTTCGTCACCCCCGAGACTCCAGATCTGGCCCGCTACAAAGTGCTGCTCGTGCCGCCCCTCTACGTCGCCTCAGACCGCACCCTCACCCGCCTGGCCGACTACGCCCGCGCCGGCGGCCAACTCCTGCTCACCTTCAAGAGCGGCTTCACCAACGAATACGACACCGTGCGTGCAGAGCTCGCCCCCGGCCCGCTCCGCGCCGCCGCCGGCTTCCACTATCAGGAGTTCTCGTCGCTGAAGGCACCCCTTGCTCTAAAGGGCGATCCCTTCAACGCCGGGGCAGGGAACCAGGTCTCCCATTGGGCGGAGATGGTCCAGCTCGATACCGCCACTGCCCTCGCCGTCTACGACCATCCCTTCTTCAGCCGCTACCCCGCCATCACCCGCAATCCGTTCGGCACCGGCGCCGTGACCTTTGAGGGCACTGTGCTCTCCGACGCCCTGCAACGCGCTGTCGTCCTCGATGTCCTCAAGGCCGCGGGCCTCACCGGGCCGGACCAGGCACTGCCCGCGCCAGTCCGCGTCAAGCACGGCACTGCCAACAGCGGCCGCCGCATGCACTACTACCTGAACTACTCGGCAACGCCGCAAAACACCACCTATTCCTACGGCGCCGGCGCCGACGTGCTCACCGGCCGCCCCGTGGCCGCGGGCGCCACTGCCACGCTAGCCCCGTGGGACGTTTTAATCGTGGAGGAGAAGTAAGTCATGGTTACCAGACGCGACGCATTGAAATCCGTGGCAGCCGCAAGCGCCGCCGCCACCCTGGCCGCCTCGCCCCTCAAGAAGATCCGCACCCTGGATCTCATCCACCACTCGCATACCGACGTCGGCTTCACCGATATGCCCTCCGTCTGCCGCGAGCTCCAGGTCCGCTTCCTGGACGCCGCCCTGGAAACCTGCCTCCGCAATCCCACCTTCCGCTGGACCATGGAGGCCATGCTCACCGTCGACGACTGGTGGAAGTCCGCCGCTCCCGCTCGCCGCGCCCAGTTGCTCAAAATGGTCCAGGCCGGACAAATGGACGCCATGGCCATGCCCTTCAACCAGGCCCCTTTCATGGACGCACGCCAGTGGCAGCAGGCCTTCACCTGGCTGCCCGCTGACGTGCAAAAGGCGCTCAACCCCCGCGTCGCCATGCAGAACGACGTCAACGGTTTCCCCCGCGCCGGCGCCGTCGGCCTGCTCGATCGCGGCATCCGCCACCTCATGATGGGCATCAACGTCGATTCCGGCGGCGTCCCCTTCCGCCGCCCCTCCGCCTTCTGGTGGCGGATGCCCGACGGCCGCAAGCTCTTCGTCTGGCTCGGCGATCACTACGGCACCGCCTACGCCTTCTTCGAAGAAAAGGGTTGGCAAAAGGGCCAGCCCAAAGGCGGCACTGCCAATCTCCGCGCGCCCTATGAAGGCGATCACCTCAAATCCGACGAGGCCTCCCTCCGCACAATGCAGGCCCACCTCTGGAAACGCCTCGCCAAGCTGGAGGAAGAAGGCTACGCCCACGACCGCCTCATCCTCTCCTACACCAATCAGTGGCGCTACGATAACGATCCGCCCTTCCCCCCGCTCGCCCCGTTTGTCGTCGCCTGGAACAAACTCGGCCTCCAGCCCACCCTCCGCCTCACCACCGCCACCGACGCCGTCCTCCAGATGGAGAAATCCGCCGGCCCCACCGTGCCCACCCACGAAGGCGAATGGACCGATTGGTGGGCCAACGGCGACGCCTCCGGTCCCCGCGAGGTCACCGCCAGCCGTGTGGCCAAGCGCTTCATCGCCGCCGCCTGGTCCCCCGTCTGGGGCCCGCCCAATGACTCCATGAAGCGCAAGACCTCCGACATGCTCAAGGATCTCTGCCTCTTCGACGAGCACACCTGGGGCGCCAACATCTCCATTTCTCACCCTGACGCGCTCGACACCATCGCCCAATACACCGAGAAGAGCCTCCTCGCCTACAAGCCCATGGGCCACGCCGAATGGATGCTCGGCCAGCGCGCCCGCCTCAAGTTCTCCAGCCAGCCCGAGGGCACCTACGTCGTCAATACCGCGCCCCTGCCCGTCTCCGGCTGGGCGCAGTACCAGGGCATCACCAAGCCCGCCGTGTGGGTGGAGGCCGTGGCGCCTCACTCCTTCATCCGCATCGACAAACCAGCCGAAGGCACCGCCGCCGCGCCCACTGTCGAGGCCGGCCCCGGTGGCTGGCCCATCGCCGCCACCTGGCCCGGCATGGCCAAGCCGCTCTTCCAGGGCGCCCCTGGCGGCCTTATCGTCGTCAGCCGCGAAACCCCCGCCACCCGCAACAGGCTCAAGGCGGAGGAACTCGCCCACGTCCGCGCCGAATACGGCACAACCGTGGTCAAGGAGACGCCCCACACTCTCGTCTACACCCAGACCTTCCGCCACAAACGCCTCGGCGCCGCCTCCCGTCAATTGGAGCTCTGGCGCCGCGAACCCCGCGCCCGCGTCACCGTCCGCATGGACCGCCTCTCCTCCCCCGCGCCCGAGTGCCTTTACCTCGAGTTCGCGCTGCCCGTCGAGGGCCGCCTGCCCCGCTTCTCCAACGGCGGCATGCCCTTCACGCCCTACACCGATCAACTCCCCGGATCGTGCCGCGATTACTACGCCATCGATTCCTGGGCCCACTACGACACCCCCCAGGGTCACTGGCTCTGGGTCACCCGCGACGCTCCCATGGTGACAGTGGGCGGCCCCCACACTCTGCGCCGCATCAAGGATGCCCCCCAGGACTCCCACCGCATCTGCGCCATGGTCTTCGATAACTTCTGGCACACCAACTTCGTCGCCAACAGCCACGGCCTCTTCGAGTTCCAGTTCGAGCTCGCCTGGAAGAAGGACCTGCCCGACGCCGGCGCCCTCGCCGCCACCCTCACCAGCGAACCCCTCATCGTCGAGACCCCCGGCCTCGCCGCTACCCCCGAGCTCCTGAAGAGCCTCTTTACGCCATAATTGCTATCACTTGGTGGGGCATCTGCAGAATTCTGCCGGAATCTGTCTTGACAGATCGGAAATCGAAGCGTAACATCCCTGGCACAAGCTCAATCGGAGGGACCTATGAGCAGTGCTGGAGTGAGCCCCTGTGTGCCTCGCTTTTTGTCCATCGCCATCGTCTGGAGTGCGTTGGCGTGGGGTCAGGATGCGCCCAGGGTAGAGATCGACTCCGTCTCCGCGGAGGGCAATAGCCGGGTGGAGTTCGTCTCGCGTGATCTCAGGGAACTGCCGCCCGGAACGGCGCAGGCCGACGGCGAGGCGATCCAAACCGCCAGCACGCGAGATGCGCGTTATGCGTTCTCGCTTCTGAGCGTGAGGCGCCTGCCGCGAAACCGCTTCTACACCTACACTTTCCAGTTGCGGGAGAACGAGGGCCGACGTCGCGTCTTTCAGGCCGAGATCAACGCGGCGGTGATCGGACAGTTCGTGGACCTGGAGAAGGGCGTGCAGTTCCATGTCTTGGTGGGTGAGAGGAGGAGTACCGGCACGATCCAGTTGCCGCTCCATCCCGCCGATGTTGTCCGGGACTGCCGGGACGCCACCGGCTTTCTCGACGAGAAGCCCGCCGAAGTGTCGCTGACGGGCCTTACCCGGCTCACGATCAAGTTGGAATGCCAGTCGACTCTGGAGCGGGAGATTCGCTGGCTGAAGAGTCCGGAAGGGCGGCATGCCAATTATTGGAAGTCGTTGGCAATCCAATCGGACTATTTTAAGGACGGGAAGCCCGCTCGCCCCGTCACGTCCAAGGACTTCGTCCTGGTGGAGTTGCAGCTCGAACCCAGGCCGCTGAGCGCCCTGGCAAGTCGCGTTTCCAGGCTGTGGGGCAAGGACGTTTATCATGACCGCATCGTGCTGGAATTCGGCTCTGTCCTCCAGCCGGCCGGACAACTGACGCCACATCGGTTCGAGATTCCGGTGGCGTTTCAACCGCCGTACGAGCTTCTCGCGCTCTTTCTCGGCATCGGTGTAGTGCTGGGATGGCTCGTCAGCCTTTCCGTGCCGGCAATTCGCAGCTCCCGCGGGGGCCTGCCCCATCTCGGCCTCTCGGTGATCGTGGCGTTGGGCGCCTCTGTCTTCTCGCTGGCCGCCTACGCCAAGGAGTGTCAACTCAAGATATTCGGTCTTGACATGAACCCCTTCGACGTCGTGATGCAATTCCTGCTCGGAATCGCGGTCAGCCTGCTCGTGAGCAACCGGAATTGGGTGCGCACTCGCCTGAAACTGTTCGCCGAAAAGGCCCTTGTGGTTGTGATCCTGCTGGCCAGCGTCAGCGGATTAAGGGCTGGGACCATTCCAGCCCGGCTGGACCTGATCGGCCTGTCGGCCTGCCCGGGCGACGATATTGTCGGCCTCTCCAAGGACGGGACCCTCTATCGATTCAGCACGACCAACGTGGGTCAGGTGGTGACTGCGGGCAGGATCACACTGGGGCACGAGTTCCTGGAACTGACTTGTACCCAACTGCCGGGAGGCGGCGGGCCGGTCGCTGTGGTGTCCGCCAAATTTGCCAGCTTCGGCACACTCTTCGTGATGAACGTGGCAACCGGAAGCTGGAAGACTCGTTCCTTGGGCGCGGACTGGAAGGCTGGCGTTGCATTCGACGTCAGCGAAGACTGGCTCTACCTGATCTCCGTTCAGTCGAAAACCATTGACCGGCTCCGGTTGGGAGGCAGCGCCAAGGGGCCTCCTCAGTACTGGGCAGATGTCTATGGTGACACCTACTCCCTCGGCTCACTCGCACTCGACAAGAAACGCAGTCGCCTCCTTGTTGGCGATGCCTACAAACGGAACATCCGGACCATCGACCTGAAGACCAAACAACAGAAGACCCTGGTGGAGGGAGTCGGAGAGATGGCCTCGCTCTCCATCGACGTCGAGCGAGACGTCTGCTATGTCGCCGATCAAGGCAAAGCCATCGTCTGGTCGTTCCCCTTGTCCCAGCAGAATCCAAAGGCCACCCCGTTTGCCAAGGGCTTCGGCGCCGATCGCTTGAGCGGAGTCGCTGCCGCCAGGGATGGCTTGGTTTGGGTGAGCGATTTCACCAACGCAAAGGTCTACGTCTTGAACTCCCAAGGCAAGGTCATCCGCACGCTTCCCTAGGCTCGCGTCAGAGGCCGCCGCTCTTCTTAACGCCGCCGGCCGTCACTCACTACCGCTGCTTGCGCTCCGCGTTAACGTTAACTAAAATGGGCAGATCATGACCCGAGCCGTCCTCGTCTGCCTACTCGCTCTCTCCTCCGCCTTCGCCCAGCAAATCGACAACAAACCCGATCGCCTCGAATGGTTCCGCGACCAGGGCTTCGGCCTCTTTATCCACTGGTCAGTCGATTCCCAACTCGGCGTCGTCATCTCCCACTCCATGGCCGGCGCCTCGGACGACTACAATCAGCGCTTTCTCACCGAGCTCCCCAAGACCTTCAACCCCCGCAAATTCGCGCCCGACGATTGGGCATCCCTCGCCCGCCTCGCCGGCATCAAGTACGTGGTCTTCACCACCAAACACCACTCCGGCTTCGCCATGTGGGATACCAAGACCACGCCCTTCTCCATCATGAACACGCCGTTCAAGCGGGATATCAACCGCGAGATCCTCGACGCCTTCCGCCGCCAGGGCATCGCCCCCGGCATCTACTTCTCACCAGACGATTTCTGGTGGCTCCATCAGAACAAGATCGACATCCAGCGCAACACGCCCCAGGTCGCCCCCGCCAACAACCCCGGCCTCATGAAGCTCGATCTTGCTCAGGTCCGCGAGCTCATGACCAACTACGGCCCCATCGACGTTGTCTTCTTCGACGGCCCGCCCGAACAGCTCAAAGAGCTCGCCTGGAAGCTCCAGCCCAACACAATCGTCACTCGCGGCGCCATCCAGACCCCCGAGCTCTACGTCCCTGGCGTGCCCCTGCCCGGCGCCTGGGAGGCCAACTTCACCATGGGCACAGCCTGGCAATACCAGCCCCAAAACGACGCCTACAAATCCGGCGGCACCGTCATCGATCTCCTCGTCGAGACCCGCGCCAAGGGCGGCAACCTCCTCCTCAACATCGGCCCCAAGCCCGATGGCGAGCTCCCCATCGAGCAGGAAGAACGCCTCCGCGAGGTCGCCCTCTGGATGTTCGTCAACCAGGAGGCCATCTACGCCACCCGCCCGTGGGTCATCACCAACGAGCAGAACATCTGGTTCACCAAAGCCAAGAACGCCGACACCCTCTACGCCGTCGTCAAGCAGGAGCCCCGCTGGGTGCGCTCGCAATGGCGCGACTTTATCCTCAAGAGCGTGCAGGCCACCGACAAGACTCAGGTGTCAGTGCTGGGCCAGAACGGCCGCGTGCTGGAATACCGCCCCGAGGTCAACCCCGCCCCGACGTTCCATCAGGAGGCCGACGGCCTCCACGTCCGCGCCATGTTCACCCACCGCCTCCAGGACAACAGCAAGTGGCCCAACCCCATCGTCCTCAAACTCACCAACGTCAAGCCCGCCTTCGTTCCGCCCCACGTGGAGACCACCCGCGCCACGCTCGATAAGGCCACCGGCGCCGCCACCCTGGAGGGCCGCCTCGCCGACCTGGGCAAATCCGCCTCTCTCGAAGTCGGCTTCCAGTACCGCAGCATCGTCGGCCTCGACGCCAGCGACCGCTCCATCCCCTGGCAGCCCGCCGGCTCGCTCACCCTCACCGCCCCCGGCCCGTTCACGCTGAAACTCCCCAACCTCCAGCCCAACGGCATCTACGAATTCCGCGCCTTCGTCAAGCATCCTCTCCTCACCCTCTACGGCGCCGATCAACGTATCCGCTAAAAACACTAAAAACAATCGGGGCCGCTCACCACGAGAAACCATGGCGAACGGCCCCGAATCCGCCAGTCTTGTCTTGCCTAACTCGCCTTCCTCACCACCGGCGTCCCATCTCTCGGCACCACCAGCGTTTCCCGGTTGCGGATCTCCACCTTGATCTCCCGCAGGATCGTCCCGTCCATGCTCGTCAGCTTCAGCATGAACTTGCCCGGCCTCACCCGCAGCTCCCGCCCCGCGTGCCCGTAATACTCGTTGTCCAGGTAAATCGCGGCCTCCCCGAAGCCCTCGGTGATAATCGCACTCACCTTGCTCCGCGGCGCTTTACCATTGGCCTTCAACTCCTTCGCGATCTCGTTGTACTGCCCCTCCGTCACCTGGAAGTCCATCACCAGCGTCTCATGGTACGGCTCCACCACTTCCACCCGGTGATTGCCCACGCGCACGCGGATCGCCTTCTCCTTGCTCGCAAACAACATCGAGGGCCCCATGTACTTTCCATCCACAAACACTCCGGCGTAGGCCGGAGTCACCTTGATCTGCACAAATCCCGATTTGTCCGGCATCTGCGCCATCACGGCCATCGCGGTCATCGCCCCTGCCACCGCCATCAGCATCAACCTGCTCTTCATGACAACCCTCTCCTCCAACTCAATCACCAAAATTCCGGACCGAGCCCAGCCGGTTCACACCGTCAAACGCCGCCGTCTTATAGCACTCCGCCAGCGTCGGGTAGTTGAACACCGTGTTGACGAAATAATCCACCTTGCCCCCAAACGCCATCACCGCCTGCCCAATGTGAATCAGCTCGCTCGCGCCTTCGCCAATAATATGCACGCCCAGCAGTTGCCGCGTCTCCATGTGGAACAGCAGCTTCAGCAACCCCGTTGTATCGCCCACAATCTGCCCGCGCGCAATCTCGCGGTATCTAGCCTTGCCCACCTCGTACGGAATCCCCGCCAGCGTCAGCTCTTCTTCATTGCGGCCCACCATCGAGATCTCCGGAATCGTGTAGATCCCGTACGGAAACAGCTCCGGCACGCTCGTCGTCGCCACGCCAAACGCATGGCATGCCGCCAGCCGCCCCTGCTCCATCGAGGTCGATGCCAGGCTCGGAAACCCGATCACGTCGCCCACCGCGTAGATCGTCTCTACCTTCGTCTGGTAGTGCTCGTTTACCGGGATCCGCCCGCGTTCATCGGTAACCAGGCCCGCCGATTCCAGATTCAGCTTGGCCGTATTGCCCGTCCGCCCGATCGAGTACAGCACCATGTCCGTGACAATCTGCTTGCCACTGTCCAGCATGATCCGCACCCGCTCGCCGCTGTCGTCTTCTATCAGCTCCACCGCCGCCACGCTCTCGTTCAGCCGCAGCGTCACCCGGTTTTCGCGCAGATGATACGCCAGCGTGTCGATAATTTCTCCGTCGACAAACGGCAGCAGCCGCGATCGCTTGTCCACCAGCGTCACACGCACGCCCAACGCCGCAAACATCGACGCATACTCGCCGCCAATCACGCCCGCGCCCACCACCGTCAGCGTCCGCGGCAACTCGTCCAAAACCAGAATGTCATCCGACGTCAGCACCCGCTTGCCATCAAACGGAATGTGTTCGTCCCGTGTCGCCTCCGTACCCGTCGCGATGATGATCTGCCGCGCCGTCGCCTGCCGCTGCCCGCCGCCCTCGGCGTAGTCCAGCCGCAGCGTGTGCGCGTCCACAAAGCTGGCCGCCGCCGAAATCACCTCTACCCGGTTGCGCAACAATTGCGCCCGCGTCACGTCGATCTCGTGCTTGATCACCGTGTCCACCCGGTGCAGCAGGTCCTGCATCGTGATGCGCTGCTTCACCGAGTACGAGAGCCCGTAGAACTCCTTCTCCCGGTATCCCGAGAGATCGATCACCGCTTCCCGCAGCGTCTTCGATGGAATCGTGCCCGTGTTGACCGAGACCCCGCCCAGCACGGTCTTCTTCTCGATCAGCGCGACTCGCTTTTCCAGCTTCGCGCCTTGGATCGCCGCGCGCTGCCCGGCAGGGCCGGATCCAATCACCAGCAGGTCGTAGTCGTAGGGGTTGTTGCAGTGAGACATGGAGACAGATCGATGTGCCGGATCAGCTCCAGCTCATTCGATCTTATCAGTTGGGACGCTTCCGCTTCGCCGTTACTCTTCTACTTCGAAGCGCACCGGCTGCTCAATCAGCTTCGGCTCTTTGCCCTTCGTCAGAATCATCAGCTTGTAGCGCTCGCCCACCTTGGCCGACGCCGGGATCTTCGTCTTCAACGTAGTGTCCGTCTGCTCGCTGAGCACCAGCTTGATGTCGTTCTTGCCGTCGGTCAGATACAACTCGGCCACCAACGCCTTCCCTAGGTTCTCGCCGGTCACGACGATATCCGTCCCGACCTTGCCGCTCATCGGCTCCACCGTCGTACATCTCGGAATCGTTTCTTGTGCCGTCAGGGGGGCAGGGGCGGCAAGCGCCGCCAACAGGAGCGGGATGAAAAGAGCTATAGAGAACCGCATCTTAAATTCCTTCTGTAACGATCCTAGTGCGGTCAGCGATGGAATGCAAGAGCACAAAGTCAGGATTTGAGGAAGAATTCTACATCTGGCCAGCCGGCCGCGTTTTGGGTGGTCTGGCAGCCGGTCCGCAGCCTCGCCAGCGAGGGCTGCGCGGCCTCTGTGAGTGATCAGGGAATCGGGGTAGGGCGTAGTCTCGGTCGGCGCTGTCAGTCCGCTAGTGCCCCGCTAGAGCGGCGCCCTGCTCAGCGCCCGCTCCAGCCCGGCGAACCGCGTAATCTACTTCTCGGCCTGCCCCAGATGCAATCCCTTGTGGATCGCGTACAGCGCCAGCTCCAACCGGTCCGATACGCCCAGCTTGTCGAAGATGTTGTGCAGATGGTTCTTTACCGTCTGCTCGCTGATGAACATCTTCTCGGCCATCTCTTTGTTCTTGTAGCCCTGCGCCACCAGCGCCACAATCTCACGCTCGCGCGTGCTCAGAGGACTCCGCTCCCGCACCTTCGACGACGAGCCCGACGATAGCCCCATCTCGCCCGGCGCCGCAAACTGCCGCATCACCGCCGCCGTCGTGTGCGAGTCCAGCCAGATCTCGCCCGAGTCCACCTTGCGGATGCTCTTCACAATCAGATCTGCCGACGTCTGCTTCAACACGATCCCGGAGCAGCCCAGCTTCATCGCCTGCACAAACTCGTTCTTGTCTTCCGACGCCGTCAGGATGATAACCTTCGCCTTGCACTTGGTGTGCTGCAGCGTCTGCAGCGCCCCCAGTCCGTCCAGGTTCGGCATCCGCAGGTCCAGCAGTATCACGTCCGGCATCAGCACATCGACCTTCTCAATCAACTCGCGCCCGTCGGCCGCTTCGCCCACTACATCGATGTCATCTTCCAGACTCAACAGCTTCCGCAGTCCATCCCGCACTATCGGATGATCGTCGGCGATCATCACTTTGATCTTTCGGATTTCCGGTTCCGGCGTTCCGTCCATGACCGTGTTCATTTCGTCTCCACTCGGCAACGGCGCTGATACGTTCATCTTCGGCCCCCCTCTCCTATCTCATACCACGTACTCGATTTTACGGAGGACCAGTACTTTATCCAATCCCGGTACTAACCTAGCTTCTTTATCAGTATCACCTTAGAGAGCCCTACGGTGGGCGTACTAAGAGTCCGTGCCTTCCCACCCCTCCCCCTCCAAGGTTGCTAAACTCAGGTTTGATCCTGCCATTGCTCCGTACTTCGATGCGCTCTCTTCTGTTCCTGGCGTTCATCCAGTACTCTGTTTCCGCGCAGCAGCCGCTCACGCTCGATTCGGCTGTGTCCACCGCGCTCGCCTCCCATCCCCTTCTCGCCGCCGGGCAACAACGCATCGCCTCTGCCACCGGACAACGCCGTCAGGCCGGCCTCACCTTCAATCCCCGCCTCGTCCTCCAGGCCGAAAACCTCCGCTTCCCCGGCAACACCCCCTACGTCTTCAGTCGCGACAACGATTACTTCGCCTTCCTGCAACAGACGCTCGAGTCCTCCGGCAAGCGAGGCAAGCGCGTCGATCTCGCCTCCCAAGGCCTCCGCACCGCCGAACTCGAGCTCGATATTCTACGCCGCCAGGTTGCCTTCCGCGTTCGCTACGCCTATTGGGCCGCAGCCGGGGCGCAACGCTCCCATGCCCTCCTCATCGAGAGCCAGAAGAACTTCCAGCAGGTCGTCGAATACCACGAGATCCGCGTTCGAGAAGGAGCCATGGCCGAAACCGATCTCCTCCGTGTGCGCCTCGAATCCGAGCGCATCACCCTCTCCGCCAACAACGCCCGCCTCGATGCCGAACGCGCCCGCATCCTCCTCTTCCGCGAAATGGGCGCTACCCAATTCCCGGACGCCACCCTGGCCGATCCTCTCGAACTCAAAGAGGATCGCCTCCTCCTCGCCGATCTCGATCAGGCCGTCCAGCGCCGCGCCGAGGTCCAACTCGCCCGCGCCCAACTCGAACGCGCCCGCTCCGCCCTCATCCTCCAACAGGCCAACGCCCGCCCCAATTACGACGTCCTCTTCGGCTACAAACGCACAGCCGGCCTCGAAACCGCCCTCGCCGGCTTCCAGACCGATCTCCCCTTCCTGAACCGCAATCAGGGCAATATCGAATCCGCCACCGCCGACATCAAAACCGCTGAGGCCAACATCGCCGCCGCCGAGGCCATCGTGCGCGCCGAAGTTGCCGCCGCCAAGGTCGAATACGAATTGCGCCGCCGCCAGGTCACCGAGTTCCTCGGCCGCTTCCGCCAGCAGGCCGCCGAAACCGCCCGCATTGCGCAGGCTGCCTATCGCCTCGGCGGCGCCGATCTCCTCCGCCTGCTCGACGCCGAACGCCTCCGCATCGAAATCGAACTCATCAACGACCGCGCTCTTATGGAATACCGCCAAAGCATCGTCGCGCTCGAAACAGCGCTGGGGAATCAGCCATGAAATACCTGGCCGCCGCCATCATCACGCTCCTGCTCGCCGCCTGTAGCAAGCCGCCCGCCGCCCCCGAAGCGCCCAAGGCCGACGCCAAGCCACAGGGCAAGGATGAGGTTAGACTCGTCGAACTGGACTCCGCCTCCCTCAAGGAAACCACCCTCGCCGTCGCCCCCGTCCTCGAACGAAGCATCCCCCTCACTGTGCGCGCCAGCGGCCGCCTCACCACCAACGAAAACACCACCTGGCGCGTCGGCGCAGTCACCGACGGCCGTATCATTGTCGCCGATGCCAAGGTCGGCGACCGCGTCATCAAGGGCCAGATCCTCGCCCGCATGCACAGCCACGACATCCACGAATCGCGCGCCCTCTACCGCATGGCAGTCACTAATCTCAATCGCCTCAAATCCGGCGTCGAGTTCGCCACCCGCCAGCGCGATCGCCTCTCCCGCCTCTACGCTCTGAAGGCCGCCAGCCAGGAGCAACTCGATTCTTCAGAGAATGAGCTCAAGATCGCCAAGTCCTCGGTCGCCAATGCCGAAATCGAAGTGAATCGCACCAGGCTCCACCTCGTCGAATTCCTCGAAGTTTCGGTCGACGGCCCCGAGGAACACGCCCACGACTCCGCCCCCGAAACCCACATCGAGGACCTCATCCCCATTCGCGCACCCGCCGCCGGCATCATCCTCACCCGCGCCATCACGCCCGGCGCCGTCGTCACTGCCTCCAACGACCTCTACACCATCTGCGACCTCTCCACCATCTGGGCCATCGCCGCCGTCCAGGAAGAACACCTCGCCAAGCTGCGCCCCGGCATGGCGGCCTCCATCACCGTCCAGGCCTATCCCGACCGTACCTTCCACGGCCGCGTCACCAAGATCGAGGACAAGCTCAACCCCGAAACCCGCACCATCGCCGTCCGCATCGAAATCGACAACCGCAACTCGCTCCTCAAGCCCGAAATGTACGCCACGGTCGAGCTCGCCGCCGGCGGCAGCGCCTCCGCCCTCTTCGTCCCGCAGGAAGCCGTGCAGGACGTCAACGGCCAGGCCACTGTCTTCATCGAAAAGAAACCCGGTCAGTATGAGCCCCGCTCTGTCGAAACCGGCCGCCCCCTCGAAGGACTCCTCCAGGTTCTGCGCGGCCTCCAGGGCGGGGAACGCGTCGTCGCCGCCGGCAGCTTCATCCTCAAGTCGCAGCTCCTCAAGTCCTCTCTCTCCGAAGAGTAGCCCCCATGCTGCAACGCATCATAGATTTCCACCTCCAGCAGCGTTGGGTCGTCCTCCTCGGCGTCATCGTCATCATCGTCGTGGGCGTCACCACCATGCTCAGCCTGCCCGTCGATGCCTTCCCCGATCTCACCAACAATCAGGTCGTCATCGTCACCGAGTGCCCCTCCATGGCCCCCAGCGAAGTGGAGCAGCTCGTCACCTTCCCCATCGAAAGCGCCCTCATGGGCATCCCCCGCACGGAAGGCATCCGCTCCATCTCCAAGCTCGGTCTCTCCATGGTCACCCTCATCTTCGAGGACAGCGTCAACACCTGGTTTGCCCGCCAGCTTGTAAACGAGCGCCTCCAGGAAGCGCGCGGCCGCCTGCCCCAGGGACTCGATCCCACCCTCGGCCCCATGGCCACTGCCTTCGGTGAGGTCTACCAGTACACCATCGAGGGCAAAGGCTACTCCGCCATGGATCTCAAGACCATCCATGACTGGCAGATCCGCTACGCCCTCCGCACCGTGCGCGGCGTCAACGAGGTCAATAGCTGGGGCGGCGAGACCAAGCAGTACACCATCGAAGTGGACCCCGCCAAGCTCCAACGCTACGGCCTCCAGCTCCGCACTGTCTTCGATCGCGTCCGTGAAAACAACTCCAACTTCGGCGGCGGCTTCATCGAGCACGCCATGGAGCAGTACACCGTCCGCGGCCTCGGCCGCACTCAGGACATCGCCGATCTTGCCCGCATCGTTGTCGTCGCCCACGCCGGCACGCCCGTCCTCCTGCGCGACATCGCCGAGATCAAGCTCATGGCCATGCCCCGCCAGGGAGCCACCCTCCGCGATGGAAAAGGCGAAACCGTCTCCGGCATGGCCATCATGCTCAAAGGCGAAAATGGCAAGCAGGTCATTGAGCGCGTCAAAGCCAAGTTCGCCACCCTCCGCCTGCCGGATGGCGTCCGCGTGAATCCTTCTACGATCAGAGCGACGTCATCGACGGCACAATCGGTACCGTCAGTACCGCGCTTCTCGAGGGCGGCCTGCTCATCCTCGTCGTCCTCTTCGTCTTCCTCCGCGACATCCGCGCCGCCCTCATCGTCGCCGCCGTCATCCCGCTCTCCATGCTCTTCGGCTTCATGGGCATGGCCATCTTCGGCGTCTCCGCCAACCTCATGAGCCTCGGAGCCATCGACTTCGGCATGATCGTCGATGGCTCCGTCGTCATGATGGAAAACTCCGTCCGCCGCCTCCAGCGCAAAGCGGGCGACACGCGCGAGTTCCACGCCATCGAGCGCGTCCGCGTCGCCGCCCACGAGGTCTCCCGCCCCATCGTCTTCGCCGTTGCCATCATCATCGCCGTCTACATGCCCGTCTTCTTCCTCGAAGGACTCGAGGGCCGCATGTTCCGCCCCATGGCCATCTCGGTCTGTTCCGCGCTGCTCGGCTCCCTCATCCTCGCTCTCACCGTCGTGCCCGCCGCCACCGCCGTGCATCTCAACAAGGGGCTCAAGGAACACAAGGAAGCCTGGTTCGCCTGGCTCCAAGCCCACTATGTCCGCCTGCTCGCCTGGGCCCTCACTCGTCGCCCGCTCATGGTCGCCGCCAGCCTCGTCATCCTCATCGTCTCCATCGGCTCCATCAAATTCCTGGGCAGCGAATTCATGGCCCGCCTCGATGAGGGCTCCATCCTGGTTGAGACCCGCAAGCTCCCTGGCATCTCGCTGACGGACTCCATCCTCATCAGCAACCGCATCGAAAAGGTCATCGCCGCCTTCCCCGAGGTCACTGGCGTTGTCACCCGCATCGGCCGCCCCGACGTCGCCACCGAAGCCATGGGTATCAACCAGGGCGACGTCTACGTCCTGCTCAAACCCCGCGACCAATGGACCCGCTTCCAGACCAAAGAGCAGCTCATCGAGGCCCTCAATCAATCCCTCCAGGTGATCCCCGGCGTCAGTTACAATTTCACCCAGCCCATGGCCATGCGCCTGGATGAAACTATCAGCGGCATCAAGGCCGACGTCGCCGTCAAACTCTTCGGCGAGGATGCCCGCATGCTCTCCCAACTCGCCGAGAAGGTCCTGCGCATCATTGGTAGCGTCCAGGGCGCGGCCGATTCGCAGATGGAGATCGCCTCCGGCGTGGCCGAGCTTCGCATCGAAGTCGATCGCGACGCCCTCGCCCGCTACGGCCTCAATGTCAGCGACGTCAGCGATCTCATGGACGCCGCCATCGGCGGCCGCACTGTCTCCGAGCAGATCGAGGGCCAGCGCCGCTTCGCCATCGTCGTGCGTCTCCCCGCCCGCTACCGCCAGGACGACGAGGCCATCCGTAACCTCTTCCTCTTTGCCCCCGGCGGCGAGCGTGTCACCCTCGGCCAGGTCGCCCGCGTCACCATGGCCCGCGGCCCCGAGGTCATCTCCCGCGAGGACGGCCAGCGCCGCATCGTCGTCCAGTGCAACGTCCGTGGCCGCGATCAGGGCAGCTTCGTCGCCGAGGCCCAGCGCCGCCTGGAATCCGAGCTCCGCCTCCCTGCCGGCTACTCCATCGATTGGGGCGGCCAGTTCGAAAACCAGGCCCGCGCCACCAAGCGACTCATGGTCGTCGTCCCCGCCTCCATCCTCATCATCTTTGGGCTGCTCTTCTTCACCTTCAACTCGTCCCGCCACGCCCTCCTCATCCTCCTCAACGTACCCTTCGCCATGGTCGGAGGGATCGCCGCCCTCTGGGCCCGCCACCTCAATCTCAATATCTCCGCCGCCATCGGCTTCATCGCTCTCTTCGGCGTCGCCGTCCTCAACGGCATCGTCCTGGTCGCCTCCATCAATCGCCTGCGCGATCGCGGCTTCCCCATGGAGCGAGCCCTCATCACCGGAGCCTCCCTCCGCCTCCGCCCCGTCCTCATGACCGCTCTTGTCGCCAGCCTCGGCTTCATCCCCATGGCCGTCTCCACCTCCACCGGCGCCGAGGTCCAGCGCCCCCTCGCCACTGTCGTCATCGGCGGCCTCCTCACCTCCACCGCCCTCACTCTCTTCCTCCTGCCCTTGCTTTATCCTTGGTTTGTTCCCGGCCACACCGAAACCCTGGCCAAAGAACTCGAGGAGGATTGGGACGAATGAGACTACTCGCCATCTTCGCGCTGGCCCTCACCGCCGCCGCTGCTGATCGCACCGTCCTCGCCATAGGCGCCCACGCCGGTGACATGGAACTCACCACCGGCGCGCTCCTCGCCCGCTACGCCAAAGCCGGCGACCGTGTCGTCATCCTTCATCTCACCCTGGGTGAGCGCGGCAAGTCCACGCCCAACTACGCGCAACAAAAACGCACCGAAGCCGAAGCCGCGGCAAAGATCCTCGGCGCCGAAGTCCGCTTTGGCCCCTGGCAGGACAGCCAGATCCCCACCACCGAAGACGCCGCCCGCTGGCTCGCCGCACAGATCGCCGACGTCAAGCCCACCACCATCCTCACCCACTGGAAGAACTCCATCCACAAGGACCACACCGCCACCTACCGCCTCGTCAACGACGCCATCCTCTATGCCGCTCTCGACGGCGCCCGCACCGTTCGCGCCACCTACTACGCCGAAAACTGGGAGGACGCCGAATCCTTCCACCCTTACGTCTACATCCCCGTCTCCGCCGACGACATCGCCACCTGGCACAAAGCCGCCATGGCCTACGAGTTCGCCCACACCTCCAGCTTCGATTACCTCCGCTACTACGAAGGCCTCCAAAAGGTCCGCGGCGCCGAAGCCCGCAAGCCCTTCGCCCTAGCCTTCGACATCGAAGAAATCGGCAAACGCCGCATCCTCGATTAATTCGGGGACGGTCTACTCAATTCCCAATTAAATCGCCCCGCAGCACCTCGGCCGGCGCCACCGCCATGGCACGCCGAGCCGGCACGTATGCCGCAGTAGCCCCCACCAAGGCCAACGCGGCGCACACCATCGCGATCGTTACCGGGTCGTGAGGGCTCACCCCATACAAACGGCTTGCCAGCATCCGGCTCGCCCCCAGCCCGCACGGCAGCCCCACGAGAATACCCACGCCGGTGAGCCGTAGCGTCTGCCCCAACACCATCCCGCCGACCCGCCCGCCGGCCGCACCCAAAGCCATCCGGATCCCGATCTCCCTCCGCCGCCGTTGCGTCGCATACGAGATCAGTCCGAACAATCCCGTCCCCGCCAGCGCCAGCGCCATCGCCCCCACGAAGCCGGCCAGCGCCGCCAGCGCGCGCTCCTCTCCCAGCGCTCTCTCGCCAACCTCCTCCAGTGTCTGCACCGAAATCGCCGTCTCCCGCCCCAGCGACTCCACCGCGCGCGCCGCCGCTTGCGCCAGAAATCCCGGTTGCCGCCCCCGCACCAGAACCTGGCCCGATTCGCCCCACCTCGGATGCTGCAAAACCGGTACGTAGATCACTGGCATTCGGCCATCCCGCGGATCGATCACTCGTGCGGACCGCGCCACCCCCACCAACTCCAGTTCCTGAAACTCGGGCTGAACGCCAAACCGCACCCGCTTGCCCACAACCTCGCCCCCGAGGCGCCTCGCCAGGTTTTCGTCGGCCAATGCTACCGCGACGCCGCCCGCTACGTCGTTCCACTCAAAATCCCGTCCCCTTGCCATCCCCATCCTGAGCGTCCGAAAGAACCCGGGCGACACCGCCACCAATGTCGCCAGCGCTTCCCCTTGGCCGTTCCGGAGCGCCACCGTATCCAGCCAGCCGGCATCGCGGCCCGCCGGTACCGGCTCGCTCGAATACGCCGCCGCCTCGACCTCCGGCAGTCCCTCCACCCGCTCCAGCAACGTTCGAGTGTAAGCACCCTGTTCCGCCTCCGCAAACGTCCCCTGCATCCGCGGCGCCAGGCCCACCTGTCCAACCGCGTCTCGCGCGAACCCCGGCTCCATTCGTGCCAGCACCACAAATTCCCGCACCAGCAGCCCAGAACCCATCAGCAGCACCACCGACATCGCCACCTGCAATACGATCAGCGCCCGGCCCCAGCGCCCTAGCCCCATCTGTCCGCTTCGTCCCTCGCCCCGCAAACTGGCCTGCGATATGGTCCACGCTGGAGCCACGCTCACCACCAGCCCTGCCACCAACGCCGCCCCTGCCGTCGCAGCCAGCACACGCCAGTCCGGCCGCAGGTTCAGAAGTACCTCCGTACGCTCCGCCAGCCCTCGCACCAGCAACTGCCCGCCCCAGTAAGCCACCCCCAGCGCACCCAACCCGCCGAGTGCGTATAGGATCAGATTCTCCCGGAGAATGCTGCGCGCCATCCGCCACCAACTCGCGCCCAGTGCCGCCCGCACACCCATCTCGGATGTTCGCGATGCCCCCCGCGCCAACGCCAACATCGCCACGTTCCCGTACGCCAGCAGCAGGATCATCCCCAACAACCCCAGCAAAACGAGCAGCGGCTCCCGCCACTGTGCGCCCAGCCCCCGCGGAGCCCCGCTCGACGCTGCCGTCATCTCCAACCCCATCGTCAGGAACGCCTGCCGCCGGGCCCCCGTGCTCTCCGTCGGCACGTTCGCGGCAAGCAGTTCCGGCCACGTCGATAACACTTGCGCCCGCGCCTGCTCCAAAACCACGCCCGCTCGCAGTCGCCCCGCCACCTGCACCCACAACAACGAACGGTTCTCCAACCGCGCTTGCCCTGACATCCCGACCGACGTCAGCGGCACCGTCAATTCCACCAGTTCGCCCGGTGTCAGCCCGCAAAACCATCGCCGCGTGACGCCCACCACCGTGAACGTCTCGCCCTCCACGCGCAACCTCCGACCCACCACCGAGGCATCTCCCGCAAACCGCCGCTGCCAGTACTCGTAGCTCAACACGGCCACACGCGCCCGCCCCTCCTCGTCCTCCGGCCCGATCAGCCGTCCCAACTCCGGCGTCACACCCAACCCGCCAAAGTAGGACCCGCTCACCCCTCGCATCCGCACCTGTTCCCACCCGCCCGGCCCCTCCACCCTGGCGCGCTGTCCCCCCGTCCACCCCATCAACGACGAGAAGGAGCCCGCCCGCTCCCGCATCATCCGGAACATCGGATAGGACGCCGGTACCCGTCCCCCATTCCGGTAAATCCCCGCAAGGGAGACCAACTCCTCCGCCCGCTCTACCGGCAACTCCCGCAGCATCAGGGCGCTATAGATCCCGAACACCGCCCCGCACGCCCCCATCCCCAGCGCCAGCGTACCCACCACCGCTCCCGCATACCCAGGGCTCCGCCAGATCACTCGAAGACTCGGAAACTCCAGCGGAATCGCGAACCTCATGCGAAAGCAATGCTCCTCCCGGAAATTCTAACTTCGATCGGCAATCAAGCCTCCCCAATCAGCCGGCCGGGCCGCACCGCAACTTCCGGAAACGCCTTCAACACCGCCTTGTCGAACGTCGCCATCGGGCACTTCATCCGAATCGCAAGTTCCACAAAAAGCGTGTCATAGACCGCCACCCCGCTTGCGATCGACCGCACCAGCGCTCCCGGGCACAGTGGTGCCGTCGCCACTGATTCAATGCCTAAGCCCCGGCTGAGCGCCAGTCTCGATCGCCCGTCCTCCGGCTCCAAAACGCCCGCGCGAACAGCCAGCCATATCACGTTTGCCAGTTCGGCCTCCCAGTGTGCAGGCGCCATGGGTATGCTCACCGCAGCCATGCAGTCCCGCGCCTCATCCACGAACTTGTCCGTGTTGAGTAGCAGGTAGGCGATGACGTTAGTATCGATTACCGCCTTCACGGACGGCCCACATCAATCCAGGAATCGATCTCCGCAGCCGTTGGCCGCCGGGTCTGCTTAGCCCAGCTCGCCGCAATCTGCTCCAGCGCAGCACTTCGCTCCACGACTTGAGCCTGCAGCAGATCACGGACTTCCTGCTCCATCGAGTGCTTGTTCCGGCGCGCCCGCGCCTTCAGCGACTGCACTACCTTTACGGGTACATTGCGAATTGTTAGTGTCGGCATCCGAGTCTCCAGTGCTAGCACCATGCTAGCACTCAAATGCTTCCCCGCATCCGCAGCACCCTCACCCCCATCCCTTCCAGCTCAAACCCCATCCCCACCGCCCCGCCGCTCACCACGTCCGTCACCCCACCCCACCTCCGCCCGTCCAGCCACTCCAACTCCACCTTCTGCGCCGCCGCCCCGTGATTGAACACGAATACCACCCGATCCCCGCCCGATTCCAGCCACCGCACCTCCACCTCCCCCTTTACCCGTACCACCGCCGCCACCCCCGCCCACTCCAGCAACCCCGCAAACCACGCCGCCCCCTCCGCCGTCGGCGTCGTCTGGTACGCCGCGCTCACATAGGACCCCACCAGCAGCGCCCGCCCCTTGCCGAACGAAGACTCCACCGCCGCCGCCTCGCCATTCTCAAACCGCCCCACCACCTTCGATTGCGCCCGCGTCACCTCCAGCGTCTCCGCGAACCATCGCGCCGGCACCGCCCGCCCGCCTCGAACACGATCCTCGTCCGCCCCTGAGGAGCCGTCTCCACCGCCGTCTCCCGCGCCCCAAATACCTCCGCCAGCCCCATTCCCGGAATCGTCTCCGACGCCCGCCCGCGCTCGTCGTTCCAGCCCGGCCGCGCCTCTGCCACCAGCCGCCCGCCCGCTTCCACATAAGCGCGAAGTACCGCCGCCGTCGACGCCGGCAGCATCAGCGGATACGGCAGATACACCAGCTTGTAGGGCCGCAGCGATTCCGCCGTCACGCGCGCCGCATGCACGAAATCCACCGGCACATGCCGCGGAAACAGCGCCTTGTACACCCCCAGCAGCGAGTCCCTCTCGATCCCCGCCACCTCTCCCTGCGGCCCGCCATACGCCGCCTGCCTCTGCCGCCCGCCGACGAAATGCGACAGCGGATTGTAGACAATCGCCACCTCCGCCTGCGCCGGCCGCGCCTCGGCCAGCAGCTTTTCATTCGCCGCCACCACCTGCGCGATCCGCCCCGCCTCCCGCGCCCGCTCCGTCACCGTCCCATCCAACTGGATCATCCCGAACCCGCCCGATTCATACCCCGTGCTCATCGGATACCACGCGTAGTAATGCACCCCCTTCGCCCCCCGTGCCAGTGCCGACCACGTCCACACCCGCAGATCCGCCGCTGTCACCGCCCGGCTCACATTCACCGCAATCGTCCCAAACCCCGACTGCAACTCCCCCACCACGAAGCCCTTCCGCCCTTCCGCAAATCCGAAGCTCCGCGTGAAATCCAGCAGCGCCGCCCGCCACATCGGATCGCGATCCACAAACGCCGAGTGCTTCGGATAGAACGACGTCCCGTACAGATCCACCTGCGCCGCCATCGTCCAGTCGTCCGATTGCCCCTCCCAATAGTGCGGAGACGCAAACAGCCCCACCCCAGCTGCATGGCTCGTCGCCACCAGTCCCGGCGCGCCCGTCTTCACCGCCACATACCGCTCCCGCAGATCCTCGCCCAGCTTCTCGCTGAGAAACGCCTTCCAGTCGATGTAATCCGTATACGAGAGGATCGTCGAGAGCCGGTTCGGCTGCACCTCGTCCCACGTCGCAAACCGCCGGTACCACGCCTCATTCAACGCATCCAGCGTCCCGTACTTCCTCTTCAACCAGGCCCGGAACCGTGCCACCGTGTTCGAGCAGAAACAGAACTCCGGATTTGAAAGATACGTCGGGTTCGCCCAGTTGATCACATGGGGCTCGCTCCACAGGTCCCACCCCAGCATCGCCTTGCTCCGCGCACCCCGTCGCGCCAGAGCCTGATAGAAACCCCGGTCCGCCCCGCGCACGCCCGCATGGTCCCGGCAATACCCCGGGGAAGATTCCGGCTCAATCACCGCCCCGTTGGCCGAAACAAACCGCGCCTCCGGCCACTTCCGCCCCACCCACGCCGGAGCCGAGTCCATATAGACCTGCACAAATACGCGCAGCCCCTCCTCCTCCGCCAGTTCCAGCAGCACGTCCAACGTCTCGAAGTGGTACTCCTCCACCGGCTCGCCCGACGCCCAATCCACCCAGCACCGGATCGCTCCAAAGCCAAGAGCCTTGATCTGCCGCACATCTTTGCGCCAGATCTCTTTCTTCGCACGAGGATTGGCTTCCAGCATCGGCGCCCGCGCCTTGCCGCCGCCGTACCACACCGATACCGGCAATTGCCCCCACGCCGCCACCGCGCACACCAACCCCAACACGACACTCTTCATACCACCCAGTTTAATTCGGGGACGGTCTACTCAATTCCCAATTAATTCCCCTACCGCACCCGCAGCTCGTACAACGCCACCCCCAGCGCCGGAGCCTGCAACTCGCCCGTCCCCCCCCGCACCGGCGCCCAAACGATATCCACCGCGCGCCGCCGCCCTGGGATCATTGTGCGCCATCCGGTCCCGCCCCGCTATCACCCAGCTCATCCCCTCGCCCGTCAACGCCGCACCCTTTAGATTCAACGACACCGTCTGCGCCGTCGCCGTCGGATTCACAATCGCCACCGTCAATGCCGACCTATCCGCCGTCCACGCCGCCACCACATCCAGCGGCGCCGCCACGCCCGTCACCGCCACCGGAGTCACCCCAAACCGCTCCCTGTAAAGCTTCAATACCAGCCCCGTCGTCTCCATCTCCGCTGCCGTCGGCGTCGTCTTGATCGCCCCGATCACGTTCACCGTCTGCGCGTAGTTCGCCATGAAGAAGATGTCTGAGTTTCGGAAAAACTCATGCAGCCCGGCCGCAATCCCCAACCCGTCCTGTACAAAGTAACGCGTCCCCAACTCCCCGAAATCGTTCGGCCCATACCAGTAGTTCCACTCATCCATCGCGATCCGGATGTCTTTGCCCTGCAACGCCGGAATCTTCTGCCGGTACGCCCGGTGCGCCTCCGCCACCTTGCGCAGCGAATCCACCGTCTGCGCCACGTGCTCCTCCACCGTCGGCTTGTTCTGCCAGTAAACGTGCTCGCTGATCAGCGTCATCGCGTCGGCGCACTGCGTCAGCATCTGCTCGCTCCACTGCCCCACAGCCCCCACGCCAATCGGCGCAATCGACGGATCCACCTGCCGCATCGCCGCCACCACGCGGTTGTGTTTCTTCACATACTCGCTCAGCGGCATGTGCCCCAACTGCCAATCGCCATACATCTCATTGCCCACCGCGAACCACTTCACCCCAAACGACGCCGGATGCCCGTTCTCCCCACGCAGCTTGCCCAGCTTCGTCGCCGCCGAGCCGTTTAGATACTCCACCTCTTCCGCCGCCGCTTTGTCGTCAGCCAACCCAGTGTTCACCGCCACAAACGCCTCCGCCCCAATCTCCCGCATCAGCGCCATGTACTCGTGGATCCCCACGTCGTTGTGCTCAATCCCCTTCCACGCCGGATTCTTCCCGCGGCGGCCGCCGGTCCATGTCCCCAATCCCGTCCCGCCAGTTGTACCCGCTCACGAAGTTGCCGCCCGGCCAGCGGTACACCGGCGAGTTCAACTCCTTCAACAGCGCCACCGTATCCGCTCGCCAGCCGTAAATGTTGTCCGCCGGCATCAGCGAAGCCGTCCCCACCCTCACTGTCCCCGCCGCCACAATCTCCAGCCGCCCGTTGTCCGTCGAACCCCCGGCGCGGAACCGCACCGGATACTTCGCATACTCCCCCGTCACCGCCGGGATCACCACGGTCTGCCGCATCGTCGCCCCGCCGCCCCACACCAGGCTCACCGATACCGCGCCGCTCCCCGCCAGCACCACCCGCCCCACATACTCCCGGCCCGGCCTCAGCGCCAGCCGCTCCTGCATCAGCCCCGCCTTCGTCACCTCCGGCGTGTGCTCGCCTACATACGCCCCCGCCTTCACCATCTTCACGCCGCTCTTCGGCCCCACCACCATCCACGGCGATCGCGTCAGCAACTCATACGGATGCCCCTCGCCGTCAAAGGACCGCTTGCTCGGCGTGTACATCTCCCACGCCGGCGCCTCGCCGTTCACCGGAAAGTAAAACTTCCGGTCTTCCAGCATCTCTGCCCAGATTCCGCCGTAGATGCACCGCCCCAGGTGCTCAATGAACTGGCCGTAGATGTATTTTGATATCGGAGCGCCACTCTTCGTGGTGTCCACCGTGACGGGCGCGGCAAACGCCGGAATCAATGCCAGTAGCGCGCAGGCGATGTGTTTCATCGCTCCGCATTATATCGTTACCGCTTCACGCGGAACACCGCGCACGCCCCTGGAGCCAACTTCTCCGCAAACCCGCCATGCACCACCCCCCACGGCTTCTTGCCCCACACCCGCACCCGCACCGGCAGCCCAAGCTCCGTCCACACCACGTCCAGCGAAATTGTCTTCTCCCCACGGTTCACCAACGCCAACCCCCACTCGTCCTTCGACACCGCCTCCACCCAGATCTCTCCATCCCCGTCCACCCTGGCACGCTTGCCGCCATCGCCCAGCCCGCACGGCGCCAGCATCACCAATACCAACGCCAGTACCCCCATCGCCTACCCCCGCCCCAGCTTGTCCGCCACCAGCAACGCCAGTTCCAAGGACTGCTCGTAGTTCAGCCGCGGGTCCACTTCGCTCTCATACGCCCGGTGCAGATCCGCTTCGCTCAACCCACGCGCTCCGCCAATGCACTCCGTCACGTTCTCGCCCGTCAGCTCAATATGCACCCCGCCCAGAATCGATCCGCATGCCCCGTGGATCTCAAACGCTTGCTCCAACTCAGACTCGATCTCCGCAAAAGACCGTGTCTTGTACCCGTCTGCCGTAGTACGCGTGTTGCCGTGCATTGGATCGCACATCCACAACACCTCTAGCCCCTCGCCACGCACCGTCTCCACCAGACGCCCCAACCCCTCCCGGATCCGCTCCGCGCCAAACCGGTGGATCAGCGTCAGCCGTCCCGGTTCATTCGCCGGATTCAGGATCTTCGCCAGCCGCAGCAAATCCTCCGGTTTGGTCGCCAGCCCCACCTTCACTCCAATCGGGTTGTCGATCCCCCTCATATACTCCACGTGCGCCCCATCCGGCGACGCCGTCCGGATCCCCACCCATGGGAAATGCGTCGAGAGATTGAACCATCCCGGCCGGTGCGGCACCCGCCGCGTCTGCGCCTCTTCATACCCCAGATGCAATGCCTCGTGCGATGTGAAAAAATCGATCCGGTCGCTCCCCCCTGCCGGCGCGCCCAGAATGTTCTCCATGAATCTCAGGCTGTCTGTGATCGAGCGCAGCAGCCGGTGATACTCGTCCGCCTGCGGCGAATGTCGCGTCCAGTCCAGATCCCAGTACTCCGGATGGTGCAGATCCGCAAACCCGCCCTTCACCAAGGCCCGGATGAAATTCAACGTCAACGCCGCCCGCTCGTAACCCCGCAGCAACAACTGCGGATCCGGCGTTCGCCCTTCCACGGTCGGCTCGTTCCGGTTGATCAGGTCGCCGCGATACGAGGCCAACTCCACACCGTCCACCGTCTCGAAATCGGCCGACCGCGGCTTCGCATACTGCCCCGCAAATCGCCCAATCCGCACCACCGGCTTCTTCGAACCCTGCACCAGCACCAGGCTCATCTGCAACAGGATCTTGATCTGATTCGTGATCCGCTTCGACGAACAGTCCGCAAACCGCTCCGCGCAGTCTCCGGCCTGCAATACAAAGCACTTACCCGCCGCCGCGCTCGCCAGTTGCGACTTCAACGACGCCACTTCCCAGCTCGTCACCAGAGGAGGCAACTCCGAAAGATCCTGCAACGCAGCCCGCAGCGCCCCTACATCCGGATAAATCGGCTGCTGCAACGCGGGCAAGCCCCTCCACGATCCCGGCGACCATTCTAATGCCATAGGAAAAATGTAGCATCATGGGATAGCGAGCTACTATTATCATGCGATCTCTCTGCTCTCTTCTCCTCCTCTCCGCCCTCGCGGCGGCTCAGACCCCAGAGCAGCCCACACCGCAGGATCCGCCAAAACCGCCCGCCCGCCGCCTCAAAATCGGTGTCGCTCTTTCCGGCGGCAGCGCCCTCGGCCTCGCCCATATCGGCGTCCTCAAGTGGTTCGAAGACAACCGCATCCCCATTGATTACATCGCCGGCACCAGCATGGGTAGCCTCGTCGGTGGCCTCTACGCCACCGGCCACAGCCCCGATGAAATCCGCACCTTCGTTTCTAAAATCGATTGGGGCGCAGTCCTCTCCCCTTCCGTCCCTTTTCGCCAACTCGGCTACCGCCGCAAAGAGGATTCCCGCGAATACCCCTCCACCATTGAACTCGGCTACAAGAAAAAGGGGATCCGCCTGCCCTCCGGCCTCAATGCCGGCCACGGCGTCGGTCTCGTTCTCAGCCGCTTTACCGCCCCCTACGGAAACCTGGCGAGCTTTGACGACCTCTCCACGCCCTTCCGCTGCGTCGCCACAGACCTCAATTCCGGCAGCGAAGTTGCCTTCGACAAGGGCGCCCTGTTCGACGCCCTCCGCTCCTCCATGTCTTTGCCCGGCCTTTTCGCCCCCGTCCACATCGGCGACAAGCTCCTCGTCGATGGAGCACTGCTGAACAATATCCCCGTCGATCAGGTCAAAAAAATGGGCGCCGATATCGTCATCGCCGTCGCTTTCGTACTCCCTCCGCCCGAATCCAAGAATGTCTCCCTCCTCGGCATCGCCGGCCGCAGCCTCAGCGTCATGATCGTCGCCAATGAGCTCCGCAGCATCGCCATGGCCGACCTCGTCCTCACACCCGAACTCAAAGGCCTCACCGGCGGCGACTACGCCAAGTACGACGACTTCAGCCGTCGCGGTTACGACGCTAGCGCCAAGAAAATCAACATGATGGAGCGATTTGCCGTCTCGCCCGCCGAATATCAGGCCTACCTCGATCGACGCCGCGCCAAACGCCGCACTGACGTCATCAGGCCCGATGTCATTGAGGTCGAAGGCGAACTCGCTCCCCGCCGCAAGGAGGCCCTCGTCGCTGCCATCGCCCCGCCCGCCGGGCAACCCATCGATGTCGAACGCCTGGAATCCGAGCTCACCAAGGTCACCGGTATGGGGCGCTTCGATTCGGTCAACTACTCCTTCATCCGCCGTGGCGGTAAAGAGCGCCTCCTCATTAAGGCCAACGAGAAGGACTATGGCCCGCCCTTCTTCCGCCTCTCCATGCTCCTCGATGCCTCCCGCCAGGAAGGCTTCCGCTTCGGCATCGGCGGCCGCTTCACCTTTTTGGATCTCGGCGGCCCGGCTTCCGAGTGGCGCACGGACCTCAGCATCGGCCAGATCAACCGCCTCAGCACCGAATACTACTACCGCCTCAAAGGCGGCAAATGGTTTGTCGCCCCCCGCTTCTACTTCCTCGAAGACACCCTGCCCGTCTACCTCGCCGGCGAGCGCACCTCCGATTTCCTCACCCGCCAGACCGGCGGCGCCGTCGATGCCGGCTATGCCTTTGGCCGCTTTCAGGAATTCCGCGCCGGCTATACCCTCAGCCACAACCGCATCGCCATCACCAAAGGCGAGAACTCCTTCGATCCCCTCTCCGGCCGCTACAGCGATGTCCATTTCCGCTGGACTTATGAGGGTCAGGATAGCGCCCTCGTCCCAAGGCACGGCGTCCGCTTCACCACTTCAGCCGCCCTCGTCGTCGATCATCCCGGTGTTGACAAAAAATTCGCCACCGCCGAGTCCACCTTCTCCTACGCCCGTCCCTTCAACGCCAAGTACTCGTTGCTTACCCACCTCGCCGGCGGCTATTCTCCCACGGAAACCGCTCTCTCTTCTCAGTTCTGGATCGGCGGCGTCGGCCGCATGGACGCTCTCGGCCGCGGCCAGCTCATCGGCAACAACTACTATCATTCTTCCGCCCGCGTCCTACGCTCCATCTCCAGCGATTCCCTCGCCATCTTCGGCCGCTTCTACCTCTTCACCGGCGCCGAGGTCGGCAAGGCATGGTATGAATCCATCTCCCCCAAGCCCCGCTTCAGCGGCTCTCTCGGCCTCATGGGCGAAACCGCCGTCGGCGTCGTCTACTTCGGCGCCGGCATCGGCGATCAGGGCGACCGCCGCCTCTTTTTCCGCCTCGGACGCGTCTTTTGATTGCACTTCGTACCGAATCTTGACGTGATCCTCATATAGGAAAAGTACCAGCCGCCAGTACTTCTTGCCGTCTCGGAGCCCTCCCGTACCACGAAATCGTACTGTTCACCGCCAATTCCACCCCGTCGCCCTCCCTCAGTTTCACTCCTGCCCTCTCAGTCCTAAATCCCTGGTACCTTCCCACTTCCGCGCCCCCCCTCTAACCTCGGCTCATGCGCATCAGAAACACCATCATCAACGCGGGGCTCTTCGCCCTCGCCCTCGGCGCCTCCGCCCTCGCCGCTCCCCTCACTCCTCTCCCCCAGTCCTACACGGGCCTGGCTTTGAATGTCGCCGTTCCCACCCATACCTATAACGTCGGTACCGGCGGAGCCTTTGCCGGTGTGGTCGCCCACGACTCCCTCTTCACCGACGCCTTCGTGTCTCAGTTCTGGTGCGTCGACAACGAGAATTTCGTCACACCTGACCCAATACCAAGTTCTCGCCAACATCACCCCCTGGGCAACTGGGGGGGCGGCACGAACGCCGATGTTCGTAAGGGCACTCTTCCCGCTGCCAGTTGGCAGAACGGTGGAGCCCTCACCCCGCTCCAGCGCTACCAGGCCGCCGCCTGGCTCCTCGCCCAAACCACCTTCTATCAGGGCGCTGCTCTCAACGCCGCTGCCGACCTCCCCATCCAGCAGGCGATCTGGGCCCTCACCGACGTCAAAAACGTCAGCCCCAACAACTCGGCCTGGACCAATGCGTTCTTCAACAACGCCGTCAGCTTCATCACCCTGGGTGCCAACGCTGACTACGGCAAGGGTCAATGGGCAGTTGTCAGCGGCGTGGTCAACAACCTCGGCGCAGTCAGCGATTCCGATCGCCGCCAGACCTTCCTCGTTCAGTTGAAGCAGCGCGAAATCGAGGAGAACCTCACTCCCGAGCCGGCCACCTACGCCATGATGGGTCTTGGCTCTCGCCGTCGCCGGCATCCGCCGTCGCCGCAAGAGCTAACCGCCAATCTCTCCTGCGCACGCTCACCGTTCCAATCTGCCGGCCCCTTTCCTGGGGCCGGCGCTTTCCGTTTACACAACTACTTCATTCACCGGATCCCACTTCACCTTCCGCTCTTTGAAGTACGATTCCACGCTCATCACAATCGTCACCGCCTCTTCCCACGCCCGGTCCATCCCGCATCGCGGTTTGTCCTCACCCCGGATCGCGTCAATCCAGTTCCGCTGGTGGCCCGTCACCTCCATCTCCCCCTTCTTCCACTCATACACCGGCGCCGTCGACTTCGTCTTCCACTCCGCGTCGTACAGCCGGCAGTAGTTCGACGCTACGTCCAACGAGGCATCCCTGCCCAGGATCACTGTCTTCGTCCCCTCATGCCGGTTGTGGAACGTGCACGCGAACGTCACGTTCAACTCCTGCTTCGGATACTCGAACATCACGTGCCACTGGTCCGGCACCTCCCGGTCTTTCTTCCAGAAATACAACCCGCCCATCGTCTGCACCGCCTGCGGAATCCCCATCCCCACAATCAGGTTCACCCCGTCCCACTGGTGGCTCATCAGGTCGCCCGCGATCCCCGTCCCATACTCCCACCAGCACCGCCACCGGAAAAACCGCTCCGGATCAAACGCCGTCTTCACCCCGCTGTTCTCCTGAAACTTCTCCCAGTCCACCGTCTGCGTCGTCGCATCCGCCGGCACAACCTGGTTGTCGTACTGCCGGTAAAACTGCCACTCCGGCCACGGATTCGTCCGGTCAATATACGTGCGCGCCAGGCACGTCTTGCCCAGCTTGCCCGCCTGATAAATCTCCTGCGCCTTCAGAAACGGGCTCTCCGAGTTCTGGTGGTGCCCCAGTTGCAGCGTCACCTTGTTGTCCCGCACCGCCCTGCGGATCGCCTTCGCCTCCTCCAGAGTCCGGCACATCCCTTTCTCCACATACACATGCTTGCCCGCCTGCGCCGCCCGCACTGCCATCGTCGCGTGCCAGAAGTCCGGCGTGGCGATCATCACCGCGTCGATATCCTTCCGCGCCACCACCTTCTCCCAGTCCTTCGACACCTCCGCCTTCTTGTTGAAGGCCGTCTTCTGCGCCCGCGCCAGGTTGGCGTCGTACAGATCGCAGATCACCGCGATCTCCGTATTCGGCGACTCCTGCACCTGCTCCAGTAGATAGATGCCGCGCGTCCCCACCCCCACCATCGCCACCCGCATCTTATCGTTCACATTGCGCTGAGAGAGGATCGCCGGCGCCGCGCCCATCATCGGCGCGCTCTTCAGAAAATTCCTGCGGCCTACTGTGCTGTCACTCATGGCAGCCATTCTATACCGCCGGCTTCGGCAATTCACCCCACGGCACCACGTTCCGCGCCTTCGCCCAAGTCTCATACTGCGCCGCCATCGCCGTCACCCGCGCCGCATTCGACCCGCTCAAATCGTGCAGCTCCGTCCGGTCCGCCTCCACATCAAACAACTCCCAGCCCGCCGGGTACCGCGATACCAGCTTCCACTTCCCTTGACGCACCGCCCGGTTTCCCTCATGCTCCCAATACAACGCCCGGTCCCCGCGCGGCTTCAGTAAACTCCGCCCCTCCAGCGGCGTGATCTTCTGGCCCGCCACCTCCGCCGGATACCGCGCCCCGCTCGCGTCCAGGCACGTCGCCATCACATCCACCAGATGCCCCGGCTCATGCGTCACCCCGCCCGCCCGCCCCGCCAAACCCTTCGGCCAGTGCGCAATCAGAGGCGAGGAGATCCCCCCCTCATGCACCCAGTGCTTATACAACCGGAACGGCGTGTTGCTCGCATTCGCCCAGCCCACCCCGTAGCTCGCCCACGTATCCGCCCCGCCAGGCGCAATCGAAGGAGAGTTCCCGGCCCGCACCGGCCGCCCGTCCCGCGTCTTGTCCCGGTACACCGGACCCGCCTTCCGCTCGCCCAACTCCTCCGCGCACCCCCCGTTGTCCGCCATAAACAGGATCAGCGTATTGTCCAACTCCCCCGCCTCTTCCAGAGTCCGCACCACCCGCCCGACCCCCCGGTCCATCGCCTCGATCTGCGCCGCATACACCTCCATCCGCCGCTGCTCCCACTCCTTGTTCGGAGCGTCCGCCCACGCCGGCACAGCCGCATCCCGAGCCGTCAACGCCCACCGCTTGTCCACCAGGCCCATCCCCACCTGCCGCTTGTGCCGCTCCGCCCGCAACGCGTCCACCCCCATCGCATACCGCCCCCGGCACCGCGCAATATCCGCCTCCAGTGCGTGCAACGGCCAGTGCGGCGAAGTGAACGCCAGATACAACAGGAACGGATCCGTCTTCTTCGCCGCCTCCCCCACATACCGCGCCGCCTGTTCGGAAAGCGCGTCCGTCAGATAGTAGCCGTCGCCCTCCGCCCCCACCACCGTGTTGTCCCGCACCAACGTGACCGGATCAAAATAGTTCGTCGCCCCCGTGATGATCCCGTAATACTTGTCGAACCCCCGCTGCAACGGCCAGTTCCCCGGGCGGTGTACGTCCTTCGCCACGTGCCACTTGCCGCACATCATCGTCTGATAGCCCGCCGGCTTCAAAGCCTCCGCCATCGTCACGCAATTCCGGTTCAGGTCTCCCTGATACCCCGGCAACGGCCGCGGGTTGATCATGTGCCCGATGCCGGCCTGATGCGGATACAGCCCCGTCAACAGCGAGGCCCGCGTCGGGCAGCACCGCGCCGTATTGTAAAACTGCGTGAACCGCACCCCCTTGCCAGCCAGCCGGTCCAGGTTCGGCGTCCGGATCTCAGACCCATAGCACCCCAGGTCCGCCCACCCCATGTCATCGGCCAGCATCACCACGATATTGGGCCGCTTCCGCGCCGGCGCCACCAGCGCTCCTGCCGCAATGACAACAAACGTTCGACGGTTCATGGTCAAAACCCTATCAGACTCAAAACCCGTTCACAACTGTTTTCAAAACAAAATCCCCAATGTTTTTGCGTTTCTGCCCGCCAAAACGCCCAAAACACTTGACACGCCGGGCTATCGTCGTTTCAGGAGCGAAACCATGAGCAGAAAACACCAACACCACCGCCAGCACGGGCAAACGCCAGCCACGGTCATCCAGCTCGAACGCGCCTTTCACGGCCACACCATCGAGGTCGCCGAGCCCGATCAGCCTGCCTTCCAGAAACTCCGCGACGAGCTCTTCTGCTCCATCCGCCCCCAGTCCGCCCTCGAAGACGAGATCTTCTCCCATCTCCTCGCCGCCGCCTGGCAGCTCCGCCGCTTCACCCAGTGGGAGGACGAGCTCCTCCGCACCGGCGCCAACCCCTTCCTCACCCCCGAATCCGAGGCCCGCCTCCAGCGCTTCTACCGACTCAAGGCCGCCCAAACCCGCGCCTTCCAAACCGCCCTCACCGAGCTCCGCCGCCTCCAAACCGGCCGCCTCGCCGCCTCCCAATCCACCGACCTCATCCAAGCCCGCCTCGCCGCCCACGCCCCCGTCGCCACCATCACCAACATCCCCATCCCCACCCCCCACAAACTAGCCACCAACTTCTTCCGCCCCCCGGCCGTCCCACCCCCGCCCCTCACCCAAACCGCCGCCAGCTAGCAAACAACATACTCAAGCCACCAAACCCAGCACCATTGACTCCAGAAACACCAAACTCCTCAGGGGGGCGGACCCCTGGTCCGCAACCGGCCCCCTGGCCGGTTCCATTTCCCGGAGAATTCCCCCCACTCCAACCCACTACCTCAATGTGACCATCTACCGTCGCCGTCTACCCCACGTCTACGAAACACAAAACCCCGTCTTCCTGACCTGGCGTCTCCACGGCAGCCTCCCGCAGAACCGCCCCTTCCACGGCGGCTCCCAAACCTCAGGAAAAGCCTTCGTTCCCATGGATCGCCTATTGGACGAACAGACCACCGGACCCCTCTACCTCCGCCACCCCGCGATAGCGGACCTGGTAGTAGAAGCCATCCACCACAACGCAGACACACTGCGCCACTATCAACTGCACGCCTTCGCAATCATGCCAAACCACGTGCACCTCCTGTTAACCCCAGCGATCCCGCTACCGAGGCTGACCAGATCACTGAAAGGAATCACCGCCAAGCGAGCCAACCAAATCCTAGCCCTCACTGGAACACCCTTCTGGCAGGAAGAGACCTACGACCGCGAAGTCCGGGACCAGTCGGAGTTCGACCGCATCCAAAGTTACATCGAAGCCAATCCAGTCCATGCGGGACTTGCTCAGGAAGCATCCCAATACCGCTGGTCCAGCGCCGCACAGCACCAGTCCCATCAAGCCCCGCGTGCCGCGTGATAGATTAGCGGTCGTCACCCCATGGCCTCCGCCACCATCAAGCTCTTCCTCCCCCGCGGAGACGCCAAAAGCCTCCGCACCGCCGAAATCTCCAATTGGACCGGCAAGGCCATCGCCGCGCCACGTACCGAGCTGGATGATCTCCTCGCTCGCGACGAACTCAGCAACGCAGGCGTCTACATCCTGATCGGCCCTGACCCGCAAACCGACGAGCCTTTCGCCTACATCGGAGAAGCCGAGATCATTCGTGACCGTCTCAAGCAGCACAAGTCGAAGGAATTCTGGGTCTCCGCGATCGTCTTTGTCAGCAAGGACGAGAGCCTCACGAAGGCTCACGTAAGATACCTGGAAAAAAAGCTCCTGACCGAAGCCGCGGCCGTCGGCAAATTCAAGCTCGACCAGAACTCGGCCGGCGGTTCTAGTCTCCCTGAATCGGACCGCGAGGACATGGAAGTCTTCTTCTCGCGCATCCGCCAACTCCTGCCGGTCCTCGGCTCCGACCTCCTGGTGCCTGCCGCTCAGGCTCCAGAAAGACCTAGCCTTGGAAGGTGTCCTTTTCTGTCGTGCCAAAGGCGCCGAGGCTCGCGGCCAGCGTACCGCCGACGGCTTCGTCATCTTCAAGGGGTCGACGGCCGTCCTTCAGGACTTGCCCATCGGCACACGCCATCCTAATCGCCGCTCGCGAAAGAAACTCATCGGACGAAGGTGTCCTCACCAGAGCAGGGTGGCTTTCTCCTTCTCCAAGGACATCGAGTTTTCGAGTCCAAGCTCCGCCGCAGCCGTTGTTCACGCAGGCTCCGCCAACGGATTGATCGTCTGGAAAACCCAATCCGGCACCACCCTCAAACAACTCGACGAGCAACCCTAGCCCCCCGCCCCCATCCGTGCTACAACAGACCCCATGGATCTCCAGCCGCCCCTCATGAACGGCATGACCGAGCTCGAGCCCGTCGACGACCCCGGCCTCGATCGCCGCGACCTCTTCCGCGGAGCCGGCACCCTCGCCGCCTGGCTCACCGCCGCCAACGCCTCCGCCGCTCCGCCCGATCCCCCCGACGGCCAGGTCCCCGCCGCTCACCCCGGCCCGCTCCTCCCCACCGTCCCCTTCGGCAAACACAAGCTCACCCGCCTCCTCGCCGGAGCCAACCCCATCTACGGCTACTCCCACTTCAACTACGTCTTCTCCGCCCACATGGGCGAGTACCACTCCACCCCCCGCGTCCTCGCCTTCCTCCGCGAGCTCGAACGCGCCGGCCTCAACACCTGGCAGGCCAGTTGGAGCGAACGCCTCGAAATCGACTGGCTCAAATACAAGGAGCAGGGCGGCAAGCTCCAGCTCCTCCTCCTCTCCCGCCCCAACTTCAACGACCAGCCCGAAATGCTCAACCGCGCCATCAAGCTCAAGCCCCTCGGCATCGCCCAGCACGGCGCCTCCACCAACCGCTTCTGGGACCTCGGCCAGATGGACAAGTCCCTCGATTACCTCAAACGCATCCGCGACCTCGGCGTCATGGTCGGCCTCTCCTGCCACAACCCCCTCGAAGTCGAATACGCCGAGGACAAAGGCTGGGACCTCGACTACTTCATGACCACCCTCTATTACATGAACCGCCCCCGCCAGGAATTCGAAAAGATCCTCGGCCAGGTCCCCCTCGGCGAAATCTACCTCCCCGCCGACCCGCCCCGCATGATGCAGACCATCCGCAAAACCCGCCGCCCCTGCCTCACCTACAAAGTCCTCGCCGCCGGCCGCTCCGTCAACTCCCCCAAAGAGGTCCGCGAGCGCATGGCCGTCGCCCTCAACGGCATCAAGCCCACAGACCCCGTCATCATCGGCCTCTACCAGCGCTTCAACGACCAGATTGGCCAGACCGCCGATTTCGTCCGCGAAATCCTCGCCTGACCGCTTCTCAAGGACCTATTTCGGCCTGGACAAGGATTTCGCCTTGCGCCGTGGACGCCAAACGCCTCGGGTCTTGCACCATCACAAACAGCCTGCCGCTGGAGGTGATGTGCGGAATCGCAAATCGCATCAGGTAGAGTCCCGGATTGCTCGGATCGGCCACTGCTTCAAAGCTCGTTACAGGCTCCAACTGGCCGCCCGGTGGGATTAGGCTGGTGCTCAGGGTCAATGGGCTGGTCACTCTTTCTTCTCCATCCACAGGCCCTAATCCACGCATGCTCAACGTGACCCGCTCTCCGCCTCGGGGCTGGTTCTGCTCCGAAATCACCGAGCCGTTCTCGCGCAATCCCCGGATCGCTGAGTTCTCGAACACGAACTGCGGCCAGGTAGGGACGATGTCCCAGAACAGCAGCTGAGCCATGAACGGACTCTTCGGGTTCTCCAGAGTTGCCCTCTCGACGGTGACTTCCGCCTCCAGAGGCAGTATGAAACTCAGTCTCTTCGTTGTCACCTCCAGAGGATGAATCTCCAGACCTCGCCAAGTCAGCCGGGCGTCCTGCAGACCGCTGCCTTCGATTTCGTAGCGGGAGCCGGGGACGAGAAGAGACGCGGATAGGGCGTGATCCGGATAGGGCGGTTGCGTCGGAATCGGAATGCTCCATGGGCTGCTCTCTATGATCTCTCTAGTCGGCCCTCGTCGCTCCACACGCACAATCCGGCCATCAACCGTCGCAGCCCAGGCTACCTGCCCATCGCCGGACAAAGTTGCCTCGCGGATGCCCCATGGCTCTTCAGTCCACTGCTCCAGTTCTCCGCTGATCAGGTCCATCGTCCAAATCTGCACCGCGCCACCGTTGTTGCGCGCCAGCCAGTTCGCGCCCGAGAGGAACATCAGTGTCGTTCCATCTTCACTGAGCGCCGGCGCACGCACCCCCTCGTCGGCGCTAACCACAGGCCACTCTTCCCCACTCCTCAGATCCACGCCGACCAAGCTGGGCAGAGGCTCTAGCGTCTCCCCGACGATGAAGCGACCATCATCGCTAATCGTGGCCGCCTTCAAATTACCCACCGCCGGAAACTTGCTCACCGGTTCGTCTGGCCGGTAGACTTCCAGTCCGAGGGTCCCCGAGATCCTCACGAAAGTGCCATCGTTCGAGATCACGCGCCGCCCCACGGGAGCGATTGGCCCCAGATCGTAGGAGTATTGCGTACCCTGGTCCGTCCGGCCCGAACTCAAGTCCTTTCGCCACCAAGTGTACTTCCGGACAAACTCACCCGGTCCGAATGGACTGTGGATCAACAGCCAGCGACCGTTCGCGCTGATTCGTGCCTGCCCATTCTTGAGCAGTTCGACCCCTGGGGCAGTGAACGAGCCTTGGTTGGTCGCGTCGTAACAACCGTACCGTCGACAGTACGTCGTCGCGGTCCAAGCCATGCCCGTGCCGTCGGATGTGAGCTCCGGCTGGTTGATTAGCGGCCAGTTCGTGGTCACGTTCGTTTGGTACACCGAAGGCACCGGCTGGATGCTCAATAGCGTTCTCACCGTCCCCTCCTGGCGCGCCTCCATCAACTTGTCCCAGTCGTTGCGCTCCTCGCCGCGCAGCGAGAGAGTCGAAGAGAACACCACTTTAGTGCCGTGCCGGTCCGTCGATAAATCCTTTTGCTGCGCCAGCGCCGGCAAAAAGCCGATTAAGACGACCGCAAATGTGGACTGCCATTTCCGTCGAAGCATGCCCTACTCTTATCACATTGTGCGGAGCATGACTCAACAAAAACAGGCGCAACAACGCGGGACGCTCGACAGGGTAGTGCCGCCTCGATGCCTTCATGCCTGACAGACCCACCGCGCAAGGTCAGGTTGGCAGCGCAGAACACTCAGCTCAGATCACCAGCGCCAGGGAGGACCTCGCCCAGGCACTCTTGGAGGAAGGGCATCCCCTCCCAATACCCGACCCCGGCGCTTCAGCCCCCGGCGCCGATCTCGTAGAACTGCTCCCTCTGTCCGTCATCGCCGGGACCCCCTGCCGGTGAACTCAATCCCCCCTGCGTGAATTGACCCTAACGTGCGGATTCCCCCCCGACTTTACGGAGCCTCCCCCCTTCTCGTAAACTAGACTGTACGATCTGAAACGCTGAATCTGGGCCACTTCCCCCACTTTGGCCGTCTGGTCCATAAATTGCTTCCCGTACGGAAGAACTTAGGAGATCTCCATGCACGCCACCACCCCGCCCAAACAACAAGAGTTCCTCAAAACACTCCCCGGTGACGACATCCGTCAACTCCTCTGGCGCTTCTCCGATCGCTTCGACCTCCAAATGCTCGTCCAGAGCGTCCGCGCCGTAGCCCGCGGGCCCGTCGCCCGCCTCGTCGCCAACGGCGGCCGCAATACCCACGAGTGGACCCCCGAAAAGAACGCCCTCCTCACCGACTTCGATAACTCCGGCATCACCGCCGCCTTCATGGATCCGCACGAAGGCGGCTACCTCGAAGGTCCCAAAAACCTCGCTCTCTCCCTCATCGCCTTCGAACTCGCCTGGGTAGACGCCGGCGCCGCCACCTGCTCCCTCGCCACCCACCTCGGCCTCTCGCCCATCCATCAGCGCGGCACCAAGGAGCAGAAGGATTACTACATGAACCTCGCCGCCCCCGCGCCCGGCAAGGTCACCAAACGCGCCGCCTTCGCTCTCACTGAACCCATCCCCTACGTCGGTGTCGAGACCGGCATCCTCTGCGGCAAGATCCGCATCGCCGAATGGCCCGAGGGCGGCGAGCCCATCCTCGAGGTCAACAAACGCGGCCGCTTCATCACCAACATGGGCTTCGCCGATTTCGTCACCGCCGCCGTCGAGTCCGACGACCCTCGCATCCAGGGCACCTGCATGGTCATCCTCGAAGAAGGCGACCCCGGCATCTTCGATCGCGGCGTCCCCACCCGCAAGCTCGTCATGCAGCTCTCCTCCACCTCCGACCCCGTCTTCCAGCTCAAGGTCCCCGCCTCCCGCATCGTCGGCGGCTACTCGGTGGTGAATGGCAAAATCGTCCCCACCTACGATCACGGCGCCGTCATCGAGGCCGTCTTCCGGCGCACCCGCGTCGGCGTCGGCCTCATGACCTCCGCCAAGCTGCTCTCCGCCGTCGAGCCGCTCATCCGCTACCATCGCGATCGCTTCCGCGGCTCCGGCGTCGTCGTGCCCGGCTCGCCCCGCTATGAGCTCGGCCTCCAGCAGAAGGAGGATGTCACCCATCGCCTCCTCGATATCTGGGCCGTCGGCGAGGCCGGCGCCTCCCTCGGCTTCCTCACCGCGCGCATGTACGATGAGCTCGATCCCATCGAAAAACTCAAGGATGCCGCCCTCGCGGAGCAGGGCATTGGCGGCGGTATGTCCGCCGTCAAATACCTCCGCAAACGCAGCGTCGAGGCCATCGAATTCCTCGAAATGCAGAGCCACCACGAATCGCTCCGCAACAAGGCCCGCTATGCCGCGCTCGAAGCCGACCCCGTCATTCAATACCTCGTCACCGATGGCCAGGCCAACGTCCTCTGCCCCGCCACCAAGCTCTGGAATACCGGCTACGGCAATAAGATGATGCGCGAGGCCGTCTCCCTCATGGGCGGCTACGGCATCACCGAGGATTGCCCCGGCTTCCTCAGCTACAAGTGGATGGATTCCCAGCTCGAAGCCACCTATGAAGGGCCCGAGGCCGTCCAGCGCCGCCAGCTCTCCATGACGATGATCAACGAGGTCTTCCTCGCCCAGTTCCGCACCTGGATCCACGACATGCGCCGTGTCGCCGCCACCGAGCCCGGCACCGGCGCCTGCACCGTCGCCTCCGCCATGCACCTCTGGCTCTGGACCCTCGAACATCTCCAGCACGCCAAGGATGCCGACGGAGCCAAGCTCTATCAGAGCAATCGCCAGGGCGTGACTTTCCCCATGGCCGATGCCCTCTGCTGGCTGCTCGCCTCCCGCGCCCAGATCCTCGATGTCGAGCACCTCCGCCGCGAAGGCGCCGGCGGCGTCATCGCCGAAGGCTTCGAGGGCACCGTCGCCTTCCTCACCGATCTCTGTCACATCCAGGCCGCCCGCGCCGCCGGCGAAGTGGCCCGCATCTGCTCCGAGCTCGTCTTCGGCTATATGCGCCACCCCTCCTGGGACCGCTCCGACGAGTGCTCCACCTGCTTCAAGGAAGAGGAGCTCCAACAGCTCGAATCCCTCATCCCCGGCGCCTCCGGCTTCACCAGCGAGTTCATCCGCATCGACGGCTCTCACGATTCCAAGGCCGGCCCCTGCGTCCAGTCCACCGGCCTGCGCGACTTCACCCGCCTCCGCTCCAAGCTCGATGGCTGCCTGGCCGGCGCCCTCTTAGCGAAGGATCGCGCCGCCGACTCCATCCAGAAAGTGATGATCCCCGCCGCCCTCGACTACCCCCAGTGAGCCGAGGACCCGGCCCCATGAGACATCCACGTCAACCGTCCGTTTCTGAGCCGCGACCGTCAGGGAGCGGTACCCCCCAGCCATGAACACAGACCCCATCGAGCAAAAACCCCTCGACGCCGATATCGTCTGCGTCGGCTTCGGCCCCGCCACCGGAGGCTTCCTCACCACCCTCACCCGCGGCCTGGAAACCATCGACAGCCGCGCCATGCCCGGCCTCCCCCCGCAGGTCCTCTGCTACGAGCGCGCCGACGACATCTCCTTCGGCGTCTCCGGAGTAGTCACCCGCGCCCGCGCCATCAAGGCATCCTTCCCCGATCTCGACACCACCGAGATCCCCATGGCCGCCCCCGTCCGCGACGAGAAGCTCGTCTACCTCCTCGATCCCCACGGCGCCACCCGCCGCCCCGCGCTCATGCAGTTTGCCGACAAGGTGATCGAGGCCCTCTCCGGCCTCCTCCGCGTCGAGCACCAGGGCTTCGCCGTCCCCTTCTGCCCGGACTTCCTCCACAAGAAGGACGGCTTCATCTTCTCCCTCGGCCAGTTCAACCAGTGGGTCGGCCAGCAGGTGATGATGACTGGCCTCGCTCAGATCTGGCCCTCCACACCAGTCTCCGAACCGCTCATCGAAAACGGCAAAGTGGCCGGCGTGGTCCTCGCCGCCGATGGCACCGAGGTCCGCGCGGAGCTCACAGTGGTGGGCGATGGCCCCATCGGCCCCGTGGGCCGCCGTCTCGACGAAATCGTCGGCATGCCCGAGGGCCACAAGCGGGACGAGTGGGCAGTGGGCATGAAGATGGTGGTGGATCTGCCCGAAGGCGTGGACCTTCCCGAAGGCACCGTCTTCCACACCCTCGGCTACCCCGAGCCCGAGATCTTCGGCTTCTTCTACGTCCATCCCGGCCGCGTCGCCAGCGTCGGCATCTTTGTCCCGTCGTGGCTCGAAAGCCCGGTGCGCACGGCCTATCGCTACCTCCAGCACTTCGTCCAGCATCCCTACATCTGGCGCTATCTCAAAGGTGGCCGCATGAGAAGCTGGGGCGCCAAGTCACTGCTGGAAAGCGGCCGCCGCGGTGAGCCCCAACTCGCAGGCGACGGCTTCGCCCGCATCGGCGAGGGCTCCGGCTCCACCAACGTCCTCACCGGCAGCGGAGTCGATGAAGCTTGGCTCACCGGCGTCCAACTCGCCGAAGGCGTGCTCGAGCTTTACCGAGAGGGCCTGCCCTTCACCAAGGAAAATCTCGAGGCCCGCTACGTCGCCCGCCGCCGTAAGAGCTGGCTCGAAGCCGAGGGCCAGATCGCTGAAAAAGCGCGCAACGGTTTCCAGCGCGGCGTCCTCCAGGGCTTCCTCGGCATGGGCCTCGCCGGCATGACCAGCGGCTCGCTCTCCGTCCCGCGCCCGGCCAAGGACAAGACCCCCGGCCGCCTGGAAGATTTCTACATCGGCCGCCTCACCCGCTCCCAGATCGACACCATCCGCCTGCGCTGCGAGCTCGAATCCGAGCCGCTCCACGACGCCCTCATGGACGCCTGCGGCTGGCCCAAAATCGAGTACGACGGCCAGATCCTCGTCTCCCACCAGGACGCCCTCCTGATGGGCGGCAAGGTCCAGGCCCCCTCCGAATTTCCCGATCACGTCGTCATTCGCAACGAGCATGTCTGCGACGATTGCGGCGAGAAGATGTGCATCGAAATCTGTTCCGGCGAGGCTCTCCACATCGCCGCCGAAAAGCCCGCGGGCCGCCCCGGCTTCGATCGTGAAAAGTGCGTCCACTGCGGCGCGTGCCTCTGGAACTGCGTCCACGAAAACATCGACTTCTGCGCCGCCCCCGGCGGCCTGCACAGCGCGGAGAACTAACGAATTATGGCTTATCAAATCATCGTCTGCGGAGGCCTCGCGCCGGACCCGCTGCAAACCCTGGAGCCCGTCACCACCCCCACCGGCCCCGGCCTCAAGAACGAGCTCATGCTGCCCAACGTCTTCGACCCCTGGGCCGGCCACGCTCTCTACGAAGCCGCCAACCTGGCCAAGAATCAACCCGGCTCCACCATCAAAGTGGTGAGCCTCGGACCCAAGGCCAAGCTCCAGCAGGTCATGATGACCGTCGCCCAGAAGCTGCCTTTCGAGCTGATCGCGCTCGATGGCCCCGGCGGCGGCTTCACCGATGCCGTGTCGGTCTCCAAAGCACTGGCCGATGCCATCGCCGCCATTCCTGGCTTCGATAAATCGCAGGCCCTCATCTTCGGCGGCTGGGAATCAGCCACCCGCGGCGCCGGCGTCGTCATGCAGATGGTGGGCGAGCGCCTCGGCATCACCGAACAGTTCCTTGCCGTCGACGAACTCACCGTGGATCCCGATGGCGCCCTCGTCATCAAGGAGCGCGTCGAAGGCGGCAAGCACCAGATCTCGAAATGCGCCGCCGCCCCCGCCGTCCTGGCCTGGGCCACCGGCAGCCTGCCCGAGCCGCCCAACCATCCGCAAACCGGCATGGCCAACATGCGCGTCATGATGCCCGCCCTGCAAAAGGCGAAGCCCACCGCGCTCGATCCAGCCGCCATCGCCTACGCGCAGGTCGCCCTGCCCGCCGTCACCCGTCAGACGCGCATCGTCAAGGATGTGCCCGCCGCCGATATCGCCGCCGAAATCGCCGCGTGGATCAAGCAATAAGGAGCACACCCCATGGAAAAAATTCTCGTCCTACTCCACACCACCGATGAAGGCGCGCTCCCCAAGGCAGCGCTCGAAACCATCGCCGCCGCCGCCGTGATCGGCGCTTATGATCTCGGCGTGATCGGCGCCAACGCCGCCGCCGCCGCGCAGTCCGTCAGCGCCGGCGCCGCGGCCGTCTTCGCCGTCGAAGGCGAGCAGTTCGCCCAATCCCGCTACGCCACAGACGCCGCGGCGGCCGAAGCCATCGCCAAAGCCTCTGGCGCAGCGGTGATCTTCGCCACCGGCACCATGCGCTTCAACCGCGCGCTCCCCGGAGTCGCCTGCCGCCTGAACGGCGCCTGCGAGACGCACATCGTGGCCATCGAGCCTGATCTGAAGGTGCACCGCTGGTATTACCGCCAGCGCATGGAAGCGACGCTCAGCCGCGCAGCCCGCCCGTGGATTCTCCTCCTCGAACCCGGCGCTTTTGAATCCGCTCCGGCCGCGCCCGGCGCCGCCGCCACGCCCATCGCCGTCACGGTGGAGACCCGCACCACCGTCACCGGCTACCATGCCCCCAACGCCGATCAGCAGACCATCCGCCCCGACGCCCAGCTCCTCCTCGTCGCCGGCGCCGGTTGGACCAAGAAGCAGAAGGACGGCGCCACGCACACGCCCGAAGCGGCCGGCCTCATTCTCAACTTCGTGCAGAAGACGCAGTCCTCGCTAGGCTCCTCCAAGTCGCTGGTCGATCTCTCCGGCGAAGGCCAGAGCGTCCTGCCGTTCCTCTCGCACCTCCACCAGGTGGGCCAGACCGGCTCCTCCCCCCGCCACCGCAAGGGCCTCGCGACCTGCTGCCACGGCGAAGAGCCCCACGTCGTAGGCTGGCGCTTCATCAACGACCGCCGGGCCATCAACCTCGACGCCGCCTGCGGCTGGTCCCGCGGCAAGGCCGACGTGCTCTACGTCGCCGATTCGTTCGAGGTCATGCGCGAACTGGAAAAGCTGCTGTAGCCGGGAAGCGCGATTCTCCCCGCACCAGATGATAAACTCCGGGTATGGGCCGAGTTGAACAGATCGAGGCAGCCATCGAGGGTCTGCCTCCGGAAGAGTACCGCCGCATCGTCCAGTGGTTCCGCGTGCGTGAACAAGCGCGCTGGGACGCCCAGTTGGATGCCGACTCCTCCGAAGGCAAGCTCGATTTCCTCTTCGACGAAGCGGACAACGAATCGGCACAAGGCCTGCTTCGTGAGTGGCCGACGCGGTCGTGAACTCGGTCGCCACCCGGCGATTCTGGGAGTTGTTCCGGACTCTGCCTTCTCAGGTTCAAAACCTTGCCGTAAAGAACTACCGGCTGTGGCTGCGGGATCCGCATCACCCCTCGCTCCGATTCCGGCGGTTACAGGGAAGCGAAGACCGTTTCAGCGTTCGTGTCGGAGATCACCATCGCGCACTCGGCAAGCAATCGGGCGACAAGATGATATGGGTCTGGATTGGCACGCACTCGGAGTATGATCGGTTGGTGGGCTCCTGAGCGGTGAGTGAATCGCTGGGCCTCAGCACTCGCTGAACGGGCGGTTGTTGGCCTGGGCTTCGTTAGCCCGTACGGGACTGTCGTTGTCGGAGCGAACGTCAGGTTGGGTTTCGGTGGGCGAGTATCTGTTCGGGAATGCCCGGTAAATCGTAGAAAGTAGCGACTCTCAACGCCCTGGGTTCGTGCGGTTGCTCCGAAAGCCTCGCTCCGGAGTCTAATGGAAAGATGAAGGCCCCGCGATTGACGAGAAGCGCCGTGCTCTTACTGGCGATGTTGCTTGGGGCTCAGCTCGGCATCTCGATTGAGAAGGGCGCCATCGCACAGAACGCCGATCTCGTCGTCGCGGGGCAATTGACAGGAGTCTGGTCGTTTCCCTGGATCGACGGATGGCATTTTCGGGGAACACTGAAGGTGACTCGTGTCCTGTGGGGGCCAGGCAAGGCGGGCCAAACCTTGGACTACCGGTTCGCCTGCAACCACTGCGTGTTCTGGCCTCGTCCAGACCTGGAGAGACATGCGGACCGCGAGAGTTTGTGGTTCCTCAATCGCGCGTCCGGCTCCTCTTGGGAACCAAGTTTCGGCCCAAACGGCGATCCTGGATTTCGTGATATTTCGGACATCCATTACTTCGAGCAGGTGCTGTCACTCAGGAAGGCGAGTGCTCGACCGCGTTGACTGGTGCTCCGTGGAGATCCTCAATCTGCCGCCAAAACAATCTCCGGCGTAAGCCCACCGGGGGACAAGTGCGCAGTCTGCTGGCTCTGGGGCGGGCCATCCCTGAACCCAAATGCGCGTAGCGTTTCAGCGCCCGCCGGCCAGCCTCCGCAGGTAGTCCAACTGCCCCAGATGGTAGTTCAGGTGCCCGTGCAGGTGAATGAGAAACGCCTGCGTCGAGAGGGGCATGCCTAGCACGTCCTCCGGATAGACTGCCTCGAAGTCTCCGGGTGAGAGTTTCAAGAGCGTTGCCGAAACAAGGCTTCGCACGTACTCGATCCGCTCGACAAGGCCGGCGATGGGGAGGCCCGTGGTGGCGAACTCGGCCGGGCGGTCGCGTTGGTATTCCACGCCGCCCAATTGGCGGCCGATGAACTCGCGCAGGTTGCCTTCGAGGTGGAGCACCAGGTTGCCGGCAGGGTTGACGGTCCCGGCGCGGCGCCACAAAGAGCCGTCGTCGGGAAATGCCTGGAGTTGTTGCACCAGGCGGGTGAGGTCGCGGTGGAAGACTATTTCGAGATCGTTGGCGAGGCCCATGATGGATACAGCGATTGTACCGATTGCACGTTTGGCCCGCTTCGCGCGTCAATCCTGCTGTTGAAGGTTCGCGCAGGAGGTCCCATGCTGTTTCCCGCCGTCCTGTTTGCCGTGGCTGCGTTGGCAGGCGCCGCCCGCGGAGGTCTTCCCGTTGGCCCACAGCGAATCGCCGCAGGCAGCCGAGGATCTCGCGACCACACTGCGAACGGTTGGGCGTTTCCAATCGAGCGCGGTCGTGGTCTTGCAGAACTCTCTCAGCGTGAGCGGTACCGCGGATCAGGTTGCGCTGGCGCGGTGGCTGATCAGCGAACTCGATCAGTCGGCCGGCGCTGGTCCTCCTCAATACCTGCCGCACGATGGCACGGGGGACGTGGTGCGCGTCATATACCTCACGCACTCCGAAAACGTGCGCGACTTTCAGGAGGTGATGACCGCAATCCGCACCGTGACGGACGTGCGGCAGATGTACCCCTACTTCGCACGAAAAGCGGTGGGAATGCGCGGGACGCCGGCGCAAATGCAGATCGCCGTTTGGGCGGCTGGCGAGTTGGACACGCCAGCTACGGCGCGGAGCTCTCCGAATTCGACCGGGCATCAGTCTCAGGTGCAGGACGGTTCGGCCGAGGTGGTGGGTTTGACCTATCTCGCCCACTCCGGCTCGCCGAAGAACTTGAACCAGGTGATGATACTGATCCGGACGCTGACCGACATTCGGCGCGTCTTCCCCGTGCAATCCCGAAGTGCCATGAGCTGGCGCGGAACGGTCGATCAGATCCGGCTGGTGGAATGGCTGGTCCGAGAGCTGGACCAACCCGCAGATGCGCCTCTCCCGCCGAACACGGTGGAGCATCAGAACTTCGTGAACGACGGCTCGGGCGAGGTGGGGCGGTTGTTCCATCTCGCCCAGGCCCGCACTCCGCGCGATCTGAACGAGCTGATGACGCTAATTCGCGCGTCTACCGATATCCGGCGCGTGTTCCCAGCCGAGGCCCGGAAGGTGCTCGGCTTCCGCGGCACAGCCCAGCAGATTCAGATGGCCGCGTGGCTGGTGAACGCCCTGGCGCTGCCACCGGGCTCGGGTCCGCAACTGATGACCGCCGGCGATGAGCAGGTGGGTGTGTTCTTTCTTCCGCCGGACCGGACGTCCGAGGAACTTCAGGCGCTGTTTGGCGCCGTGCGCACGGCGACGCAGGCTGGGCAGAGTTTCTTCACGGAGGCGAAGAAAGCCATCGCCATCCGCGGCACGGCCGAACAGATCGCGATCGCCAGGCGGATGATCGAGCGTCCCTAGGTGGTGCCGTCGAAATCGAAATCGTAGATCTCGTCCATCTTCGCGCCCGGCTCCATGCACGCCGTCTCTTTGACGTAGCCCGTGCGCAGATCGTAGACCCAGCCGTGAATGATGGGCCGCTGTTCGTTCTTCCACGCGCGCTGAACGATGGAGGTTTGCGCCAGGTTCTGCACCTGCTCGGTGACGTTTAACTCCACGAGCCGGTCATAGCGCGCCTGGCCGTCGGCAATGGCCTCGAGTTCGCGGTGGTGCATGCGGTACACATCCTTGATGTGGCGCAGCCATTTATTGATGAGGCCGAAATCGTGCCGTGTCATGGCGTTCTTCACGCCGCCGCAGTTGTAGTGGCCGCACACAATCACGTGCTTCACCTTCAACACTTCCACGGCGTATTGCAGCACGCTCAACATGTTGAGATCCGTGTGGATCACCAGGTTGGCGATGTTGCGGTGGACGAAGAGTTCGCCGGGTTCGGTGCCGGTGACATCCTCGGCCGGCACGCGCGAATCGGAGCAGCCGATCCACATGAAATCCGGCTGCTGCGTGTTTGCCTGCTTGTTAAAGAAATCGGCGTCCACGCTCAGCTTGTCCTGCACCCATGCCTGATTGGCGAGCAATAGTTTTCTATACGTGTCCATTGGCCGTGCCTCCTAACTCGAAATGCTTGAGCTCCAGCGTGATGTCCTTGTAGGGCGCGAGTTGCTGGAATCCTTCGACAATTTCGATGATGTCATGATCCGTGTAGAGCGACTTCGTGCCGTCGATAATCAGGTGCGAGCCGTTGGGGATATCGCGCAGCTTGCGCTTGAGCTCGTTCTTGTTGACGAACGAGGCGTCCTTGTTGAAGCGCAGCAGATAGTAATGATCCTGGTGGACCAGGGTGATGGCTGCGTGGTGGTTGGTGCGCATCACGAAGAACACCCCCACGAACATGCCGACAATGACACCCTTCAGGAGGTCGGTAAACACAATGGCCAAAACCGTGACGAGGAAGGGTACGAGCTGATTCCAGCCCAGCGCGTGCATAGCCTTGTAAACCGCGGGCTTGGTAAGTTTGTAGCCGATGACGATCAGGATGGCCGCCAGGCAGGCCAGCGGGGTGAGATTTAGGATGGACGGGATCAGCATGGTGGCGGCGAACAGGAGGACGCCGTGGACGAAGGCTGAAACCCAGGTTCTGGCGCCGGCCGTTACGTTGGCGGAGGTACGGACCACCACGCTGGTGACGGGCAGGCCGCCGAGCAGGCCGCTGACGATATTGCCGATGCCCTGTGCTCGCAACTCGCGGCTAGCCGATGAGATGCGGCGGAAGGGATCCAGGCGGTCGGCCGCCTCCAGCGAGAGGAGGGATTCCAGGCTGGCGACGATGGCGATGGTGGCTGCCGCCGACAGCACAGCCTGATTGGTGATGGCGCTGAAATCCGGCAGCATGAACTGTCCGAAGAAGCCCTGCACCGATTGGGCGACAGGGAGAGAAACCATGTACTCGTCGCTTCTCAATTGAAACTGCGGAGCGAATGCGCCAAAGCCTTGATTCAACCCGATGCCCAGCAGGACGACGATCAGTGGCGCGGGCACCAGCTTCATCCAGGCGCCGGCCTTTGCGGCCACATCATCCCAGTAGATCAGCACTAGAAGGCTCAGCGCCGAGATGATCATCGCGCCCGGGTGGGCCGAGAGCACGCTCTCGACGATGTCGGTGACGGTATTGGCGCCGCTCTGCTCCAGGAACGCCATGTCGCCCTCGAAGTCTTTGTCGCGGCCCAGGGCGTGAGGGATCTGCTTGAGGATGATCACCAGCCCGATGGCGGCGAGCATGCCCTTGATGACGGAATCCGGCACGTAGTCGGCGATGGCGCCCAGCCTGGCCACGCCCATCAGGAATTGCAGAACGCCGGCCAGCACCACCGACAGCAGAAAGGCTTTGAAACTGCCTGTGGAGACGATGGCCGAGGCGACGATGACGGTGAGCCCGGCGGCAGGTCCGCTGACGCTGACCTGCGAGCCGGAGAAGATGGAGACCACGATGCCGCCCACCACTCCGGCCACGATGCCGGAAAAGAGCGGAGCGCCCGAGGCCAGCGCGATGCCCAGGCACAGCGGCAAGGCGACAAGAAAGACGACGGTTCCGGCGGGCCCGTCATATTTGAACAGATTCCCGGAGTTGGGGTCGAGCGAGCCAAGTTTGGTCCCAGTCATTGAGTTCATGGTATCGAATCGGTAGGCGTCCGAGGCTACTAATTGTGCCTCACGAAGCCGGCAGGTTGCCGATTGGTGAGGCAACTGTAGAGCGTCTCAATCCAGGTGTCCGTCTTGATGAAGGAGCCAGACCACTTCTGCCAGGCGGCCATCACGTTCTCGCTCTTGAGGGTTTCCAGGCTCTTGCCGGCGGTGATGCCGTTCTGAATGATGGCGCTGGTGGCCTTGAGCATTTTGACGAACTCGCGGACGTCGTCGAGGTTGGAGACGGCACCGTGGCCGGGGATGACTTTCACGTCGGGGGGCAGTTGGCCGATGGTCTTCTCCAGGCCGTCGATCATACCCTGGACGCTGCCACCGCTCTTAATGTCGATGTAGGGGAAGCCGTAGCGGACGAAATCGTCGCCCATATGGACGACATTGGATTTCGGGAAGAAGACGATGACATCGCCATCGGTGTGGCCGGAAGGGAAGTGGAGAGCGCGGATGTCCTCGCCGTTGACGTGGACGGAGACGTCGTGATCAAAGGTGATAACGGGCAGGCCGGCCTTCGGTGTGCCTGTCAGCAGGCGCTTGCGGACGTTGTCGTGGGCGAGGATGGTGCTGGTTTCGCCGAAGTTTACATTTCCGCCGGTGTGGTCGCCGTGATAGTGGGTGTTGATGACGAAGCGCACGGGCTTGTCGACGATGCCCTTGAGGGCCTCGCGGATCTTCGCCGCGAGCGGCGCGTACTGGTTATCTACGATGACGATGCCGTCCTCGCCGGCCGAGACTCCGATGTTGCCGCCGGAGCCTTCCAACATATAGATGTTGCCCGAGACCTTGGTGACCTTGATCTCCACCTTGTTGAAATCCTGCTGCTGGGCGAGGGCGAGGCTGGCGAAGAGCGCCAAGGCGATGACGATAGCTTGGTGCATAAAGGAATGGATGGTTTCCGAACGGCCCAGGACACAAATACCTTTGGGCGGTGTCTATGGGGGTGTGCGGTAGAATTAGACTAGCACCGCTATGATCGATACCCTTCTGGCCAAAATTTTCGGCACCAAGCACGAGCGCGAGATCAAGAAGATCCTGCCGCTGGTGGAAGCCATTAACGCGGGGGAAGCCGCTGTCAAGGGACTTTCCGACGCCGAACTGACGGCAAAAACGCAGGAATTCAAGCTCCGGATCGCCAATGGCGAGGCGGTGGACGACCTGATGGCGGAGGCCTTTGCCGTTGTCCGCGAGGCGGGCATCCGTGTGCTGGGGATGCGCCATTTCGACTCGCAGTTGATTGGCGGCATTGTTCTGCATCGCGGCAAGATCGCCGAAATGAAGACCGGTGAAGGCAAGACGCTGGTGGCGACGCTGCCGGTGTACCTGAACGCGCTGGTGGGCGAAGGCGTGCATGTGGTGACGGTGAACGACTACCTGGCACGGCGCGACTCCGAGTGGATGGGTAAGCTGTACAAATTTCTCGGGCTTTCGGTGGGCCTGATTGTGCACGGTTTGGACGACGACCAGCGGCGCGACGCCTATGCCTGCGACATCACGTACGGCACCAATAACGAGTACGGCTTCGATTACCTGCGCGACAACATGAAGTTCCGGCTGGACGATTGCGTGCAGCGCGGGCACGGCTACGCGATTGTCGACGAAGTGGATTCGATCCTGATTGATGAAGCGCGTACGCCTCTCATCATTTCGGGCCCGTCGGAAGAGTCCACCGATAAGTACTACAAGGTGAACGGCATCATCCCGCGGCTGATCCGCGGAGAGGTGATCGAGGGCAAGGAACCGGGCGAGAAGTATACGACGGGCGACTACACGGTGGACGAGCGGCATCGCTCGGTGGCGCTGACCGAAGAGGGCGTCACCAAGGTGGAGCGGCTGCTGAACATCGTCAACCTCTACGATCCCGAATCGATTGAGATGAACCATCACGTGCAGCAGGCGCTGCGCGCGCATGTGCTGTATGTGCGGGACCGCGAGTATCTGGTGAAGGAAGGCGAGGTGATCATCGTTGATGAGTTCACCGGGCGCCTGATGCCGGGGCGGCGCTGGTCCGATGGGTTGCACCAGGCCGTGGAGGCCAAGGAAGGCGTCAAGATCGAGCGCGAGAACCAGACGCTGGCCACGGTCACCTTCCAGAACTACTTCCGCATGTACAAGAAGCTGGCCGGCATGACCGGCACGGCGGACACGGAAGCGGCGGAGTTTGGCAAGATCTACAACCTGGACGTGACCATCATTCCGCCGAACCGGCCGATGGTGCGCAAGGATCAGAACGACATCGTCTACCGGACCGAGGATGAGAAGTGGCGCAACGCGGCGAAGGAGATTGCCGAGCGCCATGCGACGGGGCAGCCGGTGCTGGTGGGCACGATCTCGGTGGAGAAGAGCGAGAAGCTGGCCGGGATTTTGAAGAAGAATGGCGTGCGGCACGAAGTGTTGAACGCCAAGAATCACGAGCGCGAGGCGTTCATCATCGCGCAGGCGGGCCGCTATGGCGCGGTGACGGTTTCCACCAACATGGCGGGCCGCGGCACCGATATTCTGCTGGGCGGCAACCCGGAGTTTCTCTCGCAGGAAGAGACGTTGAAGCAGAAGCTGGTGGAATCGATTCCAGCCGAGCAGGCGTCGCTGGTGGCCGATCATCAGTACTACTATTTCGTGCGCGGCGAGATGAACTACCGCGTCAATGCGGACAAGTGGAAGGCGATCTACGACAAGTACAAGGCGCAGTGCGACGAGGACCATAAGAAGGTTGTGGCGGCGGGCGGGTTGCACATTGCGGGTACGGAGCGGCATGAATCGCGGCGCATTGATAACCAGTTGCGCGGGCGCGCGGGCCGCCAGGGCGATCCGGGTTCTTCGCGGTTTTTCCTCTCGTTGCAGGACGATCTGCTGCGCATTTTCGGCGGCGACCGGATTCAAAATCTGATGCTGCGCCTGGGCATGGAAGAGGACGTGCCGATTGAATCGAAGCTGATCACCAAGCGGATCGCCTCGGCGCAGAAGGCCGTGGAAGCGCAGAATTTCGCTTCGAGAAAACACGTCAAGGAATATGACGACGTGATGGACAAGCAGCGCAAGGCCGTTTACGGATTGCGCCGCGAGCTGCTGAAGGGCAGCGACATGAAGGAGAAGATCTTCGAGATCGTGGATGGCATCCTGGCCACCTTCATTGACCTGCATTGTCCGGAGGGCAGCGAGCCGCACAAGTGGGATCTGGCGGCGTTGCAGACCGACATCAGTTCGCAGTTCGGGTTGCGTGTGATGCCGGCGGAGATGGCTGAGCAATCGCGCGTGGGGCTGGAAGCCAGCATTCTGGAGAAGCTGCGGAAGCGCTACGACGAGAAGGAAGAGTCGGTCACCAGCGAAGTGATGCGCGAGACGGAGCGCATGATCTGGCTGTCTGTGATTGACCAGCAGTGGAAGGACCACCTGCTGTCGATGGATCACCTCAAAGAGGGCATCGGCATGCGGGCCTATGGTCAAAAAGATCCGCTGATTGAGTATAAAAAAGAAGGTTTTCAGATTTTCCAGGACATGATGGACCGGATCGAAGACGAGACGGTGCGGTTCCTGTTTTTCCTGCAATCTGTGCGGAGCGAGCGGCGGGACGGCGGCTGGGGCGATGACGACCAGGGCGAAGGGCAGGCTCCGGTGTCTGTGCCGGCGGAAGAGGACCGCAAAGAGGCTCAGTCCTCCTTCGTGGATCTCACGCGGAACATCCACAAGAAGAAAGAGCGGGAGATGGAGATGCTCCAGTTCACGGGCGGTGAGGCGTCGTCGACGCCGGCAGCGCAGGTGATCAAGGGCGACAAGATTGGCCGGAACGATCCATGCCATTGCGGCAGCGGGAAGAAATATAAGAAATGTCACGGGGCATAGCTTTATTCGCACTGTTTATGGGGATTGCTTCGGCGCAGATCTGGCCGGAGCAGTGGTATGGCTCGGCGCGCAGCAAAGTAGCCGCGGCGCCAGTGGATGACACAATGCTGTGGGCGGAGTATGCGGGCGACTCGGCCGAGCGTGCGGTGTACAACGGGCCGGCGGGACGGTTTACGGCGCAGGCGTGGCGATTGAAAGATGCCACCGGGGCGCTGGCGTGGTATCAGGCGATCCGCCCGGAGGCGTGTGTGCCGATGCGCGGGACGCTGACGATGTGCACGACGCCGGGGGCGCAGGTGATTGCGCACCAGAACTACGTGCTGTGGTTTGAGGGCTGGCGGCCGCTGGAAAAAGAGATGGCGGAGCTGTATGGGAAGCTGCCGCGGTTGCGCAACGGGGGCGGATTGCCGTTGTTGACGGGGTACCTGCCGGAGAAAGACCGGGTGCGGAACTCGGAGCGGTATGTGCTGGGGTTGCGATCGTTGGAGAAGTTTTTGCCGGGCGTGCCGGCGTCGGTAGCGGGGATCGAGGAGGGGGCCGAGGCGCAGGTGGGCACGTACCGTGTGGGTGGAGGCGAGGCGCGCGTGGCGGTGTTTTCGTTCATCACGCCGCAGTTGGCGATGACGAAAGTGAAGGAACTGGAGAAGGTGGCTGGGCTGGCCGTGAAGCGATCGGGGCCGCTGGTTGGGGTTGTGTCCGGGGTTGCGGACCAGAAGGCGGCAGAGGCGATCCTGGCTCCATTGGAGTGGAAAGCTGACTTCATCTGGAATCAATCGACGACGGTGCCGAAGATGCCGGACGTCGGCGGGATGCTGGTGGCGATCTTTGAGCTGACTGGCTTTTTGCTGGTGGTGTGTGTGGGTGGCGGGATGGTATTCGCGTTTTTCTGGGTGTACCTGCGGAAGCGGCGGACGCTGCTGGACGGGACGGACCCGGCGATCACAGTGTTGCAGTTGTGGAAGTGAAGGGGCGGAGATAACTCTTCTAATTTCTCTCATTTAGAGGGAAACGGGGGGGCGGCGGGGGGGGCCTTCCGGAGGGGTGGGGCGTCCTCATGAAGACTTCTACATAAACTGCAACATGTTTAGAATGTGAAGGTTGCGTGGATTTCAGCGCGTGGCGCTTTTTCTCTTGACTTAGAGTCTGGGAGGTTCTACGCTCAAATCACATACAGGTTTTCCGGTTGCGAAGCCGTCGAATCTGTTTCTCCCATTGAACATCAAAGCAAGGGCCTATCCCTCGGGGTAGGCCCTTGGCTTGTTTGGGGGACCGCTCCCTGACGGTCGCGGCTCAGAAACGAGCGGTGGGGGGGCGGGGGGCGGTTGTGGCGGCGACGACGAGCGGTGGGGGGCGGGGGGCGGCTGTGGCGGGGGCGTCGAGCGGAGGGCGGTCTGGTGGCGGTTGTGGCGGCGGTGGGCGGGGCGTGGGGCGACGGGTGATTGTGGTGGTGGCCGGGTGGTGGCGGGGAGCGGGAGGGTTTGACGGCGGCGGGCCGACGGGGGTGGGCGGCGGTGGGGGACAGGTGGGGGTGGCCGATATGGTAGCCTGAGATCTTGGCAACCCATCGAAAATCTATGTCCGACAAGAAGTTGCAAGTCATCCCGCTCGGCGGTCTGGGCGAATTTGGCATGAACTGTATGGCCCTGCGTTATGGCGATGACATCATCGTTTTGGACGCGGGGATGATGTTTCCCGATTCCGAGCTGCTGGGCGTTGATATCGTCACGCCAGACTTCAGCTATCTAGAAGAAAACGAACAATTTGTACGTGCGATCATTCTGACGCACGGGCATGAAGACCACATCGGCGCGATGCCGTTTCTGCTCTCCCTGATGAACGTTCCGGTGTATGGCACCCCGTTCACTTTGGCGCTTGTGGAGCGCCGTCTGGACGAGCACGAGATGCGCGAGGACGCCAAGCTGAACCGGGTGAAGCCGGGGCAGAAGATCGACATCGGGCCGTTCCTGATCGAGTTTATTCACGTCACGCACTCAATTGTGAGCTCTGTGGCGCTGGCGATCACGACGCCGCTGGGTGTGGTGATCCACACGGGCGATTTCAAGATCGACCCAACCCCTACCGACAATATCCTGTTTGACCTGCACACGTTTGCCGAGTACGGCAAGCGGGGCGTTCTGCTACTGTTGTCGGACTCGACAAACGTAGACAGGGCGGGCTATACGCCATCGGAGCGGACGGTGATGCCGCGGTTTGAGGAGATTTTCAACCGGGCGGAGCGGCGGATCGTCATTGCGGCGTTTTCGAGCTCGATTCACCGTTTGCAGCAGATCCTGACTTTGTCGGCGAGGATGGGCCGGAAGGTGGCATTTGTCGGCCGGAGCATGCTTTCGGCGACGGAGATTGCGCACAACCTGGGGCTGCTGCACATCCCGGACAATCTTCTGCTCAGGCCGCAGGACATCATGTCGGCGCCGCCGCACAAGGTAGTTTGCGTGGTGAGCGGGACGCAGGGCGAGCCGATGTCGGCGATGAGCCGGGTGGCGGTGGACAACCACAAGAGCCTGCGCCTGGAGCGCGGGGACGTGGTGGTCCATAGCGCGAGAATCATTCCGGGCAACGAGAAGGGCATCGGGCGGATGTTCAACCACGTGGCGCGGCGGGGCGCGGAGGTGGTGGCGGGGACGATGAGTCCGCCGATCCACGTATCCGGCCACGGAGCGCAGGAAGAGTTGAATCTGCTGCTGAACCTGGTGCGGCCGAAGTACTTCGTGCCGATCCACGGCGAGTACTGGCAGATGTCGAAGCACGCGCGGCTGGCGTCGCATTTGAAAGATCACGGGTTGGAAGACACGTTTGTACTGGAGACGGGGCAGACGCTTGTAATCGATGCCAAGGGCGCGCGCAAGGGTGAGAAGGTGACGGTAGGCCGGGTGTGTATCGACTCGGGCTCGCTGGACGAAGTTGTGGAGGACATGATGATCCGCGACCGGCGGCATCTGTCGGAAGACGGCTTTGTGATCCCGATTGTGGCGATCGACAAGAACACGGGCAAGTGCGAAGGCCTGCCCGAGATCGTGTCGCGGGGATTTGTGAAGTTGGAAGAGGGGTCTGAGGTGATGACGGCGGCGCGCCAGGTGGTGGCGCGGACGCTGGAGGTTTCCTCGAAGGAAGAGCGCGGGGATCTGGGCCTGATGCAGGAGAAGATCAGGGCGGATCTGAAGCGGTTTCTGAGCAAATCGACATCGCGGCGGCCGTTGATCATGCCGGTGATTCTGGAGGTCTGACACAGCCGATGGGTGTTGTGATTGAAGACGCCTCCGGAATCCGGGGCGAAGCGGAAAGAGTGGTAGCGCCGTCGTCTCCTGAGGAGGCGGCGGCGTTATTGCGTGAGGCGGACGAAACGCGGACGCCGGTGACGGTTTCGGGGGCGGGGACGGGTGTGGTGGGCGGGCGGTGCCCTTCGAGCGGGGGGTGGTCGTTTTCGCTGGAGAAGTTTCAACGGTTGGAGATTGAGACGGGCGTGGCGCGGGTGGGGGCGGGGGTGCTGCTGCGGGATGTGATGGCGGCGGCGCAGAAGACGGGGCAGTTTTACGCGCCGGATCCGACGGAGTGGTCCTCGACGATCGGGGGGAACATTGCCACGAACGCATCGGGTTCGCGGAGTTTCCGATATGGAGCGACGCGGCGGCACGTGCGGGCGCTGACGGTGGCGAGGATGGACGGAACGGTGCGGACGTACCGGCGGGGTGAGCTGGTGGACTTCCCGTACACCCCGCTGCCCGTGCCGCGCACGACGAAGAACACGGCGGGATATTTTCTGCCTCCGGGCGTGGAGTGGGTGGATCTATTTTGTGGGAGTGACGGGACGCTGGGGGTGGTGCTGGAGGCGGAGCTGTTGCTGTTGCCGCAGCCGAAGGCGATCCTTTCGGGCGTGGTGTTTTTTCCGGACGATGAGTTGACGCTGGCGGCGGTGGAGGGGTGGAGAGCGATTGCGCAGTTGCGGATGCTGGAGTATCTGGACGCGCCGTCGCTGGAGTTCTTGAGAGCTCGGTATAACGATATTCCTCGTGAGGCGCAAGCGGCGCTGCTGGTGGAGCAGGAGTTGGACGGGCTAGAGGGCGACGCGGTGGACGAGTGGCTGGAGCGGTTGGATGAGACCGGAGCGCTGGGGGAGGCATCGTGGTTTGGCGAGACGGCGGCGGACCGGGAGCGGTTTCGATTGTTCCGGCACACGCTGCCGGAGCTGGTGAACGATCACGTGCGGAAGAATGGTTGTGAGAAGCTGAGCTCTGATTTTGCGGTGCCGCTGGAGCGGAACGGCGAGATGCTGGCGTTCTACAAAGAGACGCTGGGGCGGTTGTTTCCGGGCAAGTACACGATTTTTGGGCACATTGGGGATGCCCATGTGCACGTGAACGTACTGTCGGAAACGGTGCAGGATTTTGAGGCGGGGAAGGCGTGGATGCTGGAGGCTGCGAAGCAATCTGTGGCGTTGGGGGGCACAGTGAGCGCGGAGCATGGGCTGGGCAAGCGCAAGGTGCATTTTCTGCCGCTGATGTACACGGCGGAGCAGATGGATTCGATGAAGAATGTTAAGCGAAATTGCGATCCCCACTGGTTGTTGGGACGCGATACGATGCTTGTGGGAGATTCGTCCCTGGGAGTATGAATTACGATGAGCGAGAATCGACTAACCATAACTGACGAGCGCACTGGGAAGCAGTATCAGGTGCAGATACAGGACGGGACGATCCGGGCCAACGATCTACGTCAGATCAAGGTCTCGGCGGACGATTTCGGCCTGATGACATATGATCCGGCGTACTTGAATACGGCGTCCTGCCGCAGCTCGATCACCTATATCGACGGAGACAAGGGGATCCTGCGGTATCGCGGATACCCGATTGAGCAACTGGCGGGGACGTGTACGTTTCTGGAAGTAGCGTACCTGCTGTTGAACGGTGAACTGCCGAATCAGGAGCAGCTGGCTGCGTGGGAGACGCGGGTGCTGCGGCACACGATGCTGCACGAGACATCGAAGAAGTTTCTGGAGAACTTCCGGTACGACGCGCACCCGATGACGATGTTGATTTCGACGCTGGCGGCGATGTCGACGGTCTATCCGGAATCGAAGAACATCCATGATGCGACGAACCGTCAGAAGCAGACGATCCGTCTGATTGCGAAGATGCCGACGCTCTCGGCGTACTGTTACCGGCACCGTCTGGGTTTGCCTTACATCTATCCGGATCGGGACCTGAGCTTCACCGAGAACTTCATGAACATGATGTGGCGATTCATGGAGCCGAAGTATGTGGCGAATCCGATTCTGGCGCGGGCGCTGGATGTGCTGTTCATCCTGCACGCCGATCATGAGCAGAACTGTTCGACCTCGACGATGCGGAGTGTGGGGAGCTCGCAGGCGGACCCGTATTTGAGCATGGGCGCGGCGACGGCGGCGCTATCGGGCCCGCTGCATGGCGGCGCGAACGAAGAAGTGCTGCGGATGCTGGATCACATTGGGAGTAAGGAAGCGATTCCGGCGTTCATCAAGACGGTGAAGGACGGGCACGGGAAGCTGATGGGCTTTGGCCATCGCGTGTACAAGAACTTCGACCCGCGAGCGCAGATCATCAAGAAGACGGCGGACGAGGTGTTCACGGTGACGGGGTATAACCCGAAGATCGAGATCGCCCGCGAGCTGGAGCGGATTGCGCTGGAGGACGAGTACTTCATCAAGCGCAGGCTGTACCCGAATGTGGATTTCTACTCGGGCATTATCTACGAGGCGATGGGCTTCCGGCCGGACTTGTTCACGGTGTTGTTTGCGATTCCGCGCGTGGTGGGCTGGCTGGCGCAGTGGGAAGAGATGGTGACAGATCCGGAGCAGAAGATCTCGAGGCCGCGGCAGATCTACACCGGGTATGACGAGAGGCAATTTGTGCCGATGGAAAAGCGCAGCTAGATCTGATGTAGACTAAACAGTGAAGTATCACTGGGAGGTCTGCCTATGAAGAAAGCTGGATTGTTTCTGATGTTTGCCGCCACTGCCGCGTTTGCGGGCGAGTGGACCGGTTATATCAGCGAGACGAAGTGCGGCGCGAAGCACAATGACGGCTCTGCAGGCTCGGTGAGTTGTGTGACGAGCTGCATCAAGGGTGGCGCTAAGCCGGTATTGGTGGTGGACGGCAAGGTTGTCGGCATCGCCAATGACGGGAAGGTGACCGCGGACCTGTACGGCAAGAAGGTGACGGTGACTGGTGATTTGAAGGGCGAGAGCCTGACGATCGCCTCGATCGCGGCCGCGAAGTAGTATTGGGTTAGTTGCAGGGGGCGGGCGGAGTGCTTCGGCGCTCTGGCCCGCCCTTTTTGCGTTTTGGGGGGATGGTTGGGCGGGCGAGGGCGCCCGCCGCGGTCCAGGGGGACCGCCTCCCGATGCACGGGGGACTGGTTGACTGGTGGGCTATTGGAGTTTGCCGCGGCCTTCGACGCGCCAGGTTTCGACGACTTCGCCGTCGCGGATGCCGTAGACGGTTTCGTGGAGGTTCATGGCGACGCAGATGTGATTGGGGAGGACGTGGACGCGATCGCCGACGGAGAACTGGGCGGTGGTGTTGTGGAGGTCGATGTAGCCGTGCTCCTCGTTCATCTTGTGGAAGCTAGCTTCGGGGGCTTCGCGGATTTCGCCGAAGGTGATTTCGGAGGAGCCGGCGAGGCGGTCCGATGAGAACGTCTTGGAGCCGCCGTCGATGATCATGCGGCCAGGGGCGGTGGAGACGACGGTGGTGAGGATAGTGGCGGCGCAGTGGGCGAGGGAGCAGGCTCCGGAGAGGATGGTGTTGCGGTCGTTGAAGATGTAGGTGCCGGGGCGGATCTCGTTGAGGTAGGGGATGGTGTGGGAGTGCCAGAGGAGGGGGGTGGAGCCGCCGCTGACGATCTCGGGGTGGAAGCCGGCGGCAGTGAGTTGCTCGACCATTTGGGAGACGGTGTGGCGGAGTTTCTCTAGCTCTTCAAGTCCGTGGGCGGCGGTGTCTTTGATGTGGCCGGGGTAGAAGGCGATGCCGCGCCACTTGAGGTGGGGGAGTTTGGCGATGGACTGGACGAGGGCGAGGAGTTCTTCGCCGGGCTGGACGCCGACGCGGCCGAGGCCGACGTCTACTTCGGCGAGAATGCCGATTTCGACCTGGGCGCCGCGGGCGGCATCGCTGAGGGGGCGGGCGGCGGAGAGGGAATCGAGGGAGACGGTGAGCTGGGTTTCCTGGGCAACGCGGCAGAGGCGCTCGAGTTTCTGGCGGCCGATGACGGGATAGGCGATGAGGAGATCGGGGGTGCCGGAGGAGACCATGACCTCGGCCTCGGTGGACTTGGCGACGGCGAGGCCGACGGCGCCGAGCTCGATCTGGCGGCGGCCGAGGGCGGGGATCTTGTGAGTCTTAGTGTGGGGGCGGAGGCGGAGGCGATGGGTGCGGGTGTAATCGGCGACGGAGCGGAGATTGCGCTCCATGATGTCGAGGTCGATGACGATGGCGGGGGTGTCGAGGTCAGTGAGGCGCATGGGCTATTTCTTCTTGTTGGGGTCAACGAAACGGACGGAGACGCGCGGGGGCGACTTGCGGTAAACGAGCTCAATATCCTTGGGGCGCTGGCGGCCCTCGATCTGGAAATAGAGGAGGCCGGAGACTTCCTTGTCGGTCTCGCCGGTGGGGAGGATCTTCTCCTTGAGGGCGTTGAGTAGCGGGGTGTTTTTCTTGCCGCGCTCCTCGATGGAGGCGACGGCGTCGGAGGTGTCGGCGGTGGCGGAGCCGACGTTGGGGGACTGGTTGGGCAGGGGCATGCCCTGGGGGGAGCCGTCGGGGTTGGTGCCGCCGGGGATGCCGCCGGGGACGCCGATGGGGACGCGGCGCTGCTCAGTGGTGGGTGTGCCCTGGGAGCCGCCCTGGGAGCTGACGACCATGACGGAGGTGCCGGCGATCTGGGCGGCCTCGAGGGGGCGGGAGATTTCGCCGGAGCGATCCGAGCGGAGGAGGAAGTCGTCGAGATCGACGCGGATGGTTTCGCCGGGGGCGGGCTTGAATTTGACCTGGACGATGAGGAAGCCCTCGCCAGGGTCGTGGCCGAGGACTTTCTGCATTTCGCCGTGATCGAGGTAGGCGATGGCCTCGATGGTGACCTTGGTGTCGGAGGCAGAGCCGATGATGGGCGGGACGTAGGGGGCAGGTTTTTTCGGCTTCTTCTTCTTGGCCGGGGCTTCCTTGCCGGCGACGTCGGGGGGGAGGTAGTTGGCGAGGGCGGGGCAGAGGAGTGCCAGGGTCAGGGCGAGGGGGGCGAGTGTTGGTTTCATGGGCTACTTCCCGGCTAACCCCAATATAGCGCTTGACACTCGGTCTGGCTTTCGTTACAAGTTGTAGCATTATGAATTTTGGAGCAGGGTTGATGGCGGCGTCACTGATGATGGCGCCGGGTTGGGCGCAGGACGTGGGCGAGGTGAAGGTGACGGTGGTGGATGGCGGGAGCGGGCAGGGGGTGGCCGGGGCGAAGGTGGTGCTGCTGCGGTTGATACCAAAATACAGCTATTCGAATACGAAGATCTTTGGAGCAAAACCGGGGGCGGGTGGTGAGGATCCGGCGGCGGAGGTGCTGGCGGCGCTGACGGGGGATGAGGGGACGGTTGCGATCCGAGTGGCGCGGGGCGCGCCGGTGCGTGTGTTTGTGGAGCGCGAGGGGTATGTGCAGTACGGGATGTCGTTTGAGACGGTGAAGTCTGCGGAGGTGGGCGAGAGTGTGCGGATCGCGCTGCAGAAAGAAGGGATGATGGCGGGGCGGGTGGTGGATGCGGACTCGAAGAAGGCGATGGCGGGGCTGAGGGTGACGGCGCTGTTGTGGCAGGCGGTGGGTGAGTCGCGGGCGCTGTTCCCTGGCGGCGAGCCGGTGACGACGGACCAGGAGGGTACGTTCGTTTTGAAGGGGCTGCGGCCAGGGGAGTATGTGCTGGAGGTGCGGCCAGCGCGGCCGGAGAAGTTTCTGGATGGCGGGACGGCGGAGGAGTTTCGTGCGTTGGCGGTGCGGGCGTATGGGCGGACGTATTACCCGGGCGTGGAGCGTGTGGAAGAGGCGCCGCCGCTGACGTTGCTGGCGGGCGGGGAGATGAAGGGGTTGGAGGTGAGGATGAGGCCGCGGCGGGTGGCGTCGATCCGGGGCCGGATGATGGCGGGGGAGGATGTGACGGACGGAAATATGGGGTTGAACTCGGTCCAAAAGCAGGGCGGGACGACTTCGTATTCAACAGTGATGTTTGCGAAGGTGGAGCCGGGGGCGTGGTTCCGATTGGACGGGGTGGAGCCAGGGCGGTATTGGCTGAATGGTTCGGCCAAGGCGGGTGAGCGGACGTTGGGCGCGTTCGCGTACTTCGATGTGGACGATCGGAACGTCGATGGACTGGAGTTGGCGCTGTCTGGCGGTGTGCCGGTGGAGTTGACGGTGCGACCGGATGAGGCGCTGAAGAGTGTATGGGCTGCGGAGCAGAAGCTGCGAGTTGGGTTGCAGCCGGTGGGCCGGATGTTCACGCGGTGGGATCAGCCGCCGGTGGAGCAGGGAGAGGGGCGGTTCGTGATGGAGGGTGTGCAGGGCGGAGCATACAAGGCGTGGGCGCGGGGCTACGCGAAGGGCGTGGCGGTGGGTGAGGTTCGCTACAACGGGAAGGTGGCGCCGGGCGGGGTATTCACGGTGGAGCCGGGCGCGCTGGCGCAGAAGGTGGAACTGGTGATTCACCCGGCGACGGCGTCGATTGGGGTGACGACGAAGGGGGCGAAGGCGGCGGTGGTGGCGGTTCGTGAGCCCTATGACCGGGAGGACTGGCAGGCCGAGGCGAAGTCGGCGGAGTGTGACGCGGAGGGTCGGGGGACGATCTCCGGGCTGTTGGCTGGGACGTATCGGGTGTTGGCGTTTCCGGCGGGTGTGGCGTGGCGGACGGCGGGCGGGGTCCTGATGCTGGAGGCGGCGGCGAAGGTGGAAGTGGGCGTGGGGGCGAGCGTCAATATTTCCCTTGACATGAAGCGCGACTAGCGTTACAAGTTGTAGTGTGACGAAACGTAACATAGTGGTGGCAAGCAAGCGACTGAGCGGGCTGGAGCAGCTGGTGATGGATTTCCTGTGGGCGGGCGGGCCGGCCAGCGCGGAGCAGGTGCGGGAAGGTCTGATGACGCGTCATGCGATGAAGGACGCGACGGTGCGGACGATCTTGCGGCGGCTGGAGGAGAAAGGGTATGCGGCGCACGTGGAGGATGGGCGGACGTATATCTACTCGGGCGTAGAGCGGCCGGAGAATGTGGCGATGCGGGCGGTGCGGCAGTTGATTGACCGGTTCTGGGGCGGGTCGGCGGAGGCTCTGGTCTCGGGGTTGGTGGAACAGGAAGTGATCGACCGGAAGGAACTGGCGGAGTTGGCGAAGAAGCTGGCCAAGAAGGAGAAGGGATCGTGATGCTCTCTTACCTGGGTGAAGTTTCGGTGCGGGTGCTGGCGTTGGGGTTGCTGGGGTGGGTGGCGGCGTGGATGCTGCGGCGGCGCGGGGCGGCGGTGCGGCACGCGGTGTGGGTGGCGGTGCTGGCGGGGATGCTGGGATTGCTGGCGGCTACGGCGTGGGTGCCGGAGTGGAGAGTGGTGACGAGTGTGGTGACGCGGCCGGCGGTGACGGCGGAGTTTGACGTTGTGGCCGGTGGGGATTCGGTGGCTGCGGCGTTGCCGGCGGCGGCTGTTGCCATGGCGTGGCCGGATTGGCGGGCGGTGGCAGCGGGGTTGTATCTGGCCGTGGTCTTGTTGCTGGTGGCGCGGGTATTGGTGTTGGTGAGGCGGGCCTGGGGCCTGGTGGAGCGGGCGGAGGTGGTGGAGGGGTATGCGGTGGAGGTGCGGGAGTCCGATGAAGTGATGGTGCCGATGACGGTGGGATGGCGGCGGAAGGTGGTGTTGTTGCCGGCGGGGTGGCGCGCGTGGGACGAGTTTGCGTTGCGGGCAGTGATGGCGCACGAGGTGGAGCATGTCCGGCGGGGGGACTGGGGCATGTCGTTGGTGGCGGCGTTGAACCGGGCGGTGTTCTGGTTTCATCCGCTGGCGTGGTGGGTGGAGCGGCGGTTGTTGGGCTTGGCGGAGGAGGCCTGCGACGGGGCGGCGATTGCGGTTGTTGGGGATGGGCGGCGGTATGCGGAGGTTGTGTTGGGATTTGCGGCGGTGATGAGCGGAGCGGGGTCGCGGCTGGATTGGGCGGCGACGGCGATGGCGCGATCGAGCCGCGTGGGTGGGCGGATTGAACGGATTCTGGAGGGCGAGATGAATTGGACTCGTGGGCTGACGTTGGGTGGCTGGGCGGCGTTGGTATTGGCGGCGGTGCCGGTGGTTTATGGAGCGGCGGCGTTGCGGATGGTGGAGGGGGTGGTGTTGGAGATGCCGGTGGCGCCGTTGAGTTTGCCGGCGGCGGTGGTGCAGCAGGGGGTGATGGCGCTGCCTCCGCCTGGTGGTGATACGACGTTGCGGAAACTCGAGGCGATGATTCTGACGCCTGGGCAGGCTGGGGAGATCGAGGCGGAGTTGGAGCGGAATCCGGAGGATCGGGTGCTGCGTGCGAAGCTCCTGCAGTATTACTTTGCCCAGTCTCAGGGGCAGGATTGGGCGCGCCATTTGCTTTGGTTGGTTGAGCGGCATCCGGATCTCAATTGCTGTCGCCGATGTGGCCGAGGACCGGCTTCGGAGCAGTGGGGGAGGTTCTGGCCGATAGCCGGTTGATGGAGACCTTTCGAGCTGCGTGGCAGAGGGCGACGGTGGCGAACCCATCCAATGTGGCGGTGCTGAGGAACGCGGCCCGATTTTACATAGGCGAGGACGTGCGGGCGGCGATGACGGCTCTGCGGCGGGCGAGGGTTGTGGACGGGCGGGACGTTCGATTGGTGCAGGATCTGAATCTGGTCGAGTTTCAGGCTTGGATGGCGGGCGGGACGGAGCGGGAGGAGTTGTTGCGGCTGTTGGCTGATAGCAGAGATGCGGCGGAGTTGGGGGATCTGGGCCGGATGCTGGTTAATCAGAGACATTCGCCGATGACTAGGGACACTGCGGGTTGGGCGGCAGAGGGTGTGAAGCTGTTGGAGCGGGCCAAGGCGTTGGAGCCTTCGAATCCGAAGTGGACGGTTGGACTGGAACTGGCGCGTCTGGGGGCGGTGGTGCGGATGCCTGGCGCGCCGGTGATGCCGGAGGAGGCGCTCCAGGTGCGAGGGGTGGCTGCGGTGACTCTGCGTCTGAGGGTTGCTGGAGATGGGACGGTACGGGAGGCCGTGGCGCTGGAGGGTGAGCCGCTGCTGCTGGCGGCGGCGGTGCAATCGGCGATGAAGGACAAGCTGGAGGCTCGCGGCCAGGAGTATGAAGTGGCGGGGGTAGTGATGTTCCGGCGGCCGGATGGGCAGGGGAGCGCGGGTATGCCGATGCGGATCACGGTGGGTGGGAACGTGCAGCAGGCGATGCTGGCGGAGAAGGTGGATCCTGAGTATCCACCGCTGGCGCGGCAGGCTCGGATTCAGGGTGTGGTGCGGTTCACAGTGACGCTGGGGGAGGACGGGCGTGTGGTGAACATGACGCTGGTGAGCGGTCATCCGCTGCTGGTGCAGGCGGCGCAGGATGCGGTGAAGCAATGGCGGTATAAGCCGACGACGTTGAACGGGCAGGCGGTGCAGGTGACGACTCAGGTGGAGGTGCCATTCACGATGACGCAGTGATAGGTTGGGGGCATGGCTTGGCTGGTTCTGTTAGCGGCGTTGAGCTTGCGGATTGGGGCGGGTGCGCCTCCGATGTCGGCGGCGGAGGTGGGGACGCTGGAGGATCAGTTGACCGTGGACGCGGAGGATCTGGACGCGCGGGCGCGGCTGCTGGAGTTTTACTTTGTTACCGGGGATCTGGGTGAGTGGCTGCGGCATGAGGTGTGGCTGGTGGAGCATCATCCGGGGTCGGATCTGCACCGGGTGGTGGCGGGGTTGAAGGCGGAGTGGGTGGAGCGGTTGGCGGGGGCGTGGCGGAAGAACCCGGCGTCGGGGGCTGTGCTGATGGCGCGTGTGGATCCGGTGTATCCGGCAATGGGGCCGGGGGTACGGGTGAGCGGTGAGGTCAAGTTGCGGGTGGGGATCGAGCGGACGGGGCGGGTCCGGTCGTTGGAACTGATCAGCGGGCATCCGCTGCTGGTGGGAGCGGCGATAGCGGCCGTCAAGCAGTGGAGGTACCGGCCGATGGTGGGGGGCGACGCGGTGGTGGAGGTGGCGCTTACGCTGCGGCCGTGAGGGTCAGCGAGTTTCGAGGAGTGGAGGCGGCCAGGGCTTCACCGTGAAGATGGCAGTTGGGCGGACCGCTCCCTGACGGTCGCGGCTCGGTAAGTGGCTCGGTAACGCTGGTGGAATCAAAGTGCGGTTCAGTGGCGACCTGGAGCGACGGTTGCAGGCCTCGTCAACCGCCTGTTGTCGGGTGACAGGTGCTTTGCCGCCAGATGCTCGCGGTACTCTTCGATGTTTCCTTTGGCGAGAGCACCTCGAAGCGAACGTAGTACCTTGGTGTCCGGGTTCAGGGTTCGCTTCGCCATCTCCCTATGATCTCAGAGACCGGGCAGGTACCTACGCGGCGGTGGCGGTGATGGCTTCGGCGGCGGCGTGGGCGGAGGCCCAGGCCCATTGGAAGTTGTAGCCGCCTAGGTGGCCGGTGACGTCGACGACTTCTCCGATGAAGAAGAGGCCGGGGACGCGGCGGGCTTCCATGGTGGTGGAGTTGAGCTCGGCGGTGGAGACTCCGCCTCCGGTGACTTCGGCTTTGTCGAAGCCCTCGGTGCCGGCGGGGGTGCACTGCCACTGGTGGAGGCGGTCGCTCATTTTCTTGACGCTGGGGATGGGCATGGTGAAGCCTTCGGCGTAGAGCCAGACGTCGGCGAGGCGGGCGGTGAGGAGGCGGGCGAGGACCTGCTTGGCCTGGTGGGGGAGGATGTTGGTGAAGTCGCGGCGGGGGATGAGGTCGATGGTGATGGGCTGGCCGGGCTTCCAGTAGGACGAGATTTGCAGGATCGCGGGGCCGGAGAGGCCCTTGTGCGTGTACAACATATTCTCGCGGAACTGTTTTTTGCCGAATTTGGCGATGACGTCGGTGGAGACTCCAGCTAGGGAGGACCAGAGCTTGCGGTCGTCGGGGTTGAAGGTGAGGGGGACGAGGGCGGGGTAGGGGGTCTCGATGTTGAGGCCGAACTGGGTGGCGAGGTCGTAGCCGAAGCTCGTCGCGCCCATTTTGGGGATGGAGAGGCCGCCGGTGGCGACGACGAGGGTGGCGGCGGTCATTGTGCCGCGGGAAGTTTCGAGGGTGAAGCGGGTGTCGCGGGCGACGGAGGCGACCTGGGTTTTGGTGAGGAGCTCGACGCCGGCGGAGTTGCACTCGCCGAGGAGCATATCGAGGATCTGGCGGGCGGATTCATCGCAGAAGAGCTGGCCGAGGGTCTTCTCGTGGAAGCGGATGCGGTGCTGCTGGACGAGGGCGATGAAATCGGACGGGGTGTAGCGGGCGAGGGCGGATTTGGCGAAGTGGGGGTTGGCGGAGAGGAAGTTATCGGGGCGGACCACCAGGTTGGTGAAGTTGCAGCGGCCTCCGCCGGAGATGAGGATCTTGCGGCCGGGCTCGTCGGTGTGTTCGATGAGGGCAACGCGGCGGCCCTGGCGGGCGATCTGGGCGGCGCAGAAGAGTCCGGCGGCGCCGGCTCCGAGAACGATGGTGTCGTATGTCAAACCTTGATGATACGATGGCGGGCGTCATGAGACTAATTTGTGCTTTTCTGCTTTGTGGTATGGGGGCGTGGGGCGCGGTGGGGCGAGTGACGGTTTCGCTCAACGGGGACTGGCGGATTGCCGATAGCGTGGGGGCTATGGAGATGCCGGCGGCGTATGATCGCGTGGTGCCGGTGCCTGGGTTGGCGAACCTGGCGGTGCCTCCATTTGCGAAGGTCGATATGTTTGACGGGCGGGAGTGGATTCAATCGGCGGTGCGGGACAAGAAGCTGCCGGAATCGGCGCTGGTGCAGACGGCGGGGGTGTCGCTTCAGGCGCGGAACTACTTCTGGTACAGGCGGAGTTTCCGGGTGACGGAGAAGAAGCCGCTGGCGATGCTGCGGATTGCGAAGGCGCAGTTTGGGACGGCGGTGTGGCTGAACGGTCAGAAGATGGGGGAGCATCTGGGGTGCTTCAGCGCTGGCTTTTTCGATGTGACGGGGGCGGTGAAGTGGGATGCGGAGAACGAGCTGGTGGTGCGGATCGGTGCGCATCCGGCGGCGTTGCCGGTGTGGGCTCCGGCGGGGACGGATTTCGAGAAGAACAAGTGGACGGCGGGGATCTATGACAACGTGTCGCTGATCCTGACCGGGCTGCCGTATATGGAGAGCGTGCAGGTGGCTCCGCGGCTGGCGGCGGGGGCGGCGGAGGTGGAGACGGCGCTTTGGAATCCGGGTGCGACGGTGGTGCGGGCGCGGTTGTCGCAGGCGCAGAAGGAAACGGGCGGGGCGGCCGGCGTCGAGGTGGTTTTGCAGCCGGGCGAGCGGAAGAGCGTGCGGCAGATGGTGGCGATGAAGGGGGCGAAGCTGTGGACTCCGGAGGCGCCGAACCTGTATTGGGTGGAGACGGCGGTGGGCGGGGATACGGTGCGGACGCGGTTTGGGATGAGGGAGTTCCGGTTTGATACGGCGACGAAGCGGGCGTATTTGAACGGGCAGCTGTATTTCCTGCGGGGCTCGAACATCACGTTGCACCGGTTCTTTGAGGATCCGTTGTGCAAGCGGCATCCGTGGGAAGAGGCTTGGGTGCGGAAGCTGCTGGTGGACGGGCCGAAGAAGATGCACTGGAACTCGTTCCGGTTTTGCATCGGGCCGGTGCCGGAGATGTGGTTTGATATCGCGGACGAGGCAGGGCTGCTGATCCAGAACGAGTTTTTCATCTGGAACGGGCGGACGTACTTTCCGCCGTACCGGGGAGAGGAGTTGATCACGCAGTATACGGAGTGGATGCGGGATCACTGGAATCATCCGAGCGTGGCGATCTGGGATGCGACGAACGAGACGGACTCCGCGTTGCTGCGGGAGACGGTGATCCCGGCGGTGCGGAAACTGGATCTGTCGGACCGGCCTTGGGACAACGGGTATGCGGTGCCGATGGGGCCGAATGACCCGGTGGAGGATCATCCGTATCTGTTCAGCGCGTTGATGCGGCCCGAGGGGAAGTTTGAGATGACGCAGTTGGAGGGAATGACGGGGGCGAAGACGACGAACGCGGGGCATCCTTCGGGGCATGCTGTGATTGCGAACGAGTATGGGTGGTTGTGGCTGAATCGGGACGGGTCTCCGACGGTGTTGACGGAGAAGGTGTATGAGCGGTTGTTGGGGAAAGACGCGACGCCGGCGGCGCGGTTTGAGCTGTATGCGTACAATCTGGCGGGGATGACGGAGTTTTGGCGGGCGCACCGGAACTTTGCGGGGGTGCTGCATTTCACGTGGCTGACTTGCAGCTATCCGGGGGTGAAGACGTCGGACCACTGGAAGAACGTGGAGACGCTGGAGTTGGAGCCGCAGTTTGCGGATTGGATGGTGGAGGCGTTCCGGCCGTTGGGGGTGTACATCAACTTCTGGCAGCCGCGGTTGCAGGCGGGGGCGAAGCGGACGTATGCGGTGATGATGGTGAACGATGAAGGGCGTGCGGTGGAGGGGAAGCTGCGGCTGGAGTTTGTGGGTGGGGGCGCGGCGGCGGAGATTCCGTTTGCGATGGCGGCGTATGGGGCGCACACGTATCAGTTGGGGGTGGACGCGCCCGCTTCAGTAGGTCAGTATATTTTGAGGGCCACGGCGCAGGTTGCGGGCCGGGCATCGACAGTTTCACGGAGAAAGGTAGAGGTGACGCGATGAAGAGTGTGGAGCGACGCGGATTTTTCCAGAGCGCGATGGCGGCCATGGGGCTGGCGGCGGCGCCGGTGGCTGTGCCAGAGATCGCGCAGGCGCAGCAGGGCGGTGCGGGCGGCGGCGCGGCGGCTCGATTCATGCCGGCGTATGCGCGGGCGTTGAACTATCGGAGCCTGAAGCAATCGAGCTACGACGTGACGGGCGGGAACTCGGACCGCTGGCCGATCACGCCGGGGCAGACGATTGAAGTCTTCAACCAGAAGGGCGCGGGGATGGTGTCGCACATCTGGTTCACGATTGCGGCGCAGAGCCCGTTTCATCTGAAGGAGCTGGTGTTGCGGATGTACTGGGACGGGAGCGCGAAGCCGAGCGTGGAAGTGCCGGTGGGGGATTTCTTCGGGCTGAACCTGGGCGATTACGTTTTGTATGAGAGCGAGTATCTGTCGTGCTCGCCGGGGAAGAGTTTGAACTGCTATTTCGCGATGCCGTACCGGACGGGTGCGCGGATGACGGTGACGAACGAGGGGACGCAGAACATCGGGTCGTTCTATTCGAACATCGATTTCCTGGCGGTGGATGCGCTGCCGGCGGATGCGATGTACTTCCATGCGCAGTACCGGCAGGTGGCTCCGCACGTGGCGATCAAGGGTGCGGACGGGAAGACGCCGGTGAATCCGGTGGGGACGCACAACCACGTTTATTGCGAGGCGCGCGGACGCGGGCATCTGATGGGCGTGACGTTGGGCGTGGTGCAGAACAGCGAGTACTGGATGGGCGAGGGCGACGATATGATCTTCATCGACGATGAGACGAAGCCGCTCATCGTGGGGACGGGGAGCGAGGATTACTTCCTGGGGAGCTGGAATTTCGGCGGGCGCGACGGGGCGAAGGCGTTTGCGTATCACCAGTACGGGGCGCAGTTGATCCAGAGCCCGGAGCGTGTGGGCGGGCGGTATTGCTGCTACCGTTTTCATGGAGATAACCCGGTGACATTCATGAAGTACTTGAAGCACACGATGGAGCACGGGCACGGCAATGACCGGGCGGACAACTACTACTCGTGCTGCTACTGGTATCAGGACAAGCCGTATACGGAGTTTCCGGCGCTGCCCGCCGTGGCTTCGAGAATTGCTAGGGTGACACCCGCATGAAGCGCACCATTCTGTTGATTTTTGTTTTGGTGGCGGTGGCGCTGCCGGCCGGTGTGACGGGTTTTGTGCACTGGACGGCGGGCGAGTTGCAGGGGTGGGATGGGAAGCTGACTTCGCAGATGGCGGGCAAGAACGTGCTGGGCCAGGATCTGGGCAAGTGGGGCAACCACCAGGCGATGATCACGAAGCGGACCGCCGATGGGGAGGCGGAGCTACACGCGAAGACGGTGGATTTCTTCGTGGCGGAGAAGGGCGAGGCGGTGCTGGTGGTGGGTGGGAAGATCGTTTCGCCTAGGACGATTGAGCCGGGTGAAGTGCGGGGGCCGTCGATTGAGGGCGGGGAACGGGTGACGATGAAGGTGGGGGATGCGGTGCATATCCCGGCCAACACGCCGCACCAGTTGCTGGTGAAGAAGGAGTTTTTGTACTTCGTGGTGAAAGTGGAGCAGTAGAAAGCGGGGAGTCATGTAGGCGCGTGACGGCGGAAACCAGTCTCATTCTGGGACGCTGCCACGCGCCTTTTTCGTTGCACGGGTCGGGAGCGCGGTTATTGATTGAATGTTCACTTGAGGCGGCGGTATGCTGCCCAGTAAGGGGAGCAGCAGATGCGAATCTCGTCAATGGTTGTGGTGGCTCTGATGTTGGCAGGGGGCGCTTCGGGGCAGCGGCGGTACACGATCACGACGGTGGCGGGGGCGGATGCGCTACGGGACGGGGCGGCGTTTGCGACGATGCTGGAGAACGCGGCGGGTTTGGCCGTGGACGCAGGCGGAAGCCTGTATGTGGCGGACTCTGGTGCGAACCGGATCCGCAAGGTCAACCCGGATCCGCAGCAGAAGTCCGTGGGCGCCGGGTACGGGCTGGGTGTGATTGAGACGATCTCCGGGGCGGGTGGCGCTTATTTTGGTGGTGATGGCGGTCCGGCAGGGCTGGCGCAGCTATCGAACCCGAGCAGCTTGGCGTTTGATTTTGACGGATCGCTTTTTATTGCCGACGCGGGCAACCGGCGGATCCGGAAGATCACGACGGACGGGGTGATCGCCACGATTGCGGGCAACGGGGCGCTGCCGGTGGCGCGGTGCGCGGGGCAGGAAGCGGCGACTGCGGCGATTGCGGCGCCATTGGTGATGGCGCGAGACGGCGCGGGCAATCTGTTTTTCGCGGATTCGAGCGATCGGATCTGCAAGATCTCGACGGACGGCGTGCTGACGGCGTATGCGGGCGGCGGTGAATTGGGACTGGCGGCTGATGGCGGGCCGGCGACCCAGGCGGAGCTGGAGTGGATTTCGGCGATGGCGACGGATGCGGCCGGCAACCTGTATGTGGCGGAGCGCGAGCGGCACACGGTGCGGAGGATCTCGACGGACGGGCGGATCAGCACAGTTGCCGGCACGGGCGAGGAGGGGCATAGCGGAGATGGCGGCCTGGCGGTAAAGGCGAGGCTGAACGCTCCTCTGGCGCTGGCGGTGGGTGAGGACGAGACGATTTATGTGAGCACCGTGGCTATGGGCGCGCCGGGGACGATCCGGCGGATTGGACGGGACGGGGTGATTTCCACGCTGCCGTTTCCGCTGGAGCCGCCGGTGGCGATGACAGTTCATCCGTCCGGGGCGCTGGTGCTGAGCTTTGGCCGGCGGGTCAGCGTGCTGATGCCCGGTGCGAGCGGGTTTGACGGGCCGGCGGTGGGAGAGCTGAGCGGGTATGGTGCGGATGGGGTATCGGCGCTGCAATCGGTGGTGTGGTTTCCGGGCGGGGCCGCGTATGACGAGATCGGGCGGACCCTGTATATCGCGCAGATGGACGCGTTTCGTATGGTGGACTGGTTGGGCGTCATTCATGGCACGGAGATTGCGGTTCCGGTAGCGATGGCACTGGATGTGGACGGGGCGCCGTTGCTGGCGGATGCGTTCTCAATCCAGAAGCTGACCAAAGGCGGCCTGGAAGCGTATGCCGGGACGGGCAAGGCGGGGTACAGCGGAGATGGCGGGAGAGCGACGGCGGCGGAGCTCTGGGGTGTGCGAGGGCTGGCGACGGACGGGGCGGGGAACACGTATGTGGCGGACAGCTCGAACCAGGTGATCCGAAAGGTGTCGGCGGATGGCGTGATGTGGACGATCGCGGGTACAGGTGAGCGCGGGTGGGCGGGCGACGGGGGGCGGGCGAGTGAAGCGCAGCTTTACTACCCGACTGCGCTGGCGGCCGATGGCAGGACGGGCGAGTTGTACATGGTGGACCAGCGCGGGAGCATGATCCGGAGGGTGGACGCGGCGGGCGTTGTGCAGACGGTGTATGCGTCGTCGGAGCGGATTGTCGCGTTGGCGGTGGACACGGATTCGACGCTGCTTTTCTGCGCCGGCCATGCGATTTACCGGCTGAGTTCGGTTTTGGAGGTAGTGGCGGGAGGGGCAGTGCCTGGTTTTGCCGGAGACGGCGGGCCGGCGGGTGACGCGCTGCTCAATAGCCCATCGAGTCTGTTTGTGGATGGGCAGGGTGCGATCTATGTGGCGGACCGCGCGAATCACCGGGTGAGGAAACTGGAGGCGGTGCGGGAGAGTGGGTTGTCGGTAGGGCGGTAGGGGGCGACACCTTGGTATGATTCGCCCATGGTTATTCGGATATCGATAGCTTTTACTCTGTGCTGTGCTGTCTTTGGCCAAACGCCTCTTTGCGAAACCTCGCCAGAACTGTTGCAGGTGATGGACGGAATTGATGTTCGATTCCAGAATTTGCCGCGACCGGAGCGGCTGCGAGCGACTCGGGCGTTCTATGAGGAACTGCTGGCAGCGCACCCCAGGGATTTCCGGGTGTACGAGCGATACCGTCGATACCTCCAGTGGGCGGACTACTTTCAGGGATGGCCATTGGTCCGGGATGGTTGGGTGGCGCGCGCCCGAAAGGAGATGGACGATCCATTTCAGCTTACGGTAGGAGGCTTCGCCTTGCGCAGCAAGGACACTCGGAGGCGATACGGATGCTGGAGGCCTCGATTGCCAAAGACCCGGCATTTGGCGCGCCGAGATTGATTCTCGCGCAGATTTACGGTGGCGGGAAGTTCGAAGATACGACCAAAGCCGCTGGCATGGTGTCTGCTTACTTTTCCGCCTGCCCGGCGAGTCTGGACAGTACGTCGCAATCCCTACTGGGCCGCTTTGGCGCGCCGGATTTGCAGAAGCGAGTGGCGCAGGAGCTTCGGGCGCGTCTGGCGCAAGAGAGTGACGGCCAAAACTTGCAGCATTACTCCGATCTTTGGAGCCTCGAATTCCGCTTGCGGCCACCGGCTGAACACGCTCAGGTCCGGGCACAGGTGCTCAAAGATGTCAGGAGCATTGAGGCGAAGGACGCCGCGCCGGGTGTGGATGTGCTTTCCGCTCTCCGGGATGGGTACAAGCTGGCGGGAGCACCGGTAGAACTTATGGCCGCGGTCGAGGACCGAATCTTCCAGAAGTATCCGGCGAACTTCACCGCATTGAGTATTCGTCTGGAGCGCCGGAAGCGTGAGCATCCATTGCCGAAGCCTGAGGCTGGCGCAGAGGAGTGGGGCCGGTATCAACGCGCCTCGGCCGATGCGGCGGCAATGTGGGTGAAGACGGCGCCGCGCGAGGAATACGCCTGGATCATGTATCTTGTCCGGCTCCGAGACATGGCGAGTGCATCGGGCGAAGAAGTTCGCCTTGCGGCGGAAGGGTACCTCCGGGCCTCGGAGGAGTTGACCGGGCCGAGATTCGAGGCGAGACAGAGGGCGGCCTCGCTATATCTCACTCACAAGGTGGATCCGCAGCGCGCGAGTGAATTGCTGGATTCGGCTCGACCTTTGATGGCTCGGTCCGCAGAGTTTTTTGGGAATGACGATATCAGCGAGAAGGACCTGGAATCCTACCGCGAGTCGTTCGCCTCCGATGCGCTGGAGTTCACGCAACTCCAACTCCGGGCGTACCAGCTTGGCGACAGGAAGGACAAGGCAGTTGCGCTCAAGGGCGAGGTGGAGACGCCTGCGCCGAAATCGGCGGATCTTCACTCCATCTACTGGAATAATCGCGCCTTACTGGCCTGGATTGAGGGCCGGAAGTCCGACGCCGTGGCCTACTACCAGCGGGCTTTGCACTCGAGAGAATCAACTCCGGCTAAGAAGTACGGGCGGGTATCCGACCCGTTGATGGACCAGGCGAAGAGCCTATGGACGGAGTTGAACGGAACGGGTGATGGCTTCGCCATCTGGGCCGCGGCGCCGAAGAATCGGGTGAGTGCGTCTCAGGGCTATTGGGTGCGTCCCTCGAAGGAGATGCCACCATTTGAACTGAGCGACCTGACCGGAAAGACCTGGCGATTGAAGTCTCTTGAGGGCAAGTCCGTATTCATCAATCTCTGGGCCACGTGGTGCGGACCGTGCAAGGCGGAACTCCCTCATCTGCAGAAGTTCTACGAGCAAAACAAGGGGCGGAGTGATCTGGTGATCCTGACGCTGAACGCGGACGAGCAGTCGGGGTTGATCGAGCCGTTCCTGAACGAAAATGGCTATACCTTCCCCGTGCTGCCGGCCTGGACGTATATCAACCAGGTGCTGGGGGATTGGGCGATTCCGCAGAACTGGGTCGTGGACACCAAAGGCAAATGGCAGTGGCAGCAAATCGGCTATGACGATCAGGCAGCGGACTGGGGCGCGTCGATGTTGGCGAAGATCGCGTCGGTTGAGGCGCACTGAGGCCCTGGGGGCGGTTCAGTTGAGGATATCGAGGCCGGCGGTGGCGCGGGAGGGTGGGTTGTCGGATGGGCGGTAGGGGACCGGGGCCGGCCGGCGCCGTCCGACGCTTCGAGTTGGCGCATCCGGAAGAGGCAAGCGACGGAGGCCATGAAACGCACAATTCAGGTCCGCATTAGCAGGGGTGATCGCCAGTTTGTTGCCGACTGTCTGGACCTGGCTGTAGTCACGCAGGCTTTGACTCTCGACGAATTGGCCTCCAACGTTCGCGAGGCGATCGGATTGCACCTTGACGGTGAAGATATGGAAGCGTTGGGGTTCTCCAGCAATCCGACGATACTCGCCACCATGGAACTTGAAGCCGTTGCCTGATGCCGAGATTGCGAGTTCTCTCTCCGCACGCGATATTCCGGCGGGCGTGCCGGTGCGTTCGGGAATTCGACTTCCGAGCCGAGTCCTTCACGGATTGAGACCGGGCGGGCTAAGGCGGCCACCCGACTCCAGAGTGGGACGGCTTCGGGGAACTGGAGGATGGTGAGAAGCGTATCAGCGATTACTGCAAGCGTGAGGGTGCTCCGCCAGAGTGCTCCTGGCTGAGACCCAGGAAGGCGGCTAGCCCTGCATCGATGGCGGCGAGTTCTTCACGCCCGAGTTCGCCGAAAACCCGGCGGACGCGGCGTTTGTCGATGGATCGAATCTGATCGATGAGTGCGAAAGCGGTCTTGGCGAGGCCGCTCGTGCCCGGAGTGAGCTCGGGATAGAGCAGTCCTTCGCCGGGGGTGCCGGTGACCGGGACGATGCAGATCAGAGGAAAGCGCTGGCTACTGATCACGTCCGGATCACTTACGACGATACAGGGCCGCATGCCGCGCTGCTCATGACCAACGGTGGGATCCAACTCGACGACGACCACGGTACCGCGGCCGATCTTCATTTCCGGCCCTCCACCCATCCCTTGCCCGCCACCCAACGGACTGATTTGCCGGCGCTGGTGTTGACCAATGCCGCGGCATCTTCGTCCGGCAGTCCGTGCGACCATTCTTCGAGGCCCTGGCTGGCTAGTTCGGCGCTTTCGGGGTGAGGATTCTGGAGGGAACGACGGAGATTCTCGCGTTGGCGGCGATCGAGTTCACGGCGCACCGCTTCGACCACGAACTTGCTGCGATTCTTTTCCTGGCGATCTATGCGTTTGACGAGGTCGTCGGGGAGGCTCACAGTCACGCGTTCGATGGTTGCCATTTCATACCCCAGGTATGATCATACCAACTCGGGGCGAATGCTAGAAGTCTATCGACGCGAGGATCTCGCTGGGCTTTAGCTCGAACGCCCGGGCGATGGTGAGGAGGCTCTCGATGGAGGAGACTGGGCTGACGCTGAGTTTGGCGGTGGCGGCTAGATCTTTGAGGTACTAGTCGCGCGGGGCGCGGAGTTTGTCCTGCATGGCGCGGCCGAGGCCGAATTGGCGCGGTAGGGGGCGGCAGGGCGGTAGGGGCCGGCGGGCGGATTTAATTGGGAATTGAGTAGACCGTCCCCGAGTTAAAATTCGATGGAGGCGAGGATCTCGCTGGGCTTGAGGTCGAAGGCTCGGGCGATGGTGAGGAGGCTCTCGATGGAGGGCAGGTTGGCGCCGCGCTCGATGGAAGAGATCTGGCTGACGCTGAGTTTGGCGGCGGCGGCGAGATCCTTGAGGGACCAGTCGCGCTCGGCGCGGAGGATGCGGATGCGGTGGCCGAGTTTTTCGCGGAGCTTGTCCTGCATGGCGCGGCCGAGGCCGAATTGCGTGACGGCGTTGGAGAGAGTTAAGCGGAGCTGAGCCAATGAGAAAGGGCTTGGCGAGGTAGTCGAATACCTTGAGCTTGAAGGTGGCGCGCATATCTTCGAGCGAGGGGTAGCCGGTGACGATGATGACGCAGACGCCGGGGTAGCGCACGGTGAGTTGCTCGACGACCTTGTCGCCGGTGACGCCGCCCATTTTCATGTCGAGGAGGACGATATCGGGGCGGCGGTCTTCGGCGGCCTCGTAGAGGTCGTCGGGATTGGAGAAAGTACGGACGGCGTAGAGGCCCTCGTCGGTGAGGAAGTCCTCGAGGTAGGTGAGGAAATCGGGGTCGTCGTCGAGGACGGCGACGTCGATGTGGGGAGAGGTAGCTAGATCTAAGGTCATATGGGGAGAATTACTTCCAGGCGGGCGCCGCCGGCGGGGCAGTTGGCAGCGGAGATGGAACCGCCGTGCTGATGAACGATGCCCTCGGCGACGGTGAGGCCGAGGCCGGTGCCGCGGGCGTCGAGCCGGGTGGTCACGAACGCCTCAAAGATTTCGGGCAGAACTTCATGGGGGATGCCAGGACCGTTATCTTCTACGGTAATGGAGATGGCGGGGCGGCCGTCGATGGCGCAGGGCCGGGTAGCGGCGCGGATGCGGCCGGACTGGGTGGGGACGGCGATGAGGGCGTTGCGCAGGAGGTTGACGAAGACCTGGAGGAGGCGGTCGGGGTTGGCGGTGACGTGGTGAGCGGGATCGGCATCGTTGAGGAACTGGACGTCGCCGGCCTTGTCGTCGATGCCGATGAGGTGCCAGGCCTCGTCGATGAGAGGGCGGAGGGCGACGGGGGCGGTCTCGTGGCGGCGCTGGCGGGCGAAATCGAGGAGGCCTTCGCTGATGCGGCGGAGGCGCTGGGTGACGCGGATCATGCGGGCGAGGCGGAGCTGGGTGGGTGGATCGGGGATGGTTTCGGTGAGTTTTTCGATGGAGCCGTGGAGGACGGCGAGGGGCGTATTCATTTCGTGAGCGACGGAGGCGGAGAGGAGGCCGAGGGAGACGAGGCGGTCCTGGGCCTCGAGGTGGCGCTTGGCGGCCTCGAGCTCATCCTCGTGGCGGCGGAGCTTGGAGACGGTCTCATTGTGAGAGCGCATGATCTGGCCGATCTCGTCGTCGGGGATGAAGGGGGCGGGGATGAGTTCGGCTGCGCGGTCGCCGTCGCGCGTGGCGGCGTCGGCTTCTAGCAGGAGGCGCATGGGCTGGTAGACGTAGCGAGGCAGGACGAAGAGTTCGAGGACGAGGACGGCGAGGAGGTAGATGACGCCGAGGACAGCGAGGACGCCCAATTTGACGTTAGCGAGCATCTGCTCGTAGAAAGCGAGGGGGAGAGTGAGGCGGTAGAAACGGTCCGTTTGGGGGATCAGTTTGAAGATATGCTCGCTGGTTTTGACGCGCTGCCAGGTGCGGCCGGGGAAGCGCTGCATCCACTGGCGGGCGTCGTCTGTGAGGCCGAATTCGCCGGCGTTGCCGGTGCGAAGGTCGTAGGGGCGCAACTCGTCCTGGCCATTGTCCTGAGAGAGATACGTGAAAGAGTTCAAGATTAACGTGATCTCGCGGGAGCGGGCTTGTTCAATGCGGGCGGCGATGAGGTTGATGACGGTGAAGTAGACGGCGCAGGTGAGGATGAGGAAGAAGAGGTTGTGCAGCACCATGAGCTTGGGGCGCACGCGGAGGTCGGCAAAGCGGCGGGTGAAGCCGGTGAGCGGGCGGGGCTCCAAAATTTTTGTGGAAATTCCAGGAGTGGCGCCGATCGGTTGAGTCTTGGCGTTGGCGGGCCGCATCAGATTATTGCCGGACAAGAATTCTTGCTCCTATTGCGGAAACTTTACGGCTATGCTAGAAAAAATAGTATAGATCCCGGAGCACTCCGGGGTCAGTGTACCTGCCTTGCCAGACAAGAGGGGCTGAGGCGGAACTGGGCTCGAAAGACATCCTCGCATGAGTTCTATCTTCTCGAAGAGATTTGACACCAATCTGCGTGTAGCCGCAGTGGCCGTGATTGTGACGCTGGGCGGTGCAGGCGCGGTGCTGGGTTATTTGCTGCATCCGAAGCAACTGGATACAGGGTACACCCCTATGCAACCGGTGCCATACAGTCACAAGCTGCACGCGGGCAACCTGGGCATGGATTGCCTGTATTGCCACACCACGGTGGTGAAGGCCAACTATGCGGCGGTGCCGGCGACCGAGGTTTGCATGAACTGCCACGTGCGGGTACGGGAGAAGAGCCCGAAACTGCAAGTGGTGCGCGACAGCTACGCGAGTGGCCAGCCGATCCCGTGGGTCAAGGTGCACAGGCTACCGGACTACGTTTACTTCAACCACCAGGCGCATGTGGGCTCCGGCGTGAGCTGTGTGAGCTGCCACGGGCGAGTGGATCAGATGGTGGAGGTTCGGCAGGTGCAGCCGCTCTCAATGGCGTGGTGCCTGGAGTGCCACCGCAATCCGGCGGCCAATATCCGGCCGGTGGAGTACGTGACGAAGCTCGATTGGAAGCCGGAGGGCGATCCGGCGGAGCTGGGGATGAAGCTGATGCAGGCAAAGGGCATCAAGCCGCCGGACAACTGCTCGTCCTGTCACCGTTAGAAATCTGGGTAAGACGATGAACGAACTGATTCAACTGAACGCGTCGGGCGTCTCCGGCAAAAAGTACTGGCGCAGTCTGGACCAACTCTCGAACACGCCGCAGTTCCGCCAATGGGTGGAGCGGGAGTTTCAGGAAGGCGCGTCGGAGATGCTGCAAGGCGGCTCGCGGCGCAACCTGCTGAAGCTGATGGCTGCGGGATTTGGGCTGGCTGGTCTGACGGCGTGCCGGCGGCCGGTGGAGACGATCCTGCCTCACGCGAAGGGTGTGGAAGATTACGTGCCGGGGCGGCCGTTGCACTACGCGACGGTGGCGTCGCTGGGCGGTGCAGCGACGGGCCTGATTGTGGAGTGCAACGACGGGCGTCCGACGAAGGTGGAGGGCAATCCGCGCCATCCGTATTCGCAGGGCACGACGAGCGCGCATGTGCAGGCGCTGGTGCTGAATCTGTATGATCCGGACCGGCTGAAGAGTGTGGCGCGGAAGGGCGTGAAGTCGTCCTGGGACGAGTTTGGCGCCTGGTGGAAGGGTGAGGCTGCGAAGCTGGGCGATGGAGCGGGGCTGAGGATTCTGAGTGAGCGGACGGCGTCGCCGGCCGTGATCGGGCAGAAGGCCGAGGTGCTGGCGAAGTACCCGAAGGCGCAGTGGGTGGAGTTTGACTCGGTCAGCTACGACGAGGCGAAGCTGGGCACGCAGATGGCGTTTGGGCAGGCGCTCGAGACGCACTACCTGTACGACCAGGCGGAAGTGATCTTCTCGCTGGACAGCGATTTCCTGGGTTTGGATTCGCCGACGGTGCAGCCGCTGAAGCAGTTTTCGAAGAAGCGCCGGGTGTCTGATCCGAAGGACGAGATGAACCGGTTGTACGTGGCCGAATCGAACTTCACGATGACGGGCGCGATGGCCGATAACCGGCTTCGGGTGAAGTCCACGGAGGCGGGCGCGCTAGCGGTCTCGCTGGCGTTTGAGCTCAACGTCGGCAACACGCCTTTCAAGGTGCTGACGGCGGTGGAGACGGACAAGGGCAAGAAGTTCATCGCGGCGGTGGCGAAGGATCTGGCCGCGCACAAGGGCAAGAGCATTGTGGTGGCGGGTCCGCGGCAGCCGGCGGCGGTGCACGCTGTGGTGGCGCTGATCAATCAGGCGCTAGGCAACGTGGGGACCACTGTGGTGTACACGAAGCCGGTGGCGGATGTGACGGATTCGGTGGCCGCGGTGAAGCAGTTGACGGCCGAGATGCAGAGCGGCGCGGTGAAGACGCTGTTTGTGCTGGGCGGCAATCCGGTGTACTCGATGCCGGCGGATCTGAACTTCGCCGAGGCGTGCAAGAAGGTTGGAACGCTGGTGTCGCTGACCGCCGATGAGAACGAGACCTGCGCGGTGGCGGAGTGGCAGTTGCCCGAAGCGCATGTTTTTGAGAGCTGGGGCGATGCGCGGGCGCTGGACGGTACGGCGAGCATCCAGCAGCCGCTGATCGAGCCGCTGTATGGCGGCAAGAGCGTGCTGGAGATGGCGGCGATGGTGGCGGGCGCGGATGTGACCAAGGGCCACGACATCGTGAAGAAGTCGTGGGACAAGGTGTGGAAGCAGGCGCTGCACGACGGCGTGGTGGACGGCACGAAGCTGGCTGCGGTGGACGTGAAGGCGGATGCGGCAAAGGCACTCTCGGCGGCGCAGGCGGCGATGAAGCCGGCGGCGGCGATGGAAGTGGTTTTCTACGCGAGCGCGAGCACGTATGACGGGCGGTACGCCAACAACGCCTGGCTGCAGGAAGCGCCGGACCCGATGACGAAGCTGGTGTGGGACAACGCAGCGATGCTGTCTCCGGCGACGGCTAAGCAGTTGGGCGTGGAGAACGGCGACGTGCTGGCGCTGGCGTCGAACGGCAAAGAGATCCGGATGCCGGCGATGGTGTTGCCGGGCCACGTGGACAATTCGATTTCGGTATCGCTGGGCTATGGGCGAACGAAGTGCGGGCGCGTGGGCGTGCAGGTGGGTCACAAGGCGGAGGCGCTGCGGACGACGGCGGGCTTTCATTCCGCGGCAGTGACGGCGCGCAAGACCGGCGAGAAGTACGAGCTGGTGACGACGCAGGAGCATCACACGCTGGAAGAGCCGATCACGGGGCTGAAGCGCCACGATATCGTGATGGAGGCGCCGATCGAAGAGTACCGCAAAGAGCCGCACATGCTGCACGAAGGCAAGCATGAGGCGGTGGTGGCGGATCTGTTCCCGGGCGTGGATTATTCGAAGGGCTACCAGTGGGGTATGTCGATCGACCTGAACGCTTGCGTGGGCTGCAATGCCTGCCTGCTGGCGTGCGTGTCGGAGAATAACATCCCGGTGGTGGGCAAGGACCAGGTGCGGCGCGGCCGCGAGATGCACTGGATCCGCATGGACCGCTATTTTGTTGGCAATCAGGACGACCCGCAGGCTGTGATGCAGCCGATGGCGTGCCTGCAGTGCGAGAAGGCGCCGTGTGAGAGCGTGTGCCCGGTGGCGGCGACAGCGCACAGCGATGAGGGCCTGAACATGATGGCCTATAACCGCTGCGTGGGCACGCGGTATTGCGCCAACAACTGCCCGTACAAGGTGCGGCGCTTCAACTTCTACAACTGGAATAAAGAGATTCCGGAGTCGCGGAAGATGGTGTTCAACCCCGACGTGACGGTGCGGTTCCGCGGCGTGATGGAGAAGTGCAACTACTGCGTACAGCGGATTGAAGAGAAGCGAACCGTGGCCAAGGCGGACAACCGCCGGGCGATCAAAGACGGCGAAGTGATGACGGCCTGCCAGCAGGTGTGCCCGGCCGAGGCGATTGTCTTCGGCAACATCAACGATCCGGCGAGCAAAGTGGCGCTGGCCAAGAAACAGCCGCGCGACTTCATCGTGGTGGAAGAACTGAATACGAAGCCGCGCACGACCTATCTCGCGAAGCTGCGCAATCCCAATCCGGAGCTGGCATAACTCATGGCTGATCTCGCAATGGACCCGAGAATGGAGCTCAACCCTCCACTGGTTACCGGCGGCGCGACCTACGCCGAAGTGACCGAAACGATCAGTGCGATCACCGAGAACCCGCCGCCGAAGCAATGGTATTGGGCGATGGGTGTGGCCATCCCGCTGGCGCTGATGCTGTTCGGCTGCCTCGCCTATCTCGTGATTAACGGCATTGGCGTGTGGGGCAACAACTCGCCGGTGGGCTGGGGCTGGGATATCACGAACTTCGTGTGGTGGATCGGCATCGGCCACGCGGGCACGTTGATTTCGGCGATTCTGTTTCTGTTCCGGCAGAAGTGGCGGACCTCGATCAACCGCGCGGCGGAGGCGATGACACTGTTCGCCGTGGCTTGCGCGATGATCTATCCGCTATTCCACACGGGCCGTCCGTGGCGCGCGGCGTACTGGCTGTTCCCGATGCCGAACGAAGCGTTGAACATGTGGCAGAACTTCCGCAGCCCGCTGATGTGGGACGTATTCGCGGTGTCGACGTACGCGACGGTTTCAGCGCTGTTCTGGTTTGTGGGTCTGGTGCCGGACCTGGCAACGCTGCGGGACCGGACGACGAATCCGATCCGGCGGACGGTGTTCGGGCTGCTGAGCCTGGGCTGGCGCGGCTCGGCCACGCAGTGGCGGCACTATGAGCTTGCCTACCTGATCCTGGCCGGACTGTCCACGCCGCTGGTGCTTTCGGTTCACTCGATTGTTTCGTTTGACTTTGCGACCTCAGTGCTGCCCGGCTGGCACACGACGATCTTCCCGCCCTACTTCGTGGCGGGCGCCGTGTTCTCGGGCTTTGCGATGGTGATCACGCTGATGGTGCTGGCGCGGTGGGTGTACAACCTGCAGCACCTGATCACGATCAAGCACCTGGAGAACATGTGCAAGGTGATCCTGGCGACGGGCACGATTGTGGGCTTCGCGTACGCGACTGAGTTCTTCATCGCCTGGTACAGCGCCAATCAGTATGAGCGCTTCATCTTCATGAACCGCCTGTTCGGGCCTTACTGGTGGGCGTACTGGACGATGGTGAGCTGCAACGTGATTGCGCCGCAGTTCTTCTGGTTTAAGAAGTTGCGCACGTCGATTCCAGTGATGTTCGTGCTGGCGATCTTCATCAACATCGGGATGTGGTTTGAGCGCTTCGTGATCATCGCGACGTCTCTGCACCGCGACTTCCTGCCTTCGAGCTGGGGCTACTTCCAGCCGACATGGGTGGACATTGGCACGTTTGTGGGCACGATGGGCCTGTTCCTGACGCTGTTCCTGCTGTTCCTGCGGTTCCTGCCGATGATTGCGATCAGCGAAGTGAAGGGCGTGCTGCATCACCAGATCAACTCTCAGAAGGGAGGTTCGCACTAATGCTGGCTCCACTCCTTTCCAAGTTGGGCATGGCGGGTTATGAGGCGCCGGGCACGGCTCCAAAGCACTACGGTGTTGTGGGCGACTTTGATACGCCGGAAGAGCTGATGCGGGCCATTCGTACGGCGCGGGCGGCGGGTTATTCCAAGATGGAAGCGTACACGCCCTTTCCGATTCACGGCATTGACGAGGCGCTGGGCGCGCCGAGGTCGCCGCTGGGCAGGATTGTGATCGTGTGTGCGCTGATCGGCTTTACGCTGGCGGTGCTGTTGCAGTGGTGGACGGGCGCGGTGAACTACAAGCTGGTGATTGCCGGCAAGCCGTTGTTCGCGATTGAGCCGTCGATCCCGATCATGTTCGAGCTCAGTGTGCTGCTGGGCGCCTTTGGCGCGGTGTTTGGCATGTTCCATCTGAACCGGCTGCCGACGTACTACCACTCGTTTTTCAATTTCACGCGAGCCAGCGGCGCCAGCAATGACCGGTTTTTGCTGGCGGTGGAGGCGGCCGACGGGAAGTTTCAGGCGGCGGAGGTTCAGAGATTTCTGGAATCGTGTGGCAGCCGCCATACAGAGCTGGTGGAGGCCTAAGGCGATGCAAACGAGAAGAATCGCACAAATTCTCCTGGTGGTGGCGGCGAGCGCGCTGCTGGGCGCGTGTTCGAACTTTCCCTCGCGGCAGCCGCCGGTTTGGGTTTGGTTTGAGATGAAGAAGCAGGACAAGTACAAGCCGCAGATGTCGTCCGAATTTTTCGCCGACGGCCGCGCGACGCGGCGTCCGGTGGCGGGCACGCTGGCGCAGGAGCAGTATCGCGCCGATGAGCCGTACGCGACGGGTGTGGCGGCGGACAACACGTATGTGGCGAAGAACCCCGAGCCGCTGACGAAGGAGACTCTGCTGCACGGGCAGACGAAGTACAACGTGTACTGCGCGCCGTGCCACGACAGAACGGGCTCCGGGCGCGGGGTGGTGCCGCTGAAGGCGACCTGGGTGCCGGGCAACCTGCACGACGACCGTATTGTGAACTACGTGGATGGCGAGCTCTACCATGTGATTTCCATGGGGCGGCGCTCGATGCCGGGCTACCGGTACCAGATCGCGGAGAAAGACCGCTGGGCGATAGTTGCCTATGTGCGGGCATTGCAGCGCTCCTGGCGCGGCACGATGAATGAAGTTCCGGCCGATCAACAGGCCAAGGTGAGATAGCAAATGGCGCACCACATTCAAAACGAGGCCAAAGACAACTACTTTCTGGCGCCCGAGGCGTGGACGAAGGTCCGCAACGGGCTGGCGCTGATTGCGCTGTTGAGCTGGGTGGGCATGGCCGCGGGATTTTTCGCGGACCGTCCCCAATTCCACTTTTCGTATCTGGTGAGCTTCGCCTACTTTGTGTCGCTGACGCTGGGCGCGATGTTCTACGTAATGGTGCAGCACCTGACGGGCTCGGCATGGAGCGTGACGGTGCGGCGGCTGATGGAGACGATCATGCGGACGATTCCGATTGGTCTGCTGCTGTTCCTGCCTGTGGCCTTTGGCACGCACTATATGTACGAGTGGACGCATGCCTCGGCGGCGCATGATCCGATTCTCGCGAAGAAGATTGGTTTCCTAAACGAGGAGTGGTTTCTGATCCGGAGTTTTGTGGTGTTGGGCCTGTGGTCATTGTTCGCGTGGCGGCTGTATTCGCTTTCGCGGCAGCAGGACTCCACTGGATCGCTGAAGCAGACGAGTTCTCTGGAAAAGTGGAGCGCGCCGGGTTTGCTGATGCTGTTTTTGACGGCATCGCTGGCGGCGTTTGACTGGGTGATGTCCCTGGATCCGCACTGGTGGTCGACGATGTTTGGAGTCTACTTCCTGGCAGGCGGCGCGCTGGCGTTCATGGCAGCGCTGATAGCGATCTGCCTGGCGCTGCGCTCGGCGGGCTATCTGACGAACTCGATCAAGGAAGAGCACTATCACGATCTGGGCAAGTGGCTGTTTGCGCTGACGGTGTTCTGGGCGTATGTGACGTTTTCGCAGTACATGCTGATCTGGTACGGCAATCTGCCGGAAGAGAACGTGTGGTATCAGCGGAGGCTGGTGGGGTCGTGGTCGGCATTCCGGCCGATCCTGATCTTCTGCCACTTCGCGATTCCGTTCTTCACGCTGATGCCGAGGGCGAGCAAGCGGAACATGAAGCTGCTGGGCTTTTTCGCCGGGTGGATGATGCTGATGCACTACGTGGATCTTTACTGGCAGATCATGCCGGTGCTGCACGGCAAGGGCGTGGCGATCAGCTGGATGGATCCGGTGGCGTTCCTGGCGATTGGCAGCACGTACGGGTTGGTGTTCTGGGCCGGATTGCGGCAGAAGCCTTTGGTGCCGGTGGGCGATCCCAGGCTGGACCAATGCCTGGCCTTCCACAACGTATAGGAGAGGAGCGGAACGATGATGAACGAAGATCCGAAAGCACATAGCGACGCTTCCGCCCCGGAGACGGCGATCCTGGTGGAGGGCACCGATTTCGACAGGCACGAGCCGAAGTCGGGCGCCATTGCCATTGTTTCGGCCTCGGTGATCGCGGTGCTGGTGGTGTTCATTGTGGGCATCTACTGGCTGTACACGGTGGCCTACGAGCAGGTGGAGTTTGAGCAGTATAGCGGCGTGTCGAGCGCGGAACTGCAAGCGGTACACGATCGAGAAGATGAGCAACTTCACCGCTACAGCTACATCAATAAAGAGCAGGGTGTTGTGCGGATGCCGATCGACCGGGCTATCGAGATTGTGGCGGCCGAGTTTGGGGATGGCGGCAAGGTGGCGTACAACACCAAGTCTTACGCGGTGAAAGTGGAGCTGCCGGGTGGCGCGGCGGGCGGAGCGAATCCGCCGGTGGCGGCCCCGGTTGCCGGAGCGGCGGGCGCGACGCCGGTTGCGGCGCCTGCGGCGCCAGCGGCGCCGGCTAAAGCCGGTCATTGAGATTGAATAGGAGAAATGATGCTACGCCTCGCCTGGATTACTGCTCTCGCCGCCGCTGTGCTGCCCTTGTGCGCGCAGACGGCTGACGAGCGGACGCCCAGAGAACTGGAGGGCGTAGCCATCACAGAGCACCTGGGGCAGAAGATAGACCTGGGGTTGAAGTTTGTGGCCGAGGACGGGTATTCGCACGAACTGCGCGAGTACTTCTCCAAGGGCAAACCGGTCATTTTGAACCTGGGTTACTACTCCTGCCCGATGTTGTGCAACCTGGTGCTGAACGGGCAGACGGACGCGCTGCGAAAGCTGCCGCTCACGATTGGAAACGAGTTTGAAGTGGTGACGATATCGATCGACCCGACGGAGAACTACGGGCTGGCGAACAACAAGAAGGCGGCGTATCTGGCGTCGTACGAGCGGCCGACGAGCGGCTGGCACTTTCTGTCTGACCAGGACGGCAACGCGGCGAAGCTGGCGAGCGAAATTGGATTTGGCTACAAGCTGGATCCCAAGACCGGCCAGTATGCGCACGCCGCGGCCATTTATGTGTTGTCGCCGGAGGGCATGATCAGCCGGTATCTGTATGGCGTGAAGTTCAAACCGCTGGATATCCGGCTGGCGCTGACCGAGGCGGCGGGCGAGAGGTATGGCGTGGGTGAGCGCCTGTTGCTGTACTGCTTCCACTACGATCCGGCGGCGCAGAGTTACGTGCCGTTTGCGCGGAACTTCATGCGCATGAGCGGCGTGGCGGCGCTGGGATTTTTTGGATTTTTGCTGCTCAGGCTCTGGTTGCGGGAGCGTAGGGCGTTGTATGCGAATCGGCAAATGGTGACTGCGAAATGAACTGGTTTCAGAACTGGATGCTGCCCAAAGCGGCGGCGACACATGCGGGCGATGTCGATGGACTGTATATGTTCATCGTCTACCTCACGATCTTCTTCTTCTTCTTCAACGGAGCGCTGATCTTCTATGCAGCGCGCAAGTGGAAGCGGCGCTCCGACAAGGAAGTGACGCCCCATATTACCCATGACACTCGTTTGGAACTGATCTGGAGCATCATCCCGTTGATCGTGGTGATGCTGATCTTCTTCTGGGGCTTCAAGGGCTATGTGAAGGCCTGGGTAGCGCCGAACGATTCCATCGAGATCGTGGTGACGGGCAAGAAGTGGGTTTGGCAGTTCGAGTATCCGGACGGAACGCGGACGCTAAACGACCTGCACGTACCGCTGAACAAGCCGGTGAAGCTCGTGATGAACTCCGAAGACGTGATTCACAGTTTCTATGTGCCGGGCTTCCGGCTGAAGCGGGACGTGATTCCTGGGCGGTACACGGAGATGTGGTTTACCGCGACCGAACCCGGAGTGCAGCAGGTGTTCTGTGCCGAGTATTGCGGGAAGGGCCATTCGGACATGCTGGCGCGGATCTTCGTTGACACGCCCGAGCAATATGAGGTGTTTCTGCGCGAGGGCGACGAGCAGGTGCGCAAGATGCCGTTGAAAGATTTGGGCAAGCTGGTTTACGAGAACAAGGGATGCGCTACGTGCCATTCGCTGGACGGGACCAAGGGCCAGGGGCCGACGTGGAAGGGCATCTGGGGCAACGTGCACAAGGGGACTGACGGCAAGGACTACCCGGTGGACGCCAACTATATCCGGCAGTCCATCCTGATGCCGCAGGCCATGGTGGTGCAGGGTTACGAGCCGATCATGCCGACGTTCCAGGGTCTGCTGCGGGAGCGCGAGATTCTGGGCGTGGTTGAGTACATCAAGTCGTTGCAGTAGACGGGGATACCAAGAGGGAATTGAACATGGCAGAAGCTTTGACAACGCACGGCAACGCAAACGCGGCGGAACACGCCGATTATCTCGACTATCCCAAGGGGCTGCTGAGCTGGCTGACGACGGTGGATCACAAGCGCATCGGGCTGATGTACATGTGGTCTGTGATGTTCTTCTTTTTCGTCGGCGGAATGTTCGCGCTGCTGATCCGGATTGAACTGCTGTCGCCGAAGCACACGATTATGACGGCGGAGGTGTACAACCGGGTCTTCACGCTGCATGGGGCGATCATGACGTTTCTGGTGATCATCCCGGCGATTCCGGCGGCGCTGGGCAACTTCGCGCTCCCGCTGCTGATCGGCGCCAAGGACGTGGCCTTTCCACGGCTAAACCTGACGAGTCTTTACGTCTACTGGGCCGGCGCGGTGATGGCCGTTGTGGTGTTGGTGATGGGTGGCGTGGACACGGGTTGGACTTTCTACACGCCGTACTCGACGACGACGGGCGGCGGAGTCACGTTGATGGTGATGGCGGCGTTTGTGCTGGGGTTCAGCTCGATCTTCACGGGCGTCAATTTCATTGCCACCATTCACAAGCTGCGCGCGCCAGGCATGGGCTGGTTTGAGCTGCCTCTGTTTGCGTGGGGGATGTATTCGACGGCGCTGATCCAGATCCTGGCGACTCCGGTGCTGGGCATCACGTTGCTGCTGCTGGTGATGGAGCGTGTGCTGGGGGTAGGCATTTTCGACCCGCAGCTGGGCGGCGACCCGGTGCTGTTCCAGCACTTCTTCTGGTTCTACTCGCACCCGGCGGTCTACATCATGATCCTGCCGGCGATGGCGGTGATTTCGGAAGTGATCCCGACCTTCAGCAAGAAGACGATCTTCGGCTACAAGGCCATTGCGTTCTCGTCCGTGGCGATTGCGCTGCTGGGCTTCCTGGTTTGGGCGCATCACATGTTCGTGGCCGGCATGAGCCTGTTTGCCGGAGCGATTTTCAGCTTCCTGACGTTCTTCATCGCGATTCCTTCGGCGATCAAGGTGTTCAACTGGATTGCGACGATGTGGCGCGGGTCAATCTCGCTGGATGCGCCGATGCAGTATGCGATCAGCTTCCTGCTGATCTTTACGATCGGCGGATTGACGGGCTTGTTCCTGGCGGCGCTGTCGACAGACGTACACCTGCATGACACGTATTTTGTGGTTTCGCACTTTCACTATGTGATGGCGGGATCGAACCTGATCGCGCTGCTGGCGGGCATCCACTACTGGTGGCCGAAGATGTTTGGCCGGATGTATAACGAGACGTTGGCATCCATTGGCTGCGTGCTGGTCTTCCTCGGCTTCAACGCAACATTTCTGCCGCAGTTTGTTCTGGGCAGCCGCGGGATGCCGCGGCGTTATTACAACTATCTGCCGGAGTTTCAGAGCCTGCACGTGGCATCGACGATCGGCAGCTGGCTGCTGGCCGCGGGCCTGTTCCTGATTCTGGCCTACCTGCTGGCCTCGCTGCGCAAGCCGAAGACGGCGGTGGCGAATCCATGGGGCGGCCGGACGTTGGAGTGGGAGGCGATGAGCCCGCCCACGATGCACAACTTCGATGGCCAGCCGGTGCTGAAGCACGGCCCTATGACTATCGCCCCAACCGCGCCCTGGTGGGCGTGGAAGAAGCGGCACACCGAGCGCGGCCGAGATCTGAGAGACGTTTCCAATGAGTACAGCGACACCTACCACTGAAACCGGGCATCACGGCCACTCGCCGTTTTTACAGCACCACTTCCGCGACATGGGGCAGCAGTTTGATGCCGCCAAGATCGGGATGTGGCTGTTCCTGGTGACCGAAGTTCTGCTGTTTGGCGGACTTTTCGTCGGCTACGGCATCATGCACGCGCGGCATCCTGAGGCGTTCCTGGCCGCGCACCACCACCTGGACAAGACGATGGGCGCCATCAACACGGTGGTGCTGCTGATTTCCAGTTTCACCATGGTGCTGGCGGTGTGGGCGGCTCAGACATCCAAGCGCAACCTGTGCATCCTCTTCCTGTTGATCACGCTGCTCTGCGCGGGGGTGTTCATGGGGGTGAAGTACAACGAATACAGCCACAAGTTCCACGAGGGGTTGTTGCCCGGCAAGTACTACTCGCACCAGGGAGACACGGTGCCCGGGCAGTTCATGTTCTTCAGCTTCTACTTCATGATGACTGGGCTGCACGGTATCCATGTGCTGCTTGGCATGATTGTCATCGCCTGGATCCTATTCCGCACGATCCGGGGGGATTTTTCCTCCGAATACTACAGTCCGGTAGATATCACGGGGCTGTACTGGCACCTGGTGGATCTGATCTGGATCTACGTCTTCCCGCTGATGTACCTGATTTCCTAAGGAGGCCCCACAGACATGGAACATACTGCTGAACACACTCATCCCGTCACGGGGCCGGTGACCTATGCGAAAGTGCTGGGCGCGCTGCTGGTGCTGACCGTGGTGACGGTCTACGCGTCGTACCTGGATTTTGGAAGCATGAACACGGTGGTGGCGCTGTTGATTGCCTCCGTGAAGGCATCACTGGTGGCGTTGTTTTTCATGCACCTGCGGCATGACAAGTTCAATGCGGTGATCTTCCTGGGCGGCCTGCTGTTTCTTGCCATCTTCATGATCTGGACGCTCTTCGACATCGGAACAAGGGTGACCGTGCTCCCGTCCAATCTGAAGACGCCCGTGCAGGAGTTCCCCGGCGCGCCGTTGAACAAACCTGTCCGTCCCCAGACGGGACAGCCGTTGGGCGCGCCGGCTCCTTAACCGCTCTGCGACAACACGCAAAGACCGAGGCTGCCTCTCCAGAGCCGCCTCGGTTTTTCAGTATTGCGGGCTGTCTTACGATGCGCGGGTGACGTTTTCCGCCTGCAGGCCCTTGGGGCCTGTTTTGAGCTCGAACTCAACCTCCCAACCCTCATCGAGTGTCCGGTAGCCGGACATCTGGATCGCGCTGAAATGCACGAACACGTCCTCGCCGGTGTGCCGCTGAATGAAGCCGTAGCCCTTTGCGGCATTGAACCATTTCACGACGCCTTTTTCTTTCACTGCAACATCTCCTAGATCGCACTTCCATACTGTAGACGCACCTGCGCCGCCTGAAGACTACAACCGGGGAGTCCCCTCAGCGGACGGAGGGATGTCGAAGAACTGACGAACGGGAGCCGACGCTCCATTCCTTACGGACTCTTCAAGTATCCGGAAGGGTTCAGAAATCTTTGACGGTCTCGCGGGAATTTACTGCGGGAATGGATGTCTTAAAATGGAGCGACACCCATGAGCCACCTGTTGATTACCCGCGAGGAGCGGGTGCTGCGCCTGACCCTGAACAACCCGGATGCGCGGAACCCGCTGGACGAAGCTATCTGCCACGAACTGGTGGCGGCTCTACTGGACGCAGGAAAGGACCGGACGGTGGGCTGTGTGTTGCTGGACGCGAGCGGTCCGGTGTTTTGTAGCGGACTGGAAATGAACGAGTTGCTGATGCCAAACGGGCCGGAGTTGGGTGACGTTCACGAGGAGCTGTTGACGTTTGGGGTGCATTATCACAAGCCGATTGTGGCGGCGGTGCAGGGTGCGGTGGCAGGGGCAGGAATTGGGTTGATCGCCAATTGTCACGTGGTGCTGGCGGCCCAAGGGGTGCAGTTTGGGCTGACGGAGATTCGCGTGGGGCACTGGCCATTTGTGGCGCATCGGGCGGTGGCGTTGGCGATAGGGGAGCGGCGCGCGGTGGAGTTGTCGTTGACGGGGCGGGTGTTTGGGACCGGCGATGCGCAGCAATACGGGTTGGTGCATGAGGTAGTGCCGCCGTTTGAGCTGGATGACCGGGCGACTGCGACAGCGCGCCAGTTGGCCAATGCCAGCCAGGAGACGCTGCGGCGGGGGTTGGATTTTGTACAGAAGAGCCGGGAGATGAGCTGGGCCACGGCGGGGCGGTTGGCGGTGGAGTATACGGATCGGACAGTGCGGTCTGCTGACCTGCGAGAAGGGATTCACGCCAATCGGGAGAAGCGGAAGCCGGACTGGCCGAGTCTCCACTAATCGGGTTGGTCGCCCCGCTAACAAAAGACCTCCAAGGTCGGATACTATATTCGCGAGGACCTTGACCTATGCAACGACGAGAACTTCTGAAATCCGCCGCTGGCCTGACGATCCTGAAGAGCGGCTCACTGCGCGGGCAATCGGCCCCCAGCAACCGCCTGAACGTGGCGCTGATTGGCGTGTGGGGCCGCGGTACGGCTCACTACAACGTGCTCCGCGACGAAAACGTGGTGGCGCTGTGCGACATCAACGAGAACCGCACGAAAGAGGCATCGATCCTCTTCCCGAAGGCGAAGCTCCACTGGGACTGGCGCCGGGTGATGGATCAGAAGGACGTGGAAGCGGTGATCATCTGCACCGCCGACCACCACCACGCATTCATCGCCAACTGGGCCATGAACCGTGGCATGCACGTTTACTGCGAGAAGCCGATGGGCATCAGCGTGGACGAGATCAGGACGTTGCGCGCCAACTATCAGAAGAACAAGACCAAGATCGCCACCCAGCACGGCACGCAGCGCCACGCCTATCCCAACTTTGAGCGGCTGCGCGAGTTGATCCTCGATGGCGCCATCGGTGAACTGAAGAGGGTGCACGGCTGGGACGCGCGGCAGTTGCCGCGGCCGACCTATCCTGCCGGCGAGGGCACGGCTCCGTCGTTCCTGCACTACGAGCAGTGGATTGGCCCCTCGCCGTATCACCCGTACAGCCCCCAGTACTTTGGCGGCTCCAACGGACTGAACTGCCTGTTCTGGAACATGTACCGCGACTTCGGCGTGGGCCAGATGGGCGACATGGGCGCGCACACGATGGACCTGCTGTGGAACGCGATCGACGCAGGCGTGCCCACCTCCATCGAGGTGGACTCGAACGTGACCGATAAGTACAACCCCGATATCACGCCCGTGAAGCTCAAGGCCCACTTCGCCCATCCGGCCAATAGCTGGCGAGGACCCATCGAGATCGTGTGGTATCAGGGCGGATTGAAGCCCGACGCCCCGAAGGGCTATATCGACCTGTCGCGGGTGGGCAACGGCGCCATCTTCGAAGGCACCAAGGGTAGCATTTTTGCTGATTTCACGACGCGTGTGATCATCCCGAACAACGATGATGGCGATCTGACGTACTACAAGCGGCGCGCTTCCAACGAGGTCCTGCCGCTCATCATGGGTACTGGCCAGACCACACAGGGTAGCCCACAGCGCCGCCCGCCCGCCGGCGGACCGCCCCGCGGCCCCGGCAATCGTCCCGCGCCGCCTCCCGGCATGACCGGAATGCCGAGCGCGGAGGTGGGCGCCAACGGGTTCCCGACGGTGCAGATGATTAACGGCATACCTGCCGCACTGGGCATGCCTAACCCGGACGTCGAGGCCGCGTTGGCGCTGCAGAAGGAAGGGAAGCCGCTGCCAACCGCTAGCCGCCCGGGCGACGTGTTCCAGCGCGAATGGCTGGCAGCCTGCAAAGGCCAGAACAACAACGTCACCCACGGCACGAGTTCCAAGACGCATTGTGACTTTGAATACTCGGGCACGATGATGGAGCAGATGTTGCTGGGCCTAGTGGCACACCGCGCCGGCAAGAAGCTGGAATACGACGCCAAGACGGGGCGAGTGACCAATATGCCGGAGGCGAACGACTACCTGAAGCGGGAATACCGTTCCGGCTGGAAGCTGGACGGTTAGCGCCTGACAGGCAATTCGCGGAACTCGATCTTCCGCAGTGCGCCTTTGGTGTTGTAAGAGGTAAAACCGAACGGTACGGAGAGTTTGTCCTCTCCGTACCGGAGTCCGATTTTTCTTCTCGAGATTTCCACATCGGTCACGGGCTTTTCGTCGATCCAGGCCGTGAACTTCTCGAGCGTCACGCGAATGCGGAACGCATACCAGCGGCCGGTCTCAAAGGTAAAATACGCGCGCGTATCGTTGTCCGCTGCGTCCGCGTCGTCAAGGTTCGACAGCCCGACGATATCGCCGCCCCATCCGCCTGTCACCCACGTGCAGAAGTCATCGCCGACGGGAAACGTCAACATGGCGAAGAAGTCCGAACCTTGCAGGCGGACAGCCTCGAAGCGCACCTCGTAATCGGCATTGGGGAGGTCCGGGCCCACCCAGCGCACGCCCGTCATGGGCTTGCCGACACCGAGGGTTAGTTCGCCCTTCTCGGCGCGCACGGCGCCCTTGTCCGTATACGGCGTTTCCTTCCAGTTTTGGAGGGATTTCCCGTCGAACAGGGGCCGCCACTCGCCGGGCTTGGTCTGCGCACAGCCCAAGCCCAGGCAGAGCAACGAAAGAGCGATCACGGATGTGGGGGTGGCTGCTGACATGCAGCCTAGGACTATATCACGGCGGGACGGCTGTTTTTAGGCGGCCTTGCGCCATCCGCTGGCAACCGGCAGTTCCTCATCGGAATCGCCGGCGGCGTCAGCCGGATTGTGCGCCTGTTCGCGCTCGTGCGCTTCCTGGCAGATGACGCAACGCTCGGCCCACGGGACGACTTGCAGCCGCTTGGGTGCGATGGGCTCTTCGCAATCGATGCATTCGCCGTATTCGCCGGCGTCGAGGCGCCGCAAAGCGAGCTTGATCTCCTGGCGGCGGCGCGCGTGGGCGCTCAGCCGGCCAACTGCCATATTGCGGTTTTCAGTGGACTGGATGGTGTCCAGCTCATCGGCCTGCTGCGTAATGACGAGCGCTTCCTTATCAAGCTCTGAGGGGGTGTACTCCGCGAGCAAATCCTGCAGAAGTACGCGGTAGCGTTCTTCCTGGTTCATATGTTTTCTCCTTGCCGCTCCGGCCGCTTGCGCTGCACCGGGAAGCTTTGTCATGTGATTGGATGTCAGTCCGCACGGTGAGGTTTCATTGAAAGTGCAGATTGCGGAATTCTCCATCACTGGATGCTGGTGGACACTGTTCCGTTCATTTGCACCGGATCGCGAAGCCAATCCAGAATCCTCTTGCCCTCCAGTTTTAACTGCACGAGCGTGGCCTCACCGGATTCGCTGCTGGCGATGAGCAACTCGAACTTGCTGCTGTCGGCACGCACGTAGATGATGACGTCCTCCTTGTCCCGCTTGGAGCGGACGGTCACCATTGGTTTCCACTCCCGGCCGGCGGCGCGCTGCACGGCGGCCTGAAAGCGGGACATCTCACCCTCAAAGGTCGCCAGGTTGAGCGAACTGGCCCCGCCCGGCCGCTTCACGAAGACGAAGCTGTTGACCAGCAGCCCAACGCCGGGCATCCGCACCTTGCGCACGCCGAGATCGGACTCCACTTTCTCCACGATGGATTGGAAGGACGCGGCTCCGGCCGGAAGGGCAGAGAGGATCAGAAGCGCGCTGAGTATGAGGCGTCGCACGGCTTACTCCTCGTCCTCGTCTTTGTCTTTCGCCTTGGCGGGCGAGGGCTTCGGCGTGGCGCCTTCGGGCATGATGTTCTTCGGCACCCCGAACTGACCGCCGAGGCTCCGCAGCTCACTGGGATCGATCTTGCCCATGATGTTGACGACGGTGAGTTCCTTGGGCTCGGCGGCGATGATCACCAGGCCGCCATCGCGGTGGAGGTAGATCTCGGCCGACTCGCGGTCTTTCTTACTGCGGCTCGACACGATGAGCGACCACTCCGGCCCTTTCACCTGGGCGCGGATGTCGTTGACGTCGGCCTCCGTGTAGGCGCCTTCTTTGTCGAACTCAAAGCTGCGCACCTGGATTCCGGTTAGCTTGGAAACCACTTTCTTGGCCTGCGCCTCGTCCTTGTTGCCATCGGAGAGGAACTTGGAGGCGAAGCCCAGGGTTTGGGGATCCAGCGAAACGTTGACGGTTTCCGTTGCCTTCTCGGACAGTCTTTCGAAGGCGGCGGTAAATTTGAGCTGCTGCGCGGCGAGGGCGCCAACGGACACAGCTAGAGCGAGCACGAATTGGTAACGCATGACTATCTCCTCGACAAAAGTGATTATTCCGGTCTGGGCCGATCGATCGACTGGACGCGAACCTGGGCCATATGTAGCTTAGATCCAGTGACTTGCAGCGCAAGCATCAACTGTTGCTTGGCCTGCTCGCCGGCCAGACGTTCCCGGCGAACCTGGTCAAAACGGACACCGCCAATCACCACCACCACCATGGCCACGGCCGCCGCCCAGCGCAGCCAGCCGAGGCTCTGCTTGGGCTGTGGCTTCTGCTCCCGCACGCGCGCCATCACGCGCTCGGCAAACCAATCCGGCGCCGGTTCGCGGCTTAACGCTTCTCGAAAGTCGTTCTCTAGGGGGTCCATCAGTTACCTTCCTTGGGGGCGGCATTCGCTTTGCGCCCGGCCTTTTCCTGCAGCATGGCGATGGCGCGGCGCAGGTGGCTCCACACGGTCTGTACGGGCATGCCGAGCGTGGTGGCGATCTCGGTGGCGTCGAGGTCCTCCTGATAGCGGAGAACCACCACCATGCGCTGAGCGTCGGGCAACGAGGCCACCAGCTTGCGCACCATGCCGATCATCAGCGGATCGCCCGTTGGCACGGGCGAGGCCGGCTCCACCAGCCCTTCCAGCGGCACCTCGCCCTGGCGGCCGCGTTTGCGATAGTGATCGATGCAGCGGTTGCTGGCCGTCCGCCGCAGCCACGCCTCCAGATGCTGGGGTGACTCGATGGAATCGAGACTCCGGAACAACTGAAGAAAGACGTCCTGGGCGATCTCCTCAGCCAGCGCCCGGTTGCGGAAGAAGTGCCAGCACAGGCTGTACACCATGCTCTGGTGTGTGTGGACGAGCTCGGCGAAGCCCGCCTCTTCCCGTGCGGCTGCTTTCCAGGTTGTACCGACGTTAGGTTGTGCCACCTGTCCAGCTTCCATTCTGCCGCTTCCTTCACTACCGGATACGAATCAGGCTCTTCGGATTATGCAGTTTTTTTGGCCACCGTGCGACCTGGGCGGCAGTGCTACCCTACAACTCAATATGCGATTGCAGATTCTGATCATCACGCTGACCGCTACCCTGGCCTTGGCAGCGCTATGCCCGGCGCAAACCGCCTCCCGCAAAGGCGAGGTGGACCGCATTTTCGCAGGATTCAACACGCATACACCGGGCTGCGCGGTGGGTGTGGCGGAGCGAGGAACGGTGGTTCTGACGGCGGGATACGGCATGGCTGATCTGGAACGGAACGTGGCCATTACGCCGGAGACAGTGTTTGAAAGCGGCTCGGTGGCCAAACAGTTCACTGCGGCGGCGCTGATGCTGCTGGCGCAGGAAGGCAAGATCTCATTGGACGATCCGATGCGGAAGTACCTGCCGGAACTGGCGGACTACGGCGCGCCGCTGACGATCCGGCAGGTGATCAGCCACATCAGCGGAATGCGGGAATGGCGCCCGATTGCAGCGTTTGGCGGGGCAGAGGAGGGCACGTTTGTTTACACGAATCGAGACTTGCTGCAGATGGCGGCGCAGCAGCGCGCGTTGAATTTCGATCCAGGCACACACTACAGCTACACCAACACTGGATTCAACATCGCCACGATCCTAATCGAGCGGGCGCTGGGCAACGGCAAGACGTTCTCGGCCTATACGCAGGAGAAGATCTTCGGTCCGCTGGGCATGACGGAATCCCGTTGGCGGGAGAACTTTCGTACAGTCGTGCCCAGGCGCGCGCTGGCCTACGGACCCGCCGGCCAGGGGTATGTGCAACAGACGCCGATTGAGAACATCATCGGAGCGGGCGGGTTGCTGACGACGGTGGGGGACCTGCTCAAGTGGAACGAGAACTTCACCCAGGCCAAGGTGGGCGGGGCCGAGTTTGTCCAAGCCCAGCAGAAGCCGGCGCAGTTGCGCGGCGGACGGACGATCTCCTATGCGGCAGGCCTGATGGTGATCCGCACCGACGGCCTGCGGGAGGTATCGCATTCCGGCGCGACGGGCGGGTACCGCACCTGGCTGGGGCGGTATCCGGATTTGGGTGTGTCCGTCGCCGTGATGTGCAACTCCGCGCAGGCGAATGCGTCGCGGCTGGGCCGCGAAACGGCACGGCTCTGGACCGGCGGCAAAGCGGCCGCGGCCGCCGCCTTTGCGGCTGACCCGGCCAAGCTGCAAGCGCTGGCGGGGCTGTACCGCAAGACGCGCGACAACACGGTGCTGGAATTGACGTGGAAGGACGGCCGGCTGGCGGCGGTTGGTTCCTCCGGGGAACTGAAGCCTGTTGCCGAGGGACGGTTTGAGTTGGGTGGAGGGGAGGTCCGCTTCGAGGAACAGAACGGCGGGCCGGTGAGCTTGTGGATGCGGACGCCCGATGATGAGGTGCAGTTTGTCCGCGTCGAGCCCGCCCGGCCATCCAAGGGCGAATTAGGTGCGCTGGCGGGCGAGTACGAGAGTGCGGAGACGGCTTCTCGGTTGGTGGTGGCGCTGGCGCCTGGAGGTGAGCTGACTTATCGGATTGGCCGGAATGCTCCGGTGACTCTGCGGGCTACATTCCGCGATGGATTTGTGACGGCCGCCGGAGGGTCCATCTTCTTTCTCCGGGACGCCGCCGGCAAAGTGGTTGGGCTCAGCGCCGGTGAGGCGCGAGTGTGGGACCTGCGCTTCGCGCGGCTGCGCTGAGCGGCGGTCTCTGCTACCCCTCTGCTACCTTGGAAAGAGCGGATGATCTCTTTTTCGAATATCAACAAGCAGTACGGCAAGCAGCTCATTTTTGTAGAAGCTTCCTTTCAATTGAACCCCGGTGAGAAGGTTGGTCTGGTAGGGCCGAACGGATCCGGCAAGACCACGCTTTTCCGCATGGTGATGCGCGAAGAAGAGGCCGATGAGGGCGAGGTTTCGGTTCCCAAGAAGCTCACCATCGGCTATTTCCGCCAGGATGTGGAGGAGATGACGGGCCGCCCCGTGCTGGATGAGGCTATCGCCGGCAGCGGACGGGTGGGTGATCTGCACCACGAGCTGGAAGATCTGCACCGCGCCATGAACGACCCCGCACAGGCGGACGACATGGACCGGATTCTGGCGCGTTTCGGAGAAGTTCAGGAAGAGTACGAGCACCTGGGCGGCTACACTCTGGAGGCGCAGGCCCGCGAAGTGCTGGCGGGACTCGGCTTCCACGAGGATCAGATTGATGGAGACGTCGGAGCGCTTTCCGGCGGGTGGAAGATGCGCGTGGCGCTGGCGCGTGTGCTGCTGGGCCGTCCCGACGTGCTGCTGATGGACGAGCCGACCAACCACCTCGATATCGAGTCCATCATCTGGCTGGAGCAGTTTCTGAAATCGTACCCCGGCGCGCTACTCATGACCTCGCATGACCGCGATTTCATGAACCGCATCGTCTCCAAAATTGCAGAAATCGACTCCGGCGAGATCATCTGTTACAGCGGCGACTACGATTTCTACGAGCGCGAGCGGACGATCCGCGAGACCAACCAGCAAGCTGCTTTCGCGCGTCAGCAGGCGATGCTGGCGAAGCAGAACCGGTTTATCGAGCGCTTCAAGACCCATGCGGCCAAGGCGGCCCAGGTGCAGAGCCGCATCAAGGCATTGGACAAGGTGGAGCGCCTGGAGCTCCCGAAGCAACGATCGGTGGTGAAGTTCGAGTTCCGGACGCCGCCGCGCTCCGGCGATCAGGTGGCGGTGATTGAAGACATCCACAAGAGCTACGGCTCGCGGGTGATCTACGATGGGCTGGATCTTACGATCCGCCGCGGTGAGCGGTGGGCCGTGATGGGGCGGAACGGGGCAGGGAAGACGACGCTGCTCAAGATGATCGCGGGTGTGACGCAGCCCGATTCCGGGAGCATCCGTCTTGGCGCCAGCCTCAACATGGGCTACTTTGCCCAGCAATCGTTGGACGTGCTGGATCCTGATCTGACGGTTGGCGAGCAACTGCAGAACGACTTTCCGCAGGACGGCATTGGCTCGCTGCGCACGCTGGCAGGCGCGTTCCAATTCTGCGGCGACGACGTGGAGAAACGGATCCGCTCGCTATCCGGCGGCGAGAAGTCGCGTCTGGCGATGGCGCGCATGCTCTACAATCCGCCGAATTTTCTGGTGCTGGACGAGCCCACCAACCACCTGGATCTTGCCACCAAGGAGATGTTGGTGGATGCTCTCAAGGACTTTGAAGGTACGATGATTTTCGTGTCGCACGACCGGACGTTTCTGCGCGGTTTGGGCTCGCGGGTTCTGGAGCTAGGCGGCGAATCCGGGACGGAGCGCATTCCGCGTGTCTACCCGGGCACGTATGTCGAGTACGTCCAGACGATCGGGCACGAAGCGCCGGGCATATACGCCTGACCGTGGCGGTGCCGCGCTCGGGAGTTATCTGGCGGGGATAGTGATCTCAAAGGTGGCGCCGTGGCCTGGCTCGCTGGAGACACTGAGACGGCCGCCGTGGGCCTTGACGATCCACGCGACAAAGGCCAGACCAAGACCAATGCCCTTGTCGTCGTCGCGATCGCCGTCGCGAACGCGGTAGAAGCGCTCGAAGACGTGCGGCAGGTGGTCGGCGGCGATACCGGGACCGTCGTCGGCGACGGTCAGGCAAACCTCGCCTCCGTCCTCGGAGAGAATCACATCCACGTTGCCGCCGGGCTGGGTGTATTTCACGGCGTTGCCGAGGAGGCTGTTGACGAGGCGGCCGAACTGAGCGCGATCGACCTCGGCGAAAACGGAGGAAGGAGCGATGGCTCGCAGGCGGATCTGTTTCTCGTCGGCGACAAAGCGGAACTGATTGACAAGCTCCTGGATGATTTCGGAGAGGTCCTGTTTGGATTTCTGCAGAATCAACTGGCCGGATTCGGCTTGGGCGAGGAGGAGAAGCGAGTTGAGGATCTGGCCGAGGCGCTCGACATCCTGGAGGGCGGTCTCGATCGCCTCACGGTACTGCTCCTTGGTCTCGGCCGTAAAGAGCGCCACTTCCAGCTGGCCGCGGATGGCGGTAACGGGCGTGCGCAATTCGTGGGAAGCGTCGATGGAGAACTGCTGAATCTGATGGAAGCTGAGGCCGAGGCGCTCCATCATGTGATTGAATGTAGCGCTGAGCTGATCGAGTTCATCGCCGGTGCCGCGGGGTGGAATGCGCATGCTGAGATCGCCGGCTGCGACGGTTTCCGCGGCTTGGGCGACCTGCTGTAACGGTTGAAGGGCGCGTCCGGCGGCATACCAGCCGAGGATGATGATGGCGAGGAGCATTACCGGCACGGAGGTGAAGTAGAGCCGGACGAGACGATCGGAGACGTGAAGCGTATCTTCTGCTGGAAGGCCGATGGCCAGGAAATACTCCTTGCCTTGGTCGCGAATGATTCCCTTGCGCACGATGTAGACGGCGCCGTTGCGGTCCGTGCGTGTCTCGGTGACGGGTTGGGTCTTTCCGACGATGCGGCGGATCTGGTCTGGGCTTTCCTCTCCCAGGGCGGCATAACCGTTGGAGATCTCCAGGATATTGCCCTGGGGGTCGGCTAGGAGCAGAACGCGGCGGAGGCGCTCAACTGCGTAGGCCTCGCCGGAATCGTCGGGATCGTAGGCCCAGACCAGTTCGCTGTTTTGAATGCGGAGGAAGCCGCGGACAGCGCTCCAGGACTCGTCGAGAACGCGTTCACTTTGCTGGTCGAGGACGAGGTCGAGAGCCTGGCGAAAGACGAAGCCGATGCTGACTAGGACGAGGGTAAAGAGGAGAACGTAGCTGAGCGTCAACCGCATGCGCAACCCGCGCGCGGCCCGGCCAACGATACCAAGATGATCGAGCCAGTTCAACATGGGACTACAACATGCAGGAGGGAAGGGGCGGGTGTTACTCCTGCGGCGGCTTCCCACTATTGGCTGAAGGCTTATCGTGCGTGTCCAGCATATAACCGATGCCGCGCACAGTGTGGATGAGGCGGGTGGGGAACTTCTCGTCGATTTTGCTGCGGAGGTGGCGGATGTAGACGTCGACGATGTTGGTGAGGCCGTCGTATTCCATATCCCAGACGTGTTCGACGATCATGGTGCGGCTGAGGGGACGGCCGCGGTTGCGCATCATGTATTCGAGAATGCTGAACTCTTTGGGCGCGAGGTCGATGGGCTCGCTGGCGCGGCTGACCTTGCGGCGGATGCAATCGAGCACGAGGTCTCCGATGACGAGGCGCTCCGGGGTGGGCTGTCCACGGCGGAGAAGGGCGCGAACGCGGGCGAGCAGTTCTACGAAGGCAAACGGCTTGACGAGATAGTCGTCGGCGCCGAGTTCGAGGCCGCGAACTCGATCGTCGACGCCGCCGCGAGCGCTGAGGATGAGGACGGGCGGGCTGACCTTGCGATTGCGAGTTTTGGCGAGAACGTCCAGGCCGTCCATATCGGGCAGCATGAGATCGAGGATCACGAGGTCGTAATCGGCGGCGTGGATTCTGTCGAGTGCGGACTGGCCATCTTCGGCGAGATCGATGGAGTAGCCGGCGCTTTCGAGGCCGCGTTGCACGAAGTCAGCGATACGTTTTTCGTCTTCGACCAGCAGAATTCGCATAGTTCCCCTATAGAACGGGCCCGATGCGCCAGGGTACAAACTCCTGATGTCCCAGACGCTCACTTTTGGTACGTTCCCCGGAGGCTATGCTCAGCAGTGTCCGCAAGATGTCATTGCCCACTTGCTCGACTGTGGCCTCGCCGTCGGCGATCGTGCCGGCATTGATATCCATATTGTCTAACATTCGTCGCGCGATTTGGGTATTCGTTGCGATCTTCAGTACGGGGACGATGGGGAAGCCGATGGCGGAGCCACGGCCGGTGGTAAAGGCGATGAGATTGACGCCGCCGGCGGCTAGGCCGGTGAGCGAGACGGGGTCGTAGCCGGGCGTATTCATGAAAGCGAATCCGGGGCCGTGGATGCGCTCGGCATAATCGACAACTTCGTTGAGAGTGGAGGTCCCGCCCTTGGCGACGGCGCCCAGGGCCTTTTCGAGAATGTTGGTGAGTCCGCCCTCTTTGTTTCCGGGCGAGGGGTTGTCGTCAAAACTGCCGCCGAAGCGATCGAGGTAGGTTTTGTAGCTACGGATCATTTCGAGAAGGCGCTCGCCGACGGCGCGATTGCGGGCGCGACGCACGAGGAGGTGCTCGGCGCCGACGATTTCCGGTGTTTCGGCCAGGACGGTGGTGGCGCCGAGCCGGGCGAGGGCATCGGAGCAAAATCCGAGGGCTGGGTTGGCGGTGATGCCGCTGAAACTATCGGAGCCTCCGCAGTTGAGGCCGAGGCAGATTTTGGAGGCTGGGAGCGTAATGCGGTGGTCGACAGAGGCTTGCCCGATGAGGCGGGCGATTTCATGGCGGGCGGCTGCCACGGTGGCAAGAGTGCCGCCGCTGTCCTGGAGGGTCATGCCGACGACGCGGGCGGAGCCGGGGTACTGATCGATCTGGTTAACCTCGCAACCGAGGCCGAGCACGATGGCGGCGGTGACGTTGGGGTGATCGAGGATCCCTAAAAGTGTGCGGCGGAGTTGCACGGTATCTGGGCCGATGGCGTGGCCGCAGCCCTCGCCGTGGGGGAAGGCGACGACGCCGTCGATGTTGGCAGGGAGAGTTTCGTTGAGATAGCTATGGGCGATGAGTTCGGCGGTATGGGCGGCGCAATTGGAGGCGGCGACGACTGCGATGTAGTTGCGGGTGCCGGCGCGGCCGTCGGCGCGGAGGTAGCCCTGGAAAGTGGGCACTTCGGCAGGCGGGGCGGGGAGGGGCGTCTCGTGTTCGGGGAATTCGTATCTGCGCTGGCCCTCATCAAAGCCGACGTTGTGAGTGTGGACGTGGGCTCCGGGTTCGATGGTGTTGAGGGCGAGGCCGATGATCTGGCCGTAGCGGAGGAGATTCTCGCCGGCCTCGATGCGCCGCAGGGCAAGTTTGTGGCCCACCGGGACGGCTTCGCGCAGTGTGACCTCAGAGCCCGGGACGGCGACCACCTGGCCGGGGGGCAGGGTGAGGCGGGCGATAGCGATGTTATCGGAAGGATGGAGGAGGATGGCGGCGTTATCTGCCGTGGGCAGTTTCTGAATCTCAACGAGGCTCATTGGGTTCCTTGGTGTGGAGGCGCGCTAGCGGACCAGGGCTGTTTCCATAATTTGTTCGCCGGTGAGAACGAGAAAGCCGCCTTTGACGGGGCGGATGAGGATGCCGGAATCGGCGGGGGCGGGGAAGTCCTCGATGCGCTTGACGAGCTTGAACTTGGCTGTATCGGCGGCCTTGATCCAGCGGCCGACATGGACGTGGAGATGGCATTGAGTGCGCATGATCTGTCCGTTGTAGGCGATGCCCCACTCGTCGCCGAATTTTCCTCTGGCCTGTTCGATGGCGTAGCGCCAGTAGCGGTTGCGAGTTTCCTTGGGCAGCAGATGCAGAGCGTGCGGGCCTGGTGTGTGGGCTTGAGGCAGCGCCAGCCAGCGGTTGGGCTTGCGGGGGTTGACATCCTTTAGAGTGAAGAACTCACCGGGGCCGTGATGCTTCTCTGCTTCGAGACAAAGGCTGCACTCGCGGGCCTTGAGAGTTTCGGGCCGGGTGACGTCGCAGGCGCAGTTGGTGACGTCGGCGGCGAGGGGCAGCGCGCCCCAGGCCAGGAGGAGAAGAAACGTATGAGTGCGGGCCATCCTCGCCATTATACTGGTGAGTGTCCCCGCCCGGCCCATCGTTGCGCACCTGTGTCTTTCTACTGCTGTTTCTTGCGGTCGTTGGCGCGGTGTACCTGCATGGACTAGGCAGCGTCGGGTTGCTAGGACCAGACGAGCCGCGCTATGCCGCCATTGGGCGGGAGATGGCGAGTTCCGGGGACTGGGTGACGCCACGGCTGTGGGGCGAGCCATGGTTTGAGAAGCCGGCGTTGCTCTACTGGCTGACGGCGGCAGGGCATTTAGCCGGCCTGGGCGCCGATCTGTCGCCACGGATCCCGGTGGCGTTGCTGAGCTTGGCCTATCTGTTGCTGCAATTCCTGGTGCTGTGGCGGTTGGATGGTGTGCGTGTAGCGTGGATGGCGACGTTGGTGCTGGCCACGACGGCGGGATGGAGCGCATACAGCCAGATCGGGGTGACGGATTTGCCGCTGGCTGCGGCTTTTAACGGGTGTCTGCTATTGGGAATCCTGTGGGTGGAAACGGGTTCGCGGCGGGCTCTGGCGGGGTGCGGGTTCTGCTTTGGCCTCGGACTACTGGCCAAGGGGCTGGTGCCTGGCGTATTGGTGTTGCCCCTGCTGTTTTTCGGATGGCGGCGATGGCGGGCGTGGTGGTTGCCGGCGGCCGTGGCTGTGGTGGTGGCCGGGCCCTGGTACTTAGCCATGTTCTGGCAGCATGGGCGGCTCTTTTTCGACGATTTCATTTTGCGGCATCACTTTTCCCGGTTTGCGACAAACGCGTTGCAGCACGAGCAGCCGGTCTGGTTTTACCTGCCCGTGCTGGCGGCAGCGCTGTTCCCGTGGCCGACGTTATTAGCCGTGGTGGGGCGTGGTGTCTGGCAGGAGCGGCGTCACCGGATACTGGTAGCGACATTCGTCTTTGGGCTCCTGTTCTTCTCCTTTTCGACGAACAAGCTGCCGGGGTATGTGTTGCCGCTACTGCCTCCGCTTTGCATTGTCATTGCGGTGTCTTTGGAGCAGTGCCGTAGTGCGAGGCGGCCGTTGGCGTTGGCAGCCATGCTGCTGGCTTTTTGCCCGGTGGTTGCGACAATTCTGCCGGAGTCGCTGATGTTCGGGTTGCGGCGGGCGAACCTGGGTGAAGTGCCGTGGGAGTACTTCGGGTATGTGATGCCGGTGATGATCGGTGTGTGGCTGCTGGAGGCCTACGGCCGCCGATTGGCGGCAGTGGCGGTAGTGGCGGGGGGCGCAGCGGCAGGGTTGTTGTTCATCAAGCTGAGTGCGGCTCCTGTGCTGGATGAACTGGTGTCGTCGCGGGGACTTTGGCGGAAAGTGGTGGCCGTGGGCGAGCCGGTGTGCGTGGAATCTTTGCATCGCAGCATGCGATACGGGTTGAACTACTACACGGTGAAGCCACTGCCGGATTGCAGTGCCGACGGGGCGCGTGTGCGCATCGAGCAGCGGCCTGGGGGGATCCCGCGGGTGGCGCAGCGGTAGGCTTTTCGCGGGGTTAGCGGCGCGGAGCGCGGGTGATCTGTGATTTCTGGGCGTCGGCGGCGGTGGCGCCGGCGGCCTTCATCCAGAGGCGGACCGGGGCATCGACCATATCAGCCATGATCTGAATCGGCAGGCCCTCGTCCTCGCGCTGGAAGTTCAACTCTGTGGCTCCGGGTTCGCAATCGACGCGGACGAGATCCCCGCCGCGGACCTGATCGGTGGCGATGAGGTTGGAGAGCGGCTGCACCATGAGGCGCTCGATGGCGCGTTTCAGGTGGCGGGCGCCGTATTTCTTATCGACGCCAGCCTGGAGGATGAACTCTCGGGCGTTGGGCGTGACGGTGAAGACGAAACTGCGCTCGGGGGAGGCGCAGAAGACGCGCTGCTGAACCATGCCGAGCTCGATATCGAGGATGCGGCGCAATTCGGGTTCTCCGAGCATCTTGAAGACCACGACCTTGTCGAGGCGATTCATGAACTCAGGCGTGAATTTCTTGCGGGCGGCTTCGAGGCCGCTACGTTCGATTTTGGCATCGGTCTCGGCGTCGGCGGGTGCGGTTGGGCGGAACCCGAGGCGGGGGCTCAACATGGCCGACATCTCGGAGGCCCCGAGATTGGAGGTCAGGAAGATCAACGTGCGAGAAAAATCGACTTTGCGATTGTCGCCGAGGGTCAGGGTTGCTTTGTCGAGGATGCCGAGGAGGAGGTTCCAGAGGGAGTCGCTGGCCTTTTCGATTTCGTCGAAGAGGAGGAAGCTCAGCTTCATGCGCTCGGTATGGTACTGGTTGAGGGTCTCCTGGCTGAGGAGCGGATGTGTTTCACGATGGCCGAGGTAGCCGGGAGGGGAGCCGATGAGTTTGGCGATCTCGTGGCTGTGCTGGAACTCGGCGCAATCCACTTTTGTGACGGCCCTGGCTGTACCGATGAGGGCCTCGGCGGTTGCCTCGACGATGCGGGTTTTGCCTGAGCCGGTGGGGCCGAGGAACAGGAAGTTGCCGATGGGCCGCTGAGGCGGATTCAGGCCGGTGAGATGCATCTGGTAGATATTGACGATCTCGGAGATCGCCTCATCCTGGCCGACGACCAACTGACGCAAAGTGGTTTCGAGGGAACCTGCTTCCTTGCCGGTGCGCGAGGGGTCCAGGCGGGTGGTAGGATTCTCTGGCGAGAGGCGGGTGACGCCGCCTGCGTTGCGGCGGGGAAAGCCGAAGCGGCGCGGTTCCCGCAGGACCGGCAGTGTGCCGTCCAGTTCCAAACTTGCACTCATGGCGTCGCCCACAGCGGGCTCCTTTCTACTCAGACCGCCTATTTTCGGGGCGGCCTCGACGGACGAATCTCAACCTGACTGATCAGGGAACGCTCCGGCATAGCCAAGATCATGGCCACAGTTTCTGCCACATCTTCGGGGGCGATCTTCCAATCGGCGCGCCCCACCCTGCCGAACTCCGTATTCACGCTGCCCGGCAGAATGGTGCTGACCCGGATGCCGTCGTAGCGATGATCCAGCATCACGGCCTCACTCATGCCGCAGAGGCCGAATTTGGAGGCGTTGTAGGCGGCGCCGCCGGCGAAAGAGTTCTTGCCGGCCAAACTGGAGACGTTGATGATCCAGCCGCCGCCCCGCTGCCGCATGCGCGGCAAGGCGTGATGGCAGCAGTGATACACCCCTGTCAGATTCGTGCCCAGCACAGTCTCCCACTCCTCCGGCGCCAGCGCAGCCAGATCTTTGAAGATCCCCACACCCGCGTTGTTCACCAAAATGTCCGGCCCACCCAAGCTAACGTCGAGCCACTCGAAGAGGGCCCGTACTGCGCCCTCACTACCAACATCGGCGGATTTGCCATCGACTTTAACGGGAGTGGCTGCAAACTCTGTCCTAAGTTGAGCCACTGCAACGTTAACGCTTTCGGTGTGGCGTCCGCAGATGGCGATGGAGGCTCCAGCGGTCAACAGGCGGCGCGCCACGGCGAGGCCGATACCCTTGGTTCCTCCGGTGACGAGTGCAGTTTTCCCCTTCAGATTCAGTGTCATGCTGCTATCTTCCCACTGCTGGCCGGATTGAAGGCGTCCGGGGCCAGCGAGATATACTTGGAGCTGTGCTGGGATGCCGAGGAGTCTTGCGCGATGCCTGAGATGAGTGTGGTCTGGTTACGGCTGGCCGTCGCGCTGTACGGTGTGGGTCTGTTGCAGGCGATCCTGTCTGTCCTGCGCAAGGGCACGCGTCTGTATCCATACGCTCTGGGCGCGTTTCGCCTGGCTGTGGTTTTTCACATCGTCTCGATTGTGGAGCACAGTGTCGGACTGCGACATCTGGCGGCGAACAACTTCTTTGAAACGGCATCACTGTGCGCACTGCTATTTGCGCTGATGTTTCTGTTTGTCGAGTGGCGATACAGGTTTTCCAGCTTGAGTCTGGTGGTATTCCCGCTGGTGTCACTCCTGGCTTTCATGGGGGCGATGGGTACGCCCGTCTCTGCCTGGTCTGATCCTCGTGTCCGCAATGTATGGCTGTTGACGCACATCGTGCTGGTGCTGGCGGGCTATGCGGGATTGTTGCTGAGCGCTCAGTTAGCCGTGCTGTATCTGCTCCAAGAGCGGCGGCTGAAGCGGCGTCATGGGAAGCCGGAGAGCACACTGCTGAGTTCCCTGGCGACGGACCGAATACCGCCTCTGGAGACGTTGGATCACCTGATCACGCTCTCCATGAGCGCGGGCTTTGTGGCAATCACATTGGCGGTGGTGGCGGGCAGCAGTTGGGCGTTTATCGAACTGGGCACGCGGTGGGTGGGTCAGCCGAAGATCATGGTCTCGCTGCTGACGTGGGTGTTCTACCTGTCGATGGTGTACCTGCGGATCTCGGCGGGGTGGCGGGGGCGAAAAGCCGCCATCTTGTCGCTGACGGTGCTTGGATTTGCGGCATTGACCTGGGCTGCGCACGTCGGTCTGCAGCCGCTACTGGAAAAATGAGGAACTGCCGTATATGAAGGTTTTCCTCACCGGGTTGAGCTACAAGACCGCACCTGTGGAAGTGCGCGAGCGTTTGGCGTTTGCCGATGGCGTGTTGCCGGAGGCGCTGGACCAGATGCGGGCCTGCCCAGGCGTGGAAGAGGTGGTGATCCTCTCCACGTGCAACCGGGTGGAGATCGCGATCAGCACGAATGGCGACGTCGCTGCCCAGCAGATACTGGAGTTTTTCGCTTCCAATCGGGGACTGGATGCCGGCTGGCTGGAGCCCTTCCTCTACTCGTTTGAAGACCGGGAGGCGATCCGGCACCTGTTCCGGGTGGCGGCGAGTCTGGATTCGATGGTGTTGGGCGAGCCGCAGATTCTGGGGCAGTTGAAGGCTGCCTATGCTGCTGCGAAGGACCGCGGGGCGGTGAACGGATTCCTGGACGCGGTATTGACGCGGGCGTTCACGGTGGCCAAGCGGGTCCGCTCCGAGACGGAGATTGGACGAAGCGCGGTGAGCGTGAGCTACGCGGCCATCGAACTGGCGAAGCAGATCTTCGGCGACCTGCGTTCCAAATCGATCCTGCTGATCGGAGCGGGGAAGATGTCGGAACTGGCGGCGCGGCATCTGCACCGTGCAGGGTGCGCGCGGATACTAGTGACGAACCGGACACGATCGCGGGCCGAGGAGATGGCGGCACTGGTGGAGGGGCAGGTCGTGGACTACGAGGCCTATCCGGCGCGGCTGCCGGAGATGGACATTGTGATCACGTCTTCGGGCGCGCGGGAGTATTTGCTGAGCAAGGAAGATATGCGGCAGGTGCTGAAGAAGAGGCAGAACCGGCCGGTGTTCCTGATTGACATCGCGGTGCCGCGCAATATCGATCCGGCGGTGGATGAGCTCGAGAACATTTACCTGTACGACATCGACGATCTGGGTCGCGAGGTGGAGTCGAACCGCAAGGCGAGACAGAAGGAAGCGGAGCAGGCCGAGCAGATCATCGAGGAAGAGATCGAGCGGTTGTTCGCGAAGATGAGGGCGCGCGAGGTGGCTCCAGTGATCGTGAGCCTGCAGGCGCACCTGGACGAGTTAGGGCGGGCTGAACTGGACCGTGTGAGGGGCAAATTTGGGCCGATGTCTGCGCAGCAGGAAGAGGCGCTGGCGGCCTACACGCGGGGCTTGTTGAACAAGATCGCGCACGGTCCTCTGACGGAGATCCGGCGGGCGGCGACGCAGCCGGAGGGCGACCGGATACTGACATTGATCCGCCGGATGTTCCGGCTGGAGGATTCATGAAACTGATCATCGGGAGCCGCGGCTCGCAACTTGCCTTGTGGCAGGCGCGCTGGGTGGCGGCGCGATTGCTGGAACTGGGGGTGGAGACGGATCTGACGATCATCAAGACCACCGGCGACAAGATCCAGGACGTGCCACTGGCGAAGGTGGGCGGGAAGGGGCTGTTCACAAAAGAGATTGAGGAGGCGCTGCTGGCGGGCACGATTGATCTGGCCGTACATTCATTGAAGGACCTGCCGACTGTTCTGCCGGATGGACTGACGCTGGCGGCGATTCCGGAGCGGGAATCGCCGTTTGACGCATTGATCGGGCATACGCTGGCGACGCTGCCGCAAGGCGCGAAGGTGGGGACGTCGAGCTTGCGGCGGAGCGCGCAATTGAAGGCGGCGCGGCCGGATCTGGAGATCGAATCGGTCCGCGGGAATCTGGACACACGGCTGCGGAAGCTGGACGAGGGGCAATATGACGCCATCCTGCTGGCGGCGGCGGGTTTGCGGCGGCTGGGCTGGGGTGAGCGGATCGCGGAGTTGATGGATCCGGAGATGATGTGTCCGGCGGTGGGGCAGGGCGCGCTGGCGATTGAGACGCGCGACGACGGCGGGGCGGCGTTTCTGGCCTGTGCGCGGTTGGACCACGGGCCGACGCGGGCCGAGGTGACGGCCGAGCGGGCGGTGCTGGCGGCGTTGGGCGGCGGGTGCCAGGTGCCGATTGGCGCCTACGCGCAGGCGGACGGGCAGCGGCTGCGGCTGCGCTCGGTGGTGGTGCATCCCGATGGGCACACGATGTTGACCGATGAGTGCGGTGGCGGGGTGAAGAACGCTGCCGAGATTGGGGCTTCGGCGGCCGAGCGTCTGTTGGCGAAGGGCGCGCGACAGATTCTGGCGCAGGTGTATGGATTGGAACTGCCGCTGGCCGGGCGGCGCGTGGTGGTGACGCGGGCGCGGCGCCAGGCTGGGACATTGTCCGGCAAGTTGCGCGAGCTGGGTGCGGATGTGATCGAGCTGCCGGTGATCGATTTCGTGCAACTGGCATTTGAGCGGCCGGAGTGGAAGGACTATCAGTGGGCAATCTTCACGTCGGCCAATAGCGTGGATTTCTTCTTTGAGCGGATGGCGGCGGTGAAGGGTCCGAGACTATGTGCGATTGGGCCGGCGACGGCGGATGCGTTGCGGGCGCGGGGGCTGGAGCCGGAGGTGGTGCCGGAAGAGTATGTCGCTGAGAGTATTGTAAAGGCGCTATCGGGCGCGGGGCTGAGCGGGCAACGGGTGCTGATTCCGCGGGCGGAGGTGGCGCGCGACGTGATTCCCGAGGAGCTGCGGGCGCTAGGCGCGCGAGTGGAGGTTGTGGCCGTATACAGAACGATTGCTCCCTCGGAGCTGCCGCGGCAGGCGCGAGCAGCGTTGGCGGATCCGAAGCCGGACTGGGTTACGGTGACGAGTTCATCTACGGTGAAGCATCTGCTGGCGGCAGCAGGCCCGGCGACTCTGGCAGGGGTGAAGATCGCCTCCATCGGGCCGGTGACTTCGGAGGTGGCCCGGCGGCACGGGTTGATGGTGACGGTGGAAGCGGAGCGATCAACGATCGACGCGCTGGTTGAGGCGATGGCGCATCATGTTTCTTCGCAAGCGAATTCCATTGCCTGATGGTCAGGCGGCTGTGGTGATTCTGAGCGCACCGGCCGAGGACGGCCCGTCCGGGAAGTTCGTGGTGGGCCGGTCGGCGGCCGATGGCGGGGCTCTGGTGCTGGCGTTTGATACGGCGTGCACGTTCCACAAGGACATTGGTGAGAAGTACGGGCTGCGGCCGATGGGCGGCGGCTGGTGCGAAGTGGTGGAGCGGCGGCGCGAGGTGTGGATTAGCGGGCATTCGACGCAGTTTGGCCGGGAGCCTGACCGCACGTTGACGCTGACTTTGTTTGAGGCGGCGCTGCCAGGCTATCGCGTGGAGGAGGAAGAGGGATGACGTTTCGGGATGATGCGCTGGCGGGGCGGACTGCCTATATCACGGGCGGATCGAGCGGGATTTGCTATGGCATTGCCGAGCATTTTGTGAGGCACGGCGCGCGGGTGGCGATCCAGGGGCGGAATGCGGAGAAGTTGGCTGGGGCGGCGATGCGGCTGGGCGCATTGGGCTATGGCGCCGACGTGCGGGATTACGAGGCGACGGCGGCATCCATTGGCGAGGCGAGCGCGGCGATGGGTGGGATCGACATTCTGGTGTGCGGGGCGGCCGGGAACTTTCCGGTAGCGGCGACAGCGATGTCGCCGAACGGGTTCAAGGCCGTGATGGACATTGATCTTTTGGGGACGTTTCACACGTGCCGGGCGGCGTACGAGCATCTGCGGAAGCCGGGCGGGTGTGTGATTTCCATCTCGGCCAATCACGGGACACGGCCCTACGCGATGCAGGCTCATGTGTGCGCGGCGAAGGCAGGCGTGGAGTTGCTGAGCAAGACGCTGGCGGTGGAGTGGGGCGGAGCAGGGATCCGGGTGAACGTGATTGCTCCGGGGCCGGTGGACGGGACAGAGGGGATGCGGCGGCTGGCGCCCACGGAGGAGGATCGGGCGCGGGTGGCGGCGCGGGTGCCATTGGGCCGGTTTGCGGAGATCGGCGAGATTGCGGATGCGGCCGTGTTTCTGGCGTCGCCGGCGGCCTCGTACATCACAGGCGTGGTGTTGCAGGTGGATGGCGGGTCTCAGTTCGGGGACGGGCGGATCTAGAGTTTTGATCCAGTTGGTTCGCCATGGAATTTGACCAGGAGATTGTGGATGCCTGTCTTGACGCCGGACGCGATTTGGGCATTCGGGTCACTGCCCCTTACCTGATTCGTCTTGAGGATGGGCAGGACCTCTTGTGTGAGGCGTACTTTCCTGATTTCGGCGGCACTCCTGGCACCGCGGTGGGAAACTGTGACGCGGCCCAGTTTTGGCACCGCCGACTACCGGATGGTTCTGGCTATTCGCACCTCAATTCTGCCTTTGCCCCCTATTCCATGGAGCTATACATGGAGCCACTCGACGATTGGGGTTGGAGTGGAGAAGCTGGTGAGGAACCTCATTGGTACACGGGTGAGCGGGGTGATGGCGGTTCCGCTTCATCGGTTCGGTGCATTGCCTGACAAGGCTGGCATCCGGATCTAAACCAGCAGCGCCTTCAGGCGGACGAGGGCGGCAGACCAGAACTCCTTCTGGGTCTGGACGGCGGCGGCATTGGCGAGACGGGCGTGCTCGACGGTGAGCTGCATTTTGGTGTCGCCCTTGGGGTAAAACATGACATCGACGTTGGTGCCGTCGGGCCATGTGATGCGCAGGGAACGATTTTCGGTGGCCTTGCGGATTTTCGGATCGGCGGGGAGCCACTGCTGGCGGAGACCGGTCTCGGCCCAGAGTTGGTAGACACGTTCGGCGGGGGCGTGGAGGGTGCGGCTGATGGAGGCGGAGAAGCCGTCCACCTTTTCGCAAACCTGGCGGAGGCCGCGGGCGCGTTCATATTCGACGGTGATCATCTGGCGCCACCAGGCGGTGACGGCATGCGTGGTGAGGAGCCAGGCCGCGGTCTCTTTGTGGGGCCAATGGGCGGCTCCGGCGGAGTCCAGGAGAGCGAACCAGTCATCCCAGGATTTGCCTGTTTTGGCCTGTACGGCGTCGGACGAGATGGTGCCCATGGGGAAACATTTTAGCGCGAAAGTGTTGTGGGGCGGCAGGTCTTGTACAATTCAATGCAATGAGCACTGATCCTACACTTCTCCGCCGGTTGGGCATCTACAGCGCGATCGCGCTGGTAGTCTCGAACATGGTGGGTACGGGGATTTTCACATCCACCGGGTTTCTGGCGGGTGACCTTGGCGATCCCAAGCTGGTGTTAATCATCTGGCTGGTGGGCGCGGTGGTGGCGCTGGTGGGCGCCTTCTGCTACTCCGAGCTTGGCGTAAATTTTCCGGCGTCGGGCGGCGAGTATGTGTACCTGACGCGCGCCTACGGGCCGACGTTGGGCTTCATGAGCGGGTGGGTGAGCTTCTTTGCCGGATTTTCGGCGCCGATCGCGGCGGCGGCTTTAGCGTTTTCGGACTACCTGGGGTATTTCTATCCGGCGCTGAAGCAGCAGAACGTGTGGTTCCGATGGGGCGGGGAGTATGCGCTGCAGTTTGGCGGGGCGCAGGTAATGGCCTGCGGGCTGATCCTGGTGTTTACGATTCTGAACCTGTTTGGGGTGGAGTTTATCGCGCGAATTCAGAATGCGTTGACGTCGGTGAAGCTGCTGGTGATGGTTGCGTTCATCGGGGGAGGGTTGCTGTTGGGCCACGGGGATTGGGGGCATTTGACGGAGACGACGACGCGGACTTCGCATCTGCCGATTTACGCGCAGTTTGCGGTGAGTCTGTTCTGGATCTATGTGGGCTATAGCGGATGGAATGCGGCAACGTATGTGGCGGAGGAGTTGCAGAGGCCGGAGCGGACGCTGCCCTTGGCGCTGACGATCGGGACATCGCTGGTGGCGGCGTTGTATCTGCTGTTCAACATCGTGTTTATCTACGCCACGCCGCTGGGCGAGATGAAGGGTGTGCTGGCGGTGGGCAGTTTGACGGCGAAGTCGCTGTTCGGGCCGGAGATAGCCGGCGTATTCAGCCTGCTGTTAGCCGTATCGCTGATGTCAACCGTAAACGCGATGGTGACGATTGGTCCGCGCCTGTACTACGCGATGGCGAAGAACGGGGCCTTTCTTCCAGTGGCGGCGAAGGTGCATCCGGAGTGGCGGACGCCGGTGCCGGCGATTCTCTGCCAGGGAGCCTGCGCGATGCTGATGACGCTGATCAGCTTTGGCAACCTGATGACCTACATCGGGTATCTACTGAGCTTGTTTGCAACGCTGGCGGTGGCGGGCCTGTTCAAATTCCGGCGCCAGGCGGGGTGGCAGAAGTTGGGGGTGGTGAGCTTTGCGTGGCCGCTGGTGCCGATGCTGTTTGTGATTCCAGGCGTAGTGCTGGTGTTTGTGGGATTGCAGTTTGCGCCGGTGATTTCGGCGGCGGTAGCGCTGACGCTAATTTCTGGCGCGCTGGTGTACCGGTTCCGGATCAAGGGACAAGCGCCGGTTTAGAGCCGTTAGCGCCGGAATTACTGAATGGCGGCGGAGCCTTGGGCTCGCTCGGCACGCTCTGCCCATTCGGCCCAGTTTCTTTGAGATTTGAGGCGTTCCGGGTTGGCCGCCTTGGCCTTGTACATGGCTCGATCGGCTGCGGAGAGCAGTTCCTCGGCGTTGTCGCCGTCTTCCGGGAAGAGCGCGTGACCGATAGAGATGGAGAGATCCAGGCCGGTTTGCAGGCGGGCTTCGGCCACGGCGAAGTTGGCCAATTGCTCGACGCGCTGGGCGACCGCAGGGCCTTTGATGCCCGGAAGAATGACGACGAACTCATCTCCACCCATGCGGGCAACGTAGTCTGAGCCGCGGCAACTGTTCTTGAGGGCGGCGGCAACTACTTTCAGAACCTTGTTGCCCTCGATGTGACCGTATTGGTCATTGATCTGCTTGAAATTGTCCATGTCGCAGACGAGAGCGGCGAGGCTGTCCGAAGTGAGGCGGCAACGGGCGATCTCGCCGTCCAGATGGAGGGAAGAGCGAACGGGCGTTCGGCAACTCGGTGAGGTAGTCCATCGTGGCCGAGGTCTCGGCCTGACGATAGCGGAGGGCGTTTTCGATGGAGAGCGCGAGCTTGGAGCTGACGACGAGCATGACGCGCAGATGATCGCGAGTGAAAGCGTCGCGCTCCGAGGTGTAGAGTGAGAGCACTCCGACGACACCATTGACACCTTCCAGCGGGACGGCCAGGGCAGAGCGAAGCGTGGAGAACTTGGTGGTGTCGTTCAGATAGCCTGGCTCGACAGAGGGGTTGCCGTTGAGAATGGGCTTGGCGTTTTCGGCGACCCAACCCGAGAGGCCCTGGCCGATGGGGATTTCCAGTGCCGAAAAGAGGCGGAAGTTATCGCCGGCCACGAACTCGGGTACGAGGAGATCACCGCGTTTGATATAGACGGCCAGAGAGTCGTGGGGGACGATGCGTTTGAGGCGTACGCTGAGGACGGAGAGGGTCTCGTCGAGACTCAGCGAACTACCCAGGTTCTGGGCGACCTCGAAGAGGGCTTGGGCCTCCTGGCGGGCGGCGGCGATCTGGGCGATGAATTCCGGCTTATCGGAGTTTCGGGTGGGCCGGCCGGAGGCCGTAATGGAGCTGGATTCGAAGCCTGCTGCCGGGGCGGCACCGGCCTCGATTCTGAGATCGGTGCTGAGCTTCAGGGGCTCAATGCGGTGTTTGCCGGCGAGTTGCTCGAGCTCGACGTAGCGGCGGGCGAGAACCTCGACGATGCGGGGATCGAAGGCGCGTCCGGCCTCCTGCACGACGACTGCGATGGCCTGATCGAGCGGGAGAGCCTTGCGATACTGGCGATCAGTGGCAAGGGCATCCAGGCAATCTACCGCTGAGAGTATGCGGGCGCCGATAGGGATTGTCTCGCCTTTGAGTCCCTCGGGATAGCCGCTGCCGTCCCACTTCTCATGGTGGTAGCGGACCATGGGCACGACGGGATAGGGGAACTGGACGCGTTCGAGGATTTCTGCGCCGACGACGGGATGGATCTTCATCTTTTCAAACTCCTCCGGGGTGAGACGGCCCGGTTTGGAGATGATGTGTTCGGGGACGGCAAGTTTGCCAATGTCGTGGAGGAGGGAAGCGGCGCGGATGGCCTCCATATGTTTCTCATCCAGGCCAAGTTCCTTGCCGAGTTCCACAGCGTAGACCTGGACGCGTTCGAGGTGTTCATGAGTCGTCTGGTCTTTGGCGTCGATGGCGAGAGCGAGGGCTTCGATGGTGCGGAGGTGGAGCGATGCCATCTCCTCGGCGTGATCGCGGCCATCCTCGAGCCGGCCCATGTAGAGGCGGTAGGAGCGGTAGAAAAGGAAGGTCATGAGGAGCGCCAACATGGGAATCTGCCAGCCCACCTCGGTCCTTGCCGTATCGAAGACGCGGGCCAGGATGGCGCCGGCGACGAAGTAGGGGAGCATCCAGAAATGGCGGTCCTTCCAGATAGCGGCGAGTTTGCCGCCCTCGAGGAGAACCTCGCGTGTGGCCCAAGGAACAGAGAGGCCGACAAAGAGAGTGGTGCCGGCGAGGATGGCCTGGAGTGCGTCGTTGATTTCACTGCGGCCTTGTGGCAGGTACTGGCTGTGAAACGCGAAACTCGCCATGCCGATGGCGATGGCCATGGCGGAGGCTGCGAAGAGACAATCCGTCCACCGCTGACGGCTATCCTTGGAGCCGGCCCAGGCGTGAGCAAGGGCGCTAGCTGAGCCGAGGAAGAAGGTCTCGGCGGGTGATAGCGCGCGCATGGTGATCAGGATGAAGAGCAAATGGAGAGGGATCTGCCCCTGTTCGGTGCGATAGGCGACTCGGAATAGGGCTGCGGAGACGGCCAGGACGAGGTAGCTGAAGTACTGCATCGGATCGAGCACGGTACCATCGCGAAACTGCTGCATCAGTACGGTGGCGCCGAGCACGATAATCAGGCGTTGGTAGGTCTTGGCGACTGTCGACATGAATTTTGCCGTTGGGAGTCTATCGTCGCATTGCTTCCAAAACCTTACAACTAAAAGACTAAGGTGAAGTTAGGAGGAATGTAGGTGGAACTTCACCTAGGCTGATTGGGGGGAGAATCCGAATGAAGAAGAGTGAGCGCATTGGCTCCGCCTGCCGCCAGACAATTCGAGTTTTTGGGCTTGCGCGCGATTGTGGCCAGCCCGAAGATGCTGGACACGTTGGACCTGGCCGCGCGGGTGGCGCGATCCAACGCCACGGTGCTGATCCAGGGGGAGAGCGGATCGGGCAAAGAGGTGATTGCGCGAGCGTTGCACCAGTTGTCGCTGCGGTCGCACCGGCCGTTTGTGGACATCAGTTGTGGGGCATTGCCGGACCATCTGATGGAGAGCGAACTATTCGGATACGACCGGGGCGCGTTCAGCGGGGCTGATGGATCAAAGCCGGGCTTGTTCGAACTGGCCCACACCGGCACGCTGTTCCTGGACGAGGTGGGCGAGTTGGAACCTCGAATGCAGGTGAAGCTGTTGCGGGTGTTGGATGGCATGCCGTACTACCGGCTGGGGGGTACGAAGAAGATCAGTGTTGACGTGCGTGTGCTGGCTGCGACGAATGCGGATCTGGAACTGGTGGGCGTGGCAGGGCGATTCCGGCGGGATCTCTATCACCGGCTGAGTCAGATGACGATGCGAGTGCCGCCGTTGCGGGAGAGGCACGAGGACATCGCGGTGCTGGCGCGGCACTTTGTGGAGCAGCAGCAACCGGGCATGGAGCTCAGCGTTGACGCGATGCAGGCTCTGCTGCAATATGCATGGCCGGGGAATGTGCGCGAGTTGAGAAACGTGATGACGAGGGCGACGATACTGGCGAGGTCGGGCGTGATTGAAACGGAAGATCTTGGATTGCCGGAGCGGCGGCTAGGCACGCCTGGTCCGGTGGCAGTACCTTCTCACGATTCGAGGGAAGGGATCGATCTGGCCGATCTGGACGATGTAGAACGGCAGACAATCCTGCGAGTCTTGGATGAGACAGAGGGGCACAGGCAACGGGCAGCCGATCTGCTGGGTATATCGCGACGGACACTCAGCAGAAAGCTGAAACAATATCATGGACGAGAGATTTCGGGAAAAACGGCGTGAAGAGCGGCGGCCGGCGCGGGGCGGGTTGAAGCTGACCTTGTCAGACGACCCAAGTTCACCAATTGAAGGTGCGCTTGTGGACATCAGCCGCCATGGTTTCCGGGCATCGCACCAGCACACGGGACTGCTGACCGGGCAAGAGGTGGATTTCTACCATCCGGCGGCGCGGGGGCGGGCGAGGGTCATGTGGACTCGGATTTTGGGCTCCAACGTGGAGAGTGGCTTTCTGATCCTGAGCAAGCCTGAACGCTGAACGGCGTTAAAATTCCGCGAAGTGATTTGTGGTGTACCCGCGAGAGCGCTGAGCCCCGTATAATGAAGAGATTGGGGGTCGCTCGCGCGGCGCCTATGAACCACTCGAATGCGAATTCTGTCGTCCGTACTAGCCGCCGCCAGCCTCTGGCCGGCCCTGATGTCTCCGCTGGGAGCTGTGACCAGCGATCCGCGCAAAGCGCTGGGCCAGATTCCGGCCTGGTTTGAGCCAGCCGCTGAAGGTAAGCGATTTACCTCCAAGGGGATACGGGTGTCCGTGGCGATCGATCCTACGGGCGCGGCACTGAGCGCGCCGGGCCGGACGATGCGGCTGAGCTTTCCGGGTTCGCGGCCTGCCGCCGCCCTGGATGGCGTCGAGCGTCAGGAAGGCACCACACAGTATCTGATCGGCAGGAGCCGTACTGCGTGGCGGAGCAATGTGGCGCACTTTGAACGAGTAGCTGCGCGTAGCATCTATCCTGGCGTGGACGTGGTTTACTACAACACGGGCCGGAATCTGGAGTACGACCTGGTTGTTGCGCCGGGTGCGGATCCGGCGGCGATCCGGCTGCGTTTTGCAGGGGCTGCGCCGCGTTTGCAGGCCGATGGCAGTTTGCGATTTGATTCTGAGTTTGTGCAGCAGGCGCCGGTGTCCTACCAGGAGCGTGGCGGGCAGCGGATTGCGGTGGCGAGCCGGTATCAGGTGACCCGGAGCGGCGATGTGCGGGTGATGGTGGGCAAATATGACCGAACTCTGCCGCTGGTGATCGATCCGACGATCGTCTTTGCCGGATACGCCGGAGGCGATCGGCAGGATGTGGTGAACGCGGCCGTGGCCACACCCGACGGCAGCTATTGGATCGGCGGATCGGCCACTTCGCCGTATCCCTACATTCCGGAGAACACGGATCCCCTCAGCAAAGACCAAAAGGGACTGAAGGACGCCTTCCTGGCGCGGATCACGCCCACCGAGAATGGCTGGAGGCTGACTCACTACACGTTCATTGGCGGTGCGGCTGACGAGGAAATTACGGCGATGACGTGGGGCGCCAACCGCGTGGTGGCCGCAGGTACAACGACGTCGGCCGACCTGCCATTGGGCGGCTATTCACCGCAGCAGAATCTGGCGGGAGAGAGCGATGCGTTCGTGCTGATGTATGACGTAACCGAGGCGGGCACGAACACGCTGACCTACTGCAGCTACTATGGCGGATTGCTGAAGGAGACGGCGCAGGCCGTGGCAATCGACTCGAAGGCCCGGCTGGTGCTCGCCGGCTACACGAACTCGGGCGAGTTGCCCGGTGCGGTTTCCGGTGCCTCGGTGCAGCCTTCCAATCGTGGCGGGCTGGACGGTTTCGTGGCGCGCTTCGATCCGTCGTTGCAGCCGGAATCGGGTCTAACCTATGCGAGCTTCCTCGGCGGCAACTCGACCGATCTCATTACGGGCGTGGCGGTTGATGCAACAGACAAGATCTATCTGAGCGGAACGACAATGTCGTGGGACTTCCCGATTGCCGGGGCGGCCTATCAGACGGGTCTGAACTCGTTTGGCGATCTGTTTGTGGCGAAGATCGATGCTGACCAAGCCGGCTTCGACGGGTTTCTGTACTCGAGCTTTTTCGGCGGCGGTGATCTGGATTCGGCGCAGGCCAGCGTGATCGATGCGCAGGGGCGGCTCTGGATTACTGGCTACACGTCCTCGACCGATCTGCCGGTTACCACGGGCGCCTCGCAGTTGGCCAACGCCGGGGGCTTTGATGCCTTCCTGGTGCGGTTGGACCTCTCCAAGAGCGGCGCCGCCTTCGTTTCCTACTGCACGTATCTGGGCGGAGCGAATACGGACGTGGCCTATGGGTTAGCGCTGGATCCGGTGAGCGGTGGGGTGACCGTGGCAGGCTACACCCTTTCCACTGATTTCCCCGTGAAGGGGATTACAGATTATGTTCAGCCGCCGGTCAACCAGAGCGAATCGTTCGCGGCGAAGATTGACCCGGCGAAGAGCGATACGGCCGGGTTGGTGTGGTCGACGACATTTGGCGGGCTGGGCATGGATGCGGCAACGGCGGTGACGGTCGGCGCCGACGGCACCTCGTTTGTGGCCGGGATGACGACATCGGCGAATCTGCCGGTGGGCGCGAATCCTGCGAAGACGAGCCCCGGGGGCTACTACAGCGGGTTCTTCTTCGCGGTGAAATAGCCGGAGTTTTCGAATGTAGTAGGGCGTCCGGCTTCGGCAGGGCGCCCTTTTTGCATGTGTGCTGCTTCGCTACTGTGAACGAAAAAAGGGACGCCCAGCCGAAGCAGGGCGCCCCTTTTTGATAAGTGGATGGGTGCTGGACTAGAGCAGCTCGTAGCCGCGGAAGAACCAGGCCAGCTCGATGGCGGCGTTGGCGTCGCTGTCGCTGCCGTGGGAGGCGTTACGGCCGATGTTGGCGCCGTAGAGCTTACGGACGGTGCCCTCGGCGGCCTTGGCGGGGTCTGTGGCGCCCATCACTTCGCGCCAGGTGGCGACGGCGTTCTCGCGTTCGAGAGCGAGGAGGATCACCGGGCCTTCGGTCATGAAGTCGATGAGCTCGCCGAAGAATCCGCGCTCCTTGTGGACGGCGTAGAAGCCTTCGGCGATGGGGCGGGTCAGGTGCTGCTTGCGAGCGGCCAGGACCTTGAAGCCGCTCTTCTCAATGAGGGCGAGGATGTTGCCGCTATTGCCGGCGGCGACGGCGTCGGGTTTGATGATGGCGAATGTGCGATCCATAGTTCTCTTTTCCTAAAGCTTGAGTGCGGCCTTGGCGCGTGCGCCCATTTCGGCGGGCGACTGGCAGACCAGAATGCCTGCCTCTTCCATGGCGGCCATCTTGTCGCTGGCCTTGCCGGAACCGCCGGAAATGATGGCTCCGGCGTGGCCCATGCGGCGGCCGGGGGGCGCGGTCTGGCCGGCGATGAAGCCGATGACGGGCTTCTTGACGAATTCCTTGATGTAGGCGGCGGCGAGCTCTTCGGCGTTGCCGCCGATCTCGCCGATCATGATGATGGCCTCGGTGGCCGGGTCCTCATTGAAGAGGCGGATGGTGTCGATGTGGGTGGTGCCGATGATGGGGTCGCCACCGATGCCGATGCACGTGGTCTGGCCGATGCCGAGGTGGGAGAGTTGTCCGACGGCCTCATAGGTGAGAGTGCCGGAGCGCGAGACGACGCCCACGGGCCCGGGCTTGTGGATATGGCCCGGCATGATGCCGATCTTGCATTCGCCGGGCGTGATGATGCCGGGGCAGTTGGGTCCGATGAGCCGCGTGGCTGGCTTGGTCTTCAAATACTGCCAGGCCTTCACCATGTCGAGAGCGGGAATGCCCTCGGTGATGCAGACGACGAGCGGGAGACCCGCGTCGGCTGCTTCCATGATGGCCTCGGCAGCAAATGGCGGCGGGACGAAGATGACGCTGGCGTTGGCACCGGTGGCCTTGACGGCCTCGCTGACGGTGTTGAAGACCGGGCGATCGAGATGGGTGGATCCGCCCTTGCCGGGGACTACGCCGCCGACAACATTGGTTCCGTAGGCGATGGCCTGCTGCGCGTGGAAGGTTCCCTCTTTGCCGGTGAACCCTTGCACCAGCACGCGCGTGTTCTTATTGACGAGTACGCTCATGTCAGGATCCTTCCGTTACTTGGCGAGCGCGACGACTTTTTCGGCCGCGTCCTTCATATCTTCGGCCACGGTGAAGTTGAGGCCGGACTCTTTGAGAATGCGGCGGCCCTCTTCGACGTTGGTGCCTTCCATGCGAATGACAAGAGGCAGAGTCATGCCGAGCTCGCGGGTGGCCGCGACGACTCCGGCGGCGAGGGTGTCGCAGCGCAGGATGCCGCCAAAGATGTTGATCAGCACTGCCTTCACGCTGGAGTCTGACATCAGAATGTGGAAGGCGTTGAAGATCTGTTCTTTGTTGGCGCCGCCGCCGACATCGAGGAAGTTGGCAGGTGAGCCGCCGGCGAACTTGATGATGTCCATGGTGGCCATGGCGAGGCCGGCGCCGTTGACCATGCAGGCCACGGAGCCATCGAGCTTGATGTAGTTGAGGCCGGACTTGGATGCCTCCACTTCGAGGGGGTCTTCCTCGTTGAGATCGCGAAGGGCGGCCTCAGACTTGTGGCGGAAGAGCGCGTTATCGTCGAAGGTGAACTTGGCATCGAGGGCGACGATGCGGCCGTCCTCGGTGAGGACCAGTGGATTGATCTCGGCGAGGGAGCTATCCAGATCGAGCCAGCACTGGGCGAGAGCTTGCATCGCCTTGACGGCGGCGCTGACGCTGGCGGCGGGGATGCCGATGCCGAAAGCGAGCTTGCGCGCCTGCCAGCCCATGAGACCGGCGCCGGGAGTGAACGCTTCCTTGAGAATGCGCTCCGGGGTCTTAGCGGCGACCTCCTCGATATCCATGCCGCCTTCGGAAGAGGCCATCATGACGGGCAGGCCGCTGGTGCGGTCCAGCACGATGCCGAGGTAGAGTTCCTTGGCGATGGGGAGGGTCTCTTCGATGAGCAGGCGCTGGACCAGGCGGCCTTCGGGGCCGGTCTGGTGAGTAATGAGGGTCATGCCGAGGATTTTGGAGGCGGCCTCGGTGGCGGCTGCGGCGTCGGCGGCCAGTTTCACGCCACCGCCCTTACCGCGGCCTCCCGCGTGGATCTGCGCCTTAACGACGACACGCCCGCCTAGTTCTTCTGCGATTTGGGTGGCTTCCGGAACGGTGAGCGCCATGCGGCCCCGCGGCACAGGAACGCCATATCTGGCCAAGATCTCCTTGGCCTGGTACTCGTGAATTTTCATAGGAATGCGCTTGTGGTAGGCTCTGATAAAGCCCCAAACCCCAATATAGCATGGCCTTTCTACCCTTCCTGCATCGTGTCCTCAATCGAGAGAACCTGCCCGCGGCGGACGCTCGCGCGGCGATGGCATCCATCCTGGCCGGGGAGGCGACGACGGCCCAAATCGCCGCGTTTGCCGCCGCCCTGCGGGTGAAGGGGGAAACCGCGGCAGAGGTTCAGGGACTGGCCCAGGCGATGCGCGACGCGGCCACTCCGATCGTGCACGGGATCACGGACCGGCCGGTGCTGGACACCTGCGGAACCGGGGGCGATGGGCAGGGCACGATCAACGTTTCGACGATGGTCGCGATTGTTGTGGCAGCGTGCGGCGTAGCGGTTGCCAAACATGGGAACCGGTCCCTTTCGAGCCAGTGCGGGAGTGCGGATCTGTTGGAGGCTCTGGGGATGAAGATCCTGACGGACCCGGCGCTGATCGCGCGTTCGATCCGCGAGGTGGGGTTCGGGTTTCTGTTTGCGCCGGTGATGCACCAGGCGATGAAGTACGCGCAACCGGCACGGGCGGAGCTGAAGACGCGGACGGCATTCAATCTGCTGGGGCCGCTGACGAATCCAGCCGGGGCGACGGCGCAGTTGGTGGGGGCGCCTTCAGTGGCTTCGGCGGAGTTGATGGCGGTGGTGCTCTCGAATCTGGGTTTGAAGCGCGGCTATGTCGTGCACGGACATGACGGGTTGGACGAGGTGAGCACGACCGGGGAGTCGCAACTGTTCGGGCTTGTAGGCGGAGCGATCGATCACAGGACGGTGACGCCGGAGGACTTTGGCGTGGCGCGGGTGAAGATCGGTCAACTGCGGGGCGGGGATGTGGCGGCGAACCGCGAGATCGCGCTGGGGATTCTGGACGGGGAGACCGGTCCGTTCCGGGACATCGTACTGGTGAATGCGAGCCTGGCGTTGGCGGCGGCTGGGGCCGTGGCCGATTTTCGTAGCGGCGTCGCCATGGGCGGCGAGGCGATCGACAGCGGGCGAGCGAGGGCGAAGCTGGCGGAGATCGTGGAGTTCAGCCGGACGGCTGCGGGATAGAAGCCGCCGGCTAAAGGCTGCCGGTGTGACGCTTCAGTATCTGTGGCAGGTTGGCGGAGAAGGCGGAGCGTGCGAGCACCATACTGGCGCCGGCGTCCTGGGCGGACTGCTTCAGCTCACCCTGCACATGAGAGACGAAGGCCAATATCGAGAGGCCCTTCAGCGACTCGGTGCCCTTTAGCTTCGTGATGAGCGGGACGGCCTGGGCGGAGGTGGCATTCAGGTCGAGGATGATGAGCAGGGGCCGTTCGGCCAGCGCCTTCTCGACAAGCACGTCGGCGGACTTCAGGAACTCGCAGGATAGTCCCGCGCGCTTGGCGGAGTCGTTGATCTTCACGACGAAGAACAGGTCGTCGACGATGGCCAGAATTTTGGTGGGCTTGGTGGACATACGGCTTGGTTGTGGAAAGGGAAGACAGCCCGAAACAACAGGCAGGTAATTTGATTCTAGCAGCATGGTATCTTGGGCGCATGTCCGGGCCCCATCCATTCGACGACCCGCTGCGCTATGAACGTGCGGTTCCCCCTGCGGCAGTCGTAATTTTCGGCGCAAACGGCGACCTGACGAAGAGGAAGCTGCTGCCCTCGCTCTACCGATTGGCCTACGAGCGGCGATTGCCGGCGGGGTTTGCGATTGTGGGCGTCTCGCGCACGGCCATGAGCGACGAACAGTTCCGGGAGAAGATGCGGGAGAGCGTGGCGAAGTTCCTGGAAGACTCGCCGTTTGACGCCGAGTTGTGGAACGAGTTTGCCCGGGGGCTGTTCTACGTGGCGGGCGACATTGCCGACGCCGGCTTGTACAACTCCATCGCGGTGAAGCTGAAAGAGCTGGATGAAGCGCGGCAGACCGGCGGGAACGCACTGTTCTATCTCTCCATTCAGCCGAGCCAATATGCAACGACGGTGGCGGGCCTGGGTGCGGCGGGGCTGAACCACGGGCCGCGGCCGGAGTGCTGGCGGCGCTTCATTATCGAGAAGCCGTTCGGCCACGATGAGGCCAGCGCGAAGGAGCTGAGCCGGGATCTGCGAGCGGTGCTCGACGAGAACCAGATCTACCGCATTGATCACTATCTGGGCAAAGAGACGGTGCAGAACATTCTGGCATTCCGGTTTGGGAACGGGATCTTCGAGCCGCTCTGGAACCGGCGATACGTGGCGCAGGTGCAGATCACTGCGGCGGAGTCGATCGGCGTGGAAGGGCGGGGCGCCTACTATCAGGAGGCCGGCGCGCTGCGGGACATGATCCAGAATCACCTGTTGCAGGTGATGTCGACGATTGCGATGGAGCCTCCGGCCGTGTACGAGCCGACTGCGGTGCGGGACGAGCGGGCGAAGCTGCTGCGTTCGATTCTGGCGGTGAAGCCGGAGCAGGTGGCAACTCATGCGGTGAAGGGGCAGTATGGACCGTCGCGGATCGGCGGGGCCGCGGTGGCTGGATTCAGGCAGGAACCGGGCGTAGATCCGCAGGCGCAAACGGATACCTATGCGGCCGTGACGATGTTTGTGGAGAACTGGCGATGGGCGGGGGTGCCGTTCTACATCCGCACGGGGAAGCGGCTGCCGAAGCGGGTAACTGATATTGCCATTCAGTTCAACCAGGCTCCCTTGTCGATTTTTGAGGGCGAGAGCGGGCAGACGTGGCCGAATCTGCTGGTGGTGCGAATCCAGCCGGAGGAGGGGATCTCGCTACGGTTCTTTTCGAAGCTGCCCGGCTCGGGGATGAAGCTGCGGCCGGTGACGATGGACTTCAACTACGGCACGAGCTTCGGGACCCGGACGCCCACCGCGTATGAAACGCTGCTGCTGGACGCGCTAGAGGGGGATGCCACACTGTACACGAGGCAGGACATGGTGGAGGCGAGTTGGGCTGCTGTGCAGCCGATTCTAAATGTCTGGGGCGAGACGAAGTTCGATTTCCCAAACTACGCAGCGGGGAGCTGGGGGCCGGCGGCATCGGAAGAGATGCTGGCGCGGCGCGGCCATGTGTGGAGGGTGCCGTAAATGGAAGTGGACGCGGGGCGGCTGCTGAAAGAGCTGGATGAGAACTGGCGCCAGTTGGGCAAGGGTGAAGGCTCGGGCGTATTGCGGGCCTGTGCGATGACGCTGATCGTGTTGGTGCGCGAAGGGGCCGACGCTCAGGAGTTGGGCGTGACGCTGGCCGATATCATGCACGAACATCCGAACCGGACGATTGTGCTGCGGGTGGGCGAAGTGGGTGAGGTGGTGGCGCGGGCCAACCTGCAGTGCTGGATGCCGTTTGGTGGGCGGCAGCAGATCTGTTGTGAGCAAATTGAGATCTCGGCGTCGTTGGAGACTTTGGGGGCCGTGCCGCCGGTGTTGTTTGGTTTGATGGTGGCGGATCTGCCGGTGGCTGTGTGGTGTCCGGATCTGGAGCTGGCGGATTTGCCGGAGTTGCGGCCGGTGCTGAAGCTGGCAAGCAAAGTGATGGTGGATAGCTCTGCCACGCTGGATATCCGTGAAGCTTTGCCGGCGCTGCAGCGGTTGAGTACGGAATCCTGGCGATTGGCGGATCTGGCTTGGGCTCGGGCGACGCGGTGGCGGGAGACGGTGGCGCAGTTGGCCTGTACGGAAGGATGGAGCAAGGCGGACGAGGCTGAGATTACGTGGGCTGGGGAGGGCATTCCTCCGGCGGCGGCGTACGTGGGGGCATGGATCAACCCGGGCCGGCTCGTGATGAAGTGCGATACGCCGGAGATGCCTGCGGCCGGTGTGGGACGGATCAAGAGTGTCTGCGTGACAGCGAAGGGACGCCAGGTCTGCTTGCGGCGCGAAGGGACGGGAGTAGCCATAGAGATCGAGCGGCTCAGGACGGGAATGGTCTTTCCGCTGTTGACCGACGCCGCGCTGCTACACGAGGAACTGGGTGTTTTCGGGCAGGACTCGCAGTATGAGCGCGCCTTGGCGGGAGTGCAGGGGGTGTTGGATGCAGGTGTTTAAGGGGCCACAAGAGGCGGCGGAGGCGTGCGCTGCGATGGTGGCCGGGTGGCTGCGGGAGGCAATCGCCGAGCGGGGGCGGGCTACGTTGGCCGTCTCGGGGGGATCGACTCCGAAGCTGATGTTCCAGGCGCTCGCCGGGTTGGAGGTGGATTGGGCGAAGGTTCATCTGTTTTGGGTGGATGAACGCGGCGTGGAGCCGGACGATGAGCAGAGCAACTACCGGATGACGAGGGAGCATCTGATTGTGCCTGTGGGGCTGGCGGAGCGGAACGTGCACCGGATGTTCGGCGAGTGGGACGCCGTGGATGCGGCGATGTCGTACGCCCAGGAGTTGCAGGAGTTCTTCGGGGAGAAGCTGCCGGTGTTTGACGTGGTGCAGTGCGGAATGGGGGACGACGGGCACACCGCCAGTCTGTTTCCGGGGGAGTTCCTGGCGTTGGACCGGCGGGGCGTGGCGGCGGGCTTGTGGGTGGAGAAGAAGTCGCAGTGGAGGATCACACTGCTGCCCGGTGTGATCCTGAGCGCCAGGCACTTGTGTGTGCTGGCGACGGGGAGCGATAAGGCGGATGCCATGCTGCGGGTTTGGAAGGGCAATGAGGATGAGGTGGAGTGTCCGGCGAAGCTTCTGGTGGGCGGAGAGTGGTTCACGGACTACCGCGCTGCGGCGCTCGTGTAAACTACGAAAGTTTTCGTTGACACTACGAAGTTCTTCGTACATACTCTGGGTGTGAAGCCTACTCAGAGCGAACTGGCGATACTGGACGTGCTATGGCGGCAGGGGCCATGCACGGTGCGGCAGGTGCATGAGGTCGTGGGCGGGGGCTACACGACCACCCTGAAGCTAATGCAGATCATGGTGGAGAAGGGGCTCGTCGTGCGTGACGAGCAGGAGCGGGCGCACGTCTATTCACCGCGGCTGGAGAAGGAAGAGACGCAGGGTGTGATGGTGCGGGATTTGATCGACCGGGCCTTTGGCGGGAGTGCGGCGCAGTTGGTGATGCGGGCGCTTTCTGCAGGTCAAGCGTCAGATGAAGAGTTAGCTGCTATACGACAGATGCTAAAGGAGTACAAGCGATGACCGCGCCTGAAGCACTGAGCTGGACGCTGGTTCACTTTCTCTGGCAGGGCGCCGCCATCGGGCTGGCGACAATGGTGGCGCTGTGGGTGGCCCGTAGGCCGGAATCCCGGTATGTGGCCGGATGCGTGGGGCTGGCGGCAATGGGCGCCGCTGCGGCCGGGACGTTTGGTTATCTGTGGAGCGGTGGGGCCGGGCCGGGCCTGGTGCTGATGAGGTCGGAACCGACGACGCTGGAGATGGTGTTGCCGTGGGTGAATCGGATCTGGGCGGCAGGAACTGCCATGTTACTGTTGCGGGCGCTGGGAGGGTGGCTGGTGGCACGACGGCAGGCTGGTAAGAGGGTACGAAGGCTGAGTCCGGAGTGGCGGGAGAGGGCTTTCAGGCTCGCTCAGCGGCTGGGTGTCGAGCGCCGGGCTCGCGTGTTCGAGTCGGCGGCGGTGACGGTGCCGATGGTGTTCGGGTGGATGAAACCGGTGGTGCTGCTGCCGGCGTGTGCACTGAGCGGGTTAACGGTGGGGCAGGTGGAGGCTCTACTGGCGCACGAACTGGCTCACGTGCGGCGGCACGACTATCTGGTGAATCTGGTGCAGACGGCGCTGGAGAGCCTGCTTTTCTATCATCCGGCGGTGTGGTGGGTTTCGGGGCGGGTGCGGCGGGAGCGGGAGCTCTGCTGCGATGAAGTAGCAGTTGAGGTATGCGGCGATAGAGTGATGTATTCACATGCTTTGCTGCGAATGGAAGAGACGCGGATCGCTGTGGCAATGGCGGCGAACGGTGGCAGTCTGAAAGATCGAATCGGGAGGCTATTGGGTATGAGCGAAAACAGGATGGGTTGGACGCCGGCCTGGGTACTCGGCGGCGTTTTGATGGTTTGCATGGGCGTGGCTTGGGCGAAAACGGAGCAGGCTCCACCGCCTCCTCCACCCCCGCCTCCGCCTCCTCCGGTTGAACGGACACAGAAGGTCGTTAAGCCCCCGAAGCCTCCGAGGCCTCCGGTGCCGCCGGATGCGCCGCCGCCTCCTCCGCCGCCGGCCCGAACTGGGAGCGCGATACCCGGAGGGGTGTTTGCCGTGGCCGTCGACTCTGCCCCGTCCGAGGCGAAGTGGACCCAAGAGCGGCTTCAGCACGCGCAACAGGTGATGATGTCGGCGGATCTGGAGAGACAGCGCGCGGAGGTGGAGCGTGCCATGCAGAAGGTACGTGAGCAGAAGGACTTGACGGAGGAGCAGCGGGCCAAGTTGACGCAGGAAATGGACAGGGTCAGGATGCGCCTGGCGATGGAATCGAAGCGGATGTCGGCTCAGCTGTGGCTACCGGCGGAATCGGAGATCGAGCGGCGAATGAGGTATGCCGAAGAGCGATTTTCGAAGGACGGAGTCAACGGGCTCCTGACGGACCGCGGTCGCGCCTACCTGAAGATGGGGCCGCCGGATGAGATCGAGTCGCATCCCGGCGTGAAGGAGTCCTGGCGGTACAGGCAAGGCAACAGATTTTTGGAGTTCGATGGGGAAGGGAAGCTGAAGAAATAGGCTACTTCAGCGACGCATCCACTTTGGCGCGAATAGCGGTCGCTTGCCTGCGCACCTCGATGGGGTTCAGGGTGAGCGGCCGTTTGTTTTCCACGGTGGGCCGGCCTTCGATGATGACGTCCTGGACGTCGGAGGCATTGAGAGCGAAGACCAGCATCGAGTAGACATCGTGGGCGGGCCAGGCGTTGGGAGCGGATTGCGAGACGGTGATCAGGTCAGCGCGCTTGCCTGGTTCCAGGGAGCCGATTTCCTTCTCCATGCCGAGAGCGCGGGCTCCGCCGAGCGTGGCCATCTCGAAGACCTTGGTAGCCGGAAGTACCTTGGGATCACGGCTGGTCACCTTGGCCAATTTGGCGGCGAGGTCCATCTCCTCGAACATATCGAAGTCGTTGTTGGAGCCGGCGGGGCCGTCCGGACCCAGGCCGACGTTGACGCCGGCGTCGAGCATGGCTGCGATGGGTGCCGTGCCGCTGCCAAGCTTCATGTTGCTGGACGGGCAGTGGGCGACCCCGACGTGGTGCGCTTTGAGGATGGCGATGTCGGCGGGCGAGGACCAGACGGAGTGGGCGAAGAGGGTGCGGCCAGTGTTGAGGACGCCGAGCGATTGGAGGTAGGCGGTGGGGGTGGCGCCGGCGTGGTCCTTGGCGCAGTCATCATTCTCCTTTTGGGTTTCGGAGACGTGGATGATGTAGGGCACGCCATACTTGTCGGCCAACACTCGTGCTGCCTTCAGAGTCTCAGGCGAATTGGTGTAGATGGCGTGAGGGGCGACGGCGGGCGTGATCAGCGCGTCGTTCTTGTACTTCTGGATGAATAACTCGGCACCGGCGAGGGCTGCCTGCGGGGTCTTGTAGTCTGAAACGGGGAAGCCGATGATGGTCTGGCCGAGGACTCCTCGCATGCCGGCCTTCTTCGTCTCGTCGGCGATGGCGCCTTCGAAGTAGTACATGTCGGTGTACGTGGTGGTGCCGCCGAGCATCATTTCGAGGACGGCCAGACGCGTGCCGGCGCGAACAAATTCCTCGTTTACGTTCTTGCCCTCGGCGGGGAAGATGAACTTGGTGAGCCAATCCTGGAGATCGAGATCGTCGGCGATGCCGCGCAGCAGCGACATGGGCGCGTGGGTGTGGGTGTTGATGAGGCCGGGAGTGAGAATGGCGTCTGGGCGATCGATGCGGCGCTTGGCCTGATAGTCGCGATCGATCTCGGCGCGCGGGCCGACGGCGAGGATGCGTCCGGCGGCGATGGCTACTGCGCCGTCGGTGATGACGCGACGCTGGGCGTCCATGGTGACGACTTTGCCGGCGGAGACGATGAGATCGGCGGGGGCGGCGGCGAGGGCCGCGCAGAGGAGGAAGCTAGTCCAGGAAAGTTGCATCGAAGGGGTGGGGGAGCAGGTCGGCGAGGCGGTAGGCAGCTTCGTCACCTTGCAGGTTGAAGAGCACGATCTCGAGATCGCCGCAGAGGTCCCAGAGTACCTGGCGGCAAGCTCCGCAGGGGGGAGTGAGCTTGGGCGTATCGACGACGACGGCGCAGCGGACGAAATGGCGGGCGCCGGCGGCAACGGCGGAGAAGATGGCGGTGCGTTCGGCGCACATGGTGAGGCCGTAGGAGGAGTTCTCGACGTTGCAGCCGGGCCAGATGCGGCCGTCGGCGGTCTCCACGGCTGCGCCGACGAGGAAGCGGGAGAAGGGGGCGTGGGCGCGCTGTCGGGCGGCGAGGGCGGCTTCTTTGAGGGCTTCGTGCATGGGCGAATTAACTGGGGATTGAGTAGACCGTCCCCGAATTCAGGACGGCGGTGAGGAGTTGGACGAGTTGGCCGGAAGAGGCGCGGCCGGTTTCGAGCACTTCGGCGTGGCTCAGCTCTTTTTGCATGCCAGCGGCCATGTTGGTGACCGTGGAGATGCCCAGAACGCGGACGCCCATGTGGTTGGCGACGATGGTTTCGGGGACGGTGGACATGCCGGCGAGGTCGGCTCCGATGGTGCGGAGGTAGCGGATCTCGGCGGGAGTTTCGAAGCTGGGGCCGAGGAGCGCGGCGTAGACGCCTTCCCCGATGGGGATGTTGAGGCGCTCGGCGGCGCGGCGGGCTGTTTCGAGCAGGTGGGGGTCGTAAGCGTGCGACATATCGGGGAAGCGGGGCCCGAAAGAGTCGTCGTTCGGACCGCAGAGGGGGTTGCAGCCTTGGAGGTTGAGATGATCGGTGATGAGGACGAGGAGGCCGCGGCTGTAGTTGGGGTTGATGCCGCCGGCGGCGTTGGTGACCACCAGGGTCTTCATGCCGAGGAGGGCCAGGACGCGGATGCCGAAGGTGACCTGCTGCGGCGACCAGCCCTCGTAGAGGTGGACCCGGCCGCTGATTACCGTGACACGCGTCTGGCCGCAGGTGCCTACGATGAGCTTGCCGGCGTGGCCCTGCACGCTGGGGACGGGCCAGCCGGAGATGTCGCTGTAGTCGATTTCGAGCTTGTCTTCGAGCGCGGTGACGAACGATGCCTGGGCGCTGCCGAGCACGATGGCGGTGGTGGGCCACTGGGCGAGGCGGCTTTCGAGATACGCAGCGGCTTCGCGGATCATAGCAGGACTCCGGCGATGCAGGCCGACATGAAGTTGGCGAGGGTGCCGGCCATCATGGCCTTCATGCCCATGCGGGCGAGGTCGGATTTGCGGGTGGGGGCGAGGGCGCCGATGCCGCCGATCTGGATGGCGATGGAGGAGAAGTTGGCGAAGCCGCAGAGAGCGAAAGTGGTGATGACGAAGGATCGCGGATCGAGTGTGCTCTTCAGTTCGCCGAGGCGCAGGAAGGCGATGAACTCGTTGAGCACCATGCGAGTGCCGAGCATGTCGCCGACGGCGGAGGCGTCTTTCCAACTGACGCCCAGCATCCAGGCGATAGGGGCGAAGACGATGCCGAAGAGCTTTTGCAGGGACTCGGGAATGACCGGCACGAGTGAGTGAATCCAGGCCATACCGCCATTGACCAGCGCGATGAGGGCGATGAAGGCGATGAGCATGCCGCCGATGTTGAGGGCGAGCTGGAGGCCGTCACCGGCGCCGCGCGCGGCAGCGTCGATCACGTTCACGCCAGGCTTCTCGATCTCGACCTTGACGTCGCCCATGGTCTCGGGCTGGCCGGTTTCGGGGACGAGCATTTTGGCGAGTAGCAGCGTGGCGGGGGCGGTCATGATGACGGCGGTGAGGAGGTGGGTGATGTCGACCCCGGCGATTTTGACGTACGCGGCCATCACGGCTCCGGAGACGTGGGCCATGCCGCAGGTCATGACTGTGAAAAGCTCGGATTCAGTGAGATTGGCGAGAAACGGCTTGATGGTGAGGGGGGCTTCGGTCTGGCCCATGAAGATGCTGGCGGCGACGTCGGTGGATTCAGCGCCGGAGCAGCCCATCACGCGCTTCATCGCCCAGGCCATGCCCTTGATGACCACTTGCATGACGCCAAAGTAGTACAAAATTGAGAACAAACTGGCGATAAAGATGACGATAGGGAGCACTTGGAAGGCAAAAACGACACCGAAGGGACCACTTTTGGCGCCCAGCGGCCCGAAGAGAAACTCGCTGCCCTTTTCGGCGAACTCCAGCAGCGCATTGACGGCGACACTGGCGGCCTGGAAGAGCAGGCCGACGTCGGTCTTGAGGACGAGGAACGCGAAGGCAAATTGAAGGCCGAGTCCCCAGAAAAGGAGCCTCGGCCGGATCGACTTGCGATCTGTGGAAATGATGTAGCAAAGGGCCAGGATCGAGACCAGGCCCAGTAGTCCGGTAAATCGACCCATGGTCGTGCGGCCCCTTCCTGGATGTACGGCTAACTGACGACTTCGAGGATGAGCTCGCGCGGTTCGGGTTCGCTGTTGGAGAGACGGAAGGCGTCTTCCACGCGCTCGGCGGCTTCCTGAATGCGGTCTTCCTTGGTGAAGTAGAGGCGGCAGAGGACCGCGCCCGACTCGACCTTCTGACCGACCTTGACTTCGAGAATCACGCCGACGGCGGGATCGATGGAATCTTCCTTGGTGTCGCGCCCGGCTCCGATCATGGAGGAGGCGAGGCCGATCTCTTCGGCGTCGATGGCGGAGACGTAGCCGCCGCGCGGGGCGAAGATCTCCATGGCGCCGGTGGCGTTGGGGAGGAGTTCAAAGCGATCGAGAACCTGGGAGTTGCCGCCCTGTGCCTCGATGGTCTCCTTGAGCTTGCGATAGCCGGAGCCGTCGCGGAGGCGGGCATAGGCCAGTTCGCGGGCGTCGTCGAGAGTGGGCACGATCTTGGCGATGAAGATCATGCGGGCGGCGATCTCCACCGAAAGGCGGGTGAGATCGTCGGGGCCTGCGCTCTGGAGGGTCTGAGAGACCTCCATGATTTCCAGGGCGTTGCCGATGGCATAGCCGAGCGGCTGGTTCATGTCGGTGATGAGGGCCTGCGCGCGCAGATCGTGCCGGCGTGCGATGGTGGTCATCAACTGTGCGAGCTTGCGGGCATCGGTCTGGCGCTTCATGAACGCGCCGGAGCCGACCTTGACGTCGAGGACGAGGCCATCGAGAGTCAACGCGAGCTTCTTGGACATGATGGAGGCGGCGATCAGCGGGATGGACTCCACGGTGGCGGTGGCATCGCGCAGGGCGTACAGTTTGCCGTCAGCCGGCGTCACCGTATCGCTCTGTCCGACGACGGCATAGCCGACACGGTCGAGAACGTCCTTGAATTCATCGGCGCTGAGATTGGTGCGGAAGCCGGGAATCGACTCCAACTTGTCCAGCGTCCCGCCGGTGTGGCCGAGCGCACGGCCGGAGATCATGGGGACTTTGACGCCCGCCGCGGCAGCAAGTGGCGCGGAGATCAGGCTGGTCTTGTCACCCACGCCGCCGGTGGAGTGCTTGTCCACCTTTGGACCGGAGATCGACGACAGGTCGAGCCGTTCGCCGGAGGCGATGATGGACTCCACCATGGCGCCGACCTCAACGTCGGTCATGTTCTGGTAGTAAACGGCCATGAGAAAGGCCGACACCTGGTAATCAGGGATTTCGCCCTTGGTGTAGCCGTTCACAAGCCATGTGATTTCTTCGGACGACAGCTCTTCGCCGTTCCGCTTGCGCTGAATAAGGTCGACGGTTCGCATTATCAATCGCTTAGCGTATCACCTTCGGCGCTCACAAGTAAAGGAACCCCGCCCGGGAGAGAGCCGGAAAAGCGATGCAACGCAAAGGGTTAGCGGACAGGAATTACTGGCGGCATGGGGTAGCGGTAACGGCCCTGAAACACCTCTCCGAACAGGCCGATGAGCTCGTCGTGAATGAGGCCGTTGGTGGTAACGAGGTGGGGTCCGCGCACGTCGGCAGGGGCTCCAACCATGTCGCTGGTGCGGCCTCCGGCCTCGCGGACGAGGAGCAGCCCGGCGGCCATATCCCAGGGGCTGAGGCCGAATTCCCAGAAGCCCTCAAGCCGTCCGCAGGCGACGCAGGAGAGGTCGATGGCGGCCGAACCGCTGCGGCGGAGACCATGGGTGACCATGGAAGCCTGGTGAAAAAAGTGCACGTTCACGTTCTCGTGGCGCTTGCGGGAAGGGAAGCCGGTAGCGAGGAGAGCGGTTTCGAGCGTGGGCTGTTTACTGACGTGGATGCGGCGTCCGTTGAGATAGGCGCCACCGCCGAGCTCGGCGGCGAACATTTCCTGGTGGATGGGATCGAAAATGACGCCGGCGATCATCTCTCCGGCTCTCTCGAGGCCCATGGTGACGTTGAAGGCGGGGTAGCCGTGGGCGAAGTTGGTGGTGCCGTCGAGGGGGTCGACATACCAGATGTATTCGCTGGAGCTTTCCTGGAGACCGCCCTCCTCGCCGAGCACGCTGTGGGTGGGGAAGTGGTTCTTCAGGTGGTTGACGACCAGATGTTCGCTGGCGCGGTCGGCGGCCGTGACAAGGTCGTAGTCGCCTTTGAGCTCCCAGGCGATGCCGCGTTCAAAATGATGGGCGAGGAGTGCGCCGGCCTCGCGGGCGATGTCGATGGCGGTTTCGAGGAAGCGGGCCATTATTTCTCGTTTTCGATTTCAGCGATGTACTTGATGTCGTGCTTGTAGATGAAGAGATTGGGCTCTTCGGGCTCGCACGTGAGGCGAATGAAGGTGGCGTCCCAGTATTCGATGGTTCCTTCCGCCTCTTCGTCGTCACGCAGCACAACCAGGACGCGGGTCTTGTTGTCGACGAGTTGCTTCAGGTACTTGGGTTCTTCGAGGGTCTGAGCGGGGGCTTTTGATTTTGGCAAGGCGGGCGCACTCCCTGAACCTGCTATCGTAGCGCATCGGCGAAGTAGCCGTTGCGGGCGGAGACGGTGTGGGCAGGGCGCGTGACGCCGAGCTTCACTTTGTGGAAGCGTTCCTTAGTGGCTGCGATGTTGCGCGGGTAGTAACCGATGAGGTACTGCGTGCGGAGATCGCGGAGAATCTGCTGGAAGGCCTCGTCGAGCGCCTCGCCGTGGGTGGGGAAGAAGATCTTGCCTCCGGTCCAATTGGTGAGGGTGGTAAGTGCGTTTTCGCCGCGCATATTGCGGCCAGGCGTCGCCGGCGACGGGCACAAGAAGGACAGCGTAGATGACGGCGTTGGCGCGGTGGAGGGCTTCGAGCGCCTTTTCGAAGCGCACCTTGCTGATGGTATCGCCACCGTCACTGACGACCACCACGACACGGCGGCCCTCGCGGTGTTCCAGGTCGTCTCCGGCGAGATAGATAGCATCGTAGAGGGCGGTGGCGCCCTCGCTCTTGAGGCGGCCGAGGGCGGCATCGAGGCGGTCCATGTTGCGCGTGAAGTTGGCCTCCATCGTGACCTGATAGTTAAAGCTATACAGGCCGAGGGTGTCGCCGGGGTTGCCTTCACGCACCAGCGCCTTCATGAACTTGCGGACCGCGCCCAACTCATAGCGTTTCTCGCGCTCTGTGCTGCGGCTGGTATCGACGAGCATGGCGATGGAGAGCGGCTGGGAGGTGTTGCGCTCGAAGAGGGCCACTTCCTGCGGCACGTCGTTGTCGGTGATGGTGAACTCGTCTTTGTTGAGGCCGCCGACGAGCTGGCCCTGCGCGTTCTTGACGGTGGCCAGCATGCGGACGAGTTTGACGTCGACGCGGAATGTGGTGTCCTGGGCCTTGGCGGCGGCTGCGGTGGCCGCGGTGATTAGCGACCGGCGACTGATGAGTCCCACTCGCCCTCCACCCACACTTCGCCATCCTGAAAGTGCTCTTTTTTCCAAACGGGAACCAGTTTCTTCAAACGATTGATGCCTTCCAGGGCCGCGTCGAAGGCCGGCCGGCGATGTGGCGCCGTGACGACGATCACGACGCTGGCTTCGCCGATCTCCATGCGGCCGAGGCGATGGACCATGGCGACGCGGCTGATTTCATGACTCACCGCCAGTTCGCGGCCAATGGTAGCCATGACCTGGACGGCCATGGATTCGTAGCACTCGTAGTCGAGAAACCTGGTTTGGCGGCCGGCGGAGTTATCCCGGACGACGCCCTCGAAGACGACGATGCCGCCGTCCTGGGGGAGGAGGATGCGGTTGCGCAGGGCTGCGACGTCGATGATCTGGCGCGTGAGGGCGAAGAAGTGGCCGGCGGAGTCTTCGACGATATGGGTCCACGGTCCGGCGCCGCCGCTGACGGGTGGAAGGAAGGCGATTTCTGCGTTGTCGAGGACGGGCTCGCCACGTTGGGAGAAGGCGTGGTTCTGGGCGAGGACGATGCTGCGGCTGAGTTCGTGGAGACGGGGCGTCAGCGCCGCGTAGTGTTCGAAAACATCGGCCAGTGTTGAGCCGGGCGGGACGTCCAGTTGATCCTCGCTGCGGCCGGTAATTTCTTTCAACATTCCGAAAAAAAGGACTCGTATGGTCACGCTATGGGTCATGTTAGCAGACGCGGGTTGGTGTGCTTTGGTTGCGGGCGCCGTGCCCGGTGGGTTGTCGGTAGGATAGAGGCGTGAGTGTACAAACGGTGGAACATTCCGAGATGCGGTTCCGGGTGCGGTATGCCGAGACGGACCAGATGGGCGTGGTGTATCACGCGAACTATCTGGTTTGGATGGAGATTGCGCGGACGGAGCTTTGCCGGGTGCGCGGCGTGCGCTACCGCGATATTGAGCGGGAGGATAGACTGGTGCTGGCTGTGGCGGAGGCGCAATGCCGGTATCACGCTCCGGCGCGGTATGACGATCAGATTTTGGCGAAGGGTTACCTGAAGCACGGGCACAGGCGGATGATCACGTTCGGGTATGAGATTTTGAATGCCGAGACGGGGGAACTGCTTGCTTCCGGCGAGACGAAGCATATCTTCCTGAAGGACGGTAAGCCGATCAAGGTGCCGTTGAAGTACCAGGAGCTGTTTGGGATCGTATGATTTCGCGGCGAGCGATGCTGGCCGCGTTGTTACCGCCGGGGGCGGTGACCGTGGCCCTGCGCGTGAGCAATGGCGCGGTGCTGGCGTGCAGTGACGACATGCGGGCACGGCGAGTGCTGGCTGCACCGGGCTCGGCGGTGAAGCCGCTGGTGCTGGCCGCGATGGCGCAGCGGGGGGCGGCGCATTGCGGCCGGAAGCTGGTGGTGGCGGGGCGGCGGCTGGATTGCACGCACACGGTGCTGGCTGGCGATGTCGACGCCGAGACGGCGCTGGCGGCGAGCTGCAACTGCTGGTTCGCACTGCGCGCGCGGGCGATGGAGCCTGCTGTGCTGCACACGGCGCTGCTGCGGGCCGGGGCGGAGGCGCGACTGGCTCAGACGCCGGATGAATTGGCATTGCAGGCGCTGGGCGTGGAGGGTGTGCGGTTCACGCCGATGGCTCTGGCAGAGGCATATCGCGGGCTGGCAGGCTCGCGGGATGCGGTGTTGCGCGGTGGCCTGGAGCGGGCCGTGCGCGAAGGGACGGCGCAGTTGGCAGGGCTCGATGGCATGGTTGTGGCGGGGAAGACGGGCACGTCGCGCGAGGGGGCGTGGTTTGCGGGCTTCGCTCCGGCGCAGGCGGCACGCGTGGTGGTGACGGCGTATGTGCCGGGCGGGCGGGGCGGGGCCGACGCGGCGCCGGCCGCTCGTGCGATCTTCGAATGGTGGCAACGATCCGCACACTCGCGCTGATGGCGCTGGCCCTAACGGCGGCGGCGCAGACGGTACGGGTGCGGCTGGCCAAAGAGGGCGTCGTTTCTGCTGCGATGGAGGAGTACGTCGCGTGGGTGCTGGCCGGCGAGGCTGGAGGGATGAAGTCGGCTGAGGCGCTGAAGGCGATGGCGATCACGGTGCGATCTTACGCGCGGGTGAATCGCGGGCGTCATGCCGGGCAGGGCTTCGACTACTGCGAGACGACGCACTGCCAGGATGCGCGGGCGGGAGCCGTGACGGAGCGGCTGAGGGCGGCGGCGTGGGAGACGGAGGGTGTGACGCTGTGGTATCAGGGGCGGCCGGCGATGGTGTTCTATACGGGACACTGCGGCGGGCGGACGGCGGCGGCGGGCGAAATCTGGCCGAATGCGGCGCGGCCGTACTTGCGAAGCGTGGAGGACACGTACTGTGTCTCGGCGGGGCGTAATATGTGGTCGGCGAAGGTGGCGTGGGATGAGCTGGCTGCGGCACTGGGGCTGCCGGAGATCCATGGGTTGGAGGTGGCGCGGCGGACGGCGTCGGGAAGGGCGTGGAAGCTGCAATCGGACGCGGGTCCGATCGACGCGGAGCGGCTGCACCTGCGGGTGGGCCGCGTGAAGGGCTGGAACCTGCTGCGGAGCCGCAATTACGACGTGCGGGGCAGCGAGACGCAGGCGATCTTTGAAGGCTCGGGGACGGGGCACGGCGTGGGGCTGTGCCAGATCGGGGCGGAGCAGCGGGGCAAGGCGGGGCAGAAGGCGGCGGAGATTCTGGCGGCGTATTTCCCGGGAACGCGGGCGGGCGTTTCGGCGCAGGAGATTCCGTGGCGCAAGGGGAGCGGAGAACGGGTGGAACTGTGGCTGAGCGGAACCGCAAACGAGCAGCAGGTGTTGCCGCTGGCGGAGCATGCGTTGGCGCTGGCTGAGCAGAAGACCGGGCTGCGGGCGCCGAAGGGGCCGGTGGTGAAAATGTATCCATCCGTTGGCGTGTTCCGCGATGCGACGGGCGAGAAGGGCACCGTGGCGGCGATCACGCGGGGACGCGTGGTGCATATGCAGCCGGTAGTGGCGGGGCTGGAGCAGACGCTGCTGCATGAGATGGTCCATGTGGTGCTCGCGCTCAATGCCAAGCGGCCCGTGCCGCTGTGGCTGGAAGAGGGGCTGGCCGATCAGCTCAGCGGAGGGCGCACTCATCCGGCCGAGCGGGCGCGCGTGGAGAAGCTGATCCAGGCCCAGGGATTGGCTGCCGTGGTGGCGCGGGCGGTGTCGGGACGAGAGTAGCGGAGGACGCTAAACGCCGAACTGCCGCAGGTGATGATCGAGGTGCTTGTACGTCAGGATGCCCCATTCCTGAGGCGTGAGCGGCCCGAAGAAGCTATGGGGATGGGTGGTGCAGCCCTGCGGGCCGGCGGCGGCGAATTTGTCGATGAGAGTGCGGAGCCGTTCCACCTCGGTCCTCAGATCGCGCTCGTCCGCGACGATGAGAGACGGGTCTGTTGGCGCGTTCTTGCGGATCGGGTTGTCGTTTCCAATAGCGAGCGGTTTGATGATGCGGCCAATGACGCGGCCGATCAGAAGGCGGGGCGGTCGCCGGTCGCCGGTGGCCAGTTCCAATCCGCGCGAACAGTGCTCCACCGCCTGCGCGGCGTTCATTTTGCCCCACAGACGTTGGCTTTCGGGCTTGAGTAGCAGCAGGCGTGTCTTCACTTCTTCCACGCTCGCCGGTTGAAAGAGGTTCTTCATGCGGATCAATTTCCTTGGGTCGGGTTGCGGCCGGGATCGCCGGCGTTGGCCCAGAGCCAGAGCAGCGCGCCGGAGCAGACGAAGGCCGCGAGCAGGGAGCGGAGGGCGGCGCTGATGGCCTGGGCTGGGAATGAGGCCAGCTCGGGAATCCAGTTCAACAGCAGGTAGGGCGCGCCGAGAGCGAGGAAGAGTGCGATGGCGAGGGGCGGGAGCGATGCCGCAGTCCAACGGAGCGGTCCGAAGGCGCGACGGGCGAGGATGACGGCGAAGGCGACGAGCGCCACGATGCCGGCGGCGGTGAGGACATGGAGGGCGAGATGCCACGTGGTGGCCACGGGCAGCGCGAGCCAGCCGTAGACTGCCGCGAGGACGGCGCCGAGGAGGACGGTCTCCTCCAGCCACAGCAGCTTACGATCCCAAACGACGGATACGGGCTTCACGGTTTCACCTCCAGGGTCTTCGGCTCGCTCCAGCTCAGATGATTGGTGCGGTACATGGGCTCCACGCGGGCGGGCGCCACGTGGAAGACGCCGGCATTGGTGAAGCGGAGCAGGTAAACATATTCGAGTCCCTCCTTGGGGACAGCCCACGGGTAGTACGTCACGTGCGAATCGCGGAGCTCGCGGCGTTCGTACCAGGAGCGCCACCAGGCGGGCTTGCCTCGGATCTCGTAGAGCTCGTCCTTTTCGATGACCTCGGCGCCGGCCGGGAGGGGATCGTCCACCAGCAGATAGCGCTCGTTCACGCCCCCGAAGATCGAGAGGCGCACGGCGACCAAGTCGCCCGGTTTGGGCGAGCCTTCGAGCGGCTCCATGCCGTAGACGATGCGGCCGGCCTCCTGCTGGGCGGTCAGGCGGTAGTAGTTGCGATTGATCTTGAGCGGGAAGCCGGCGGGCTCGGTGCGCTCGCCCTCGGCCGCACCGCTGGCGCGGTATTCCCAGAACTGCGAGACGTAGAGGCGGCCCTTGCCGCGGCTGGCGATGGTGATCTGCGGCTGCGCCGTGCGGCCGTCGAGGGGCACGCGGATCTTGACGGGTTGCGGACGCAGGGCGTCTTCGCCGGAGAAGGACTTGGCAAGCACTTCGCGGCCGTCCACACTGACCTTGACGCTGTAATCGGGCTTGAGCTCGCCGCTGCGCTTGAGGACGTCGGTGAGGCCGTAGATGACGAAGGCTGTCTTCTTGGTGGTGGTCCAGTAGTAGCCCTGGTCGCGGTGGCTGACGAGCCAGAGGGCGGCCTGATCGAGGAGCGGGCTCTGCGGCTGGGCCTGGGCGAGGAACTTGACGGCGAAGGCCGTAGCCTCGTGGGAGTTGTCGAGCTCGAAATCGAGCATGGGGTCGCGGTCTGATGCCCAGTGGGCCTGCTCGCCTTCCTGCTGCACGGTGGAGACGAGGTGGGTGGCGACGTCAGCGGCGCGAGGGTCCTTGGTGTGCTGGAAGGTGAGGCCGAGCAGCGCCCAGCCGAAGCTGGTCATCTTCTCGCGCAGAGCCCAGACAGCCTCGGTTTGGGCGGACGTGGGCTTGTCCTGCAACGCGATGGCGTAGAGGGCGTAGGCGCGCGTGTCAGGAGCGATCTTACCGGGTCCGGCGAGCATCAGGCTCAGCGCCTTGGCGGCCTGTTTGGCGCGCCAGTCTTCGACCGTGTAGCCGGCATCAGTGGCGAGTTTCAGGCCCGTGGCGACGTAGGCCGTCATGAACGGATCGCTGGCGTCGCCCTTCCACCAGCCCCAGCCTCCATCGTCGTGCTGGTAGGAGTAGAGGCGTTCGAGACCGGCGCGGACCTTTTTTGCGAGGTCCTTCTCATCGATGTTGGCGCCCAGCTTGAGTTCTTTCATGGCCTGCGTGACGAGCACGTTGGGCAGGAAGCTGGACATGGTTTGCTCAGTGCAGCCATAGGGGTAGCTGATGAGATATTCCAGCGCGCCGAAGACGGCTCCAGCGGCGGAGGGCGTCAGGTGGACTGTTACGAAGCGGTTGCCCGGCAGCGCCGAGGCAGGGAAGGCGTAGCTGAAGTTCTGTGATCCATCGGCGCCATCCATGCGGGACTGCTGGCCGAAGCTACGTTTCAGGCCATACGGCTCGATGGGAATGGTGAGTTCCAGGGCATCGCTCTCGCCGGTGGTTTGGGCCTTGGCGGTGAGGACGGCGTTGGCGCCGGCGGGGATACGCAGGCGGTAGTCGGCACGGGCCTCGCCCTTGGGCGGGACAGACACCTCGCCGTCGCCGCTGGTGGCGATCTGCACGCCCTGGGCTTGCATGGTGACCTTCACTCGTTGGGCGGCTGTTGTGTAGTTGCGGACCAGGACCGGCACGGTGATCTCGTCGCCCTCCGTGAAGAAGCGCGGCACTGCCATGGTGACCATCACGTTCTTGCGGACGATGGTGCGCTGGATGGCGCTGCCGACCCGCGTATCTTCGGTGATGCCCTTGGCGGTGGCGCGCCAGGTGGTGAGCGAATCAGGGAACGTGACTTGTGTCTCGGCGCGGCCGTCGGCGCCGGTGGTGAGGTCGGCCACCCAGTGGGCCGTATCGGGAAAGAGCTTGCGGACCTTGGGCTCGGTGAGGCGCTCGGGTTTGAGCTGAGCGCGGGAGAGCGGCTTGCCGATCTGGGCCAGCATCATGCGGCGCGTGCCTGCCTCGCCGGTGAAGTAGTAGTCGAGCGAGGTGTCCGTGGAGACGCGGTTCCACTGCTGGCCGTAGAAGACCTTGACGATATCGGGCTGCTGCTCTTTGGCGAGTGCGTAGATGGCTTCATCCACGACGCCGAGGCTGAACTCGGCACGGACGGGTTGGCCCTTGTGGTCCTTAGCAGTGACCGCGAACTGGGCGGGCTCGCCGGGCTTGTACTCCGATTTGGGAGTGGTGACCTCCACCTGGATCTGCTTCTCGATGGGCGGCACCTTGATGATCTTTGAGCCGCGGTGGAGCTTGTTGTCGCGGAGGAAGATCGCGCTGAGGTAGACGTTGGGCGCATGGCCGCTCTCGATGGGGACGTCCACTGTGACCGTGCCGCCTTTGACGGCCAGGTACTTGGTCCAATAGAGCGTCTTGCCCTCGAGCGAGAGCCAGAGATCGCACTCGGGTACGCCAGCGATGATGAGCACCTTGGCGGTCTCGCCGGGCTTGTAGGTCTTCTTGTCCGGCACCATGCGGATCTGTTCGGAATCGTTGCCGCTGCCGCCGGACCAAGCCCCGGAGACCCAGAGATAGGTGGTGTCGTTCAGTTCGCCGGCCGATGTTTTGATGAGATAGGACCCGCTGGGCGGAGCGGGGAATTCGATTGAGCCCTTGCCATCGGCCCCGGTGCGGCCCTCCTGGGTGGAGACGGCGGTCTGATCGGTCTTCTTGGCGGACCACTTGGCGACCTCGATCCGGAAGGCGATGTTGCCCACGGGGTTGCCGTCGTAGTCTTTCGTTTCTACCTGGACTTTCACGGGGTCGCCGGGGCCGTAGACGTAGCGCTGGGTCTGGGCATTGACGTAGTAGGCGCCGCGCGTGGCGGTGAACGATCCGGCGCTGGCGATCTCGCGGTTGGACGAATCGGTGACGCGCGCTTCGATGCGGTAGGTGGCGTCGAACTCCCACTTGGAGGTGGGGACGTTGATGACGAGGCGGCCATCGGCATCGAGCTTTGCTTTCTGCTCCTGCATCTGCTCGCCACCGTACATGTCGCCGTCTTCGCCCTCCATGCCTTCCATGCCCTCCTCCTGCTCGTACCAGGGCAGCCAGTAGCGGCCGCGGTGGGCGACCCAGGTGACGGAGGCGCCGGCCACCGGTTCGCCGTAGTAGTACTTGGCTTCGATGGTGACGCGCATGGAGTTGCCCTGAATGACGCGGCGCGTCTCCGGCGTGACCTTCACCTCGTAATCGGGCTTGCGGTATTCCTGCACCTGGAAGCCGCCAAAAGCTTTCACGGAGTGCTCCTCGGCCCCGCCGAGGGCGACGTTGACGGCGTAGTAGCCGAGCGCGGCGTCGGCGGGTAAGGTGACTTCGCCGGACACAGTGCCGAACTCGGAAATCGTCACCTTCTTCTTCAGGAGCGGCTTGCCCTCGGCGTCGTCGACCTGCACCGTGGCGGAAGAGTCCTCCGGAAGTGTGTAGTTGGTCCCGTTGAGTGTGCGGACGATGGCCTTGAAGTGTGCGGTGTGGCCGGGGCGATAGATGGGACGATCGGTGTAGACGTAGCCGGTGAGGCTGCGGCGGCTGTTTGTGCCGATGGAGTAGCCGCCGACCGTGGTGGCGGCAAAGTCCGCGCCACGATGGGCGGTGACCAGCACGCCTTCGTCGGGGACGTCTTTCAAGGCGACCTCGCGGATGCCGTCGGGCCCTGTTTTCTCGCGGGCGAAGTCCTTCCCGGTTCCAGCCTCGAAAACCTGGACGGGCGTATCGGTGAGCGGGGCGCCGGTGGTGCGGTCCACGGCGCGGACCAGCAGACGTCCGGCGGAGCCCTTGGTGATGAGCGCCAGATCGGTGACCATGAGGATGGTATAGGCCTGCTTCTTGCCGTCCGTGGCCTCAATGACGAAAACGCCCTTGTCATTGATAACCAGCGGGACTGTGGCTGCTTCCCAGCGATTGGGCGTCTGGATAGGCTGGGACCACTGTTTGACGAGTTGCTGCGGGTTGAGGATGGAGAGGCCGGCGTACTGGGGCGCCTGGGCGGCGGGCTGCTTTTGGGCGCTGCCGCCGGCTCGTCCGTCATTGCAGCGCGGATCTGGTGGCGATGGTCCGGGCGGAATTGAGCGCGGGCTACGTCGCGCATGCGAAAGCGGAGACCTCGCTTCCAGGCAGCGAACTTTTCGAGAGGCGTGCGGGCTTTGGGCGTGGGGCGAATCTGTCCGCTGAAGGTGTGCGGGTCGTCCAACTGGCGGAAGAACTTTGAGGGATCGTTGATCTTGTAGAGACGGAAATCGAGCTGTTTGAGTCCTTGTGCCTGAACGCGAATCGGCGCCGACTCGCCAGGGCGGACTGGTCCCTCAGTATTGAGGGAGAAGTAGACCCGCGCTTCGTCCTCCTGAGCCGGAGCGCTCGCGACCAACAGCGCCAAGGGAAGTAACCAGTACCGCAGTTTCATCACGACTCCGATGTCCTCAAGATATTCCAACGATAAATGCCCAAGAAGTTGCCATTGCCGGCGACAGGCCGCCAGCGAGGCTCCTGGTGGCGCAGGAGTTCCTGCATGGTGGGCCGCCGGATCTCGCCGGCTGTTCGGCCCATCGGGCCAGTATGATAGACGGCCAGGGGCTCGCGCGAGCGATCGAACGCGCTGTTCGCGAGAAATACCATGGCGTGCCACGGCTGGGTACCGCTGAACTGGCGAAAGAAGAGCAGGTCGCCGGATTCGGCCAGCTGCCAGTCGCGGGCGATGGGGTGGCAGTTTTCCCGCATGAGATGCTCGGCGTCGGCAAAGTGGCGAGGTTGCCCGGCCGCTTGAAAAACGGCGCCAGAGCGCGCGGGCCGGCTCAGTTCGCCATAGGGCGGCATCCATTCCAGACCCAGGGACTGCGCCCATTCAGCGGTGTGGGATTGCAGTGCTTCCCGGTAGGCAAAGCGAAGCAGTGCTGAGCAATCGGTGACGTCGCGCGGCCGGCGGTTGGCGGGCATGACGTACAACGCTTCGGCGAGCCAGGCGAACCAGGATCGGAATATGCGGCGGTCCGCGCGGGTGAGATCTGGCTGTCCCGCCAGCAGCAGGCCGAGTGCGCAGCGCCGGGTCATTCGAGGCTCTATGATAGCGAGAATCAGAATGAAATGTTGCCGGGCCGGCGCTACGATATCGACCTCATGAATACTTTCTATGGGTAATGCAGACGAGGCCGTGATACTTTCAAAACATCTCGCCCGTCTCCCCGCGCCGTCCTCGTCCAGACCGCGGCTTCAAGATCCCATAGTTTTCGCTTTGAGGTGATTTGATGCTTCGCGCCAAACAAAGAGCACTCGCTGTGTTTTTACTCGTCTGGACCGCTATTTCCGGCACCGCGCAGACCTTTCGCGGCGCCATCAGCGGATCCGTTGTTGATACCACAGGGGCCGCCGTTCCAGGCGCCTCAGTCGCGTTGTTGAGCCCGAGCACGGGTCTGGCGCGCACGACACTCTCGTCGCAGTCCGGCGAGTTTTCACTGCCGGATCTGCCTCTCGGATTCTACAATCTGTCGGTGAATAAAGAAGGCTTCCAGGTGATCCGGGTGGAGGGAGTTGAGGTGAGCGTCTCCAAGGTCACCAACCTCAGCCTCAAGCTCAGCGTGTCGCAGCAGTCGGCCGTGGTGGAGGTTTCGGCGGAGGCTGCGTCGCTGGAGACGACGACCTCCGCCTTGACCGGCGTGGTTGGTCCGAGGGTGGTGGCCGAAATGCCTCTCATGGGCCGCGACTTCCGGCAGATGCTGAAGCTCGCTCCCGGCGTATCGCCAACGTCTGGCTCCGTGAACGGAATGCGGGCCTCGGGCAACAACTATCAGATCGACGGAGCAGACAACAACGACGGGTTTCACAACTCGAGCGCGGTGAATCAGGGCGGCGTGGCAGGCATCGCCGGCACGCTGCTGCCGATTGAGGCGATCGACCAGTTCTCGGTGCAGACCAATGCCACCGCCGAGGCGGGCCGCAATGGCGGATCGTCGGTGAACCTGGTGATCAAGAGCGGCACGAACTCGCTGCACGGCAGCGCGTATTATTTCAACCGCAATGAGGCGCTGGCGGAGCGCTCGCCGTTTGCGGCGGCCAATAGCGCGAAGCGAAAGATCCGCAACGACCAGTACGGCTTTTCGGTGGGCGGTCCGGTGATCAAGGACAAGACGTTCTTCTTTGCCACGGGCGAAGCGCAGAAGGCGATTGCCGGCTTGTCGTTCCTGACGACACATCCTTCGGACGCCTGGTTCGCAGACGCGGGAAAGACCCTGGCGAAGTACGGTGTTGCCGTGAATCCGGTCTCGACGAATCTGCGTTCCCTGTGGCCCTCGCGCGGTAATGCGGCGTCTGCCACGGCGAACAACTTCCTGGCGACCGATCAGGCTGACTACGACAGCTACAACGCCATCGTGAAGGTGGATCACCGCTTCACGTCCAACCACACCATCGCGGCCCGCTACTTTGGCGGCACCGGCAAGCAGGTCGCCGACAACGGCGTGCCGTACCGCGAATATTTCCAGGTGGCGCCGAGCCGCATGACCAACCTGAGCGTCGTGATGAACGACATCCTCTCGCCGCGCATGGTGCTGCAGACCACGTTGGGCGTGAACTACTTCAAGCAGGTATTCAATGACTTCGACACGAGCTACAACCCTGTATCGCTGGGGTTGAACACCGGCGTGACAGAAGGGACTTTGATTGGCTCGCCGACGATGCGCATCAGCGGATTCGCGGGCGCCAGTGCCACGCAGCCTCTGGGGCGTATTGACACCACCGGGCATATCACGTCCAACCTGAACATCTCGATGGGCGCGCATCAACTGAAGATCGGCGGCGAATACCGCCGGGCGCGGCTCGACGTCTTCTACGACACCAACAAGCGCGGGTCGTTTTCATTTGACGGCACACGCGGGCCATGGGCGGTGGATACGGCACTCAGTGCGAGCCAGAAGGCGCTGGCCGACTTCCTGGCCGGCTATGTGACCGGCAACAACGGCGCGCAGATTGTCCGCGGCCAGTTGCAGCGCGACTACTGGCAGAACTCGTTCGACTGGTGGTTGCACGACAACTGGCAGGTGAATTCGAAGTTGAACCTCAACTTCGGCGTGCGCTACACCTATCATGGCGTCCTCTACGACGACAAGAACACGATCACGAACTTCATTCCTGGCAAGGGCTTTGTCACTCCGGGCGTGGATACAACGAACCTCTACCCGCGCGATCTGAACAACCTGGCTCCGCGCGTGGGCTTTGCCTATACGCCAAAGCGCGGTGGAAAGACGGTGATCCGCGGCTCTTACGGATTCTTCTACGACGTTCCGCCACTGAACTTCTTTGTCGCCAACACGGGCATGCCGAATGGCGGCTCGGCCGGCGTGCACGCCAACCCGGGCGGTCCGGCGCCGGTGTTTTCGATCATCCGCAGCGCCTTCACCATCGTTCAGAATGAGGCGATTTTCGGTGCGACGGCGCCACGCCCTCCGTTTGGCGCATTCACCGTCAGCCAGGATTTCCGCATTCCCTACGTTCAGAATTTCAACCTGAACATCCAGCAGCAGTTGGGCCGCGACACGCTGTTGCAGGTGGGTTATGTGGGCAGCGCCGGCCATCACCTTTCGGTGTTGCGCAACATCAATGCGCCGATGCCGGGCGCCACCGGCACCGTGCAGGAGCGCCGCCCCTACAACACGGCGTATCCGACGCTGGCCGCGATCAACGAGCTGAACTCGATCATCAATTCCAACTACCACTCGTTCCAGACACAGCTGAAGATCACTCGCTTCAAGCACTTCACCGGTGTGGCGAACTATACATTCGGCAAGGCGATTGACAATGGCTCCAACGTGCGGAACGCGCTGCCGGCCAACAGCTATGACCTTCGCCGCGAGCGTGGTCCTTCGAACTTCGACATCAATCACATCTTCACGTCGTACGTGTCCTACGACGTGCCGGAGTTCACCAAGCATGCTCCGCTGCTGGTGAAGGGCTGGCAGGTGAACGGACTGGCTACTCTGCACACGGGCGAACCGCTGGACCTTCTGGCCGGCACCAACGTGAGCAACAGCGCCGACAGCCGCGACCGCGTGGATGTTGTCGGCGACCCCTTCTCGGGCGTCGTCCAGCCAACCACTGGAACGGCCGTCCGCTGGTTCAATGCGGCGGCCTTTGCCCGACCCGCCACCGGCACGTTCGGCAACATCGGCCGTGACGCCATCCGCGGGCCCGGCTTTGGCAGCTTCGATTTCTCCGTGTTCAAGAACACGCCGATTTCGGAGCGCATCCAGACCCAGTTCCGGTTTGAGGTCTTCAACCTGACAAACCGGGCCAACTACGCCAACCCCGGCACATCGCTGGCGTCGTCCACCGCGTTTGGTCTGATCACCAATACGCGGAACGGCTCCAGCGCTCCGGGCCTGGGCTTCGGAGAGCCGCGCAATATTCAGCTCGCGTTCAAGATCCTGTTCTAGAATTACCCCAATGCTCACAAGCCGTACACTCACACTCGCGGCGCTCGGCCTGTCCCTCGCGGCAGGCTGGGCGTCCGCCCAAAAAGCAAAAGTCTGGACCGACGCGGAGGTGATGAAGGTTCACCGCTCAGCGATCCTGATCGACACCCACAACGATGTGACCAGCAAGACGGTGGAGGGCGTGGAACTGGGCAAGCCCTCCACCGAAAGCCACACCGATATTCCACGCATGAAGCAGGGCGGAATGACGGCTGAGTTCTTCGCCGCCTATGTCGCCACGGGCAATATGGAGGGGAACAAATCAGCGCACCGGGCGCTGCAGATGATCGACACCATCCGGCACGACATCGCGGAGAAGTATCCGAACGAGATGGTGTTTACCACCACCGCTGCCGGAATCGTGAAGGCCAAGAAGCAGGGCAAAATCGCCGCGCTGATCGGTATCGAGGGCGGCCACGCGATTGAAGACGACGTGCGTCTTCTGCGCGACTACTATGCTTTGGGCGTCCGCTACATGACGTTGACTCACTCGAAGAATCTGAGCTGGGCCGGATCTTCAGGTGAGAAAGACAATCAGGGCATGAACGAACTGGGCCGCCAGGTGATCGCAGAAATGAACCGCTTGGGCATGATGGTGGACATCGCCCACGTCTCGGACAAGACCTTCTGGGATGCGCTGGAGGCGAGCAAGGCTCCGATCTTCAGCTCCCACTCTTCCTGCCGATCGCTCTCGAACATTCCGCGCAACATGACGGATGAAATGATCCAGGCGCTGGCCAAGAAGGGCGGCGTGGTGCAGATCAACTTCGGTTGCGAGTTCCTGTCGCAGAAGTCACAGGACTCTTCGCCGATGAGAGATCCGGCGTTCCTGGCCAGGGCGGAGAAGGTGATGGCGGGTGTCAAAGATCCGAAGGAGCGCCGTGCGGCCCTGCGCCAGTTGACGGCGGAGTTGGGAAAGGCAACCGTGCGGGCGACTATCGACGATGTGGTAGCCCACATCGATCACGTCAAGAAAATCGCGGGGATCGACTATGTGGGGCTGGGCAGCGATTTCGACGGCGTTGGCTGCGTACCGGAGGGGCTGGACGATGTTTCGAAGTGGCCGAACCTGACACGTAAGCTGCTGGAAAAGGGGTATACGCCGGCGGAGATCCGCAAGGTGTACGGCGGCAATCTGTTGCGCGTGATGACGGCTGTGGAGAAGGCCGCGGCCCGCTAAACAGGCAGCGTATGAAAGACGGTGCGGATGCCCTTGTGGACGGCGTGAAACCACGCCGGGTCCTTCAGCCACATGAGGGGGCATTCGTCGAGTACAGCCCGTGAGCCGTGCGGGGCCTGCACGCCGCGGTAGAGCCAGAGGCGCGTGACGCCGGCCTGGACACATTCGGCTCCGATGCGGTGAGCCTCTTCCGGGGGCGTGAGCACCATGGCGCCCTCCACCGGCGGGTCCACCGCGCGGATCGAAGGGAAGCACTTCAGCCCGGCGATCTCGGTGGCTTCGGGATGCACCAGAACGATATCGTAGCCGCGGTCCTGGAGCTCCTTGAGAACCATCCTGCTGAAGTGGGCGGACTTCCGCGACACCCCGATCACCGCAATTCGCTTCAGGCTTACAAACGCTTCGATTTCAGCGCGCATGCCGACACGCTATCACAGTGGGGGCTTGCCCGCGAGGGCCTGAAGCCAAAGCAGCGCGGCGAACAGGAGCGCGAAGCCCGCTCCGAGCCAGAGCGCCAAGGCAGGAGCGCCCCGGCGATCCGCCCACAGGCCCACGGCGAAGCTGAACAGCGTCCAGACCAGGGCGAGACGCAGATCCCCGCCCGGCCCGGCGTCGGAGCGCACATGGGCCCCCCCGCGCCAGGCGATGACGCCGATCTGAACGGCGAGCGCGACGGCGGCTAGGCTGAGTAAACCAGCTCGCCATCCAGCCATGTTTTCAGCACCCGGATCGATTTGGCGTCCTGGTCAAACGCAAACTCCACAAGGTCGGCGCGCTCGCCGGGCACAAGACCGCGCTGCCTCTGCGCGACGTGGCCGACTCGCGCCGGGTTGAGGGTTGCCAGGGTCACGGCCTCGGACAGGCTGAGGCTGGCGAGCTTCATGAGGTTTTCCACGCCGCGGTCCATGCGCAACGCGCTGCCAGCCAGGCGATCGCCGCCCCGTAGGGTCACATTGCCAGCCGCGTGCAACTCCACCTCTACCTCACCCAGCATGTAGGGACCTGGGGGGCAGCAGGCCGGCATGACTGCGTCGGTGACCAGGACGGAGCGTTCCAGGCCCTTGGCCCGCAACGCCACTTTCAGGAAATCGTCGCCGAGGTGGATGCCATCGACGATGAACGAGGCGCAGAGGCGATCCTCTGCCATCTGCTGCCAGAGATAGTTGGGATGGCGAGGCAGCATCTTGTGGGCGCCGTTGCCGAGATGCGTGGAGAGAGTGGCTCCGGCTGCGACTGCGGCTTCGATCTGCGCGCCGGTGGCCTCCAGGTGTCCCAGGCTAACCACCACGCCGCGGCTCACCACGTGCTCCACGTAGAGTGGCGTGCCGGGCCACTCAGGTGAGACGGTGACGAGTTTGATGTGGCCCTCGGCGGCATCCTGCCAGGCGTCGAACTCCGCAGTATCCGGCGGACGGACGTGGCGGACGGGATGGGCGCCGCGCGGGCCGTCATTGGGCGAGATGTGCGGGCCTTCCACATGGAAGCCCTCCATGGCGCGACCGTGGCGGAGTTCCTTTCGCGCGCGCGTCAGATTCTTGAGCGCCCCGATCATCTCTTCACGGCCGCCGGTGATGACGGTCGGGAACAGGCGGGTCACTCCGGTGGAGAACTGCACGGTGAGCGAGTGCTCCAGCATCTCCATGGAGGTGGACGCCGAGCAGTAATCTGCCCCCGCGAAGCCGTTGACCTGAATATCGACGAAGCCTGGCGCGAGGTAGAGGCCCTGTTCAGGAGGGTGGGGTTTCTCCACGACGCTATCGATAGCTCCGGCGCCGCTCACTTCCAGCCAGGCGCCCGAGAGCGCGTTCCTGCCGCAACATTTCATGCTCATATTGTTTTATCCACACCTTGTCCACACGCCCGCGTCCGTAACTCACTCAAAACAGAAGCGGACAAACTTGTTGAAAAGCCCCGCGGGAGGCGCCGGAGACGCTTCCCTTACGGGGCTGGAAACCACTACAGTGAGAACAGTTCGGCCGCGAATCAGTTCGAAAACAGTGAATCCTCGGGGGAGGTTGACATTGGGAACGGGTTCGCGGCCCGACATATTTTAGGGACCTTCTAGCGAGCCGGGACGGTGACGGGCACGGCCGTGAGCCAGCCGTACTTGTCGGCGGCTTTGCCCTCCACCAACTCAAAGAAAGCCTTCTGCAGCTTTTCCGTGATGGGGCCGCGGCGGCCGGCGCCAACCGGAATGCGGTCGATAGAGCGAATGGGCGTGACCTCGGCGGCGGTGCCGGTGAAGAACACTTCGTCGGCGATATAGAGCATCTCGCGGGGGATCACGCTCTCCACCAAGGGAATGCCGAGATCGCGCGCCAGGGTCATGACGGAGTCGCGGGTAATGCCGGGCAGGGCGCTGGAGCCGAGCGGCGGGGTGAGGATCTTGCCGTCGCGGATGACAAAGATGTTCTCGCCGGAGCCTTCGCTGATGCGGCCCTCGGAATCGAGCGCAATGCCTTCGGCGTAGCCGTTGTGGTGGGCTTCCATGCGGATCAACTGCGAGTTCATGTAGTTGGCGCCCGCTTTGGCCAGCGCGGGCAGAGTATTGGGAGCGATCCGATTCCAGGAGGAAATGCAGACATCCACACCCTCCGCCAGAGCCTCTTCGCCGAGGTACTTACCCCATTCCCAACAGGCCAGGTAGATCTCGGTGGGATTGTTGACCGGCATGACGCCGACCCCACCGTAGCCGCGCAGGATGATGGGGCGGATGTAGCAGGAGCGCATGCCGTTCAGGCGCACCAGTTCGATCTGGGCCTCCACCAGTTGGTCCTGGGAAAACTCCACCGGGAAGCGGTAGATCTTGGCGGAATCGAGCAGGCGGCGGGTATGATCGCGAAGGCGGAATATGGCAGGACCGTTCTGGGTCTCGTAGCAGCGCACGCCCTCGAAGACGGAACTGCCATAGCTGACTACGTGGGAGAGCACATGGATCTGCGCCTCATCCCATGCAATGAAGCGGCCGTTGTGCCATATTTTTTCTGTGGGCGTCATTACGCCATTATGCCAGATTATGTCAGTATAAGGCAGGAGAGAGGGGATGATGCGGAAACGTTTGATCGTTGTGTCCCTTCTGGTCGCTGTTGCCCTGGGCGCCGCGAACCAGAAGAAGCTGCCGAAGCCGGGCTGGCCGAACTTTTTCAGCAAGGAACAGGACGTGGCGATGGGGCGCGAGTACGCCCAGCAGATAGAGCAACAGTTCCAGGTGGTGCAGAACAAGGAACTGACCGATTACGTTAACCGGATCGGTCAACGGCTGGTGAAGGAGGGAGGACTGGAAGAGTATCCCTTCTTTTTCAAGGTGGTGAACGAGCCGAGCATCAACGCGTTTGCGCTGCCGGGCGGCCCGATGTTCGTGCACACGGGGCTGATCAAGGCAGCCGACAATGAGGCGCAGATCGCCGGCGTGCTGGCGCACGAGCTCTCGCACGTGGTGCTGCGGCACGGCACGCAGCAGGCGTCGAAGTCGCAGTTGATCCAGTTGCCTGCCATGATTGGCGGTGCGGTCATGGGAGGCTCCCTGGCGGGCCAGTTGGCGCAGTTGGGCATTGGCCTGGGGGCGAACTCGGTGCTGCTCAAGTTCTCGCGCAGCGCGGAAAGCGACGCCGATCTGATGGGCGCCCACACTATGGCGAAAGCAGGCTACAACCCCATCGAGATGGCCCGTTTTTTCGAGAAGCTAGAGGCGGAGATGGGCGGCAAGGGGCAGAGCGCGATGGCGCAGTTCATGTCGGACCATCCCAATCCGGGCAACCGCGTGAAATCGATTGAAGAGCAGCTGCCCTACATGGCTCGGGGCCCGTTTGAGGCGCAGGAGGGTAACCTGAGCGCCATCAAGGGCATGGTGGATCGGTTGCCTGCGGCGCCCAAGAAGAAATCCCCCCAGCAGGCCAGCCAGCAGGGGCAGGGAAGTGGCGCCAGTCCCCTGCCCAATGCGCCGCGGCCGAAGAACCTGCCGGTATCGGCCACGTTCAAAACTTACGACAGCCAAGGCTTTTCCATCACGTATCCGGACAACTGGACGCCCACCGGAAGCCAGCAGAACGTCACGCTTGCGCCGAAAGAAGGCATGGTCCAGAGCCAAATCGGGTATGGCGCCATTGTGAGCGGAGCGGCTCCGGCGGACGGTAAGGTGGATCTTCAGCGAGACACCCGGACTCTCATTGAAGGGATGATCAAGCAGAACTCCAACATGCGTCAGGAAGGAGAATCCCAGACGGCCAACATCGGCGGTTCCGCTGCGTTGGTGACGAAGTGCAGCTCGGATTCCCCCTTCGCAGGGACGCGCGAGACCGACGTCGTCGTGACGATCGATAGGGGCAAGACGCTCATCTACCTGATCTTCATATCGCCCGAGGCGGACTACGCCCGCATGGAGCCGGTTTTCCAGGAGATGACCCGATCTCTGCGATTCAAGTAATGCATTCACAACCTGAGGCTATCCTGTTCGATTTTGATGGTGTTTTGGCTGATACTGAGCCCTTGCACTGGCAGTGCTGGGGGGAGGTGATCCGGCCTCTAGGGATGTCGATTTCCTGGCAAAACTACCAGGATCACTGCATCGGCATCTCCGACCGGGATTTTCTCGAGACTTTGGGACGGGTATCTCATCCGCCTCGCGCGATAGATGAGCTATGGCCGCTCTATCCATTGAAGAAAAAGATGTTAGCCGAGCGTGCCTGCACCGGAAATCTGGTTTCGGCCGAGATGAAGGCGCTGCTGCTGGAGCTGTCGGCTTATCAACTTGCCGTTGTCACCTCCAGCGCTACTTTAGAAATTCAAGCCATCCTGCAGGCAGAAAACATCTTAGATCTATTTGGAACCTGCGTTTACGGCGATCAGGTTCGCAACCTTAAACCAAACCCCGAACCCTACCTGACGGCGATGGAACGGCTCGGTGTGACGCGGGCGATCGTGCTGGAGGACTCCGGCCCGGGTATCCAGAGTGGGAAGGCTGCCGGGTGTGAGGTGCTGGAGGTGCGGCATCCTTCGGAGGTCCCGGGGATGCTGCGAGCCCGGTTGGCGCTTGCCTGAGAATGACTTCCGATAATCGTTATTATGTTAACTGTGGTGCCGGGCTGAAAAAGGGCCCGCCGGAGGAAACCTCACGAGGCGGGCCTGAGGGAAACTTTCGGGCTACCTGCCCCGGCCGCCGCTGCGGCCGCCACTACTGGAAGCCGCGCCGCTAGCACTGTGACCGCCGCCGCTGCGCAGTCCGCCACCGAAGCTGCCGCTGCGGCTGGAGGGCGCCGAACTCGCGAAGTCGTTGCCCTTGCCGCTGCCGCGTGACGGTTCACTCCGGCTGCCACCTCCCGTGCTGGGTGTACTTCGCTCCATGCGCGGCGTCTCGCTCCGGCCGCCGCCACCCGAACTCGGTGCGCTTCTCTCGATGCGGGGCGCCTCGCTTCTCGGCGTCTCGCTGCGGCTGCCACCACCGCTGGTGCTGGGTACGCTGCGCTCCACGCGGGGTGTTTCGCTGCGCGTGCTGCCTCCGCCGGTGGACCAGCTGCGCTGTGTATCTGAGGACGTCCGGGGCGCGGTCTCGACACGCGAGCCGCCGGTGTTTCCCTGGCGCGATGGTTCTGCTGTGCGCGGCTGTTCCGCGGTTCGGTTGGTCCGGGCGGGGTCGCCGAAACTGCGCCAACCGGTGCGGCTGGAATCATCGGTAGGTGTGGCGCTCTGCCTACCGGAATCAGATCCGCTGCGGCTGCCTACGGCGGGATCGCCAAAGCGCCGCCAGTCGCTGCTTCCACTCGCAGGAGCAGATTGGGTAGTGCCGCTGTCGCCGGTTCGCCGCCAGCCTCCGCCGTCAGTGCTTCTGGACGGCTCGCCCGACCTTGGCGTGCTGGTGGCGCCTGAGCCGCGCAGGGTCTCGATGCCGCGCACGTTGTCGTTTGCCGGCGTGCCCCCACCACGCGAGGCAACTCGCTCCATGGAGCGGCGCTGCTCTTCGAAGGGGACGCGATCCGATCTGGGCGCTTCCCTTCTGCTGTAAAACCGCTCTGGTGCCGCGCTGGCCGCCCGGCCGGATATGTTGGAAACAACTGCCTCCCGGTCGCTCAACCGAAGGTGTTCGCGCCCGGGCGCCAGCGGGGCCATGCCGCGGGCTGTGTTGGCACGCCCGAAATCCTCGTTGGATACTCGCAGGGTCCTGCCGAATTCGCCACGCCGGAAATCGCTGCCATTGATGACCGTCACACCGTTGTTCACCCGGGCGTTGCGATAGATGTTGGTGATGTTGACGTTGTTGACGATGGTGGTGTTGTTGTGGCCGCCACGGTAGCCGTTATACCAGCCGCGCCCCCACCAGCGGTACATCGGCTCATAGGGCGCCAGCGGCACCCAGCCCACTGCGCCCCAGCCGTATCCGGCGCCGGCACTGAAGCCGCCCCAGCTATCCCAACCGACCCAGCCGACAACGGCCGGACTCCAGAAATGTCTCGCCCCGACGCGTGCGCCCGGATACCAGCACCATCGTCCGCCGCTGTTGAACCAGCGTCCGTAGTGGTAGGGCGCCCAACCCCAGGGGTCGTAGCTGACCCAGGTCCAGCCGTAGTAGTCGGCCCAAGTCCAGCGGCCGTGGCGGTACGGAGTCCAGTCCGCCGACACGTAAGGCCGCCAGGAGTAGCCGTAGGGCGCGGTGTAAACCCAATCGCCGTGGCCGTTTAGGTCCTCGGCGCCATAGACATCCCGGCTCACATACTCATAGACCCGTTCGCTGCTTCGCAAGTCCTTGTCGCGCCGTTCGCTAAACTCGTCCCAGGCATCGCGCGGCAAGGCGGCGATGAACTGATATTCCGTGTCGCTGGTACCCACCAGGCGCACCCTCATTGTCCGTCCTGGGCGTAGCCTCTCGCTGCCGCCCGGCGTGAAGATCTCGGCTTCCCCGCTCCGCACTGTGATGTCTGCCGTGCCGTCAGGATAGACACTGATCCGGTAGTTTCCGTAGGCAACCGGCCGGATGGCCGCTCCAGGAATTGACACCTCCACCTGCGCATCGCCGCCAGCGATCGCCGCGAAGGTCACCGTACCGCGGAAAACCTGCATCTGGTACATCTGGTTGTCCAGTTGGGTGAGATGCACCTCGGAATCCTGCGCCAGCCGGATCCGGTGGTAGAAATCAAACTGGATCTCGGCCCGGGCGCCGGGCCCAGTCAGCACATGGTCGTCGGCCAGCAACGGTGCGTTGATCGCCGCAGCCACCAAGTCTCCGGAATCACCCCGCTTTACCGTCACGTCCCCGCCCAGCAAACTCAACCGGGCCACGCCCTTGCCAGGGCCGTTTTCCGTTTCAAGTTCCTGCCCCATGCTCACCCCGCCCATCAGCAGCCCGGGGAGGATCAGTTGGAGGATTGCGCGCTTCATGCCGGGAGGCTCCTTTGCCTCGTCTTCCACTCTTGCACGGCGAGCACCAAAATCCAACTCACTGATAACGCTATAATTGCGAGTAACCTGCAAGGCCCGACAGATGGCTGAAATCCACCACCTCGACTCAGATCCACCACCGCAGCCGGAGCCTGTGCGCGACCTTCGCCGCTGGCCGGCGGCCCTGCTGCTGATCGTCACCATTACCGGCTTCTACTGGAAGCTGATCCTCACCCCGCAGTTCACATGGCTGGCCGGCCCTGATATCGTCACACAGGTTCTGCCCTGGTATCAGTTTCAGGCCAGCGAGTGGCATGCCGGGCGCATCCCGCTGTGGGAGCCGAATCAGTGGTTTGGTCAGCCCCTGATCGGCCAGGCTCAGCCCGGTGTGGCGTATCCGCTGAACTGGGTGTTGTTCGCCCTGCCGTTGCGGGACGGCTGGATCAAACAGGCCCATCTCCACGCCTACTTCGTTTTGATTCATCTGATGGCAGCATGGTTTGCCTACAAGCTGGCGCGGGAACTGGGATGCCGGCGGCTGGCGGCCGTATTCGGCGCCTCGATCTTCTCGCTGGCGGGTTGGCTCGGTTCCACCGAATGGCCGCAGATGATCAACGGCGCCGTCTGGGCGCCGCTCGTATTCCTGTATCTGTTTCGCGCCACCAGGGGGCGAACTCCCATCCGATCGTCGATTTTGGCGGGGTTCTTCCTGGGCATGGCTTGGCTGAGCGGGCATCATCAGATCCCGATCTTCACTTCCCTGGCCTGCACTGGCGTCTGGATCTGGTCCCTGTATGAGAACCGGGATCGGCGCCTGGCGGCGGCATTTCTCGTGTTTTGGGCGATGGCCGGCGCAACCGCGGCGGTCCAGATCCTGCCGGCGCAGGAGTATGGTCGGCTAGCGCATCGCTGGGTGGGCGTCCCCGACCCGATCAGTTGGAATCAGAAGGTGCCGTACGACGTCCACAAGACGTTCAATTTCAAGCCGCCGAACCTTCTGGGCATTGTCATTCCCGGCTATTTTGAGCATTCCGACCCATTCCTGGGGACGGCCGCTCTCTCCATGGCGCTGCTGGGGATTGCCTTGGCTTGGCGACGGCGGGAGACACGAGTGCTGACCTCGGTGGCTATCGGCGGTTTGCTGTTTTCCATGGCGCACCACACTGTGTTCCACGGGCTGCTGTACTCACTGATTCCGAATGTCGAGAAGGCGCGCAGTGCCTCGATGGCCATCTTCATCTTTGGATTCTGCGCCTCGATGCTGGCGGCCATCGGACTGCACCATTTGCTGGATCGTCCCGCCTCCCCTTGGCCCGGTCGCCTGGCGCGGAGTGCGGCCATCTTCGGCGGATTCATCTTTGCCACTCGATTCGTCCTGGTGCAAGTGAAGGGCTTCCCCGGTATCGCGGAGGACCGCAGCATGGTCATCGCACTGGCCGCGCTGCTGTTGTGCGCTACCTTGCTGGGCAAACTGGCGCCGAGAACCGTGGCCCTGTGCCTCTTGGGCCTGTTCCTCGTAGAAGTGACGAACTCCAATGGGTACTTCTTCCCATCGGTGGAGGAGAAGAGCCGCACTGCCCTGCTCCGCACAACGAGCGAGCACGCCGACATCGCCGCGTTTCTCCGCCGCCAACCCGGTATGAGCCGCTTTGAAACCGACGAGAGCCTGCTCGCCTACAACTTCGGCGACTGGTATGGGCTGCCGCAGGCCAATGGCTATCTGGCTTCGATCACCAGCAACGTCGTATTGCACGAGACGCATCAACCGGCCGCCAAACGGCTTCTCGGTGTGGCCTACAGGATCGGCAATGCTCCGACGGAGTACTTTCAGGAAGACGTGTTCACCAGCCGGACAGGCCTGAAGGTGTACCGGCATTCCGATGTGCTTCCGCGTGCGTTCTCGGTGCATCGCGCAGGCCGAATCCAACATCGGAATCAGGCCCCTGCGCAGATGAAAGACATCGAGACGCGGACGTTCATGCTGCAGGAGCCGCCCGCCCTGGCCGAGTGCGCAGGGACAGACCGCGTAGTGATTCAGACCTACAAGCCCAGTCAGGTGAAGCTCGCTGCGTCGATGTCTTGCCGTGGCATGGTGATTCTGGCCGACACTTGGTTCCCAGGGTGGCAGGCCACCGTCGATGGCAAGGACACTCCGATCTACGAGGCCTACGGACTGGTGCGCGGCGTGGTGGTGGAATCCGGCGCGCACAGCGTCGAGTTTAACTATCGGCCGCGATCAGTGATTGTCGGGGCACTGCTCACGTTGCTGGCGGCGCTCGTAGCGGCGTCGGCTTGTGTGCTGCCTCGATTATTCCCAGCGAAATTCGGTTAGGCGGCGTGTGATCTCGTCGCGCACCCGGCGGAAATCGTCCACTGTGTGCGGGTCCTCCAGGCTCCAGTGCACGCGCCGGGCGGCGCCTGGCAGCACCGGGCATGCCTCGCGGGCGTTGTCGCAAACGGTGAAGACCCAGTCGAATGCGAGCCCGGCGAACTCGTCGACGGACTTGGAGCGGTGGCCGCTGAGATCCACGCCCACCTCGGCCATTACCTGAATCGCTTCGGGGCGCACAGAGCTCGGTTTCGTCCCCGCGCTAAATACCTCAAACTGGCTGCCGAGCCGATGGCGGAACCAACCTTCCGCCATCTGGCTGCGGGCCGAGTTTCCTGTGCAGAGGATGAGAAGCCTGGGCTTCACCCCTTGACCGCCCGGATGAAGGCGCTGATGAACTTTTCATCGACGAGCGGCGCGATGGCATCCACGTCGATGCCTTTGGCGAGCAGGAAGTCGCGAGCGTCGGCAGTGCGGTAGACGCGTGTGGCTTCCAGTTCGATCTGCGTGAAACCGGCTTTCACGAGCTTGGCCTTGTAGTCGTTCTCTTCCAGAGCGCCTGCGATGCAGCCCACCCAGAGTTCCACGCTGCGGCGTAGCTCGGCCGGCATCTCGCCACGCACTACCACGTCGGAAACCGCGAAGCGTCCGCCGGGCTTCAGCACGCGAAACGCCTCGGCCAGGACCCTGTCTTTGTCGGCCGAGAGGTTGATCACGCAGTTGGAGATGATCACGTCCACGGAATTGTCCGGCAGCGGAATGTGCTCGATCTCGCCCTTGAGGAATTCCACGTTCTCCACGCCAGCCTTGCGCTGGTTGTCGCGTGCCAGCGCCAGCATCTCGTCGGTCATGTCCAGCCCATAGGCCTTGCCTGTGGGACCGACGCGCCGTGCGGACAGGAGCACGTCGATGCCGCCGCCAGAACCGAGGTCGAGCACCGTCTCGCCTGCCTTCAGGTCCGCGAGTGCGGTCGGGTTGCCGCAGCCGAGGGATGCCAACACGGCCGTTTCCGGGAGTTCGCTCTTCTGCAGGGCGTCATAGAGGTTGGCGGTGATCGGGTCCGTCGAGTCGCAGCACGACGAAGCCGATGCGGTTGCTCCACAACAGGCATTGCCCTGTCCTTGGACCACGCGGAGCGCCGCCTGGCCGTACTTTTCCTTCACTGTGTCTTGGATGTTCATATCAATGCTCCTCACGTCAAATTCAACAGCTACAGCCCACGATCAGGTCTGGCGCGATGGCGCGATTGCGCGTGCAGCACTCGGCGTAGAGAAACGTCAGCAGTTCCTGCAGGATCTCCGTGTTGGCGCTGTACCAGAGAAACGTACCTTCCCGCCGTACTTTGACCAATTCCTCGTTCTTGAGCTTCTCCAGGTGGTGAGAGAGCGTGGAGGCAGGGATGGCCAGTTCTACCTGAATCTCTCCAACCGTTAGGCCCGCAGGGTGGGCCGTCAGCAGGAGCCGCACGATCCGCAAGCGGGGTTCGGCGCCCATCGCTGCGAGCATATCCGCGTAGCGGGGCGTGAGGTCTTGGCCGGCTTTCTTCTTGGGCATCTATATTTCTATGATTCCAGAAATGTCGAAGAAGTCAAGCGTTTTCTCACGCGGAAACGGCTGTAGAGCCGCTCCGCGCTCAATGTGCCCGGTGTTTGGCCAATTTGCAGGGTGGAGACTTGGTGCTGTCTCAGACGAGAAGCAGTGCAATCTCCGCCGGCGTCGCTGCCGTACCGGAGTGCACAACTTTGCCATTGACTACCAGCGCCGGCACCCGTCGCAACCGGAACTTCTGAATCTCCGAGATGTCGGTAACCCGTTCAATCTCATACGCTAGGCCGAGCGAACGCGCTGCGGCTTCCGCATTGTCGCCCAACTCTTCACACTTCGCGTTACCAGATCCCAATATCAGAATTTTCATGCTTTTGACTCCTAGGCCCACACACGTCTCGCCCGAAACTCGCGCTGCGGCCGCTTTGCTGAGAGGATTAACAGAGGAACTCGCCCTCTATCAGCGTAGCACCATCGCTGTGAGCGCCTCCAGAAATTCACTGCGGTCGCAGGTGCTGCTAGGGACGAGGCGAGGCCGGACTGGCGCCGGCGGGTGTCCAACTGGTTTGCGCGTTCGCGGTGTCGCGCCACGCGTTCTGCACCGCGGTTGGAAAGCCGGGCAGCAGCGCCACCACTCTGGCCTGGATATCGGCAACCACTTCGGGATACTCTCTGCCGCATTCGTAGCTTTCGGAGGGGTCGCGTTCCAGGTTGTACAACTCCGGCCGTGGCAAGGGCAGGTTGATGCGCCCCTCGCTGGGTTCCTCGGTCCAGGCCGGAACATTGGTGCGGGACATATGCAGTTTCCATGGCCCCAAACGCGCACATTGAATATTCCAGTGATCAAAGTACAGCAGGACGTCACGCTCAATCGTTGCCTGCTCTCCCGTGAAGGCTGGCCAGAGATCCACGCCATCCAGGCGGAGGTCGGGACGCGGCGCACCGGTGAGGCCAGCGACCGTAGGAAAGACGTCCAGAAGCGAGCCGACGGCATCGGACACCGTGCCGGCTGGAATCCGTCCCGGCATCCAGGCAATGAACGGCGCCCTCATGCCGCCTTCCCAGGTGTCCCCCTTGCGGCCTCGCAACTTGCCCGCACTGCCCAGATACCAGGGGCCGTTGTCGCTGGTGAACATCACCAGGGTATTCTCTTCCAGTCCGCCATCCCGGATTTGCCCGAGAACCTGGCCGACACTCCAATCCAGTTCCGCGACGGCGTCGGCGTAGCCGCCCAGTTTGGATTTGCTCCGGAAATCGGGAGAGACGCCAAATGGCAGGTGTGGCACATTGTGTGCCAGGTACAGGAAGAACGGCTGCTCGGTAGCCGTTTTGATCCAATCTACCGCTCGTTCCGTATATCGCTGCGTCAGCAGATTGTTATCTGCAGTTGCTTCCACGATGCTCAAGTTCCGCATCAAGGGCAGAGGACTCATGTCATTGCTGTAGGGTAGACCGTAAAACTCGTCGAAGCCGCGATTGGTGGGCATCATGGCCGGTTTGCAGCCGAGGTGCCATTTGCCGATGCACATCGTCCGGTATCCGGCCGACTTGAGACCCGAGGCCATCGTCATCTCGTTCTCAGCCAAGCCCTCCTGGGAATCCGGAAAGAGCACATCAGGCACGCCCACGCGCGCGCCGTAACGGCCCGTGAGCAGGCCGGCGCGCGACGGTGAACACACTGACGCGGGAGTGCAGATCTGCCGGAACAGCATGCCCTCGGTAGCCATCCGGTCAATATTTGGGGTCAGCAGCGTGGAGCCATAGGCGCCAACGTCGCCAAATCCGAGGTCGTCAGCCAGGATCAGCACCACGTTGGGTGGCCGCGCCCCAGCGCGCAGTTTGGGCCGGGAGGGCAAAGCCACACTTGCTCCCAACGCTTGCAGGAACCGACGACGATCCATAGCAGGCAAGTGTACTATTCTTTGCCGGCCGATACACGATCGATTAGTACTATTTTCTATCTAGTAGCTTCCGGAGTACAGATCGGGCAAGCGGAAAGACCGGTAGGTGAGGCCCGGGGTCGTCATCTCGTAAACAATCTTGCCATTTTTGTCTACCTCGACGAAATGAGACATGGGCCGTCCGGGCGTGATGCCGGCGTTGAAGTGATAGTGGCCGTTGCCCAGTAGTGACGCTGACCCAAGTGCGAATGAATAGACCCCGAGATCGGCATTCAACGCCGGGCGAGCCACCATGTTTACCTCGTCCAGCACCCAGGACTGTCCACGGCTCTGCGCCGTGCTGTCGTCGGCGTTGCGGGCATTGCTGTTATCGAAAACCGTCATTGTGCCGTCAGGGGCAATCTGGCCATCGTGCTGGTGTGAAAACCACTCCGTCGGATTGCCGGACTCTAGTGTGAAATCACCGTCCTTACCGAGCTTCCACAAGATTCGTCCGTTTCCGGCGCCGCCGTCGTATTCGATCTTGATCATCCAATCCTGGTGACGCGATGAGTAGAGTAAATTTCCATCCGGCGTGTACTGCACTGAATTGCCATGTAGCCAGTCATTTGCCTGGGGGGCACGGTAAAACGCCGGGCATCCGCCGCCTTGGGGTGTGCAGGTCTCGCCGTAGATAGCCGCGCGAGAGATATCCAGGAAGTTGAAGGCATCCCACACCCATTGGACGTTCAAATCCTGATCCAGTACCAGGATTTCATCCCCGAGAACATCCACTTCACCTGCCCCCTGTTTGTCGGTGAAGAACTCCTCGGTATTGGCGAGGACCAGGATCTTGCCGTCGGGCAGCAACCGGGCTTCATGGTGAAACGCAGTAATCGGCCTCAGTCCCATAGCAATCAGTTGCTCGCTCACGCGGGCTGCATTCGTCTCCTTGACTGTGTGGCCCAGAAGATCGAACTGGCGGACGACTTGCATTGATGCGTCCTCATTGGCTGCCTGGCGAACGCCAAGGAACATCCCGGCGCCCGCTGGGCGCGTGAGTGAGGTGATGTCCCCGCCATAGAACCAAACTAGATTGCCGGCCAAATCGGTCGCCGTGGTCATCTGCGACAATGAGCTCTGTAACAGCACTCCGTAGTCCTTCGAGCGGGGAGCCACGATGACGTCGTAGGCCCCAAACATCGGAGGTACGCCCCCACTTTCAAACCGCAGAACTTCACTTTTTTCAATGGCTTCGCCCGAATCGAGAATATGCCGTGCAGTGTACTCCGTGTCGGGCCTGATGCCCGCCAGGTAGAAATTCATCGTGAACTCCGCCGTGCAGTCACGCCAAGGTGTCAGTGTCGCCTCGCCTTCCGGATTCGAGAACTCCACTCGCATCCGGCCATCCAGTGCGCAGGGTGGAGCGCTATACAGAAAAACCAGCGGATGGTTCAGCGCTGTCACTTTCGGAGTATCAGTGACCAGTGGCAACATCTCGAGGCGCTCGATTGCGGAAGCAGTCTCGCCGGTGAGCGTGTTGCGCACCGTCACTTCCATGGCGTACGATCCTTCGCGTTCGCCCGCCGTCCATACCAACACATTCAGCGGGCCAAAATCGCGAATGACGCCAAAGTCGCTGTCGTGCGGCCGTGCGCGGAATCGATACCAAAGTGTACCCTCACTCTGGCCGGTGACCTGAGCCGACCAGACGATGGGGGTCCCCAATGTTTGCGGAGAGGTCTCGGAGGCGTACAGCTCCACCGTCATGTCAGCCCATCCTGGCAGCGACAGGCAAAGCATCAACCACAATAACGAGTTCTTCATGTTTTGAAACCGAATCCCTAGCTATAACAGACGTTGTTCTCCCGGGCAAGAGATACAGCCAATCATCCATGAAATCGGCTGCAACGCGGCCGAACGAGCTTCTTTGTTTTCTATCTCTCTGATAATGAACATCGCATGGCCCGATCGGCAGTTCGGCTTTATCTTTCGATAGTGCTGCTTCGGCTGCCGGAAGCAATGAGTCGCCCCGAAGGTCGCAAAACTCATATCGGCTCAAAGTGCAGAGGCTATTCAACTGATTTGACGGCCGGCGAGGCGTCCTGCACCGTTCCCCGCGCGCGCCGCAACCCGAAGGCAGGAAGCAGATCGGAAGCGCCAGGGGAGTCACCAGCCGCGCCATCGAAGGCCACCTCAGATGGCGAGCGCGCGACCAGGCAGAGCGCCTGGATGCCTCACGGCCCGGCGGGCGTAGATCCGGAGTCCAGCCCATCTTATTGGGCTACACTTAGACCAATGGACACGGCGCCAGTTCGTTCTTTGCCAGAAGTCCACTCCTCCGTCTCGACGAAGCATCCGGGGTTGTTCCGGCGCATGTTTGCCTTCGCTGGCCCCGCCTATCTGGTCAGTGTCGGTTATATGGATCCCGGCAATTGGGCCACCGATCTGGAAGGTGGCGCCCGGTTTGGCTATCAGCTGATGTGGGTCCTGGTGCTCTCCAACGCCATGGCCATTCTGCTCCAGACCCTGTCTGCCCGTCTCGGCATCGTCACCGGGCGGGATCTGGCGCAGGCCTGCCGTGAGTCCTATCCCCGGCCGGTCGCGTGGGCGCTCTGGATCCTGTGCGAAATCGCGATCGCTGCGTGCGATCTCGCAGAGTTGCTCGGCGCAGCCATCGGCATCAACCTGCTGTTCGGCCTTCCACTGATCTGGGGCGTTTTGCTCTCCGCCGGCGACACTCTGCTCGTTCTCTGGTTCAACAAGTACGGGATCCGCGCGCTGGAGACCATCATCCTCGGCTTCATCTCCGTCATCGCCGGGTGTTTCTTCATCGAGATATTCCTGGCCAAACCGGACTTTCACGCCGTGGCACGCGGATTGATTCCTCAGCTCAACAGCCAGAGTCTTTATGTTGCCATCGGCATCCTTGGCGCCACCGTCATGCCGCACAATCTCTATCTCCATTCGTCGCTCGTCCAGACGCGCAACATCGGAGCCGATACGGACTCGAAAAGGGCGGCCTGCCGTTTCAACCTGCTGGACTCTTTCATCGCCTTGAACGGAGCGCTGCTGGTCAATGCGGCCATTCTCATACTGGCAGCCGCTACGTTCTTCTCTCAGGGCATCGAAGTCACCCAAATCCAACAGGCGCATCATCTGCTCACTCCGCTGCTCGGGACCACCGTAGCCAGCATCGTCTTTGCCGTGGCGCTGATCTGCGCCGGACAGGCTTCCACCATTACGGGCACGATGGCCGGCCAGATCGTCATGGAGGGCTTCCTCAGTTTCCGCATGAGGCCCTGGCTTCGTCGCTTCATCACCCGATCTCTGGCCGTCATCCCGGCCGCTATCGTGATCTATGTGACCGGCGACAAAGGGGCATTTAAGCTATTGATCCTGAGCCAGGTGGTATTGAGCCTGCAACTCCCCTTCGCGGTAATTCCGCTGATTCGCTTCACCTCCGATCCCTCCCGGATGGGCAGTTTCGTCAACCGTCTTTGGGTGCGGGCGCTGGCCTGGGCCGTCGCCATCGTCATCGTCGTGCTCAATCTCTGGCTCGCCTACAACGAACTGAGCGGTTGGCACGCCGCCATTGCTGTCCCGCTCGCCTTGACGCTACTCGGATTGCTCGGCTGGGTCTCCCTCGCCCCGCTCGGTCGACGCACTGCTGCCTTGGCCGTTCCCGAGACCTCGATTGATCTCATTCGTACACCCGAATACCGCAAGATCCTCGTACCAATCGATCACTCGCCCCTCGACCGCATCGCATTGGCCCACGCTGCCGGACTGGCCAAGCCCTCCCAGGCAACGATCCACCTGCTGCACGTCGAAGAGGGCGTCGCCAGCCTCATCCACGGCGAGATGGCCCAGACGGCCGAAATCGCCGAAGGGCAGTTCTACTTCCAGCAGCTCATTGCTTCGCTGGACCGGCTGGGCATCACCGCCGAGATCACCGTTGTCTATGCCACTGACCCGACCGCGGCCATCATCCGGCATGCCCTCACCATTCAGCCGGACTTGCTGGTGATGGGAGCGCACGGCCACAAGGGATTGAAGGATATCGTCTTTGGAGCCACGATCAACGATGTGCGTCACGCCATTGGTGTCCCGGTCCTGATTGTCCGCGATCTGAGCTGAGCTGAGACAGTTTTCTGTACCGCTGTGTCATCCAGACCCATTCGGCACCGGGTCCATGATTGTAAGTGATTGATTTGATTAGCCGCACTCTTGGCAGGGCACTTGCAACACAGATCGTGGAACCCCATGAGGCCATTGGTCCATTTCGTTTTAGCAGTCAGCCTGGCGTGCACCGCCTTGGCCACCACGCTGGAGCGCCTGACGCTGGACGAGATGATCCAGAAGTCGACTGCGATCGTGCGTGGCAAGGTTCTCGATTTTTCCACAGTGCAGCGCGGCAACATCGTCTATACGGTCTACCGCCTTCAGGTCAGCGAGCGGCTCAAGGGCGGCGCAGGGCCGGGTACGACGGAAGTCTTTCTGCCTGGCGGCACGATCAACGGATTCCGCCAGAGCTTCGCGGGCACGCCGCAAATGGAGCGTGGCGCTGAATATGTGGTCTTCGTGTGGGTGAGCCCGAAAGGTATCCCTCAGGTAGTGGGCCTCGGCCAAGGCGTATTCGACGTCAAGATTAGCGCCAGCGGCCAGACGATCCTTTCGCGGGGCCCGCTGGAAGCGGAGGTCCTCACGGCTTCCGGCCAGCCGGTGGTCGATCAAGGTTTGAAGCTCACGTGGGATCGATTGCGGACCTCGGCGGCTGCAGCGGAGGCCAAAAAGTGACCCGCCGCCTGCTGGTTCTTCTGGTACTCGCCGCTGCGCTTGCGCCCGCCTACTATCACTTCACCCGCTTCCAAACCAGAAACGCCCCTTACGTCCCCGTCTTCGACCGTTTTGACGTCAACGCGCTGCCCAACAAGACAGTATCCTTCTTTGTTTCTGAGCAGGGACCCACCCAACTCGCCCCCGGCGATAGCTTCCCCGCCCTGTTGAGCCAGTTGCGTGCCGCGGCCAGAGTTTGGAACGGCGTCGAGAGTTCAGACTTACGTCTGAGCTTCGGTGGAGTTCATACGCCCGGCGCGGTGATGAACACGCCCTGGATCGAGGTCGAGTTTACCGACGAACTCCCCCCGGGCGTCATCGCCCAGGGTGGTCCTGTAGCCAGGCTGGACCCGATCGGTTCTCCTACCGGAACCTTCACCCCCATCGCCAAGTCGCTGCTTCGTCTGCCTCGCAATCTCAGTGCGCGGCCCTCCTATACCGAGCGGCTCTTCCTGACGATGGTGCATGAGTTCGGCCATACGCTGGGATTGCAGCACTCCTGGTCGTCCGGCGTGATGTCCACCGAGATTACGCGCGCCACCTCCAAGGCCAAGCCGCTTGCAGCCGATGACATCGCGGGCATCTCGATCCTCTATCCCACATCCAACTTCCTGCAGCAGACCGGCACGGTCAGCGGTCGCGTGTCTGTGGCCGGCGCTGGCGTCAATCTCGCTTCGGTGGTGGCCATCTCGCCGAGCCGCGCGGCGGTGAGCACCTTGACCAATCCCGACGGCACCTATACGTTGCAGGGGCTTCCGGCCGGTCTCTACTATATTTATGCCCACGCATTGCCGCCTTCCCTGCCCGGCGAGCCGCAACCGGTCAATCTCGAACTACCGGCCGACCCTTCCGGCAGTCTGCCCCCCGGCAGTGCCTTCGATCTCGTCTTCTACCCGGGTACCGCCTCTCCGCAATCTTCCGTCAGCGTTTCGGCCGGCCAAACCACGGCAAACATCAACTTCTCAGGCAACCGCCGCGCCTCGGTCAATGTTCACAGCGCTCAGACCTACCCGTTCTCCAGGCAGGAAGCCGTAAAACCCGCCACCTTCGTGCTAGGCGCTTCGAGTTCCACCGCGGTGCTCACCGGATATAGTCTCACTGCTCCCTCGGCCGGCCTCAACATCAGCGTGGCCGGTGATACCGAGTCCGTGAATGGCATCCGGTTGTACAGCGCGGGCTACCTTGCGGTGGACATCGCTCTGTCTCCCTTCTCGGCCGTTGGCCCCCGGCATCTGTTGTTCACCGTCAACAACGAAAGCTACCTGCTTCCCTCCGCGCTTACCGTTGTCGCCAAGACTCCGCCGTCGCTCGATAACGTAAGGCAGAATGGCGATCGCACTTTCACGGTCACGGGCAGCAACCTGACCTCCGCCACCCAGGTTTGGGTGGATGGCGTTGCCGCTCGGGTCCTTTCCGCTCAGGACGGCCAGATGACGCTGGCGTTGCCTCCCGCCTCCCCAGGCTACCGGAGTGTTCTCACCGCTTACAATGCCGATGGCCAAAGCAATCTGTTCCTGCAGGGCGCTGCGACGCCGGTGTATTCATACGACACCGCCGATGTGACGCAGTTGTCGGCCTCACTCAACAATCTACCGGCTGGCGTGGAAACGGTAATCGAGCTCACGGGCACCAACTTCGATTCCTGGGCGCCCTCGCTTTCTTTCGGCACCAGCGACATCAGCGTTCGGCAGATCTGGCAGATCTCTCCCACCCGCGCGCTGGCCCAGGTTATCATCTCGCCCTTTGCCCAGACCGGCCCTGTGAACCAGACGCTCAGCCAGGGGCTTGTGGTCAATACGACGCCGTCCGGCTTCCAAGTCCTGCCCAACTCGCGCCCCGTCTACCTGGCTTTGTCGCAGCTGCCGAAGGGTTCCATCTACGCCGGATCCATCGTCAATCTGCCCATCGTCAATGCTCAGCCGAGCACCCAGCTTTCCAGTTTCACTGTCACCATCGGCGATCGCCCGGCGCAAATTGTAGGTTTTCAGAATGGCCAGCTGACCGTGCAGATTCCCTCTGGTCTGACGTCCGGCCCCGCCCTGGTTCAGACAGCAGTGGATGGCGTGAATGCCCTGCCCGCCGTGATCGTACTCGACGTTCCGCCCCCCATTATCCTGGGCGCACAGACCGTCAGCGGCTCAGCCATTACCGCGGCCAACCCGGCCCGTCCCGGTGACACCATCCAATTGATCGTCGCCAGCCTCACAGACAACGGATCCATCCCGGACGCCGCCAGGCTGCACGTTGCCTCGGGAGCAGTTGAGCACTCCGTGCAAAGCGTACTGGCCAATCCGCAACAGCCAGGCACGCACATCGTGCAGATCAGCATCACGGCGCCCCCACAAGGCGCCTCCTCTCTCGGCCTGACCCTGAGCGTCGATGGACGCAGTTCCAGCGCCTTCGGGCTGCCCTACCTGCCCTAACTACTTTTCCTTGCTCAACCGCCGGAAATACTCAGCTACGGCATCGCCATAGCCGGCTTGCGATCCGCTGCGCACCAACGTGCCGCCGGGCGTCATGTTGTCGAGCTTACGCCGCAACCGCAGTTCGATCTGCTCCACCTGCGGCAGCAACTCCGCATCAATCCGGCCCAGCAGCGCCGGGTTGCCAGGGAAGTTCCGCGGGTTGAGCCGCTGCATATCCCGGATGAGCTGATCCAGCTCAGCCTTGGTCTCGTTGTCCGTGTTCTCCCCAAAACGAAACTGGCGAAGCTGCCGCATCATCTGGTCGTAGACCCCTTGGAGTTGACCCTCCGGTCCGCGAAGCGTTCCATCGTTCATTGCATTCGCGTCGCGTGAACTGCTCTGTTTCCGCGGGGCGCCGGAGAACTGTCCCCGGCCTTGGCCCTGTCCCTGCTGCTGACCTTGGCCCTGTCCCTGACCCGGTTGTTGCCCCTGGCCCTGTCCCTGTTGTTGACCTTGTTGGCCCTGGCCTTGACCCTGGCCCTGTTGCTGCCCTTGCTGCCCACGCGTCATGGCCTGCATTTGTGCCCGCAACTGCTCCAACTGATCCACGGACTGCTCGGTCGACTCCCGCCCGTCCTTCCCGTCGCCCTGGCCGGGCTTGCCCTGCTGCTGCGTCATCTCCCTGGCCTGATCCACCTGCCGCTTCATGCGATCCAGTGTGTCGGAAACCACTTTCTCTCTCGATCCGATATACGGACCGAGACCCCGCCGCATCCAGCCCGATCCCTGCTGCAATCGCACACCCAACTCGTTTTGCTGCGCATCGCCGAGCGCCTCTCTCATGCGCGAAGCCGCGCTCTTTTGCGTCCCTTCCAACGCCCGCGCTGTCTCCCGCATCTGCTGTTCGAGCTTCTTCCAGTCCCGCTCCATCCCCTCTTTCTGCTTGGCCATCTGCTCGATCTGTTCTCTCGATTGCCCGGGCTGCTGGCCACTTTCAGGTCCCCTGGGATACATCTGCTTCAATTGATCCTCAAACTGCTTCTGGCGCTGCGCCAGGTCCGCCGTCCGTTGCGAGATGTCATCGATGCGGTCACCGGATTGCTGGCGGCGCATGCCGGACATGCTGTCCCGCGCCTCCTGCATCCGGTCTGCCGCACGGCGCGCGTTCTCGGCGCTGCTTTGGCCCTGTCCGGACTGTTGCGCCTTGCGCATGTCGTCGATGGCTCGGTCCAGTTGCTGCTGCGCGCGCGACATTCCCTGGGATTGCCCCTGCGATTGGCCCTGCTGTCCGGATTGCCCCTGCTGCCCGGATTGTCCCTGCTGCCCCTGCTGCTGGCCGCGCTGCAACTCCTCCATCTTCTTCCGCAGCTCCTCAGCCTCCCGCCGCAACATCTCCTGCGCCCAACGCTGCTGGGCCATCTGCTGCTGCTTCTGCTGTTGCTGCTGCTGAGCGAGCTCCTGCTGCCGGCGCGCCAAATCCTCCAGCTTCTTCAACGCCTCATCCACCTGGCGCTCGCGCTGCTGTTGCGAGCCTCCCGATTGCGCCGTTTCGTACTGGTTCTTCTCCGTGTCCAATTCCAGATCGAACAGGCTCTCCAGATCGCGCATCTGGCCGCCGCCGCCGCCACCACCGCCGCCACCCTGGCGTCCGAATGCCACCTGGATCTGGCGGAAAATGCTCTCGCCGCGGAGAATGTGCTGCAACGCCCGTTGCTCGGGCGCTAGCGCTTCCCTCCATCGCTGGTTCTTGAGCTGTCCCGTTGCCTCGGTCATGGCCGCCGCTGCCTGGTCCATCTCCTTGGAGAACTTCTGAAACTCCTCGTTGGTCCCGGACAGTTGGCGGCTCCGCATCCGCTGCGAGAGAGATTTCGCCTGTTCACTCAGTTTCAGCTGGACACCCGACAGGAACCCGGCGTCTTCTGCCGCCAGAGACTTTGCCTTCGGCGTTCGGATCTCATTCCACGTGGCGGCGATGATCTCCTTCTGCCGCTGCGCAATCTCATCCTGCTGCTGCCCTTCCCCGCGGCCGCCGCCACCGCCCTCCGATTGCGCCTGCGTGAACTCCTTCTCGAAGGGCTGCGCCTCCAGGAAGAACATGTCCGTCTGCGTCACGGTGCGTGCGTCGCGAGCTGCGGCGTAGATGCCCACCACGTCTCCGGGCGACATCTTGAAATCCTCCAACGCGATCATCGTACGGCCGTCCGCGCTCTTGACTCCCTTGTTGGCTAACAGCGCTACGGTCTGCTCCGGGCCGCCATTGACGGAGTACTTCAGCTCCACGCTGTTCAAGCCGAAGTCATCCTCGGCATGGACCTCCACGCCCACCTCTTCAATCGGGCTGACCTTCGCATCCCTACCGGGCCGCGACACCCGAATCACGGGCGGCTTCTCCGCCTTCGCCTCGATGAAGTAGTCTTCGCTCAGCCGGACGGGCGTCCCCTCGTCCAGCGCGGCCACATAGTAGATGCCGTCCTTTTTGACACTGACCCGCGCCTTGTACCAGTTGTCCTGCTCAGGCGTCAATTCGGCGCGCGTGCCGTCGTCGAGAATCAGCAGGCCGCTCTTCAGGGGGGCGGTGGCCTGCACATACACATCGGCTTCCGTACCCGCCACCGCGCGAATGTCGCCGCCCGGATCATCGGTGGCGTCACGCAGACCCAGCCACGAGGGATAGTGATACGTCACACGCAGCTTCTTCACGCCCGGCAGATCCACAACGGTGAGACGGTGGATCGGGGAGCGCAGCCTGCCGGCCTCCACCATGTACTCCACATTGTCGGCGATGCCCGCAAAAAGGAAGGCATACCCGCCCCCTCCGGGCCGCGGCTCCATCTTGAGCGATTCCCACTGCGCCGCACTCCCGGCGCGAGCCTTCAGACGCACATCCGGAGTGTCGAAGCCCGTGAGCATGGCCTCGATCACCTGATCGCCGCCGCGCCGCACCTTGGCGTCGCCAGGCTTCACCGCGATCTGATACATGGGGCCTTCGCCCACCCGCGGCGTGCCGGCCCACAAGAGATGCGCGCCGTATCCCAGAGATCCTGGCCCGGCCACCGTCAGCCAGATCAACCCGCCAATTCCGAGTGCGCAGCCGGCCGCCAGACCACCCAGCAGCCGTGAACTGACGAGTGATGAAGGCGGAGTCTGCTCCGCGGCCTGTAGCGCCTGTTCGGCAACCAGTTCGCTGAAGGGGTTCTCCTCCGGCACCGCTGCCAGTGTGAGGGCGCGCTGATCCAGCCCCTCTACATCGCGCTCCACTCGCGCCGCGGTGCTTCTGCGGTTTATGCGCAAAATGGGGATGGCGAGCGCGAACACAATGCTGAGCCCGATGGAGAGGAACAGTACCGCGCGCGTCCAGAACAAGCTCGCCTCCGAGAATGCGAAGCGGTCCGCTGTCAGCGACAGCAGGATTGTCGCCAACAATGCGGCGCCTGCAAGAACGGCCGCTCCGGCGGCTAGCGCCTTCCAACGAAGACGCCGCTCCACTGCTTCAAGATAGAACTGGAACCGTTGCAGGGCTGTCATGCTGCCTCCCGACTGAGGTGTCTACTGCTTACAACTGCTTCCAACAGGCCCGCCACCGCGGCGGCGCCCAAAATCCACGCCGCCAGCGGCCAGCGCGACTCGCTCTCTCGCGTGCTACTGGACCCGCTCTGCTGGCCCGCCACCGGCGATTGCCAAAGCTGCGCCGATTCTTCCGGCATCGGCGCCAGATCAGACTCGCGCCTGTCAATATTGGCGGCCAGCATCTGCGCCTTCCCCGCCCCCCGGCGTATTTCCCAGAAACCCGCACGCGAAAGAATCAGCGGCGCGCCCTTCGACGACTCCTGATACGACAGCGCGCGGTTGCCGTCCGGATCCATCGCCTCAAAAGACCGGGATCCAGCGCTCGTCTTGAAATCCAGAGCACTGTCGACCATCACATTCAGCGAGGCCTCTTCCCATCCGCTCAGCCTGTGTGCGAGTTGTTCGACGAACGGGACAAAGGCCGGCTGCACCGGAAAATCGTTGGCCACGTTGTCCAGCGAGGAGGCAAACAAGACCACAGTGCCCTCACCGATCTTCTGTTCCAGAAGGATGGGCGTTTGATCAGTGAGCCGGGCCAGCACACGCGACGTCTTCGGCTCCAACTCGACGCTCTGATAGAAGCGCACGGCCTCCCAGCGGGCAGCACGCCCAATGGGCGGGTAGGAGTCATCCGCCGAGCCAAGAGTCTGATAGCGGTCGCCGGCGCGTGCGTTGTAGCGGGAGGCCTTGATGAGCTCGCCCGTGACAGGGGCCTTACCGGCGGCCACGCTGAGCGGGCCTAGGATCACCAGCGCCGAACCTCCACGCTCCACATACCGGCGGAGTGCGGCGTCGTTGAATTGCCCGACATCGGAGAGTACAACGAACGACGCACGATCATAGTTCACGTCCTGCGAAATTGGGGTGGCCTCCACCTGATAGGCGCCGGCCGTGGCCGCCTCCAGCGCGTTCCGGAAGTAGAGAACTGAACGGGTCGAGCGCTCGCCGTATTGGAATACCACACGCTGCGGGTCTGTTCGCTCCACAGCGAACAGGTACCGGTCATCACTGGCCAGCGTGTCGCCGCCTTGCACAGTCACCGCGCACTTCGCAAATCCGTAAGGAATATCCAGACCGTTGAACTCCACCTTCACTCGCCCGCCCGCCGGCACCAGTACGGACTGCCGAGCGATCTCCCGGCCGTTCACCTCGAGTGTGACCACCTTGGTCGCGGCGTCCGTGTGGAAGCCGGCGACGGTGGCCTGCACCTTGGCGCCCTTGCCGTCGCGGACCCGCGAGGGGGCTGTCACGCTGTCTACCGTCCAGTTCGGCTCCGCCTTGTCGGCCAGCGGATGGAGGACAAGCTTGATATCGGCGTTCAGGCGCAGGTCGCTGAAGCCCGCCGGCATGGAGCTGAGTTGCAGGTCGCTGATGAGATGCACTTCCAGCGGAGTCTTGACGCTCTCCTGATACGCCCGCAGCGCGCGGGCCAACTCGCCCAGAGAACTCCTCGCCGTCCCGGCCTGGAGCCCCGCAATGTCAGCAACGGTGATCAGCCGCATCTGCGAATCAAAAGTGGCAACCTTGGCGCCTTCCGTGATCAAACTGGCGGCTTCCGAGCGCGCCCGCTCCATGCGGTTGCCTGCGCCCATGCTGGCCGAATCATCGATGACGATCAGGCGCGGAATCTGCGCCCCGGCGATAGCGCCGTGCCGCGTCAGAAAGGGCTGAGCAAACGCCAGCACGATGAGGGTCAGCAGCGCCAGACGCATGGCGAGCAGCAGCAGGAAATCCAGGCGTCTGTGTTTCAGATTGGCCTGCATGCTCTTCTCAAAAAACATCAGAGAGCTGAATTGTTCCGGGACGCTCTTATGGCGTTTGAGTAGATGCAGGTAGAGCGGCAGGCCCAACAGGCCCATCCCGGCGAGAAACCATGGCGACAGGAGCCCCATCTAGAATCTCCCCGCGCGTACCACGAGATAGCGCCGCAGCGCCTCGTCGAGCGGCTGATCGGTCACCGCCCGGAAATAGCTGAGACCGGCGCCCCGCGCGCCACTCTCCATCGCCTCCAGGTGGGCGTCGATCCGTTCCCGGTACGGGCCGGCCGCATATTCGGGACTCACTTCCATCTCGTCTCCAGTCTCCATGTCCACCAGAATGCGCGAGCCGCTCAGTTGCGGGCGGATCTCTTGCGGGTCAAGAACATGCATCAGGATGACGTCGTTGCCGCGTTGGCGTAGCGGCGCCACGGTCTGAATCACCTCGCCGGCCGGCGCGAAGAAATCAGAGACCACCAGAACGATTCCGCGCCGCCGCAGGAACTGCTGAAAGTGGGTAAATGGCTGCGCAAAGTCGGTGCGGTGGCTCGGCTCGGCGCGATCGAGAGCATACAGAACCTTGGCCCACTGCCCGTGGCGGGACGACGGCTCCACGTAGTCGCGGACTGCATCGTCGAAGCTGATCAGGCCCACTGCGTCGCGCTGCTGATGCGCCAGGTAGGCCAGCGAGGCGGAGAGAAAACGGGCGTAGTCGATCTTGCGGACGCCTTTGCCCTGGAATCCCATGGACGCGCTGCGGTCCAGTAGCAGAGTCAGCCGCGTGTTAGTCTCGCCGCGGTACTTCTTCAGATAGAGACGATCGGTGCGCGCGTAGGCGTTCCAATCCACATATCGGAGGTCATCGCCGGGAACGTAGGCGCGGTACTCGGCGAACTCCTGGCTGAAGCCGAAGTAGGGCGAGCGATGCATGCCCGCAACAAACCCGTCCACCACTGTGCGGGCAGTGAGCTCCAGGTTGGCGATCCCGGCCAGGACCTGTGGATCAAGAAACCTTTGCAGCATCCAGAATCCTCTTCAGCACGTCGTCCGGGGTCAGGCGGTCGCTTTCCGCCTGGAAATTGAGCAGAATACGATGGCGGAGCACGGGCCGCATCAAAATCGAGACGTCCTCAAACGTGACATGGTAGCGGCCCAGCATCAGGGCGCGCGCCTTGGCGGCCAGGACCAGATTCTGCGCGCCGCGCACACTGCCGCCGAAGTTGACGTACTTCTTGACGAAATCCGGCGCCGAGGCATCGGAGGCGCGGGTCATGCGGACCAGTTGCACGGCATAGCGCGCCACCTCGTCGGCGATGGGCACCATGCGGACCAGTTGCTGGAACGACAGGATCTCTTCGGCCGTGGTCACGGGCTGCAGGTTGGCCTGGGCCGTCGTGGTGGTCAGCGCAATCACCTTGAGCTCGTCTTCCATCGGCAGGTAATCGAGCAGCGTGTTGAACAGGAATCGATCCAGTTGCGCCTCCGGCAGCGGGTATGTGCCTTCCAGCTCAATGGGGTTCTGCGTGGCCAGGACGAAGAATGGCGCGGGCAGATTGTAGTGATTCCCACGCACCGTGCAGGAGCGCTCCTGCATCGCCTCCAGCAGTGCAGCCTGTGTCTTCGGCGGAGTGCGGTTGATCTCGTCGGCCAGCAGGACATTGCCGAAGATGGGACCCTGCACAAACGTCCAGACTCGGCGCCCGGTCACGGGGTCGTCTTCCAGGATGTCGGTGCCCGTGATGTCAGACGGCATCAGGTCCGGCGTGAACTGGATGCGTTTGAAGAGCAGCCCCAGGGTCTCCGCCATCGTCCGCACAAGCAGCGTCTTGGCGGTGCCGGGCATGCCGGTGATCAGGCAGTGGCCGCCCACAAACAAAGCGATCATCAGCTGCTCCAGGACTTCATCCTGGCCGACGATGACTTTGCGGACCTGCGCGACGATAGACTCCTGGACCTGCTGGAAGCGGGCCACTCGCTGTTTCAAGGTCTCCGAATCAATTGGGGTCATTGCTTAGTTTGCTCTTTCTGATTCAGTTCCAACAGCAGACGCTGCGCAGGACGATACCCCGGCGCCGTTTCCAGAGCGGCAAGCAGGGCGTCCTTGGCGTTGTCGAACTGCTGGAGTTCTTTGTAGGCACGGGCGAGTTCGTAGTTGGCGGAAGCGGGGTCGGGCGTCTGCATCGCGATGACGGCTCGCCACTCCTCGGCGGCGCCATCCCACAGGTGGAGCGAGGCGCGCAGCGTACCCAGCCTGCGGTGCAGTTCTTCATCCTTCACGGGGTAAATCCAGAGCAGCCGGCGCAGCGTCGCTTCCGACGTCTTCTTGTCGCCGGCCTCATTTTGCAGCGCGGCCAGCCGCTTGATCAGGTCGGGATCGCGGCCACCCGTCAGCAGGTAGCGGTTCAGCTCCGCCATCGCCGCGGCCTTGTTGCCCGTGGCTTCATAGGCATCGGCCAGCGCTTCGTACACGCTGCCAGCCTCCACGTATTCCAGATAGTCGTCGCGCAGCTTCGGGCCGTCGCGGAGGATCTCCTCCCAGCGCTTGGCCTTGCGGGCGTCGTTGAGCGGCTTGATCGCCTTACTCCACGCGGCGAACCGCTCGACGGACGTCTTGTGCTGCCCGTTGAGCCAGGCGAGGAACTGGGTGTCAAACTCTTCCGGCTTCATGCCCAGCGCCTTCTCGACAACCTCGGCCGTCGTCGTCACCTGCGAGTACGCCTTCATCATCTCTTGGAGCTTGGGCCAACCCCACTTCTCGTTGATGTAGTCGCAGATGCGGCCCGCCTGGAAGTAGCTCACAATCACCTGCGCCGGATAAGCGGGCCGGATGAAGCCGCGATCCAGCGTGGCGATCGGCAGCAGCTTCTTTGCATGAATGGCCTCGATCACCTCGGGAGTGAGCCGGTCGCCCCACTCCGGCGAGACGGCTGTCTCCTCATGCACCGAGAGACCCTCCGTGAACCATCGCGGCGTACGATGGCGCGTCGCTGTCAGGACGTACACGTGGCTCAACTCGTGCCACAGCGTACTCGCCCAGTGGAAGGTGCCCGGCTTGCGGCCAGACGGGCTATCCATCGCAATACTCATGCCGAACGTGACGCCCAACGCACCAAGGCCGGGCATGCCCATCGTCCGAACCGCGAAATCCTCGTGCTCCGGATACATTTCGACGGTCACCGGCCCGGGCAGCTTGAATCCGTACTTGGCGTCGAAGGCGTCTAGCGCACGCAGGATCTCGCGCTCCACATAGGGACGCAGCAGCGCCGCCTCGCTCTTGTGCAGCCGCAGGACGAATCGCGGCTGCCGGTAAACGATGAAGTTCTTGTAGCTGTCCAGCAGGCGGAGCGAGTTGGACGTCGGGCTGTTCTTGTACCCCCGCTCGTAGGCGGTCTCCAGCACTTTCCGTGCCTCGACGTCTTCTCCCACGCGCATCAGATTGATCCCCAGTTCGCTCTGCGCCGGCAGATACTGCGGATCCAGCGCAACCGCCCGCCGGTAGTTGGCGATGGCCTCCTCGTAACGCCGATTCAGAACGAAGTGCCGCGCGATCTTCGCGTAGCCCTCGCCATAGTGAGGATTCACGGCCAGCATCTTCGCGGTCCACTCCGTCGTTGGCTTGTCCCGCAGCAGATCGGCGGCAGCCAGGTGCGCCATGGCGTCCAGCGCCTGGGGATCCTCGCTCAGCGCCTGGCGCGCCTCCTTCTCAGCGCCCACGAAATCGCCGTCTTCCAGCAGAAGCTGGGCATACAGCTCGCGAGCCTCAATCGACTTTGCGTTCAACTCAAGGACCTTCTTCGTCAGCTCCATCGCCCGCCGGTCAAAGCCCTCGGCAAATAGCTGGGCCATGCCAAGCAACGCGGGCGGGTAGTCCTTTTCGATGGCCGTGGCCTCATTGAAAAGTTCGGTCGCGTCCTTCCCGTTGAACCGCTCCAACAGCAGCCGTCCCCACCGGACACGCAGCATCGGCTCCTTCGGGCTACCCGCAACGGCCAGACGGAACACCTTGTTGGCCTCCTCAAATTCACGTAGCCCCCACAGGCCCTCCGCCCGGGGCCAAAGGCGCTCGGATTTCGCCAGCGCGGCGAAGCACACCGCAGCCTCCGGACGCCCCAATCTGCGCGCACGCCAGCAATCCTCGCCCGGCTGTTGTGCCGGGGCCAGGAGCCACAGTGCGAGCAGCGGCAGCATCACTTCTCGATCTCCTCCTGCGTCTGGGCCAGTTCCACCAGCAGTGCGGACAGCCGCTTCTTGTACGCGTCGATCGGCATTGCTGCCTTTTCCAGCTTGAGCTTGTCGATGGCGGTCTCCAGCTCATCTTTCTTCAGCAGCAGCGCGCGCTTTGCGGGATCGTTCGACGCCTTTTGCGCGGTCCCCATCCGCAGCACCGCAAAGCGCTGCGCGATCCCGCCCGTCTCCAGCAATGGGTGCTCGGTGGCAATCCGTTTCTGCGTCTCGTAGAAGTTCGCCGTCCTCTGCTTGGCAAACTGGAATGCCTCGCCCGCTGTCAGGATCTCGTTCTTATCGGTGTCGGCAGCCGCGTCGCGCAACGCCTCCACCCAGTACCGCGCAAACACCACGGCATTTTTCTCCGTGCCGGATTTCGTCGCCGTAACGATCACGCGATTTTCCCGCCGTAGCGCCTCCACCGCCGCCCCGCTGGAACTGGTGGCCAGCACGATCAGTTGTCGCGCCGCAATCGGATCCAGCATCCCGCGCAACTCCTCGGCCGAGACATCCGGCCCCGCCAGATTGAACTTATACGCCAGTCCGTCAAAGGTGCCATGCCCGATCAGCAGCACCGTGAGCGTGTCCTCCGCCGTCGCCTTGGTCAATTTCTCCAACGCGGCCTTCAGATTCGTCTTCGTGGCGCGGGCGCCAATCAGAGCCTCGCACTCGCCCCCCAGCAACTTCTGCGACTCCGCGGCATGCAGCTGGAAGCGAGTATCGTAGTCCACCTCTCCGCCCAGCCCGGCCACAATCACGCGATAATCCGCCGCGTACATCGAAACAGACAGCAGTGCGCCGGTCAGTAGAATCCTCAAACCGCACCCCATTTCCGCCGCAGCAGCCATTCGGCGGCCTTCAGACCCGCCAATAAAAGGAACGCCGCCGGCGCATTCCAGATGCCGTGCGTCTCCTTTACCGAGATGCCTGCATCGGAGTACTCAATCTCCTGCGGCAATCGGCCCGCATCCTCCGGCTTGTAGTACCGCCCGCCCGTCTGCTGCGCGATGCGCTCCAGCAATTCCCGATTCTGCTCGGTGCGGAAGTTCTCGGCCACGCCGTCTTCCCGCCGGAAGTTCAGCACATCGCGGCCCAATTCTGTTTCGCCCTGTTTGGCGACGATCTCAGTCAGATAAGCTCCTGGCGCCTCCGCGCGCCACTCCCCTGTGTAGGCGCCAGGCACACCGGTGACTGGCCGCAGCGGAACCACCGCCGCCGCACCGCCTGGGCCCAGTATGTGGGCCTCCACGGTCGCCTCCGCCGAGGGCAGATAATTCATGTCGCGCACCCCGGCCTGGAGCACGATCCGCGCATCGTCCTCGTAAACCTGTCTGCTGGTCACTGCCGCCACACGACCCGATACATCACTCACCATCCAGCGGAGCAACTGCTGCCAGAACACCTCGTGGCTCATGTCTTTGGAGTCCTGCCCCATTTGCCAGCGCCAACTCCCGCCCGTCGCGAACAGCGCCACGCGCCCCCGGCCGAAGTTCTGCGTGGCCAGCAACGGAAACCTGCCGCCGCTCGTCGGGCGCAACTCCGCCAGCACCAGCGCGCCGGGCTTCGCCGCACCGGTCTCCTGATAGTCGGCTATCATCGGCAGGCTCTTCCACTTCGCCATGTTCTTGTCGGGCGATTCCTCCACGCGCGTCACCAGGCTGTCCCGGCCGGCCACGGTAAGCTCCACAGCAGCCGGTTCGCGATGAAACGTTCCCTTTCGATCCGGCAGTAGCACGGGCAGCATGTCCGCCGCGGGGCTATGGTTCCAACCGCCATCCGATAACGTCGCGCGTCCCCCCAGGAACAACACCCCGCCGCCCCGCCGGTCCGCAAACTCCTTCAGCAGTGATTGCTGCTGCGCATTGAAGTAGCCCGCCTCCACATTGCCGATGATGATGCCCTGGTAGCGGAAGAGCTCTTCGATAGAATCCGGGAATCCGTGCTCCAGTTCCTTCGGATCCGTGACGCCCTGCCGGTAGAACTTGTTCTGCGTCGTCCGTACGATGGAGACCAGTTCGAGGTTCGCATCCAGTTCCGCGGCGCGCCGGATGAACTTCATCTCCCACCGCGGCTCGCCCTCAAAGTAGAGGATGCGCGGCTTGCGGTCCTCCACATTCACCAGCCGTGTGACGGCGTTGTTCTTGTCGTTTGTCTCCCCATCCAGCACCGCCAGCGAAACGCGCAGCGCCTTGGCGCCGGCCGGTCCGGATTGGAACGAGATCACCTCCCGTGACGATTGCCCGTCGTCCGGCAACCGGATCTCCCGCGTCGCCAGCGTCTTGCTGCCGTCTTGCACCATCAGCCGCACCGGCTTGCCGGCATATCCTGCCTGCCGTAGCGTCACCGTGGCAGAGAGTCGCGCGTCGGGCAAAGACCGCACGGGAATCTGCGCGTCCGTGATCTCCAGATCCCGATCCATCTGCTCCCGGCCAAAACCAATCGTGTGAATCGGAATCCGCGAGCGCCGTAGCGCCGCCATCGTGTTGGTGTCGAGCCCGCCCGCATTGTCCGCGCCGTCACTCAGCAGAACAATCGCGCCGATCGGCAATGTCGCCGCCTCACCTGTCGCCCCCTGGAGCGAATCGCCCAGATTCGTCACCGGCTGCGTGGCCATCGCCGGCAGCGATTCCAGCCGCGACAGATCCCGCGCCGCGCTGTAGAGCCGCACCGGGAATCGCTTCTTGAGCTGCTCCAGTAAGCCTGAATTCAGCAGTCCTACGGCTTTCCCTAGTCGCTCCTCCAGAGCCATGCTGCGCGACGTGTCCACCAGGACGGCAACAACATTCTGTTGCGGCTTCAGTTGCGAGACGCTCACCGCCGGCTGAAAAAGCATGAGCAACAGCAGCGCGATGGCCGCCCACTGCAATCCTCCCAACACCAAAGCCCGCGCCCTGGGCAACGGCTTCCGCAGGAATAGCCACGCCACCAGCGCGGCCGCCGCCAGCACCAGCGCACCTAGCAGCCACAGCGGCCACCCGCTCGCAAACACGAGCGTGCCCTTCTGGAAGACCGTCAGCGGATAGTTGAAGAGGAACTCAAACATCGGGTACCGCTGTTTCCTAGTGCGTCATCGCGTAGACGATATAGTTGATGCCGGTGCGATAGGCTTGGCTCGCGTACTTCTCCGGATAACGCGGATTGTCGGCCCACTCCCAGGCGTCACCCTGATCCATGTTGTGGCAGATGCCCAGAACAATGCGCCCCTTGTCGTCCCGCACGGCCCGCCACTTGGGCTCCAGGCCGTCGTACTCATGCGTCTGGCCAAAGGGGTAATTGACGATGCCGGGGACCTGGAACCGGTCCTTCAGATCGAAGACCACGTGGAAGATCGGGTCTTCGCTTTCAATGTCGGTGATCGGACGATCACCAAAGCCCTTGTTGAGGCTAGTCGTGAAGATGTCCCACTCGAACGTGCCGTGGAAATCGTCCGTCATCAGGAACCCGCCACGATCCGTAAACTCCCGCAGTTTTCGGGCCTGTGCGTCAGGCAGGTTCCAGTGCCCCACCTCCACGGCGTAGACAAACGGATAGTCAAAGATGTCGTCGCTGATGAGATCGACGATGTGCTCCATCGAGCGCGTCTGCAACCGGGTGAGGCGCCGCACTCCCTGCAGGAACTGCCGGTCCGCCTTGGGGAAATCCACCGTCCACGCGCCGCGCCGCGCCCACATGCCCCCCCCGCCCTGGAAGTTGCTGTAGCGCAGCCGGGCCCACATGAACTCAGCCTTCTCGTTGCCGTCTGCCGGCGGAGTCTCATCATCGCTATCCGGGAACAGGTTCCGGATGCCACGCTGGAATGCCCACAAGGATCCTGCAAGCAAAAACAGCAACGCAATGCGAGCCACACGCTTGCTCATAGACGTTAGATGCCCCTCGTGGGCCTTAGGATAGCAGACGCGTTGCGAGATTTAACGGGCTTTACCCAGGATCTACCCGGCGAGCAGCCCTCGCAGGTTCCACCCGCAGATGATGCTGCCTTCCAGTTTGTTGCCGTTCGGCCCAGGCCAGTGAGTCTCCAGACTGACTGCGCCCGCGTAACCGTCGTTGAGCAGTGCGGCAATCTGCCCCTTCCAGTCCACGTGCCTGCTGCCTACCGGACCCCACACCGGCTTGTGCCCGTCCATATGGCAGTCCTTGGCGTGGACATGCACAATCCGGTCCTTCGGCAGCAGATTGTAGCCGTGGGGGAAAGGCTCCTCGCCCGCAACCAGAGCGTTGGCCGGATCCCAGACGAGCTTCAGATGCGTGTGCGGGACGGCGTTGAGGAAACGCGCTGCCTCTTCCGCGGTGCCGATGTTGCAGGCGTGCTCGTTCTCAATTCCGCAGATGATGTCGTGCTGCTTGAACTGATCGGCCAGCTTGGCGATGGCCTCGCAGGCCGGCTGAAAGCACAGATTCGGATCCACCGTGCGCCAGAAGGAAAACACCCGGACTACCTTCGCTCCGGTCATCTCGCACAGACGGATGGCGCGCTCGGCCAGGCGCGGCTGATCGTCCATCGTGTAGGCGGCGCCAAACATATCCTGCTGGAATCGCTCGTCCACCGCTCCGCCCTCGGGCAGAGTGCACTTCAGGATGGGGGAAGACAGGCCCAGGACGCGAATGCCCTTCGCATTCAGCAAGTCCATCGCCTGCTTCACCTCATCGTCGGTCAAGTTCATCACGTTCTTGCCGCCCACCACACGCAGTTCGCAGGCGGTCATTCCAATCGGGGCCATTGCGTCCAAGGCGACGGCGAGGTCGGGCGAGAACTCATCGGTAATCGCGGCGAGTTCGAATTTCGGATTCATATGAGTCTATTTTGCCTCTTCAATGACTAGTTGCTGGTTGGGCTTCACGTTGGTCAAACGCTGCTTGTGCCCGCTCGGCCATTCTATCTCGATAGCGGAGACGACGGCGTCACGCGCCAGGCCAAATGTCAGCGCCAGATCGGATTGCGAACAATAACTAGATCCGGAGTGAACGGTCCGCCACTGTTTGCCAGAGGCGGATTCTACCCGCACCACGGCGCCGATCGCGCTCGCATTCGATTTCGTCCCCTTCAGCCTGACGCTCAGCCAGTTGTTCCCCCGCGCCGCGTCATTGCGGTACAAAACCGCCGGCCCGTTGTTGCCGCTGATCAGAACATCCAAATCGCCGTCATGGTCGAAATCGGCATACGCCGCGCCGCGCGCCACCATCGGCTTGGAAAGGTCCGGGCCGAGCTTGGTGGAGACATCCTCGAACTTGGACTTGCCCAGATTGCGAAAAAGCAGCGGAGTCTGAGCGAACTTCACCTTGGGCTGCACCCGCGCGATCTCCTCTTCGATATGCCCATTGGCCGCGAAGATGTCCAGCCAGCCGTCCAGATCGTAGTCGAAGAAGAAGACGCCAAATGCCAGCGAAAGCAACGATGCCCGCCCCACCGCCGAGCGTGGTGCTTCATCCACAAATAGCCCTGTGCCCTCGTTGTGGTACAGACCCAGCATCTGGTTAGCGAAATTGCCCACCAGCAAATGCGCGCGCCCGCTGCGGTCATAGTCAGCCGCATCCACGCCCATGGCGCCGCGCGCCACCCCGTCCTCGCCGAATGCGACTCCCGCCGCCACAGCCTCTTCCGCAAACGTCCCGTTCTTCAAGTTGCGATACAGCTTGTTCGGCTGCGTGTCGTTGGCGACAAAGAGATCGGGCCAGCCATCCGAGTTGTAGTCGAGCACGGCGATGCCCAGCGATTTCGACGTCGGGTCGTAGAGTCGCGCCTTCTGCGTGACGTCCTCAAAACGCCCGACGCCCATGTTGTGGAACAGGCGCGAAGTGACGCCTTTGTACGATTCCGGCGTGCAATAGGACTTCGAAACGCCGTCCAGCGAGCACCACAAATCCTTTTCGCGGGTCCACTGCACATAGTTCGCCACGTAGAGATCCAGCCGTCCGTCGCGATCATAATCGAACCACGCGGCCGACGTCCCAAAGGCGGCATTCACTATGCCGCTAATCTTCGTCACGTTGCGGAACTTCAGATTCCCTTCATTGTGGAACAGGCGGTCGCCCTCCAGTGCCGTTACGTAAAGATCATCGCGGCCATCGTTATCGTAGTCGCCCACGGCGATGCCAAGAGCGTACATCTCCACGTCCAGCCCGCTCCCGGCCGTCACATTGGTGAACGTGCCGTTCTTGTTGTTCCGGTACAGTGCGGAGAGCGTCCGGCGTCCCCTGGCTGTCCAGTCTTTGGAGTTCAGCAGAACGACGTCGGCATAGCCGTCGGCGTCCAGATCACTGAACGCAACACCCGAGCCCATTGTCTCCGGCAGCCACTTCTTCCCCACCTTACCGGCGTTGTGCGTGAAACTGATGCCTGCGCCCTTGGTCACGTCCGTGAACCGCGCCTGCCCCCAGAGCGCGCCGGCGGCAAACAGAAACAATATCGTAGTCTTCATTGGATGGGGGCGCTTTCGTGCTCATGAATCATCTGGCGCTCGTTGTTGTCTTCCGGCGAAACCTGCCGCATCTTGGCGGTCAGCGCCTGCGATGCCTCATCGGCCTTGAAACGGCGGAAGAGCTTCTCTTCCCGCGCCGCCCCTGCCAAGTCGCCAAGTCCCCGCCGCGCCAGCATCAGGTTGTAGTGCGCCTGGATGTCCTCCGGATCCACCGACAGGACATTTTCCAGCGCCGCCACCGCGCCCTTGAAATCCCGCTTCAAAAACAACACCCGGCCGATCTGATTCTGCACCACGCGATCGCGTGGGTACTGCGCCGCCACCTTTCGCAACGACACCAGCGCTCCGTCGTAATCGCCTTCCGTCTTCTGCGCCATAGCGAGGAAAAAGTGGCTACGGCCCAAATCCGGCTTGAGCTGTAGCGCCTTGGCGATAAACTCCTTGGCACGCTCGATCTCGCCCTCTTGGATCAGCGCCCGGGCCACGTTCAGCCACCCGTCCGCATACTCCGGTTGCGCCTCAGTGACACGCGTGAAGGCGTATTCTGCCCCCTTCAAATCGCCTTGCAGCAGCATCCCAATGCCCCAGTCGTTCCATCGCTCGCGATCCTCGCGTTTCACCGCCGGCGTCCAGTTCGTCTCTTCACCGGGCGATGCCAGCTCCAACTTCACTTCAGCTTTCGCCAGCGTTGTGATTGGAATCAGCGGGATCTTCGCGTTCGGATCACGCTCGTATTCCCGGCTGTCGTGCTGGATCGAAACCAGCTTCGGATCCTGATTCCGCTTAGCCTTCAAACCATAGGAAAACTCGTTGTAGTAGTGCGAGAACTTGCGGTAGTTGAGCTTCGCCGCAAACGTCAGCGGGCCTTTTGCCCCCTTCGGGATCTGCACCCGGTAGTGCGCCACATCCGCCGCGCCAGGCGGGATCAGCCGGACATAAAGCAGCGAGCGCGTCTGCCACGCGTTGCGCTTATTGATCGGGTTGCCGTCGCCATCGAGTTGCATCGAGCGATAGAAGTGCGCGCCCTTCTCCACCGGACCGGCGCCGTTCTCGGCCGCCTCGCCAGACCAGTACACCCTCTTGCCTGTGGCGTCCTTCCCCTCCAGTTCCAGCCACACATCATAGGCGTCCACCGTGCCACCGGGGAAGAAGTGCCCGATCTTTCGCGTGCGCACCACCACATCCATCCGGATCGTCGAGCCCGGCGTGAACTTCGTGCCGGCCTTGTCCAACGGTGCGGCCAGCTTACCAACCTCCCGCAGGAAATAGGCGCCGCCGGTATGCTCCGCCTCCTCGCCCACAGCAAAGCTCGTCAGCGCTTGCGGGGCCGCGTCGCGCCGCCGCTGCATCTGAGTCTGTGGCGCCGCATCCGCCGGTGCGGCCGAGAAGATGTCCACGCTGATGAAGCCATTCTTCAGAAAGCCCTGCGTGGCGGCAAGCTGCGTTTTGTCGCCATTTACGTGCGCAACTGCGGTGTTAGCGGCCGCAAATCGATGATTATGGACCATCCCGTTGCGGTTGCCCGGATCCTGCGACGGCACCAGTTCCATGTGACACCCCGCGCAGGTGGACGGCTTCTCAGGATAGTAGAAAGACCGCGCGCCCTCTCCCGAAACCCCCGATGCCTGCCAGTTGTCGTATTCATTAAAGCCGCGCAGCCAGCGGTAGTTGTTCACCGGACCGTCCAGATGCACCTTATGGCAGGTCGAGCAAAACTCCGACGAGTCCTTCATGAACGGCTTCAGAAACGTCCGGCGATGCGGCTCCGGATCCACCTTCGTCAGAAACCGGTCGATCGCGCGGATGTAGGGATTCCGCGAAGACGCCAGATCGTGCAGCTTGGGGTATTCGATCGTGAATCCGCCATTGCCCATCGTCGAATCCACGTGGACAATCGAATGGCACGAAACGCAACCCAGTCCCGTCTGTGCCTCCGGTGTGTCGATCTGATCCTTGATTGGCTTCTCAAACCGCCCGTTGAAGAACACCGCGTGGTCATGACACCCGGCACACCACTTCGAGCCCTGCGTGCCGCTGATCTCCTGCATATGCTCGATCGAGCGTGCATAATATCGATTGTTGAACGACGAGAAGTGATGCATCGAGGAGTTCCACTGCTCGTAGGCGTCCTTGTGGCACTCGCCGCAAAGCTTCGAGTCCATAAAGAAATTCGCCGGGATGATGCCGTTCACATTCGTGTTGGCCGACGACGGCCAGAACGGCGACTTTGCCCCCGCGCCCTCCTCCTCCATCGTCGCCGGAACACGCATCGGATTGACGATTTTCACGAGGTGCCCAGGGTAGGCCCGCTGATAGCCCAGCGCGCCGACGACGAACACCGCGCAAGCGGCGCACACCACCATAACCACCCGCTGCTTCAGCAGGACCACCGCGGCCAGCGCGGTCAGCACACCAAGCGCAATGTGGACCCACAGCAACGCGCGGAAATCGAAGCCTGCGCCCGTGTAGGTAATCGCCGCACCGGTTGCGATCACCGGAAGCGCCAACAGCGCCAGCATCCGATACTCGCTGTTCCGTATCAGCAGCCACAACACACCCGCGGCCCACGCAACGCCCAGCGCGATGTGTAGCACCACGTTACCCATGTAGAAAATGCTCGGTGTCGCGAACGCCGCCAGATAGGCGCTGTTCACCAGCAACACGAGGAACGCGATGCCCGTCCAGCGGGCCGCCGGCGAGAGCTTCATGTCAGTTCCCCTGCTTGGAGCGCGTTCCGGACTCGTGCAACGCCCTGAGCAGGCGCAGCGCCGGACGCGTGTTGTACTGCTCCCGATATTGCCGAAGCTCCGGAGTGTCCGGATACTGCTCCCCCACCGGATACGGATACGCACTCATGCCCTGGAACGGCAGCGGCTCCACGGTCTGGGAATACGCGGTGTTGGCATCGCGGTCCTTGGCCCATCCATCTACCTTCAGCAGGTAGTCACGGCGCCAGCCCTGCGGCAGCGCCGGCAGGGCGCGAGCGTCGAAATGAAGCTGCAACTCATCGCCGGAGCCCATGATGACCAGCTTGTCATCCGGCGTGTTCAGCAGCGGCGTCACATCGCCAAAGCGCGTATATCGCCCCGGCGTTGGATTCCACATGGACGTGATGGCCGCCGTGTCGTAAAAGAACATTTCCGGCTGCTTGCGTTGCGGGTGCACAACGTTCCGGGCAAAGCCCCGGAAACGCAAATCGGTGTCGGCGGCAGCCAGTTCCGTCATCCTCACCTGTGGCGCAGCGTTGGACTCACTCAGAAAGATCTCATCCCAAAACACACACAGGTTGGTAACAATGCGCACTTCGCGCGACGCCGAAAGGAATTTGCCCGTCAGATCGACTGCAATCGTCTTGGGCTTGCCTGCCGGCATCCCCATGTCCTCGATCACCGTCTGCCACTCGCCGCGGGCATTCCGCACTTGCAGCTTCGGCGTCACCAGGCCCGTGCGGGTTGCCTGCGCCTGCGCCAGGAACGTCGATCCGTCGGCCCAATCCACCCAGCCATGCAGGATCAACACAGCCTTGTTACCCGCAGCCGCCTGGCCGAAATCCAGATCCAGCGTGTGCATCGCCGCCACGCCCTGCAGGTCGCGCCGGAATCCGTCGGCATAGCGCCGGTCCAGCTTCAGAACACTCGCCGTCACATCCCGTTTGCCGTCCTCCAGCGCCCGCCGCGGATAGACACGCTCGTTCACGCCGAACAACCGGAACTCCGGAAACGGTGGCGACTTCCACTTATCGTTCGAAAAAACCTCCGTGCCCGCGGGATGGTCCACGGCGATGAGCTGGATTTGATCCAGGTAGCTCACCTCGCTCAGTTCCTCCGTGATCCGCACCTCCAGCTTGCCGTCCACCGCCCGCAACGCTTCACCCGGGATGGAGATGTATTCGTCGTGATCCACCGGGAAGTAGCTGCCATCGCCCGACGCCGCGCCCAGCGGCGCCACACCCAGAACATCCGTAATGTATTGGAACTCCGTGCCGTTCCACGTCCAGATCAGCGGGCACGAGCCCGACAGCCGCTGCGCCTCCTGATAGACCAGCGCGGTATTCGGCTTTGGCTGTGTTTCATTCTGAATGAGCCCGTTGGGCCAGGTGATCCGGATCGTGTCGATGGCCGCCGTCGCCCGCAGTCCAAACGTCAGCGGCACGCCGCTGTAAACCTGCTTCTGATAGAATGCCCCGGCCTTCACCTCAATCTCGCTGCCCACCGCCAGCTTGAGATTCTTCACCCCGTTGATCCTCACCCGAGTCCAGTTGCCCTTCGTCGGAGTCTGGTTGATCAGCCGCTGCACTGTACCGTCGCCCAGCACGGCGGCCAGGTCCGTCCTTCCGTCACCATCGAAATCCGCAGCCGCAAACGCCGTCGTGTTGTCGGGCAGTCCAATCGCGCCACGTTGCTTCCCTGTGTATTTGGATTGGCCCTCGTTGCGGAATACCCATCCCGACGCCACCGCGTCCAGCAAACCCCGGCTCTCAAAATCGCCAAGGGCGAATGAACCCCGGGCCTCCCACGGGAGCACGGTAAACCTGCCGCCCGTGTTCAGGGCAGCTCCGGAATTCCACACCAGGTCCGGAGCCGAATCATTGTTCAGATCGGCAGCGGTCATTGCCCAGGAGCCCGCGGGTACGGCCGCCAGTGGTTGCGCCTCGTACTTTCCTCCAAGCCGGTCCTTGTAAAGAACACCCGGCCTATCTCGGTACCCAATCACCAAGTCGTGGGACTTCGTATCCGGGATCACCCGCGTCGTCGTCGCCGTCAACGCGACTCCAGCCACAAACGGGATATCCACTGTCCTGTCCACAAAGCCCGACGGCAGTTGATTCCGCATCAACTTCGTCGTCTCACCCAGCAGCACCAGGTCCAGATCGTAGTCGTGATCGTAGTCCAGCCACACTGCGGAGTTGAACCGTATGGCCGGCAACTGGATTCCAGCCCCTCGCCGGAAGCCCGTCTTCGAATTCTGAAAAATCACGGGCCCCGCCGTAGTCAATACACAGAGGTCCACTAGTCCATCGTTGTCGTAGTCGCCTGGTACCGCGCCCAGTATCTCCTTCAGTCCCGCGAATCCGATCTGCGGTACTGGCGTGATGCCTTTCCGGAAAACGCTGATGCCGCCCGTCGACACAACCAGCAAATCAGTCGATCCGGTGCCATCCAGATCAATCACATGCAACGTCGTGTTCGCGAAATCGAACTTCCCGGGCAGCGTCGTCGCCAGAAACTTGAGCGCCACCCCCGCACCGCCATCGGTGGCCAGTTTCGGATCAATGTAGTCGTAAACCTCGGAATAGAGGCTCCACTCCACGTCCTCGTTCCCCGTGCCCGCCTCTTCATGCCTCTTCTTCAGATCCTGAAAGCGCCCCAACTCTTCTTTGGCACGGTCGGCCTGACCCTGCTGGCGATAGTAGTTGAACAACTGGAAGTGAGGGGCGGCAAAGTTCGGATCCAGCCGGGCCGAGACAGCAAACTTGGCGTTTGCATCAGCCGCCCGGCCCGCCGCCTTGTACAGCACGCCGAGATTGTACTGTGTAATGGGCTCGTCCGGAACCAGTTTTGCCATCTGCTCCAACTGCGCGATAGCCCGGTCGGTTTCACCCAGCTTCTTGTACTCGATCCCAAGGTTGAACCAGGTGTGCGGCAGCCTCGGGTCCATCTTCTGGACCGCCTCCAACTCCGCCACGCCATCCTTGCCGTTGCCCGCCCGCAGCAGCGCCAACCCGAAGTTCAGGCGATCTGTCGGGGATTTCGCATTGAGTTCCCAGGCCCGCTTGAACTGCTCCACCGCCTGCGCCTGCGTCGTCGGATTCTCGTAGAACGCCTTACCCAGCGTCCTGAGCCGCAGCAGTTGCTCACTCGTTTGCGCGCAAAGGGTGGCTGCGACAGCAGCGAGTATCAAGCCCCTGATTCTCATTGACATATTGGGTCACATGCAACTGGGCATGGTCAATCATATGTATCTACTAGTCGCGAAAAAGCCGGACCCGAAGGCCCGGCTCTTTCCGAAGATTGGCGATCGCCTACTTCACAGAGAGCGTTACCGCGTTGGAAGTCACCGGCGTCGCCGAGCCCGCCTGTAACTGCGATATGGTCACAGGCACAACGCCCGACACGCCCTCCGGCACCATGAACACTACCAGGTACAACCCCGCGTACCCTGGCGCCATGCCCGCGCCCACCACCGGCGCCGGCCTGCCGTTCAGGCTGACCGACGGGCTCGGGAAGACCAGCGTGAGTGTGTCAGCCGATCCGATCTGGCCCGTTGCCACCGGCGGTATCGTGCGGCCCAGCCCGGTCGCTGCCAAGCCGATCTGCTCGCCGGCCACTGCCGGGTTATCCGGCCTCACCAGCGTGAAATCCGCCATGTGAAATGCGATGGCGCCCACGGTGTCGAAATAGAGCGCCGGCGCCACCGTGGCTACCGTCGCCGTGTTGCCCGCACTCTTGCCGCCCGCTGTCTCCACCACCACAGACAAAGTGCCGGTCGCCGAATCCACCGGAACCTGCGCTGTGATGAAGTCTGTTGGCACAGCGCCGCTCTCGCGCCCCATCAGCATGATCGCCGCCGTTTTGCCGCCAACGGTCACCGTCGTGCCGTTCAACTGCAACGGCGCCGCTGACTCGTACCCATCCATGCCGGCCGCCACGCTCATCAGGTTTGATCCGAAGATCGTCATCAGCCCCTGTGGCGCCACCACAGCCCGCGACGGATCGCTCGCGCCGCTGATGATTGCCGAAATCAACGGCGCACCCTGCGGCGCTGAAGTCTGCGCCCGCACCGCGCCGCCCGTGTTCACTGTCGTGTGCAGATTCATGTACGTGGCATTCGGATCCGCCGCGATCAGGTTCATCGCCTGCGTCATCGCAACCGTCCCGTGCGTCGTCACGCGATAGATGTTGCCCACGCCTGTCTCGCTGTTGGGCTGGTTGGCGGCCGATAGACCTGTGTTCAGAATCACGGCGCCATTTTCGGTCGCCTTGCCCGTATGAATGTGCAGCCCCGTAAACTGCGTGGCGCCGGGGAACCGGTAGTTGACGTCAAACACCGAGACGCCGCCCGTGATCCAGCCATCGTTGTTTCGCGTCGTGTACAGGGTGAGCGAGGCCGGCGCGCTCGCGTCAAGGGCGAGAGCTGGGATCTCGTTCGATGGCAGCAACGTCTGTTGGAACCTCATCTTGTCCGTCTTGCGAAGCTGGCTGCGGATGGCGCCGCCAGGATTCACTGTCGTGTGTAGATTGACGTACAGCCTCGACGGGTCCAGGAATAGCCCGTACACCGCCGCCGATTGCGCCGGGTTCATCGGATCGATTTGAACCTCATAGTGCAGGTTGCCACCCGTCGCCACGACGGGAACCTGTCCGGAGAGACCCGTGTTGATCACCACCGGTCCGTTCACCCCCGCCTGCCCGGCGTGAATGTGGAACCCCGTTAACAGCGTGTCCGCTGGAAAGCCCACGTAGTTGGCGTCAAAGATCACTTCCGCCGACATCGGGACTCCTTCCGGTGTCAATGCCGCAATCGCCATGATCGAGCATATTGCCGACGCGTTGAGGTCCGCTATCGCCGGATTCTCGTTGTCCGGTGACATCCGCCCTAAAGTCACACTCACTTGCGCCGGCATCAATTGCCCACGGATCTCACCGCTGGGGCTTCGCGTCGTGTGCATGTTGACATAGAATCCAGCCGGATTCTGCAGCGCCTCCTTCAGAGCAGCCAGAGCTGTCGCATTGTTGGCCGCCACCTGCCCCGACGTGCGCACCACACCTGCGGTCGTCTTCTCAATGGCCGCGGGCAGCCCGCTGTCGATTACTACAGGCCCATTCGCCCCGGCGGCGCCGCGGTGGATGTGCATCATCGTGATGTTGGTTTCCTGGCCGAGCCGGTAACTGACCTTGAAATCGACCGTGCCGGACACAACCTCGCCCTGGGCGTTCTTTACTACGTGGAACAGAACCGTCGCGCTGCCAACGGATGGCTCGCCCGCCACGGGCGGCACTTCGTTGAGCGACGCGAGATTGACTCGATACGGTATCGTCTCGACCGATTGAGCAGCAAGCGGGACGGCAACCGCCAACGTAAATAGAATTGACTTGAGCATAGACAGGAACACCCCTCCAGTGGATACTTTACAGCCTAGTCCATATTGGCCGCGCTCGCACGGCCAGACGACCACAGCTCGACAAATCAGTAGAGTCCCGACGGGCAGAAAGGATTCATCGAATGAGGAGCTTGGGGCATAATGAAAGAAAGGATACAGAGCGGCTCATGTTCTTCAAGCGAGAGAAAGAGATGGTCCCCACTTTCAGCGGACGCATCGATACACTGCGTTCCGCCGGCTTCGGAGTGGAATCTGTGGCCGATGGCAAGGTGCGCGCCACCAAAGGCAATTTGGCTGTGGTGCTGCGCGAAGGCGCGGACGGCCAGCCCGTCATTGCCGACACAGGATTGGCCATCGGGGGCGAAGTGGCCGTTCTCACTGACTTGGGCTACCAGAAGATTTTCCTGAGCCCTTCCGGCAAAAAGACACCGGCCTTGGCGGAACACCTGCACGCGCTGCACACCTTTGCCGAAGACGTCCGCGAGTCTCTCGGATTGACCAGCCTATACAACGAAGGTCTTGGCACTACCAACGAGAATCACCTTTACGACCGAGTGGCGAATCGCGATGCCGGCGTCCCTCGCCGTCCCTGGCAGCGCTAGGCAAATTGCAGCGGGCCGCTGAAACAAACTGGCGGCAAGCGGAGGAGGTGCCGGGCGCCCGTCTGCCCCAATCGGCCCGCCCATCCACTTTACTCCCAGTCGGGCGCCGCTGGAAGCCTGTATTCCGTCGTCACGCCTGGGCCAAAACCTGCCGGTCATCCCGCGGCATACAAATCCAGGCGATGATGTAGCCTATCAATCCTACGCCGTGTACTAGGATACCCGCCAGAAAAGCCACGCGCACCAGCGTCACGTCCCAGTCAAAGTGCCGCGCAATTCCTGCGCACACCCCGGCGATCTTCTTGTTCGCAATGTCAAGATCCAGCGGCCGGCCAGGCGTCGGCGCGTAGGGCGCCGAGGAACGGCCCGCTTGTCCAGCGCCAGTCCCCTTCCCGCAGTGGGCGCAAAAGCGATCTGTCTCGGCCGTTTGTGTTCCGCAATTGGTGCAGTACATGGTGCCTCGTTGCCTCCTCGCACCTGTAACTACGGAACCAACCCGCGCGTTGTTCCCCCGCTACAACAGTCTTGTCTCGCCGGGCACAAACACCGGATAGATGCCATCAGGACCGGGCTTCACCGGGGCCTCCATCCCTTCTCGGCACTCCTCCGGCTTGGGCGCGTAGTAGAAGTTGGAGTCCTGCATCTGCTGCCACGTCACCTCTTTGCCGGTGTAACAACTGAACTGTCCCATCTGCGTGATGGTCGTGCTGCGCACCATGTAGTCGCCGTTGTTGATCGTCTTCCCGTTGCGAATGGCATCGAACAACGCCACGTGCTCCAAATCATAAGCGTTGTTCTTCGTTTTGGGCCCGGTATGCTCCCATTTCGTCTCGCCCTCAATCCGCAGCCGCAGCAGATCGCACCGGCCCTTGCTGCCCAGGATCAGCGACGAGTTCTCCTCATAACAGTTAGGGATAGTGCGGCACAGCGCATACACGCGCACCCCGCCCGCAAAATCGTACACCACCGAGTGATGGTCAAACACGTTGCCGAAGATCTCGCCCCGCAGCGTCGAACGCCCGCCCATCCCGTAGCACCGCAGCGGCGCGGCATTGCCCAGCGCCCAACTGGAGCGATCCAGATTGTGGATCAGCGTCTGCGGCACGTCGTCGCCGCACAGCCAGTTGAAATGATACTGGTTGCTGCCCTGATATACCGCCTCGGCCATGCCGGGCCGCCGCGGATACATCACATACGGCGGTCGCAGCCATGTCTCCTGGATCGCCACGATATTCCCGATCGCGCCATCGTGCACGCGCTTCATCGTTTCGATGTAGCCGGGATGATAGCGGCTCTGCAGACCCGACACTACGCAAAGGTTCTTCTGTTTCGCCAGATCACACGCCGCGCGCACCATCTTGAGCCCGTAAGGGTCGATAGCGTGCGGTTTTTCGACAAAAACGTGCTTTCCGGCCTCGATTCCGGCCCTCAAATGCAGCGGATGGAACTTGGCCGCGTTGGCGATCACCACCACGTCCACACCGCTTGCCAGCACCTGCTTGTAAGCATCCCAGCCGGAAAAGATGTGGTCGTCGGTAACCTGCATCTGCTCCGGATACTTCAACTTCAACGCGGTGCGCTTTTCTTCGGCGCGATCCCGTAACAGATCGCCCATCGCCACCACGCGTATGTCCTTGCCCGCGTTCATGGCGTTCATCGCGGCGGCCTCGCCCCGGCCGCCGCAGCCAATGATGCCCAGCCGGATCACTCCTGAGCCCTGCACAAAAAAGCCGGCGGCGGAAGTGGAGAGAAAACCCCGACGGGAAAATGTGGAATCGTGTTCGCTCATGGTGGTTCCTTATGTTGGGCCCTTACTGTTGGGGCGGCTGATCGGAATACAGCATCACCGTGTACTTAAGAGTGACCGGCTTGCCGGCCTCTAAAACAAAGGGCTTCAGCGCAGGCCAGCTAGGATTCAAGGCGCCAAAGCCATGGCGCATCAGCCAGCCGTTGTTTGGATAGTTGGGGTTCGACGGATCGTCGATCACGCGCGCGCCTCCGGGCTTGCCGGCAAACAGGCCCTCCACCTGCGCCCAGGTGTGGACCTCGTTCACGCCGTCCTTTGCATTGACGCCTTTCTCCGTGCGGATCACCGTGGCCGCGCCCGGCTTGGGCTCATCGCGCTTGGCGAAGCGCATATTGAATCCGCCGAAGCCCTTGTTCTGCGTGGGATCGCCGCGCAGTTCCACTGGTTCCTTCGCCGCCTCGAACGTCAGCACGAAATCGAGGCGCCGCGTACCCCGCTCTGCCGCATGGATCGTAATGGCCACCTGCTCGTTGACGATCTTCTCGCCCGTGTCGGTCAGGTACCAGTGGTTGCGCACCGAGAGACTCGCCTGAGCCTTACCCGTCTTCCAGGTCTTCCTCCCGTCGTACTTCTGCTTCACCTTGCCCACGGTCCACAGGTCCTCGGTGCGCCCGTTCCAGATCACCACCGGCCACATCCACGAGATGCCGCGGTGGTGCGGATGATCGGGGTTGAAGTCATCAGTGATCACGCGTCCATCCGGCAGATAGACCGGATGCAGGTACGTCGAGCGCGACATCTTCTCCGGGAATCCAGGCGCCAGGATCGGGCCATGGTTGTAGACGAAGACCGGCTTGCCGTTCTCCGAGATGAGCCAGTGCTGGCTATCGGTCTCGGTGAGCTGAAATCCGGATTGCGCCGGCGCCGACGCGGCGGTCAGAGCCACCAGAATGAGCAAACGAATCATGCGAGCAACTCCTTGGGCTGGAGAACCCCGCCCGGTTTCATCTTCAACGTGAGTGTCTTGTCCCTGTAGCGCAGGCGGCACTCACCGGCCGATTGCGCCTTGATCTCGCAATTCACCAGCTTGCCGCCGGCCCACGCCAGCGCCACTTCAAATCCGCCCCGGGCGCGCAATCCCTTCACCTCGCCTGCGGGCCAGGCCGAGGGCAGCGCAGGCAGCAGATGCAGTTCACCCCGGTGCGATTGCAGCAGCATCTCCGCAATCCCGGCCGCCCCGCCGAAATTGCCGTCGATCTGAAACGGCGGGCACGAGCAGAACAGATTCGGCAACACGCCACCCTCCCGTGCGGTGGCCGGCACAAACAGATTCTTCAGCAGCGTGTACGCATGATCGCCATCCAGCAGCCGCGCCCAGAAATTGATCTTCCATGCGCGCGACCAGCCCGTACCGCCATCGCCGCGGATCTCCAGCGTCCGGCGCGCCGCCTGGCATAGCTCGGGTGTCGTGCGCGGATGTAGATCGTTCCCCGGATGCAGCCCGTACAGATGCGAGACGTGACGATGCTCCGGATCCCGCTCGGCGAAGTCCTCGGGCCACTCCTGCAACTGCCCGCGCTTGCCTACCCGATACGGCAGCAGCTTGGCGAGCTTGCCCTGCAACTCCTTCTGCAATGCGCCATCGACCCCGAGAATCTTCGCTGCCTCGATCGTGTTGCGGAACAGATCGCGGCAGATCGCAACATCCATCGTCGGCCCCATGCAGATGCCGCTCTCGCGCTTCTTCCCGCTGGCGTCGGTGTAGAGAAAGATGTTCTCAGGCGAATTGCCGGCCGCCGTCACCAGCCGTCCGCTGCCGTCATCCACCAGCCAGTCCGAGAGGAACTCCGCAGCGCCTTTCAAAGCCGGAAACGCCTTCGCCAGAAACTCACGGTCGCCCGTGAACCGGTAGTGCTCCCAGACGTTTTGGCACAGCCACGCTCCGCCCATCGGCCAGAACGCAGGCATCGCGTTGTTGTCCACGGGCTGCGTGCCGCGCCACAGCGTCGTGTTGTGGTGCAACACCCAGCCGCGCCGGTGATACATCTTCGCCGCCGTCACGCGGCCCTGCTCCGCGCACTCCATCACCATGCGCAGCAGCGGCTCGGCACACTCGCTCAGATTGCCCACCTCCACCGGCCAGTAGTTCATTTCCGTGTTGATGTTAGTGGTATAGCCACTCGCCCACGGCGGGATCACATGAGAATTCCAGATCCCTTGCAGGTTCAGCGGCTGCGTCCCCGGCCGCGATCCGGCAATCATCAGATAGCGCGCGTACTGAAAATAGAGCCCAGCCAATTGCGGGTCTTTGCCGTTCTGGAAGTCGCGGATCCTTACGGGCGTTGTCTCCATAGCCTGGCCGAATGACGAGCCCAACGAGATCGACACACGCCCCATCAACTTGCGGTGGTCGGCTGTGTGCTCAGCCAGCAGCGTGCGGTATGGCGTCTTCACTGCCGCTGCCAGTTCACGAGAAACCTGCCCGCCTGGATCGGGGTTTTGGTAGCTAGTGGCCGCGGCCAGAATCAGCACCGCCTCTGCGGCGTTCTTAACGGATAGGGCGCCGCCCTCCGTCGTCACTTTGCCGTCGGTGGAATGCACCATCAGCCCGGTCTGAAAGAACAGTCCCCGTCCGCCGATCTCGTCGCCGTAGTACACCGTCTTCGCGTTCGGCTTACGCGATCCATCGGCGCGGAAGATCTCCGGATACTTCCACTGCTCCTTCCGCTGTTCGATCCACTCCAGCGTGCGCCGAATCACGAGTCCCGGCCCCTGGCCCTTCATGCGGATCTCATTCGGTCCAAATCGCGAGGTCTGAGCCGTAGGGTGGGGTGATGACAGGGACGCCCGGAAGCTTAGCTTTCCAGATTGACCGGCCGTCAGCCGGACTACGATCACCCGGTGCGGGAAACTCGCGAAACACTCGCGCCTGTATTCGACGCTGGCGCTGCGATAGAAGACCCGCGCCACCGCCTCATCCAAGTGCAGCGCCCGCAGGTAGATGCCAGAGTTCGCCCCGTGCCCAAATGCCAGCTTGAGATCACCCAGTGGCTGGTAGCACGGCCAGGACCGGCCGGTCCACTTCTGCGTCATCACGTCCGACGCTTCCGCAAATTGGCGCGCCCGCAGCATCGCGAGAACGCGGTCAAACTCCGGCGTAACGTCCAGCGGCAGATCGTCCACACCCGGAGCGCTCGAAGTCAGTGTGTCTTCGTTCAGCTGCAAAAGCTCCTCGCCCACACCGCCGAAAATCATCGCGCCGAACCGCCCGTTGCCGATCGGATGCGCGGCGTTCCAATCCGCAGCTGGCTTCTCGTCCCATAACCGCAGTGTTGGATCGATGCCCGGGGGGGACGTAAGTGCCGCCGTTGCAGCCAGAAACTCTCTTCGTGTCGGCATATCTACACCGCCGTCGGCGCGCCCAGCGGGCCGAACGGAAACACAACATCCTCGATCCGCGCTCCGGCCACCTCGATGTAGTCCAGGTTCCGCGTACCCAACCCGGCCGCCTCGCCAAACTCCATCGTGTTGTCCACGTTGCGGAACGGATGCACCCCGCCCGGCGCCATGGGGTCAAAACCCATCACGGCCGTCGCCACGGCATCCGTCGAAACCGGATTCAACCCCGCAATCAACACGCCCGGCTTGACGAGACTCAGCCCGGTAGTCCACGGCCCTTCCCCGCCCGCCATCGTCTCGATCCCGTCGAGGATCGCCAGATGGATGGGACGCGCACCGCACAGGTCCGTGATCACGCGTGGCAACCGGTAGCCCGCATCGCGAGGCGACTCCGGCTGCACCTCCTGTGGCGCGGATTTTGATGGCGCACGCTGCCCGATGTGCATCACCTCGCCCCGGAAGCCGGTTGTTAGTGTGCCGGGCTCGTCGATGCCCGCGTTGGTCCCGTAGATCGTCAGCGGCAGCATCCCAAAGATGTTCTTCATCGAGAGCGTCAGGCCGGCCTTCACGTGCTGCTTCAGCTTCGTCAGCGAGACAAACACGTCGCATTCCTCATACACCGAGGCCAGGTCAAATCCCGGAAACAGATAGCCGCCATTGGGTACCCAGAAACGCGCATAACGCTCGGAGAGATTCGTATTGACCAGCTCGACGTCCGGCGCGGCATTCGTGAAATACGACGGGTCCCACCCCGCCCGCGCGATAAATGCCGCCAGCGGAGTCGCCGTGTCTCCGGCCGATTCGCACAACCGGATGCGCCGCGCGCCCGCCTCGCCCAGCAGCGCGATCGTGCAGCCGATCACCCCCCAATGCACCCACTGCGCCGAGCCCACCGGCGCGCCCTCCAACTTCAATTCCGGCGGCCCGGTGAGATTCACTTTGATGGTCACCGTCTTGTTCGCCACCAGCCCGGACAAGCCGCCCAGCTGGTCAAACATCGTCTGGAGCGTGTCGTAGACAGCCGAGCTATACTCCGTGCATCGCCCAATCGCCACTCGCGGCGACTCGGCCTTTAGCAGCACCGGAGATGCCAGGGCAGCAGCTAGAAATTGTCTGCGATTCATAAAAAGGGACCAATTGGCCTGATAGGAGTATATCCGATCAATTGGCCAATTGGTCCCTGGGGAACCAGCCTTCAGACGGGCTCTACCAGTGCAGGTAGAGGGCCATCTTGAACCACCGCGGCAGGTTGCGCTGCGTCGGGTCCAGACGGCCGAAGTTCGCGTTCGTCACGTCAGTTCCGCCGCTCGCTGGATTGGGGAACCACGGATGGTTGAACGCGTTGATCATCTCGCAGCGGAACTGCATCCGCACCTGCTCGTAGATCGGGAAGTACTTCGAAATGGACGCGTCCAGGTTCTTGTAGCCCGGACCACGCACGTCGCCGAAGCGCGTCGGGAAGTTGCGCAGTGTGTACGCTTCCTGCGCCTTCGCGCCCGCCCACAGCGAGGTGTTGAACCACTTCTCGCGCGTCGGATTGTCGAGCTTAGCGCTGCCTGTGGTGAGCTGGTTCGCGTTTGGATAGTCCCACACCCAGCCGCGCTGCAGGGCCACGTTGACATTCATCTGCCAGCCGCCGACAACGTAATCCATCGCCTTGGAAGAGTTGGCGAATTGCCGCCCCTTGCCGAAGGGCAGTTCCCACACCGCGGTGACCGCGAACTTCTGCGGGATGTCGATCTCCTTCGCCGAGCGCTTCTCCAACTGCGTCAAAGACGGATCGGACTGCACGAAATCCTGCGGACTCCGAATGTTCATCGTCTCCAGGTTCTTCATGATCGAGTAACTGCCCACCAGCGTCAGCCCATGCGAATAGCGCTTGCTGAACTTCGTCTGGAAGGCGTGATAACGGTTGCCGCCAATCGGCACACTGTTCATGTTGACGCCGTTGAACTGTGGATAGGCGTACATCAGGATCTGCCGCTGCACCGTGGCTGCGTTCAGCGTGGCATTGTTGGGAATCAGGCCGGCGAACGGATTTGGCACCTGCGCCTGATAGTAGGCGGTGTCGATCGCACCGGAAGCATTGCGGCGGCCGAGCTGATCAGCCGGGACGTAGTTCGCGGCGAGGTTCAGGGGCACGTTCTTTGTGGAGTTGCCCACGTACCCAAATTCCAGCATCAGGTCCCCGGGCAGCGCCCGCTGGATGTCAATGGAATACTGGTGCGAATAGGGCAGCGGACGATTGAAGTAGAGCGATTGCAACCCCTCACCCAGGAAGCTGGATGTGCCCCTGCTGTTGCCGATGGGCGCCAGCAATTTCCCGCCCGCGTAGTTGGCAAAGGGATTCGTCATATCCACCGCCGGCAGATAACCATCCACCGAGTTGATCACGGCCGTCGCACGGCTAAAGCCTGCCGTGGATCCATTCTCGTTCTGGCCCAGGAAGTAGAGCCCGTAGCCTCCGCGCAACACCCATTTGTCGCCGATCCGGTAGGCGGCGCCGATGCGCGGTTGGAAGTTGTTCTTGTCGGAGTTGAAGCCATACCGGGGCTGGCCCTCGAGCCCGGCAAACAGCACCGCGCCCTTGGCCGCAAATCCCTGCACCTGCGCTGCGATCGGGCTGGCTACGGTGGTGTCCAGGCCACGCACCATGCGGTCAAATCGCTCGTAGTTCGGCGTCTCGTAGTCCCAGCGCAGGCCCAGGTTAACGGTGAGCCGTGAACTCACCTTGTAGTCGTCATTGAAGAACAGCGCATAGTAGCGATGCAGCCAGGTGGGCGCAAAGTTGTTGTCCACCGAGCCCGACGCCGGGTAACCCAGCAGGAACGATGCCACTTCGTTGCCCGAAGTCGCGTCGCCGCGGAACGCATCGAGTTGCGTCCACACCTTGTTGAACTGGTACGTCCCGCTGGCTGATCCGGGATTGACGTCGTTCTGTTTATACTGCCGTGCCTCGACGCCCCACTTCATCAAGTGCTTGCCAGAAATGAAGTTCATGTTCGGCTGCAAGCTGTAGGTGTCCTGCGAGCCGTAGTTCTGCACGCTGCTGCCGACGCCCTGATAGCTGCCCAGACCCATCTGCGGGAACTGCAGCACGCGGAACTGCGCCACTAGCGAATCGGCAAAGCCCAGTTGCCGCGGATCGTAGCCCGCGCCCATCGTGCTGCCGCCGGTGTACTCCCAGCGGCTCAAACCGAAGCGCAGATCCAGAGTCATCCGCGGCGTGAGGGTAGAAGTCCAATCGCCAATCCAGATGCGCCCGTTACGGCGCAGCGGCGAGTTGCCCGAAGGCTCAGCCGGGTTCTTCTGGCTGATGTCGGTGACAAATACCAGTGAGCGGTACTCCTCGTACGGGTTCTCCCCATACTTGAAGTAGAAGTTGTTCTTCGAGTTGATTGCGTAGTCCATGCGGCCAGTCCAGCCGTTCATGTCCGCAATCCAGCGCGACGGGAAAATGTAGTTGTTCACGTGCGACGCATTGTCACCAGCCGAGTTGGGAGCCGGATAGTATTTGAAGCTCTCCAGTGCCGCCTTGCTCAACCGCGCAGTGGGAATCCGATTGCCGGCAAATAGCTGCCGTTTGCCGGTCGTCCTGTCAACCGTCAGCGGATCGTAAACGCCTACCTGCGCTCCGCCCGCATTGAAGAGGGTTGAAAAATCGCCGCCCCGCCATTCCGTCAACGGTAGCGTGTAGACGCCCGGATCGGCGTTCCGCTGCCTCACGCCTTCATACGAAACCAGCCAGAACAGCCTGTTCCTGCCGTCAAAAAGCTTCGGGATGTACACCGGACCGCTGGCATTGATGCCGAACGTGTTGATCACCGCCGCCGGCTTCTTGATCCCGCCACGGTTCAACTCAGAGGTGTTCGCGTTCAGCGCGCTACCCTGCCAGTTGTCAAACGCCGAGCCATGCAAACTGTTGGCGCCGCCCTTGGTCACGATGCTCACAATGCCACCGCCCGTGCGCCCGTACTGCGCATCGTACGTGTTGGTTAGCACCTTGAACTCCTGAACGGTCTCGACCGTCGGAATGTGGATGATCGAGCGATCGCCCTGCACGTTGCTGATCCCGTCCAGCAGCACTTCGTTCTCTTTGTTCTTCCCACCGTTGACCGAAAAGCCTGAACTGCCGCCGGTATCCCAGGACCGCAGATACCGCCAGTCCCCGGACTTCACCACGCCCGCAGCCGACCATGCCAACTGCATAATGTTGCGGCCCTGCGTCGGTACGTCCTTTACCAGTTGCTGCGAGATCAGTTGGGACCTCGACGCCGTCTCCGTCTGCAGCGCCGAAACGCTCTCAGATACCGTAACGCTCTCGGCCGCCTGCCCGATCTCCATCTTCACATCCACACGAGCCTGCTCCATCGCCTGCAGGTCGATGCTCTGCCGGATGAACTTCTTAAATCCCGCGTGCTCCACCGTCAGCACGTACGTGCCAGGAGTCAGGAAGGGCATCGTAAAGATACCTGACTCGTTGCTTGTGCTCTGCACCGGTGTGTTCCGGGCGACGTTGGTCGCCGTCACTGTCGCGCCTGGAATCGGCGCACCGCTTGGGTCGCTCACCATCCCGGTGATACCGGCACGAACTTCCTGTGCGATTGCCTGAGATGCGCACAGCGCACCCAGCATCACTAGAACTGACCATCGCGATTGAAAAACCATAGGCTCCTTCTCAGCTACATGGCCGCCCTGCCCCTGAGCAAGTTGGCGGAGGTGTTGAGAAGATGGTAGGCTGTTCCAAAAACGAAGTCAACTGTTCCGGTTTTTATACTCCTTGTTTCACAACCTTTGCAGTTTGGTTTACGGCTCCAACGGTAGATCTAGCGTCCCAGTCGCCCCGTTGTTGGAGTCCCTCACCACTACGCGCATCGCATTCGCGCCCGTCTCTCGCGGCATGGTGCGGCGGTAGAGGAGCCCTTTTTTCATCACCGTCTGGTAGTTCTCTTCCGTCAATTTGAGCGGCATCGACGCCCGCAAGCCGTTCATCTTGCCGTCTGCTGTCCGTTGGATGAACATCATCTCCAGCGCCCCGGTCCAACCGTCCTTGCCCGGTTGGAGCGAAAGCTGGGTGGGCTCAATCTGCAAAACCATGTTGAGCTCAGATGGAGATGTCTTCATTTGCGCCGTCAGCAACACACCCGTCTGCGATACCGGGCTCTGCGACGCCTCGTCCAGGTCGCCTTTCATGATTCCGGCCGGCTCCTTGCCCTGCTCGTCGGCGCTGTAGCCGTTGCGGTACCGCAGCTTCAATCCCGGCCGGTTCACCTTGATCTCGATCTTCCGGAACTTGCCGTCAGCCTTTGAGTTGGTGGTGTGATAGGCCAGCGAATAGGAGTAGCGCGCATCGTCGAGTGCCCGCTTCAGCGCCCCCGATATGTTGTTGGTGTTGATCGTGGCCACGCCGCCGGTGCGGGACGAAAACTCCGTCAGTCCGGCCTGCGCCTCCCGCTCATTCTCGATCCGCGCCAGCGCTCGATTGGCAATTTCGAAGGAAAACGAGGAGTCCGCGCCCGCCATCGGAACCAGCAACCCGTTGACGTCGATTCCATAGACCGTCACTCCGGATGCACTGATCTGGCGAATCGACTTGTCAATCATGTCCAGCAGCAGGACGCCCTCCGAACCTCCGATCGCCCGCTGCCGTGAGGGCATATTGTTCACAATGCCGCCCCCGCCCGTCATCGACACGGAGGGGGTCATTTCGTCCTGGGTGGCGATGGTGATTGGGAAACCACTGGACATCCAGATCAGATTCTTGCGCCCAGGAATCCCGGCCATGTGGCGCGCAATCAGCGATAGCGAACGGATGGTCAGCATTGAGCGCGTACGCTGCATGGTCGCCACGTACAGCTTCTCCATGTCGGCCCGGCTTTCGCCAAACGCGCTGCTCCAGCGCGATGCCACCAGGCTCACCAACTCCGTTTCTGATTTGCTCCGCAGCGACAGGACGCCCGACGCATTCGCCAGCTTCGCTTCCAGGCTCTTCCGGTCCGTTGTATAGTCATGCAGAATCGTGAGCGTTTGCCCCAGAGTGTAGATCGCCACCACGTCGTTCTCACCCAGAGTTCGCAACACCTGTAGCAACTGCTCTCGCGTTGCAGTCTGCGCGGCCCAGGGCGTATTGAGGTAGTCGATAACAATGGCGTTCACCGTGCGCGGCGCGTGGGGCAGAAGCTCGGGCCGGTTGGTGTAGATCCCTTTGGGCAACTTCGGCGGGGGCGCACCCGCCCGCAGCATCGCCTCGGTGAAGAAATGAGACACATCCTGCCTCTTCCCGTCCTCCAGGATGGTGAAATCCTCCTTCTTCAAATCCTGCACCGGCGAACCCTTCTCGTCGGTGGCGACCACCGATACCTCCACCAGCCTCGTGGTGGCTTTGAAGACGGGATCCTGCCCGGAAACAGAAAAGCACAGGGGCAGCAGCAGGCAGATAGTTGCCCGGATAATCAGATGAGAATAGCTGGTCATGCTGCCCTTATCTTACATCCAGTCGGCCGGTTTGACGATAAACTATCTCTAATGCGTACCCTACTCGCTGCCCTTCTCACGCTCTCGCTCCTTGGCGCTGCCGAAAAATGGACCGTCGACGACCTCCTGCTCCAAGAGTCGGTCGGTTCGCTGGACATCAGTCGCGACGGCAAGGCCGCCGTCTACACCCGGTCCCGCATCGATAAGGAGAAAGGCGAGGCCATCACGCATCTCTATCTCAAGCGTTTCGGCGAATCGGAGGAGATTCAGCTCACCCGCGGCCAGGACAGTGAATCCAGCCCCAGGTTCTCTCCCGACGGTCGTAGAATTGCCTTTCTCACCTCGCGCAAGCCGGCCGGCCCGGCAGGCGCTGCCGCCGCCGAGCCCGCGGGTTCGCAGATCTGGCTCCTGAATACAGGCGGCGGAGAGCCCTACGCTCTCACGAAGATGGAGAAAGGTATCCGTGCCTTTGACTGGCTGAACAACGACACTCTCATCGCCGCGGCCGCCGAGGACGCTACGCTCTACGACCAGAAGGTGAAGGAGCGCAAAGACACTTCCCAGGTTGTCGACGACGAGAAGAACGCCGCCCCTGTGCGGCTGTTCCAGATCGAGGCCAAAGGCGGCAAAGCCACTAGGGTCACCGAGAATAAGGACCGCATCACCTCCGTCACTGCCTCCCCCGACGGCGCTTGGGCCGTCACCGTTCACAACCGCAGTCTGGCCGAAATCTACAACCAGAAGATCAAGCCCGTCACCTTCCTGCACGATCTCAAGTCGGGCAAGAGCGTGGAGCTCTTCTCCGGCCAGAAGCTCTATCCGCGCGGCTTCACCTGGACTTCAGACAGCAAGGGTTTCTACTTCTCCGCGCCCTACTCCACTCACGCCTACCTCCAAAACGCCGTCGTGAACTTCATCTACCACTACGACGTCGCCGCCGCCAAGAACACCAAGGTGGATCTCCAGTGGGAAAACGGCGCCGCCGGCGGGCTCGCCGTCACACCTAACGGCTTCATCGCGCTGCTGGCCAACGGCGCCCGCAATAAGGTGGCGCGCTACACCCGCACGGGCGACTCCTGGACCCGCCAGTGGATCGAGACCGAGGGCGTCCAGTCCGTTGACGTCACCGAGGACGGCGCCACCGCCATCTACACCCACTCCACCGCGTCCAGCCCGGCAAAGTGGATGCTTGCCAAGCTCGACGGCGCCACCTTCAGCGACGCGAAGCCCTTCGTGGAAACGAACGCCGCCTGGAAGAAGAAGGAGTTCGCCAAGACAGAGCTCGTCCGCTGGAAGGGCGCACTGGATGAAGAAGTGGAGGGCATCCTCTACTACCCCCACGGCTACACGCCCGGCAAGAAGTACCCGCTGATGGTCATGATCCACGGCGGTCCGTTTGGCCACGATGCTGACTCCTTCTCCGAGCGCTGGGCCTACCCCCATCAGCTCTTCGCCCAGCGCGGGGCTCTCATCCTAAAGCCCAATTACCACGGCTCTTCCAATTACGGCTTGAAGTGGGGCGAATCGATCTCCGGCGGCAAGTACAACGATCTCGAATGGATCGACGTCGAGAAGGGCGTGGACTCGCTCATCGCCAAAGGCCTGGCCGACAAGGACCAACTCGGCATCATGGGCTGGTCTAACGGCTCCATCATCACCATCGAGGTCACCACCCGCACCACGCGCTACAAGGCCGCCAGCGCCGGCGCCGGCGACGTCAACTGGTCCAGCGATTGGGGCAATGCCGTCTTTGGCGACTCCTTCGAGCAGTACTATCTCGGCAAGACGCCGATGGACGACCCGCAGCTCTACATCCGCAAGTCGCCGCTCTACCGCATGGACAAGGTGAAGACGCCCACCGTCATCTTCTTCGGGACTGAGGACAAGCAGGTGCCCACCGAGCAAGGCTGGCAGCACTACCGCGCCCTCCAGCACTACGGCAATACCGACGTGAAGTTCATCCTCTTCCCCGGCGAGGCCCACGGCCCGCGAAAGTATGTCCACCAGCGCCGCAAGGTGGATGAAGAGCTCGCCTGGTTCGACAAGTATCTCTTCAAAACCTCCGCCGATACCAACGAGGCACTCAAACCGGAATCCGCCCTCGCCGCGCTGGTCCGTGTCCGCAAAATGGGTGACGCGCCGGAGACCGCCGAGCGCGCAGGCCTCGCCGTCAGCCGCTTCGAGGTTACCCGCTCCCAGTACTTCGCCTTCGATCCATCCACCCAGATCCCAGCCGGTACGGGCAACTACCCCGTCACGGGCATCACGTTCGAGCAGGCTAAGGCCTACGCCGCGTGGCTCTCGAAGAAGACGGGCCAGACGTGGCGGCTGGGCACGGAGGAAGAACTCGGCTCCCTGCTGACAAAGTCCAAAACAGAAAACGTCCTCGATAGCTGGGCCGGTTATGCCGTCAATACCGACGACGCCGCCCGCCTCGCCTCACTCATTGACGGCATGGGCACCACCGCGCTGCTCAAGCCGGTCGGCAGCTACCCCGGCACGGGTGACGATCCGCTGTATGATTTGGGTGGCAACGCCGCGGAATGGGTGGTGGCCAAGGACGGCGCCGGCAAAGCCCTCGGCGGCAGTGCCGATCTGCCCGTAGATGCAAAATCCAAGGCGGTGCCCCGCGCCGCCTACACCGGTTTCCGCGTCGTTCGCGAATTGAAGTAAGGAAGTACCGAAATGCTATTATCTGCAATGCTCCTGCTGGCCTCCGCGGCCGGCGACGTAACCACGCTTCTGCCTCCTCCCGATTTGAAAGGTTGGACGCGGCTGCCCATCCCCGCCACGCTCGGCGTCAATCCCAAGCTCCAGTGGAAAGTGGATGCCGAGCAGAAAGCCCTCATCTGCACCGGTGAGGGCGGCCACGAATGGCTCCGCTACGATACCGAAGTGGGCGACTTCGAGCTCGAGCTCGATTGGAAGTTCACCGCCAAGCCGGGCGAAACCAAGTACAACTCCGGCATCGGGATCCGTCTCTCCAGGCAGGGCGAGATCTGGTATCAGGCCCAGACCGGCCTCGCCGGCGCCTATCTCTTCGGCAACAACATCACGCCGGAAGGGACGCTCCGCAGCTTCAACCTGAAGGCCGACATGAAGGAGAATCGCGTCAAGCCCGCCGGCGAGTGGAACCACTTCATCATCATCTGCAAGGGCGATACCATCTCCCTGTCGGTGAATGGCGCGGTGGTCAATACGCTCACCCGGGTCGGCCTGCGCCGTGGCTTCATCGGCTTTGAGGCGGAAGGCTTCGAGGTCACCTTCAAAGACATCAAGCTCAAGTCTCTGGAGTAATAGTTCTGTCCACCTATCGCGGCCGGTTTGCGCCCTCGCCAACCGGCCTTCTGCATCTTGGCTCCCTCGCTGCCGCGCTTGCCGGCTGGCTCGACGCGCGCGCCAGCGGAGGGCTCTGGCTGGTCCGCATGGAGGACCTGGACGAGCCGCGCTGCAACCGCGCCGCCGGCCACGCCATCCTGGCCTCTCTCGCTCGCTTCGGCCTGGTTCCCGACGAGCCCGTCATCTGGCAGTCCGAGCGCACGCAGTTCTACCGCGCCGCCCTGGACCGCCTCATCGCCGATGGTCGCGCCTACCCCTGCGCCTGCACCCGTAGCCAGCTTGCCGTAGCCCCCTGCCCGTGCCGCCATCTCAATCCTCAGCCGCACGCCTGGCGCTTCCGCTCCCCCGATGCCGTCGACGACGCCATCCTCCTCCGTGCCGATGGCTATTTCGCCTATCAACTCGCCGTCGTCGTCGATGACCATCTCCAGAACATCACCCATGTCGTTCGCGGGGATGATCTTCTCGACGCCACGCCGGGCCAGATCGCTCTACAGCAAGCGCTGGGCTACGCCACGCCCGTTTACCACCACATTCCCGTCGTGCGCGATGCCAACGGCGACAAGCTCAGCAAACAGACTCGCGCCGCCGCCATCGACGAGATGCCCACCGAGCTTGCCTTGGCCCACGCCTTCTTCCACCTCGGACTGCCGCCGCTCGAGATTACGCCGCGCTGGCCGGCTTGGGCCGTTCCCGCCTGGAGTTCCCGCCGGATTTGACCTGCCTGCCGCCGCCGAGCCCCCATAATGGAAGGGTGAGGGGAGAACACCCGCCCGAATGAATAGACAGCCCGTTGTGGCTCTGGAATCCACGATCATCGCCCACGGCATGCCCTATCCGGAAAACGTCGAGACCGCTCTCGCCGTGGAGCAGATCATCCGCGACTGCGGCGCCACGCCAAGAACTCTCGGCATCCTCGATGGCGAAGTCGTCGTCGGATTGACGCCGGATCAGATTGAACAGCTCGCCACGCGGCCCGGCGTCTGGAAGTGCTGTGAGCGCGACATCCCGCTCGCCATCGCCCGCCGAGCCGACGCCGCGCTCACCGCCGGCGCCAGCATCAGCGTGGCGGCTCGCGCCGGCATCGATGTCTTTGTTACAGGCGGCATCGGCGCCGTAGGCCCCACCGCCTCGCACGATTTCGACATCTCCGCCGATCTGCCCGCCATCGCCGAATACCGTGTGCTCACCGTCTGCGCCGGCGCCAAGGCGTTCATGGACATCCCCGCTACCCTCGAGTGGCTGGAGACCCACCGCGTTCCCGTCGGCGTCTGGCAGGCCGACGATTTCCCGCTCTTCTTCAGCCGTGGCAGCGGATTCTCCACCGGTTGGAACATCCCTTCCGCCGCCGAAGCCGCCGCCGTTTTCCAGGCCCGACCCAGTGGCGGCGTGCTGGTCGCCGTACCTCTTCCCGAGGCCGACGCCCTGCCGGAAGAGGTCGCGCGCGCCGCCATCGCCACGGCCCTCGCCGACGCGCAATCGTCCGGCATCCACGGCAAATCGCTCACCCCGTTTCTCCTGACGCGCATCAAAGAACTAACCATGGGCCGCAGCCTCACCGCCAATATCGCACTCATCCGCAACAATGCCCGCATCGGCGCCGGCATCGCGAAAGCCCTATGCGCTTGATCGTCCTTCTGCTCGCCGCCAGCCTGTTGCTCCCGGCACAGGACGCACTCCTGCGTACCCTGGGCTTTGATCAGAAACAGTTGCAGCTCCTCGCATCCGGCCACGCCATCTCACGCCTATTCCCCATCGAGGATCGTTCCATGATCAACATGGGCGGCGCCGTGATCGTCAAAGCCACCCCGCAACACTACGTCGAGAAGTTTCGCGAAACCGCCCGTTTTCAAGAAGGGAACAGTGTCATCGGCGCCGGACGCTTCAGCGCCGTACCCCGCATTGAGGATCTCGATTCTTTTAAGCTGCCCGAAGTGGACATCGACGACCTGCTCGATTGCTCACCCGGCGATTGCGATTTCGCCCTCACCCGCGATGCCCTCGAGCGCCTCAAGCGCCAGGTGGATCGCCGTAAACCCGACCACCGCGCCCAGGTCGCCCGCTTCGTCAAAGCCGAGTTTATCGCCCAGATCAACGCCTATCGCCGCGACGGCAACAAGGCCCTCGCCGTCTATCACGACAAGGCTCAGCCCTTCTCCACCGCCGCCAGCCTGGACCGTCTCTCTGACGTCGCCAATATTCTGCCGCAGATCAGCCCCGAAGTGGACCGCTTTCTCGACGACTACCCCCGCAACCGGCCATCCGACACCGAGGACTTCTTCGTCTGGCAGTTTGCGAAGTTTGGCATGAAGCCCGTCATGCGCGCCTCCCATGTCGTCATCCGCAAGTTCCAGTACAACGGCCACACGGGCTACGTCATCGCCGGCAAGACGCTCCTCTCCACCCACTACTTCCGCTCCGCCCTGGAGCTCACCGTGCTCTATCCACAGCCGAACGGCCAAACCACCGTCGTCATGACCCAGCGTTCCATCATCGACGGTTTCAACACCTGGCGTGGCCGCCTGCTGCGCGGCCTCATCATGGATCGCAGCCAGAAATCGCTCCAAAACTACCTCACCGGCATCCCGGCCCGCATGTAGCTATAGCAGCGCGTCCAGCACCTTGAGCGGCTCCTGATTGGCCGTGTCCTGCTGCATCTGCGCAAACTGCTGCTGTGCCTTGTCCAGGGACGCTACGGACTTCGAAACGTCCTGTTGATACGTCTCCGCCGCGCTGCACGCATACTTCTGATGCGACAGGATGAACTCCCGGAGCCGCGCCTGATGCTCGCCCGCCGTATCGGTGAGCTGTCGGTAGTCGGTCAGCAGCCCCCGGGCAGAGGCCACCTCGCGCCGCGCTGCCCGCAGGCGGTCGTCCAGCGCCCCCAGCGCCTGCATCGGCCTCTCGCCTTCCCTGCCCCGCATCGCCCTAAAGTATACGGCCATCTGCTCTTTCACCGGGCCTGCCGATCTCACCAGCGTCAGCATCCGCTCATGCGTGCGCACCATCCGCTCCCGCAGCTTCGTCATCCGCTCCGCCAGCGTCTCCAACTCCGACAGCCTGGCCCTCCTCGCCGTATCCACGCCCTCGGCAAAGTCCCGCGCGCACACCAGAGTCTTCAAGTCCGCGTCCCGGCTCTTGCTCTTGAACGCCGGAGCCAGCACCAGCGTTACCGCCGTGTTCAACCACGCCACCTGCGGGAATGAGCCCATCAACTGTCCGGCGATGCTCGGAATCCGGCTCTTCTTTGCCTGCGCCTCCAGGCTCTGCACCGCTGCCTGGTACTTCGCGCTAGCCGCTACCGGACTTGGCAACTCCAGCAACGCCCGCGCCGTATTCACCGTGTTCAGCATCCCGCTTAGATTTGTGATCAGGCTGGCCAAAGCCGCCTCGCCATTCTCAAATACCGCCTGCTCGGTCTTCAGCCGGCTGTTCAGCATCTCTCGCTCGATGGCTTCCTGCTGGCGCATCTGGTCCGTGAGGGCCTTCTGGAAGGCCGAGAGCGCCTTCTGGTACTCCGAGAACTCGTCCTTGGTCACATAGCCCCGGCCGTCCTTGAAACGCGCCTCCAGGGCAGCCAGCGCCCCCTTCTGCCGCTCCAACTCCAGCCGTTGCCCATCGAGCTGCGCCGTCAGCCCCTCGATCTTCGCCTCCGCCGCCATCCGCTCCGCTTCAATGTCGATCCGCGTCGGCGGCGCCTGTATGGCAGTCGGATCTTGCGCCCACAACAACAGCGCCGTCAGAACAATGCAGCTCATGTTTGTATCCTGGCCCGCTCCCCAAAAACTAAGACGCCGGAACATCGCTCCAGGGACGAACCCCAAAGCAATATTCCGGCGTCAGTCGAATCACTCAGGAAGCCGCAGCCCCCTTCTTACCGCCCTGTCTGCACCTTCGGCGTCGACAGGTAACCCACAATGACGTCCTTCTTCACCTCGTTCACCACAATCTCATACGGCTGCCGCGCCTTCGAGGTGTAGAACTGGATGGGCTCGTTCACGCCCTTGTCCTTCTTCTCCACCCGCTTGTCGTCAGCGGTCACTTCCACGGTGAACCTGTTCTTCTTCAAGTCGGCCTTCTTCAGTTGCATGAAGACATCGCCGATCTTGCGCGGCGCCTTCTCCTTGCCCAGCGTGAACTCAAAGTAGTTCCGTTCGCCCAGCGCCTTCAACGCCGAAAGTTCCTTGCCGTTCGTGGCGATCAGCCCGCTCTGCACGCCCAGGTCGCCCGAGACGCTCTTCAGGCTGGCAATCGTCTTGTCCAGCTCAGCCTTGGTGTTGGAGACATCCGTCTTCACCACGCCCACTTCCGTCGACACTTCGCCGATCTTGGTGTTCGCCGTCGCGGCCGACGCCTCCACCTTCGAAATGTCGCTCTTGATCTGTTGCTCGCTCACCTTGCGCTGCTGTTCCAGCTTCGCCGCCAGCTCTTCCGCGTGCTTGGTGGCGTCCACTTTCGCCTGGCCGACAGCCTGCGACGCCGAACGCCGCGCCGCATCCAGCTCGTCCTTCAACGTATCCAGATTGCGCTTTGCCGCCGCCGTAGTCACAGACGACGTTTCCTTCACCCGGCCCACTTCTTCCAGGATCGATTCCCGGCTCTTGGCCAGATCTTGCTTCAGCGTGTCGATCTGCAGGAAGAGATAAACGTTGGCGGCAATCAGCGCAACTACGGCGCCGGCCAGAATTGCCATCTTCGCTCCGCCACCGCTGCTGGGCGGGGTGGGCAGAACGTAGTTCGGTTGCGGCTGTCCGCCCTGCGGGGCGGGATAGTTGGGGTCACTCACGGGCTTTACCTCTCTCTTTGGGCTTCAGTCAGCCCGCCAAATGAACATTCTATCATTTAGACGCTTGACATTATAGTCTGGGTTTCAGTCACGTTTGGGCCGCGCGAACTCCAACAGCTCCTGTTTCGGCAGGCCCGGTTCAAAACACCGGCGGCATCGCGCCTCGTACATGCCCATCCCGCCCACCGCTATCAGATCCGTCGATTCCACCAGACGCTGAGTATGCTTCGCCGGATTGCCGCACCGCAGGCAGATCGCCAGCGTCTTCGTGATCGATTCCGCGATGCACAGCAGATCCGGAATCGGAATGAACGGCCGCCCCATGTAGTCCGTATCCAGCCCCGCGATGATCACCTGCTTGCCTGAGTCCGCAAGCTGCTGCGAGATGTCCACCAACTCCGGCCCCATGAAATTCGCCTCGTCGATTCCTACCACCTGCGTCCGCCAGTCGAGCCTCTGCAGGATCTCTTGCGGCTTGGCGATCACTTCCGATTTCATGCGCGTGTCGGCGTGACTGACAATCTCATCCGCTGAATACCGGACATCAATCACAGGCTTGAAAACCTGCACCCGCTTGCGTGCAATCAGCGCACGCCTCAGCCTTCGAATCAACTCTTCGCTCTTGCCGGAGAACATGGGTCCGCAGACCACTTCGATCCAGCCAATGTGACCGGTGATAAAGTCCATTGTCTGTCAGGATATCGCGCCCACCCTCTGCGTGTTAGCCTGACCCTGTGAAACGTCTCGTCATCATCCTCTGCATCCTGGGCGCGCTTGTCGCCGGAGCCTTCGCCATTCATCCGCCTCTCCGCCACTACACTCTGGCCCGTATCGGGAAAGGAAACGGATGTACGCCCGCCCGCGCCTGGGCCATCGAGGCCGACAAACGCGAACTCACCCGCGTCAAGGACGAGATCCTCTATAAGCAAAAACTGCTCCAGAAGGAGCTCAACGGCCTGGAGCAGTACTCCACACCGTACGGCAATTTCTGGGCGCCCTCGGGCAGCCGCTACACCCTGCCCTTCAATCTGGCCGAGGAAGCCACCCACATCTACGGCACCGGACCCCACTTCGTTCAGAAAGGCGACGTCGTCCTCGATTGCGGCGCCAACGTTGGCACCTTCGCCCGCTTTGCCCTCGACGCCGGCGCCGGCAAAGTGATCGCCATCGAGCCCGCGCCCGACAATCTCGAATGTCTCCGCCGCAATTTCAAAAAGGAGATTGACGAAGGCCGCCTGGTCGTCTACCCCAAGGGCGTCTGGGACAAAGAAGACTTCCTCGATCTCCTCGTCGATTCAGAGAACCAGGCCGCCGATAGCTTCGTCATCCACCGCGAAGGCGCCAAGGCCATGGCCAGAGTCCCCCTGACCACAATCGATCGCCTTGTTGCTGAGCTCCAGCTCGATCGCGTCGATTTCATCAAGATGGATATTGAAGGCGCGGAGGTGAAAGCTCTCCACGGCGCCAAGGCCACCCTCGCCAGGTTCCATCCGCGGATGTCCCTCTCCGTCTACCACGACCCCGCCCATCCATATGAAGTCCCCCAGGCTGCCCTCGCCGGCTGGTCTGGCTATCAGACCGAGTGCGGACCCTGCAACGCAATACCAGGCGCCGTGCGGGCCGATATCATGTACTTCAAATAGGGGAAGCTCCGAAAACGAAAAAGGCCAGCGGGGACTCGGAGGAAGATCCCCGCCGGCTCAAAGCCAGCTGTTATCGGAGGAATGCTGGCGTTTTCGTACTAGATGTACGCTCTACGTCAGAGCATACCACAAGTGGATGAAAGCGCAACTGAAGTTGATCCGTTCTGAGATACTTCTGACTACGCGTTCTAGAGCCTTTCACCTTCAGAAACTCCCGCAAAGCACTGATAACAAATGCCCGGCACGGACCGGCCGCCCCAAATCCTTCAAAGCATCTGATAGCAGGATACTATAATTAAACCTAATTCATACACTAAAGTGAGTCATGTTCGTCCGGCGCTTACCCGCTCACAGGCGCCTCACTCGTACGTGCTTAAACTCCAGCCAGTAGCCCCGCCGGTGCGCCTGCAACTCAATGAACCCCTCGTCCAGAATCGTCAGATTCGAATACTCCATGACGGTCTCTCCATCCACTCGCACGCGCGCCGATCGTCCCTGTACCCAAAGCTCAAATAGAAACCACCGCCCGTCTTCGATCCGCGGATACTTTGCCCTCTTCAGGTGGTACAACGAGCCCGTCGGGAAATGGGCCTCCTCCACCGGGTGCAACTGAATCTCATAGTGCTTCTCGGGCGTCAGACCTCGTCCTGCGCTGCGGAATAGCACGCCCCCGTTGTGTTGGGCGCATCCACGGACATAGCACTCAAACTCGAAATCACGGTACTTCTCCTTAGTGGCCATGTGACCCGCCCCATCGCCCCGCAGGACTGCGCCCAGCGCCACAAAATCCGGCTTACCCTCTGATACCGCCCAGTTTGCCGCCAGATCGCCCGGCGCATCGTACAGCGTTTGCCAGGCCGGCGTCCCCGGCAACTCCTGAATCCGCAATCCACGGAAACGGCACTCCGCTGAGGCCGCCACGATGCCCACATATCCTTCTCTGAGCCGCAGCTTCAACTCCGCATGCCCCGCCAGATCCACATCCTGCACCATCTCCCCATTGGTCCAGACACGCACCCGCGCGCCTTCGCAGACCACCCGGAACTCATTCCAGCCCTCCCGCACGTTCACCTTGCGCGGCGCCACCACCGGAAACACGGCTCCCATCGAATACGGTGTGGGCGGGTCTTCTTTCTGATGAAATACCTTGACCTGCAACCCCGCCTGCGTGGGACGGCCATGCTCCGGCGCCCGCAGATAGAGGCCGGAATCGGTCCAGCCCCTAATGAAGAACTCCCCTCGCAGGTCGAAGTTCGCATATCGTTTCGCCGAGCGCAGCCAGGTAGGAAACGTGGCGTGCGAGTGCACAGCCACAACTCCGCCCTCCAAGCTGTAGGCCGAGTCCGGCCCGTCCACTACCACCCAATCGGTCAGGGGCACAAACCCCGCTTCCACCTGCTGCCCTTGCGCCAGTCCGGCCAGTGGCAGTGCCATGAATGATCTACGTTCCATGAACGCTATTGTGCTACATGCGGATGGTAGTGGTAGCCCAGCCTCCGCTTATACTGCTCCAGCGCGTTGTACACAATCGGGCAATAGCCCGTCCGCCGGGTCACCGATTCCATTCGGCTCCCCAACGTGTGGCTGCTGTTGTCTATATGCGGAAAGTGCCGGCACGGCCCCGGCCTCACCTCGTAGATCATGCACACGTTGCCATCCTGAAAGGTGCAGCCGCCCCCCGTATGCCGCAAAACAACATGGCGATCCGCTGGATCAATCATCGTGTATTGGTGATTGGCGTTCTCGACGCTGGTGCCCAGGTGCCCGGCAATCGCTTCCATCTCCGCCGGAGTCACATCCACATACGTCTCGCGGCAGCACGCACCACACTCCAGACAGTTGATGCCATCCTCAACTTCTTCCGCGATTTCTCGAAACAAATGATCCGATCCATGGTGGTGGCGCACGAACCGCTGGAAGTCGAGGTTCTCGGCGGCCTTGGCTACGGCGAGCATCCGAAGTTGAACCGGATCGGTGATCATCGGATCACAAGTTCTACGCCTCCCACAATAGCGCGCCCTGGCATCGGAATGGTCAGGATCTCCTGATAGCGTGAGTTGTTGAGATTGGTGAACTGCACAAACGGTCGCACCGGCCCTCGAGCCCGCGCCACATACAAATCCCATACCGCATACGCCCCGCGCCCCCGCCGCTCCGCCGCGCCCACTCGCGTTCGCGCTGTCAACGAACGCGGTAGATTTGCGGTCCACGAGAACACTCCGGAGTGCACCGGATAGTTGAACGAATACTTGGTGTAGACCCCCGCCAGCAACTTCGAAACGCCACGCATTCCGGTGTAAGACCAATCCAGCACCTGCCCCCGCCACTGCCATGCCGCCGAGCTTTCTACCCCGGTGAAGTTCAGACTGCTGATGTTCCGCGCCACCCACGGACCGCTTGGCGATCCGCTCATGTAGTCAATCCCGTTGCGGTCCTGGCGGTGAAACAGAGTTGTCTGCAGCCGCCAGTGCGCCGCGGGCCGGTAGTCCGCCCCGCCCTCATAGCTCCACGCCCGCTCGGCCAACAGGCCGGCATTGCCCTGATTTGCCGGATCTCGATAGTACAGCTCCGTGAACGTCGGCAGCCGGTACGCCCGGCTCACCGATGCCCTGAACTTCAACTTGGACGCCGCCCAGTAACCCGCGGAAATCGTCGGGCTGACTTCATCAAACGCGCCCCGGTAGCTCTCACTGCGCACTCCCGCCGAGAATGAGAATCGCCCCAACGCCCGCACATCCAGCGATGCGTAAGTGGCCATTCGTGCCCGCGAGTGCCGGCCCAGATTCGAAGACTCAATCTTCTCGCCTGTTCCCTCCGCGCCATAAAATAGCGTGATGTTCTGCCGCAGCGCGTCATGCCGCCGCACACTGGCCTGCCAGGATTCGGCCACATGATGATTCTGATACCGCTGCGGATTGTCCCGGAAGAGGTAGAACAGATCCGAGTGGCGCCGGTAAGACACACCCGCCTCCGTCCGCTCACCTAACGATTGTCTCAGCCCCGCAAACCACGTCTTCGTCCGCTCCCAGGAAGGATAAGCGCCATAGAAATCCTGAGCGCCAAACGGCTTGTCCGCCAGGCCCAAATCCAACCCGGTTGTCCCCAGCTTCGATCGCCACGCCGTCCCCGACCCCAAGCTCAGATTCCGGTAGTCCCGATTCGCCATGAATCCGCTGGAGAAATCCCTCGAAAACGTCAACTGCTCCGATAGCGCGCCCCGCACCGCCGCCAGCGAGCCCGATTGCTGATTCACCCCGAAGTTACCCGCCGCCACCCGCAGCCGGATCTCACTGGTCTCCGGCGGCGCCGAAATCACGTTCACCACTCCGCCCAGCGCGTCCGACCCATACAGCGTCGAACCCGCCCCCCGCAACACCTCCATCGATTGAATGCTCTGCAAGGGGATCGGCAGATCCAGACTGTGATGGCCAGACTGCGGATCGCTCAACCGCCGCCCGTTCAGGAGCACCAGGGTCTGGCCAAAGGTCGCCCCGCGGATCGAGAGGTCGCCCTGCACTCCGTTCGGCCCGCGCTGCCGTAAATCCAAGGATGGATCCAGCTTCAGCAGATCAACGAACGTATTGAGGAGCAGATTCTGGCTGCGTACCGGCAGCGATACGACGCTCCGGTCTGCCTCTTCCAGTGGCAGCGGCTCCCACGATCCCGTCACCACCACGCTCTGCGCCAGGGCTCCGGACGTTAATCCCAACGCCAGCGCCAATACCAGGCCTTTCTGCCCGCCCCTACTTCCCATCCCCCGCCTGCACCCGCACCTTCGCACCCATATCCAGCCGGCTCAGCCCCGATACTGCCACCGTCTCACCCTCGGTCACGCCTTCCAGGATCTCAACCTCTAGCGGGAAGCGGTCCCCCAATTTCACGTCGCGCACGTCAATCGTATTGTCCGCCTTCACCACGTAGGCCTTGTTCGAGCCCAGCACGTAGTTCACTGCCCGCAACGGCACCGTGTGGATCGTCTCATTCTTGTCCGTGGCCAGCCGCGCCCGTGCGTAAGATCCCGGCTTGAGCTCATTCTTCGGATTCTGGATCAGCGCTTCCACCAGGAAGGTCCGCTTCGTCAGATCCACCGTCGGAGCAATGCGCCAGACCTTGCCGAAGAACTTCCGGTCGTCGAACGCCTCCACCATCACTTCCGCCTGCTGCCCCACTCGGACCCACGGTGCCAGCCGCTCCGGCACCTCGATCCGCAACCGGATCGGATCGATCTTCACCAGCGTGAACAACGGCGTGTTCGGCCGCACAAATGCCCCCACCGTCGCCTGCCGGTCCTTCACATACGCCGCAAACGGAGCGCGCACCGTGGTATCGCGCAACTTCTTTCGCTGTAGGTCCAGCGTGGCCTTATACCGCTCCACTTCCTGGATCAGGTTGCGGGTTTGGTTCAGCGTCTGGTCGTAGCCTGCCTGTAAAGATTGAAACCGTGCCTGCGCCTGGTCCAATTCGGACTTCGCGCCAATCCCCTGATCCACCAACTCCCGCGTCCGCTTGAATCGCTGCTCCGCCTCGGTCAGATCCGCCCGCGCCCGCCGCACATCCGGCGTCTCACGCACGTCCTTCACCCGTTCCTTTTCTTCTTTCAGCCCCAAACGCTCCAGCGATTGCCGCAACTGCGCCTCGCCCTGCGCCACCAGGTAGCGCTGCTCCTCATCCGAAATCCGCGCCAGCACCTGCCCCTGCGCCACCAGGTCCCCCAGGTCCGAGCTGACCTGCTCCAGCCGTCCATCCACCTCCGCGCTGATGATCGCTTCGTCGTATGGAAATAGCGTCCCCACCCCGTCCACCGTTCGCTGGATCGTTCGGGTCGCTACCTTGGCGGTCTTTACCGCCGCCGGGCCGGCCTCTTTCTTCGCCTCGGCCTTGGGCTGCCGGTTGCACGCCGTACTGAAAAGCACAACTGCTGCTAGGGATGCGGGAATGAACAAACGGAAGAATTTCATGAATATCCTGCGGTTCGCCGGAATGCGACGCTCAAGGAGAGTAGGCGCACAACGGGGGCGCTCACGTTACCGGAAGGGCCATTGTATCCAGGTTTTGATCTCCGCGGCGGACCATGGGGCCGTTCATTGCCCCCATGGCCAGCCGCGGAGCACACGGCTACGGTTTCAACAAGGTCAATGTGACCAGTTTCGTGCTGCTCAAGCCTCGCTGATTGGTGACCTTCACCTGCACCACATAGTCCCCCGCCTTGTTCGGCAGGAACACAGTGGTATCGGCCGAGTAGCGGCGCTGGATATCCACCAGGCCGTTGTCAAAGCCGCCTTCTTGCGTCCATTCGAACTTCAGCGCGTCGCCCTGCGGATCGGTGGACGCCGAAGCATCCAGCGCCAGCGCCAGCGAAGTGGTGGTATACCGGTCCGGAATGTTCAACCGGATCACCGGGGCCTTGCCACCCACAGGCGGCACCGGCTTATCCGGCTGCTTCACCGTCACAGTGACAGACGAGCTCACCGTGTTCTTCTTGCCTTGCACCACCAGGGTGTAGGTGGTGTCCACGCTGGGTGTCACATCCACAGAGCCGTTCGGCGTCACCGTGCCGATGCCGTTGATCGACACCTGCTGCGCGTCCGTCGTGCTCCATGTCAGCCGCACCACGTCGCCAGGTTTAGCACTAGCGCTCGGCGAAGCTAAGAAGCTCACGATCCGTGCCAGAGGCACAACCGTGACGGTTACGTTCGCCTTCACCTCACCGCCCTCGTTCTTGGCGGTCAGGACATAAGTCGTCGTCACCGTCGGCATCACTGACGTGCTGCCGGATGCGGCCACTGCGCCGAGTGCCGTAATACTGATCTCCTTGGCGCCGTCCACGCTCCACGATAGCGTCGAGCTCTCGCCCGCCAGAATCTCCGTCGGGGATGCGCCAAAGCTCAGGATCTTCGGCCCCGGCACCACCGGCTCCGACGTGACGCTCACCGTCACCGTTGCCGTCACCGTGCCGCCCTTGCCCGTCGCCGTCATCGTGTAGGTCGTCGTATCCCGCGGGCTCACAGATGCCGTGCCCGTCGGTTGTACGTTGCCGATGCCGCTGATCGACACCGTGTCCGCGTTCTCCGTCTCCCACACCAGATTGGCCGTGTCCCCAGGCTTGATCGAAGTGGGCGCCGCGCGGAAGCTGATGATCCGGATCACCGGACGATCCACCGTCACCGTCACCGTCTCACTCAGCTCGCCCTCTTTGTTGCGCGCTGTCAGTTTGTACGCCGTCGTCTCCGTCGGCGAAACCTGCGACGTGCCCGATTGCGGATTCACCTTGCCCAGCGTGGTGATCTCCACCTCGTCTGCGTTCTGCACCTGCCACGTCAGCGTCGAGCTGCCGCCGGTCTTGATCTGCGTCGGCGATGCGGTGAACTTCTGGATCACCACCTTCAGGTTCGCCTTGGCCGTCACGCTCACTCGCGCCAGCGAAGCCAGGCCAAATGAGTCTTTCACCGTCAGCCGGAAGCTATAGGTCTGCCCCTCCGCCGCCGTGAATGTCGCTTTCGCCGTGTTGCGGCCCGACAGATTTACCGCCGATCCCGCGATCTGATCCCACTGGTACGTGATCGCATCGCCTTCCGGATCGAACGAGGCCGAGCCGTCCAACGTCACCTGACCCGCCGCCACGCCGTTCTGGTCCTGCCCGGCGTCCGCGATCGGCGCGTCGTTGCCCGTCCGCACCCGCCGCGTCAGCATTTCATACCGTACCCGCGGTACATCCACCGGGATCGGCGATTCCATTTCCAGATACTGCTTCGGCTGGATGAAGTTGCCAAACTGCAAGCCTGCCACCACGCGGCCGTTCGCGCTTCTGCTCACGTACGTTTCGTTGAAGCCGCCCTCCAGCGTAAAGGCCACATGCTTGTTGATCGGTTGGATGAAGCGGATCGTACCGCCCGGCTTGTTCTCCCCCCCTTGCACTGCCAGCATGCCCACGTTGCCTTCCAGCACCAGGTTGCCGAACAGATTCACCGACGTCGAGGCCCCGGCCTGATCCACAACCCGCAGATAGCTCTCTTCGTAAATGTTCCGCGTGATGATCGCCTTGTTGATCACACCGCCGCTCAGGAAGGCCTTCGTCCCGAATACTCCAACCCGGCCCCGGCTGAAGATGTAGTCGGCCGTGATGGCCGCCTGGCCCAGCGTCGCGCCGTTCTGCATGTCAGCCAGCCCGACATGCTTGAAACTCGAAAACGCCCCAATCTGCCCGCGCCGGCTAAACCGGTTCACGATACCAAGATCGAACTGCGCTTCCTGTCTCTCCTTGAAGTACATATACTCGCCCTGCGCCTGGATCGCGAACTTCTCGCGGAACGGAGCAAAGTACCGGGCACGGCCCGTAAACGTCAAATTCCTTGTATTGTCCACGCCCACATTGGCGCCGAGAATCGAGAACCGCGGCAGAATCGACTTCGCCAGCGTGTCGTCGGCTGTCTTCTGCGTGATCCGTTGCACGTCTTCCGCCGTCGCCGCCTTCGGCAGCGCGGCGACAACCGCTTGCGTCCCGGTCTGCGCGCCCTTCAAGGCATCGACATCCGTGCGCAGTTTTGCGTTCTCCGCCGTCAGCGCGGCCAGCATCCTGGCAATATCGTCCAACTTGTCCAGCCGCTTCAGGATCTCGGCCAGCGTCTGGCTGTAGTCCGGGCAGTGGGCCTGCAGCGCTTTGATCGCGTCACCCACACCCCCTACGCCAATCACCTTGCCGTTCTTATCCGTCACCGTCAGCGCCACACGGCGGTTTACCCAACGGCCTTCTTTGGAAGTGTTCTCAGCCTTCGGATTGCGCTTACCCCGAGGCACAATCTCCATCTGCGCCGGCCGCGTCCCGTACTTCTCCAGGAATCCCCGCACAGCCTCCGCCCGCTTCTGCGAGAGCTTCTCGTTGTACTTCTCACCGCCGATCGAGTCCGTGTGCCCATCCAGTTTCACGCGGAAATCCGGGTTCTTGCTGAGCATGTCCGCCAACCGGAGCAGGCTCGGGAATCCATCGGTTAGCACGGCCGAATTGAATTCGAAGTTGATCTCTTCCCAATCCTCTTTCGTGGCCCCGGCCCCAATCTGACCATAGCCCAATGCTGCCAGCACCATCGCTAGCAAAACAAGTCGGGTGACAAATGCTTTCACGGCTTCGCTCCTAAATCCAAACGTCAGGGTAAATACCTAGTTGGCTCAACAGGTTGCGGACGAACTACGAGCCACTGACAAGTATACCCGAATTCTGTGAAATAATAGCCATGGGTGTTTGCCGGACAGGCAGTCGCGCACCGGAGCGGTCTCCAGACCGGAGATACCGTCCGCGTTCGAGGCAAAGTCCGGTCTCCACAGGGCAGCGTGCCGGTTAATGGCCGGGGGGGCGTACTCAAGTGCGTTCTACGGATAGTGCCACAGAAAATATACCGCCTTCTGCCCGCAACGGTGGGAGGTAAGGGTGAAAAGGTGCGGTAAGAGCGCACCGCGCTTCGGGCAACCGGAGTGGCAGGGTAAACCCCACGTGGAGCAAGACCAAATAGGGGAGGAGGAGCGGCCCGCTCCGTTATACTTCCGGGTAGGTTGCTGGAGTCCGTCAGCAATGGCGGGCCGAGAGGAATGACTGCCACCCGGCCGCAAGGCCGGGACCAGAAACCGGCTTATCGTCCGGCAGACACCCAACACTAGTCCGTCTCATCTCAAGGTACTTGTCCCGCTGTGCCCCGCGGCTCATGGGCGCCGCCAAATAAACACTCCAGAGTGGGCTTTGACGTGCGATATGTCCCCCGGGAGTCCCATGCGAGCCCTGCTGCTTGTCTCTTTAATCACACTGTCCGCCGCCGGGCAGGCGCGCAGGACCCACCTTGCGGCGGTCGTTACTCCCGCTTGCACCCTCACTGAAGTCTCCACCGCGGTCACCGCCTCCAACCAGGGCTCGCTCTCCCAAATCGCCGGAGTCACCCGTTTCCGCTACCTCCTCAGAACTGGCAAAGACGCCGGCGCCGCCGAGATCCGGTTCCAGTTCAGCCCCCTGCCTCCCGATCGCTCCGCCCTCCTGAGCTTTGCCACCAACCTCGGCGGTGTCGGTACGTCTCTATCTGGTACTAACATGCAGGTTGCCTCTTCTCTTCTCGCCGCCACCTTTGGCACCAACGCCCACACCACAAAAACAGGCGAATCCGGCCTCATCGAATGGACTTGGCGTGGCCTTGCGTCCGCAATCCTCCAAAACCCTCCAACCCCCTCCCTCACCATCTCCTGCCGTTGATTCGAAACAAGACAAACTGACGGGCTAAAGCAGACACCCTACTCCGTCCGATAGGTGTATCGGATCGGAACACATGAGTCTCAGTCTGGCCCACTGTAGTTGCGTGGGGTTGCTTGCGTTTGGTTTCCAGGTTCCAGCCGTAGCTGACAGCCTAACCGTTACCCAAAACGTGAACCTAGTCCTGTCCCCAAACGGCAAATTGACTGTCCCGTCCAGTATTACCCTCTTCTCCGGCAACACACCCTTCTCGGCTTTCTCCGGTACACTCCCCGTCCTGTTTCGCGCCCGTACCAGCAGCTACGGCGTCGGCGCCATCACCGTCCAGGCTGCTTCTGACTTCAGCCCGGCTGGCGGACCCAGCATCGCCGCCGGCATGTTGACTTACACCTGTCTCGCAGCGCTCTACGGAACACCCTGCTCCGGAACCCAAGCTGTCTCCAGGACCCTGCAACGGCCGGTCGTCAACCTGCCATCCAAGGCCTGCACCGGTGGGGGGAACGGTTGCAGTTCAGCCGATCCCGCCTCTGTCAATCTCTTGTTTCGTTTAGAGAACGATGTCTCCGTGCAGCCTGGGAACTACTCAGTGCAGCTGACTTTTACCATCAGTTGCACATGATTCCCATGCCGTACGGAACCACGCGCTCGTTATCAACTAGTTGAGGAGAAAGCATAAAAACATGAAGAATTGGTTGTTAACACTTCTCGCCGGGTCCCTGGCACTTGCCACGCTCACCCTTCCTGCCGTGGCGCAAACCGCCACTACCAACCTGTTGGTCGGCGTCGTCGCCGAATCAACGCTCACCGTCGGCGCTGCTGACACCCCTCTGTCGAAGACCGATCTCACCTTCGGCAACTTCACCGGGACCACGACGCTCACCTATAAAGTCAGAATCGCGAAGTCCGGATCTACCGGCAAAATCACGGCCACCTTCGAAGAATTCGATGTGCCCACGGGCGGTGTCGGACCAAAGGTCGCCTCCGACCTCACCCTCGCCTGCAAGCCTACTCTCGGGACGCCCTCGCCCGTTGGTGCCCTCAGCGTTGGACCGAATATCAACATCATCGATTTTGTTGCGAATACCCGTGGCTCCGGCACCGGCACTGTCAACTGGACCCTGGTTGACAACCCGCTGTTTGAAACGGGCAACTACAAGTCCAAAGTCACGTTCACCATGTCCACCACCTAGCCGGGGAAAATGACCATGTGGAGGATGTGCATACTTCTGCTGTTGTCAGGGTCAGCCGTGGAGTCACTCTACGCGCAGTCCGACGTGCGCTGGTTGATCGTCAATCCAGTGTCGTTGAACTTCTCATCGGCCGACCCTGATACCGGTGTCGCACTCGCATCCTCTACGGTCACCTGGCGGACCCGCTTCGGCGACACAGGCCGTACCTGGCGCCTCAGCGTGCAAGCCGCCTCAGTCAGAGTCTCCAACTGCGACAAAATCCCTCCCAGCGCCTTCCGCATCGCATGCTCCGCTGTCAGCGTTGCCAAACACGGGAACGGGGTGTGCGCGTCCCCAGTGCCGCTCTCCACCTCCCCGCAGGTCATCGCCTCCGGCAGTCAGGGTGACCACAACTACAACTCCACCGCCGAGATCCAGGTTCAATTTCTTGATAGCTGGCGTTACCCGGCCGCCACTGCCCCAGCCTGCTCGCTGACCCTCTCTTACACTCTCGAAGCTCTATGAAAACTACTTTCGTCCTCCTGGCGATCTTCTCTCTCCATGCCCCTGCTCAGGTCGGGCTCGGTCTCGCGCCGATGCGCCTTGAGATCGACCTCGAACCCGGCGCCACCTACTCCGGCGCCCTCGATCTCACCAACCAGGCCGGCGGTACCATCCGTATCCGAGGCGAAATCCTGGACTTCCAGATCGACGAAACCACCACGCCGCAGTTCCGGCGCCAGATCCCGTCGGAATCAGCCAACTCCTGCCGCGAATGGCTGATCGCCAACCCAATGGACACCGAGGTGGCGGCCACTGAACACTTGGTCATCCGCTACACCTTCCGTGTGCCCCAATCCGCCACCCCAGGCAGCTACAACTGCGCGGTCGGCTACACCACCCTCCCCGCCGCCGACACGCTGAAGCAGACCGGCTTGAAATCGGCCGTACGCCTCGTCGCCTCGTTCTACGTCATCGTCGGTAAGCCCACAATCGAGGGCGAGATCAGCGGACTCCAGTTCGAGCCGGTCCCCGGGGCCAAGGACGGGTCCTGGCAGACAATCCTCGTCCTGCGAAACCTCGGCCCCTATCATTTTCGGCCCATCGGCTCAGTCCACCTACTCTCAGCCACCGGAGCCACCCTCGAGACGATCGAAGTCCCTGCCTTCCCCGCCCTGCCGCGCCGCGAACAACGCTACGTAATCCCGGTTAACCTCCCGAATCCCTCCGAGGTACGGAAGATCAAAGCCTCCGTCGACTTGGGAAGCCACGAGATACAGGAAGCCTCCGTCGATGTGGCGCCGATTGCAGCCCTGCGCTAGGTTTCTGATCTTCGCCCTTCTGCCCCTCGCGGTGCCGGCTCAGGAGACCCGCGGCCAGGCCTCGGTCGCCTTTCAGGGATACTACCTCGGTGACTCCAGCGAAGCGCCTTCGGCTACCACCGGCGCCGCTATCACCTTCCAGTATTACTTTGACAAACGCGGGCAACTCACTGGCCAGATTGAAGATTACGTCGACACCTCTCGGTTTCGCTCCGCTGCCAACTACCTCTCCTGGACCAGGATTCCATGGCGTGGCTATCGGTGGAACCTCACCGGCGGCGACTTCAGGATTGCTCTCCAGCCGCCCGGCCAGCAGATCGGCAATCTCTACTTCCCGGAGCTTCGCCTGCGTGGCGTGCAGGTCGAAGCTGTGGCTGGCTCCACCACCTGGTCTGTCTTCTCCGGTAGCCTCCAGATCCTGCAAGGCGCCCGATTGCCGTTCTTCCTGAAAGCTCCACAGGACATCTCTGGCGCCACCGCCGCATGGAATCGCGGAGAGCTCCTCCAGATTCAGTCCTCTCTCCTCCACGTCGCCACCAACGCAGGGAGGCTGGCTGAACAGCCCTACCTGTTACCCGAAGGGCGCACGTTCGCATCCTCCCTGCAAGGACGGGTGAACGCAAGCTGGCGCCCCAGAAGCCAACTCCGCGTCTCCTCAGAATTCGCACTCCATGCGGCCCGAGCTCTACGTGCCCAGCCTGTCCCATCCTCTTCTCCGTGGTCCACGGCGGTCTCCGCCGAATGGGCGGGTCCACGCTTGACCCTGCGAGGCAACTACCTGCGTCAGGGGGCCGGATATATGCCGCTCGCCGGCTACTTTCTGGGCGACCGCAAAGGGCCATACGGCGAGCTCCGCTTCAAGGCTCACCGCAGTGTGGACCTCTACGCGACAGGTGCATTCACGGAGTCCAACGTGGATCGCAATCCCGCCGTCTCCACCATGCGCGCCGGTTCCGCCAGCGCCGGCTTGGCAGTCGAACTGCCCATGCGCCTCCAACTCAATGCGCAAGCCTCCACCCTGAACTTCAGCAGCCTCCTGCCCGGGGCGGCGCGCAAAGAGTCATCCAACAACCGCATGAGTTCGGTCTCCCTGTCGCGACAATTCCAACGGCACACCGTGAGATTCGGCTACCGCGATCTGGATTTTCGTTCCAGCCGCGCTCCCACGCGCCAGCGCTCGGCCGAGATCGAGGAGATGGTCTCCCATCGCCGTTGGTCGGCCAGTGGCGCCATGAGATTCGATTCGTCCGCCAGTGTTATCCACCGCAATAGCCTGTATTTTCGCGGCAACCTTCAGGCCAATTTGGGCCGCGTGTCCGCGTATGCATATGGCGAAGCCGGGCGGGATCTGGCAAACCAGTCTGTCTTCATCACAAACCAGATGCGTAGCACCGGAGCCGGCCTCTCGGCGCCACTCACTCACCAGTGGCTTCTCACTGCCGAACTGATGCGCACCTCCATGAACAGTTCTCTCAACGAACAGACAGCCTTCCTCCTCGCCGCCAACGGTGCGCCCATCTCCATGGCCTTCCCTGGCATGAACCGCTGGAACGTCCTCGTTCGCGTCTCCAAGTCCTTCCACTGGGGCGGCGCCGGCCCACAAAGTGGCCTTCATGGCCGCTCCACGGATCAACTCTACCCCGTCATGGGAGCCATCGAGGGCTTCGTCAGAGAAGTGGGCGCCTCCGACGCCTCCCCGGTTGCCAGCGTCCCCGTTCAACTCGACAACAACCGCACTGAGTTCACTGACCAGAACGGCAGGTTCCGCTTCACCGACGTGGCCCAGGGCGACCACTCTGTCCAGCTCCCGCCCCGCCAGCTACCAGCGGAGTTCGACCCCGCTTCCGCCACGGAGCTCACCGTCGCCGTCCAAGCCCGCCGCACAACCCGCGCCGATCTCGCGCTCGTCCGCCTCGGCTCGCTCTCCGGTAAGATCGTCGCACCGCCGGGTACTCCGCTGGAAGACGTCATTATCCGGGTCGCGGGGACACGCCGCTATACTTCACCGGATTCCGACGGCAATTTCGCTCTCTACAACGTCCCGCAGGGCCGCTACCAAATCACCATCGACGCCGGGACCTTGCCCGCCGAGCATAGTATCACCACACCCGGCAGCGTCACCGTCACGCTGAAGACCGGCGAGCCCCACGACGTCATCCTCTTCGGGATCGCCAAGGTAGAAGTGATCAAGCCGGTCCGCCGCATCAACCTCCCCACCCAGGCAGCCCCGATCGCACGGAGCAATCCACCCGTGCCCGCGCAGCCCAGCCACCCTCCGGCGCCACCGCAGCCCAACCGCGAACCCGCCCAAAACGCCAAAACCAAAGACCTCATAAACTGGAGAGATGGTCACGCTGTTGCAGATCCAGGCCGCCATGGGCAGAATCCGGGAGTCCATCCGCCTCTCCCCGCTCGTTCACTCCGAGGCCTTGTCGGCGTCAGCAGACAACCAGATCTACCTGAAGTTGGAAAACCTCCAGCGAACCGGGTCGTTCAAGGAGCGGGGCGCCCTCAACCGGATCCTCACCTTGACGGAAGAGGAAAAGAGCCGCGGAGTCATAGCAGCGTCGGCCGGAAACCACGCACAGGCCGTGGCCTACCACGCAGCAACGCGCGGAATCGCCGCCCAAATCGTAATGCCTCTGGCGACGCCGCTCGTCAAAGTGTCGGCAACCCGGGGCTACGGAGCGGAGGTCATTCTCCACGGCCGGAACTACGACGAAGCCTACCAGGAAGCGGTCTTGCGCTGCGAGCAAAAGGGCCTGACGTTCCTGCACCCGTTCGACGATGACGATGTCATTGCCGGCCAGGGCACGCTCGGCCTGGAGATGCTCGCCCAGGATCCCGCGCTCGATGTCATCGTCGCGCCGATTGGCGGGGGCGGCCTGCTGGGCGGGTTGGCCTGCGCCGTCAAGGAACTGAACCCGCGCATCGCCATCGTCGGTGTACAGACCGCCCGCGTCCCCTCCATGATCCGAGCCATGGCCGAAGGCGCGCCGGTGAAAGTAGACGCTGCCACTACCATCGCAGATGGCATCGCCGTCCGTCGCGCCGGCGAGCGCACCCTGCCCCTCATCCGCAAGTACGTCGACGAGATCGTCACCGTGGAGGAGGAAGAGATCGCCAACGCCATTCTGCGCCTGCTGGAGGGCGAGAAGATGCTGGCCGAGGGGGCCGGCGCTGCCGCCCTGGCGGCCGTCCTCGGCCGACAGACCGCACACCGCGGCCGACGGATCGGAGTCCTTGTCTGCGGCGGCAACATTGACGTCACCCTGCTCTCCCGCATCATCGAGCGCGGTCTCGTCCAGGACGGCCGCCTGGTCCGCCTCCGCATCCATCTTTCCGATCACCCGGGCGCGCTCCGCCGTCTCTGCGAAGTCATCGAGGCGCAAAAGGCCAACATCGTCGAGACCCAACACGACCGCGCCTACTACGGCGTCAACCTGGGCGACACCGTCATCGACATCACCATGGAGACTCGCGGCCGCGGCCATGTCGAGCAACTGCGGGCCGCCCTCACCGAGGCCGGCTACACCCACGAGCGCGTCCAGTAGCGTCAGCGCGGCGCCGGGATCGGTCCGCTTTTCGCGATGGCTGCCAGGCGCGCCATCTCCCGCGCCCCGAGCGCCCTACCGAATACCGCCACGCCGCCGATGTACCCCGTGAATCCCACGCTCCGCGACGTGTGGATCACCCGCCCGATGGTGAATGGCCCGCCGTCCTCCAAGCGGGCCGGCGCGTACAGATCGTGGGCAAACCAGAATGGATTGGCTCGCAGCGCGACCAGTTCCCTTTCCATCGGCGCCCCGATTCGGCCCTTCGAGTCCTTCCGAAGAGTCACCCGCACCCTCGTGAATTCAAACTGCTGCACCTCGATCCGCGTCTCGGCGGTCTCGCTGACCACGCGCCGCGAGACCGGTTTCCCTTCCGGCGGATCGTAGAATTGCGCGGCTGGAAACGCCGGATCCTCGCCCGGCTGCAGCCCCGGCACTTTCCGCCATTGGGCCTGCTGCCAGCCCTTGTACGGCCATTGGAAGAAGGGATGATGAGCCAGATCCTCTACCCAGTAGTCGTTCGCCTGGCCATCGAGATAGGCGGTCACCGTGTTCCGCTTGTTGTCAAAGGAGAAGGCCACTACGCTCCACGCCCGGTCCAGCACACCGGCTGGCGAATCCGACGGCACCGCTGGGATCACTTCCGGCGTCACCGCCAGATTGCGGGCGTATTTGTCACCGAAGGAGCGAGCACCGTTTTCCGAGACGTGTACCGCCGCCGCGCCGTTGTTGGCCGCCAGCCCCGCAAATAAAGCATACTGCCGCCGGCCCTGCTCCACACGCTTCACCGCACTGGCCCCGCCCTGCAAGTCCGTCCCCTCATGCCAGATACCCGCGATGGCGTGGTTCCCGCTCTCCCGAACCACCCAGGTCACCATCGACACCGAGCGGCCCGGCCCTTTCACGTCCAAGCCGGAATTGTGCAGGCGCTCCCGCGGAACCAGCAGGCACGGCCGGAAGTCCCGCTCCGCCTCCGCCTTAAACTGCACCGCCTGCCCGAACGGCCCTCGGCCCAACAGGGGAAAATCGGCGTACGTGGCGGTGCGCCCCTCGGACCAGTAGTCGCGTACGTAGTTCACTGCGTCCAGCCGGAAGTCGTGCCGGTCGCCACGCCCCTGATGAGCGGCGAACCTGCCGTCCACCCGCTCCACGAAATCCCACAGCGCTACAAATCCGGGGATGCGGCGCACAGCCTCCACCCGCTCCTCCCGCGAATCCAGCGGCCCGCCAGGCACGGGCGCGCAATAGGCTATGGTCCATGCGGACAACTGCACCGCCATAGCCAGATTGATTCGTTTTCGGAAGCGTGCTAGCATCATTCCACTTTATGCCACAGCGAATCTGGGTCCTGGCAATCGCGGTATCCCTCTCTGTTTCTCCATGTTGGGCACAGCGCGTGCTCTATGACCCCGTGCGCGACGCTCAGGCTCAATCCACCGTTGCCTCCTCCAACGCCGTGGCCAGTGCCAGTCTGTTCGAGACCCAACTCCGCAACCTCGATCAGCTCTCGCGGCAACAGTTGGAGACCATCCTGAAGTGGCAGGAGGTCCAGATGCGCGCCTCGGTCAATAGCTTCACAACCTGGGGCGACGTCACACGCGTCCTGAATCGGGTGGATGGCGAACTGACGCCATTTCTCGACGATGAGGAGAGGGCCGCCAAAGAGAGGGCCGCGGAGGTCACCCGGCGCTCCGCCGAACTCAAGCAGCAACTGGCGGACCTGAAGAAGTCCACGCCCCAAAGCTCTTCGACAATCGACGAGCTGTTCTCGCGCCTGGGCCAGTCTGACGAAATTCTCGAGTTTTCCAGTAGCGCCCTCGCCGCCAATCCGGCACGTCTCATGGCTCTCAACGAACTCGTCGCCACTCTGGAACAGGTGGGCAAGCTCTACTCGTCCGTACGCAGCATTCTCGCGGCGAAGGCTGCCGTCAATGTGCCCGTCTCATCCCTCCGCCCGAATCCTCTGGAGACTGAGCTCCAACTGCTGCAAGTGGAAGAGCAGCACTGGAAGGCCCTTGGACTGATCCGTGCCCGCCGGGCGATTGAAGTCGGCGACATCAAAATGCTCCTCGATCGAACGAGGACCATCGCTGGGCGATTCCCCGCTACCGAGAAGATCGAGGACACATTTGAGGGCTTCCGGGCCGCGCGGGATCGCGACCGGCTGGAACTCGCTGTCTACAGCGTCCACCTGGCCGCCGCCGTGGCCGCTCAACAGGCATCTAGTGCGCGGTTGGCCGAGTTGCGCAATTCCATCGAAGTGCGCCGCTACTCCATTCAGCAGAGTGCCGTGAACGCCGGAGTTTACGAGCAGACGGCGCGTGCGGCAGCCCGCCGCCTCGCCACGTACTGGAACGCGGGCATTCGCCCCAAGGACCTCGCCGAGCTGATGCTGCATCTGTCCACTGCCGTTTCCCTGCCCGTCATCGCCGCGAAATGAGAGCCCCCATGCGACCCACACTGTCAGCCCTCATCTTTGGATGCCTCCTGCTCACCGGCTGCGACGAGAGAGCCCTGCAAATGGCGAAGGACGCCCGAGCTCTACTGGACTCCTACGAGAAGGAACTGGGCAAAAAGCTGGCCGCCGAGCAGACCGCCTATCAACTCCAGGCCCAGGTGGAGGCGCGTGCCCAGCGCGAGCAGGCCTTTGCGAACCTGGAGCAGGAGCGCATTGAACGGTCCCGTGCCATGGCTCTCGATTTTCTGGATGGCAAGCGAGCCGTCGCCCGCTGGCAGGAACCGGTCCGGGACTATGCCCGCAAGGACTACGAGATTCAGCGCGGCTTTCTCCTGGAGGACATGAACGGCCAGATGCAGTTCCTGGCGCGCATCCAGACGCTCGAGGTAGACAAGCAGAAAATCTCGGCCCTGAAGCAGGCCTTCGGTGCATTGGCCGAGAAGCCCAGCCTGACGGCTCAGGCGGAGCAACTGGCGTCCTTCGCCAAGGAGACTAGCTCCGAGTTTGAGACGCAGCTCTGCTCCAACCTGACGTTACAGCTGAAAGAGAAGACAGCCGAGATCGCCTCGCTGACCGCAGAGGCGGACAAGAAGAGGGCCACGGTGGCGCTGAACGCCCTGAAATCGATGAAGAGCGCCAAGGGCTGCCAGTAGAGACGAGAGAGGCGAGGAACGAACCAGATGAATACCGAACAGAGGATCGCGGCCATCCGCATGTCACTGGCTGCCATTGAAGGTGGCATCGCTCAGATCCAAGCCGCGCTTAGAGTGGCGGCCTCGCTAAATGACATTGCTCGTCTGAATGACGAACTGGTCTCGCTCATGGCCAAACGCACCCAGTTGCAGCTCGAGTTGCTGAATCTGGAGGCGTCGCTGGTCAAGGTCGATCCTGCCGCACCGCCCGCGGCGAAGATCTCCGCCGCGGACAAGAAGGAGGTCAAGGGCCTCTCCAAAGAGCTTCAGCAATCCATGGCGGATCGCCGCATGGTGGAGGCGGCGCTCGCCAACTCCGGGGACATCCTCACGAACATCAACCGGATGCAGAGTGTGCTCTCGGGCACGCCCGCACCCGAAACCAAGCCCTAAGCCAGGCCGCTGTGGCGGGCCAGCTTGAGCGCCTCAATGGCGGCGCCGCGCGAGCCAGCCGTGTCGCCGTTCGGCATCACGTGGATCGGGATGTCCACCTGCTCTTCGCGCTGCCCGGGCATCGCTACGCGGATCTCATTCAGGAACCATTTCTGAAACTCCAGGCCGGTCTCCAGTGCTCCGCCGCCCACGATCAGCGCATCGGGATCAAAGGTGTTTACCATCTCGTCGAAGAACAGCCCCAGCGCATGGGCCTGCACGCGGAAGATCTCCTTGCACATCGGGTCGCCATCCTCGGCCATGCCACGCACCTTCTTCGCCGCCCGGCCCATATCGGTGATCTCGCTCAGCGGGTGGCCCGGGTACTTGGGTAGGAAATAGGGCAGGAACGACTTCGCGATCGCCGTCAGCGAGCAGAGCGCTTCCAGATCGCCGGTGCGGCCGCAGTTGCATTGCGGATGCAGGCCTTCAATCCCGCGAATGCTCTGATAGGGAATGAGCACGTGCCCCAGTTCGCCGCCAAAGCCCTTGCGGCCCTTCAATACCTCGTCCTCGATGATGACGCCGCCGCCGAGGCCGGTGCCGACAATGGCGGAGATCGACGTGGCCTTTCCGCTGGCGCCAAACAGGGCGAAGTGCCCCCACAGCGCACCGGCGTTGCCGTCATTGAGGTAGGTGACCGGCTTGCCGAGCTTCCTGGCCAGGTTTTCCCGAATGTCAAAACCGGCCCAGTTCGGATGGACGAAGTTCGTAGATCCGCGCGCGCTCAGGACGCCGGAGGCGCTGGCCGGGCCGGGTGTATCCAGGCCGACCACGACCACATCATCCAACGACAAACCAACCTGGTTGACCGCGATTTGCAGGCCATCGGCGATCTGCTGGAGGCAGACATCGGGTCCCTCGGTGGAGCGCGCCGGATGTTCGCACAGACCCTCAATCAGAAACTTCTCCTCGTCGCTGACGAGCGTGTAATTGACGGCGGTGCCGCCCAGATCTACTCCGGCCACTACTTGCACGTTGGATACCTCAAGTTGAATATAACAAAGCGACTACGCGCCCTTCAGCGTTTCGGCGCGGTGATCAGGTCGTTGACCAGAATCTGGGACCTGCAATGGCCATTCGTAGCACTGCCGAAGCGGGACTGGGGGGTGTGGCCGCTTGCATTCGTGCTGGTCCCTTCCTTGCCGTCACACAATTGAGCCCCGGCAATCTCTCGCGCATCAGGCACGTAGCGGACATTCGCTTCTGCCTTGGACACATACCCGTAGGCGTTGTCGTAGCGCATGACACAATCCTCCACGCCGGAGTGCTGCCCGCCCTCCACCCCGAGCGTCAGCGTCTCACCCTTGATCCCGAACAAATTCACCTGTGCCGCGGTGATGTCGGTGCCGGCCTCGTTTTTGGCGATGATCGCCACGGCGTTTTCGAGCAGCACGCCCCCGCCACCGTTCCAAAAGACCTCCTTGTCGCCGCGCCCGTGATGCCAGACGTTCACCGAGTGAAGCGCCTCGTGCGCAATCGTGGAGGTGGCATAGTCCACGTTCGCGTCGAAGGTCGGCGCGGCGGGAAAGCGCGTTTGAATGCCCACGTACTGGATATCCTTCGGAGTGGACGGACCGCCTACCGCCCGCGAAAGCCCGCTGTACCCGGCGTTCTGATAGACCACGGCATGCTGGTCCACGCGGTGCGGGCTGGAATCGTAGTTGCCGTTGATCACACGTTCGGAGTCCGTCTCCGTGCGCAGCACGCGCGGATGCACCACCAGTCCGGTGAGGGTGCGGAAGTGCGCCAGCGCGACCTCCACCTCGGAGCCGGCCTTGTTGACGGCGAAGTAGTCCTTTCGCATGGGATTGCCTTCGCCATGGCGGCGATTCTCGTAGAAGCCGCGGTACTCCTCGTAGAGAGTCAACCCGTCGCCGGCATTGCCGTCGCCCTTCGGCTCTTCGTCATCGTCCGACTCGTCGCCTTTTCCAGTGATGTTCCACTGAGCCAGCCAGTCGTCGGCGATGAGCGAGCTCGGACGCCTTTTCGGAAGACGCATGTCGTCCTCGTTCGCGCCCTGGAATCGACCTGTCAAGCGGCGGCCATCGCGGAGGATGGCCGTGACCTTGAGCGTCGACCAGCCACCCCAATCGAAGGGATTGATTACCGCCTTATCCTGCGCCGTGTTGCGGACCGGGCGGATCAGTTTCTGGTTATCGGGCGTGGTGGCGACCTGGTCGCCTTGCGGTTCAAATCGGAGATCGTATTCCTTCTTGTCGTTCGCCTTCGCTTCCGTTGGCCAGTTGATGGCGATGCCAGGTTCTCGGGATGTCTCCACCAACTCCCACTCGAAGCTCTGCACGTCTTCCGGCGCGGGAGTGCCGTCGGCGCGTTTCACCGTGGCGGTCACCTCTAGCGGCTTGCCGGCTGAACCGTCGCGCTCCGCCGTTGGCCGCCACTTTTGCCATTCGTCCGATGTGAGCTCGAGAGTAAGGTCGCCAGCATCGGGCGCGATGTCAAGCGAGTACTTCCATACGACGAACTCCGGCCGGACGTAGGTCCCATAGCTGACATTGTCCTCATAGGTGCTGTCAGCACGGAAGCTCTGGCCAGACGACGGATAGGCCAGTCCGGTGATAGACCGCGGGATGCTCAGGCCGCCTGTGTACTGCTCCACCCGGCTCAGGATCGTGTTGGGTGGACCGCACTCAAATACGCGGTCGTAGGTCACTCGTGGCCCGGCCCAACTGGAGATGCTAAACGACCAGTCGCTGCGGTTCATGTTGAGGCGGACGTCGGTCGCAACCGGGGTGCCCAGTTGCTGGAGGGGTCCGCTTGCTGAGAACCTCTCTTTGACCGTGCCGTTGCAGGCCCCATCGGTACTGTCCCAGGTGAAGCTGGAGGATGACGAGATCAACCGGCCGCCCCAAGATGGCGTGGTGCCGCTGGTGAGCCGTTCGATGAGGAAAGTGGCGCGGGCCTCGCCCGTCAGCGAGTACGTGCCGCCCTGGATACCGGTTCCGGAGGCCGTCGCGGAAAAGGTCATCGTGCCACGGAACCTTGTGATTCCGAGAAAGGGGTCGCGGCCTTGTCCGGTCAGCAGCGATGCAGCGCCGATCAAGAGTAGGATCGCTCTCACGGCTGCACCTGCGTCGCCACAATGCGAGCCCGGATCCGGTTGCGGGTTCGGATGAGGTCGAAGGCGGGGTGATCGGAATCGGGGTTGCGGATCGCAAACAGCGCGAGCGCCTCGTTGGCGCGGGCGAGCGCATCGTCGAGGCGTCCGGCGCCTTCCAGCGATTCCGCCAGGTCGCCGAGGAGCGTGAGCTGTTCAGGCACTTGCAGCAGGGCATCCTCCAGCGTGGTCACAGCTGTGGGCCACTCGCCCAGCAGTGCATGGTAGGCGGCGGTGAATCGGGCTTTTGTCACTACATCATCCTCGGAGGGCGAGGATGGTTCGGGCGCGACGGTGAAGGAGACGCTGCCGCTATCGGCCGTCCCCTGCCAGCCATCGTCGCTGGAGATTTCCCGGGTGTCGAAACCCAACTGCAGACTGTAATCTCCGGGCGGAAGTGCGGCGGTCTGTTCGCCGGACAGAACCCAGAACGCTCTGGCGCGGCCGGCGGGCCGCAGTTGAACGGTAGAGCCCGGTGTCTCGATGAGCCGCAGCGCCAGATCGATGGCCTGCCCGTCGCTGGCGTAGATGACAGGGTGGAGCGCAGTGGTCCAGGCGCTGTCGCGCAGAGCCAGTGTGGCGGCGGAGCCCTCTGTCAGGAAGAGAGATGCAGAGATGACGGCGGGAACGCCTTGCCAAACCGCCGCTTCGGTGCGGCCGTTGACGTCGGCCGAGACAGAAACGGAAGTGGCTTGCGGCCAAAGTGGGAGAGCGAGAGTCAGGGTCCAGAGAAGTTGGCGCACCATTTGATCCAGTTTAGCTACAACACGCGGATGGCGCGGAAGGCCACGGCCGATTCGTGGTGTTGGAAGGCGATTGCCGACTTACGCTTCTCCAGACGTTCCAGCATCCGCGCGCTGTTCAGCTTCTTCAACGCCAGCGCCGCCTTCAACTCCTGGGAGTGCAGCGAGAATGCCAGCACGCGCCGGCCGTTGATCCAATGTTCAACGTCCTCGCCGCGAAGCACCAAGCGCCCGCTGTTCCACTCGCCCGCCGGCCGGGCCGCACGCTCCGTTGGCGGCAGGTAGTTGTAGAGCGCGCCGGAGGCGTGGTTCGGCTGATCGGAGCCGGCAGTGGAGGCGTCATCGACAAGCTGAAATTCGAAGCCCAGAGAGGTCTCGTGCAGGAACTCGCCCTGCGCGTCCTTCAAGCGGTCCGTGGCTGAGCGTTGGATCAGATACTTGATGCCGGTGTTCGCGCCGGGAGCGACCCTCCACTCGAAGTGCAGGTCAAACTGCTCGTATTCGGCGACGGTCCATAGATCGCATTGCCGCCGCGCGTCGGGAATGGTCTCATAGGCGCCGTTGACGATCCGCCAGCTCACAGCCGGGCTGGTCTCTCCGGTGGGAGTGCGGAATCCGTCAAACGAGGTTCCGTCCAGTAGAGGTGCGGCGCTGAGGGCAAGCAGGGCGTGGCGGCGGGTGATCATCCGGCGATCTCCACCCAATCGACGCGGCCGGGTTTGACGGCTTGCAGGTCGATAACGACCGAGCCGCTGATGGCGAAGGGAATGGTCCACGAATCCGGGCCGGACGGGCGGCACAGGTCTCCATTGATGCGCAGTGCGCCGATTGTGGCGGAGTCCAACTTGAGCCGAACGGTGCCGTTGTCGAGGCGCGGGCCCACGTGCAAACGAAACGCCGCCCATTGCCCTGCCCCCAACGTCTTCGGCAACTGAGATGCCGCCGCTTCACCCGGCGCCCAGGTATCGGAGTAGGTGACGATGTGGCGGCGCAACTTTCCGGCTAGAGTTTCCAGGCGGCCGCACTCACGCAGCAGAGCTGGGTAGTTTTCGCGATCGGCCATCTCGGTTTGCGAGTCCATGTAGTTGAAGAGGTAGATGCGATCCGCGCCGCGCGAAAGCAGTGACGCAGCGGCGCCGCGCACGGTCTCCAGCGAGTTGAACTGCAGCGGGCGGTAGTCATGATAGGGCCGCAATAGAAGCTCCAGCCCGGCGGCGAGCGTGACGCGGTCGCCGCACAGCCGCCGCCAGAGCTCCATGGGCATATCGGTCTCGATGCTGGCCCAGAACGGCGTGACGACGAGCATCTGCACGAGACCCTCGCGAGCCCACAGCGCCCCGTCCATGCCGAGATGGAGGGCAGTCTGCGGGCGCGATGGCACACGAGCGCCGAGCTGGATCTTGTGGCCGCGCCGCTTCTCCCATGTGTCGAGCAGGCGCCGGGTGCGGCGCATGAACTCGGTCAGCAACGGACCGTCTTCGAGCTCGTGTCCGGGCCGGAAGTGGAAGCCGAAGCGCATCCAATCCAGCTCCAGGCCATCGAAGTCGTAGCGGCGGCAGTACTCTTCGATGAGGCGGAAGTGGTACTCGCGCACCGGGGCATGGGCGAAATCGAAGGCGCGGTCGCGCCAGTCTGAGAAGCGCCACGGGACACGGCGGTATTCGGGGTGCTCGCGCCAGAAGGTGCTGTGCATGTAACTGGCAGGATCGTCGACGTTGTGGAGGTCGTTCATGCGCATCGAGATCCAGGGTGTGAGGCCCTTCTGGCGGGCACGGGCGATCCACAGCGCATACGGATCGATCTTCTTTTCCGCCAGCTCCCACGCGGTGTGGATCCAGCGCCGTGCGCCGGCGCGGCCGGCTTCTGGCGTGGAGTGAAGCAGCGGCTGATCGTCCGGCCCATCGGGCTGGTAACCCTTCCAGATGGGATCCCACACTTCACTGGCGAAGCTGGTGCGTTGCGAGTTGGCGGAGAGGATTAACTCGCGGATCTGGGTGCCGGCATACTGGTCCACGAAGGAAGAGACGAACTCCGGCGTGAGGGCCTGTCCGGCTCGGGTGGAGAACCAGTGGCTGTTGTCCTCATTGAGGCAGAGCGCGGTGCGGACGGGGGCAGCGGAAGCGGGTGCGGCGGCGAGGGCTGGCAAGGCGATCAGGTCACGTCGTCTCATTCACTCACCACAATACGCACGTCATGGCGGCCCGTGTTGGAGTAGGGGAGGAATGTGCCGGCGGGGCGCGCTTTGCAGCCGGCGCCCTCCACCGTGATGTTCAGAGTCATGCCGCGGTATTGGAGATCCCGCAACTCCACTTTTGTGAGCCCTGCGGGCAGACAGGGACGGAAACGCAGGCCGTCCGGCCCCGGAGTGAGGCCGGCCACGTTGAAGATCATCATGCGGATGAAGGCAGTGGCCGCCCAGGTCTGACGGGGCAGCGAATCCCAGAGCACGATGCCCTTGCCGGCGCGCTCCTGCATGCCGCCGTAGATCTCGCCGGTGAGCGGGTGATAGAGCTCGGCGAACTGCTTGTCGCGGACGGCGTGGGCAGCGAGTTGGAAGAGCTCGTGCCCGAGGATCGAGCTGTTGCCGTAGGCAGCGCCGGCGGACGCCCACATGCCCTGGATCTGCGGCCAGACGGCGCCCGCGTGTCGGGAGAAGGCGTTGCCATCGGGCTGCTGATAGCGAGGAAAATCGGGCCAGATGGCCGGCACTCCGGCGGGCTGGACGGGCTGACTGCGGAGGATCGCGGCCGCCTGCTCCGGACCGGCGATGCCGAAGAGAATGGCATAAGCTTGGCCGAGCGCTTCCTGCTGGTCGCTGTTGCCGAGCGGGCCGACGATGTAACGGTAGTGCCCGGCGTCGGGCATCCAGAAATTGCGGTTGATGGCCTGCCTGAGCTTCTCGGCGCGATTGGCATATTCAGGGCGCACCGGAAGCGCCAACTCCTTGGCCATGTCGGCGGCGGTGACGTAGGCGGCGTAGTAGAGGCAGTTGGTGGAGAGCGCCTTCATGGGAATGCCGTAGCCTTGTGAGGCGACTTTGCCGCGATTGAAGCGCGGCCAGTGATGGATGCCGCTCTCGCCGCCGGTATTGGCATATTCGGAGGGGTAACCGGCGACGCCATCGCTCCATCCGGGGCCGCGGAAGAGGCCGTCGGCGGGATCGAGCTCATTGCGCTCCAGGCGCTCCAGCGTGTTGGTGGTGGCGGAGTAGGCGAGGGCGAGAAACTCGCGGTCGCCCGTGTTGAGGTAGTGGAACCAGGCGCCGGTGGTCCACACCATCACGTCCCAATATTGGGTGTTGCCGCCGTCGCCGATATAGGCGATGCCGTATTCACTGACGAGCACGGAGAGGAGCGTGTCGCGGGTGACGTCGGGGAGGAGGATCGTGGAGCCATTCCAGGCGTTGATGGCGGCGTCGCGGGTCCACGGCATGTAGTAGCGCAGGCCGGCGAAGATCACCGGCGCCGGTTGGGCGAGCAGGCCGGCCTGATAGGGCGCCACGTTGCCCAGCAGGTCGCCGACGGCGATGCGGTAGGCCTCATTGATCATGCGGCTGTTGGTGCGTAGCTCGGGGACGTGGACGACGACGAGGAGCGAGAGGGTGAGGGTGCGAAGTTGCCTCATTCGTCCGCGAGTATACTGCAAAGCATGACCCTCCCTGCCCTGCTGCTGTTGGCCGCGCTGGCGCCTGGTGCGACCGTGACGCGCGATATCGAGTATGTGAAGCGCGGGACCACGCCGCTGCTGCTGGATGCTTCGGTGCCCGATGGCCCCGGGCCTTTCCCCACGGTGATCATCGTGCATGGCGGAGGCTTTGTGCGCGGCAACAAGGTGACGTATGTGCCGCCGCTGTTTCCGCCACTGACGGAGGCGGGTTTTACGTGGTTCACGATCGACTACCGGCTGGCTCCGGCGTCGAAGCTGCCCGATCCGGCGGACGATATCGTGGCGGCCCTGGCGTGGGTGCATGCGCACGCGAAGGAGTACAAGGTGGATCCGAAGCGGGTGGCGCTGATGGGCGAATCGGCCGGCGGATTCCTGGTGGATTACGCGGCGATGGTTGCGCCGAAGTCGCTGCCGCTGGCGGCCGTAGTGTCGTTCTACGGGCCGCACGACTTCACAGTATCGGCCAAGAAGCGCGGCGCGCCGAGCGAGGGTATGACCGGGTTGACCGGCGTGACCGAACTGAACGAAGCGGGGCTGAAGCGGCTGGCGGAGCTGTCGCCATATTCGATGGTGAAGAAGGGCTTGCCGCCGTTCCTACTGATCCACGGGACGGCCGACGAGCAGGTGCCGTATGAGCAATCGCCACGGTTCTGCGAGGCGCTGAAAGCCAAGGGCGGGCGGTGTGACTTGTACACGGTGCCGGGGGCGGGTCACGGCATTGGCGGCTGGGAAAAGGTCCCCGAGTTTCAGGGGTACAAGGTGAAGATGGTGGAGTGGCTCAAGCAGACGATGCGGTAGGGGCGCGGTCGCGGACGATGAACCAATAGGCGGGCAGGCCGGCGATGAGGACGGCGACGGCGACGATGAAGCCGGGGTAGTAGGAGCCGGTCCGCGCGATGAGCAAGCCTGTGACGACGGGGGCGACGATGCCGGAGAGGTTGCCGGCGAAGTTGAGGATGCCGGTCCAGAGGCCGACCTCGTTGGGCGGCGCGACGCGCTGGAGCAAGGCGAGTATGTTGCCGGTGGCGAGCCCGACGAGGGAGGCGCCGCCGATGAGCAGGACGGCGGACGTATCTTCGGCCGTGCGCCCTCCGATCAGCAGCATGAGGCTGGTGAGGAAGGCGAGGGTTATGACGCCCTTGCGGGCGCGGGACTCGTTCCAACCGGCGCGGATGAGACGATCGGCCAGCCAGCCGCCGAGGGGTTCACTGATGGAGAAGACGAGGAACGGGATGACGGTGTAGGCACCGGCGCGCTGGAGGGTCATGTGGCGGGACTCGACCAAGTAGTCCGGCAGCCAGGTGACGAGGAGATACCAGTAGTAACTGAAGCCGACGTGGCCGATGCAGAGGCCGAGCAGGTTGCGATCGAGCCAGCCGGGGCGGCCGGTGGCGGCGGGGCGTACGTTGTTGGGGACTGCAACGTGGGACGGATAGATCAGCAGCCAGGGGATGAGCCAGAGCAGGCTGGAGAAGCCGAGGATGAAGAAGCTGTTGTGCCAGCCGAAGGTGACGACAAGCCACGCGATGAGCGGGGCTCCGAGGGCTAGGCCGGCGCGGGTGCCGCAGTTGACGAGGCCGGAGGCGAGGCCGCGGTCCTTGGTCTGGAAGAGGACGGAAACGACCTTCATGCCGCCGGGGAGGTAGACGGACTCGCCGATGCCGAGGATGACGCGCATGACGAGGAGAGCGGTGAGCGTGGTGGCGAAGCCGGTGAAGCCGCAGGCCAGGGACCAGACGGCGAAGGCGATGGCGTAGAGCCACTTGAGATTGAAGCGATCCGAGGCCCAGCCCATGGGGAGCTGCATGATGGCGTAGGACCAGAAGAATGCAGAGAGAAGGACGCCCTTGGCGGCGGGGCCGAGGTGGAGGTCGACGGCGATGACCGGCACGGCGACCGAGAGGATGGCTCGATCGAGGTAGTTGATGAAGCCGGCGACGAACAGCAGCGCGGCGATGGTCCAGGAGCGGCGGGCGGTCATGCCCACACAGCTTACCTTACGTGGAGGCTAGTTCTCCGGGTGGGTCAGGAATTCGGCGTAGGGGCCCTGGAAATCGCGGATATGGCCAGGGCTGAAGTGCCAGATGCGGGAGGCGACTTCGTCGAGAACGTCGTGATCATGCGTCACGAGGAGGACTGTGCCCTCGTAGCGTTGCAGAGCAATGTTGAGCGCGTTGATGGACTCGAGATCGAGGTGGTTGGTGGGCTCGTCGAGGACGAGGATGTTGGGCTTCTGGAGGATGAGGCGGCAGAAGATGAGGCGGGCGGCCTCGCCGCCGGAGAGGTTGTCGGTCTTCTTGAGCGCGTCCTCACCGCTAAAGAGCATCTGGCCGAGGATGCCGCGCAACTCCTGCTGGGAGGCCTGCGGGGCGAAGCTGTAGAGCCACTCGATGGCGGTGATGCCTTTGGTGATGCCATCGCGATGGTCCTGGGCGAAGTAGCCGACGGCGGCCTCGTGGCCCCAGGTGACGAGGCCGGAATCGACCGGGAACTCCTTCTCTGCATCGTCGATATAGCCGGTGGCGTTGCGGAGGAGCGAACGGAGCATGGTGGTCTTACCGGCGCCGTTGCGGCCAATCAGGGCGACCTTCTCACCGCGGACGAGCGAGGCCGAGAAGTTGGTGATGACGGGCACGCCGTCGTAGGACTTGTTGAGGCCCTTGATTTCGAGGGGATGGCGGCCGGAGGGGTGGAGAACCTCGAAACGGATGTAGGGGCGGGCGATGTTGGAGCGGGCGAGCTCGGCGGTCTGGAGGCGCTCGACTTCCTTGGATCGGGAAGAGACCTGCGAGGCGCGGGTGCCGGAGGAGAAGCGGGCGATGAACTCCTGGAGCTGGGCGATCTTCTTCTCGCGCTGGGCGTTCTGGGCCTCGATGCGGGCGCGGATCTGGGTCTTGGCGAGCACCATGTCGTCGTAGCCGCCGGTGTATGTGATGACGGATTCGTAATCGATATCGGCGGTGTGGGTGCAGACGTCGTTGAGGAAGTGGCGATCGTGCGAGATGACGATGAGGCAGCCATCGTAGGCGCGAAGGTAATCCTGGAGCCAGTGGACGGAGTCGAGATCGAGGTGGTTGGTGGGCTCGTCGAGGAGGAGGACTTGGGGATTGCCAAAGAGGGCCTGGGCGAGGAGGACGCGGACCTTCTGGCCGCCCTGGATCTCGCTCATCTTCCGTTCATGGAGGGATTCGGGGACATCGAGGCCATCAAGGAGGATGGCGGCGTCGCTCTCGGCAGAATAACCACCCTCTTCGCCGACGATGCCTTCGAGCTCGCCGAGGCGCATACCGTCCTCATCGGTGAGAAGGGTGTGGTCCTTTTCGTAGAGGCGCTCGCGTTCCTGGAGGGCGGCCCACAGGGTCTTGTTGCCCATGATGACGGTGTCGATGACGCGGTACTGATCGAAGGCGAACTGATCCTGACTGAGGACGCCCATCTTTTTGGGGCGCGTGACGGAGCCCTTGGTGGGCTCGATCTCGCCGGTGAAGATCTTCATGATGGTGGACTTGCCGGCGCCGTTGGGGCCACTGATGGCGTAGCGGCGTCCGGCGACGAAAGTGACGGTGACGTCTTCAAAGAGGACGCGGGCGCCGTAGCGCATGGAGACATTATTGACGGAAAGCAAGGGGGCGGTATCTTTGGCGAACGGGATGGGCTGGAGGCCGTGGAGAGCCGGGGGCCGAGGAATCCAGCTCCTTTCATTATATCGCTGCGGAGGTCGGTTGGGAAGTGGATTTGTTATGTGTAAGTTATAGGGTCGTTCAGCGTGGGGGGATTTGTGTGGCGGGGTCGAAGGGCTGGTGGAGGCGCGCTCATTTGGCATTTGTGAGGCGGGTATCGAGGCGGTGCGGCTAAGTGGTTTTTTTATGAGCAAGTTGCGGGTTCGTTCGGCGCTGGAGAATTGTTGAGAGGGGCGGCTGGGCGGGTTGAGGCGTATTCATTTGGAATTTCCCAGGAGGGTGTCGAGGCGGTGCGGCTAAGTGGTCTTGTTATGAGCACGTTGCGGGTTCGCTCGGCGCTGGGGGAATTATTGAGAGGGGCGGCTGGACGGGTGGAGGCGCATTCATTTGGCATTTCCCGGGCGGGTGTCGAGGTGGGAGCGGCTCAGTGGTCTTGTTATGAGCAAGTTGTGGGTTCGTTCGGCGCGGGAGGCTGCGTGGGGTAGAGAGCCGCCGTCCTCGCGTTTGTCCGGGAGGCTGAGCGCGATTATTGGGAATTGGGCCATATTCTAAACTCCGTCAAGATTTTAGAACGGCGTGTCAAGGAAAATGGCCAATTGCTTACTGTAAGGCGTTTGTTTTCAGCGAATATTCGCGTGTGAATGCGTCTTGAGGAGTCCAGATCCTTGGGACCTTCGAATGCGCGACCTCCAACACGGCCGGTTGGGGTGGGAGCGGTTTACGGGGAGCCAGGATACGACGTCCGTTGGTCATGTGACCCCATGACGTCACCGGGCGGCGCGGGCGGGCGGCGGTTTCGGGCGGTAGGGAGTGGGATTTGCTTGTCAAACAGTGATGGCCAGTGGCCCCCCCCCGGCTGGAGGGGGCGGGGCCCGGCGCCCGGGGGGGGGGGGCGGGGGGGGCGGGGGGGGGGGGGGGCGGGGGGGCCGCGGGGGGCCGGGCCGCGGGGGCGCGGGCGGGGCCCGGGGGGCCGGGGCCGGGGGGCCGGGCCCGGGGGGCCCGGGGCCGGGGCGGCCGGGGGGGCGCCGGCCGGGGCGGGCGGGCCCGGGGCCCGCCGGGGGCCGCGGCCGGGGCGGCCCGGGGGCGGGGGCCGGGCGGGGCGGGGCGGGGGGGGCGCCCCGCCCCCCCCCCGGGGGCCCCGCCGGGGGCCGCGCCGGGCCGCCGCGGGGGCGGGGGGGGGGGCCCGGGGGGGGGGGGCGGCCGGGGGCGGGGGGGGGGGGGGGGGGGGGGGGGGCGGGGGGGCCCCGGGCCCGCGGGGCGGCGGCCCGGGCGGGGCGGGGCCGGGGGGGGGGCGGCGGGCGGGGGGGGGGCGGGGGGGGGGGGGGGGGGGGGGCGGGGGGCCGGGGCGGGGGGGGGGCGGGGGCCGGGGGGGGCGGGGCCGGGGGGGGGGCGGGGGCCGGGGGGGGGGGCGGGGCGACCAGGCTAGCGGGGGCCGGGGGGGGGCCGGGGGGGGGGGGGGGGGGGGGGGGGGGGGGGGGGGGGGGGGGGGGGGGGGGGGGGGGGGGGGGGGGGGGGGGGGGGGGGGGGGGGGGGGGGGGGGGGGGGGGGGGGGGGGGGGGGGGGGGGGGGGGGGGGGGGGGGGGGGGGGGGGGGGGGGGGGGGGGGGGGGGGGGGGGGGGGGGGGGGGGGGGGGGGGGGGGGGGGGGGGGGGGGGGGGGCCCCGGGGGGGGGGGGGGGGGGGGGGGGGGGGGGGGGGGGGGGGGGGGGGGGGGGGGGGGGGGGGGGGGGGGGGGGGGGGGGGGGGGGGTCGGGGGGGGTGGGGGGGGGGGGGGGGGGGGGGGGGGGGGGGGGGGGGGGGGGGGGGGGGGGGGGGGGGGGGGGGGGGGGGGGGGGGGGGGGGGGGGGGGGGGGGGGGGGGGGGGGGGGGGGGGGGGGGGGGGGGGGGGGGGGGGGGGGGGGGGGGGGGGGGGGGGGGGGGGGGGGGGGGGGGGGGGGGGGGGGGGGGGGGGGGGGGGGGGGGGGGGGGGGGGGGGGGGGGAGCGGTTTGGCGGGCTTGGCCTGCCAGATGCAGTGTTGTGGAGCGAGACATGGTTCGGAAGACGGTGACAGATGATAGATTTCCCAACGCTCAGCATGGTGGAAATAGGCATGCTGGCGGCGATCGTAGTAGTGCTGGCGGCGAGCATCGCCATTTTCTTCTCGCTGCGGAAGCGGCGGACCGCGCGGCTGCGCGCGCAGTTCGGCGGCGCCGAATATGCGCGGACCGTTCAGATGGACGGAAACCAGCGCCATGCGGAAAAGGCGCTGCAAGGACGAGCGGAACGCGTGGGTGGGTTTCATGTGGGGACGCTGGCGGCCGAGGACCGGCTGCGGTATGTCGGGACGTGGCGCGAAATCCAGGCGCGTTTCATGGACAGCCCGGCCGGCGCGGTGGCGGAGGCGGATCAACTGTTGCGGACAGTGATGTCGTCACTGGGTTATCCGGTGAGCGACTTCGAGCAGCGGGCGGCCGATCTATCGGTGGGGTATCCGCTGGTGATTGCGAACTACCGGACGGCGCACGAGATCTCGCTGCGGCAGGCCGAGGGCAAGGCGAGTACGGAAGAACTGCGGCAGGCGATGGTGCACTATCGGACGCTGTTTGAAGAACTGGTCAGCGAATCAAAGGTTGTGGCCGCGAAGGCTGGAGACTGATCTTCCCGGGTTGCGCGCAGAAAAAGGAGGCTCGATGTCCTTCGGGATTTATCTGGTGGGTTTTTTGATATTGATCGGCGGGCTGATCTGGGCCGCCGTGATTTTGCATGTGGCGCCCCAGTGGATCGGCGTGGGTGCCATTATCATGATTGGGCTGGCGATTCTGAAGGGCGTTCAGAGTACGAGGGGGAAAGACCCTCCCTCCCGGTAGATCGCGTTCCGGAACGGTGGGCTCTACGGGACCACGGTGACGACGACGCGTCTGTAGCGTGACAGCGCCGGGCGGCCTTTATCGGTCACCCTGAGGATGAAGTGGATGGTCTCCGGCCTTTCGACCTTCGGGGCGGTGAGGTCGACGTGTATCAAATTCTGCGCGCCGGGGAAGTTGATCGCGCCACTGTAGGAGCCAGCCTCTCGATATTGAAACCAGAGGTAGCTCAGGCTGTCGCCATCCGGATCGGCAGATCCGGCGGCGCTCAACTGAAAGGTCTTCCCGGCATGGACTGTGATGGCCTCGGGATGTCCCAATGCGGGGACTGGGGGATGGTTGGCCGTGGCGTAAGGCTTCGTGGTCCAGTCCATTCGCGCGGCGAAATCGTTCTGGAAGTCGTCTCTCCAGCGCCAGACCGTGGCTCTGTAATCCTTGAACGTTTTTCCGCCTGAGTGTACGGCCCGGCCGTAGTCACCACTGACTGGGGGCGTGTATTCATCCATCGCATTCGTCCAGATCGGTCGCGTCTCGGCATCCACTGGGACCCCGCCCGTGAAGCCTTTGGGGTCCATTGCCGACAGCTCCGGCACGCAGAGCTTGTATCGTCCGCCCCATCCACCCGCCTCGGGATGTTCGGGACTGCCCAGACCCGTGGGAACCAGGCCAAGCCACGAGGGCGTGTCGCCCTCCATTCCGTAAGCGACATCCGGATAAGCCGCACCCAGCGGCCCGTGTCCCTGCTGGATGTTTTCGGCCAGCCACTTGGTGCTGATGGTGGAGTTGTCGATTCCAGGCACGACCGTGTTCATGCCGGTCCAGGTTGCCGCGCCGTAGCCGCCCGGGCTCACGATGTAGAAGAGATTCGGGAACGTGCGCCGCATCCAGGGTCCGCTGTCGTCCTGATCGGAGATCGTATAGACCCGGAGCCTGGAGACCAGCCGGTCCACCTCGGTGGTGGACCGCGTGGAGCGCAGGGTATAGAGCGCCTGGGCGAGGGTATTGGCTCCGCCCCAGACGGAGACCCACAGCGGACGGCCATCGTTTTTGTCGAGGGTTCGGATGATCCAATCGGATCCCTCGGAGTCCTTTCCGGCCCCAACTCCGTCCATGCCGTACTCCGGACGTCCCTTCTTTACGAGCGACTGGAGATGCTCAGCCGTGGGGTAGTTCGGGTGGTGCCGCAGCAGGTTGCCGTGGACTTTGGAATAGGCGTTGATGACGGCGCGAATGGACTCGGGCGCGACTCGTGTCTTCAGGTGGACGGACGTGGTGGCAACCAAGCCCTGAAGGTCAATGACGTCGGAATAGAGGAGCAGGCGAACCATGCTTTCGGTATCGTCCGGCTCGTTTTCGATGTCAGTAAGCACAATCAGCCGGTGAGGCTTGACTGCGCCCGGTGAGGCCGGGATGGAGGCGGGGGGGGCCGCGGGGAGGAAGTGCTGGTTGGCGATCAATGCGAAACCGATCATGGCGAGAATGCGAGCGATCCGCTGAGGTGTTTGTTTGGTCATCGGTTGGGTGCGCCGTGCTGGCGGGGCAGGAGGGCATTGGGAAGTGGAATCGGTCATCACAACGTGCTGATATTACTGCACGTCCGCGCCCATGTCAATAAACAATACATAGTGCATAAATATGCACAGCGCCTGCCGCGCCGGGCGAGCGGTTCAGCAGAGCCCGAAGACGAGAGGGCTGCGATCTTTGTCCATTTGATCCCGTCGTGACCTCGCTGCCGGACGAGGGCGCTTGGATCGGCGATTCAAACTTCGATTCGGTGCGGCTGCGCCGGACGAGAAGAGCCAAAGCCGATGGCTGATGAATTACGCGCCTGGAACTCGCTCGGACTCTGTGGGAGGCCGACCTGGTGCGCTATCAAGTGGCTACAGAAACCGCCTGAACCACGCCACCATCCGCAGCTTCATGTCGTCGTTGTAGACATGACCCGTCTCCGGGTAGATCACACTCTGAAACGCCTCAGGCTTGCCGTGGAGACGATAGTGCCGCGTCAGAATCCCTTCCAGCTTCTTCATCCCTTCCGGCGGGGAACCGGCATCGCGATCGCCGGTCAGCACCAGGAAAGGCCGCGGCGCCAGCAGCGCCATCACACCCTCGGTGTCGAAGTGCTTCAGCAGTCCCGGGACAAAATAGTAGATGCCGTGGGCCCTCAACTCCCGGATCGCGATGAGGTCCTCATATCTCGTGAAGCACGCCACGCCGACGACCGCCTGAATGCGGTCATCGATCGCTGCCAGCCACCAGGCGCGGGTGCTTCCCATGCTCATGCCCTGAGCGCCGATCCGCTTCGGGTCCACCTCCGGCCGTGACGCGAGATAGTCGAGCGCAATCTGCTCGTCTCTGAGCATCATCCCCCACAGTGTCCGCCCGAGCCATAGATTCAGCTTGAAGAGTGACATCTCCTGGTCCGAGCCTCTCTCCTGCCTCTCGAACTCTCCAGCCGGACCAGCCCCCTTGCGCTCTCCATTGAAGTAGTTGTCGATGCCCAACACGACGAATCCCTGTTTGGCCAGGATCCCCGCCACGTCCTGCGAGGTCGGTTTGTAGCCGAACATATTGTCCTTGGTGCTGCCGTGGCCGTGCATTGTGAGGATCGCCGGGAGCTTTCCCTGCCTTTGGTCGGGGATGGCGATGTAGCCGGGCACAGTGGAGTCGACTCCATTGTCAAAGACGAACTTCTCTATCCGGTAGCCGTCTTTCTGGTCTGTCGCCACGACGCGCACGTCCCGTGGCGACGGCCTAGGTGGCAGATCGCCTAGCGAGCCGATGACAATCTTCTTCACCTTTTCGCGCTGTGACGTCCATTGTGCCAGGGTCGCTGGCGGATCCCACTTTCCAAGCGGGAGATTCCTGTACCGCGCCGGCACTCCTTCCCAGGGCTGCTGCAGGGGTGCTGGCGGCTTCTCCTGCGCCACGGCCGGCAGTGCGGACGCTGCCGCAGTGAAGAGCGCGACTAGCCAGGTGATTGATCCCATTTCGACCTCCATTCGAGACTCACGGTACGACATCCGGCGCAGCCGGGCAACCCCCCGGACAGTCTGGCTCCCTGGGCTGGTGCACTGCCCGCGGACGGCGTAGGCGGGGCGTGCCAGGGCAGACTTCGTGCGTGGGCATCGCCGCCCTTATGATGAGTAGTGGATTCCGTCGGAATGAGCGAAACCAACTATGAAACCCGATTCGGGCGACTCTGATCGCGGCTACAACAAAGCGGCGCTGCTGAAAGCGACGGGGCTCGCCGTAGCGTTGGGCGTGGTCACATGGCTCGTTGTGCCCCTAATCCTGCCTGCCAAGCTGCCGGCTGACTTCCCAGCGCGTCCAGATGTTGAGCGGCTGAACCCGAGTCTTCGCGCGCTACTGCAGACCGCGGATCAGGAGGCGCGGCGGCGGCCGGAAGCAGCGGAAGCGGTTGGCAAGCTGGGAATGGTTTACCATGCGAATCTTCTATTCGACCGGGCTGCCAGTGCGTATCGGATTGCCGCCCGGTTGGCGCCCAACGACCCTCAGTGGACGTATAGCCAAGCCTTCCTGCAAGAGGAACTCGGCGGAGAGAAGGAGCAGCTGAAGTTGCTGCAAAAGACGCTGCAACTCAAGCCTGATCACGTCCCTGCTCTAGTCAAAGCGGCGGATTGGTATTTCAAAGGAGACAGACTGGACGAAGCTGCGCGTCACTATGAAATGGCAGCGAGGGTGCCTGACGGCGGGGCGTCCCTGCAGGCTGGTTTCGCACTTGGGCGCGTTGAGGCACGCCGCCGGGATTGGAATCAAGTGGTCAATACGATCACACCCCTCACGCAGTCCTATCCCAATGCAGCCCCACTCTATGAGCTTTTGCGGGAGGCGTATGCGGCCCTCGGACAAGTGGACAAAGCCACCGAGGCCAGGCAGCGCGCGGGCTACGCGAAATGGAAGAGCGTGCCCCCCCTGGAAGATCCCTTCAATGAACAATTGACCGTCTACTGCTTCTCTTCGACGCGATTGCTCAAACAGGCCGGTCTGCTGAGCCGCCTTGGACAAGCTGACCGCGCGGTTGAGATGGGCCGCAGGGCAGCGCAGGCCGACCCTAAGGACCCCGATGTGCGTAGTTTCCTTGCCGGTACGCTGTTGACTTTCTATGGAGACAAGCCCGAATCGGTCGGTGATGCGTTGAACCAACTGGAAGAGTGTTTGCGACTCAGGCCGGAGGATCCGGTCCCTCTGGGTGGGTTTGCGAACGAGTTCTTCAAATCGCCCAAGCCGGTTGCGGCCGTTGAACGGCTGCGGGCCCTTCTTCGCTCACACACGAATATCCCCGGCGCCGATTTCTTTCTGGGGCAGGCTGCCGACGCGATGGGGGAGACTGAGGAAGCCGTCGCCCACTACCAGGCTGCTCTGAGAGCAAGCCCCAACAATTCCGCTGTCTACGTCAAACTCGGTTTAATTTCCGATCGCGCCGGGAGGCCCGGAGAGGCAACCACGCTTTTTCAGAAGGCCATCCAGCTAAACCCCGCCAATACGGACGCTCGCCTGAACCTGGCAATTGAGCTGATGCAGCGCCGGAACTACGCCCAGGGATTGAGAGAACTGGATGAACTCCTCCGGCTCAATCCGCGAGACGCCGCCGCTCACTTCTGCATGGGATTCGCATTCCTGACTTTGCAGCGGATCGATGAGGCAATCGCGAGATTTCGCGAAGGACTTCTCTACAGGCCGGAGGACGCTGAGGCCCACTTCGGCCTGGGATCCGCCTTGGCCGCGCAGGGGAAGCGCGACGAGGCAGTCGTGGAACTGCGGGAAGCTCAGCGGCTTCGACCGGGCCATCCACAAACCCGGCAAATGATCGATCAGCTCGGACGGTGACCGCTGAGATAGTTCGCCCAGGCTGCTGTGCGATGGCTGATCGTCATCCAACCGGCGGCCCTCCAACCGCCTGTGTTTGCTGCCGCAGGCGCACGCGACAGGCAGTTTCATCATTGATCCCACCAGCCCTCTCACCGACGATTCCGGTCAATTCCCGGGTTGAGGAAGAATGATCGAATGGTTATCAGATGGCTCCGCTCTGTAGAGATTGCCGGGTTGCTGCTGCGGAGTTAGAATGAGGCGGGTTATTCTTCCGGCCCAGTAGGAGCAGACAATCAGATGCGCCGGCTAGACTTTGTGGCACTTGTTCTGGGTACGCTAACGACGTGGACTGCTGCCGCGGCGGATTCACCGTCGATTCTCATCTTGTACGACAACACAGCCGTGCGCTCCGATCTCCAACTCGATTGGGGGTTTGCCGCCGTTGTCACCTTCCGTGGTCATACGATCCTTTTCGACTCTGGCACAAAGCCCGACGTCCTTACCAGCAACATGAGAGCTCTGAATGTCGATCCATCTACCTTCGAGTTCGGTGTCTTCTCCCACTCGCACCAAGATCACGTTGGAGGACTTGCCGCCGTCACCGGACTTCGCGCTGGCCTCGTCGTCCACTACCTCGATGCCTTTCCCCCAGCCGCATTCGCCTCAGCCGAACGCCTGGGCGCGAAACCAGTTCGAATTACCGAAGGTCGCGAGCTCCTGCCTGGTCTGTTCACCACTGGTCAAATTGCGGGTGAGCCGCCCGAGCAGGCTCTCGTACTGGACACATCCAAGGGCCTGATTGTCCTCACGGGTTGCAGCCACCCTGGCGTCGTAGGCATGGTTGAAGCTGCGAGGCGGCTCAAGCCCGGGGCAACTATCCGTCTCGTCGTGGGCGGCTTTCATATGCTGCTCAATACCGAGTCTCAGGTCAGGGCGACGATAGCCCGGCTGCGCGAAATGGGTGTTCAGTCAATTCTCCCCACGCACTGCACCGGTGTTGTTGCCACCCGGTTATTTCGTGAAGCATTTGGTGAGCAGTTCTTGAGTGGTGGAGCGGGCACCCGCGTTCCGATTGATTAGTTCCTGCGGTGAGTAGAGTCAGCCCAACTCCAGAGGCACGACGCGGGGGCGGTGGAGGGCTACAGGCCGGGCCGACCGCGACGGAAGACTAGGGATTCGGAATCTGCTGAATCCCCAGGGCGTCTTTGGACTAGACTAGTGGCAAGCAAGTCCGCGTCGGGGCAGAACCGAGTTGCCTACTGGGTACCCGTATGAAAGAGCAGCGATCCGAAGAAAGAAATCTTTGTGCGGACTTAGTTGAGATCCACTGGAAGGACAGCTCAGGCCGCAACCGCCAAGCCACCGCGAACCTGGAGGACATTTCTCCCTCCGGCCTCTGCCTTCAGGTTGACGTGCCGATTCCAGTGTATTCCGAAGTGCGGATCACCTACCCGTCCGGTGAGTACACGGGCGTGGTGCGGTATTGCCAGTTCAAGGAGATCGGCCACTACGTCGGTGTGCAGTTCGAGCCTGGCTGCCGGTGGTCCAAGACGGAGTACAACCCCCTTCATCTGTTAGACCTTGGGGAATTGGAATAGCGAGAGTCGGAGGGTGCGCTGATTCGTCTTTCGGCTGGGGCCATCCTGGCCTCGAAGTAGACTTCTGTTCCGACGCAGCCACTCCACTGATGCTGGGCGCCTCTACCCTTCAAGACTCACCCGCCAGTTTGCTCGAGCGGACAGGGTCGAAAAACCTTTCCCACTCATGCCCGGGTTAGCGCGGGAAGTGGTCCACCGTCTACGCGGTAACCGAGTTTTTGAAGTTCCTTGATCATGCGGGCGGCGCGCATACGTATGGATCTGGCGCCTACCTCCAAGCCCCGCTCCTGGTAGCGGACCCCCTTATGGAGAATCAGCCAAAGCAGTCGGCAAAGTCGATGGGCGATGGCCCAGATGGCCTGTTTGTATCCCAGGCGCGGCAGCAATCGGCGGAATGTCACTTCGAAGATGCTTCCTTTGACCTTGACCGCCGCATGAGCAGCCTGATTGAGAAGCCGACGCATCTGGCGGTTGCCTTTGGGTGAACGCGTGCTGTGCGACTCCCCTGCGCTCTCCTCGTTCCCAGGACACACCCCTACCCACGAGGACAGCGCCTTCTCCGATCGGAACGCCGCTGCCGTCGGACCCACCTCGGCGATCATCTGCAGCACCGAATCCACCCCGAAACCGGGCACTTCCGCCACGCGTTGCACCACCACCTGATGCTCCTGGAGCAGGTCCATGGCCTCCCGCTCCAGTTTTTCTATGTGCACCTCGATCAACTGCAACTCCTCCAGCGCCATCTTCAGGAGTCGACGGTAAACTCCATTCAGTTGTGCGCAGGCCCCCAGCGCGTCCTGCAATTGTTCCGGCGTGGCCTGGAGCCGGTGATCGGCCAGCGCCGCCAGAATGGCCGGGTCGGTTTCTCCTTCCGCCAAGGCCTTCAATATACGCCGCGCACTGACGCCCAATAGATCCGACACCAAACTAGACAACTTGATATGCGCCTGCTCCAGCAGGCTCTCCAGCTGGTTTTTGAAACCCACTTTGGCGCGCGTCAACTGGTGCTTCCGTCTCGTCACCGTTCGCCAGAGCCGCTGTTCCGGATCGGGCACGAAGCTCAAAACCAGTTCCTGCGCCACCAACCGCTTGATCATCCGCTCGCCGTCAGCGAAATCGTTCTTTCGCCCACGCGGGCCGTGGTTGGACTTGGCTTGGCACAGGTGCAGCGTGCCGCACTTGTTGCCTGAGCCCTCCCGCTTCTGCCGTGCTGGCCTCCAGTATCGCTCCAGCGTGCCCCACACCGGCTTCCAGTACTGCGCGGTCGATTCCATGACAACTTCCTCGACCTCCTGCCGGTCCAACCATTGCGCCAACACGTGCAATTCAGCGGGGGTTGCGCCGAACTTGCGGCGCTCAAACTGATACTCACCTTCCCCGGCGATATCAGTCACCACAACCGCCAACATCTTCTTGTGAACGTCAACCGCTGCGACTCGATAGGACATCATGCTTCTCCTTGGCGGAGCGGAGAGCATGCCAAAGGTAATCCCAGGCAGGGTCACGTGGCTATCGCCGCTCCCGAGAGGAAGACGAACGACGCCCAATTATTCGCGCAGAGCGCGCATGCTCCTAATCAAACAGATCAACGATCTCGACTTCTTCACTGTCCGGCCGACCTTACCGCTCCCGCCTTTGCCAGGATGCCAGTTTTTCATGAGCTTTCGCGGGCCGAAGGCCCATCCCAACAGATCACATACTAGCGACAATGGCTGTCGAATGGCTTGACCCTCTCTCCGCTTTGGGATAGTATGCCCACAGACCGGAAGAACGAGTCGAGTTTCAGGCTCCATGACCTGAAATTTTGCAGTGGCTTCCGACGCCAATGGGGGTCGAAATGAAGAACCATGGATTTTCGAGCGTAGTGATCTCGCTAGCAGTCTTCCTCGCTCTACCCGTCTGTGCTCAGAACATCACCGGCGCTCTGACCGGAGTGGTGATCGACCCTGCCGGAGCGGCCGTCCCGGCTGCGCAGGTTGAGCTCATCAACCAACAGACGCAGTCCAAACAGTCCACCGCCTCGAACGACTCGGGGCTCTTTCAGTTTGCCAGCGTACTGCCAGGATCCTACACGCTAAATGTCTCGATGGCAGGCTTTCGATCACACAACGTGAAGGACATCAACATCACTATGAACGAGCGTCGCTCGCTGGGCGACATCGTTCTCCAGGTTGGTCAAGTGCAGGAGAAGGTCGAGGTGACCGCGGAAGCCACGCCAGTTCAGACGGCCTCCAGCGAACGGGCCGGCCTCGTCACGCAGACACAACTGCTCAACACGGCCATTCGCGGCCGCGACTTCGTTGCATTGCTCGCGACCCTGCCCGGCATCTATGACGAAAACATGCAGGCCCGCGATGTGTCCAAGGGCCCAGGCGCCGGCGGCCTTCACATCAACGGTGGACGTTCCACGTCGATCAACTTCGCTCTCGATGGCATCCAGAATACGGACACGGGCTCCAACGGCGGATCGCATGTGCAGCCAAACATGGACGCGGTGGAGGAAGTTGTCGTGCTCACCAGCAACTATCAGGCTGAACACGGCCGGAATAGCGGCGGGACGATCAACGTCACCACGAAGAGCGGCACGCAGCAGTTCCACGGCAGTGCCTACTGGTTCTATCGCCATGAGGGCCTCTACGCGAACAGCTACTTCCGCAATCGCACCAAGACAGCGCGGCCCATCGAGCGCATTCAGAACTTCGGTTATACCCTCGGTGGTCCGATCTACACCAAGAAGTGGAACCAGAATAAAGATAAGCTCTTCTTCTTCTGGTCCCAGGAGTACGTGCGCCGCCAGAGCTTCTTTGCCACCCAATTCGTGACGACCCCAACCGCGCTGGAGCGGCAGGGCGATTTCTCCAACACGCGGGACGTCAACGGCGCGCTGATTGCCATCAAGGACCCCACGACAGGAGCATCCTTCGCCGGAAACATCATCCCGCAGTCGCGCATCAGCAAGGCCGGATCGGCTATCCTCAATTTCTTTCCGCTGCCCAACTACACGGAGACGGATTCTGCGCTCAAGTACTCACGGAACTACCGGTCGAGCGGCAGCGGCCAGTTTCCCCGGCGGCAGGATCTGTTTCGCGTCGACTACAATTTCAGCCAGTCGATGCGGGTTTATTTCCGCGGCACGAGGGACAACGACGACGAGAATTGGCTCTACAACAACTGGACTGCCGGCAGCCACAACTACGACATGTACCTGACCTACCGCCCGCAGCGCGGGCGGAGCGCCCTGCTGCATGTGTCAAACACGTTTGGCCCGACTCTGGTCAATCAGTTCACGATGGGCGCCAGCAATCGCTCCCAGCAATTCAATCCGACGGACCCGAGCATCGTCGCCCGCAGCAAGATGGGCAGCATCGGCCAGTGGTATCCCGGCGCGAACGAATCCGGGGCCATTCCCGACGTCAGTTTCGGCGGCGTTCAGAGCGGCATCAACGGCGGACTCGGCAACATTCCTTACACCAACAGAAACCCAGTCTTCTCCTGGATCGACAACGTCAGCTGGATGAAGGGCTCCCACGCACTGAAGTTCGGGTTTTACCTGGAGCGTATGCGCAAGGACGAGGTCGGCGGAACCAATACGAGGGGCGCGTTCACCTTCGACCGCAACACCAACAACCCATTCGACTCCAACTACGCCTTCTCCAATGCCATCCTCGGGAACTTCAACAGCTACTCCGAGGCGAACCTCCGCACATACTCGCACTACCGCTACTACCAGACGGAGTTCTACGCTCAGGATTCCTGGAGAGTCAACCGGAAACTCTCCATCGAATACGGCCTCCGGTTCGTCTCCTCGCCGGCCACTCATGACGACCGGGGATACCTGACCACCTTCATGCCTTCCACCTACGATGCGAAAGGCGCCGCGGTCATGTATTTCCCCGGCATCGATCCGGCTACCAAGAAGCGTGTCGCCGTCGATCCACGCAACGGCAATATCGCGCCGGTCACCTACATCGGCCTGTTCGTTCCAGGCTCGGGCAACACCGCCCCTGGCATGCAGATCGGCGGCAAGGGTGCGCCGACAGGGTTGTACACGACGCCGTTCTCCGTCGCGCCTCGCCTAGGCTTCGCCTACGATCCGCAAGGCAACGGCAAGATGGCCATTCGAGGCGGCTTCGGCGTGTTCTACGACCGGCCCCAGGGTAACGTCTACTCCGGGACGGTCGGCCAGGCTCCGGTCTCCTACAACCCGACGGTTTCTTTCGGCAACCTGGACACCTTCCTCCAGTCCACCGGCGTGGTGGGCCCTCCCGGAGTGACCACAATACAAAGCGCGAAACAGCCGCTGCCAAAGACGATGAACTTCAGTCTCGGAGTCCAGCGTGAAATCGGCTTCCGCTCCGTCCTTGACGTGTCCTACATCGGCAGTTTGGCGAGGCACCTGATCATTCAGCGAAATATCAACTCCATCCCGATGTATGCCCAGTTCGATGCGAAGAACATCGATGCCACCACCGGCAGCCCGCTCCCCGACAATTACCTGAGGCCCTACCTCGGCATGAGTTCCATCAACGAGCGGACCTTCGATGGCACCTCGAACTACCATGGCATGCAGTTGGCGGTGAACCGCCGCCTGTCTCGCGGTTTGCAGTACGGCACTTCCTACACCTTGTCGAAGTCACTCGGCGTCTCCAATGCCGATTTCGGGGGCGTCAGTATGTACTTCCCCACGCGTAGTTGGAACTACGGACCATTGGGCTACGACATCCGCCACATGATCTCCTTCAACTACAACTACGAGGTCCCCGGCCTCGGCAAGAAGTTCGACAAGAAGCTCCTCGGTATCGTCACCGATAACTGGCAGATTTCGGGGATCACCACGTTTATGACCGGCACACCCTTCACCCCGGGATTCAGCACCTCCGATGGGCAGAACATCACCGGTTCGCAGGAGGGCGCCAGAATCACGATCCTCGGCGATCCAAACCTGCCGGGCGATGAGCGAAGCTTCTTCCGCAACTTCAAGACCGAAGTCTTTGCCCGCACGCCGCAGCGCTCCTTCGGCAACGCCGGCGTGAATATCATGCGCAACCCGACCTGGAGCAACTGGGACATGAGCTTCTCCAAGCGCATCCCGCTCAAGAGCGAGCAGCGCTTCTTCCAGTTGCGTGGCGAGTTCTACAACATCTGGAACCACAGCCAGTTCATCAGCTACGACACGACCGCCCGGTTCAACCCGGCAGGTCAACAGATCAACGCCAACTTCGGCGCGACGACCGGCACGCGCGACCCGCGAAAGGTCCAACTTTCGCTGCGCTTCATGTTCTGAGGCCCGGTCGCAGACTCTCACGCCAAGGCGAAACACTGAATCACGGAGTGTTTCGTCTTGGGTGTTGTGTGGTCTGCGAGGTGAACCAATTCCGCCGCTTTGGCGATTGGCCAACACATGCGGCGCCAACGCGGCAAGAGTGAGATCTTTATTCCGGCGTGGCAGTACCGGCCGCCAGCATCCGCTCGCGATCCGGCGCCACGCCGGTGAAGAGCCGGAAGGCCTCGGCTGCCTGGAGTACGGCCATGCCGCCACCGTGGAGAGTGGGGCATCCGAGCCGGCGGGCGGTGCGGAGGAGTTCGGTTTCGAGGGGGAAATACACAGCATCGGCAACCCAGAGATCCGGGCGGAGCCATTCTTCCGGAATGGCCATGCCGGGATGGCCGGTCATGCCGACGGGCGTGGCGTGGATGAGGCCGTCGACGCGCTGGAGCGAGGCGAAGGGGTCCGTGGTGGGGATAACGCGAGGATCGTTACACTGAGCCGCGAGCTTGGCGGCGCGGTCCGGTTCCTGGTCAAAAACGAAGAGGCGCTGCACGCCGAGTTGGAGCACTGCGTAGCAGATGGCGCTACCGGCGCCGCCGGCGCCGAGGAGAAGTACGGAGGCGAGTCTGGCGGCGGGAAGCCCAATGCGGATGCTATCGCGAAACCCGAGCCAATCTGTGTTGTGGCCGATGCGGCGGCCGGCGCGGAAGACCACGGTGTTGACGGCTCCGATGGCTTGCGCGTGGGCGGAGAGCTCGTGCAGAAAGGGGATGACCGCCTGTTTGCAGGGGAGCGGGATGTTGACGCCGGCGAAGCCCAGTTTCTCAGCGGCCGTGAGGAGCTCGGCAAGCTGGCCGGGAGAGCGGCCGTTGGTCGCGAGATCGATCAACTGGTAGTGAAGCTGGAGGCCAAGTTGGCGGGCTTCGCGTTCGTGGATGGCGGGCGAACCGGAGGCGGCGATTCCGCTGCCGATGAGGCCGACTAGATAGCGCATGGCGAAGCTAACGAGTTTAGCAGCCGAAGGGTTGCTGGGCGGAGTGCGATAATCGGCGGGATGCGTTGGGTTGTACTGGCCTTGTTGCTGGTGGTGACTTCGATCAACTACCTGGATCGCCTGCTGCTGAGCGTTCTGGCTCCGGTGCTGCGGGATGATTTCCATTTCTCCGAGCGGCTGTATGGGTACGTAAACGGGTCTTTTCAGATCTGCTATGCGTTCGGGTTTCTCGCTTCCGGCGTGTTGTTGGACCGGTTTGGCGTGAAGAAGGGGCTGGCGGCGGGCGCGGTGTTGTGGTCCGTTGCGTCGGCCATGCACGCGACGGTGACGGGCGCGGCGCAGTTTGCAGTATGGCGGGCGATGCTGGGTCTGACAGAGGCGGTGAACTTCCCGGCGTGTAACAAGGCGGTGGCGGAGTGGTTTCCGGCCGAGCAGCGGGCGCTGGCCACGGGCATCTTCAATGCGGGGCCGAACGTGGCGTCGGTGATCGGGCCTCCGTTGTTCATTTGGCTGTCGGCATCGTATGGGTGGCGGGTGTGTTTTGCGGCTGTGTCGCTGGCCGGGGTGCTGTGGGTGGCTGCGTGGTTGGCGTATTACCGGACGTCGGAGAACCTGGCGCCGCCAGTTGCGGGCGGTGGGTACGGGCTTCGCGAGGCACTGCGGATCCGTCAGACGCGCGGGTATGCGATCTCGAAGGTGCTGGTGGATCCGGTATGGTATTTTCTGCTGTTCTGGCTGCCGCTCTATTTCCGGGATGTGCGGGGCCTGGAGATGAAGGAGATCGGGTGGGCGCTGCCGTGCATATACTTCGCCTCGGGGGTGGGGAGTGTGACTGCGGGCTGGCTCTCCGGGCACCTGCTGGCGCGTGGCAGGAGCCGACGGGCGGCCCGGATGGTGACGCTGTCACTGTGTGCGGCGGTGCCTCCGATGGTGTTGTTCCTGGCGATGGGCGGGACACTGACGCGGACGATTGTGCTGTTTAGCGCGGCGGCGGCGGCGCATCAGGCATTCAGCTCGATTTCGTTCACGTTGCCGGGCGACGTCTTCCCTGCCCGGACGTTGGGGACGATCCTGGGCGTGGGTAGTTTCGCAGGCACGATCAGCAGTGTGCTATTTTCGGCGATCCTGCCGGGGTATCTGATTCCACTGTTTGGTTACAAGCCGCTGCTGGTGACGTTGAGTTTCGGCTATGTGGCGGCGGTGGTGGTGATTCACAGGCATTTCGGGGATTTCCAGCCGGTGGGAGTCAGCGAGACTCGTGGTAGGGCTGGCCTGCCCGGTATCTAGCAAGGCGGGCTTTCAGGGCTGCGGTGAGCGACGGATCGTTGCGCGTGGCGGAGAGGGCGATGGCTTGCTCCGCTGCACTGATGGCATCGGCGAAGCGGCCGGCCTCAGCGTAGGCAGCACCCAGGGTGTCGAGGATGACGGGATCGGCCCGGTGGGTGAGCTCGGCGGCGCGTTCGGCCAGAGTGACGGCCTCAGCGCCATTGCGCACGGTGGCATCGGGGCAGGTGGCCAGCAGCCAGGCGAGGTTGCCCAAGACGGGTTGGCGATCGGGCTCCAGGCGCCGGGCCTCGCGCAGCGTGCGGACGGCCGCGGCGTAGTCACCCTGCATCAGGTAGACGCCACCTAAGTTCACCAGAGCCTCCATGGAGGTGGGATCCGCGGCGAGGAGTTCCTGAAACAGACGGCCAGCTTCGGCGAACTGTCCGGTCTGGAGGAGTATCAGCGCCAGGTTGCTGCGCGCCTCGGCCAGATCGGGCTTAGCGGAGAGCGCCTTTCTGAATTCGGCCGCGGCTTCCGGCAGGCGGCCCTGCTTGAGGAAGATGCCGCCTAGGTTATTGCGGGCACGGGCATCGCTGGGATCGAGAGCCAGGGCCCGTTTCCATTCAGCAGTGGCGGCATCAATCTGCCCCTTCTCCGTGAGCTCGTAAGCGAGATCGTAGAGCCGGTAGAACTCGGCGGCGGGCGCGTCGATATGGAGCAGTCCGCCCTTGGGGATGTTGGCGAACTCCGGTATGTTGACGGCGCGGTTGGAGGCAGTGGAGTTTTCGATGAGGATGGGCGGGCTATCGTTGCCCTCGGCATCGATGTGGGTGAGGAACATTTGGGTGTAGGGCGAGCGGCTCTTGGAGGAGAAGACCATCCAGCGGCCGTTGGGCGAGAAGCTGTGCCAGGAGTTCATGAGGGCCGTGTTGCATCTCATGCGGCGGGCCTCGCCGCCGGAGGACGGAACGATGTAGAGCTGGCCGTCTGGCCGCATCAATTGGCCATTACGGCTTTTCACGAAGACGATCCAGCGTCCGTCGGGGGAGACCTTGGGAAACGAATTACTCATGCCGTTTTGGGAGGCGCCGCGGATGGGCTCGGGTGCGCCGCCGGCGCCGTTGTTGAACGGGATACGGTAGAGATCGTAGCGGATGGGAATCTCGTTGGGGTCATTGGCAAAGGTGGCAGGGGGCACGCCGGGCGGGTAGGACTCGGCAGCGGGTGCGCGGAGAAAGACGAGGTATTTGCCATCGGGGCTCCAGACGGCGCTGGCCTGGACAAAGCTGGGATCGTCGGCGCCGGGGAGGGCCTTCACCTGACCCGTGGCGCGGTTGAACCAGGCGAGTATGCCTCGTGTGGGATAGAAAACCTGAAGGAATCGATAGTCAGTGAAGTTGGCGACGTAGTATTGCACTTCCGTGGCCGTGGCAACGTAGCGGCCATCGGGCGAGACCTGGGACATGAAGCCGATGCGCTTGCCGGGCTCCATCTGGTTGCGGAACTTCTTCCAGGAGATGACGTCGGCTGTGCGAATAGTGGATTGCGGTTCGACGGGCACGATGGCGTAGAGTCCTTTGTCGTTGTGGGGCCCGTCGAGATCGAGTCCAATCGTCTTTCCGTCGCGGGAAAAGGAATGGCAATTGGCGCAGGTATGCATACCTTCCAGAACAACGCGGCTGGCTGGCTCATCGAGATAGCGCAGACGCCAGGCAATCAAGGGGACGAGCTTCGGCTCAATGGGCTTGATGACGCCCTTCTGGGTCTCGGAGGGCATCAGCGGGACGTCGCGATAGAAGATGGGAGCGCCCACGGGATCGCGGGACGTGAGAATTTGGACGGAGCCTCGCGAGACGGGAACGCCGCGGCTGTAGCCGGCGATGGTGATGGTAGCGGGCTTCTCGATGGATTGCTGTTTCAGCGCAGCCCAGAGTTCGGGGTCGGGCTTCCAGGTATGCGAGGCGGCCTGTTGGGGCGTGAGAGCCGGCGGACGGTTGGTGGCGGAGACGCAGCGCGGGTCGATTGGGCCGAGTGTCATTGGCTCGCCAACCGGGGTGGTGACGGGCCGCCGCGTACCATCGGCGAACAGGACTTCGATGTGCCAGTTGGTGGTGGAGGCTGAGGGGGCGCGCCAAAGGAATGTGGGCGGCTCCATGTCCGGCGGAAAGATGGATCCATTTTCGGGGTAGTCGATGGTGATGGACGCAGCGGGCGTGGACAAGCCTTGGCGTGGCGCGGCAGGCGCCGGCAGAAGCAGGGGCGAAAGAAGCAGGATCGAGGTGAAGTTCAGAAGTTGCAATGGGAACGAACGCTCTTCACCAAAATAGCTGGAATGGGAACCCGGGGGTGGGGGCGGCGTGGCGTCGTGGAATCCCGCGGGTGATGGGATGACGCTTTGAAGCGTCCAGGAGGCGGCGTTAATCGAGATATGACGAGGATCAGTGGAGCATGAGCGGGCAAGCTCCGTTGTATTGACCCTGGGAATGTGATATCAGATATTCATGTCTTCAACGCGTCTGCACTCTTATTTGCGAGTCTTCGTGAGTATTCTACTTTTCTCGCTCGGCGCCGCGCGGGCCGACGAGATCATCAACTTCACCTATGTGGTGGGAGGGACAATCCCTCAGCCGGAGGTTCGCAGGATCGCCTCCGGCATACCGGTAAGCATCACCATGACAGCGGGCGGGGGCGCATGGCTGAAGGCGGAACTCAGCGCGAATATGACCCCAGCGGACTTGACGATCAGCATACAACCGCAGGGCCTGGCGGCGGGTGAATACTCGGGTTTCGTTAATGTTACAGCGGGTGCGGTGAACACGCTGGCCTATATCGTCAGGCTCAATGTCAAGCCAGGCGGGACGGCCGCTCCGACGGTAGCGGTGTCGCCGGCCTCGCTGGAACTGACGGTGGACGAAGGGGATATGCTCCTGCCGCAGCGCATCAACGTCAGCAGTTCCGCCGAGGCGTTGGAGTACGAACTGACGACGAGCAGTTCACCGAGCTGGCTCGATGTGGTTGGTGACAAGTTGCTGCCAAACGGGAACGAGGGCGGACGAACTCCTGGGTATTTCTTTGCGCTGCTGACATCAAAGACGCTGGCCCCGGCGGTTTATACAGGTCGGATCACGGTGTATGCCGCGGGCGCGTTGAATTCACCGGTGATAATTCCGGTCCGGTTAACCGTACTGCGAGGGCAGCGGCCGCCTGGCGCCGCAACGGTCACACGGCTGCTACCGCAGTTCGTTTTTGGCGGGGGATGGTATACGGCTCTGTATCTGGGTAATAGCGGGACATCCGCCGCGACTGTTTCGACGCAGTTTTTCAAGGACGATGGGACGGTGCTGAGCCTGCCGGGAGTGGGCGGATCGGTGAGCAGCGTGGTGCCAGCAAAAGGCTCGGTGGTGCTGGAGGCGCAGGATATAGGCCCGTTGAATTCAGGCTGGGCCAAGGTGACGCTGCCAACCGGCGTTACGGGATTTGCGGTCTTCCGTCAAACATCTCCGGGTGCGCCAGCGCAGGAGGCGGTAGTTCCGCTGTCGAACCTGGGCGCGACGACTTTGCGTCTTTTGTTCGACGAGCGGAACTTCGATACGGCGGTGGCGATCTTGAATTCCGCCGGTGGGGCGGTGACGATCGCGGTGACGGCGAGAGACAACGAGGGGCTGGTGATCGGCTCCGCCACGTTCCCATTGACGGCAAATGGAAAGACGGCGCTGCGCCTGCGAGATCTGCCCGAATTGACGCTGATGCAGGGGCGGCAGGGGACAGTCGAGATCACCAGCACACAGGCTGGTTTGGCGGCACTGGGGCTCCGCTTCAACGGAGGCGCGCTGACCTCGCTACCGGTTACTGAGCCGTAGCGGCCGTCTCAGCGGCGCCCACTCGAACAGTAACGGGGAGCACTGTACCATCGAGGGCGCTGAATTCAAGCGCGTACTCTCCGAAGAACACGGGGCCCAGTTGCCAGTAGAAGACGCCGCCCTCAGCGTCAAAGGTGGAGCCGACGGGCAACTCCCGCAGCTCTCCGGCAACGCGCAGGGCCGCGGTCCAGGCTTGTCCGGCTGGCAGGTAGAGCTCCAGGCGGTCCAGTTCTTTCAGCGCAATGGGCTCCAGAAGGCCCGCGCCAGCTTGCCGGATGGTGGTGAGAGGGGCAGAGCGGTCATAGCCTCTGCGATACGCCGGATGGGTGAGAGCGGCAGCTTGCGGCGCCTGCAGCCGGGAGAGCCGCATACGGAGCGAGAGTTCAGACGCCGCGGCCTCGGGCGATAGCGGCGCCGATCCGGCGGCAGCCCCGGTAGGCGTGTTCAGGATGTGGAAGAACCGGCTGCCGATGCCATCGCCGTGGCCCAGATTGTCATAGACGATCCAGGCCATGGTGTGCATGGTATTGGAAAACGCGGTGGTGTCGAGCAGATATTGGCCGGCGCTGGAGTTGCTGTTGGCATAGCCGGGGAAGATGGATGCGACGTCCGGGCGAAGTTGCCCAAAAAGCGCATTGGCGATATTGATCCCGTCGACATTGACCCAGACGGTAGAGCCATCCAGAGGAATGCGCGCGGGCTGGGGCGTCAGGGCCCAACCGGAGTTGGCGAATAGGCCGGATACGGTCTGGCCTGGCGCCGGCGCGTCAATTGCGCCGAACGGCTTGACGGAGTGCAGATTATCGACGGTGATCGTCTTGGACCCCAACTTCGTCGAATTCCCTTCTTCGTCCACTGCGATGGCGTGCAGGGTGAAGACGCCGTTGCCCTTGGCGGGGAGAGCATTCGTCAGCATCATATAGCCCCAGCCTGCGCGATAGGCATTGGGGCTGGTGCTGAATGTGGCTTCAACGTCGGGGCGAGCCCCGGGCACGAACAAAGAGTCGCCGATGTAGATGTAGCCGTTGGGGTAAGTTGGCTCAGGCCCAACTGGGTCCCGCCAAATAGTCACCTGCTTGACCCCAACATCATCCAGAGCCCAGCCGGTGACAGCGATACTGCCCGAGATCCCGGTCGTGTTGTCCGGCGGGGTTTCGAAATATCCGAACGGCAGCGCCGTGGTTGGCTTTACAGTCAGGGTCGCCGTGAGTAGGATGGGACCGTTGGTGGCGCCAGCGGCGTTTACAGTGATCGAACGGGTGTAGGTCCCCGCTGGCGGCAAGGCGGAGGGAACCACGAAGACGCTGAGCCTACCGGGGCCCTGGCCCGATGTTGGTGTGACGCCCAACCAACCTCCGGAGGAGGCGGCGGTCCAACTGTTGGTGCTGGCGCCGGCCATGCCAAGAACAACTTCCTGGGCCGGCGTGATCGCGGAGACCGTGGCGGAACCGCCGAAGGCCATCCGGGTTCTGGATAGAGAAAGCGTGACGGGGACGGTGGTGGTAAGGATGACAGTGGAATCGGTGGTGCTGGCGGTCGCGGAGCCCCCGCCGGAGACGGCGACGGAGTTGATCTTGGGCGTGGTGGCGTTGGAGGCCACGTTGACGGCTACGGCGATGGCTGGGTATGCGGCACCTGCGGCGAGCGTGTCGCTGCGGGTACAGGTGGTCGCTGCGCAGGTCCAGCCTGTGCCGGCCATGGAGACGAGCGTCAGGCCGGCAGGCACGGTTTCGGTGACAGTGACCAGGCCGGTGGTGGGTCCGGCGGCGGCTCCGTTAGCGACCGTCACGGAGTAGAGTGCACCGGTCTGACCCTGGGTGAAGTTGCCGGTGTGGGTTTTGGTGATAGTCAGCACAGGCGGCTTGGGGTGATGGTGGAATCGGTGGTGCTGGCGGTCGCGGGCCCCCCCGCCACCGCCGCGGAGTTGATCTTGGGCGTGGTGGCGTTGGAGCCGTTGAGCGATGGTGGTGGCCCGCGGCGGCGGTGCGCGCGCTGCGGGTACAGGTGGTCGCTGCGCAGGTCCAGCCTGCCGGCCATGGAGACGAGCGTCAGGCCGGCAGGCACGGTTTCGGTGACAGTGACCAGGCCGGTGGTGGGTCCGGCGGCGGCTCCGTTGGCGACCGTCACGGAGTAGAGCGCGCCGGTCTGGCCCTGGGTGAAGTTGCCGGTGTGGGTTTTGGTGATGGTCAGCACAGGCGGCTTGGTGAGGATGATGGTGGAATCGGTGGTGCTGGCGGTCGCTGAGCCCCCGCCGGAGACGGCGACGGAGTTGATCCTGGGCGTGGTGGCGTTGGAGGCCACGTTGACGGCTACGGCGATGGCTGGGTAGGCAGCACCGGCGGCGAGCGCGTCGCTGCGGGTACAGGTGGTCGCTGCGCAGGTCCAGCCGCTGCCCGACATGGAGACGAGCGTCAGGCCGGCAGGCACGGTTTCGGTGACAGTGACCAGGCCGGTGGTGGGTCCGGCGGCGGCTCCGTTGGCGACCGTCACGGAGTAGAGCGCGCCGGTCTGGCCCTGGGTGAAGTTGCCGGTGTGGGATTTGGTGATGGTCAGCGCAGGCGGCTTCGTAAGGATGACGGTGGAATCGGTGGTGCTGGCGGTCGCGGAGCCCCCGCCGGCGACGGCGACGGAGTTGATCTTGGGCGTGGTGGCGTTGGATGCCACGTTGACGACTACGGCGATGGCTGGGTAGGCAGCACCGGCGGCGAGCGCGTCGCTGCGGGTACAGGTGGTCGCTGCGCAGGTCCAGCCTGTGCCGGCCATGGAGACGAGCGTCAGGCCGGCAGGTGGTGCTGGCGGTCGCGGAGCCCCCGCCGGAGACGGCGACGGAGTTGATCCTGGGCGTGGTGGCGTTGGAGGCCACGTTGACGGCTCGGCGATGGCTGGGTTGAGGCACCTGCGGCGAGCGCGTCGCTGCGGGTACAGGTGGTCGCTGCGCAGGTCCAGCCTGTGCCGGCCATGGAGACGAGCGTCAGGCCGGCAGGCACGGTTTCGGTGACAGTGACCAGGCCGGTGGTGGGTCCGGCGGCGGCTCCGTTGGCGACCGTCACGGAGTAGAGCGCGCCGGTCTGACCCTGGGTGAAGTTGCCGGTGTGGGTTTTGGTGATGGTCAGCACAGGCGGCTTGGTGAGGATGACGGTGGAATCGGTGGTGCTGGCGGTCGCGGAGCCCCCGCCGGAGACGGCGACGGAGTTGATCCTGGGCGTGGTGGCGTTGGATGCCACGTTGACGGCTACGGCGATGGCTGGGTAGGCGGCACCTGCGGCGAGCGTGTCGCTGCGGGTACAGGTGGTCGCTGCGCAAGTCCAGCCGGTGCCCGGCCAGGGAGACGAGCGTCAGGCCGGCAGGCACGGTTTCGGTGACAGTGACCAGGCCGGTGGTGGGTCCGGCGGCGGCTCCGTTGGCGACCACCACGGAGTAGAGCGCGCCGGTCTGGCCCTGGGTGAAGTTGCCGGTGTGGGTTTTGGTGATAGTCAGCGAAGGCGCGAGTGTTGCCGGGGATTGCGTGACCGTCACGGACTGGCCGTTCACGGTGATGGTTCCGGTGCGCCCCGCCGGCACGGTGTTGGCCGACACGGAAAAATTCACGCGGCCACTGCCGGTGCCGGAGGCACCCGATCCGAGAGTGAGGAAACCGTCGGTGGTCACCGCCTGATAGGTACAGGAGATTCCAGTGCTGACATCGAAAAAGAAGGCGCCTCCGGCAGCCGGGGCGTTGACGGTAGTGGGCAGGACGGAATAGGTGCAGTTGATTGGACGATACGTTGCCGTCACCTGCAGGTTGCCTGCCACTGCCGCAGTCTGCAGGGTCAGGTTCGTGTAGGGGTCGTTCCACGTGGCGCCCGCCGTCAAGGGGGCGTTCCTGAATTCATTCGGTGTCGCAGTCGGATTGAAATCGAGCAGGAAGGTAGCGGTAGCAGAATCGTTTGGGCGCTCGTGATGGATGAGTGCGCCAGAGTAGGCCGAGGAGCTATAGGTGGCGAGGGTGGAGTCGTAGCTGCCAGTAGGCTGACGGTATTCCAGCCAGAGCCATTCATCGATTCCCGCGCCGCGCCGCACTCGCACCGCCTTCAGATCGGCCGTCTGGGCGGAATAGGGATGAATTGTGGCTGTGGTGGATGTCTCAATATTCTGGTAGCCGGTAGAGGGGCTCAACCATCCCAGGTAGGCCTTCTGTCTGGCTGCAAAGTGTCCGAGGACGTAGTTGGCGCCGACGGAAAAACTCAAGCCCATCGTGGAAAAGACGTCCCAGTACTCGATATCCCTGGGTGAAAGTCCGACACCCCCAAGCGGCTCGGAGCCGAAGTCGCGGGAGTTGGAGTGGCCCAGGCCGAGGCTGTGTCCCAACTCGTGAGCCGCAATGCTGACCAGCGCGTCGTTGGTGTTGAGATAGTCGGCGCCGACCAGGACCCAGGATGCCTGAAAACTGCCAGCAGCCGGCGTGCTCATCGACCAGCAACCGATGCCGCCGATTCCGACAGGGCATCCGGTTGTGCTGCGAGGGGCAATCACCACCACCCTGTTGAAGTTCTGAAAGTTCACCTGACCGTCGGCGGCGCGCATCGCCGCTTCAACGATCGGAAATGAGTTCGTGCAAGGATAATCGGCGTCCAGCAGGATGGGACCGATGACCGTGGCGCTGATCCATGCCTTGCCATAGGAGGCATCGCGATAGTATCCATCGACGGATCGATTTGGCCCCGAAAAGGCAGCTTGGGCAAAGCTCGCCGTGACATTGGCGGGCAACGCAGTAGAGGGGAATGCTGCCAGAATCACGACGGTGTGCTGGACTCCGGTGGGCAGACACGCCGGCGAATCCCTGGGCGGTTGGAGCGTTTGAAAGGACTCAACAAGGACTTCGCCACCAATGAGATAGCCCCTGACCGCGATGGGCGCCGGGCAGGTTTGCGCCGGCATCTGGCCGATGGAATAGAGACGCCGCCGCTGCCCCTCGGCCGAGAGGTAGTATTCGATTGTCGAGACGCCATGCTCGAAATCGTCAGCGACAACCGTCAACAGGTCGCCCTGCCAGGACTGCGGGCTGAGCCCGGTGCGCTGGACCTCGCGGAGAGCTTGGGCGGGGTTGTTTCTGACCAGCGACTGGAGCGGTGAGAGACTAGAGCGGGGCTCAAGCCGTTGTTCCTGGCTCAATGCGGGAAGCCCTGCCGTGAGTGCGAACAGGCAGACCGCCAACCACTTCTCAACTCCAGTGCTGCGTGTCGGGCTAAACAACATCCCGCCTTCCCGCGCGTCGCATCGCGCCAGGCCGTCTGACTCCAGCGAGAAAGCGCAGATCTCAGGGCCTACTCGACCTTCGCCGGTCGTCTTGATTATAACAACCCGGATTTCGCGTCGAGACGGAGTTGGGGCGGACACGCGGCATCGGCAGTGGATGCGGTGCTCATTCAGGAGGCGATCTTCGAACGTGAGAGATTCACGAGTTGGCCGCGAAACTGAGCCCAGGACGGCTTACTGTGTCTACTTAATGCCGACCACCATGAACTCTGGCCCTGCCAGATGCTCCACGCGAGTGTCGCGGAAGCCGGCCTCGCGCATCCAGCCCTGGCAATCGGCGCCAGTGTAGTCGAAGCCTCCTGGTGTTTCAATCAGCATGTTGAGACTCATCAAAAGACCGGTGGCATTGTGCGAGCGGTCATCGTCGATCAGGGTTTCGTAAACCAGTAGCGAACCGCCTTCCGGAAGCGCATCGAAGGCCTTCGCAATGAGCATCGCCTTGACCTCCAGATCCCAGTCATGGAGGATGTGGCCCATTGTGATGACGTCGGCTTTCGGCATAGGGTCGGTGAAAAAGCTGCCGGGTACGAATGTTGCGCGGCCAGCAAGGCCGTTCACTTCGATATGCTCTTCAAAGATCGGGCCTACTTCCGCCAGGTCGAACCCGATGGCGGTGAGATGGGGATGCGCGCCGGCGATGCGGACGATGGCTTCACCTTGCGCCGCACCGATGTCGGCGAACGTGCCGTAGTTGTGCCAGGGGAACTTCTCGGCAATCACCATAGCAGCGCCACTACTCATGCCGGACATCGCCTTCAGAAATTCCTTCAGCCGATTGGGATCGGCATACAGAGACTCGAAGAGCGGTAACCCTCCGCCTTTTGCTTCGTTCTGTGGCTGACCGGTCCTCAGCGCCTCCGTCAGAGTGCCCCAGAAGGGATACAGACGATGGTTCGCCATTTCAAGGATTCCGCCCAAATAGGAGGGCTTGTGCTTGTCGAGGTAGTAATCGGTGGCGGGTGCGTTCCGGTAAAATCCCCCGCTCCGTTCCAGAAAGCCCAATGCTACCGGCGCGTCAAGGAAATCCGCGGCGGATCGGGGATGAAGCCCGAGGCGTCCGCGGAGGGTCGCTAGGTCTACCGGGCGGCGGGCGAGCTCGGTAAAGACTTCCATCTCGACGGCACTGAGCAGAGTTTTGGAAGCCCAGAAGCCGAGCCCAACCTGCATGATCTGATCGGGCGAGGGGATAGCGTTCATGGGATCTGTCTCCAGCAGAATCAAAGTGTACGCAAGTATACATGAAAGAACCGAAAGGGGCCTCAACGCAAGGTGACTCAATTGCGTGCACAGGACGTACCTTGCTATGATCGCGTCCTACCAGCGATCATTGACGCTGACGTACAGAAAAGGAAGAGTGGAAATGAGCAGCACGGCACTAGTAATGATTCAGCAGCTTTATGCCGCTTTTGCAAAAGGGGACGTTCCCACGGTATTAGGTTCTCTGGCGGCCGACATCGCGTGGACCGAGGCGGCGGGGTTCCCTTACGGAGGAACGTACCACGGCCCCACGGCCGTTCTTGACGGTGTATTCATGAGGCTGGCAACGGAGTGGGACGGCTATGCGGCGGTACCCTCGGAGTACGTTGACGGCGGAGATACGGTAGTGGCGCTGGGGCTCTATAGCGGACGCTACAAAGCGACGGGCAAGCACTTTGAGGCGCGATTCGCTCACGTTTGGAAAGTGCGTGACGGCCAGGCGTACCAGTTTGAGCAATTCGTGGATTCGCTGAAGGTAAACGAGGCATTGCAGGCCTAGCGGCAGCTACTCGGGCTTGTGGGTAGGGCGGATGCGGGCCTGTTGGCGGACAGATTCCGGCAGGCTTGCATTGAAGCTGGCACCGTAGCCGGAGGTTTGGTGATAGACGTAGGACTGCCACGGATCCCGCCCCTGGATGCGCGGGTCGGCGGTCTGTGCCAGGTAGTCGCGCAGGCGCAGCCGGTGGGCGGCGAGTTGCGGCTGGTGGCGGGAATTCGCGGCCAAATTGTGCACCTGGCCGGGGTCGGAGTGGATTGCGTAGAGCTCCTCGGCAGGGCGTTTGCCCAGACACCACTCCACTTGTTTCGGGAACCGCTTCGTGGCGTCAGGAGCGAGCACCACGTCCCTTGTCGCGCCGGCGTCGATATCACCGTGCGTGGTCTTGTTCGAGGAGAGGAACTCCCCGCCAGTGGGCCAGCGATCGGGTGCGAAGTTGCGGATGTAGAGGAAGTCCCGGGTGCGGACGGAGCGCATGGGGTAGGTGGCCCCTTCCGGCCGGCACATTGTATGGCGTTCCATCGCAGCGAAGACTTGATCCCGTGGTGAGGCGGGCGTGCCGTTTAGCAGGAGCGGCAGGAGGCTCTGGCCGGCGACGCCGGCAGGGATGCCCACTCCGGCGGCCTGCAAAAATGTGGGCGCAAGGTCGGTATGGCTGACCAGATGCTCCACCACGGAACCGGGCTTCAGACGGTTGCCCCAACGGATCGCCATTGGCATCCGCACGCCCCAGTCATACAGGGTGGTTTTGGCGCGCGGAAAGGGCATGCCATTGTCGCTGGTAGCGACAATCAGAGTCTGATCCAAGGCGCCGGATTCTTCGAGTACCCGCAGCGTGGCGGCGAGTTGCCGATCGTACCATTCGATCTCCAGATAGTAGTCGAGCAGATCTGAGCGGACCTCCCTGGTGTCCGGGAGGAACTCGGGCACGTGCGCGTCCTCCAGCCGTTTCCCGAGGCGGAGTCCACTGCCGGGGTCGTACACGCGATGCGGCTCTTTGGACCCCAACCAGAAGCAGAATGGCACATTCGGTCGCTTTTCTGCGAGAAAATGACGAAAATTGGCGGCGTAGTCGGACGGTTCGATGCCAGGCCGCACTGGAACCTTGTGTTGGATGGAATTGTATTCGCGGCCACAGGGGTTGCGCGTTGCGCCGAGCGCCTTCCAGTCACCGGGCGCCCATCCCTTGCCGGTATAGCCGGTGGCGTAGCCGGAGTCCTCCAGGAGGTGGGTGTAAAGCGGGATGCTGGGCGGCATAGCGCCGTAGAGCACTCCAGCCTGCTCCTGCTGCCAAACGTGGCGCCCCATCAGGATGGCGCTGCGGGAGGGCGTGCAGGAGGGGCAGGCGGAGAACGAATTGGTAAAGCGAACGCCCTCGCGGGCCAAGCGGTCAAACGCGGGGGTGGAGACGTGCCTGGCGCCGTTGGCGCCGGTATCCAGCCACGACTGATCATCCGCGAGAACCAGCAGAATATTGGGGCGCTCCGGCGCGTAACCGCGGCAGGCAGTGGAAGCGGCCAGCGAAGCGGCGGTCAGAAAATCGCGCCGGAGCATTGCAGTGATCAGTATTCCCGATCGGTCTTGATGCCGGGCTCAGGAATGGCGTATTTGCCGTCGGGGCCGGCCAGGATGGGCGGCGGACCGTCGAGGGTGAGCTTATCCACGTTGGGCGCAAATTCGTGGGGGCAGTTCAGCATCTGGTCAAAGGTGATGATCTGGCCGGTGTGGGCAGCCATGCGGCCCATGGAGGCGACGAGGCTGGCTTCAGCGCCGCGCTTCACCTCGTTGTAGGGCTTGTCCTGGCGGATGGCATCGGTGAGGTCGTCCCATTCCCACTGGTAAGGGCTCTTCTCCGGCTGGGGGAAGGACCAGACGAGGTTGGGATCAGCCGCCAGTGGCAAGTCCTTGCGGGAGAGCACCCGCGGGATGTTCTGGCCCTTGTAGATGCGGGTCATGCCCGGCGCGTGGGAGAGCGTGGAGATGACGGCCGAGCCTTTGGAGCCGTGCGCGTAGCTGGCAAACTCATCGCGGCAGCCCTTCATATTGCGGCCATCGAAGTAGAGGCGGGAACCATCGGCGTAGACGTATTCGACGTGATAGGAATCCAGGTTCTGGTCCACCGAATTGCCGCGATAGTGCCGGCCCCCCATGGCGTGAGCCTCGACGGGCCAGGAGTTCTTCATCCAGGAACATTCGTCGATCTGGTGGATGTAGTAATCGCTGAAAACGCCGCCACTGGCCCACAGGAAGGCGTGGAAGTGCTGGATCTGGTGCTGGAGCTCGCTGACGCCGTCCGGTCGCGGGCCGCAAGTGCCGCCTCCCTGCCCCATGCGGTAGCCGCGCATGGCGATAATGTCACCAATCTCGCCGGCCTGGATGCGTTTGTGGAGCTCCTGGCGGGCGCGGCAGTGGCGGACCATCAGGCCGACGCCGACTTTCAAATTCTTTTTGGTGGCCTGTTCGCCGAGAGCGAGCATCCGCCGCGTGGTGGGGCCGTCCACTGTGACCGGTTTCTCCATGAAGCAGTGGAGCCCTTTGTCGATGGCGTGCGTGAACTGCACCCAGCGAAACGCGGGCGGTGTGCCGAGGATCACGACGTCGCCGGCCTTCATGGAGTCCATGGCTTGGCGGAAGGCGTCGTAGCCGAGGAAGCGGCGCTCCGGCGGCACATCGACGAGGCCGGCGAACTGAGTCTTGAGCTTGTCGTAACTGGAATTGAGTTTTGCCGGGATCACGTCGGCCATGGCGACCAGTTTGACGGGGCCATTGGTGACGGAGAGGGCGTTGACGGCCGCTCCGGTGCCGCGGCCTCCGCAGCCGACCAGCGCGATCTGAATGGTATCGGTGCCGGCCGCATGGACGTGCGGCAGCGCAATGCCCGCCAGGGCGGAGGCGCCGGCGACATGGGTGGTGTTGGCCAGAAACCGGCGGCGGGAAGTAACGGGTGACTTGGGTTCGCTCATGATGAACACTCCTTGGTACTCACGACAGCTTATCTCATGAGGGACGCGTGTGGGGCTGGACAGTGCCGGCCCAGAGCCGTCACGCCAGGGCCGCGCGGCGGCGGCGCCAGCGCCAGCTTGCGATCCAGCGTGCGCGCTCTGTGAATATGCCCGATCCCGGGCTATGGTGAGGCCGGTCCGCTGGGAGCCGCTCCCGGCAGCGGTTCGCGCCGATATACCAGCAGCGGGTAATCGTCGTCGCGCAGTTCCTTCACGATGAGCGCAAGAACTGCATTGGACCGGCGGGGCGCGGGCTTGGTGCCGCTAGACAACCAATGCCCGCCGATGACTTGTTGCACGGCCTGCGCGTCTTGAGGCTTGACGATCAGCACGGTGACGCGGTCGCGCTCCTCCGGTCGAATGGCCGGGAGATAGGTGATTGCGAGCGGACGAAGCGTCAACTCGCGAAGTGCGTAGTAGACTTTGAAATCCGCCACGGCCACGTCATCGGGCCGGACATGTGCGCGGACGAAAGCGCTGACGGCGGCGGGGCTTCGATCCGCCGCCCCGGCGGCAAGCGCCCAGAGGCGAATAGGCAATCCGATGAGTGCCGCCGCGGTCAAGGTCGCGACAGCGGCCGTGTGTTGGATGGAGGAGATTCGCCAAAACTCGGCGGCGAGCAGCCCGAAGACTCCAATCATGAGCGGCAGCAGGGCCATCCAGCCGTAGTAAATGGGGAACTTTCCTGCGATCTGCATCGCCGCCGGAAAGAGCAGAGCTGCCGAGAGACCGAACAAAAACGGGCGATTTCTGCGCCCGAGCCATGCTAGCGCGAGCGCGAGGACAAGCACGATCAGGCGCGTCTTGTCCGCGGTGTAAACGGCCGGGAGCGACTGGAGCTTTTCCATCCAGCTATGTCCGATGACCCCAATGGCGCTGGTGGAGGCCCGGAAGGCGGACCACACACCGTGCGAGGCGTAAAACCACCAGAGAGTCGCGCAACCCAACAATACACCCGTCCAAACCGCGGCCACTCGGGTCAGGGCCTCGCGCCGGAGAAACAGCAGGAGCAGCGCGCCCAGCAAGCCGGCCGCCGGCAGGAGTTGCAACCCGGTCCAGGGCATGAGGGCACCCAACAGGATCAGCGCCGCTGTCCGTCGTACGCCCGGCGCGATGGTCCAGACAAGGGCGGAGAGGGCAAACCAGAGCATCCCCAGCGAATCATAACGGCCCGCGCGATAGGAGAAAACCAGTCCGTGGGCGCAGATCAGCAGCGCGATGAAGCCAAGGCGCCAATTCTCGCTCGACACCAACGCAGATCGCTTCAGAAAGGTCCAGGCCACCCAAAGAAATGCAAGAAACAGAACCAGGTTGAAGGAACGTCCAACCGCTGGGCTGACGCCCAACAGCCAGAACCAACAGGACAGCAGGATGGTGTAGAGCGGTACGTTACCCGCCCAAAAGGCTTGCGAATCTTGTGCGAACCACGCCGTCGAAGTAAAGCCCTCACCCCTGACCAGACTGACGGCCGGATCGGCAAACTGCACCTCGTCCACCCATACGCTGGGATACGAGGTGAGGGTCAGTCCGTTCACCAGCAGAAACACCAGCGATAGCGCAAGCATCCAGCGGGTCTCGATAGAGTGTTTCACATCGCAATTCCAGGAACCCCGACTTGGCTGAAGGTGGCAATTAACAATAGGCCAAAGCAAAACAGGCCCAGCAAGATAGTGACGCGATCATGAGTCGCAAAAAGGATGGGATCCTCATTCATCGCTCCGCGGTGGGTGAGCATCCAGGCGCGGCAGATCCAGTAGAGAAGCGCGGGCACCAGCAGCCAGAGCCAGGCCGGATTGCGGTAGAGCGTGCGAACCCCGTCGGAGTTCACGTAGAGGGCCAGCACCAGGCTGGCCAGACCGCCTGACATGGCGCCGAAGACGTTCACTTGGAGAAGGTCCCAGGTGAAGTAACTCCGTCCGGCCGTTGCCGTCGCCTCGGCCTTCGCGAGCGCGATTAACTCAGACGCCCGCTTGAGGAACGCCAGGCTCAGAAACATGAAAATGGAAAATGCCAGCAGCCAGGGCGATGCCGGAAACTCAGTCGCCGCGGCGCCGGTGACGATTCTCACCGTATAGAGGAGCGCCAGCGTGAAGACATCGACCAGCATTTTGCGCTTCAGATAGAACGAGTAGAGGCAGGTGAGGATCGCGTAGATCACAAGCCACATTTGGGCCCCAACGGGCAGTAGCATGGACAGGACAAAGCCGGACAGAAACATCAACGGGCAGATCATCAAACCGAGCGACACGGCAAGGGTGCCGCTGGCGAAAGGACGGTTCTTCTTGACCGGATGAACGCGATCGGCTTCCAGGTCCAGCAGGTCGTTGAGGAGATATACGCCGGAGGCGATGAGACTGAACGAGAAGAAAGCGATTGTGGCTTGAAGCCAGGCGGCCGGGTTCAGCCATTGATGCGCGGTGATCACCGGCACGAAGACGAGGACGTTTTTCACCCAGTGCCGAACACGTAGCGCCTTCACGATCGCCTTAGCGCGTGACCCCTGATCCGGAAACTGCGCCTCTACCGTCGCCTGCGCCGGTGGACGCCGGCCGGCCGCCTTGCCGGCGAGCACGGAATGTCGCGCGGCCGCCCAGACCGGGATATCGGCTGCGCTGTCGCCTGCGTAGTCAAACTGGCCGGCACCGAACTGGCGGCTCAACCACGCTGCCTTCCGGTGGCTCGTCAGGTTGACCTTGCCGTCGCTACCCATGCAACTGTCGAAGATGCCCAGATGAGCTGCCACGGCCTCGGCCAGGATGGCGTCAGAGCCAGTGACAAGATGGAGCGGACGGCCAGCCTTACGCTGGAGTTTCAGCCACGCCAGCAGATCCTCGCGATAAGGCAGAGTGGATGCGTTGAGCGACACCCGGCGGGCAATTTCACGCTTCATATGTGCCTTGCCGCGCAGAAGCCAGAATGGCACAAGGAAGAGCATCCAGGTATGGTAGCGGGCGAGCAGCGCGAGGGATTCGAACAGCAGATCCGTCCGGATCAGTGTGCCATCCAGATCCACGCAGATGAGGGGTGGGCTGGTTGTTGAAGTAGGGGCCACATTGGTGAGCGTGCTCATACGGGCTCCGAAATCAGGTAGCAATCTGCCATCCAAAGCTACTCCAATCTCACAAACGGTGCAAATCCGGCTTTGCGGCGACGAGGGTGACTCAACTTGAACAGCCTAGGCGTCTCAGTCTGGAACAACTCCGTCGGGGATGACTCAGAACGAGCCGGTGCGAGGAGCGATCGTTGACGGTTTGTCCCATGCGGGCAGCGAGGTAAGGGATACTGAACGACATGACCAAGCTGGGCGCGATATTGACCGTGATGATGGGCGCAATGGGGCAGCAAGGCCCCCTGGTAGCCACGGCGTGGCTGGCGGGCCAGATCGGGTCACCGGACCTGGTGGTGCTGCATGTAGGCACGGAGAAGGACTACGCCGAGGGGCACATCGCCGGCGCGCGATTGGTGCGGCTCATGGACATTGGAGTCACCGACGCGCAGGGACTGCGCCTGCAACTGCCAGCCGTGGACGCGTTGCAGAAAACGCTCGGAGTCGTGGGCGTCTCGGACACATCGCGGATCGTGGTGTATGCGGGCAATGTATCCGTGCAATCGGCGACGCGCGTGTGGTTCACCTTGGACTACCTGGGGCTGGGCAACCGGTCGTCTCTGCTGGACGGCGGGCTGGCGGCGTGGCGCGCCGAGGGCAGACCGGTGAGCACCGAGACGTCCGCCCCGCTAGCGGCCAGTTTCACGGCGAAACCGCGACCAGAACTTGTGGCGACGGCCGATTGGATTCGTTCGAAACTGGCCGACCCGGAATTCGTGCTGATCGACGCACGGACCGAGGAGTTCTACAGCGGCGCCAGTGCCGGCTCGATGCCGCGCGCCGGGCGGATTCCGGGCGCGAGAAACGTGCCTTTCCCGAGCGTTTTCGGCGCGGACGGTAAGATGAAGCCCAAGGCGGAGCTAGCGCGGATGATCGGCTCGAAGCCCGTGGTCACCTACTGCCATATCGGCCAGCAGGCGACCGTGGTCTACTTCGTGGCGCGCTATCTGGGTCTGGAGGCGCGACTGTACGATGGGTCGTTCCAGGAGTGGAGCGGACGGAAGGAGTTACCGGTGCAATGATGGATGGCATGAAACGGCGAACCTTCTTTGGGACGGCGGCAGTGGGTGCGGCTCCGCTGGGCATGGCGGCGCAAAACAACAAGGCGCAGAGCGGCATGAAGATCGCGCGGGTGCGCTACTACGCGTCACCCGGAGACGCGGCGATGCGGCAGCAGAAGGCGCCGGGGCTATTCAACCAGAGCACAAACGTCGTTGTCGTGGAGACGGATTCCGGCCTGACCGGCATCGGCGAGGGCGGCGCGAAGGACACGATGGAGCAGTGCGCGGCGGCGGTGATCGGCATGGATCCGTTCCGCATCCAGGACATCTGGCAGGTGCTCTTCCGGGGCTATTTCTATCCGGCGGGGCGCGAGAAGCTGCACGCGATGGGCGCCATCGATATGGCGCTTTGGGATCTCAAGGCCAAGGCACTGGGAGTGCCGCTGTATCAACTGCTGGGCGGACAGACGCGGGATCACGTGGAGTGCTACGCCACCAGCTATCCACCGAAGGGTTCCTACAAGGACACGGCCGCGGCGTGCGTGGGCGAAGGCTACCGCGCGTTCCGCATTGGACCGGCCGATAGCCAGCCCTGGGACCGTTTTGAGATGTTGCAGAAGACGGCGCGCATCTGCCGCGAGGTGCGCGAAGGCGTCGGCAAAGACGGCGCGTGGGCGGTGGATTTCCACACGCGCTTCGACCTGGCGGATGCCGTGAAGCTCGCGGGGCTAATCGAGAACCTCGGCCCGTACTTCGTCGAGGATTTGGTCCGCTCTGAGAACCCGGGCGTGTACAAGACCCGGCGCGGGCTGGTCAAGGTGCCCATCGCGGTGGGCGAGCAATTCGGCGCGCGCTGGGACATGAACGAGCTGATCGAGGGACGGCTGATCGACTACTGCCGCGCCACTGTGCCCAACGTGGGCGGCATCACTGAATTTGTGAAGATCGCGGCGTTGTGCGAGACGCACTATGTGGGCCTGATCCCGCATTTCACGGGTCCAATTTCAGAGGCGGCGCTGGTGCATCTGTGCTGTGCGTTCTCCGGTCCGGCCCTGATGGAGATGTTGCCACGAGTGTCAAAAGGCGTGCCGTATCTGCCGAAGAGCTTCGATTTCCGGGACGGCAAGTTGTGGCCGAATCAGCGTCCGGGCGTGGGCGTGGAGTTCGATGCGGCGCAGTTGCAGTTGATCAGCGAGATCACGGAGAAGAGCCAGCCGACGCCCATCTACCGTCGGCCGGACGGGTCCGTGACGAACTGGTAGATTAACTGACGCGGATCAAGACCTTGCCCATCGGGCCCTCGGCCAGACGGGCGAAGGCGGCCTTGACATCGGTGAACGGAAAGACCGCATCCACCACGGGGCGGCGGTCAATCTGGTTCAGGCGGCGTACGATTTCGACCCACGCGATTTGCGCCTCGGCCGGCGTGTAGTCACCCACCGAGACTCCGCCAATGCGGTTGCGGCGGAAAAACAGCATGGCGGTGTTGAACTCAGGCACCGGGCCCGCGCTGCGTCCAACAACGCTGATCGATCCCTTCTGGCCGAGCGTGGCGACCACCTGATTGAACAGCGGGCCACCGACGCTATCCACCACGAGATCCACGCGGGCGGGCGAGGTGGCAGCCTGGATTTTCTTGCGAAGCGCGGGATCGGCCGGATCGAAGACGTGATCGGCGCCCAGGGCAAGCAGCCGCTGCGATTTCGCCGCGTTGCGGGAGAGCGCGATGACAGTCAGTCCCATCGACTTGCCGAGCAGCACCGAGGCCACGCCCACGCCGCCCGACGCCCCAGTCACCAGCAGCACCTGCCCCGCCGTGGGTACGCCGCCCCACTGCGTCAGCGCCTGCCAGGCGGTGAGGAACACGAGCGGCGCGCCGGCCATCTGCTCCGTGGTCCAACCCGAGGGAACCGGAGCCAGGCTGGCGGCCGGGATGACTGCCTTTTCCGCCAGGGTGCCCCAGATATCCACGCCGGCGTCGCAGCGCAAAATACCGGCTACGTCGCCGGGCTTCACCTTCGTGACGCCCTCGCCAACGGACAGCACTGTCCCCACTCCGTCGCGGCCCAGGATGTGCGGCAGTGCCGGCTTGGCGGGGTAGAGCGCCTGTGCCAAAAATGAATCGGCCGGATTTAGCGCGGCGTAGTGCAGGCCGAGTAGAACCTGGCCGGGCCCCGGCTGCGGGTCCGGCGTCTCGCCCAGGCGGAGTTTCTCGACGCCCTCATAGGCGTCCATGAACCAGGCTCGCATGGCAGGTTTCCTCTTAGTGGCCTTCGGATTCCAGGAAGCGCTCCGCTTCGATGGCGGCCTTGCAGCCGGCGCCCGAAGCAGTGATGGCCTGGCGGTAGGTACGATCCTCGACATCGCCTGCATGGAAGACGCCGGGGATGTTGGTGCGCGCGCCGCCGTGGCCGATGATGTAGCCGTCCGGATCCAAATCCAACTGCCCGACGAACGGCTGCGTGTTGGGAATGTGGCCGATGGCGACAAAGAAGCCGTCCACGTCCTGAGTCCACTCCTCATTCGTCTTCACGTTCCGGAGCTTCACGGCCGTGACGTAGCCCTTTTCCGTGTCGTATACGTCCACCGGAATGGTGTTGGTGAGCCACTTGATCTTCGGGTTGGCCTGGGCTCGCTCCAGCATGATCTTGGAGGCGCGGAACTCTTCGCGGCGGTGGACGAGCGTGACCTCGCGGCCGAATCGGGTGAGGAAGTTCGCCTCCTCCATGGCGGAGTCGCCGCCGCCGATCACCATGATCTGCTTATCGCGGTAGAAAAAGCCGTCGCACGTGGCACAGGAGCTGACGCCGTGACCGATCAGCTTCTGCTCGTTGGGCAGGCCGATCCAACGCGCCGAAGCACCGGAAGCGACGATGAGCGTGCGGCATTCGTGCCATTCTTCGTCAATTTTGAGCCGAAACGGGCGCTGGGAGAGATCCGCCTCGGCCACTTTGCCGCTGATGTACTCGGCGCCGAACTTCTCCGCCTGCAGCTTCATGTTCTCGACCAGTTGAGGCCCCATGACGCCCTCGGGGAAGCCGGGGAAGTTCTCCACCTCCGTGGTGATGGAGAGCTGGCCGCCAGGCTCATGGCCGACAATGACGAGCGGCTTCAACCCGGCCCTGCCGGTGTAGATGGCCGCTGTATTTCCCGCGCAGCCCGACCCGATGATGATGACGTCATGCATATGCAGATTCCTTCCCTCGAAGTTCCATGCTAACGCAGCGAGCGATAAACTATGGTGCAGCATGAGACCCGCACGACTGATCGCATTCGCCCTAATGATGGCCGGATTGGCCACCGCACAGCCCTCCAAACCGCCGCTCTCGGCCGAGGAGCGTACGCGCTGGTTTACCGATTCCAAGTTCGGGATGTTCATCCACTGGGGCGCGTACTCCGTGATCGGGCGGCACGAGTGGATCCGCACGCAGGCGCAGATCCCGCAGGCGGAATACGATCAGTTTGCGCGGACATTCAATCCGGTGCGCTTCAATGCCGACGCTTGGGTGGATCTGGCCAAGAACGCCGGCGCCAGGTACATGGTGATCACCTCCAAGCACCACGACGGGTTCAGCATTTACCGCAGCCAGGTGAGCGACTACGACATGGAACTCACCCCGTATCCGGGTGATCCGCTCAAGCAACTAGCGGCCGCGGCAAAGAAGCGGGACATGCGCCTGGGCTTTTATCACTCGATCATGGATTGGCGCCATCCGGACTACCGGCCGCGGCGTCAGTGGGAGTATCCGGGCAAGTTCAAAGAGGGCGGCAACAACAATCGCTACGTGGATTACATGAAGGCGCAACTGCGCGAGTTGCTGACGCAGTACGGCGACATCGCGATGATCTGGTTTGACGGGGAGTGGGAGCACACCCTGGCCGAGACCAAGCGCGACGACGAGGTGTACGACTTCATTCGCGGCATCCAGCCCAACACACTCATCAACGACCGTCTTTATGAGCGGAAACCCGGCAATAAGGCCGATTTTGGCACGCCGGAGCAGTATGTCCCGGCCACCGGCATGCGCGATCCCAGCGGCAAGCCGATCTTGTGGGAGGCCTGCGTCACCATCAACGACGACTCTTGGGGCTACAACAAGTACGAAACCTCGTTCAAGACCGAACGGGACCTGATCCGCATGCTGGTGGAGGTCGTGAGCAAAGGCGGGAACCTTCTTCTGAACGTCGGGCCCAAGCCGGACGGGTCGATTCAGGATGAGTTCATCACCCGGCTGAATGCGATGGGGCGTTGGATGAACGTGAATGGCGAATCGATCTACGGCACGACGGCCAGCCCGTTTGAGCGGATGTCGTTCTTTGGCCGCTCGACCGTGAAGGGCAACAAGCTGTATCTGCACGTCTTTGAGTGGCCCAAAGACGGGGCGCTGCGTGTGGCCGGTCTGCGCAACATCGTGCATTCGGCGAAATTGCTGGCCGATCCGTCGCGCACGATCTCATCGGTACGGGACGGCGACGACATCGTGTTGAAGTTGACTGGATCGGCTCCGGACGAGGTGGCCAGCGTGATTGAGTTGACGCTGGATGGCGCGCCGGTGGCTGCGCCTTTTGCGAACCGCCCCGATAGCAAGGGCCTGATCACGCTGGGCGTGGAAAGCTGCGAAATCGAGACGGAATTTGAGCAGCGTGCCAAGAAAGAGAACGCGCTGGGACACGTCTACCTGACGCGCTGGACGCGCGATAAGGACGTGCCGTACTGGAAGCTGGTGGCTCCGAAAGCCGGGCGGTATAAGGTGGAGATCACCTACTCGTCGCGGCGGGCCAATGCGGATTACTCCGTGGAGATCGGCGCTGCTAAATTGATGGGAAAGACCGTGAGCACGGGCAACGAGTGGGTATTCAAGACGCAGACATTGGGACAGGTGGAGTTGAACGCCGGCGCCAGCGAGGTCCGGGTCAAGCCGCTGATGGCCGGCGGCGCGGCCGCGATGAGTCTGGAGAAGATTGTTCTGACACCCGTCCGCTAAGCGGATTGTTTGAACGGCGGCAGCGCTGGGTTCGTAGTTGTATCAAGAGGACGGAACCACCCGAATGAGACTCGATGCCCGATGGATGGCAATGGCGAATGGCGTGATGCTGCTGGCCGGCTGCACGGTGCACACCGGCGGCGACGGCGTGAGCGTCTCGGGAGAGACCGAGCGCTCCACCCAGATCGTCGCCCGCGAGAAGGTGGCCAAAGCGGAGATGGTGCAGGCCGAATTCGGCATGGGCGCCGGCACGCTGAAACTCAGAGGCGGCGCCAAAGAGTTCTTCGAGGGTGAATTCGCCTACAACGTGCCGTCGTGGAAGCCTCAAGTCCGCTATGAGGGTACTGGCTTCCGTGGGCGCCTCACCGTGCAGCAGGGCAGCGGCGGCACTCAAATTGGCAACATGAGGAACGACTGGGTGATGAAGCTGGCCAACGACATCCCGCTGGATCTGGTCGTCCGGTGTGGCGCGGGTGAGAACGAACTGGATCTTCACGAATTGACGCTTCGCAGTGCGGAGGTGCATCTGGGTGCGGGCAAGGTCGACATGGATCTGAGGCTCGCGCCGAAGAAAGATGTGGATGTGAAGATCGAGGGCGGAGTGGGTGAGGCAAAGGTACGCGTGCCTGCCAGTGTTGCCGTGGTGGCGGAAGCGTCCGGCGGCCTCGGCGACATCGAGGTACACGGCTTGAAGAAGGACGGCAATCGTTGGGTGAATGATGCCTACGGCAAGGGCGGCCCCACCATCCGGTTGACGGTGAAGGGTGGCATCGGCTCCATCCGGATCGAGGCCGAGTAGGCCTCATGAGGCCGGCGGGGCGTCGGTGGGTTCGCCCTGCTGGTAGGTCAGTGGGGGAGCCGCTTTGGATAGGGCACGCACCAGGCGCCGGTAGGGCAGGTCGGCCAGGCTCGCGCAGGAAAACCACTCCGCATCGCGCCACGACGAGTAATACCAGCGGGCCAGGATGGAGATCTGCTCGGCCCGTTCTCGTGTGCTGGCGCGTAACTGCGGCAGTTGGGCCACTACTTCGCGCAGGCGGCGGTCCAGGGGAACGGCCTCCTTGCCCGTGGCGGCAACGCTGAATTCCACGGGTTGATGCCAAAGTCCGCGATCCAGAAAGTGCAGTTCCACGGCGCCAGGCTCCACGCTGGGCGAGACGGCAACGCCACACAGCCGCTCGATATCGGCCGCCAGGTCATCTCTCAGCCGGAGCACCTGTTCAATTCGCTGATGGCGCTGATGCTGGCGCTGGGCGTCTTCGAAATCGAGGTTGGCGCTGGATCGTTCCCGCGCATGGGCAATTGATTCCAGCAGGCTCTGCCCTTGCGTGGTGAGAAACTGCACCAGACGGTGCACCTCGGTGCCGTACTCCTCTGTGGTGACGGCGTCCTGGCAGGGGCGCAGGCAGCGCATCATCTCGCCATAGATACAGCCCGGATGTTCAGGAGACACCGCCAAGTCCTCCTGACAGCGCCGGACCTGAAACAGATCCAGCACCTCCTGCTCAAATCGCTCGGCCGAGGCGCGGCTGCGGAACGGACCGAATTGATAGGACTTGCCCGCGCCCAGCCTTGTGGTCACCGACGTCCGTGGAAACGGGTTGCCGAGCAGCACTTTGACAAACGGACTGAGGCGCAGCTTGATGCGCTCCGCATAGTCATCGGCAAAGTGGGTGCGCGCCAGTTGATAGTAGACAAGGCTGGAAGCCAGGCGCGAGGCCGTCAGGGTGTACTCCACCCGGATCGCCAGATCCCGCAGGCTCAGCATACGGGAGAGTGCGGCCCGCTCGCCCAGCAGGCGGCGCAGGCGGCGGCGGAGCAGCGCAGTGCGGGCCAGGTACGGCTTCCCTTCCCTGGGCACGATCAGAAAGACCGCCGGTTGGTCCGGAACGGCTTCGAGGTCAAAGGGCGGCTCCAGGATTACGGACGGCAATCAGGCCCCCCGCCCGCACAGGTCTGAGATGGAGCCAAGTATCACTTCCACGATTGTAGCGGCGGGAGACAGAGCCTGTACGGCGGGCCGCACGCAGTTCTGTATGCTGGAGGTTTGGGAGGAAACGTGATTCTGGTCCGAACGCTGGCGCTGGCGCTCTCTCTGGCTTCCTGGCTGGCGGCACAGCCGGCCGCTCCGGCTGCTATCACGGTGGACTACCCTCAGCCTGAGACGGTCTTCCCCATGGACTTCATGGCGCCTACCTTCCAGTGGCGGGATGCCGCCGCGAGCGCGACATCCTGGCGGATCGAGGTGAGCTTCGGGGACGGAGCCCCCACGCTGCGGGTCGCCTCTCGCGGCGAACGGATGAAGCTGGGTGAGATCGATCCGGCGTGCATTTCGGCCACCAACAAACTGCCTGAGTTGACCCCGGAACAGGCCGCCGGGCATACCTGGAAGCCGGAACCCGAAATCTGGGCGGCAATCAAGAAACGCAGCCTGGAGCGGACGGCCACCCTCGTGCTCACCGGGATCGACGCACGAACGGCGCAGCCCGTCTCGCGCGGCGAACTGAAATTCAAGACCTCGAAGGATCCGGTGGGCGCGCCGATCTTTTACCGGGACGTCCCCATGATGTCATCGGAGACGGAAAAAGGCGTCATCAAACCACTCCCGCCGGCTGCGATACCGCTCATTGCCTGGCGGCTGCGCAACGTCTCAGAGCCGGTCAGCAAAAAGCTACTGGACCAGATGCCCACTTGCGCCAACTGCCACTCGTTCTCGCGGGACGGTTCCACAATGGGCATGGACCTCGACGGACCGCAGAGCGACAAGGGGCTTTACGCCATCGTTCCGGTGCGGAAGAACATGGAGATCCGCAACCAGGACTTGATCGCCTGGAGCACGTTCAAGGGCAAGCTCGGCGGCAAGCTGCGCGTGGGCTTCATGTCTCAGGTTTCGCCCACGGGCAAGTACGTGGTCACCATGATCAACGGCGCCGCCGTCTCTCCGGAATCCACAGCGGCCGGCACAAAGAAGGGCCTGCAGCTGGTGAAGGACCTGGAGGGCAACTTCTACCAGGCCAACTACAAGGACTACCGCTTCAATCAGGTTTTCTATCCCACCCGCGGCATTCTGGCCTGGTACAGCAAAGAGACCGGGCAGTTGAAGGCGCTGCCCGGAGCCGACGACGAGACGTACGTCAACACGAACGCCACCTGGAGCCCCGACGGCAAATACATCGTCTTCGGCCGGGCCAAGGCCGGGGTGCCCTACCCCGAGGGCGTCAGGACTTCGGAGTTTGCCAACGATACGGCTGAGACGCCGGTGCAGTATGACCTCTACCGGATCCCGTTTAACGACGGCAAGGGTGGCGTCCCGGAGCGGATCGAGGGCGCCTCGCAGAACAACAAGAGCAACTCGTTTGCCCGCGTGTCGCCGGACGGCAAGTGGATTGTCTACGTGCAGGCGCGCAACGGGTTGCTGATGCGGCCCGATAGCGAACTGTACATCGTGCCTTTTGGAGGAGGGACGGCGCGCCGGATGCGGGCCAACATGAAGCTGATGAACTCCTGGCACAGCTTCTCACCCAATGGCCGGTGGCTGGTGTTCTCGTCGAAGAGCCTCTCTCCTTACACGCAGATGTTCCTGACCCACATCGACGAAGACGGCAACGATAGCCCGGCTATTCTCATTGAGAATTCCACGGCGGCCAACCGGGCAGTGAACATTCCGGACTTCGTCAATACGACCGTGGACGGCATCCAGCGGCTCGATATCCCGGCGGCGGATTTCTACCGGGCCACCGATACGGCGCGAACACTGTCGAAGAAAGGCGATCTGCAAGCCTCAGTCGCAGAGTGGCGGAAGGCGTTGGCGTTGAGCCCGGAAGATGACAAGGCGCACAACAGCCTGGGCGTGCTGCTGGCGGAGATGGGGCAGTTTGGCGAGGCGTTAGCCGAGTTTCAGACAACACAACGGCTCAACGCGGACTTCCGCGATATTCACAGCAATCTCGGCGTTGCGCTCGCCGGGCTGAACCGCGTGGACGAAGCAGTGGCTGAGTTCCAGAAGGCGCTGGAGATAGACCCCGGCTCGGTGGAGGCAAATAACTTCCTGGGCCGCATCCTGGCGCAGAAGGGCCAGATGACCGAGGCTGCTGCCCATTTCCAGAGGGCGCTGGAGACGATCCCCGACAACCCCACGGCACTCACGAACATGGGCCGGATCGTGGCGAGCGAGGGGAAGATAGACCAGGCGATCGTCTACTTTGAAAAAGCGATCGCTGGCAATTCGGAATTCGCCGAAGCGCACTTCCAGATGGGCTTGGCCATGGTGGCCAAGGAGCGTGTAGCCGACGCCATTCCATACTTCCGCAAGGTGCTGGAGATCTCCGCCACTTATCCCAACGCGCGCTATCATCTGGGCCGCGCTCTGGCCGAGACGGGCCGGATGGATGAAGCGGTGTCGCAACTGGAAAAGGCGCTGACGTCCGATCCAAATTCTGCGGAGGCTCACAGTGCGCTGGGAGCGATGCTGATGCCGCAACGGCGGGTGGAGGAGGCGATGGCGCATTTCCAGAAGGCCGTTGCGCTGAATCCAAAATTCGTCGAGGCACACTACTACTACGGCGCGGCGCTGTATTTCGTGCAGGGCCGGACCGCGGAGGCGCTGGCCGAGTGGCGGACGGTGCTCGAACTGGAAGCCGACAACGTACCCACCCTGAGCCAGATGGCGTTGATTCTGGCCACCAACCCTAACGGCGCCATTCGCAACGGGGCTCAGGCGGTCACGTATGCCGAGCGGGCCGTGCGGCTGACCGAGGGAAAAGATCCCATCATGCTCGACACGCTGGCAGCCGCCTACGCCGAGGTGGGACGCTTCGGGGAAGCGGTGCAGCTCACGAACCGCAATCTGGCGATGGCCCGGCAGCTGAAGAACCAGCAGATCATCTCCATGCTCTCGGCGAAACTCGCCCTGTACGAGGCGAAGAAGCCTTACCACGAGGCGCGCTGACGTGCAAAAACAGATGCTCGGCCGCAGCATTTCCGGCGCATAATGAGCTAGGCCGCCGAGAGGCGGAACTACCTGAGGTATCCGATGATCCATCCTTGCATTGCTGAAGGGAAGAGGGTCCGGCACTACGGCAATCGGGAGGTTGTGCTCTCTTTCACGAAGTATTTGAGAAACGATCGCATCTGCCTGCGCCTGTTGGCAGTCCGGGATGGAGCGGACGCGGAGCCGGTGGCGGTCTGTAGCGTCAATCTGCCCGGTGTGGCGATGAGTGAAAACGAGATCGCCGTTAAGACCTGGTACGAAAATGTAGGTATGTTGGGCTGGCTGATGGACGCCAGCATTGTGTCTCCACCGCTGCGCTACGCCTACTTCGCCGGCGTCTTCATTCCCATCTGCGCGCTGCTGATGCGGGAAGACAAGGCATAGCCTGGCACGCGCCCGTCAGGCAGACACCACGGCTGCCCTGCCGAGAAACTGTGGCTCCAGCGTCACGCCCAGTCCCGGTCCGGTAGGGACCTGGAGCATTCCCTTCTCACATTGCAGCGAAGACGTATCTGAGGACACCGGCAGAGTATCGTCGGCGCCTTTGTATTCCTGATGCGGGCCGGGGTTGGCGATGCACGACGCGAAGTGAGCCACATAGAGGAAGCCCAAGCCGCCGCCGGACATATGCACCGTACATTCCAGACCGGCAATGGCCGCCATGCGGGCCACCTTCACTGCGCGGATCAGGCCGCCGGAATACAGGATATCGGGCTGAATCACCTGCGCGACCCCGTGCTCGATGATGCTGCGGAAGCCGCGCAAGCTGGCCTCCTCTTCCCCCAGGGCGATGCGGATATCCAACGCATCGGCGATGGCCTTGGTCTCTTCGTAGTAGTCGAATGGGGCTGGTTCTTCCAAGAACGCGAGCTTATGCTGCTCCATGATCCGGCCGATGCGGATGGCCATCGGAACATCGTAGGAGCCGTTGCCATCGGCGTAGATCGCCATCTTGTCGCCAAACACCTTGCGGGTTAGCGGGATCATCGCCAGGTCGCGGCGCGTGGAGGCATCGTTATAGGCCATACGCGCGCCGAGCCGGAACTTAATGGCGGAGGCGCCAGTCTCGGCGACAATCTTCTGCAGATAATCAATCTCAGCCTCGGGGGAGTTGCCGCGATTTCCGGAGGCGCGATAGACGGCGATCTGGCGGCGCTGCACCTTGCCGATGAGGTCACCCAGGGGCTTGCCCGCCACCTTGCCGAGCAGATCGAGGATGGCAATCTCCACTACAGCCACGCTCACCCAGAAGGGCAGCCCCTGCCACTTATAGTTGGAACTCGCCAGGTAGACTTCGCGCAGGAGTGACTCCAGTTCCACTGCGTTCTTACCTGCGAAGTAGGGCGCCACTTTCTTCACGACGATGGGATAGGCAGCCGACATTACGGAACTGTGGGCGTCGGCATAGCCGCAGACTCCATCGCGCGAGCGGGCGCGCACGAAATAGTGCGGGCCGCTCTTGAGAAGTTGGACGGACTCGATCGGCACGGCGGCCGGAAAGAGCTCCCGCTTCAGCACCGGCGCCGCCATGGCCGCGGCGAGTTTCGATCCCAGTTCCGGCGCAGGAGCGGCGAGACCGGCCGAAGCGGAGCCAATAGCCGCGGGGGCGGCAGCGAGAATGTCACGGCGTCGAATCATGGCTCCCTGATTCTATCGCCAGATCGGACCCTCCGGTCACAGTTCTTCACAATTCCAGCCTATGCCGTTCCGCAAGGCGCCTCGTCCTCTGCAGTAGAGGACAGAATCTATGCTGGCAACTGTCGTTCTCCTGCTTCATTTCGCGGCGCCAAAGGACGCGGCGCTGGCGCCACAAATGCAGGCCGAGTTGGATACCCTCTTCGCGAATTCAACGGTACAGGCGCAACTTCTCATCGACAGCAACGCCGGTTCTCTCGGCACCCCGTCTCATGTGGTGTTCGTCGATGTGAATCACGCCTGCATGCCCACGCTGGTCAGCACGGCCGGGTCCATGGCCCACACCCAGCGTGTGGATGGCATCATTCACCCGCTCGTCGAGGTCGATTGCGCCAAGGTCGCCACCTACATTCGCTCGAAGCCCGATCTGCCCCGCGCTCTCGCGCGCATTCTGGCCCACGAGTTGCTGCACTATCTCTGGCAGCAACCCGGCCACGCGCACGACGGACTCTTCAGCGAAAGTCTCAGCCGCTTAGATTTGACCGACACAACCCTCAGAATTCACTGAGCCGTTCCGGCGGCGTGCATCAGCAGATCCTCCATCGTCACCACCTCCAGGGCCTTCTCGTGCGTTGCTTCGAGAACTACGGGCGAGGCCATACCGGCATCGAGCGCCTGTTTCCAGCGGGCCACACAGACGCACCACTTGTCCCCCGGCTTCAGACCCGGAAAGCCCGGCCGCGGTGTTGAGAGGTCGTTGCCGCTGGCATAGGAGAAGGAGAGAAACTCCTGCGTCACCTGCGTACAAAGCGTATGCTGGCCGATGTCGTCGGGACCGGTCTGGCAGTGGCCGTCGCGATAAAAGCCGGTGAGAGGGTTCTTGCAGCAGCACTGGAGTGCGCCGCCGAGGACATTTCGTGCTTCAGGCATCGTCAGTTGGATGCTTCAACATCGCTCACGACTCGCCGAATCACCACTCGTTGTAGGCAGACCCCTCCAACGACTTCTTGTCGGACTTGGATCGAACGTCGAAGATGCCCGGCTCGGTCTGATTGACCGACGTGATGGCGTCCTCCTGGATGGTAGTCCAGTCAGACTCGCCTGTGATGGGATCCATCGGGATCTGGCGCAGATAGCCCTCCGTCACCAGATCCTGCAACGATTGCGGCGCTTTCGCCTTGTCATAGGTGTACTCGTCCAGCACCGTGCGCATCGAGAACAGATTCTGCCGCAGCACGGCCTCTTTGGCGCGGATCACCGAGCGTTGATAGAGAGGCACGGCCACAGCCACCAGGATCGAGATGATCGCCATGACGATCATCAACTCGATCAGCGTGAAGCCGCGCTTACCACTCCGAATAGAGCGTACCATCTGGCGACTTCTCCATTGTTTTCGTATAGACGGCAAAGACGTTCTGGCCGCCCCAGCCGTTGGATTTCGGATCGTCCTGCGTGGAGCGCATGCCCCACTCGGTGGATCCCGTGAAGGGATCTTTCGGAATGCGCCGCAGGAACTTCAGCTTCTTTCCCGAAGCATCGGACGCGATCTTGACGCCCTCCACGAGTTGATCCAGAGTCTCCGGATAGCAATCCGACCCCAGCTTGCCCTGGAAGATGTTCTTGTCGCAGGCGTCTTTATACTTGTCGATGGCGGTGTGCAGCTCACGCAGCGCATAGCGCAACTCGCGCTCCTTTTCGCGGCGCACGCGGAAACGAGCCAGCGGCACAGCCATCGCCGTCAGCAGGGCCATGATCGTGAAAGCCACGATCAACTCCACCAGCGACATTCCGAATTGGGATCGCCTTCTCCGCATATGCTACTTGACCGAAATCGTGGTCGACGGCGGCGTCACTGTGATGCTTTGCAGGCGTGCGTCGCGCAGCGTCAACTCCTCGAAACTGATGGCCGAGACGCCCTTGCCGATGGCCTGGAACTTCAGCGTCACCAGGTTGCCTGAACCCGAGATACCGCCGGCGCCGGGCACGCGGTTCATGCCGATAATGGCCGCGCCAGTCTGCTCAGCCTTGGTTTCGGAAAAGGTCACCTGCTGGCCGTCGCCGCCCAGGAAGTCGCCACGGCTGATTTCCATCAGCTTGAGCACTTTGTTGTCGTACTTGATGCGCATCGGCGCGCTGAACAACTCGGTCACGTTATCGATTTGTACGTTCACCTGCACGATGGCGTTCGTGACAACCTCCGCGGACGACGCCCGCAACGCCAGCACCGGCGTCCCTGGTCCCGCGGCAGGCCGCCCCAAGCCGGGTACGGCCTGGTTCAATTCCAGGTTGCCCTGTACGGGCGGCGGCGTGGCCGAGAGCGGCGCAGGTGGCTCGCTGCGAGGCGCATCCCCCACTGAGGCAGGCGGAACGCTTTTTGGCGCCGCCATCGGCAGGCCGGCAGGACCGCCCGGCGGCCTCACTTCCGGCCCTTGCGGTTTGACCGGCTTAGGCTCCTTCGCTTCCTTCGGCTGCGTGTAGGAAAGCTTGTAGATCGATTCCGTGCCTGTGGCGATGGTGCGGACGCTATCGGCCTGGATGTCCGGGCTGCGCACAATGTGCGGTACCAGCGCCACTAGAAGGTCCGAGTTGTTGTTTTCCAGTGACTCGCTGGAGAAAAACCGTCCAATGCCGGGCAGATTCATCAGCCACGGCACACCGCTGCGTGTCTTGGATTGCGTCGCCTGCATCAGGCCGCCGATCAGCGTAACCTCGCCCTCTTTCACCCGGATGATGTGGTTGACCTTGCGCTGCCCGATGACGGGCTGCGTCAGTCCGCCCACGTCGATGCGCTCGCGGATATTGGAGATCTCAAACTCCACCTGCATCGACACTTCCTCGCCGGCATGGATGCGCGGCGTTAGATCGACGTTCACGCCAACCTCGGCAAACTGAAACTGCGTCTGAACCATCGGGTTCACGCCCACGCCGCCCATGCCGGCCTGAAACGAGCCCGTGGCATAGGGGTAGCGGTCGCCCAGTCGCAGCGTCGCCTTCTGGCCGTCAGTAGCCCGCACCTGCGGCGTTGTCAGCACCTTCGTACTGGAATCCTTCATCAGCGCCTGGACGAGGTAGCCCGGCATCGCTACAGACCAGTCCCCGGCCGTCAGGCTTCCGATGGTATTCAGAGGAATGGTGGTGCCTGTGCCACCGGTGGTCGAATTTGGCGCAAACGCAATCGAGGCGGCCAGCCCGTTCTTGCCGCCCGAAACAGGTGTCATGGCGATGTCGCGGGTCCTGCCGCGGTTGGCCTCCATCACTATGACGTCCACTACCACTTCCGGCTTTGGCCTGTCCAGATCCATCAGGATCTTCTCCGCCAGTGCCACCTGATCCACGGTGCCCCGAACCACGATGGCAGACTGCGAGGCAATGGGGAATACCTTTCGGACGTCCGTAACCGTCCGCATACCCGTCATCACTTCGTTCAATTCCTGGGCCGACGTCAAATTCTGGAGATAGAAGATCCGTGTCACCATCTCTTCGTAGTCGCGGCGCTTGGTGACGTTGTCCGTCGTGACGAAGATGGCGTTGGCGGAAAGCGGTTTCCAGTATGTCTTCGTGAGCAGGCTGACGTAGTCGAGTGCTTCGTCCAGCGTCGTGCGGTTCAGGTCCAACGTATGGCGCTTCTGATCCTGATATTCAGAATCGAAGATGACGTTAATGCCCGTCAGCTTGCCCAACGTCTCGTAAAGCGTCTTGGTGGGCTGGTTGACGATCTTCAGCCCGGTGATCTCCCGCGAAAGCGGCTTCAGCTCGGGCACGCCCAGAATCGATGCGCTGCGCTTTTCGGCCTCCTTCCGCGCCAACTCGGCTGGCGTCAGGCCCCGCTCCTCCGGCTTGGCCTCCTCAGCGCCCGGCTCGGCGTTGCGTTTCTTTTCGCGCTCGATCATCTGGTTGGTGCGGCGCATCTCCTGCTCGGCGATGGCAGAGGCCGGATCGATGGTGAAGGCCCGCTGGAACTCGGCTAGCGCTTCCTCCAGTTTGCCGCCGCCCCTCAGCTTCTGCCCGCGATCGACGTGCAGTTGCGCGGCCGCAAACCGGACTCGGCGAAGACTCAGCAGATACCCCGAATCCGTGGGATCGGCAGCAACCGCCTGCTCATAGAAATCCAGTGCTTTGTCATAGTCACGCACCGTCTCGGCTTGGGCGCCCTGGGCCTGGAGCTTGTCGCCCTTCTTGTTCCCGGCTGTAGCCACGGGCACGCTGGAGACCAGCAGACAGACGGCCACCATGGCCGCTAAACGGTTTATCTTCGGCATGTTAGATGAGTTCTGAGCAAACCAGCACATGTTACACTGAGGATCAGACGCGCCCGGATCCCCGGCACTACTACTCCTCACAAATCATTGACGCTGCGGGGCGTTGGCGCGTGGAGGCGAATCTTTTGGCCGTCGATAAGTCAGGCAGCAAACCCGTCGCCGACAACCGCAAAGCGTTCCACGACTACTTCGTCCTGGAGAAGCTCGAGGCGGGCGTCGTTCTCACCGGCACCGAGATCAAATCGGCGCGCGAGGGCAAGGTCCAGTTGCGCGACAGCTACGTGGACATTCAGGCCGGCGAGGTCTGGATGATGAACGCCCACTTCAGCCCCTACTCGCACGGCAACATCTGGAACCACGAGCCCACCAAGAAGCGCAAGCTGCTGCTCCACCAGGCCGAAATCACCACGATGCACGCCAAAATCCGCGAGAAGGGCCTGGCCGTCATCCCGCTGCGGCTCTATCTCAAGGGTGGCATCCTCAAGTGCGAGCTGGGCGTCTGCAAAGGCAAGAAAATGCACGACAAACGCGAGGCCGAGCACAACCGCGACGCCGACATGGAAGCCAAAAAGGCGATGGCACAACGCAATGCCCGCTTTTAGCGACATCTGACAAGGAACGAAATGGAACTCATTCTAGGCACCACCAAGGCCGCCGAGCTCGAAACCGGCGCATTTGTAGTGATCTGCTTCAAGGACGAGAAGCCTGGCCCTGAACTGGCCGGCGGCATCGTCAAGGAGCTCGACGAGAGCGGCGAGTTCACCGGCAAGCCGCTGGAAACGGCGTTGATCCACCATCCGGAGGGCATGAAGGCCACGCGCCTGCTACTCATCGGTGGCGGCGAAAAGGCCAAATTCACGACCGCCGATATGCGCAAAACCGGCGGAGTGATCGTGCGCACTCTCAAGCCCAAGGGCATCGGCGACATCGCCATCCGCCTGAAAGGCATCACGCTCGATGCCGCCATGCTCGAAGCGCTGGTGGAGGGCGTGATCCTGGGTGACTTTGAACCTGACCAGCACAAGACCGCCGACAGGCCGAGCGAGAAGACGATCAAGAGCTTTCGAATCTCAGTCCCGGAAGAGTCCGTGGTCCTGGTGGACGCACTGCGCCGCGGCAGGGCGATCGGAGAAGCGCAGAATTTTGCGCGGACGCTCGTCAATGAGCCGGCCAACCTACTCACACCCTTGAAACTGGCTGCCGAAGCCAAAGCGATGGCCGCCGAGTTTGGCCTGGGCTGCGAACTTCTCGACGAAGCGCGGATGCGCCAGCTTGGTTTTGGCGCGCTGCTGGGCGTGGCCATGGGCTCAGCCGAGCCGCCGGTGATGATCGTGCTCAACTACACTCCGGCCGCACCGCACGCCTCTGGTAACCATCTGGCCATCATCGGCAAAGGCGTCACTTTCGATACCGGCGGCGTCTCCATCAAGCCCTCGGAGGGCATGGAGAAGATGAAGTATGACATGGGCGGCGCGGCCGCTGTCATCGGCGCCATGCGTGCCATCGCTCAGCTTAAGCCGGCCATCCCCGTCACCATGTACGCTCCCTGCGTCGAGAACATGGTGGGTCACAAGGCGCAGCGCCCCGGCGACATCGTGAAGTCCTACCAGGGCAAGACCATCGAGGTGCTCAACACCGATGCCGAGGGCCGGTTGATCCTGGCCGATACGCTCACCTACGCCGCCCGCCAGGGTTGCACCCATCTGGTCAACGCCGCCACGCTCACCGGCGCCATTGCCGTCGCGCTCGGGCATCTTTACTCCGGCGTCTTCTCCAATAATGACGAATTGCAGCAGCGCGTCCTCGCTGCCAGCAAGGCCGTGGGCGAGCGCATGTGGCCGTTCCCCATGGACGACGACTATAAGGAATACATCAAGTCCGCCTTCGCCGACATGGGCAACATCGGCGGCCGTTGGGGCGGCTCCATCACGGCTGCCAAATTCCTGGAAGAATTTGTGGAGGGTAAGCCTTGGGTCCACCTCGATATCGCCGGCGTCGCCTGGCTGGATGAATCCAAGCCCTTCCTTGCCAAAGGCCCAACGGGTGCGCCCGTTCGGACCTTCGTTCATCTCGCCACCCACTGGGTCAACTAACAATGGTCGCCGGCTACGCCTGCCTGCTCTTAACTGCCCTCCTCGCGCCGCCGCCTCCCACCGAGGCGGCCCAGGCCGAGTTTCTCCGTCAAGCCCAGGCCAACGCCGGCAAGAAACTCTCCGAGGGCGTCACCGAGTCCCGGCGCGTCACGCTCAAGCTCGGCGGCATCCGTCACGACGCGCATGTCCAGACGGTGGAGGATCCGGCCGACAATGACAGCTACCGCTACAATCTGGCGGCCTTCGCCTTGGGTGACGTCCTTGGCATGAACAGCATCCCTACCACGGTGCAGCGCGAGTTCCAGGGCCGCCCCGCCTCGTTCACCTGGTGGATCGACGACACGCTCATGAGTGAGAAGACCCGTCTGGCAAAAGCGGTCAAGCCACCCGATACCAAGGCGTGGAACCAGCAAGTTTACGTCATGAAGGTCTTCGACTTGCTCATTCACAACGTGGATCGCAACATGGGCAACGTCATCATCGACAAGCGTTGGAAGCTCTGGATGATCTATCACTCGCGCGCCTTCCAGACGGCCCACGTTCTCCACGATCCCGAGGACGTTCTCCGTTGCGACCGCGGTCTCTTTGCCCGCCTACGCCAACTGGATGCCGCCACGCTCCAATCCAAACTCTCTACATGGCTCACCGCCGATCAGCTCTCGGCCATTCTCATCCGCCGCGACCTCCTCGTGAAAGCCTTTGAAGCGCGCATCGCCGAAAAGGGCGAAACTCAGGTGCTGTACGACCATTTGCCCGCCCGCTGATTGGGAAAGGACTCTAAATGGCCCAGCTCAGACGCCGTGACTTCCTCGCCGCAGTACCCACCGCCCTCCTGAACGCCCAAGGCACAGGCCGGGTTGTCGCCATCGGCGACGTCCATGGCGACCTGGATCGCTTTGTGGACGTCCTCTCCATGGCAGGCCTCATCGATGACAACCAGAAATGGTCCGGCGACAAAGCGCAACTGGTGCAGCTCGGCGACGTCACCGATCGCGGCTCAAAATCGCCCATGGTCATCGACCTCCTCATGCGGCTCGATCGAGAGGCCCGCCAGGCCAAGGGCCGCGTCTGGTGCCTGATCGGCAACCACGAGGCCATGCGCATGCAAGGCGACCTGCGCTACGTGGCGCCCGCCGAATACGAGGCATTCCGCACCAAGAACAGCGAACAGGAACGCGAGAAGTACTTCCAGCGCGAACTGGCCCACTCCCAGGCACAAGGCGACGCCAGCCAGCGCGCCGATCTCGCCCTCGGCTACCGCCAGCGCTGGGAGAAAGAACATCCGCTCGGCCAAGCTGAGCTCCTGCGCGCCTTCTCGCCGGCCGGACTGTACGGCAAGTGGATCCTCCAACAACGCGCCGCCCTCAAACTCGCCGACACCCTCTTCATCCACGGAGGCATCTCCGCCAAATACTCCGAATGGAGCGACAGCCGGTTCAACGAGCGTGTCCGCCAGGACATTATTCTGCCCCTGTCACCCGCTCCGGAGGAAAACGTCACACAGGACCCGCAAGGTCCGCTCTGGCACCGCGGCCTCGCGCAGGACACCGAAGAGTCTCTCGCACCGTTCGTCGAGCAACTCCTCGAACGCCACAAAGTGAGGCGAATCATCGTCGGCCACACGCCCACCAAAACCGGCGTGGTCAGCCGCCTGCACGGCAAGGTCATTCTGGCCGATGTGGGCCTGTCGCAGTACTACGGCGCCCGCCGCGCCTGCGTCGTGCTGGAGCGCGGCGAAGCGTTCTCACTCGATCGCGGCAAGCTCACTCAGCTCAAATAGGATCCCGAGAAGATCTCGTCAAAGATCGACGGCTTGCGCACGGTCCAGCCAAAGTACCGCGCCGCCTTCGTGGACCCGGCTTTGCAGTCCATTGCCAGGCAATCGGCCAGCGGCCCCATCTCAGCGCGTGCCTGCTCCAGCGGGATCATCTCCACCTTGCCGTCGACGCCGCAAGCCTTTGCCACGGCCCGCGCGATCTTACCGACAGGCTGCGGCATGCCCCCGCAGGCGATAAACAGCTCGCCCGGCGCTGGATCGGTGACGGCCCGCACGTACAGATCCGCCAGATCGTCCACATGAATGGTGGACCAGTGATTCTCGCCATTGCCCACCACGCTGACCCGCCCCGCCGACTGGGCCTCTCGAAACATCGCCCCCACGCGTCCGGATTTGCGTCCGTACACCGTACCCGGCCGCAACACCACACCCTTCACGCCGCGATCCTTCGATTCCAGCACAAGTTCCTCTACCGCGGGCCGCCAGGCCACCATCGGCGGCGGCGCCAGAGCGCTCACCTCGCCCTTCAGCTGCCCGCGGGTGTTCCCCATCACCCAGACCCCGCTGGAGTAAACCAGCGCCTTGCCGGTGCCCGCCAGGGCCTCTATCAAGGTCGCCACGGCCGCACGGTCCGTCGTGCCCGCACTGGGGCCGAATTCAAGCGCCGCATGGACCACGGCGTCGGCCTCTGCTGCCGCGCTCCGCAACCCCGCCGTGTCCGCCAGCGACCCTCGCAACGCAACGTAGCCCAACGACTCCAACACCCGCGCCTTCTCCTCACTCCGCGCCAGCCCCACCACCTTGTGTCCACCGGTCCGGAGCAGTTCGCAGACCGCCGACCCGATGTAACCCGCTGCGCCGGTGACGAAGATTTTCATGCGGATTGTGCCTCCAGAGGATCGAGTGTAGCGCGGATTGCCACTCAATGAGGAAGAGGCCGTGTGGAGGGGATCCGCACGGCCTCTTGGAGGGGCTTGCAAGATGCTGGGACACCTTGCGGGATGTAAGTCAATGATGACTTAGTAGTTGTCCTCTTTATATGCACGGCTCGTGCCAAACAGCCACCAACGAAGAATCAATCACTTACAGGACGATACCCCTGCGAATGGGTGGGGCATAGGTGGGTGAAGTTGGCTCATTGTGAGTCATATTCCACACCGAACCATCCGAATCCCCCATACCGACCCTGTCACCCAAGCTCCATCGCATACCGGAGGACGTAGTGGTGTAGAGTCGAGGTATGGATAAAAGATTAGCCAAGCGGCACAAGCGCAAAGTGGCACGCGCCAAAATGAACGTTAAAACCTCCGAACCGGACGTGCGCACACCGGAGCAGGTTCGTGCGGATCGCGAGGCCAGCCAGGTCAACAGCAACTCCGCGGCTATTCAGAGCGTCGGCGCAGCATCGCGGACCGCGCGTAGTTCAGCGGCCACTTCAACGGGCAGTTCCGCCAAGACGGCCGTCTAGGCCCCGGCCCTGCAATCTACAGATTCCACCAGTAGGTCCACTTCAGGACCAGCGCGCGGTTCTTCGTCGTAAACAGCCCGGGCGTATTCTGCCCGGGCTGCAAATACTCCGGCATGTAGTTGTCGGTCCACACCACGAACACGTCGGAGGCCGGCTTGTAGCGCCACTGCACGCGCGTGTTCACGTTCATGTTCTTCTGCTGCTCGTTGTACTGCACGAAGGTTGTGAAATACAGCGTGTTCGTCAACGTAACATCAAAACGAGGGCCAATTAGCCAGAACGTCGTATGCCCCCACGGCTCTTTCAGACGGATATCGTTGTAGCTCACCGCCCCGCCCAGGCTGACGTAGGGCTGCACCCGGTAGCCGGCTGTGCCTGTCAGATTGAGCCGCGTGCCGCCGGCATAGTAGCCGCCGTAGAGCGACGAGAATCCATACCGGAATAAGCTCTGCGGCTTGGAATCGAATTTCGTCGTCCAGAACTTCCAGCGATGGATGCTCCCCGTGTCCAGCTTCTCGCGGCCTGAATTCGTCGGGTCGAACGGTTGCAGCAAACGAACGTAGTCAGCGCCGGCAGTGGTCGTCATCACGTCACCGCTGCGCGTTGTCACCGTATAACCCAGGGTGGTTTCGTAATCGCTCAGCGACCCGTGCCAGTCCAGAAAGTTGCTGCTGATCAGAGTGGGGCCGTGGCTGAGGATCCGCCCGCCCGCCGGCAGAAACGTATAGCTGATCGTTGACGAGGCGCGACGATAACCGTGGCGCGGGACGTAACCCACTTCAGCCGAGTAGTGCTCATCCACGTTCTCCACCTGCCCGTTGAGCAGCCACCGCCGGCTGTTGTACTGCAGGTGACCGGCATATGCCGCTCCGCCCTCCCGGCCGCCGGACACGAACGACTTCAGGAAGAGGAGCTTTCCCGTCCACAGATTGTCCTTTGACGCCAGGTTGTACTCCACGCCCACGTTGCGGTTGTAGGCGGAGGGCAAGGGCAGCATCCCTGCCGGCTGATACGCGCGGGATTCCTTGTCCACCAGCATGAAACTGATGTTCGAGCGGGCAAAGATCCGGCGCTGCAGCGCAAAGACGCTGAAGTTCTGCGCGGGCAACCCTTGCTCGTCCACGCCTCCGGTCTGCATGTCCATCGCGCCGATCCGCCAGTCCTTGTTCAGCTTCCCGCTCAGTCGCGCGCCGAATCGAATCGGCACCCCCCCGAGCCCAATACGGCGGCTGAAGAAGGGCCGCATCGTGGCGTACCCAAAATTGGCGAAAAGATCGCCGTTTTCGAGGAAAAACTGCCGTTTTTCGGGGAAGAAGAGCTCGTAGCGGTCCAGGTTGGTGACCTGCTGATCCACGTCCACCTGCGAGAAATCGGGGTTGACCGTGAGATCCAGATTGAGGGCCGAGCCGAGCGCCACCTTCACATCCACGCCGAAGTCGTGCCGAGTCGCAGTGGGCGTGTTGGCAACCTGATCGGTACTCACGCCGCCCAGCGCATAAGGAATCACCGAGATGTTCGGACCCGCGGCGGGCGGCGGCGCGTCCCAGATCAGCACACCCGTGTGCGCCAGCGATGCCGTGGGGAAATGGCGCGGGATGGGCGTCCACGAGGACTTCTCCGTGGTCTTCAGATCCAGCCGGCTGAAGTTAACACCCCAGCGCTGGTTCGCCTTCTTGTAGCGAATGCTCTTGAAGGGGATGGCGATCTCCAACTCATAGCGATCGTCATACGTCTTCACCGCGGAGGTCCACTTGTTGTCCCAACTGAGGTCCGCTTTGCCGCCCTCGTAGAGGATCCCGTCCCACTGCGCCCCGGCGGCATTGAGGCCAAACGTGAAACCGCTGGTCTGATCGTCAAACGTGTCGAGAAAGAAGATGAAGTTATCGTTCTTGCCGAACGACCAGTCGCGCCGCAGCGACTCCACCATGTACGGCCCGGGCACGTTGCCGTGATAGCAGATGGCGCTCAGGTAGAGGTTGTGATCGTCGTACGTCATGCGCACGTCGGTTCGCACATTGGCCTTGCCTTTGTCCATCGGCAACACCATCCAGAAGTCGTTCACCACCTCGGCCGTTTGCCAGCCCGCTTCATGCACGCTGCCATCCATCACAATGGGGGCCGGCGCACGTTGAATGTGCATCTGGTAGGACTCGTTCTGCTTCTGCGCGAACGCACCCGGTGCGCTGAGCAGCAGGCAAACCCAGAGCGCGGCCCCTCTGGATTTCAATCGTGTCATCCCCGCAGTTGCCTTCCCGGAAGCAGGAACCTGAGGCTCGCCCATGTCACGCAGAGCCACGCAGCATCCTTCAGTTCCAATTCCAATTTACTCGGGGAGTTCGGGGCGGATGCCCCCGTTGTAGGCGTAAAGCCCGTCAAGCCCTGATCGTCTTTTTTGGTGCGGATGAGAGGACTTGAACCTCCACACCCTTGCGAGTACTAGAACCTGAATCTAGCGCGTCTGCCAATTCCGCCACATCCGCACGATGCGTACAAACCTATTGTTACTAACGGCGGAGCCGATGTCAACGTGCTTTCGGAGCCTGTTTCTGGCGGGCCTGCCGTAGCTCCAGAATCAGGCTCATCACCAGGCGCTCGATCTCGGCACGCACCTCGCGGTGCACCGCTTCCTTCTCGCCGATCGGATCCCGCACCGCCCACTCGCGCGGCCGGCTAAATGGCAAGCCCCGCAGCGACCGCCCGCTCAGATTCACCACCACATCCAGATCGTGCGCGGCGATCTCCAGCACGGACTTCGGAAACTGATCTTCCATCTCGATGCCCAACTCGCCCATCAGCCGGCGCGTCACCTCGGGGATCATCGACGCCGGCGCCAACCCGGCACTCTCCGCCTCCAGCACGTCCGAGCCGTACTTCCGCGCAAAGGCCTCCGCCATCTGGCTGCGGCAGGCATTGCCGATGCAGATGAACAGGACCTTCTGCAGCCTCACGGGCGCACCTTTTCCAGGAACAGGCTGTGGACCCGCTGGTCCGCGCTCAGCTCCGGATGAAACGTCGCCACCAGATGCCGCCCGAAATCCACCAGCACCGGCGTGCTCTGGTATGACGCCAGAATCACGCCGCCGTCGCCCACACGCCGGATAATGGGCGCGCGGATGAACACCGCCTCCAACTCTTCATCCCCGCCCAACTGATGACCGCTCAGCATCGCCACGCGGCTATCCAGTTGCCTGCCGTACGCGTTGCGCTCCACCGCCATATCAAGCAGCGCCAGCGACGCCTGCGATGGATTCATGACCTCGGTCGCCAGCAGAATCGCGCCGGCGCACGTCCCAAAAACCGGCTTGTCCCGCCCGAACTCGCGCAACGGCTCGAACATGCCGTAGTAGTCCATCAGCTTGAGCATCGTGGTGCTCTCGCCGCCGGGGATGATCAGACCATCCACGGCGGCAAGCTCAGCCGCGGTACGCACTTCCATCGGGCGGCCGCCGGCGCGGCGGATCGCCCCAGCGTGCGCTGCAAAGTCGCCTTGGAGGGCGAGGATTCCAATCGTCGCCATACTACCAGCCGCGCGTCTGCATCAGCTCGGATTCATCCATCGTGCGGATGTCCAGGCCCGGCATCGCATCACCCAGTTCCTCGCTCGCCTCCAACACTGCCTTCGGATCCTGATAGTGCGTGTTGGCCTTGACGATCGCCTTGGCGCGCTTCTCCGGATCACTCGATTTGAAGATGCCGCTGCCCACAAAGATCGCCTCCGCGCCCAGCATCCGCGCCAGCGCAGCGTCGGCCGGGGTGGCGATGCCGCCAGCCGAAAAGTTCGGCACCGGCAGCTTGCCATGCTCGTGCACGTAGTGGATCAGCTCAAACGGCGCCTGGTGCTTCTTCGATTCGGCCATCAGCTCGTCCGGGCTCAGCACCGTCAGCTGCTTCATCTCGCGGATGATCGTCCGCATGTGGCGCACGGCCTCCACGATGTTGCCGGAGCCCGCTTCGCCCTTGGTGCGGATCATCGCCGCGCCCTCGTGGATGCGCCGCAGCGCCTCGCCCAGATTGCGGCAGCCGCACACAAACGGCACCTTGAAATCGCGCTTCCAGATGTGGTTCTCTTCGTCGGCCGGCGTCAGCACTTCGGATTCGTCAATGTAGTCCACGCCCAGCGCTTCCAACACGCGCGCCTCGGCGATGTGGCCGATCCGGACCTTCGCCATCACCGGGATCGAGCACGTCGCCATGATCTCGCGGATCTTGCTGATCTGCGACATGCGCGCCACGCCGCCCTCTTTGCGAATGTCACTCGGCACGCGCTCCAGTGCCATCACCGCGCACGCGCCGGCCTTCTCCGCAATCTCCGCCTGCTTGGCGTCCGTCACGTCCATGATGACGCCGCCCTTGAGCATTTCGGCCAGGCCGACTTTCACGCGGTATGTTTCGTCGAGATAGTTCACTTTGGTTTCTCCTTCTGCATTGGCAGGCTAAACTATGGCGGGCGCGAGACCGGCGGAGCGCGCCGACCGCATTCGTTCCACTTCTTCCACAAACAACGATCCGAGGATGCGCAGACCCTTTTCGATGCGGTCCGGGGGCAGCCCCGCAAAACTGAGCCGTAGCGCCCCGGGCTCGGTGCGCGAAACGGCGAAATAGCGGCCGGGCAGATAGCTGACGCCCAGCGCCTGGGCGCGCGGCAGCAGCTCGGTGGCATCCAGCGGCTCCGGCAGCCGCACCCACAGATTCATGCCGCCCTGCGGCCGAGTAAAGCGCGATCCGGCCGGCAGATACTGCTGGCACGCCGCCAGCACCGCGTGCAGCCGCGCCGTCCCGGCCTCGATCATCCGCTGCCGATGCTTCGCCAGCCGGCCCGACTCCGAAAAGCGCAGCAGCACGGCCTGCGAGAGCTGATCCGAGTGCAGATCGATCCACTGCTTCAAATCGGCCAGCCGCACGATCACCGGATGCGGCCCCGCGATCCAGCCCACGCGCAGTCCTGGGAATGCCAGCTTCGAATAACTCTTGATCTGCAACGTGTCGCCGGTCTCGTCCAACTGCTTCAGAGTCGGCAGCGCTTCGCCCTGATACCGCAGGTCGCCATAGATGTCATTTTCCACCAGCACCAGGCCCGCGGCGCGCGCGATCTTGAGCAGGGCGTGCCTGGCGGCCAGCGGCATCGTGACGCCCGTTGGGTTTTGAAAATTCGGCGTCACCACCAGCATCCGCGGACGTTCGCGGGCAATCAGACGAGGCAGCGCCTCCACGTCGATGCCGTCCGGCCCAACCGGCACACCCACGGTCCGCACGCCGGCCCGCGCAAATACGTTCTTCAGCCCCGGGTATATGGGATCTTCCACCAGCACGGCGTCACCCGGCTGCGTGAACAGCCGTTGCAACAGATCCAGCGCCTGCTGGCAGCCATTGGTGATGAGCAGATCGTCGTGCGCCGGCGCGCCCGCCAGCAGATGCCGCCGCAGCGGCGCGTAGCCGAACGGCGAGCCGAGCTGGAGAATGGCGGCGGCTTCCCCGCCCTGCACCACTTCCAGGCACGCCGCACGAAACTCGTCGATCGGAAAAAGATCCTCGGCCGGGCGGGCAGAGGTGAAACTGATGGTCTCGCCGCCGGGCGGCAGCGACGGAATCGGCGGATCGGCCAATGGCGCGGAGAGAAACCGCTCGTTCCAAAGAATGGAGGTGTCCAACGGCGCCGGACCCGCCACAAAGCTGCCTCGCCCCACATGACCGCGAATCAGTCCCTCGGTTTCGAGCAGCTCGTACGCCGAAGCAACCGTCGTGCGGTTCAGTCCAAGTTGACCAGCCAATTCGCGAGTTGGCGGAATGCGCTCCCCGGGCGCCAACCGGCCCGAAAGGATCGCTTCCCGCACAAAAGCGTACAACTGCCGGTAGATCGGTTCGTCAGACGCGTGGTCGAACTGGGGTAGCGGCAGCATCCGTTACCTCAGACAATACCAGACTTGGCTGGATTGGATCAACTGATTGGCGGAGCGAACGGCACCACGCGAATTCGCACACCCGCTTCCTCAAACAGGTTCATCGTGCGCTCAAAGTGCTCGTTGTACTGCGGGCTGGAGTATTTCGCAAAACGCGTCTCGTCGGTGACCACCTCCACAATGCCGGCCTGCACAATGGCGCGGGCGCAATCCATGCACGGCATCAGGTCCGTGTAAATCGTGCACCCCTCCAGCGCCGTTCCGCACCGGGCTGCGTTGTAGATGGCGTTGCGCTCGGCGTGCTCCACCCACAAATACTTCTCAGGCCGCTCCAACCGCTCCGGGATGTCGCGAACTTTCCGCGGCAGACTGTTGTAGCCCGTGGAGCGGATCTCCTTGGCCGGCCCCACGATGATGCACCCCACCTGGGTGGAAGGATCCTTGCTGCGCTTGGCCACAACGCGGCAGATTTCCAAATAGTAGTGGTCCCAATCCGGCACAGGCATGCAGTACAGGATACAGGAATGAGAAACTGGCCGGAGAGGGTTTCCTAAATTGTGGCCTAGAGAGCACGGAGCCTGGTCGCTGCTATTGACGCCGTTCGCGGCGGCGCTGCTCGTGGCAGGACGAGCCAGCCTGCTCTCCGTCGCGGCCCTAGGCGCGGCACTGTCGCTCTTCCTGATGCGCGACCCCTTACTGGTGCTCGCGCGGCAACACTGGGTCTGGCGCGACCAGCACCCGGAGAGCGCCCTGGCGCGGCGCTGGATGGCCGCCCTGGGTACGGCACTGATCATCCTCGGCGCGGCGCTGGCGGGCGCCTGGGGGCTACTGCTGGCTGCTGTGATGGGCGCTGGCGCGATTGCGGCAACACTGGGCACTGTGTGGATGGCCCTGCACAACCGGCAACGCTCAGTCTGGCTGCAGGCACTCAGTTGCGGCGGCCTGACCTTCACCGCCGTCCTGGCGGCCCGCTCCGCCACCGGTAACTTCCCGCTGTGGGCTTGGTGGTTATGGGGCCTCTGCTGGCTCCAGGGAGCAGCCGGCATCCTGGCCGTCCACACCCGCCTCGATGCCATCAGCGCTCGCCGGTCATGGATGGCCGATCATGCCCTCGCCAGAGCCACCTGGCTGGCGATTGGCCTGCTCGCCGGCGTCGCTGCCGCTCTCGCTGCCCGCGGGTCCATGCTGTTGGCCGCGGCGCCCACCCTCGCCGCCGCCGCGCACGCCCTCGATCTCTCGACGATGAACTTGGATACCAAACTGCGCGTCGTGGGGCTGCGCGCCATGACGCTCTCCATCGTCTATGCCGTCATCACGGCGCTGGCTCTACGCTAGCGCACTGAGGCCGCGCCGCCGGGCGTATTCGCCGCCCAGCGTCGAAAGCGTCTCCTGCGGCAGCACACGGCGCGCCAGGCCAAACAGGATCCGCTCCTCCACGGCGAAGTGCTCGCGCGCGAGTTCCACAACCCGCCGCAACTGGCCCCGCGCCCGCGTGACGTCCTCAATGCCAGGCAGATCCTCCAGCAAATGGCGCAGTTCGTTGTGCTCGCCGCACATCGCGCTCAGCGTCTCGTGCACCCCGCGCTCCCCGGCCGGTAGCGCCTCGAACAGCAACCCGTCCTCGTCAATCGCGTGCGCCATCAGCACCGCCTCCAGCACGGCGCCGGCCGCGCGCAATCCGGCGAGATCCAGCGTCGCCAACGTGTTCTCGTAATACCGGAACAGCGTCAGGATCGACGCATGCTCGCCCAGCAGCAGGTCGATCAGATCCAGATTCGGACGTGGGATAAATGAGGACACAATACTCGTGGTTTCACCATTCTGCCAGAAATGGAGCCTTGCCGGAACTGGAGGGCGCGGCTTTGGTAGGATGATGGTTCATCGCCATGACAAGTACGCATCGGGCGACTGTGGCAGCGCTGGCAGCGGTGTTTCTGTTGCAGGCCGTGGCAGCTCCCAATCAACGATCCAAAAAGAAGGACCCGGACTTCACGCAGACGCTTGAGGTTTTGCCGGATCCGCCCCTCGCCATTCCCGCCGAAACCGCCCGCCTGGGCTTCCTCACGGCGCCTCTCACGGCCAAGGGACTGCTATCTCAACAAACCCGCGACTCGTTGAAGGCACTGCTCGCCGCCTCGCGCGGCGCACAGTTCATCAAGATCCGCGCCTTCGTCGCCGGCACCGGTGATCTGCGCCGCGTACAGGCCATCGTCTCGGAAGTGTTCACGGAACGCCGCTTGACCCTACCCGTGGTGAGCGTCGTGCAAGTCGGCGCTCTTCCCATGGATGGGGCTCAGGTCCAACTGGAGGCAGTACTGCAGGAAAAGCGCCCCGTCAATCCCCATGGCCTCGCCTTGATCTCCGGCCAGGACTCCGCCGGCCCGGAGCCCGTGACTGTGCTCGTCCGCCAATCCGTCGAGCGCCTGAAGCAGGCCCTGACAGCCGCCTCCGCCGCTCCCGATCAAATGCTGCGCGTGGGCTGCTTCGTCACTTCCCTGGACGGCCTCGCCACCATGCGCGAGTCCGTCGCGCAGTCCTTCCCCAAGGCGCAGATCACCATCGTCCAAACCCAGCGCCTAGCCGAAAGGCAGGTGGCGGAATGCGAGGGCGCGGCCAGGCTCACCAAAGCACCCGCCTCCCCCGTGGTGCTGCTCAACCCGGAGGGGCTGCCCGCCTCGAAAAACTACTCGCAGCTCGCGCTGGTATCGGCGCCCAGGCTGATCTTCGCCGGCGATCAGCTCGCCTTCCGCTATCAGGAATCCGATGCCCGCCTGGCGTTCCAACGCCTCGAAAAAACGATGCAGGCCGCCGGCGCCTCCCTGAAGAACACGGTCATGCTCAACATCTACCCGCTCTCGCCGCAGTTGGCGGAGCTGGTGCGCAAGGTCCGCTTCGAATTCCTGGATCAGGCCCGCCCGCCCGCCTCCACCATGCTGCCCTTCGAAGGCCTGCCCTCGATGGATGCCAGTTTCGGCCTGGAGGCCGTCGCGGTCGCTGGTCCCATTACTTCATCCGTCCGGTAAAGTGAGGTCTCATTCCATGTCCAAGAAAACTGTCGTCACCTTCGGCGAAATCATGCTGCGGCTCGCGCCTCCCGGCTACGAGCGCTTGATGATGTCCCCCATGCTCGTCGCCACCTTCGGCGGCGGCGAAGCCAACGTCGCCGTCTCGGTCGCCAACTACGGCCTCCCCGCCCGCTACGTCACGGCTCTGCCCGATAATCCCGTCACCGATGCCTTCGTCTACCAGATGCGCGGCTTCGGCATCGATACCTCCTTCATCAAACGCGCCGCCGGCCGTTTCGGCATCTACTTCGTCGAGCCCGGCGCCAATCAGCGGCCCTCCAAGGTCGTCTACGATCGCGCCAACTCCTCCATCGCCCTCGCCAAGCCCGGCGATCTCGATTGGCAGGCCATCTTTGCCGACGCCGGCTGGTTCCACGTCACCGGCATCACGCCTGCCCTGTCGCAATCGGCAGCCGATCTCTCCATCGAGGCCGCCAAAGCCGCCCAGGCCATGGGCGTGCCCGTCTCCTGCGATCTGAACTACCGCAAGAATCTTTGGAAGTACGGCAAGTCCGCTCAGGAAGTGATGTCCGAGCTCGTCCTCCACGTCGATTACGCCATCGCCAACGAAGAAGATTGCCAGAAGGCGCTGGGCGTCAAGATCGACGTAGACGTGCACTCCGGCAAGCTGGATTCGGCCCAGTACGAGAAGCTCGCCGAGAAGGTCCTGGCAACCTATCCGAATCTGAAGGCGATCGCCATTACGCTGCGCGAGAGCTTCTCAGCCTCGCACAACGGCTGGTCGGCCTGCATGCACAACCGCGAACGCTTCATGATGAGCCGCCACTACGACATCACCCACATCGTGGACCGCGTTGGCGGCGGCGATAGCTTCGGCGGCGGCCTGATTTACGGCCTCTTGTCCCTGCCCTCGCACGAAGAGGCGCTGGAATTCGCCGTGGCCGCATCGTGCCTCAAGCACTCCGTGCCCGGCGACTTCAACCGCTTTACCAAGGCAGAGGTCGAATCGCTCCTGAAAGAAGGCGGCAGCGGCCGCGTCCAGCGCTAGTCAACTTCACTCCATCCGAAAAGCCCCCTCGCCTGCCCATCAGGCCAGGGGGCTTTTCCCACTACTGCACCAACGGCTGGGCTCGGAATGACGTGTACGCACCCGATGGCGCAAAGCGCAATCCAAGCACTGAAATCTCGCCGCTGATCACCGAGATCTCCATCGAGCCGGACTTGCCGTTCAGCACAGGAAAGAGGTTGGTCAATTCAAAAGCCTTGTGCCCCTGCAAGGGCAGCTCCGGCAGTACCGTCTCCAAAATCCTCAATCCCTGCGCGTCCCGGAACGTCAGATTCACTTGTGACGGCACCACCGCGCTCAGATTTGCCATCGCCACCGAAGTTGTGAAGCCGGCCGTGTTGTCGAAAGGAAGGATAGACCGGAACGGCGTGGCGATGTTCACCGGCACGGCGGCTTCCTGATCCGGCGACCCCGGCAGCGAGCGCCGGAACACCGCGAATCCCGTCACATACTGGTCGCTCAGCACCTCCGCCCAGCCCGACAGCACCGTGGGGCTCACCCCCGATGAACGCAGAGTCACCGAGTTGCCCGGCGGAATCGTGATGGCATCCGGATTCACTCCGCCTTCAAACGCGATGGTCCACGGCGCCGTGCCATTGTTGGCCGCATCCTTCCAAAACCGCAGCCGGACTTGCGCCGGCGCCGCGTCATTGTTGACGAGCGTGATATTGGTTCGGAATTCACCGCCGTCCGCCACCTGCGGGATAGCCTTCTTGCCGCCCGGCCGGCGGTTCAGCGATTGCACTTCAAAACTTGTGAACGCGCCCGAAGGAGAGAACCTCAGCCCCAGAACAGAGATATTCCCGCCCAGCACCCAGAAATCCGCCGTGCCGCTCAAACCACCGAGATATGGGAACTCCTTGTTCAGCTCAAACGCCGTGTGGCCGCGCGCCGGAATGTCCTTCAGCCGGTCAATGCGGATCAGTTTGCCCGCCGGATCGCGGAACGCCACACGCACCTTGCCCACTTCCGTCGAACTGAGGTTGGCCACAGCCATCGACGTGACGAAACTGTTCGTGTTGTCAAACGGCAGCAGGTTGCGCTGCATCAGGCCGTTGTTGATCGGTACCGCGGCCTCTTGAATCCGTCCATCGGGCTGCACCTGCCGGAAGACGGCCAGGCCGCTCACCCGTTTGTCCGACACCACCTCGGCCCAACCGGAAGAGATCACGCTGGACGTGCCGGCCGTCTGCACGGTCCATGACGAGCCTACCGGGATCTGGATGTTCTCCACCGCGGCGTTGCCCTCCATCGGCGGAGTCCACGGCGAGGTTGCGCGCGTCGCCGGATCAGACTTGTAGAACTTCACCGCCACCTGCACCGGCACCTGTTCGTTGTTCACCACCGTGATCGACGTCTGGAAGCCGCCGCCATCGGCCACCTGCGGGATGGCGTTCACGCGAGTGGGCTCCAGCGCCGTCTTCACCGGCGTGATCACCGCCGCCGAGCCGTCGCGCGGCGTCACCCGGAAACTATCCTCCCGCGGCAGTGTGGGCGTACTCGACGTATCCATCTGCGCCTGGAAAAACATCGGTGTCACACCGCTGGATATCGACAGACTCATGGGCGTCGAGCCTGCGCTCTGGAACAGGTCAAAGAACATCGTCCGCCCATCAATGGCCAGCACCTGCACCAGTTGCGGCGGCGGCTGCACAGTGCCAAATACGTAGTAGTTCAGCTGCGACGGAATCACCGTGAACCCGACACCCTGATTGGCCACCGTCAGTTTCACCGGGATCGTCCCCGTCAACCCCGCCACCGTCGTACCCGTCACCCGGATCTCGCCCGTCACCACCATGCCCGGATCCAGCCCCGCGGCGCTGGCCCGCACCTGGATTGCTTCATTTGAGATGAAGGGACTGTTGTTGGTGAACGTCAGCCAGTTCGCCGGACCGCTCAGCGCCACCACCGTAGCCGAAATCGGCCGCGTCGTGCCATCGGAGAGCGTGATGGTCACCGGCTTGGCCTCGGTGGATTCCGGACTGATGGTGAATTCCAAGACGGACGGATTGAAGACGAAGCTAAGGGCCTCCACCTGAATCGTCACGTCCAGAGTCGCTGGCGCGGTGCCCGATCCAACCGAGGGGGTAACCGTGATCTTACCGGTCCAAGTGCCTCCCGCGAGTTGCGCCGGCTGGATCGTGATTACGAAACTCTGCGGCGATGTGGCGCCGATCGTTCCACTCGCCGGGCTCACACTCATCCACGGCTGGTCCGACGTCGCCACATAACTGAACGCCCCGCCAAAGTTCGTCAGCGTCGCCGGCGCCGTCAAAGCCGCGGTCGATCCGGCCGGCAAGGAGATCGAGATCGCCGGACTCCAGAACAGCAGGGGCGCCTGACCGAAAGTGAAAGGCAGGCAAAGTGCAAATACAAGGACTGGTGCAAGCCGCATGATGGAGAACTCCCTATCCCAACTGGATCGGCGGATACAGGCCAACCCGACAGAGCCATCATAAGTTCGACGGGTGGCTGGACGCAAAGGATACTGCCCATGCCATCATGGAGGAATGAAGCTGCACATGGTCCTTGCCTTGGGCGCCGGGCTCTGCCTGGCTGGGTTCGCCCAACGGCAGCCAGTCCTGCCAGGCACGCCCGCTCCCTATCTTGCGCCCACTTCCGATGACCGCGCGGATTGGTGGGCACAATCCACTTTCGGACCAACCAGCTGGCTGACAGGCGCGTTCGGTTCGGGCTGGAGCACCGTCTGGAATAATCCTGAAGAGTGGAAACGCAGCCCCGACGGCTTCGGCCGCCGGCTGGCCTCCCGCACCGCCAACGTCGCCATGGCCAACGGCATTGATGCCGGTCTCGGCGCAATCTGGGGCGAAGATCCCCGTTACCACCGCAAAGCCTCGGGCAGTTTCGGCAGCCGTGCCGGCCACATCGTAAAGATGACCTTCTTCACGCCCTATAGGGACGGACGCACCCGCTTCGCCTTCGCCCGGACGATCGGCAACGTCGGCGGCAACACCATCCAGAACGTCTGGATGCCCCACAGCGCCAAGGGCATCGGACAGATCTCCTACAATGTTGGCGTCGGATTCGCTGCCCGCGCCGGCTCCAACGCTTTCAAGGAATTCTGGCCCGACCTCCGCAAAAAGGTCTTCAGGAAATAGACTCCTGCGGCGCGGCGACGCCTGCCGGCCCCGCGTCTCCTATAATTGAAAGCAAGCAGATATGTATTCACGCAGACAAATCATCCTGGGCGGCGCCGCAGCCGTGGCCGGCGCAACCGGTGCGCTGGCGCAGAACCCGGCCGCCGGCGCGGCTAAGCCGGCTCTCCGGGCCGAAGAGGCCTTTCGCTCCACGGTGAGCGAGGTCATCGTCCCCGTCACTGTCACGGACATGAACGGCAAGTTTGTCCGCGATTTGGACAAGGCCGATTTCGAACTCCTCGACGAGGGCAGGCCCCAGCAGATCAGCTACTTCACCCGCGAGCGCAATCAGCCCGTCGTCATCGGCTTTCTCCTCGATCTCTCCAATACCAATCGCCTCCACTGGGACAAGTTCAAGGAAGCCATCCAGGACCTCATCCTGGCCACCATGGAGCCCGAAGCCAAACCAGACAAGCGCTTCTCCGGCTATATGATCGGCTACTCCACCGAAGCCGAGTTGATGGTGAATACCACCTCTGACCCCGAAAAGATCCTCGATCGCGTCCGGAAGATCAAGCCGGGAGGCGGGGCGGCTCTGTATGACGCCGTCTATCAGGCCTGCACCAGCCGCACCCTCGTGAAGGGCGAGCCCATTGAACCGCGCCGCGTCATCGTCATCGTCGGCGACGGCCACGATAACTCCAGCAAGAAAAACCTGAACGAGGTCGTCGAGCTCGCCCAGCGCAATCTCGTCACCATCTACGGAGTCTCCACCGTCGCCTTCGGCTTTGCCAACGAAGGCGATCCCAATCTCAAACGGCTGGCCGAGGCCACCGGCGGACGCGTCGTCTATCCGCTCGAAAAGATCTATTCCGACGTCAGCGGATACCTCTCCACACCCTCGGACGAAGGCAACTTCGCCCTGAAAGTCGGCACCGGCGGCTATGCCTCCGCCATCATGCGCGGCATCGTCAAGGCGATTTCCGATACGGCCGGCGAAATCACCACGCAGTACATCCTGCGCTATACCCCCGCCAACTCCGACGCCCCCAAGGCATTCCGGCGCATCGAAGTCCGCGTCGCCCTGCCTAATGTTAAAGTCCGCGCCCGCGAAGGTTATTACCCCTTCGCACCCTAATTCTTCAAACCGTCTTACCGATAAGCCCAACAGACCCATGCACGGTTCCGCCCAAATCCGCACGCCGCTCACCACTCGAACGGCGGAATACCGTGTCTTCGAAGCCCTCGGCGAGAACTGCGGCATTGTCCTCACAGACCCCGAAACCGGAGAGTGCGCTTTCCGCTTCCGCCGCGATTGGGAAGACTTCGCCGGCGAAGAGGCCGAGGTCCTGCGCGCCATCGCCGATGACCTGCCGCGGAAACAGCAGGAAATGGGGACCGCCGCATTCCTGCAGTGGCTGGACGAGACTCTCTCCAACACCATTCGCATCGTGCCTCCCTGCCCCACCATCTGCGGCGAGTTAGACCGCACCGCCAACGCCCTCTACCGCCGCACGGTGCGCTCCACCGTCCGCCGTTACGAGACCCATCTGCCCTTGATCCCCATCGATCTCGCCGCCGGCGGCCTCGGCGCGGATACCACCGCCGGCGCCACACGCGCCGCTAATGCCAGGGAGTGGATCGAGGCCGAGATCCCCGGCCGCCGCGGGCTCACAGACGATTTCTTCATCGTCCGCATTCACGGCCGCTCCATGGAGCCGCACATTCCCGACGGCTCACTCTGCGTCTTCCGCTCCTACTACGGCGGCTCCCGCAGGAACGGCATCTTCATCGTTCAGCGCATCGCCACCATGGATGAGGGCGGCGAGTACACCATCAAACGCTATGACAGCTCCAAGAGATCCGATGGCGATAGCTGGACCCACCAGCAGATCCGCATGAAGCCCGGCAACCCGGAGTTCCAGGAATGGGAACTGCGGGAAGAAGATCGCAACGTCACAATCGCCGAATTCGTCTGCGTCCTCGAAGACCCCGCCTGATCAGAATCCCGCCGGCGTCCGCGCGGCGTGGATCTCGTCTGTCAACCGCCGGTGCCAAGCCACGTCCCGCCACATCCCGCGGAACTGCGGCCCGCAGAAGTTCGACGTCGCAATGGCCACCCACCGGCCCGCCGACGCCGCCCGCTGCGTCCCCAACACACACAACTCCTGCAAGTAGTCCCACGGCAGCATCGGCCCGTCTTTGTAGTCCACCAGAGACCAGCACTCCGTCGTAATCAGCGGCTTGTTCGCCGCCACGGACCACTTCGCCAGAAAGTCCACCCCGTATTCCAGCCGCGCCTGCCAGTGCTTCGGGTTGGCGCGGTAGATTCGCTCCGCGTTCAGCGCCAGGTTGTCGTAGCCCTTCAGGTCATAGCGCTCGTAGTGATAACCCACCTGTTTGTAGAAGTCCGAAAAATGCGTCATCCAGAGATGCAGCTCCAGGAAATCGAGCATCGAGACGTCCTGCTTCGCGTAGTTCTCATACTCGCTCGTGAAAGAAAACGTATAGTCCAACGCCGGGTACGCCCGCCGCAACATCTCAATCGGCTCCTTCATCCACTGCACGCCCGCCGGCGTGGCCCGAGAGAGTCCCTTCGGCGTGAACGGGGCCCATACATCCAACGGAAACTCGTTGCACAGATCCACGTAGAGTATGTGTGGCAGCAGGCCATCGGCGGCAATGGAATCCAGCGTCGCCTTCCACGCCGCACCCAACGCGCCCGGCGTCGCCAGCTTCATCCGCGTGTTATTCAGATCCTCACGGAACCACGTCGAGAGCCCCACGCAGATCCCGTGCGCCGCACACCGCCGGATAAACTCGTTCAGGTTCGGCTGCACCTGTACGCGGCAGCGCGACGCCGCGCCCCAATCCTGAAACCACCAGTGCGGCAGCAACTCCCACGTCTTTGTCGCCCCGGCCTGCACCAGGTGCGGATAGGCGTCGATGCGCACCGCGTCGTAGCCGCGCTCCTTCAGTTCCTTCAGCGCCAGATCCCAATCCTCGTAACCCGCGCCCGGCCAGCGCCGCTCCAGCCACGAGAAATCCCACATCGTGATCGCTAGCGGATGCTTTTTCACATGGCTGTGCAGGCTGCTCTGTGGCGGGTTGGGCGCGGCGGCCGCAACCGAGGAGGCGAGAAACTGGCGGCGATCGAGTATCACACCGCCGACTGTATCACGATTTTCAGCTCCGAATTTCCCTCTCCGTGTACGCGCACGGCACGCAGATCCGCCACCGTCTCGCCCACCGTCACCACTGCCATTCCCGCCGCCCGGCCCGCCGCCACACCCGCCGGCGCATCCTCGAAAACAATGCAGCGCTCCGCCGCGAATCCCAGCCGCTCCGCCCCCAGCAGATAACACTCCGGCGCCGGCTTCCCCGCCGTCACCTCCTCCGAGGTCACCATGCGCTCCGGCACTGGCAGCCCCGCCGCCCGCAAGCGCGCCTCAGCCAGCGGCCGCGGGCACGACGTCACAATCGTCCATCGCTCCGCCGGGATCGATGCGAGCAGCGCACCGGCGCCCGGCACCTCCCGCGTGCCCTCCGTCTCCTCCGTCTCCGCCAGATTGTGCCGCGCCGCCTCGGCCACGGCATCCAGGTGCGGCGCCAGCATGCGGATCGTCTCCTCCGTCCGCCGCCCATGTGAGATCGCCAGAATGTCCTGCAACTCCAGCCCGTGCCGCTCAGCAAAAAGCTGCCAATGGTGAATCACGGAAACAGTGGAGTCCACCAGCGTGCCGTCGAGGTCAAACAGAATAGCGGAGGCCTGGAAATTCATCATTTGCACTTACGAGTCCGTCTTCTCAATCAACTTCTCCACGTTCATCATGTACAGCGCCGGCTTGCCCTCCCGGTCACTCTGAAACACGATCTTCTGGCTGTTGGGGGTAAAGGCCGGCGCCACACCGTGGGGATCGGTGGCCTTGTGCTCGCAAAGCGTAAACTCGCGGCGCGTCGCGCGCAGTAATACCAGCACTGCCGGCGATGCTTTGCTGCGGCTCGCCCCAAGAAATACCGTAGCGTTGGCGTTCCGGCAGAAAGCCGCAAACTGGCTGGTCCGCGCCACCAAGGTGTCCGCTCTCGAATCCAGCTCCTGCTCGCGGATCGCGTTCAGCTGCGTTGGATCAGCCGAAGCCAGCAGGTAGTAAATGGACTGCCCATCGGGCGACCACAGCGCCTGCAACACTCGTCCCGCCGGAGTTTCCACCCGGCGCTGCCCCGCACCGTCAAATCCGCCCACCCACAACTCCCCTGCCTCGCTCAGCCACAGGATCATCGCCCGCCGCGGATTGGGCGTGGGCTCCAAAATTCCGCCCTGCCTCTGCATCACTGTCTCGGCCGCGGACTTTGGCAACCGCAGACGACGCAGCTCGGTCACCTTCTCCCGTGTTTCACAGAAAAACAACGACGTCCCGTCTTCCGTCGGCGCCAGTCGTCCAGAGCGCTTCCACCCATCGCGGACCCGGCACAGTTCCTGGCTGCGCAGCCCATTCAGCGTCACCGATTGGATCACCGCGCCCGCGCCCAGAAACACCGCTCTGTCATCGGCGGAGAATGTCAGCGATTCCGCGTCCAGTCCCTCCACCAGAGTAAGCGCACGGCTCTGTCCCTTGCCCAGGTCCATCACGTACGCCTGCCACGATCCCGTGCGGTCAGAGGCATACAGCAGGCTGCGGCTGCGGCGGTCCACTCCGCGCCCCGGCGCCCCGGCCATCACGCTCGCGTGCGCCACTCCTGTCAGCCGCAATACCTCAAACTCCGTCGCGGAGTCGGCATAGCGCCCCCACTCCGAAGGGACCGGCGCCGGGCCGACCTGCGCCAATAACGGTTGAGCCAGCGTAGCCAGCAGCGAGCGCCTCGACAGGCTCATGCCCCTAATTGTAGCAACGCCGCCCTCTCCTACTTCTTCGCCGCCGCGGCGTTGTGGCCGTGCCCGCCCGGCGCCGTCGCGTAGTGCTCCTTCAGCAGATCCACACCAAAGTCGTTCTCGTAGTCTCGCCACACGCTATGGACGTGATTGGCGCCATTCTGGGTATTGTCAAATTCAATCAGAAACGTCGGCGATTGCACGCGGTAGTAGTGCGGCCCGCCGCGCTCCACCACCCCCGCCCAGGCAAAGTGAAAGTTGTTGCCCGCCGCCTGGATCCGCGCCCGGCGCTGCTCCGCCAATTCGCCCGGTAGATTGTCCACATACTCCGCCATCAGCACGGCCAACAGCTTGCGCTGCGCCGTAGTCATCTTCGCCGCCGCCAGCCCGCTCGGCTGCCCTGCCAGCGCTGCCTTGCGCGTCCGCTCCGTCAGGATATCGGCATACGCCTTCTCGGCCACCAGCGCCACCTTGCGCTGCTCCGGAGTCAGCGCCATCATCAGTGCGCGCCCCTTATCCTCTTCCGCCCCCAACACCCGCAACCCAGTCCTCGGACCCTCCCGCACCTCTGCCGGATTCGAACCCAGGAACGTCGGATTGCCCACCGCCTTGCCCTTCACCACCGTGAAATGCAGGCTCACATGATGCCCCTCCACCCGGTAGCCCCAAGTGCCCGTCTCGCTCGGCTCCCCAAATATGGTGAAGTGATACTTCTCCGGATTCCGCCGGCCCTTCTGGTCCTTCTCCAGGATGCGCAGCACATCCTCCAGGCTCATGATGGTGGTGGTCTTGATGAAGCCCTGCTGGCTCAGCCCGGCACTCAGCAACGCCGCCGCCAGGTGCTTCTGGTGCGCTGTCATCTCCGCCAGAATCAGCCCCATACGGGGCCGCTGGAATCGCCCTGGAATGTCATCGGAGGGAATGTAGTGCCAGAAAAAGCGCTCATCGCCGTCAAACGGCAGCAGTGCCTTCTCCCTCTGCTCCGCCGTCAGCGAAGCCAGAAAGTTCTTTGCCGTCGATACCATCCGCGGCATTACATGGTCGTGCCCGTCGTGAGCGTTGAGCACACAGGCGAATAGCAGTAGAGAGAGTCCAGCCCAGAGACGCATGGGCTAAATTGTACTAGAATCCAAACTCGCGCGTCGTGTTTGTTCCCGCCGTCATCACGGACTTCGACAGATACGTGTAAGGATTCACCGGGCCGCCGCCCCGCCGCACTTCGTAGTGCAGGTGCGGAGACGTTACCCGGCCCGTCGCCCCGGCCCCTGCAATCACCTGCCCCATTCGCACTTCCTGGCCCGGAATCACGTCCATGCGCGAAAGATGCGCGTAGTAGGTTTGCAGACCGTTGCCGTGATCCACCACAATCAACTTGCCATACGCTCCGCCCCATTCGGCTGAAACCACAACGCCATCTGCCGTCACTCGCACCGCCGCGCCCATCGCGGCCGATATGTCCACGCCCGCGTGAAACGCCTGATGACCGTAGAACGGATCCTGCCGCTGCCCAAAATGGCTCAGCAACCGGCCCATCAATGGCCACACGCTCGGCATATTGTTCGTCAGGTAACGCCTCGATGCATACCGCGAGGTGGTGCTCAGCGATGCCGTCTTCAGACGGTTGTACTGCTGCAACGTCTCACTCAGGCTCGGCAGCAGGCTGGAATCATTGATATCGCTCCGTCTGCTGTCCGTCTTCGCGCCCGGCTCGTTGATCCCGTAGGCCACTGCCACTTCGGTAGCAAACACCTGCAACTGCGCCATCTGCTCGTTGGTCTGGTTCGCCTCTGTCAGTAGCTTCTGATAACGCGCCCGAAGGAAATCGGTCTCCTCCCGCAGCGTGTTGTAGTTGGCTACCTTCCACGCCATCCGTAAATAGCTCGATACCATCCCGAACAGCGTGAAGCCGCCCAGCAGCGCCAAGGCGAGCACGGCGAACACAACTTTCTGATCGACATGGAACCGGCGCAGACGCCCGTGCAGCGAATGAGCCAAAACCACAATAAAATAAGGCTGATTCATCGACGGCTCTCAGTAAACAACAGACATGCTCATCCGATGCAAATAAGCCTTGCGGCAAGACGGTCGTAGGACCGCGAAGTATTCACCTTATCAATCCCCCCATAAGCTGTCAACAGGGGGAACTACTGAGACCCAGCCAAACGGAGCGCCGCTTCCACCCCGCCCGCACGCTGCAACCCTGGCGCAAATACGTTCTTCTCCACCGCCGCATCCCCGCCATCAAACTCCTGCGCCCGCACCGCAAAACGTACCGGAGCCTCGCTCGCAGCCGCTCCAAACAGCGCCCACCACCGCGCCTGCCCGCTCGCCAACACCTCCACCGGAGCTTTATCTCTTGCCTGTAAGTAGCCAATAGCAGAGACGATATCCTGCACCCTCGCCTCGTCATCGCTGTGGTTGAAAGTCAGGAACTGCTTGTGGCTCCGGTTGCGCGGCGCCCGCGCGCTGCCCGTCTGAAAGACGTCGATCAGCAGCGCCGCTCGCCCAGCCGGCACCAGCTTCGCCGCCGCGTCCATCCCCTCCGCATGAAACGCCAAAACGGCCGGCCCCCGTCCCTCGATCATTCGGTGCGGCACCGTGGCGGCAAAGTCGCCCGCCCCCGGCGCAATCCCGAACACCAGCCGCAACCGCCCGCGCAACTCCGCCGCCGTCGCCTTCTGGCTCTGCCCGCGCGATTCCGTCTTCCACTCCGCGAACACCTGCTCAAACGTGCGTGCATGGGCCGGCATCGGCGTCCTCTGCCAAACCATCATGTCCTGGATCTTCTCTATCTCCGTCGCCCGCTCCTTCCACGCCGACTTCTCCGTCGTCAGGTGCTTGCGCAAAAACTCATATACCGCCTCGCGGCTCTCCTTGTGGTAGTTGTGCGGCGAATCAAACTGCACCGCCTCCACCATCGCGGCCTTGTCGTACAGTTCGTACACTCTCCGGATCGCCGGATACTCCACCCGCGGGACATTCCGTGTCCAGTCCCCTGTCGCCGCCACCAGCAGCATCGGCTTCGGCGCCATCATCGCCGCCGTCTCCACGTTGTTCGTCCCGATCCTCAGCCCCGGTGCGTTCTCGCAAACACAGCCGCCCTGCATGATCCCAGACACCATATTCACCGGCGCCGATAGCGCTAGCCGGTCATCCACCGCCGCCAGCAGAAACACCTGGGAGCCGCCACCCGAGGCCCCGGTCGCCGCAATCCGCGACGGATCCACGTCCGGCAGCGCCGCCAGATAGTCCAGCACACGGATCGAATTCCACAATTGCAGCCCCAGCGGCGTGAAGCCCCACAACTGATATGCCGGCGTCGAAAAATCGTGCGGCGTCTGCGCCGTGTCGTTGTACCCCACCATGTCGTACATGTAAACCACCATCCCGCGCCGCGCCAGATTGGCCGCCAGCGTCTGCGCCGAATACAGAGGCTGATTCTCCAGCCGGCCATAGTTCCAATGGCCGTGCGGATGGATCACCGCCGGATGCCGCTCCGCCTTGCCCTTCGGCCGGTACAGGTTCCCGCCCAGCCAGTAGCCCGGCCGCGTCTCCAGCGCCACCCGCTCAATCGTGTACTCGGCAGCTTCAATCCGCCCCGTCACCACCGGGTTCAGCGGCGTCTTCGCCGGCATCGGCAGCAAGCCCGCCGCGTTCAGAATCTGCGTCCGCAATACAGCCTTGCGCGCCTCCCACTGCTGCCGCGAGGCCGGCGCGGCCAGAGCCACCGGCGTATCAGTATTCGGCGTCCTCGTGTTCCGGATGTCCTCCGCCAACAACAACGGCACGAACAGGCAGATGAACAACAAAGTGCGCATGGATCAGATTCCTCCTGAACAGCCTTTGATGTTATCGCACTCCTGCATCCCCAATTGTTTCTTGACTTTCCCGTCCGTTAGCCTCAGATTGAAATGCAACCCAAAATCCATGCCAGCTCAACCAGACCCCTGCGCCCCTGCAAAACTGCCGGACATTCTCGCCGAAGAATACGCTAGCCTGGGCCTCCCCATCGCACCACCCCTGGCCGGTTCGGAAAACTACCAGCTCTCCACGCTCTACAGCCAGATCCACGCCTCGCCCGATGGCCTCACCGCCCTTTGCATCTCCGGCGGCGGCATCCGCAGCGCCACCTTCGCCTGGGGCGCCATCACCGCCCTCGCCGAAAGAAATCTCCTGCCCGGCTTTCACTACCTCTCCACCGTCTCAGGCGGCGGCTACATCGGAAGCTGGCTGAGCGCCTGGATCCACCGCGCGCCAGGCGGCATCGCCCAGGTCATCCGTCGCCTCTCCGGCACTGCCGATGGACCAACACCCGAAACCAGCGAAGCCGACCCCATCCAGCACCTGCGCGAATACAACAACTACCTCACGCCGCGTTTTGGCCTCGGCTCACCCGACACCTGGACCATGATCGCCATCATCCTCCGCAACCTGGTCCTCAACTGGACCGTCATGCTACCCCTGCTCCTGCTCGTCGTCCTGGCGCCTCGCGTCCTGGTCTCCCTCCTCCAACTCAACCCGCCCTTCAGCCCGGATCCCGTCCACAACTTCGGCTACGTGCAGGTCGCCCTCCTCGCCATCGCCGGCATCGCCTTCTCCTGGGCTACCTACTTCACCGTCAGCTACCTCCCCAGCCTCGGCCGCGCTCCCAATACCAGCCGCCAGTTCATCAGAAACTGTTTGCTCCCCATGGTGCTCTGCAGCGTCACCTCTCTCCTCGCCTTCTGGTGGGTCTGGGACGACCTCGATCGAGTACCCACCGCGCTCGAACTCACCGGCTCAGGCCTGCTCCTCTCCGCCGTCAGCATGATCGGCCTGATGCTCGCTACGCCCTTCAAAGCCCTCCGCGGCATTCGCTCCACCAGCGTCTTCGATCTCGGCCTGGCCATCCTCATCTGGGGAATGTCCTCCGGCGCGGCCGCCTATGCCTTAACCCACTGGCTGTTCAACTCCGTCATCCCATCCAATGAAATCTCTGACGTCACCTCCGACGCCTGCTTCTACGCCGCCTTCGGGCCGCCTCTCCTCATCTGCGGCCTGCTTCTCGGCGTGGTCGTGCTCGTCGGCTGCACCAGCCGCACACTCCACGAGGCAGACCGCGAATGGCTCGGCCGCTCCGCCGCCTACGCCCTCGCCTTCAGCGTCGGTTGGGTAGCCATCTGTGCCCTCGTGCTGGTTCTACCCCACTACCTTCTCCAACTCGATTCCATGGCCCACGCCATCCTCGCCTCTGCCGGCGGCATCAGCGGCCTGGTCACAGCCCTAGCCGGCAACAGCGGTAAAACCGCCGCCACCGAGGCCAGCCCGGAGCAGACCTCCTCCTCCGACAAAGCCGTCGCTCTCCTCTACAAACTCGCCCTGCCCGTCTTCCTCCTTTGCCTCTTCCTCGGACTGACGCTCCTCACCAACCTCCTGCTCACCTCCACCGGCCTCGCCAAAGGCGCCTGGTACCAGCACCATCTCATCGTCGTGGAACTGCCCGCCACCACCGCCCTTGCCCTCACCGCCCTCATGCTCCTGCTCAGCTGGTCCATGGGGCGCTTCGTCAACGTCAACAAGTTCTCGCTCCACGCCATGTACGAAAATCGTCTCTCCCGCGCCTATCTCGGCGCTTCGAAGTGCGAAGAAAAGCCTCACCCCTTCACCGGATTCTGCAATAACGATGACCTGCCCATCAGCGAGCTCCGCGGCCAGCGCCCCCTCCACGTCGTCAACATGGCCCTCAACCTCGTCTCCAGCAAACGTCTCGCCTGGCAACAGCGCAAGGCCACCAGCTTCACCGTCTCTCCCTACCGCGCCGGCAACCTCAGCCTCGGCTACCGCGATTCAGCCCTTTACGGCGGCGGCATCACGCTCGGCAACGCGATGACCATCTCCGGTGCCGCGGCCAGCCCCAACATGGGCTACAACTCCTCCCCCCTCGTCAGCTTCACCATGATGCTCTTCAACGCCCGCCTCGGCTCCTGGCTCGGCAATCCCGGTGAAGCCGGCAAGGATACCTGGAAGGACGAGGGGCCCCGCTCCGCGGTCTCCTCCATCGTCCGCGAGGCCCTCGGCAAAACCGACGACGCTGGCCCCTACGTCTACCTCTCCGACGGCGGCCACTTCGAAAACCTCGCTCTCTACGAGATGATCCTGCGCCGCTGCCGCACCATCGTCGTCCTCGATGCCGGCTGCGATCCAAATTACAGATACGAAGACCTCGGCAACGCCCTCCGCAAAATCCGCATCGATCTCAACATCCGCATCGAATTCGACCCCCGCCAGCTTGACCCTCTCCAGAAGAAGGAGCGCTCCTTCGCCGTCGCCCGCATCCTCTATGCCGACGCCGATCCCAACGCGCCCGAGGGCCGCCTTCTCTACATCAAGCCCATGCTCCACGGCTCCGAGCCGCCCGACGTGCTCAGCTACCGCGCCGCCCACCCCACATTTCCCCACGAAACCACCGCCGATCAGTGGTTCACCGAGGCCCAAACCGAGAGCTACCGCAAGCTCGGCAGCTTCATCGTCGAAGATCTCTGCGCCACTTTTGACGGGGCTGGCGGCATCGCCGGTCTCGTTCGCCATGCCGAATCCACCTAAGCGGGTCACCAATCCGCCGGCGCGCCCTTTATCCTGTTGACCGCGCATGGCTTAACGGTTTAGAATTTCTCTACTCGTTCTGGACTGCACCATCATGAATAGCCTGGGCCGCCTCACCTTCGCGTCCGTAGTGTTTCCCTGCGAGGTGCGTCGCGTGTGCAGCCAGGAGCGCCGCCCATGACCGGCCAGATGGTCGGCCCCTACGAGGTAGTCGAGAAGCTCGGCGAGGGTGGCATGGGCGTCGTCTATAAGGCCCGCGACACACGCCTCAAACGCATGGTCGCGCTCAAGTTCCTCTCTGCCGGCAACTCCGATTCCAGCGGCCGCCGTCGATTTCTCCGCGAGGCCCAGGCAGCCTCCTCGCTCAACCACCCCAACATCGTCTCCATCTTCGATCTCGGCGAGGAATCAGATTCCGTCTTCCTCGTCATGGAGTACATCGAGGGCAAGTCGCTCTCCCGCCTCATTCCAAAAACCGGCCTGCCACTCGATACCGCCCTCACCTACGCCCGACAGATTAGCGACGCTCTCCGCGTGGCCCACCAGGCCGGCATCGTGCACCGCGATCTCAAACCCGGCAACGTCATGCAGTGCGCCGACGGACGCCTCAAAATCCTCGATTTCGGCCTCGCCAAGGTGGAAGTTGTGCAGGACGACGAGGACGCCACCGCCACCATGGGCATGACCGTCAAGGGCGGATTCCTTGGCACCGTGGCCTATACCGCACCCGAGCAGGCGCTCGGCAAAACCGTCGATCGCCGCGCCGATATCTTCTCCTTCGGCATCCTGCTCCACGAAATGCTGACAGGCTCCAGGCCGTTCCAGGGCCTCCCCCTTCGCCGTGATGCACTCCATCACCTTCGGCGAGCCCACCACCCTGCGCAGCGTCAACCCCAAACTCCCCGCCAGCCTGGAATCGCTCATCCTGCGCGCCCTCGAAAAAGACCCCGCCAAGCGCTTTCAATCCATGGAAGAGGTTCTGGCCGGCCTCACCGCGGAAAGCGTCTCCGCCGGCCACGCGCCCTCTGACGCCCCGCCCCCCGCTTCCCTCTCCTCCGCCCCGCTCTCCGCCGTCTCCTCGCTCTCGCGCTATCCCTCCGGCCCACCCAGCATCGATTCCGAGAGCGTCCCCCTCGCCGTCCTGCCCTTTCTCAGCCTCTCCGCCGATCCGGAAGACTCCTACCTCGCCATCGGCATCGCCTCCGAGATCATTCGCGCCCTGGCCGGTGTGCCGCGCGTCCGCGTCGCCTCCCAAGTCGCCTCCTTCCGCTTCCAGGGCGGTTCCCCGGATCTCACCGCCGTCGCCGCCGCCCTCCGCGTCCGCTACGTCGTCACCGGCAGCCTGCGCCGTGCCGCCAACCGCATCCGCGTCATCGCCGAGCTCGCCGACGCCCTCGAGGGCACCCTGCTCTGGTCTTATACCTATGACCGCGGCATCGAGGACATCTTCGCCGTCCAGGAAGACATCGCCCACGCCGTCGCCGGAGCCACCGGCGGACAGCTCATCCGCGAGCACGCCTCCCGCGCCAGTTTCGCCGCACCCGAAAACCTCGACGCTTGGGGCCTCGTCCACAAGGCCTATCACTTCATCAACCAGTCCTACAATTTGCAGGGCATCAATGAAGCTATCAGCCTCCTCCGCCGCGCCATCGAAATAGCCCCCAACTACTCCGCCGCCCACGCCTTCCTCGGACTCTACCTCATCCAGCGCATCATCAATAGCGCCTCCGAAAATCCTGTCCAGGACCGCGCCGACGCCCTCGCCGCCGCCGAACGCGCCATGCAGCTCACGCCCGCCGAGCCCGAGGTTCTCGAAAACTCGGGCCTCGTTCTCCTCCACTGCTCCCGCTACGACAAATCCGTCCAGGTCCTGCGCCGCGCCGTCAAAATCGCGCCCTTCAACCTCGTCGCCTGGGGCTACCTCGGCCTCGCCCTGGGTTGGGGTGGCGAAGGCGCCGAGATCGAAGAGGGCGAGCGCATCCTCGCTCGCGTCATCGATGGCACCCCCGATCATCCCTCCATGCCCTATTGGCTCTATTTCCACTCCGGCGCCCTCGTCCGCCTCGGCCGGCTCGAAGACGCGCTGGAGGCCACCCGCCGCTCTGTCGAACTCCAGCCCCGCTTCACTCTCGTCCTCGTCGCCATGGCCAATGTCCTCGGCCATATGGGCCGCAATTCCGAAGCCATGGAAGTCATCGGGCAGGTGCTCGCCCTGAACCCGCACACGAATCAGGATGCATACCTGACCGAACTCACGCACATCACCCGCTCCCGCGAACGCGCCGAGCCGCACTTCGCCGGTCTCATCCAAGCGGGGATCTTTCACCCCTGAGAGGTTTATGGCACATCCAGCTCCCGCCCAGCCGAGTTTCCGCACCTCGGAGTTCCGTGAACTCGCATCCGGCCTGAACTATCCCGAGGGCCCGCTCTACCGCCCCGACGGCTCCGTGCTCGTCGCTGAGGTCGGCGGCGGCACCGTCACCCGCGTCCGTCCAGACGGCGTCAAAGAACTCTACGCCACCCTCGGCGGCGGCCCCAATGGCCTGGCCGCCGGCCCCGATGGAGCCATCTACGTCTGCAACGACGGCGGCTTCTCTTTCCTCAATCTCCCTGGCCTCAAGGTCGCCCTCGGCCAGCCGGAGAGCTACGTGGGCGGCAGCATCCAGCGCATCGCGCCAAATGGCGCAGTCACCACCCTCTATACCCATTTCGACGCCAAACACCCCGTCACCGGCGCCACCGTTTCCCTACCCCTCCGCAGCCCCGACGACCTCGTCTTCGATAGCCACGGCGGCTTCTACTTCACCGATTGGGGCAAGGACCGCTGGCGCGATCGCGACATCACCGGCGTCTACTACGCCCAGCCCGACGGCTCTTCCATCCAGGAGCTCATCTTCCCCCTGCAGTCGCCCAACGGCATCGCCCTCTCGCCCTGCGAGAGTCGCCTCTACGTCACCGAATCCTGGACCCGCAAAATCCTCTATTGGGAGCTCGACGGCCCCGGCCAGATCCGCCCCAATCCCCCCAGGCTCGATAACTCCCATCTCCTTAGCGCCGCCATGCCCTATCAGGCGGGCCTCGATTCCATGAACGTCGACGAGACTGGCAACGTCTACGTCGCCGCCCTGCTGCCCAACGGCGCCGACCCCACCGCACGCGGCGGCATCATCGTCGTCTCGCCCGACGGCAAAGTGCTGGAATGGATCCCCATCGACATCGGCCCCGCCGATCCCCTGCCCTCCAACATCACCTTCGGCGGTCCAGATCGCCGCACCGCCTACATCACCCTCGGCGGCACCGGCCGTCTCATCTCCTGCCAGATGCGCATCCCTGGCAAAAAGCCCGCATTCGAATAACCCATGCGAATCCTCGACATCTTCCGCCAGCTATTCCACCGCATCGGCGCCATCGTCAGCGCCGTCCTCCACACCCTCTGGAGCCTCCTCCGCCGCCTCGCCGCCCACATCTACCACACCCTCCTGACCGCCGAGCAATGGACCGTCAAAGCCGTCCTGAAACGCGTCCTCATCGTCGGGCTTCTCCTCTGGGCTCTCAGCTTCGCGCTCGTCGCCTTCGCCCTCTACTACCCTAGCTCCCAGATCCCCGCTCACGCCCCGGTCAACCGCACCGTCTACCTCAATCAGGGCTGGGGCGATTCCATGACCTCCGATTACCGGCAGACTTACTACTACACCCCGCAAGGCACCAATCTCTACAACCTCCGCTACTCCTGGTTCGCCGCACTCGAGCTCCCCTTCAGCGGGAAGAAGTTCGCCGGCCCGGACCACATGCGCGCGCTCGGCTTCATCGTCGACGACGCCACTACGCCGCAGAATCCCAATCACATGCCTGTCGGCTTCACCAAACACTACGACAGGGCCCTTCGTGAAGACGTCCTCGATATCACCTGCGCCGCCTGCCATACCGGCGAGCTCCACGTTGGCGCCACCACCGGCGAGCGAGTCGCCATCCGCATCGACGGCGGCCAGGCCATGCACGCCTTCACCGCCATGTCCATCGGCCACTTCGGGCCCGAGCTCGTCACCTCGATGCTCAATACCGTCATCAATCCCTTCGCCTTCGAGCGCTTCGCCCGCAACGTCCTCGGCCAGGGCTACACCTCCGCCGGCAGGAGCGCCCTCCGCTGGGAGCTCGTCTCCGTCCTCCGCTCCTTCGTCAAACAGGCCATCACCGACAAGAGCAATCACCTCTATCCCGTCGAAGAGGGCTTCGGCCGCACAGACGCCGTCGGCCGCATCTCCAACAAGGTCTTCGCCGAGGAGATGGACGAGGCCAACTACCGCGTCGCCGACGCCCCGGTCAGCTACCCCGCCGTCTGGGACATCTGGAAATTCGATTGGGTCCAGTACACCGGCTCCGTCGCCCAGCCCATGGCCCGCAACATGGGCGAATCGCTCGGCGTCGGCGCCACCCTCCACACCATGGATCTCTACGGCCGCCCCGTCCCGCCCTCCGAACGCCTCACCGGCGCCACCCTCATCGACAACCTCAAGACCATCGAGGAAAAGGGGATCCGCACTCTCACTCCGCCCAAGTGGCCCGAAGACATCCTCGGCCCCATCGATCGCAAGAAGGCGGAGTCGGGCCGCGCACTCTACCTCCAGCACTGCGCCGGTTGCCACCAGCCCTGTCTCAAAAGTGAGTACGATCGTGCCGTTTATGTGCCTTTACGCGCCAAAAATGACGAGTTTTGGCAGCTAAAACTTCTCCCCGTGCAGGACATCGGCACAGACCCCCAGGCCGCCCTCAACTTCAATAACATCCGCATCGATCTCTCCAAAACCGGAGTCTCCGATGGCGACGCCCGCGCCCTCGTCGGCGAGCTCCTCGATATCCAGCAACAGCGCCGCGAAGCCTACGCCAAACGCGCCAACCTCCCCGCCCCGCCCGATGGCAAGGCCGCCAAAGCCGCGGCGCTCGATTCGCTCAACCTGCGCTCCCTCACCATCGGTGGCGGCCTCAACGTGCTCGGCCTTCTTCTCCGCAATCGCACCTACGCCGATATGCGCCTCACTCCCGAACAAGCCATGCAGTACGACGGCGATGGCGCCCTCGATCTCCCGCAAGTCCTCCTCGTCTACAAAGCCCGCCCGCTCGGCGGCGTCTGGGCCACCGCACCCTATCTCCACAACGGCTCCGTCCCCAATCTCTACGAGCTGCTCTCCCCCCGACAAACGCTCCAAGAAGTTCTTCGTCGGCCGCTTTGAATTCGATCCCGTCCTCGTCGGCATTCTCCCCCAGCCCCTTGGCAAGGGCGGCTTCTGGCTCGATACCTCCATCCGCGGCAACTGGAACATCGGCCACGAATTCCGCGCCGGCTACAAGAAGTGGGAGCCTTGCGAGCCCCCCTCCAACGGCGTCATCGGGCCGGAACTGAGCGATTCCGATCGCTGGGCGCTCATCGAATACCTCAAGATCCACGAGGACACCAATCTGCCCGCCTGCTCCACCAAACCGCCGGCCTACGCCTGCACCGCGAAAGCGCCCACCGGAGGCCGTCCATGACCAAAACGCGAATCGCAATCGCCGCCCTCATCGCCATCCCCCTGGCCGTCGGCCTCTACCGCACCTATGCACCCCCGCCCCTCGGCCCCATGGGCGTCCATGTGCCGCCCGGCGAGGACGTCTACATTTCCCAGATCGCCGCCTCCGCCATCCGCACCGTCAACGTCAGCCGCGAAGAAGCCATCCAGGCCAACGGCCCCACTTACTACCGTCGCGACGCCCATACCAAAACCCTCGGCTGCGTCGCCGCCAACTTCCGCGTCAACCAGCTCCAGCCCAATCAACAAATCGGCCTCTTCGCCACGCCAAAGAAGGAATACCCAGCCTGGATCCGCTTCTCCACCGGCAGTTCCTTTCTCCAACCCGATTGGAAGCCCGATGCCCATGGCTTGGCCCTCAAAGTCCTCGGTGTCGAGGGCCGCAAACTCCTGGACGGTGAGGAAAACGAGCTCACGCACGACTTCCTCATGATCGATAACCCAGTCTTCTGCATCCGCGATGTCCCCAACTACGCCCAGCTCACCGCGTATCAGAGCGCCGGGAGCCAGCCCAAAAACGTCTTCGCCTACTTCTTCGATGGCTACGCGAAAAACCCGCTCCGCTGGCGCCTGCGCGAACTCCGCCTAGGCATCGACATCCTCAAAATGCCGCCCTCTTCCGTCCTCGACCCGCAGTACCACTCCATGACCGCCTACCGCTACGGTCCCCAGCGCTTCGCTAAATACTCCCTGAAGCGCGTCCCCTGCGGCGGCAGCGGCAACGAGCTCCCCGGCTCCAGCCGCCTCAACTTCGCCGCCGACCGCCTCTCCTCCACCCTCCGCGAGCAGGTCAAGGACGGCGGCCCCTACTGCTTCGATCTCCTCGTCCAGTTCCAGGACCCCACCAGAAATATGCCCGTCGAGGACACCACCGTACTCTGGTCCGAGAAGGACTCCCCCTTTGTCCCCGTCGCCCGCCTCACCATTCCCCGCCAGGACACCGCCGCCAAACAGCCCGCCGGCTTCTGCGAAAATCTCTCCTTCACCCCTTGGCACGCCCTACCCCAACACGAGCCCGTCGGCGGCCTCAATCGCATCCGCAAGGCCGTCTACCTCAACGTCTCGCGCTACCGCCGCTGCATGAACGGAGTCGCGCTCGGTGAACCAGCGCCCGATGGCAGTCCCGTCATGCCAACCGCCGCCTGCACCCCCACCCTCCCAATCCCCGAAGGCGTCGTCGCCTCCGTAAAGGCATTACACTAGAAGGCTCTGTGCCACCACTGAAAATCAACCTCAGCGACGGCTCCTCCCGCTTGGTTCAGCTCCGGGACGCTCTCGTTTCCTTCGGCCGCGCCGCCGAAAACGACTACCCCTTCATCTCCGATACCGCCCTCTCCCGCCGCCACCTCACCATCGGCCCCGAAAACGGACAGTGGTTCGTCGAGGACCTCAAGAGCAAAAATGGCACGCGCCTCAACGGCGCCCCCCTCCAGGGCCGCCAGCTCCTCAGCTCCGGTGATCGCATCGAAGCCGGCGGCCTCATCCTCTTCTTTCATCCCAACCCGGAGACCAGCGGCAAGGCCCGCGTCGTCTTCCCCGACATGCCCAGCACGGTCGCCGACGCACCGCGCATCGCCCGCACCCTCAACGACGTCGTCAGCCAGGGCGAGGCTCTCCCCGCCGCCCTCTCCCGCGATCCCATTCGCTCCGCCGCTCTCATCAGCGCCCTCCTCGAAGCCGGACGCGAGCTCGCCGGACGCCGCACTCTGCCCGAGCTCTTCCAGCTCGTCCTAGACCTCACTCTCAAATCCGTCGCCGCCCGCCGCGGTGTCGTCCTCACCCTCGAAAACGGCGAGCTCGTCCCCGGCGCGGCCCTCGGCGACGAGTTCCAGATCAGCAGCGCCGTCCGCGATCGCGTCCTCCAAAAACGCGAATCCCTCCTCATCGCCGATCTCCACCTCGATCAGAGCCTCAAGGACTCCCGCACCCTCATGGGTCAGAAAGTGCGCAGCCTCATGGCCGTGCCCCTCCAGACTCGCGACAAAGTCATCGGTCTCATCTACGTCGACTCCCCCGACGAGGTCAATGTCTTCAATACCGACGATCTCGGCCTCCTCACCGTCCTCGCCAACATCGCCGCCGCCCGCATCGAAAATGCGCGCCTCCTCGAAGTCGAGGAAAAGGAACAGCTCCTCCGCCAGGAACTCGAACAGGCCGCCGAGATCCAGCGCTCCCTCTTCCCCAAGCAAACCCCCGCCATCCGCGGCATCGAGCTCTGCGGAGCCAGCATCCCCTGCCGCGCCGTCGGCGGAGATTTCTACGATTACCTCCCACTCCCCGATGGCCGCCTCGGCATCCTCATCGGAGACGTCGCCGGCAAAGGCCTGCCCGCCGCCCTGCTCATGTCCGGCCTCCTCGCCCGCGCTCAGGTCCTCGCCGGTTTCTCCTCCAGCCCCGTCGAGATCATCTCCCGCCTCAACAAGATCTTCGCCGCCTCCTGCCCCGGCAATCGCTTCGTCACGCTCTTCCTCCTCGCACTCGATCCCGCCTCCGGCTCGTTCTCCTACTGCAACGCCGGCCACAACCCGCCCTACCTCATCCACCGCAGCGGCGCCTCCGAAATGCTCACCGCCGGCGGCCCTGTCGTCGGCATCTTCGGCGGTCTCAACTATGCCGAAGGCGCCGGCACACTAAACCCCGGAGACCTGCTCCTGCTCTTCAGCGACGGCGTCTCCGAGGCCCAGTCGCCCGACGGCCGCGAGTTCGGTGAACACACTCTTTTGGAGCTCGTCCGCCGCCACCGCGCCGAATCCGGCGTCTCCGTCATCACCGCCATCCGCTCCGCCGTCGAGGAGTTCCAGAACGGCGCCCCCGCCCACGACGATTCCACACTTGTCGCCGTACGCCGTCCTTGAGTTACACTTGTACGCACCTGGGCGTATGAGCATTACCCGCACCTTTATCGCATTACTTCTGCCCTGCCTCGCTGCCGCGCAGAAGGTTGACTTCCTCAAGGAAGTCCAACCCATCCTCACCGCCCGCTGCCTCGCCTGCCACTCCAGCGGCAAGCCCCAAGCCGGCCTCCGCATCCACACCCGCAACGACCTTCTGCGCGGCGGCCAGGGCGGCCCCGCCATTGTCGCCGGCCATAGCGCCGATAGCCTCCTGATCCAAAAAGTCACCGGCCAGCGCGGCCTCCGCATGCCCCCCTCCGGCGCGCCGTTGACCCCGCAGGAAATCACTCTGCTCCGCGCCTGGGTCGATCAGGGCGCAATCTGGGACGGCGCCCTCGAGACCGGCCCGCCCCTCGCCGCGCTCGCCCCCAGACGCCCTCCAGTGCCCGCCGGCACGGCCGTCAACCCCATCGACCGCTTCATCGATTCCTACATCGCCGCAAATAAACTCCCCCCGGCCCAGCCAGTGGCCGATTCACTCTTTGCCCGCCGCGCCTGGCTCGACATCACCGGCCTGCCGCCCACGCGCCAGGAGCTCGCGGCCTTCCAGCAAAACACCGCCGCAAACAAACGCAACCTCCTCGTCGATCAACTCGTCGCCCGCCGCCGCCCCTACGCCGAGCATTGGATCAGCTTCTGGAACGACCTCCTCCGCAACGACGAAGGCGTCATCTACCACGGCGAGCGCAAGTCCATCACCGCCTGGCTCCTCACTGCCCTCGAAAACAACACGCCCTACGACGAGCTCGTCCGCACCCTCCTCAACCCCGCCCCCAAGGGTGGCGCCGAGGGCTTCCTCACCGGCATGACATGGCGCGGCGTCGTTAGCGCCAGCCAGAATCCGCCTATGCAGGCCGCCCAAAATAGCGCCCAGGTCTTTCTCGGCGTCAACCTGAAATGCGCTGCCTGCCACGACAGCTTCGTCAATCGCTGGAAGCTCCGCGACACCTACGGCCTCGCCGCCATGTTCTCGGAAGAGCCACTGGAGCTCGTCCGCTGCGACGTCAAAACCGGCCAGATGGCCGAGGCGCGCTTCCCCTTCCCCGATCTCACTGTCGCCTTCGACACAAGCATGGACTCCCGCCGCAGCGCCGCCGCCACCTGGTTCACCCATCCCGACAACGGCCGCTTCGCCCGCACCATCGTCAACCGCTACTGGAAAGCCCTCCTCGGCCGCGGCTTCGTCGAGCCCGCCGACGACATGGACGTCCCGCCCTGGAACCGCGATCTCCTCGATTGGCTCGCCTCCGATTTCGCCGATCACCACTACGACCTCCAGCACCTGCTCCGCCAGATCATCACCTCGCGCGCCTACCAGATGCCCGCCGCGCCCGATTCGGCCGACAAAACCTACGTCTTCCGCGGACCCACTCTCCGCCGCCTCACCGCCGAGCAGTTCGAAGACACCATCTCCGCCGTCACCGGCGACTGGCGCATCAACGCGCCCCGCAACGAAGCCTACGCCTCTTACACCCGCGAGTGGCGCCTGAAATCAGACCCGCTCAGCCGCGCCCTCGGCCGCCCCATCCGCGATCAGGTCTATACCGAGCGCGCCACCGAGGCTACCACCTTCCAGGCCCTCGAGCTCACCAACGGCCCGCAGCTCTCCCAACGCCTCGAGCGCGCCTCCCGCGCCATGCTCGGCCAGCTTCCGCCTGCCCCCGAAAACCTCTACGACAGCAAACTCATGCGCTCCGGTAAATCGGAAGTGGACATCGACATCACCGGCGCCCGCGAGCTCTACCTGCTCATCCAGGACGTCGATTCCTACGACCCCGCCCGCGTCATCGCCTTCTGGGCCAACGCTGAGCTCATCGGCCCCGAGGGCGCCACGCCCGTCACCCCCGCGCCTGTCCTCCACATCGCGGGCAAGGGCTACACCCGCTTCCGCGCCCAGGCCACCATCGACGACAAATCCCGCGCCAGTGACATCAGCCCCGCCGTCCGCTTCTTCGTCTTCAAAGAAAAGCCAGACCCCGATCGCCTCATCCGCATCGCCAAGCCCTCCGCCGGCCAGCAATCAAATCAATCGGCCGACGCAGCCAGCAAGTCCCCCGCAACCCTAGCCCAAACCCTCTACCTGCAACTCCTGCAACGCGAAGCCACGCCCAAAGAGACCGCCGTCGCCGCCCGCATCCTCACCGCCGGCACCTCCACCACGCAACCCGCGGGCCTGGAGGATCTCCTCTGGTCCCTCCTCCTCACCCCCGAGTTTCAGTTCATCCACTAGGCCATGAAAACTAACGACCTCTATCAAGGACTCTCCCGCCGCGACTACATGCGCCAATCCGCGGCCGCCGCCCTCGCCGCCCTCACCGGCGCCGCGCCCAATCTCCTCGCCCAGCCCGCCAAGCCCAAAGCCACCGCCGATTCCGTCATCCTCCTTTGGATGGCCGGTGGCATGGCGCAGACCGAGACCTTCGACCCCAAGACCTACACCCCCTACGAGAACAATCTCGAAAGCAACCGCGTCCTCAGCACCTTCCCCTCCATTCCCACGAGCGTCGATGGCATCCGCTTCTCCCAGGGCCTGGAAGAGCTCGCCCAGGTGATGGACCGCGGCACCCTGATCCGCTCCCACCGCGTCGGCGATCTCGGCTTCATCCTCCACTCCCGCCACCAGTACCACTGGCACACCGGCTACGAGCCGCCACAAGCCGTCGCCGTCCCCCACATGGGCTCCTGGGTCGCCAAGCTCCTCGGCCAGAAGAACCCCGACATGCCGCCCTTCCTCGTCGTCGGCCAGAACATGGAGATCGGCGCGGAGAGCGACCCCCTGAAGTCTTTCCACACCTCCGGCTTCCTCGGCACCGAGTGGGGCCCCTTCCTCATCACCGATCCGCGCGACGCCATCGCCAGTGTCCAGCCTCCAGCCAAGATGAGCGGCGGCCGCTTCCAGCGCCGCTACGAGGCCTATCGCGAGCTCGCCGCCGCCAGTCCCATGGCCCGCGATGGCTCCAGCTTCCAGCGCGAGTCGCTCCTGCGCTCCATGGAGAACGCCAACCGCCTCCTCCAGTCGCCCGCCTCCAAGGCCTTCGATCTCACCCTCGAGCCCAAAGACTCCTACGACGCCTACAACACCGGCCGCTTCGGCCTCGGCTGCCTGCTCGCCCGCCGCCTCGTCGAATCCGGCGCCCGCTTCGTCGAGATCACCTCCGAATACATCCCCTTCCGCCACTGGGACTCCCACGAAAACGGCCACGAGCGCGCCGCCGGCATGAAAGCCCAGATCGATCGCCCCGTCGCCCGCCTCATCCGCGATCTCGAACGCTCCGGCCACCTCGATCGCACCCTCGTCATCCTCGCCAGCGAATTCGGCCGCGACATGATGACCGAGGGCAAGCCCGGTCGCGAAGTGCAAAACCAGGTCAAGCAACCCGATCGCATCACGTCCCCCCAGCACTACGGCATGCACCGCCACTTCACCGAGGCCGGCAGCGTCCTCCTCTTCGGGGGCGGCGTCAAGCGCGGCTATCTCCACGGCCAGACCGCCGATGAGCGCCCGTGCAGCATCGTCAAAGACCCCGTCACCATTGAGGATCTCCACGCCACCATCTACAGCGCGCTCGGCATCGCCCCCGACGCCGGAGTCGAGGTGGAGAAGCGCCCCGTCTACGTCACCAAAGACGGCAAGGGCAAGCCCGTCCGCGCCCTGCTCAGTTGAGCCGCGACGCGATGATCTTCTGCAACCGCCCGCGCAGTTGCGCCTTCATCACCCCGGCCGCGCCATCTTCCGCCAGATTCTTCAGCTCGCGCGGATCCCCCGCGTAGTCATACAGCTCCTCACCCTCGCGCCCCTGATTCCACATCGTGTAGCGATGCCGCTCCGTCCGCAGCGAGTAGCCGCGCACATCCCCGCCCTTCGCAGCACGAACCACCTGCGTCACCGCCGGCCGGTCCCACTCGCAGCGCGGATTGTCCAGCAACGGCCGCAAACTCGCACCATGCAACCCCGCTTGCGCACCCCGCAAGCCGCACAGCTCCACCAGCGTAGGATAGATGTCCAGTAACTCCACCGTCCGCCCGCAGCTCTTTCCGCGAGCCTTCACGCCCGCACCGGCAATCATCAGCGGAGCCCGCGCCGCGTATTCAAAGACCGTCTGCTTCATCCACTGCCCGTGCTCGCCCAGTCCGTAGCCGTGGTCGCTCCAGAACACGATGGTCGTGCGATCCTCCAGCTTCAGTCTCTTCACCGCTGCCAACAACTTGCCCACCTGCGCATCCAGAAACAGAATCGTGGCGTAGTAGGCACGCATCACTTCCAGCCGCTGCTTCTCCGTCAACCCCAAGTTGGCGGGCTTGGTGAAGTACGCCCACGGCGGAGCGATCTTCATCTCCCACTCCGCAAACGGCACCAGCTTCACCTGCTCCAGCGGCACCATGTCGAAATACTTCGAGGGCGCAATGTAAGGGCAATGCGGCTTGTAGAATCCCGCGCCGAGAAACCACGGCCGCCTCTGATGCTCCTCCATCATCTGGATCGTTTCCGCCGCCACCATCCCGTCGGTATGCTCCTCATCCCGCGCCTCAGAGGCGTGAAACGCAAGAGCGCTGCCAATCCCCCGCCCCGGCGTGTAGTTCGTCAGCAGCGGCTCCTCTTTCGTCTTGTCCACGCCCATCGGATTGACACGCCGCATCCACGTCGGCTCGTCATCCAACCCGTTCGTCCCAATCTGTCCCGGATTGCCGTAATGATAGATCTTGCCCGCCCGCGCCACGAAGTAGTCGTCCTTTTGAAACGCCTGCCCCAGCGTGACGGCATTTGGCACCGTCTCGCGAAAGTGCTTCTTCAGGTCGTAGACCGCGGTCTTATCGGGAGCCAGTCCGGTCATCACCGATGTGCGCGACGGACTGCACAACGCATACTGGCAGTACGCACGATCAAATCGCACGCCCTGCCGCGCAATCGAATCCAGATGCGGCGTCCGCACCAGGGAATGTCCATACGCGCTGAAGCAGTGATTCAGATCATCGCTGGCAATGAAGAGCACGTTCCGCCGTGGAGGCGCGCTTGCCGCCGCCACCGCGCTCGTCGCGCCCATGAGAAAACTGCGCCGGGTCCACATGGCACTCAATCATATCGGACATCCAGCGCGCCCAGCCGCCCCGTCGCCTTATCCCGCACCAGCACGCGCACCACCGCCGTCTCCGCCCCCGGCTTCCACTGCTTCCGGTACGGAATGCCCTTCTCCAGCACCGTGGCGATCTGCTGCTCCGAGAGCGTCAAGCGGATCACCTGCTGCTGCATCCGGAGTCTTCCGTCCGTGGTCTTCTCCCCGATGGCAACCTCCAGTTCCGCCTCGCGCCGGTCCGGCGCCACGCCCTGCCGGAACAGCACATCCTCTCCATCCACCTGCAGCGTCAGTTGCACCGATCCGGCCTCGCCCGTCACCCGCGCACAATAAGCGTTCAGGCGGATCGCCGCCGAGCCCAGCGGATTCCGCATCGCCACCTGCCACTGCTCCGCGCCCCACTCTGCGCCCAGCGCCGACGCCGGATCCACCTGGTAGCCCTTGCGATGCAGCAGAATCACGCCCGGCCGCGCAACAGTCGCCTTCAAACTGCGCCATTTGCCATCCGGCTCTCCCTGTGCGTAAAACCCCACCAGATACGTCCCGCGAGCATCGGACTGCGACTTCTTGATTGCCTCCGCAAAGTCGCCGGTATTCAGGAAGTACCGCCCGCCCGTTGTGGCCGTCATCAACTCAAACACCGCGCGGGTGTCCTGGCTGAACCCGTAGCCCGGTGCGCCCATCCGCGTCGAAGGGCCTGGCGCAGACAGCGCTCCCGCGTCCAACGCGTACAACGCTACCCCAGCCTGTGCCAGTCGCTGCGACGTCACGCGCGTCCCCTTCTCCAGCCGCTCGGCCGTCCCCGGCCCAATGAACTGCGTATTCAGCCCGGGCCTCCCCAGCGATGCACCAAGCCCGCCAGTCACCCAGACCAGGCTTTTCCGGCCAGGAATGCTCGCCAGATGAGTGCCCAGGGACTCCAGCAACCTCATCGACCGGTCCACTCGATCGGCCTGCACCGTGGAGTTGAATTGCATCCGGCTAAACACCAGACTCCTTTCAGCTTCCTGGCCCGGCCCTCGCGCTCCTCGGTGCCTGGCCTCCAGCGCATCGAAGAACATCGTCGCCTGCCGCGCTTCCAACGCGCTGTCCATCGGCATCCCCGCTTGGAATTCGACCTTGAGCTTGTCCAGCCCGGCACGCAACGAACTCAGGTCATCGGTGAAATCGTGAAGGACGCGAAACTCCCGCCCCATTTGAAAGATCGCCACCATGGTCTGAGGCGCCAGCGCCTTGAGGAATTTCACGGCATGCGCCTTCACGGCCATCTGGTCCTCAATTGCTGTGTTGGACGAGTCGATCAGAATGGCCGTGACGTCGCGCACGCCGCTCCCGCCCATCTCCAGCCGATTGCTGAATACGTGCGGAGGCAGCGCCACCTTTGCGCCTGCGGGATCGGCGCCGCCCTCGTAACGAAAGAATGCGATCTCGCGCGGCTTCCCGGCGTCCAACAACGTGAAATCCTCCCGCTTGAGGTCCGCCACCGGCTGCCCTTTTTTGTCCACCGCCACCACGGTAAACTCCACCACCTGCGTATTCGCTCGAAAAGTAGGCGGCTCACTTTGCCCGCTCAACAACAAGCAGACGAATAGCGGCACAATTCGGAACATGCCCGCAGTATACATGGATTAAATTGACGTCAGTCGTACCGCACGTCCAGCGTCCCCAGCCGCCCCGTTGCCTGATCCCGCACCAGCACCCGCACCACCGCCGTATCCACCCCCGGCTTCCATAGCTTCCGGTACGGAATACCCTTCTCCCGCGCCACCTCCGCCTGCTGCGCCGTGAAGTTCAGCCGGATCGTCTCCCTCTGGAAACGCACTCTGCCATCGGTGGTCTTCTCGCCCACCACCACATCCAGTTCCGCTCGCCGCCGGTCGCCCTCCTCCCGCAGCAGAATGTCCTCCGTATTCACCTGCAGTGTCAGCCGCACCTCGCCCGCCCCGCCGCCCGCCGCCCGCGCGCAATAGGCGTTCAGATGGATCGACGATTCGCCCAGCGGATTGCGCAGCGCCAGTTGCAATTGCTCCGCGCTCCAGTTCCCCGTCGGCGCCGCCGCCGGCGCAATCTGATAACCCTGCCGGTGCAACAACTCCACACCCGGCCGCCGCACCGCGGCCTTCAGAGTCCGCCACTTCCCGTCCGAATCCGCATCCGCGTAAAACCCGATCGAATACGTCCCGTGCAGATCCGACGTCGCTTTCCGGATCGCATCCGAAAAGTCGTTCGTATTTATGAAATACCGCCCACCCGTGATGCCCGTCATCAGCCCAAACGCCGCCCGCGTATCCCGGCTGTAGGCATCCGCCGTCTCCAGCGCGCCAAATCGCCCGCCGCCAATCGGGGGCATATACTGCTTCTCCGAAAGCGACTCCGCCGATGATTTCAGCCCGCTCGCATCCACAGCATACAGCGCCACGCCCGACTGCGCCAGCCTCTCCGACGTCCGCCGGATCGCCTTCTCAAAGCTCTCCCCTACTGCCGGTACCACCATCCGTCCCGTCGGCGCCACTGTCGACGAAAACATCTGGATACCGCCGCTGATCCAAACCACGCTCTTCCGCCCCGGGATGCCCGCAATGTGCCCGCCCAGCAACTCCAGCAGCCGCATCGTGGCCTCCACGCGGTTCCCGCCTACCACCGTATTGAAATTCACCTCGCTCGCCACCGCCATCCGCTGCCGTGCAATATCGGCCTCTGTCATCGGCGAATAGTACTTCTTCTCCATCTGCCCCAGAAACTCCTCGGCCTCCCGCGCCGAGCGCTCCACGTCACTCAGCTTCTGCGTCTGAAACTCCACCTTTAGCTCCGCCAGCCGCTCCCGCAGAGACTCCATATCGTCAGTGAAATCGTGGATCACGCGAAACTGCCGGCCCAGTTGAAATACCGCCACCCGCGTCTGCGGCGCCAGTGCTCGCAAAAACTGCATGGCCTGCGCGTTCACCATCATCTGATCCACCGTCTCGGTGTTGGAGGAATCAATCACCAGCGCCGTGATGTTGCGCGCCGGCCCGCCGGTCATCTCCACGCGATTGGTGAATACGTGCGCCGGCATCGGCGGCCTCGCCACCGCCTTCCCGCTCTCCGGCCCGCCCTCGTAGCGGAAAAACGCAATTTCCCGCCGCTTGCCGTTGTCGAATAGCGCGAAATCTTCCTTCTTCAGGTCCAGCGCCGGATTGCCCTTCTTGTCCAACGCCACCACCGTGAACTCCACCAACTGTGTCGTGGCGCGAAACGTGGGCGGCTCATTCTGCGCGCCCAACAGCAGGCAGAAAAAGATCAAGCCATAGCGGTGCATAGCTTCAGTATAGAAGCCCTAGATCGAGTAATCCTCGAAGAACACCTTCGATTCCCTCGGGCTCACATACACATCCGCGCCCACCTTCAGCCCCAGCACCCCATACCGCTCGTGCGGCATCTCCACCTGCAGCGTCTCCCCAATCTCCGATTCCAACTCCACCTTCACCATCGGGCCAGCAGCATGGATCCGTTTCACCACCGCCCGCACCGACGAATCCGATTGCGCCTGGTGCCCAATCTCCATATCGTGCGGCCGCACAAACACGCGCCGCTCCTGCCCGCCCTCCGCCCGCGCGTGAAACAGATTCACGCTGCCCAGAAAGTCCATCACAAACTCGTTCGCCGGCCGGTGAAACACCTCCTCCGGCGTCCCCACCTGCTCGATCCTGCCCTGGTTCATCACCACAATCCGATCCGCCACCTCCAACGCCTCGTCCTGATCGTGCGTCACCAGGATCGTCGTCATGTGGATCTCGTCGTGCAGCTTCCGCAGCCACCGCCGCAACCCCTGCCGCACCTTCGCATCCAGTGCGCCAAACGGCTCGTCCAGCAGCAGCACCTCCGGCTCAATCGCCAAAGCCCGCGCCAGCGCCACCCTCTGCCGCTGCCCGCCCGAAAGCTGCGACGGATACCGCCCCGCCAGGCTGTCCAGTTGAATCAACCGGAGCAGTTCCAACACACGCTCCCGGATCTTCGCGTCACTCGGCCGCGTCGCCTTGGGCCGCACCCGCAGTCCGAACGCGATGTTCTCAAACACCGTCATGTGCCGGAACAGCGCGTAGTGCTGGAAAACAAACCCCACTCGCGGCGCGCCCGCCGGAGCCACCGGCCCGCCGCCCGCGTCATCGGCAAACTCCAGCCCGGCAATGATCCGCAGCAGCGTCGTCTTACCCGAGCCCGACGGCCCCAGCAGTGCCACCAACTCCCCCGGAGCCACTTTCAAATTCACGTCCCGCAGCGCCGCGAACTTGCCAAAGCTCTTCGATACGCCCCGCACTTCGATACTCATGCACCGGCCTCCCGCTGCGCCGCCTCGGCATCCCGCCGCAGCTTCCACTCCAGCAGCGCCTTCGCCCCCAGCGTCGCCAGCGCCAGCAATGCCAGCAGGCTCGCCACCGCGAACGCAGCCACAAAGTTGTACTCGTTATAGAGAATCTCAACGTGCAAGGGAATCGTATTCGTCCTTCCGCGGATGTGGCCGGATACCACGCTCACCGCGCCAAACTCGCCCATCGCCCGCGCGTTGGCGAGGATCACGCCATACAACAGGCCCCATTTGATCTTCGGCAGCGTAATCCGCACAAACGTCTGCCAGCCGCTCGCCCCCAACAACAGAGCCGCCTCTTCCTCTTCCGTCCCCTGCTCCTGCATCAACGGGATCAGCTCTCGTGCCACAAATGGGAACGAGACAAAGATCGTCGCCAGAATAATGCCCGGCGTCGCAAACAGCACCCCCAGGTGCAACGGCCCCAGCCAGCCCTGCCCGCCAAACACCAACACCATCAGCAAACCCGCCACCACCGGCGACACCGCAAACGGCAGATCGATGAACGTCAGCAACAGGCTCTTGCCCGGAAAGCGAAACCGCGTCACCGCCCACGCCGCGCAGATCCCGAAAATCACGCTCGCCACCACCGCAATCGACGCGCATAGCAGCGTCAGCCGGATCGCAACCATCGCGTCCGGGTCCAGCAGCGCCCGCACATACGCGCCCGCACCCTTCCTCAGCGCCTCCACCAGAATCGCCGCCAGCGGCACCAGCAGAAACAGCGAGAGGAATAGCACGGTCAGCCCGACAAGCAGCACTCTCCACTTCATCGCACACCCGTCTTTCGCGCCGTCCACCACTGCACCAGGTTGATGCTGAATAACATCAGAAATGACGCCGTCAGTTGCACCGCGCCCAGCGCCGTCGCGCCCGCATAATCAAACTGCTCCAGCTTCGTCACAATCAGCAGCGGCGTGATCTCCGTCCGCAACGGCATATTCCCGGATATGAAAATCACCGAGCCATACTCGCCCAGCGCCCGCGAAAACGCCAGCGCAAAGCCGGTGATCAGCGAGGGCAGCAGCGCCGGCGCAATCACGCGGAAAAACGTCTGCATCCGGCTCGCCCCCAGAATCCCCGCAGCCTCTTCCACACCCGGATCCAGATCCTCAATCGCCGGCTGCAACGTCCGCACCACAAACGGCAGTCCGATAAACGTCAGCGCCACCATGATCCCCAGCGGCGTGAACGCCACCGGAAACCCCAGCGCCTGCCCGATCCACCCGTTGCGCGAATACACCGCCGTTAACGCAATGCCCGAAACCGCCGTCGGCAGCGCGAACGGCAGATCCACAACGGCATCCAGCAACCGCCGCCCCGGAAACTCCACCCGCACCAGCGTCCACGCAATGATCGAGCCCATCACCGCATTCAAACTCGCCGCCGCCAGCGCGCAACCCAGCGTCAGCTTGTACGAGGCTACCGCCCGCTCATCGGTGACAATCTCCACAAACTTCGGCCACGATAGCGCCGTCGTCCGCACAAACAGCAGCACCAGCGGCACCAGCACCAGCGCGCTCAGCCACGCCACCGTCACGCCGAGTGTCAGGCCAAATCCAGGGATAATCGTCGCGTTCTTGTTGCCTCTAGCCACCTGAACGCCCCGGCCTGTAGATCCTGTCGAATATCGCGTTGTCGCGGAAGTGCTTCTGGTGCGCCGCGGCCCAGCCGCCTTCCAGCTCTTCCACCGTGAATAGCTTCATCGCCGCAAACGATTCCCCCGGCTCCACCGACGGCCGGAAGAAGTGCTGCCGCGCCAGCGTCTGCCCTCCCGTCGTATACAGATACTCCAGATACGCCTGCGCCGCCGCCCGGTTGCCGCGCTGCTCCGCCCGCACATCCACCAAAGCAACCGGAGGCTCGGCCTGGATCGACACCGCCGGCGACACCATCTCCAACTGCTCCGTCGCAAACTCACGCCGCGCCAGATACGCCTCGTTCTCCCAACACAGCAGCACATCGCCCAGCCCGCGCTGCACAAACGTCGTCGTTGCCCCGCGCGCCCCGCTGTCCAAAACCGGCACGTTCAAATAGAGCGCCCGCACAAACTCCTCCGCCGCCGCCTCCCGCCCGCCACTCTCCCCCAGCGCATAACCCCACGCCGCCAGGTAGTTCCACCGCGCCCCGCCCCCCGTCTTCGGATTGGCCGTGATCACCTGCACCCCGCCCCGCGTCAGGTCATTCCATCCGCGGATCCCCTTCGGATTCCCCTGCCGCACCAGAAAAACGATCGTCGACGTGTACGGGCAACTGTTGTGCGGCAGCCGCCTCTGCCAATCCTTCGGCAACAACTTCGCCCTCTCCGCAATCGCGTCAATGTCATACGCCAGCGCCAGCGTCACCACGTCCGTCTCCAGCCCGTCAATCACGCTTCGCGCCTGCTTGCCCGATCCCCCGTGCGATTGCTCCACTTCCACCGCACCCTTACCCCGCCCCACCCAATACTCTGAAAACACCCGGTTGAACGCCTGATAGAACTCCCGTGTGGGATCATACGATACATTACGGAGCGTCGTGCCCACATCCGCCCGGCCGCTCCCGCACCCAGCCATGCCCGCCGCCACCAACGACAGCACCGCCCGCCTTGTTACGTATTGGTGTTTGTCTATCAACTATAGGATGTTAACATAGGACAGGAGCGAACAACCCGTTGAAACAGAGCAATCCCCACTGGAAAGAACGCTTGGCCGGACAGATCCCGCCCCTCCTGGCCTCTGAGATCGACATCTTCGAGAACGAGATCGCCCTCCGCCTCACCGGCAAGATCGACGAGAAGGTTTTCGCCGAAACACGCCTGCGCCGCGGAGCCTACGGCCAGCGCTACGATAACGGCCAGCGCAACGACGGCATCGAGGCCCGCAAGCTCGCCTACGGCCGCGCCGACCTCACCAAAGGCCCCAACACGCTCTGGGATGCCCCCGGCATGCAGCGCATCAAGATCCCGTTCGGCGGCCTCAACGCCACCCAACTCGAAGTCCTCGCCGAGCTCGCCGAAGAGTACTCCGACGGCATCGCCCACATCACCACACGCCAGGACGTCCAGCTCCACTTCATCCACATTGAGGACACCCCCTCCGTCATGCGCCGTCTCGCCGCCGTGGGCATCACCACCCGCGAGGCCTGCGGCAACACCGTCCGCAACGTCACCTCCTGCCCCCTCGGCGGAGTCTGCCGCGACGAAGCCTTCGACGTCACACCCTACGCCCACGATTGCGCCCAGTTCCTTCTCGGCCACCCCGATACGCAAGACTTCGGCCGCAAGTTCAAGATCGCTTTCTCCGGCTGCGAGACGAACCCCTGCGCCCTCGTGCGCATCCACGATCTCGGCTGCGTCGCCCAGGTCCGTGACGGCAAGCGCGGTTTTAAAGTCTATGTCGGCGGCGGCCTCGGCACCGTGCCCTATCAGGCCAAGCTATTCGATGAGTTCCTGCCCGTCGAAGAACTGCTCCCCCTGGCCCAGGCCATGGCCCGCGTCTTTGCCCGCCTCGGCGAAAAGAAAAATCGCAACGCCGCCCGCATGAAGTTCCTGGTCGTCAAGCTCGGCCTCGAAGAGTTCAAGCGCCTCGTCCTCGAAGAGCGCGCCGCTCTCCCAACCGATCCCCGCTGGACCACGCCGGCCGTGCTACCCGAAGAGAGCCCCCTCCACCCCGGCGCGCTCCTGCAAATCGATCCCGCCACGCCCGGCTTCACTACCTGGAAGTCCGATAACGTCTACCAGCAGCGCCAGGAAGGCTACGCCACCGTCACCGTCGCCCTGCCCCTCGGCGACCTCACCGCCGATCAGCTCCGCGGCCTCGCCGATATCGCCCGCGCCTACGTCAAAGAAACCATTCGCACCACAGTAGAGCAGAACATCGTCCTGCGCTGGGTTAGCGAGTCCGATCTGCCCGCCCTTTACGACGCCTTGAGCGCCCTCGGTCTCAACGCCGCCGGAGCCGGCACCATCGTCGACATCACCGCCTGCCCCGGCACCGATACTTGCAAGCTGGGCATCTCTTCCTCCCGCGGCCTGGCCGGCGAGCTCCGTGAGCGTCTCGCCGAAAACGGCGCCGCCGCCGATGACGCCATCCGCCAACTGCGCATCAAGATCAGCGGCTGCTTCAACTCCTGCGGCCAGCACCACATCGCCGATCTCGGCTTCTACGGTGTCAGCCGCAACAAGAGCGGCTTCGCCGCGCCCCACTTCCAGGTTGTCCTCGGCGGCCAGTGGACCGAGAACGCCGGCTCCTACGGCCTGGCCATCGGCGCCGTCCCCTCCAAGCGCATTCCCGCCACCGTCACGCGCATCACCGCCCGTTACGTCCAGGAGCGCCAGTCCAGCGAAACCTTCCAGGCCTACATCCGCCGCATCGGCAAAGCCGAATGTAAGCTCATGATCCAGGACCTCACCGAAGTTCCGCCCTACACCACCGATCCCTCGTTCTACTCGGACTGGCACGACCCGCGCGTCTTCACCCTCGGCGACATGGGCATCGGCGAGTGCGCCGGCGAAGTGATCTCCGCCATTGATTTCCAACTCACTGCCTGCGAACGCGAGGCTTTCGAAGCCCAGCTCGCCCTCGAAAAGAAGGACGTCTCCCAGGCCGCCAAGCTCGCCTATGAGTCCATGCTCCACGGCGCTGCCGCGCTCCTCACCTGGCGCAAACTCGGTTACGATCATACCCCTGACGCCATCGTCGAGCGCTTCCGCGAGCAGTTCTTCGATACCCAGGTGTTTTTCGATCCGTTCGCCGGCGGCAAATTCGCCCAGTACTTCTTCCGCGCTCACGAGCGCCGCAACGAAGCCCGCGGCGAGGAATCCGCCCACCGCCTCATCGAGGAAGCCCAGCTCTTCATCGAGGCCTGCCACAGTTGCTACGCGCGGCTCTCTTTGCAGCCGGCCAAGGTATAACATGCAGCACATTCACATCAAACTCTTCGCCGAGAGCCCCGCGGCCGTCAGACTCGCCGATGCCATCCCGGTCTTCCACCGCTGGATCCAGACCAGCGCCGTGCCCGGCCTGCTCATCGACGTCGCCGATTACTCCCACGTCATCAACGGTCCGGGCGTGGTCCTCATCGGCCACGAAGCTTATTACAGCCTCGACGCCGCCAAAGGCCGCCTCGGCCTGCTCTACCAGCGCAAAGCCAAGGCAGATGGCGACGCTGCCGAAAACCTGCGCGACGCCCTCAAAACCGCCCAGGCCGCGGCCGCCCTTCTGGAGCACGAGCCCGAGTTCGCCGGCAAGCTCCGCTTCCGCCAGGACCAGGTCGCCGTCACGCTGAACGATCGTCTCCTCCACCCCAACAACGACGAAACCTGGGCCGCCGTCGAGCCCGCCCTGCGCGCCGTTCTCGATGGATATACACTGGTCCGGAACGAGAACCCGCGGGAGCTCTTTGAGGTGCTGGCCACGCGGGCCTGATCCGGGAGGGCCGCATGCGTCGAGTGATCGCGGGAGTGCTGATGTCGCTGTGCGTGGCGGGCGCCGCCCCCGCCGCCCCCGCGCCCGCCAGAAAGGTCTTCATCATTCGCAACGCGATCCGCGATGTCGCCGAGTTCCGCGAACTCGCCGTCATCGCCGCGCGGTTGAAACCCTTCGGCGAGGTGCAGGTCGACATCGGCCTGCTCGCCGACAAAAGCTGGCACGACGTCCCGCCCGGCGGCAGCCCCTGGCACGAGTTCGGCACCTACAACTCGGCCGCCTTCAAGTTCTTTCCCCATCCCAAAATCGCGCCACACCTGCCCGCCGAATGGGTCGCGAGCAACCGCAAGCTCCTCCTCGCCAAGGCCGCCATCCTGCGCGAATACGGCCTCTCCGCCGCCTTCACCAGCAACGAAACCAACTACCTGCCCGAGTCGTTCTTCCGCGAGAATCCCGAGCTCCGCGGACCCCGCGTCGATCATCCCCGCCGCACCCGCGCCGTCGCCTTCTCTCCCTGCGTGGACCGCCCCGAAATGCTCGCCATGATCGAGTGGATGATCCACGAGCTCATCCGCAGCGTGCCCGAAATCAAAACGATCTTCGCCCAGAACAACGACTCTGGCGCCGGCCTCTGCTGGGCATCAGGCCAGTACAGCGGCCCCAACGGTCCCGAGTTCTGCCGCAACCGCACCACCGGTGTCCGCCTCAAGGCCCTGATGGAAGCCATGCAGCGCGGTGCAGCCACAGCCGGCGGCGGCATCACCATCCGCCTGGCCGGCACTTTCGACGAGCTCGAAGAGCGCGAGTTCACCCCGCTACTCCCTCCGAACTCCTTCCTCAGCCGCCCCTACACCCGCCGCACTCCGCCCGAGGGCGACCCCAACATCGTCTGGACGGGCACCATGATCCACGACGCCTACCCCGTGCTCGGCCTCCTCGACATCGAGCAGCTCGTCTCCCGCTTGGAGCAAACTCACAACACCAGCATCCGCACCGTCGTCCTCACCGTCGGCCAACCCTGGTACTACCGCGGCAACGAGCGCGCCGATACCATCCGCAAACTCATCGATATCGTCGAGGCATTCTACAAGCAGCCCTTCACCGGAGTCGTCGCCCGCCGCCAGTTCCTCGAAACCCTCGCCGCCCGCTGGGGCGGTGCGAAGAATCAGCAGGCCCTCGGCGACGCGCTCGCCGCCATCGGCAACGCCTTCCGCACCAAGCACGAGGCCGTCCCCGGCTTCGACTTCTATTTCTTCGAAGGCTATCTGCCCACTTCTTCCCGCTTCCTCACGCGCCCCATGCTCATTCGCCCGGACGTGCTGCAGCCGCAAGAGGAGACATACTTCCTGCCCCACGTTTTCGCCGTCCACGAATCCGTCGCCCGCAACGACTATCAGGACGCCTACGAGACGCGCCTCATGGGGCCACCCGTTTGGGATTACCCCATCCTCCGCGCCGCTCTGCGCGAGGCCATCGGCGCCGCTGAGACCCTCGAAGCCATGCAAGGCGCGCCGGAGCAACCCTGGCTCCGCGACCTCGCCATCTCCGTCCGCATGTGGGCCAGCACCGTGCGCTCCATCAACAATTTCTACTTCGCCCAGGAGATCCGCAATCGCCACCCCAAGGAACTCTCCGGCCCCGAGCGCATCCACTCCATGCTCTCGAACGCCGGCGATCCCGATAACCTCGCCTGGCATCAGATTCAGCGCAACGAGTTCGACAACGCCAACGAATTCCTCGCACTCCTCAAGAACGGCGGCCTCAAGAGCCTCTCCCGCGCCGCCGATCAGAAACACGCCGATACGTTCCTCATGGGGCCGGATATCATCCCCGAAGTCCAGCAGAAAGTGGACCTCATGCGCCGCCAATGGCGCGACGTCGATCGCTTCCTCACGCCAGGCCGCAAGTAGCCCTCAGCACTGCACCAGCGCCGCCAGCCCGCCCGTCGACGTCTCCTTGTACTTCGCGTTCATGTCGCGGCCCGTCATCGCCATCGCCGCGATGCACGTATCCAGATCCACCCTGTGCCGCTTCTCTTCCACATCCATCGTGATGCACGCCGCCGCGTGCGCCTTGATCGCGCCAAACGCGCAGCGCTCGATGCATGGCACCTGCACATAGCCCTCCACCGGATCGCACGTCAGCCCCAGATGATGCTCCAGCGCCGATTCCGCCGCGTTCGCCACCTGCCTCACGTTCCCGCCCGATGCCTGCACGATAAACGCCGCCGCCATCGCCGACGCCACCCCGATCTCCGCCTGGCATCCGCCCTCCGCCCCCGCCAGCGTCGCGTTGTGCTTGCACAAGTACCCGATCGCCGCCGCCGCCAGAAACGACTCGTGAAACGCGCTCTCGCTCATCGGCCGGTAATCCTGATAGCCCTTCACCACGGCCGGCATCACGCCCGCCGCCCCCGCCGTGGGCGCCGTCACAATCACGCGGCCCCGCGCGTTCTCTTCTGCCGCCGCCATCGCGAACGACGCCAGCACGCTCGTCGAACGGTCCATCCACCGGTCAGACTCCATCGCGTTGGCGTACAGTGCCTTCGCCTTGCTCTGCAATCCGATCGGCCCCGGCAGCACACCCTGCGCCTGCAACCCGCCATCCACCAGTTGCAGCATCACCCGCTTCACCTGATCGAGATGCGCGCGCACCTCCGCTTCACTCTTCCCCGATACCGCCAACTCATTGGCCAGCATCACCGCTGGCAAGCTCAACCCACTCGCCGCCACATGCGCCTGCAACTCCTTCATCGTCGAGTACGGATACGCCGGAGTGCCCTTCTCGGACGCCTGGTAGCCCTTCCATTCAATGAAGCCGCCGCCCACCGAGTAGTACTCCATCTCCAGCAGTGTCGCGTCCCCGCCCAACAGGCGCACGCGCATCGTGTTCGGATGCGGAAAGTTGCCCAGCATCTCGCCCCACACAATGTCTTTCATTGAGACCGGAATCGCCGCCGGGCCGATGCGCACGTCATAGACGCGCTCCGGATGCGCCGCGATCCCATCCAGAAACTCCGGTTCACAATCCGCCGGATTCCGTCCCAGCAGCCCCGCCAGCGCCGCTCGCCCCGTACCGTGCCCCTGCCCCGTTGCGCTCAGGCTCCCCAGCACCTCCACACGCAAGCCCGTCGCCCGCGCCAACACTTCATCCGGCAACGCTTCCACGCGCCGGTAGAAATCGCGCGTGATCCGCATCGGCCCCATCGTGTGGGAGCTCGATGGCCCCGGCCCCATTTTGAAAAACTCCTCCAGCGTGGTGACAATCAAGTGGCGCCCTCTCCTGTCATCCATCTTAAGGGGAAACCCTGGAGAGCAACCCCGCGTCGCTTGCCCGCGTCACTGGCAACAGATGCGCCTGCCCATCCTCATCCTCGCGGCTCTTCCCATCCTCGGCGCTCCACCCGAACTCAGCCCCACGGAAAGCGCCGTCGTCCGCCTCCTCAACGAGGCCCGCACCGCCCCCGCCCGCTTTGCCCAACTCCATATCGCGCCCCACGCGAGAGAGAGCCGCGAGGCCGCCGAGTGCCTGCGCGAGATGAGCCTCATGGCGCCCCTGCCCGCCTTGACCGTCGCTACACCATTGGTCCAAGCCGCGCGCGATCACGCCGAAGCCTCCTCCGCCGCCGGCATCACCGGTCATCAGGGCGCCGATGGCTCCAATCTCGACCAGCGCATTAGCCGCTATGCCGATTGGGTGGGCAGTATCTCCGAGAATCTCTACTACGGCCGCGACAACGCGGAGGAGATCGTCGTGCAGCTTCTCATCGATCGCGGCGTCGCCGGCCGCGGCCATCGCCGCAACATTCTGAACGCAAAGATGGCGGCAGCCGGGGTCGCCGTCCGCCGCCATCCTCGTTATGGCTCGATTTGTGTGATGGACTTCGCCAGCCTACTGCGGCCGCTGCAGCAGCGTCGGGCCCGCTGACGGAGCCGAAGCCGCCAACTGCGGAGCCTTGAACTTCGGCTCGCTGATGTAGCCCTTCACCACGTTCTTGCCCACCTGGTTCACCACCAGTTGCACTGCCTGGCCGCGCTCCGGCGTCATGATCACCACCGGCTCAAAGAGGTTCACGTTCTTCTTCTGCAGCTTCTGATCGTCCACCAGCATTTCAAAATCAAACGACCGCTTCTTTGTGTTGGCCTTGCGCAGAGACAAGCTCAGCGGCCCCACGCGCTGAAATCCCTTCGATTTGTCCAGCGTAAACTCGTAGTAGTTTCGCTGCCCGCGCTTCTGCAATTCCACGAGCTCTTCATGCGTCCGCGCCACCGTGTCATTCGTCCGCGCCAGGCCGTCGTTGGTGCGCGCTAGTGAGCCGTTCAGCTCATCCTTTGTGGAGTTCAGATTGCCCTCCAGCTCTTTCTTCGCCTGATCCAACTGGATCCGAGTGTCAGCCAGTTCTTTCTGGTGTTCGCGCAGGCGCGCCTGCACCTCGTCCATCCGCGGATCATGCGCCACCACCGGTTTCGGCGCTGCCTTCACCGCCGCGCGCCGCGCCGCCGGACGTCCCGGCGCGGCAGGAGCACTCGCTGCCGGTTGCTCAACCACCGCCTCCTTCGCCGCGGCCTGAGCCTTCTCCGCCCGCATGGCCGCGGTAACCGAGTCCAACTCCTCAGAGAGCGACTTCACCTGGTTCTGTACGCCATCCAGATTGGCCGCCAGCATCTTGTTCTGGCCCTCCAGCGCTCCAGCCCGCGTCCGCTCGCTCATCAACCCGGTCATGCTCCACACTGTGGCTCCTGCCAGAACCACCGCCAGCGCCGGCATCAGCCAAACAGGCATCGTCCGGTCTTTCTTCAAAGGCACATCATTGATCTCGTGCATTGGGGAGACCTCCACGCATCTGAGATGCAATCCCGCTGCCACTCCATGGCGCACCACTAAACTGTTGTTTCGATTGAATCCAATCCCATGCGCCAGCGCGCCCCCGGTAAATTATGCCGGAAAATCGTACCCCCTTAGATCTGATAGTCGGGGATGTACTCGTCGCGCGATTTCTTCGCCATCACCTTCACGTTGGCGATCTCCAGCACCACCAGCGAATTCGCAGGCACACTGCTCGTCAACGCCACGCCCGCCCCAATCGTGCTCCCCGCACCCACCACCGTGTCGCCGCCGATAATCGTCGCACCTGCATAGATCGTCACCCGATCCTCAATCGTCGGATGCCTCTTCTGCCCGCGCAGCGCCTGCCCCGCGGCCAGAGACTTCGCCACCAGTCCCACGCCCTGATACATCTTGACGTGGTTACCGATAATCGCCGTCTCGCCCACCACCGTGCCCGTGCAGTGATCCACAAAGAAGTGCGTCCCAATCCGCGCCCCCGCATGCAAATCCATGCCCGTCCGGCTGTGCGCCCACTCCGTCATCACGCGCGGGATCAGCGGCACGCTGTCCAGATATAGCTCGTGCGCCAACCGCTGCACCGCAATCGCCTCAATGAACGGATACGCCACAATCACTTCGTCTTTGCTCGACGCCGCCGGATCGCCGTTGAATGCCGCCTCCGTATCCGTGCGCAGCAACTCCCGCACCTGAGGCAGATTCGAGAGGAACTTCCGCGTCAACTCACGCGCCCGCGCCGGCAGATCCGCATCCTCCAGACCCGCAGGCGGCGCATACTCCAGGCTCTTGCTGATCTCGTTCTCCAGCCGCACACACACGTTCGCCAACAGCGCTGCCGTCACCGATTCGATCTCCGCGGAATGGATCGGCTGCTCGTCAAAAAAACCCGGAAACAGCAGCCGCAGCAGATCCTTCGTGATGTCAGCGATCGCCCGCTTGGAGGGCAGGTTCTTGCCGTCCACGTGATTGATGCCGCCCGCGCAGCAATAGGACGCCATCAAGCGTTCCGTCAATTCCGCCAGTGTCAATGGAGCCCGTCCTCTCAACTTCCAGATTAACGCTGCCCGCGTCTTTCTATCTTCGCAGCTGTCGCTGGCAACGTTCGTGAGATCCTGAGTGCATGAGGCAGCAACAATGATCTGGAGCGCGGTAGGAGCACTGGCGCTGGCCCTCGCCGTGGCCCTCGGAGCCTTCGGCGCGCACGGCCTGCGTGGACGCCTCGATGCATATTCCATGGGCATCTACGAGAAAGCGGTCTTCTACCACTTCCTCCACGCCCTCGGCATCCTCGTCGTGCCGCTCTTCGCCCGCCTCACCGCCATGCCCCGCGCCGGCCTCGTCTGCGCTCTGCTGGCCGCCGGCATCGTGTTCTTCTCGGGCAGCCTCTACCTGCTCGCCGTCACCGGTACGCGCTGGCTCGGCGCCGTCACGCCCATTGGCGGCGTCTGCTTCATTCTCGGCTGGCTGATCCTTGCCTACTCGCTGGCTCGCGCCGGGTAGTCAACATCTCCCTCACTGCCATCGCCACCGGATGTGCCGGCGCCTCCATCGACGCCCCGCGCGCCGCCACATGCACCGCGTCGCCCCCCGCCACCTCTACCCACGCTTCCCACCGGTCCGGCATCACTCCCGCCGCCCACCACGCTCCCTCCGCCCGCACCATCACTCGCCGCGCCGCGCCATATCGCCACACTCGTCCCAACTCCACCAGCGGCTCCGCGCCCTCGAGCCTCACCCGATGCACCACGCCCGCCCTCTCCACCCGCGGCGCCAGCACCACCCCAGGCAGCGCCAGGAAATCCCTGCGCCGCATCAAACCCGAATCTTGTCGTAGTCAAACGGCTCGTTCACCAGATGCAGGAACGGCTCGCCGTCCTTCCTCAGATAAATGCTCTTCAACTCCGTCCGGGGAAAATCAGTCAGTTTGCGCGGCACCGCCTGCCCATCCACCCACTCATATACCGGCACGTCCCACGGATTGAACGTATCCGATAAACCCCGCTCTTTCGCGATCCGGTAGACATTGATATGCCCCGGTTCGTGCCCGCCCAACCACAGCCCCACCAAGTCCAGCCGGAAGCTGTCCCGCGAAAACATCACCAGGTTCGTCAGATAGTCGTCGCCGATATTGAACCCGTCGCCGTCCCGCCCATAGATCCCCTCGATCATCGCCAGCCCCGTCTTCAACACGCTGTGATGATCCAGCGTCTTGTGCGCCCAGATCTCCTGCGCAATCGGCGAGACCTTCTGCTCCGGAGAAACCTCATACCGCGCATACCCGAGCCTCTTGTGATTCTCGAAATACGCGTTCACCTTCTGCTCCACGCCCGGCGCGATGTTCTCCTTCATGTGGTCCGGACACCCCGTCACGTTGGACCACCCCGGACAAAACCGCACGTAAGGCTGCGCCACCAGCCCCTGCACGTTTTTCACAGCCTGGGTCAGCCCCATGCTGTGCCCTTTCCATTTCGCGATATTCAGCAGCCAGGAATCCGAATCGCCTACCGGTGCATAGTGCGGAATCCGTTTGTACACCACCGCACCTGGCACAGTGCTCCAGTTCACCTCCGGATTCACCCGCCCCGTATCCAGCCGCTGCTCCGGATCGTTCATCCTCACCCCGTGCCGCTGGTGAATATCCATGAACCCGCGGTAGTGCCACGCGTAGTACATATTCGCTTCGGCCGAATGCAGGCTCTTCACCCCCAGCTCTTTCAAGCTCAGGATCAGCCCTTCATAAAAATCCGGATCCGTGCCCGTGCCCCAGTTCTCCACTTCCGGCCGTTTGCTGCGCACGCTCGTGATGTTCGGCTTCAGCAGGATCTTGTGCGAGATCGGAATCCCCGCCTGCGCCATCGGCACAAAGATCTCCCGCCCCAGCTTCAACCCCTCCGCCAGCTTCCGCGCCGCGTCCATCTTGTGCGGCACCTGAGTGCGCCGGATAAATACCGCCTTGGGATTGGCGTCGATGAACGGATGCAGGCCAAAGAAGGGCTGCTGTTTCGCCGCTGCCGCCGCCGCCGGAATCGCAGCCGCCGCGCTCGTCAGAAACGCTCTACGTGTCGAGATCATGGTGTTTCCTCGTCAAATACGATGATGGCCGTGCGTCCAACCTGGTTCAAATTAAACTCAACCCGCCCCTTCCGGGGCATCAACTCCACTGCCGTCTCGCCGCCCACCGGAGCGTCCAGTATCCTCGCCCCCCGGTACCGTCCGCGCACCCCAGCCAAAAAATCACGATTCACAAAATTGCCGTAACTCGTCAACACCAGCGCCATCTGCTTCGGCCCCATTCTGTACATCACGCCCAGCACCGAGTCCGCCGACCAGATCCGGAAATCCAGGTTCTTAATCCCGTCCTCGCGCGGAGCCATCTCCGCCGCCGCATCCTTCATGTCCAGCGCAAACGGGCCCGGATCCAGCACCGCGCCATGATACCCGTAGATCCGCCCCTTGCCCAGCGTGTAGACGTCCCGGTCCTCCGCTGTCGCGATCTTCTTCCCGCCGGCCTTCGTCCACCACTGCGCATTCCGCTCGTCCTCCGGCGCCGGCGCCGCCAGCACCGTCCCGCCCGCCTTCACAAACCCCGCCAGCTTCGCCGCCATCACCGCGCTCACCGGTACATTCGCCGCCGCCACCACATCAAACCGCGCCAGGTTCGCCTGCGCCGCCTCCGCCAGCGGCACCACCACCGGCGACAGATTCCGCCGGAACGCCAGATTCAGTACCTCGCCCGATTGCTCCAGATCCCCCGCCATCACGCCCACTCGAGCGAACTTCTCCAGCCGTACCACCCCGCGCTGCTTCTGATGAAACACCGCCAGCTCAGCCAACGATTTCCACGCCGTCACCGCCCGCGCCTCGCCCTTCAAAAGCGCAGCCCGATAGTCGTCCGGCAATGCCAGGATCACATGACCGCCAGCCGAAAACGCATCCGCCAGCGAGACTTCCACACTCCGCGCCGGCACACTTCGCGTCGCCTTCACGCCGCCATCCGCGTCCGGCCTGTAGCCCAACACCGCCGGCCTCTTCGGGTACATCGCCCGCAAATACGCCACCAGCGACGAGTTCGCATCCAGCCAGATGCCTTCGCTCGCGCTGGCCACAGACGCATCCCGCGGAGCAATCCCCGGCCACGTCCCGCTTCGCAACACAGCCAGCGCCGGCGAGACATCCCACCCGATTTGCTCGGGCTTCAGATACACGATCGCCACATACCCCGCTTCCGCCTTCAGGAGCTTCCGCAACGCCGCCGCGTCCTCGCCCGCATTCACAGCCACGCCGGCAAATCCCAACGCCCTCGCGTTCGCCACCGCCGCCCCATCAGCCGCCACCTCCGCCACCACCTCCACCCCCGCCTCGCTCCGTGCCGCCGCCGTCACATTCGTGATCACCGCCTGCACGCCAGCCTGCTTCAGCAACCCCACAGAGGCCGCCGTCGCATCTGGCCACCAGGCAATCAAACCGCGCTCCGGATCCACCGGCTGCGCGCCCTGTGCCAACACCGCCACCAACAGAATGAGGGACCTCATGAGGTTCATTTCAGGATGCCTGGAGTAATCTTTCTTTTAGAGTACGCTTTCCCACCCGTGGCCGCTATCGGCCCTCTGATCTCACAGTCTATCCCCATCCGCAGCACCGTTCCATCCCTCCATCAACGACAATGAAGCCATGCGCCTGGCCTCACTCTTCCTCGCCCTCACCGCCGCCCTCTCCGCCCAGCACAAACCCATCACACCCGCTGGCGCCGCCAAGCCCGTCGGTCCCTATAGCCCCGCCCTCGATACAGGACAGTACGTCTACGTCTCCGGCCAGGGCGCCAACGATAGATCCGGAGCCATACCCGCTGGCATCGAAGCGCAAACCCGCCAATGCCTGGCCAACGTGCGCTTGAACCTCGAAGCCGCCGGCCTTGAATTCCGCCATGTCATCGGCGCGCAACTCTATCTGGTGGACATGGACAACCTCCCCACCGTCGAGCGCCTCTGGACCGAGCTCCTCGGCGCCTCTCAACCGCCCCGCATCACTCTCGGCGCCACCCAACTCCCCACCGGCACTCCCATCGAAATTACCGTCATCGCCCGCCGCACCGCCGGAGACCGCGTCTACCTCAACCCCATCTACGCCCAGACTCGCCAGCAGGCAGAAAAGCAACTCGCCGCGGCCCTCAGGAAGGTAGGCCTCTCCCGCAAACACCTCGCCATGGCCAACTGGTACACCACCGGCCCTCACGCACCCGGCGTCATCGATGTCGCCGCCCTCCCCGACAGAGCCCAATGGGCCGTCGCCGCCATCGCATCCAAGCGCAAAGAGACCCGGACAGCCTTCTGCGAAGTAGTCTCTCCCGCCGCCGCCGGCACCGTGGAGCACCAAACCACCGATGCCTTCGCCGCCCTCAAAACCTGCCTCGCCAAACACGGCGCCACACTCGCCTCTGTGGCCGCCACCAACGTCTACCTCGCCGACATCGCAGACTTCGCCCGCATGAACGCCATCTACGCCTCTATGTTCACCGGCGCCTTCCCCACCCGCACCACCATCCAATCCGTTCCCCCGGCGAAGGCCCAATTCGCCGTCCGCCTCTCCGCCATCGCCGAGATGCCCTGAGGCCACAAGGCCCCGCTTGCGCTCCGCTCCGCTATCCTGCAAACTCCAGTAGAAGAGGACTCCCCTATGCCCGGCCGCCGCACATTTCTGCAAACTCTATCCACGCTCCCAGTCCTCGGCAACCTGATGCCCAAGGCAGCCGCCGCACCACTGCCCCAACGGGATTTCTTCAAAGAACTCGCCGTCGTTCCCTTCATCAACGCCGCCGGCACCTACACCGCGCTCACCGCCTCCCTCATGTCCCCCGAGGTCATGAGCGCTATGCAATACGCCTCCCGCCGCTTCGTCAATCTCATCTCGCTCCAGGACGCCGTCGGCGCCCGCATCGCACAGATGCTCGAATGTGAAGCCGCTGTCGTCACCTCCGGCGCAGCCGGCGCCCTCACCATCGGCACCGCCGCCTGCATCACCGGCAAGGACCAGGCCAGGATCCTCCGCATCCCCGATCTCCAGGGAATGAAGAACGAAGTCCTCATTCAGAAATCCCACCGCTATGGCTACGATCACGCCGTCCGCACCTGCGGCGTCCGCATGGTGGAGATCGAAACCGCCGACGACTTCGAGAAGGCCGCCGGCCCCCAGACCGCCATGGCCCTCTTCTTCAACGACAACAACACCAAGGGCCGCATCGACGACGCCGGATGGGTGGCCCTCGGTAAAAAACACGGCATCCCCACGTTCAACGATGCCTCCGCCGACGCCCTCCCCGTTTCGAACCTGAAGAAGTACACGAAGATGGGCTTCGATCTCGTCACCTTTTCCGGCGGCAAAGGCCTCTGCGGCCCGCAAAGCGCCGGCCTCCTCCTCGGCCGCAAAGACCTCATCGAGGCCGCCCGTCTCAATACCTCCCCCTACAGCGATTCCATCGCCCGCGGCCAGAAGGTCAACAAGGAAGAGATCCTCGGCATGATGGTCGCTCTCGAGCTCTACCTCAATCGCGATCACGACGCCACCTGGAAGGAATGGGAGCGTCGCGTCGCCGTCCTCACCGGCGCGGTCAAAAACCTCAAGACCATGACCAGCGAGGTCAAAGTCCCCGAGATCGCCAACCACACTCCGCACCTCTACCTGCGCTGGGATCCAGCCGTCCTGAAAATCGATCCCGTCCAGGTCCGCGCCAAACTCTTCGAGGGCACACCCTCCATCCAGGTCACGCCCTCCAGCAACAAACAGGAGCTCGTCTTTACCGTCTGGATGCTCCAGCCCGGCGAAGCCGAAATCGTCGCCGGACGGCTCAAGGAACTGTTTCGCGGAGCCTAGCTCATGGCTCACCCCTCTGCAAAAGTGGACCGCCGCAGGTTGCGTCGCAACCTCAATCGATCTACCTCCGTCATCTACATGCTCGACGACGAGCTGCGCTTCACGTTCTGCAACCAGGAGTGGGATCGCTTCGCCGCCGCAAACGGAGGCGTCGGCCTCGAAGGCGCCGGGCAGCTTGGCCGTTGCCTTCTGGACTCTCTCTCCGAGCAGCTACGCCCCTTCTTTCAATCGGCCTTTCAAGAAGTCCGCGAGACCCGGCAAAACTGGGAACATCGCTACGAATGTCCCAGTTCCACGCTCCAGCGCACTTTCCTGATGGTCATTGCCCCCAGCCCGGAAGGCGAGGGCTTCATCGTAGTCAATTCCCTCATCGTCGAACGGCCCCACGAAGCCAAACCCTGCTCACATCTGGAGAACAACTACGCCGACGCCGAGGGCAAAATCACCATGTGCGGCCGATGCCGCAAATCCCGTGTGCTCACGCCCGAGACAGACGCCGAGGCCGAATGGAATTGGGTCCCGGCTCACCTGGAGGGACGGCGAGCCATCAATCACGTCCTGTGCGCCACGTGCTTCAACATCTACTACCCCAACCTCGCCACCCACTGGAGCGCGTGACCCAACCGGCCTCTACGGCACGATCCGGAAGTGCGGAAGTGGTTCGTTGGTCGCCCCACCAATGAGGTACCCCCCAATGGCGCCGATCGGAATCAGGAGCACGCCCGCCAGCGCCATCACGCCCTCAGCTTCGCTGTTTGCCAAGGCAAGCGCCGCAAGACCAACACCGGCGCCCAGCCCGGCCAGACCGCCAATCAACCCGTTCTTGCCCCGCCGGCCCTGGAACTCCACCCCCGCTACTTCCGCTCGCGGAATGCGCGCTTCTTGGTTCGTCGATTTCCAGAGCTTGTCGGTCTTTCGGGTGCTCACAACAACCACGGCGTCATCATCCACCCGTTGCAGCCTGGACTTGATCTCCTCGCCCGAGGCGAGCCGGATCTTCACCATCCGATCCGCCAGTTTCTGGCTCGTGATCGCCGAGCGCAACTCCGCCCAACTCACCGCCTGCTCCGGCTGCGGCGCCGCGCACACCGGCTGAACAATGAGGCAACAGGCCAGGACGCCACTCACTAAATCGAATCGCATGAGTCCCTCCAATTTCTACCAAGGCTAGGGAACAATCCGGACATTCGGTAGCGGTGCGTCAGCATAGTGCCCAATGAGGTAGCCGGCAATCGGCCCGGCTGGAAGCAGAATCACCAGGTAGTCCGTTGGTGCATTTACGCCGTGCTCCCCCAAAGCACTCGCCACTACCACCATGCCCAGCCCGACCCCCAGTCCAACCAGACCACCAATCAAACCCTTCTTGCCCCGCCGGCCCTGAAACTCCAAACCCGTCACCTCGGAGCGCGGAATCCGCGCCTCGCTGGCGGCGGTGGCTTTCCAGCGCTTGCTTGTCTGCCGGTTGGCGTTGACCACAATGGAGTCGTCGTCCATTCCGCGCAGTGTGGCTTTGACGTCCGGACCAGAGGCAAGATGCACCTTCACAGTCCGCTTGATCAGCTTCTGCCTGGCAATCTCCTGACGCAACTGAGCCCAGTTCATCGCCTGCTCCGGCTGAGCCGCCGCGCAGACAGGCTGCGCTACGAGACCAACTGCCATCATCCAATTGAGGTAATGGGGTCGCATAGTGCCATCCGGGGTAACTTTACGCGCACCCACACGGTCTGTCAATGAGAAATTGTGGTCCTACGCCTTGTCCGGCTTCAGCACCGCGATGAAGTTCAAGTTCCGGTACAGCTGGTTGTAATCCAACCCGCACCCGATCACAAAGCGGTCCGGAATCTCGAAGCACCGGAAGTCAATCTGCATCGGCACAATCCGCCGCGTCGTCCGGTCCAGCATCGAGCAGATCGCAATCGAGTTCGGCCCGCGTCCCGACAAGTGCTGCATCAGATACCGCGCCGTGAACCCGGTATCCACGATGTCCTCCACCAGCAGCACGTCTTCGCCCTCGATCGATTCATCCAGATCCTTCGAGATCCGCACCACACCCGGCGCCGACGAATGATCCCCAAACGAAGAGATCGCCAGGAAGTCCATCTTGATCGGGATCGTCAGTTCCCGCGCCAACGCGGTCATGAAAAACACCGACCCCTTCAACACACCCACCAGCTTCAGATGCCCGTCTTTGTAGCGCTCCGAGATCTCCGCTGCCACCACCTTCACGCGCTCGCGAATCTCGTCTTCCGAAAACAGCACCCGTTCAATCATCGGCATCGCCGGAGTCTTCATACGTTCCCCCTACTCGCTCTTCTCAGCCTGGGCCGCCAGCCCGTACTTCAATACCAAGTCTTGCAGATCCTTCTGGTAAAAAACCTGGATGTTGATGTGGGGATAGATCTCCCGCAACAGCCGAATCTTCCGGTTCTTCTTCGTCACCAGCGATTGCTTCATCGTCGTCAGCTCCACATACAGGTTGGACTCCGCCAGAAAGAAGTCCGGAGTGAACGCCTCCAGTACCCGTCCTTGCTCATCCCACTTGATGGGAAAACTCCGCGGCTCGTACTCCCACGCAATGCGGTAGAAATCCAGCAGCCGCGCAAATGTCTCCTCGCTCGGATGCCCAAACTGCGCGCCCTTCAACTGCGCTGGCGCGCCTTGTTCAATCCCGTGCGCCGCCAGCCGCAACCGGATGCGAAACTGCAACTGCGCCTCCGCCGCCGGTGACAAAAAGCCCATCTCGTTCAGGCCCCGCGCCCGCACCGCGGCTTCAATCAACTCCGCCTTGTGCGCGGCATCCAGCGTCTCCGCGTTCAGTGTAATGTCGAAGGTCTCCGGCGCCGCCGTGGCCCGCCCAAACCGCGCCTTGCGCACAGTCCGGATCGCCGCAGCCCGCTCCGTCAGGCTCTGCCGCGCTGCCGCCCGCTCCAGCCTGTCGTCCAGCATCGCGTTGCCGATCCGCCTCGCCACCGGCGCCACCACGCGCACCCGCAGCACCGCCGGATAGCTGCGGAACAACAGCTCCGCTCCGTCCACGCCCACCACCAGGTTCGTCCGCGAGGCCACCCGCAGCAAGATCGACGCCGCCATATCCGGCCACGCCTTCGAGTTCGCCTCGATCACCGGGCCAAACTCCTCCGCCAGCATCGTGTCCAGCTTCTCCGCGCTGATGTGCGAATAGCCGAGCCTCTGCGCCGCAAGTTGTGCGACCTCTCGCGCGCGGCACCCCGGCTCCCCAGACACAGTGACTACTGCCATGGAACAAGCCCATAATATCGTAGGTAGAATTTCTGAATGAGCTCCACACGCCGATCTTTCCTCAAAACAATTTCAGCTCTCTCTGTTGCGGTCCCATCCTGGGCCGCCGGCCGTGAAATCCGCTGCGACGTCGCCATCATCGGCGGCTCCACCGGAGGCTGCGCCGCCGCCATCGCCGCCTGCCGCAACGGCCTGCGCGTCGTCATGACGGAAGAGACCGATTGGATCGGCGGCCAGCTCACCTCGCAAGCCGTCCCCCCCGACGAGCACCCCTGGATCGAATCCTTCGGCGCCACGCAGGCCTACCGCGCCTATCGCAACGGAGTCCGCCAGTACTACCGCGACAACTACCCGCTCACTCCTGAAGCCCGCGCCAGCACGAAGCTCAACCCCGGAGGCGGCTCCGTCTCCGCCATCACCCACGAGCCCCGCGTCTCCCTCGCCGTCCTCGAATCCATGCTCGCCCGCTACCAGAGCGCCGGCCTGCTCACCATCCTCCTGGAACACAAACCCTCCGCCGCCACCATGCAAGGCGACCGCGTGGAATCGGTCACCGTGAAGAGTCTCCGCCATGGACCTGATAAAACAATTCAGGCCCCTTATGTTTTGGACGCCACCGAGATGGGCGACCTCCTGCCGCTCACGAAAACAGAGTTCGTCACCGGCTACGAGGCCAAGTCCCAACCCCACAACCATCAGGCCTTCACAGTCTGCTTCGCGCTCGGCCACGAACCCGGCGCCAACCACGTCATCGACAAGCCCGAGGAATATTCGTTCTGGCGCGACTACGTCCCCAAGATGAATCCCGCCTGGCCCGGCAAGCTCCTCTCGTGGTCCATGACCGACCCCTTCTCGATGAACCGCCGCGAGGTCTTCTTCGACCCCACGCTCCAATCGAAAGGGCCCGGCCTCAACCTCTGGATCTACCGCCGCATCGTCCAGAACGCCATCCACCAACCCGGCTCCGTCCGCAGCGAAGTGACGCTCGTCAACTGGCCGCAGAACGACTACTGGCTCGGCAATCTCTACGGCAACACCCCCGAGGAGGCCGCCCGCCACCTGAAACGCGGAAAACAATTGTCGCTCTCTCTGGTTTATTGGATGCAGACCGAAGCGCCCCGCCCCGACGGCGGCGCCGGCTGGCCCGGCCTCCATCTCCGCCCCGACATCACCGGCACCGATGACGGCCTCGCCAAGTATCCCTACATCCGCGAGTCCCGCCGCATCCAGGCCGAATTCACCGTCGAGGACATCCATGTCGGCACCGACGCCCGCATGAAGTTCACCGGAAAGTCGAAGGACGAGGTGACCGCCGAAGTCTTCAAGGACTCCGTCGGAGTCGGCAGCTACCGCATCGACCTCCACCCCTCCAGCGGAGGCGATAACTACATCGACGTCAGTTCCCTGCCCTTCCAGATCCCCCTCGGCGCCCTCATCCCCAAGCGCGTGGAGAACCTCCTACCCGCCTGCAAGAACCTTGGCGTCACCCACATCACCAACGGCTGTTACCGCCTGCATCCTGTGGAATGGAACATCGGCGAATCCGCCGGAGCCCTCGCCGCCCACTGCCTGAAAAACAAGCTCACCCCGCGCCAGGTCCGCAACACCGAGAAGCTCCTGGCCGCCTTCCAATCGAGCCTCACCGCCCAAGGCATCGAGCTCGAATGGCCGCGCCTGCGACCGCGCTAGGCCTCGGCCAGCAGGTCGGCTTGGAGGCGCTCGAGGACCATTTCGAACACCTGGTCCTTGCGGCTCACGAACGTCAGGCACTCCCGCCTATCCGCGATGTACGATGTGCCCCCACAAACGCAAGCTGCGACTCGAACCCCATCCGCAGTCCCGGGCGGGGCGCAGACTCCGGCGTCCACGGGTTTCGGGGGGCGCTCCCTTTGGGGGGGGGGGTGCCCGGTTCCCCCCACCAAACCCCGGGTCATCCGGCCCGTCCCGCTGAGAGAACAGCTCCGCGGTCCCGGTCAGCCGTGGGCTGTACACAACACCCGACCGGCACTCCCAGTTCGCCAACCGCTGCGGTCCCGCCCAGGCGGCCCGCGAAACTGGCCCATGAAGTGCTTCGAGCTCGTCAGCCACCGGTAGGGCGGATGCGATCCCGTGCGCACGCATTGATCGTCAGCGGTGCCTTCCGTCACACCTGACAGCATCGCACGTACGATAATGACTTCGCGGACAGCATGACCAAAAGCGAGTTTCAAGAGCTACTGAAGAGCGGATTGGGCCGGGCGATCGTCTACGCTCGCGATCATGATTGTGAGCCATTCCGGAAATCACCCACGACCTCGGGCCTGTGGTACATCGCCCTGTGCGGCAAGGAGGGATGGTTTCTCGATCTGGCCTCTGTACTGGAACGGCTATCTCGACGGAGCCGAGACCTTTGTGCCCTTGCCGGCGCAGCCCTAAGGCTTCGCCCTCGTGCTGAAATGGCCGATGTCTCCGGACGTCGGCGTGGCGCAGTACAGCGACACGTAGTCCGAAACCCCGAGCGCGTCAGGCAGTTTGATATCAACCCGGTAGACGCCCAGTTGTTCCGGCGCCAACGCCGCGGAGATCACCTCCACTTCGCCGGAGAAGCCTCCCCCGTCGAGCCGGCAGGTTCTGGGAAATTCCGTGGCCACGGCCAACGGTTCGGCTGGCGCTGCCACGCCAGTTGGCACCTTCCTCCACCGGCCCGAGCCCAGGGGACATGGAGCGTCTCGCCAAGCCACACCGGCGCACACGCCGTCATCATCGAGAGATTGTCCCCTTCGCACTGGCCACGCAAAAATCGCAGTTGATCCTTCTCAGTCGTCAGTTTCATCACCCCCCGCTCCAGGCTGGATTTCGCCGGCGACGCCAGCGCGAGCGTCGCCTCACCAACAGGTGTCTCCCACGGTACTTGTACGGCAAGCTGCGCCGGTGTGACCCAGAGCACTGGAATTGGCTGATCGCCTAAGAGGACGCTCACGTCATCATCGAAGCCACTCCCGCTGATCTCCAGTGCTGAGCCCGGCGCACTCACAATCGAGTTCTCACCGAACGCTGGTGTTGCCGCGATCACTTCTTCCACCTTCCCGTCGATCACGCTGATCCGCAGCATCTGGTTCCGGGCTGTCGCCGCATAAGCCACCCTGCCGTCACCAGACAGCACCGCCGACGTGATCTCATCCTCTGGCCGTGTCAGTTGCCGCAGTTCCGAACCATCCACCCTCATCAGAAACGCCTGGACATGTTGCAGATCATTCCGTCCCGAGAAGTTGGCGGGCGACAAAAACAGCAACGCTGTTCCATCCCGGCTCAGCGATGGCTGCCAGGCGCCCTCGGCGCAGGAAACCACCGACCGCTCCCGACCCGACGCCACATCGTAGGAAGCGATCTCCGACCTCGCACTTGCCGGTCTCGGTACAGCGTGCGCGCCTGGTCGTCCATGGCCAGGATAGGCCTCCCGCGTCAGCGCGACTGTCTGAACACTCGATCCATCGAATATGAACAGGCTCTTCCGGTAGCTGCCCGTGCCAACCACGGTTCCGTTCGACGCAACCAGTGTGGTCAGCGCCGGCCGGTGCTCCTTGTTGAGGGAGAACCCGGGGATCGCCACAGTCTTCTCTCCCGTGGCAAGGTCCACAACGGTAAGGAGTCCCAGCCAGTTGCAGGATCTTCTCCTTCGGCCCCTGGAATGGAACGCCGCATACCGGCCGTTGGGGCTGACGCTGACGACGCCTTCGCCGGTAGTGACCAACTGTCCGGATCCTGGAGCAAGATTCCGCTCGATGACACCCCACGAGAAGCCCGATCCGCAGAAGGAACCCGGCAGGCAGACCACGGTTCTCGTGTACGCCACCACATTCCCATCGCCGCTCACGACTGGAAGGCTCGACTCGAACTCGTATTCATGAAATCTGCCGCCACCGCTCTGGTGGACCCACTCGGCAAACACCGCCGAGGGGCCGCCCGGTGCGAACGAGAGGATCTTCTGCGCGTAACTTGAGGTCGTCCCCACTGGCCGCATCTTTGTGGAGAAGTAGACTACCGAGCCGTCCGCAGTCGCAGCCAGATTCGTGATCTGCGCGGAGAGGTACTGCATCGCCCAGAGACAAAGCGCTGCGCGAATTGAAGAGGCCATAGTCCTAATTCTACAGCTTGAACAGTTCCCGCAACCGCTTGGTCTGCACGCGGCTCACCGGCACCTCGCTGCCGCGCTTGTCGTCCATGCGCAACTGGTAGCTCGATTTGAACCACGGGATCACTTCGCGAATGCGGTTGATGTTGACCAGATAGCTGCGATGCGCGCGCCAGAAGCTCGAGGGGTCCAACGACGACTGCAACTCTTCCAGAGTCTTGTAGTTCGTCTGCCCCTCCACAGTCGAGGTCACCATCGTGATCAGGCCGTCCTCGATGGTGGCGTAGATCAGATCGTCCGCGTCCACAATCAGATTCCGGCCGGCCGCCCGCACCAGGATCTTGGCCCGGCCCACCGTGTTCACAGGGATCGCCGGCACGGCCACCGGTGGCGCGTCGGGCTCCAGCATGGTGCGCTTCACGCGGTCAATCGTCAGCACCAGGCGCTCCCGCTCCACCGGCTTCAGAAGATAATCGAGCGCTTCCAAACGGAACGCTTCCAACGCGTATTGTTCGTAAGCCGTACACAACACGAAGGCCGGCAGCGGCACGCCGTCGCTCTTCAGCTTGTGGATCACGCCCAGGCCGTCGAGCCCTGGCATCTGCACGTCGAGAAAGACGAGATCCGGCTCGAGCTCCTCGATCCGCGCCACCGCCTCCACGCCGTTGCGCGCCGTGCCCACCACCTCGATCTCCGGGAACTCTTTGAGGAGAAACAGGAGCTCGTCGAGCGCCGGGCTCTCGTCGTCGGCGATCACGGTCGGGATGGTTGGAGCGTTGCGCCCGGACATTCGGCTACAGTGTACCAAGCCCGCCACGCCCGCTCCTACCCCTCAGAAACCCTGCAAATTGGCACAGGTTAGGCCACCCGGCGCTGCGGCTGGTATCATAAGGAATAGCTGAATCCGCCATCGACGGGTCGGATTCCGCAAGGAGTCGTTTTACTTGCCATCCCAGGACTATGTCCCGATCGCGCCCTCCGAAGGCAAGCCCAGCGCGGTAGCGGCCATGTGGACGCCGGACAGTGTGCCGGGGAGCAAGTTATTCAGAAGCGGCTCCGATTCGACAACCCGGAACACGAGATTTGTATTCAGCTCATGAGACTTAAAGACACCTTACGATGGATGCGCGGCGAAGATCTGATTGCGCACATCGGTCTCGAGTATTACGACTAAAGCGGGACCCAAGCGCAATAATGAAGATCCTCGTCATCGGCGGCACACAGTTTATCGGCAAGCACCTGGTGGCCTCGCTTTCCAAAGCAGGCCATGAGGTCTCCGTCCTCCACCGCAAGGCGGAACATGATCACGGCAAGAAAGTGCTCAACCTGCAGGCAGACCGTAACGACATCGCCCAGGTGAAGAGCGCGCTGGCCGGCAAGAGTTTCGACGCAGCCTTCGATCTGGTATACGACTGGGAGCGCGGCACGCCCGCCACGGTGGTGGAGCAGACCGCCAAGCTCCTCACCGGCAGCATCAGCCGGTATGTCTTCATCTCCTCGGTGGCCGCGTATGGCGATGGGCTGAATCATCACGAAGGCGACGCGCTGGCGGCCGACGATCATACCGACCGTTACGTCCGGGAAAAGGCGCAGAGCGAGCGCGCACTGTTCCGCCTGCATCAGCGGCACGGTACGCCGGTGGTCACCATTCGCCCGCCCTTTGTTTACGGGCCCAACAACCCCATCTATCGCGAGCAGTTTTTCTGGGACCGCATCCGCGACAAGCGCCCTGTGATCCTGCCCGGCGATGGCCGCAGGCTGATGCAGTTTGCTTATGTGAAAGACATTGTGTGGGCGTGCCAGCGGGCGCTGGAAGTGCCGGCGGCATTGGGCCATGCGTTCAATATCGGCAACGCGCGGCCGCTGACGCAGTGCGAAGTGCTGGATGCGTTTTTCGCGGCGGCCGGGAAGTCCACCGAAGTGCTGCGGGTGCAGCGCGAACGCATTGCCCGCGCGGGCGGTCACCCGTTGGGGCCGAACCTCTATTTTGGAATGTACTTTGACCTGCCGCCGATCACCAGCGTGATCAGCAAGGCTCAGCGGGTACTTGGCCTGAAGCCCACTCTGTTTGGCGATGGGTTGAAGGAGACGTTCCGTTGGTACGCGCGGAATCACAGCAAGAAGGCGATCGACTATTCATTTGAAGACCGCCTGCTGCAGCGCGAACGGTCGCAACTGGCCAGTTAAGTGCTTGCTATGCTGTTTACAGCATGGACCATGTGCTGGCGATTCTTTTGGCCGGCGGCGCCGGCGAGCGCCTCTTTCCTCTCACCAGGAACACGGCCAAGCCTGCCGTGCCACTCGGCGGCTACTACCGAATCATTGACTTCGCGCTATCGAACTGTCTGAACTCCGGCCTGCGGCGCGTCTTCTGTCTCACGCAATACAAAGCCCTGGACCTCACGCGCCACCTGCGCGAGGGCTGGGGCTTTTTGTCACGCGAACTGGGCGAGTTTATCGAAGTGATTCCGCCGATGCAGCGCGTACATTCGGGCTGGTATCTGGGCACGGCCGACGCTGTTTATCAGAACGTCGAGAGCATCACCGCCGAGCAACCCGAGTATGTCCTGGTGCTCTCTGGCGACCAGATCTACAAGATGAACTACCAGGAGATGCTGGAGTGCCACCGTTCGCACCGGGCGGAGGTGACCATCGCCACCATCCAACTTCCGCCGGAACAGGCCGAACGCTTCGGCGTCGCCAACATCGACCCGGTAACGCACAGAATCCTCGGTTTTGAAGAGAAGCCCAAGCACGGCAACGCGGCGCGCTCGCCCTTTGATCCCGCCATGGTGAGCGCGTCGATGGGCATCTATGTCTTCAACACCGAAGTGCTGCTGGAGGCTTTGCGGGTGGACGCTGCCGATCCCAATTCGTCGCACGACTTCGGGAAAGACGTCATTCCCAGGCTGCTTACCCGAAACAAAGTGGTGGCTTATGATTTTCGCGATTTGAACGCGAAATGCGTGCGCTACTGGCGCGATGTGGGCACGATCGATTCGTGGTATGAGGCCAATATGGACCTGGTGAGCGTCACGCCGGAGTTCAACCTGTACGACACGGCGTGGCCGATCCGGACGCGGATGCCGCAGGCTCCGCCAGCCAAGTTTGTCTTTGCGCAGGAGGGCCTGCGCATGGGCGTGGCGACGGATTCGATTGTGGCGCCGGGCGTGATTGTGAGCGGCGCGCGCGTGCATCAGAGCGTGCTGTCTCCGGGCGTGCGGGTGAACAGCTTTTCTGAGGTAACAGCGTCCATTCTGCTGTACAACGTGGAAGTGGGCCGCTATTGCCGGGTGCAGCGAGCGATTCTCGACGTGGGCGTGGTGCTGCCGGAGGGTACTGTGGTGGGCGAGGATCCGGAACGCGACCGGGCGGCGGGCCATCATGTCACCGATGGGGGCATAACGGTGGTGAGTGTGACAAAATAAGGAGTTGTTGCTCTGATAACTCCCTACCCTCGAAAGAAGGACTCCTATGACTGAGATCATTGACATCATTGCGCGCGAGATCCTCGACAGCCGGGGCAACCCGACCGTCGAAGCCGACGTATTCCTCTCCAGCGGCAGCATGGGCCGCGCGGCCGTACCGTCGGGCGCCTCCACGGGCGAGAACGAAGCCTGCGAACTGCGCGACGGCGACAAGAGCCGCTACCTTGGCAAGGGCACGCTGAATGCCGTCAAGAACATCGAGGACGAGATCGTGCCGGCGCTGCTGGGCGAGGACGCCTCGGCGCAGTATGCGATTGACGCAAAGATGATTGGCCTCGATGGCACGCCGAACAAGAGCCGCCTGGGCGCCAATGCCATTCTGGCTGTCTCGATGGCTTGCGCGCGCGCCTCGGCCGACGCCGTGGGCCTGCCGCTGTACCGTTACCTGGGCGGCGTGAATGCGCGGATTCTGCCGGTGCCGAACATGAACATCATCAACGGCGGCGCCCACGCCGACAACAGCGTGGACTTCCAGGAGTTCATGATCAGCCCGCACGGAGCCGACACCTTCTCCAACGCCATCCGCATGGGCGCCGAAGTGTTCCACACGCTGAAGGGCGTGCTGAAGGGCCGCGGCTACTCGACGGCCGTAGGCGACGAGGGCGGCTTTGCGCCGAACCTGAAGTCCAACGACGAAGCGGTGGAAGTGATTCTGGAAGCGATCACCAAGGCCGGCTACAAGCCCGGCGAGCAGATCTCGATCTCTCTCGATCCGGCGTCGAGCGAGTTTTATGACCGCTCCAAGAGCAAGTACGTCTTCAAGAAGAGCGACAAGCGCGAGCTATCGAGCGATGAGATGATCGCGTTCTGGGCCAACTGGTGCGCGCAGTATCCCATCATTTCGATTGAAGACGGCATGGCCGAATTCGACTGGGCCGGCTGGAAGAGCATGACCGATCAGCTCGGCAAGAAGATCCAGCTCGTCGGCGACGATCTCTTTGTGACCAACCCCGAGATCCTGGCCAAGGGCATCGCGACCGGGACGGCCAACTCGATCCTGATCAAGGTGAACCAGATCGGCACTCTGACCGAGACGCTGGAAGCGATGGAGATGGCGTTCAAGGCCAACTACACCTGCATGACCTCGCACCGTTCGGGCGAGACCGAAGACGCCTTCATCGCCGACCTGGCGGTGGCGACGGGCTGCGGCCAGATCAAGACGGGCTCGGCGAGCCGGACGGATCGCATGGCGAAGTACAACCAGTTGCTGCGGATCGAGCAGGAGCTCGGCGCGGCTGCCAAGTACGCTGGCCGCACGGCGTTCAAGCAGTAGGGAACGGGAGCGACGATGCACAAACTCGTACTCATCCGCCACGGCGAGAGCACGTGGAATAAAGAGAACCGCTTCACGGGCTGGACCGATGTCGATCTCTCTGAGAAGGGCATCCAGGAAGGCATTGACGCGGGGCTGGTGCTGAAGAAGGAGGGGTTTGAATTCGACCTCGCCTACACTTCGGTACTGCAGCGCGCGATCAAGACGCTGAACATCGTGCTGGATCAGATGGGCCAGATCTGGCTGCCGGTGGAGCGTTCGTGGCGGCTCAACGAGCGCCATTACGGCGGGCTCCAGGGCTTGAACAAGAGCGAGACGGCCGACAAGTATGGCGAGGCGCAGGTGAAGATCTGGCGCCGCAGCTATGACATTCCGCCGCCTCCGCTGACGAAGGAAGACGAGCGCTATCCGGGCCACGACCGGCGGTATGCCGGGATGCCGGAGAGCGACCTGCCTCTGACCGAGTGCCTGAAGGACACGGTGGCGCGGTTTCTGCCGCTGTGGACCGATAGCATTGCGCCCGCGATCCAAAGCGGCAAGCGGGTGGTCATCGGCGCGCATGGCAACAGCCTGCGGGCGCTGGTGAAGTATCTGGACAACATCAGCGACGCCGATATTCTCGAGATGAATATCCCGACGGCGATGCCGCTGGTGTATGAGCTGGACGCGGATCTGAAGCCGATGAAGTCTTACTATCTTGGGGATCCCGAGAAGGTGAAGGCGGCCATGGACGCGGTGGCGAAGCAGGGTAAGAAGCAGGCGTAGACACACTACGGCCAGTATGAAGAGGCCCGGTTGGCTCCCGTGGGGGAGCGGACCGGGCCTTTTTGTTTTCCGGAGGCGAAGGACATTGATATTCGCCCGGGGCCTCGCGAAAAGGCCCCGTATTTGATCGAGCTGATCGGGACAAAAACCGGTTTGCGCGCCGTGCAAGACGGCGGCCCGCATAGGAAGCGTTGAACCAAAAAGGTCTACGCCGCTCTACGTTAGGCGAAGGGATCGAAGCTGGCCAGCGGGTCATCCCCTAAGATCACGTTAGCACGGGGTGTCAAGAGGCGCGGGGGCTATGTTGTTGGAAATACGGTGAAAATAGGTGTGTGAATCACTTCCGGAGCAGAGTAGAAAATATGCGAGGTGGCGCGAAAGGGGGGCGGTTGGAGGCGGATTAATTGGGAATTGAGTAGACCGTCCCCGAATTAATCTCGGCGGCGGCGGCCTTGACGTCTTCGCGGTAGGCGGGGGTGGCGGCGACGCGGTCGTAGACGGCGATGGCTAGGATGCGACCGGCGGCGACGTCGCTGGCCCAGTGGACGCGGCAATCGAGGCGGTGCTGGCCGACTTCGATGCCCCAGGCACGGAGGGGTTCCTTCTTCGCGGGTGCGGCATCGCTCAGGACGAGTGCCCACAGCCAACCCAAGCCCGAATGGCCGCTGGGGTAAGACGTGCCCATCAGGCTCGCGCGACCCTGGGCGACGAGGGGATCGCAGGCGCGGCCGTTGTCGGTGGTGAAGGGGCGGGGGCGCTTGTGGGCATCCTTGGCGGCGTTCATGGTGGGCACGAAATCGGCCAGGAGGCGGTAGAGGAGCTTGATGGTGGCTGGCGTGGTTTGCGGCGAGACCTTTACGCCAATGGCGGCGGAGAGCGTCTCCATGAACTGGATATTGGGCGGGGTGAGCTGGGTCTGGGCGGCTTTCCAGGCGGGTCCATCGATGCCGAGGGCGGCGGCGGCGTAGACAGCGCGGTCGGCGATTTCCAGCGGGGAGTCATGGGCGGGCGGCGGCGGTAGGAGCTTCACAATGTCGATGGGCGGCTGGCCAGCCAGATAGCCAGCGGGCGTTTTGCCCTCCAGCGCCTGAGTCAGCCGGCTGGCCGGAGTGGACGTTTGCTGGGCGTGGGCGAGCGTGGTGGCGAGCAGAAGCGAGGGCAGGTACAGCCGCAGGTACATCTGTCCAGGCTAGCAGACGGTTAATTGGGAATTGAGTAGACCGTCCCCGAATTAGCGGTGGCCGAAGTACATGAGCCAGCCTAGGCCGAAGACGGTGGCGGCGAACCAGCCGAAGGAGGTGAGGCCGTACTTGAGGCGTTCGGCGTCGGTTTTCTTGGTGACTACGCCGAGGACTGCGCTGGTGAAGAGCGCGAATAGCAGGGTCGCTTCAAAATGGGAGAGATTGATCTTCACGGTGAGCTAGTCCTTCCGTCCAGCGGCGATTTCAAAGGCGTCCACAACGGCCAGGATGTTGAACAGGCCGGCGGCCACCAGGAACTTTGTTCCGTAGTCCACTGTGTGGCCGGCTATGTCAGGCTGGCTGTAGCCGAACATGCGGGCGATGATGTAGAGTACGCCGTTGGAGACATTGGCGATGAAGCCGCCCACGTAGATGATGGTGGTGAGCAGGTCTCCGGTGGTGGGCTCAAACATGTAGCCGCGCATGGTGAGGCCCAGCAGGAACATGATGACGGTGCAGCCGCAGAGGATTGCCCCGCGATAGGTCTTTTTCAGCAGAAAATGGCCGCCGCCGGGGACGAACCAGGCCAGGGCGACGACGGGCAGCCACTTGGCGATGGGTGGCAGGGGCGGATAGGGGCTCAATACTTTTTCGCTCATCGGTTTGGGTACCCTCTCAGGCTAACATGGCGCCGTTAGTGGGCCGGCTGCGAGGCCAGCCAGATCATGGATTCGAGGATTCGGGCGCGCTGGACCTCGTTGACCATCAGATAGCGATGGAGGCCGCCGGGCGCGGGAACGTGCTTGGTGAAGCCCTTGGCATCGACGATGACGTTGCCGGGGGCGGAGAGATCGAAGTAGCCGCGATCGGGCCGCAGGGCGTAAAGGACGGAGGTGAGGTCCCAGGTTTCGCGATCGTAGGGGAACTTCATATATGCCTTATAGCCATCCACCACCGGGCTCTTGGGCGCCCAGCCGAAATCCTGTTCAATCGACCGGGCCGGGAACTTGATGGTGCGCCCGACCTCAAAGCCGCTCCAGACCGCCGGCGTTGGCCATTCGGCCGCCAGTTTCTGGCAGGCGGCTATATCCTCCTTGACGTTATACTCGGGGCCTTTGTTCGTAAAATCTCCGGCCATGAGAGAGAGCAGCTTGACCTTTTTGGCGATGAGGTCTTTGCCGCCGGGCTCGGCGAGGAGGCGGGCGAGATTGGTGGAGAAGCCCACCTGGATGACGATGACGCTGTGATCGGCCTCACGAGCGAGGACGGCCTTGAGGAGAGCGACGGCCTCCTGTTTCGTGTCCGTCCACTTGTGGCGCCCGGCGTCGATGGCCACGCGGTTGTAGTTGCCTTCGTCCTTGGTGACACCGTTGTTGACGAGGCCGATGGGGATCCGCTCCCGTCCGTAGAACGTGTTGACGGCGCTGACGTAGCGGCCCGCCCAGGGATTGTCCTTGGTGAGCGTGACGGCGGCGAGGCGGATCTCGCCGCGCGATTCCAGACCGTGGAGCATGGCGAGGGCGAGGGCGTCGTCAATATCGTTGCCCATGTCGGTATCGAAGATCACCGGGACTGGGGGCGCGGCGGCGGCGGCCAGCGCCAGGCAGAGGAACAAGGCGGCGAGTTTTTGTTTCATCAGTCGTACTCCACTTTCATCAGACACAAACCGCAGGAAGGCAGGGACGGCCCGGCCTTATCGGGAAAGTCCGGTTGCAGGCGGGCGCGGATGGCGGCGGGGGAGAGGTTGCCCTTGCCCGTCTCTAACAGGGTACCCGCCAGAAAGCGCACCATGTGCTTGAGAAATCCGCTGCCGCAGACCTCATAGACGAGCTCGTCGCCTTCGCGGCGGTAGCGGGAGGAGAAGATGCGGCGGACTTTGGAACGGCCGAGGTCATCCTTTTCATCGGCGGCGGCAAAGGCGGAGAAATCGTGTTCGCCCTCGATGAGGGCGGCACATTCCTGCATCATCGCCTCGTCGAGGGGATAGGGATGGTGGCAGACGTAGAGGCGGCGCATGGGGGGGCAGACGGCGGCGCGGTAGATGCGGTACTCGTAGGTCTTGCGGAGGGCATCGAAGCGGGGGTGAAAGTGGGGATGCACTTCGCAGGCGTCCATGATGCGGATGGAGGTGGGGAGCAGGCGGTTCATGGCGCGGACGAAGTTATCGACGGGGATGGGATTGCGGATGGAAAGGGCGGCCACCTGGCCGACGGCGTGGACGCCGGCATCGGTGCGGCCGCTGCCCTGGAGATCGACGTGGGCGCCTTCGAGACCCGAGGCCACGCGGGCGAGCCAGCCCTGGACGGTCTCCTGGCCGGGCTGGATCTGCCAGCCGTGAAACTCCGTCCCGTCATAGGCGACGGTGAGACGGATGCGTCTCATACGGGGCGGGAGCCGGGTTTGACGACCGGCAGGCCCTGGGCGCAGAGCGGGCACTGGGCGGGATCGTAGGCGGTAACGGTGAGGGTGGCGAGAGCAGCGCGGGGGACACCGAGATCGGCTTTGCCACCGCTGCGATCGATGACGGAGCCGGCGGCGATGACCTGGGCGCCGAGTTGGCGGAGGAGTTCGATGACCTCGACGGAGCTGCCGCCGGTGGTGATGACGTCCTCGATGACGACGGCTTTTTCGCCAGGGGTGATGGCGAAGCCGCGGCGGAGGACCATTTTGCGATCGGCATCGCGCTCGGTGAAGATGTGGCGGACGCCAAAGGCGCGCGCGGTTTCGTGGCCGATGATGAGGCCGCCCATGGCTGGGGAGACGACGACATCGGGGGTGACGTTCATGGCGGCGGCGAGGGCGCGGCCCATGGATTCAGCGTGGTCCGGGTATTGGAGCACCTTGGCGCACTGGAGGTATTCGGGGGAGTGAAGGCCGCTGGTAAGGCGGAAATGGCCGGTGAGGTAAGCGCCGGTGCGGCGGAAGAGATCGAGGACGGAATCAGAGGTGAAGGTCACTTTGCGAATAGTCTAACAAGGCGGCAACGGCGTCGGCACCACTTGCTGCGATATTCTGGATGCGGCTCCCGGTAACGTCGGGGGTCTTTCCCGCGACTAGATAGTAGTGAACTCTCCCATGATGAAACGTGCCCAACCGATTCTCGCCCTCGTACTCTCGGCCTTGATGAGCGCCCCCGCGGGCCTAGCGCAGCAGGCCGTTGGTCTCGACAAGCCGCTCGTCCCCGTTGCCGGCGGCACTGGTTTCATCGGCTCACTCAGCCGCCCGTACCGGACGCCGGAGGTGGCGCCGGTCAATCTCAGCAATTCCAATCGTCTGGAAGCGTTGACGAAGGCGGGCAAGATCTACCTGTCTCTGGACGACACTATCGCGATTGCGTTGGAGAACAATCTGGATATCGAGCTTTCGCGGTACACGCCGCAGATCGCGCAGGTGGATCTATTGAGAGCGCAGGCGGGCGGATTGCTGCGCGGCGTGCCGACGGCGGTGCGGCAGACGGCGAACTCGGCTTTGCAGGTTGCCACCGGCGGCACGACGGAGCGCGGCAGCGCCAATGCGACAACCAGCGGCACGGCGGACGCGTCCAGCGGCGGCACGGTGATCACGCAAACGGGTGTGGCGATTCCGAACCTGGATCCGACGCTGTTTTTCGGCGGCTCGATGGGGCACAGCAGCAGACCGCAGGCCAATACGGTGACGACAGGGGCGACGGCGCTGCTGTTTGACAGCCGGTCTTTCCAGACGGGTTATCAGCAGTCCTTCCTGACGGGCACGACGGCGAGTGTGGGTTGGAACAACTCGTGGGTGAAATCGAACAACGTACGCAGCGACATCAACCCGAGCTGGTCTCCGAACATCAACCTGCAACTGACGCAGAGGCTGTTGCAGGGGTTTGGATTCGCGGTGAACAACCGCAACATCCGTGTGGCGCGCAACAACATCCGGGTGTCAGACCTGACATTCAAGCAGCAGGTGATGACGACGGTGGCGGGCGTGGTGAATCTATATTGGGATCTGGTGAGCTTCAATGAGGATCTGAAGGTGAAACTGAAGGCCGTGGATGTGGCGCAGAAGTTTTACGAAGAAAACAAGATCCAGGTGGAAGTGGGCACGCTGGCGCCGATCGAGATTGTGCGGGCCGAGGCGCGCGTGGCGCAGGCGCAACAGGACCTGACCAACTCCGAAACATCGTTGATGCAGCAGGAGACGATCCTGAAAAACGCACTTTCGCGCACCGGCGTAGCGAGCCCGACACTGGCCGAGGCGCGGATTGTGCCAACAGACACGCTGACCCAGCCGGCCAACGATCAGGTGGACAAGCTGGCGGAACTGGTGGAGACGGCCCTGGCGTCGAGGCCGGATCTGGAGCAGACCAAGATTGGAATGGACAACACGAAGATCGGGATCGCGGGTTCGCGCAGCCAATTGCGGCCCTCGCTGGATGTGAACGCGAACTTCCAGAACAACTCGCTTTCGGGCTCGGTGAACGAGGTGGGGAATACGCCAGGGAGCACGATCATCCGCAACGCAGACCCGTACTTCATCGGCGGTTATGGCAACGCGCTGTCGCAGTTGTTCCGGCGCAACTTTCCGGACTACTCGGTAGGGTTCCAACTGAATATTCCGATCCGGAACCGGACGGCGCAGGCGGACTACATTCGGGACCAGATCACATTGCGGCAGCAGCAGATCGCGGCGCAGCGGCAGATGAATGATATCCGGGTGAGCGTGCAGAACTCGCTGATAGCCGTGATCCAGGCCAAGGCGCGGTATCTCTCAGCGCTGAAGGAGCGGACGTTGCAGGAGCGGACGCTGGACGCGGAGAACAAGAAGTATGCGCTGGGCGCCTCCACGGCGTTCCAGGTGGTACAGACGCAGCGGGACATGGCGCAGGCGCAGGCCGGCGAGGTGGCGGCGTTGGCGGCATACAGCCGGGCGCGGGTTCAGCTGGATCTGACGACGGCGACGATACTGAGCCGGTATAAGGTGGAGATCGCGGATGCGAAGGCCGGGAAGAGTTCGCGGCCGGTGCAGCCGGTACGGAACTAGGCGGGTGGCGGGTTTTTGGCAGGCAGCCCGCGGAAATTCCCGCGAGGTGTTCCTTTTTGGAAAGAAGTGCCGAAACGGGAAGGTCGGGCCGGCGTAAACTATTGAAAACAGGTCAATGAAGTTTGGCCACCTGCCTGCTTTAGTCTTTGTGTGTGTTCACAGGGCAGACTCAAGGGGCAGACCTCACCAACCGCTGGTTCTTTCTCCTCCACTCCCTCCTCCCGCCCTGTCTTCTGCGATCGCGTGTAACCCACCGAGGCGCCCCTTGAGTCATTTTCTTCTACCGAAATTTTCGTAGCTTGGCCGCAAACTATCCCTAATGGAGAGGGCGATCCTTGACGATGAAGCAGGATATGCAAGACGAGACCAAAGACTTGGCGCAGATCATGCAGTTTCAACAGAGCCTGTTGAAGCTGGTAACCCGGGGCAGTCAAGAGCAGACCAAGAGCAAGGGTCCGGCCTCGGAGCAGACGCAGCAGTTGGAGGCGTGGGTTCGGAAGGTGCATCCGAAGTCGGCCTAGCAACACCTCCACCCCTTCTGGATTGGATACAATCTGATTGATCTGGGCGGCTGCGTAATGGCGCCAGCGGTCAAAAGGAAGGGGTTGAAACTGTGAGTCAATTCCAGGATCCCGAGGAACGGGACAAAGTGAAGGGCAAGGGTTCCGGCTTTTCGCGCCGGGGCTTCATGCAGGGCGTAGGAGTTACCGGTGCGGTGGCGCCGGCGCTGATCGGCACCGACGCACAGGCGCAGACAGCACCGGGCGTAATGGGTCCGGCTGGTGTAGCGATCGTCCTGAACATCAACGGCAAAGCGACCAAGGCGACAGTGGAGCCGCGTGAAACGCTGCTGGACGTGTTGCGCGGTCAACTCGACATTACGGGCGCCAAGCGTGTCTGCGACCGCGGCAGTTGTGGTGCCTGCTCTGTCCTGGTGAATGGCAAGGTGATGTATGCATGCTCGATTCTGGCGATTGACGCCCAGGGCAAGCAGATCACGACCATTGAAGGATTCTCGATCACGGGTGGCAAGGCGCATCCGGTGGTAACGGCGTTTGTGGCGCATGACGCACAACAGTGCGGCTACTGCACGCCGGGCTTCGTGGTGGCATCGAAGGCATTTCTCGACACACATCCCAATCCCACGTACGAGCAGGTGCAGGACGGACTGGGCGGCAACTTGTGCCGCTGCGGCACCTATGTCGGCATCCGCAAGGCCGTGCTGGAAGCAGCCAAGATGATGAAGGGAGGCTCCAATGCCTGAGTACCGCTGGCCCGATATGAGCAAGCGCAAGGTGATGGGGCAGCGCTTCAGCCGTCTGGACGGCGTGGAGAAGTCCTCTGGCCGGGCGAAATATAGCTCTGACCTGAACAAGCCTGGGATGTTGCACGCTGTGTTGGTAACAAGCCCGCACGCGCATGCAAAGGTGCGCTCGATCGATACGAGTGCGGCCGAGAAGCATCCGGGCGTGGCCGCAGTGCGCGTGATTGCACCAGCAGGCACTGAGATCCAGTGGGCCGGGTGGGAGGTGGCGATCATCGCCGCCAACACCGAACTGGCGGCGCGGGACGCGGCGGCAAAGGTCAAGGTGGAGTACGACGTGCTGGAGCACTTCGTACGCGAGGCGGATCTGAAGAAGGTCAAGACGCGCGCCAAGCCGGCGGGCGAACAGGTGGAAGGCGATCCGGAGATGGCGGCCAAGCAGGCCGATGTGGTGAGCGAGGGGTACTACGGGATCCCGGTGCTGACGCATTGCTGTCTGGAGACGCATGGCAACGTGGTGCAGTGGACGCCGGACAACAAGGTGGAGTTCAACCCATCGACGCAATCGGTGACGAGCATCCGGGGCGACCTGGCGCGGCTGTTGAGTGTGCCGGCGGCGAACATTCACGTGCATCAGGATCACGTCGGCGGAGGATTCGGGTCGAAGTTCCAGCCGGACCGTTGGGGCCTGGAGAGCTCGCAACTCTCGAAGCAGGCGGGCGGACGGCCAGTGAAGATATTCCTGGACCGTGCGACTGAGTTGGTCATCGGCGGCATCCGTCCGTCAGGCTTCGCCAACATCAAGGTGGGCGCCAAGAAGGATGGCACCATCACGTTGTGGGAGAGCGAGAGCTGGGCGACAGGCGGGATCGGCGGCGGCGGATCTCCTCCCATCCCTTACGTGTTCACGAAGATCCCGAACCGGCGGCAGAGCCACTCGGCGGTGAGCACCAATACGGCGCCGAGCCGGGCATGGCGGGCTCCGAACCATCAGCAGGCGTGCTATCTGACGTGCGCACCGCTGGAGGATCTGGCGGCCAAGCTGAAGATGGATCCGGTGGAGTTGCTGATCAAGAACGCGGGCCTGACAGCGCGGCCGGATACGTATGTGCGGCAGTTGAAGAAGGCTGCCGAGCTATCGGAGTGGTCGAAGCTGTGGCATCCGCGCGGCGATGCGGGCAAGGGCTCGATCCGGCGCGGATTGGGCGTGGGCGCGGGGACGTGGGGCGGCGCGGGTCACGACTCGACGGCGCGCGTCACGATCCATCCGGACGGCACGGTGGAAGTGGAGTTGGGCTCGCAGGATCTGGGCACCGGCACGCGCACGATCATCGCGCAGGTGGCTGCGGAGTCGTTGGGTTTGCGCGTGCAGGATGTGCGCGTGAAGATTGGCGACACCAATTATCCGCCCTCGGGGACCTCGGGCGGGTCCACTACCGTGGGCGGCGTCAGTTCGTCCACCCGCAAGGCGTCATTGAATGCCTTGGAGAAGTTGTATATCGAGGTGGCGGAGGCGCTGGGCGCTCCGGCCGACCAACTCACCGTGGCCGAAGGCAAGGTGCTGGTGAAGGACAATCCGGCCAAGAGCCTGCCGTGGAAAGCGGCGTGCCAGAAGCTGGGCGTGAAGACGATCAGTGAGACTGGTTCCAACGTGCCGGCGCAGGCCGCGCGCGAGGGGCTCAACACCGGCGGCGTAGGCGGTGTGCAGATCGCCGACGTCAGCGTGGACATCGAGACGGGCGTCGTAAAGATGAACCGGCTGGTGGCTGTGCAGGACATGGGGCTGGTGATCAATCCGAAGACGGCGGAGAGCCAGATCTTCGGCGCCTGCATCATGTCGATCTGCGGCGCGCTGATGGAAGAACGGATCACGGACGAGATCACGGGCCGGGTGTTGAACGCCGATATGGAGTTCTACAAGCTGGCCGGGATCAAGGACATTGGCGAAATTGTCGTACACCTCGACATTACGGAGGAGAACGATAAGCGCGGCGTGATCGGATTGGGCGAACCGCCGGCGGTGCCGGGGATCGCGGCGATTTCGAATGCCGTGGCCAATGCGATCGGGTTGCGGGTACCGACGGTACCCATGACGCCGATGCACGTGCTGAACGCTCTGGCGGGGAGGAAAAGCTGATGCAGCCCTTTGAATACGCAAGCCCCAAGACGCTGAAAGAAGCCTTGGCCCTGCTGGGCGCGGGCTGGGGTGACGCAGCCGTGCTGGCCGGCGGCACGGATCTGCTGAGCCTGATGAAAGACAACGTGATGGCGCCGAAGCGCTTGGTGAACGTCAAGGAGATCCCGGAGTTGAAGGGGATCACGAAGACGGGCGCGGGCGTGCGGATTGGCGCCGCAGTGACCGTGGATGAACTGGCCAGCAACGCGCTGATCCGGGCATCGTTCCCTGCTCTGCTGGCAGCGGCGCAAGGCATCAGCAGCATGCAGATGCGGAACATGGGCACGGTGGGGGGCGACCTCTGCCAGCGGCCGCGCTGCTGGTATTTCCGGGCAGGCTTCGGGCTGTTGCCGACGCACGAGGGGAAGAACCTGGTGGCGGAGGGCGATAGCCGGTATCACGCGATCCTGGGCGCGGGTCCGGCGCACTTCGTTTCGGCGTCGAGCTTTGGTCCGGCGCTGATCGCGCTAGGCGCCAAGGTGAAGATCGCGTCGGCGAAGGGCACGCGGGAAGTGGAGGCGGCGAAGTTTTTCGTGGCTCCGCAAAACAGTGAGACGCGGGAAGTGGCGCTGCAGCCGAACGAGATCCTGACGGAGATCGTGGTGCCGGTGAGCGCGGCGAAGAACGCTACGTACGAGATTCGCCAGAAAGACGCGTTGGATTGGCCTCTGGCCACGGCGTCGGTTTCGCTGACGATGAAGGGTACGGCGGTGGGTTCGGCGCGGATTGTGTTGGGCCATGTGGGGCCAACTCCGTTTGACGCCGACGGCGCAGCCAAATGGCTGGCCGGCAAGACCATCACGGTGGAGACGGCCGAGGCGGCGGGCAAGGCCGCGGTGGAATCGGCCAAGCCGCTGAAGGACAACGCCTACAAGGTGCAAATGGCGGCGGTGGCGGTAAAGCGCGCCCTGCTGGCCGCGGCAGGCGTGAAGGCGTAGCCATGGCGATCGTGAACGGGGAGCGCGCCGGCCTGACCCGGATTGGGAGCGACCGGTGCGCGAACCTCCGCTGGAAGGGACTGTATGTCGAAGCCGAGTGGGACCCAACGGTCCCACACGGCAACGACCGGTCATTTTGGTGCGACAAGACGCAGATCTGCATTGGGCCGGACGCCGGCGTTGTGGATGAGTACGAGTGCAACGAAACCAGAAAGTGCTACTGCGAGCTGTAATGAAGAAGTGGATATTGGGTGTCGTCGTGGTGCTGGCTGGCGCGGGTGTGGCGGCTCAGCGGGCGGGTGTTTTCGAAGTGCTGGCGAGCACGGCGGGGCTGGGCAAGCAGCCGGGCGGGGCGTGGTTGATCCCGTCAAATCAGATGGTGCAGCCGGCGGGCGTTACGGTGGAGATCCAGGGCCGGCCGGTGGACATGGCGCTGGATGGCGGGCGCGGAGTGCTGGCGGTGTTGAACTCGCGCGGGGTGGAGATCCGGGACGCGGTTTCGGGGGCGATGGTAGGTGAAGTAAAATCGCGCTCGACTTCGTATGCGGGCGTGGCGTTTCGTCCGGGGACGCGGGAAGTGTGGGCGAGCGAGGCGACGCGGAACGGACCGGACAGTTTACTGGTGATGGAGTTGAACGAGCGGGGCGCGCCGGTGAAAGAGAGCCGGTCCGCGCTGATGCCGCATCCGGTGCCGGTTGGGATTGCGTTTTCTGGTGACGGCAAGCTGGCGTACATCGCGTTCAGCCGCGAGAACGCGGTGGCGGTATTCGACGCGGAGCAGAGGAAGCTGCTGAGGCGGATTCCGGTAGGAGTGGCGCCGCACGGCGTGGTTTTCTCCAAAACACAAAACCGCATTTTTGTTTCAAACAGAGGCGGCCGGTTGCCGCGGGCGGGCGATACGCTGGCGCCGACGAGCGGGGGAAAGATTGTGAGCGATCCGCTGACGGGCGCGTCGGTGAGCGGAACGGTGAGCGTGATTGACGCGAAGACGGACGAAGTGCGGGAGGTGGAGGTAGGGCTGGCGCCGGCTGGCCTGGCACTGAGTCCGGACGGGAAGACGGTGGCGGTGGCGAACGCGCACTCCGACTCGGTGACGCTGATCGATGCGGAGACGTTGAAGACGACGGTGGTGAAGATCCCGGCCTATCCCGAGGGCACGGCGGGCTCGATTCCGGCGCAGGTGGCGTACTCGCCGGACGGCCAGACGATCTACGTGTTGTGCGGCGGAACGAACGCGATTGCTGTGGTGCGTGGCGGCAAGGTGGCTGGCGCGCTGCCGACGGGCTGGTTCCCCTCGGGCATCGTTGTGGACGGCAAGGGCGTGTTGAAGGTGTTGTCGATCAAGGGCACGGGCAACACGGCGCTGGCGAGCGGCAATTTCAACTCGCGGGCGTATGAGGGCACGTTGCAGAGCATCGCCGCGCCGCGTGCGGCGGAGTGGCAGGCGGGGTTGCGGGAAGTGAAGGCGGCCAACCAGCCGCGCTTTGCCAAGGCCGGCGGCGTGGAGAATCTGCGGTCGCTGGGCATTGAGCACGTGTTCCTGATCATCAAAGAGAACCGCACCTATGACCAGGTGTTCGGGGACTTGAAGCAAGGCAACGGGGACGAGAGGCTGGCGCTGTACGGCCGCGAGGTGACGCCGAATCACCATGCTCTGGCCGAGAAGTATGTATTGCTGGACAACTTCCACACCACGAGTTCGATCAGCTTTGACGGGCACCAGTGGCTGATGATGGCGTTTGTGAGCGACTACACGCAGCGGGCGTTTGCGGCGGCGCCGCGCGGCTACGCCTGGGACATGAGCGACGCGCTGACGGTATCGCCGAGCGGATTTTTCTGGCAGGGTGCGCCGGCGCAGGTTTCCGTGCGGGTGTTTGGCGAGTTTTGCCTGCCGGGCAAGTATGATCCGGCGACGCAGAGCGCGGAGGACATCAACGAGCGGAAGGGGCGGAACTGGACCGATTACTGGAAGCTGTACCAGAGCGGCGCGTGGATGGACCAGGTGGGATGCAGCACGGCGGGTATGCCGGCGTTGAAGTCGATTATGAGCGCGCGGTATCCGCAGGACGATACGGTGATTACGGATCAGATCCGGGCGTCTGAATTTCTGCGGGAGTTGGCGGAGAGGGAGAAATCGGGTGAGATGGCGAACATCAACATCCTGACGCTGACCTCAGATCACACCAACGGGACGAGCCCGAGCTCGCCGACGCCGAAGGCGATGGTGGCGGACAACGATCTGGCGCTGGGCCGGATGGTGGAAGGAATTTCGAAGAGCCGGTTCTGGAAAAAGAGCCTGATCCTGGTGGTGGAAGACGATGCGCAGGACGGGCTGGATCACGTGAACGGGCACAGGACGGTGGCGTTGATGATCGGCCCGAACGTGCGGCGGAGCGCTGTGGATTCGAACCACTACACGCAGCTTTCGATGTTGCGGACGATCCAGGAGCTATTCCGGATACCGGCGCGGACGTCGACGCTGAAGACGGCGCGGGCGATGACGAGCGTCTTCACGCCGCAGACGGATGCGGCGCCCTATGCGGCGATAGCGAACCGGATTCCGCTGGACCAGATGAATCCGCCGGCGAAGGCGCTGCGGGGGCGGGCGCGCTGGGCGGCGGAGGAATCGGCGCGGATGAACTGGGCGGACGTGGACGACATTCCGAGCGACACGTTGAACCGGATCCTGTGGTGGGACGCGCGCGGGTACGACACGCCCTATCCGGGCGACCGGAAATCGAATTCACAATCCTCTCTTTCGCTCCGATAAGACAACTGAAGGGAGTGCGCCATTGGCATTCATGGTGTGGAGCGAAAGCTTATCTGTTGGCATAGATCAGATCGACATGCAGCACCAGCGGCTGGTGGGGATTCTGAATACGCTGCACGAGGCGATGCTGCGGGGGAGCCAGAAGCACGATCTGGAGCGGGTGATGGTGGATCTGCTGAGCTACACGCGGTACCACTTCAGTTTCGAAGAGAAGTTGATGGTGGTGGCCGGGTATCCGGGACTACAGGAGCACCAGCGGAAGCATCAGGCGATGGTGGCGCAGGTGGATGGCTACGCGAAGCAGGTGATGGAGGGGCGGGCGCTGGTATCGATCAAGCTGCTGGAGTTTCTGAAGCAGTGGTTGAGCCAGCACATTCTGGAGACCGATCGCGAGTTCGGGGCGTATGAGGTAGCCCGCCGGGCGGCGTGAAGAGGCGGTAGACTGGAATCAGTACATTTCCTTCTGGGAGGGAATTTCATGAGGCTGATTCACAGGACCAGTGTCTGCGCCGTGGCGCTAGCGGCGATGAGTTTTGCCGCGACACCGGCGATTGAGATGTCCGGCAACTATGTGGAGGCCCGCACGGCGGACATCTACGTTGGGGCCTGTTTCGCCAACTCCGAAGTCCAACTGGTGGGCAATCTGGCTGTCACAGGCTGGCAGATCAACAAGGGGACGTGGAGGGGCGTCAACCTGGACGGGCTGAGCGTGGTGGCTGCGGTGCATGCCAACTCGACGCTGGGCGACCGGACGGGTGAGCCCTATCCGGTGAGGGCGTTGCTGATTGTGGATGAAAAGGCGAGCCTGGAGCAACGCATGGCGCTGCGGCAGTTTGCACAGCATATGACGGGCGATCTGCTGCAGGATATCGTGCGGACCGAGGCACTGCCGATCACCTTCACGATATTGGGCGACAGCATTCACGAACGGCGTGTGGAACTGGCGGCGGGAACGCTAGCGTCGATCCGTACGCGGGCGATTGAGAGCTCGGACGGCCATTGCGGGCATGAGTACACATGGTATGAGCCGCTGGCGAAGACCGAGCATGCGATGGCCGCGTTTTCGCTGGAGCACCGCTTCAACGGATCGTCGACAGAGGACTTGAGAGCGCGATGGTCCAGCCCGGACAAGAGCAGCGCGTTTGTGGGCACTTTCCGGCTGGCAGAATAGCCGGGGCCGGACCAGCCTGAGCAGATAAAACGGTCTGAAACCATGCTACACTGTAGGGGTTGAGACGCGCATACCCTCTTCCCCTCCTTTTCGCTCTTTTCCTGGGATCTGTAGCAGCCCAAACGGTGACGCACGAGACGGCGGCCACCGGCAAACCGCGCACGCGGTGGGTGACGTCGTTCCAATCCGGATTTGCCGACACGTTTCAGTTGACGCTGGGCGGAATGTTTGGCGCGGGGCCAGCCTGGCAGAACAAATTCACGACGGGCCTGACGAACGTGCTGCGGACAGGCGACTCGGTGTTCATCTACGGCTCGGACACGATGGATTCACCGACTCAATCCAATGACTGGCAGGCGGGCATGGGTTATAAGGTCCCGGTTTGGCGGAAGCGCAATCACTTTCTGAGTCTCGGATCCGGTGTGCAGCACTGGCGGTTTCCGAGCGTCAAGACCGGCACCAACGACTGGCTGATCCCTGGCAATCTGCTGTATCAAACCAAGGTAAAAGCGGTCCCGGTGGCGGTGCAGAGTGATTCGTGGACTCTATTGAAATCACCGCTGGCGAAGGGCTCGCTGCTGCACACGCAGGTGTGGATGAGCCATCCGATCCTGAAACGGGATCAGGTGCAGATTGTGTTTAAGCACGGGCCGGCCCATACGTATTCCTGGAATTTTTACGGCACGCAGGGCAACCGGGTGTTCCGGTACCAGACGATGGTAGCGATTTCGTTCAAGGACACCGTCATTGAGGGCGGCTACCGCAAGCAGGCGGGCCTGCAGGACGGCATCCAGAACAACAACTACTGGCAGTTTGCGGTGACGAAGACCTTCTCGCGGTAGTTCCTACCTGGCCCCATTCCGGCGGCCGAGCAGAGGCCGAACGGCGGGCGTGATGACATCCGCCATTCGCAGAAATCCCACATCGGTCGCGTGCGTACCGTCCACGGTGGCCTCGCCATCGGCGCCGTAGAGCTGATCGGCGGGCACGTAGTGGACATTGCGATCCCCCTCCTTGCGCAACTTCTTGTAGACCTCGCGCAGGATGCGATTCTTATCGGTGATGAGCGACAGGCGCTCGTTGGAGAACATCACGTTGGTGTAGATGGCGTTTTCGACGAGCAAAATGGGCGTTTTCGGGTGTGCCTGGCGGAGAGTGCGAAGGAACGGCTCCACCCGCTCGCGCGCCTCCTCCACGGTGAGGTTGGGCAGGCTGTCGTAGACGTAGACAGAGGGGTCGAGCTCGGCGAACAGCTTGGCGATCTCCGGTTCGGACTTGCCGTTGCCGGAGAAGCCGAGGTTGATCACCGGCCAATCCAAGCGCCGGCCGACGATGGCGGGGTATGCCATGCCGGGGCGAGAGGCGCAGCCGCCCTGGAGGATCGAACTGCCGTAGAACAGCACAGGGCGGACGCTGGCGGGCCGGGCGGCGGCTGGCTCCAGCACCGCGCCCGGCGGAACACCGAGTTCGACTGAGGTGACGCCGTTGTAGAGCGGCAGGTAGAGCAGATACTCGTGGCGTCCGCCCGGCCAATCCTTCAAGAGCGTTTGTTCATTGGTGACTTTCTCGGGCCGGCCGTTGGCGACCCAATGCCAACCGGCGGGGAGTTTCACGTAGAGATCGAGACCGCTGACGCCGGTGGCCGGCATGTGCGGCAGCGCGAGCTGCTCTTTGCGGAGGGTCCAACGGGCGCGAATTGTGGGGGCGTCGGTGGTGAAGCGAACGGCCAGGCCGGCTGTATTCTGCGCGAGGCTCCACACCGGGGGGCGGACGAGCGCCTCGGCCTTGGCGGGGAGGCGGTCAAAGGGGGCCTTGCGGTCTTCCCAGCCCTGCCCTTCGACGCGCAGTTCGCGGATGTCCACCCAGCGGACGGGGGGCTCGGTTTGCTGAGCGAAGAGGGGTACGGCGAGGAGAAGGGCGGGGAGAAATTTCGTCGAGCAGAGCATGGAGACAGCGTAGCGCTGTTTGGCTCTGCGAGGGTTGCGAGATGGAATGATTGGTGAGCCGGGCGGGTCTCGAACCCGCGACCCTCTGATTAAAAGTCAGATGCTCTACCACTGAGCTACCGGCCCACGAAGGAAGGAAACAGCGAGAGGGTCTACAGTCAGGATACCAACCATCCGCGCGGGTGTACAATCTGTGGCGATGCCTTCCTCAATTTCACGCCGGGCGATGCTCGGGACAATGACTGCCGCGGGGGCCTCCGCGGGCACCGCCGCCGCGAACTGGAGCGCCGCTAACAAGTTTTTGCTGGGCGGGCCGATCTTTGTGAAATCCGACGATCCGCGGGAACTGGCGCGCGAGCACAAGCGGCTAGGCTATGGGGCCGCGTATTGCCCGGCGGCCAAGGCCGGGGATACGGCGCGGTTGCAGGCGATCGAGGCCGCCTATGCGGCGGAGGGGATCGTCATCGCCGAGGTGGGCGTGTGGGTGAATCTGTTGGATGCCGACGCGGCCAAGCGCAAGGAGAACCTGCAGAAAGTCATTGACGGGCTGACGGTGGCGGACGCGGTGGGCGCGCGCTGCTGCGTCGACATCGCCGGATCTTTCCACCCGACTGTCTGGTACGGGCCGCACCCTAGGAACGTGACGAAGGAATTTTTCGACGCGGCAGTGGCCAACGCGCGGACCATCATCGACGCGGTGAAGCCGAAGCGCGCGAAGTTCGCCTACGAGATGATGGGCTGGAATCTGCCGGATTCGGCCGAATCCTACATCCAGATGATCAAGGCGATCGACCGGCCGGCGTTCGGCGTGCATATCGACATCTGCAATCTGATCAACTCGCCGGCGCGGTATTACAACAGCGCGGCGCTGACGGAGGAGACGCTGCGCAAGCTGGCGCGCTGGATTGTGTCGTGCCACGCGAAGGATGTGGATTGGATCCCGGAGATGAACGTGCACATCGTGGAGGTGATCCCCGGCCGCGGCACGCTGGACTTCCGTCCGTATCTGAAGGGCCTGGCCGCCCTCCCTGCCCCGGTGCCCTTGATGATCGAGCATCTGAAGAACGCCGGCGAGTATGCCGAGGGCGCCGCGCACATCCGAAAAGTCGCATCTTCGATGGGCCTGTGATTGAATAGGAACATGGCAGAAACGGTTATCTTAATCGCTAACGGAGACCTGCGCCTCGCAGCGAATCAGACGTGTTGGGCAGCGCAGGCCGAAGTGGAAAAGAAAGTGACGGAGGCCGTGGAGGCCTTGGGCCGCACGATTGAGCGCGGCCACGCTTACGACGAGACCAAGAAGCACGGATTCATCGACAGCCAGAAGCGCGGCATGGAGGTGTTCCGGACCATTGCGCCGACGGCACCGCTGATTGTGGCCGAGGCGGTATGGCAGTATAGCCACCACCTGCTGCACGGGCTCTACACACACCAGGGTCCGATCCTGACAGTGGCCAACTGGAGCGGGCAGTGGCCCGGCCTGGTGGGCATGATGAATCTCAACGCCTGCCTGACAAAGGCGGGTATTCCGTATTCCACGTTGTGGAGCGAGAACTTCGACGACGAGCTATTCCTGAACGGACTGAAGCGCTGGTTGAACGGCGAGAAGATCGTGCACGACACCAGCCACGCCAAGCCGCTAGGGGCCTTCAAGCTGCCCAAGCCGGCCGAGGAACTGGGCGGCGCGATGGCGCGCGAACTGCGCAAGAACAAGTCCATCATGGGCATCTTCGACGAGGGCTGCATGGGCATGTACAACGCCATCATCCCCGACGAACTGCTGCACGCCACCGGCGTCTTCAAGGAGCGGCTCAGCCAGAGCGCGCTGTATGCCGAGATGTTGACGGTATCGGACGAGGAAGCGCAGCAGGTGCGTTCCTGGCTGGACGCCAAGGGGATGAAGTTCCTGACCGGCCCGAATCCGGAGACCGATCTGACGGACGAGCAGATCCTGGGGCAGTGCAAGATGTATATCGCGGCGTTGCGCATCGCCGATGATTTCGGCTGCGACACCATCGGCATCCAATACCAGCAGGGTCTCAAAGACCTGGCTCCGGCGTCGGACCTGGTGGAAGGCCTGCTGAACAACGTGGACCGGCCGCCGGTGACGGCGCGCGGCAACGGCAGGGTGCTATATGAGGGCCAGGCGCTGCCGCACTTCAACGAAGTGGACGAGTGCGTGGGCCTGGACGCGCTGGTGACGAACCGCGTGTGGACCAAGCTCGGCTACGACCCGGAGACGACGCTACACGACGTGCGCTATGGCGAAACGTACGGCGATGATTATGTTTGGGTGTTTTTGATCTCCGGATCCGTCCCGCCGAACCACAACGTGGGCGGGTACGCCGGCACCACCAGCGAGCGCCAGCCTGCGATGTATTTCAAGATGGGCGGCGGCACGGTGAAGGGCATCTCCAAGCCGGGCGAGATCATCTGGAGCCGGATCTTCATTGATGCCGGCATTCTGAAGGCCGATATCGGCCGGGCGAAGGTGATCGAGTTGCCAGCTGACGAGACGCAGCGGCGGTGGGATGCGACCACGCCGCCGTGGCCCATCATGCACACGGTAATGTACGGGGTGACGCGCGACCAGTTTATGGCGCGGCACAAGTCCAACCACATCAACGTGGCCTACTGCCCGTCGGCGGCCGACGCCAACAAGGCGCTGGCGGTGAAGGCGGCGATGTTCCGCGATATGGGGATTGACGTCTCCATTTGCGGGACCAACCACGGGCTGGAATAGTACAATTGCTAGTTCGGGAGCCGTTCCGCATTTGGCGCGGCTCCTGTGAACTGAATTGGAGGTTCCCCCTTGCGCGTAGGAATGATCGGGACTGGCGCTATCAGCCACAAGCACGCTCAGGCGTATGCCAACATCGGCTACCGCATCACCGTTTGCACGGATGTCTTCCCGGAGGCGGGTAAGAAGTTTGCGGAGCAGTATGGATGTGAATTCGTCTCCACGTACGAGGAGGTCTGCGCGCATCCCGAAGTGGACTACGTGGATGTCTGCACGTTTCCCAATTTCCGCCTCCAGCCGATTTTAGTGGCCGCGCAGCATGGCAAGGCCGTGCAGGTGCAGAAGCCGATTTCCACGAACATGGAGACGGCGCGCGAGATGGTGGAGACGGCGCGGGCGGCGGGCATTGTGCTGGGCGTGGTGAGCCAGCACCGGTTTGACGACTCGACGATTTTCGTGAAGCAGGCCATCGCCGACGGGCGGTTAGGTAGAATTCTGCAGGCCGACGCGTATGTGAAGTGGTGGCGCAGTGAAGCCTACTATTCGCGACCCATCAAGGGCTCGTGGGAGGTGGAAGGCGGCGGCGCGATGATCAACCAGGCTGTGCATCAGGTGGACGTGCTGAACTACCTGGTGGGCGGGGTGGCGGAGGTCTTCGGCTACTGGCAGATTGCGGCGCGGCACAAGATCGAGAGCGAAGACGTGATCACGGCGATGATGAAGTACAGCAGCGGTGCGACCGGCGTGATCCAGGCCTCGACGGCGATCTGGCCGGGGTACTCCGAGCGCATTGAGATTCACGGCACGAAGGGCACCTGCATTTTCACGGGCGACAAGCTGACCACGTGGGACGTGGACGGCGACAGCGGCGCGCCGGCGCCGGTGGAGAAGGAAGTGATGAGCGGATCGTCGGACCCGATGGCGATCTCGCTGACGCCCTTCGAGCGGCAGTTCCAGGACTTTGGGAACGCCATCCTCAACAACAGCGAGCCGCTGGTGAGTGGCGAGGAGGGCCTGAAGGCCCTGGCGATTGTGATGGGCATTTATGAAAGCTGCCGCACCGGCCTGCCGGTGAAGCTTTAATGAGCTGGACGGAAGTCCGCGTCCCGGCCACCAGCGCGAACCTGGGGCCGGGATTTGACGCGCTGGGCATGGCGCTGAGCATCTATCTGGAGTGCCGGTTCCGGCCAGCGGAGCGGCTGCTGATCCAACCCTCGGGGCGGGACGCGGGGATGATCTCGACGGGCGCGGACAACCTGATCTGGCAGACGGCTTTGCAGGTGGCGGAGCATGCCGGGCGGCCGATGCCGCTGATTGAGCTGAAGATCGACAACGACATTCCGATTGGGAAGGGGCTGGGCTCGTCGGCGGCGGCACTGGTGGCAGGAGTGGTGATTGCGGATGAGGCGGTGGGGCTGGGGTGGGACCGGCACCGGATCCTCGACGAGGCGGCGCGGATTGAAGGGCATCCAGACAACGTGTCGGCGGCGGTGCTGGGCTCCATTGTGGCCAGCGCGATCGATTCAGAAGGGATCACGCGCGCGGTGCGGATGCAGTTGCCGGCGCGGTACGGCGTGGCGATTATCGTGCCGGATTTCATTCTGCCGACGTCCGAGGCGCGGGCCGCGCTACCGACGACGTACTCGCGGGCGGATGCGGTGTTCAACATTCAGCGCTCGGCACTATTGATTGCGGCGATGCTGACGCAGACGACGGACGCCTTCCACGAAGGGCTGATGGACCGGCTGCACCAGCCGTACCGGGCACGGTTGGTGCCGGGCTTGAGCGAGATGATCGAGTTGCGGGCGCCGGGTCTGCTGGGCTGCGCGCTATCGGGCGCGGGGCCGTCGATTCTGGTTTTTTACGAGCGCGGGCATGAGCCGGTGTGCGAGCGGTTCCGCGAGATCTTTGCGTCGCACGGGCACGGCAGCGAAATACTCATGACGCATATCCCGGACCACGGCTACGATCTGTTGCAGGGTCTGTGAAGCAGGCGGCGGCAAGCGGCTAGAATAGCGGGTAGCCATGTCGAAGCAAAAACCGGTGACGTTTGAAGTGGAGTGCCCGTGCTGCCGCGCCACGCTGAAGATCGATCCTGAGGTGAAGGCTGTGTTGAGCCACCAGGAGCGGGAAGCCCCACGGACGCTGGAGGACATCAGCCTGGGCGTGGAGAAGTTGAAGGGGGCCGAGGCGCGCAGAGAAGAGGCATTCCAGAAGTCTTTTGAGCAGATGAAATCGAGCAAAGACGTGCTGGCGCGCAAGTTCGATGAGCTGTTGAAGCAGGCCAAGCAGGACGACCCCACCAAGGCGCCGCCCAAGCCATTTGGCTTTGACTAAGCGCCGCGGCTAGCGCAGCGCCCGCACGACGCCTTCCAACTGGGGGCCGAACTGGAGCCCAACGCGCAGGGTGACGGCGGCCATAGGTAGCCACAGCCAACGCCGGGCCTTTGCTGCCGCGCCGAGTGCCAGCGCCGCGAACAAGGGCGTGAAGGCGCGTGGCCAGGAGAAGACATCGGCCCAGAAGTACTTGGCGTCGACAACCAGGTAGAGGGCTGCGAACAGCAGGCCAACCCATTCCAGTTTGCCCGCCTGGCGGCGGCGAAAGAAGATGACCGTCAGCACGACGGCGGCTATCATGGCGGCCAGCGCCAACTGATCCAGCGCCACGGCAACCGAGCTCCAGACGCCCGGCAGCTTGTATCGGGCCGGGTCCATCATGCGCATGAAAAGCCCGTATCCGGTGTGCCGGAACAGCCAGGTTACCCCCAAGCCCGGGTGGCGGATCCCGGGCGTGTACGACAAGGTGAGGCGCAACCAAAGGTACCAGGCGAGCACGGGCAGCGCGGAGGATAGCAGAAGGGCAGCGCGGCGGAAATGGCGGGCCGAGAGCTCGGCGAGAACAAACGCTGCAATCACCAGCAACCCGATGTCGCGTGTGAGAGCACAGAGCGCCAGGCCCAGCCAGAGAGCCTTGTCCCGGCCTTCCTCATCCCACACCAGGCAGAGAAAGAGCAGGGCGTAGAGGGCGACATCCACGGTCAGGCGGTCTATGCAGATCAATGTGCCTGGCAGGAGCAGAAACAAGAGGCCGCCAGCTGGATTTCTTCCGCGCAGCGCCAGCCAACGGCTCAGAGCATACACCCCCAAGCCGTAGCAGAGGAGCAGCACCAGCATGTAAGTGAAATCGATCCACCGGGCCTGGCCGGCCGCGAGCAGCCAGGCGGCGGCGGGGACGAGGATGCGCCGCCAGCGGACGGTTGGAGCATCGGCATAGCGAACATAGCCGGCAGAGAGCCACGGGTCATGAGCAACCAAGCGGTAGAACTGCCCGTCATAGCCCGGCGACGTGGTAACCCGGGGGGTGCCGTTGTCCAGCTCGGCGGGCATCTTCCATTGAGCGCCGGTGCAGAACAAAGCGGTGTAGTTGCCGTGATAGTTGAAATGGACGGTGACGGCCTGCCAGGTGAGGACCGCCAGGATGGCCGCCCCGCCAAGGACTACGGGTTGGCTGACCAGTCTGGCCCAGAGCTTTCGTATTGCGGCCAGTTTGAGAGTCTCCATCTGGGAAAAGGGGTAACGAAAGGTAGGCTACCATGATGGCGAGGCGGGCCTGAATGCGCGAAATGACTGGGCCGGCCATGCGGCCTGGAGCTCGCTGAAAGAGAGGGGTGTTGCGTTCCGGTGTCTTGAGCTTTTGGTGGCGCGACCAGCAGCCGGGTCTCGCGAATTTGTTGGTCACGCCTGGGTGCGTGTCCTCTGCTATCGGGAGTGGTTGAGCGCGGCCGGCGCCCATGCGGCGGTTGCCGCGGGTGGACCAACTCGGTGACACTGAAGCCCGAGCGATTTTCCGCTTTCGGCCGGGGCGAAAGGGATGGGCTCACGCGCAATTCGAGCGGCGGTTCCAGACGCGGCGGCAGATTCGGCTTTGACGCGGCCGCGATGTTGCGGGTACTCGCCAGGGGTCGCCGGCTGCGATCGGCGATGGCGCCATGCTGATCGAAAACGACTGGCAGATCCCGGTGGGGGCCGCCCATCGGGGGATAGAAGCGCGGTGGGTTTCAATTCCAGCAAAGCGCGGCGAGTTGAGCCTCTCCGACCTCAGCAACAAGTTGTCGGTTGTGATGGAATACCGTCTGGGTGGCATGATGACAACGGGCAGTGAATCGTGCTCGTGCGGCCGGGACGATCTACGGGCGCGGGGCGGGTGGCAGCGGGCCGCGGTTGCAGGCGGCCAGAGGCGTCAGCCACATCCAGTGGACCCAGACCGGACAGAACGACTTCCGTTTGCGGGCTGTCCCATCCAGCGGCTGCTTTGGCGAGGCTGCAGCGCCGGGTCAGCGGGCGCGGGTGAAGCTCGAGCCGGCAGAGAGGCTGGACGCCGAGCCGAACGGAAAGGTTAGACGACGACTTACGAAATGACGCACTCATGAGGACATACCCAACCCAGACCGTCTGGCAGATTATTCAGGAATCCGCGCAGCGCTACGGCGACGCGCCGGCGTTGCTTGCTCCTGGCCGGGAGCCGCTCTCCTATGCCGCATTGGGCAGGCAGAGTCTGCGGCTGGCTGGCCGGCTGAGGGACGCCGGCATTGGCGCGGAACAGCGAGTGGCCGTCGTACTGCCGAATGGCCCGGAGATGGCGGCTGCGTTTGCAGCCGTGGCCAGTTGCGCCGCCTGCGCGCCGCTGAACCCCAGCTACACGCGTGCCGACTTCGAATTCTACCTGAGCGATCTGGCCGCCTCCGCCATTGTGGTGGATGACGCAACGCCTGCCGCCGCCTTGGAGGCAGCCCAACAGCTTGGCGTCCCGGTCCTGCGGATTGGCAAACTGGCGCGGGCCGGCGAATTCGATCTGGACATCGCGGGCGCCTGTCCCGCCCAGGCCGATCCCGGGCCTGGCCACACGGCGCTGCTGCTGCACACATCGGGAACCACGGCGCGCCCGAAACTGGTGCCGCTTTCGTCGGCGAATCTGGCTGCCTCGGCGGCCCACATCGCGGCCACGCTCAACCTCTCGCCGGCCGACCGCTGCCTGAACATCATGCCGCTGTTTCATATCCACGGCCTGATGGCAGCATTGCTGGCCTCGCTGCACGCCGGCGCCAGCGTGATCTGCACGGACGGAATTTACGCAAACCGGTTTTTCGAATGGATGCGGGAGTTGCGGCCCACCTGGTACACGGCCGTTCCGACGATGCATCAGGGGATTCTGGCGCGCGCCGCCGAGCATAGCCAGGTGATTGGTGACACGCCGCTGCGCTTCATCCGGTCTTCCTCGGCATCGCTGCCACCTGTGGTATTGCAGGCCCTGGAAGGGGCCTTCCACGCGCCGGTGGTAGAGGCCTATGGAATGACCGAAGCTGCCCATCAAATGGCGTGCAACCCCCTTCCACCGGCACAGCGCAAGCCTGGCTTGGTGGGGCCTGCCGCCGGACCGGAGATCGCGATCATGGACCCCGCCGGCAACGTTTTGGAGCAGGGTGCAACGGGCGAGGTGGTGATCCGCGGCGCGAACGTTACGGCGGGCTATCTGGCCAACCCCGAGGCGAACCGGACCGCCTTTACCAACGGTTGGTTCCGCACCGGCGACCAGGGCCGCCTGGATGCGGACGGGTATCTGCAACTGACCGGGCGGCTGAAAGAGATCATCAACCGCGGTGGGGAGAAGGTCTCACCCCGTGAGATTGATGAGGTGCTATTGGCCCACCCGGCGGTGCGACAGGCGCTGGCCTTTGCCATCCCGCACGCGCAACTGGGGGAGGAACTGGGGGCGGCGGTTGAGGTGCATCCCGGTCAGGCGGTGGACCCGCGGCAACTGCGCCAATGGGTCTCGGAGCGCCTCCCCGGCTTTAAGGTTCCGCGTGTCGTGAAGATCGTGGACGTCATTCCCAAGGGGCCGACGGGTAAGTTACAGCGCATCGGGCTGGCGAGGGTGCTGGGGATCGAGCGGATGGACGATACGGTGCTGGGAGAATTCGTGGCGCCGCGCACGGATCGGGAGGAGCGGATCGCGGCCCTATGGCGGCAGATGTTGCCGGGCGCGCGCGCCGGCGTGGAAGACCGGTTTGAGGCGCTGGGCGGCGACTCGCTGCTGGCGGTAACCATGCTGGCGGCGGTGGGTGCAGCCGAAGGCGTGGAGATCCCCTATCTGAAGTTCGTGGAAGAGGGCACCATTGCGGCGATAGCCGCGGAGATCGACGCAAGCCAGGACGAGAAGGAGAGCGTCATCGTGCGGCTGCAACCTGAGGGGACGCGGCGCCCGCTGTTCTGTGTGCCCGGCCACGCTGGCGGAATGCTGGCCCTGGCGCGGCTGGCCGGTTTGCTGGGCCGGGAGCAACCGGTATTGGCATTGAACCTGAACCGGCTGGATCCGGTCGATAGCGTCGGCGCGCTCGCCGCGCAATGCGTGACTCATTTGCGTCGTGCGCAGGCGAATGGACCATACCGCCTGGTGGGCGAGTGCTTTGGCGGACCCGTGGCGTTGGAGATGGCCCGTCTGCTGAAAGAGGCGGGCGCGGCGGTGGAGTTTCTCGCGTTCATCGATTCGCTCAACCCGAACTGGCAGCGCAACGCAGGGCTCGCGGAACGCGCGGCGGCGCGCTGGCGCCAAATGCGATGCAAGCTGGCTTACCACGCTGCGACGCTGCGACGAATGGCGCCGGCCGAGGCGGCGTACCACTTTGCCGGCCGGGCAAGAGCATTCTTGAGTTTCCATGGCGAGAGGGCCGCGGTGCTTGTCAATTGGAGCAGCACTCCGGCGATCTATCACCGCCGCCTCATGCTGAAGTATCGCCCGGATCCGTGCCTTGTGGACGCAGTGGTGATTCGGGTGGTGGGGCGCCGGCTCGACGGGCCAGGACTCGGATGGGCCGGCATCATTGCGGGCCGCATGGAAGTGGTGGATCTGCCTTTTGATCCATTCGGCGCCTTTGGGCAGCAACACGCACCCCGTGTGGCGGCGGCCCTGACAGAAAGGCTGGGCCGCCTGTAACGGGGAGATCGGCTATTTGCTCGCTTCCAGCGCCTGGTTCAGATCCCACAGGAGATCTTCGAGATCCTCCAGGCCCACCGACAGACGGATCATGTCGCCGGTGACGCCGGCCGCCGTCTGCTGCTCCGGCGACAGTTGCTGGTGGGTGGTGGAGGCGGGGTGGATCACCAGGGAGCGCGCGTCGCCGACGTTGGCGAGATGCGAGAACAGCTTCAGGCTGTTGACGAACTTCACGCCCGCCTCGTAGCCGCCCTCGATGCCGAAGCTGAACACAGCGCCCGGGCCCTTGGGTAGATACTTCTTGCCGAGGTCGTAGTACTTGCTGGATTTCAAGCCCGCGTAGTTCACCCACTTCACCTGGGAATGGCTCTCCAGGTGCTCGGCCACAATCTGCGCATTATGGACGTGGTGATCCATGCGCATACCGAGAGTCTCTACGCCCTGCAGGAAGAGGAAAGAGTTGAACGGGCTGAGCGCCGGACCCAGATCGCGCAGGCCTTCCACGCGGACCTTCAGGATGTAGGCGATGGCGCCGAACGTCTCGGCGAAGTTCATGCCGTGATAAGCCGGCGAGGGCTGATTGATCTGCGGGAACGCGCCCTTGAGCCAATCGAACTTGCCGCCATCGACGATGATGCCGCCGATGGACGTCCCGTGGCCGCCGATGAACTTGGTGAGCGAGTGCAGCACGATGTTAGCGCCGTGATCGATGGGCTTGCAAAGGTAGGGCGTGGCGAAGGTGTTGTCGATCAGGAACGGCAGGCCGGCGGCCTTGGCGATATCGGCCACGGCGGCGATGTCGAGCACGTTGCCGCGCGGGTTGGAGATGGTCTCGCCGTAGATCGCCTTGGTGTTGGGCCGGATGGCATTGCGGAAGTTCTCGGGCTGATCTGGCTCGACGAACGTAACGTCGATGCCCATGCGGCGGAAGCTGACGTCAAACTGGGTGTAGGTACCACCGTAGAGCGTGCTGGAGGCGACAAAGTGATCGCCGGCCTGCAGGAGCGAGGTAAGCGCCAGCATCTGCGCGGCCTGTCCCGATGCCACGGCGAGGGCGGCAGCGCCGTTTTCCAGGCTGGCCACGCGCTTTTCCAGCACGTCGGTGGTGGGATTCATGATGCGCGTGTAGATGTTGCCGAACTTCTGCAGGGCGAACAACTGGGCGGCATCGGCCGAATCGTCGAACTCAAACGAGGTGGTCTGGTAGATCGGCACGGCGCGCGCTTTGGTGGTTGCTTCCGCCTCATAGCCGGCGTGCAGGGCACGCGTGTTGAAGCCCAGTTCTCGATTCAGGTCCTTGAATTTCGACATAGTCCTCCAAGTCTATCGGAAATGGGTAACGGCGGCAAGCAAGGCGCCCAGCGCGAGGAAAGAACCGAACGGCAGCTCGTAATCCGAGGCGGATGCGCTGCGCAGTTTGATCCAGGTGAGCCCGATGATGCTGCCCAGCAGGGAGCCGATCATCAACCCGAGCAGCGCGGTTTCGAGGCCGAGGAAGGCCCCGAGCATGGCCACCATTTTGACGTCGCCGAGCCCCATGCCCTCGCGGCCGCGCAGCCGCTGGTAGAGAGCGCCCATGGCGTAGAGGCCTCCGGAGAGAAACCCGGCCGTCAGCAGGGCGTTGACCAGAGATGCAAACGCTTCGCTGGAGTTGGGCCGCAGGAGCTCGGCCACGAAGCTGAAAAGGCCCATCGGCAGTGGAACGATGGCGGCCAGCACGACGCCGAGCAGTGCCCCGCCTTTGGTGAACTCGTCGGGCAGGATGCGGGTCTCCAGATCGGAGAACGCCAGTTCCACGACGATGGCCGCAAACGCACACCATTTCAGCGCCGCCCAGCCCGGCCCCAGACGCCAGACGATGGCGGCGAAGAGCGCGCCGGTGAGCAGTTCGACAATCGGATAGCGCGCCGAGATGGGCGCGCGGCAATGGCGGCAGCGGGCCATCAGCACCAGGTAGCTAACGACGGGCACGTTGTCGTACCAGGCGATCATGGTGGCGCAATAGGGGCAATGGGAGCGGGGGGAAACCACGGATTCGTCGTAGGGCAGGCGGCTGATGCAGACGTTGAGAAAGCTGCCGATGAGCAGGCCAAGGCAGCCGGCCAGGAGCGCTAACAGAGTCAGTTCGTTCAAGCCAGCACCTTTCTGTACACCGAAAGCGTATCGCGCGCCATTTGCTCAATGGTAAACCGCCGCTCCACCATGGCCCGTGCGGCGAGGGTGAGGCGCGCGGCGAGCGTATCGTCGGCGAGGAGCGACTCGACGGCGGTGCGGATCTGCGCGGCGACGTTTTCCACGAGAAGACCGGTCTCGCCATGCACAACGATCTCCGGCAGGCCGCCGACGCGACTGGCCACCACCGGCACGCCGTGCGCCATGGCGAGCAGGGCGGCCGAGCCGAGCCCCTCGGAATCGGTGATGTAGACGAAGACGCGGGCGTCGCTCAGGTCGCGCTCCAGGTCATTGGAGAAGTGGATGGGCAGGCCGCTGGCGCGCAGCAGTGCCCCGCCCTTCCCCGGATCGGATGAATCGATGGCCACCACGCGTCCGGTGCGCGGGCTGACGGATGCCGGGATCTCTGTGCAATCCGGCACGATGGAGACCTTCGCCGCCGGCACGCCGGCGCGGCGCAGCTCCGCCGACACAGCCTCGCTGATGGCGATGAAGTGGGCGGCGCGGCCGTATTTCCAGCGGGAGAGCGGGCCGGTGTGAATCGGGAAGACGACGCGGCGGGATACCACGATGGGGCGCCCGGCAAATACCGCCGCCAGCGTGTGCGATTTCGCATCGTGACAGTGGATGAGATCAGCGCGGCGCGACCATTGGCGCAGGTTGGAGATCGTCAGAGGCGCGCATTCCACGCCGGGCGCGGTGGTGGGCGCCAGCAGGAGGCTCTCCACCGGCAGCGCACTCAATAGGTGCAGCATCTGGTGCTGCCCACCGCGCAAGGTGCGGCCGGTATCGAGATGCAGAACCCGCACTTACCGCCCCCAGCTCATGTAGCGGGCCTTGGCGTACTTGAGGAATGTGTAGAAGGCCGCCATGTAGGCGATGGTCAGTCCCTCGACGCCATCGAGAAAGCCGCGCTGCATGACGTAGGTCTTGAAGAACGTCCACGGCGGATCCACCAGGAGATGGCGGTATCCGACGTGTTTTTTGCGAGCCACCACTTCTTCGGCAGCGAGCGTGGTGTAGCGATCCATCGTTTTGAGATGCTCGCTGAGGGAACCGCAGGTGTAGTGGAGCAGGTTGCCATTGAGCGCGCCGACGAGGCCCTCGCTGACGACGGATTCGTGCACGTATTCGCCCACCCAGCGGGCTTTTCGGCGATCGAAGAGGCGAATCTTGCGGTCCGGGTACCAGCCGGAGTAGAGAATCCACTTGCCGAGATACTGGGCGAGGCGGGGCACGGTATAGGCGTCGCGATCCGGCCCCTTTTTCTTGAGCTGCCAGATCTCGCCCTCGAGGTCTTCGCTGAGCGCCTCGTCGGCGTCAATGGAGAGCACCCAGTCGTAGGTGGCCTGATCGGAGGCATAGTTCTTCTGCCCGGCGTAGCCGCGCCAGTTGGCCTCAACGACGCGGGCGCCGAACTTCTCAGCGATTTCGACAGTGCGATCGGACGAGCCGGAATCCACCACCAGAATCTCGTCACAGCAGCGCAGGCTCTCAATGGCCCGCGGCAGGTTTTGCTCTTCGTTGTAGGTGATGATGGTGGCGGAAATCTTCATCCGGAAAATCAGGGCAGCAAACCCTGCTCGCTATTGTACTGAACAGGGGCGGGAATAAACGCCAGCGCGAAGATCACGAGGGTAACCGCCACCAACTGCCAGCGGCCGCGGCCCAGCGGACCGGCGTCGAAGACGTAGAAGTGTTTGCGGCCCACGAAGAACAGCACGACGGCATAGAGCCACCACGGCCAGTAGATGAAGCCCAAGGGAATGAGCAACACGATGGAGCCGAGCGCGATGTGGCGGTGCTTTTCTCCGAAACAGGCGTAGACGATGTGGCCGCCATCGAGCTGCCCCACCGGCAGGAGATTCAGCGCGGTGAGCAGCATGCCCACCCATGCGGCGCGGGCCACCGGATGGAGGTAGATATCGGGCGGCAGCGCGCCGGGAAAGAGCCACATCTCGATCAGCCGGAACAGGATGGGCGTACCCAACTGCATCTCGGCCTGGGCGCCGATGCCCGGCACTACTTTCGAGAGCGCCAGGCCGATGCCCATGGCGGGGATGGAAAAGGCGAAGCCCGCCAGCGGCCCGGCCACGCCGACATCGAACAGCTCTCGGCGGCTCTTGACGGCGGATCGGAAGCGGATGAAGGCGCCGAAGGTACCGATGAACGTGGGCGCCGGCAGGAAGTAAGGCAGGCTGGCGTCAATGCCGTGGTAGTAGCAGGCGAACCAGTGGCCAAACTCGTGGGCCAGCAGGATCAGCAGCAGCGTGAGGGCATAGGGCAACCCCAGCAACAGGATGGATGGGTCGCGGAAGACCTGCAGGAAGACGAGCAGATCGTGCTCGACGTCAAAGGCCGGCAGATTGTGCTGGAAGTTGAAGCTCAGGCGCGCGCCGAGCGTGGTGGTGGTGAATAAAGTCAGCAGTAGGAGAAGGAGATGCAGCCAGATGCGGCGGCGCCAGGCGGGTAGATGGGGCGCAAAGACATGGGGCGTCCAGCGCCCGCTACCCTCCCCGGGCCCGCCGGGTGATGTGTCTGATTCCACAGGGGAAAGGCTCGACTACTCGAGCGTCTGGAGTTCTTTGCCGGGCTTGAAGCGAACGGCCTTGCCGGGCGGGATGGCCACCTCGGCGCCGGTGCGCGGATTACGGCCGATGCCGGTTTTGCGGGGGCGGACGTTAAAGATGCCGAAGCCGCGGAGCTCGATGCGATCACCCTCGGCCAGGGCGCGCTTCATGGATTCGAAGACAGTCTCCACAGCCATTTCGGCTTTCGTCTTGGTGATACCGGTGCGGTTGACCACCTCATTGACAATATCCAGTTTGATCAAGAGCGCCTCCTCAGGTCCGCGGGCCGGGCCGCATCGCAAAGCCTATGATAAGATTAGGGTTTTCACCTTGTCAAGCAAGCATACAGCATCAGTGGGCAGCGTGGAGTTCCGCCGCGCCTGCGGCGCCTTCGCCACCGGGATCGCAGTCGCCACGACGATGGGCCGGGATGGGAAACCGCACGGCCTGACGGTGAACTCCTTCACCTCCGTTTCGCTTCATCCGCCGTTGGTTTTGGTTTGCATCGCGCACAAGGCGGCAACCCATGGATCATTCTCCACGGCGTCTTCGTTCGCGATTAACATTTTGAACACGGAGCAGGAGCCCCTTTCGGCGCGCTTCGCCTCTTCGCATCCGAACCGTTTCGATGGCGTGGAGTGGAGCGTGGGCGAGGGCGGCGCACCAGTGCTGGCGGGCGCATTGGCGGTGTTGGAGTGCGAGACGAGGGAGAAGATCGAGGCGGGCGACCACACGATGTTTGTGGGAGAGGTGCGGCACGCCGCCTGCCCTGATGGAACGGCCGATCAGGCAAGCAGCGCGCCGCTGGTATACTACCGTGGCAAATACGCCAAATTGAGCTAGGCCGTTACTCGGCTAGCTTTTTGGCGATGCCGAGAGCGGCATCGTAGTTCGGATGCTCGGCCACTTCCGGCACATACTCGACATATTGCAGCGTGTTGTCCTTGTCGACGACAAAGATCGCGCGGGACTCCACACGCCAGTCCTTGATCAACGTGCCGTAGTTCTCGCCAAAACTGGCGAACTTGTGATCGCTGATCATCTTCACGTTGTCCACGCCGAAGCTGTTGCACCAGCGGTTCTGCGCAAACGGCAGATCCACGCTGATGGTGTAGAAGCCAACGGAGGGCAGCTTGGCGGCCTCGTCGTTGAACTTCTTGGTCTGCATGTCGCAGACGGGCGTATCGAGCGAAGGGACGACGCTGAAGACACGCACGCCATCGCCGGTGGAGGCCAACGAGAGCGGCTGCAATCCTTTGTCGACGGCCTTGAAATCCGGGGCCTTGTCGCCGACCTTCAGTTCGGGTCCGGTCAGCTCCAGCGGCATGCCTTTGAATGCGGTTGTACGGGACATGGGTACTCCTCCTGTTCAGGGTCAGTTTAGCAGGCCGCGCAACTCCTCTACCGAGTGGGCCGGTTGGAGGCAGACGAAATTTTCACACAGCGCAGCGGCGGGCCGGTCGCCGGGCTGGGACTGCACCACCGTAAAGGGACGGTAGTGCCGCCGGAACTCGCGGATCAGCTCGGCAGCTTCGCCGCTGAAGAGCATCTCTGACTTTGCCGCCAGGCTCTCCATCAGCGCGCAGAGCATCTGCGGCACTGTCACCGATTGCTCATTGATGCGCGTGGCAAAGGCCGCCAGCGTATCGGCCGCGGCTTCGCGGAACGCCTCTTCGCCGGTATGATGCGCCAGACGGAGCAGCGCCTGCGCGGCGAGAGAATTGCCAGAGGGCTCGGCGCCGTCGTAATCTTCTTTCAACCGCAGCACGAGCTCGGTGTTACCTACCGGCGACGAGTAGAAGCCGCCATTTTGCTTGTCTTCAAACTGCTCCAGCATGGCGAGAGCCAGGGCGCGGGCACGCTCCAGATGGGCCGGCGCAAACGTGGTTTCGTACAGATCCAGGTGGGCCAGGGTGAGGGCGGAGTAATCGTCGAGGAAGGCGTCGATGGCGGCCTCACCGTCGCGCCAGCGGCGCTGCAGGCGGCCGCCGACAACGAGTGTCTGATCGATGAATGTGGCGGCACGCTGGGCGGCGGCGAGATAGCGAGGCTCGTCCAGCACCTGCGCGCCACGGGCGAAAGCGGAGATCATCATCGCGTTCCACGAGGTGAGAATCTTGTCGTCCAGATGAGGCCGCGGGCGCTGCTCGCGGGCGGCCAGCAGGATGGCGATCTCGCCGCTATCCTGCCAATCCTCGCGCCGGTAGAGGATGTTCTTGCCGGTGAACTCGCCGTGCGGATCGCTCTCCACGTTGCCGTTGGGCATGCAGCCGAAGGCCCGGGCAAAGGCCGCGCCGCGCTCGGGGCCGAGCAGCGCGCCGATCTCCTCCTGGCTCCAGATGAAGAACGCGCCCTCGCTCTTTTCGTTGGGCTTGGCGGCATCGGGGGCGGAGTCGGCGTCCTCGGCCGAATAGAATGCGCCGCCCTCGTGCGTCATGTCGCGCAAGACGTACTCAAAGACGGCCCGCGCGGTGGTGGCGTACTGCGCGTCGCCGGTGATCTGGAACGCCTCCAGATACGAGATGGCGAGCTGGGCCTGATCGTAGAGCATCTTCTCGAAGTGCGGGACGAACCAGCGCTCGTCCACGGAGTAGCGATGGAAGCCGCCGCCGAGCTGATCGTTCATGCCGCCCTTGGCCATTTCGCGGAGAGTCAGCAGCGCCATGTCGCGGGCATCCTCCTCGCCGGTGCGGTGGTAGTAGCGAAACAGGAAGTTGAGCACGGAGGGCCGTGGGAACTTCGGCGCATTGCCAAAGCCGCCGAGGCGCTTGTCGAAGGTGCGCTGGAAGTAGCGGTAGCAGGCGTCGAGAGACTCCGCTTTGAGGGCTTCGTCACCGCTGGCGACCGAGGCGTGTTTTTCCAACTCGCCCAGGATGTTGACGCTGGAATTCACGAGATTGGCGCGCTGCTCCCGCCAGGCGTCGGCCAGTTGATGCAGCACGTGGGGGAAGCCGGGCCGCCCGTAGCGATTATCCGGCGGGAAGTAGGTGCCGCCGTAGAAGGGCTTGAGCTCCGGAGTGATCCAGACCGACATCGGCCAGCCGCCGCTGCCGGTGGTGGCCTGGACGAAGAGCATGTAGATGCGGTCGACGTCCGGCCGCTCTTCGCGATCCACCTTGATGGAGATGAAATGCTCGTTGAGGATCTGGGCGATGTGTTCCTGCTCGAACGATTCGCGCTCCATCACGTGGCACCAGTGGCATGTGGAGTAGCCGATGGAGAGGAAGATGGGCTTGTCCTGTTCGCGGGCCTTGCGAAACGCTTCCTCGCCCCACGGATGCCACTCCACGGGGTTGTGGGCGTGCTGCAACAGATAGGGGCTCTTTTCGTGGATCAGGGGGTTGGTATGCATAGAGGGGGGCGGGAGCGATATTCTAGCGGACGAAAGGTTGGATTCATGCCCGATCTCAATAGCTTCAAGAAAGAGGCGCTGGCGCAGCTCATCGAACTGCTGAAGATCCCCAGCATCAGCACGCTGCCGGAGAACAAGCCGGATATGGACCGCGCGGCGGCCTACATCGAGGCGGCCCTGCAGCGGGCCGGAATGACGCGCACCGAGTTGATCCACCGCGCGCATCATCCGCTGGTGTACGGCGAGTGGCTGGGCGCGCCCGGCAAGCCCACGCTGCTGCTCTACGGCCACTACGATGTGCAGCCGGCCGATCCGCTGGAGGAGTGGAAGTCTCCGCCTTTCGAGCCCGAGATTCGCGACAACAACATCTATGCCCGCGGCGCCACCGACGACAAGGGCCAGACGTGGATTCTGGTGAAGGCCGTGGAGTGGATTATGCAGCGCGACGGCAAGCTGCCCATCAACGTGAAGTTCCTGATCGAGGGCGAAGAGGAATCGGGCGGTGAGACGATCGAGAAATACGTGAGTGAAAAGCCGGCGCAACTGGCGGCCGATGCGGTTGTGATCTGCGACAGCGAGATGTTCGCCGAGGGGATGCCCACCATCTGCACCGGACTGCGCGGCATCGTGTATGGCGAACTGGCCGTGCAGGGCGCGCGGCAGGATCTGCACAGCGGCGTGTACGGTGGCGCCGCGCCGAATCCCATCATGGCCATCGCCGAGATCCTCTGCGCGTTGAAAGACCGGGACGGCCACATCACCATCCCCGGATTCTATGACCGCGTGCTGCCGCCGGCGCCGGCAGAGAAAGAGGCCTGGGCGAGCCTGCCGTTCGATGAGGCGGCGTATCTGGAAAAGGAAGTGGGCTCTGTCGCGCTGACGGGCGAGCCGGGCTTCTCCGTGTTTGACCGCACCTGGGCGCGGCCCACGCTGGAGGTGCACGGCATTCGCGGCGGCTTCACCGGCGATGGCGCCAAGACCGTGATCCCTGCCCGCGCCGTGGCCAAGCTCTCCATGCGTCTGGTGGCCGACATGCGGCCGGAGGAGGCCATCGCGCAGTTGCAGGAAGCGGTGAAGAACGTGACGCCGCGCGGTGTGACGGCGGAGTTTAAGCTGCTGCACGGCGCGGGCCCGTCGCTGGTGGATCCGGACAACTCGTTCATCCGCGAATCGGCGCTCGCGATGGAAGAGGTGTTCGGCCGCAAGACCGTCTACATGCGCAGCGGCGGCTCCATTCCGATTGTCGGCCTGTTCCTGACGCATATGGCGATGCCGAGCGTGCTGATGGGCTTCGGCCTGCCGGACGATAATCTGCACTCGCCGAACGAGAAGTTCCACTTGCCGAACTTCTACCAGGGCATTGATGCTGTCATCCGCTACCTGGAGCGACTCGGGGCATGAAACAGGTCTTCCCCATCGTGCCTGCCGGCGCCGGATCGCCCTGGACCACTGCGGCCATCGCGCTCCTCCTGGTGGGCCTCTTGTTCCTGTTCGGCTACATCTTCTATTCGTCCAGGTATTCGACGTTCGAGGTCTCCGCCGAGGGTCTCCGCATCCGCGGGGACCTCTACGGCCGGCTGGTGCCGCGAGGCGCGCTGCGGCTGGAACAGGCGCGTGTGCTGAACCTGAATACGGAGAGGGAGTACGCGCTCTCGTGGCGCACCAACGGCATCGGGATGCCGGGCTACTCGTCGGGTTGGTTCCGGCTGAAGAACGGCGGCAAAGCGCTGGCCTTTCTCACGACGCGGGACAGCGTGCTTTACCTGCCGACCAGCGAGGGATACGCGGTGTTACTGAGCACGCCGGAACCGCAGGCGCTGCTGGCGGCGTTGCAGGCCGGGCGCTAGCGCAGATCGTAGACGTAGATCGAGTAGCCGATGCGGGCGCTTGGCGTACGCTGCCGCAGCCAGGCGTAACGGGACTCAGGCACGTACAAACCGTGCAGAAATGTCGCGCTAACTGCCACTACACCGCCACTATTTGCGTCTTTTTGCGCAATCAAGGGCACGGAACGGATGCCGTAGTATTCTGGCTCGGCTGTGCCGAAGTAGGCGAGACGGACCTGCTCAATTCCCTGTTCGTCCATGTACCGTTTGAGCTTCTTCAGGTCCTGCCCCCAATCCAGGCTGGAGTCCACCAGATAGCGCGGGCCTTGGGCCGGACCGCCGGCGGCCACGTTAAAGAACGCGGTGAAGTGAGGATACACGGCCATGGTCTCGACGGCCGCCAAACAGACGAGCACAATGGCGGGCCACCGCCACGGGACGGAGCTCAGCGCAGCGCCCATGAGCGCAAACAGGAATGGATAGGCAGGCAGGAGGTGACGCAGGCCGGTGTCCACGTGGCTCATGAAGCAGATGGCGACATAGATCGCGAGCGGCACTGCCATGGTCCAGACGGCGAACGGAACTTGGCGCAGCCTCGTCCTTCGGGCGGTGAGCAGGGCCAGCAGTATCAGCGCGAGAGACGCCACCGGTGTCTTCACGGCGAACGCCACTGGAAAGAAGTACCACCAGCCTTTGGGGGAGTGCATGCCCAGCAGATAGGCTTCGTGGCCGCGCTGGTTGTAGGCGGCGAACTCTGCCATGCCGACCAGCATGGTGTGGCGCCGCCAGCCGAGATGCGCGCCGGTGAAGGCGATGGCGCGGCCCGTGAGGGTGCTCTGATCCACCTGGGACCGCAGTGATTCGGCGGGTCCCCACCCGGCCAGGCTGCCGCGGGTCCGAGGCAGAAGTGCTTTACCTTCCGGCGCGAACATCGAAAGCAGGAGGATGGCGCCAATGCCGGAAACAACGCAGAGTGCTCGCATCCAGGCTCGCCACGGATAAACGCCGCTGCACCAGCCGTGAACCAGTGCCAAGACAGCGAATGCCGGCAAGAGAAACGCGGCCGAGTACTTCGTCGAGATCGCGAGACCGAACAGAATCCCGGTGGCGAGCAGCCATGCTCGCGCGGGCTGCTCCAAGTATTCCGACCATGCTACACACGCCAGAAAGCACAGCAGGGTCAGCAGCAGGCCAGACTTTGTGTAGCGCCCCTGCGCGAGGATGTTGGGGTCGAATACATAAAGAGCCAGCGCGAAGAGCGCCGCCGTCGCGCCCCATTTCCGTTTCACCCACATGGCGAGGGCGAGTCCCAAGGCCAGTGTGACGGCGATGGTGACGCTGCGTGCGGCCGACAGCATGGTGTCGGCGGGGACGCGATTGCGGTAGAGAAAATCAGCCCCGTAGGCAATGTGCCCCTGCGCTTCGCTCGCGGGCAGCGCGGGATCCAGCAGCAGCAGCGGCAACGCGACGAGGATGCGGCCCAGCGGCGGATGCTCCAAAAAGAACCGGTTCTCGCCGGTTTTAAGGTAGCGGTATCCGCCGGCGATTTCCACCGCCTCGTCCCACGTCTGCGACTCCTGCCGGATCGAGCCCACTTGAAGCGCGGCGCAGACTGCGAGCAGCGCGGTGGCGCAGAGGACGAACGGGCTTTTCCAGGAAGGCGGCATGTGCCTATGGCCACCGCGGCGAGGTGGGAGGGAAGACCCGGTAGAGTAGCGGGATGTCCACGAACAGAAGCAGGCCCATCACCAGCCCGCACGCGGCGATGGCGGTCATTAGGAGTGGGTCGCGATAGAGCTTCTCGGGCCGCTGCGCAGCGCTATCGGGCTCGAATCCCATGTGCAGATAAGCAGCCATCACGATGGCGACCAGAGGGAAGCTCAACACCATTTCCATCCGGTAACGCATGAGGAAGGCGCCGAAGAAGAGCATCGAGCATGTGGCATAGAAGAGGATGGATACCAGCAGGCGCGGCTCTGTGTACCACTCAAACGACTTGCGGTATGCGGCGCTGCGCTGCGGGTTGGCAATCATGCGGTATTCGGCGAGCCGTTTCACCGCCATGAAGTAGCAGCCCGCCATCCAGTAGCTGAAGAGAAGGGAGAGGACCGGAAGTGCCTCGCTGCCTGTCAGATACCAGCCGGCGAGCATGCGCAGCGGATTGTTGAAACCCTCCAGAAGAACGTCCAGATAGGGCCGGTCTTTCGCTCGCAGCGGGCGCACATTGTAGACGCAGGCCATCAACCAGAAGACGGCCAGTACGCCGGCCAGGTGCCAATCGAGCGCTGCGCCCAGGGCCATGCCGCAGAGCGCGCAGACGATCCATTGCAGCCACGCGAGCGGCACGCTGACCTGCCCCATCGGGATCGGGCGATGGCATTTCACGGGGTGGGCGCGGTCCGAATCAGAGTCCAGAATCTCGTTCAGAACGTAGTTGGATGAGGCCACCAACCCGATGGCCAGCAGGCCCCAAAGGACATGCAGCGGGAGCAACGCGGTGAGGCGGCCGCGATCCAACGCCAGCGCCACCAGGACGCCCGGCAGGACGAAGACGTTCTTCACCCAGTGGCTGACGCGCAGGATCTTCAGGTGGCCGGCGAGCGAGGGCAAATCAAACCTCCAGATGGGAATATACGAATTGCTCGCAGCCAGCATACAACCGGGAGCGGGCTTGCAGCCAGAGTCAGAGCAACCCGCGCAGGTACGCCACGTTGCGCCGCAGATCCGCCTCGATGTCCTTGGAGGGCGCACCGGTCTCCAGCACGATCTGCCCTCCAAAGCCGATCTCGCTGATCGCCGCCAGCGCGGCCTTCACGTCCACCTTCCCTTCGCCCAGATAGCCCTTGTCTTTGAAGTGGAACTGGCAGATCCGCTGGCGGCCCATGGCGCGGATCTCCTCCGCAGGCGCCCAGCCGCCCAGATTGGTGGCGTTGCCGATGTCGTAGAACACCTGCAAGGCGCGCGAGCCCACCTGATCGAGGATGCGCAGATTGTCGGCCGCCGGGATGACGTTCTCGAAACCGAGCACGACGCCGGCCTTTTCCGCGTGCGGCGCCAACTCCTTCAGCGGCCCCACGACGGCATCCATCTCCGCGCGGTTGTTCAGCGCACACTTGCCGAAGAAGACCAGCATGAGAATCTTCGCACCCAGCCTGCGCGTGATCTCTATGCCCTCCACGGCTCGGCGTAGCGCCTCGGTGTCGCTCTTCAGGCAGTGCGTGTGCAGGATGTCGATATAGGTGGAAACCAGCGGCACGCCGTGCACCCGTGACTCCGCCAGAAACCGGGCTTGCAAGGTGCCATCGGAGAGCGGCAACGGCTGGCCCGGAGCGGCGGCGCCGAGCGTCACCTGCAAGCCCTCCAGCCCCAGACGTTTCGCCATGCCCACGGCGGCAGGGTCGCTGCGTTTGCTCACAACGCCGTCCATCACGCCGATGCGCAGCTTCGCATTGGGCGCGGCTGTTATGGCGGCAGCGCTGAGCAGAAACGCCCGCCGGTTCATAGTGTCACCCTCGTCGAGCCAGCAGGCCGGTCCGGCAGTTCCGCCAGGGAGTGCCGGCTGTAGTCCTGCTTCTCAATGAAAGACTTCTGCATGCGCAGCATATCCTCGATGATGGGCGGCAGTTCCTCATCTTCCAGCGCGTCGAGGCAGGTCCCCAGCGCGTCCTGGAACATACCGGACCGCCGCAGAATGTCTGTGACCAGCGCGAACTCCTCAGGCACGGTCTCGGCGAAGTTCTGTCCTGCCGCCTTGCCCTTCTTCCAGAACTGGAGAGCCACGGTGCGGCACCCCAGAGCGAGGCCGCCATCGCCGGAGTCGTCGAAGAACCAAGCGCCCTGCAGGGCCATCCAACCGGCGTCGGCATGATGGCCGAGCTGATCGAGGAGAAACGCGTGCTTGAGAAACGGCCCCACACACTGACCGTATTCGTCAGACCGCACCAGTACGGCCACGCCTTCCGGCGCATAGCTCAGTTCCGGCGCGGCGTATTCGCAGTGCGGGCAGGATTGCAGCCAGTGCGAAAGCGTGGAGCGCAGCGGCTCTCCGGGACGGGTGTCGAAATCGGGCGGCTCACGCGGCTCAACGGGCTGCGCCAGTGGCTGCTCGGAGTGGGCGCCGCAGACGGCGCAAACAATGTTAGGCATCCGACGCTGGTTTTAGCACAATAGAGAGGATGATTGTCGACATCGAAGGCGTACCCCTGCATTTGGCCCATCCCGATCAGCTCGCCGTGCGCTGGGTTGGCCAGGACGAAGTCCTCCGCCAACTGCTGGCGTCGTGGCTGGTGGTGGATGATTCCGACGTGCCCATGAACCCGCGGCTAGTGGGCAAGCCCGGAGTGGGCAAGACGACGCTGGCCTATGCCGCCGCCGCGCGGTTGGGCCGCGAGGTCTATATCATGCAGGCCACCGTCGACACGCGCCCGGAAGATCTGATTGTGCAGCCGGTCATCGAGGGGCCGGGCCAGTTGCGCTATGTCGCCTCGCCGCTGGTGACGGCGATGCTGCGCGGCGGCATCGCCATTCTCGACGAGGGCAACCGCATGTCTGAAAAGAGCTGGGCGAGCCTCGCCCCGCTTCTCGACACGCGGCGCTATGTGGAGAGTATCGTGGCCGGCATCAAGATCAAGGCGCACCCGCTGTTCCGCATGGTGGCCACCATGAACGACGACAGCTCCACGTTTGACCTGCCTGAATACATCCATTCGCGGCTCCAGCCGCAGATCCTGATCGACTTCCCCGAGCGGGACGAAGAGCTGGCCATCCTGCGCGAGAATCTGCCCTTCGCAGAAGACCGCATTTTGGACTACGTCACCGAGTTCCTTCAGCAGGCGCATGCCAGCGAAGAGCGCTACACGGTGCGCGACGGCATCAACATCGGCCGCTATGCCATCAAGCTGATGGCGGGCCTGGAAGGACTCTCGGACTCGACCGAGGCGCTCCAGTTCTCCATCCGCCAGATCCTCGGGGAGGAAGCGCTGCGCTATGTCCGGCGGCGCTGATTTGCCCCAGGATCGGGACGAGATCCTCAGCCTGCGCCGCGGGCATCTGCGCTATTTCCCGGTGGTACCGGGCCGCATCGAATTTGCCGCCGCGCTGCGCCAGGCGCTGCTGGACGAGCGTCCGGACGTGGTGGCGGTGGAGCTGCCCGGGTGGCTGAAGCCGCTGTATATGGAGGCAGTGGACCGTCTGCCGGAGATGTCGGTGGTGATGTATCCGGAGGAGGCGGAAAGCGACCGCGGCGTCTACATCGTGGTAGAGCCCGGCGATCCGTTTGTCGAGGCGCTGCGCACGGCGCGGGAGATCTACGCCGAGGTGCTCTTCCTGGAACCCGACGCCATTGACCGGCCCCATTTGCCGGATCTGTATCCCGATTCCTACGCGTTGCACTCCATCTCGCATGGCGCCTTCGTGGAGGCCTACCGGCTCCATCCGCAGCCGCGCAACGACGAGATGGCCGATCATGCCGCGGCCATGGCGTGGCGCCTGCAAGGCACTGATCCGGAGCGCCGCGTGTTTGTCGCGCTGAGCCTGAATCTCTTTGACGCCGTGCTGGACGCCATGGAGCAGCCGCAGGAGGCGCCGGCGCCGCGGAAGCTCCAGTTCTCCGAACTATTGAATCCCCATCCGGACTGCCTGGCCGAGATCACGCAGGAGGCGCCCTTCTACCAGGAACTGTACGATCGCCAGCGCGATGAACAGTGGCCCGCCAGCGCGATCGACCGCCGCCCGTGGCAGGTGCGACTGCTGAAGGAGGCCGAGCTCAGCTATCAGATCCAGACCGGAGAAAAGCTCGCCCACTGGCAGCGGCGCATGATGGCGCGCTTTACGCGCAACCTGGCCGTAATGGAAAGCCAGCTGGTGGCCGGACTGTACGATCTCACCGTGGCGGCACGTTCCATCGTAGACGATAACTTCGCGTGGGAGGTTTGGCGCGCCGCCAATAGCTATAGCTGGCAGCAGACGCATTGCCAGCTGGAGACCATCAATCTCTCCGCCAACGAGGTCTTCCTGCACAGCCGGAAGATGCGGCTGCGCCGCCGCCTGCCGCGCAGGAAGCAGCGGCTGATGCCGCGCGGATTGAAGCAGAGGCCTAAGGAGGCGCTGCCGGGGGAGTGGGCAGAGCAGGTGGACGGGACCTCGATCTGCAGCTATCCGCCAGAGGATCTTGTGATCGAGGACTATGGCCGGTTTCTGAAATCCCGCGCCAAAAGCCTGCTGAGCGAGGATCGGGTGCGCGTGGAGCCCTTCACCACCTCGATGCATGATGGCGTGGACATCCGCGAGACCATCCGCAACTGGCATCAGGGCAAGATCTATGTGCGCAAGCTGGACCGGGTATCGGGCGACGTGGGCGCCGTGGTGGTGATCTTTGACGAAGACCGGCAGGGTCGCTATAGCTACCAGACCACCTGGCTGGGCGAACACCAGAATGAGAGCGATATGTGTTTCTACGCCACCCAGCCCTTTGACCACATGGTGGGACCGGGCATCGGCCGCGCCGAGTATGGCGGCTTCGCCATGGTGCTGCCCCCGCGGCGCATGTTCGACGTCTGGCGGGACCCGGATTACGACTTCGCCGAGACCAAAGCGGAGCGCCTGCTGCTGGCCGCCCTGGACTACTGTGTGGAAAAACACGTCGTGTACGTGGCATCGCGACCGCCGCGGAGCATTTTCCGCTCCATCGCCGCGCATTTGAGCCGCCAGATCATCTATCTGCCTATCGGCCAGCTCTCGCCGTCTAAGTTGAAGAAACTACGCGTTGTTCATGTGCTGGACGGTCATGAACGGCGCAAGATCGCCAAGGACTACCTTTGGTGAAACCCGATCCGGGTGGCGCGACGTCATCAATAGAGTGCCATCTCCAGCGAATCATCCCCTAACCCTTGATATACTGATAGTTTGCATACCTTGAGATATCCAATGAAGTGGACTGTTCTACTGTTTGCGGCCTCCGCCTTGTGCCAGGCCCAGTCATTTTCCACGGGCCAGGCAGCCCGCGCTGTGATCGGCCAGAAGCCATTCACCCAACAGGATCCGGGCGCCAGCGACAAGCTGCTCGGTTCGGTTGGCGGAGTGGCCTATGCCAATGACACGCTGATCGTCGCAGATTCCAATGGGATCGGGGGCACACCGCTCAACCAGCGGGTCCTCGTTTACAGAAACGTCAGCTCGTTTGTGCCAGACCGGCGCGAGCCCGTACCGCAGACCGAGGCGCGCTGCCCGTCCTGCGTGGGTACGGCTACCAACGTGCTAGGACAGCCTGATTTCTACACCACGGAGTTGCGGGCCGTGGGACAGAATACCTTCCGGACCCCCACCGGCGTGGCCTACAACGGCCGTTACCTGGCCGTGGCTGACAGCGATAACAATCGCGTGCTGGTGTGGAAGACTCTGCCTGGCGCCAACCAGGCCAACGCCGATTATGTCGTGGGCCAGGCGGATTTCAAGACGGCTCTTCCGGCGCTCAGCGACAAAGGGCTGCGCGGCCCTACCAACATCTGGCTGGATAGCGCGAACGGGCTCTGGGTGGCCGATACGGGCAACGCCCGCGTCCTCTATTACGGCGAAGTGACGCAGAATGGCCAGGCCGCCAAGTTCGCCCTGGGGCAAAAGGACCTCAACAGCAATCAGCAGACCGGCAAATTCCCGGAGTATGTGGTGACCGCTGAATCCCTGCTGGCGCCCACCTCGGTATACAGCGACGGTACACGGCTGTATGTCAGCGATCTGGGCAACAATCGCGTGCTGATCTGGAACGCCATCCCGACGAGAAACGCCCAGCCGGCCGATGTGGTTTTGGGCCAGCCGGATATGACATCCAGCGTCGCCAACCACTCCGAGAAGCTGTGTCCCACGACGGGCAACGATGCGGACGGTGTGGCGCTCTATCCGAGTCGATGCGCGGCCACGCTGAACTTCCCACGGTACGTTCTTTCCGACGGCACCCGCCTGTTTGTGGCCGATGCCGGCAACGATCGTGTCCTGCTTTGGAATCAGATTCCGCGCGAAAACGGCGTCAATGCCGATCTCGTCCTGGGCCAGCCCAGCATGGAAGTGAATCAGGCGTCGGATTCGGCCAACCCGGAGGGCGTGGCGGCGACGGATTCGTTCCGCACCCCCACATCGCTCGCATGGGACGGCCAGAATCTCTACGTTTCCGACACCTACAACCGGCGCGTTATGCTTTACTCGCCCGGCGACTTCGCCTTGCCGCTCACCGCGGTCCGCAATGCGCCCAGTCCTGAGGTATATGCCCGGGGCAACGTGGTCTTCTCCGGCACTATCGCGAAAGACGTGAACGTTTCCATCAAGATCGGGAACACGACCGTCCTCAAAGAGGACGGCACGGTGGCTGACCCGCGTGAGTACAAGTACACCACGGTGGCTACCGACACCTACGAGAGCCTGATCGACACGTTTCTCACCTGGATCAATGATCCCGAGGGCGGCGATCAATGGGTGCGCGCCACGCCGAACAAGGCGTTCAACTCGCTCATTCTGACGGCTCGCGATGGAGGCCTGCCGGGCAACAACGTTACGATCGCCACCGTCATTGACCCCGCCGAGGCCACGCTGGTGGCTACGGCCAGTGGCGCCAATCTCGCCGGCGGACAGAACGCGGCGCGCATCGCCCCCAACGCGCTGGTGCTGATCCTGGGCGACGACATGACGGATGTGACGATCGGCGCGCAGGACATGACGAAACCCTTGCCGAGAGAGCTGGGCGGAGTGCAGTTCTTCGTGGACGGCGTAGCGGCCCCGCTGGTGTCGGTTTCGCCCACGCGAATCGTGGCCCAGATTCCGGTGGAAACCGCCAACGGCACCAGTTCCACGGGCATCGTCCGTTCCCGGCGCCAGAATGGATCTTACACGGTTTCCACGGCGGTGGGCATCCCGATCATCCCGCAGAATCCGGCAGTCTTCAGCGACCCGTCGCTCCCGCTGACGCCCGGCTTAGCCTACCATTCCAGCAGCTCTGCCACGGGCACGGTGTCGGTGGATGGCAGCGTCAAAGGCGGCGACGTCGCCACGGTGACCATCCGGGATCGCTCTTACTCCTATACCGTGCAAACCACGGACACGCTCACCATTGTGCGTGACAATCTCGTGGCCATCATCAACGCCAACGATCCGGAAGTGGAGGCCTCCGCTTCGGGCACCTTCCAGCGCATCCGGTTGCGCGCGCGGGTTCCCGGCATTGAAGGCAACGGCATCCCGTTCGCTGCCAGCGCCAATATCGATGCGCAGGTGATCATGTCGGCCTTCAACACCGCGCTTTGTTGCGCGAACCAGGCCGGCGCCGTGATCACCGAAGACAATCCGGCTGTTCCGGGCGAGACCATCGTGGTACTGGCAGGCGGGCTTGGCTTGGTGAGCCCGCAGGAAGCGCGGGACGCCATGACAACCGGCCAGCCCTATTACGGTCCGGCGCTCAACGACGCCACGGAGTTCGTCTCCTCCCTGGTGGGCGGCAAGACGGCCAATGTGCTGTTCGCCGGGCTGCGGGTTGGCTCGGTGGGTATCTACGAGGTCCATTTGGAACTCAACCCGGATCTCCCCACCAACCCCAAGACTGAAGCTACCATCGCACAGAGTTACGAAGTATCCAACATCTTCACTCTGCCTGTGATTGCGAAACAGTAGGACAGATTTCGATGAGATCGCACGAAAGGTTCGGGTTCATGTTTTCCAGGATCACATCCAGTCTGCTGGCGGCGTCCCTGCTGATACCGGCGCTTGCACAGGCGCAGACCCCGCCGCGCTACACCATCAGCGCGGTGGCGGGCAACGGCTCGGTTGGCTTCTCCGGTGACGCCGCGGCGGCCACCAGCGCACAGCTCAGCAATCCGATTGCGGTCGCGATTGACAGTTCCGGCAACCTTTACATTGCCGACCAGGTGAACCACCGGATTCGCAAGGTGGACACCAGCGGGACCATCACCACTATCGCCGGCAAGGATACGCAGGGCTACGATTCGGAGGCCACCGTGGCCGCCACCTCATCGCTGTACTATCCCTGCGGCATCGCGGTAGACAAAAGCGGCAACATCTATATCTCGGATTCGGTAAACCATGTGGTCCGGAAGATTACTGGCACCGCCATCGCCACCATCGCGGGCAACAACACCGCCGGCTTCACCGAGTTCAACACTCCGACGACGGCCAACCCGGATGGCGACCTGCTCGCCAAGGACGCGTCGATCAATCTACCCACAGGCATAGTGGTGGATGCGGCCGGAGTGGTCTATTTCAGCGACACCAATAACCATTGCATCCGCAAGATCGCCACCGACGGCTATATCACCACAATAGCCGGCACCGGCGTCGCGGGTGTGCTGGGCGACGGTGGCCTTGCCACGGCAGCCAAGCTCAACCATCCCATCGGCTTGGCCCTCGATTCGGCGGGCAGCCTTTACATCGCCGATCAGATGAATAACCGCATTCGGAAGATCAACTCTGCCGGGATCATCACCACCGTGGCCGGCGCGGGCCTCCCCGGTTATTCCGGCACGGGCGGCCCCGCCACCAGCGCGCAACTCCGCTATCCCAGCGGCGTGGCCGTGGACGCATCGGGCAACATCTTCATCGCCGACACCTCCAACAGCCGGATCCGCGTGGTGCTGGAGAACAAGACCATACATAATGTCGCCGGCAACGGCCGGTTTGATGATTATGGCGACAATGATACGGCGCTGAATGCCGCCTTGCGCTTCCCGGTGAGTGTCTCTGCCGGTGCGAACGGCAAGGTTTACGTGGTGGACACGCAGAACCACAAGATTCGTTTGCTGACGCCGGTGGCTGTGCCGCCCACTTCCGTGGACCCGCCCGTCATCAGCGAGGGTGGCGTGGTGACCGACACTGCGTTTGGCGCCGCAACAGCGGCCGCCCCCGGTTCGTGGGTGGAGATTCTGGGCTCCAACCTGGCATCGTCCACTCGCGAGTGGACTGCGGCCGATTTCGACGGCGCGGTGGCGCCCACGGTGCTGGAAGGCACACGCGTGTCTGTCGGCGATCAGCCCGCCTATCTTTCCTATGTGAGCCCCAACCGGCTGAAGGTCCAACTGCCATCCAGCCTAAGCGCCGGCATCCAACGGGTGACGGTCACCACGGTGGCCGGCTCCAGCGCAGCTTACGAGCTCACGGTGAACGAGACCGAACCCGGCCTGCAAGCCCCCTCCACTTTCCGGGTGGACGACATGCAATTTGCCGCGGCATTGCTGGAAGACGGCGCCACCTGGGCGCTGCCCGAGGGCGCCGTGGAGGGCCAGGCATCCCGGCCCGTGCGCTCTGGCGAAACCATTACGCTTTACGGCACTGGTTTTGGCGCCGTGACGCCGGTAGCCAGCGCCGGCGAAACCGTACAGGGCGAGAACGCGCTGATGCGGCCCCTCGAAATTCTGTTTGGCGACACCGCCGCTGAGGTCTCCTACGCCGGCCTGGCGCCGGGTAAGGTGGGTATCTACCAGTTCAAGGTGGTAGTGCCGCAGCTGAGCGAGGGCGGCGCGGTGGCGTTGACCTTCCGGCTGGACGGCGTACAGGGCAAGCAAGCCCTCTTCGTCCCAGTCCAGAACTAAAGAGGCTCGTAAGGTTTGATACGCGCGGCGAGCAGGCAACTGCGCGCCGCTTCTTCTTGCGCCTCAGCCACATAGAAGAACGCGCCAATCAGCTCGCGCACAAAGAGCACCCCGCCGCGGTAGCGGTCCGGTTCCACCAGATACTCCAGATTGGCGGCGTCGAACATATCCTCGACCTTCTTCGCCTCGCGCAAACGCTTGGCGATATAGATCAAAACGAGCTCCTGCTCTCCGAAAAACGATTCCTGTTGCCGCATGGGTCCATTTCAGCGTAGCGCAGTAGAGAACTTCCCCGCCCTTCCGCCACTAGTAGTTTGGATATGTGTCCCGCCACCGCCGTTCCCACCGACGAAGAGCTGCTCCACTGGCTCGCTTTGATTTTCACACCCGGCCTGGGCGCCAGGAAAGCCGCCGAGCTGATTGAGCGCTACGGTTCGCCCGTCCCCATCTTCCGGGCGTCGGCCGGCGAGTTGACAGCCGCCGGGCTCAGCGGCGCCGTGGCCCGCAGCATCGCCAGCGGCTGTTGTTTTGAAGATGCCGTTGAGCAGCAGGAGAAGCTGCGCGAAAACGGGGTGCGGGTGGTCACCTGCACGGACGCGGCCTACCCCAGCCAATTGCGCCAGATTTACGATCCTCCTGCCGTACTGTTCGTGCAGGGCCGCGTGGAACTGCTGCAGGGGGTGATGGTCGCGCTAGTGGGCAGCCGGCGCGCTACACCCTATGGATTGGCCGCGGCCGAGCGTCTGGCGGCTGATCTCGCCAATGCCGGCATTGTGGTGGTGAGCGGGATGGCGCGGGGCGTGGATACGGCGGCACACGTGGGCGCGCTGAACTCCGGCGGCGGCACCGTCGCTGTCTTCGGCTGCGGGCTGGATCTCATCTACCCGGCCGAAAACCGGAAGCTGGCCGCGCGCATCGCGGGCGAAGGGCTCCTGGTCAGCGAGTTCCCCCTCGGCACGCCGGCCCATCCCCAGAACTTCCCCATCCGGAACCGAATCGTCAGCGGCCTGTCGGAGGGTGTCGTAGTGGTGGAAGGGATGGAGTACAGCGGCAGCCTGATCACGGCGCGGCTCGCCCTGGATCAGAATCGAGAGGTTTTTGCGGTGCCCGGCAACATTACGGCCAAGAGCAGCTTTGGGCCCAACCTGCTGATCAAGCAGGGCGCCCAGCTCGTCCAGACGGCAACCGATATTTTAGATGGCCTCAGTTGGGAAGCGCGTAGCCGGCTGGCTCGTCAGGCCACACTGACGGAGGCGCTGGCCGAGACCATGGAGACCCCTGCCGAGGTGTCGCCGATGGCCGCCATTCACCAGCAAGTGCTTTCTTTGCTATCACCTGACCAACCCTTGCACCTGGATGCGCTACTGGACCAGATGCTCGGCGTTTCCTCCTCCGAGGTCATCGCCAGCATGTTCGAACTGGAGCTGCAGGGAAAGGTGCGCCAACTGCCTGGCCGAAGTTATGTTAAGGTGTGGTACGAGTGAACCGGGCGGGAATCTAGATCTCCGCCGGTTGAATCCGTCATTCATCTTAACTAATACATATGGCCAAAAATCTCGTGATCGTCGAGTCGCCGGCGAAGGCAAAGACGATCGGTAAGTACCTCGGTAAGAACTTCACCGTCAAAGCCTCTCTCGGCCACGTCAAGGACCTGCCCAAGAATGACATCGCGGTGGACGTGGAGCATGACTTCCGCCCATCCTACGTCGTCATTGAAGGCAAGAAGAAATTGATGGACGAGCTGCGCAAGGCAGCCAAAGACGCTGACGCCATCTACCTCGCGGCTGACCCTGACCGCGAAGGAGAGGCGATCTGTTTCCATCTCCAGGAAGAGCTGACGCCCAAGAAGGGCGACGGCCCGGCCATGCACCGCGTGACCTTCAACGAAATCACGGCCAACGCCGTGCGCAAGGCATTCGAAAACCCGCGGCCGGTGAATACGCATCTGGTGGACGCGCAGCAGGCGCGCCGCATTCTGGACCGCCTGGTGGGCTACAAGATCTCGCCGCTGCTGTGGGACAAAGTCCGTCGCGGCCTCTCCGCCGGCCGGGTCCAAACCGTTGCTCTGCGCATGATTGTGGACCGCGAGAAAGAGATCCGCGCGTTCCTGAAGCGCGAGTACTGGTCCATCGACGTCCATCTCAACGCGAAAAAGTCGCCGGTCCTCAAGACGACGCTCGCCAAGCGCGACGGCGTGAATGTGGAGATCGCCGATCAGGCCGCGGCGGACGCCATCGTGGCGGCCATCGCCGATTCGCCGTTCGTGGTGAAATCGGTGGCCACGCGCGAAAAGAAGCGCAACCCGGTGCCGCCGTTCATCACCTCCACCATCCAACAAGAGGCCGCCCGCAAGCTGCGCTTCAGCGTGAAGCGCACCATGATGCTGGCGCAGCGCCTGTATGAGGGCGTGGAGCTCGGCTCGGAAGGCGCGGTGGGTCTCATTACCTATATGAGAACGGATTCGATCCGCGTCGGCCAGGACGCCATCGTCGAGGTCCGCGAAGCGATCCGGCAGCGCTTTGGCGCTGAATACCTGCCGGAGTCGCCCAATGTCTATCGCAGCAAGAAGGACGCCCAGGACGCCCACGAAGCCATCCGGCCCACCTCCGCGCTGCGCCATCCGGACGACGTCGCCGCGTTTGTCAGCGAGGATGAGCTCAAGCTCTACCGCCTGATCTGGATGCGGTTTGTCGCCTCCCAGATGACCCCCGCGATTTTCGACCAGACCACTGTGGAGGTGGAGGCCAGCGGAACCGACGGCGGCAGTTACCTGATGCGCGCCACCGGCTCCGTGCCCAAGTTCGATGGCTTCCAGGCCGTCTATCTGGAGGGTAAGGATCAGAAGGACGAAGAGGACGAGGAGGAGAAGAACCGTCTCCCGCAGGTCAGCGACGGCGAGGTGCTGAAGCTGAAGCAGATCCTGCCCGAGCAGCACTTCACAGAGCCGCCGCCCCGCTTTACCGAAGCCACGCTCGTCAAAGAGCTGGAATCGGACGGCGTGGGGCGCCCCTCCACATATGCCTCGATTCTCTCCACCATCCAGGAGCGCGAGTACGTCAAACGCGAGGGCGGCAAGTTCATCCCCACCGAGCTGGGCGTGGTGGTGACGGAGCTGTTGGTGGAGTCTTTCGCCGACATCTTCGACATCACCTACACGGCGCGGATGGAAGATGAGCTCGACGAAATTGAAGACGGCAAGCTGAAGTGGGAGACGGCCATGGCCGATTTCTACGCCCGCTTCCAGAAGGATCTCACCGAGGCCGAACGTTCCATGCGCGACATCAAGCGCATGGAGGTCCCTACCGATCAGGTCTGCGACAAGTGCGGCAAGCCGATGGTGATCAAGTGGGGCAAGCACGGCAGCTTCCTGGCCTGCACGGGCTATCCGGATTGCACCACCACGCGCCAACTCGCGCAGGGTCTGCATGAGCTGGGCAACGGAATCAACGAGGAAGAGACCAAGGTGGAGATCACGGAGCAGGACGCGGTGGAATACTGCGTCAACTGCGGCCGTGAAATGGTTCTCAAGAAGGGCCGTTTCGGCACGTTCATGGCCTGCACCGGTTATCCGGACTGCAAGACCACGCGGCAGTTGGGCCAGGAGGCCAAGAAGCCCGATGTGCCGCTGGAGGAAAAGTGCCCGGAGTGCGACCACCATCTGGTGATCAAATCCGGCCGCTTCGGCGAATTCACGGCGTGCTCCAACTACCCCAAGTGCAAGTACGTCAAGCATCAGACCATCGGCATCACCTGCCCGAAGTGCGAATTGGGCGAACTGAGCGCCCGGCGCAGCAAGCGCGGCAAGACGTTTTATGGGTGTGTGCGCTACCCGGAGTGCGATTTCGTGGCGTGGGCCAAGCCGATCCCCGAGCCCTGCCCCGAGTGCGGCGCCAAGTACCTGGTGGACAAGGTGCTGAAGTCCGGCCACTTCGCGGCATGCTCGAACAAAGAGTGCAAGTACAAGAAGGAAGTGGCGGACGAGCCGGTGCCGGCCTGATTATCGCCTGAGAAGGCCCTGCGGAGGGCCTTCTCACTTTCCCTTAAGTAACCCCATTCGGCCGCCGCGAAGGCTTCAGGAGCCGTCCTGCGCCCACTGTACGCCCCTCCTGCGGCGTAGACGCACCGACGGGAGGTTCAGCGCTCCTCACGCTCCAGGCCGGGCCGCCCCACCCCCACCGTGACCCGCTGCATAGCGCCCGTGGCGCGGTCGGTAAACTGTAGCTCGAAGTCGCCCCGGAAGCCCGGCGGGACGTGCCAGTAGAATCGGCCGTAGCGGCCGTTGAGAGTAGAGCCCACCGGCAGCGGACGCTTCTCCCCGTCAACCACCAGCGCGCCTTCCCACTCGGCATCCGTGCCGCCGCCGGCCATTTGAAACTCCACCCGGCCTAGTGGCTTCGTCTCCAACCGGTCGCCATCCATCATCGTGGCCGCTTCAGTCCGCGGCGCCTCGGGCTCTGCCGCCACCGCCGCGCCGGCATTCAGAGTGTTGAAGAAGCGGCTCCCGATGCCATCCGCATTGCCCTGATCATCAATCGCAACCCAGTAGATCGTATGCATCCCGTTCGAGAGCTTTGTGGTGTCGATTGTCAGGGACCCGCCCGCGCCGTCGGAGTTGATGTTATTCGGGAAATATCCGGCGACATCGGTGCGCAGCTGGTTGTAGCTCACGGTGCCCTGTGGCACGCCATCAATGAACAAGCCAATCGTGTGGCCATCCCTCGGAATCATCGCTGGTCTGGGCGTCAGCACCCAACCTGAAGTGGAGTACGCCGAGCCCGACACGGTGGCGCCCGCCCCCGGAGCGTCGAGCGCGCCGAACGGCTTCTTCGACGCCGCATTGTTCACCGTTATCACCCGCCGCCCGAGGCTCGCGCTGTTCCCTTCCCGGTCCACCGCGATTGCCTCCAACGTGTACGTGCCGTTGCCGGGCGCTCCGCCCGGATTCGGGAGCACATTGCTGAGCATCATGTAGCCCCACCCGGCGCGCCGGTTCTGCGGCAGCGTCGGGAACAGGCCCTCGATGTCGGAGCGGGCATCCTGCACAAAAGTACCGACTCCGATGTAGACCTTGCCGTTGGGATAAACCTGCTCCTTCCCTACCCTGTCCCGCCAGATCTCCACCTTCTCCACCCCAATATCGTCCATCGCCCAACCGGTGACGGCCACACCGCCCGAGAGTGCGCCGGCGTTAACAACCGGGGTGTCTAGCGAACCGAACGGCGGCTTGGTAGCCGTGCCGGCCGGTTGGACCTCAATAGTGACCGGCAGGCTCAGGCTTGTCTGGTCAGCCCCGTTCAGCCCCACGGTGACCTGATAGACACCGCTCAATGGGGCGGTTGCGCCTTTGGTGTAGGAGACCGTCATCGAGCCAGGCAGCGAGGCCTGTGCCAGCGTGACCTTCAGTTCCGGCGGGTAGATGGTGTAGGCGGACCCTGTCACCACGCCCGTGCCGCTCGTGCGGATCTGGACGTCCTGCGGGCCCGTCACTCCGTTCGCGCCGATCACGATCCGTAGGCTGGAAGGATAGAAACTCACTACGGGCAGCAGGGATTGGCGGATCGTGAAGGTGGTGCCATTGATGGTGACGTAGCCCGTGCGCGCGGCGCCCGTCGAATTGGCGGGTACATCCACCGTCAGAGTGCCGTTGCCGGTGCCTGTCGTGGAACCGTTGGGGACGAGCCAGGGATCGGAGACGGCTGCCGACCAGGTACAACTCGCCGCCGACGCGATGGCGATGTTGACCCGCCCGCCAGCCGGCCCGACCGTCTCCTGCAGCAGAGATGTCGTCACGGGACACGTCCCCGTCCCAGCCTGCGGGGTAAGCAGATAGAGGACTCCGGCCTGCGAGGAACTAAGCAACAACTGACCCGCGTCGTTGAAAGCATGCGGCCATCCGCCACCCGTCACGCCCGGCACGCCTTCAATCGCGAACATCTTGCCTTGCGTGAAGACGAAGGGGACCGGGCCATTCCGATTTGGGGAATAGGCGAGACCGACGATCTCATTCCTGTTATTCAGGTACAGCGGCGAAACACTACTGAACCCGGCCGGGATCGGCAGAAGTTGCGTGGTGCCTGTGGTGCCGTTATCGACGCTGGGTGTCCAGAGAAGCGGCCGGTAATTGGAACCGCCGGAGGAGTCGGGTACGGTGGCGGTGATCACGACAGCGCCGCGAGAGTTCATGGCGTGGCCACCCCAATACAAAGGCGGATACGGAAGGTTGATAGTTGCGAACGTTCCGGCGGCGGCATTGGGCCTGGTGGGGCTAAATAGCGCCACAGAATTGGCGAAGTTCGGTTCGTCCACCAGAACCTGCCCGCGATCGTTCGCCGAATAGAGGTACATATGATTGCCGGGCAGGACAGCGAGGCTCCCCGTTGAACCGTTGGCGATCGTCGGGGTCCAGAAGCCCTGCTTGCTTGGCATCGACGCGAAGATCTGGCCGTAAGAATTGATGTGCTTCGGCGTGAAGGGGGAGGCGCTGGCAGGCACACTCACTGTCGATATGGCGCCCTGCGTCCCATTGGGCATGGATGGCGACCAAAGTTGGGCTGGGAGATTGGGATGTGTTGCCGTAAACTGCCCCCGGTCGTTGATGAACAGCATCGGCGGAAAATCCGTCCGTCCATCGAATGCAAACCCGCTCCAGTCCAGTCACCACTCCAGCCGTGCCATTGGGCTGCGCCGGAGTCCACAGCGTCACGTTAGGGGCGCTTCCGCTCCTGCCCGAAACAACCTGTCCGAGATTGTTCAGTCTGCCATTATCAGGGCCCATGCCACCTATGGCAGTGACCGTGTAGGTGAACGGCAAAGGCGTCGTGATGGCGAAAAACGCCTTGAAGTACCTGTGCTGGCTATCGACGGTGACGTGCGTCGTCGCACCGTCCAGGTATGACAGGTTCTCCCAGTATCCGAAGCGGTAGCCCGGAGCCGGCGCGGCCACGATTGTCACGGACGAGTTAACCGGATACCAGCCGCTGCCGCTCGCTGTACCGCCCTGTGGCGGCTCCGCCACCGTCGTCACGTAGACTTCGTCGCTGAAATTCGCGGTGTAGGATGTGGCGGAGGCAGGCACGGTAAAGGTCCTGGGATTGGCCGCCTGACCATCGTTCCACCCGGCAAATGCACGCCTCTGTTGCGGGCCGCTGAACTCCATGTCCAGCCAGCGGACCTGGCAACTCGCGCCAGGGGTCCATTGCAATGTGCTCGGCGCATTGTAGTCGCCGGGTTGGCAGCCCGCGCCGGTCACGGCGAACCCGATCCCCGCCGCTGACGCCGAAATCGTCACGGGCACAGAATTGGCGCCAGGCGGCGGAGCAGCCGGTTGCGGCGTCAAGAGCAGCAACCCTTGGGAGTTGCCGTTAGTCAGAAGAATCTGGCCTGCGTCATTGAGCCCCAGCGCCTGGGACAGCATCGGCACGCCGGGAATCTGATTCAGATCGTAGAAAACGCCGCCGGTTCGCAAAAAAGCCGTGGTCTGGTAGGAATTCACCACTAGGCTGCCTGCCATGTCTCCGGCGGAGTTCATGACCGCAATGGAGGACACACCAGGAAATCCAGGCGGCGGAGCGATATCAGTGGCCGTGCCCGTGCCGGAATTGGGCGCCGAAGGCTGCCAGAGAAAGGCGCGGGGCTGGCAGGCCATGCCAACGGGTGTGGTGCAGTAAGTGCCCGCCACCATTCCGCCGGCATTTATCGTGTGCGTACTGGTGGAGGTGGCACCGAGCGGCGTTACCGATGTGAACATGCCAGCCGCGGAGTTGGCAGCGTTGGGGGTGAATACCGTGAATCCCAGCGGCGGCGTCGATCCTCCGCTGGCGGCTTCGGAAAGCACCTGACCGAAGTCGTTCAGGCACTGCACTGAAGCGAACCTAACATCTTTCAGAGTGGTGCCGCCCGTCGCCCCTGCCGAGGCAGGCGTCCACAGTCCGGAGCCGCTGGTCAACATCGCGGCAATCTGGCCAAACCGGTTGAATCCACCGGGATAGCCCGCGATCAGATTGGAGGGCTCGGCGAGAATGGCCTCAGTACCAGTTACAGAGCCCGGAGCCGATGGAGTCCAGATCGCCATTTTGAATTGAGGCCCAACGCTGTAGGCCAGCCGCCCGGTATCGTTGATTCGCACCACCCACGTGGCCGTCCGATTTGAGAGGCTCGCAATCTCTGCCGCCAGCCCCATCGCCGAGTTCGGCTTCTCCGGTTGCCACAAATAGACGGAACGCCCCCCGGCGCCTTCCACATAGGCGGCAACTGCGCCGCCGGCCGTCAGCGCTCCGCCCGCCGATGCACTGAGAGCCGGGATCGCCGTCACGGTAAAGCGTCGCGGCATCGGCGCGGTGGTGGCGCGGAATGTGGCCGCCAACGTCACAGGACGGTCTACCTGGCACTCGATGATCAGCGGCTGAGGCTTGAGGACACTGGCACAACTGCTGGAGATCGCCCAATAGAGGAAGAGCTGGTTCGGGTTCGCCGTCGCCTGTACGGTCGCCTTGGTGCCCGAGGCGTACCAACCGCCGGGCGTCACGCTGGCGGCCGACGGCGGCGCAGAAGCGGTCGTCACCTGATACTCATATCTGAGGTTGGCGGTGCGGGTAAGGCTGGCGGCCGGCACCGGAATAGAAATCGCGGAAGTGGAGGACTGATCGTCCCAGGAAACCAGAGCCAGGCGAGTGCCCGGAGCGGCGGCGTAAGGCAGCACCAAAGCCACCTGGCAGGCCGGGCCGGGCGTCCAGGTCAACTGGACCGGCGCCAGATACTGACCGGGCTGGCAATTGGCGCCGGATACGTTGACTGGCGCACGGGCGCCGGAAGGCTGCAAATCAATGGTGACAGAAACTTGGGCCAAACAGAAACTGGAAAAGAGGGAGAAGAGCAGACCGAATAGCCGTCGCATTATTGCGCAGTGTATCATTTTTTCAGACATCCTCATCTGTTTTGTCCGGCGGCCCTGATTCCCGCTACACTCAATCGCATGACCGCAGAAAACCAGCGGCTGGAAGAAGCGCGAAGCCGCGAAAAGCACTGGAAGCGCTGGGGCCCCTACCTGTCGGAACGGCAGTGGGGTACGGTGCGCGAAGACTACTCGCCGGGCGGCGATGCGTGGGGCGATTTCCCCTTTGAACAATCGCACCGGCGCGCCTATCGCTGGGGCGAGGACGGGCTGATGGGCATCAGCGACAATCACCAGCGGCTGTGCTTCGCAGTGGCCTTATGGAACGGGAGCGACCCGATTCTCAAGGAGCGCCTCTTCGGCCTCACCAACGCAGAGGGCAACCACGGCGAGGACGTGAAAGAGGTCTACTACTACCTGGACTCCACGCCCACGCACTCCTATCTGAAGGCGCTCTACAAGTACACGCAGAGTGAGTTTCCCTACGCGGAGTTGCGGCACCGCGCCGCGCACGCGGGCATCGGCGGCTTTGAGCCGGAGCTCTGGGACACCTCCGCATTCACTGGCAACCGCTACTTTGACGTGTGCACGGAATACGCCAAAGCGGATCAGGATGACATTCTGATCCGCATCACCATCACCAACCGCGGACCAGAGGCGGCGCCGATCCATGTGCTGCCCACTGCGTGGTTCCGCAACCGCTGGAGCTGGGGGAAGGCGGTTGGCACGCTGCCGGTGATCAGCGCGGCCGGGCCGGCGGCGGCCACGCTGCACGAGGAGCAATTGGGTGACTGGTGCATCGCGTTCGATGGTGCGCCGTCGCTGCTGTTCACGAACAACGACAGCGATCCTGGCAGCGGGCCGGGGTACTACAAAGACGCCTTCCACCGCCGTGTTGTGGAAGAGTGTCAAAACGCGACAAATCCTGCACAAAAAGGCACCAAAATGTGCGCTTGGGAGCAGTTTTTGGTGCCTTCCGGTGCAAGCGTGGTGTTGCGGGCCCGATTGCATGCCGGGGCGCTGCGCGCGGACGAATTCGCTGATTTCGACGCCGTGATGGCGCTCCGCATCGCGGAAGCCGATGAGTTCTACTCGGCTCTGCAGAATGACAGTCTCTCGCCCGATGCGCGCAACGTGCAGCGGCAGGCGATGGCCGGCCTTTTGTGGACCAAGCAGTACTACCACTATGTGGTGGAAGACTGGCTGAAGGGCGAGCCGGCAGCGCAGCGGCGTGAAGGGCGCAACTCCCAATGGACCCACGTCTACGCCGACAACATTCTTTCGATGCCGGACAAATGGGAGTACCCGTGGTTTGCGGCGTGGGACACGGCGTTCCACATGATTCCGTTCGCGCTGCTCGACAGCGAGTTTGCCAAGGACCAACTGCAACTGTTTTTGCGCGAGTGGTTCCTGCATCCCAACGGGCAGATCCCGGCGTATGAGTGGAATTTCTCGGACGTGAATCCGCCCGTGCACGCGTGGGCGTGCTACCGCGTGTTCAAGATCGACGCCAGGCAGAGCGGGCGGCCCGATCACCTGTTTCTGGAGCGCTGCTTTCACAAGCTGCTGATGAACTTCACATGGTGGGTGAACCGCAAGGACCCGGCCGGCCACAACATATTCGAGGGCGGATTCCTGGGGCTGGACAACATCGGCGTGTTCGACCGCTCCCGGCCCCTGCCGACGGGCGGCACGCTGGCGCAATCGGACGCCACCAGCTGGATGGCCATGTATGCGCTGAACATGCTGCGCATCGCCGTGGAACTGGCGGGCGTGAACCCGGCGTATGAAGACATCGCCAGCAAGTTCCTGGAACATTTTCTCTATATCTCGTCGGCGATGAATTCGGCGGGCGGCGACGGGCTGTGGGACGAGCAGGATGGATTCTACTATGACCGGCTGCGGCTGCCCGACGGCACATCGTGCCCGTTGCGGGTGCGATCGCTGGTTGGTCTGATTCCTCTGTTTGCCGTCGAAACTAGTGAGGTGGGCGAGACCGAACCGCTGACGGGGTTTCGGCGCAGAACGAGATGGTTTCTGAAGAACCGGCCCGACCTGGCAAAGCAGCTCCTTTGGGAGAATGCCAATGCGACGCGCCCGCGCGGCATCATCGCGCTGGTGAAGCCGGAGCGTCTGCGGCGCGTGCTGGAAGTGATGCTGGATGAGCGCGAGTTCCTCTCTCCGTATGGCATCCGTTCGCTTTCCAAAGTCCACCTGGAGCAGCCGTTCACGATCAAAGTGAATGGCCAGGTGCACCGCGTGGACTACCGGCCGGCGGAATCCGACAGCCGGATGTTCGGCGGCAATTCGAACTGGCGCGGGCCGGTGTGGTTTCCCATCAACTTCCTGATCATCGAATCGCTCCAGAAGTTTCACCACTATTTCGGGGACCACTTGAAAGTGGAGTGCCCGACGGGCTCCGGCAACCTGATGAACCTTTCGGAGGTGGCCGCGGAGTTGTCGCGGCGGATGTCGCGCATCTTCCTCAAAGACGAGAATGGCCGCCGGCCCTGCTACGGCGAGACGGAACTCTTCCAGAGCGATCCTGAGTTCCGCGACAACCTGTTCTTCCACGAGTATTTTCACGGCGACAACGGCGCGGGTCTGGGCGCGATTCACCAGACGGGCTGGACGGCGCTGGTGGCGAAGCTGTTGCAGCAGAGCGGCGAATAGGGGCCGCTCAAGCTTTCTTAAACGGGCTGCGCTCCAGTGCGTAGGTGATGGCCTCCACAGGCACCTGGAACGTCTGCATGCCGACGTTGCCCTGGAAGCCGATGGCCTTGGTACCGGCGGGCGAGGTGAAGTAGGCGTCCACCACCATGCGGCGCGCCCAATCGAAGAAACGGATGCCGGGGGCGAGCTCGGGCGTCTCGTTTTTGCGGAAGGCGATGAGATCGAGCAGCGCGGTCTGCTGCTCGGGCTTGGCCTCCAGGAAGGACGTCTCGTAGCGCTTCAGGCTGGCGGAGTTGAGCCACGCCAGGCCGCCGAACCAGGTCTGGGCGAGACGATCGGCGCCGCTGCACAGCAGGTCAATAAACTCGGGCGCTCCGGCCGCGGCGCCACCGGGTGCGCCGCCCTCGGGCGGAATGATGAGATCGGCGAGGCGGGCGACGGTTTTGTAATCTTGCTCGTTGAAGAGCTTGGGCTGATAGCGGCCGGCGTTGGCTTTCTTGGCATCGCTGGCCTGCTCGTGGACGTGCTGGGCGGAGGCGGGTGTCAACTGGCCGAGCGTGGCGGCGATGGCGGCGCTGCGGAGAATGTCGCGGCGTTGGATGTCGCTCACAGGTTGCCCTTTCTCATCTCTTCGGCGATGTAATCGGAGGTGCGCCAGGAGAGGGCGCAAATAGTAAGAGTTGGATTCTTATCGGGGTTGGAGACGAACGGTGCGGCGTCGGCGACGAAGAGGTTTTTCACGTCGTGCGCCTGCGAATACTGGTTGAGCGCGGAGGTCTTGGGATCGCTGCCCATGCGCACCGTGCCGAGCTCGTGGATGATGGCGCCCGGGGTGGAGATGGCGGCGCCGGGATCTTCCGGCTTGCGGTTGCCGAGGACGCGCCCGCCCATGCCTTCGATGATGGAAGCAAAAGTCTCGTGCATGTGGCCCACCTGCTTGCGCTCGTACTCCGACCATTGGAAATGGAAGCGGAGAACGGGGATGCCCCAGCGATCGACGACGGTGGGATCGATCTCACAGTAGCTCTGCTCGTTGGGGATCATCTCACCGCGGCCGGCGAAGCCGACGGTGCAGCCGTAGCTCTCCTGGATGGCCTTCTTGAGGCCTGCGCCGTAGCCCTCGTGCGAACGGCAGACGCTGTTGAAGCTGCCCACCATGGGCATGCCATAGCCGCCGCCCACCTCGATGTGATAGCCGCGGGGGAACTCCTTGTTCTTCTTATCGAGCTGCCACCAGGGCACATAGACGTGGCCGCCGGCGTAGCCATCGGTATCGTGCTTCGGCATGCCGGCTAGCGCGGGGATGTAGCCGCTGAGGCCGTAGCCGACGGTATCGGTAAGATAGCGGCCCACCACGCCGGACGAGTTGGCCAGGCCGCTCGTGTGGCCGGGCGCCTTGGAGTTGAGCAGGAGCCGCGCGCTCTCGCAGGCGCTGGCGGCCACCACCACGACGCGGCAGCGGATCTGCTTTTCCTGGCGCGTGGTCTTGTCGATGTAGCTGACGGCCTTCACCGTGCCATCGCCGCCGGTGATCAGCTCGCGCGCCATGGCGTTGGGAATGACGGTGAGGCGGCCGGTCTTCATGGCCGGGAAGATCTGCACCTGGCTGGAGGAGTAGTTGGACGCCGTGATGCAGCCGCGCCCGCACTCGCCGCAGTAGTGGCAGGCGGGGCGGCCGTTGAGCGGCTTGGTGAGTATGGCCATGCGCGAGGGGATGCAGGGGATCTTCAGTTGCGCGCAGGACTTCTGGACGAGGTGCTCGTGGACGCGCAGCGCGGGCGGCGGCAGGAAGCGGCCATCGGGCGCCGTGCGCAGGCCTTCGCGGCTGCCGCAGATGCCGATGAAGTCCTCCACCTTGTCGTAGTAGGGCGCCACGTCATCGTAGGTGAGGGGCCAGTCGTAGCCGAGGCCGTCGAAGGCGCGGGGCTTGAAGTCGTAGTCGGCAAAGCGCAGCGAAATGCGCCCGTAGTGATTGGTGCGGCCGCCGACGATGCGCGAGCGGAACCAGCGGAACTGGCTGCCCTCGGCGACGGTGTAGGGCTCGTCGTCCATCTCCCAGTAGCCGTTGGGCGCGCCGAAAAAGCCGAAGTCCTTGCGGCCCAGATAGGACTCGGCGTGATCGCCGGCGCCGCGGTGGGGATAATCGGCGGGAGTTTTGTGCTCCTTGTAGTCCCTGGCGGGATTGAGCATGGGCCCGGCTTCGATGAGCGCCACCTTGACGCCCTGCTTCGTTAAAACATGCGCCGCGGTACCGCCGCCGGCGCCTGATCCGATTACCACAACGTCGTAAACCGGCGAGCCCCTCATCACCTGCAACATGTCTGTCAGGTGTACCACAGAACGCGGCCGTGTGCAAAAGTTATCAAAATGCGGTACAATTAGAGCATTCGGGGCTGGATTTGAACGAATCCGCCGTCCCACCCTTGAGTCCCTGTGTGACAGGACTCACCCATGATGTTTTAAACAACCGACGCCGAGTTGTTACGAACATCTCACACTGTTCTTGTACTTTGGGAGCAAGACTGACTCGATTATGACAATCAAAAAAGACCGCTACCACAACTGACGCCGTGAAGCCTGCCGTGAAGGCAACGCCGGCCAAGAAGACGACCACCACGAAAGCCAAGCCGGAAGTGAAAGCCGAAGTGAAGGCCAAGGCGGCGCCCACTGCCGCGGCCACTCACAAGGCGCCCGCCCGCAAGAGCGCTCCGAAGGCTGAAGTGAAGGCCCTGGCGGCGCTGCAGCCCACGTTTGACGAGAGCGCATTCCGCGCCGAGATCGAGCGCGAAGCTTATCTGCTGTGGGAAGCTCGCGGCCATGAGCACGGCCAGGCGCACGAAGATTGGACTCGCGCGGTGGAGATCGTGCGCGCCCGCAACGCCAAGTAGCCCACGGCTACTTGTATTTCCTCAAAACCGCCAGGACTCTGCCCTGCAACTGCAGGTCTTCGCCCCGCACCAGGATGGGGTCCATGGCGGAGTTTGCCGGTTGCAGCCGGATCAAGCCGGCGGGCTCGCGATAGAAGCGCTTTAGGGTTGTTTCGTCACCGTTGACGAGGGCGACAACGATTTCCCCGTCGCGCGCTTGCGTGATGCGTTCCACCAGAACGTAGTCGCCGCTGCAGATGTGATCCTCGATCATGGAATCGCCGCGCACCTGAAGCGCATAGGTCTCCGTGGAACCGGAGAAATCGGCAAAGTTGAGAGTTTCCGGCGATGAGATGGCCTCCACCGGCGTGCCGGCGGCAATGCGCCCGAGGAGAGGGATCTCCATGCCTCCGCGGGGCGCAACCAACTCATGCAGGCGTTCCCGTTCTGCGTGCTTGTACGACTCGGCCACCTCGATGGAGCGGCTTTCGTTATAGCGCCGCTTGAGATAGCCCTTCTGCTCCAACGCGGTGATGTGCTTGTGGACCGTAGCCAGAGAGGCCAGATTCAGCCCGCCGGCGATTTCCTCAAAACTGGGACTAAACCCGTTCTTCTCGGTATGGAGGACGAGGAAGTCCAACACTTGTTTCTGCCTGGGTGTCAGAGCCATGCTCTCATTCTTGGCGAACGTAGAGCGAAAGTCAATAGAAACTTAATTCATGCCGCATTTGCCGGGCGTGGGGCACATTCCGCCTGAGGGGCACATGGCGGGCGCGGACGACTTGGACCCACCCATCTTCGGCGCGAAGGTGGATTGCTCGCGTTGCAGGTGGGAATCGCCGCAGGACGGGCAGGCGAGCTGATCGAGATCGGAATCGCGGCGAATGAGCTTCTCGAATTTCGTGCCGCAGTCCTGACAGGCGTACTCATAGATGGGCATGGCTAGCGAATTCCTTCCTGCTGAATCACTACTGCGATTTTATCAAGGATCGCGCGGATCTCACTGGTGGGCGCGGTGAAGTTGTTGACCACGATGGAGAAGGCGACGCGGCGGGACGTGCCATCGGTGGTGTAGCCCGAGAGCGCGGAGACGTGGCTGATGGAGCCCGTCTTGGCGCGCACGGTGGCGGCGCCGCGCACTCCGCGGAAGCGCGAGGCGAGTGTGCCATCCTCGCCGGCGATGGGCAGCGTGGAGGCGTAGGCGTCGCCGAGCTCGCCCTGATGCAGGTAGCGCAGCAGGGTGGTGATGGCCGCGGGAGTGACCAGCGTGCGGCGGGAGAGACCGGAGGCGTCGGCGAAGCTGGAATCGAGTTTATCGAGGCCGAGCGAGGTGAGCAGCTCGCTCATCTCTTTCAAACCGGCCTCGGCGGAGCCTTCGCCACGGCGAACCAGGCCCACCTCACGAAGGACAATCTCGGCGTGCAAATTCTGGCTGACCTTGTTGGTGACGCGCAGAGTTTCGATCAACGGAGAAGATAGGCGGCGAGCCAGGACGAGGCCCTCTGGTTCGGCGGCGGGGCGGCCCGGCAAGCGGTGGAGGGCGCGCACGGAGCCCTGGAGGATGACACCACGCTCTCGCAGAAGTTGGGCCAGCGCCTGGGCGGCAAACAGAGCGGGATCATCGACGGCAATCAACTGGGTGGCCGCTCCGGTGGCGGGCGGCGTGGAGCCACTGATGAACAAGACGCGGGAGCCGGGTTGGCGGTCCACGGTAATCTTACGCTCGGCGCCGGCGGCCACGCGGAGGGTGCTGTAGATGGTGAAGTAGTCGACGGGCGGGTTCAGCGTGACGTCAGCGGTCTCGCCGGCTTTCTTCGGGGGCCGGATGGTGAGGCGCATGGCGTTGTCATTGAGAGTGAGGGCGCTGACCGGGGCGCCATACTCCCAGACGGAATCGTCCAGAGTCCAGCCGTCCGGATAGGGGCTCCAAGGCCAGCGCGTGTCGTCGCCGATCAGGTCACCGTCAATGACACGAACACCGGCCTGAACGATCTGGTCCGCGATCGAGGCCAGGGGGGCAAGTGGATCGCCCTGGATTGGCCCTCTCTGATAGGGGATGATGCGGGCGGAGAGGGTGGGGTCGCCGCCGCCGGCGAGGATGAGGTCGCCCGCCAGGCGGCCGTGAGAATCCGGGGCGCGGGTGGACATGACGCGAGTTTCAAACTTGTACTCAGGGCCAAGTCGCAACAGCCCAAGGGCGGTGGAGAAGAGCTTGGTGTTGGAAGCCGGCGCCATCGGGATGGAGGCGTTGCGCTGGTAGAGCACGCGCCCGGTGGCGAGATCGACGGCATGGATGGCCCACACGGCGCGCTGGGCAGCCGGGGCGGCCAGGATCTGGTCAATGGACGAATCCAGGGATTGAGCGTGGGCGAGGCGGCAGAGCAGCAGAAGGAGAAGAAACAGGTAGACCCGGGGCATTGCTATTCAGTGTAGCCTGCACCCGGGGAAGGCGGCGAAAACCGGGGGCCTAGCGAGACTGGCGCCGAGCGAGGCCGGCGAGGCAGACCAAGCCTAGGCCAACCAGGGCGGTAGATGCGGGCTCCGGAATTGCGGCGTCGTAGGCGCGCACACGGTCAAAATCGCCCTGGTCTTGGTCGGCAGAGAGCAGGACGGTAAGAGTTTTGCCGGCATCGGCTCCCGTTGTCCGGTAGGATGCCGCCCAAAGCGACCAAACACCCGGTCCTGGATCGGTACCGGTTGCGGTGGCGACCACAACGCCATCCAGCTGCAACTGGACGACGCCGGCCAGGGGGTGATCGGCGCGATGGAGCACGTCGACATAGAGATAGTAGGTGGTATCGGGTAGGGCGAGGGCGATGTCCTGCCAGATGGAACCGCCTGCGTTGGCGAACCCGAGAACGATGCCACTGGATGCCGGAGGATTGCCGCTGCTACCGCCGGTGATCCACTGTCCAGCCACTCCGCTCTTGGACCAGCCGGGGATCTCGTTTTGGCCGAACCAGCAGTTGGGCCAAGTTGGACTGCAGACTTCCGGCAGAGAGCCCCCCAACATCGTCTCGAACGAGGGATTTTGAATGGGGATACTGGCGGCAACGGCAGTTCCGCTGAGGAGAGTTGCCATGACGACCCAAGCCAGAAACACTATTTTCATACCTGTTTCTCCTCCGTGCCACCAACCAAGGCGAGCGACGGGTCCAACTTCGAACTTTCACCCAAGCGGAGCATAACACGACTATCAGACCGTGAATACCGGGTATGGGCCTTATCCAACTTAGGGATTCCAGTCCGCTCCCCGGTTCGACTAGGGCCTTACGGCAGACAGCCGGCGAATAGGCGGCCGGCAAGCCGTTGAGCAGGGGCGAAGGGAGGTGACGAGCGCCGGCCTGACCGTTTATCGACTATCCTGGGGCTGTGAAGATGATCCTCATGTTCTGCGGCGGGAGCCTGCTGTGGGCGGGCACAACGCCGCGGGCGCTGCCGGCGGATTATCCGGTGCAAGCTGTGCTGGCCAGGGCGACGGTGGCAGCTGAGTATGGCAGCCGGGCGATTTCGCAACCGGGCGACTCCTACCACGTGGGCAACTATCTGGTGGTGGAGGTGGCTTTTTTTCCGGAGAAGGGCCCGCCGATGCCGGTCTCTGCCGGGGAGTTCCGGCTGAAGCTGAACCAATCGACGCGGGAGTTATCGGCGCATTCGCCAGGACTGGTGGCGGGGGCGATCCGGAATCCGGGCTGGGAGCAATACCGTGGCGTGCAGGCGAGCGGCGGCGTTGGTCCGGGTGGCGTTGTGATTGGGGGGCCGCCGCAGGTGGAGCGCTTTCCGGGCGATCCGGAGGGGCGCCGGCCCACCCAGCCGAGGGCGCCGGATCAGAACGCAGGAAGACCGGGCGCCACGCAATCGGCGGCCGAAGCGGTGGAGAAGTACGCGTTGGAGGACGGCCCGGTGAGTGGCGCGCGGAGCGGACTGTTGTATTTCTACTGGGAGGGCAAGGTCAAGAACCTGAAGGCGATCTACCTGGTATACGACGGGGTGGCAGGCAGGGCGGTGCTGAAGCTTCGCTAGCTGGACTGCTGAGCGGACCGGCCGGAGAGTTTGCCCTCCAGCAGGATCAGTAACAGCAGCAGAAAGACCAGGATGGAGCCGATGAGCGGCAATCCCATCACCGCACCCATCCCCAGATAGTGGGCGATGTAGCCGAGAGAGGCGGGCGCCAGCATACCGCCGGTGAGCGCGACGGAGAAGATCCCATTGAAGAAGCCGGGGTGGAAGTAGGGGAAGCGGCTGCCGATGCGCTCCATCACCAGCGGCAGAATGACGGAGAAGCCGCCGCCGGCCAGCAGGACGCCGAGGGTTGCGCCGAAGAGATTGTTGGTGAAGAAGAGCGCGAGGCAGGCAAACATCGGCACCAGCACAGCCCCGGTGAGCAGGCGGGCGTGGCTGACGCGGGGCAGGACGGACTGGGCCACGACGCGGCCAATCAGCAGAGATCCCCAATAGAGAGCCAGCAGGAAAAGGGAAGTCTCCGGGCTGATACCCAGGCGCTGGATGAGGAACAGGGCCAGCCAGCCGGCGAGCGCGCCTTCGTTGCCAAACTGGAAAAACAGCAGCATGGCGAACAGGATGGCCGCCGGACTCTTGAAGTCCTTCAGTGTTTCCTTGAGTGAGGGCTGTTGGACGACGGGGTCGGGCGGAAGCTGGGCTCTGGCATAGTGGACGGCCGCAAAGATGGGGGCCATGGCCATCAGAATGAGGACGCTGGGCACTGTGTAGACGAAAAATGTGCCGGCCAAGAAGAGGGCGCAGAGCAGGCAGCCGAAGCCGAAGAGGGCTCCGGCGAGGTTGAGGGTGACGGCCGGGTGGAGTTCGTAGGCGGGCGTGATGGCGTGGAATGCACTGATATTGAGCAGGCCCGCGCTGAAGCCGAGGAGGAAGAGCCCCGCCATTCGCCAGGCGTAGTGGGCGGGCGGCGAGAAGGCGGCGAGCAAAAGTAGGGCGGCGCCGGCCAAGGCGCAGCCGAGGCTCAGCGTGAAGCCGATGCCGCGATGGCGCAGCAGCGGGAGGCCGGCCAGGGGCGCCAGCAGGACGCCGAGGTTCTGGCAGAGAAAGTACGTCCCGATGATCAGGAAGTTGAGCTCGATGTGATAGCGCCAGGCTGGGAGAATGGCGCCGAGGAAGGCGAACAGCAACCCGGAGACGACAACGCCGGACATGCCGCGGCCGGCCATGGAGGTCTGCATGACGCCGGGGGCGGAGTCGAGACCGGGCGGGCGCTGCACGGCGTGTACCACCCCTGTATTGTAGCTCCGATGGGTGAGGAGGAAGCGGAGCAGGCGGCGCTGGAGCCTGAAACAAAAAACAGCGTTCTTGTTTGACTTTTCTATTGACAGGCGAGCGGACCTGCCTTAGTCTGAACTCATCACTGAAGAAAGGAGGTGGTCCAGAAACAATGATAAATGGTAGTAGACTTACGCGCGAGGTGGCCGACCGCTGACGTTCCTGTACTCACGTTCAGGCCCGACATTCAGTGAAGGGCCGCCGTTCCTGTTGACCGGCCACTGAGCGCGAAGGCAGAGAGACTGGAAAAAGTCTCCTGTCCAGACCTACCCAAAAGCCCCGCCGCTGGGATCCGGCTGCGGGGCTTTTCCATGTTTGATATACTGTGAGGGTTAAAGGACTTCCCCCCGATGAAAGCTGGCATCCATCCCGCCTATAAAGAATTGAAGGTGATCTGCGCTTGCGGTCACACCTTCGAGACGCGCTCGACGCATAAGGGCGACATCCGCGTTGAAATCTGTTCCTCGTGCCACCCGTTCTTCACCGGCCGTCAAAAGCTGGTGGATACCGAAGGCCGTGTGGACCGTTTCCAGAAGATGTTGCTGCGCTCCGCCGAGATGAAGAAGAAGATCGCCGAACGGGCTCAACCGTCGGCCTAACCCGAGCAGGAACATTCCCGCCTATTTGGAAGAGGACGTGGGCTTCGGCCCGCGTCCTTTTTCGTCTGCCTGCCGTTTCGCTTCCCGCTCCGCCCTCATTTTGGCGTATTCGGCGCGTTGCGACTCAGTGAGCATCGCGTTGACCTTTTCCACCTGCTCATCCTGGATGGCCTTCATTTCGGGCTTGTGGCGTTCGCGCACCTCGCGGTACTTGGCGCGTGTGTCATCGAGGATTTCGTTCAGCTTTTCCTTTTGGGGCTGGCTGAGTGAGAGGCGTTTGCTCATCTCTTCGAGATAGGCCTTGCGGTAATCATCCGGAGTTTGGGGCCGGGCGGCCCTGGGGTGGGCTGCGGTGGAGTCGAAGTAGCGATGACCAAAGACGCCAACGGCAATTCCGCTGGCAAACACCAGCAAAAGCGACAGAGCCAGGCTCAGACTCGAACGTTTCATTTCGCGGGCAACTCCTGGAGCGGCTTAACATTCGACATGGCGACGTTTTCCAGAGCCTCTTCGTCGTCATGCTGATCGGCCAATGTTTCCAGGTAGGTAGCGCCGTAAAAATCGGGCGAGTGTTTGGGCAGGAGCTGCAACATGACAAAGAAGAGACTGGCGGCGGCGGCGGCGGCCACCATTCCGTTGGCCCATTTCCAGACCTGGCGGGTCCAGTTCTGGCTGCCGTCGATCTTTTCCCAGAGGTGCGGCATAAAGTTCACCGAGGCATCCGGGACGGGGCACGCTTCGCGGTAAGCGGAGAGCAGGCGGTCCAACTTGGCCTCGTTCTCCAGGTTTTGGCGTTCCCAGGACTCGTTTATCGAATCACGCATTTTTCTTCTCCTCGCCCTGGCCGCCCTTGGAAGCCGCAAATGCCTTGATCACGCGCTGCCTGGCCCGGAACAACCGGACCTTCAGCGCGTTCTCGTTGACATGATAGACTTTCTCGAGTTCCTTGAGCGTCAATCCCTCGACCTCTTTCAAGGTCAGCAACATCCGATCCTCTTCGGAAACGCCGCTCAGCAGAGAATCCACCGTCTCGCGAATGCGCGACTTCTGATGTTCCTCGAACTGAATGTGCGTTCCTGCCGCGGCGTCGGCCATGGTGACCTGGATCTCGCTGAGATCCGACACACGCGATTCCAAGCGGCGCCGTTTCCGTTTGCGCAGGTAATCCAACGCGGCGTTCACCGTCAGCCGGTACAACCACGGCTCGAAAACATCCGGGCTGCGCAGTTGATCGAGCGAAAAGTAAAGCCGGAGGAAAGCCTCCTGCGCGACGTCCTCGACATCCTCCGGCCGGCCGATCAGCCTGGATATCGTTCCAAAGATGCGTCGTCGATAGGCCGTAACGACCTCGTTGAACGCCGCCGGGTCTCCGGCGCGCGCCCGCTCCACAACTTCGAAGTCGACCAGCATCTCGGCAATAAGGCCGCCGCGACAAGATCATGATCCTCACGCTAATAGGCGCGCACGGCCAGACCTCAGGTTACAACAATCTAGCCTCCATCTGTTTCTATCCGCATCCGCATGTTAAAATTGGGCCTTAGCCCCCTCCCAATGGATTTTCTCTCCGGTCTGAACCCCCAGCAGCGCGCCGCCGTTGAGCACGTCGATGGCCCCCTTCTGATTCTGGCCGGAGCCGGCAGCGGCAAGACGCGTGTGATCACGCACCGCATCGCCCATCTCATCTCCCATCACGGCATTTACGGCCCGTCGGTGCTGGCGGTGACCTTCACCAACAAGGCTGCCGGCGAGATGCGGGAGCGAGTGCAGCGACTGTTGGATCTTACCTCACCGGTGGGCGGTCCGAACGTCTCTACGTTCCACTCGTTTTGCGTGAAGATGCTGCGCCGGGACGGCGCACCGCTGGCCGACCTGCGGCGCGGCTTCACCACCAGTTTTCACATTTACGACGACGACGACCAGGTGGCGCTGCTGAAGCAGATCTACAAGAAGCTGGGGCTGGACGACCAGTTCATGAAGCACCGCGCGGCGCTTTCACGAATCAGCCAGGCCAAGAGCCAGCGCCAGGCGCCGCAGGATTTGTTGAAAGTATCGGCGGACCCGAAGACGTCACGGCTGGCGAAGGTCTACGAAGAGTACCAGCTGGGGCTGGAGGCGGCTAACGCGCTGGATTTCGACGACTTACTGCTGGAAGCGGTGCGCTTGCTTCGGCATGACGCCGACACGCGGAAGATATGGAACCGGCGGCTCAGCCACCTGATGATCGACGAGTACCAGGACACCAACCGCTCGCAGTATGAGCTGATGCGGCTGCTTTCGCAGAGCCACACCAACGTGGCAGTGGTGGGTGACGAGGACCAATCCATCTACGGATGGCGCGGCGCCGATATTCGAAACATCCTGGATTTTGAAAAGGACTATCCGAATGCCGCGGTGATCCGGCTGGAGCAGAACTATCGCTCCACGCGCACGATTCTGGAAGCGGCCAGCCGCGTGGTGGAGCGGAACAAGGCGCGCAAGGGCAAGACGCTGTGGACCGATGGCGAGCAGGGCGACCCGGTGTGCTACTACGAGGCGGCCGACGGCGAGCAGGAGGCTCTCTTCATCGCCGACACGATCGAAAAGGTGCTGGCACGGAAGAAAGACACGCGGATTGCGATCCTCTACCGCACCAACTTCCAATCGCGGCAGATTGAAGAGGCGCTGCGGCGCTACATGCGGAAGTACATCGTGGTGGGCGGCTTCAGCTTCTACCAGCGGGCGGAGGTGAAGGACGCGCTCCGTACCTGAAGCTGCTGATGAATCCGCGTGACAATGTGGCGCTGATGAGGGTGCTGAACACCCCGGCGCGCGGCATCGGCAAGACCACCTCGGACCAGTTGGAGAAGATCGCGGCCGACAAGGGCAGCTCGATGTGGGAGGCTGTGGGCCTGGCGTGCGAGCAGCATCTGCTGGGCGCGCGGGCCGAGGCGGCCTTGGGTGTATTCCACCGGATGATTGAGGAGTTGCGGGAGCAGTTGCCGCAACTGGCGCCGAACGCCATTCTGCAGCAGATCCTGGAGCGCACCGGGTATCGCAAGATGCTGGAGACGGACCCGAGCCCGGAGGCGGAATCGAAGCTCGGCAACCTGGATGAGTTGATTTCGGCGGCGGCCGACGCCGGCGAGCGGGGGGACACGGCGCAGGAGTTTCTGGATCACGCGGCGCTGGTTTCTGATTCCGACAACCTCGATGAAGAGGCTCAGGTCTCGCTGCTGACGATGCACAACGCGAAGGGCCTGGAGTTTCCGGTGGTCTTCATCGCCGGGCTGGAGGAGGGCTTGTTCCCTCATTCGCGCTCGCTGGACGACGAGGACCAGATGGAAGAGGAGCGGCGGCTGTGTTACGTGGCGATGACGCGCGCGATGCAGCGGCTGTATGTTTCGAGCGCGCGGATGCGGCGGAAATACGGCGGGTCGCCGCCGGAGCCGTGCCAGCCTTCGCGCTTTCTGGAAGAGATCCCTCGCGAGTTGGTGGAAGAGCTGCACGAGCAGCGGCGCGCCCCCGGCTCGCTCGATTTGTACGGCGAGCGGGCAGCCGTGCGGGAAGTGGCGCGAAAGAACACGTATACTGGTAAGACGTACAATTCGTTGGACCATATCTCCCAGTTCTTCGCGGACCGGGGGGTGAAGGTGCCCTCGATGAGTTCGTTGCCGGCCGCGCCGCTACCTTCGTCGAATCCGAAGGCGGTGGTCAAGCCCGCGCCAGTACAGCGGCCCCCGGCAGCGCCCGCGGCTCCGGCCGCCCAGCCGGCGGCAGCGCAGCAACAAATGTTTTTTGGACAGAGCCCGGCGAAACCCGCCGCCGCTCCTGTTCGTGTGTCCGCCCCGCCGCCCGCCGCCAAGCCGGCACGGCGGACCGGTATCCGGCCGGGGATGTCAGTGGTACATGCCAAATACGGACGTGGCACGGTCCTCCGCAAGGAGGGTGAAGGCGACGAAGCGAAGCTCACCGTCAGCTTTCAGGGCCACGGGTTGAAGAAATTGATTGCGAAATTCGCCGGACTCACGGCAGATGATTGATACTGTTAAGGAACGAGCATGAATACGAAGACTGTTGCCGACAAGGTAGAACGTAAAGAGTTGAAGCGCCAGGCGCGCAAGAAGGCCGACGAAAAGAATCCGCTGCAGCCGCGTCCGTCCGACGTCGCACGCGGCTCTCTGAAGAAGAAGGTCAAGACGATCGTCAAGGGCCAGCGCAAGCGCTAGAGGCCGGGCAAGCATCCGGCCGGGGCGGACCTCGAAGAATTTCGGTCCCGGCCTTTTTAAAATCCACCACCAGAGCTCAGGAGGCACAGGTCCCCCTTGAACCAACTCTTTCGCACCAAGAGCATTGAAGCTCTGGTGGCTGCGTCCAACGAACCAGGCAAGAAACTGGAGCGGACGCTCGGCGCCTGGAGCCTGATGGCTCTGGGCATCGGTGCAGTCATCGGCAGCGGCATCTTTATTCTCACCGGAACCGCCGCCGCCGGCGAGGTCCGTAGCTTTCACTCTATTCTCCATGTCCCGTTGCTGGATCTAATCCTCAACGGGGCCAATTCCAGCTTCACCATCGGCAGGCCCGGCGCGGGTCCCGGCGTGGCGTTGTCGTTTTTGCTGACGGCGATCGCCTGCGGATTCGCGGCGCTCTCTTATGCGGAGATGGCTTGCGCGATCCCGGTGGCGGGCAGCGCCTATACGTATGCTTACGCCACGATGGGCGAGTTGGTGGCGTGGATGATCGGCTGGAATCTGATCCTGGAATACGCGGTGAGTAACATGGCGGTGGCCGTTGGGTTCTCCGCCTACTTCAACGACATCCTGGACTCGATCTTTGGCGTCCACCTGCCCAAGTTCTTATCAGAGCCGATGATTGTGGGCGGGCAGTTCACCGGGAGTTGGTTCAATCTGCCGGCGTTCCTGATCCTGATGCTGCTGACTTGGATACTGACCTATGGCATCAAGGAGAGCACGCGCACCAACAACATCATGGTGATCGTCAAGATCGCAGCCATCGCCATCTTCGTGATCGGCGCGGGTCGGGTGGTGAAGACTTCCAACTGGCATCCGTTCATGCCGAATGGGATGTCGGGTGTGCTCACAGGCGCGGCCATCGTGTTCTTCACTTACATCGGATTTGACTCCGTCTCAACGGCTGCCGAGGAGTGCAAGAATCCGCAAAGAGATCTACCGATTGGCATCATCGGAACGCTGCTGGTCTGCTCGACACTCTATATTGCGGTGGCGTTGGTGCTCACCGGCATCGCACCGTGGCAGAGCCTGAACACGGCCGCACCTGTGGCCGAGGCGCTGAAGAACCTGAGGATGGACGGAATTCGCGAGTGGGTGGGGGTAGGCGCCATTGTCGGAATGCTGTCGTCCTTGCTGGTGTTCCAGTACGGCCAGGCGCGGGTGTGGTTTGCCATGTCGCGCGACGGTTTGCTGCCGAAGCTCTTTTCGCGGATTCACCCCAAGCACAAGACGCCGCATGTCAGCACATGGATCGCCGGGTTCGCCGTGGGGATCCCGTCGGGCGTATGGGACATTGGCACTTTTGCGGACCTCTCCAACATCGGCACGTTGTTCGCCTTCAGCATCGTCAGCGCGGGCGTGCTGATTTTGCGCCGTACCCAACCGGACCGGCCGCGGAGTTTCCGTGTGCCGCTCGGGCCGATCTTCCCGGTGCTCTCGATCCTGAGCTGCCTGATTCTGATGATGGCTCTGCCTCTGGAAACGTGGGTTCGGTTTGTGGGCTGGTCCATTGTCGGCTTGGCGATATACTTTCTGTTTGGAAAGAAAAACAGTGCACTGGCGAAGTAGCATCCTGACGATGATCCTGAGTGTGACCGCCGCCGCGCAGGTGGCTCATCAGGAGCATCCGCCGCGCTCGGCGGGAGAGTACGCGCGCGTGCTGGAGGATCCGGCGCGCGACGCGTGGCAGAAGCCGCACGAGGTTGTGATGGCGCTGAAACTGCGCGCCGACGAGGCGATCGCCGACATCGGCGCGGGCACGGGATATTTCTCGCGACGCTTCGCGCGTCACGCCGGGAAAGTGCTGGCGGTGGACATTGACGCCAAGCTGCTGGAGCTCGCGGCCAAGGACGCGCCGCCGAATCTGACCACAATACTGGCTGCTCCAGATGACCCCAAACTAGGCACAACATCCGTCGATACGGTCTTTTTTTGCGACGTTTTGCATCATATCGCGAACCGTCCAGCGTACTACGCGAAACTGAAGGCTGCACTGAAGCCGGGCGGGCGGATCGTGATTGTGGACTTCTACAAGCGCGAGTTGCCGATTGGTCCGCCGCCGGCGATGAAGCTATCCCCGGAAGAGGTTCAGGCGGAAATGCAGACCGCCGGTTTCCATCAGACCGGCTCCTTTGATATCCTGGCTCATCAATATTTTCTGGTGTTTCAGGCCAACTAACCCACATGCCGGCTGATTTAGACCACCTGCAATGGCTCGCCCTCCTGGTGTGGCTGACGGTGCTCGTGGTGTTTCTGGCGTCGGTGGCGGCGCTCTTTTTCTCGTCCCGATCGGCGCGCATCCACGTGCGCCTGGCGTGGTTTCGGCACCGCGTTTCCTCCCGCCCCACGCTAAGACCGCTGCTGCTGACTGCCACGGTGGCGATCGCCGCAGCGCTGTTTTTGCAGATCAGCGCCGGCGAGACCTGGGCGATGCGCCTGTCTCTGGTGCTGGTGGGCGCCGGCGTCACCTTTGTGTCGTTTGACTGGGCGTGGAAGCAGGCCACCATCTGGATCAACGAACGCTCAGTGCAGGCGCGGGAGTGGATCCTGCGTGGCGAATCCGCCCGGCGGCAAATGCAGGGTCTGTTTGACCCGGCGGCGCTGCGGCTCAAGGCTTGCCAGTTGATCCAGGAGAATCTCCAGGTCAGGCACGCGGGCCTCTGGATGTTGGATGGTTACGCGTACCGCCCGGTGGAGTCCGCGCCATCGCAACCAGGCGTGGATGCTGAGTTCTATTTGAATTCCCTGCTCCACCAGGAGTTGACCAGCGGCTGGTCGTTTGAGAGTCTGCTTCTGGTGGACTCGCGCGATAAGAAGCCGCGCCGGTGGTCGCGAATCAGCGACGGGAACCTGGAGACCGAACAGGCCCGGTTCGCGGCCCTCTCCGCGCACGTCGCAGTCCCGCTGCAAAGCCAGTTCAACCTGGAAGGGTTCTTTCTGCTTGGGCCACGGGCGGGCGGCGCGGCCTTCTGCCCGCATCATCTGCAGTTTGCCGAGGCAGTGGCCCGCCAGTTAGTGGATAGCCTGCATGTCTGTGCCACGGTTCAACCCGTATTCAGCCGGGTGACGGAGGAGGCGCACGAGCAGGCCACGCGACGTACCGCGCGGGGCACGCGGACCCACCTTTCGCCGCCGCAACGCACGGAGATCCCGGGGATCGATTTCGGAGCCGATTATTGGCTGGGCGACAAGCCGGGCGGCGTGTGCTATGACATTATTGGCTTGCCCAAGCGCATGGCTGCGTTTCTGCTGGCAGACGTGCCGGGCCCGATCGAGGACGCCGCCGTGCGCCTGGTCCAGTTTCAGGCGCTGCTGCGCAGCCGGGCGTGGGCGTATAACGAGGATTTGGCGGAACTGGTGGAATCCACCGCGCGCGCGCTTGCCCTCTCCACAGCCAACCATCCGCCTATCTCTTTCTTCTGCGCCCGCCCAATCCTGGGCGGCCTCCGCATGCAGTACTTGAACGCCGGGCACTTCCCCCCCATTCTCTTGCGGCGCACCGGCAGTGGCGCCGAGGTCACGCGGCTCCACACCGGTGGGCCGGCCATTGGAGAGGCGATGGACACGCCCTATCAAGTGGGCGAGATTGAGTTGAAGCGCGGCGATCTGGTGGCCATCCCCTCCCGAGGCCTCGTCAACGCGCTGAATTCGGAATCCGAGAGCTGGGGCGAAAGCCGCCTGGTGGATAGTCTGCTGGGGTGGGAGAGCCGCCCGGTGAAGGAGATCGTGCAGCAGGCCCTGCATGGTGTAGACACATTTACCGGCAAGGACCCCAACCAGCCGCCGCGTTTTCTGATCGGCCTACGGCCATCGAGCGAGAGGAACACACTGGAGCCTTGATACAATAGGGATTCACTCGCTTTAACAAGGATTACAACGCTTTGAGCACGTCCATAGAGGCAGGTGCGCGGACAACGCCCCTCTTTCTCATCCGCGCAGGTCAGTGGTTTCTGCGCTCTGGCATTCAGGAGACCCACGGCGGGGTCGCCCGCTACCACCACATCGCCGACAACCGCAACGCACGGATCTCCACGGAGATTACTGGCTACACCATCAGCGCGCTGATGGAACTCCACGAGCGCACCGCCGATGATGCCTACTTGGAGGCGGCCACAGCGGGCGCGGATTTACTCTGCGGAGCGTGGGATACCAGTGCATCGGCCATGCCGTTTGAGTGGTCCGCCACAGGCGAACTGCCTGAGCATCACTCCTACTTCTTCGATAACGGCATCATTATCCGGGGCCTGTTACGCGTGTGGAGCGCGACGGGCAGGCAGCGCTATCTTGATATCGCCGTCCAGTGCGCTGACTCCATGCGGCGTGATTTCGTCAACACCACCGACATTCACCCGATTCTGGCGCTGCCCACTAAGACACCGCTCGCGCGGGACAGCCGGTGGTCGCGTTCATCGGACTGCTATCAGCTGAAATCCGCGCTGGGCTGGCTCAGCGTGGCCGAGGCTACCGGAGATACGAGCTACGTGGCAGAGTACGAGCGGGCATTGGAACGAGCTCTACAGACGCACGAGCGGTTTTTCGATCACGAGCCGGATCCGCAGCGAGTGATGGATCGCCTCCACGCCTACGGGTATTTTCTGGAGGCCATTCTGCCGCGCGCCGGCCGGCCAGAGGTTCGCCAGGCGCTGTCGGAAGGCATCACTCGCGCCGCCGGGCATCTGCGCCGCGTGCGCGGAGGCTTTGAACGTTCCGACGTCAACGGCCAGATCCTGCGGGTCCGCTTGTGGGCTGACGGGCTCGGCGCAGTGCCGTTGGATTCCACCAGTGCAGAGGAAGAGGCGGCGTGGGCCGGCGCCTACCAGATGGAGTGTGCCGATGCGCGGCTCGATGGCGGCTTTAATTTCGGGCAGCGCGGCGGCGCGCCCACGGACTACTCAAACCCTGTCTCCACCGCCTTCTGCCTGCAAGGTCTCGCACTTTGGGACGACCGGAGCCGCGGCATCCCTGCCCTCGACTGGCGAAAACTGATTTAAGGTGAGTTCTCCTGAGCGCATTGTCGTCGCTTTCGCTTCGGGCTCCGAAGACCTGATCGAGACCCTGCTCGACAATCTGGAGGCAGTGGCGCCAGGTCTGGCTGTATACGTGGTGGCTGAGTTCGCGCCGCCGCGGGGCAGGTGGATTCCCTGGTTTCTGGGCCGCACGTTGGCGCAGAATCGCGCGCGAGTGGCCGATGCGCTGCGCGGCAAGCAGATCGTCTGGGCTGCACTAATTTTGCAGCCGCGCATGCCTTACTGGCCCATGCGCCTGGCGGCGCTGCTGGCCTCTCCTGGCCGGCTGCTGTGCTTCAACGAGAATTTGGACCACTTCGCGCTCCATCCGCGCTCGGCTTTCAGCATCTGCCGCCACCTGATGTGGCGCATGAAGAACCTGATCCGCTGGGAGACGCGCCCCGGCGGCTGGCTCTACACACAGGTGTGGCGGATCACCCATCCGTGGTCCTACCGGCGGCAGTGGCTGCGTGCCGCGGCGCTGACCACGGGTTGGCGCGTGGCACGACGCAAGGGCGACATGGCGCCACGGCCCGATCCGCAACCCGGGCCGGCCCTGCCTGCCGGCATCACGGTGGTAATCCCATCCCGGGATGGCCGCGAGTTGCTGGCACAGTTGCTACCGGGACTGTTGTGCGAGTTGGAGGGCATCCCGTCCGAGGTGATCGTCTCCGACAACGGATCCACCGATGGCACCGCGGCGTGGCTTGCCGGGACGCACCCCACGGTTCTGGTGGAGCTCAGCGCGGCGCCCCTGAGTTTTGCCGCAGCCGTGAACCGCGGCATCGCCAGGGCAAAGTATTCGCACACGCTTCTGCTCAACAACGACATGGTGCTGGATGCCGGCTTCTTTCCGCCGTTGCAGCGAGCCTTTCAGCAGATACCGGGGCTTTTCTGTGCCGCCGCTCAAATCTTCTTTCCCGAGGGCGTGCGCCGGGAGGAGACAGGCAAGGCGCTGATGTGGACCCGCGGCCATGCCGTGGATTTCCCCATCTGGTGTGATACGCCGCTGGAGGGCGAGGACCTGAGTTATGTGCTCTACGGCAGCGGCGGATGTTCGCTATACGATACCCGGAAGCTGCGCCAAGCGGGCTGCATGGGCGAGGTTTTCACGCCGGCCTATGTGGAGGATCTTGACCTCGGCTACCGCGGCTGGGTGCGCGGTTGGCCCAGCGTATTCGTCGCCGGCGCGCGCCTGGTGCACCACCACCGCTCGACGACCCAGCGCTACTTCACGCCCGATCAGATCCAGACCGCCGTCGAGATCAACTACCTCCGTTTCCTGGCCCGCAGCGTGGCGGATCCCGTCGTTTTCCGGGATCTGTGGCGGCGCGCCGTAGAACGGCTCAACCTCTATGCCGCTCAGGACGAGCCCCGCCCATGGGTCTTCCCTGCCCTGCAGGCGGCGCAGAACGCGCTGGCGTGGGTGGAGCCTGCGCCGCCGGAGCCCGCCGATGAACGGCTCGTCATGGCGCTAGGCAACGGCGAATCGGTCAATTTCCCAGGCCGACCGAGAGACCACGCGCGCCCCGTGGTGATAGTGGCCAGTTCCTATGTACCCTTCCCGTTGTCGCATGGCGGCGCGGTGCGCATGTTCAATCTGATGAAGGGAGCCAGCTCGGAATTTGACCAGATTCTGATCGCTTTCTGTGACCAGCACGAGCCGCCTGCCCCGGAAATTCTCGCACTCTGCACCGAGGTGATCCTGGTGCGCCGTGAAGGCTCGCATCTGCGTCCGCTCACCGAACGGCCCGACGCGGTGGAGGAGCATGACAGGCCAGCCTTCCATGCCAGCCTCCGCGAGATGATCCACAAGTACAGGCCGGCGCTGGTGCAACTGGAGTTCACGCAGATGGGGCTGTACGCGGCCGACTGCGGCACGACGCCGACGCTCCTGATAGAGCATGACGTGACGCTGGATCTGTATGCGCAACTGCTGCGCGAGCACGAGAGCTGGGAGACCCGGCAGCAGCTAACGCGCTGGCAGCGATTTGAACGGCGCGCGTGGCGGAACGTCAGCTGCGTTGTGACGATGTCAGAGAAGGACAAGTCCATGGTGGAGGGTGCCCGCCGCGTGGCGGTGCTGCCCAACGGAGTGGATCTGCAACGTTTCCAGCCGGTGGAGGTGGAGCCGGAACCGCGGCGCATCCTGTTCATCGGATCTTTCGCCCACTTGCCGAACCTGATGGCGCTCCAGTTTTTTCTGCGCGAAGCCTGGCCCCCCTTAGCGGCGGGCGGCGCGACTCTGCACGTGATCAGCGGTGCCAGGGCGGATCACTACCGCGAGCTTTATCAGGACCGGGTCGCGCTCGACCTGAGCGGCCCGGGCATCGAACTGGAGGGTTTCGTCAGCGACGTGCGCCGGGCCTACGAGCGGGCGGCTGTCGTGATCGCCCCACTGCTGGCTAGCGCCGGCACCAACATCAAGATCATGGAGGCGATGGCGATGGGCAAGGCGATTGTCTCCACGCCGGCAGGCATCAATGGACTGGACCTGCATCCGGGCGAAGATGTGTCCGTGGTGGAGACCGGTGCGGAGATGGCATCAGCCATTCAAGGACTTTTCGACGATCCCGCCCGACGGCAGCGGATGGAGCGCGCCGGGCGACATACGGTGGAGGCGCACTATAGCTGGGACGCCATCGCCGAGGCGCAATCCCGGCTTTATCGCGATTTGATGGAGGAATGAGGGCAGGGCGAGGCTAGAAAAGAAGGTGGGCCAGAGGGCCCTGCAAAAGAAAATGGTTCCAAGTGACCCTCGGTATCAGCTCGCTCCCCAACCTGCATGCCAGGTTTGAGCCTGTCACATCAGCACGCCGGACGTCTTTTCCCGCCTTGCTCCCCGCCCCCGGTATTTCTCCGATGGCGCTTCATTGCTCAGCGGTCCGCCTGCTAGCCTGCTGACGCGAAGCCAGAACCTCGAAGCGGCCTTTCACTCGCCCACAACGACCAGCCTGTTACCAGACCACCGCGGTGGGGTCAGAGTTCCTGCCCTGCCTCTTCAGCTCTGCGGCACAATTCCCGCCGGCCCGGTCCGCTCTGATCTCCATCCCTGGCCTGTCTCGAGAACCGCCTGGGACTTCTACGATCTTAACCCGTTGCCTTCAGGTCCTGCGCCACTCCTGCCTGCCCCGCTAAATCGTCGCTCCCCTTCAGGGTGGATCACCCTTCCGGATCAAAGCGCCCGATCCAACTGGCCGACCGGAAACTTACTGCCAGGTACGCCCGATCTTCCTTCGCTCCCCACTGGTGTACTGATGAAGTATTAGCACCAGCGGATCATCGTTCCGGCTCCGCTACGTCCCTTTCAGCTCGCTGTTCCGTGAACCTCTTGGAACCATCTGCAGTATGTGACGAATCGGTTTCCGGGTCAAGAGAAAAACGCGGTTTGGCGGCCTATATCCTCCAGTTTTATTCCCTTTTGAATCAGAGTGTTGCAGAGGGGCATCTGTGACTTCCCTGTGCATAAAACGTGCGCAGGCATTTCTGTTGTGGACGTACTATCCTGTCAAGCAGGACACCATCATGGGCAAACAGCTGATGCTCGCCGGAGCCGCGCTTTTCGTGATCGGGCTGCTCATCACCTTCTCCTCGAAGCTGCCGTTCCAACTGGGACGCCTGCCAGGCGACGTTGTCATCCGGGGCAAGAACTCTACGTTCTACTTCCCGGTGGTGACGTGCTTGCTGCTTAGTCTTTTGTTTTCACTGATTTCTTGGTGGGTGCGGCGGAGATAGCTGCTAGCGCACCACGCCCAGACGGTCCGGCGGCCAGTAGGCGAACACCGCCTTGCCGTAGATGGCTTCCTTCGGAACCGGCCCCCAGTTGCGGCTGTCATTGGACGAACTGCGATGATCGCCCAGTACGAAGTAGTGCCCGTCCGGCACGTGCACCAGGCCAACGGAGATCCGGTCGCGATACTCATCGGGCACGTACGGCTCGGCCAGCACGTTTCCATTCAGGTACACCACGCCAGCGCGCACTTCCACGGTGTCACCAGGCAGTCCGATGATGCGCTTAATGAACGACTTCGTCGGATCGCCCGGGAACCAGAAGACCACAGTGTCGCCCCGCTCCACGTCGCCTAAACCGAAGCGATACAGGAACTTATTGATGAAGACGCGTTCGTTGTCCTGCAGGCCCGGCATCATCGAGGTGCCCTCGACCTTAACAGGTTGGTAGAGGAATAAGATCACCACCAGCGCAAGCAGCGCGGAGAGCGTCAGATCCTTAACCCAGTGAGCTGCGTTCTTCCACATCCGGATGCCCTGATTGAAACACGGACAAGCGCTCCAAGGCAATGCACAGTAGTTCCAGGACTGCCGTCACCCTCATTTCGCCGGCGCCGCGGCGTCGTTCGCCACACCCAACAACCGGGCCAGCGCCGGCATTGGCAGAGCACCGGCCTGCAACGCTTTGCGATGGAACTCGCCCGGGTTGAACCTCGCGCCTTCCTTCTGTTCAGCTGCGGCCCGCAACTTCTTCCAGGCACGGTAGCCGGCGAAATAGGTGGGCAACTGGCAGGCGCCGAGCCTCGCCCGCTGGTACTTCGCCACGGCCTCTTCCTTCTCCTGGAACGTCTGATCCACCATCAACTTCATCGCCTCCGCCTCGGTCATGTTACCGGTCTGCAGGCGGATGTCGAGGATCGTATTGGCGATGGCGCGCAGTTGCTGCTTCTGCCAGGTGACCGCCAGTTCCGGCGACTTGTCGAGATAGCCCTCGCGGATCATCACGTCTGTGGCATACACGGCCCAGCCTTCGACGTAGGGTCCGCTGCCAAAGACGCTACGCAGCAAGCGGCGGGATTTCGGCTCGATGGCGTTGGCGTACTCCAGTTGCACATAGTGACCAGGAATCGCCTCATGGATCGTTAGGATGCGCAGACCGTAGTCGTTATACTCGCGCAGCTTGGAATCCACGCGCTCCTTGGTCCAGCCTTTCGGGATCGGCGTCAGCCAGTAGAAGGCGCCCAACTCCGGCTGGAGTGCCGGCGCCGGACTGAAGCCGCCCACGCCGTAGACCCCGCGCATGAACTCCGGAGTCTCAATCAGCTTGAGGTTGTCCTGGCCCGGCATCTTCACAATGCGGTCCTCGTGCGCCTTCATGAACTCGCGCGTCTCCGCCAGGGTCTTTTCCGCCTCGGGGAAATAGGACTCCGCCGCGACATGCTTTGTCGCGATCCGGTTCAACGTCTCTCGCACGATCAGATTCAGGTCCACCGGGTCGCGATGAGTGGGGTAGTACTTGTGGTGCAGAGGGAGCGAATCGATGAACATCTGCTTGCGGATGGCCTTCAATTCGGCCTCGGCGTCGGCCAGCAACTGCTCGGGCGTCACGTCGCTGCCGACGGTGAGCTTGAACTTCGCGGCGTACTTCTCCTTGCCCATTCGCCAGGACTCCGGCCCATTGTCCTTCAGCCCCTTCAGATGGTCGTGGAACGCCCGCATGGCGGCAGCAGCCGGTTTGGCGGCAGCCTCGTATTCCGCCTTCTGCGCAGCCGGTACCTTCTCCGGAAATGCCTTCTCCACCAGCGCGAGATTGCCCTCGCCCTCTTCGATGGCGACGCGGGTCCAGATCTCGTTCGAACCGGCCAGTTGCTGCTTGGCCGATTCCAGGAAAGCCGGCACGGCCTTCAACCGCGCGATGATATGCGACCAGCGTTCCGCCGGGGGCGCGTACTCGACGGAGAACGGCGTGAAGATCGCGTTGCCGATCGACTCCACGTACACGGTGGGGTTGTGCCGCCAGTTCTGGAGTGTGTCGAGGTCCAGGAGGCCCGTATCGACGGTGCCCAACATCAGGTCGAGGTCGGCCTGCGCCTGCGGGTCGAGTGACTTCCGGTCCACCGCGGCCAGTCTGGCCTTCCATTCGGTGTAGTGCTTCCGCTGCTGCGCCACGCCGTCTGCGCTGTAGTCATCCAGCAGCGTGTCCAGCGCCTTACCATTGTGCTGATGGTATCCGGCCGAGGTGGCATACACCGGAGAGAGCGCCAGCGTGGCGTTCACGAACTCGCCGGTCATCTTCTCGAACGTCTGGGGATCCGTCCCCGTGGAACCGCAGCCGCACAACAGGGCAGCCAACAGGGAAGCACACAGCGTGGAAGTCTTCATCAGACTGAGTTTATCAACCCCGCAGCACGGCTAACTTCCAAACTCGATCAACCGGAGGAGGCCGCGCACGGACTTCTGCCCCTCGCCCGGCTTGTCAAACTCCAGCTTCACCGGCTTGGGCGCCTGCTTGCCACAGGTCAAGCCCATCGAGGCGCCATTTGCTCCCGCGATTGTGATCTTGAGCGGGTCGTCAATCAGGTAGGACTGCCTGGCGCCCTCGACCTCGATGACGAAGATCGCCTGACTGTCTTTGCACTGGAGGTCTACAAACTTTCCTTCGGCTTTGCCGTCGAACCGAAATGGAGGCTCCGGGTCCACGGGCTGGGGCGCCTCCGGCTCGCTCCGCCGGATGGTGGGCCGCTGTTCCTCAGCCACCTCCTGGCCGGCCGGCGCCGGCGTAAATGTCGGGGTTGGCCTCGCGAGTGATGCGGCGAACCGGCCGGCTGCCTGCTTCTCCGTGGGCGACGTCGCCGTCTCCTCCCACCGGGCGGCAGCTTTCTTGGCCTGATCAACATAACCGTTGGCGATCTCCGCGTAGGCGAGCACCTGGAAGAACCGTGGCGCCAACTCCGGTGTCACGCGCTTGATGCTCCCCAGGGTCTGCCGCGCTTCCATCTTGAGGCCGGCCGACAGTTGCAGACCTGATAATTCGACGCGTGCGTCCGTGCGGCCCGGCTCGATTTCCAGCAATGCCGAAATCGCTGCCATCGCTCGCCCGCTCTCCTCTCCGCGAGCCATCCGGCCATAGTCCCACAGGAAGCGCGGTGACCGGCTGCCCAGTTCAAATGCCTTGCCGAAATGCACGCGCGCCTGCTCAGGGCGACCCTGCCGCCACTCTAGATACCCCAACGCCGAATGAACCTCGTGCTGTTCTGGATAATCTTTCGCCAGCTCTTGCAGCATCACCGCGACGTCCTTGGCCTTGTCCGGACGATCGCTCAGTTCGGCCAGCGTCATCCTCACGTCGAACCGGGAAGCCGGCTCGGAAGCAAGTTCGTCCTGGACCTTGACCAGCTTCTGGGGCAGAAGAACGGCCTGGAAGACGTCCCGCCGGATGTAGGCCTGGACCTCGGAATCCATGCGCTTCATGGTCCGCGAATAGGCCTTCATCATCGCGCCTTCGGAATCGAGTCCGGCCATGATCGCCTCGACGAAGCCCGGAAAGCCCTCTCGATACTCCGGGCTCAACGCCAGCATGTGTGTGAGCGCCCAACCCTCGTTGTAGAGCGCTCCGGCCTTGTCCTTCTCGTTGTAGTAGGCAGACTCCCGATCCGCGCCGCAGATGGTGGCCAGCGGAACCCATCGATCCTGGAGCAACGCCTGTTGGCGGCCTGCGATCAACGAGCCAACCAGGATTTTGTTGCCCTGCGGTTTAAGCGTGGAGTAGAGCTCGGCCATGCCCTCGTTGAGCCACGGCGGCAGCTTCATTCCGGCGTGATTGGCAATCAGATGGACGTACTCATGGGTGGCGGTGGGATAGCTGGAGAGACCTGCCTCGCTCAAGACAATGTAGTCGCGCTCGGCGCCAGACCGGTAATAGGCGGTAGCGAACTCGTTCATGCGGTAGGGTTCGTACTCCCGCTTGGAACCGAAAATGACGATTCGCACAGGCTGCGTGACTTTCCCATCCCTTCCGAATGCGTCGGCGAAGAATTGGCGCACCTGTTCGAAGTACTTGACGGTGTCCCGCGTGGCGCGTTCGCCGGCGCTGCTATACACCTCAAAATGTTGGGACTGGATCCGGATCCAGCGCGGCTCAGCAGCCGCCGGAATCATCCAAACGAGCGCAACCGCCCACCAAAAATAGAATCGGACCACCATATCAGAAATATACAGTACCAATAGGCAGCTATCCTAGAGAAATATGTTCTGCACCGCCCTGCTGCTTTTCCAGTCCGCAATCGTGCCCGCCATGCCGCCGCAATCGCAAGCCGAGACAGCCGTCATGCGGGAGGCGCGCTCTTTGAAAGAGAGCACCGCCGCCGCGCCCGCCCAACTTCGTACCCACGCAGAAGCTACGGAGTATCGCGAAACCGGCTCCTATGAGGAGGCCCTCACTTTCTACCGGCAGTTGGCGAAACTGTCGCCCCACGCCCGCCTGAGCCAGATCGGGACCACCGGCGAAGGGCGCCCGCTGTATGCCCTGATCGTCTCGAAGGACCGTGCCTTTGAGCCCGCCGCCGCGCGCCGCACGGGCAAGCCGGTGGTGCTGCTGCAAAACGGCATTCATGCCGGCGAAAACGGCGGCAAGGACGCGGCCATGATGCTGCTGCGTGACGTGTTGGTGACCAAGCGCCACGCCGCGTGGCTGGATCATGTGATCCTGATCTCCATCCCCGTCTTCAACGCCGACGGGCACGAGCACGTTTCGGCCTACAATCGCATCAATGAGAACGGTCCGGCCCAGATGGGTTTCCGCGTCAACGCCTCGCGCCGTAATCTGAACCGCGATTACCTCAAGTCCGATACCCCGGAGATGCGCGCGTGGCTACGGCTCTACACGGCGTGGCTGCCTGAGTTTCTGATCGACAATCACGTCACCGATGGCAGCGACAATCAGTACGACGTCACCATTGCCACGCACACCGAGCAGGACATCGCGCCAGAGGTGGGCGGCTGGGTGGCGAGGCAGTATCTGCCTCGCCTGATGGCGCAGTTGGGCGAGCTGGGCCATGTGGCCGGCTACTACTTTGAGGGCCGCGGCCGGGACGGGAAAACGCTGACCTTGATGACCGCTACGCCGCGCTACTCCACCGGGTATGCAGCGGCCCAGAACCGCGCGGCGCTGCTGGTGGAGACGCACTCGCTGAAGAGCTTCCGGACGCGGGTCTGGTCCCACTACGACATCATGCGGATCTCGCTCGATATTGTTGCCGCGGACGCCAAGGCCGTGCGCGCCGCTTCGCTGGCCGCAGACCGCGGCATGGAGGCGGTGAAGCCGGGGGAAAAGGTGTTCCTGGAGGGCACACCCGCCGAAACCGGTGAGCCGTATACGCTGCGGATGCTGGAAACCGAGCGTCCCATGAGTTCTATCACCGGCGCGCCCATCACCCGCTATACCGCCAAGCCGTTGAATCAAGAGGCAGTTGCCGTGCGCGGCATGAAGGAGAGGCTGGCGCCAGCGGCTTCGCTCGGCTACATCGTCCCGCGCGAGTGGGACGATGTGATTGAACTGCTGAAGCGTCACGGCGTGCGCACGGAGCCGCTGACGCAATCGCTGACCGGCGAGTTTGAGACTGTGCGTTTTAGCAATGTACGCTTTGCCTCGGCGCCGTTTGAGGGCAGATTCCTGGTGACCAGCCTGGCCGTGAAGCCTGTGCGGGAGACGCGGACGCTGGCAGCCGGCAGCGTCTTCGTGCCGGTCGCGCAACGCGCCGGCAAGGTGGCGATGCACATCCTGGAGCCGGAAACGACCGATTCCGCGGTCAAATGGGGCTTCTTCCTGCCCATTTTTGAGCAGAAAGAGTACTTCAGCGACTACATCTTTGAGCCTATCGCGGCAGAGATGCTGAAACGCGACCCGAAGCTGCGAGCCGAGTTCGAGGCGAAGGTTGCCGGAGACGCCGAGTTTGCCAAGAACGCCCGGGGCCGGCTGGCGTGGCTGTTCCAACGCTCGCCGTACTTCGAATCGGACAAGGATGCATACCCGGTGGTCCGCACGACCGTGAGGCCGCGGTGAGGTTGGCGGCGTTGGTTCTGGTCTGCCTGCCGGCTGTGGCCCAGACGGGAGCGGCAGACGTCCTCTGGACGAAGAAAGTGGGCGCCGGTTTCGCAGGGCCGGTGGTGGCCGAGGGGAAGCTCCTTCTGTTTCATCGGGTGGGCAACGCGGAAGTGTTGGACGCGGTCGAACCCGGCAGCGGCAAGCCGGTGTGGCATTTTGAGGGACCCACCACGTATCGCGACGACTTCGGCTTCGACGAAGGGCCGCGTTCGGCGCCAGCCGTGGCGGGCGGGCGCGTCTTCACTTACGGCGCGGAGGGGCGGCTCACAGCGGTGGACCTCGCCACGGGCCGCAAGCTGTGGGCTGTGGACGTGATGAAGCAGTATGCCGTGGAGAAGGGCTTCTTCGGCGCGGCAGGTACGCCTCTGGTGTTTGAGAATCGAGTTTTGGTGAATGCCGGTGGCAAGAACGCCGCCGGCATCGTGGCCTTCGACGCCGCGACCGGCCGTGAACTGTGGAAGGCGACCAACGATGAGGCGAGTTACTCGTCGGGGACGGTGGCTGTGCTGCACGGCAGGACCTTGGCGCTGTTCTTCACCCGGAACGGGTTGGTGGCGCTGGATCCCCGGAACGGCAGTGTGGTGCAGCAGTTCCGGCACCGCTCCCGATCACGCGCATCTGTCAATGCTGCAACAGCTTTGACCTGGAAAAATCAAGTGTTTCTTTCAGCGTCTTACGCTACCGGCGCCATCCTGTTGGAGGCACAACCCACAGGCCCATGGAAGACAATTTGGGCCAATGACGACTCGCTCTCCAATCACTACTCCACCAGCGTGCGCGCCGGCGAGTACCTCTACGGCTTCCACGGGCGGCAGGAGGAGGGGCAGGAATTGCGCTGCGTGGAATGGAAGACGGGCAAGGTGATGTGGGCTCAGGAGGGCTTTGGCGCGGGGACGGTGCTGCTGGCCGGTAACCAGTTGGTGATTCTGAAGGAGCGCGGCGAGGTGGTTGTGGCCGAGGCGTCGCCACGCGGATTTCAGCCGAAATCAACTGCCAAGCTACTCCCGGGTGTTGTCCGCGCCTACCCGGCACTGGCTGAGGGCAGGATCTTTGTCAGGAACGGGGACACCCTGGTGGCGGCGCGGTTGCGTTGAACCACGCCAGCACGCGCCGCTCGAACTCGGCAGGTTGCCGGGCGATGGCGTCGGTGTGGCTGCCTCCGGCCACGCTCCAGAACTGTGCGCAGGCGCCGCCGGCAGCGGCCAGGTCCCGACCGTGGTCGGGTGGGATGTTGGTGTCAGCCGAGCCGTGGATGATCAGCGCCGGAACTTTGATGCGCCGCACCGCCTCCAGCGGGGATGCCTGATCCAGATCCAGACCGTAGCGTAGACGGGCGTACCAGAAGGCCGGAGTCACGAGCAAAGGTCCGATCACGGGGGCCTTCTGTGCCATTCGGTACAAGGCGACTTCGCGGAAAGTCCGGAATGGCGATTCCGCCACCACCGCCCGAAACGGCAAGCCCGCGCCCACTGCCTGCAGCAGAATGCTGGCGCCCATTGATTCGCCGAGACCGTACACGGGCCTGCCGGGATGGCGCGTCTCCACCCACGAGACCCAGCGTCGAACGTCATCCACTTCGCGTACGCCGAAAGTGAAGAGGTCCCCGCCGCTGCGTCCGTGGCCGCGGCTGTCAGCGGCCAGGACGCAGAATCCATCGCGCACCAGCATCCGGGCTTGGCCCTGCACGCCCGCTCTGGAGTCCGCCACTCCGTGGAACAGCAACACCGTGGCAGTACAGTCATCGCGCTGCATTAACCAGCTTGCGCTCAGTACTATGCCGCCTAATCCTTCAACCGTCACTTCATTCGACCCGGGCAGTGAGAAGCCTCTGCGCAACTGGGGCGGCACCCGCAGGGCGTTCTCGCAAAGTATTGCCGCAGCGGCCCCGACGATCAGCAAAAAGAGGCCGAGTCCAGTGATGCCCAGGGTGCGGACCCGACGGTTCATTCGCTGCGCGGCCCTTGCACGACCTCCAGGAACGCCTTGGCGGCGTGGCTCAACGCCCTGCGGGCAGGATAGACCAGCCGGATCTTGCGCTCCACGCGGAGTTCTTCCACTTCAACCTCTGCTAGAAGAGTTTGCTCTATCTCTTGCTCCACGCACATCTTAGGTAGAAAGGCAACGCCCTCGTTCCGCTGCACCATGCGGCGGATCGTCTCCACTGTCGGCATCTCCACGTCCATATTCAGCGCGACCTTGGCACGTTGGAAAGCCTTGATCACCACGTCGCGGTAGGGACTCAGAACGTTGTGCGCGATGAATGTCTCCATGCCCAGTTCTTTGATGGAGACAGATTTGCGGCCGGCAAAGCGATGCTGCGGCGAGACAACGAACGCCAGGTGATCCGTATAGATCACGGTTGCCTCCAGACGATCGTCCTCCGGATCGAAGCTGACAGCGCCCATCTCAAGGTCACCATCAATTAGCTGCACCGGAATCTTGCTGGAGAGCGTCCGCCGGACCTGCACTTTTACCTTCGGGTATAGCCTTCGATAATTCACGATATGCTGTAGCAAATAAAGGCAAGTAGACTCATTGGCGCCGATCGCTAGCCGACCCGCGGCCAAGTCTCTCAACTCGGCCAGCGCGTTCTCGAGATCCCGCTCCAGATTCTCAAACCGGCGGGCATACTCGACAACGATCTTGCCCGCATCGGTCAGGATCAGTTCCCTGCCCGTGCGGTCGAGCAGGCGTTCTCCCAACTCCGCCTCCAGCCGCTGCACCGCCAACGAGATAGCCGGCTGCGTTCGCAACAGCTTCTCCCCCGCGCGCGAGAAGCTTTTCTCAGTGGCAACCGTCAGAAAGACCTTGATCGGGTAGAGTTCCATAGGGCACACAAGGCCTAGGACACTGCGCCCATAAGCCAGATTTATCATATAGGAATTCGTTATCCCAGGCAACCTAATTATAAATTTGAAGAATCCGCCTGACAGTCTCACAATGAGAGGTGAGCGGTGATGCTGGCGACGGGGAGCAACAGGCCCCCTAGCTGGCGGAACCGGAAACAAGGAGCGCAACGCGAAACATGACCGAATCGCAAAACAGGCAGCGCGTTTACATTTTCGACACGACGCTACGGGATGGCGAACAGTCTCCCGGATGCTCGATGAGAGTACCTGAGAAGCTCAGACTGGCCCACAAACTAGCCGAACTTGGCGTGGACATTCTGGAAGCCGGGTTCCCGATCGCTTCCGAAGGCGATTACCAGGCGGTCCGAGCAATCAGTTCGGAATTGCCTTGGGTGCAGGTGGCCGCATTGAGCCGAGCCTGCACACTCGATGTCGAACGCGCTGCCAGCGCTCTGGAGCCGGCCAAACGGAGCCGGATCCACACGTTTATCGCCACCAGCGATATCCATCTCAAGTTCAAGCTCAAAAAGACCCGGCAGCAGGTTCTCGATGAAGCCTGCGCCGCGGTTCGCCTGGCACGCCAGTATGTGGAGGACGTGGAGTTTTCGGCTGAGGATGCTACCCGCACCGATCCCGATTACCTCGAAGAGGTCACCCTGGCTGTTGTCGAAGCCGGGGCCAAGACCGTGAATCTGCCGGATACCACCGGTTATTCCGTCCCCGAGGAGCACGCCGAGCTGATTGGCCGCATGGCGCGGGCAGTCGGCGATAGGGCCATTATCAGCGTCCACTGCCACAACGATCTGGGACTGGCTACCGCCAACTCCCTGGCCGCCATTGGCGCCGGGGCGCGGCAGATCGAGTGCACCATCAACGGCATCGGCGAGCGCGCCGGCAACTGCGCGCTGGAAGAGATCGTGATGACGCTCGCCGTGCGCAAAGACCGCCTGCCCTACTACACCAACATCGTGACTGAGCACCTGTTCCCTACCAGCCAGATGCTCACCGAGATCATTTCGTTTGGCCCCCAACCCAACAAGGCACTGGTCGGCGCCAACGCATTCGCGCACGAGGCGGGCATCCACCAGGATGGCTACCTCAAGAACAAATCCACGTATGAAGTGGTGGATCCTCGCTCCGTTGGCATCCCGGAGGGGCGGCTGGTTCTGGGCAAGCACAGCGGGCGCCACGCGCTGCGCTCCAAGTGTTCGCATCTGGGGTTCGAACTGACCAAGGACGAGCTCGATGGCGTCTACAATGGGTTTATCGAGATCGCCGACCGCAAAAAGGGTGTCACGGACGCGGAGATCTCCGCTCTGATCCACACCCTCAAGGCAGGCGAGTCCGTTCGTTCACAAGCCGCCGACTAAAGTTGTCTCACCATAATGAACCTGAATATTCTCGTCCTGCCGGGCGACGGTATCGGACTGGAAGTCACGCGGGAAGCCGTGCGTGTCCTCCACCGCGTCGCCGATAAGTTCCACCACACGCTCCATCTGACGGACGGTCTGCTGGGTGGCATCGCCATCCACAAAACCGGCACCCCCTTCCCGGACGAGACGGCGCGACTAGCGGCCGATGCCGACGCCACACTGCTCGGCGCGGTGGGCTTACCCGAATTCGATAACGCACCACCCATGCAGCGGCCGGAGCGCGGGTTGCTCGGCATCCGCAAGGTGCTCGGCGTCTACGCCAACCTGCGGCCTGTGCGGACTTATCAGGCGCTGATCGATTCCTCCCCGCTCAAGAACGAGCGCATCATCGGCACGGACATGATCATCGTGCGCGAGCTCACCGGCGGCATCTATTACGGCACGCCCCGTGGCATCGAGGGCGAGGGCGATAGCGAGCGCGGCACCAACACGATGACGTACACGCGCGCAGAGATCGCCCGCATCGGGCGGATGGCGTTTCACCTGGCACGGCAGAGGCGGAAGAAGCTGGCGTCGGTGGATAAGTCTAATGTCCTTGAGACTTCGCAGCTCTGGCGTAAAGTAATTGTTGAAGTGGCGGCGGACTTCCCGGACGTGGAACTGGAGCACATCCTGGTGGACAACTGCGCCATGCAGCTCGTGTTGAACCCCACCCGTTTCGACATCGTGGTCACCGAGAACATGTTTGGCGACATCCTCTCCGACGAGGGCGCGGTGCTGGCAGGCTCCATCGGGATGCTGCCCTCCGCCTCCATCGGCGAGCAGAAGCCCTCGGGCGCGTGGGTCGGCTTGTACGAGCCGGTACACGGTTCGGCGCCGGACATCGCCGGGCAGAACAAGGCCAATCCGCTGGGTGCCATTGGCAGCGTGGCGGCGATGCTGGAGTACTCCTTCGGCCTCCCGGCAGAAGCCAAAGCCGTCAACGATGCCATTGAGGCCGTGCTCAACTCCGGCCAGGTCACAGCCGACCTCAAGCCCAAGGGCACGCCCCGCACCACCGAACAAGTAGGCGCAGCGATCTGCGAGGCCATCTAAACCATGTCAAAACCGCGCACAATCATCGAAAAATTGTGGGATTCGCATGTCGCTTGCGAGCCGCAGGGGGCACCGTCGCTCCTCTATATCGATCTGCACCTGGTGCATGAGGTGACGTCGCCGCAGGCCTTCGCCGGCCTCCGCGAGCGCGGCCTCAAGGTTCGCCGGCCGGATAAGACCTTCGGCACCTGCGACCACTCTACGCCCACCACGCCGCGGGACCTGCCGATTGTCGATCAGATCGCCAAAGCCCAGGTGGAGCAGTTTGAGAAGAACTGCACCGAGTTTGGCATTCCGCACTTTGGCTACCTGAACGAGCGGCAGGGCATCGTGCACGTCATCGGGCCGGAGTACGGCCTGACGCAGCCGGGCATGACTGTCGTTTGCGGAGACTCGCACACGGCGACGCACGGTGCATTCGGCGCTCTCGCGTTTGGCATTGGAACGTCGCAGGTGGAGCATGTGCTCGCCACGCAGTGCCTGCTGCAGCGTGCGTCCAAGAGCTTCGCGGTGCACGTCAACGGTACGCTACAGCCCGGCGTCACGGCCAAGGACATCATTCTCGCCCTGATTGCGCGCATCGGCGTGGGCGGCGGCACCGAGTGCGTCTTTGAGTTTACTGGCTCCACCATCCGGGCGCTCACGATGGAAGAGCGCATGACGGTGTGCAATATGTCGATCGAGGGCGGCGCACGTGCCGGCCTGATTGCGCCGGACGACACTACCTACCAGTTTCTGCACGGCAAGCCCTTCTCGCCGCAAGGCGCGGCCTGGGATGAGGCCGTGGCCCGCTGGCGCCAGTTGCCGACCGACGAGGGCGCCACCTACGACAAGGAGATCTCGCTCGACGGCAACACGCTGGAGCCGATGATCACCTTTGGCACCAACCCCGGCATGGGCATGGCGATCTCCGGCTCGGTGCCCGATCCGGCCGACGTCGCCGACGCTGTCGAACGCGACACGCTAAGAAAGGCGCTCGTCTACATGGGTCTGGAGGCGGGCAAACCGCTGGCTGGCAAGCCCGTGGACGTCGTCTTCATCGGTTCCTGCACCAACTCCCGGATGAGCGATCTGCGCGCCGCCGCGGGCATCCTCAAGGGCCGCAAGGTGAACCCCAAGGTCCGCGTGATGGTTGTCCCAGGCTCGCAGCAAATCAAGCGCGAAGCCGAGGCCGAGGGTCTGCACCAGATTTTCCGTGACGCCGGCGCCGAGTGGCGCGAGGCGGGCTGCTCGATGTGCATCGCCATGAATGGTGACCAGCTCACGCCCGGCCAGTATTCGGTATCCACATCAAACCGCAACTTCGAAGGCCGCCAGGGCAAAGGCGGGCGCACATTCCTGGCCTCCCCCCTCACCGCCGCCGCGTCAGCCCTCGCCGGCGTGGTGACAGACCCCCGCACGCTACTCGGCTAGTCGGATCAGGAGACATCAGACATGGAAAAGTTCATTGCCTTCGAATCCACGGTTGCCGTACTGCCGGTCGACAACATCGACACCGATCAGATCATCCCGGCGCGCTTCCTCAAGACCATCTCCAAGGCCGGCCTGGGCGACCAGCTCTTCTTCGACTGGCGCTACGAGGCTGACGGATCTCCGAAGGCCGATTTCGTGCTGAACACCGCGACCGCCAAGTCGGCGCAGGTGCTGCTCGCGGGCGACAACTTCGGCTGCGGATCTTCGCGCGAGCACGCACCGTGGGCGCTGACCCAGTTCGGCTTCCGGGCTGTGATCTCCACGTCCTTTGCCGATATCTTCAAGGGCAACTCGCTGAAGAACTCGCTGCTGCCCATCGTGGTTTCCCGCGACGTGCATGCTAAGTTGTTCGAGGCGTTGAAGGCCGACCCTCTGGCCAAGGTCAGCCTGGATCTCGCCACGCAGACATTGACCTTGCCTGACGGCTCAGCTACGGAATTCCCGGTGGACGCGTTCTCCAGGACTTGCATGTTGGAAGGCGTGGACGAGCTGGGTTTTCTGCTGAAGCACACCGCCCAGATTGACGCCTTTGAAGCGGCCAATCCGGCGGCCCTCAACACCCTATCCGTTACGCTGTGAAGCGGTTGCAGCCGCCATTCGCGCCAGTTCACTGTGCAGATTGGCAGTTAACTCGGCCATTGGCATCTCGTGCCATAGCACGTGCTGGAATCCGACGGCGACACTGCCGCACCACAGTACTGCCAGCCGCACCAGTTCCAACTCGTGGCGGCGGAGCACCCATCGGTATTCGCCCGCCGACGTGAACCAGAAGCACTCGCCAAAGCCGTTTTCGCGCAGATCGTCCAGCGCCTCCGATAAAGCCTCCAGACCTGCGGCCACCTCGCTGGATTCAGCCGAGGTAGAGGTCTCTCCATCCTCGAACTGACAGACCAACCGGTGAAAATCGTCGATGGAGAAGGAGAATCGCATAGGTCCAGTTTACGACTGGCCGAAGTCGGCTCTGGGCATCGAACAGCGCCGGCGTTTCTGGCGGACCACAGTGGCAGAGGTAACGGCCGATCTTCCAGTCCATGGTGAACGACCCGAACTGCCCGCCAGCAGAGAAGTGCGTACTTTCATGACAGAAGGGCCTAGCCCAGAAACTCACGAACGGATTCCAGCAGCTCGCTGGCCTGCACCGGTTTATTGAGGAAGGCAGCCATGCCGGTCTGGCGGCACTGAGCGCGAATATGATCCGTTACTTCGGCGGTGAGAGCGACAATGGGCACGTCGCGGTACGCCGGGTTTTCCAGGATCCGCTGGGTGGCTTCCAATCCGTCCATGCCGGGCATTTGCAGGTCCATCAGGATGAGGCGGTATTGCACCAGGGACGTCGCCTCGATAGCGGCGTACCCGTCGGCAACGCAATCGAATTCGAAGTGCCCCTTGGCCAGTACTGCCGATAGCACCTGTTGGGAGATTCGGTTGTCCTCCACAATCAGGATGCGCGGTGCGCCAGAATGCGCCTGACCGAGTCGACCGGAGCCGGAAACCAACAGCGGCTTGGGCATGAGGAGCGGAATCTCGGCCGTGAACGCCGTGTCGCCGGATTCGTTCTGCTCTACAACCAGATCGCCCCGCAGCAACCGGAGCGCACGGCGCGTGAGCGCCAACCCCAAACCGATGCCATCGAACCGGCGGGTTGCGCCGCCCTCCAGTTCATCAAAGGTCTCGAAGACATACCGAACCGCGGCGGGCGATGCCTCAGCCCCGGAACTCGAAACACAAAGATGAAGAGTGAGTTCCTTGCCGGGCGTGTGCTCACAGCCGGCCGTCAGGGCCACGCCGCCAGAAGCGGTCGTCTTGAGCGCATGCTGTAAGAGCAGGGAGAGAACCTGCTTTACTCGATACGCGTCGCCAATTGCAGTATCCGGAAGCTCCAGTGAGCATTCATAGGTGAGTTCCAAGCCGAGCAGCTTCGCCCTCGACGAATACTCGGTGAAGGCGTTCCGGATGGTGTCCGCCAAGTGGAACTCCGCTTCATCGAGTTGCACGCAATCGGAGGCCAGAGAGGTGTACTCCAGCGTGTCGTTGAGCAGCTCGAAAAGCCCCTCTGCACACTGTCTGGCGGCGGTGACGTAATCGCGCTGCTCTTCGTCGAGCCGCGTTTCCAGCAGAAGATCGGTCATCCCGAGAATCCCGGAGAGCGGCGTGCGGATCTCGTGATTGAGAGAGGCCAGAAACTGGAGTTTCAGCGCCGACGACTCCGGCTCAGCCTTCCGGGCGGCCGCCGCCTGGGCAGCTTCGCTGGCAAATGTCGAAAGCCGGAGCCGGTTGGGAGTCATGCCTACCTATGGTAGGTATCGGCCACCGGACTTCAAAAGTTTAGAGAAGATGACGCTACGGTCCGCCATTGGCCTTCGATTGGCGTTCAGTCCTCGGTGTTGAAGAGTCCGCTGATGGCGCCGAGCGGGTTCTTTTCATCCCCGCCTGTCCGGCTCGGGGCAAGCTCACGGCGCATCTTCTCCAGCGTCATGCTCTGGATGATTACCCGACCAGGCCCCGTCAGTGTCGCCAGGAAGAGCCCCTCGCCACCAAAGATGGCGGTCTTGATGCCACCGACGAACTGTATGTCGTAGTTGACGCCCTCATCGAAGGCGACGATGCACCCGGTATCCACCTGCAGCACTTCGCCCTGCTCCAGCTTAAACTCGATGAAGTCGCCGCCGCCGTGAATGAACACCGTCCCGGGCCCGGTCAGCTTCTCCAGAATGAAGCCTTCGCCGCCAAAGAACCCGGTACCGAGCTTTTTGACGAACGCGATATTGAGCTGTACGCTGGCCTGGGCGCAGACGAAACTATCGCGCTGCACCATGATGGACTCCCCCGGCAGCAGATCGAAATTCTGAATGCGGCCCGGGTAGTTGCCTGCAAAGCCGACCTCCCCGCCCGGTCCGGCCGCCCGGAAATAGGTTAGAAACAGCGACTCTCCCATGAGCTTGCGTTTCACCGCGCCCCAGATTTTTTGACCGATGGAATCGCCGGTCATGCGGGTCTCCCACGAGACGTTGGGCTTTTTGTAGAGCATCTTGCCGGCCTCGGCATAGACTTCCTGGCCGGGCTTGAGGCGCAGCCGCGCCACCTGCAAATTGTCGCCCTGGATGGTGTAGTCCAGCGGCTCCGGCGGGGCCGCGAATGAAGGCGCGGCGGCCGGAGTTGCCGCGGCGGCCCCCACTGTGGCGCCGCAGCGGCCACAGAATTTGGTCTGGTTCACCACCTCGGATCCGCATGTCGTGCAATATGGCATTGAAACTCCTCTTCGCCCCAAACCGTATCATGTATGTAGGGACGGTATCACTGTGTACCAACGTAAACGAACGCAGATTTGTTCGATCCTCCTGACTTGGCTTCTCCTGACCCCGGCGGCGTCCGCTGCCACCATTCCCGTCGCATGCGGCACCGAGCGCGGTAACTGGCGCGAGGAGTTGCATCTGCACCGCATGGCGGAGCGCGCCCGGCGCGCCGGGCAGCTTACCGTGCGCGGCCGCGCCGTGCCGGAGCGGGCCGCGCCGGCTCAGGATATTGGCGAAATCGCCGTGCTGGACGACGCGGGTGGCGTCATCGCGCGGCGTAACCCCTTTAATCTGAATACCCACTCCATTGAGTTTCTGCCCTCCGACGAGCCAGCCTCGCAATATCGCTTCCAGGTGGGCGCCGCACTCTTCGATGAGCTCGCCTCCACCGGAGGCACCGTGATCCCACTCGGTGACGATGACGCTCAGCCTGTGGACCTGCCGTTCCCGTTCCCCTTCTACGGAAAACTCCACAGCACAGCATGGGTGCATTCCGACGGCAATTTGACGTTTGAAGAGCCCGATGCCGCCTCCCAGGCGCGATCGCTCGGCCGCCTGGCTGCCGGGCCGCCGCGGATCGCACCACTATTCTCCGATCTTGACCCCAGCAAGACCGACTGCGACGTGCGCGTCTGGCAAGGCGTCAACCGCACTGTGTTCACCTGGCGCAACGTGCCCGAATACCGGGATGCCGGAACCGGCCCCCGGCAGATGGTTCAACTTGAAATCCGCTCCAACGGCGCCATGATTTTCACCTACGCCTCAGTGACGGCGGGCGACATTGTAGCCGGCATCTCGCCCGGCCGGCTGATCGGCTCGGCGGAGATTCTCAGCTTTGCCGGTGGCAGCCCGCTCACCTTCGGCGCCACCGTAGCCGAGCGCTTCGGCGGCAGTGACAGCCTGGACACTGTGCGCGCCGCTCAGCGTTTCTACGAAACTCATGAAGACAGCTACGACTACCTGGTCTTCTTCAACACGGCCGGCATTGCGGCCGGAACCAACGCGTTGGCCGCAGAACAGACCGTGCGTAGCGCTCGTCAGGGCATCGGTGACGCGGCGATGGACAACGGCGCCACCTATGGTTCGCCCATCCGATTGCAGGCCGTGCTGAATATGGGTCCGCTGTCGCAGTACCCCCGCGATCCCTATGCCCGAGTCGGCAGCCGCGGCCAGATCACCGGCGACAATACGATGACGCTGATCGGCCACGAGACCGGCCACCTGTTCCTGGCGCTGGCCAGCATCCGCGATCCACGCGATCCCAGCGCACGACCCATGCTCGGCACACAGAACGCGCATTGGAGTTTTAACTTCAACTCGGAGGCGTCCCTGCTGGAGGGAAACCGCATTATGGACCTGGGCGGTAACCGCTTTCGGACTGTGGCCACCGTGCAGGGCTACTCGATTCTCGATCAATATCTGATGGGTTTCCGTACTCCCGACGAGGTTCCACCGACATTTCTCGTCAGGAACAGCCCCATTTCCGCCGCCAGCTTCCCGCAGGTGAACGTATCGTTTAGCGGCAGCCGGCAGGACATTACGGTGGACGACCTGATCGCGGCGGAGGGTAAGCGCGTTCCCTCTGCCGAGGTCGCCCAGCGCCGTTTCCGGTTTGGGTTTGTGTTGGTGACACCGGCCGGCGTGGAACCGGCAGCGGCTGAGCTCGAGCAGTTGGAGACCTACCGTGCGGAGTTTGAGCGCTACTATCCCCAAGCCGCGCAGGACCGCTCCTACGCCGACGCCACTCTGCGCAGGGCGCTGAATGTCTCCCTCTGGCCTGCAGGCGGAGTTGTGGCTGGCGAGGAGACCATTGCCAAGGTGCAACTGGCGCATCCGGTGGATTACGACATGACGGTATCCCTTTACTCCCCACAGGACTTGCTGGCATACCCCACACAGGTGGTGATACCCGCCGGCGCGATGAGCGCCAACGTGGCCGTGCGAGGCCTCACGGCCGGCGCAGCCGATCTGGTTTTTGAGGCCTCCGATGGTCTCGTCGCTCCCGCCTTCGTACGCGTCGCCGTGCAAGCCGCCGCTTCCAACCTGCACTTGATCGCAGATTACGTCGACGCCAACTGGGCCGTGGTGCGGGTGGCAGATCAGAACAACCTGCCCTACGCCAACGTTCGCGTCCGCGTCGAGGGCCGCACACAGGAGTACCGCACGGATCAGCGCGGCCAGGCACTACTCGAAAAGGCCCCAGGTGAGGCCCTCGTTGTGGAGATCGATGGAGCCCCGGAGTCCAGTCTGGTGATCAGATCAGATCAGTGAGCAGGACGCCCTTGCCCCACACGGTTTGTCGGCCGACACCCGTGTGTTGGCCCGCCTGCAACCAGGGAATGAACTCGGCCAGATCCCCCTCGTAATCCACGTGGCCGGTGAAGCCGCCGAGAAAGTGAGTCTGCCCGGTGCGCAGGCTGGGGCGCTCCGCGTCGTGCCAGTCCAGCGCTCCGCCGGTTGTACGCACGCTGGACGCCCGCTCGGCAAACGCGGCAAAATCCAGGTCCAGCGGGCCGGGGCCGTAGAAAGTCCTGAGCGCGGAGATGCGATCCCGCAGGCGCGAAATGAGGATCTCGAATGACGGCAAAGTGCCTCTCGGCTGGGGCGGTTTCAACTCCGTCATGGTGGCGAAACGAACGCGGATGCGGCTATGCGGAGGGGCCGGCTGGGCCAGAGGCAGAGTCAACGGCACGGGCACGAAGCTGAGCATCTCGGCCCACTCCAGAGCAGAGAGAGCCTCGTAGAACGGCACAGGATCGGGTAGAAACAGGTTGAGCCCCAGTTCGAAGACGTCGCCCTGAAGCACTTGCGTGCCGTCGAGATGCTCGGCGCGCAGCGTGAAGGGGCGCGGTCTGTCCTGCAGCCCGCTGGGGCCGTCACCGGACGTGGGACGAAAGAGAGACTCCGGCAGTTCAAAGCCCATAGCGCCGCGGAAGCGGTTGGATGCCGGTGGGGGAAACAGAAGCGGCCTGCGCGCCCGAAAGGTCAGGCGGCAGGCCAGCAACTCCAGGTCCAGGCCTGGCTGCATGGGTTAGGGCTTCACCGTAACCCGGGTCTGGATGGTTGGCGCTTTGCCGGAGACTTCAACGTCAGTGGCGAAGCCGTTGTAGCTCACTGCGAATGCGTAGGTTCCAGATGTCGAGACCTGACCCACCTTCACCTTCAACCGCCACACACCCGGTTCGTCAGGATCGAGCGAGGCGGAAACAACTGAACAAAGGACTACCCCCGTCGTCCCAATCCTGAGCGCTGCTGCCATGTCCGCTACGATCGGCACCTCTACTCCAGGAGCTATTCCATCGTCGGGCAATCCGTCAATAGCGCCGTAACCCGTCAAATACACTGTCATTTGCTGACCGCTGGAAATGGCGTTGCTTGTGGTATTCAGACTACCGTCCGCGTTGTAGGCCCTAGCCTGACCGGAGGTGGCGCCACCCTGGACTATAACCGCAGGTGAGAACTGGGTCATGGTGACCAGATCGTACGCCAGAACCTCGCCGGTGGTCACGCTTCGCACCAGGAAAGGAACTGGTACGTCACCCGTATTCGGCGTGTTTTTTGGAACTATCAGTCGCACACTGCCGGAATCGACGTTCATCAGTGGGGCAGGCACCCCATTGACAAGGACCTCCAGATCGGCGAGTTGCTTCGGCAATTCCCGGCCGGAAGCCGAGCCACCCGTCGCGCTTAGTTGCGCTCCCGTGCGCAGCAGGCCGATCATGGCCGGCGCCACTTTCGCAAATCCGTTGACCGCATTGACGACGGTCAGCGTTGGATAGTGCATCGTGATGCGATTGGCTCCATCCACGACGAGCACGTTGTCTTTCGGATCTAACACAAGGCCTTTGGGGAAGTAGGTCCAGATCCGAAATGTGGGATCCGGCGTGGAGCCGCCGAACAGCACCTGATCCCGGTCAAAGCGCCAAATCAGGCTGCCAGGCACTTTCTGGACGGTGTCAGTGTACTGCGCGAAATCGGCAACGTAGATCTGCCCGGTACGCGAACTAACGGTCACGTTTACCGGCAGCCCTCTGCCTGCGCTGATGGGCAGGGGGGCCGCATCGGCGCCGTCCGATTGCGTGTTGATGCGGTTGAAAATGGACACCCGTCCATTGTTTCTATCGGCCACATACAATCGATCGTCCGGGTCGATTGCGACACTGGCTGGATAGTTGAGCTGGGCCGGCCCTGATCCGCTGGCCGAAGAAGTGCCGTCGGGCTGGCCGAGAATCACGTCGGCGGCCTGACCGTTGGAAAATGGGCTATCGCGGTAAAGGAGCACACGGTGGTGGCCGGCGTCCGAGACCACGAGATGGCCGTCGTAGGTGAAGGTGATGCTGACAGGGCGGAAAAGTCGGTCGCGAGTAGCGACGCCGTCCGTGCGGGTCGTAAAGTCGGGCTGGCCAATCACCAGATCCGCTACGAACGGGCCGCTCGGATTGTCGAAGGGCCTGGGGAAGCGAAGAACGCGCCCGTTGAAGGTATCGGCGACCCAGAGATTGCCAGCGGCATCGACCGCGACAGCGTAGGGCGACACGAGCCCGCCGCCATTCGTCGCCTGAGGATCGCCGCCCGGAGAGTTGGGAGTGCTCCGGTTGAAGTCCATTTGGCCGCTGCCGGGGTCGACCTGCCCGATCACGAGATCAGCGGCGTCGCCGGTTTGAACCTTGCGCGCATCAGCAAACCCGAGGATTCGATGGTTCGCGGTGTCGGCGATGTAGAGTCGTTGGGCGTCGGGATTGGAATAGTCTAACGCGATGGCGCCAATTCCGAATTCGCGACCTGAAATCAGATTGGCAGCCCTGTAGGGGAAGTCCATCTGGCCCAGGACGCTCATTGCAGGCGAGAAGAAATTCCAATCCGTGTTGTAGGAATGGACCAACACACGATGATTGCGGCTGTCGATCACGAAAACGCGGTCACCCAGCACAACGCCGCCAACCGGGCCATCCAGGTACTTGGCGGAGGGCTCCAAAGCAATACCGCCGTTCGCTTCATTTCGGTTGTAGTCGTCCTGTCCAAAGAGCGTGTACGGGTCACTCATTCGCGGCGAGTACGTGCCGGGACCCTCCGGCGCCCAGGAGTCTACAGGCTCATACCGAACGATGCGATTGTTGCCTGTGTCTGCGACAAATAGGTAATTGCCAACGGTGAAAAGCCCGCGAGGACCGCCTATCAGTAAGGTTTCGATCGAATTCTGGTAGTACCTAAAGGTAATGTCGTTGACAGGTGGAGGCTCCGGTTGCCCGGCAGGCACACCACTATAGATTCCCAGGATACGGCTCGCCGGCTTCCCTGGCGTCTCGAACGGAGGTTGGTAGACGACCACCCGGCCCAGATCATCGATGGCAAACAGGTTGCCGGAACGATCGAAGGCGATCGAATTCGGAAATCGCAGTTGCTGCTTATTAATCCTATCAGTGGACACCTTGGGGCGGGCCGGATTCGCCACGGCCGTTGTGAACCCCGCCTGTCCCAGCACATAGTTCGCCAATACCGCGCCACCATTGGGACCGGTGTTCGATGGGCCGCTCACGTCAGCCGCCAGATAGCGGAGGATTCGGTGATTGCCCGCATCGGCCACCCACAGATTCCCTGCACCGTCGAACGCAATTCCAGCCGCCTGCACGCCTTGGGTGGTGCTGGCGTTGGTGCGGAGTCCGGCCTCGGTAACAGTTCCGAGCACACCGAGATTGGCAGTATTGGCGTTCAAATCCGCCTGACCGATCACCAAGTCCGCCACGATCTGCGCGCCATCGTCTCTCGGCGCCGCTGGTGTCGGATACCGGACAACTCGGTTGTTTCCGGCATCCACCACGAAGACATTACCCTTGCTGTCAACAGCCACCGACGCCGGAGCATACAGGCCGCCCGCTCCGGTGCGAGCCTGGCTGCCCTGAAAGTCCTTCTGGCCGAGCACAATGTCAGCCGGCGCACCGTTGGAATAGGTGTTGTAGTCCTTCCACCCCAGCACCCGGTTGTTACCAGCATCGACCACATAAATGACGGCAGGGCTGGAACTCGAATCGACAGCCACTGATTGAGGAGAGGACAGTTTTCGGCCATCTAGCAGATTCGGCGCCACAGAGGGCGGCGAAACCATCCCACCAACAGCCCTGGGTAACTCGTACTGACCGAAAACGCGCGCCGGAAGAGGATTGATCACCTGCGCCGAGGATTGCACTCCGAATGCGGCAAGCAGGCCGCACAAAAGGTAAAAGTATCTATTTTTCATTGTTTTAGTCTGCCTTGCTGCCAGGCTACCTGAGTCCACCATAACACGGTGGTTTCCCCATTTCCAGCCCGTTCCGGCCAGGATGTGAGCCGGCTCGGCAGGATGGTAAACTCAGACTTGCCCACTCAGTCCATCTCTCCGCGCAAACCCCGCGTCTGCGCTGTCAGTTACTTAAACACGGCCCCGCTGGTCTGGGGTGCGCTACATGGCCCGCAAACTGGCCTGCTGGATCTCACATTCGCCGTTCCGTCGATCTGCGCCGATCGCGTCATCGACGGCGACGCCGATATCGGAATCGTTCCTGTAATAGAGACAGACCGCCACGGCCTGGAATGGGTTTCAGGAATCGGCATCGCCTGCCGCGGCCCAGTCCGCACCATCCTGCTGGTCTCGCGCGTCCCGTTTGACGAGATTTGCACGTTGGCCACCGATTCGGGTTCCCGCACGTCTGTGCAACTGGCGCGCATCATTCTGGATAAGAAGTATGGCGTCCGCCCCAGCCTGATCAGCATGGATCCGGACTTGGTCAAGATGCTCGAATCCGCTGACGCCGCCCTCCTCATCGGAGACGCCGCCCTGGCGCTCGATCCCACCGAAATCGACAACCTCTGCCTGGACCTCGGCGAGGAATGGGTGAATCTCACCGGACTTCCCATGGTGTTTGCCGTCTGGGCTGGGCGCCCCGGACAGATCACCCCGGAACTGGCCGAGGCCATGCGTGGCTCCTGTCATTTTGGACTCGGCCAACTGGACGCTATCATCAAAGAAGAGGCAGAGCGGCGGGGCTTCCCCGAATATGTGGTCCACCAGTACCTGACACGCAACATCTCTTTCTTGCTCGGCAAGGAGGAGGAGGCAGGTATCCGTCTCTACCTGAAATACGCTCGCGAGTTGGACGCCACGACGCCGGAACTGGAACCGGCAGTCCTGGAGCCTGCCGCGGCCCTGGAGGATCGCGCCCGTGATGACGCAGCTCGAAGCCGTTGACCTTTTGCAGAGCGATGACCTGATCGGCATAGGCATGGCGGCTGACGCCGTCCGCCGTAAACTCCACCCGGAAGGCGTGGTCACCTACATCATCGATCGTAATATCAACTACACCAACTTCTGCACCGAATATTGCAGCTTCTGCGCCTTCTACCGGCCCATGGGCCACAACGAGGGCTACGTGCTGGATCACGAGACCATCTTTCAGAAGATCCAGGAGACCGTCGATCTCGGCGGCACCGGCGTCCTGATGCAGGGCGGTCTCCACCCCGACCTCAAGATCGAGTGGTACGAGAATCTCCTGTCCGCCATCAAACTCCGCTTTCCCCAGGTCTGGCTCCACTGCTTCTCCGCCCCGGAAATCACTAACATCGCTGAGGTGAGCGGCCTGAACCTCAGCGACACCATCGCGCGGTTACGGGATTCCGGGCTGGACTCCATCCCAGGCGGTGGCGCGGAGATCCTACACGACGAGGTTCGCCAGCGAATCAGCCGCCTGAAGTGCTCCTCCCAGGAGTGGGTCGACGTTCATCTGGCGGCGCATAAGCTGGGCATGCGCACCACGGCAACCATGATGTTTGGCTGCGGAGAGACGCTGGAGCAGCGCGTGGCGCACCTGGAGATCGTACGCCAGATCCAGGAGGAGACCGGCGGCTTTACGGCGTTCATCCCGTGGTCCTTCCAGCGGGAGAATACGTCGCTCGGCCGCTACGTCAAGGAAGAGGCCACCGGTGTCGAGTACCTGAAGACGCTGGCAGTTTCCCGCCTCTACCTGGAGAACATCCTCAACGTCCAGTCTTCCTGGGTAACGCAGGGCCTGAAGACCTGCCAGGTGGGGTTGAAGTTCGGCGGAAACGATGTAGGCTCCATCATGATCGAGGAGAATGTCGTGAGCGCCGCCGGCGCCAGGAACTCAGCGAGCGAGGAAGAACTGCGCCGCATCATCCGCGACGCTGGCTTCACACCAAAACAGCGCGATACGCTCTACCGGACCTATTTTCTCAACTAACCGGCGGCCGCTCTTCGCGCAGCGTCCCGAACACCGGCCTGCTTTCGCTTCCATTCTCCCGGCAGAGCCAGGACCCGGAACCGATGGTTGCAGTGGTGGCATCGCAGCGCGTGGATCAGCACGATTCGAAACGCATGATCCCGCCAGTCCTTATCGCTGGAAGGCTTGGTAGCCGGGGATGCACACTTCGGGCAGGGAAACATCAGGTTTCTGCCCTATAGAATACCATCCACTTGAGTGTACTTTTGATGCGACTAGGGTACCCGCTTGATTCTCAATTGATGGCGCTGCGGTAGAGCGCATTCAGCATCAGCCGGAATGTCCCAAAGCTCTGTCCCCGAAACTGCGGCCGGAAGCCATAGAGAACGACATGGCCCTTACCCAAACGGGCATCCACCACGGCCGCCTTGCCGGCCACCAGGCGCTCGCCAGTTAACCAACCGGAAGCCAGCAGGTCCTTCTTCGCATACCACGCTACCGCCTGAACCTCTCGCTCGCCCTGGTTAAACGCCGGGAGCATCGTGATCTCGAACGCCTGACCGCCAGTGGTGGTGGCATAGGCGTCCTTGGGCATTCCGGCAGCCACCGGGTGGGCTGGCTCCGTGGTGATCCGCAGGATGGAACCCGGGCAATACCAGCCTCCAGCGTCGCCTTCCCCGCCCCCGCTCCGCAGCACGCCGCGCACGCCGATGGGAAACAGCGCCAGCGGCAATTCAGTGGCGGAATCAAAGGCCAGCAGCGTGCCACCCTGTTCCACAAACTCCTGCAACTGCCGTGCCCCGGCAAGACCAATTCCGCCCGTGTATTCGGGCCGTTGCAGATTGGCGGTCTCGCTCTGGCCCTGCGCGGCACCGCGGCCCGCAGCCTCTCCCTGCCGCGTACCGTGCAGAATGGAATTCATCGATTGCTGCGCCAGAATGATCGCATCGTACCGGCTGCGTAGGTTGCCGGCGCGGATCTCTTCGTTATGCAGCAGCGTGTGCTGAATCTGGAAATTGTCCAGCACCCAGGCGGTCCACCCTGTATCGATGTTGGCGACGTGCGGCTCATAAATGGCGACTCGCGGGCTCGGCTTGCCGGCCCCCTGCCGCCACGCCGCAGGAACGGCCGCAGGCGCGAACATGGGTAGCGGCTCGCTCGTGATTTCCACTGGCTGATCGACGCGCTCGAACTGCACGCCCATCTGGTAGGGCAGGGTCCATCCCGCCAGGTCATAGGGACGCTTGGTGGGCCCGGTGGTGCCGGAACGGATCTCCGGATACTTCTGGGGCTCCATCAAATCCACGAGATAGCCGCGGAAAGGTTGGGCAGCCAGCAGGACAAAGTCGTTCGCCGCGAATTTCTTGCCGTTCACGGCAAAGGGCCCGGTGGCGCGACGTACCTCAATGCCGCCAATCTGAAGACGGCGCAGCATTTCGGCGGCAGCATAGCCGTCACCTTGCGCGGCGGGCACCACATAGGCGAACGGTCCGCCCTTGCGGCCCTGCATCAGCTGGGCTGTAGCCATCTCCCAGGCCTTCAGCAGATAGTGCTGCGGCCTCGACGCCGCCAGATCGAGAATGGCGAAATCCGCCGTCAGCATATACTCCACCGCGTCCATCAATGCCCATTTGCCGCCGAGCCATGGCCGCTCATAGAACACGGTGGGCTCCTTGGCGGGGATTCCGGTGGAGAACCGCTCCGGGATCTCCGACGGCTTGTACACCTTGGGCGTGGCGTATTGATGCAGGGCCGTTTCCGTGAGGATCCCGTGCATGTTGTGGAACGCCGGCGCGGACCGCAGCCCCCCGTTCCACCACGCATCGAAGCTGACATAGGAAATGGCGCCCGGCTTGTTCTCCCGCGCAAACCGCTCCTTCATCGCTGAACCAATGACGTTAATCCCCTCCATCACCGGCGCCGGTATGTGCGGGTTCAGCGGCTCGGCATACGGCGGGATGAAGATGCGCGCCGGAAACGGCGCTACCTGATGCTGGTTGTACACGATCTGCGGAAACCACTCCGTGAAAAGCAGGCGCGCCACGTTGCGACTCTCCGGCAGGTTGAACATGAACCAGTCGCGATTGTTGTCGTGGCCCGCGTATTTCTGATACAACCACGGCAGGGATGCCAGTTCGTGCGGTGTGCCCACGTTCTTCCGGTACCACGACGCCACCATGTCGAGCCCGTCGGGATTGATCACCGGCACCTGCATGAGGATGACGTTGTCACGGATGCGGCGTACCTCCGCGCTCTCGTCGGTCAGCATTTTGTAGGCGAGATGCGGCGCCTGTTGCACCGGCGCCACCTCGGTGGCGTGCAGGCCGGAATCGATCCACACAATCGCTTTGCCCTCCGCCGATAGCTGTTTCGCCTCTTCCGCCGTGGCCTGGCCCAGCGCCAGCTTGCGATTGATCTCGCGGTAGTGATCCAGCCTCTTCAGATTTCCAGCCGAACTGATGAAGGCCACGTAGGTTGGGCGGCCTTCCGAGCTCTTGCCAAACTCCACGAGCTTGATGCGGTCCGACGCTGCGGCCAGCTTCTGGAAATAGCCAACCACCTCGGTATAGTTGGCGAGTTTATAATCGTCGCCCGGGTTGAAACCGAAGTGTTCCTTCGGTGTGGGCACAGCCGCGGTGAGCGTTGCGGCGGCAAGGAATGCGAGAAAGGACCCGCGAGCGATGACCTGGCGCTGGAGCATATGGAACAATCATAAGATGATTGGGCATTCCGGTAGCCAGTTTCGTCTCGGCCTCGCACAGATGGCCTGTTCCACAGACCCCGCAGAGAACCTCGATAAAGCCGTGGCGCAGGTGCGGGAGGCCGCCGCGCGGGGGGCGCAGATCATCTGCCTCCAGGAGCTTTTCCGATCGCAGTATTTCTGCCGGGAAGAATGTGCCGAGTTGTTCGATTTGGCGGAAACGATCCCCGGCGGCTCCACGGACACACTAGCGCGCATCGCCAAAGAGCTCGGCGTGGTCATCATCGCCAGCCTGTTTGAACGTCGCGCCGCGGGCCTCTACCACAACACCGCCGCCATCCTGAACGCCGATGGATCGCTCGCCGGCATCTACCGCAAGATGCACATCCCGGACGATCCGCTGTTCTACGAGAAGTTCTACTTCACACCGGGAGATCTCGGCTTCAGAAACTTCGACACGCCCTTTGGACGCATCGGCGTGCTGATCTGCTGGGATCAGTGGTATCCCGAAGGCGCCCGCCTGACCGCCATGCAGGGCGCCGACGTTTTGTTCTATCCCACGGCCATCGGCTGGCACCCGGCGGAGAAGGCGCAGTACGGTGCGGCTCAGCTCGATGCCTGGCGCACCGTGCAGCGCGGCCACGCCATCGCCAACGGCATCTATGTCGCCGCCGTGAATCGCATCGGCTTCGAAGGCACGCCCGAGCACGGCCTGGAGTTCTGGGGCAACAGCTTCGTCGCCGATCCGTTCGGCGTGATGGTGGCCGAGGCCTCCACCGATCGCGAGGAGATCCTCGTTGTCGAGTGCGACCGCCGGCGCATCGAGGAGGTCCGACGCAACTGGCCCTTCTTCCGCGACCGCCGCATCGATTCCTTTGGCGGCATCACCGAACGCTGGCTGGAGGGCAAGTAGATGTACCGCATGCCCGCTGAATGGGCGCCGCACGAGGCCACGTGGCTCGGCTGGCCGCACGAGCTCTCAGACTGGCCCGGCAAGTTCGAGCCCGTCCCCTACCTCTACGCCGAGATCGTCCGTATCCTCTCGCGGCGGGAACAGGTTCGCATTCTCGCGCCGGCCGCCGTACAGCCGCAGGCCAAGGCTCTCCTCCGCAAGGCGGGCGCCTGGAATGCCAACGTCCGCTTTGTGACGGCGGCCACCAACCGTAGTTGGACTCGGGACTATTGCCCGCTCTACGTCAAAAGCGAGGACGGCGCCAAGGCCGCCACCAAATGGCAGTTCAACGGCTGGGCCAAGTACGCCGACTGGCAGAACGATGACAAGGCCGGCGAACGCGCGGCGCGGTTCTCCAAGGTCCCGGTGGTGCAGCCCGGCTGGAATGGCACGCGCGTGGTGCTGGAGGGCGGCAGCATCGACGTCAATGGCGCCGGCCTGATGCTCACCACGGAAGAGTGCCTGCTCAGCGACATCCAGGCGCGCAATCCGGGCATCGAGAGGGACCAACTCGAAGCGCTCTTTGACGGCTACCTCGGTGTGCAGAAGGTGATCTGGCTCAATCGCGGCATCACCGGTGATGACACGCACGGCCATGTGGATGACCTGGCGCGCTTCACCAATGAACGGACGGTGGTCACTGTGGTGGAGGAGGATCGCGCCGACGCCAACTACGGGCCGCTCCAGGAGAACTTAGCTCTCCTGCGCCGTACCAAGCTTCGTATCGTGGAGCTCCCCATGCCGCGGCCCGTCTGGTACGATCGCCAGCGCCTGCCGGCCTCGTATGCCAACTTCTACATCGCCAACGGTGTCGTGCTGGTGCCCACTTTCCACGACCCGAACGACCGCATCGCGCTGAACACCCTGGCGAAGCTTTTCCCGGGGCGAGACGTCATCGGCATCCACTGCGTCGATCTCGTTCTCGGTCTCGGCACGTTGCACTGCGGCACGATGCAGGAGCCTATTTAAGCAGCACCTGCACGCGATTGGCGAGCTTACCCTCTACCGAGAGCACCACGTCCACCAGTCCCTTGCCAACCAGCGTTCTGGGCAGCGGTCCGATATTGAGCTGATCCACACCGACCAGATCCGGGTGCGCCTCCGCAAAAGTGGGCGCCACATTCACCCCCCCTACCTCCACGGTCACCCAGCTCAAGGCGCGCCGGTTGCGGAAGCCAGTGCCGTAGAGCGTCAGGAAGACGCCGTCCGTCCCCGCGGTTACGTCCACCGGACTCGCATTCCACTCGCCCGACGCCGGATCGAAAGCCGCCAGCGGAGCCGCCACCTGCGTACCTCCGTTCGTCTTCACCCACTCGCCCCGCGCGACGCCCTGCCCCTTACCGGCAGCAGAGAAGAGACCGGGAGCGATGGTGGCGATGGAAAAGGTGCCCGTGGCCGCGGGCCGGCCCTGATAGGTGACGTTGACAACCGCCAGACCGCCGCGCGCACGCGGGTCCACCAGGAAGCGCACCGTGGCGCCGTCCACACTGAATATCTTACATGCCGCGCCCAATCCTACACTGTCTATCATCGTGACTGTGACGCCACCCAACAGGGTCACCGGATCACCCTCCGCCTCTACAGGCGAGGCGTTCATGCCCGGAACAACCAGGAGCGCCTGAGAACCCGGCGCCACCGCACTGGCGGAATAGCTGGCCGCATTGGAGACCGTGGCACGTGGCCCCGGCAACGTATTCACGATCGAGAACGCCGGCTGCGGCACCAACTCAACCAGTTGGGCAAAGGCCGGAGTCGGCTGCACCGTTTCGGTTGCCGCCAGCGGAGCATCCACCGGCGCAATGGTAGCGGTCAGCAGCGCCGCGCCCGTGCGCAGGTTGCCCCCCTGCGACGTCAGCGCCACCGAAAAGTACAGATCTTCCACTCGGGACGGATCGGCAGTCACCACCTCCCAGGTCGCAGACGCCGACGCCCCATCGATGTAAAGTTGCGCATATCCCGATTCCAACCACGGGTTGACCAGGGAAAATGGCCCGCCACCCTGCAGGTCCGCATACGTGAGCAACGCACGGGGCGAGTCCTTGTCGTAGTTGGTGGAGCCGGCCACATCCCTGGTGCTCACCCAGACCTGAACGCCCGTCGGGATATTGGTGAACACGACGCGCAGCCGCGTACCCGTGTCGGCCAGACCCGCCAGGTTGAGCCCGCTCTCCTTCGGGAACGTGTCATTGAAAAAGCCAGTCTCCGTCTGGAGCACCGCACCCGGAATCGCCTGGCTGACGATGAAGGTCGGATCAAACCCGCTGGTGGCAATATTCCTCCGCCGGAACGCCGACGAGAACCCTTCCGCGAATCGAAGCAGAAATCCGCGGCTGGCGTCCGGATCGGTCTTCGGCACAAGCGATGGAGTCAGAACCAGAGCCGGCTTGTCCGCGCCCGGGTCCTCATTGAATGCCGACCGAACGGAAAAGTGCACCGCCGGCAGGGCCCGCGCACTCAGCCGATTCGCATTGTCCACTGAAACTCTGTCCCCATCCCACTGGAACACGGATACTTCCGTCGTTACCTGCGGCGGACCATCTTCACTGAGGAGCGCGCTGGGCCGGGCCCGCAGATTCGTAATCCGCACGATCCGCTCCCCCTGGTCGCCCGGCGGGTCAATCGGCACTGCCTGAAACACGATCGCGTTTTCTTGCAGCGGCCTCGCTTGAAAGACGTTCGCTCCGGTCTCGCCGCCGTAGCGCGGACAACTCTCTTCGCCCACCTCCGGCTCACACGCCACCTGCGATTCCATTTGCGGCTCGTCCACCAGGAGTAAGGCCTCCACTCTGCCCCAGCCCGGGAACACCGTCGCGACAAGTTCTCTGCTCAATATCGCCGTATTCGCCGTAACTAGAACCTGATACTCAGGCACGCGCTGCCCTTTGCCGGCAGGCACGCCGCCGGTGCAGGACAGCACAATGTCGCTGATCAATTCGGACACGCCCTCCGCCCGCGCGGTCATGGGCTGATCCACCCGCTTGCAGGCCATCGGAGACTGAGCCCAGCCGCTCACGCTCGCGCAGATCAGGAGTAGGACAAAGGTTCTCATCGGTTCTCGATTAGTACCCCAGGTGGAAGGGTTGCTGACCCCGCCAGTCCGGCACCGAGGGCAACACGTAGTCGCGGCCCAGGAACTGCGGCTTTGGTGAATAGCGTAGTTGAATCGTCAGCGACTGCGACGAGAAATTGCGTGCGTTGTTGACGTTCAGCGCTCCACTCAGAAACCAGTGCGGGCTCAACATGTAGTTACCTCGCATGTCCAGGCTGTAGTTCAGGCCCGTGCTGCTGAACTCCGGATAGTACGGCCCGTTGCGGCCCTGCAACTGCGGCAGGGTCGGGAAATAGGCCGACGAGTCTTCCCGGAATGTCTGCGGCCCCATACTGCCGGAAACCGAGTATTCAAATTGGCGGTTCCACACGCCTCGCCATGCCACCGGCACACTGAAAAGGATGTAGCGCTGCGGGCTGAAGTAGCCGCCATGGCCAAACGTGAAAAACCGTAGGTTCTTGTCGTAAGTCATCCCGGTGGCAAAACCGCCCACCGTCAGCGCGCCATTCGACTTCACCAGTACCCTCTTGTAGCCGCCCAACATCACGTCCAGCCTTGTGTTGGTGGCAACGTTCTTCCCGCGCAGTGTCTGATAGCCGCCGCCCAGATAGAATCCCTGGTCTTCGCTGCCAAAATCGGCCCGCAGGCTCGCGTTGTTGGCCACCACGCCGCCCCAAACCTGCTTGCTGACCGAATCGCGGATACCCGCAAAAGAAAGCAGAGTGTCCCGGAGGGCTTCCCGGGACAGCGAGACCGTGATCGGACCGTTGGCCGGCCGGAAACGCATCGCGCCCACCCAGTTCGGCACCAGGAAACTACGCGGCGTCGTGCCGCCGCGCAACCCGAATGTCGCCGTCGAGATCTGCCCCTCCGCGCCGACGCCACTGGCGGTGATCGAATCGAACGCAACGCCCTTCGGCATCATGCCGAGCCGTAACTCAGAAGTCCCGTCGGAGGCGCCGCTGCTTACCGTTACCGGAAGCGCCACCACGCCCGCGCGCACCTTCTCTCCGAATACATAGCTGGCCTCAAACGTACCTTCCTGGAGAGATCTCTTTTCGAATCCAGACCGTCCATCCCGTCCCTGGACCACGGCGCCTGCACCGAAATACGGCGCGTTGCGGCCCTCCAGCGCATTGAGCTGCTCCCGCACCTGATCCTCCAACAACACCGGCTTCTTGGGATCAATGGCAGCCGCCGCCGGCGCGCCCGTATACGGCGCAGCATCCCGCGGAGGCGCCGTGTTCGCCATCGAGGGCGCGCTCCACGTTGGAGCCTTCGCCCCTCTCGGTGGTATCGAGAGCGGATCGGGCGTATAGGTGACCGGTGGAGTTGCCACTGGCGCCGGCACCGGAGGCAGATTCACCGCTGTCTGCGTCCCGCGATTGGTCGCCGTCGCTGGCGGCAACGGCTCGCCCACCAGCAACTTCTCCAACTGCTGCTCCGGCGAAACAGCCACGGCCGGCATGCCGGGAATCGAGGACGGAGTGATCCCTTTCAAGGCCAGCGCCTCGCGCCAGAAACGCTCCGCCCTCGCATAGTCACCGCGCTGCGCCGCCTGCTGGCCCGCAAGATTCAGAATTCGCGCATCTCTTGGATACTTGCGTAATCCTGCCTCCAGCCACGTTGCTCCTACCGGGTCATGTTGGGCCAACGCTGCCCCAATCGCACCCGCGAAATCGTCGGCCGAAGAGCCCTCATTCAGAAGTGAGCGATAAAGCGCCATCGCCCTCTGACCCTCTCCCGCCTCCAGCCAAGCCCCCGCCAGGTCGCTCTTCAGCGCCGCATCACGCGGCATCAGCCGGCTGGCCGCTTCCAATATCGCCACGCAACGCCGCAGATCCCCTTCCTTCCGGGCAGCATCGGCCCGCCGCCGGCTCCACACGCTCCAAATATCCTGCGACGTCTTCTCCTGCTCCGCCGTCAGATCCTGGCGCACCCGCAACGCCGCCAGCGTCGCATGGAGTTCCCGTTCGTCGCCATTTCCGTTTAACAACAGCCAGCAGAACTGCAGTTGCAGCCCAACCGGAGGCTGTTTCTTCAGTTGCGCGTATCGGTCCATCGCCGACCGCACACCCTGCAGCGCGCCTTCCGTATCACCGGCAGCCTCCTGCAACGTCGCAGCCAACCCGATGAAATCCGGGTCCTGTTCCAGGCTTGCCCGTACCGCCGGCGGTATCCGCTTCACCGCCGCGGCTGCCTCACCCGGCAGCTTTCTCTGCTGTTTCGCCGCCAGCAGGATCTTCCACGCATCGGAATTCAGCGGATCGGATTCCACCAGGCGCGACGCCATCTCGTCTGCCTGAGCTGCGTCGCCTTTGGCCAGCAGCGTGCTGGCCATCATCAGCAAAGCCGAACTGCGTTCCGGCGCCGGAATGTCGGACTTCAACAACCGCGCCAGCAGTTCCTCGGCCTTCTCCGGACGTCCGAACTTCGATTGCAGCAGCGCCGCCGATCGCAGAAAATTCGGCCGTGCGAGCCCTTCCTCATAGGTCTTCGCCGGAATAGCCCGCAACGCTTCATACGCCGCCTCATCGCGGCTCGTCTGTAACAGAACCCCCAGTAATCCCTCCCAGGCAATCACGTTGCCCGCATCAATGCGCGCCGCCGAACGGTAATAGCTCTCGGCCTCCACCGAACGCCCCATCGACAGGAGCAAGCCCGCCAGTTCCATCTGCTGTTGCGCCCCCAGCGTCAGCGGATCGGCCTTGGCCTTTTCCTGCACCGCGGCAACAATCCTCTCCGCCTCCAGACGCTCGCCACTCACAGATTGCGCCGTCGCCACCATCAGTTGGAAGCTCGCCTGCCCCATCAATGTCCGCAACACGCCCACCGGCATCTGCTTCAGCAGCGCCAGGCTCGCCTTCGGCCCCGAAGCCGCCAACCGAGCCTGGAAGAGATTGCGCCACAGCTCCGCGTCATCCGCCTTGGCCTTCACCAGCTTCTCGTACACCGGAGCCGCGCCCGCATAGTCGCCCATCTTCATCAGCGTTCCACCCAGCCCCTGTAACGCACCCAGATCAGAGGGCCTCAGTGTTAGCGCTTCCTGGAAATCACCCTTGGCCCTGGCTAGCTCGCCCGCGTTCATCGCCCGCGTGCCCGATTGCTGGTAAAGGAAGAACCGCGAGGTATCCAGCGCTTCCTTCACCGCTTTGTTTTCCGGCGCCGCCGCCTTCGCCACCTCAAAATACTCAACTGCCGAGGCAAACTCCTCCTTCTTCATCGCCACGTAACCCAGACCGGCGAGAGCCGCTGCGCTGCGCGGCGAGTTCTTCAGGATCTCCTCAAAAGCCGTCTGGGCTTCTTCCATTTTTCCGGCATTCATCAGCGCGAAGGCGCTCTGCTCGGCCACGCTCATCTGCACCGCGCGCACCGGTTCCGCCGCCGGCGTCTGGCGCAGCATCTTCTCCACATCCGCATCCTGATAACGGGCAACGTAGCTGGTCATTGATGCCCGGTTGGCCGGCTTCGGACCATCCCAGATCAGCGCCTGGCGCCACGCCAAACGGGCCTCCTCACCACCTGCCCCCGGCCCCGCAACCCCCTCCAGCAGCTTGATGCCGGCAGCCCGCGTCTCCGGCCGGTAGCTCCACAAGCGGCCCAGCGCCAGACGGTACTGCGCCGACTCCGGAAATCGCTCCATCAGCTTCTGCAGCCCGGCCGTCGCCGGCCGCAAACCGTCCGGCGTCGACGCCAGCGTCTCGTAGTAGGCCAGTGCCCAGCCACCGGGCGGCGGATCGTCTCCGAAAACCTCCCGGTAGATCCGCATTGCCTCGCCAAACTGCTTGTTTCTCGCCAGACGCCCAGCCTCCTCCAGCTTCGGAGCCTGCGCGCTGTAGTTCTTCACCGGCTCGGTCCGGAACTGCGACGGATCCACCTTGCCCAGCCGCTTCAGCCGCTCTTCGTAGCCCCGTGCTTCGTCCGCCCTGTTGTTCTGGTGCGCCCAGCGGGCCATCCCGGCCAACGCCTCCGCCTGATCCGGCTCCGTCACCAGAATCTGCCGCCAGGTCTGCGACGCAAGATCCAGACGGCCCCGCCCCTCCAGCGCTCGCGCTTTGCGGATCAGCACTTCCATCGCCGAAGGCGCCCGGCCCGCGGCCGGGGCTTGCCCGGATGCCGTCAGGAGCGCCGCTCCCGCCGCCAAGATCAGCCACAGCGCCATCACAATCCGCTTCAACATACTCGCCTCCGATCCAATACCAGACCACCTCGCGCGTCAAACCGGTACACGCCTTCGCTCCATCCCAGGGCAAACAAAGAGAGGCAGGCGTCGTAGTACCTCGGCGCCACCTGCCGGTGATTCAGCGGCGCCAGCACCTCGGCCTCCAGCCTCTGCTTGTGACGAAATAGCGTCACGTTCTCCTGGTGCGCCGCTAGATACGGAACCAAGGCCGCCGCAAACGACAGCGGGCTATCAGCCCTCCGAACCCGGCCATCGGCCAGGATCTCACTCTCCAGCCATTTCGTTCTCCTGAACCGGGTTAGCGGCCCAGGAATGGCTCGCAGTATTTCCATCCGGCCCGGCGTTCCAGGATCCAGCATCCCCGCCCACAGATAGACCCGCACCGCGTCGTAGCTGCTTACCGCAACTCCTCCGGGCACCGGCGCCATCTGGAAGCCCTTTCCTGCATGGTGCGCCACCCAATCCACCGGAAAGCCAGCCGGGGCAGAGGCCTTCACCAGTTTCGGCACATTCGCGGCGACCCCATTCCATGGGCCGCCAGCATCAAAACGAGCCAGTCCGTGCACCACCTGGAGCGGGACGTAACTCGCATTACACTGCGTCACGCCGGCCATCGGCCGGAATCCTCTCGCCCCCGGCGCCAGCATCAGGCCGAAACCGGGCAGATCCACCACTTCCTCCGCCGCAATCCGCGACGCCAATCGGCTGGCCAACTCCGTGTACCGCGCCTCCCCCCAGATCTGACCCGCGTGATACAGCACATACGCAATCCAGAGGTCGGCATCCGATGCAGAATTGCCGTCCAGGATCGTCCACGCGCCGCCGGGGCTCTTTCCAAACAGCCAGGCGGGCAGGCGCGAACCCAAATCCCCACCAGCCAGATTGTTCTCCGTCCATTCCAGAATCCGGTCGAACCGTCTCCTGTCGTTCCCGGCCAAGGCGAAGAACAATCCATAGGATTGCCCCTCCGAAGTCGTCCGGTCGCCAGCGGAATGGTCGATCATCCGCCCCTGTCCGTCCACCAGAAACTCGGCGAGACTGTTCCACAGCGGCCACACGCAGCGCCCGTCGCCGGAAGGCCGGGGTGGAGCCCCGACCGCCGGCAACGACACCATCATGACTTCGCGCCGCGTCATCATATTTCCATTCGCAGCCTGGCCCCAGCCCGCCATTCGGCCCAGCGGGCCGTGTGCCTCGCCAGCAGCCATGCCAGCAAAAGCACCACGATCGGCACTAGCCATAAATAGCGGACAATCCAGTAATCGAGAGCATCGCGCCACCCCAACACGCCCAGCACGTAGTCCTCTCGCCCGTAGGAGAACGAAACAAAGCGGCCGCCGCTCTGCACGCTCACCACGCCGAACACCTCGTCGTTTCGCGTCGACCGGTCCAGCAAATCCACAAACGACTCAAACGCCTGCGGCGTCGGGCCGCTGATCGCCACCACGCTACGCCCCGGATTCAGCGGCGACACAAACGCCTGGATCACGATGCCCGGACTAGCCTCGCCGGAGATGAACTCCTTCAGCCGCTTCCTTTCGCTCCAAGATGGCGTCAGCGGAAGAGCCCGCAAGCGCACCCACGGCGAGGCGGCCCGGTTCAACACCAACTCACCCCTTCCCACGTGGACCTGCGCCTGGCTGGCCCAGGACGCAAAGAGCGGCTGACTCTGCGGCGAACCGATCACCAGCAAATCCCGGTTCTGCGCCGTCAGGGCGCGCTGGCCGTCTATCACCTCCACACGCAAGGCCGGCATTCCCGTCTGCGCCCCGAAAAATCCCATCATCTCCAAATACGCCGTCAACTCCTCCGGAGCAGGCCTGCTCGGTAAAACTACCGCCGTCTCTGACAAATCGGCTAGCCGGGTGAACGGGAAGCCGGATTTGGCGAACAAGTCCAGACGCGGCAATCTCGCAAAGTGAGGTACGCGCCGCAGATCCAGCTCGGAATCCCGCAGAACGATGCCCAACGGCTGCCCGCCCGATTGCGTTTGAGGCCGCCCCGAATCATCAATGTAGTTGAACTCCACGGAAAGCGTGTTGCGCGGATAGAGCGCGGCCACGGGGATCTCCAGCGTGTCCCGGAACGTATCAATATTGCCGCTACGCTCAAATCGCCGCGTGCCGATCTGCACCCCGTTGATGCGAACCCGGACCTCTGCCCGCGCACCCGCCGGCAACTGGGCATATCGGTAGTTCAGCCGCAATGGCACACTCTCGCGCTGCCCGAAGTACAGGTCCGGCGGCAGCCGGAAATACCATCTCACCGTTCCTGTGCCAGCCACCCGCAACTGCTCCGCCGGCGTCCCGTCTCCCAGGCGGATGATCCGCTCCAGATTCATCCAGCGCGGCGCATCATAAGGCACACGCGGAGCCGGCATCTGCAGATTGTTCACCGGAGACAGATCACCCCGCAGCGGCGCCTGCTGCAAAGCGAATGCCCGCGCCGCCATCAGCAGATGATTGCTGTCCAATCCCGCGAATACAAGCAGCTTGCCAGCCGCATCGGAAGGGTTCTCCCGAATTGCCACCACCGGCCCATTGACGGACGGCATTTGCAGCTGAATCAACTCCGCCGTGCCCGCCAGCGCGAACACGATTGCATTCCCGTGCGGGAACCCGTCCCGCACCGCCTGAAAACGGACTCCCCGGTGGTCGGCCATCGCCCCGAAATACGATGCCAGTACGCCCGCGGCCTGGAGCGTCCGCAGGTCGGCGTCGGCCGGCATGACAAAGCCGATCTCCACGGGCTGCTGCGCCATGGCATCAAAAAACGGCGTCGGCATCTGGGCCAAATCGTTGGGCAGCGGTATGATCTCTCCGGAAACGGAAAGCGTGCTCGTCAGATCGATCAGGGTACGGATCTCTCCGTCCGCGTTAGCACAACCGCCGGCGCATCGCCCCGTCAGTTCAAAAGTGATTGTGTTCTCAGCCACCAGCAATTCCGCCGGCAGATCAATCTGCAGATGGTTGAAGGCCGTCCCGCCGCCAATGGCTCGCTCCAGCGGCACCGCTCCCAATGGCGACCCGTTCAGAACTACCTGGATGACGCTGTTGTTCGGCTCCAGAACCGGCGAAAGCTGGTAGTTCAGACCCAACCGGGCCTGCGTTGCTACCTTCGTCACCGGCAAGCTGAACGACATGGCGGCCCGCGCTTCGGCGCCGCGCAGAAGAATCGGCTGGCGCTGCCCCAGATTCCGGAAATCGCGCGCTTCGCTGAAACTACGCGCGCCGGAACTCTCGCTTACCGCTACCGGCGCCGGCGCCGCCGCAGTCGTGTTCTGCTGGGTGCCCTGCACCTGCGTCGCCATTGCCGCCCCTAGCCCCAGGGCCAGCAACACCACCGGCAACGTTGTCCGCCGCTGCGGCGCCACCGGACCCGGAGCCGGCTCAGGCGTCTCGCTCCGGGCGAATAGGGCCCTCGGCACCAGCATCAGTCCCCGCATCGAAATCTTGAATATCATCCAGAAACTGCGCATCGGCCGGTCCTGCTCGGCGGCGTTGTGGCCTGTGAGCCACGAATCCGCCGCGCCAAAGATGATCCGTGTCAATCCTTCCCGCTGCGCGATGCTCAGGTCACGGAACGTCAGGCGGACTGTGTCGCCCGTTCCGCCCGCAATCGTTACCGGCAGCGCAATCTCATCATCCGGTGGCGATATCAACAGCATCGCCGAGTGTCCGCACGCCTTTTCAAATGGCACCGTCAGACTCATCGCCGCACCGCTGTTGGAGAGATCCACCGTTTCCCCGTTCCACACCGTGCCATCTTCCAGAATGAGCCTCGAAGCGTAGCGCCGCTCCAACCGCGCCTCCGCCCTCCTCTGGCGCTGCTCGGCCGCCACCGCGATCGAAGCTCCCAGAATCAGCATATTGACGGCCGCCCATACCATATTCATCAGCAGCGGCCCCTGCCGCTCGGGCTCAGTAGTCAGCCGCAACGCCCCTAACAAGATTCCGACTGTGTTCAACGCCAGCAGAATCATGAACGGCAGCGCCACTTTCCAGGCAAAATAGCTGTGCTCAGATCCATGGCTCTTTGGCGTCACGTTGAACTTGCCATGCTTCGGACTCACCAGCGCTGCCAGAGTGGGCAGCAGAATATAGGGCGCCAGCACCGTCTCATAAACCTCATTCCAGAAGGAGTACCGGAAGCGCCCCTGAATCCGCGAATTGGTAACCGTAGCCAGCGCCAGATGCGGAAACGCATAGGCCAGAATCGTGCCCACGTAACCGTATACGTTCGACCGGTTCAGTAAAAGGTAGACCAGCGGAGCGGTCAGGAAGATCAGCCGCGGCACCGCATAGAGATAGTGCAACGTACTGTTCAGGTAGCAGAATCGCTGCTCCACCTTCAGGCCGCGGCCCAGCAGCGGAAAGTCCGTCCTCAGGATCTGAACCATCCCGCGCGCCCAGCGAATCCGCTGGCCGATATGGTCCGCCAGGCTCGCCGTCGCCAGCCCCGCCGCCTGCGGAAAGCGAATATAACCGGTGTTGTAGCCTCGGCGCTGCATCCGCAATGCCGTGTGTGCATCCTCGGTCACCGTCTCCACCGCAATCCCGCCGATCTCCTCGATGCACGTCCTGCGAATGACGGCGCAAGACCCGCAGAAGAATGTAGCGTTCCAAAAATCGTTGCAGTCCTGAATCACTCCGTAGAAAAGGGAACCCTCGTTCGGCACCTGCCGGAAGACCCCCAGATTCTTCTCAAACGGGTCCGGCGTGTAGAAATAGTGCGGAGTCTGCATCATCGCCATCTTCGGATCCTGCCCGAACCAGCCCATGGTCATCTGCAGGAACGACCGCGTCGGAATGTGATCGCAATCGAAGATCGCCACGAACTCCGCTGAGGTCAGCTTCAAGGCGTGATTGATGTTGCCGGCCTTGGCATGCTGGTTGTCCGGCCTCGTCATATAGCCCGCGCCGCACTCCTCGGCAAAAGCCCTGAACTCCTCCCGCCGCCCGTCATCCAAAATGTAGATCCGCATCCGGTCCTGCGGCCAATCCATATTCATCGCCGCCAGCACCGTCGGCCGCACGATATCGAGCGGCTCGTTGTAAGTCGGGATGAAGACATCGACGCTGGGCCACGCCTCTACCTCTCTCGTCATCGGAGTGGGATTCCGGTTCAGCGGCTTCAGGCTCTGGAAGTGGCCCAGCAGGAGAATCACAATCGCATAGGCCTCGGCGCCCAACAACAGAAGGACGAAGACTACATCCCACTGCAGGTCCGCAAACCCGTTCGCCGCCAGATGCCGGTAAGTCTCGAAGACCCGCCAGTAGGCATAGCGCGCCGTGCTGAAAACAGACAAAAACACCAGAACCAGCGTCACCGTGTAGCGGCCCGTCCGCCGGTCCAGCCAAATTGCCAGCACAACAGTCAGCAACCCGAACAAAGCCTGGTCCTTCCAGTCAAACGGGACGGTGACCAGCAGCCCCAATAGGGCAACCGACATCAGTACCAGAATGCGGGACAACCAGTTGCCGCGGTACGGCCTCACCGGTCGAGTCTCAGATGCGGTCATTTCCCCTCCAGCCGGGCAAATCCGTTATGCCTTCACGCCTACACTGGTCATCCAGCCAGCAAGGCTACGAAACTCCGATGCCGCCATCGAGTCCGCTGCATGGCGGATCACGGTCGACCCTTCTGCCAGCGACTCCTCGATTTCCACCGCGTAGGAGATCACCACTGGCGCCAGCCTCCGCCCCAGACGATGGCTCAGCTGGTCCCGAACCTCAGCCTGCATGCCTCGCGACGAATCCCACTGATTCAACACGAAGTGCAGATTCAAACTACGGCCCAACTCGCTTTCCAGCGCATCTGCCTGCCGGGCCAGCGCCACGGCCGCGCGCGCCCCGCGTAAGTCAGGGCAAACCGGTACCAGATACGTGCCGTCGGCAATCATCGGCGGCGAAACGGCCGCCCCACCCAGTTCCACTCCGTCGAGAAACGCCCAGCGGTAGTCCAGCCGGTGGCGTGCCATCGAGTCCGTCACCCAGTCCTCACCCAACGCGGGGGATACCGCCGTCACACCTTCCCTCGTCAGGATCGGCACACCCAGTTCCCCGGTCGCCAGCAGCCCGCTAAAGTGCGCCGCCAGCAGCCCGTCATTCCTGTCGTCCAGGACCAGAACCCGGTCCCCGGCTTCCCGGAAGGCGTCAGCTAGAGTCGACACGATCGTCGTGCACCCCATGCCTCGCGCCGCCGGCAGAACGATCACCGGACGCGCCAGACTCGTCGTGGCAGGCACTTCCGCCCCTTCGCCACTGCTCAACGCTGCAAACAGCGCCCGCAGTCCCGCCCGCTGAGCCACGGCTCCGGCTGGCTCCGCCACAGACCGCGGCAGTGCCCCGGCAGGCGGCGCCGCCGGACCAGCGTCAAGCGGCTCCTGGTGCGTCCCCGCCGGCGCTGCCCAACGAGGAAGCGGCGCCCTCGTTGGGAAGGATATGTAGTCTTCTGGAGAAAGCCCGGATCGGTAACAAATTAGGGCGATGTCGTCGGATGCAGGTCTGTTCACACAGTACTTCCTGATTCACTCATCGGGTCAATCGCCGATGGACTTTAGAGTGTAGTCCAAAACTTGACCGATCCGCACTGTTTTTTCAACTCTGTTTCAAAAAACAGCTCCTGCCCACCCTCAGGCCGACGTCTTTCTCACCATCCGCAGCACGGACTCATCCGTGTTCACCGCCGCCACGTGATCCAGCCGGACCCATTCCGCGGCGCGCGATTCCGGGCTCACCACCACCCGCCTCGCCATGTCCGCCTCCACCAGAAAGCGGATGTCATAGTGCACGTGAGCGGCCTCTTTCTTGCGCTCTGGAATATCGTGAGCGTCCAAGTCGAAGATCAACGGCGAAACGGGCCGCACCCGCAGTCCCGTCTCCTCCTCAGCCTCCCGCACAGCCACAGCCAGCGCGTCGGTCTCCTCTTCCGCATGGCCACCCGGCTGCAACCACTTCCCCAGACGCCGGTGGTGCACCAGCAGCGTGTGCGTCCGTTCCCGGTTCACCACCCACGCCGATCCCGTCACGTGCCCGCCCGCCAGCGTCCGCCGGAAGCAATCCGCGTGCGCCACCACAAACTCCAGAATGCGCACCCGCATCCGCTCTTCGTGCGCATCTGCCGGTCGGTAGCCGCGCAGTTGTTCGATCAGTGCGCTTCGTGTACTCATTTGACGAAAAACCGCACCCTAGCGAGCCCTAGCCACGGTGACAGCCACCCATCTCTGGCCATTGGAGAGTACCCTCATGCCCGCCTCTTCTTCGTCCACCACCACCACGCACCCGCAATCGCCGCCACCACGACCAGTGCAATCGCCGCATGGACACCAAAGCGGTGCGCCAACCCCAAAATCTCGTTCCACCGGTCGCCCAGCACATACCCCAGAGTCAGAAACGTCCCGCACCAGATCACCGCGCCCGTATAGGCAAAGGCGGCAAACGTGGTGTACTCCAGCTTCGACGCGCCGGCCACGTACGCCGTCAGATGCCGCACCCCCGCGATGTAGTAGCCAAACGTCAGCGAGAAGCCACCGATGCGATGGTAGAAATCATGCACCCGCATGATCTCTTTCTCCGTGATCCGCACGTATCTGCCGTAGCGGTGCAGCAGCGGGTAGCCCGTCGTCCGGCCCAGAACGTAGCTCATCGTGATGCCGCAGAAACTGCCAGCAATCGCCGCCAACCCCGTCGGCACCGCCTTCAACTCGCCTTTGAAAATCAGGAAGCCCGCGAACGCCAGCATCGTCTCATCCGGAATTGGAAGACCCACGATCCCCAATGCCAGCAGCGCTGAGATGCCAAAATAACCATAGTTGGTGATCCAGTGCTGGATGAGTTCCATGCTCAGTGCGACTCGGCCCGCTGGATCACGAAATCCACCTCGAACATTTCGTACGCCGTGCGCGCCATGCCGCACCGCACGTATGTCCCCATCGCCCGCTCGTTGTCCTTTTCCACGTAGAGCCGCAGGCCCACGCCGCCATTGGCCCGCGCCAGCTTTTCCACATGCGCGTACAACGCCTTAAATACACCCTGCCCGCGGAAAGAGGGCTCCACCCACACGCTCTGAATCCACCAGAAATCACCGTTGCGCCAGTCCGACCACTCATAGGTGATCATCATCTGGCCCACGCGCCGACCGCCGCTCTCGGCCACATAGTATACGCCGCGCGACGGCACGTCGAACAGCCCGTGCACGCCGTCGCGCAGCCGGTCCAGATCCAGCGAAAGGTGCTCAGTCTCGAGCGCCATCGACGCATTGCCGCGTACCAGAAACTCGGCGTCCGCCGGGGTAGCCTTACGAATTGTGAGGTCGATCATGGGGGAGTGGTTAGGAGATCCGCTTCAACTTGGTCACGCGGCCTACCTCCACCCATTCCACCACAAAGATATTGCCGTCTTTGTCAAAGCACGCCGAGTGCGGGCACACAAACTTGCCGGGCACGAACTTCTCGCGCGGCTCCTTACGGAGTTTGCCCCATGTATTGGATTCGTCGTCGCCCAACTGCGCCAGCACCTTGTTTTCCTTGTCCATCAAGGTCACACGCGCTTCCAGATCCGGCACCAGCAACAGCCCCTTGTGCTGATCGAAATGGCACGGCAGCTTGACGTCGCCTATTGCGCCAAACGCCTGATGCTTGCCGTCCAGCCCGAAATACTGGAATCGCCGGTTTGAACGGTCTGCCACCAACACCCGCGGCTCCTTGCCTCGCGTGTCGATCGCAATGCCGTGCGGGCTGTCCAACTGCCCGGCCTCTTTCCCCTTGCCGCCAAATACGAACTTCCATTCGCCCTTCGGGCTATACACGTTCACGAAGCTCGAGCCATACCCGTCGCCCACATACACATCGCCATTCGGCGCAATCGCCAAATTAGTCGGGCTGTACTTGATCCGCTTGCCGTCCGCGCCCGGCTTGTAGGCCGGAGCCTGCTCCGGATACCCTACCTCCCACACCTTCTCGCCCTGGAGCGAATACTTCCCCACCAGCGCCCGCTTGGTGTCGCACAAATAAAGAAACTCGTCCTTGCCCTCTTTGTGGATCGTCAGGCCGTGCGCGCCGCCCTTGAACTCCTTACCCCAACTCCGCACGAACTTGCCCTTCTTATCAAAGACCACCATCGTGTCTTCGCTCTCCGACGTGGCATGCACCGTGTGGTGCACATAGACGTGCCCCTGCGCGTCCACGCCCACGCCGTGCGTGTTGCCGTATCGGATCGACTTGGGCACCTCGCCCCAATCGTGGTGCACCTCAAACTGGTGCGCCCCGCTGCCCGTGACCGGCAGCTTCATTCCTGATTTGTTCGAGCCCAACACGGCCGGCGCGGCCGCTAGGCCAGCCACAAAGCCCCTGCGAGTCGTCATACTCATCGTGCCCCTCCCCAATACTTCTTCATCATCGTGTCCCCAGAAACGAATCCGATTCCTAACAGGGTACCAGACGTCTGCTATATTGGGATCGTTCTTCGATGCTGCGCCCCTGGCTCCAACTCGCGGTCACTGCGCTCGTGGCGCTCAGCCTCGTCGCCGCACCCTGCAAAAACTGCCAGCCCAAACAGCAATCCCAACCCACGGCCCCCGCCCACGACTGCTGCCCTAAGCCGCAACCACAGAAATCGGAATCCTGCGCATGGCAGCCCGCCGCCTTCGACGCCGTCGAAGCCAAGGCCGACATCGGCATTGACGCTCCGGCCATCATGGCCGCGCCCGCAACCATCGAGCTGCACCCGGCCGGACCGCTGCGGGTCAACACTCAGGCGCTCCCCTTCTCGCCCAGTCCACCCACCCTCACCGCACTCCGCATCTGAACTCACGCCTCCTCGCGCCCCTGCACGCCCTCAGTGTCATCACGTATAGTACGAGGTCCCGATGCTCGCCATACCTCTTCTCCTTTGCCTCCTCGACGGCAGCGGCTTTGACGCCCTGCTGAACGACGCGCTCACGCGCAATCCCGAGATCCTGGCCGCCCGCAAGAAACTGGAGGCCGCCCGCCAGCGCCCCGCCATCGAAAAGAGCCTCCCCGACCCCATGCTCTCCCTCGGCTACAAGAGCGTCGGCAGCCCCCTCCCCGGTCAGCGCCTCGGCGTCGAGCCGCTCTCCAACATCGGCTTCATGATCGGTCAAAACTTCCCCGCCCCCGGCAAGCGCGACCTCCGCGCCCGCATTGCCATCAAGGAGGCCGACGCCATCACACAGGAATACTGGCAGGTGCAGCTCTCCGTCGCCGCTCGCCTCAAAACCGCCTGGCACCGCCTCCACCACGCCCACAGCATGCTGGACCTAATGGAGCGCAACCGCCAGCTTCAGGAGCGCATCATCAAGGCCACCGAGGCCCGCTACGCCATCGGCAAGGCGGCCCAGCCGGATCTCTTCAAAGCCCAAACTCAACTCACTCTGCTCGAAGCCAAGGTCACTAAATTCGATCAGGAGCGCCGTAGCCGCGAGGCGGAAATCAACGCCCTCTGCGTCCGCCCCCTCGAAGCCGCCATCCCCAAGCCCCCCGAAGTGGAGCCCCGCGAATCCGTCGTCGCCCTCGAGACCCTCTACCAGCAGGCCCAGGGCTGGTCCCCCATGCTCGTCCGAGACCGCACCAACATCCAGCGCACCGAGCTCGCCCTCAACCTCGCCAGGAAGGACTCCGCCATCGACTACACCGTCTCCGGCGGCTACTACAACATGGGCCTGATGGCCCCCATGTTCGAGGCAAAGGTGGACTTCAACCTCCCCTACTTCACCCGCGGCCGCCAGCGCGCCATGGTCGCCGAACAGGCCCACTCCCTCGAATCGGCCCGCCGCAGCTACCAGGCCACCGGCAACACCCTCATGTTCCGCATCAAGGACGATTGGCTGATGGCCGGCGCCACCTGGCGCCTCCTCCGCATCTACTCCACCACCCTCATCCCGCAAACCGCCCTCACCCTGGAATCCTCCATGACCGCCTACGAAACCGGTCAGGTAGACTTCCTCACCCTGCTCATGAACCTCATGGCCGTCCGCGAAGCCGAAGAGAGCTACCACGAGGCCATGATGGACTACCACCTCGCCCTCATCCGCCTGGAAGAGATGACCGGCCTCATCCTAGTGGAGGAGAACTAATGCCGCCCCGCCCTCTCCTTCTCGCCCGCTCGCCCCTCGTTGCCCGCTCGCCTCTCGTTTCTGAGCCGCGACCGTCAGGGAGCGGTGTCCCCTCACCCGCTGGGAGCCCGTCATGAATAAAACCCCAGCCATCCTCCTCCTCATCGCCGCCGCCTTCCTCCTCGGCTTCGGCTACGACCGCTGGTACCATCTCCCCACTACCGCCCCCAAAGCCACCACCCAAAACCCCCAGGGCTACCACTGCCCCATGCACCCCCACATCCACTCCGATAAACCCGGAGCCTGCATCATCTGCGGCATGGCCCTAGTCCCCGACGGCGCCAAAACAACCGAACCGGAAGGGGCCATCCTCTACTACCAAGACCCCCAAGCCCCCCAATACCGCTCCGACAAGCCCGGCATCAACCCCGAAACCGGTAACACCCTCGTCCCCGTCCGCGCCGAAGCCCCCGTCATGGTCCCCGCCGAAAAACAACAGTGGATCGGCCTGAAAACCGGCACGGTCGAGCCCTACCACGGCACCGAAACCATGCGTGTCCCCGGCAAAATCGCCATCGACGAAACCCGCGTCACCAAGGTCCAGACCCGCTTCGACGGCTGGATCGAAAAGGTCAACGCCGATTTCACCGGCCGCCTCGTCAAAAAGGGCGAACCCCTCCTCACCCTCTACAGCCCCGAGCTCACAGCGAGCCAGCAGGAATACCTCCTCGCCCGCAAAGCCAAAGACTCCATGGAGCACTCCCCGGTCCCCGGAGTCTCCCTCGCCAACTCCGGCATGGTCGAGGCCGCCCGCCAGCGTCTCCTCCACCATTGGGGCATGGACGCCGCCGCCATCGATGAACTCGAGCGCTCCGGCCAGCCCCGCAAGACCCTCACCATCCTCGCCCCCGCCACAGGCTTCATCACCATGCGCAACGCCTACGCCAATCAGATGGTGAAGCCCGAGATGGAGCTCTACACCCTCGCCGACCTCAGCCGCGTCTGGATCCTCGCCGACGTCTTCGAATCCGACGCCGCCCAGATCCGCCTCGGCCAGTCCGCCCTCATCGAACCTTCCTACTCACCCGGCCGCAAATTCGCCGCCCGCGTCACCAACATCATTCCCCAAATCGACGCCGAAACCCGCACCCTCAAGGTCCGCCTCGAGGCCGACAACCCCGATTTCGCCCTGCGCCCCGATCTCTTCGTCAACGTCGAGTTCCCCATTGCCGCCTCCGCCCGCATGAGCGTCCCCGAGGACGCCGTCGTCGACACCGGCAAACAGCAAACCGTCTACGTCAAGCTCGGCGAGGGCAAGTTCGAGCCCCGCCGCGTCGAAGTGGGCGAGCGCTTCGGCGGCCGCGTCGAAATCCTCTCCGGCCTCAAAACCGGCGAGCGCATCGTCACCTCCGGAGCCTTCCTCCTCGATAGCGAAAGCCGCATGCGGAGCGCCGCCAAATGATCAACTGGGTCATCGAGCAATCTGCCCGCTACAAGCTGCTCGTCATCCTCATCGTCGCCGCCGCCGTCGGCGCGGGCTGGTGGTCCATGCACCACGTCCCCTCGACGCCATCCCCGACCTCTCCGACACCCAGGTCATCATCTACTCCAAGTGGGACCGGAGCCCGGACCTCGTCGAGGACCAGGTCACCTACCCCCTCGTCACCGCCATGCTCGGCGCGCCCCGCGTCAAGGCCGTCCGCGGCTACTCCGACTTCGGCTACTCCTACGTCTACGTCATCTTCGAGGACGGCACCGACATCTACTGGGCCCGCTCCCGCACCCTCGAATACCTCTCCGGCGTCCTCCCCCGCCTCCCCAAAGGCGTCAACACCGAGCTCGGCCCCGACGCCACCGGCCTCGGCTGGGTCTTCCAATACGCCCTCGTCGATAAGACCGGCAAGCATTCCCTCGCCGACCTCCGCTCCTACCAGGATTGGTACCTCCGCTACTACCTCAAGTCCGTCCCTGGCGTCGCCGAGGTCGCCCCCGTCGGCGGCTTCGTCCGCCAATACCAGGTCCAGGTCGATCCCAACAAACTCCGCGCCTTCAACATCCCGATGGCCACGGTGGTGGCCGCCGTCCGCGCAGGCAACGACGACGCCGGAGGCCGCCTCATCGAGCTATCCGGCGCCGAATACATGGTCCGCGGCCGCGGCTACGCCCGCTCCACATCGGACCTCGGTGAGATCGTCCTCAAGGCCAGCGAAAACGGAGTCCCCGTCCGCGTCAAGGACATCGGCACCGTCTCCCTCGGCCCCGACATCCGTCGCGGCGTCACCGATCTCGACGGCAAAGGCGACGTCGTCGCCGGCATCGTCGTTATGCGCCAGGGCGAGAACGCGCTCGACGTCATCGATCGCGTCAAAGCCCGCCTCAAGGAGATCGAGCCCGGCCTTCCCCCCGGCGTCGAGATCGTCACCACCTACGACCGCAGCGACCTCATCCTCCGCTCCATCGACAACCTCAAGCACACCCTCTGGGAAGAGCTCGCCATCGTCTCCCTGGTCATCCTCATCTTCCTCTGGCACATCCCCAGCGCCGTCATCCCCATCATCACCATCCCCGTCGCCATCATCATCGCCTTCATCCCCATGAAGGCCATGGGCCTCACCTCCAACATCATGTCCCTCGGCGGCATCGCCATCGCCATCGGAGCCATGGTGGACGCCGCCATCGTCGTCGTCGAGCAGACCCACAAGAAGCTGGAAGAATGGGACGGCAAGAGCACCGCCGACGCCACGCGCCTCATCATCGAGGCCGTCAAGGAGGTCGGCGGCCCCAGCTTCTACGCCCTCCTCGTCATCGCCGTTAGCTTCCTCCCCGTCCTCACGCTCGAGGCCCAGGAAGGCCGCCTCTTCAAGCCCCTCGCCTACACCAAGAACTTCACCATGATCGTGGCGGCCTTCCTCGCCATCACGCTCGACCCCGCCATGCGCCTCGCCTTCATGCACATGCGGCGCTTCCAGTTCCGCCCGCTCTGGCTCGCCCGCGTCACCAACGCGGTTCTCATCGGCAAGATCCACCCCGAAGAGAAGCACCCCGTCTCCCGCGTCCTCATCTACCTCTACGAGCCCGTCTGCGCCTTCGCCCTCCGCTGGAAATACGCCGTCATCGTCGCCGCCCTCGGCCTCGTGGCCCTCACCATCCCCGTCTACCGCAGCCTGGGCAGCGAGTTCATGCCCCCCCTCGACGAGGGCTCCCTCCTCTACATGCCCACCACCATGCCCGGACTCTCCGTGGGCGAGGCCGAGCGCCTCCTCCAGGTCCAGGACCGCCTCATCAAGAGCTTCCCGGAAGTGGAACGCGTCTTCGGCAAGGCCGGCCGCGCCGAGACCTCCACGGACCCCGCGCCCTTCTCCATGTTCGAGACCGTCATCCTCCTCAAGCCCAAGCCCCAGTGGCGCGCCGGCCTCACCACCGAAAAGCTCATCGAGGAGATGAACGCCCGCCTCTCCATCCCCGGCGTCTCCAACGCCTGGACCATGCCCATCAAGGCCCGCATCGATATGCTCACCACCGGCATCCGCACCCCGGTCGGCATCAAGGTCTACGGCGCCGATATCAACGAAATCGAGCGCCTAGGCATCCAGATCGAGTCGCTCCTCAAAAACGTCTCTGGCACCCGCGGAGTCTTCGCCGAGCGCACCGGCGGCGGCTACTTCGTGGACTTCGATTGGAAGCGCGATCAGCTCGCCCGCTACGGCCTCTCCATCGAAGACGCCCAGATGATCGTCATGTCCGCCATCGGCGGCGACAACGTCTCCACCACGGTGGAGGGCCGCGAGCGCTATCCGGTCAACGTCCGCTACTTCCGCGACTACCGCAGCGACATCTCCAGCCTGAAACGCGTCCTCATCCCCGTCATGAGCGGAGCCACCCAGATTCCGCTCTCCCAACTGGCAACGGTAAAACTCGCCAGCGGCCCCTCCATGCTCCGCGACGAAAACGGCCTGCTCACCGGCTACGTCTTCGTCGATATCACCGGCCGCGACATCGGCTCCTACGTGGACGAGGGCAAGCTGCTGCTCCGCGACAAGGTCAAGCTCCCCCCCGGCTACTCCCTCCAGTGGAGCGGCCAGTACGAGGCCATGGAGCGAGTCCGCGAAAAGCTCAAGATCGTCCTCCCTCTGACGCTCTTCCTCATCGTCATCCTGCTCTACCTGAATACCCACTCGATGGTGAAGACCGGCATTATCCTCCTCGCCGTTCCCTTCTCCGCTGTCGGCGCCATCTGGCTGCTCTCCTACCTCGGCTACAACATGAGCATCGGAGTCTGGGTCGGCCTCATCGCCCTGCTCGGCGTGGACGCCGAAACCGGAGTCTTCATGCTGCTCTACCTCGACATCGCCTATGAAGACGCCCGCCTCGCCGGCCGCCTGAACAGCCTCAAGGATCTCCAGGCCTGCATCCTCCACGGCGCCGTCAAGCGCATCCGGCCCAAGTTCATGACCGTCGCCACCATGTTCGTCGGCCTGGTCCCCATCATGTGGTCCACCGGCGCCGGCGCCGACGTCATGAAGCGCATAGCCGCCCCCATGATCGGCGGCATCTTCACGTCCTTCCTGCTCGAGCTCGTCATCTATCCCGCAATCTACGAGGTGTGGAAATGGAACTTCGAAGTCAAAAAACAAATCTCTGCCTGATCGTCTTATCTCTTCTCACGCCGCTGGCCGCGCAGAACTTCGAGTTCCCCGCCCGCCACCACGACCTGCCCCGGAAGCACGCCGGCACGCTGAAGCTCACGCCGGAGGGTGTGTCGTTTGAGAGGACCAAGCCCGGCAAAGCCAAATCCAAAATCGACGTCGCCTGGCTCGACATCCAGGAATTCGAGCTGACCGATGACAACCAGATCCGCGTCACCACCTACGCCGATCGCCGCCTGCTCCTCGGCAAAGACCAGTCCTACCTCTTCACCCTCACCGGCAAGCCCGGCATCCCCGCCGTCTATGCGTCGCTCAAAGACAAACTCGGCCCGCGCCTCCTCGCCCGCCTGGCCGACACCACCGGCACGCCCCAATGGTCCCTCCCTGCCAAGCACGTGAAGGCGATCCAGGGCAGCGAAGGCGTCCTCCACATCTTCGAAGACAAAATCGTGTACGAATCGAAGCGCCCGGCCCAATCCCGCACCTGGCGCGTCGCCGATCTCCCCAATATCTCCACCGCCGGCCCCTACCAGTTTTCCCTCGGCGCGGAGGAATTCCAACTGAAAGCGCCCCTCGATCCGGCCAAATACGAAGCCCTCTGGCTCCGCCTCAACCACCCGAAGGGCCTCGAACTCATATCCACCAAAAAGGAACCACAACCATGAAAGCCCTGACTCTTTCCCTCATCCTCTGCGCCGCCCTATCCGCCCAGACCCGCCCCAAGACCTACACCGGAGTCATCACCGACACCATGTGCGGAGCCGACCACGCCCACATGGGCGTGACCCCCACCGAGAAGTGCGTCCGCGATTGCGTCAAGTCCGGCAACGGCCAGTGGAAGTACGCGCTGCTGGGCGCCGACAAGAAGATGTACGTGCTCAGTGACCAGCAGACGCCGGAGAAGTTCGCCGCCAAGAA
>JADKID010000006.1 GCA_016721425.1 Bryobacterales bacterium | reverse complement strand
CGACCGAGGGGTCGGCGCGGCGGAATCGAAGCCGGCGTGAGGGGATGACGAGTTCGGGCCGGTAGGCCGCCATCGCGGGCACGAGTTTGCGGAAGGCGCCGACGATTTCGGCGTGGCGGATCCAGCCGGGAAGGGGCAGTTCATCGTTGTACCCTTGCCGCTACCGGCGCCGGTTTCGGTGGCCGCGCCGTTGCCGGGATACCAGGGCCACTGGTGGGTGCTGAAGAAGAAGACGCCGTGATCCTCGTAAAGATGTCCTGGGTGCCGTTGCCGTGGTGGACGTCCCACCGGCGATGAGGACGCGCTCGACTCGTAGACCTTGCGGGCTGGCGGGCGGCGATGGCGGCGTTGTTGAAGACGCAGAAGCCCATGCCGCGCGAGGCGGTGGCGTGATGGCCGGGGGGCGGACGGCGGCGAAGGCGTTGCGGGTGCGGCCGGTCACGACGGAGTCAATCCCGGCCAGGGGCTGCCGGCGGCCAGGGTGGCGCCGGTGAGGGGTGTTCGCCGAGGGCGGTATCGCCGGTGCTGAGCGTGGCGGATTTGCGGGCGGCATCGCCGCACGGTGGCGAGGTAGCGCGTGGTGTGGCAAAGGTGGAGATCGTCGTCCGGAGGCGGGGCGGGCGGGGATGTGGGTGAGCCTGTCGAAGAGAGCGGCGCGATCGAGGGCTTTCTTGATGGCGCGGCAGCGATCCGGCGACTCCGGGGTGAGCGGGGCCGGGATCGTGCATCACAAAGGCGGCATCGTGACGAGCCCGGTGGGGCTGGCGTGGGGTTTGCCCAGAGACGGCATTGGTCCCATTCTGGCAGACGCTCGCCCGCGAAAGTTACGGGTGACGGGAATCCGGGGAGCCGTGGGAACATCGCCGGGGTTGCGCGCGTACTACCAACAGGAAAGCAGGAATCTTCCCAGTAGTGCGCTACTAGAACCGGAAGTGATGGCGGCCATGGACGCGGCCCCGCGCAGCGGCGCAGCCACCGCCGGATGCGGCGGCGAGCTGGTGCTGGACCTCTTCCGGCAGCAGACGCTGGCGAACCTGCACCGGAAACAAGCTGCGCAGCTTTCCGGACGTTGTTTGGCATTGCCTGGGGGATTGCGTCACTGGTGCTGATGTCTGCGCTGGGCGATGGATTCCGGCAGGCCAGCGGAAGAACATGGCGCAGATCGGCGACAACATCGTCTTTGTGTATGGCGGGGTGACCGAGGAGCAGGCGGGCGGCCAGCGGGCGGGCGGCGCGTACTATTGAGAAAGAGACCTGGAGATTATTCGTGCGACGCCCGGCGATCCAGGTGGCGGCGGCCGAGCACAGAGGTACGAGGTGCCGGCGCGGAGCGCGACGAATTCCGGACGGTTTCTTTCCCTGGGGGTGACGCCGGACTATCTGAAGTTGCGGAACCTGCCGGTGGAGCGCGGGCGCACCGTCAGCAGGGATGACGTGCGCGAAGGCCGGCGCGTGGCGGTGCTGGGCAGCAGCGTGCGGAAGCAACTCTGAGAAGAAGCTGCTGCCGCTGGGTGAGCAGTTCTATCTGAACAACTACCCCCCACCGTGATCGGCGTGATGAGCGAGAAGGACCAGAACAGCTCCTACGATGGTTGGGACAACGACAAGATCCTGGTGCCGGGAGCGCGCTGCTGCGCGACATGCCGGCGAGCCGGCGCGAGTATGCGGAGGGGGCGGATTGACGGCTTTCTATACCGGCCCGCGGACGTGGCGCATTGGGAAGAGGCGCAGGCGCAGGTGAAGGCGGCGTTGGGGCGGCTCTCTAACTTCTCGCCGGTGGACCCGGGCGCACTGCGGATCTTCGATTCCATCGAGAGCGCGCAGATGTTCGACTCCATCTTCAATGCGGTGAGATCTTTCTGGCTGTGGTGTCGCTGGTGACGCTGTCGCTGGCGAAGCGTGGGCGTGATGAACACGATGATGATGGCGGTGGCCGAACGGACCAATGAGATCGGGCTGAAGAAGGCTCTGGGCGCGACCAGCCACAGGATTCTCCTGGACTTCTTTTTGGAGGGACTCTTCCTGGCGGTGCTGAGCGGGGCCGCGGGGCTGTTGCTGGTGTGGGGCCTCTCCACGGCGGTGAACGCGCTGCCCATGCCGGCGATGTTTTCCGGCCTGCCGATCCAGTGGAACATGCTGGCGTTTGCGACGCTGGCGCTGGGTTGGTGGCGGTGGCGTCGGCCCTGCCGCCGGCGAGGGCGGCGGCGGCGCTGACTCCGGTGGAGGCTCTGCGCCACGAGCGCCGAGAGGTGCATCATGACCTGGCGGCATATCTTCGCGGAGAGCATCGCGGCATTGCGGTTTCACCGGCAGCGTTCCATCTTCACCACGCTCAGCCTGGCGTGGGGTGACGTGTTTGTGATCCTCATCAGCTACGGCGATGGCTTTGAGCGCGCGCTGGTGAAGGCGTTCACGGCGGTGGGGCAGAACCTGGTGCTGACCATCGGCGGACAGACCAGCGAGCAGGCCGGGGGATTGCGATCCGGCCGGCGGGTACGGCTGGAGTATGCGGACGCCAACATCGTCAAGGAGTCTGTTCCTCTGGTGGACAAGCTTTCGCCGGAGATCATGAAGAACGGCGTGAAGGCACAGCATCTGGGGCGGGAAAAGGATGTGTCGGTGCGGGCAGTGTGGCCCGAGTACGACATCGTGCGGAACATCAAGATCGTGGAGGGGCGTTGGCTGAATGAGGACGACCGGCAGCATCAATACCGCGTGGTGATCCTGGGCGCCAAGGTGGCGAAGGATCTGTTTGGCGGCGCGCCGGCGGTGGACGAGGACGTTATCCTGAACGGCATCCATTTTACGGTGATCGGGGTGATGGACAACAAGCTTCAGATCGCGAACTACAACCGTTCGGACAACCAGTGCGTCTTCATTCCGTATGAGAGCTTCAGCGTGTTCGGCGATACGAAGTATCCGTGGTTTCTGGTGTGGAAGCCGGTGCTGGGCGCCGATCAGCAGCGGGCGATCCAGATGGTACGGGCGAAGCTGGCGGAACTGCATCGCTTTTCGCCGACCGATGAGAAGGCCGTGGAGATCCTGGCGTTCTCGAAGTTCATGACGATCATCACGGGTATGTCGCTGGCCGTGAAACTGCTGCTGGGCTTTGTGGGCGCGCTGACACTGGCGATTGGCGGAGTGGGCCTGGCGAACATCATGCTGGCGTCGGTGATTGACCGGACGCGAGATCGGGATGATCAAGGCGCTGGGCGGTGTGCGATCGATGATCCTGAAGCAGTTTCTGGTGGAGGCATGCCTGATTGTGGCGGCGGGTGGGGCGCTGGGCATCGGGTTGGGCGTGGTGGGGACCTATCTGATCGGCTCGATGCCATTTCTGGGGCCAGCGTTCAAGGATACGACGGGCACGGGCGACATCTATCTGTCGGTGAGCCCGATGTCGGTGCTGGTTTCGACTGGCGTGTTGCTGGTGGTGGGGTTGGTGGCTGGACTGGTGCCGGCGGTGAAGGCGTCGCGGCTGGATCCGATTGAGGCCCTGCACTACGAGTAGGGCGCCCGCTATACTGGCGCGTACGTGCGATTCTTTGAGGGCGTATTCTCCACCCCGCGCTGGCTGGCGCTGTGGGCGGCACAACTCGGGTTCATGCTGGACGCGATGGACGTGCTGCTGTACGTTTTTGCGCTCACCACACTCAAGGCTGAATTTGGCTGGAGCTACGCGCAGGCGGGGCTGGTGTCGTCGGTCACTCTGATCGCCTCAGCGTTTGGCGGCATCGCTGCCGGCGCGATCTCAGACCGCATCGGGCGCCGGCGTACGTTGATCTACACCATCCTGCTGTATTCGGTGGCGTCGGCGGGGACGGCCACATCGCGCGGCATCTGGGATCTGATCTTCTGGCGGGCGATTGTGGGGCTGGGGCTGGGCGGAGAGTGGTCCGCCGGGGCGACGCTGGTGGCGGAGTCCTGGCCAGCGGAGCACAGGGCCAAGGCAGTGAGCTTCATGCAATCGGGCTGGGCGCTGGGCTACATGGCGGCAGCGGCGCTGGCGGCGGTGATCCTGCCCACTCTGGGCTGGCGCGCGCTGTTTTTGGCGGGGGTGCTGCCGGCGCTGGTGACCGTGTTCATCCGGCGGAAGGTGGCGGAGCCGGAGATCTGGCTGAAATCCAAACAGCGCGCGAGCTTCACGGGCATCTTCAAAGCGCCTTACGGGCGGCGGACGTTCTGGGCAACAGTGCTGGCGACCAGCGTGTTGTTTGCCTACTGGGGGCTGTTTACGTGGCTACCGGGCTTCCTTTCCGCGCCGGTGGCGCAGGGCGGCGCGGGGATGAACATCGTCAAGACCAGCGGATTTGTCTTTGCGGTGCAGATCGGCGCGTTTGGCGGGTATCTGTGTTTCGGCTATCTGGCGGACTGGCTGGGGCGGCGACCGGCGTTTGCGATCTACGTTGCGGCGGCGGCGATGCTCACCCCGCTGTATGGTCTGGCGCCCACCATCTCGCCGCTACTGCTGATGATGCTGGGCCCGTGCATCGGATTCTTCGGTACGGGGTTCTTCTCGTTGTTCGGGGCGATGCTGGCGGAGCTGTACCCGACCGCGATCCGGCGGCGCGGGCAGGGGTTTGTCTACAATTTCGGGCGCGGCTTGAGCGCGCTGGCTCCGTATGCGGTGGGGTCCCTGGCGGACCGGCACGGCCTGGGCGCAGCTCTGGGGTTGAACGCCGCGTTCTTTCTCATGGCGGCAGGGCTGGTGTTCCTGCTGCCGGAGACAAAAGCACACATCTGGAGTCGGTTTAAGCGGCCACACGGGCCGCCGGCGTCAGCGGGCTCAAGAGAAGCCGCGCGCGGGCGCAGCCGCCGCCACTGCCAGCATTGCTCCCACCGGATGCGCCACCGCCGACGCAGCAGGTGGAGAATAGCCGAGTCACCTGCTGGGACCCGCAGTGCGGGCACTCCACTTTCGTGTCGGCTTCGGACATGCGGCGCAACTGCTCGTGCTCGCGCCCGCATTCGGCGCACCGGTATTCGTACATTGGCATGACAGTCTCATTTTCGCAGATTGGCTAGACGGGTTGGGCGTTCAGACGGGTCAGCCAATGGGCGCGCCGCTCCTTTAGAAGGTCGTGGAGGGCCAGCGGGTTGACGTCGTCATCGAGCTGCTCCAGGATCTCAAAGGAAAACGCCGCCTCGCCGGAGCGGGAGCCACTCCTCCTGCAACGGGCGGTTTCTGTGAGTGCCCAGGCGGAGCTGGAACCAGAGCCCATTCTGCGCGGCATCGAGGTTGGGGGAGGAGCCGACCCAGGCAGGGCCAGACGTGCCCACGCGCGCGGAAAAGATGCCTCGCGGCGTCTTGCGGGACTTGTAGTCCTGAATGGCTTTGCGCCGGTCCGCTTTAACTTCCATGAGGGGCTCCCTCGTGCTGGTTGGGGAAGGCTCGGGCGGCCAGGCGGCGGGCATGAGTGCGGAGGCCGTCCGGCCAGGGTTCTACCAGCGCATCGAAGCGCTGGGCGTCGCCCGCGAAGAGCGCGCGGCAGGCCTCTTCAAAGCCGGGCAGGTTGCCGGCGATTGCGGAGAGGAAGCGGTAGGCAGACTCCTGAGCCAGGCGGAGCTGGTCCTTGCCGGCGTTCGCCCGGCGGGCCTCTTCGACCAGCTTGCGCAGGGCCACGGAGGCGCCCCCAGGCTGGCCGGAGAGCCATTCCCAGTGGCGGGGCAGGAGAGTCACCTCGCGGGCGAGTACGCCCAGCCTGGGGCGTCCTGGGCCCCGTGGCGGCTGCTTACCGCCGGGCAGGCGGGCGGCCACTTCCTCCCAGGTGCCCCGGAAGTCGATCTCCACCGGTTCGCTGGTTTCGTCGTCGAAGATCAGGACGGGCGCGCGCTCGCCGCGGTCCAGGACTTGCTTCACCTGTTTCGCCACATGGGGCAAGGGCCCGGTGGCAATCATTGCTGCGCCTTCAAAAGCGGTGCAAGTGGTTTCGCTGTGGCTGTTCATATTCTACCCGGATAGAATAATTGTATCCGGGTAGAACTGTGATGTCAAAATCAGGGCTGGCGGTAGACCTGCCCGCCCTTCATGACGAAGACCACCTTCTCCGTGGCGCGGATGTTTTCGAGCGGGTTGCCCGGGACGGCGACGATATCGGCCAGTTTGCCCGGGGTGAGCTCGCCCCGATCTGTGACGCCCAGCAGATCGGCGGCGTTTCTGGTGCCGGCGCGGAGGGATTCCAGCGGGGAGAGGCCGCGGTCTACCATGGCGCCAAACTCTTTGGCGTTGTCGCCGAAGGGCACGAGCGGGGCGTCGGTGCCGAGTGCGATCTTCACTCCAGCCAGCATGGATTTGCGGAGGTTGGCGCGTGCGAGGGGCAGGACGTAGTCCGCCTTCTTACGGACGATGGCCGGCGCGGTGCTGAGATCCAGGGTATCCGTGAGGGCGGTGGTGGGCACCAGATACGTGCCGCGCTCCTTCATCAGGCGGATCACCTCATCATCGACGAGGGAGCCGTGCTCGATGGAGGCGACGCCGGCGCGGACGGCGGCCAGGATGCCGGCGGTGCCATGCGCGTGGGCTGCTACCTTGATGCCGTGGCGGGCAGCCTCCTCCACCACGGCCTTCATCTCGGCGTCGGACATCTGCTGCGCGCCGACGGTCTCCTCGGTGGACATCACGCCGGCGGTGGCGGAGATCTTAATGACCTGGGCGCCGGATTTGATCTGATGGCGCACGGCCTTGACAGCCTCTTCGACGCCGTCGGCCAGGCCGGTCGCCGGCCCGAGCTGAAAGAGGCCGGGGGCGACCCTGGCGTGCATCTCGGGATCGATGTGGCCGCCGGTGATGGTGATGGCGTGTCCGGAGGCGACGATGCGCGGTGACTCAATGGCAGCCGCGTCGCTGGCGCGGGCCATGGAGACGGCGAGCAGGTCTCTGGTGGGGTGAAGTTGGCCCAGATCGCGCACGGTGGTGAAGCCGGCCAGCAGCATCTTGCGGGCCCCGGCGAGGGAGCGCAGAACGGCATCGGCGCCGGATTCGTGGACAATATCGGAGCGATAGCGGGCGGCATCGAGCAGGATGTGGACGTGCATGTCGATGAAACCGGGGAGGAGCGTGACATCGCCGAGCTCGATCACCTTGGCACCGGCCGGCAGAGTGGCTGGGTTGATGGCGGAGATGGTGGCGCCGGAAACGACGATGGCGGCCGGTGCCACCATGCGGCCGGTCTGCACATCCAACATTCTCTGCGCGCGCACCACGGTGGTTTGGGCCGTGGCGGAGGCAGCGGCGGCGATGAGGGCGAGCAAAAGTCCCAGACGAAAAGCCATAGGGAGACTGTAGTGCATTGGGCGGTTCAGGCGCCACAGTTTCGGCCTATGATTGGGCATGCGCGCGAATTGGCTGAGCGTGAGTCTACTGGCAATGGCCGCGTTCCCGGCGTTTGGGCAGGCGGAGGACGTGCTGCGGGACGTGCAGGCGGTGGTGGTGGGCGAGGTTCTGGGCGGTACTTCGGCGGAGGCCGGCCTGACCGTGAGCGTGACGGCGCGGCTCCGGGTAAGGCGCGTGGTGCTGGGCGCGATGGCGGCCGGCGCAGAGCTCCCGCTGGCCTGGAGCTACCAGATCCGCGGGATGTGGCCGCGCGAGGATACGGCGGCGGTGCGGCCTGTCAGCGGGTTGTGGCTGTTGAAGCAGGCGGGCGGCGGGCGGTGGCAGCCGCAACCGGTGTCGATGAACGTGCCTGGCGCGATGGGGGGCGTGTATCTGCCGGCGCCGGAGGGCGCGGCTCCGGCGGAGTATTACTATCCGGCGGACGCCGATCCCCAGGCTAGGGTGGCGATGGAGGCGGGCGCGGCGATCGCGGCGGTGGCACTGCGGGAGGGCGACAGGCTGAATCCCGCGCCGGTGGCCGAGGGTCCGGGCAGGACCGGATACCGGATGACGCAGGCGCAGGTGCAATTTGGGGAGTGGGTCCGCTGGCTGGGCCGTCTCGATGCGGCAGCGACGCTGCCGGTCTATCAGAAGTTTGCCGCTTCGCCGTCGGCCAATTTGCGCGCCGTCGGGTACTGCGGACTGCTCAAGCAAGGCGACGCGGCAGCGCTTGCTGCCTTGGAGCGGGATCTGCCAGCCATCGCGCCCACGATGATGGCGCGCCTGGTGGGCGACGACGCGAATCTTCAGACGCTGGCCAGGGACCCGGCCTCGCTTCACGTGATGGGGCGGATCCTCATTGCGGAAGAGGCGCTGCCTGCTTTCGAGATGCGGGCGCCCGAGTACCTGGGGTACACGCGCAACAGGGAGGTGCTCCCCTACCTGGCGGCGATGCTGGACCATCCGGACCGCGACCAACGAACCAGCGTGATCATGGATATCTGCACGCTTTTGGACGCGCGGCGGGATGCTGAGATGGCGCGGCACTGCCCGGACCGCTCGCCGATGCGGGATCCGTCGGAGGAGCCGCGGCTGGTCCAGTTCTGGAAAGCGTGGTGGGCGGGGCAGCCGGATTCAAAAGGCGCCGTGCGTCCGCCGGGCCGGTACCGCGGGGCTGGCGCGCCGCCGGCGGAGCGCGTGATTAGCATGGAGCAGCGATTCAGCATGATGGCGATGATGTATGCCGGGGCGGAGAAGCGGCGCAAACAGGATCCCAGCCAGCCGGAGTGGCCGGTGGTGCCGGAGGCGAAACTGAGTGCCGAGGATACGGAGATAGCGAAGAGAATCTTCCTGGCCGTGGGCAGGGCGCAGGATGAGTTTCAGAGCGCGGTGGTTGCTTTGAAGCAAGGCCTGCGGATGCAGAACAAGACGTGGGACGGGGCTGTCTTCGCGCAGATGGCCACTGCACAGGAAGGGACGATGCGCCAGGCTTTGGATCAGTTGCGGCGGGAGCTTTCCCGTGACGGGTGGGCGGCGGCGGAGAAGTTTATGAAGGAGATGAACATCCACTGAGGGCGGGCTAGCGTGTGACGCGGTGGGCGATGACCTCGGAGCGGCTGGGCGTGTCGTTGAGATGCTGCACGCGGATGAGGAGCTCTAATTGAGTGACCTTGCTCTCCGGGTCAATGCCCATTTGGCGCAATTCGCGGGCCATGCGGGGGAGATCGGCAGCGAGCTCGCCGGCGGCCTCCGTGGCCTCGGCGTTGGTTCCGGCGATGATGAGCACGGGCGCCTTGCCGACCGGGTTGGAGGGCGCTGAGATGATCGCGTAGGCGACGCCGGGTACGTTCGTCGTATGCTCCTGCGAGTAGAAGGTCTGCTCGCCGGTCCGCGGTGACCTGTTGCGGCAGCGCTGAATCCGATTCTCGATATCGTTGTCGATGACGAAGTTGAGGCGGTCATCGAACAGCTCCACCCAGGGATTGGAGGGTGCGCTGCCCAGCAAGACGATGGGGCGGTCCTCTTTGAAATCCCGAAGCTGCAAGTTTCGGGAGGTGCCAATCAGAGGCGTACAGCCCGCGCGCTCCAGCAGTGATCCAATTCTGACGGCTGTCACTGCGCTTGCCACGCTGGTGTATGCCGTCACTGCCAGCGGAATCACCTGTGGCACCTGCGAGCGGAAATCCCACAGCCAGCGGGCGCTGGTGTATTCGGTCAACGCCATTTCACGCCGATTGAGGAACTTGTGCATCGTGAAGTTGCCGTCCGTCATGGCGATGCGGGCCTCTGTTGAGTGTCCAAACATGGTCCACGGCAGAATCTTCAGGGGGGTGGGTGCGACCGGTTCGTTGCGCAGGCGCCAGTTCTGTACGCCGAGTACGATGCAGCCGAGGGCAAGGGCTGCGGCCACGGCCGGGTACCGCCAGTCTCTGCGGGCGGCTTGGCGGGCGTCACCGGTGAGGGTGGATCAGTACTCAACGCCTCCGGCTCGATCTGAAACTCGGGCGTGTAGGCGCCGGGGGGGAGGTAGATCCTGAGGTCCGGATGCGTCCCGGCGGCCTCCAGCCGTGAGTAGTACGTGGCGAGCCGTTTGCGGATGCTGTTGGCGGACACGCGCACAATGGCGTCCTGCCCGGTGTCGTAGGCAGCGTCACGGCCGAAGATCTCGACGCCAATGGTCCGCTCTTTCAGACGGTCGAGCCCGCCGCCGAGCGCGTTCTCTATCAGGTAGGTGAGGAGTGTCCGTCCGCGCTCGCTGCCGGCGAATTCGGGGCTGTCCAGGACGCGGCGCAACTCTTCCAGCACTTCCGTGTTGCTGTTGGGCACAGCCTGCGCGGCAGAGTGGTCAGTGGATGCGGACTGTTCGACTACCCGGACTGCCTTCCTGAGCATGAAATACTGTCGTAATGCTACCACCTTAACCGTTATTCGGCAATGAGGGAGGAACTCTTTTGTTATCAACTACGTAACCAAACGTTAACTAACTGATCCGCGGGTCATTTCGCGCCGATACGGTGCACACTGTATCTGCGGGCCTCTGCAATGACTGACTTGGCCCGGCAAACAATAAGGTCAGTCCTTGTCCGAAATTAAGGGGTCCCAGTTGAAGCTCCGCAAATTCGCAACTATCCTAGTGTTCATTCTCGCCGTCTCCCTGCCCATCTATGCGCAGGCGGTCAACGGCACAATCCTCGGTACGGTTACTGACTCCAGTGGAGGCAGCGTCCCGAACACCAAAATCACTCTCACGGAAACCAATACAGGCGTCAATCGCACGACGACGACCAACGAGAGTGGCAACTACATTTTCCCGGACGTGCCGCCCGGGCTGTACAGCGTCACCGCCGAACTCACCGGATTCAAGAAGATCACTCGTCCCGGCATCGAGCTCCAATCAACACGTCGCCCCGCGTGGACCTTACGCTACAGCCAGGCAACGTGACCGAGGTGATCGAAGTCAGCGCCCAGGCGGCGATTCTGCAAACGGAAACCGCCAGCACGGGCAGCCAGATCGCCACTGTGCAGACGGAGAACCTGCCGTTGGGCACGAACCGCAACTATCAGGGTTTGCTGAATCTGGTGCCGGGCACGACGCGGGCGTCGTTCCAGCACTCGCAGTTCTTCAATGCCACCAGTTCGCTCCAGACGCAGGTGAACGGCCAGATGCGCCAGGGCAACAACTATCAGATTGAGGGAGTGGACAACAACCAGCGGACCGGTCTATTGCAGGTGGTCACGCCTCCGATTGAAGCGATTCAGAACGTCGACGTCGCCACGAGCAATTTCGACGCCGAGTTGGGCCGGGCCTCCGGTGCGGTGACCAACGTCATTCTGAAATCGGGTACGAACGATATCCACGGCGCCGCCTACTACTTCCACCGCAACAGCAGCCTGAACGCACGCAACTACTTTGATGCTTCGGTTGGCCATCAGGCCTACAACTACTTCGGCGGCAACATGGGTGGGGCGTTCATCAAGAACAAGCTCTTCTATTTCGGTGACTACCTGAGAATCACCGACCACCAGGCCAACACCAACCGCCTCACCATCCCTGCCATGGATTTGCGCACCGGGAATCTGAGCCGCTCGACCACGGCGATCTATGACCCGTTGACTGGGGCGGCGAACGGTTCCGGCCGGACGGCGTTCGCGGGCAACATCATTCCCGCATCCCGAATCAATGCGATTTCCACGAAGATCCTGGGCCTGGTGCCGGTACCGACTTCCGCCGGCGACACCAACAACTGGTTTGGTCTGCTGCCCTTCACCAAGGACACGGACTCGATGGATTGGAAGATGGACTTCAACATCAGCGACCAGGACCGGTTGAGCGGGCGATTCAGCTACGCGCGGCCGGTGGTTTTCCAGGCGCCAGCCTTTGGGCTGGCGGGCGGCGGGGCGCAAAGCGCGTTCCAGGGGACCAGTGTAGAAGAGCCTATAGTGGCGGACTCAACTACAACCGAATCTTCTCCACGACTCTGGTTAGCGAGTTCCGCGCTGGCGTCTCTCATTACAACAACAAGGCGCAGAATGCCGACTACGGCACCAACGCCTCCGCCGAGCTTGGCATCCCTGGTGTCAATATCGACGAGTTTTCCAGCGGTCTCGTCGGCATCAACCTGAATGGCGGCTACACCAACCCGATGGTTGGCTACAGCCCCAGCCTACCGTGGGTGCGCGCCGAAGTGAACGCCAGCTTCGTGAACACATGGACGAAGACCACGGGCAACCACACCATCAAGTGGGGCGCGGACATTCGGCGCGTTCGAGACGAACTGCTCCAGATGCAGACGTTCAGCCCTCGCGGCGTCTACAACTTCTCCGACGGTCAGACGTCAACGCCCGGCGCGACGACCAGTTTCATGAATAACGTGGCCAGTTTCCTGCTCGACGTGCCGAGCCAGGCGGGACGGGATCTCGCGACGTACTTCCCGGCCTACCGCGCGTGGCAGTCGTTCTTCTTTGTGCAGGACCGCTGGACCGTGACGCCGAAGCTGACCCTCAGCCTCGGCCTGCGGTACGAACTCTATCCACCCGCCACTCCCCGCCTAAAGGCCGGGTTCTCCAACTATGACCAGTACGCCAACACTTTGTCCGTTGCGGGTGTCGGCAACGTTCCGATGAACCTGGGCATCAAGAACAACAAGGACTACTTCTCGCCGCGCCTGGGCATCGCCTATCGCGTGAACGAGAAGACCGTCATCCGCACTGGCGCTGGCGTGAGCTACACGCCGTTCCCGGACAACACCTACGCCTACAACTACCCGGTCCGCGCCAACAATGCCTTCAATCCGGCCGTTGCCACCTATGGCGCGGCAGTACCGCCGGATGGCTCGACGGCTACCTTCCAGAAGGGTTTCAGCCCCCATCCTGGTGCCAATCCCTGAGAATGGCATCATCACCAACCCGGACCGGAACTCGAACTACTTCGTCATCAACAAGGACTTCAAGAACCCCCACGTGATCTCGTGGAACTTCGCCATCCAGCGTCAACTGCCATGGCACTTCGCGCTCGATGCCGCCTATGTTGGCAACCACGGCGTCAACACCGTAATGGCCTACAACATGAACGCCAGCCTGGTGGCCGGGTCTGGCAACGCCGGCCGTCCCCAGTTCGGGCCGTTCGGACGCACCGCCAATACCACCATCTACTTCGACGGCTATTCCTCGATGTACCATGCGCTGCAACTGAAGATCGACCGGCGGTTTACCTCCGGGCTGTCGGTGACCACCGCATATACCTTCTCCAAAGGAATGGCGTTCCAACAGGGCGACGACGGCGGCGCGATGTTCAGCATCAACTTCCGCCGCAACTACGCCCGGAACGACTTCGACCGCAACCAGACCTTCGTCCAGAGCTACATCTACAACCTGCCTTTCGGCAAGGGTGAGAAGTGGCTGAACAGCGGCTGGGCGTCTTCGGTGATCGGCGGTTGGCGCATGAACGGCATTCTGACGTTGATGACCGGCACGCCGCTGAACTTTGGCGCCAGCGGCAACGGACTCAATGCCCCCGCAACGCACAAACCCCCGAACCAGATCGCGCCCATCACTTTGCCCAAGGGCATCAACGTGGGTAACGAATGGTTCAGCCGCTCCAGCTTCGCCAACCCGGTGGGCGCCGTATTCGGCAACATCGGCCGCAACGCGATGAGCGGACCGGGCTTCTTCAATCTCGACTTCTCGCTCTTCAAGTTCTTCGCGATCACAGAGCGGATCAAGATGGAGGTCCGTGCCGAGTCCTTCGGTTCACCAAC
>JADKID010000005.1 GCA_016721425.1 Bryobacterales bacterium | reverse complement strand
CCGCAGTTCGTGAAATGTTGCCCGCGTTCTCGCGGAGTTTGCGGGCGAGGTATTCGGCCTCGAAGTGGCGGCGGGCGTTGCGGAAGTCAGGATCGGCGAAGATGGCGTCCGCAGGGGAGGACTGGACGGGAGTGATCGGCTCCAGGACGGCGGCGACCGAATCGGCGTCGGCCCGTTCGCGGGGGGCGAGGACGAAGAGACGCTCCACGGCGCTGCGGAGTTGGCGGACGTTGCCGGGCCAGGGGGTTTCCTGCATGCGGAGGATGGCGCTGGCTTCGAGCACCGGGCCGGGGCGTCCGTATTTCTTTTGCACGTCCTGCCAGAAGCGCGTCACCAGCGACGGGATGTCCTCGCGGCGATCCCGCAGCGGCGGAATGAACAGGGTGACGGCGGCCAGGCGGAAGTACAAGTCCTGACGAAAGCGGCCGTCCCGAATGGCGGTCTCCGGCGACTTGTTCGTGGCGCTGATGAGACGGACGTCCACGGGGATGGACTGAGTTCCTCCCACCCGCTCGATGGCGCCCGACTCGACGGCACGCAGGATCTTGGCTTGGGTGCCCAGGTCCATATCGCCTATTTCGTCGAGAAAGAGGGTGCCCCGGCCAGCCTGCTCGAACTTGCCGGGATGGGTGGCGAGGGCTTGGGTGAAAGCGCCTTTCTCGTGACCGAAGAGTTCGCTTTCCACCAGGGCCTCGGGGAGGGCTGCGCAGTTGAGAGCTACGAAGCGCTGGCGTCCGCGCGCACTTCTGACATGGAGTTCGTGGGCCAGCAGGTCCTTGCCGGTGCCGCTTTCGCCGAGGATGAGGACAGGAAGATCTGAGGCCGCTACTCTTTGCGCGGTTTGGAAGAGTTGCCGCATGGGGCGGGACACGCCGGACATGCAGCCGAAATCGCCTTCGCCCGCCAGTCTGTCGCGCAGCCCGTTGACCTCGGCTTTGAGGTCCAGCCATTCGAGGGCATGCTCCACCGCCAGGCGGAGCTCGTCGATGTCGTACGGCTTCACGAGATAGTCATAGGCGCCGGTCTTCATGGCTTCCACAGCCAGGCGCTCGCTGCCGTGGGCGGTAATCATGATAACGACTGGAGGAGAGGGACGGGCGACAGTTTCCTGGAGCAAGGTCATGCCGTCCTCGCCGGGCAGGCCGTAATCGAGCAGGATCACGTCGGGTTGTCCGCGTTCGAGAATGAGCCGCGCCTGCCGAACGGAGTCGGCCTCCAGGACGGTGTACTGACTGGAGAATATCCGCCGGAGTGCGTAGCGTGCGGCTTCTTCGTCGTCTACGACAAGCAGCGTGCGTGCCATTCTGAGGCTTATGTTACTCCAGTTTGCGGATTAACAGAACTGAAAATCGGATGTATACTGAGGCTCGATCCGAGAACACGATGCCGGTGATCCTGTACGCGGCGGCCGTTCTGCTTTACGCCACCGGGGCCTTTGCGCTGGTGCTGCTACTGGCCGCATCCATCAGGCGGCGCCAGTGGATGCTGGGCATGATGCTGCTCTCACTGGCGATTCTCTATCTCCTAGGCGGCAGCGGGCACTTTCTACGAATCGCACTGCCGGAGAGTCCACAGCCTGTGCTCTTTCGATCCGGCGAACTGGCGGCGTTGTGGGCTGGGATTTCGGTCCTGTATTCGACCCTGATCTGGGGCGGCGCCGGGCGCGGCGTTGCCGCGGGAGGCGCGCTTGCCGTGGTGGCCGGCGCGGCGCTGCAGCCGTGGCTTGCCTTCGCAGCCTGCGGCGGGTTATCGGCGGCCGCCTGTGCCCACGCCGCCACTGTGAGGCGGTCCGCGGCTGACAGGCGTTTTTTCGGCTTCCTGAGTGCCAGCTTAGTTGTTCCGGCACTTTCGTTTGCACTGCCCCATGGACCCGGAACCGCGGCGCTTTCATATTTCTGCACCGTGGCCGTGCTCTTCGGCGGCGCACTCCGGCAGAACGTGTTTGGCCTCCTGATCGGACGACGCGCGATGCTCGCGGTGGCGCTCGGATCGGTGACGGCAGTGTACCTGCTGGTCATCAAGATTTTGGCCGACACCCTGGCAGACAGGTACGAGGTGTTTGGCTCCGTAATTCAGATTTCGTTGATCCTGGCGGCGGTGGTACTGTGGATGCCGCTTCTGTCGTGGATGAATCGTGCGCTGGGACGGCGCACTGCGCTCTACACGGAGTTCGGCAAGCGCGTGATTGACGGGGCCGTTTCGATTCTCGCGGTGGGCGACCGGGCCGAGTTTCTGGCTAACGGTATCCGCCGGTTGCTGCACGTGGAATCGGTCCACCTCAGTACGCTTGGCGGGCGACCGCTCGGCCGATCATCGGGAAAGGCGATCCCGCCCACGGACGAGCAACTGCGGGCGGCCGGCAAATTGCTGGAGGCTGGATCGGAGAGAATAGTGCACGGACTCCAGGTGCGGGATCCGGCCTGGACCGCCCTATTCTCTGAGATTCCGTACAACTACATGGTCCCGCTCCGGTACGAAAACCGGCTTGCCGGCATCCTCTGGGTTGATTCCAGGCCACGGGAATATCTGGACGACTTTGAGCCCGTACTCCTGGACATTGCGCGCCAGACCAGCCATTCGCTGGAAGCCTGCCGCCTGTTGGAGGAGAAGATCCACCTGGAGCGTTCCCTGATGGCGCAGCGGCATCTGGCAGCACTCGGCAATGTCGCCGCCAGCATCGCCCATGAGGTGAAGAATCCGTTGAGTTCCATTCGAGCGCTCACCCAGTTGATGGGCGAGGACCAGGCGTTCCGGGCCGCATACGGAGACGACCTTGCTTACATCATTTCGGAGATCGACCGCCTGAACGCGTCCATGCGGCAGTTGCTGACGTTCGCACGACCGCCCTCCGAATCGCGCGGCGACGTGGATGTATCGGCGTTGATCTCCTGTATCGTCGGCAACGTTCGAAAGGAAAAGGCCGGTGTCCCGGTGGAGGTGCGCGAGCGGATTGCACCGGGCCTGATGTTGCACCATGCCGGGGGCCAAACTGTGGAGCAGATCGTCTGGAACCTGCTGCTCAACGCACTTCAGGCGACCGACGACCAGGGCAGCGTAGAGGTAGTGGCCGAACCCGCCGGACAGAGCGAGATCCGCATTTCCGTGTGTGACGACGGGCCGGGCATACCGCCCGAGATCCGCGGGCGCATCTTTGAGCCGTATTTCACGACGCGGCAGAAGGGCTCTGGTCTGGGATTGTCCATTGTCCAAAAGAACGTCATGTCGCTGCGGGGCGATGTGGCGGTGGAAAGTCCAATAGCGTCGGGGCGGGGCACGCGATTTACGGTCACATTGCCTGAAGATCGTCCGGAGTCCGCATCATGAAGAGAGTGTTGCGAGCACTTCTGGTGGCGGCGGCGTGGATGACTTCCGCTCGCGCGCAGGTGTTGCCGCCGGCACGCCTGGAGCTGGGGCGACAGGCGATGAACAGCATCTACGATCTGGACTACGCGGCCGCGGAGCGAATCTGCCAGCAGCTGATCCAGACAGATCCCGGAGATCCGTTGGGCTATGCACTGCTGGCGCGTCACATGTGGGCAGTGCAGTTGCACGCGGGGCAGGGGCTGACGATTGACAGGTTTTCAGGCTCGGCGTTCTACACAGGGGGACAGGACCAGACGATCACAGTGAGCGAGCAAGCAGAGCGGCGTTTTCGAGACACTGCCCAGAACGCGGTGGCACTCGCCCGCGCGCGGTTGAACCGGAACGCCGGGGATCTCGGTGCCATGTTTTCGCTCGGCCTCGCCTTGCAGACGCGGGCCAGCTACGAATTCACGATGAAGGCAGGGTGGTGGTCGGCGTTCCGTGATGGCGAAAGCGCACTGAAGATACATCGCAGCGTGTTGCTGGCGGCGCCGAGTTTTGTGGACTCGCGGTTGGTGCAGGGGGCCAGTTCCTATGCTGTCGCCTCTGTACCGCTGACGATCAGCTGGCTTCCTTTTGTGCTGGGCTACCGGGGTAGTAAAGAGAGCGGGAAGCGCGAATTGGAGATGGTTGCGAGCCGGGGGGTGATCCTGGCCGATGACGCCCGCTCGATTCTGGTGCTGTTGCATTGCGAGGATCTGGAATACGACCAGGCCGCGCGCGACCTGGAGCAACTCGGCCGAAAGCACCCGCGCAATTACCTGATACTTCTGGAACTGGCGGCAGTGGCGCTGCGGCAAAACCAACCGCAGAGGGCGATTGCCATCTACAGGAGTGTCCTCGCCAAGGTACAGGACAAGGTGAGCGGGTACGCCTCACTTCACAGTTCGCACGTGTATCTCCGGCTGGGTGTTGCGGCACGAGCAGGCGGAGACCTGCAATCTTCCGTCCAGTGGCTGGTGCGGGCGACGGACGGCGAAGGCGCGAATCTCAAGGTTCAGGCGGCGGCCCGTCTGGAACTGGGCAAGACATACGATCTGCTCGGCGAGCGGATGGCGGCTCTGAAACAGTACCGTGCGGTGGCGGATGCCGAGGATTTCCTCGGGTCGAGGAAGGAAGCGCGGTCGCTGATGTGCCGCCGGTTCCAGAGCGTGCGCTGAGAACCGACAGCAATTTCTTGCACGTGTCAGTTTTCGCTGGTACCCCGGCGCGGTTGTGTCATCAACGTGAGCCGCCATTTCCTTTTCTATTGAGCCACTTACGGGCGCGGTCCGGTCTGGCCCCAGTTCTGCACATGTGGGGCGCGAGGTGATCAGACATGACCGGCAAATTCATCCAACGCACTCTGAGAAATGTTGTTCTTCCCAAGAGGCCGTACTTCGCTCATCTGGCGCTCACGCACCGGTGCAATCTGAAGTGCCGCTTCTGCCATGTGACGGAAACCAGCTTTGCGGAACTCGACACGGAGTCGATGTGCAAGGCAATCGATGTTCTTGACGAGATGGGAGTGGGCGTGCTGAGCATCAGCGGCGGAGGCGAGCCTCTGCTGCGCGACGACTTTGACACGATCATCAACCACGCCGTGGAGCGAGGGCTCTACGTGAAGCTGACGTCCAACGGCACGATGCCTCGCTCCAAGTACGAGCGTCTCCTGCGGAGCCGAATTGATGAGATCGGCATTTCGTTGGACGGCGTGGTGGGGCACGATTTGCCTTTCAGCCATGTGGGGTCCCCGATCCTCTCCACGCTGCGGTTTCTGAACGACAATCTGCCATCCGGCAAGAAGTTGACGATCAACGTGACGGTCTCACAGGCGAACCACGATCAGGTGCAGGGCATTCTCGACTATTGCGCGGAGCACTATCCGCGGACGCGGGTCTGGTTGAACCCGGTGGTGGTGGGCGAGGGCGCGTTGCGGACATCCGCGCCGATTCGCACGGCGCCGGACTATCTGCGCCGCTGCAATGGCGGGACGCGGTTGTCGGCCGGATTCTACACCGCCGGCGCCGAGCAGCAATACGGAGCGGAGAAGTTCAACTGGGGCTGCCTGGCTGGCGATCAGTTCTTCGACGTGAAGCCGAACGGCGACTTCTGGCTGTGCCAGGATCAGCCGAGCCCGGCTCCGTTGAACGTGCTTCAGCCTGATTTTGCGGAGGAGCGAAAGCGGCTGGACAAGGGTGTGCGCCGCGACTGCTCGGGTTGCGTGTACTCGTGCTACTACATGGTGCAGCAGAGCTTTCGTCCGGTGAACTGGCCGGACGTGGCGCTGTTGTGGTGGCAATCGGTCACGGCGCCGGGTAGCGTTCAGCGGCGGATTGGCGACCGATTCGGTTGGGTGGCGGGCTTGTGCGCGTTCCTGATGCCGCGACTGGCGCAGCGCGTTCCGGCGTCGTTCCTGCCGGTGATGGCAGTGGCCGTGGCGCTGGCATTTGGAGGAGTGGCGCGATCTGAAACGCGGCCGGCGCAACTGCCCGCCGAGACGGTTCTGGATCGCATGGAGGAGGCGGGCCAGCGGCAGCAGGCGACGCTGGAGAGCTGGTCGAGCACGCGGGTCTACACGGCTGCCAATACGGGGCTGCGCAAGTCAGCGACAGTGAAGGCCCATGTTGATTTCGCCTCGCCCGCGAGGAAGTCCTACGCTGTGGTGGAGCGTCAGGGGATGGGCTTCATCGTGGATCACGTGATTCGCCCGATTCTGGACGCAGAGTGCGAGAGCGCCGCCGATCGCGCGCAATCGGACATCAACCGCACGAACTATGAGTTTCGCCTGGTCAGATTCGAGGAGGGCGAGAATGCCTATGTGTTCGAGGCAACGCCGCGTGTCCCAAAGAAGTTTCTGTTCCGCGGCAGGATCTGGGTGGACGCCGGGACGTTTGGCGTACGGCGAGTGTTGGGCAGCCCAGCCACCCGGCCCTCGATGTGGGTGAAGCACACGGAGTTCACGCACGAGTACCGCGAGTTTGGCGGCTTCTGGTTGCCGGTGCTCCATCGCAGCAGAGCCGAGTTGAGGGCGATCGGCACGTCCACGCTCGAGATTGACTATGGCGGGTACACGTGGCAGGCGCGGAGTGCGACGGTGCCGACGCTGACATCAGCCGTCCGGTGAACGCTTCGCGCCTGCCGTGAGGGATGGCGGCTAAGGGAGTTGGAGGGCCTGGCCGGCGACGGCGTTGAGGGTCTTCTCCTGGCCGTTGAGGCGGACGCGGACGGGGCCGGTTTGCGTGGCGCGGATGGTGGCCTCGATGAGCTTGCCGGCTCGCCAATCGAGATCGACCGTGAAGCCGCCGCGGGCTTTCAGGCCGGTGACGGAGCCGGTGGGGAAGGCGGGCGGGAGCGCGGGGAGCAGGTGGAGGAAGGGGACGGCGCTGGGCGGATCGAGGGGCTTGGCGTGGGGGTCGTGGCTTTGGAGGAGCATCTCGGCGATGCCGGAGGTGGCTCCGAAGTTGCCGTCGATCTGGAAGGGCGGGTGGGCGTCGAAGAGATTGGGGTAGAGGCCGCCCTGCTGGCCGGCGGTGCCGGCGGGCCTGATGAGGTTTTGGAGGATCGTGTAGGAGTGGGCGCCATCGAGGAAGCGCGCCCAGAGGTTCACCTTCCACCCCATGGACCAGCCGGTGGCGGCGTCGCCGCGGAATTCGAGGGACTTTTGCGCGGCTTGAAATTGATCTGGGGTGCCGTAGGCGGTGATGTCGGCGCCGGGATAGACGGCCCAGAGGTGGGATACGTGGCGGTGCTTGTTGTTGGGATCGTCGACGTCTTCGAGCCATTCCTGGAGCTGGCCGTGTTTGCCGATGAGGTTGGGGGCGATGCGGGAGCGGGTGGCGGTGAGGCGGGCGCGGAGGTCCGGGTCCAGGTTGAGGATCCTGGCGGCGCCGGTGGTGATGCCGAAGAGGCTGCGGATGAGCTGGTGATCCATGGCGGGGCCCATGACGAGGCCGCCCTGCTCGGGGGAGTTGCTGGGGCCGGAGATCAGCCAGTCTTTGGTGGAGTGTTTCGTGAGGTAGTCGAGGTAGAAGAGAGACGCACCTTTCAGGAGAGGCCAGGCGGTGGCGCGGAGGAACTCCTTGTCGCCGGTGAACTGGTAGTGCTCCCAAGCGTGGTGAGCGAGCCAGGCGCTGCCGGTGGGCCAGATGCCGTGGTTGGCAGCGTTGATGGGGGCGGTGCCACGCCAGATATCAAAGTTGTGGTGGAGTACCCAACCGTTGGCGTTGTATTGGGCGCGGGCGGTTTTGGCGCCGGACTCGGCGAGTTCCTTCATGGCGTCGAAGAGAGGGAGGTGGCACTCGGAGAGGTTGGCGACCTCGGCGGGCCAGTAGTTCATCTGGACGTTGATGTTGGAGGTGTACTTGCTGCCCCAGGGTGGACGGTTGGAATCGTTCCAGAGGCCCTGGAGGTTGGCGGGTTGGCCGCCGGTGCGGCTGGAGGCGATGAGGAGGTAGCGGCCGTATTGGAAGAGCAGGGCGACGAGGCGAGGGTCCTTGCCGGAAGAGAAGGCGGCGATGCGCTCGTTGGTGGGGCGATCGGCGGCGGGCGAGGTGCCGAGGTTGAGGGAGACGCGGTGGAAGAGATTGCGGTGGTCGGCCGTGTGCTCTTGCGCCAGTTGCTCGGCGGACTTGGGGGTGGCTTTGGCGAGGATGGCGGTGTTGCGGGCTAGCGGGTCGGCGGTGAGGTTGCGGTAGTTGACGAAGTTGGTTGCGCCGGCGAGGATCAGGGTGGCGGAATCGGCATTGGTGATTTCGATGCGGTTGCCCTGGGTTTGCTGGCGGCCGCCGGTGGTGGTGGCGTGGAGGCGGGCCTCGAAACGGATGGCGGAGTCGGTCGGCTGGCCGTTCATGGAGAGATCGCCGTTGGGGGTGACGCGGAGGAGGCCTACGGGATGGGCGTCTTTCAGGGCGGCTGTGAAGGTGAGGGTGCCGGGCTTATCGGCGGTAAGACGGACGACGATGACCTGGGCGGGGTGGCTGGCGAAGACCTGGCGGGTGTAGTGAACGCCCTGGTGAGTGAACTCTACGGATGAGATTGCGTTTTCGAGATCGAGGCGGCGGCGGTAGTTGGTGACCTCCTTTTCCTGGATGGAGGGGAACTCGAGGAGGAGATCGCCGAAGGCCTGGTACTCCTTCTGGGAGAGCGGTTGGCTCATGAACTCGCGAGTGGCGACGTGTTCGGCCTCGGCTTGTTTGCCCTGATTGAGGAGATTGCGGATCTCGGCGAGGTGGGCGGCGGCGCCGGGGTGCTGATATTCGTGAGGCTCGCCGGTCCAGATGGAGTTCTCGTTGAACTGGATGCGTTCCTTGGCGATACCGCCGAATATCATGGCGCCGAGGCGGCCGTTGCCGACGGGGAGGGCTTCCGTCCATTTCGTGGCGGGCTGAGTGTACCAGAGGGAATCCGGGTCGGCCGGGGATTGGGCGGGGAGGAGGGCTGCGAGGGTAAGGAGGAGGAGGGGGAGTTTAGTGTGCACCGGGGAGTCTCCCGCGCATGGTATCAAACTCCCCGGTATGGTCTGGGTTTACTTGTTGAGAAAGCCCTGGAGCAGGTTCATGCCCTGGGACATCAGATCGCCCTGGGGCAGCTCGCCGTTGGGGGTGAGTTTGTCGACAAGGCCCGGGAGAACGTCGGCGAGTTGCGAAGAGGCAGTCTCGGGTGCGATGCCGAGTTTGCCGGCGAGCTGGCCGAGCATATCGCCGCCGAGGACGCCCTGGAGCTGATCAGCGGAGATGGGCAGGTTCTGGCCGGTGCCGATCCAGGAAGACGCGATGTCACCGAGGCCGCCCTGCTGGAATTTCTGGAGGAGGCCAGCGATGCCGCCAGGCTGATTGTTGACTAGTTCCAGGACGGTGGAGAGCATCGAGTTGCCGCCACCCTGATTGTTCATGCCACCGCCGAGCACATTGCCGGCGAGGTCTTCCAACATTCCCATATTCCTGAGTCTCCTGTTTTGAGCGTACTTGGACTCTAGTCCAGAACTTTGATGCTGGCGGGAGGCTGATGGCCGCAAGTCATTGTTTCGGTCATGCCGGAGGCGACGAGGGCGCAGGCATTATCGGTGGCGGTGCGGACCGCTTCGTCTTGAGTGGCGCCCGAAGCGGTGCGGCAGTTATTGCGGCCGTTGAAGTTGACGCAGACTTCGACGCGAACCTTTCTGTTGCCCATCATGGAATAGGTCATGACGCCCAGGAAGATCGCGAAGCCCACGACTCCGAGGAGAACGAGAGTGGATTTTTTCAAACTGTGATTACTCCGTGAAGAAGTTGCCCATCTGGCGGAACTTGTCGCAACGTTGATCGATGAGTTGCTCCGGCGAGAGACGTTTGAGTTCGTCGATGGCGGAGAGGAGGGTGAGCTGGAGGAGCTCGGCGGCACGGTCGTAATCGTCTTGGGCGCCGCCGGGGGGCTCGGGGATGATGCCATCGACGAGGCCGAGGCGCATGAGGTCTGGGGCGGTGATTTTGAGAGCGGTGGCCGCGAGCTCGCCCTTGCTGGAGTCGCGGTAGATGATGGCCGCGCAGGACTCGGGCGAGATGACGCTGTAGACGGCGTTTTCGAGGATGTAGACGCGGTTGCCGATGCCGAGAGCGAGCGCGCCGCCGCTGCCGCCCTCGCCGATGATGACGACGATGACGGGGACTTCGAGGCGCGACATCTCACGGAGGTTGTGTGCGATGGCTTCCGCCTGGCCGCGCTCTTCGGCGTCGATACCGGGGTAGGCGCCGGGCGTATCGAGGAAGGTGATAATGGGGCGGCCGAACTTGGAGGCCATTTCCATCACGCGCATGGCTTTGCGGTAGCCCTCGGGCTTGGGCATGCCGAAGTTGCGGATGAGCTTCTGTTTGGTGTCGCGGCCTTTTTCCTGGCCGATGATCATGACCTTCTCGCCGGCGAGGGTGCCGAAGCCGGTGATGATTGCGGGATCTTCACCATATGCGCGATCGCCGTGGATTTCGGTGAAGTCCGGGAGGAGGCGCTGGAGGTAATCGACGGTATGGGGACGCTTGGGGTGGCGGGCGAGTTGGACGCGCTGCCAGGCGGGGCTGATGGCGGGCATGCCGCGGAGTTGGAGGATCTCTGCCTGGATCTCGGAGAGTCGAGCCTGGGCGCCTGTGGAGGTCATCTGGAGCTGGGACATTTCCCGTTCCAGGTCGGCGATTCTTGGGCTCTGCGAGGGTTCACTCATGGTCACTTCCAATTATGAGGCTAGCACTTCAAGGGAGTCTGGCCCGCAGATGCGTTCGAGTTCGGCTTTGAACTCCTTGTCGGGCCGGATTTTGGATTTCACGTCGAGGAGGAGGGAGAAGTCCCGCTGTTTCTCGATTTTGAAGCGGACGGCGGTGTCGCCGGGCTTGGCGGCAAAGAGGGTCTGGAGGGCGCCGAGCTTATCGGCGGTGTTGGTGGTGAGGCGGATGCGGATGGTGACGACGGAGGGCAGGTTGATGCGGACGAGATCGAGCGGGATGATTTCCTGGATGTTGACCTTGACGGTTCCGTCCTCTTCGGGCATTGCTTTGCCGCGGATGAGGACAGCCTTGTCCTCTTCGATTTCTTTTTGCAGGAATTCGTATTTGGTGGCGAAGCAGAGGACCTCGGTGGCGCCGTTCCAATCTTCGAGCTGCATGAAGGACCAGGGCTTCTGTTCCTTGTTGCGGCGCTTCTGGATGCCGGTGAGGATGCCGCACATGGCCACCTCATGGCCCTTCTCGATGCCGGAATTGAAGAGAGTGTCGCTGGTGTGCGTGGCGATCTCGCTGACCTTCCAACGGTGGGCGTCGAGGGGGTGGCCAGAGATGTAGAAGCCGATAGTTTCCTTTTCTCCGCGGAGTTTCTCGGCCTGGGTCCAATCGTTGACCTTTGGGAGGACGCGGTCCGTGGAGGCGCCGGCTGTCATGAGGTCGCCGAAGAGGCCGCCCTGGCCACTGAGCTTGTCTTTCTGGGCGCGCTGGCCGGACTCCATGCAGTCTTCGATGATGGCAGTGAGCTGGGCTCGATTGCCGGGGATGGAATCGAGCGCGCCGGCCTTGATGAGACTCTCGACGACGCGCTTGTTGACGGCTGTGGGATCGACTCGCTCGCAGAAGTCGTCGAGGGTTTTGAAGGGGCCGCCCTCATTGCGGGCGCGGACGATGGCATCGACGGCGCCGGCGCCCACGTTCTTGACGGCGCCCATGCCGAAGCGGATCTTGTCGATGCCGACGGGCGTGAAGTTGAGATCGGACTGGTTGAAGTCCGGCGGGAGGACCTCGATGCCGAGCGCGCGGCACTCGGTGATGTAACGAACGACCTTATCGGTGTTGCCGGTTTCCGAGGTGAGCAGGGCGGCCAGGAACTCGACGGCGTAGTGGGTCTTGAGGTAGCCGGTGAGGTAGGCGAGGTAGCCGTAGGCGGCGGAGTGAGACTTGTTGAAGCCGTATTCGGCGAACTTGGCGAGGAGGTCGAAGAGGGCTTCGGCTTTTTTGGGATTGTGGCCGTTGTCGCGGGCGCCCTGGAGGAAGCGGGCGCGCTGCTTATCCATCTCCTCCATCTTCTTCTTGCCCATGGCGCGGCGAAGAAGATCGGCCTCGCCGAGCGAGTAGCCGGCGATCATCTGGGCGACCTGCATGACCTGTTCCTGGTAGATGACGAGGCCGTAGGTCTCTTCGAGGATCTTCTTGAGTTCGGGGAGGTCGTAGGTGACGGGCTTGCGGCCGAGTTTGCGATCGACGTAATCGTCGACGAAGCCGTTCTGGATGGGGCCGGGGCGATAGAGGGCGTTGAGGGCGATGAGATCCTCGATGCGCTCAGGGTGGGAGCGGCGGAGGACGTCCTTCATGCCGGAGGATTCAAACTGGAAGACGCCGTCGGTGAGGCCCTGCGCGAAGATGCGCTCGTAGGTCTCTTTGTCGTCGAGAGGAAGATCCTCGACACAGATATCCTCGCCACGTGTTTTCTTGATGAGGCTGAGGGCCTCGTGCATGATCGTAAGCGTGGTGAGGCCCAGGAAGTCCATTTTGAGAAGGTTGAGCTTCTCCAGAATGGACATATCGAACTGGGTCACAATTTCGTCTTTGTTCGTCTTGTAGAGCGGGAGGAGGTTGGCGAGGGGGACGGGCGAGATGACGACACCGGCTGCGTGGACGCTGGCGTTGCGAGCCATGCCTTCAAGGCGGAGGGCAACGTCGATGACCTCGCGGATGCGCGTGTCTTTGGCGGCTGCCTCGTTGAGGAGGGGTTCCTTCTGCAGGGCGTCGGCGAGTTTGATGTTGAGTTCGGCTGGGACGAGCTTGGTGAGTTTCTCGACGTCGCCGAAGGCCATATCGAGGGCACGGCCCACATCTTTCAGCGCGGCCTTGGCGCCGAGGGTACCGAACGTGATGATCTGCGCGACCTGCTCGCGTCCATATTTTTCGGTGACGTACTGGATAACCTCGCCGCGGCGATTGGTGCAGAAGTCGACGTCGATATCGGGCATGCTGATGCGTTCCGGATTGAGGAAGCGCTCGAACAGGAGGCCGTAGTGGAGCGGATCGACATCGGTAATTCCCATGCAGTAGCTGACGAGAGAGCCGGCGGCGGAACCGCGGCCGGGACCGACGGGGATGCCCTTGGCCTTGGCGTAGCGGATGAAGTCCCAGACGATGAGGAAGTAGCCGGAGAACTTCATCTGCTGGATGAGCTTGATCTCGCGGTCCAGGCGTTCCACGTACTCGGCCATGTGGTGGCGGAGATGGCCCTTGGCGGCGAGGCGCTCCAAGGGGCCGCGCCGCTTTTCGAAGCCCTGACGGGCGACGTATTCGAAGTACGTATCGATGGAGTGTTCGGGCGGAACGTCGAACTTGGGGAAGGGATCCTTGATCTTCTCGAGTTTGACCTGGCAGCGCTGGGCGATATCCCAAGTGCGATCGAGCGCGTGTTCCACTTCACCGAAGATGGTGAGCATCTCCTCGCGGGTCTTGAGGAAGAACTGCTCGGTGGAGAACTTCAGGCGCTTCTCATCGTTGACCATCTTGCCGGACTGGATGCAGGTGAGGATGTCCTGGGCGCGATGGTCGGAGTGCTCGAGGTAGTGGGCGTCGTTGGAGGCAACGAGCGGGATGCCTGTTTCGGCGGAGAGGCGGTAGACCTGCGGCATGACGACGGCGTCCTGCTCCAGGCCGTGGTGCTGGATTTCGAGGAAGAAGTTGCCGCGGCCGAAGAGATCCTGATACTCGAAGGCGAGCTTGCGGGCCTCGTCGTATTTATCGTTGAGGATGGTCTCGTTGATGTCGCCCTTGAGGCAGGCGGAGAGGGCGATGAGGCCTTTGCTGTGCTGGGCTAGAAGGTCCTTGTCGATGCGTGGCTTGTAGTAGAAGCCGTCGAGGTAGGCGGTGGAAACGAGCTTGATGAGGTTGCGATAGCCTTCCTGGCTTTCGCAGAGCAGCACCAGGTGGTTGTAGCGGCGGTTGGACTCGTCCTTGAGGTGGCGGGACTGCGCCGTGACGTAGACTTCACAGCCGATGATGGGCTGGACGCCGGTTTCCACAGCCTTGAAGTAAAACTCCGCCGCACCGAAGAGATTGCCGTGGTCCGTGATGGCGACGGCAGGCATATTCTGCTTCTTGACGAGCTTCATCAGCTTGCCGATTTCGCAAGCGCCGTCGAGCAGCGAGTAGTCGGTATGACAGTGAAGGTGAACGAATGGAGTGTCGGACATCGGCTGGGTTGGATGACTGGTAGGGACGGGCAGATTCGAACTGCCGACCTTCCGCTTAGGAGGCGGACGCTCTATCCAGCTGAGCTACGTCCCCAATCTCGCTGACATTACCATGCTACCAGCGCTTCAAGCCTTTCGCTCCGATGTCGTGGCGGATCTGCATTCCGTCGAAGTGGATGTGGGCGCAGGCGGCGTAGGCGTTGTCGATAGCGGCCTGCAGAGTGGGGCCGGAGTGGGTGACGCCCAGGACGCGGCCGCCATTGGTGACCAGTTGGTTGTCGCGCATAGCCGTGCCGGCGTGGAAGACGCTGGCTCCGGTTGATTCGGCGGCGGCGATTCCGGTGATGACATCGCCTTTGCGGACCGTGCCGGGGTAGCCGTGGGCGGCGAGGACGACGCAAATGGAGGGATCCGGCTTGAAGTTGAGCAATGACGGCTGGACTCGGCCCCTGGCGGCCTCGAAGAGGAGAGCTCCGAAATCGCAATCCATGCGGTGGAGGAGGGCCTGGGTTTCGGGGTCGCCCAGGCGGACGTTGAACTCGAGCACCATGGGACCGCGCTCGGTCATCATCAGGCCGGCGTAGAGGAAGCCCTGGAAGGGGGCGCCCGCCTTCTTCATGTGTTGGACGGTGCGATCCATGACCTCGCGCATGGCGAAATCGCGCTGATCCGCGGTGAGGATGCGGCTATCGGAGTAGGCGCCCATGCCGCCGGTGTTTGGGCCCTGGTCGCCGTCGAAGATGGTCTTATGGTCCTGGGAGGGCTCGAGCGGCAGGACCCGGTCCCCGTCGCTGAGGCCGATGAAGCTCACCTCCTCGCCGGTGAGGAACTCCTCAATGAGGACTTTGGAGCCGGCGGCGCCGACGAGGGCGCCACTGAACATGCCATCCAGAGTGGATTGAGCGGTGGACTTGTCCGGGCAGATGACGACGCCTTTGCCGGCGGCGAGGCCATCGGCCTTGATGACGAGGGGGTAGGCGAATTGCTCCAGGGCGGAGGCGGCCTCTTGCGGGGTGGTGGCGTCCAGGAAGCGGGCGGTGGGGATGCCGGCGCGCTGCATGAAATGTTTAGAGAAGCTCTTGCTGCCCTCGAGCTGGGCGGCGGCCTGGGTGGGCCCGAAGATGAGGAGGCCGTTTTTCTGGAAGAAATCGACCACTCCATCGACCAAAGGGGCCTCGGGTCCGACGACTGTGAGATCAGCGCCGAGCTCTCGTGCGAGGGCCAGATATGCTTCAGGTGTAGTAGAAGTGACGGGGAGACAGGTGGCCACAGACGGGCAGCCCGGATTGCCAGGAGCGACGTATACTGTTGATACAGAAGGACTTAATGACAGTTTCCAGGCTATTGCGTGCTCGCGGCCGCCACTCCCGAGGACAAGAACTTTCACGGTGGTACTCCTCTCGCTACAATCAACTAGGATATCTGGGATAGCATGCCACTGCCAATGAGACGGGCGAAGTATGACGTAGTTGTCATCGGTGCGGGCCACGCGGGCTGCGAGGCGGCGCGGGCTTGTGCGCGGATGGGGTTGCAGACGGCGCTGGTGACCATGAACATCGACCTGATCGCGCAGATGTCCTGCAATCCGGCGATTGGGGGGATTGCGAAGGGACATCTGGTGCGCGAGGTGGACGCGCTGGGCGGGGTGATGGGCGAGGTGGCGGATGCGGTGGGGATCCAGTTCCGGTTGCTGAATACGAGCCGGGGGCCGGCCGTCTGGAGTCCTCGGGCGCAGATGGACAAGAAGCAGTATCGGCTTCGGATGCGCAGCGTACTGGAGCGGGAAGGCAATCTGCGGATTGTGCAGGCCGAGGTAGCGGGCCTGGAATATGAGGAGTTGGGGGAGGGGCGGCGAGTAGTGCGCTCGGTGGTGCTGGGAGATGGCCGGCGATTTGATGTGGAGTGCGTGGTGGTAACGACCGGCACCTTTCTGAACGGAATGTCGCACGTGGGGGAGAATCAGCGGGAGTGCGGCCGGAGCGGAGAAGCTCCTTCTAATCTACTGGGTCATCATTTGCGGAGTTTGGGATTGCAGTGGACCCGCCTGAAGACGGGTACGCCGCCGCGCCTGGACGGGCGGACGATTCAGTGGAACCGATTTGAGGCGCAGGCTGGAGATGTGGACCCGGTGCCGTTTTCCTTTTTGACGGGGCGGATTGATCGGGCGCAGATCGAGTGCCATATCGGATACACGACTGAGGAGACCCACCGGATCCTGCGGGAGGCAGTACCTCGTTCGCCCTTGTACAGCGGGCAGATAGAGGGGATTGGGCCGCGCTACTGTCCTTCGATCGAGGACAAGGTGGTGAAGTTCCCGGATAAAGTGCGGCACCAAATTTTCCTGGAGCCTGAGGGGCTTGATACCTACGAGGTCTACTTGAATGGTATGTCCACGAGCATGCCGGTGGACGTTCAGGAGGCTGTTGTTGCTTCAATTCCCGGGTTGGAACGGGCCGAGATGATGCGGCCAGGGTATGCGATTGAGTATGACGCGATTGATCCGCGGGAACTGAGCCATGCCTTGGAAGTGAAGCGGATTGAGGGGCTTTTCCTGGCCGGACAGATCAACGGCACGTCCGGATACGAGGAAGCGGCTTGCCAGGGTTTGCTGGCGGGCATCAACGCGGCGTGCCGGATTCGCGGGGTGGCGCCGGTGGTTCTGGGGCGGAGCGACGGGTATTGTGGGATTCTGATCGACGATCTGGTGACAAAAGGGGCGGATGAGCCGTATCGGATGTTCACGTCGCGGGCGGAGTTCCGGCTGCATCTGAGGATTGACAACGCGGATGAGCGGCTAACGCCGGAGGGGCGGCGGGTGGGGCTGGTTTCCGATGAGCGCTGGGCATTGCTGGAAGGCAAGCGGGTCCAGAAGGAGCTGCTGCTGGGGAGTTTAGCTGCTGAGCGGGTGAATCCCGAGGATTTTGCGGATTTGGGGCTGAGCCGGGATGACCGGCCTACGCTAGGAGTTTGGTTGCGGCGGCCGGAGGCGCGGTTGGCGCAGATCCAGCCGTGGTTGGAGGCGCGGCATGGGCAGCGGTTCTCTCGTGGGGTGATGGGCACGGTGGAGACTGAAGTGAAGTATGCGGGCTACATTTTGCAGCAGGGTCGGCAGATTGAGCGATTGAAGGAGTCCGAGGGCCGGCGTATTCCGAGTGACCTTCGGTTTGTGGGGATACCGGGGTTGAGCCGGGAGATCTGCGACAAGTTGGAGCGGGTGCGGCCGGAGACATTGGGCCAGGCGGCGAGAATCCCGGGTGTCACGCCGTCGGCTGTGGCGGTGCTGGACGTTTATCTGAGCCTGAGCCGGCGGTAGGACGCCGACGTTCCACGTGAAACATCCCCTTTGGGGTCTACTCGACTGTTCCACGTGAAACATCCTCCCTGAGAGGCTCGTTCGCCTATTCCACGTGAAACTTCTGGTAGCATAGTCGTTTCCACCATGGGCCGCGTCATAGCTATCGCAAACCAGAAAGGCGGCGTTGGCAAAACCACGACCGCCATCAATCTAGCAGCCAGTCTCGCTGCGAACGACTTAAAGGTCCTACTCGTTGATATGGACCCGCAAGGGAACTGCACAACCGGGGTGGGCATTGCCAAAACCCCAGGGATGTCTACGATCTACGATGCCTTGATGGGCAACGCGGACATCCGCGAGATGATCCAAACCACGGAGTTTGAGGGCTTGCAGATCGTGCCGGCCGACAAGAACCTTGTGGCCGGAAACCTGGATCTGGTCGATATGGAGCGCCGCGAATTCAGGCTTCGTGAAGCTCTCGACACGCTCCGCGCCGATTTCCACTACATCATCATCGATTGCCCCCCGGCGCTCGACCTTCTGACGGTGAACGCGATGGTAGCGGCGGACTCGGTGCTGGTGCCCATTCAGTGCGAGTTCTTCGCACTGGAGGGCATCTCGCAGTTGTTGGACACCATTGACCGCATGAAGGCGTCGCTGCAGCCCAACCTGCGACTGGAGGGCGTCCTGCTGACGATGTTCGACGACCGCACCAACTTGGCGCGGCAGGTGGCGACGGATCTCAGGAGTTTCTTCCAGGAGGAGATCTTCGAAACCGTGATCCCGCGCAGTATCCGGCTGGCCGAGGCACCCAGCTTCGGAAAGCCCATTCTCAGCTACGATGTTCGCTCGCGCGGCGCCGAGAGCTATATCAAACTCGCAAAGGAGATCCTCGCCAATGAGCAGCGCAACGGATCAGCCGCGTAAAGCCCTTGGCAAGGGCCTGGATTCTCTCCTCCGCTCCAATCGAACCGCGCCCTCCACAGTGAGTGCGGAGCCGGTAGCGGTCAGCGGTCCGGGTCCGCTCCTTGTAGCCATTGGCGATATCCAGCCCAACCCGCTGCAGCCACGCACCATTTTCCAGGCGGAGCGCCTGGCAGAGCTGGCCCAGTCCATCCGCGAGAACGGAATCATTCAACCGCTGGTCGTCCGGAAAGCAGCCGTCGGGTATCAGTTGATTGCCGGCGAACGGCGCTGGCGCGCCGCCCGGATGGCCGAACTCGAGAAGGTCCCTGTGGTGGTGCAGGACTTCGCGGATGATCGCCTGATGGAAATCACGCTGATTGAGAACATCCAGCGGGAAGATCTGAACCCGATTGAGGTGGCCCACGCCTTTGACCGATTGGCCAAAGAGTTCGAGCTCTCGCACGAGCAGATCGCCAAGCGCACCGGCAAGGACCGAACCACCATCACCAACATGCTGCGGCTGCTGCGCCTGCCTCAGGACATCCAACTGCTGCTGGCGGAGCACCGACTATCGATGGGGCACGCGCGCGCCATTCTTGGTCTGCCGACACCGGAGCTCCAGATCGAGGTAGCTGACCGAACAACGGCGGAGGGCCTCTCGGTCCGGCAGGTGGAACGCCTGGTGCAGCGAATGAGTGAGCCGCGGGAGCCGAAGTCGGCCACAGAGGCCGCCATCGATCCAAACGTCAAGGCTGCGATTCTGGAGTTGGAGCGGGTGTTGGGAACGCGGGTGCGGATCACCGAGAAATCCGAGAACCGCGGGCGGATTGAGATCGAGTACTACTCGATGGACGATCTGACGCGGATCTACGAAACGATTGTGGGGGAATGAGGGGGGATGGTGCCGGCGGGAGGATTTGAACCTCCGACCTACGGATTATGAGACCGTCGCTCTAACCCCTGAGCTACACCGGCAGTGCCTTATTTAGATTATGTTCCGCCGTGCCCGGCTGTCAATTTGATACTTTCAGACCCTATTATCCGTATAGCAAGAAATAGCTTGACAGCCTCTCAAAGCGGGTCCATATTGTAGCCAGAGATCGGGATGGGACACCGGTTTCCGCCACTCAACAACCGGCAACGGCTGGTGGTGGTGGCATCTCCCTGGCGTCAGCAGCCAGGCCGAACCAGGAGGCTGATCCATCGATATAGACCACCTGACGGGGCGGCTACCAATTGCCTGATCTGCCTGTGCGTGCGCCTCCTGCGTCCATCCGGCTGAAGTCTGAAGCCCAGACGCGCGGATCATTGCACCGCTCAAAAGAGGTTCAACGCGCCACAGATGCAAAGTTCTACCCAAGATGGGCGGAAGTGCAGTGAGGGAGTTGGCGGTCGCCCTGTTTTCTCTTATCCCTCTGATTTGACAGATACTTTCGCGGTCCAGTAGAGTCGAGATAGGACCCTGTGCCCGGAGACCCGGGTGCGGCCAACCACCACCGTGAGCCTGATCGAATTCCAGGCCGTCTCCAAGAGTTATCCGATCTATCACTCTCCGAGCGACCGACTGAAAGAATTGCTGACGTTCAACAGCCGGAAGTTTCACGAAGACTTCTGGGCGCTTCGTGATGTCAGCTTCCAAGTTCCGTCGGGACAGACGTTCTGCATTGTCGGCGAGAACGGCTCAGGCAAGAGTACGCTCCTCCAAATCGTCGCTGGAATCCTGGCCCCGTCCAGCGGGTCGGTCAATGTCCGAGGGCGCGTCTCCGCTCTGCTCGAACTAGGCTCGGGCTTCAATCCGGAATTCACAGGGCGCGACAACGTCTATCTGAACGCAGCGATTCTCGGATTCAACTCCGCCCAGATCGACAAGGTCTATCGCAAGATCGAGGAGTTCGCCGAGATCGGCGACTTCATCAACCATCCCGTCAAGACGTACTCCAGCGGGATGGTGGTGCGCCTTGCCTTTTCTGTCGCCATCCACGTAGACCCGGAAATCCTCATCGTGGACGAGGCGCTGGCCGTTGGAGACATCTACTTCCGCCAACGCTGCCTCCGCAAGGTCCACGAACTCCGCGCGCGCGGCATCACCATCCTCTTCGTCTCCCACGCCACCGGCGATGTGAAGGCCATCGGCGACCAAACCATGTGGCTGGATCATGGCCGCATCCGCGATATTGGGGACACAGATCGGGTAGTGGCCAAGTACCTGGCCGCCATGGTGGAAAAGGACTCCGCCTATCTCGACCTCAAGCAGCGCCTGCCCCAGGAACAGGTGGGGCCGGGACGCGCGCCTGAAGTGGTCACCGAAATACCAAACATCGACCACCGCTACGGCGACAAGCGCGCCGAGGTGCTCGGCATCGCGGTGCTGGATCCTTTCGGCAGAAAACTCCCCCTGCTCCAACCGTCCGCCCCGGCGGTGGTCCGCATCAGTGTCCGCGCGAACGAGCGCATTGACCGCCCGAACGTCGGCTTCATGCTCCGCAATCATCTCGGCGTGGATTTCGCAGGCACCAATACAACCCGCGAGGGCTTCGACCTGCCGGTGATGGAAGAAGGCGATGTCTTCACCGTAGACTTCCACCTGCAGATTCCGGATCTCTACCCCGCCGCCTTTTCGTTCTCTCCGGCAATCGCTGACGGCACGATTATGACGTACCGCATGTGCGACTGGATCGACAACGCCATTACGCTGCAGATGAGCCACACGGGCGGCCAAGTCTACGGCTACATCCACCTACCCTGCAAGATCGAGCTGAATTCCTGCCTGCAAGACCACCGGCCGGTGGGGGAGGCGCAGCTTGGTTGAATTCACCGGCGAGCGGCTTGTACCGGGCCAAGTGGACCAGGATCTTTTCAACGAACACATCTCCCGTTACGCCTTTGCCTCGCGTCTGGCACGCAACAAACGGGTGCTCGATATCGCCTGCGGGATGGGCTACGGCTCTGCCGCGCTGGCCAAGGTAGCGGCCTCGGTCGTGGGGTTGGATCTCTCGCAGGAGGCGGTCACGGCAGCGCGCGAAAGCTATCGGGAATCCAATCTCCAATTCCTGGCCGCGCCGGCTCAGCAGATTCCGTTTGCGGATCACACCTTCGACCTCATCGTCGCGTTTGAAGTGATCGAGCATCTGAACGACTGGTCGGTACTCCTCCTGGAAGCCCAGCGTCTCCTGTCGCCAGGCGGGCAGTTCATCGTCTCCACGCCCAACATCAACTACTACGCGGAGACGCGCAAGACGGCCGGGCCCAACCCCTACCACCAGCACGAATTTCAGTTTGAAGAATTCCGCACGGAGCTCACCGCGGTATTTCCGTCGGTCACGCTCTTCCTGCAAAACCACGTCGGCGCCATCTCCTTCCAACCTGTTTCCGGATCGGGCATTCTGGCGGCAGAGACCGCAACGGACCGCGTCACGGCCGAACCCGAGGCGAGTCACTTTTTCGTCGCGGTCTGCGCACTCACCCACCAGACCGGCGCTCCGCAGTATCTCTATCTCCCCACAGCCACCAACGTTCTGCGGGAACGCGAACAACATATTGCCAAGCTGGAAACCGAGCTCGCGCAAAAGGACTCGTGGCTCAACGAGCTCAAGAAGACACATACGGAGCTACACACCCTCCATCAGGAGCAGGGCGCCGAGCTACTCAAGGCCACTGAGTGGGCACTCAGCCTGGAGAACGACCTCAAGAACACCCAGCAGCGCAATGCCGAACTCCAGATCGAGTTGCAGCAACAGCAGGATGCCGCACTAGTCACCGTCGCCGGCTACGAAGGAAAGATCGGCGCTCTGGAATCCGAACTGGCGGAGCGCACAGAAAAGGCCCTCCTCCTGCAGCGCAAGCTCGAATCCGAACTCGCGGCCAAGGTGGAAGAACTCGGCGCCTGCGTGGACCTCCTGCACAAAGCGGAGTCCACAGTGGAAGAGCGCACCGTCTGGGCGCAACACTTGCAGGAGACCATCCAACATCTCCAGGACACCCTCACGGCCGCGCAGGGCTCGCGCTGGCTTCGACTGGGACGAACATTCGGCATAGGACCGGACTTCCAGAACCGCTAAATGCCAGCCATTCTCCTTCGCCTGATTCGCCTCTTTCCCTTAGCCGTTCTCTCTCCGCTGCTTATCCTGATTGCGTCGTTATCCCTGGCCATCACTGACCTGCTGTGGAAGCTCCTCGGCCGCCGCCGCGCCCCGGCGAACTCCCGCCCGGATAACACCGCCGCCTCCGTTGTGATCCCCAACTGGAACGGCCGCGACCTGCTGGAAAAGTATCTGCCTAGCGTGATCGCAGGCATGGCCGGCAATCCGCAGAACGAGGTCATCGTCGTGGATAACGGCTCCACCGACGGCAGCGCCGAATTCCTCGCAAAAGCATTCCCTTCCGTCCGCGTCATCGCCCTTCCCACGAACCTGGGATTCGGCGGGGGCTCCAACTGCGGCTTCCAACAGGCGAAGAACGACATCGTCATTCTGCTCAACAGCGACATGAGGGTGGAGCCGGACCTCCTGCAACCCCTGCTGGACGGATTTGCGGATGACAAAGTCTTCGCGGTGACCTGCCAGATCTTCTTCACGGATCCAGCCAAGGCCCGGGAAGAAACGGGGCTCACGCAGGGATGGTGGTCTCAGGGCGGGCTGCGAGTCCGCCACTACGATGATGGCCAGGTGGACCAGATCTATCCATGCTTCTACGCGGGCGGCGGCTCCTCGGCATTCGACCGCCGCAAATTCCTCGAACTTGGCGGCTTCGATCACGCACTCCGTCCGTTCTATCTGGAAGACACGGATCTGGGCTACCTCGCATGGAAGCGCGGTTGGAAGGTTCTCTACCAACCAGCCAGCAAGGTCTGGCACGAGCATCGCGGGACGATTGGCAAGAAGTTTTCGAGAAGCTACATCGACGGCATCATCGGGAAGAACTTCCTGCTTTTCAGTTGGAAGAACATCCACGCACCCGCGCGCCTAGCCGGACATCTCTTCTACACATGGGCCGGCGCCATTCTCAGCTATCTCGCAGGACATTCGCCGGAGCGGGCCAGCCTTACAGCCCTCGCGCGCGCCACACTTCAACTGCCAGAGATTCTGCGGGCCCGCTGGAGTGCGAGATCTCTCGCCATCATCGACGACGCGGAAGCCTTTCGCCGTCCGATGGCCGGCTACTTTCGCGATCGCTTCCAAACGCTCCAACCCCATCCGGAACGCCTCAACGTCCTCTTCCTTTCGCCGTACCCCATCTGCCCGCCTATTCACGGCGGTGGCGTATTCATGTATCAGACCGTTCAGCAACTGGGCCGCCTCACCAATCTCCACATCATCGCCCTCATCGATGATCCCAACGAGATGCAGGCCCATAGCGTATTGCTGGATTGCACGAAATCGCTCGAGTTCATCGTTCGCCTCGAAGGCCAGCCCAAAGGCATCGGCGCCATGACGCCGTTCGCTGTCCGGGAGTTCCACAGCCAGGAACTCGAGTGGCTCATCCACCGGCAGATCTACAACAAGGGCATCGACGTTGCACAGATCGAGTACACCAACATGGGACAGTACGTCGGGCCGTATCAACAGATCGCGTGGACCCTCTTCGAGCACGACATCTATTTTCAGTCCATCGCCCGCGGCCTCTCCGGCATGAAGCCTGTCCGCCGCCTCAAAGCAACCATGGAGTATCTCCGGGCGCTGCGATACGAGATCAACCTATTGCCGGCCTTTGACGAGATTCAGACATGCACCGCGGAAAACAGCCGGGAACTGCTCTCCTTTCTGCCCGCCCTGCGAAACCGCATGCACGACAATCTGCGCGCCGGCATTCACACGTCCGACTATCACTTCCGCCCCTCCGGCCGAACACCAAAAACCATGCTCTTCCTCGGCAGCTTCCGCCACCTGCCGAACCATGCGGCGCTAAGCTGGTTTCTCGCGAACGTAATGCCCCTAGTGCTGCGGGCCGAGCCGGACGCCAAACTGATTGTGATCGGCTCCGACCCACCGCCCGCGCACACCATTCCGACCTTCAACGGCTCCGTGGAGCTGCGCGGTTTCGTGGAAGACATCAAGCAGCCGCTGCACGATTACGCCGTCTTCGTCTGCCCGATTCTGAGCGGGTCCGGCATGAGGGTGAAACTGCTGGAGGCCTTTGCCGCCGGCATCCCCACGGTATCCACTCGGATCGGCGCGGAGGGATTCGGCGATCAGGATGGGCGGTACTGCGGCCTGGCAGACGGTCCAGAAGAATTCGCCAACAAGATCATTGAACTATTTCATGCGCCGGACCGCGCGGAGGAAATGGCACGCCGGGCGCGCGATTTCGTCACCACGCAACGGGACATGGTCGTGATGACCGCCGAACTGGAACGCGTCTACCGCCGCACGCTAGCGGACAAACTTACCAGGGCTTCCAGCCGCTCTTCCTCGCCCCAGGCACTGTAGCAACGCCAGCGGCCTTCGCTTCTTTTCCGATGGCTGACGCCAGATTGCTGACGACTACTGCGGCCGCATCGTCCAGGTCGTTGGGACGAGTTGTTCTCGGCGCCTCATACACAGACCAGATGACGTTGCGGGAACCGCGATGCACCAGGAACAACGTGCCTTTGGCGCGCCCGCCGGAGCCGCCGCGCTCTAAGGGAGTTGAATGGATCTGCATGGACCGCTCCGAATCGCGGTCCTCTTCCTTTTCCTTCTCTTTCGCCGCCTGCGCCTCAGCCGCCGCCTTCTTCGCCGGGTCCGGATACAACTCCTCGAGCTTCGCCTCCAAGCCCTTGCCGATGCGGTCCGTCAGAACCGCATCCGCCTTGGCAGGATCGGTCACCACCTGCAACACACCGCCGCGAGTCAGCCGGTTGGCCAGGAACTGATCAAACGAAGAACCCATCGGCAGGATGTAAACGTTCTTCACCTGCAATAGCTCGTTGCCGGGCGCGGGCGTCGCAGCCTGTACCGCAGCAGGAGGAGCGGGCGCAGGCTGGGCCGCCGCCGGCGGAACAGGCGCGGCAGCCTGCTGTAACATCAGAACTATGGCTAAGTGGAGCATCACGACACCTCATCATATCCCGCCACCCGTACAATAGACGTTTTGCCTCCAGGAAAAGTCGAACGCCAGAGTGTATAAAGATCTAACCATCACCGTCGTCATCCCCTGCCTGAACGAAGAGCAGGGCATTGAACGCGTCCTCAGCCGAATGCCGGCCTTCGTCGACGAGGTCATCGTCGTCGATAACGCCTCCACGGACCGCACCGCCGAGGTGGCCGCCAGCTACGGCGCCACTGTCATCTGCGAAGGAGTCCGCGGCTACGGCCGCAGCTATAAAAAGGGCTTCTCCATGGCCACCAGCGACGTCATTGTCACGCTCGATGGCGATCACAGTTACCCGCCCGACGCCATCAGCTATCTGCTGGAAGCCTTCCTCCATCTGGAGGCGGATTTCCTCAACGCCTCGCGCTTCCCGGTCCGCGACTCGCACGCCATGAGCTTCAAGCACAAGTTCGGCAACTTCGTGCTCTCCTTCGCCATGTCACTGCTCTTCTTCCGCTGGATCCGCGATTCGCAGAGTGGCATGTGGGTGTTCCGCCGCTCCATCCTTGATAAGATGGTGCTCGAATCCGACAGTATGGCGTTCTCGGAGGAGATCAAGATCGAGGCACTGCTGCACCCGACCGCGCGGTTTGAAGAGATCTCCATCATGTACTCATCCCGTCTGGGAGAGATCAAACTCAATCCCTGGCGCGACGGATTCCAGAACCTTTTCTTTCTCCTCAAAAAACGCTTTGCACGGCGCGCTGCATAGTGATACGCTGCAAGTACCGCCTGTTCCCCCAGACCGATTCCGGTTTGGTGTTCCCCACTTCTCTACCCCTGCCGCTACGCATGCATTTTGTCGTGAGTCATGACCGGAGACATCACAGTCATCATCCCGAATTGGAACGGCGGCAGCCGCCTGGAGCGCACACTGCAATCAGTGGCGAGCCAGAGCCTGGCGCCGCGCGCTGTCATCGTGATCGATGATGGCTCGACGGATGACTCCGCGCTGGGCGCCGAACGCGCGGGGGCAGAGGTCATCCGCCTCGCCAACAACTCCGGATTCAGCCACGCCGTCAATACTGGGGTCCGGGCTGCCACCACAAGCTGGGTCTTCATCCTCAACAACGACGTCATCCTAGACGACAACTGCCTGGACGCGCTGCTGAGTGCCGCGCAGGACGGCCAGGTAGCATTCGCTGCGCCTAAGCTCCGCAGCCTCCGCCAGCCGGGCCGGCTAGACGGCTCGTTCGATTTGCTCGCCCGCTCCGGCTGCGCCTGGCGCGCCGGCCACGGCCAACCGGAATCAGCCGAGTTCTCCACTTCAGCGCCGGTGCAGTTCGTGCCGCTGACAGCCGCATTGATAGACCGCCGTGTGTTTCTCGAAACTGGTTGTCTGGACGAGTACTTCGAGACGTATTTGGAAGACGTGGAGCTCTTCCTGCGTTTCGCGCTCCTCGGCCATTCAGGTCTCTATGTCGAGAGCGCTCTCGCCTGGCACGAGGGCAGCGCCACCCACGGCGCCTGGAGCCCGCGCATGGTGCAGCTGATCGCGCGCAATCAGCTGCTGCTCGTCGCGCGCCACTGGCCGCGAAACTGGTTTGTGCGCTACGGCTGGCCCGTGGTCGCCGGCCAACTCCTATGGGGCCTGCTGGCCTGCCAGCGCGGGGCCGGAGGCGCCTGGCTCAAGGGCAAGTGGGCCGGCCTGCGCATGTTCTCCGAATTTCGATCCAACCATACGCCGGCGGACCCCATCGCGTTCGAACGGATTCTCACTGCCAGCGAGACTAGCTTGCGCCAAATGCAGAAATCGTTTGGCCCGGAGCGCTTCTGGTCCGCCTACTTCCTTTGTGTGCCGGTGGGGCGGTCATGAGAATCGCCGCCGTGATCGTCTCCTACAACTCGGCTGATCACGTCGGCGCGTGTGTGGATTCGTGCCTGCACTTCCAATCCGCCTTCCCGTGCGGCATCACCGTCATCGACAATGCCTCCACGGACGTTACGCGCGAGTTGGTACTCCAGCGCCCAAGTGTCACCCTGATTGCCAACGCCACCAATCTCGGATTCGCAGCCGCCGTGAATCAGGGATTCGTCCACGCCTCAGACGCCGAAGCCGTGCTGGTACTCAACCCGGACGTCGTCCTGCAACAAGACATGACGGCGCTGGAGGAGGAATTGGCCAAGCCGCGTGTCGCGGCCGCCGCGGGTGTGCTGGTGGACCCTTCCGGCAAGCCGCAGACCGGGTTTCTGGTACGCCGCTTCCCAACTCCAGCCGCCCTCATTTTCGAGAATCTCGGACTCAATCGAATCTGGCCCGGTAACCCGGTGAATCGCCGTTACCGATGCCTGGATCTCGATCTCTCGAGTTCCATCGACGTTGATCAGCCGCCGGGCGCCTGCCTGCTGATCCGCCGTCAAGCCTGGCTGGCCGCCGGCGGATTCGATGAAGGGTTCTATCCGGTTTGGTTCGAGGATGTCGACTTCCTGAAGCGGCTGGCCGGCCTCGGCTGGCGCGCCCGCTTCACCCCCCTCTTCCGCGCTCAGCACGCGGGAGGACACTCGTTCGCCGGAGTCGAATGGGGGACACGCCAGTTATACTGGTATGGTAGCCTGCTGAGATACGCGGTTCGCCATTTTCGCAAGCTCAGTTGCGGCGCGATTGGCGGATCCATTGTGTTGGGATCAGTTCCGCGAACAGTGACGGGGATGTTCCTGCAGCGGACCGGCCGACCACCTGCAATATATGTTAAAGTGGTTCGGCTCGTGTTTACCTATCTTTCGAGAGGACGCGCGCAAGCGCATTCCAACCCGTTGGTACCGCCGCCGGTAATTGAGGAGAGTGGGCGTTCCGGTTCGTAATGCGAACGCGGATCAGCTTGCCAGTTCATGCATGGCATCTAGCGACATAGTATCGGTCACGATCGTGACCTACAACAGCGGACGCTACATCAAGCGCTGCCTCGAATCCGTGCTTGCTCAGAAGGGCCCGCAGGTCGAGATCATCGTGGTGGACAACAACTCCACTGACGGCACCCGCGACATTCTCGAGCGATACGAAGACCGTTGCAGCATCACCTACAACTCCCGGAACAGCGGATTTGCAGCCGCTCAGAACCAGGCCATCGGTCTCTCCACCGGCAACTGGGTTCTGACGCTCAACCCCGACGTCCTGTTGATGCCGTACTTCATTCAGGCGCTGCTGGAGGCCGGCCGCCTGGATAACAGAATCGGCGCGGTCTGCGGCAAACTGCTGGCGATGAGCCCGGATTTTGACATCGACGCCAAGCCGAGGGTGGATTCCACGGGCATCTATTTCACGCCGAATCTGCGCCATCTGGATCGCGGCAGCCGCGAGATCGACAACGGCCACTACCTGAAGCGCGAGTACGTCTTTGGAGCGACAGCCGCCGCCGCACTCTACCGCCGCACCATGATCGAGGACATCGCGGTGAACGGCGAGTTCTTCGACACCGATTTCTTCGTGTACCGCGAGGATGCGGACGTGGCCTGGCGCGCCCAGTTACTCGGCTGGCGTTGCCTCTACACGCCCTACGCCCGCGGCTATCATGTGCGCGCCGTCCTGCCAGGCAACCGCCGCGCACTTCCGAAACAGATCAATATGCACTCGGTCAAAAACCGCTTTCTCATGCGGATCAAAAATATGACCGGGGATCTGTACCGGCGCCACTGGTTCTCCATCACGGCCCGTGACGTCGTCGTGCTCTCCTGCTGTCTCGTATACGAGTTCTACTCGCTGCGAGCGTTCTGGAAAGTGATTCGCAACTGGAGCTCCGTCTGGCAGAAACGCGCCGACATCATGACGCGCAAGCGGGTCACCGACGAATATATCGCTGGTTGGTTCCACTACGAGCCCGTCAGCCGGCCCGGTCCGAAGAAGGCAGCTAACGTCATCGCCGCGCGCTCTCGCACGCAGATCGCCGAATCCTGAGGCCCGACAGCGAAGTAGATGCTGCCGATGCGACATGAACGCTTCTGCGCCCCAGGGTGGGAATGCCCGAGCAGGGAAGGGTGATGCGAATAGCCCTCCTGGGAACCCGCGGGATTCCGGCCCGTTATGGCGGTTTCGAAACCTTCGCGGAAGAGCTCTCCACCCGGCTGGTGGCGCGCGGCCACCAGGTCACGGTCTACTGCCGCCAACCCCACCCCAAGCCTCAGTATCGTGGAGTGGACCTGCAATATCTGCCGCCGCTCCGCCACAAGTATGCCGAGACTCTGGCGCATACCCTCACCTCCACGCTCCATCTCCTCCGCCACCGGCATGACGTTGCGCTTTACTGCAACGGCGCCAACGCCATCTTTACGCCCCTGGCGCGCGCGGCCGGCATGCCCGTAGCACTCAACGTAGATGGGCTGGAGCGCAAGCGCAAGAAGTGGAATGCGTTTGCCCGAGCGTGGTATCGCTTCTCCGAGATTCTGTCCACCGTCTGCCCCACTGAGATCGTCACTGACGCCGCCGGCATCCAGGACTACTACCGCGCCACCTATGATGCGGACTCCACTTTTATTCCGTACGGCGCGCCCACCGGCCGGCTGGCCAGCACGACCGCGCTGGATCAGCTCGGTTTGATACCGCAGGGATACATCCTCTACGTCACACGCTTTGAGCCGGAGAACAATCCGCTGATGGTTCGTCGCGCCTTTGAGCAGGTGGACACGGATCTCAAACTGGCGCTGATCGGCGATGCTCCCTACGCTGCCGATTACATCACCTCGGTCCGGGACACGGCCGATCCGCGCGTGGTGATACCCGGCGGCATCTATGGCGAGGGTTACCACGAGCTGCAATCGCATAGCTTCGCCTACATCCACGCCACTGAGGTGGGCGGCACCCACCCGGCCCTCATCGAGGCCATGGGACGCGGCGCCATCGTGCTGTATCTGATGACCCTGGAGAATCACGAAGTGGCTGGGGGCGCCGGCATTCCGTTCCGGGACGAGGCGGAACTGGTGGCTCGCCTGAGGGACGTGCTCGCGATGGCGCCCGAACAACGCCAGCGCTACCGCGACGCGGCGGTGGCGCGCGTCACCGAGAGGTATAGTTGGGAATCGGTGACGGACAGCTACGAACATCTGTTTCGAAGACTACTCCGGAATCCGGCATGACACTCCCGAACCATCGCACCTGGGCGGAGATATCCCTAGCGCGCATCGCCGCCAACTATCACGCGCTTCGCACCGCGGCCGGGCCGGAGTGCCAACTGGCTCCGGTAGTGAAGGCAGACGCCTACCGCCACGGCGCAGCCGCTGTCGCCCTTCGCCTCCAAGCGGAGGGCGCCCGCTGGTTCGCCGTCAGCAATACTAGCGAAGGCGCGGCCTTGCGGGAGTCCGGTATTACGGCGGACGTTCTCGTGATGGGAGACTTCCTGGATTTTGAGCGCAGCCTGCTGGCGTGCGCGCACCTCACCCCGGTGATCCACTCCGTCGCGCGTCTACGCGAGCTCAATTCATATGCGGGCGCGACGGGCCTCCCCCTCACCTACCACCTGAAGATCGACACCGGCATGGGACGCCTGGGCGCGCGCGCTACACTCGACGAACTCCTGCAAGCCGTCCGCGACGCGGCATATCTCCGCCTGACGGGGCTGATGACCCACTTTGCCTCCGCCAACGATTTCGTGAGTCCCCAGACGGCCGATCAGATTACCGCCTTTGAGGCTGCCGTTGCGAAATTCACGCAGAGTGGGCTGGCCCCACCGCTGCTGCATCTTTCCAGCAGCGGACCCGTGGCCTTCCAGATCCGCCGCGCCTATGGAACTCTCGTGCGGCCCGGCCTTGCGCTCTATGGCTATGTCAGCCCGGCGCGCGGCGCGGCTCCGCAGCTCCCGTTGGATCTTCAACCTGCGCTCACATGGAAAGCCCGCATCGTCGAGATCAAGAACATCCCCACGGGCGATTCCGTCGGCTATGGTGCGCAATGGCGCGCCGCACGCCCTACGCGCATGGCCGTTGTTGCAGCCGGCTACGCCGATGGAGTTCCGCATCAGCTCTCCAACCGTGGTCATGTCGCCGCGGCCGGGAGGCTCCTGCCCATGCTGGGCGCCGTCTCCATGGATCTCATCACGATCGACGTCACCGATGGGCCGCAACTCCAGATCGGCGATGCCGTCACGCTGCTCGGCCGCGACGGCGAGGCCAGCTATGATGCCAATGAAATGGCCGCAGAGGCCGGCATCATTTCGTATGCCGTACTCTGCGGCCTGGGCAACCGCGTCGCTAGAGTATACGTCGATTAGACGTCCAGATTGCGCACGTCCAGCGCGTTATCCTCGATGAACTTACGGCGTGCTTCCACGTTTTCGCCCATCAGAGTGGTGAAGATCTCTTCGCACTCCACCGCGTCTTCGAGTTTCACTTCCAGCAGCGTCCGCTTCTCGGCGTTCATCGTCGTCTCCCAGAGTTGATCCGGGTTCATCTCGCCCAGCCCCTTGTAGCGCTGCACGGAGCAATCGCGCGTGCCTTCATTCTTCAGGTACACGATCAGCTCGCGCCAACTGGCGATGGTCTCGCGCCGGGCTTCCTTCACCACGACGAATGGAGCCTTGTTGAACTTCTCCGTCAGCTTGGCCAGATAGCGCAACCTCTTGTACTCGGGCATCGAGAAGAGGTCCACGCCAATGACCCGGTCGCCGTGGGAATCGTCGTGGTAAACGATGTTCCAGGTGGAGTGCTCCTCGTCGGCCTCCAGGCGAACCCGCAGCTTGTGGGTCGCCATGGCGGCGGCCGCACGCTCGATCTCCGCCTTGTTGGAGAAATCAGCCTTGCCATCGAGAGCGAAGGTCGGATCAGCCAACACTTCCACAACACCGGTCTCCCGCAGCCGCCGCTCCAGGCGCGTGAAGATCTCCTGAAACTCGTTCAACGACATCAGGAAGCTGCGCAGCTCCGCGCCCTCCAGCCGCAAGCCGTCTTCCTCCGCGCCGGCCTGCACGTAGACGTTGTCGGTGGCGCGCCGCAGAACCTCGCGGACATACTCCTCGTCGTTCTTGATGTACTTCTCGCTCTTGCCCTTCTTGATGCGGTACAGCGGCGGCTGCGCCACGTAGACGTGGCCGCGCGTGATCAGCTCCTGCATGTGGCGGAAGAAGAACGTGAGCAGCAGTGTGCGGATGTGGCTGCCGTCCACGTCGGCATCCGTCATCAGAATGATCTTGTGATAGCGCAGCTTGCTGGCGTCGAAATCCTCTTTGCCGATGCCCGTGCCAATGGCCGTGATCATCGCCCGGATTTCCTCGTGGCCCAGCATCTTGTCGTAGCGGGCCTTCTCCACGTTGAGGATCTTGCCCTTCAACGGGAGGATCGCCTGGTAGCGCCGGTCGCGGCCGGACTTCGCCGTGCCGCCTGCCGATTCACCCTCCACCAGGAACAGCTCGCAACGGGTGGGATCCTTCTCCTGGCAGTCCGCCAGCTTGCCCGGCAGTCCGCCGGAATCCAGCGCGCCCTTGCGGCGGGTGAGCTCACGCGCCTTGCGCGCCGCCTCCCGCGCCCGAGCCGCGTCCAGAGCCTTGCCGATGATCTTCTTCATCACCGAAGGGTTCTTGTCGAAAAACTCGGTCAGCTTCTCGTTGGTGATCTGCGTGACAAATCCGCCGATGTCGGAGTTGAGCTTGCCCTTCGTCTGGCCTTCAAACTGCGGCTGCGGCAGCTTCACGCTCACCACTGCCGTGAGCCCTTCCAGCACATCGTCGCCCGAGAGGTTGGCGTCTTTGACGTCTTTGAAGAGGCCGGCCGCCCGCGCTGAGGCGTTCAGCGTGCGAGTCAGCGAAGTGCGGAATCCAGTCAAGTGGGTGCCGCCGTCGCGGGTGTTGATGTTGTTCGCGAAGCTGAAGATCTGATCCGAATACGAATCGTTCCACTGCATCGCGATTTCCATCGTGAGCAGACCGCCGGCCGGCAGTTCGCGCTCACCCTCGATGGCGATCGGCTTCTCGTGCAACACACTCTTGCCGCGGTTGAGATGCTTGATGAACTCGCTGATGCCGCCCTGATAGAGAAACTCGTGTTCCTTCACCGGCTCTACGCGCTCATCCGTCAAGGTGATCTTCAAGCCCTTATTCAGAAACGCCACTTCGCGCAGCCGGGTGGCCAGCGTGTCGAAGTTGAACTTCGTCGTTTCAAAGATGGTGCCGTCGGCCTTGAACGTGATCTTGGTGCCCTTGCGCGACGCCTTGCCCGTGCGCGTCAGCGGACCTTTCGGGATGCCCCGCTCGTAGTCCTGCTCCCACGTGGATCGGTCCTTCCAGATCTCCACATGGAGCGTCTCGGCCAGCGCGTTCACACAGCTCACGCCCACGCCGTGCAGTCCGCCCGACACCTTGTACGTATTGGAGTCGAACTTGCCGCCGGCATGGAGTTTAGTCAATACCACTTGCGCGGCCGACACTCCAGACTCGTGCATGTCCACAGGGATGCCGCGGCCGTTATCGACCACTGTGATGGAGTCGTCGATATGGATGGTCACCTTGATCTCGTCACAGTGGCCGGCCATCGCTTCGTCCACCGAATTGTCCACCACCTCGTACACCAGGTGATGCAGACCGCCTTCGGTAGTGGAACCGATATACATGGCCGGCCGGAGGCGCACTGCCTCCAGGCCTTCGAGGATCTTGATACTCGAGGAATCGTAAGCGCCAGGGTTGCTCAAATTGGTTTCGTCCTTCAGATGCGCATCGGCATCACGACATAACGGTACTCATAGTTGACGCCTTCACCACCGGGAGTCATCTCACCGGCGCTCTGCGCGTCTTTGAAATGGAAGAGCACTTTGGTTTCGGGTACGGCGCGCAGGAACTCGGCCATGTACTGTGCGTTGAAGCCGATCTCCACAGTCGGACCGCCGTATTCCACACCCAGACTCTCTTCCGACTCGCCGCTCTCCGACAGCGAGGAATGGACCACCGCTTCGTTGTCAGCGAAGCGAAGCTTGATGGCGCGGGAGCGCTCGTCGGCAAACTGAGAAACACGGTCGATGGAGGCGCGGAACTCATCGCGATCCAACTCCACCTTGTGCGCATGAGACTTGGGCAGCACACGCTCAAAATCGGGGAAGTTGCCGGTCAGCTTGCGGCTGATCATCAGGCGCTGGCCGATCTGGAAGAACAGGTGATTGTCGTCCCCGGAGAAAGCCACTGGGGTGTTCTTGTCCTCGCTGTCAGCAGCCAGCTTTAGCAGCTCTCCCATGGCCTTCCTGGGCAGCAGAGCCTTGTAGTTGGCCTCTACCTCCAGCGGATTCTCCAACTCCACCATGGCCAACCTGTGGCCATCCGTGGCCACCATCGTGATCTTGCGGCCTTTCAGTTGCAGCAGGGCGCCATTCAGCGTGAAGCGGGATTCTTCCGCCGAGATGGCGAAGATCGTCTTGGAGATCAGGCTGGCCAGCGTACCAATGGGCAACTGCGCCAGCGTCTCCGGCATCTGCGGCAGCTCCGGATAGCTCTCGCGCGACATGCCCGCCATGCGGGTCTTGGAACGTCCGTACGTGATGGTGGCCCAGTTGTTGTCACTGAACTTCACCGTCACATCGGTCTCGGGCAGCAGACGCACATAGTCCAGCAGCCGCTTTACGGGAATAGTCCCGGCGCCCGCTGTCTTGACGCGGGCGGCTGTGCTGCAACGGATCCCGAGCTCCAGATCGGTGGCTGTCAGCGTCAGGCGTTCGCCCGATGCCTCCAGCAATACGTTCGACAGGATCGGAATGGTCGTCTTACGTTCCACCACGCCCTGCGAGAGGTTCAGCTCGCGAACCAGATCTGACTTGCTGACCGTGAACTCCATGGAACCGCTCCCTTTTGCTGCTACCGTCTTCTGTAAAGTACTTCAGGTCCTTCTCTTCTCAGATTAGTAGGTCCTGTGGAAATGTAGATTTCTCTCTAAATTATACAAAACTCTGAGCCTTGACGGTTACGAGAGTGTGCAAAGCCCCTCTGTAAACCGAGGCCCTCCCGGCCAGGCCCGTTTTCCACACAGCCGTCCAGGGATTTTCCTTTGGGCCGTCTGTGGAAAACTCAGCAAGTTCAATTGAATGAGTCCAGTACGCTGTGAATCAATCTGTTCAAATCCGGGTCCGCGTTGCGCAGCTCCTCCACCTTGCGGATAGAGTGGATCACCGTGGTGTGGTGCTTGCCGCCAAAATGCCGGCCGATCTCAGGCAGGGAGGCCTGTGTCAGCTCCTTGCACAGGTACATCGCCACCTGGCGCGGGCGCGAGATCTCGTGCACGTTGGTCTTCTGCTTCAGCTGCGAGGGCTGCAGGCCGTAGCGCTCCGCCACGGCGCGGATCACCGCATCGATGGTCACTCGTTTGTCCTGCGACGGCAACAACTGCTTCAGCGCCTGCTGCGCCATCGGCAGATTGATGGGCATCTTCGTTACCGAAGAGTAGGCCACCAGCTTCGTCCAGGCTCCTTCCAGTTCGCGGACACTGGATTTGGTCTTGGTGGCGATGAAGATGCGAACATCCTCCGGCAGGCGGATGCCCTCTTCTTCGGCCTTCTTGTCCAGGATCGCCATCTTCGTTTCCAGGTCCGGCGGCTGCACATCCACCATCAGACCCCACTCAAAGCGCGATCTGAGACGGTCCACCAGTCCGGTGGTGTCTTTCGGCATCCGGTCGCTGGAGAGCACGATCTGTTTCTGGTGATCGTAGAGATCGTTGAACGTGTGGAAGAACTCCTCCTGAGTCCGTTCCTTCCCGGCCAGGATCTGCACGTCGTCAATCAGCAACGCATCGGCTGTCCGGTAATGTTGATGAAACGCGGGCATCCGATCCGTCCGGATACAGTGGATCATCTCGTTCATGAACCGCTCGCCGCTGGTGTAGACCACCCTCATGCCGGGAAACCGCTCCATCAGTTCGCAGCCCACCGCGTGCATCAGATGGGTCTTACCCATTCCGCTGCCGCCGTAGATGAAGAGCGGGTTGTAGCTCCGCGAGGGCGACGATGCCACTGCCAGCGAAGCCGCATGGGCAAACTGATTGCACGAACCCACTACAAAAGCACCAAACGTCAGTCGAGGGTTGAGTTGATTGGCGGCCGCCGGGAACTCGGGCCCTTGTGTCCCATTGTTTCCGTTCTGCACCAACATCGGCGGCTTCGTCCGGTATGCCGAAGACGGGATCAGCTCGTAATGGATCTCGCCCACCGGCAGTCGCAGGTCGCGGATGGCAGTGAGCACCCTGGGAGCGTATTCGCTCTCCAGCCAGCTCTTCGTCACCTCATCCGGTACCGCCACCCTCAGCTTAGCCCCGTCCTGTCCCAGATACTCCGTGCGCTCTACCCAGTTATGAAACGCCTCCGAAGTCAACCCGTGGTGCAATTCTTCTTTGATCGATTCCCATGTGTTCTTATCCGACATCCGCTGACAACACTCCCGATAGATTTCCACAGGTTTTACACACTGTGGAAAAGAAACTTCTAGAAAGAAGGAAGCGCCAGGGCGGTGCGCATCGTTGAGCTCCTCAGCCAGTCCGGATCATCCCGACCGCAATTCGCCGCCGCACAAGCGAACATCAGAATAACACAATTCACAGGCGGTCAATCGACGTTCGTCACATATTTGTAACTAGCTGAAAACAAGTATCTTGTGTCGCTTCGGTGGCTGTGGAAAACAGTACCATTTCCACAGCTTTTTGTTCGCAGTTTCCCGCAACACACTGAGTTCACACGGCCAAGCGGCCACTCGAGCAGACACCGTACGCCGGACCCAGCAGAGGGGTTCTGGGCCGCTTTTGCGCTCCGTGAAATCATTAAAGTGGTGGTTGCAGGCGCCTCCAAAACTCTACCGCCAAGTCAGGTTCAGCGACGGCCCGGCCACTCGCAGCGCTGGGCTCTCCGACGGCTCGATTTGACACAAAGCCCTGCCGAGAGCAAGAATAGGAATGTCCCCACGAGCGGGAGTAACTCAGCTGGTAGAGTGCGACCTTGCCAAGGTCGATGTCGCCGGTTCGAATCCGGTCTCCCGCTCCATTCTCTCCCCCCTTCCCCCCTTCCTCCCCACCGCGGCGCCCCGCCCTGCCAGACTTCCAGGCAGACTCGTGCGCCTCGCCGTTCCGACGGACCGTCGCTACCGGGCAGGTGCTACGCGGTCCAGCCGGATGCGCGGCGAGGCGCGTTCGGTCAAACTGTCCGAATGTGACCGGACTGGGAGTTGCGTTTACGGGCGCGCCACGGCGGTGACCGTGGCGGTAAGTGCCGGCGCCTCTCCGAACTGGAACCGGAAGACGTTGGCGCCGGGCGCCGGGCCAAGCGTCACCGGGATACGGATGGCGCCGAATGATCCGGGCACGGGCGACGGTGCGCCAATGCGGCCTCCCCCACTGACCACGGTTCCCTGGAACTGGAGTTCGGCGGGATCTTCGATCGCGAGGCCGATGGAATCCGTCACAACGTAGAACAGCCACCCGTCGATACCGGGGTAGATTGCGCTGGAAGCCGGGTCGCCGTAGTACTCCGAAAAGGGCATCGGATCCGCGAGCAGGGCAGAGGTGTAGGCGCGCGCGGCGGCGGGAATACCCGAGGGCACCCCGAGCCAATACGGGACAACAGTGGTGATGCCGTGGCCTGAGCTGCCTTCAATGCTAATCAGACCCTGATACTCGCCGGGCGCCAGACCGGCGGCGTGCCAGCGCGGATAGACGGCTACGCTTCGCCCAGGCTCTACCGTGACGGCGAGCGTGCTGGCTCCGAGGTCGATGCAGGTCTGGTCGTTCAGCGGACACATGGACGGATTCGACATGATCTTCAGCGGAGGCGCGCCGTCAAATGGGACCGAGGTGACGGTGTAGGTCTCGCTGGCACCACCCACGTTCATCAGAGAAAGCGAACGGTGTTGCGAGATGTTCCGTGCGGCGATACCGAAGCTGATGGAATTGGGATAGACCGCCAGAGTGTTCTTGAGAGCGGCGACGAGATTGAGCGAGCCGGCGCCGCTTTCCATGACGCGGGCCACACTGCCGTCGGAAAGGGCAATTGGGGAAGCGCTGTTGATGATCAGGGACCGGTACTGGTCGCTGGTGAGGCCCGGTCGCTTACTCTTCAGCACGGCCAGCGCACCGGAAACTGTAGAGGTAGCGAAACTGGGGGTGATCGTGGGATAGCGCGTTCCGTAGCCGGAGGGTGAGTAGATCATGCCAGAGGGGTTGGTCTTTTGCGCCGCAACATAGCGCGGATCGCCGACCGCGACGAGGTCCGGCTTGATGAGATGGTCAAACGTCGGGCCCCGTCCGGAGTAAGGCGCCACCAGATTGGTTTGGAGCGCGTACGGTACCCCGTCGAATTGCACGGTAACAGGGGTCTGTCCCTTAGCGACGGCATCCAACAGTGCTTTGCCGTCATTCAACCCAACCACCACTCCGCCGATGGTGGCGGTGCCCGCCAGGAATCGCGCGGGCGCAGTGGAGGCGTTGGCAGTGTAGAAGATCGCCGCGCTCGCGCCGGCTGCCGCCAGGTTCTTCAGCTTCACTTCAGGAGTGCATCCTGCGAAACCCGCCACCGCGATCAGTCCGGTCAAGCTGCCGGCCGGCAATGCCTGGCAGGCACTTGCAGTGGGATCCAGCGCGGTCAGGTCGATGGCGTTCGCTGTGAGGCGGTCCGGTCTCTCCAGGCTCCCCGTGAACCAGTGGTTGCTGCCCGCGAACGCTTGCCGGTCCGGCGCGGTACCGAAAGACACGGAGCCGCCGAAGATCCGGGAGTTAGGGGTGCCGCCCACAGTAATGACGTCCGGAGAGACCGACGGATCCTGAAGCGTACTGCGCTGCGGACCGAGAGGGCCAGTGGGCATGACGATCAGGAGGCCTGCTCTCTGGACACGGTCCATCGCCGTCCGCACGGCCGAGCGGGCATCCTCCACCGGGCCGTTAGTAAACATAAAACTGATGTTGGCGATGTCCATTCCGTCCTCAAGGGCGGCGTCCAGGGACTTGACGACACCGATTCCGCCGCCGACCGTGTAGACGCCAATCCATGCCTTGGGGGCAACTCCCGAGAGGAAGCCATAGGGGGTCTGGTGCGGCGTACCGGCGGCCACTGAGGCCAGCGCCGTGCCATGGCCTGTGGTGTCAATGATGGTCTCGGTGGGCAGCGGCTCGCGACCCTGAACGAGAGGCGCAAAGTGCCGGGCCACGATGATCTTACCGTTGGTCAGGGCGAGATTCTGCGGTGTATTGGCGCGCGGGAAGCCGGGTGGCGGCTGCATGGTCTTGTCCTGGAACGCCGGGTGATCCGGGACGATGCCGCTATCGATGATCGCGATCCGGATGCCTTCTCCAGCAAGGTCGCGACCGCCGATCCACTGCCAGGCGTCGGCGATTCCATTCATCTCCATTGCTTTGTCGCTGGCGGGCTGGATTTCGCAATCGCGATACACTCCGCGAACACCAGGGATGGATCGCAGCGCGGCGGCGCGGTCTGCCGGGACACTCACGATGAGTCCGTTCATCGCATTGTCCAGCGTGGTAATCACCTGAGCTCCGGCCGCGGTCAGGTACCTGCGGGCGGAGGCTTGTTGGCGGCGGATATCGGCCAGCCGGTCCCGCGCTGCTGGTGTATGTGCAGCTGCTGGGCGGGCCAGGGCCGCCATTGGCTCACCAGTGAGTTCAACGAGGTAGGTTTGCGCTGCCGGTTGCCCCAAGAGCGGGAGCGCCAGCAGAATTGCGGTCAGGATTACGGATCGCAGGCTCGATGGCATCATGTGAAACTCCTTTCCATGGAGCGCGCGAAAGGCCGCTCCGTTCTCCGGTATACAGCGCAACGCTCGAGATCCCGGCACGACAACTTGCGCCGCCGGTGCGACATAGCGTGCCAAGCTAACGGCGGAATTGCGCCAACCTGGCGAATGGCCCCTTGCTCCCGCAAAAAATGCCGCTTACAATTCGGATGTCTTACTCCCCAATCCAAGACCGGGCAGGTGAGCGATGGGGTTTCTGAAACAGCGGCCGGCGCCGGTGGCCTTCCAGGAACGTGTGCCGAAACGGCTGAACTCCTGGAAAGAAGTGGCCGTCTATCTCAACACTTCCGTACGGACGGTGCAGCGCTGGGAGCAGGGGGAGCAACTGCCGGTCCGGCGTCATGAGCATGCGGGCGGCTGGACTGTCTACGCCCACACCAAGGAGTTGGACGAATGGCTGGCAGCCCGGGGCAAACCTCTGGACGGGTGCCCCGAACCAAAAATCAATGTGTGGCCGCCATGGCTTCGTTGGTGGCTCTACGGGGCCGGCGCACTGGCCGTGGTGGCGCTAGCGTTCTGGATGCTGCCAATCGGGCGGCGGCCTGCGCCGGTGGAGTCGCTGGCGGTACTTCCATTCGTCAACGAGGGCAGTGACGCCAATACCGAGTACCTCATCGAAGGATTGCCGGAGAGCATCACGCGGAGGCTCTCCCGCCTGGAGGGAATCCATGTCAGGGTGATCGCTCACGCCGCAGTGGCGCGCATGAAGGGCCGGGTCCTGGATGCGCAAGAGGCCGGGCGCTTGCTGAACGTTGAGGCGGTGCTGACCGGACGAGTGACACAGAAGGGGCAGGATCTCATCGTCAGCGTGGAACTGGTGGATATCCGGGACAACACGCAGATCTGGGGGGAGCGTTTTGACCGCAAGCTGGCCGACGTGCTCACGCTGCAGGACCAAATTGCGCAAGAGATAGCGGCCAGGCTCCGCCTTCGCTTGAGCCGGCCGCCGCGGCCCAATCCAGAGCGATCGCCCACGGCGAACCCCGAAGCGCATCGCAACTACCTGCGCGGACGGTATCACTGGAACCGGCGCACGGAAGGCGGCCTGACCCAAGCGATCGAGTACTTCCAGCGGGCAATCGCAGACGACCCGGCATACGCCCTCGCCTATGCGGGTCTGGCTGAAAGCTACGCGATGCGCAGCTACTATGTGCCGGCGCCCCCGGCCGAGTGCGCGTCCAAAGCAATGGCGGCAGCTCGAAAGGCGCTGGAGCTGGATGAGACGCTATCGGAAGCGTGGAACGCTTTAGCCCAGGTAGAGGGCGACTATAGCTGGGAGTGGGGGCTGGCCAGGCAGCACTTCCGGCGAGCCCTGGAACTGAACGACGGTAACGCCGATGCCCACCACTGGTACAGCGAGTATCTGGCCGCCGTAGCGCAGTTCGAGGAAGAGGAAAAGGAGCTGATCCGGGCGGCCGATCTTGACCCGCTGTCTCCGATCATTACCAATAACCAGGGACACGTCTACTACTTCTCACGGCGCCTTGATCCGGCCGCAGAGAAGTTTCGGAAGGCGATCTCGGAGTATCCGCAGTTTGCCAACGCGCATAAGGACCTGGGTAAGGCTTATCTGGCGAAGGGCTTGTACGCGGAGGCAGTCGCCGAGCTGAAGCGCGCGCAAGAGCTGGGTGGCGCGCACATCGACGCCGGCCTACTCGGGATGGCGTACGGATTGTCAGGAGACCGGGCCAGCGCAAGGGCTCTGCAGGAAAACCTGCTGGCGCGCGGCCGCCGCGAATATGTCTCTCCTTATACTCTGGCGTTTGTGCCGCTCGGGCTGGGGGAAACGGCTGAAGCGTTGGGCTGGCTCGAAAAAGCAATTGAGGAACGGAGCCTGCCGCTGAAGTGGATCGGCGTTGATCCCCTGTTTGACCCGTTGCGGGCAGAGCCGAGATTCCAGGCCCTGTTGAGGCGAATGGGTCTGCCTGGCGCACCGGCCAAGGGCGGCCAGTGACCACGCCTCGATCGAGTTTTGCGGCCCGGTTGGAAACGAGCAGGTCCCGAAAACCGGGTTACGCAGCCCGGCGAACGTCTCCCGTCGGGCGATTGCCGGCGGCGGGCATCACCAGCACCTCAGCTGCCGTACGGTTCGCCCACGCCACGGGGTAAGTCCGGTGGCAGTCGGCACAGCGATAGTACCCATGGATGGGCCACATTGGCGCAGAATGAAACCGATGGCACCACAAGCGTCCCAGAGCTTCCCAGAGCAATGCGATCTTGCCAGACATGGAGCAATTCCACCTCTGCGCGGTTGGATGTGAGATGAACAAAACGGGTTTCATTCTTGCGCTCCTCCTCGCCGCCGTTGCTGCCTTGGCGTGGCTGGCCAATCGTAGCGCCTTCTTCCCGATGCAGTACCCGGGAGGAGACTGGACCACGCAGTCGGCCGTGGGCGCCCAGGATGTCTGGCTCACCACCTCAGATGGGGTCAAAATTCACGCGTGGTGGAAACCGCTAGCCGGAGCCAAGGCAGTCACCCTGTTCCTCCACGGCAATGCCGGCAACGTCACCCACCGCGCCGCCGCCATGCTGGAAATCGCCGCTGCCGGCAACGCCGTGCTGGTTCCCGACTACCGCGGCTATGGCCGGAGCGACGGCCGGCCCACGGAACAGGGTCTCTACCGCGACGCCGATGCCGCCTATCACTGGCTGCTCGCGCAGGGTTGGACAGCCGGGCAGATCATCCTGCATGGTGAGTCGCTGGGCACCTCGGTTGCCACGGATCTCGCCGCCCGCCGGCTCTGCGCCGGCCTCATCCTGGAGGCGCCCTTCCCATCGGCCCGGGCCGTGGCCGCCCGCGTGCTGCCCGTGCTTGGACCCATTCTCGTCTGGGGTTTCGATACCGGAAAAAAAATCCGCGCGCTGCGCGCGCCTCTGCTCATCATCCATGGGACCGATGATGAAGTCATCGACTTTGCACTGGGCCAGGAGGTCCTTGCCGCGGCCCCATCACCCAAGGAGTTCTGGGCCGTGGCAAGCGCCCATCACAACGACATCGCCGCCACAGCCGGCGCCGCATATCGCGAGAGGCTGCGAACCTTTATGATGAACGCATGCAACGCCGCAGCCTCCTCGCCCTCCCCATAGCCCTGCCCGCCGTTTTTGCCGCGCCGCCCAAAACCCCGCCGCTGGCCGAGAAGATCAACGTCTTCGGCCATTCGTGGGCAGTGATCCAAGCCGCCGACTGGATGGTAGACGGGCAGATTCTGCACCTGAAAACAGCGCGTCCGCAACAGGCCGATCCTCGCCGCCCCATTCAGTTTGCACTCGCCGAGACTGAACCCATCGGCAACTTCTCCATCGAGGTTGACGTCAAGCCCCCAGGCCCAAAGAATTCACTCATTCTCGTCTACGCCTGGCAGAAGGACGGCTACTTCAACTACGTTCATCTCTCGGATGACGCGGCCGGCAAGGTGGAAGTACACAACGGCATCTTCCACTGCTACGGCGGCGATAGGGTCCGCATCAGCCCTACCGCTGGCCCAGGAACACTCGTCGGCTCGGACTGGCACAACGTCAAAGTGCGCTACGACGCGGGCAAGGGCCTGGTGGAATGTTGGGTAAACGGGCAGACCAGCGCGTCGCTGAAAGGCATTGATCTCAGCCTCGGCGCGGGCCGCATCGGCCTCGGCAGCTTTTTCAATACCGCCAGCTTCCGCAACTTCAAACTCACCAGGTGATCTGTTCGCCGCCGATCAGCACCAGGCCCAGGATCTCCGTCTTCGTCCTGTCGAAGTTGATCGGAACCAGTTTGCCCTCGTAGGGCCGCAGCACCTGCAGCGTCGCCAGCGCCGTCTTCGGGTCGCGCAGTCCGGCGCCGCGCAGGACGTCGTTCAATGTGCCCCCAACGGGTGCAAAAGCGTCGCTTCCGCGTGCAAAAACGCGCAATTCCGGCCCCAAAACCATCTCTTCTGGCACGGAAACGCACGCTACGCCGCGCGTTTTGGCCGCACCCGCGCAGTAGCCCTCCGGATCAGCTTCGAACTCCCTGGACGCACGCTCCCGCTCCGCCGCACTCGGCGCGGCTATCAGCGCGATGCGCCGGTCCTGCGTGCTGCTCCATGTGCGGAAGAACAGGCGCAGCCAAGTCGCGCCGGCTGGCAGGTGCAACAGCTCAGAATCCGATGCTTTGCCGGCGGTGAGCCTGGCCTGGATGTTGGTCTCCGAGTCGCCGGCGCTCACCAGCACGCCGCCGTCCGGCGCTTTTGCCAGCAGATAGAAAGAGGTCAGATAACCGATCACGGCGCCATGCTCGCGCACAGGCTCCACGGTGCGCAAGCGGAATTGGTCCGTCACGTCCACGTAGCCGTTCAATGTGAATTCGCCGAAGCGCAGGCGGTACAGGGCGGCCGACGGCAACGCAAGATGGTCAATCAAACGGCGGTCCAGGGCGGCGAGTTCGGCGGCGGTGAGGCAACCCGCCGTCACCTGCTTCTGCAGTGCCGGGCGCAGGATCTCTTCAAACCAGTTGCTGGTGATGACAGTCTGGCCCCCGAGCGGCGCCGTGCTGCCGTCGGGCCGCGTAGCTGTGGCGAGCGAGCCGGGCAGCGGCGCGAGAGACACAACGTTCGCGCGGAACTTGGCGTCGTGGCCACGCCATTGCAGCGATACCTCGTTAGTTTCCAGGGTGCAGGCAGAGCCCAAAAAATTTCGCGCGCTGCGCGCGGCCTTGATTACGAACACGTCTTTCCGCGGATCGGCTCCGGGCGGCGCCAGTATATGACCTCGCGGCGCCGGTTTCAGAGTCCAACTCATCCCGGCCTTCCTGTGCGCCGCGCAACCACCCAGCAGCACCAGGCATACCACTACAGAGGCGGTAGCTCTGCTGGCCAGGCTGCTATCCTGGAATTCTTCTCCCTGCATGTTCCTCAAAATTCTCTCGCACCCGATTTTCGTCAACTTGAACTTCCACATGCCGATGATTGTGGATCTCTCCCACCCTTTGATCCTACTCACTGGCGAGAACGGTAGCGGCAAGTCCACGTTGCTCCACTCCATCTCCTATGCGCTGCAAGGCAAAGAGGTAGAAGGCTTCGCTTACCGGTGGGAACAGAAGATCGAGCCGCCCCAGGTCTTTCTCTTTGATGCCGAACAACACAACCCGCGCATGCACCTGGAGCTTTTCGAGAATAATCCGCAGATGAAAGAGTTCGTCCAAATGGCCAGCCACGGCCAGGTGATGCTCTCTATGTTCCGGGAGACATTCCCATCGCTGCCCGAGGGCACCACCTTGCTGCTCGACGAACCGGAGATGGCGCTCTCGGTCTCCAATCAGCAGCGTATCGTGAAGATGATGATGGAACTCGTGGATCAGCGGAAGATGCGCATCATCTGCGCGACGCACTCGCCGGTGTTGATCGACGCGCCGGAAACCTACGTCATCAACCTGGACAATCACATCAACCGCAACGTGCTGCCAGAGGATATGGGCACCGAGGATCCAGCACCATTCAGTAACGCCCGGAGCCGGTATGGTCCGCGAGACACTTCTCGACTACTTTCACAGTGTGACGAGCCAGGAGGGCGAGTACCTCGTCTACGACGATGGCTTCCGGCCGCGCTCCTACAGCTATGCCGACCTGGCGCGAGCATCCCGCAACTTTGCCGCGCTGTTGCAGGCACACGATGTGGGGCGCGGCGATCGCATCATCCTCTGGAGCGAGAACAGGCCCGCGTGGGTAGCCGCCTTCTGGGGCTGTGTGTTGCGCGGAGTGGCCGTTGCGCCCATCGACGAGAAGCACTCGCTGGAGTTTCTCGATCGCGTCGAGAAGATCCTGCAGCCGAAGGCTATCGTGATCGGCGACGAGATGAAGTGCGGCCCGCGCGCCTCCGGCACGCCGGTGTGGCTGCTCTCTGAGCTCGATTGGAAGACCGGCGACACCGAGGTGGAAGAGACGCCCGCCGCGGCCGGCGACACGGCGGAGATTCTCTTCACCTCAGGCGCCACGGCCGAGCCCAAAGGCGTGGTGATCACGCACCAGAACATCCTCGCCAACATTGTCCCGGTGGAGCGCGAGGTGCTCAAATACCGTAAGTACGCGCGGCCCTTTTCGCCGATCCGCTTTCTGAATCTGTTGCCGCTCAGCCACATGTTCGGCCAGGCCATGGCGATCTTCATTCCGCCGATGATTCAGGGTACGGTTGTCTTCCAGCGCAGCCAGAATCCACAGGAGATCATGCGGCAGATCAAGTCGCGCCGCATCTCCGTGCTGGTGTGCGTGCCGAAGATTCTCGACGTGCTGAAGGAGTATCTCAGCGGTCTGGCGCCGGAAACCGCACAGGCGGCGCCGGACGGCGAGAAGTTCTGGAAGCGCTGGTGGCGCTATCGCCGGGCCCACAATCTCTTTGGCATGAAGTTCTGGAGCTTCATCGTCGGAGGGGCGGCGCTGGATCCCAAGCTGGAAGAGTACTGGGGCAATCTGGGCTGGGCCGTCATTCAAGGATATGGCCTCACCGAGGCGGCGCCCATCGTTACTCTGAACCATCCGTTCCATTCCAAACGCGGCACGGTGGGCAAGCCGATTGCCGGTGTGCAATTGCGAATTGCGCCGGACGGCGAGGTGCTGGTGCGCGGCGGCAACGTCACGGCCGGGTACTACAACAATCCGGAAGCGACGGCGGAGGCGTTCGAGGACGGCTGGTTCCACACGGGCGACATCGGCGAACTGGATGAATCCGGGCGGCTGATGATCAAGGGCCGCAAGAAGGAAATGATCGTCCTGCCTGACGGCCGCAACGTCTTTCCGGAAGACGTTGAGCGGGTGCTCCACGCGGTGCCGGGCGTGCAGGATTGCGCCGCCATCGGCCTGAAGATGGACGGCGGCGAGCGGATCCATGCGGTGCTCATCCTGGCGGCGGGCATCACTGGCGAGGACGTGATCCGGCAGGCCAATGCCACGCTGGAGGAGCACCAGAGGGTGCGCGGGTACACGATCTGGAGCGCCCCGGAACTACCTCGCACGGAGGGCACCCGCAAACTCAAGCGCCGGGCGATTCGCGCGCAAATCATGGGAGATCTGCCCGCCGCCGCGCCTACGGCGAGTCCCGACGGCGTGGAATCGTTGCTGGCCAAATGGACGTCGGGCCGAACCCTAGATGCCAACACGTCGCTCGACGATCTGGGCCTCTCTTCGCTGGACCGCGTGGAGCTGATGGTGGCACTCGAGCAACAGATCGGCGCGCCTGTCGACGAGAACATCTTTGCCGGCGCCCGCACGGTTGCCGATCTCGATGCGTTGCGCCGCAATCCGGCCGCCGCCACCACGCATCCGGAGCCATTCGAATTTCCACGCTGGAATCGCAGCAAATGGGCGCTGTGGCACCGTATCTTCCACCTGAATCTCTGGGTGCTGAACCTGGTGCGGCTCTTCGCCTGGGTGAAAGTGGAGGGCCGCGAGAACCTGGCCGGCATCGAGGGGCCTGTCATCTTCGCCGCCAATCACCAGGGCTACTTCGACGGCCCGGTGCTCTTCATCGCCATGCCGTGGACGTGGCGGCACAAGCTGGCGCCCACCATGCGCAAGGAGTTTTTCGCGGCGCACTACGATTGGCGCAAGTACGGTCTGTTTTCGTGGTTCACCAGCAGCCTGAACTACTGGCTCTCGTGCCTGATGTTCAACGCCGTGCCGATCCCGCAGCGAGAGGCCGGCACGCGGCAATCGTTGCGCTACATCGGGGAACTGGTGGAGGAGGGCTGGTGCCCGCTGATCTTCCCAGAGGGCAAGCACAGTCTGGACGAGAACATCGGACATTTCCAGGCGGGCGCGGTCATGATGGCCTCGCGCCTCAAGACGCCGGTGGTGCCGATCCGCATCCGCGGATCCAACCGCGTGCTGCGCCCGGGTTGGCTGTTTCCCCGGCCTGGCATCGTTCGTGTCCGTATCGGCGCACCTCTCCGCCTGGAGGGAGAAGACTATCAGACCCTGGCTCGACAGCTTGAAGATATTGTCAGGGGGATGTAAGATGCGGGCAATTATGAAGCTGCTCGCGGCGCTGTCCATTCTGGTTGTGCCGGTTGTCTGCCTAGCCGCCGATGACGCCAAGAAGGCCGGTCAGGTTTATGCGCGTGGTGTGCAGGCCGAAACGGCAGGCCGGCTCGACGAAGCCGTCACTCTGTATACCGAAGCTCTGAGCGCACAACCCCAGATCGCCGCTGCCCTGAAGCGGCGCGGCCGCATCATCCAGCAGAAAGGCCAGTATGCAGCGGCGGCACAGGATTTCACAGCCGCCGTGGCGCTGGCGCCGGCCGATGGTGAATCGTGGAAGCTGCTGGGCGACGCCAAGATTGGAGTGCTGGAATTCAGCGCCGCTACCGCCGCCTACCAGCGGGCCATTCAGATTGGTCCCGCCACCGCCGCTCTCTACCGGAATCTGGCCCTGGCGCAGACCAGCGCGGGTGAGAAACAGAATGCGATTGAGTCTCTCAACCAGTGTGTCCGCCTGCGCCTGGACAATCCCGAGCCCTATCTCGCCCGGGGCCGCCTGTATGCCGGTCTCGAAAAATACCACGACGCCATCGAGGACTTCGATCGGGCGCTGGCCCTGCAACCCCAATACCCAGACGCCTATTTCGCCCGCGGTCACGCCCAGGGGCAGTTGGGGAATTTCGACAAGGCAGTGACCGATTTCAATCTCGCGCTGAAGATTCAGCCTGACCCGGCGTGGCCGCTGCGGGCTGACACACTCGCCTATCGCGGCGCGGCCTATGACACGTTGGGCCAGAACGACGCGGCCATGAGCGACTACACCGAATCGTTCGCTCTCAAGCCAGACAGTGTACGAGTCCTGCTGGCGCGCTCGGATTTGTATGCCCGCCTGGGGAATCACCGCGCGGCGCTGGCGGATCGCAACCGGGCGGTGCAACTGGAGCCCAGCAACGCTAATGCCTTTCTGGTGCGCGGCGGAAGTTACCATATGCTCGGCGAGCACGAGAAGGGTCTGACTGATCGTACCCGAGCCATCGAGTTGAATCCGCGCAACGCGCAAAGCTGGCTGGCCCGGGGCAGTGCTTATTTTCTGTTGCACCAGAATGAAAAGGCCATCGTGGATCTCGAACAGGCGCAGCGTCTGGACCCGCTCAATTCGGAGATCCGTGATGTTCTAGCCCGCGCTCGCGAGAAGAGCGCCGCCAAGCCGGCAGAGGTGAAGCCGGAGCCGGTGCAGGTGGCAGCCGCGGTGCCGGAGCCGGCCAAGCCGGTGGATGCCGCGCCGCCAACGCCAACGCCAACGCCTCCTCCGGCCCCGCCCGCCGTGAAGCCCTTGGCCCCGCCGGCGCCGGCGCCCGCGCGCTCGGCCATCGTGCTCAAGGTGGAATCGCCCCACAACGCCGGGGGCGACGCCGGTAGTTTCCACAACACCGGGCGCGCTCTGCTGCAGCAGAACAAATTCGCGGAGGCGATTGAAGCGCTGACGCGGGCAGTGGAGCTCAAGCCCAACCTGAGCCTTGCCTGGAACGCGCGCGGCTACGCGTATATGCGCCTGGGCCAGTGGGCGAAGGCCGTCGCCGATTTTGACCAGGCGCTCAAGATCGACCCCAACTACCAGAACGCGAAGATGAACCGCGACAGCGCGGCAGCGCGCCTCAAGAAGTAGCCCGCTTGTAGACCTCCATCGTGAACGGCCCGGCCGCCGACGCGCCGCCGTCCAGATGCAGCACCTGCCCCGTCATGTACTCCGCCGCAGGTGAGACCAGATAGAGCGCCAGCTCCGCCACCTCGGAGGCCAGCCCCATGCGCTGCATTGGAATCGTCTTGCAGCGCTCCTTCAAGCGCTCCACGCCGTATAGGTGCTCCATCATGTCGTTCCAAACCGGCCCGGGCGCGATGCAGTTTACGGAGATCTTGTGCGCGGCCAGTTCCACAGCCATGACGCGAGTCAGAGCTTCCACACCGGCCTTCACCGGGGCATACGCCGCAAAACCGAACTGCCCGAAACCGGCAGCGATGGTCGAAATCTGAATGATCCGCCCGCCCGGACCGGCCGCCATCACGCGCGCCGCTGCCTGGCTGCAATAGAAGGCGCCACTCAGGTGTACGTCCACCAGCTGCCGCCAGGTCTCGCCTTTGAATTCGAGAAACGGCTCCATCTTCACCACGCCCGCGCTATTGATCAGGATGTCCAGCCGGCCGAACTTCTCCATCGCGAAAGCGGTGAGCGATGCGGCCACGTCTTCGCGGGCGATGTCGCCCAGGAAGATCTCGGCGCCCTCGCCGCACTCCGCACGAGCCTCTTCGGCCCTCGCCGCGTCCATGCCGTGAATCACCACGCGGCAGCCTTCGCGCGCGAAACGCACGGCAATCTCGCGTCCAATGCCCTTAGTCGATCCGGTGATGATCGCCGCCTGTCCCGCAAGTCTCATACGGACATCAAATCACACTGGCCTCCGCCGATTCAGGCTCACCGCCCCGATCCCCGGTTTCTTTCATCCAGCGGTCCAACCGCCCCGCGAATTCCGCCACCCGCTGCCGCTGCGCCGGATCCGATGCCAGATTGCGCACCTCGTGCGGATCGGCCTGCACATCGTAGAACTCCACATCCGGTTTGCGCGCCGCCATGAACAGGGACTGCACCGCGTTGAGCTTGCCCTGGGCGTACAACTCCTTCATCGCCGCCAGCGTAGGGTATTGCTGCTGGATGTACTCGTTGTACTGGGTGTAAGGCCGCTCCGGCATGAAATTGCGGATGTAGGAGTAGCGCCGGTCCCGCACCGCGCGGATCCGGTCCATTGTCATGTCGCAACGGTCCCGCGCCGTCACGACATACTCGCGCGCTCTCACCTTGCTATCGAACAGCGGCTGCCCATGAAACTCCTTCGGCAGCGCCACGCCCGCCAACGCCAACGTGGAGGCCGTCATGTCCAACGACAGCACTGGATCTTCGCGCACCGCGCCGGCCTTCGTCACGCCTGGGATTCTCGCAATCAGCGGCACGTGCGTCCCTGCGTCGTAACACCACTGCTTGCCGCGGATCAGGCAGCGGCCGTTGTCGCCCATGAAAAAGATGGCCGTGTTCTCCAGCACCCCGTCCTTCTTCAATGTGTCGAGCAGGATGCCCACCTTCTCATCCAGGAGGTTGACGCAATCCAGGTAGTTGGCATACTCATTCCGCACCACCGGATGATCCGGCCAATACGGAGGTAGTACCAGCGACGCCGGATCGATCAGCGACTTCTGCTTCCGGGCCTCGACAAACGCTGGACCCTTATGGGTCGCTTGGAGGTTCACCTGCGCATAGAACGGCTGGCCCTTGGAGCGCTGGTTCCAATGCGTGCCCTCAAACGGGGGCCCATCCACGGTGAAGTTGTAGTCCGTCTTGCCCTCACCGCGTGCGTTGGGCGCAAACTGCCGGACGTTGGCCGTGAAGTAGCCGGCGTCACGCATCCGGTGGCTGAGCAACCGCGCGCCCTCCGGCAGCCGGTACCCGTCCTTGCGATGGCTGCGATGATGATGCGTGCCAGTCGTCGTCTGATACAACCCGACGTTCAGCCCCGAACGGCTGGCTGAGCATACCGGCGCCGTGGTGTGGCAACGGGTGAAGCGCACGCCTTCCTCCGCCAACCGGTTCAGGTTGGGTGTGCGCACTCCCTGGAATCCGTAACAGCCCAGCTGCGGGCCGTGATCCTCGGCCAGAATCCACAGGATGTTAGGACGGTCCTGGGCGGCGGCGCTGAGCGTGCGGACGAACGCCGGCGCGGTCGTCAGGGCGGGGAGGAGGTCGCGGCGGGTCATGGTCAGAAAACACTCCTAGGCTAGCTTATACTAGAAGTTACCCCCCTTCAGGAGTCTAATCAGTGCATAACATCCGAACCTGGCTGCTACTTGCCTTGATCGTCGCGTGTGTCGCGGTTCCCGCATCGGCCCAATCCATGGCCGGTCTGGGCGCCATTAACGGCACGGTTAAGGACGCTTCCGGTGCCGTTGTCCCCGGCGCCAAAGTCATCGTTTCAAACCCCAACAACGGCATCCGCCGCAGCTTGGAAACCAATGAATCCGGCCTTTTTTCAGCACCTTCACTTTCTCCGGCCGCCGGCTACGAAATCTCTGCGGCCAAGGAAGGCTTCGCCGCCTGGGAGCTGAAGAACATCCAGGTGCAGGTTGGCCAAAACGTCAGCATCAACATCACGATGGACGTCAAGGCGCAGGCGCAGGAAATTAACATCACGGATTCCACGCCGCTTGTGGACGCCCTCAAGACCGGCATCTCGCAGGTTGTGAACGATGCCCAGATCCAGAATCTCCCCATCAACGGCCGCCGCGTCGATAGCTTTGTGCTCCTCACCCCCGGCGTTACCAACGACGGGACCTTCGGCCTGGTCACCTTCCGCGGCATCCCCGGTGGCAATGCATACCTCACGGACGGCAACGACACGACGCAGGGCTACTACAACGAGAACGCTGGCCGCACCCGCATCAGCTCCAACCTCGGCCAGGACGCCGTGCAGGAGTTCCAGGTGCAGAGCTCAGGCTTCACGGCCGAGTTCGGCCGCTCTGTTGGCGGCACTGTCAACACGGTAACCAAGTCCGGCACCAACGGCCTCCACGGCACTGCCTACTGGTTCTTCCGCAACCAGGATTTCAACGCCCGCGATCGCTACGCCAGCGTCAATCCCGATGAGAAGCGGAATCAGTTCGGCGGCTCCCTTGGCGGTCCCATCAAGAAAGACAAGCTCTTCTACTTTGCCAACGTTGAACTCTCCCGCCGCAACTTCCCGCTGGTCTCCACCGCCCAGAATCCCCAGCTCTTCACTCCCGGCGGCGTCTTCATCGGCACCTGCGCCGCGCCTGCCACCGCGGCCCAGTGCACCAACGCCGTCAACTACTTCTCCCGCTACTTCGGCATCCTGCCCCGTACCGCCGATCAGAACACGTACTTTGCCAAGCTGGACTGGCGCCCGAACGAGAACAACTCCATCTCGCTTAGCGGCAACATCATGAACTGGAGCTCGCCCAACGGCATCCAGACCCAGGCCGTGCTGACCAACGCCGGCGGCATCGGCAACAATGGCGACTCCAACGTGCGCCATCGCTTCGCCCGGCTCGCCTACACCGGCATCTTCTCTCCCACGCTCGTCAACGAAGCGCGCATCGGGTTTTTCAAGGACCGGCTCTTCGATGGAGTCAATCCGGAACTCGCACCTCCAAACGGACTCAAGGGACAGCTCTCCGTTCAAGGCCAGGGCAACCTGGGCGTCGCCGCCTTCCTGCCGCGCACCCAGCCCAACGAGGACCGCTGGCAGTTTGCCGACAACCTCACCTGGATGAAGGGCAAGCACAACGTTAAGTTCGGCTTCGATTTTGCCAACACGAAGGACGTGGTCGATATCCTCAACAACGGACGCGGCACCTACTCGTACGCCAACTTCACTAACTTCGCCCTCGATCTCACCAACGTAGACGGCGGCAAGCGGTGGCAGAGCTTCTCTCAGACTTTCGGCGGACAGGTTTTCACCACTACTGTGAGGGACTACAACTTCTACGTGCAGGACCAGTACCGCGTCAGCAGCCGCCTGACCCTGAACTACGGCGTTCGCTATGAGTATGCCCAGTTCACGCAGCCCGGCACGCCCAATCCGGACTACCCGCTAACGGGCCAGCTCCGCCAACCCGGCAAGAACTTCGCCCCGCGCATCGGTTTTGCCTATTCCACCAAGGACGCCAAGACAGTGATCCGTGGCGGCTACGGCATCTTCTACGCCCGTATGCCCGGCGCGATGGTGGATGGCCTTCAGAAGAGCACCGGCCTGGCCCAGAAGTCCATCAGCCTCCAGGGTACCGTCGCGGCGGATCTCGCGGCCGGCCCGTCGTTCCCCAACTTCATGCCCACTACTACGGCCAACCCGCCGGCCGGCTCGGTCAGCATCGGCTTCGCCGATCCCAACCTGGCGACGCCGTACACCCAGCAGTGGGACCTTGGCATCGAGCGCCAGCTCGCTCGTGACATGGGCATCACCGTCAGCTACCTCGGCAGCCGCGGCCTGAAGTTCTTCTCCGTGCGCGACCTCAATTTGGGTGCGCCCGGCCCGGCCATCACCTACCGTATCAATGACGCAGCCGGTACGCAGGTGGGCACCTACTCCACGCCGGGCTACCTCCGCGCCAACCGTGTGGATTCCCGTTATCAGCGCGTCACCATGATCGATAACGGCAACCGGATGTGGTACGACGCCATGGTGGTTCAGTTCCGTAAAAAGGCGTCCCGCTGGGCCGAAGGCACCGTGGCCTACACCCTCTCCCACTCTCGCGATTACAACCAGGGCGGCGGCGGCAGCAACCTCTTCTTCGATTCGCTGCGCACCGTCTTCAACGGCGACTATCGCGGTGAGAAGGCCACCTCCGAACTCGACCAGCGTCATCGTCTCGTCATGACGGGCCTTTTCACAATGCCCACGAAGAAGAGCGATAATTTCGCAGTCAAGCAGTTCGTCAACGGCTGGAACCTTTCCATCCTGGCGACCGTTGCTTCCTCGCAGTACACCACGCCCACCCTGCGCGTGAACGGTACGCCTTTCACCGGCGCCGCCTTCAACACCACCCTTAACGGCTTCGGAGCTAACACCCGCGTCCCGTTCGAGGTCCGCACGGGCACCCCCATCGATAGCATCGCCCGCATGGATGCCCGCCTGGGCAAAGTGTTCGGCTTCGGCGAGCGCATGCAGCTCCAGGCCAACTTCGAGGCGTTCAACGTGTTCAACCACGTCTCCAATACTTCGGTTTTCACCGAAGCCTACCAGCTGACCAGCGGCGTCATCCGGCCCGTTCCGTACGGCGGCGGCTCCGCTTCCCAGGGCTTCCCGGATGGCACCAACGCCCGCCGCGCCCAGTTCTCGCTCCGGTTCATCTTCTAGGGAACCCGGACGCGCTATACTAATGAGTTGGCGAACCCGCGTCCTTCCACGGGCGCGGGTTCGCCGTTTAGGAAACCAGAATGATTATCCTGTTCACCACACTGCACGTCATCGTGTGCCTGTTTCTCGTGATTGTTGTGCTGCTGCAGAGCGGCAAAGCAGCTGACCTCGCCGGTGCGTTTGGCGGTATGGGCTCGCAGACGGCCTTTGGTCCGCGCGGCGCTGCTACCGTGCTCTCCAAGGCAACCACTATTTCCGCCGTACTATTCATGGTGACTTCGCTCTCGCTTTCGGTGTTGCACACGCGGCAGGGCGGCGGTTCTGTTGGGCCCTCGGTTCTGGATAAGGCGCCTGCCGCCACCCAGCCCGTCACGCCCAAGGCGGCCACGCCGGCTCCGGCTCAGCCCGCGCAGCCCAATGGCCCCATCAAGATGGAGCTTCAGGACGAATCCGGCAAGACCGTCGTGACCAAGGAAATCCCGGTCCCCGCGGCTCCCGCTAAGGCTCCGGCCGCGCCCAAGAAATAGCGGGCAAGTTTGTCGTATAATTGAATTTGCCAAGCGGGTCCGGCGCAATCCGGATCCGGCAATGCGGTCGTGGCGGAATTGGCAGACGCACTAGCTTGAGGTGCTAGCGGGAGCAATCTCGTGGAGGTTCAAGTCCTCTCGACCGCACCATTTTCAGTAAGTTACAGCCAACGCGGTTGGCGTAACGCACTAGTTTGAACATCGACGATGCGTTTTTTGGGCGACCGGTTGAACCTGTTATCAATAGGTTACGGTCGCCCCAAACGCATCCGCACTAGTTTTTGGTCACGTTTGTGACGTGTTTGTGCCAACGCAGATTTGATCTGCTCGTCGATGCTTGTTAACCATCGTTGTATCAATCACTTGCAGTACCGCTATTCCTTCATCGGGCACAAACATCCCCATCGCCACACTTGAGGTCCTGCTCTCGGATCAGTTGCCCAGAATGAAACCCACTCCTGCCTACCGTCGATGACGATCACCGCGTTGGCTTGGCGCTAAGCGGCCGCGAACACGCAATGGCGAGGAGCTTTTGGGAGAACCTACAGAATCAGAAACCGCTCGAGATGATGTCTCTGCTGACGTAAGGGATACTGCGCCGAGATGCGTGGGGATACGCATACTGCACGCGTTGCTGGCCTTGTTTAAAGGGCCTGTCTCAGCTCTTCGAAGCGGGCCAGAACCTGCGGCCAACCCGGATAGTGGCCGTAGCAAAGCAACCGGCATTGGGCCTCATATCCGTTACCGAGAACGGCAGCGAGTCCGGCTGAGGGGAAGAGGGCATTGCTTGAGGCGAAGCTCATCCCTTCGGGACAGAAATAGCTTCTTTCAAAGTGTTCACGGCTGATCCGGTCGTAGTCTTCCTTGATGGCAGCGTATTCGCCTGAGCGCAGCATCTGGGAGACTTCGGGCTGGGCAGCGAGCTGGAAGAGGTCGTAGTAGTGCCTTGCGTACGAGCCGAGAGGCTGTCCATCGCGCTTGAGCAATTCCACCTTGCCATGGATCGCAAACAGCTTCTCGACGAAAGTCCGGCGGAAGTGGAGCAGCCGCATGAAGAAGGGCGCTTCGTCTTCCGCGCCCAGGGTGATCCCCTTGTTCGTGAGAAACTGCCCCACATAGGAACTGATCTCGACGGTTGCCGTCGGCTCGCGTCCACTTGCCGTACCCGCTTCCAGCAGGACGCGATTTGCGACCTCGCCCGGTCCGCCGAATCGCTGCAAGTAGGAAAAGCGGTCATTTCGTCCGAAGCCTCCGATGGTCTGGCTTTCGCCTGCGACGTACGTCAAACCAGGATGCCCGGCTATGGCGTCGCGAAGGTTCTTGAGTTCCCGGTCGATGCCTCGCTTGCCAAGCGGCGGTTCGAAAGCGAGCGGATCGAGGAAGATGTCGATGTCTTCCGAAAACCGCTGGATCAGATTCCAACCTTTCGAGAGGCTGGTGCCGCCTTTGAAGATGATCCTGGTGTTGATCGTGGTGCTGCTGGTGTTGTCGTCGGCGTTGCTGATGGCTGCGCTCGCGGTACCGGCGGCGGTGGCGGCGAGGGAGTGCAGCGTTTCTGTGACGTAGTAGTCTTTCTCGATGATGGCTGGCCTGAGTCCCTGCTCGCGAAAGAACTCAGCAGCCTGGAGGATGGCTTGCTCAAAGTCAGGATGTTCAAAGAGTCTCATGCGAGCGCCGATCCTTTGCCTGCCATGCCTGCGCGTGCGGTAGACCGGCCAGCATACCGAAATCAAATTTTGAGAAGGGATTGAGCGACGCGCGCAGGCGTTTGAGCGCGGTCGCGTTCTTGCCCAGATGTGTGCCGATGGCTCCGAACATCGCCCTGACACGCGGCGGCTCCGTGGCTGCAACACCGAGCAACCGCTCGAATCGTCCTCCTTCGGAAATCACCGCTAGCACTCGCTGAACCGTTTGCTCGGGGGATAGTTCACTCGCCTTGCCACCTCGTCTCAGGAAGTCGAGAAGTGCCGCGTCCTGCTCGGTAAGTTTCGCCCAGGCTTCGGGCCTGCGGGTGTGAATAACGGTATCCGCGCCAACCAGTTTTCGAGGCAGGCTCAGCCCACTGGTTGCGACTTCGCCTCGACGGGCGGACTGGGTGCTGAAGCCGAGTAGGTTCGCAGCCGCTGTACCTGCCGGGAAAACCGGGTTGCTCTTCTTCGCAAGTTTCTGGATGACGGCGGGGTTGGGTCGGCTCTTGCCGAATGCCGTTTCGCGGTTGCGAAAGTAGACGCCCCTTACTAAGACGCTCTATCGCCCCATTACGAGTGAGGCGCGACAGACTTTAGGCGACGGCGTCGAATGGAGATCGCGGAAGTCTTCGAGTCGCCACAGGCGTTCGCCGCCGCGCTCGATGCGCTGGCGAACCAAAGCCGCAATACCCATGGGTCCGGCAGATGTGGTGGCGCGGTCCATATCCAGAGTATCGGCCTGGTGCTCTAATGTGTCAAGTTTTATTGCAGTAAAACTTGACACTATGAGGCTTGCGCCACTTATCTGTTTGTCTAAAGTCAATGCCTTGGTGGCCGTGCAGTGGATGCCTGGAAGAGATGCGCGAACCACAGCGCTGATACAATGGATACCGTGCAGCGGCCTGCGGCGGACGACCCGAACTTACTGTACACTCTCTCGTGTGACGGCGATCCCACCATCCGCGAAGGCGACTGCCCCGCCGGCAAGAAAACCCGGGCTTGAGTCCCGGGACATCTTCAGCGCGACGGGGCGCCCACGCCCTGTTGACCGCCAGTCGTCTACGCGCTTCGGGCTGGTCGAAGCAGAGATGATCGCTGAGGACCTGTTCGGCAATATGGCGGCCTTCCGCCCACCGGACATCGTGCCGGTGCCGCTTGTGGAAGTCATCGACGGGATTCGCAAGTGGTGCGTAGCCACATGCTGGTCGGGGGCGAGGCGCAACGTTCCGTAACGGCGAAATCGGTGGGGTTGGTGCGAAAGGTCTCATCGGGAGACGGAATGGCAGGTCGCAAACTGCCGGCGTGTTGGGCCGAATCGGTGGTGAATGCCGTCGATCGCGCCCGCCCACGCACACCGGTACCATTCAGCGCTGTAGGATCGGCGACAGGGGGCGTGGTTCTTTCCGCCGTTCCGGCAGCGCGGCGCCAGGTGTAGCGATGGTGCAAACCGCCGACTCGATCGAGCGCGATCACTTCGCCGTTGCCTTCCGGCTTGGCCTCAACGGGGCGGCGGGACGGTGAGTCGTTTTCCAGGGAGTCATGCAGACGGTCGTCGTGGTAGTAATCCACGTATTCTCGGATCAGCCGCCGAAGATGCGCTTCATTCAGCGGGATCACATGATCCAGCATTTCCCGGCGGGCGCTTCCGACCCATCTTTCGGCCGTTCCATTTTGCCATGGGGCCTGGATACTCGTCCGCTTTGGTTCCAGCCCCGCAGACGTCAGGAACGCAGTCACCTCGCCGTTGAAGATCGAGTCGTTGTCGAGTATCACATACTTGTATGGAGCCGCCTCGGGAAAAGCCTCGCGCAATTGCTGGACCACCCACTCCGCGGTCGGGTGGCCGGTTACGTGGAAGAGGAGGACCTTTCGACGGCCGTGCTCGATCACGAAGAAGCAGTACAGCAGTTTGAATGTGATCGTTGGTACTGTGAAGAAGTCGAACGCGACGATCACCTCACGGTGATTCTGCAAGAAGGCAAGCCACCGTTTTGCAGGGTCACCACGACGACGAATGCGCCGCAGGTAGCGAGCCACGGTTCGCTCGGAGACAACGAAGCCGAGCTTCAGAATCTCACCGTGGATCTTGGGTGCGCCCCAGCCTGCATTCTCTTTCGCCATCCGTCGGATGAGCTGTCGAACCTCCTCGGGGAGCTTCGGCCGACCGCCGCGCGGGCGGGAAAGCCACCGCCAGTAAAAGCGGAAGCCGGCACGGTGCCAGCCGACGACCGTCTCGGGCTTGACGATGACCAGGACGTTCTTCCAACCAGGCCAGAAACGGCGCAAAGTGCTCCAGAAGAGGCGGTCGAGGAAGTTCAAGGGCGGACGAGATCGCTTGCGTTTCAACACAGCGACCTGCTGTCGGAGTGCGAGGACTTCGAGGGCGGTATCGCTTCGACTGCGGAAGAAGACACGGATCACGGCGAGGATGGAGAGGATGAATTGCTGCACGAACTCACCGTTGTAACATGGCGTAACCGGGTGCCGGACCTCCAATCTATCCTGCGCGCAAGTTGCTGATTTCACAGTCCCACTGGGTTCTGACTACAGACAGCGGTCCCGACATAGCGCCTTGCCTGGAACTCCGCCGGCAGGCACCAACGATACAATTTCCGAAAACTGTCTACTTCGGAGTAGTGAAAACACGAGAGTTCAACTTCGCTCCAGCTGAAAGTCGCATAAACGATACAATTCCCCGGCGATTTCGCAGTTTGTGCAGTGTCCCGTTTTGCCCCTGGCTGCCCCTCAGGCGAGTCGTTTGGCTCCCGAGTCCGTTCTACCCGCGCCGGCGCCGTCTGAGACCTCGCTATGGCCCGCCCAGTCGCCGCTTCGGCCATTCTGACACCTCGCCCGCCCGGATTCGCTTGACAGAGGAACACCCCAGGTGTCGGTTGGCTGACGACATGGCGGTGGCAAGGCGGAGGCACCCTGCGACTCGGATTATCGGGGTAAGGGAATTTCCGGGGCCGTTCAGTATAACATATACATGTACATACGACTGTGCGGAAAATCATTAGACTGGCTAAAACTACCCGGGAAAATCCATTCCTCTGCCATATCCACGCCCTGGCACCAACCGGATCTTCCTCACCACCAACGACTTAGGGGGAAGGCGGAGAATCGCGCCGGAGTCCTGCGCCGCAGAATAATCGCTGAGGCGGTCAAGAAAATAGCCAGAGTGGGCTCCAGGGACGCGCGCCGCCATCCGGCGAATAAATACCGACGGCGATAATGGGGCCGACGCCGAGGCTGTGCGGGCCGCGGCGAGGTCGGAGACCTGGTCGGTGGGGAGGATCCGAGACTGCCGAAGCGCCTGGGCCGGTACGCACCGAGGGCACCGACATCCACGACCAGACTACTCAAGCCGACTCGCTGGTAGGGTTTTGTTGGTCACTCCACGGTGAGCCTGGCCGACGACATCCGCGTGACGCACGCGTTGAGCCGGCGGCCGATGGGGCGGCCAGCCCAGCAGCCTCGGCTCGCCTCAGATACTTTTGCACGGTGCTTGCAGCGATCGAGCAACTGGGCGATCTGCCGTCGATCGAACTTCGGCTCGAAAGGGAATCTGAGGATGTCCTTCAGTTTACGCATCGGTCCCCTTTCTGCCCAGTAGTGCCTCCCTTCTATGTGATTGGATCGCTTGCCGTCGATGTAATGCAGCGTTGCTGCGCCTGAGAATCACTCCGGCACATGCCGAACTCCGTTCCGGCCCGAGCCGAGACCTGTTCGCCTTCGCAGGGAGTCCTGTTGGACATCACCGATGAATCGTCTTCGGGATCATCCTGGAACATCGCTCGACATCCTTCGGGCTGCGCACACGACTGTGGGAGCAGGGCCGCCCATTGAGATTACGATCCCGCTCATGGGCAAGGTGAGCCCGCTGAGCGAGGGCAGTTGACGGGCCAAGCAAGGCCATTGATAATAAGCCATTCTCATTAAAAATCAGAGGTGACAAGATTGGCTGGCAACATCGACAGACTGCCCGTGACCGTTCTTTCCGGCTTTCTGGGCGCCGGGAAGACGACATTGCTGAACCATGTGCTGAACAATCGAGAGGGCCTTCGGGTGGCGGTGATTGTCAACGACATGAGTGAAGTGAACATCGACGCCCAGTTGGTGAAGCAGGGCGGCGCGCGGCTGGACCGGGTGGAAGAGAAGCTGGTGGAGATGTCCAACGGCTGCATCTGTTGTACGCTGCGCGAGGATCTTCTGGATCAGGTAGAGTCCCTGGCCGGGGAGCAGCGGTTCGACTACCTGTTGATCGAATCCACTGGGATCTCTGAACCGCTGCCGGTGGCGGCAACGTTTGCGTTCCGCGATGAGCAGGACCGCTCGCTGTCTGACGTTGCGCGCCTGGACACGATGGTGACGGTGGTTGACGCCAGGAACTTCTTCGAGGAGTTCGTACGTGGCGACGGACTGGCGGAGCGTGGAATCGGCCTGGGCGAAGAGGATGAGCGATCCATATCTGACTTGCTGGCGGATCAGGTGGAGTTTGCCAATGTCATCATCATCAACAAGTCCGACCTGGTGGACGTGCCGCAGTTGGGCGAACTTCGGAGCATGCTGTCGCGCATGAATCCCGAGGCACGGCAGATCGTCACGACGCACGGTCAAGTGCCGGTGGCAGCCATTCTGAGCACAAAGCTGTTTGACATGGACAAAGCGGCGCTCACGCCAGGATGGACGAAAGAGATGAACGGCGGGCACACGCCCGAGACCGAGGAATACGGCATATCGAGCTTTGTGTTCCGGGCGCGCGGCCTTTCCATCCGACGCGCTTCCAGCATGTGTTGGAAGCGGACGAACTGGGTGGAGTCCTGAGAGCGAAGGGATTCCTGTGGATCGCATCGAGGCATCAGATTGCGGGACTGCTGTCCTGGGCAGGATCGTCGCTGTCGATCGAACCGGCGGCGCTCTGGTATGCCAACATGGCCCGCGAGAGCTGGCCCACCGATCCTGCGGAGCTTCGGGAGATCGATCTGGTGTGGGACGCGGAGGTAGGAGATCGGCGGCAAGAGGTTGTTTTCATCGGGGCGGGAATGAATCGCCCAGAGATGGAGAGCCGGCTGAATTGGGCGTTGTTGACGGATGAGGAGATGGGGCAGGATCCGGCGATCTGGGCTGCGATGGACGATGCGTTGCCGGCCTGGGATCTGGCGAGCGACGACGAGATCGTGCACGCCCACTGAACCGCTAATCGGAGATTGGGAGGCTTGTATGATCGCGACAATTGCCCGCAAGGAGTTCCAGGATCTGGTACGTGACAGGCGGTTCCGGATTAGCGCATGGATCGTAGGCCTGCTGCTGTTCACCGCGCTGGCAGTGGGCTTCAGCAAACGGCAGGATTACGAGCAGCAGAGGGCCGCTGCGCTGGCCTCTGAACGGCGCGCCTGGGTCAATCAGGGGATGCCAATCCGCACAGCGCGGCGCACTTCGGGCGCTTTGCGTTCAAGCCCCTCCTGCCGGCCGCTCTCCTGGACAACGGTCTCAACAGCTATCTCGGCGTTGCCGTGTACATTGAGGGGCACGCTCAGAATCCATTCCGGTTTCGCCCGGCGGAGGACTCCACCGGCGTGGCCCAGTTTGGCGAGTTGACCGCCGCTGCTGTCCTGCAGATCCTGCTGCCTCTCGTAGTCGTTTTGCTGACTTTCCCGGCCTTCGCTGGTGAGCGCGAGCAGGCACTTGAGGCGCAGCTGCTCAGCTTGGCGTCGGGCCTTCGCAGTTGCTGTGGGGCAAGTGCCTGGGCATTGTGGCGGCGCTGTGCCTGCTGCTGATTCCGGCGACGGCTGCCGGGGCGTGGGTGCTGACGATGGGAGTGGCCGCGCCCGGAGACTCCTCGTTTCCGCGCTTTCTGGCGATGGGCGGCGCCTATGCCGTCTATCTTCTGGCCATCGTCGCGCTTGCTCTCGGCGTATCGGCGCGGGCGGCTTCGTCGCGGGTGGCCCTCCTGGTGCTGGTAGGCTTCTGGATCGCCAACTCACTCCTGGTACCGCGCGTGGCTGCCTCGGTGGCGGAGGCACTCCACCCTACACCCAGCCTTCAGGAATTCCTGAAGCAGGTACACCTGGACCTGGAGAGCGGCATCGACGGTCATCGTCCGCCAGGAGAGCGGGAGGCAGAGCTGAAGCAGGCGCTCATGAAGAAGTACAACGTCACTTCAGAAAAGGACTTGCCGCTGAACCTGTCGGGCTATTTCCTTCAGCAAAGCGAGGAGTTCGGCAACGAGATCTTCGAGAAACGCTTCGGGGAGTTGAGCGATACCTACGGCCGGCAGCAACTGGTGCTCAGGGCTGCAGCGGGCGTCTCGCCGATGCTGGCTGCGCGGGCCTTTTCGATGGGGATGGCGGGGACTGATTTGTGGCATCACCGCCAGTTTGCCGCTGCCGCTGAACAGTATCGCCGCAATTGGGTGAAACGCCTGAACGACGACCTGACTTATCAGAGCAGAACCGGCGACACCAGCTATAAGGTGGGCCGTCCCTTCTGGGAGGCGACGCAGGACTTCGTCTACCAATCAGAGCCATTCGGTGCGGCGGCATCGGCGCAGGCATGGAGCTTGGGTATTCTGCTGGCCTGGCTCGCCGGCAGCACCGCCTTCGCGTTCCTGGCGATTCGCAGACTCTCCGGGCAGGTGGCGTGAATGTCGATCGTCATTGCCCGCCATGAGCTGCGATCCATGCTACGCGATCGCGCTTTGCTCTGCGTCCTGGTGATCTTCCTGGTGGCGCTGACCGGCGGCCTGTCGGTCGGCACCTCCACGCTGCATCGCTTTGAACGAGTGTCCGACGCGGTGCGGGTGGAAAGCGATGCGTATCTGGCGCGCATGCGCACCCAACTGGAAGACGTCGCGGCAGGACGAAAGCCGAAGGGATTCTTTTCAGCCAATCGCCCGTCTGCGCTGGCCTTCAGCGCGCCGCGCCCGCCCAGTCCGTTGATGCCTCTGTGCATCGGCCAGAGCGAAGTGCTGCCGGTATCGGCGCGCCTCAGCCTGTTCTCCGCCCAGTCCGGCCTGTTTGATCTGGGCAGCATCGATAACGCGGAGCACCAGCAGATTGGGCGCTTTGATCTGGGGTTTGTGCTGGTGTACCTCATGCCGTTGATGTTGATTGCGTTGAGCTACAACCTCCTGTCGGGCGAGCGCGAGCGGGGCACATTGCCGATTCTCATGAACCAGCCCGTCTCTCCTTTCGGGATGTTGGTGGCGAAGGCGGCGGTGCCACTTGCGATGATCGCGGGTCCGGCAGTGGCGATTCCAATCCTGTGGACGCTGGTGGCCAGTCCCGGCTCTGGCGAACTGTGGGGCCGGCTTGTTCTATTCGCATTGCTGGTGGTTGGCTATGGGGCGTTCTGGCTAACGCTGGCTGTGATGGTGAACTTGCTGGGGTGGCGGTCTTCCACCAATGCGCTGGCTCTCGGTGGATGCTGGCTGCTGTTCGTCCTGGTTTTACCGGCCGCGTTGCAGACAGCCGGCAGCGTCCTGTACCCGATGCCGTCGCGCATGGCGCTGATAACAGAATCTCGCCTAGCGGAGGTGGAGGCCAGCCAGAGACGGCAGCAACTCGTTGACCGCTTCTACCGGGACCACGCCGAACTGGCTCCCGAGGGCGGCGCAGGGCAGCCCAATCGCACGCTTGCCGTCTATGCGTCATTTGAGGAGACCGAACGTGCTGTTCAGCCGGTCTTCCTGAGGTTTGAACAGCAGTTGGCCGCTCAGCAACGGCTGTTGGGCCTGTTGCAGTATCTGTCGCCGGCGGTGGTTTTCCGCGAAGCGCTGACCCGCGTGGCGGCGACCGATGCGGGCGCCTTCGCCGGATACCGCGACTCCGTTCTGACGCTGAGGTCCGAACTGAAGGATTTCCTCTTGCCGCGCGTGGCGCGGGGCCAGATGCTGACGCTGGCCGACTACGACTCTGCGCCGCGCTTCCGGGCGGCGTCGTACACCGGCGGCGCGGGCGTCAGCGGGGCGCTCGCCGGCCTCATCCTGCCCACGTTGTTGTTGGCGTTGGCAGCCGCGCGGAGCTTAGCGCGCATTGAGTGGACAAGTTCGAGCTAGCGAGGTGTTTTGCATGCTGGAAGCGATCAATCTATCGAAATCCTACAACGGAACCCGCGCCCTGGAGCGGCTGAACTTGCAGGTGAAGCAGGGCGAGGTCTTCTGTCTGTTGGGCGCCAACGGAGCGGGCAAGACCACCACCATCAACCTGTTCCTGGGCTTCCTGCAACCCGACGACGGGTCGGCGCGGGTGGCCGGACTGGAAGTGTCCAAGCATCCGCTGATAGCGCGGCGCGCCGTGGCCTACATACCCGAGCAGGTCATGCTCTATGGGAACTTCTCGGGAATGGAGAACCTGGCCTACTTCAGCGAACTCGCCTGGGCACAAGTACCGGGAAGGCGACCTGGCGCGCCTGCTCCTGGAAGCCGGATTGCAGAAGGACGTGGCCGAGCGCCGCGTCAGCACCTACTCCAAGGGTATGAGACAGAAGGTGGGACTCGCCATCGCCCTGGCGAAGCAGGCGAAGGCCATTCTGATGGACGAGCCGACTTCGGGCCTGGACCCCAAGGCATCCAACGAGTTCTCGGGGCTGGTGCAGAAACTGAGCCGGAACGGCGTTACGGTCCTGATGGCCACGCACGACCTGTTTCGCGCCAAGGAAGTTGCGCATCGCGTGGGGATCATGAAGCATGGCCGGCTTGCGGCAACGCTCGATACGGCCGACATCAGTCACCTGGACCTGGAAAAGATCTACCTGGAGCACATGCGGGATTGAAAGGGGTGAGATGATCCTACGGCGAAGAGAGGTTTTGTACTCGGCTCTGCTGGGCGGCACGGCACATGCGGCGCCTGGTTCCGCGTCCGCCGGCATGTCCTGGCAGGACTTGGAGCCCGGCTCACTGCGGCACGTGGATCTGGAGGTGCCGGGAGGAATCGACGCCGGCACATTCATCCCCGCGACCATCTTTCGAGGGCGGCAGGCCGGGCCGGTACTGAGCATCACGGCCGGAGTACACGGCTACGAGTTTCCACCCATTCTGGCCGCGCAACGTCTGCTGAAGAGCCTCTCTCCGGGGCTTTTGAGCGGCACGGTGCTGCTTGTTCGCATCGCCCACCTGCCCGCCTTTCAGAGGCGCTCCCTGTTCCTGAATCCGATCGATGGGAAGAACCTGAACCGCGTCTTCCCGGGGCGAGCCAACGGCACGCAATCCGAGCGGATCGCGGAGGTGATCTCGCGCGAAGTGATCGAAAGAGCCGACCTTCACATCGACCTTCATGTCGCTGACGGCAGCGAGGACCTCTCGCCCTATGTCCGCGTTTATGGCGGACTGCTCGCCCGCGAGCAGTTTGCCAAGTCGAAGTTGATGGGCCTGGCGTTCGGATTTCCCGTCGCCGTTCTGTATCGGATGGAAACCCGCCAGCAGGTGGATGGGGGCCGATCCTGCAACCGGCAGGCGGTGGCTGGCGGTAAGCCCACTTTGCTCGTCGAAATGGGCGCGGCGGGCCGCCGGGACGAGCGCTGGGTGGCAGGGATCGAGAACGGCATCCTCAACACCCTGCGTGCGCTGGGTATGCTGCCGGGGCCCCTGTCTGAAGCGGTCGCCCCGATCTGGTGCGATGGCGAGCGAAGCGTAGTCAGCCAACACGCTGGCATCCTCTATCCCGCGGCGGTTGCGGGTCAGCAGGTACGTGCCGGACAGGTGCTGGCGCGTATCACCGATTACGCCGGCGCTCCGTTGAAGGACTACCTTTCCCCAGCGGACGGTGTACTGCTGCACCTGCAAGCCGCCCCACCCATCAGTCCGGGCGAAGAGATCGCCGCGGTGGCGCCACTGCTAAACGAGGCGCTCTGACCACGTCCACACAGAAGGAGCACCGGCATGACACTTCGCACTACGCTGAGAAGCCTCCTCCGTCAGTGGCGGTTTTCCGGCCTGGTTGCCATCACCATCGGACTGGGTATCGGAACCGCCACCACCGCCTACGCCATTCTGGATGCGCTGCTGCTGCGTCCGCTGCCCTACCAGGAGCCCGACCAGCTCGTGCGTCTCGAGTCGCGAATGAGCGGGCCGGCGGGCAACGCGTCCGGCTTCTCGCTGGCGGACTTCGAGGATCTTCGCCGCACCCAGCGTTGCCTGACTGAACTGGCCGCCTACATCCAGTTTGACAACAACCTCACTGGTCATGGGACGTCGCAAGCGGTGAAGATGACCTTCGCGACTCCGCACCTGTTTGGGGTGTTGGGAGTGCGGGCAGTCCTGGGGCGCACCTTCACGGACGCCGAGGATCGTGAGGGTGGCGATGTCCGCCAACTAGTTCTGTCTCATGGGCTCTGGCAGAGCTACTTTGGCGGGGATCGCCGCGTGCTGGGCAAAACCGTGCGGCTGCGCGGGGACACCTATACCGTGATTGGTGTGATGCCCCCCGGATTCCGCTATCCCGATCGGGCGGACGTGTGGTGCCACTGAGGGCCCGGTATGCATCGTATTCGAACACCTTCCCCTTCTGGCGCGCCCGGGACATGCGCATACACTCCGTGGTTGCGCGCCTGAGGCCGAACGTGGATGTGCAGCAGGCGCGGGCGGATCTGAAGAGCATTGCAGGAGCATTGGAGCTTGAGCACCAGGACACGAACAAGGGCGTGACCGTGGAGGCTACGCCGCTGCGGGAGGCGGAGGTCGGGAGCGTTCGATCCTACGTGCTGATGCTGTTGAGCGCGTCCCTCCTGGTGCTGCTCATCGCCGTGCTCAACGTGGCCAATCTCCTGCTTGCCCGGGCAACCGTGCGGGAGCGCGAGATTGCGATTCTGGCGGCCCTGGGCTCTTCCAGATGGCGAGTCGTGCGAGGTCTGCTGGCGGAGTGCATCATTCTGGGCTGCGCGGGAGGAGTTCTCGGCGCCGCGCTGGCCGCGTCGGCGATTCCGGCGTTTGCCCGGTTTCTGCCGGGCAATCTGCCGGCGTGGATCGAATTTCGCGTCGACAATCGGGCACTGTTGTTCTGCTTCGCGATCTCGGCCTTCTCGGGCGTGCTGTTTGGATTGCTGCCGGCGCTCCGCGTTTCTTCTCCGGACCTCTCGACTCGGCTGAAGGATGGGGCACGGGGTTCTTCCTCGCGCCACCAAGCGCTCCGCGCCGCACTCGTGGTGGCCGAAGTTTCGTTCTCTGTTGTGCTGCTGGTTGGCGCCGGGCTGCTGGTGAAGAGCTTTCTCCATTTGCAGAACGTGGAAACCGGGTTTCGCACCGAACGCCTGTTGGCGGTCCGGGTGAGCCGCTTCGTGTCAGGACGCCCGCACAAGGAGCTGGCCGCCATCTACGGCGCCGATCATCGACGCCTGATTGAACGGTTCTCTCAGATGCCGGGCGTGATGGCCGTGGGAGGATCCTACTCGGTTCCGTTTGACGGCACCCCGCCTCAACGGACCAAAGCGTCGGTGTTCGTGCGCGGCCAGGATGAGAGAGACCGCATGCACCTCATTCCAGCGCAAAGCGCCGACGTAACCCCCGGCTTCTTCACGGCGCTCGGGATTCCGCTGGCCGAAGGCCGTGATTTTCTTGATTCCGATACCGCGCAATCCCCGCCCGTGGCCGTTGTGAGCCGAAGCGCGGCGGAAGCCCTTTGGCCAGGCAGGAATGCCATTGGACAGCAGATCCGTTGGGGAGCCGAGTCGGAGTACAATCTCTGGGCCACCGTCGTGGGAGTGGTGGGTGATACACGGTGGAGCGCCATGGAAACCGGTGCGCATCTCGAGGTCTTCTACTGTTCCTATCAATGGTCCGTTCCAGCCATGACGTTCTTTCTTCGCACGGCCACCCAGCCGGATAGCCTCATGACGCAGGCGCAGCGCATTGTGGCTGAGGCGAGCCCGGAGACCGCAGTGGTCTATCACCGGACCATTGAGGACATCATCGACGAGTCCATCTGGCAACCGAAGATCTGGAGTGCGGTGATGGCCCTTTTCGCGGTGCTGGCGCTGGCACTTGCCGCTTTGGGGCTGTACGGCGTGATGAGTTATCTGGTCGCACAACGCCAGCGGGAGATCGGCATCCGCGTCGCGTTGGGTGCGCCGAGGCAATCGGTTCTGATGATGATCCTCAGGCAAGGCATGACGCTGGCCCTACTCGGATGTGCCGGCGGAATCGGCTTCTCACTGTTGGCTGCCAACATCCTCTCTTCCCTGTTACACGGGGTGAGCCCGCGCGATCTGTTTACGCTGGCGGCGATCCCGCTGGCGCTCCTCGCCGTCGCATTGTCCGCCTGCGTCGTGCCGGCCTGGCGGGCCTCCGCCGTGGATCCTGTCATCGCACTCCGGAGCGAGTAGGCGCCACACCATGAACTGGATGTCTCCCTTTCGGCAACTCCATCGCCAGCCAATTCTATCGGCGACTGTGGTTCTCACCCTGGCGCTGGCAATCGGAGCCAACGTCGCGATCTTCAGCTTCGTCAACGCCCTGCTGATCCGCCCGTTCCCGTTTGCCGATCCGGATCAACTGGTGGAGATCCACTCGGTCCGGGGAGGTCAGCAGGGCAAACTCTCCATGCGCGAGGTTCTGGACATCCGGGAGCAGATCGGGGTCATCAGCGCAGTCGCAGCTCATTCCGGAGGCGCTGGGGGCTACAACTATAGCGGGACCGGAAAGGCAGAGGAATGGCGCGCGGTCCTGACCACCGGAAATCTGTTCGAGGTACTGGGCGCTCCCCTGGAGATGGGATCAGCGTGGCCTGAGGCCGCCAATCGGGAGCGGGATTTCAGGGTCATTCTGAGCCATGGCGTCTGGCAGTCAGCCTTCGGCGGCAGCCGCGACGTGGTTGGCAGAAAGATCAACCTGGATCACGCGGCCGGCTATGAGATTCATGGTGTCGCGCGGGCGGGGTTTGACTTTCCAATGGGCATCCAGGTTTACCGCTCGATCGGCGGCTTCACGAACTACGAGAGCAGGGTCTATCGTAACGTTGTCGCCATCGCCAGAATCAGCCGGCCGCACACACCAGCGCGGTTGCAGGCGGAGTTGGATTCCTTAGGGCGGCAACTTGCCGGGCAATTCCCGGATACCAATGCCGGGCTCACCTTTCGCGCCGTCCCGTTCCGTCAGCTGTACTCCGGTGATGTCCAACCGTACTTGCTGGTGCTGTCCGGCGCAGTGGGCTTCGTACTGCTGATCGCCTGCGGAAACGTGCTCAATCTGCTGTTGTCACGCGGGCTGGAGCGCAGCCGGGAGATGTCCATCCGGCTGGCATTGGGCGCCAGACAGCGCCATCTATTGGGCCATTTGTTCTGGGAGAATCTCGTTCTTGCGGTCCTTGCGGGCGCCTCCGGACTTGGACTGGCGCGGTGGTGGATGAAGATCCTCCGGGGCATGATCGGCGCGGAAATGCCCACCTGGATGGCGGTGGAGCTCGACGGGCGCGTACTCCTGTTCACGCTGCTGGTCTCTTTGTTTGCGAGTCTGCTGCCCGGATTGGCCCCGGCGTGGATAGCCGGTCGCTCCGAACTCTCCGGCGCACTCAAAGAGACCGCGCGCGGCGGCTCGGCAAGTCAAGCCGCCAGGCGATTGCGCGATGTCATGGTGGTGAGCGAAATCGCGGTGGCGGCGATACTGCTGACGGGGGCCGGGTTGCTCATCCGTGGCTTCCTGCAGTTGCAGGAAAGCGACAAGGGCTTCCGCTCGACGGGCATATCGACGTTCAGGGTGGCGCTGGGTTGGAAGCGCTATATCGATCAGGAGCGGATCGCGGGCTACTACGAGCACGCGCAGCGGAATCTCTCCGCTGTCCCCGGGATCAGTCTGGTCGCCTTTGCTCCCAAACCTCCGATGACCAGGCAGGAGGAATCGGCACCTGGGCAGGTCGTGGCGGAAGGACAATCAGCGGATGAGATGCGGTCGAATCCCTATGTCACCTATCAGAGCATCAGTGAGGATTACTTCTCACTGATGGGGTGTCCAGCCGGCGGCTTGCCGAGAGGTTGTGGCCCGGTCAGGATCCGGTAGGCCGCCGCATCAGAACCCTTTCTGGCCGTCGCAACCCGCCTTGGTTGATCGTGGTTGGCGTTGCCGGCAACGTCTCCTTGGATCAACTCGGGGGCGAAGCTGGATACGAGGTCTTTTGCCCGTACCGGCAAAGGGCGGAGCCGAACCAGTACATTTTGGCAAAGACGGCTCTCTGCGGCCGACTTCAGCGCAAGGCCGAGCAGGCCATGGCCTCCATCGATCCCGAACAATCTGTGTTCGACTTCAAGTCGCTCGACCAGCGCATCCTTGACGGCATCTGGCGGTTGAGGATCTCACGCACTCTATTGCTGCTGTTCGGGGCGGTTGCCCTGGTGTTGGCGGCCATCGGCATGTATGGCGTCATCTCCTTCTCGGTTGAACAGCAGAAGCTGGAGATTGGGATACGGCTGGCTCTCGGCGCCACGCCAAGCGGTATCCGGTTGTTGATCGTCGGCCGCGCCTCGCGTCTGAGCGCCATCGGGATTGGCTTGGGCGTTCCCGGTGCGTGGGGCTTATCCTGGCTGCTTGCCAGCAGCATCCAATCCCTGCCGCAAATCAACGTCCCCGGGCTTTCGGTTGTGATTGCGCTTTTGCTGGGCATCGGCCTTCTGGCGGCCTTCATTCCCGCGTGGCGCGCCTCCCAGGTGGATGCGGCCGAGACGCTGAGATCCGAGTAAGGAATGGGTTGTGAACCGAGACGCGCTTCGGCACGCCCTGCGCCCTTCGCCGGGTAGGCCACTGATCGTGGTGATGACTTTGGCTGTCGGCATCGGCGCCAATGCGGCCACCTTTACTGTCGAAACTGGCTGGCCCGGTGTTGGCCGGGCGGTTCTTTGAGTCGCGGCTGTTCGGAGTGCAGCGATGGGATGCAACCGCGACGGTTGCCGCGACGGCGCCGCTGCTATGGGCCGGTGCGGCAGCGAGTCTCCGATCAAGGCGTGACGCCAGGAAGAGCCAAGGTCGGCGAGGGCGGCTCTCATGACTGAGCCGCCCTCGCCGGAAGTGCTGTCTAGCTCACGACCTCGAGCACTCCGTGATCGTCACAGTGGTTGCCATGCGGGTGGTGTAGGTGGCCTTTGACCAGGTAATCGACGTGGTCGCCGTGGGGGACGGCCTCGTGGCCGCACTCGGGGCCGTGCACATGGGCTGAGTCGTGCGCGCCACAGGCGTGGCCGGGCGTGCAAGCGGCCGGGTTTGCCGGCGTGACAGCCAGCGTATGCTCATCGACATGGTCGCCATGCTTGCTGTGCAGATGCCCGTCGTGGAGGTAGTCCACGTGGTCGGCATGGCGCACGGCGGTGTGGCCGCAGCCCTCGCCATGAACGTGTTCGTGTGATTCGTGAATGATATGTTCGTTATTCATGAGTAGTACGTCCTTTACTATCAGTTGGTGAAGATGCAGCCGGCGGCTGCTCACTGGCGTGCGCCAGCGCGTTGAAGAGCATTTCGACGATGTGTTGATCCTTCAGCGAGTAGTTGATGTGCTTGCCGCGGCGGCGCCTTACCACCAAGTCCTCGCTTCGCAGCACGCGGAGCCTCTGAGAGATGGTGGAAAGGTCTTCCTTCTCAGCGGCAGCCAACTCCGACACGCACGCCTCGCCTTGTCCCAGCAGCGCCAGCAAGCAAACCGGGGTACGTCGCCCAAGGCGCGAAAGATACCGGCAGCCCGTTCCAGGGCTTCGCGGCGAACCGGCAGTAGACGCTGTGCCGCCTCGTGATCAGCGTCTTGGCAGGCGGGGATCAGTTTGTCGGTCATACACTTGAACAATCGTTCAAGTGTCAGAGTAACATCGGGGCGCCTTCGGATCAAGCAAAAAGTTGCCCTCGGCCCGCTTGTTCCTCATAGAAGCCCGCCTGGCGGCCAGACTGGCCCGGTTGAGGAAACGTCATTGGGCCTGCGGAGTATTGGCACTACTATGAAGAATTTGACGGGAGGCTGCCATTCCGAACACAACCAGCGTGTTGAGGATCGTGGGCATGGATTGCGCCGAGGAAGTGAGCCTGCTGCGGCGGGATCTATCGCGCGTCTCCGGCATCCGCGAGCTGCGGTTCGACGTTCTGAAGTCGAAGTTAACAGTGGAGTTCGACGCTGGAATGACCAGCGTTGCCGCGATATCGAGCCTCGTGGAAAGCCTGGGAATGACGGCCGAGGAATGGAGGGAAGAGGCGGCGGGGCCTGCGGGTTTCTGGGAGCGGCGGGGCCGGCTGCTGATGACCGTGCTGAGCGGGGCCAGTCTTTTGGGGGCCATTGTCGATGATGCGATTGCGTCGGGCAACCCGTTCTTGGCATTTCTGACTCAGGGCGAAGCCGGGGAGCACACCGGGTGGCTTCGAGTGGCTTTGTATGGAATCGCGTTGGTGGCGGGCGGTTGGTACGCGATGCCCAAGGCATGGCTCTCGCTACGGCATTTACGAGCGGACATGAACGTACTGCTCGCGGTCTCCGTTGCGGGCGCTCTGGTGCTGGGCGAATACTCCGAGGCGGCAACCGTCTGCTTTCTGTATGCGGTGGCCGGACTGCTGGAGTCGTGGAGCATGGGACAAGCACGGCACCAGATCCAAACCCTACTCCAGACCGCGCCGGAGGAGGCGCTGGTGAAGCACGGTGACCATGAGCACCGCACGCCGGTCGGAAGGCTGAAGCCGGGCATGATCGTGGTGGTCCAACCCGGCGAACGAATCCCCTGCGACGGGGAAGTGGTGGCGGGGCACTCCGCGGTGGACCAAGCGCTGTTAACAGGGGAGTCCGTCCCGGTTGCCAAGATGACCGGAGATGCGGTGATGGCGGGCACGATGAACTGCAACGGCGTTCTGGAGATTCGCATCAGCCGGGAAGCACGGGATACGACGTTGGCCAGGGTACTGCGCATGGTGGAGGAATCGCACCACCGGCGCGCTCCCGTGGAGCAGTGGATTGAGAAGTTTGCGCGCTTCTACACGCCCGCGATGATCGGGTTGGGCCTTTCCGTGGCGGTTCTTCCGGCGCTGCTGGGTGGCAACTGGCAGCACTGGTTCTATCAGGGCATGGTGGTACTGCTGATCTCCTGTCCCTGCGCTCTCGTGATCTCGACCCCGGTCACGGTAGTCGCCGCACTGACTTCCCGCGCGGCGCGGTGTGCTGGTGAAGGGCGGCGCGTTTCTCGAAGCCGCTGCGCGCCTGAAAGTGCTTGCTTTCGACAAGACGGGCGTTCTCACGGCCGGGATCCTGAAGTGCGGGCGGTCTTTCCCCTGAACGGCGCCAGTGCCCAGGAGGTGCTGGCGATCCTGCACGGACTGGAGCGCCACAGCGAACATCCTCTGGGCCGCGCCATCGTGCAGTATGCCGAGCTGCGGGAGATCCCGCCGGTGAACTTCGACGATGTCGAGGCGCTCCCTGGCCGCGGCGTAATGGGTGTAACGGGTGGGAAGGAATATTGGATCGGCAGTGTTCGGATGCTGCGGGAGAGGACAGGGGAGTTTGACCTGGATACTCAAGGGTTCGAGGGATCAATCGTGGCTTGCGGATCGGGCAACAGGCTATGGGCTTTGCTTGATGTCGTGGATCGGGTCCGCCCCGAATCCCGTGACGTGCTCCGAAAAGTGAAAGCACTCGGCGTGGGTCGTGTAGTCATGCTGACTGGCGATCACGGCCGTCTGGCAAGCCGGGTTTCCAGTCTATTGGGGCTCGATGCAACTCACGCCGATCTGCTTCCACCGGAGAAGGCCGAACAGATACGCAGGTATCAGGAGGAGGTGGGAGCCACAGCCATGGTGGGTGATGGATTGAACGATGCGCAAGCGATCGGCGCGGCATCGGTCGGTATCGCCTTGGGTGCGCGCGGCACAGACATCGCCTTGGAGAAGGCCGACATCGTTCTCATGGGCGAAGGCTTGGTTCAACTGCCCTTCCTGATCCAGCACGCGCAACGCGCGCTGGGTATTGTGCAACAGAACATCGCCATTGCGCTTTGCCTGAAGGCCGCCTTTCTGGCGCTCGCCGTCTTTGGAGCAGCCACTCTTTGGATGGCCATCCTGGCGGATACGGGTGCGACGCTCCTGGTCACTTTCAACGGCCTGAGGATGCTTCGCGCGGTGGACAGCGGGGACGCCGCGCTCCGGTAGTTATTCTTTCTATTGATAACGTATTCTCATATACAATGAGGAATGCCTTCTCGCCTTGCTGTGTGGCTCATTCCTTGCCTGCTTCTAGGACGGACGTCTCCCGGCAGTCCCGGCACCGCGGTGCCAGCGCCTGCCCAAAAGACGCCGCTGGATTTCCAGAAGAGTCCGGCATCCGTCATCGTGAGACTCGAGCGGGGCCTCCGTTCCAGACGCCCGCATCGAACTAACGGGGCCGGTGCGGCGCACCGGTGCCACGGATCCGGAGGGGCGCTTCGGCCTGGATGGGCTTCCCGGCGGAAGTTATCGCGTGATCGTCCGGCGGGACGGCTTCGCCGTCATCGAGCGGGCGGTCACGCTGCCGATCAAGGAACCACTGGAGTTCACAATCGAGCCGAGCCCTGTTGCCACGTACGTCCAGACGGTCAGCAAGACGGAGGAACCGGTTCTACGGACGCCGTTTCTGGTCTCGATCGTCGCCCGGGAGGAGATTGAGAAGACCGGCGCCAACTCCCTGGAGGATGCGTTGCGCAGCGTACCCGGCCTCCAGCACGGCACCCAGGGCAATGCCTATACGCGCGTGTCGACCCGCGGACTGCGCGACACCGCCGATGTCCTGACCGTTGTTGATGGCGTTCCGATGCGCCAACTGAATGGTTCGACCGATCTGACAATGCTACCGGTGCTCAATGTCCAGGAGGTGGAGTTCGCAAAGGGGCCCGGTTCGTCGGTCTACGGCCGCAGCGCTATCGGCGGAGTGATGCAATTTTTTCACCGTTCCGCCGGACCGCAGCCGTTTCACCGGGGATCTGGGATTCGGCTTGGCCAGTTTTGGCGGCCGCGAGACTATGGGTAGCGCTAGCGTCCCCTGGACCGGCGGACGACTGGCCGGTTCCGGCATGCTCCAGTCCAGCGATGGCTTCCAGCGCGACACCGACCGCGACATGGGCGCCTTCAGCCTGATGGCGGAGCAATCCTTCGGCGGCCGCCTCCACGTCCGCGGCAACTACCTGTTCAGCGACGTGGAGGCCCAGCGCGGCTCCATCGTCCCGCTCGTGAATGGCCGCCCCTACCTCGTGTCACGCGAAGACAACTACGGCATAGCGGGGGCGAGTTTCGACGACCGCCTGCACTCTGTTACGGGTCGGGCTGACCTGACGGTGGCACGCGAATGGACGCTGTCGAACACCACCAACTTCAGTCGCTGCGACCGTTTCGCCACCGGGGCATCACGATTCTGCCTCCGTCGTCAGCGGTCTCCAAAGGCTATTCCGAGAGCGATGCCGTGCAGGACACTCTACTCACCGACTCGATCCTTACGTGGTCCCGCAACCGCGAACGGTTTCGCAGCGACTTTCTGGCCGGCTTCACGTACGAGTCGGGCAGCCAGGACCAGTCTTCGCCATCGTTCAGCGGCGCTCCCACGTATCGAGGACCCAATTGGAACACCCCGGTCTCGAACGTGAACAACGATCCGAGAGGCATCCGTGGCGGCACCACGTACTCCGATTTCGGCCAGGGCATCGCTTCGGTCTACGTTCAGGAGCGCCTTGGATGGGGCCGGATCGGCACGGTGCTGGGGCTTCGGTGGGACCGCTTCGACCAGTTTCTCACTCGCTCCGACACCAGTGTCGCCTCTGCCAGCATCAGGTCGCGCTTCAGCCCTCGGGTGGGCGTCGACGTGGTTGCGTTCCAGCGCAACCGCACCAACCTGGTGGTCTTCGGGAACTACGTCGAGGGCTTCCGGCCGCAGTTCCCGTCGCTAAGCCAGCAGGGGACTGTCATCGTGCCCCAGTTGCTGCGTCCGGAGGTCACTCGCAGTATGGAGAGCGGCCTGCGTTTCGCCAGCGGCAGGTACTTCGCCCAGGCGACCTACTTCGACATGAAGAAACTCGACGGCCAGAGGAGTTTCCGCTCCGCGCCGGAGGACTTCATCTTCGTCAATGCCACGTCGCGCGTCAACGGGATCGAATCCGAATTTCGCGCCCGGCTGCTCAGGCACACACTCTGGAGCCACTATGCTCACCACAACGCCCGCCACATCGAATTCCGGCCTACGCTCGCCACCAATTTTTCCGGCTACCAAGTCCGCATGGCCCCCAGCCACATCGCCGGCGCCGGCGCCCTGCTGCACTTGTGGAAATCCCTCACCTTTTCGCCGGCGTTCAACTACGTAGGGAACCGCCCGTTGCGCGACAACACCGTCAATCCACAAATCCTGCCCTCCTACACGCTGCTCTCTGCCGCGGTGTCATTTGACGTCTGGCGGATGAGGGTGGTCGTGTCGGGGACTAATCTCAGCGACCGCTACTACATCGCCGACGACTTCTCCGCTCAGGACGCAGGCAACGCGGGTACGCCGCGGCGTCTCTCGGTGCAGGTGCGCTACCGGTGGTAACCCGCATGCGCGAACCGAGGAAGGCGGCCATCTGGACCGCCCGCAATCTCTTCTACCAGACTCATCTCTGGCTGGGCCTGTTCCTGGGCCTTTACCTGGTGATGATGGGTCTCACCGGCAGTCTGCTGGTATTCGGCCGGGAGATCGACCGTTATCTCAATCCGCATCTTTGGGAAGTGGAGGAGAAAGGCCAGCGGTTGCCTCTTTCGCAGATCATCTCTGCCTTCGAACAACGATATCCGGAATGGAAGGACAGGTACACCTACATCAACTTTCCGGTGGAGTTGAACCAGCCCTATACAATTCGCCTCGGCCCCAACCGCGCAGACCAGGTGGATGTTTTCATGGACCCTTACAGCGGCGCCATCCTGGGTGCCCGTACCAGGGCAAGCTCCTTCTACGGCTTCCTGTGCTATCTGCATTTTTACCTTTTCCTGGGACAGACCGGCTGGCTGCTGAATGGGTGGGGAGCGTTGCTAACGCTGACCCTACTCTTCGCCGGTATCTGGCTTTGGTGGCCGGCGCGGCGTGCCGGACGCTCGGTGTGGAAGGCTCGCTTTTCGGTCCGCACGGGCGCGGGCCTGCCCCGAACCCTCGCCAGACCTTCACAATGCCGCCGGTGTGTACCCGTTTGTCTTTTCTCTGCTGTTTGCCATCACCGCCGTCGAGTTTGCGTTCCCCGAGCCGTTCCGGAAGGCGGTGTACGGCCTGGCGGGCACGCCGGCGGCTGACAAACCCACCGTCGCCGAACCGGGACAGCACCGGCTGCCGGTCGACGTGCTTGTCCACGCCGCCGATCAGGCGCTGGCAGGGCGGATCCGCCGTGTTAGTTTCCCGCGCACCCGCGAAGCGCCCCTGATGGTGCGAAAGGAATGGGACGACTGGAATCGGACCCGCAACCACGCCAACATCGCCGTCGACCCGTTTGCCGGGCGGGTGCTCTCCATTGAAGATACGCGCAACGCGCCCATGGCCTGCAAGCTGATCCTATGGTGCATCCCCGTTCACTTCGGAATCTGGGCGGCGTGGCAACTCGGATTGCCTATGTCTTCCTCGGCCTGACGTGGGGGGCTGCCTTCGTCACCGGCTTCTGGCACTGGCTCCTGCGACGTCGCCGCGTTCAGAACCGGTCTGCGAAGATCCCCGAGACCTTCGCGGGGTCAGTTCCAGATGCGTCGAAGTGAGAACAAACCAACAAGCAGGTTCAAGGCTGTCAACATTTCGACCGTCGATCTTCCGCCACTCACCGCGACGGGCACATGGAATTCGTTGATGTCTCCTCTGTCGCCACGCAGAGGCCAGCAAGCCGGTGTCGAACCCCCTCAATGACATACGAGCCATCGCGGAGACATCTGGCGTACAAGAATATTCCATATCGCCCCATTGGGCCCGGGACTGCCCGGGCAGCTGAGACTAGTTCCGGGCGGTATGTCCGGCGGCGCGGCACAACTGGCAAACCCCATAGAGCAATACATCATGACCGGTGATCTGAAACCCGGCGGGAATCATGCTCCTGAAGCTCTCCACAACCGTGCAACTCGAACACTTGGCCACAACCACTGCAGTGGAAATGATGGTGGTGCCCCTTGCCCGATAGCTCGTAACGTGGCGGTTGGCCGGGCAATTCAACCACGACAAGCCAACCTTCCTCGACGAGTGCCTTGATGTTCCGGTACACCGTGGCGATTCCCAATCCCTCTGTGAGCTGTTGCGCAGCTGTCAGTACCTCATCCGGCGACAGAGGACGGTCACAGGCTTCAAAAGCTTCGCGGATGGCGGTTCTCTGGCGGGTCTTCCTGATCATGCTCATGAACGATCTTCCATCCTCATAATACTCGGAATGTGGATCGTCCATTGCATCTCTCCGCAATCCAGATGATAGTGTGTTATCGTTACCATATAGAGTCTGGAGCCCAAGTGCACATTGCTGAAGGATACCTCCCGCTTGCCCATTGCGTCCTCTGGAGCGCCGCTTCGCTCCCGTTTGTCATTGACAGCACGCAGCAGCTTGGTGAGACCCCAGTACGGAGCCGCCGGTTCGAACTGGCCGCAACCGGAGGACTTCTACTCCTGCTGACGGCGCTCAAGATCCCATCCGTTGCAGGCAGCAGCAGTCATCCCACGGGTGTGGCGCTGGCGGCGATCCTCTTCGGTCCCCGTGCCGTGCCCGGGCTGGCGATGGTGGTCCTATTGCTTCAGGCGCTGCTGCTGGCACACGGCGGAATCACGACGCTGGGGGCGAATCTATTCTCGCTGGGGGTGTGCGGCCCCTTCGCCGCTTGGCTCATTTATCGAGCCGCCATACGGCTGGGCGCCAAGCCCGCTTGGGCATGCGGGGTTGCGGCTGCACTTTCGAGCCTTGCGGTCTACTCTGCGACCTCTCTCCAGTTGGCGATGGCTTACCCTGATCCAGTTTCAGGCGTACTTGGCTCTGCCGGGAAATTTGGCGCGGTGTTTGCGTGGACACAGATTCCGGTGGCAATCACGGAGGGTTTCTGACGAGCGCCGCCTTCAGCCTGATGAACCGTGGCGCCCATTCCGCGCCGTCAGATACCCGTCTGGAGGCGGCCCGATGAACTCGGTTCGAGCTGCTTTCCTGGGAGCCATCGCAGCCTTGGCGTTCGTCGTGCTTCTTGGTCAATCAACCGCCGACCGCATCGGCACCGATACGGCCGCCGTTGAGGTGGCTGGCCAGTTGAAGCCTGAATATCAACCGTGGGTGAAGCCCGTGGGCCTCATTCCTGAGCCATCGCACGAGAGGGCTCTGTTTGCCCTCCAGGCGTCGTGTGGGGCGGCGCTGTTCTCATTTGCCGTTTGGCGGCACCGGCGAAAGCTGCCGCGAAACAGGAGCTGAGATGCACCTGCACGACTCATTGGAGAGCATCGCGGAGCAGAACGCATGGCTGTTTCGCAGCGTGGCGGACAAGGCGCTGCTGTGCGGCGGATTGCTGCTGCTTTCCCTCGCATTGAAGCCGTGGCCTTGGGCGCTTGTGGTAGTGAGTTGCGCGACGGCGGCGGCCTGCGCGGGAGCGCGAGTCTCCGCTCGATCCTGGCTATTCTCGCTCCGGCCCCTGATCGCCTTCGCGTGCTTAGGAGCCTTGCCGTTGATCTGGATTGACCCCACGCGCGCCGCAGAGGTCACGTTGCGGGCGCTCTCCGCGGGTTCGGCGGTGGTTCTCTTTGTTGTGACCACACCGGCCAGCGAAGCGCTGGCTGCCTTGCAGCGGTTCCGCGTGGCCGCGCCGCTGGTGGAGTTGGCGTATCTTTCCCTACGGTTCGCCGCGCTCCTGCGCGACAGTGCACATTCCGTCTCCATCGCCTTCCGCTGCCGCAGCGGCGTCCGGCGCCGGTTGCAGGCGCGGTTCGCCATGCAGGCCACTGCGTCAATCATTGCCCGGGCTTTTGAGAGAGGCCGGCGTGCCGAAATGGGGATGACCCTTCGATGCGGACAGGTGCATCTTGAGTTCTGGACCCCGCCGAGAGAGAGCTCAATGGCATTTCGCGCCACTTCTGCCGCCATCTGTCTGCTGATTGCGGCGTCGGCATATCTCCTGAAGGGGCAAACTGCATGGCGATAGCTCTGATCGAAACCGAGAGACTGCGATTCGCCTATGGTGCTGCGCCCTGGGCGGTGGATGGGATCAGCTTCAGTCTGTTGGCCGGCGAGCGGGTTGCCATGCTGGGCGCCAATGGCGCAGGCAAATCGACATTGCTGCACTTGCTGATGGGCCTCCAGAGCCCCTGCGAAGGCTCCATCCGGCTCTTGGGCCAGGCCGTGGCCCGCACGCCAGAGGGGCAGCGCCAGTTGCGGCGCGCGGTTGGTCTGGTGCTGCAGGATCCGGACGACCAGCTATTCGCCGAAACGGTTCTGGCCGATGTGAGCTTCGGACCTCTCAACGCTGGCCTTTCCCCAGCGGCGGTGGAAGCGCGCGCGGTCGAAGCCCTCCAGGAGATGGACATACTCCCGCTCTCGTCGCGCCGGATCTCCACCCTCAGTCTCGGTGAGAAGAAGAAAGTTGCAATCGCTGGCGTCCTGGCCATGGAGCCGCAAGTTCTTCTGTTGGACGAGCCCACCGCCGGACTGGACCACCACGGCGCCGAAGCCCTGCTTCACGCCCTGCGAGGCAAGAATCGAAACGGCGTCGCCATCGTCATTGCCACGCACAACACGGACCTTGCGCTGGATTGGGCGGACCGCGTCTTCGTTCTGCAACGCGGCGCCCTGGTGGCGTCCGGCCGGCCCCAGCAAGTCCTCGCCGATCCGGAACTCTGTCATCGGACTGCCTTGCGGCAACCGCTGCTCTGTCAGGTGGAGTTCCAGTTGCGCCAACGATTCGACTTGGAGCCCGCCGCTGAGCTGCCGGTGACACCAGCTCAACTCGCCGACTGGTTGGAGCATTCCTGGGCAGCCAGGCACGGAGTCATTCGATGAGCAGAAATGTTGGTATCGAGATCACCACGTCACGCAAGACTCTGGCGCAGGTGCTGGTGTGCGTCGGCTGCTGCTGCGGCCGGACCGACAAAGGTCATCCCGAAGTACCAGTGGATTGGCTGAAGCAGGAGTGGCGAAAGCGGACTTTGCCCAAGAAGGTGCAGCTTACCATTAGCGGCTGCCTGGGACCGTGCGACGTGACCAATGTGGTGCTCGTGATGATGGGCGATCACCCCGTCTGGCTGGGCGGTCTCGACAGGCACGAGCAGTATAAGGCGCTGGCGGACTGGGCTTCCGATTGTGCTTCGGCTGGTCGGGTCGTTCCGCTGCCTGCTTCTCTCGCCCGGTTCCGCATGGACCGGTTTCACGAGCGCCATCACTTCGCTTCCGATTTTGAAAGTGCCGCCTGCTGCGGAGACGCAGAAGTGGCATAGCAACTAATCCACCCACAGGAGAAGCAGATGTCCGAAACCACCCGACCCTCACGCATTCCCGTCACCGTACTTACCGGCTTTCTGGGTTCCGGCAAAACCACCCTGCTGAACCGTATTCTCACCGAGAAGCACGGCAAGCGGATTGCCGTCATCGAGAACGAGTTCGGCGAAATCGGGTCGACAATGAACTGGTTGTCAACGCTGAAGAAGAGATCTTTGAGATGAACAACGGGTGCATTTGCTGCACTGTCCGTGGCGACTTGATCCGCATCCTGGGCAATCTCATGAAGCGCAAGGACGCCTTCGACTACATCATGATCGAGACCACGGGCCTGGCCGATCCGGCGCCGGTGGCGCAGACCTTTTTCGTCGATGACGAGATGAAGCAGCGTCTGGCTCTGGATGGGATCGCTACCTTGGTCGACGCCAAGCATATCTGGCAGCACATTGATGATTCCGACGAAGCAAAGGAACAGGTCGCGTTCGCCGACGTGATTCTCCTCAACAAGACCGATCTTGTGCCTGGTGAGGAAATCGACAAACTGGAGTCGCGCATCCGGGCGATGAATCCCGCGGCGAAGATCTTCCGCACCCAGGATGCGCAGATCGACATGGACAAGATCCTCGACCTCGGCGGCTTCAACCTGGACCGTGCGTTGGAAGTGGATCCCATGTTCCTGGAGCCCGAGTATCCGTTCGAATGGGGCGGCGTCTACGAATTCGCAGCCGGGAGCCACGACCTCTTGCTTCACGACGGGCCCGACCCCACGATGAACCTCGCTGTACTCCCACTGCCAGATGCTCGCTTCGAGAGCCTGGAGGCAGCGCAAATGGAGGCTGTGCTCACCTTCTCCGCGCCTGAGTCCCAGGTTTCCCCAGGCGGGGCGATCACGCCCGGTCCTCAGTTGCACCAGTTGGTCCTTCCGGAAGGCGAGAAGCGATTACGTTTGAAAGTACCGGACGGTTGCCCTTTTTCCGTGTTCACCGAGCATTACCCTAAAGAGTTCAAGATGTCCATCTCCGGTTCAGGCCCCATCGAGCCCGTCATCGCCAAGCAGTATAAGCCCGACAATGAACATGACGACGCAGTTTCCTCGGTCGGTATCACGATCCCCGGTGACGTCGACAACAGCAAGCTCAACGCCTGGCTGCGCAACCTATTGGGCAGCAAGGGAACCGACATCTATCGCATGAAGGGCGTCCTCAGCATCAGGGACGAGGCCGAGCGGTTTGTGTTCCAGGGTGTTCACATGCTTTTTGACGGTCGCCCGGACCGCCCCTGGGGCAAAGAACTCCGCCACAACTCACTCATCTTCATCGGAAAGAACCTGGACCGGCAGGAACTGACGGAGGGCTTCCGGAAATGCCTCGCCTAGCCGCGACGAAACAGTTGAGCGCCCCCGAACTTTCTGTGGGTTGGGAGTTAGGCCTGGACGACCATGTGATCGACATGTCGTATTCGCCAGACGGCCGGTTGCTGGCAGTGGCAGCATTGAGCGGCGGTATCTCGATCCTTCACGCTTCGTCCGGCGAGCTCAAATCGTTCCTACCGGGCCACGACGGAGGCACGTTTTCGCTCTCCTGGAGATCCGACTCGCGCCGCCTTGCCAGCGGTGGCCAGGATGGCAGACTCCGCATCTGGGATATCGCCGATGGAACGGCGCCGGTTGAGTGCGACGCCGGATCAGATTGGGTGGAACGCGTTGCCTACGCACATTCGGGAGACCTGGTCGTCTCAGCGGCCGGCCGGAGACTCCGCTTGTGGAACTCCGATGCGAAACTCCTCCAGAGCTATCCCAATCATCCCAGCACCATCGCGGATGTGCAGTGGCAGCCAGGCGAACACCTACTGACCTCTGCCTGCTATGGCCGCGTGGCTACGTTCCGCGCCAACTCGTCCGACCCGCTGAAGGCGTTCGAGTGGAAAGGCTCCATCCTGCGGCTTGCCTGGAGCCCCGACGCGAACTATATCGCCACCGGAAACCAGGATGCCAGCGTCCATTTCTGGTACCGCAAGTCCGGTAAGGATCTGGAGATGTCGGGCTATCCCATCAAGGTGCGCGAGTTGGCTTGGGACCACACCAGCCGCTACCTGGCGACTGGCGGCAGTTCCACGGTCATCATCTGGGATTGCTCCGGCAAAGGGCCGGCCGGTTCGGTTCCAATTCAGCTCGAAGGACACGACATGGCACTCTCGGCTCTTGCCTATCAGCCGGCGGGACCATTTCTGGTCTCGGGCTGCCGCGAGGGACTGGTCTGCCTGTGGAGCCCGGCCAAATCGGCAAGGCTGATCCGGCGATCATCAGCCGGCGCTGAAATCACCCGGTTGCAGTGGGCTCCAGACGGCCGGAACTTCGCCGCTTCCTCGGCAAAGGGACTAGTTCGGGTCTTCCGCCCAGCGGCGGACTGAGGTATCGCGATGGACTTATTCGGCAGTAAGCCTCAACCGAACGCGGAACGAATCGCCTTGATCAAGGAAATGGTGGCCCAAAGGCTTGGACTCCCGCCCGATGCGGTGGTGATGGTATCGGAGCTGCAATGTAGTGAGCCTGGCTGCCCCCCGCTGGAAACGGTGATCGCCATTCTGGACGGCCCGGGCCGGCGGAGGCAGGTGAAACTGCACAAGTCCACCGCGGAAATCACTGCGTCCGACGTAGAAGGCCTCGTTTTTGCCTCATAGGGAAGTTGTGTCTGAACTGAAGTCAACCTGGACTGCTCACGCCTGGCCGGATGACTTCCGGAGTCTGTGCCAACTGCTGCTGCATCAGCAGTGCTGGTGCTGGGGCCAGGACATCCGGCATCCGGAGGGCAACCTGCTACTGGCGCATGGCTTTGAGCGGGTGCGCCCTCCCGCTCACATTCAGGGCAGTACCCGCTATCAATTGCGCCTCTCCTCGCGCTCGGCCATCACGCTGTGGGGTTTCGGCCTCTACTACGCTCGGTGTGGACGGGGCGGCGTCTACCTGAATCGCTACGACTGCATTCCTCGATTCTGCCATCAGGCTGGATATCTCGAAAACGTGTGGACGCGCGACGCCCTGCCGTTGACCTGCTCCACCAATTGCTCCGAAGACCATGAACCTGGAACTACCTACCTGGTGGTTAAAGCCACGGAATGGATGAGTCGGTACGAGCAATGGGTGCTCGAAAGTTCGGCGTTCCGTATCGGCGAAACGTGTTGCGCGAATGGCATGAACCAGCCGTGCTCCCAGAGGTTTCCCGAAGAATGGCTGCGACTGGGGCGCCTGGCTCGCAAGCGACCGCCTCTGGAGTTGACTCGTGGCGCCTAGCGTGGAGCTTTCCGGCGTCGAATTCCAGTACCGTGGCGGCCTCGCTGTGTTGCGGATTGAACATCTGCGCATACTTCCCGGCGAGCATTGTTTTCTGCACGGCCCAAGCGGCAGCGGGAAGAGCACCCTCCGGAGCATCATTGCTGGAGTTGTGACTCCTCAACGGGGACAGGTCGCCGTACTGGGACGGCAATTGACAACTCTTTCTCAACACGGCCGGGACGAACTCAGAGGGGCCCAGATGGGTTATATCTTCCAAATCTTCAACCTGATCCCGTACCTGACGGCACGCGAGAACATCGAACTGCCCATGCGATTGCACCAGGCACGCGCGCGGCGGTTGAATGGTGTGTCCATCGAAGACGCCGCCAGCGAACTGGCCTCGAGTCTGGCGATCGGCAATCTGCTGGACCGCAAGGCTTCCGACCTGAGCGTCGGGCAACAGCAACGCGTCGCCGCCGCGCGAGCACTGATCGGATCGCCCCCGTTGCTGGTCGCCGATGAGCCGACTTCGGCACTCGATGCCGAGCATCGCGGGACCTTTGTGGATCTGCTTTTCACGCAGGCAAGATCGGCCGGTACTACAGTCCTGTTCGTCAGTCATGATTTGAGCTTGGCGGCCCGGTTCGACCGCTGCGTCAGGCTCGCCGAGATCAACAAGGCGGCTTCAATGTGATGCGGAACCGATTTCGCCTGGCGCTGAAATCACTGCTGAATCGCAAGGTGGCGACTACGCTCTCAGTCCTCTCGATCGCGCTCAGCGCCGCTCTGCTCCTGGGCATTCAGACACTCCGCACCAGCGCCCGGCAGAGCTTCACGGGAACGGTCAGTCAGACCGATCTCATCGTCGGTGCCCGCGGCGGCGCGCTGCAACTGCTGCTGTACTCGGTGTTTCGCATCGGATCGGCCACCAACAATATCAAGGTGGAGTCCTGGGAGCACTTCCGGAATCTCCTCCGTCGCCTGGACCATCCCCTATTCGCTCGGCGACAGCCATCGGGGATACCGCGTGGTCGCAACCAATCAGGATTTCTATGCGAGGTACCACTACCGGGGTGACCGCACCATCCGTTTTCGGGAGGGGCGCGCACCCTCCGCAGTGCTCGAAGTTGCACTCGGCAGCGATGTTGCAGAGTCCCTCCGCTACGGACTTGGCTCGAGAGTCGCTCTGACTCACGGGGTAAGTTCAACCGGACTCGTTTCCCACGACGACAGCCCCTTTACCGTTGCCGGTATCCTCGACCGGACCGGAACTCCAGTGGACCGCTCGCTCTACATCACGCTTCAGGGGATGGAGGCCGTCCACCTTGGCTGGGACGACGGCGCTCCTCCTTTCGCGGACGACGGCGTTACCCAGGCTGACGACATGAAAACTCTGCGACCGAAGAACATCACTGCGTTCTTGGTCGGCGCCAAGTCTCGCAGCGCCGTCCTCCGGCTGCAGCGCGAGGTCAATCAATTTGAGGCTGAACCGCTGATGGCCATCATCCCGGGCGTCGCTTTGGCCGAACTCTGGAGCACGATCGGCTATGCTGAGCAGGCGCTTCTGCTGGTCACTTCTTGCGTCCTGGTAACTGGGCTCTTCAGCATGCTGGTTGCGCTCTACTCCACCCTGAACGAGCGGCGGCGGGAACTGGCCGTATTCCGGTCGCTCGGCATGAGCCGTTGGCAAATTGGGTTTCTGCTTGTCATCGAGGCCCAGTTCTGCACTTGGGCTGGCGTGGCAGTGGGCGCGCTAATGGCAGCTGGCGCAATGGCCCTGTGCCGTCCCATCGTCGAGCGGCAGTTCGGAATCCTGCTTGTCTTGGAGCCGCCCACCTGGACCACGCTTGGCTATCTCGCCGCCGTCCTTGTCGCCGGTACATTGGCGGGCCTGCTTCCGGCATGGAGTGCATTCCGGCACTCGTTGAACGACGGATTGGCCATCAGAGTGTAAAATCATCGCCGGATCTTGTTATTGAGAACGAATTCTCATATCATTGGAGTTCTGGTCCTGCCCCATGGTCACCACCATCACTCGCACGGTGAAGTTTGTATTGCTGGGGCTGTGCGTGCTGTACGTGGCCACGGCCCTTTACATCCAGCACAACGGGGATAGGGCCATCGCCGCGGGTTTTGCTGAACAGGTCCCCCCGAAGCAGGCTTTGATGCGGACTGCGGCGCCCCGGGCCGCTGAGCCAAAAGCGCGGGAACTCTGGTGGAAGACGATGCGAGGATTCGACTACCGAAAGGGTACGGTGAGCGAGGAACTCAGAGCCTTCGACGGGGCTCGGGTGAAGATCCCTGGATTCATGGTCCCGTTGGAAGACGACGCGGAGAAAGTCCGCGAATTCCTCCTAGTGCCATATATGGAGCCTGCATCCACACGCCGCCCCGCCACCAAACCAGATCGTTCTCGTCCGCATGGCTCAGGGCAAGAGCGCCGCGATGGATTGGTACTCCCGGTTTGGGTGGAAGGCATCTTTCGCATCTCGAAGGCGGACAGCATCTATGGTGATGCCGCCTACACCTTGGCTGGACACTCCACCTCGAAGTTCCAGGAGGAGAGCAATCGATGAAAACGTCAGCACTCCTCAAGCTTCCGCACGTCGGCATTGGACGGCAATTGAGCGGAGAGACACCGCCGTTGATGCAGGCAACCGCTTCTTCGGCGCTCGACTGCCTTATGAGCAATGCGATTGAGTTATCGGCAACCTAAAATGACTAAACGAATCATCTTCCTACTCAGCTTCTTCTGTACCGCGCTGTCGGCTCAAGGCCGAGCTACGCTCAGCGGCAGAGTGTTCGATCCCTCTGGCCAACCCGTGCCGCAGGCCCGAGTGCACTTGTCGCCTGAATCCGGAGGCCCGGCTGTCGAACGGACGACAGACGATCACGGACTCTACGTCCTCGTCGCTATCGATCCCGGACAGTATCAGCTCTCCATTGTGAAAGCCGGCTTCCAGACCGCGCGCCGATCCGGACTGACGATCGGGGTGGCGGGCGCCGCAGTCGTGGACGTCACGCTGGTCCTGGGCGAATCGTCGTACAGCGTCAATGTCGAGGCGGGGACGACGGAGATTGATCGCGACCTCACCGCAACCGGCACGGTGGTGGACCGCAAGTTCGTCGAGAATCTGCCGCTGAACGGTCGCAGCTTCCAATCGCTCATTGAACTCTCCCCGGGCGTAGTGCTGACCAAGTCCACCACCACGTCGCCCGGCCAGTTCAGCGTGAACGGCCAGCGGGCCAACGCCAACTCGTTCATCGTTGACGGCATCTCCGCCAACGTCGCGGCGAGCACCATCGCCACATTCAGCCAACAGGCCGCGGGAACGCTACCCGGCCTCACGGTCTTCGGGGGTACCAACAGCCTGGTCCAACTGGACGCACTGCAGGAGTTCCGGGTGCAGACGTCGGGCTTTGCCGCCGAATACGGCCGGGCGCCCGGAGCCCAGATCGTCATGGCGACGCGCTCCGGCACCAATCAAATGCGCGGCTCGCTGTTTTACGAACTCCGCAACGAAAAGCTGGACGCCAACGATTGGTTCGCGAACGCCGCTGGGCGCGGACGGGCGCCATTCCGGCTGAACCAGTTTGGTGGCACGCTAGGAGGACCGGTCACCGTGCCCGGCGGGTACAAGGGCAAGGACCGGACCTTCTTCTTCGTTGCCTACGAGGGTTTGCGGCTGCGCGAACCTCAATTCTCGCGCACTCAGGTGCCGACCGAATCGGCGCGGGCGCGAGCCAAGGGCCCGATTCAGCAGTTGCTGAATGCCTTCCCATTGCCCAATGCCGCTTCGCCCTTCACCAACCCCGATCAGGGCCTCTATGAGGCATCCTTCTCCAATCCCGCCACTTCGAATCTCTTTTCCTCCCGCATCGATCATGTCATGCGCCGCTCTGGCAGTGTCTTTTTCCGCCTGAACATCGCTCCGACCGATCGCCAGACACGGGCCTTCGCCAACCAGGTAACGACCACCGCCTCCCGTACCGATACCTTCACGGGTGGATGGACTTTGAGCCTGACTCCCCGTCTGGTCAGCGAGTTCCGGGCCAACTGGAGTGGCTCCCGCGGCGGCTTCGACTGGGACTGCGGGGCCATCGCAGGCGGGGTGTGCCCGCCGGACGAGTTGCTCTTTCCGGCCTATACGTCTCGCGATCGTGCCAGTGCCGGCTACTTTCTTGGCGCATTTCTGACTGGGATCAACCCGCCGAACCTGACGCAGGGCCGCTCCATCGGCAACCGCCAGAGGCAACTGAACATCGTGGAAGCGGTCTCTTGGTTGAAGGGTGGCCATTCGTTCCGCTTCGGAGCCGATTTCCGCTACCTGTTCCCGATTGCAGATTTCCGCGAGTACGGAATCAGTTACTCGTTCGGCACCATCACGCGCGCCATCGACCAGGCTGTGGCCACGGTCTCCGTGCAGGCGCTTGCGCCGCGGGGCGGCTTCACATTGCCCGGAACCGCCCTGTACGCACAGGATGTCTGGCGCGCAAACCCCCGTCTGACGGTGAACATGGGCCTGCGATGGGAACTCGTATCATCTCCCCGGACGTCGCAGGACCGCCCGCTCTACACGCTGACCCAGGTGTCGAACCTCCTCACTACGGCCATCGCGCCGGCCGGCACGGCCCCATGGCATACGCGCTGGGCGAATTTCGAGCCTCGCTTCGGCGTCTCCTATCTGATATCCCGCTCACGGCAATTGCTGTTCAAGGCGGGGGTTGGACTTTTCCACGACCTCGGCACGGGCCAGGCGAGCCGGGGCTTCAATAGCTGGCCCTACAACTCGGTGCGTTCCACGGTGGACGCGCCATTTCCTGCTCCAGCCCCGGTCTTGCAGTCGCTGCCCTTCTCAACCGCGGCCCCGTACAGTTCGGAGTTCTATATCACCGACCCGCATTTGCGCCAACCCTACACAATGCATTGGTCCGCCGGTTTCGAAAAGCAATGGTCCCGCGCCGGCTCGCTGGAGGCCAGATACGTTGGCAACGCCGGACGCAGTCTGCTCTTCACGGAGTTTCTGCGCAACCGCCCCCCCAATCCGTCGTTGGGCCTGCCGGCTAATATCGTCCTCAACCCGGCGCTGTTCGACAACAACGCCCGCCTCTACCTGACGCGCAACCTGGCCAGTAGCGACTACCACTCTCTCCAGGCGCAGTTCCGGCGGCGGATACTGAATGGTTTCCAGGCGCAGGTCTCCTACACATGGGCGAAAGCTTTGGACAACCTCTCGGACGAGACGCTGCTTTCGGCCCCGGTGGAGCAGATCAACCGCGACTTGAACCGGGGACCTGCCGATTTCGACGTCCGGCACAACCTGGTATCGGCCTTAAGCTACAACCTGCCCAACAGATCCGCAGGAATGGGATGGCTGTTGGGTGGCTGGTCGACGGACAGCTTCCTCCGACTGCGCACCGCCACGCCGGTCAACGTCCTGAGCGGTTCGGATACGATCAACGCCGGCATCACCTCGGTTGTGAGGCCCGACTTGGTCTCCGGGCGGCCGCTGTACTTGGAAAGCGGGGCTTACCCGGGAGGTCGTCGCATCAATCCCAACGCCTTCGCGGCTCCCGGCGCGGGGCGCCAAGGGCACTTGGGCCGGAACGCATTGCGCGGCTTCTCCGCAATTCAATGGGACCTCGCTCTGCGACGTGAGTTCTTGCTCGCCGAGAGAGTCAGAACGGAGTTGCGCGCCGAGGCCTACAACGTCCTGAACAGGCCGAACTTCGCCGATCCCTCTGGCGTTCTGGCCTCCGGTTCGACGCCTGACCCGGCGTTCGGTCTTTCACAGAACATGTTGGGCCGGTCACTGTCTGGTTCCGGCGGATTTAGTCCGTTGTTCCAGGTGGGAGGACCGCGCTCGATGCAGTTTGTACTCAAGGTGATGTTCTAATGTTGCGTGGCACCCTTATCTTCTTCTCGTTGGCCGGCCTGTGGGCGCAGGTTCCCCGCTCCCAGTGTTTCCCGGTCGAAGATCTCGCGCCGGATCAGCGCCAGCGCGCCGAAGAGCTCTTTCTGAAGCTCATGGACAGCGAGGCGATCTACACTGTCATCGGTGGCGTGAAGCCAATGTCGAGCGGCTTTGCCCGCTTTCAGCAGGATGCTTCGGCGACGGAAAACGCACCGCTGGACGAGGCGCGATCCCTGCTGGCTCGCTTTCAGTGTGGGCAGGGAATCCTTGCTACCGTGCAGCACTTCGCCGCCGTCTACCCGAACACCAAGACAAACAAGCTGGAGCGGCCTTTTGAGGCGGTGGTATTCCACACCGCCTCGCTTCGACGGCTGATCGGGGAGCGCTCCGACTTCTTCACTCCGGGCGGAATTACACCGCACGCGCATCCAATCGAGACATCGATGATGGTGGAGTATTTGCCTAAGACCGCCCGGTTGGAGGGGCTAGGGCTCCTCTATGGATACCCCAGGGAGGCAATTCGGTTTTTCGTGGACGCCACCCGTAGCCAGGAGCGGACGGGAGTTTTCGTTGAGCGCGATTTCGTCAGCCTGCCGACCTTTGCCCGTGCCGAGCGAGGCGTGGTTTACGCAGTCCCCAAAGGGCACGTATCTACCTCGGAGGATCAGAGGTTCCGGCGTAGCCTGGAGCCTATCTTGGATACCTACCGAGAGCGCCGCGCGCGTTTTATCGGGGACGGACTACCCGGCATCGTCGCCCTTCTGCGCGACTGGTTTTGCAGTGAAAATGCTTGCGCGTTACCGGCAGGCCCCTGACTTGGAACGAAGGGAAACGGCCCTGCACACGGTGCCAGATGCCCTGGGTTGCAGCGTCAACCAACAATTTCGACAGGAGGACGCAATATGAAGTGGATCCCACTATTCTTGCTGCTATCAGCCTGGGCCTGCTCCGCTGGGGAACGGCATGAACACGGCAGAGCCGAATTGGATGTGGCCATAGAAGGCATGTCTTTGACGGCTGAGTTCCGCTCTCCCGCCGATAGCGTCCTGGGTTTTGAGCATGTGCCGAAAACGGCGAAGGAGAAGCAAACCGCCTCGGCCGCCCTCGAGATCCTGCGCGCAAGGAGCGGTGAGCTTCTCCTCCTGCCTGCCGACGCTGGCTGTCAGTTCCAGCCTGGAATGGCCAGCATCGCTTCAGAGGCCGGCGGCCACCAGGATGTCGAAGCGTCTATGCGGACCACCTGCCGGCGCCCACTTCTGAAGGGTGAGATCCGCTTCGCATTTGACCGGCACTTCCCGGGGATCCGCCAACTCGTGGTTCAACTCGTGGGCCCCGGCTTTCAGACCGGTGCAACCATCGCCGGAGGTAGCGGCACGATCAGGTTTGGGCCATGAGGGCATCGATCACGCCCGATGCGCTCTTGGACCGATTGGGGATCGTTGTCTCTGGTCTATGCGCCATTCACTGCCTGGCGATGCCCCTCCTCCTAGGCGCGCTACCTGCCGCCGGGCTCTGGTGGGCAGCCGGGAATCGTATCGAATCCGTCATTCTGATCTTGGCATGCGCGCTGGCCTCGCTGAGTCTAGTGCCCGCGTATTTTCGACATCGCAACAGCTTGCCGATTCAACTCTTTGCCATTGGCTCAGTATTCCTTGGCGCTTCCAGGCTCGCCTCGCCTGGCCCGTCTCATTGGTTCTGCGCACTAGGTTTGGCCATGGGCGGTGGTTTGATTGCGGCGGCCCACTTCCGAAACGCGAGGCTCCGCTCGTTCCATGGACTGAACCGTGAGGAGTCAAAGCATGCATGATTGGCTTCTGAGAGGCACCCCCGGGCTTGGCGGCCCAGTTGCAGGCTGCTGCAATTGGCGGCGGTTCTGATGGTGCTCGTCAGTATGGACTGTGCTGCGTGGGCGCAGTCGACTGCCACGCTAAACGGACATGTGCTTGACCCTTCTGGCGCGGCAATCGCCGGCGCCCAAGTCACTCTCGAGAACGCGGTGGCAGGCTTTGCGCGAATCACCATCACCTCCGCCGAGGGCGGTTTCTCCTTCTCCAACGTGCCGTTTCACTCGTATCAGGTCCGCTCAACCAAAGAGGGCTTCGCTGCTGTCGATAAAGCAGTCTCCCTTCGTAGCAACGTGCCTGTCGAGATCTCCCTCCGCATGGAATTGAGCACTTCGCAAACCGCTATCACGGTCAGTGCAGACTCGGTGAATCTGGTTGATCCGGAGGAGACCGGATCTCACTCCCAGATGAACCAGCGCGACATCGAACGGCTTGCGACAGGACCCGGCAGCCGCGGACTGGAGTCCGTCCTGGTCAGTTTCCCAGGCTTCGCCAAGAACGCAAATGGCGCGATTCACCCCCGCGGCGCGCACAACCAGATGACCTTCGTTATCGATGGCATGCCCATCTCCGATCAACTCACGGGAGCCTTTGCCAATGCCGTTGATCCAAGCGTGGCACAAACCGTGGAGCTCTACACCGGGAACATCTCGGCCGAATACGGAGGGAAGGTCGGTGCAGTTGCGAACATCACCACTCGTTCCGGCTCTGGCACTGGCCGCCACTTCGGGGGAAGCTTGCTCGTCGATGCATCGCAGTTTGACTCGCTGAACCAGACGCTCCAGGCCGCCGGCGAAGGCAAACGGATCGGCTATAGCGTTTCGCTGAGCACCATGAAGAGCAACCGCTATCTGGATCAGGTTTCGCTCGACAATCTCCACAACGGGGAATTCCGAGCGCGGATTCCTGCGGCTGGATTGGCAGCCTGGATCCCGGGACATCCTCCGCCTCAGCGCGATGAGCGGACGATCTTCGTTTCAACTCGCGAACCTGCGTTCGCAGCACGCGGCCGGACAAAACCAACGGCAACTCCTGCGCGACGTCTCTGCCTCCATCGGCTGGGTACGGACTCTCGATGCCAAGTCTACGGTTGATTCCACGGCCTCTTACCGCGCCACCATAGCGCAACTGTTTGATAGCCCCGGGGATACCCCAGTCACCGCGAGTCAAGCTCGTCACCTGTCAACCATCACCCTGGGTACGCGCTGGAACCGCGTGTTCTCGCACCAAACTCTCAGGGCTGGGGTTGAGTACCAGACCTTCCCGCTCAGTGAGGACTTCCGCTTCGGCATCGTCGATCCGTCCTTCAATTCGGCCGGATCGGAGGGTTCAACCCCAATCTCATCCCCTACGACTTGAGCCGGGGAGGACGTCTGTTTCAATTCAGCGCCAAAGGCCGTGGGAGCCTCTCATCCGCATTCGTCCAGGACAGCGTCCAATTGGGTAACCTGCGGCTAGCTCTTGGACTCCGGTACGACTACTATCGGTTTCTGGCCAGCGGCAGCCAATGGCAGCCGCGCATCGGCATTGCCTATCACATCCGCGCGACGCGGTCTGTTTTGAGGGCTTCCTACAACCGCACCTACCAGACGCCACCCAATGAGAATCTCCTGCTTAGCAGCTCCCCCCAAGCCGCGCTGTTGGCCCCTCCAGCCGTGCAGGAGGCGCTTGGGCCCTCTCCAGTGGTCATCCGCCCGGAACGTCAGAACGTAGTAGAGGGAGGACTGCAACAAGCGTTGGGCGCCTGGGCGAGCCTCGACCTGGCCTACTACCACAAGGACGGCCGCGATCAGCAGGACAACAACAACTTCCTCAATACCGGCGTTGTCTTTCCGATCTCACTACAGCGGATCCGAGTCAACGGCGCCGAGGCGCGGCTGGTCACCATACCGATTCATGGCATCTCCGGAACTCTCAGCTTGACCCACTCGCGCGCGGTCTCAACCCCTCCTTTCACCGGTGGTCTCTTCCTAGGGAATGAAGCTGTCGAGGCGTTGAGCAGCGGCCCCTTTATCATTGACCACGACCAGTTGCTCAGCCTTCACGGGATCCTGCAATACAACCACCGCCGAGGCTTCTGGGCCACCGGGAGCATTCGCTACGACAGTGGTCTGGTTTCGAATCCATCCGATCCGCAACAGGTCTCCAGCGATCCTGACTATTTCGATCTGCTTCCGTACGCCAACCTGACAGCGGCCGTACCGCGTGTTAGCCCTCGAACCATCACTGACATCGCCGTGGGCTATGCGCGCAAAACCAGTGAAGGCAAACGGCGCTGGGAAGTCACGGCGCATGCAAACAACATCATGAACAGAACCGCGTTGTACAATTTCCAGTCCGTCTTTGTAGGCACTCGCGTAGTCGCTCCCCGAACGGTTGGGGCGGGTATTCGCTGGTATTGGTAAGGACTCATGAACTCAACTATTTGCTACCTCGATTGCTATTCCGGCGCCAGCGGCGACATGATCGTTGGGGCGCTGGCTCACGCCGGAGCCAACGAGCATCAACTGACGGAGGGGTTGCGATCTCTCGGCTTACCAGCCTCTTTCCGGTTTGAACGTGTGAAGCGGCGGGGGATCTCCGGCGTCAAGTTCCACGTGGATTCGAACGAGCAGTCGGACCATCGCCACCTGTCCGTGATTCTGGAGATGATCGCCCGCGCCGACATCCCCGAAAAGGCGCGCGAGGATGCCGCCCGGGTCTTTCGACGCATCGGTGATGTGGAGGCGGAGATTCACCAGATCCCTGTCGAAAAGGTGCATTTCCACGAGGTTGGCGCTGTTGATTCCATCGCCGATATTGTCGGCGCCTGCCTTGGGTTCTGCCTGCTGGGAATCGACTCGATCGTCTGTTCTCCGCTAAACCTCGGCAGTGGGGTAGCCGAAACCGCGCATGGCCTCTTGCCGGTTCCGGCGCCCGCAACCGCGGTTCTTTGCGCTGGGGCGCCGGTCTACTCGAGAGGTCCCCAGGTTGAACTCACCACACCGACGGGGGCCGCCATTTGCACCACCCTCGCCTCCGGCTATGGCGCCCTCCCCCCATGAGCATCGGGCACGTTGGCTACGGTGCTGGCACACGCGACTTTGCCGGGCACGCAAACCTCTTGAGAGTCATCATCGGCGAAGTGGCAGCCATCACCGGCGAATCGCATCCCGCTGGGGATGTCCCTGGATGTCCCCCACCCCGCGATTCTCCCGGACAATGACCGGATCAAATGTGTCCGGGATGCCCAATGCCAGAGGATCGGACTCGGGTCCGCGGCGGGAGCCCGGCGGGCGACTGAAGATACGTCTGAGTCTACGCGCCGCGGAAGGGCCGATGACAAGCTCAAATGCTCAAAGCGTTGGTCGTCGCCAATCTGCTGCGCTGAGAGCCACGGCGGCCACGCTGTCGGCCTCACATGCCTCCAATATGATGAGATCCTCAACGATCACGGTCGGCGGATGAGTCGGTGATCGTCGGGTTCGCAGCGACGGTCGAACGTCAGCGGGAGCGCACTCTCGCGTGGTCAACCAGACCACGGCGCCGCATTTGTTGTCATCACCTCTGTTCCATTTATTTTCAATGACTTAGCTTTCGGAGAGGTTGCTGGAAACCCGCTTTTCTGGGGACCCGAACAGAATCTCAGGACCATTGCTGGGAATGGAAGTGATGCAACGCTTGGCTCTACCGTGCCCTCGATGTTCATTATCCTGTAGCAGTTGCTACCTGCACGGGTGTCCGTGCAGACATCAACTGACACAGCCCTAAGCGGGCGGGAAGGACCAATCCGCGAGTTGGCTAAGCAATTGGAATTAAATGACTTGCGATGTTAGTCCGTCAGCGTCATTCGCGCTATGAACAGGAACGGGCACCTGGTGAGCGCCAGTCTCAGGTCCGTGCAGATATCAACTGCACAAGACATCAATCCAGAGTGCCTCCCTCCTACAAACCGGCGCGAATTCCAACTTCCCAAGCTGACGCTAATAGTATGGATTGCACGAGGGCCCACTGGCCGCTATCAGGAGGCAAAGCACCGCGCACCAAATTGGTGAGTTGGCCGAACATATGTGTGCTCGCCAGCTCAAGGGCTTAATCGTGGGCGATGCATTCGGTCAGGCAGAGACCCCCAATTCATGCGCGCGCATCGGCGGACAGTCCGAAACACATCACCTGATGCCTACCGCCGAACGGCTGACGTCGCAAGATCTGGGTGCCGGGAACAATATGGGAACATCCTGGCCCCGCAAACAGCCCAAATGGGACTACATGAGCCCAGACCGATTCCTCGCAAGTGCAATTCGATCAACAAGATGTGTTGAATACAAACGGTTTAGCTATGTCGATAAGCGGCCCTGAAAAGGCCGGCGTCGGCGGTTCACGTACTTGGCGTGTCTACGACGTTTGATTCATCACCCTGGGACTCTTGTGAGCAGATGGCAGGCCTGGTCATCACGCGGTAGCGCTTGATCCAGCACCTTAGCCGATTGGCACACACCGCGAGCATAACCTCGTCCAGAAACGGTTGAGCTGGTCTAAACAGATATCAGTGTCGTCAAACCACCGGCTCACTGTTCGGCAACAGGTTACCGCGCCAGTATCCAGGACGGGCGGATTCATCGTTGCCGGTCAATGTACCTTAACGAGACGCCTGGTCGGAAGTGCAGCACGACTCGGCGCCGAGTGATCATTCGGCGTGCTAGACGGAGATTCTTCAAAGAGCTGAACCGGCTTGCTGTGCACGGCGAACGCCGGTCCAACTATCATGTGGAAGCCGCCGGGCGACAGCTGAGCCGGACACTCCGGCCAAATCACCCGGATCGTCGACAACCACTTCTCCAATTCGGCGCGGAAGCGGCGTGGGCGAGAGTACTCCACCGACCCCAATTGGCTGACTAACCCGAACTCGCCGAAGATGGGAATCGACTCCGGTCCTTTTGCAGTGAAGCAACGATAGGTGAGCCACATGAAGAGATCGAGGACGGCCGGCGCGGCTGCCAGCAGTTTCACCGCTTCGAGATCGGTGGGAATCGGATGAGCCAGGATCTCCTGGTAGAACTCGTCGCTCAGCACGATGGTATTCTCGAACTCCTCGCCTAGGACGCTTTGATCCGGCTGCCGGTTGTACCAAATCCGGGCCTCCCGCAGGAAATTGAAGCGCGACCGCTGGACTACTTTCGCTCGGGCCGTCATCGAGTCGGTGCCGAAGAAGATGGTGGCACCGAAGATTCGTTCGAAGGCGGCCACCAGCCTTCGATACTCTTTGCCGCCCTTGTGCATGCCGAAGGTCTCCAACATCTGGGCTGCGGACCTGAACCGGATGGTCTGGCTCTTCTGCTGGACCGCGAGCGTGGCCAGGAAGATCGGCACGATGCGGTCCTGTCCGAAAGGAACGCCGAAGTTGGGATGGCCCGTGACCTGAAGCACGAAGTGGCCATTGCGGCGTTCATAAAGCAGTTCGCCGTCAGGAGCCTTCGGACGGGCAGGCCGCAAAGGACAAATGGTCGCGAGTTGAAACAGAGTTGCTGTTGCCCCAGGTCCCTGTTGGAGCGTACCAGTTCGATCCGCTCGATCCGGCGGAGGCGTTGCTTGGAAACAATCAGCTCTGGGCAAGTCCGTGCCAGTATCGAAGCCGACGACTCGAAAGCCGACTCATGGCGATTCTCGGCACCGTCACGGCTAGGCTGCCGCACGTTCCACCTCCGGCGGAAGACAAAGGGCGGACAGGAAGGAGAGCCGCCAAAGGAGGCAAGAACCCCTGAGGGAGTCTCGGTGTGACGTAATTGTGCCCACTGTGGGCCACAGTGGCACCCGATTGCACGCCGTGAAGGCTCGTAATCCGTTGGAAACGGGTGGGACCGTGAATTTCGAATAGCTTGAGGTGCTAGCGGGAGCAATCTCGTGGAGGTTCAAGTCCTCTCGACCGCACCATTTCAAAAGCCGCTGTATCTTGATGATACTGCGGCTTTTATAGTTTTCCTGCATCGAATGCTGGGTTCTTTGGGCGACCGGCTGACTTGTTATCAATAGGTTCCGGTCGCCCAAAACGCATCCGCACTAGTTGTCTGTCCCGTTTGTGACGTGTTTGTGCCAACTCGGATTTGATCTGCTGGTCGATGCCTGTTAACCCACCTCGTGTCAACAACTTGGAGTATCGCTCCTCCCTCCTCCGGCACAACGATTCCTGTCGCACTCTCGGGCCCTGCTCTTGGATCAGTAGCCCAGAATGAATGCAACTCTTGCCTACCTTCGACGACGAGCACCGCCTTGTCTTACCGCCAGGCGACTGCGAGCACTTCGGCTCGGGTTTGACCAGTTCACCTTTCAGCTCAAGGCGCAGGAGTTGGAGATGGAGAACGCGAATGCAGTTCGAGCGCAGTTCGCAATTCAATATCGGACGCGCGCCAAGTACACCATTGAGGTCGATCTCGGATCCGGGCCACCCTGGAGTTGAGCAGGTTTGCCCTAAGTTCCCTGGCCTGGACTCGAGTAAAGCGTTGGCCTGCCCGCTGAAGCCTCCGGGCAGGCGAAGAGAAATCGACCAAATATGGTCATCCGCCAAGATATGGTCAATGAGAATGACGAACCGCGAGCCAGCCCGGTGAAAGTGCAGGAAGGGGTGGCGGGAGGTGAACTCACGGGTGGGTCAGTGGCGCTCAGGAGGGTGGCTGTCGAGAGTTATCGGTTTTCGTCAATCGAACTCGCGGTGAGCAGGTAGCGGGGGATCGTCGCACTCCGGCCCAGTGAGCTCCGGGTGGCCTCGTTGAGACCGGTGAACACCATCAGCGAGCCGGCTTGGCCTGCCCGAGAAGTCGCCGTTCCGTGATGGAGGTTGCCTTGCTTGGAGAAAGCCATGAAGAACTTCTGGCTTGGCGTAGCTGGGTGCCGAACCCTGGCGCGAATGAATGCGCGCGCCCGGCGACGAACCTGCGAAAGTTCGGCGGTATGGGTGATCCGGGCGAACGGTTAGGCGAAGGGCGTGCCTACCCCTTATCAAGTACGTTGGAAATCACGTTTCTCCCGGGTGGTATTCGGGTTCTACCGCGGCGATGAACACGGCGTGGAGGCACTCCAAGCGGCTCGCGGGAAAGGCTTCCGGCGCTCAGCCGTCATTTATCGTAAGCCAGACGGCGGACTGAAGTACTTCCATGACCGGGTCGGTCCATCTGAGCGAGCCACAGCCGCGATCGCGGTTGGTTGTGCCGTGGCCGTTCTTGGCGCCATCGCTGGTATCCGCGCTGAAGCCGTAGCAGTATCCGCGCTGTGCAGTCCGCTGATCGTCTGGTTTGGCACGCTCTGGCTGGGGCTTGGAATTCGGGACAGAATCCTGCGTGGGTATCGGGGCCTTGTCCCTCCCGGAGAGAGTCTGGTTGTCGTCGAAGCAACTGAAGCTGAAACTAGCGATGTCATCGCTGTCCTGCGCACCATCGATCAGCCGACAGTTTTCGCTATTCGAACGAGGCCTGGCTACACTGCCTCGACCATCACTGCCGAGCAGAAGCTTGAACCTGCCACGACGGCCAGTTTGCCGGATTGCGCGGTTGCGCTGGCGGCTGCGCACGAAATTGAGGCGTCCACGCGGTCCGAGTCGCTCTTGCCGATCCTGCGGGAAGGTGAGATTGTCATCGAACGCGCCCGAGCCGATCTGGCTGAGGCGGCGCGGTTGGAGTACGGCGTCACACATGAGGCCGAGTGGCTCCTGGACAACGCGTACCTGATTCGCCTGAACATTGCCGATATTCGGCATAATTTACCCGACAATCACAACAAGATCCTGCCGGTGCTGACGGACCGGAGCTGCCCAATCCGGCTGCGCATCTACCACCTCGCCGCCGAACTGATCGACCGCACCGGCCACCGGATTTCGGCGGAGTCCATCGTCAGCTTTTTGGACGCCTACCAGCACGAGTCTCCATTGACCATCGCGGAGCTGTGGGTGTTTCCACCGATGTTACGCCTGGTGCTGCTGCAGCGCCTGCAGCGGTTGTCGGAGCGGGCAAGCCTGCGCCAGCATCAAAAAGAGCTCGCGGACTTCTGGGCCAATCGCGTATTGAACGCGGCGGAGCGCTCCGCCGAACAGTTCGAAGTGATGGCGGCTGAGCTCAGCCGCCGCGCCAACGAGCTATCGCCGCACTTCATCGCGCGTCTCGGGGAGCATCTGTACCAGAAAGAGTCCGCGCTGGCCCCGATTCAGAAGTGGATTCAGGAGAAGACGGACAACCGCTTGGCCGATATCGTCAAGCGTGAGCACGCCGAAGAATCCAACGATCTGATGTTGATTGCCAGCGCGATCGGGAGCCTGCGGCAGCTCTCCGAATTGCAGTATCCGAAGATCGTCGAAGCGGTCAGCCGGATGGAGGCGATCCTGCGGTTGGATCCAGCGGGCATTCACAGCCGGAGCGACTTCGCGACGCGGGACCGGTGCCGTCGGGTTGTCGAAGCCGCAGCGCGCCAATCCAAGGTTTCCGAGCAGGAGGTGGCCCAACTAGCGGTGGAGCTGGCACGAAAGGCTCCGCCCGCCAGCCGAAAGGGCTGCGTCGCTTACTATCTGATCGATGAAGGATTGCCGGAGTTGGAGAAGCGGCTGCGGCGCCGCGTTCCGTGGCGCGAACTGTGGCTGCGGCTCATGCACCGCCGTCCGGCGTTGCTCTACCTGGGTGGTATCGCCGCGCTAACCTTGGCGCTTTCGGCCGCCTTCCGGCTGGCGGCGCAAAGGGCCGGAGTCACCTCCCAAGGGATGCTCCTGGCCCTGGGGGCACTGGCGCTTTTCCCGGCCAGCGAACTCGCCACCTACCTGTTCCAGACGTTTCTCACCTGGATGCTGCCACCGCGCGTGCTGCCAAAGCTGTCGCTGGAGGAGGGGATTCCAGAGGACTGCCGCACGCTCGTCGTCGTCCCGATGATGCTATTGACTCCAGACTCCATTCGCGAGGAAATCGACAAACTGGAAGTGCGTTTCTTCGCGAACCAGGACGCGAATCTCTGGTTCTCACTCCTGTCCGACTTCGCCGATGCGGAGCAGCGCGAGATGGGGGAAGACGACGGACTGCTTGGGCTGGCAATGAAGTGCATCGAGAAGCTCAATGCGCGCCACGGCAATGGCCGATTCCTGCTCTTCCACCGATCCCGGACCTGGTGCGAGACAGAGGGCCGCTGGATCGGCTGGGAGCGGAAGCGGGGGAAACTCGAGGAACTGAACAGCTTTCTGAACGGCCAGGAGAACTGGGGCTTTCTGCGTGTCGGGGTTCTGCCGGAGAAGATCCGGTACGTGATCACGCTGGACGCGGATACGCAACTTCCTCACGGTAGCGCGCAGAAACTGGTGGAGACCATCGCGCATCCCCTGAACCGTGTCGAGTTGACCCCGGACGGGCGCAATCGTGCCCGCGGCTACACCATCATTCAGCCGCGGGTCAGCATCACGCTCCCATCGGCGACGGCCTCGCGCTTCTCCAGGTTGTTCACGGACGCGCGTGGGACTGATCCGTATTGCCAGGCGGTTTCCGACGTCTATCAGGATCTGTTCGGCGAAGCCATTTACCATGGCAAGGCGATTTACGATGTTCATGCATTTCACGAGATCCTCAGCGGGCGCTTCCCTCAGCAACGTCTGCTGAGCCACGACCTGATTGAAGGGGCTTATGTCGGCGTTGGGCTGGCCACGGACGTGGAGCTTTTCGAGCAGTTCCCGTATGACTATACGAGCTACAGCAAGCGTCAACACCGATGGATCCGCGGCGACTGGCAGATCGCATCCTGGTTCCTGCCGCGAGTTCCGGATGCAACGGGTCTGGAGACGGTACCGAATCCGCTAACAGGCATCAATCGTTGGAAGATCTTCGATAACCTGCGCCGCAGCCTGATGCCAGTGGCAGGTGTGGTGCTGCTGGTATTCAGTTGGACTTCGCACGCGGCGCCGGCGACGGCCAGTCTCATTGTCGCGTTAACTCTAGTGGTTCCGCTCCTGTTCCAGATCCTCAGCCGCATGGTGGCGCGATGGCGGGGTGATGCGTGGGCATGGCGGGAAGCCACGAGCGATTTGAACCGGGCACTGGTGACGGCTGCCTTCCTGCCGCATCAAGCCTATCTTTCCGTGGATGCCATCGTTCGTGTGCTCTACCGGCTCAAGGTCAGCAAGCGCCACCTGCTGGAGTGGCAGACGGCTGAGATGTCCTACCAGGCGGCGCGTCTACACTTGGATCCCTTCCGTGCCCATTTCTTCCTGATCTCGGCAATGACAGCGGCGTTCATGCTGGCACTGGCATTCCGCGGCCGGCTATGGGAGCCATCCTGGGCTCCGTTCCTGGTGCTCTGGGTTGGAGCGCCCGCGGTGCAGCATTGGATCAGGTCGCAACGAAGCTCGGTTCGAAAGGCGGAGTGGATCGATTCCGATGACCAGCGATTCCTGCGGCGCATTGCCCGCGAAACGTGGCGCTATTTCGATGATCTGGTCGGCGCCAGCCACAACTGGCTGCCACCTGACAATTCCCAGGAGGCGCTGCATGTTGAGGTAGCGGAGCGCACCTCGCCCACAAACATCGGGCTATGGCTGATGTCGGCGGTATCAGCCCGTGATCTCGGACTTGTGACCTTAAGCCCGATGGTGGACCGCTGCACCGCCACGCTCGACTCGCTGGCCAAGCTGGAAACCTGCGAAGGTCACCTCCTGAACTGGTACAACACGCGGACTCTGGAACCGCTAGCGCCCAAGTACGTATCGACTGTGGATAGCGGGAATCTCATCGCGAGCTTGTGGGTACTGCAGCAGGCGGCTGAGGAACTGGATACGGAGTCGCAACTGGATGCGCGCGCGCTGCGGGGCCTGGCCGATACGCTGGCTGTCATTACGGAGCGCTTCTCGTCGGACCACAACACCCGTGTTCCGCTCGCAGCGCTGCGGGGCCTGCTGGAAGAAGAGTCGTCTGGCATCGAGATTCTGGCACGGATTCGGCTCGCTATGGAACCGGCCCGCAAGCTGACGGAGACCCTCCGTTGGAGCGATCAGCCGACGGGCGAGCGAGCGTACTGGTTCACGCAGTTGGAACGGCAGATTGGCGGTTGGATTCAACACGCCGCTGACTATTTGAACTGGTTGGAAGTTCTGGGCGCTCCGCCGGACGAGTTTTTGCAGCCTCTCGGCGAAAAGGCGATTGTGGCGCGGCGGAAACTGCTGCGCGAGTTGCCGTCCTGGGGCGCGGTGGCTCGGGGTGAAACCGGCCTGTTGGGCGACATCTTGCAGGAGGCTGGGAATAAGGGCCCGCTTACGGCGAACCTTGCGGTCTGGATTGCAGAGGTCCGGGCGGAGTTCGAGAAGGCTCGAGCAGCGTCGACGGAGATGATGAGACGGTGCAGCCATCTGGGAGAGATGAGCCATGCCTTGGCTGAAGGCATAGACATGCAGTTTGTCTATGATGCGAAACGGCGGTTGTTCGCGATCGGATATGAGGTAGGCGGCCCGTTGAACGTGACTGCCCACTACGACCTGCTGGCGAGCGAGGCGCGACTTGGCAGCCTGGTGGCGATCGCCAAGGGCGACGTACCGGTGGAGCACTGGTTGGCGCTGGGACGTCCGTATACGTCGGATCACGGCCAGGTGCTGCTTTCCTGGAGCGGCACGATGTTCGAATACCTGATGCCGCTGCTGTTTACGCGCAGTTTCCGCAACTCCCTGCTGGAGAACGCCTGCGCATCGGCGGTGGAGCGGCAGATTGAATACACCCGGGACCGTGGAGTGCCGTGGGGCATCTCGGAGTCCGCATACAGCGCGATCGATGCACACAAGACGTATCAGTATCGAGCGTTTGGGGTGCCGTCGCTCGGTTTGAAGCGGGGGCTAGAGGATGATCTGGTGGTGGCGCCCTATGCCACCGCGCTGGCTCTGCTGGTCAACCCGGCCGAGGCAGTGAAGAACCTGAAGCGGTTGATGAAGGCCGGCATGTACGGCCACATGGGGTTCTATGAGGCGCTGGACTATACGCGCCAGGAGGAACGGCGGGGCGGAAAGGGTGTGATCGTTTACGCCTACATGGCCCACCACCAGGGCATGAGTCTGATGGCCCTGAACAACGTGCTCAACCGGGGGATCATGCGAACGCGTTTCCATGCCGATCGCCGGATCAAGGCAGTGGAGCCGCTGCTGTTTGAGCGGATTCCGGCCGTGCCCTCGATGCTGGTTCACCGTCCCACCGATCAGGTGGCGGTACGGCTGGTTTCGGGGCCGGCGGCGCCGGAATACCGGGTGTTCGACGAGGACACACCCATCCCGTATGTGCAACTCATGGGCAACGGCCGCTACGCGTTGATGATCACCAACACGGGCGGCGGCTACAGCCGGTGGGGCGAGTTTGACATCACGCGCTGGCGTTCGGATACCACACGAGACAACTGGGGCACGTTCATCTATCTTCGCGAGGAGGAGAGCGGCACACTCTGGTCATTGACGCATCAGCCGTTCAACATCAAAGACCCGCGCTACACGGCGACTTTCAGCGCGGACCGGGCGGAGTTCCGTCTCCGCAGGCTGGGCATTGAGAGTCATCTGGACGTGACGGTGTCGCCAGACGACGACGCCGAGATCCGCCGCATTACTCTGGTCAACCAGGGTTCGCGAGCCCGGACGATCGAGTTGACCAGCGCAGCCGAATTGAGTCTGGCGCCTCACGGCGCGGATTGCGCGCATCCGGCCTTCAGCAAGCTATTTATACAGACCGAGGCTCTGCCCGAGTTGCAGGCGCTCCTGGCTTGGCGCAGGCCGCGTTCCGCCGATGAAGCGCCGATCTGGGTGGCGCAGTTGATGATTCAAACTCCGGAGGGTGACAGCTCGTTCGAATTCGAGACAGACCGCGCGCGCTTCCTGGGCCGAGGGCGCACCTGGCAGAACCCTTGCATGTCCATGAACCAGAGCGATGGCTACGTGCTGGATCCCATGTTCGCGATCCGGCGGCACGTTTCGCTGGAGCCGAGGCAGCAGGCCCAGGTCACGCTGGTTACGGTGGCCGCGGCCACGCGCGAGGAACTGCTGCGATTGATCGTCAAATACAGAGATCCGGACGTGAGCAGCCGGGCGTTTGAACTGGCCTGGTCGCACGCGCAGCTGGAATACCGGTATCTGGGCATACAGGGTGACGAGGCGATGCGCTTTGCCGAACTCGCCAGCCATCTCATTTATCCCAACATCCGGCTACGGGCGCCGGCGGAACGGCTCCGCCGGAACGTGCAGACTCAATCGAGGCTCTGGGCGCATGGCATCTCCGGTGACCTGCCGATTGCGACCGTCTGGGTGAGCGATTCACTCGGTCTTCCGCTGGTACGTGAGCTGCTGGTTGCGCATACCTATTGGCGGCTGCGGGGCTTCAAAGTCGACATGGTGATTCTGAACCGCGAGCCGGCGAGCTATGATCAACCGCTCCACCAGCAATTGCTCCGTCTTGTGGAAGCGCACTCCCTGCATACGGGGACGCAGCAGCCGGGCGGTGCATTCCTATTGAAGACGGATCAGATTTCTGATGAGGATCTGAATCTGATTCTCACCGTTGCCCGGTCCACAATGGGCGCTGTGCGCGGTCCGCTGGCCAAACAGCTCAGCGGGCCACCGGAAGGGCTTTCTTTGCCAATCCTGTTGCCCGTCAAACGGCGGGAGGAGCAGCCCACCGGAGAGCTGCCCTTCCTGGAGCTTCCCTATTTCAATGGCATAGGAGGGTTCACGGCGGACGGGCGCGAGTATGCGATCTATCTCGGTCCTAAAGTCTCCACGCCGCTGCCGTGGATCAATGTCATGGCGAATCCGGTGTTCGGCGCCATCGTGAGCGAAGCGGGCTCTGGCTGTTGCTGGTATGGCAACAGCCAGTCGAACCGGTTGACCCCCTGGAGCAACGACCCGGTTTTGGACACTGCCGCCGAAGCCATCTATATCAGGGATGAAGACACGGGCGTCTATTGGACCCCCACGCCGCTGCCGGTGCGCGAAGTGGATGCCTATCGTGCGCGGCACGGGCAGGGTTACACGGAGTTCGAGCATAACAGTCATTCGCTGGAGCAGACCCTGATGACGTTTGTGCCGGTGCATGCGGAGAGATCCGATCCGGTGCGAATCCAGCGCCTGCGGATCAGGAACAAATCCTCGCAGAGACGGCGCCTGTCGGTCACCGCCTACTCGGAGTTCGTGCTCGGCACGGATCGGGAGGCGACACAAATGCACATCGTTTCCTCCTGGGATGACAAGGCGAAAGCCCTTTTCTCCAAGAATGCTCTTCACTTGGATTATGGACATCGAATTGCGTTCGCAGCCATGACCCCGGAGCCCAGTTCCTACACGGGGGATAGAACCGCATTCCTTGGGCGAAACGGTTCAGCGGAGGCCCCGGCGGCGTTGGGCCGGGTGTCGCTTGCCAGGCTGGCGGGTCCGGGACTGGATCCGTGCGGGGTGCTGCAGACGAAATTCGAGCTGGGCCCTGGGGAAGAAAAAACGGTGATCTGTTTACTGGGGCAGGCTGATGATACCGATCACGCCCGGCGCCTGGTTGCGCAGTATCGTGACACGGAGAACGCCGAACGGTCACTCGAGGAGACGCGGGGCTGGTGGGAGAGCCTGCTCTCCACGATTCAGATCCAAACTCCAATTCTCTCGGTGGATCTAATGATGAATCGCTGGCTGCTCTATCAATCACTGAGCTGCCGCATCTGGGGGCGTTCGGCTTTGTACCAGTCGAGCGGCGCATACGGATACCGGGACCAGTTGCAGGACGCGCTGGCACTGCTCTACTCGGCGGCGCCGATCGCGCGGGAGGTCATTTTGCGTGCGGCTTCGCGGCAGTTTGCGGAAGGAGACGTTCAGCATTGGTGGCATTCTCCGTCGGGCGCCGGCGTACGCACCCGATGCTCGGACGACCTGCTGTGGCTCCCGTTCGCAGTGTGCCAGTACGTGGACGTCACGGGCGACACGAGCATTCTCGATGCCACCGCTGCGTTTCTCGATGGAACGCCCCTGAAGGATGAGGAGCGCGAAGTCTATTCTCAGCCGGTGGCATCGGTGGAGGAGGCAACGATATTCGAGCACTGCCGCCGGGCGATTGAGAAGGGCAGCACGTATGGGTCCCATGGCCTGCCTCTGATGGGCACGTGCGACTGGAATGATGGCATGAGCAGCGTGGGGGACGAAGGGAAAGGTGAGAGTGTCTGGTTGGCGTGGTTTCTCGCGGACGTCCTGAAGAAGTTCGCCGTTGTCTGTGGGAGCCGCGGCGAAGCGGAGCTGGCCTCCCGGTACCGCGCCCGCGCCGACAACTATAGCGCGGCGGTGGAACTGACCGCCTGGGATGGCGAGTGGTACTTGCGGGCCTTCTTCGACGACGGGACGCCGCTTGGGTCGCGGGAGAGCAAGGAAGCCCGCATTGACTCGATCGCGCAGTCCTGGTCCGTGATCAGTGGCGCCGGCAACCCGGAGCGGGCGGCTGCGGCGATGCGTTCGGTCGAGAAGTATCTGATTCGCGACAAAGAGAAACTTGTCCTTCTCTTCACGCCACCTTTCGACACGTCCAGCCCGAATCCTGGTTACATCATGGGGTATCCGCCGGGTGTGCGCGAAAACGGCGGTCAGTACACCCACGCAGCCATGTGGGTGGCGATGGCGTTTGCGCGCATGGGAGACGGTGAGCGTGCTGTCGAAGTTCTGCAGATGCTGAATCCGATTGAGCATTCGCGCACACCGGAGGCTTGCGCCACCTATCGGACAGAGCCTTACTCCGTTGCGGCCGATGTCTATTCACTGGAGGGCCAGGTGGGGCGCGGTGGTTGGACGTGGTACACCGGCTCGGCGGGTTGGATGTATCGGGTGTGGCTGGAGGAAGTCCTGGGCTTCCAATTGCGAGCCGGACGCCTATCCATTCAGCCGATGATTCCCGCGAGCTGGCCCGGCTACTCACTGACTTTCCGCTATGGACGAAGTGAGTATCGGATCAAGGTAGAAAACGGCGGAGAACGGTCCGAGCTAGAGATCCACCTGGTGGACGATGGTGAGGTCCATTCGATCCATATCTTCGCTGGTGTATCGGCTCCGTGGGCAACCGGAGAGGGCAGGGCCAAGCCAGCGACCACTGTCTAGCTCAGTTCGAGAGGATGTTCCGGATTGGCGGTGTTGGGGGTCACGATTTGTTTCTGACTCTCTCGGCCCGAACGACGAAACGCTCGGGAGCGGAGCCTACGAAGTAGAACGGATAGCAGGTGACGAGGGTGAGAATCTCATTCCCGCCGGGTTCCAGCACCGCCACCTCGACGGGCGCCACGATCCGGGTAGACAGGACTCGGTAGCGGAAGTCACCGGCCAAGGTCCGGAGGGTGATGAGGTCGTCTTGCCGGATGTTCCGCAATGGCCGGAAGAACGTGTCGCGATGGCCGGAAAGGCCCACGTTGCCCGGCTGTCCGGGTAGTGCGGTACCGGCAATGTGACCGACCGCACGCCGCAGGGTTTTGGAGCTTGTACCCTCCATGATGATCGCCGAGAGACCCAAACGAGGAATGTCGATGCGTCCGATCAAACCGCCCGGCACGGCCGGCAGCGACGCTCGGGCGGAGGCCGGGAGTGTCAGCAGTTGTCCGAGTTGGCGGCGCTCCTCTGCTTGAAAGGTCCAGGTGTCAAGCAGGACAAACCCGCAGTAACCCAGCAATGAGACGGCAGCGGCGAACAGAACCCGTCGGGTCCAGCGTAAAAGTCGCGCGAGCGCCCGCTGGGGCAACACGAGTCTCATCTGTCTGCTCCGACTTTGGCCGGTGGCGATTCCCCACCCGCAACGTAACCGTCGCGGGCGCGCACGGAGAGCTTCCCGGCGCCCGCCGCTGCCGCCACCGCCACAACTCGAATGGCCCGGTATGCACCACGCGGTGCTGTACTGGCCGGCACATAGCCGAGGGTGTATTGATGGCGAATCTCCTTGGCAATGCGTTCACAAACGGCTGGCAGCGCCGCGAAGTTACCCGGGATATAGGCTTCACCGCCCGTCGCCCGGGCCAGACGCTTGAGTACGCCCGGATTCCGGTCCGGGTCATCCTCATCGAAGATCCCGATGGTGTAGACAATAGCGCTGGATTGGGCGGCCATCGCCAGCGCCTGGGCCAGTTTTCGTTTGCTGGCGTTGTCGCCGCCGTCACTGATGACGATGAGGACTTTCTTTTCACGGCCGCCGGTCTGGAGCCGACCCAGAGCCACGCTGATCGCGTCATAGAGTGCCGTCATTCCACCCGCGGGCGTCTTCAGGATCGCGGTTTCCAGTTCGTCCGGGCTGTTTGTGAAGTGGATCGCGTCCGGCAGGCCCAGGCTGACGTGTTCATTGAAGTTCACGACGAACATCTCGTCCTCCGGGTTGCTGGCACGTACGAAAGTCCGGGCAGCGGCGATCACATCGGCGAGTTTCCGCTTCATGCTCCCGCTGTGATCGATAACCAGACCCACGGTCACTGGAATGTCCTCGTGCCGGAACAGGCGGATGGTCTGCCGCACGCCTTCCTCGTAGACCTCAAAATCCTGGGCGCGCAAATCGGAGGCGTACCGGCCCTGGCCGTCACGGACAGTGGCGTGGAGCACTACGAGATCGACGTTCACTGAGATCCGATACGCGTCGGGGTCCTGGGTGTCGGCTGGCGGCGCTTGTTGGACGGTGGCACCGGTAACGCCGAGAAGGAAGAGCGCAAGAATCGCCATTCCCGCCCCTCTCACGATGCCAGAATTCGCCGGTAGTCAGGCTGCCACATGGCGTCCTGAACCTGCTGGATGACGTCTTTCAATGGCACGCGCGCCAAGCCTTCGGCGTCCGCCGCTTCAGCGACGGCTGCCGCCACGGTGACAGACACTGTCCGCAAGTCGTCAATCTGCGGCAATAGAGACGCTCCCGGTTGGTAGACAGTCACCATGCTGGATACGGCACTGGCGGCCGCCGCGAACATTCCATCGCTGATCCGGCTCGCTTGCGACACGATCGTGCCGAGGCCTAGCCCCGGATAGAGCAGAGAATTGCTGATCTGTGCGACCACGTAGGTGGTCCCCTTGTATGTGACCGGAGCGAACGGGCTTCCCGTGGCCACCAGCGCCCGACCATCGGTCCAGGCAATCAGATCGGCCGGGTTGGCCTCGGCCCTCACCTGCGGGTTGGAAAGCGCGAAGATAATCGGGCGCACGGTATGCGCCGCCATCTCCTTGACGATCGCTTCGGTGAAACTGCCTGTGGCCGTGGACGCGCCAATCAACATTGTCGGCTTCACCCGGTGCACCACCTCAGCCAGGCTGATACCGTGTCCGTCTCCATCGTGTTTCCAGCCTTTGCTTTCAGCGGCGGGCCGGGCGTAACTGGCCTGGTAATCACGAAGTTCGCCGACCATCCCGTTTGTGAGCAATCCATGGCGGTCTACGCACCAGAAGCGTCTGGTTGCGTCCTTTTTGGATAGCCCGTCCCGCATCATGGCGTCGCGCAGTTGATCGGCCACGCCGATTCCCGCCGTACCCGCGCCGAAGATGACCACGCGATGGTTGCGCAGGGGTGTGCCGCACACGCGGACCGCGGATATAGCAGCCGCCAGAGTGATGGCGCCAGTGCCCTGCATGTCGTCATTAAAGGTACAGATACGGTTCCGATACGCCCCGAGGATCCGTCTTCCCGTGCTGGGGGCAAAGTCCTCCCATTGCAGCAGCGCATTGGGAAACAGCGCCGTCACGATCTCGACGTAGGCCGCGATGAAGTCGTCGTACTTCTTCCCGCGCACCCGGGCATGCCGGTTCCCGATGTAGGTCGGGTCGTTGAGCAGGCTCTCGCGATTGGTACCCACATCGATCATCACCGGGACCACTCGTGTCGGGTCAATCCCGCCAGCTGCCGTGTATATCGCCAGCTTGCCGATAGACACTTCGATGCCACCCACACCCCAATCTCCGATTCCCATGATCTGTTCGGCATCGGTCGCGATGATCAGGTCGATCTCGTCGGAGCTGACACCGAGGTTGCTGAACGCTTCCTCGATGGAATCCGGACTGTCGATTGATAGATAGACTCCACGCGGGCGGCGGCACTCGTGATGGTATTGCTGCATGGCCATGCCGACAGTGAGATCGTTGACAATTGGGATCATTTCCCGTAAGTGCTCTGAAAACAGCCGGTAGAAGAGTACTTCGTTGCGATCGTGCAACGCGGTGAGGTAGATGTTCCTGCTAATTGGGTCCGGCAGCCGCGTGTACTGAATGTAGGCGCGCTGGACCTGTATCTCCAACGTGCTGATTTCCGGGGGGAGTAGCCCCGTCAGACCCAGAGCCTGTCTCTCTTGCGCCGTGAATGCCATACCCTTGTTCAACATTGGAGTGTTAAGCACGGCCAGCCCGCGGGACTTGGTTTCGTAGTGTCCGTCGCCGTTCCTCCGATGCCTGAGCGCCGTGGCAAGCAGGGGAATCACTATTGGTCTCATGCTGACACCTCTTCTAGTTGAGCCGTAGCCCCCGCACAGCGCGCAGCGGGAGGCGCGCGGTGCGAGGGATGACGAACCCGCTACTGAACGCGAATCTGAACGGCGCGGACCGCGAAGGCCGCACCCAGGGACAGCAGGCCCAACACGGCGATCAGCGGCAGCGTGCTCGCCGTCTCCGGGAGTTTCTTCTCCTGGACGGTCTCCACGGGGGGCGCCATCAATACCACTGGCGCCGCGGGCGCCTCCGCCACCAACGTCTCGGCCGGCGGAGCGGTAACCACCTCGGCAACCTGTACTTCCTCACCGGACGGCTTATACGCCATGATTGGCGCACGCTTCAGTTCCACCACAACCGGGGCGTCTGCGGACTTGATCGGCTCAGCGACTTCCGCCGGCATCTCGGCGGTTGTGAACAGGACAGGCGTGTTAGTGGTCTTGGCCAGTTCGATAGCTCTCGCCTTGGGATAGACAAACTCCTCGCCCCAATTCCTGCCGGGGTAGAACCATGCGCGCAGTGCCTCCGGCTCGCCTGCCGGTCGCTCGGAGAACGTGATCACAGTTTTGTCGGTGGCCTTGAGGCGATAGTTTGGAATCGCCAGAATCGTGGCGTAGATGGCTGTCTCGTCCTGGTTAAAAATCTGGACGATGTGCCGGTCGGACTGCGAGGCCAGGATCTTGAACACATACGTGCCCGCGGGCAGCACGCCCCACCCCGTAAGGTGCACCCCTGGGATCTCCACCGGGCCACTGAAGGTGATCACGGTTTTCTTGTTCCACTCATCGGCCTTCGCACTCGGTGCGAGTGCGGCACCCATGAGTGCCACGCAACACATCGTTGTAACTACTCTCAATGTCTTCATTTCTTCCTTCTTTTTGTTGCAAGACCCTGTAGTCCGCTGCTCGTTTCGGTTCGGCGTGTGCCGGATCGCCCCAGGTTGAACGACCAATTGCGGTCATCGTGTCAGGCGGAAGTTGCGCACATCGCCCCACAGGCCAACTGCCTGCAAAAGCCAAACGCAGACCACAACAACGACCACGACATTCAGAATCGTCTTGATACTGGAGGCCATAGGTATGTACCTGTTGATCAGGTACAGCCCAACCCCGACGACGATCAACAAGACGACAACATTTAGCAGAGGCATTTGTTGCTCCTTCACCCAGGAATGAAGCAATCCGACGCCCAATGCCCGGTTTGCGAGCAAACATGCCTGGGTTCATCCCGCTCCAGGCTGCGCAGCCTGACGGCAGATGGTCAGGTGACCGAATGTGGGCAGTCCGGCGGCGGCGCCAGACTATCCCGTGCTAGATCCAGCCTTGGCTCCACTCCACCGTTTCCCCATGAATCTTCCCTCGGTGGCGCGTCGAGCAGCTTAACCATTGCTTTGGCCCGTGAAGTGATATTGATCTCCTCTGTGGCGGTAAATCGCGCTCCAAACCGTCGGGTGCAAGAGCATTCCGACCATTCAGAGAGGAGAGCATCACCAGAGTGAATTGCATTAGTTTGTTGGCGTTCTCGTTTTGGGCCGTGAGTGCCTACGGAAGTGCGAACAGCGTGAACCTGGGGACGGCGGGTACCTTTGCGGTCCTCGCGGGCCCCACGGTAACTGATACCGGGGCTACCACTCTTCCCGGAGACCTTGGGCTGTGGCCGGGAACCGAAATTACCGGATTCCCTCCGGGGTTCGTCAGCGGCGGAACCACCCACGCCTCCGATGCGGTCGCGAAGCAGGCACAGAGCGATTTGACACTGGCATACATTGCTGCGGCGGGCCAGCAAGGCGGAATCAACCTGACGGGTCAGGATCTGGGTGGACTCACGCTCACACTGGGCGTCTACCACTTTGATTCCTCGGCGCAGCTGACCGGGATCCTCACACTCAATGCTCTGGGCGACCCGAATTCGATCTTCGTCTTCCAGATGGGCAGCACGCTAACCACCGCCAGCGGCTCGTCGGTTGTGTTTACCAATGGCGGACCGCTCGATGGCCTGTATTGGCAGGTCGGCAGTTCCGCGACCCTTGGTACCACTACGGCGTTCGCGGGCAACATTCTCGCGCTCACCAGCATCACCCTCAATACCGGCGCGAGCATTACCTGCGGAAGCGCCCTCGCGCGCAACGGGGCGGTGGCGCTGGATACCAATTCCATCGATACGTCGGGATGCCAAACAACGACGGGTGGCGGTGGCGGCGCTGTGCCAGAGCCGCAGACCGCGGCATTGTTCGGAGTGGGCCTGCTCGGGTTGATTGGACTTGGCCGGAAGTGGCGGAAGCAGACAGCCCAGGATCTTAGCCCCAGAAAATGAACATGTTGCAGTGTGGCATGACCGCATTTGGTCACTCCTCCTATCATTCAGCGCTGGCTAGTGCTAGCATGAAGGCCACTGCTGGCCTCGATGTTCAGCCGTCTTCGAGATTCCGTTGGCGAGTTGCGATTCTGTCTCTTGGACGGTTCCAGATCGCCCGGTCCGACTGCTGGAAAGGTTGATGTTCGATGTGCGCTGTTGCCTCACAGTCGTCTGCCAACCGCTGGCTCGTCGAGAATGGACCCAGAGAGCTGGAAGTTCTCTTCCGCACCATTGTCTTCCATCCTTCCGCACCGATCCTGATTACCGACGACGACGGTAATTCCAGGGACGCCAGCGTTGGTGTGGGTAAACTACTCGGGCTTTCTCGTGAGAACATCATCGGCCGCCGGGTGGACGAATTTGTACCGCCCGAAGTAGAGCCGCAGGTCGCTCAGTTGTTGACCGGGTTGCAGGAGCGGGAACAACTGGAAGGGACCCTCCGTCTGTTGGGCCCGGACGGGATTCCGCGTGACGTTGCATACATCGCCAAAGGGAACGTGTTGCCGGTGCGGCATGTCCTGGTCCTCCACGACAAAGCCGAATCTGGCGCCGTTGCCGATGCGGATGTCGCTCCGATTCCGTCCTGGGTGCAGGACTACGCGCTTTATCTGCTGGACGTAGAGGGCTGCATCGCGGCGTGGTACTCAGGTGCGGCGCGCATTTACAGTTATCAGGCTGAGGAAGCCATAGACCGGCACGTCTCGCTACTCTATCCCGGAGACGATAGTCTGGCGGCCAGACTGCAGGAAGAATTCCGGCGGGCCGCTTCGGAAGGCCATGCGGGAACGGAAGGCTGGCAGGCCAGGAAAGACGGCTCTCGATTCTGGGCCAACGCCATCACCGGGGCCCTCCGAAACGAGGATGGTGAACTACAGGGATTTGCCAGAGTCGTGCGCGACTTCAGCGATCGTCACGAGCGTGACGAAAAGCTGCGGCGCAGCCGCGCGCTGGTCCGCCCAATTCCTCCGCAATCGACCGTCGCTGGCGTGGTTTCCGGTGAATATGACCAAGTGCCGGAGGTGAACGACGCGTTTCTGGAGCTGGTCGGATATACTCGCGAGGACCTGGCAAGTGGCCGGCTGAACTGGCGCGAGCTCACTCCACCTGAATACGCCACGCTTGATGAACTGGCGCATGAAGAAGGACTGCGGTGTGGAGCCTGCACTCCTTTCGAAAAGGAGTTGATCCGGAAAGATGGGACCCGAATCCCGGTCCTGATTGCCACCGCGGTCCTGAAGTTGTCTCCTTTTAAATGGATCACCCTGGTGCAGGACCTGCGGGAGCGGGACCGGGTGGAGAGCGTGGAAGAGGTAGCCACCGAAACCGGGCAGGACTTCGGAGAGATCGTGGGCACCAGTGCGGCTTTGCGTCGTATTCAAAGACAGATTGAGCTGGTTGCACCCACAGACGCGAATGTGTTGATCCTGGGCGAGACCGGCACCGGGAAAGAACTGGTGGCGCGGGCCGTACACCGGTTGAGCCCTCGCAAGAATCTGCCGTTCATCACGTTGAACTGCGCCGCCATCCCCACCGGCCTTCTCGAAAGTGAGCTATTCGGCTACGAGAGGGGAGCTTTCACCGGCGCCCTGTCGCAAAAGATCGGGCGCTTTGAGATGGCGCACCGGGGCACTCTCTTTCTGGATGAGGTCGGCGATATCCCGTTAGAGCTGCAACCGAAACTACTGAGGGCTTTGCAGGATAAGGCGTTCGAGCGGTTGGGCGGCACCAAGACCATCCCGATTGACGTCCGTTTGGTGGCGGCAACCAACCGGAACCTGGCCCAGATGATGGGAGACAAGCTCTTCCGCAGCGATCTCTATTACCGGCTGAAGGTCTTCCCCATCACGACGGCGCCGCTGCGGGAGCATCCCGAGGATATACCAACCCTTGCCCGGCATTTCACCAAGAAATACGGCGAAAAAATGGGCCGGAAAATAGACAAGATCCCCACTGATACGATGCGCGCCCTAGTCAGTTGGACTTGGCCGGGCAATGTGAGGGAACTCGAGAACTTCATTGAGCGGTCCGTCATCCTGACCAGCGGATCCAGCCTTCGCGCTCCCTTAGCGGAGATCCGGCAGGATGCCCCGGAGGGCGCTGCCAGCGCCACGCTGGAGCAGGTAGAGCGGGATCATATCATCCGGGTGCTCCCGGAGTGCGGGGGCGTGGTCACCACTGCCGCCACGCGTCTGGGACTGCACCGCACCACCCTCAACGCCACAATGCGCAAGCTCGGCATCTCTCGCAAAGACATCTGAGCGCGGCCGGGCAGAAACATCAAAGAGCAGCGGCCGTCCAAGCGATGGTGTTGATCCTCGCTTGGGCGGCCGCTGCGGCATCGCGAAGGCTCTAGCGCGTGGCTTCCTTGTAGCGATCCTCGAATTCCTTGATCTGACGCTCAGCCTCGTCCTTGGCCAGCCCGTAGCGCTCCTGCAACTTGCCCACGATCTGATCCCGGCGGCCCGCAGCCACATCGAGATCATCGTCCGTCAACTTGCCCCACTGCTCGAGCATGTTGCCCTTGAACTGTTTCCAGTTTCCCGTGAGAATATCGTTGTTCATTTAGTTTCTCCTGTCAGTCGTCTCGAATATTGTGTTTGGGACAGCCCAAACCTCAGCTTTTAACCGCGCAGCTCATTCGCCCTTAGTGGATGACGCCCACCATGTAGGCAAGGAGGAGGATCAGCAGAATCGTGCCCAGCCCGATGCCCGCGCCCCCACCGTAGCCCCAGCGGGTGTGGCCATAGTACCCGCCGCCGCCGCCCAAAACGAGCAACAGAATGATCAGTAGTATCAACATTGCGATCCTTCCTTTTCTTTGGAACCTTGTTCGCAGCCGGCTGGGAAGCTAAGTCTTCTTGCCCGCAACGAGGAGTATGACTCCGCCAATGAGCGCCACCGCGCCCGCGATAGGAGTCAGCGGGACGTTATGCGCCTTCTCTCGCGTGGCTTGAATCGGCCCGATGTCAACAATTTTTTCCGTCGTGGTATAGGTAAACCCGCCCCACGCAAGGCCAACCAAGCCAATCACAATCAGAACCATTCCAAGTGTTTTATTCACTTCAGCCTCCTAGGATGCGGTCCCGGCTTAGAATGCGCATAACACGCGCGGAGACCCACCCATCTATTCCCCAAGGACCTTCTCAATCTCGCCGACCTTCTTCTGAATCTTGCCTGCGAGCTTCTCGTCCCGGCCTTCAGCCTCCAGGTTGGGGTTCTTCGTCACTTGGCCCACCTTCTCTTTCACTTCACCTTTGACCTCGTGAAGTTTGCCTTTGATCTGATCAGTCATGCTCTGTTTCATCCGGTTTCTCCTTTGTTCCTTCTTACTCAAAACACCAGCCAGCCGATGGCTCGGTGGTCCACTCACGATGCAGGGTGGAAAGCTCCTCCACTCCCCACCCCGGCACCGGGCTACCCGAATGATGCAACCTCGCGGTCGCTGGGCAGCCTGCACTGGCTCAGCCAGAGATCGAAAGATCCTGCGCGCCGGTCTGGTTCATCAGATCCCTGGCACGGGTGAACTGATTGGACGTATCACAGCAAACAAACATCAGAACCTCGCCGTCCTTGATGCGCCCTTCATAGCGTTTCGCCTGGTGCCGGGGGATGCACATCCCGGTTAGCGCACCGGGGATCCCGCCGGTTGGGCCACCGAAGCCGACGCCCGTAAGCGCGTCCACGATTGGGCCTGCCGCAACCACAGGGCCGACTCCGGGCACGGCGAAAACTCCGATCCGGGCCAGTAATCCCAGCGCCCCGCTAATCGCACCACGCGCCGCAAGTGCGGCCGCGGAGTCGTCCGACGCCTTGAGGTACTCCTCGTCGAAAGGGCCCTGGTCGCTGTGACGGAAGGGAACAAGCACCGAGATGTCATCGTTGCTGAATCCAGCGGCCAGCAGGCCGGCGACACTGAACTCCGCGTGATGCTTGCTGTGGTAGATGCCAAATACTGCTGCTGCGGACATAATCGAGCGCTCCCGTAGCCTGCTGATCTCAAAACGCCTCTGGATTGGTTCGCGGTGCCTTCTGTGAATTGCGCGTCGATGGAGCCGACACAAAATGCGGCCAGGGATACCAAGGCGAGCGTCAGTGCGCTGGCTCTTAGGATCTGGAGGCGGGGCATACACGGTACTCCGCATTTGGAGGCCCAGTGTCCGGGGCTGGCTCTTCGCGTGGCACTTCCCGCGCGATTCATTAGGAATACAGGAAAAATCGCATGAGAACGCGACGGACGCGGTTTCGCCTGAGGCGCCGGAGCGGTCTCACCGTGACCGTATGCGGTCACCTGACCACATAGCGTTAACCGGCGTCGACGGCGGCGTCAGTGAGCCTTCACCAACTGGAGTGATTGCATGGGTAGCTCTCGCTGATTCCAGAACTATTGCCGTTTGGCCCTCCTCATGCACTGAAGCAGCCTGACCGGTATCGAATCAAAGGATGAATATGACAACTCTCAAATCGTGCTTACTGGTGTTGGCGGCAGTGGTCGCCGGAAGTCTGGCAGGCTGCTCGTCTACGGCCACGAAATCGCCTGACGTTGCTGACAGTGTCCGCAAAGCGCTGGATAACGCCGGCTACAAAGACGTCTCGTCCAGCCAGGATCGTGACAAGGGCGTCGTGACCCTGAGCGGGCATGTACCCACCGAGGGTGACAAGGCAAACGCAGAATCCATCGCCAAGACCATCGCTGGACCGCAGGTAGTCTCGAACGAGATTGCAGTGATTCCGCCCGGCGCCGAGAGTGACGCGAAGACGGTGAATTCGAACCTGGACAAGGGTATCGAGAACAACCTGAACGCAGCTCTGGTGCAGGAAAAGCTCCACGCCACCGTCAAATACTCGGTCAAGAATCACGTGGTAACGCTGAGTGGCGAAGTCGCTTCTCAAGCGCTGCGGGCTCGGGCCGAAGAAGTTGCTTTGGCGGTCGTAAACGTGCAGCAGGTTGTGAACGAACTGCAGGTGAAGGGTCAGAAGGCCACCTCCTCCAAGTAGGACAGACGAGGCGCCGAGCGAAATAGGTGAAGAGCCATGACGAAGAGCAAACTGAACTCATTCCGGCGAGCCTTGGAGACCAAGCTGGCTGAACTGGGAAACGGAAACAGGAACCGCGACGTGATCGCGATTGAGTCAACTCCCGATGAGATGGATCGAGTTCAGCATGTCAGCGAACGCGACTACGCGATCAGCAGCCTTGAGATGAACTCAAACCGCTTGGGGGAGATCCGGCGCGCTCTTCACCGCATGGAGACGGGGACGTTTGGGCTCTGTCTGGGCTGCGATGAGGAAATCACCGCCAAACGCCTGGCGGCCCTTCCATGGGCTTCCTACTGCATCGCCTGTCAGGACGCCGCGGAGCGCGGGGCGCTCGCACACGGGGACGAAATTGACCCGTCGTTCCTAATGACCGCCTGAAGCGCAAGCGGGCGGCCGGGTTTGTAAATAGTGAGTGCCCGCCGCCGGGCAAAGGAGATTTCCATGCTTTGGACATTGGTAGCTGTTTTCCTGATTCTCTGGCTCCTCGGGTTTAGCTTCAGCATTGGCGGTAGCTTGATCCACGTGTTGCTGGTCTTAGCCTTGGTTGTTCTAGTCATAAACCTGATCAGTGGACGCCGGGGCGTAGCGTGAACCCGTCGGGGGTACGCGACGGAAACTGACGCCGGCAAGCCGTCGTGACGGACGGGTGCCGACGTGCATGACCGGTGATGGAACGAACGGAGGCCATGACCATGCGATTGATACGAAGTATTGGCAGCACAACAGCATTACTGCTCTTTGGCGCGGTAGTCCCCGCGTATACGCAGCCCGACAAGCACGATGAGAAACGGGACAAGCCGGACCAGCGTCAGGAACGCGGGGAGCAGCAGCGGCAGCGGCCGCCACAATCCAGGCAAGACGCCAGGCCGCAGGAATGGCAACGGCAGCAACACCAGCAACGGCAGCGGCCCGATCAGCAGGCAAGGGCCTGGCAAGAGAGGCGTGGATGGGCCCAACAGGGTGGCGGCTGGCAGGGACGTGGCACCTGGGAGCAGGGCCGGGCTCGACGTTGGGAAAGCGAGCATCGCAGCTGGGCGCAGCGGGGCGGTTATGGCGGCTACTACATTCCTCAGTCCAGCTTCAGCCTCAATTTCGGCAGCCAGAACTCGTTCCGAATGCAAGGCCGCCCCACGATGTACATGGGCTATCCACGCTTCAACTACCGTGGCTTTTCATTCCTGATGGTAGACCCCTGGCCGGAATACTGGCAACAAAACTGGTACGAGAACGATGACGTCTACATCGACTACGACGGCGGCTACTATCTTCACAACCGTAGGCACCCGGGCGTCAGACTGGCGATTACAGTAGCCATGTAACGGAGAAGCCGCACTTAGGCCGCATCTGCGCCCGCGGCAGGCCAGGAGGTCTGCCGCGGGCTTCTTCTGGCTCGCGACGGCCACTACCCGGCCAGAGCGAGGTGGCCCCGCCTGGTGAGATCAGCTCGCGAATCAATGCCAGGTAGTTCGAAGTGAGGCCGGTTCTTGCAGTGACCGTCCTTTGTCGGTTGACCACCGGCGAGCACCCGGCGGTTGTGGATTCGGCGGATTCATCACGCCTGGCAGACACGCCAAATCCAACGCCCGCAATGGGTTGGCACGAGGAAACGCTGGCAGCAGGTTGTCTGGGCATGCATCTGCACTATCTTCCGCGCACGGTCGTCACACCTGCTAATGATCGCTGCACAGACTACACAACCATTCCTTTGGAGGATAAACAAGAATGCAGACTAGACGTTTGGTCCAAGCTGGCTCCATCATCGGAGTAGCTATGTTCATGATGGCGGCCAGCGCCGCCACCCTCTCGTTCGACACGTCCGTGGGCTCAGGCTTTAACCACACCGCCAACTGGACTCTGTCCAGCTCGTCGGGCGAGGCCGCCACGCTGACGTTTTTGCCAAATGGCGGAAACATTAGTGGCGTGCCAACCAACGCCAACTTTGGGACCTTTGTTCTGGCATGCGCCACTTGCACGCCCATTGATGATCCCAACCCAAAGTTCGCCGGCTTCCAGCCCTTCTCGTTTGACTTGTACATCACCGACATTACCGACGGCGCCACCGGCATGATCATGGGCACCTCAGAATTCAACCCCATTGCCTCCCCGGCTCAGGTTTACCAGAACGTGAGCCCGATCCGGATCATCTGGTCGCCTCTAGTTCTCGGACCTGGCCTCAACGGCGCGATCAGCGGCAGTTTCGGTCCCACCAGCTTCACAACCTTCAACCCCACGCTGATCGTCGGCCCAATATCCGGCACGCTCAACGGGAACACGACGATTCAGGGTTTTGTCGATTCCGGTTTTGGCCCCGCCGCTGCGGTTCCTGAGCCGGCGACGCTTGGTCTGGTCGGGGCCGCCCTGATCGGTCTCGGCATGTTCGGCCGCAAGAAGCTCGTCAACCGGTGAGCCGGCTGGCTTAACGTGGGGCACGCCCGGAGAAACTATGACGCGCAGCGAACCACCGACGATCGTAAAACTGGCCAAGGCTGGAGACAACGTGCAATCGATCCTGGTTTCGGCGTATGACACTGTGCCCCCGCGAGGTCAGATGGGAAGGGCTCTGCATCCGGCGGAGCGGAGGAGTCACCTGACCTCCCATTTTGGCCCATCAGAGGAATCACACCGACGGCTTGCAGGCCCGCGACAGCACTAGAGGCTTTTGCCGGGGTTGCCAGTCAAAAACAGTGGCCTGATCGCTGACAGAAGCGAAATGGGCCGACACAGCCATCCATCCTACCGGGAGCCAACAACTCCCGGTTTTTTTCGTGCGGGCATCACCAGGATCGCCAGCAGTCCGCGCAGCAGGCTGACCGCGCCTCGTCAACTGACCAGCGGCGGTCACTCGCGAAACGAGTGAGGGCAGGCTTTACCGGTCATCGGTCATGCAAATCCCAATGGGCTCAACAGTATGCGCTGATGGTATGTCGTGTGCAACAGGTAGGGGGTGTAGCCCGGTATCCCTCAGGGTCTTCCGGGGTGACCAAGGAGGTCAAAAATGAGAATGATTCTAATGGCGGCGCTGGCATTGACGCCGCTGATGGCCAAAGACAACGAACCGGCAAAACGGCTCACTGAAGCGGCCGCGGTGTTTTCCGAGATCATGGCGGCGCCTGACAAGGGCATTCCGCAAGACATGCTCGGGAATGCGCACTGCATCGTGATCGTTCCCGGACTGAAGACCGCCGGATTCATCGTCGGCGGCAAGTACGGGAAAGGCTACATCTCCTGCCGGAACAGTGGCAACCGAGGCTGGTCCGCGCCGGGCACGGTCCGCATTGAGGGCGGCAGCGTCGGATTCCAGATCGGTGGTTCAGAGACGGACTTGATCATGCTGGTAATGAACGAGCGCGGAGCGGAAAAGCTGCTGGAAAGCAAGTTCACTCTCGGCGCGGAAGGCTCAGTGGCCGCCGGTCCCGTGGGTCGCACGGCGACGGCTCAGACTGATGCTCAAATGAAGGCCGAGATCCTTTCGTGGTCTCGTTCCCAGGGACTGTTTGCCGGCCTTGCTCTGGAAGGAGCCACCTTGCGGCAGGATCTGGATGACAATACCACCCTCTACGGCAAAAGGCTCGAGAACAAGCAGATCGTGAGGACGGGTGTGCGTGCGCCCAAGTCGGCAGCCCGGTTGCTCAGCTTGCTCAACCGCTATTCGCCCCATGAGGAAGGGAAACGGACAACTGGCGCGTCGAACTAGTTGGCCAGGAAGCAACCACTATGCGAAAAACTAATCTCGGCGCCGCGCTCCTCATGGTGTGCGGCGCTCTATCGGCCCAGGGCGCGCAAGCTCAGAACGAGAATGCGATCCGGATGGCCGAGGGAGCCACACCCATCTACCGCGTCACTGTCACGACGCGAACCGCGAAGGCAGTCAACTACCAGCACCGCGGCGGTGCGACGAAAGTCGATTTCAAAGGAACCGAGCTCCTTCCAAACGCCCGTGGGGAGGCCAAGGTTGAGAGCAAGCAGGGCTACATCGAGATCGAGGTCGAATTCGATGATCTGCAGCCGGCGTCAAAGAACGGATCTGAGTATCTTACTTATGTGATGTGGGCCATCACGCCGGAAGGCCGCACGTCCAACCTGGGTGAAGTGCTCCTGAATGGTACACGGGCCAAGCTGAACGTAACGACTGAGCTGCAGGTTTTCGCGCTGCTAGTCACCGCCGAACCGTACTTCGCGGTCACCCAGCCCAGCGACCTGATCGTGATGGAGAACGTGATGCGGTCCGACACGAAGGGCAAGATCGAGGAGATCGACGCCAAGTACGAATTGTTGAAGCGCGGCCAGTATGAACGGCTCTCGAATCCGCTGGCATTGAAGCTGGATCAGAAGCTGCCACTGGAGCTTTACGAAGCGCGCAATGCCGTTCAGATCGCGCGCTCCATGGGCGCGGATCGCTATGCCACTGAGACGTTCCAGAAGGCTGAGAAGAGCCTCGCGGCGGCGGAAGCCTATCAGTCGCGCAACGCCGGCAGGAAACCCGTCACCATGACTGCCCGCGAAGCGGTGCAGACAGCGGAAGACTCGCGGGCGATTGCTGTCAAGCGCCAGGAGGAAGAGGCGCTCATGGCGGAGAGGAAACGCTCGGCCGATCGTGAATCCCGCTCCAATAGCGATCGGGCAGCGGCTGAGGCAGAAACGGCTCGCATCAGCCGGGAGGCCGAAGCGGCCCGGTTGAAAGCGCAGGCGGATTCCGAGCAACTGACGCGCGAAAAGAATGCGCAGGCCACTGCCGCTTTGGCTGAAGCCGATCGCTTGAAACAGTTGAACGAAGCGAACGCGGCGACGGCCAGAGCAGAGGCGGATCGTCTTAAGCGGGACAGCGAAGCCAGCGCAGCGGCTGCTCGGGCCGAAGCGGATCGTGTCAAGCTCGCCAATGACGCGCAACGCGCGGCCAGTCAGGCGGAACTCGACGCCATCGCCAAGCAGAAGGCCCAGTTGGAGGCAGAGAAGGTGGAACTGCGCGTCCTGCTGCTGAAGCAGTTCAACGATGTGCTGCAGACGCGGGATACCGCCCGTGGCTTGATCGTAAATATGTCCGATGTCCTATTCGACACGGCCAAGTGGACGCTGCGGCCCATGGCGCGTGAGAAGCTGGCGAAGGTGGCCGGCATCGTGTCCGGGCATCCGGGGCTCAGGTTGGACGTGGAAGGCCACACCGATAGCGTCGGCGCGGATGACTACAACCAACAACTCTCCGAGCAACGCGGCTCCTCCGTTCGCGACTACCTGACCCAGCAGGGTATGCCTTCCAGTTCGGTGACGGCAAAGGGCTTCGGCGAAACTCAGCCGGTGGCCTCTAACGACACAACGGACGGACGCCAGCAGAATCGACGCGTGGAGATCGTGATCTCCGGCGAGGTGATTGGCACGGCGATCGGTAAGATCATCGCCACCAAGTAACCCGAAGGACGGCGCTTTTCGGAGGAGCGCCGTCCAAGAGGAACCACAGTGTACGCCAAAGCCAACCTACGGAGACCACGACCGATGTTGGTGCCCACCCCGGCGAAGCCACTCAACGATACGTCGTTGTGGCACGCCTGGGTGGCTCGGGGGCGGGTGCAGGCCCGGAGGAGAACCGCCGCGCGCGCGAAAGCCATCCAGTGGGTCTCCATCGCGGGGCTACTGGCAGCGGCGGGGTTGTGGTCTCACCTGCCTCCATACGAGGTCGTGGTCCGATGGCTCCTGGCTGGTGGCGCAATTGTCGTGGCGTTCCAGGCATTTCGTGCCCGGCGCTACGCCTTTGCCGCCGTTTTCGGAGCGCTGGCGCTGCTGTATAACCCAGTGGCGCCTGCGTTCAGTTTGTCGGGCGACTGGCATCGCTTCCTGGTTGTGGCCAGCGCACTACCGTTCGTCGCATCGCTCGCGTGGCGCAACGCCAGGCTGGCTACCATCAATTAGGCGCGTAGAAACCAGTGACAATTTCGAAGAGCCCGCTCTGTGGGCGCATAGCCGGTGTGATCCTGGCCCTCGTTGCCTGGACCGCGGCCGGCCAGCAATTGAAGACGATCGACTTCAGCGAGTACCCGGTCTCGGCGATTGCCGTCGATGCGCAAGGTCATACCGTGGTGGCGGGTTCCTACTCATACCGGCACTGCGGCGTGTCCGGTCGCACGCCCTATTCCTGCTACCACGTCTTCATCTCCAAGCTTGATTCGAAGGGTGAGTTCATCTTCTCTCTGGCGATGGCCGGCGACTATGATGAGCGCGCCTCTGGCGTGGCGGTGGACCCCGCGGGCAATATCTATGTCGTCGGCTGGACAGGATCGCCCGACTTCCCCATCACCGCCGGCAGCCTGCAGCCTACGTTTGGCGGCAAGGTTCGGAACGCGGAATCTGAGGGCGGCGGAGACGGATTCCTGATGAAACTGAGCCCCACGGGCGAGCTGTTGTTCTCTACCCTTCTCGGTGGCAGCGACGACGATCAGATCCGTTCTGTGGCGCTGGATGCCGCCGGCAACATCTACGTGGCGGGCCGCACCTATTCGCAGGACTTTCCGCAAACAGGCGGAGCGGTGCTTCCGGGGGCCACCAGCGCCTTCGTCGCAAAGATCACTCCCGATGGAAGCGCAATCCAATATGCAAAGATACTGGGCGGAACCGGGTCATCACAGTTGAACTCTATCGCTGTCATGCCGGATGGCCGCACCTTCGTGGGCGGGACCACTGCGGCACGGGACCTGGCCACTACCCCTGGTGCGATTCAGGAGACCTCGGGCAAACGAATACCTGACATCTTCCGGCCCGATGGTTTCGTTACCAGCCTGGATGCAGATGGAAATGTGATCTATTCCACTTACCTGGGGGGCTCGGAATCCGACACGATTTCGGCTATCGCCGTGGACGGCGCCGGGTTCGCCTATGTTGCCGGCTCCACGCAATCATCCGATTTCCCGGTCACACTGGAAGCTCTCCAAACCACACTGCATTTCGGGTATGTGGACCGCTACGGCATCTTCTACGACCGGGGCGACGTCTTTGCGGCCAAGTTGGATCCGGAAGGGCGGCGCCTGGTTTACTCGACATTCTTGGGCGGCAGCCGGCACGACGAAGCACGGTCCGCCACACTGGACCCTCAAGGCAATTTCTACGTTACGGGCTTGACGGATTCCTACGACTTCCCATACACGGCCGGAGGCTTGGCCAACTGCGAGAAGCAGGGGTTTCTGGTGCAATTGACGGAGCTCGGCGAACTCCTGTACAGCACCCATCTAGGGGACTTCACTCAGACCGTAGCGATTGGCGGCGATGGCGTCGCGCGAATCTCCGGTTACGACCGTCCGCGTGGCGCGGATGACCGTTACCGGTACGATGTGCTATTCCAGTTGGACATCGGCTCACTCGCCCACACGGGCCCGTTTTTCGGTTGTTCTCAGAGCCCCACAGCCATCTCCCAGTACATGGCGCCGGCGGCACCGGGAGCGCTCCTCAATGTCTATGGCGCGGGTCTGCAGCAAGCCACAGTGCTGTTCGATGGTATAGAGGCCCAGGTGATGTCAGCGACCGATCAAATGGTCGAGGTGATCGTTCCTTCCACGGTGATACCCGGCGGAGACACGGCTCTGGAGCTGCAAGTCAGGGACCAGCCGAGTGCGGTGGCGAGCCTGCCAGTGGTTCTGGCGGCTCCGGGCGTCCTTCAAACCGGCGGCCTAGGCTCCGGCTTCGCATTGGCTCAAAACGAAGATGGCACATGGAATTCTCTGGCCAACCCGGCCGCGCCTGGCTCGGTGGTGGCGTTGTATGCGACGGGATTGGGAGAACCGGCATTGCCAATGCAGGTCCAGGCGATCGGGACACTGGTTTCCGTCGAGAAGGCAACCAGTCTGCCGGGCCGGTCTATCGTGAAGATCCGGTTGGCGCCCGGCGTGAACTCGTACACGCTCGGGCTACTGTTGCTGGGGGCGGCGGCGCCCTACTACTACAGCAACCAGTTCTTCCTAGCCGTGCAGCCCTAACTGCAGGAGGGGCTCCGCCTCCGCCTTATTGGAACTTCTCCACAACCATAAACGTGATGTCGTCGGCTTGAGGCGTTCCGTGCGTGAAATCCTCGATGGCCTTCAGACAGCTCAGCTCAAGCGCCTGACTGCCCGCACGGGCATCCCGCTCGACAATCTCCCTCAGCCTCTCCTCGCCAAAGACGTCACCCTCTGCGTTCTCCGCTTTGGTCAGGCCGTCGGACGACACCACCAGAACGTCCCCTTTGTCGAGATGGAACTTGCGGGGACGATAGGTGGCAAAATCGAACATCCCCAGCATGTAGGCGTCTGAGACCAACTCTTCAATTGCCCCGCTGGCGGAGCGAAACAGATAAACCGGAGTATGTCCGGCACTGATGAACTGCCCGGTGCCGTCGGGGCTCAGCTGAAACAGGAATAGCGTCACGAACTGCGACGGAAGCGACTTCTCATGCAGCAGGCGGTTGACCCGGCTCAGAATTTCCGCCAGTGGAGCGCCAGACCGGAATTCCATGCTGAGAGCGCCCAGCACCATGGCACTCAGCAGCGCCGCCGGCATCCCCTTGCCGGAAACATCTGCCAGAACTCCGATCCACTCCGGCGAACTCAGCTGCAAAAACTCATAGAAATTCCCACCCAGGCAGCTTGTAGGTTGGTTAAATGCACGGACGCGGAAGTTCTCGGGCCGCGGCAGGATGCGAGGGAGCAGGCCTCGCTGAGTCTCCTGCGCCAAGGCCAACTCCCGCACAGCCGCCTTTCGCTCCTCCTGGGTCTTGATGCGAACCACCTCACGGCTTACCTCCAGCGCCTGCACCGTCTCCTCCAGCACCTTGCCGCTGGTCTTCGATTGGAGGTGCAACAGGCGCACTTCGAGGATGTTGTGCACGCGCGCCCGGAGCTCGGCCAGGTCAAACGGCTTACTGACAAAGTCCTTGGCGCCTGCTTCCAGCGCACGCAGTTTATGGTTCGGCTGCGCGGTGATGACAAGCACCGGCAGATAGCCGTTCGCTTCAATGTCCTTCAGTCCTTCCATCACCTGGAATCCGTCCATGACCGGCATCAGGAGATCCAGCAGGATCAGGTCATACGAGTTCTTTCGGTGCAGTCCGCACACCTCGCTCGGATCGGTGGTGGAGTGGACCGAAGTATAGCCAGCGACGCGCAACATGCCCTCCAACAGCGCGACATTGGCCTGCATGTCATCGACGATGAGGATTCTGGCGGACAGAATATCGTTCGGGGTGATCATCGTCTCTCGTCCTGGCCGGCCACGGCTGAGCAGTCGATTACTCCAACAACACCCACGGAGTTCGACTCGAGCGCCAACTCCAGTGTGGCCATCAGTACGTTGAGCTTGATCGGCTTGGTCAGATAGCGGAAGAACCCGGCCCGCAGACCCTTCTCGATGTCGCGCGGCATGGCGTTGGCACTCAAGGCCACCACGGGAATCTGTGCGGTTGCCTCGTCTTCGCGGAGGATCCTGAGCGCTTCAATGCCGCTAATACCCGGTAGATTGATGTCCATCAGGATTACATCCGGGTGGTGGATGCGGGCCAGTTGGATGCCCAGACTGCCGTCGATGGCGCTGAGCAGGCGAATATCGGGACGGCGTGCGATCAACTGCTGCACCAGTTTCAGATTCGCCGGGTTGTCCTCGACATAGAGCAGAGTGCGCATCGGTGCACCGTTCGGAGCCTGCGTCGGGACGACCATCGCCGCTTGCGCCTCCTCCGCTACCAGTTGTGGATCATCGCTGGATCTCAGCTCGAACCAGAACACGCTGCCAACCCCGACGGTGCTTTCCACGCCGATTACGCCGCCCATGAGTTCCACCAGCCGCTTGCTCATCACCAGGCCGATGCCAGTTCCGGGCTCGGCGCTCCGCTCCTGACCGAGACGGTTGAAAGGCTGGAATAGCTGCATTAGCTTCTCAGGAGACAACCCCTCACCGGTATCTCTGACACTGACACGGACGCGCTCCGGGGTGCTGTTGGCAAAGTCTACGAGCACCGTACCGTGCGCCTCGCCGTACTTGATTGCGTTGGCCAGCAGATTGATGAGCACCTGCTTCAACCGTGTGCGGTCGGCATAGACGAAGCATGGCTTGTCGAACTTGGGGAAGCTCATCTTGATGCCGCGCTTCTGCCCCTGCGGCTCGATCATGGACTGGCATTCCAGCATCACCTCTGACAGCGAAGTCGGCTCCAGCGACAGCGCCAACCTGCCGGATTCAATCTGCGAGAGGTCCAGAATCTCGTTGATCAGCTCCAGCAGATACCAGCCCGCATGAAGAATCTGATCAATGCTGGCCGATTGAGAATCCGTTGGCGGCGGCGAATCGGAATTGATGAGTTGCGCAAAACCGAGGATCGCATTGAGCGGCGAACGGAGCTCATGGCTCATGCTGGAAAGGAAATCCGACTTCGAGAGGTTCGCCTTTTCCGCCGCAGCCTTGGCTCTTTCCAGCTCCACATTGTTCCCCTGCAACGCTCTCTCTGAGCGCTTGCGATCCGTGATGTCTCGCGCCGCGGCGAGTACGCCCTGCAACTTCCGGTCGCGGTCGAGGAGAATCGACGCATTCCAGGAGACCACAGTCTCCTTGCCATCACGGCAACGCGCAGTCAGCTCGTAATCGGTGACCTTGCCGCCGCTCATCACCAGACGAATGCCTGCCGCGGCCCGCTCAGGATCGGTGAAGTAGTGCTTGACCGGTGCGCCGATCAGTTCATCCCGCGTGCAACCTGTCAGCGCCTCCATCTGCCGGTTGACGTCGGTCAGGATGCCGGCCGGATTGGTGATCATCAGCGCGTCGATGGAAGATTCGATCAGCGAGCGGGTGTAGAACTGCAAATCCTGGAGACGCTGATCGAGGAGCTTCTGCTCGGCTTCCACCTGTTTGCGGGCGGTGTTATCCGTGCCGATCAGCAGGTAGCCGATGATGCCGCCAAGGTCGTCCCGCAGGGCCGTGACCGACACAACCGCCGGGAACCGGGTGCCGTCCTTGCGGATATAGGTCAGTTCATAAATATCCTCGATACCACGCGAGGCCTTGAAAACCAGAGCCTCGAAACCTGGCGTGATTGGGGTAGCTAACTCCAGACTCAGTGCCATCGCGCGCGCAACTACTTCTTGCGGGTCGGAAATGTCGGCAGGAGTGATCTTGTCAACCACATCGATGGCGGTATAGCCCAACATGCGCTCCGCCCCAACGTTGAAAAGCTGGATGACACCCTTCTCATCGGTGGCGATGCTGGAAAAATTGGCGCTGTTGAGGATCGCGTTCTGCAACGCACCCGTCTTCAGTAGGGCGGCCTCCCGGCGCACTTCGGTGACAACGTCCCCCGGTCTATCGGCGCCTCCGGGAAACTCCGGCGTGTTACCTCTGACGAACATTTTGCAGTACTCTCCGTCTGGCTAGAAAGAACATCCGGCTTTGATCAACACCTTTTCCCCGCACACGTTCCCCGCACACGCACGGCCAAGTGACTTTTTCCACTGGTTTGCTCGCTTCTTGGTCAAGATTGCCGATACAGGGGCGGGGCCTACGGTCCATTTCCTGACCATATGCGGTTACATGACCGCATATGGTCACTCATCCGAGCCGCCGGCGACGAAATGGGGCGACAGCAAAAGGCGCCGGTGCCCGGACGAAACTGCGGTGCCAGATCCACGATTGTTCTGACCCCGAGCCGTCAGGTGGACGTATTACGCCACAAGGGGGACGAGTCACGCGGGGGCCACCACGAGCTGCGGCGGAGTATTTGACAGCTAGCCGGGGTTTGGTGCCGCACGTGCGATGCCTTCAATGCCGGTGTGAAAAGCTGCGAACGCTGCCGCGCGCCCACCGAAGTCACGATCAGGAGGCATTGAATGTCCGAATTGACCGCAGTGGTGGCAGTCTATGGCACGCATAGCCAAGCAGAGGACGCGGTGAAGGCACTGGAGCAGGCCGGAGTCGATATGCGGACATTGTCGATCATCGGCAAGGATACCCACAGCGAAGAACATGTGGTGGGCTACTACAACACCGGCGACCGGATGAAGTACTGGGGTAAGACTGGAGCCTTCTGGGGCGGAGTCTGGGGCCTGTTGTTAGGCTCCGCTGCATTCGCCGTCCCGGGCATCGGTCCGGTGTTGATGGCGGGCCCTATTGTGGCCTGGATCGTCGGGGCGCTGGAAGGCGCAGCAGTAGTGGGCGGCTTGAGCGCCATCGGTGCGGGGCTCTACGGCATGGGCATACCGGAGTACAGCGTCCTTCAGTACGAAACGGCGCTCAAGACGGACAACTTCCTGCTGATGGTGCACAGCACAGCCGAGGAGGTCGACAAGGCGAAAAAGGTTCTCGAAGGCACGAAACCCATCCATGTGACAATTCACTCGGCCGACGTCGCGACCACGCTAAACGTGTAGGTCCGCTGTCGGGGCGATCAGGAATATCAAGCAGATAACACCGAACTATTACCCAGGAGGGCAAAGCAATGCTAGTGAACGCGTCGATCCTGAAGGGATTTGTAATTCGAGCTTCGGATGGCGACCTCGGCACCGTGGTTGAGCCATACTTCGACGACGAGACCTGGGCCATCCGCTATTTCACGGTGGACACCGGAAGTTGGCTTGGAGGCCGGCGGGTCCTGATTTCGCCGATGTTCGTTCTCGGAGCGGACTGGCAAGGCAAGCGCCTGGATGTGGCGCTCACTAAGAAGCAGGTTGAGGACAGCCCGAGCATCGACACAAGCCTGCCCGTGTCGCGACAACACGAAGCCACCTACCTCGGATACTACGGATACCCCAACTACTGGGATGGCCCTTATCTCTGGGGCCCCTCCTACTACCCGATGGGCTTGGCTGTGACAGCGCCGGTTTTTGTGGATCCGGCTGAGGACAGCACCCGGACCGCATCGGCGGATTCCCATCTGCGCAGTGCCGAGGTGGTTAACGGCTATAGCATTGAAGCCTCTGATGGCGAGATCGGTCACGTATGCGGGTTTGTCGTGGACGACAAAGCCTGGGCGATCCGCTACATCGAAGTGGCTACCCGCAACTGGTGGCCCGGCAAGAGGGTACTGTTTTCACCGGGATGGGTCGAGCGCGTCAGTTGGCCGGATGCCACAGTCCACGTCGGCTTGTTGCGGAATGCGATTCAGAGTGCCCCGGCCTATGACGAAGCCATGCCGATCTCCCGAGAGTACGAGAACCTGCTCCACGTTCACTATGGGCGCCCGCCGTATTGGCTGAGCAAGGTCGAGCAGGAGCCGTCGCTCTCTCTACCCGATCTCTGATTTGGCATCAGGGTTACTTCGAGCAACACCTGGAAGCCGCGGGGCGCCTGGGACGATTCGCTTCCACCTGACAGGCGCTCTATCGCAAGGTACACCGCGAACATTTTCCAGAGGAGCTGGCGCGGCCCGTTAATAGAGTCAGGCAGGACGGAAGCAGATGGCAGAACAGAACCAATCTGAGGACGGCTTAGGGGAAAAGCCCCTGGCGGAGCTGCTTCAAACCCTGAAGGCGACTCCCCAGGGGCTGACTTCCGTGGGGGCGAAACGGCGATTCCGGGAGCACGGGCCGAACTCGCTGGTGCGGGGTTCACAGGTTGCGACGCTAAGGAGCCTGCTGCGGCTCTTTGTTGATCCATTGATCGGGATTCTGCTGGTGGCCAGCGGTATCTCCGTGCTGCTGGGCGACGCGGTGAGCGGGTCGATCTTCATCGCGATGGTTCTGCTCAGCTTGCTGCTGAACCTCTTCATGGACCTCCAGGCGCGGCACGCCGTGGAGCAGATCCGGAAGCTGGTGGCCTACACCGCTGCGGTTGTGCGAGATGGCAAAGTCCAGCGGCTGTCGATATCGGAAATCTGAGGAGAAGATGAACGAAAACGCTGTTGTGGATCCGGTGGCACCGCACGAGCGGCCGGCAGTGGACGTTGCTTCCGAGTTGGGCACCGATCTGGACACCGGCCTGAGTTCGGCTGAGGCGGCAGCACGACTCGCGCGGGACGGACCAAACGAACTGGAAAGCGAAGCCGCGACGCCTGGATGGCGGAGGTTCGCCGGGCAGTTTAAGGACGCGCTCGTTCTTCTGCTGATTGTCGCGGCCGGCATCTCCTGGGCGGTTTGGGCCGTGGAGCGGGAGACCGGACTACCGTATGAAGCACTGGTGATTCTCACGATTGTGCTGTTGAACGCGGTGCTTGGATTTGTTCAGGAGGGACGAGCGGAGAAGGCGCTGGCCGCATTGCGGGCGATGGCAGCCCCCGAGGCGAGTGTCGTGCGCGACGGCGAGCAGCGGCGCCTTGCTACCCGGGAGATGGTGAGCGGCGATCTCCTCATCATCAATGAAGGCGACACCGTGTCGGCCGATGCGCGCCTGCTGGATGTGGTGGAGCTGCAGACCCTGGAGGCATCGCTTACGGGCGAAAGCTCGCCGGTGATGAAGTGCGCGGATCCGGTGGAGCACGAGGCCGGTGTCGGCGACCGCCTGGACATGGTGTTTGCCGGTACCAGCGCCAGCCATGGGCACGGCCGGGCGGTGGTAACCGCGACCGGCATGCGGACTGAGCTGGGCAAGATCGCCGGGATGCTACGGAACACGAAATCGCCCACCACGCCATTGCAGGGAGAGCTGGACAAGACGGGCAAGCAACTGGGTATCGCGGTAATTGTAATTGCCGTGGTAGTGGTGGCAACGCTGCTGCTGCTGCGCGGCGCACAGGACTGGAAGTCCGCTGTGCAGGTGTTGATGTTTGGTGTGGCACTGGCGGTGGCGGCCGCACCCGAGGGGTTAGCGGCGGTAGTGACAGTGGTTCTGGCAATGGGTGTACAGCGCATGGCAAAACGGGGCGCAATCGTGCGCAAGTTGCCTGCGGTAGAGACCCTCGGTTCGGCTACGGTGATCGCTTCAGACAAGACGGGCACGCTGACACGCAATGAAATGACGGTGCGAGTGATTGTCACGGCGGCCGGGCGCGTGAATCTGACCGGTACCGGCTATGCGCCCGTCGGTGACCTGCGAACGCAAGCTGGCGACGCGCTCGCGGCCGACGGGGAAAACGAAACGGCGCGGCTGCTACTCGCCGCTACTCTGGCGAACAATGCGCAGTTGCTCGAGCGGGACGGGCTCTGGAGCATCCAGGGTGATCCGACGGAAGCGGCACTCCTGGTCGCGGCGCGAAAGACGGGTCTCGACCAATCGGCGACTATGACTCGATTTCCTCGTGTGGCAGAAGCGCCGTTCTCGTCCTTGCGCAAGTTGATGAGCACTGTGCATGAGGACGAGGCGGCCGCGGGAGGCCGCATTCTCTTCACGAAAGGCGCGCCCGGCATACTGTTGGAGCGCTGTACGCAGGAGCTTGCCGGGCAGGCAGCACGTCCCCTGACGGTGGAACGGCGTGCTGAGATCCTGCGGAACACCGAGACGCTTGCGGCGGAGGCGTTGCGGACTCTGGGGGTGGCATTCCGGTCGCTGGCGCCCGGCAAGGCCGGCGAGAGCGCGCCGGAGTCAGCCAAGGAACTGGAGCACGACCTCGTGTTTCTCGGCGTGATCGGCATGCTCGATCCGCCACGCCCCGAGGCGCGCGCCGCCGTGGAACGGGCGCGCGCCGCCGGCATCCGGTCCGTCCTCATTACGGGCGATCATCCGGGTACCGCAGTAGCGATCGCGCGTGAATTGGGCATGACGTCGGACGACCGGGTCGTCAGCGGCACACAACTCGATGAGATGTCCGATGAGGATCTGGCGGCGGCCACTCGCGAAGTGGCTGTCTACGCGCGGGTCAGTCCCAACCACAAGCTGCGTATCGTGAAAGCTCTCCAGCGCAATGGTGAGGTTGTGGCGATGACGGGAGACGGCGTCAACGACGCGCCGGCCTTGAAGTCCGCCGACATCGGCGTGGCCATGGGCATCACCGGGACAGACGTATCGAAAGAAGCGGCCGATCTGGTCTTGACCGACGACAACTTCGCCACCATCGTCGCCGCCGTGGAAGAGGGACGCGCGGTCTTCGACAACATCCGGAAATTCCTCCGATATCTCCTCTCGTCCAATGCAGGTGAGGTTTTAACGGTGTTCCTCTCGGTCCTATTTGCGGCGCCGTTGGGGCTGGGCGAACACGGTATGCTGGTGCTGCCTTTGCTGGCAACCCAGATCCTCTGGATTAACCTCTTAACTGACGGCGGGCCGGCCCTGGCTCTGGGCGTGGATACGCCTGCTCCCGACCTGATGAGCCGGCCGCCGCGGCCGCGTGACGAGGGTGTCATTAACCGCCGCATGAGGCTCGATATCGGGCTGGTCGGATTCGTGATGGCGGTTGGCACTCTGTTGGCCTTCGATGCAGCGCTCCCCGGGGGCTGGATCGAGGGGCCGGGTGGAATCGAGTACGGACGCACGATGGCGTTCACCACCCTGATGCTGTTTCAGGTCTTCAACGCCTTCAATGCCCGGTCAGAGATCCATAGCGCATTCCGTGGGCTTTTCCAAAACTACTGGCTTTGGTCGGCCGTGTCGATCTCGGTGGCGCTGCATGCGCTGGTCATCTACATCCCGTTTCTCCAGGGTGCGTTTGGGACCGTCGCTCTCAGCGCCGCCGATTGGGCGCGCTCCGTGGTCGTGGCCAGCAGCGTCTTGTGGGTTGTGGAGATTGTGAAGTACCTGATTCGACGTACGCACACCCGAGACCAGACGGGAAATCCACGTGATGAGTCTGCCGCTTCTGGTTGAGAGTCTGCTCGATGCCGATGTGGGATTCCTCTTGCGTGGCGAGCCTCTGGCCCAGAACGACGCCCCTGAGCGTCGCGCCCGGGAATCGGGTCGCCCCGGTTGGGTCCAGGCATTCAGGCTGACCAGGTAGAATTCCTTGTCGCTGATACGGCCACTTGTTATGGCTCGCAATCAGTTGAAAACAGATAGGACCGTGAATCTCGCATCGCTTGTGGTGCTGGCGGGAGCAATCTCGTGGAGGTTCCTGTCCTCTCGACCGCACCCTCTCTTCAACGGTCGGCCCCACTCGGGCTGCCGAATCCTCCCTCATCTTTTGCAACGCCGCCCCGCCGTGATATATTAAAAGGGTTGTCCGAAGTGAACGCGGGGACGTAGCTCAGTTGGTTAGAGCGCCGGCCTGTCACGTCGGAGGTCGCGGGTTCGAGCCCCGTCGTCCCCGCCATTTGCTCCTCTCACTCCCCTGCAATCTGATACGCTGGCTTCTTATGCTTCCTCCGCAGAACCAGCCTGCCCTTCATCTGGAAAACTCGTCCGATTACCGGGAAAACTACGCCAACAGCGTGCAGTTGCGGGCCAGTCTCTGGGACTTCCTGCTCCTGTTCGGGACCCTCCGCCAACAGTCCCCCGAGGCCGTCACCATTCAGAACTTCCAGGGTGTCTATCTGAGCCCGCAGCAGGCCAAAGCGCTTCTCAACGTGCTCCAAACCAACGTGCAGCAGTATGAAGCGGCCTTCGGCGAAATCCGCCTGGAGCCGCAGGGCGACGCCAGCTTGATCCAGTAGCCGGGGGATGCCGCGCCCGGTTCGGACCTCCACCTACCTGACATTCGCCGTACTCCTGGCCGGCTTCATCCTGCTGGCCCACGCCAGCTACTTCACGATGCCGCCGGTATGGGACGAGGTCGCCTGGCCCTGGGGCCACTGGCCGCCTGTTCCAGTAGTGAGAACGGCTGCGTTGCTGACCGCGGCGCTCACCACCCTGGCTGCGTTCCTGCTGGCAATCGAGCTGTGCGGGTCTCTGCCCGGTGTCCCGGCGGTCTTCGCCGTCGCTGCGCTGGCTGCCTCGCCTCTTTTCTACATGCAGTCCGTCCTGGTGCTGCCGCCGATGCCGGCCACCCTGTTCGCCACTTTCGGGCTCTGGTTCGCCGTGCGGCGGCGCTGGCTGGGGGCGGCCGTCTGTGCCGCTGCCTTGGCGGTTCTGATTGGCTTCACCGCGCCGCTCTTTCACTTCCGCGCTGGTATGCCCGGTCTTCGCAGCTTCGCCGCCGGTCTGGCACGGCGTCTGTTCGTCCTCTTCGCAGCGGACGGCCACTTTGTCGCCACCGCCGGCCTGGTCCTCGCGCTGCTTTCAGGGCGTCTTCGCCGCCGCCGCTGGGCCATCGCCGGCGCCTTCTGTGCCTCCTGGTTTGTTCTCTGTCTGTTCTGCCTGCCAAAGAGCGATAGGGAGCTGCTGCCAATCTTGCCCGTACTGTTGACCGCCGCCATTGCCGGCTTTCACACCCTTCCCCAGAAACTCCGCCATCCGGCCTGCGGCCTGCTGCTAGCCTCCCTGGTGGCCGGGCTCTTCTGGCATCCACTCAATCTGCCGTTTCCCATGGAAAACAGCCTGGCATTGGGCGAATCGGCCGATCTTCATCGGCGGGCGGCCGTCTATCTGGAGGGCCATGCCGGCAACCATTCCATCTGCGCCGCGTCGCCCATGCTGGACGAGCTCACCAGGCCGGAGTTGGGCTACGTGGCCCGGCGGCTGAACGTCATGCCCACCTGCACCGCCCAGGCTCCACCCGATTACTACGTCCGCTTCTCGCCCTATTGGGAAACCCCGGATTCGCTCACGCAGTATCCCAGGGCGCGGGCCGCCCTCCGCAGCTTGCTGGCTGTCGAATCTCCGCTGTCATCCGGCGAAGTGACCCGGACCTTCGGCCTTCAGTTGCTCACCCGCATGGATCGGGAAGGGCAATCGGTGGAGATCTACGGGCGCTACCTGAGCAACCGGAAGATATTGGAATAGTCATCCGTCCATAGTGGCAGCCACGTGGCCGGAGGCGGGATCTGGCCGGCCTTCTGGAATTCCGTCTGATCAAACATCGCCAGGTTGGAGGAGATCAGCACCCACGTCGTGCCGTAGCACCGGCCGTTGGCGTCATCGTCGGTCTCCACTACCAGTACCCGCTTCCCCAGCGCCGCGGCCTGCCGCTCCAGTACCGGCTTGAGATCGATAAACCGGTTTGAGATGTGCACAGCGAGCACGCCGTCCGGGCGCAGATGGTGGAAGTACAGCAGCATCGCCTCACGCGTCAACAGGTGCACCGGGATGGAATCCGAGGAGAACGCGTCCACGGCGATGGTGTCGTAGTTTTGCACCGGCTCGCGCTCCATGGAGAGACGCGCGTCGCCCAGCACGACGTCGATGGCGCCCTCGGCGTTCTGCAGATACCAGAAGAGCGTGTTGGCGATATCCTTCACCTGGGGGTTGATCTCGTAGAAGCGGTACAGATCCCCCATCCGCGAATAGGCGGCGATGTTGCCCGTGCCCAGGCCCACCACGCCCACGCGCTGGATGTCGCCGATCTTGCGTGCGCCCATCACCAGACCCAGCCCGGAATTCTCGCAGTAGTAGGTGGCCACCTCGCGCCGCCGGGCAGGGTGCGTGTACTGCTCGCCATGGTTGATGGAGCCATGCACCAGCGAGCGGTAGGCGTCCCATTCATACACGTTCTCGTACTGCCGCACGCGCAACTCGCCGTAGAAATTCCGCTTCACCAGGAGATTGCCGGTAGTCTCCTCGCGCATCTCCCGGCCCAGCATGCCCAGGATGAGCGCGCCGGCGGTGAGCGCCGCAATGGAGGGCCAGCCCAACAGTTCGCGCCGGAAGGGCCACTCCGGTTCGCGGTAGATGATCAACAAGCCCAGCAAGGTACAGAGGCCCAGCGTGATGGGGAATTCGTAATAGGCACTCAGCATATACGGAGCAACCAGGGCCACGAATACTCCGCCCACCGCGCCGCCAACGGAGATCATCAGGTAGAAGGCCGTGAGGAACTTCGGATGCGGCTTCAACCGTGCAAGCTCGCCGTGGCACACCATGCAGACGACGAAGAACGCCACGGCATACAGCCCGATCATGATGCGCGTGTCCGGGCGGTCCGCCGGGCCCAGGTTCATCAGAAACCCGAGTCCGCCGATCGCCACAGGAAAGGCGCCCAGGAACCACGTCCGCCGGTACCAACCCGCGGCGTCAAAACAGAGGATAAAAGAGAGCAGATAGAGCGCCAGCGGCAAGATCCAGAGAAACGGGATCGGAGCCAGATCCATGCTCATGTGCGTGGTCAGCGCCAGCAGCAGCATGGAAGGGCAGGCCGCCAGCGCAATCCAGAGAAAGTACTGGCCGCGGGCGGGCGCGGCGGGCGACGCCTCTTCCTCGATAGGTTGCTCCTGGGCCGCCACGGCGCCACGCCAGCTCCGCCAGCCTGTGAAGATGCATAGCCCGGCGAACAGCGCGAAGGCGGCGCTCCAGGTGACTGCCTGCTGGCGCAGCGTCAGGTTCGGCTCCACCAGCGGTGGATAGCTGAGCAGCGCCAGCATGGAGCCCAGATTGGAGAGCGCAAACAGCCGGTAGGGCGTGGCGCCGGGATTCGATTGCACATACCAGACCTGGATCAGCGGGCCGGTGGTGGAGAGCAGGAAATAGGGCAGCCCGATGGTAGCGGCCAGCAAGCCGAGTATCCGCAGCGTGGGCGCATCCGGAGTCAACGGCTTCCAGCTCGCGCTGGGCATGATGGGCAACAGCGCCAGGCATGCCAGCAGCAGCGCGGCATGCAGCATCCACTGCTGCTTCGGCTTCAACCGCTTGACGATTCCATGCGAGTAGGAGTAGCCCAGCAGCAGCGTAGTCTGGAAGAACAGCAGGCAGGTGGCCCACACCGCCGCGGTGCCGCCAAACCACGGCAGGATCATCCTCGCGATCATCGGTTGGACCTGAAAGAGCAGGAAAGCGCTCAGGAATATAGTGAGGGCGTAGAACAGCATTGGGAATTCATGATTCTACGGCATTATGGTGATGACGAGGAACTCCGCCCGTGGAATGCCGCTCCGGCTGCGGTGCATGCTGCATCGCGCCATCTATCTCCACCGCCATCCCCGGCATGCCGCACGGCAAGCCGGCCGGGATTCGCTGCGTGCAACTCACCCACGATCTGCGCTGCGCCATCTTCGGGCTGCCGGAGCGTCCGGCGTGTTGCTCCGGCCTGGAGCCGACCGCCGAAATGTGCAGAGCCAACTCTGATGAGGCGATGCAGGGCTTGATTCTCCTGGAGGCCGCCACCCGGCCGGATCATTCGTAGCGCAAGGCCGTGATGGGGTTCACTCGTGTCGCGCGCAGCGCCGGCGCGGCGCAGGCCAGCAGCAGCACCAACAACAGCACCACGCTCATTAGCAGGAAGGGCAAAGGATCAAAGGCGCCAATGCCGTAGAGTGTCCCGCGCAGGTAGCGGTTCAGCGCCAACGCGCCGCCAGCTCCCACCACCACTCCGCCCAGGCCAGTCAGCAATCCCTGTCGCAGAACCAGCCGCAGTACGTCGGCGCGTTGCGCGCCCATGGCCATGCGGATGCCAAACTCGCCGGTGCGCTGCGCCACCGAATACGCCATCACGCTGTATATCCCCAGGCCCGCCAGCCCCAGGGCCACGGCGGAAAACAGTCCAATCAGCAACGTCAGGAACCGCGGCCGCGCCTGCGCCTCCGCCATCACCTCGTCCATCGTCCGTACAGCGGCCACCGGTAGCCCCGGGTCGAGCTCCCGGACGGCGGCACGAGCGGCCGAAGCCAGGCGCATGGGATCCGATGCCGCGCGAATCACAAGATAAAAGGCCCGGTTGTTGCCCTCCGTCTGCGCCAGCGGGATGTAGAGTTCCGTGCCTGCGGGCTTATCCAGGCTGCTGTTCTTCACGTCGGCCACCACACCGACAATCGTTCGCCACTCCCCCTGGAAAGCCGGCTTCATGCGCTTCCCAATGGCGCTCTGCCCCGGCCAGTAGATTCGCGCCAGCGTCTCGTTCACCACCAGCACCGGAGGCGCCGACGCGCCATCACTGGCGGTGAACAGCCGGCCCTCGATCAGTGGCACGCCCAACGTCTTGAAGTACCGCGTCCCCACGGAATTCCAATAATCGATGTTCTGGATGGGGCCGCCTTCCTTCCTAACGAAGCCCTCAATCTGCGTATCGTTCGCATTGAGCGGTCGCACGGGAGGCAACCCGGAGACCACCGATGTGCTCACGGCGCCCGGGATCGTTTCCAGCCGCTCCTCCAGCCTCGTCCAGAACGCCAGCATGTCCGCCGGTGTCTTGTAGAGCTCTCTCGGCAGGGCTAGGCGCATCGTCAGCACATTTGCCGGCTGGAACCCTGTCCGCACCGCCTGCAACTTCCAGAATGCGTTCACCATCAGCCCCGCACCGATCAGCAGTACCAGCGACAGCGAGATCTCGGCCGTGATCATGAACCGCCGCAACAGATGCGCCTGCTTCGTGGCCGTCGTACGCCCACCAGCCGCCTTGAGCGTCTCCGCCAGCGCGCGCGGCATCGATTGCGCCAGCGGAGCCAAGCCGAAGAACACGCCCGTGGCGATGGAGATCAGCACCGTAAAGCCCAAAACGCGGCCATCCAGGCCGATCTCGGCCGCCCGCGGCAGGCTGCCCGCCGAGGCACTCAAAATCAGCCGGAGCGCGCCCCACGCAAACATCAGTCCCAGCACCGCGCCACTCAATGAAAGCAGAGTCCCCTCAATGACGAATTGCCGGATCAGCTCCGGCGCCGACGCCCCCATCGCCCGCCGCACAGCGATCTCCCGCTGCCGCGCCTCCGCTCGCGCCAGCAGTAAATTGGCTACATTGCCGCAGGCGATCAGCAGGACGAAGCCCACCGCGGCAAAGAGCGCCCACAGCGCCGGCCGGATTGCCCCCGTCACCTCCTCCTGTAACGAGAACATCACTAGAGGATGATTCTCCGGATGAAAGAAGTGGTTGCCGTCTGGACCAGCCTTCGGGCCCAGAGCATTCACATACTGAGCTGCTTCGGATCGTGCCTGATCCAGCGACACTCCGTCCTTCAGCCGTCCCAACAGATACCAGCGATGGCCCCCACGCCCGCCCGGACTCGCCGGGTTGATCTGAGTGGGCGTCCACAGCTCCGGCGGCTCCGTCTCGCCTGGAGGGAACTGAAATCCGTCCGGCATCACGCCCACAATGTTGGTCTTCTGGCCGTCCAGCCACACATCGCGGCTCAGCACCTTGGGATCGTTGCCAAACACCCGGCTCCAAAGCCCGGAACTGATCACCACCGTGCGCGGCGCGCCGGGCTGGTCGTCCTCCGGCGTCAGCAGGCGCCCGAGCTTGGGCTGCACGCCAAGCGTCCCGAGCAGCGTACCGCTGACGAAGCTCCCCGTCGCGCGAACCGGTTCACTTCCGCCCGCAATATTGACGCCGCCAATTTGCCAGACATCCAGCGTCTGCCAGCTCTTCAGATCGCGGCGCATCTCAACGAACTCCGGGCCTGAGGTCCAGAACCGGCGCAGTCCGCCGTTGGGAAACTTGGGGAACTCGGTGTAGAGGCGTGTCAGCCGCTCCGGTTGCTGGTAGGCGAGAGGCCGCAGCAGCACGGAATTGACCACGCTGAAAATGGCCGACGTGGCCCCGATGCCCAGCGCCAGGCAGGCAATCGCCGCCGCCGCGAATCCGGGACTGCGCCACAGCGAACGGGCCGCGAGACGAATTTCCTGCACGAGGTTAGGCATGGGTGCTCACTATTTATACGCCGGGAGGGCGTGTCTTTGGACGTACGAGTATGTAAAATGTCAGCGACACAGGAGTTCCCATGAAACGTTTCGCCCTATTTCTCCTCGCGGCTGCGCTCTGCGCGGCCTCTTCCGTTCCCAAAGGCTTCAAGGCCATCTTCAACGGCAAGGACACCAAAGGCTGGCACATCAGCGAGGTGAACCATCACGGCAACACCAAAGGCTTCTCCGTCAAAGACGGGGTCCTTCTCGTCACGCAGGACAAGCCGGGCAACGGCGGCATCCTGCTGACCGACAAGAAGTACAAGAACTTCGAAATCTCGCTGGAAGTGAATCCGGATTATGGCTGCGACGGCGGGCTGTTCCTGCGATCCAACGAAAAGGGTGAAGCCTACCAGGTCATGCTCGACTATCTGGATGGCGGCACGGTGGGCGGCATCTATGGCGAAGGGTTGAAGGGTCTGGGCCGCGAGACCGGCACGGGCGACAAATCCGCCAAGGCCTGGAAGGAGCACTGGAAGAAGGGCGAATGGAATCTCATCCGCGCCCGCATCGAGGGCGACGTGCCTCACATCCAGGTCTGGATGAATGGTGCGCAGATCGTCGATTGGACCGATTCGGAAAACCGCCTCATCGGCGGCGCCACCGACGGCATGATCGCCGTCCAGGCACATATGTCAGACCCCAAATCGCCCAAGACCCGTTGGGTGGCCGGCGGCTTCCACCGCTTCCGCAATATCGGGATCAAAGAACTCAAGTAGGAGATCCACCAGATGATGACGCGACGCACAGCCGCCAAGGGCGCGGCACTCACGGCACTCTCGTATTCGCGCGTACTCGGCGCAAACGATCGCATCGGCCTCGGTGTGATCGGCACCGGCGGCCGCGGCACCTACGTGATGACGCGGTTCCAGACCTTCAACGACGTGGAAGTGCGGGCGCTCTGCGACGTCTATCCGGCGCGCTATGACGAAGCCAAGGGCAAGGCGCCCAACGCCAAAACCTTCGGCGACCATCGCGAGATGCTCCAGCTCAAAGAGGTGGATGCCGTGCTCGTCGGTTCGCCCGATCACTGGCACAAGGACCACGCCTGCGATGCCATGAACGCCGGCAAGGACGTCTATACGGAAAAGCCCATGTGCCGAACGCGCGACGAAGCGCCGGTGATGGTCAAGACGGCGCGCATTACCGGACGCATCTGCCAGGTGGGAATCCAGCAACGCTCCGGCGCCATCTACATCGATCCGCTCAACGAGTTCGTCAGAACCGGCAAGCTCGGTAAGATCTGCCACATTGACGCCATCTGGCACGGTGGCCCGCCCCGCCCCATCCGCCTCGCGCCCGCCGAGAAGCCCTCCAACCTCGATTGGATCCGCTTCCTGGGATCAGTCTCGTACCGCGACTGGGCGCCCGGCCAGTACAACAACTTCCGCGCCTATCTCGACTTCAACGGCGGCAAGATGACGGATTTCGGCCATCACTGGATGGACGTGGTCCACATGTACATGGGCGAGCGCGCCCCCAACTCGGCCGTGTTCGCCGGCGGCATCTTCTACGATTTCAAGGACGGCCGCACCGCGCCCGATACCTGCAACGCCCTCTTTGAGTACGACGGCTTCTCCACGCTGTTCCAATCCAACGCCTACGGCAACGCGACGGAATATGGCATCACCTTCTACGGCGACAAGGGCAAGCTCTTCGTGAACCGCAACCGCTGGACGTTCACCTCGGCCGAGAAAGGCGCGGTCCCGGTGGAGAAAAAGACGCCGGGCGATATTACTACGGACCACGTCCGCAACTTCCTGGATTGCTGCAAATCGCGCAAGCTGCCGAACGGCGACGTGGGCGTGGCATCCATCTCGATCCTGCCGCCGCTGCTGGCCATCGAATCCTACGTGCAGAAGCGCCGCATCAAGTTCGACGCCGATCGCCTGGAAGTGCTGCCCCTGTAGCCGCTACCGCGGGCGCGGGAACAGCCACTCGAGCATCCGCGGCGCGCGCTCGGCCCACGAGCGCTCGCTGTGGTCCGCGCCCTCCACTTCCTCGTAGTGCAGGTTCCGGCCCTCGCGCCAACCCTTGCTGACGAGCATCGCCTTCAACAGCCGCACATCGCGTGTGCTGCTGAAGGGCGCGCTGCCCTCGTCCGAGCCCACGTCGAGCCACAGCTTCTGCCGCTGCGGGTGCTGCGCGGCTTGCAGCATCTTGAGGATGACACGATGATCCCACCACACCGAGGGCGACATCACCGCGAGCTTGCCGTAAACCGTCGGCTGTGTCAGGCCCAGGTACATCGTCGCCAGCCCGCCCAGCGACGAGCCCGCCAGTCCCGTGTGGCGCGCGTGCGGTAGCACCCGGTAGCGCTGGCCGATCCACGGCCGCAGCTCCTCCGTCATCATCCATACGTGCAGGTCCGCGCTGCCGCCGCCCAGCTTGCGGGTCTTCGTTGGCGTGTATTCATTGATGCGCTTCTCCGCGCCGTGGTACACCGCTACCATGATCAACGGCTCAATGCGCCGGTGATGCAGCAACTCGTCCGCCGCCTCGGCCATCCGCCAGTACTGGCCGGGCACGTAGGACGTGCGGCCATCGAACACGTTCTGCCCATCGTGCAAATACAGCACCGGATACTGCCGCCGTGTGTCGCGGCCATACCCGGCCGGCAGATAAACGACGACAGTTCGCTGGCAGCCCAGGGCCTCGGACTGGAAATCCTCGTGAACGATCAGTTGACTCGGCAATACCCGTCTAGCGTAGCCCTTTTGCCTTGAGGTGCTCAATCAGCGCGGCCGGATCGTCGGTGATGATCGCGTCCACGCCGTCGCCGATCATGCGGTCCCAGCCGCCGGCGGAGTTCACTGTCCACGGTACAACCTGGATCCCGGCAGCATGCGCTTTTTCCACTTTGCCCTTCGTCACCAGCAGATAGTGTGGCGAGACCATGGCCGTGCCGCCGGCCTCCTTCGAGATCTCCACCAGGTCCTTCGGCATGCCGCCGTAAAGCGCCGATAGCTGAAGCTCGGGCGCAATCTCTTTCATCGGGCGCAGAGTGCGGAAGTCAAAGCTCTGGATCATCACCCGTTTCTCTAGTTTGTGCTTGCGCACCGCATCGGCCACTAACTGCGCAAAAATGCGCGGTTCCGGCTGCAGTTCGGGGTGTTTTGGGTCACTTTTGATCTCAATATTGAACCCAAACGCGCCCTTCGGCGCCAGGTCGAGCACCTCGTCCAACGTGGGCACCTTGGCGCCTGGAACGGGTTGCTGGTTCTTGAACTCCGGGTTCTTTAGCGCGCCGCAGTCCCATTCGCGGACCTGCGCCAGTGTCAATTTGTGAATCGCGGCCTCGCCCTCGGGCCCCTGGCAGATCTTGCGGTTCATCGTGGGGTCGTGCGAAACCACCAGCACTCCGTCCTTGGTTACGGCCAGGTCCAACTCCAGGAAGTCCGCGCCCATCGAGATGGCGTATTCAAAGGCCGGCAGCGTATTCTCCGGGCGCACGGCGCGGGCGCCGCGATGGCCATGGACTTGAATGCGCGGGGCGGCGTCGGCCATGGTGACCGCGCCCAGTAACAGGAGACATATCGTGAGAGTCATCACACTCAGGATATAGTGTGAGAGGTTTCACCCTTGTGACTATCCCAACCTACGCCGCCACTTTTCTTGCCGCAGCCACGCTCCTACAGGCCGCGCCTCCGTCTCCCTCGCTCGCAGAACCATCGCTCTGCCCCACCCGGCCGGAGATCGTGTTTGTCTCGGGCGGCGACATCTGGACCGCGCCGCTCAAGGGCGGCGAGGCGCAGTTGCTGGTGTCGCATCCAGCCACCGAATCGCGTCCTCTGTGGTCGCCCGATGGCGCGAAGCTGGCGTTTGTCTCGACCCGCACGGGCGATGGCGATATCTATGTGCTGACGCTGGCGACGGGCGAGCTCAAGCGGATGACCTTTGACGACGGCGCCGAGGCGCTGGACAACTGGTCGCGCGACGGCAAGTGGATCTACTTCACGGCCAATAAACAAGTCCAACTGACGGACATCTACCGCGTGAGCGCCGAGGGCGGCACGCCGATGGAAGTGAGCGCGGACGCGATGATGAGCGAGTTCCAGGCGGCGCCCGCGCCGGACGGGCACTCGATGGCGTTCGTGGCGCGCGGCATGGGCGCCAGCCAGTGGTGGCGGCACGGACATTCGCACATTGACGAAAGCGAGATCTGGCAGTGGGCCAACGGCGCCTATACAAAGCTTGTGCCGATGGGCGCGCGCAATGGCTGGCCGATGTGGACGCCGGATGGGAAGAGCCTCTACTTCGTGTCGGATCGCGGTGGCGCGGAAAACGTATGGGTGTGCGCCAACAAACAGACGCCGCGCCAGATCACAAAGTTCAAGGATGGACGCGTGCTGTGGGCGTCCATCGGCTACGACGGCAAAACCCTGGTGTTTGAGCGCGATTTCCGCGTGTGGCAGCTCGATACAAAGTCCGGCAATGGGGCCGAGGTCCCACTCACCCTACGCGGCGCGCCGGCGGGCGCCGGTCTCACGCGGGCCACCGTCAACTCCTTCGGCGGGCTGGCGCTCTCGCCGGATGGGAAGAAGATCGCGGTGACGGCGCGCGGCGAGGTGTGGGCCGCGCCGGCCAAAGAGGGCGGGGAACCGGCGCGCGTGACGCGCACGGCGGCAGCCGAAGATTCCGTCGTGTGGGCGCCCGATAGCAAGCGCATCGTCTATGCCTCCGAGCGCAGCGGCCACGGCAATCTCTTCCTGTACGACTTCACCACGCAGACCGAGAAGCAGCTCACCAGCGCCGCACTGAACGACGCCTCGCCGCGGTTTTCGCCAGACGGGAAGAGCGTGGCATTCATCCGTGATCGCAAGGAGCTGCGCGTGCTGACCCTGGACAACAGCCAGGAGAAAGTGCTGGCCACGGGGTCGCTCGGCGGCCGCGTGTCTTGGTCGCCCGATGGCCAGTGGATCGCCTACACGCCTGCCGGGGAGAAGGCGCTGCGCAACGTGCATGTCGTCCCGGCGGCGGGCGGTGAGAACAAGCCGCTGACCTTCCTCGGCAACTCCTTCACCAGTGATCCGCTGTGGAGCCCCGATGGCAAATTCCTGTTGGTCACCACGTCGCAGCGCACCGAGGATTTGCAGGTGGCGCGCGTGGAGCTGACTCCCAAGGCGCCCAAGTTCCGCGAGGATGTGTTCCGCGATCTGTTCAAAGACGCGCCCAAGCCGGAGCCGGCCAAGCCCGATGCCGCCAAGCCCGACGCGAAGAAAACGCCCGTCGACATCACGTTTGATGGCGTGCGCCAGCGGATCTCGATGATTCCCACGGGGCTCAGCGCGGCCGCCGCGGGCATCAGCCCGGATGGCAAGTGGCTGCTGCTCAGCGCCAACGTGGCGGATCAGCAGAATCTCTATCTGTGGCCGCTGGACGAGCTGGCCACCACGCCGCCCGTGGCCAGGCAGCTCACCTCCACCGCCGGCGCTAAGGGCAATCCTCAGTGGTCGCCGGACTCCAAGGAGGTGTGGTTTGTCGAGGGTGGCAAGGTGTCCGCCATTATTATCGATAATCGATCAACCCGGACCGTCGCGCTGAGCACGGATATGGACGTGCCTTTCGATGTGGAGAAGGTGGCCGTGTTCCGCCAGGCGTGGGGGATCATGCGGGACACGTTCTACGACGAGAAGTTCCACGGCGCCGATTGGAATGCCGTGAGGGAGAAGTTTGAGCCGCAGGCCGCGGGCGCAAAAACCCCCGACGAACTGCGCCGCGTGATCTCGTTAATGCTGGGGGAGCTGAACGCTTCGCACTCCGGCATCTCGGCTCCGGCAGGCGGTCCTGCCAGTGCGCCAGTGGGCAAGCTCGGGCTGCGGTTTGACCGTGCCGAATACGAGGCCAGCGGCAAACTCAAGGTCACTTCCGTTGTGCCGCTCTCGCCGGCAGACGTGGCGAAGATCAAGGTGGGCGAGGTGCTCACCGCCGTGGACGGCGCAGCGTTGGTACCACCGGTCAATCTCGACGACCTGCTGCGCGGCAAGGTGAACAAGCGGGTGGAGCTCACAGTGGATGGCCGTGCCGTGGCGCTGCGTCCCATCAACAACGCGGCCGAGGGCAACCTGCGCTACCGCGCGTGGGTAGAAGGCCGTCGCGCGTATGTGGAGAAGGCCAGCGGCGGCAAGCTTGGCTACGTGCACATGCGCGACATGGGCGATGCGTCGCTGCGGCAACTGTATCTCGATCTCGATACCAGCAACCAGACAAAGCAGGGTGTGGTGATCGACATTCGCAACAACAACGGCGGCTTCGTCAACGCGTACGCGCTGGATGTCTTTTCGCGGCGGCCCTATCTCCGCATGGAGCAGCGCGGCGGGCCGCAGGGCCCTGCGCGCTCGATCCTCGGCCAGCGCGCGCTGGAGCTACCCACCATTCTGGTGATCAATCAGTTTTCGCTCTCCGACGCGGAGGACTTCACCGAGGGCTACCGCACGTTGAAGCTCGGCAAGGTGGTGGGCGAACCGACGGCGGGATGGATCATCTACACCGGCGGCGCGCAGCTGCTGGACGGCAGCATGCTGCGCACGCCAGCCACGAAGGTATTCGCCAGCGACGGCACGGTGATGGAGCGCAATCCGCGCCCGGTGGATATCGCGGTGCAGCGTCCGGTGGGCGAAACGTATACGGACAAAGACTCGCAGCTCGATGCAGCGGTGCGTGAGCTGCTCAATCAGATTGCAGTGAAATAACGAAGGACTCCTATGAGTGAATCAACCAGACGGTATTTTTCCAAGGCGGCCATTGCCGCTACGGCCCTCAGCTACTCGAACATTCTGGGCGCGAACGATCGCGTCCGCGTGGGCTACATCGGCCTGGGCAATCGCGGCGACCAGGTGCATGATGCGTTTCTCGAACACGGCGATCAGGTGACCGCGGCCGTGTGCGATCTGCGCGAAGACTACATGGACTTCGCCATCAAAAAATCGCGCGCCACGCCCAAGAAGTATCGCGACTACAAGAAGCTGCTCGATGACAAAGAAGTGGACGCTGTCGCGATTGCGACGCCGGATCACTGGCACGCGCTGATGTTTGTAGACGCCTGCCGCGCGGGCAAAGACGTGTATGTGGAGAAGCCGCTCTCCCTCACCATCTGGGAGGGCCGGCGGATGGTGCAGGTGGCGGCCGAAACCAAGCGTGTGACCCAGGTGGGCATCCACCGCCGCAGCGTGCAGTCTCTGCGGGATGCGGCCGAGTTTGTGCGCAGCGGCGGGATCGGTCACGTGACGGTTGCCAAGGGTTATCACGTGCAGAACGAGTGGCCGAACGGGATCGGCAACGTTGCCAACGGCGCGCCGCCCAGCGATGCAGAGTGGGATGCGTGGCTTGGGCCGGCGCCCAAGATGCCGTACAACCGCAATCGCACGTTCTACAACTTCCGCTGGTTCTACGACTACTCCGGCGGCCAGATCACGAACTTCGGCGTCCACTACATGGATTTCATCCGCATGGCTCTGGGCAAAGAAGCGCCGCGCGCGGTGACGGCCATGGGCGGCCGGTATGTGGTGAAAGACAACCGCGAGATTCCGGATACCTGTGAGGTGCTGTGGGATTACGGCGAGACGATGGTGGTGTTTTCGCAATACAACGCCAACGCCGCACCCGGCAATGTGAAGAACGCCGAGCTGGAGATCCGCGGCACCAAGGGCACCATGTACCTGCAGAGCGGCAAGTGGGAGGTGGTGCCGGAAAAGACCACCGAGACGCTCTTCGGCTACCGCACGCCTTTGGACCGCGGTATTGAAAAGGCGTGGGGCCCCTCGCGCAAGCCGGCGATGGAGGCGATGACCAACGGCACCGGCTTCGCTGAAACATATCCGCACACGCGCAATTTCCTGGATTGCGTGAAGTCGCGCAAGAAGTGCAATTGCGACATCCTCGAGGGCCATCTCTCCACGTCGGCCACCATCATCGGGCACATTGCTCTGCGCACCAAGAGCTACCTGGAGTGGGACACGAAGACCGAGAAGTTCACTAACAACGCGGCGGCCAACAAGTATCTGAGCTATCAGTACCGGGCGCCCTACAAGCTGGGGTAACTCACCATGACAAGACGAGATTTCGTAATGACCGCGGCAGTGCTGCCGCAGGCCGTGGCAGTGCATCCCAGTGGGCGGCCATCGCTCTGCATTTTCTCCAAGCATATGGGCCATTTCCAGTGGGAGGAAATGGCCGCCAAGGCGAAAGAGATCGGGTTTGATGGGGTGGATCTCACCGTCCGCCCCAAAGGGCACGTGCTGCCTGAGCGTGTGACCGAAGATCTGCCGCGCGCGGTGGAGATCATCCGCAAGCACGGCCTGAGCGTGCCCATGATCACCACCGATCTGCAGGACGTCTCCGATCCCGCTGCCAAGCCGACCTTTCAGGCGATGCAGAAGCTCGGCATCCCGCTGTTCAAGCTCGGCTACTGGCGGTACAAGAAAGAGCCGAATGTGCTGGCCACCATCGCCGAGTGCAAGCGCAAATTCCAGGCCATCACGGCGCTGGCCGGCCAGTACGGGCTCACCGCCGGGCTGCACAACCATTCCGGCGCCGACGTGGGCTGCTCCGTGTGGGATTACCGCGAGATTCTCGCCGGCACCGATCCCAAGCGGGGTGGTTACTACTTTGATCCAGGCCACTCCGTGATCGAAGGCGGCCTGTTCGGGTGGCGGGTGTCGCTCGACATTGCGCTGCCGCAAATGAAGATGACCGCCATCAAGGATTTCTACTGGGAGAAGGTGGACGGCAAGTGGAAGATCCATTGGTGTCCGTTGGGCGAAGGCATGGTCCCCTGGGGTGACTTTTTCGGCGCGTTCGCCAAGGCCGGCTATACGGGGCCGCTCTCGCTGCACCTGGAGTATCCAGGCGGCGATGATCTGCCCTCACTCCGCAAAGACCTCGAGTTCATGCGGAAACAAGTCAACATCGCGTACCTGAGCCCCAAGGGCTGATACACTTCGGACTCCCATGAAACTCCAGTCGCACACGATCACTCAAGGCCGGGATCGCGCCCCGGCGCGCGCTCAGTTGAAGGGCATCGGCTTCACCGATGAGGACCTGCGCAAGCCCATCATAGGCATTGCCAATACGTGGATCGGCACCATGCCGTGCAACTTCCTGCTGCGCGATCTGGCAGTGGACGTGGCGCGCGGGATCCGCGAGGCCGGCGGCACTCCGATGGAGTTCAACACCATCGCCATCTCCGACGGCATCACGATGGGCACGCAGGGCATGAAGACCTCGTTGATCTCGCGCGAGGTGGTGGCGGATTCCATCGAGCTGGTGACGCGCGGGCATATGTTCGATGGCCTGGTGTGTCTGGTGGCCTGCGACAAGACCATCCCCGGCTCAGCGCTGGCGTTGCTGCGGCTCAACATTCCGGGCGTTGTGCTGTATGGCGGATCCATCCTGCCCGGCAAGTACAAGGGCGCGGACATCACCATTCAGGAGGTGTTTGAGGCGGTGGGCGCGTGCGCCGCGGGCAAGATCACGGATCAGGAGCTGCTGGATATTGAGAACGTGGCCTCGCCCGGGCCCGGCGCCTGTGGCGGGCAGTTCACGGCGAACACGATGGCCACCGTGATGGAGATGATCGGCCTCTCGCCGATGAACACGGCCATGGTACCGCAGGTGGACGATCGCAAACACGCTGTGGCGGCCTACTGCGGCCGGGTGATCCTGGACGCGGTGAAAAACGACCGCCGGCCGCGCACCATCTGCACGCGGGCCGCGTTTGAAAATGCCATTGCCAGCGTGGCGGCGACGGGCGGATCGACAAACGCCGTTCTGCACTTGCTGGCTATGGCGCGCGAGGCGGGAGTCGAGCTGAAGATTGACGACTTCCAGACCGTGAGCGAGCGGACACCGCTGCTGCTCAGCCTCAAGCCGGCGGGCCAGTATGTGGCGGCCGACGTGGACAAGGCGGGCGGCATCGGTGTCATCGCCAAGCGGCTGGTGGAAGGTGGATACGCGGATGGCGCCGCGCTCACCTGCACCGGCAAGACTCTGGCGGAAGAGGCGGCGCTGGCCGTGGAGACGCCGGGGCAACTGGTGGTGCATCCATTGTCGGATCCCATCAAGAAATCCGGCGGCCTGGTGATCCTCAAGGGGTCGCTGGCGCCCGAGGGCTGCGTGATCAAGGTGACGGGGATCGACCGCAAGATCCACCAGGGACCGGCGCGTGTCTTCGATTGCGAAGAAGATGCCATGGCGGCCGTCACGCATGGGAAGATTCAGCACGGCGACGTGGTGGTGATCCGCTACGAAGGGCCGAAGGGCGGGCCGGGCATGCGCGAGATGCTCGGCGTGACCGGGGCCATCATGGGCGCCGGGATGGGTGACACCGTGGCGCTGCTGACCGACGGGCGGTTTAGCGGGGCAACGCGCGGGTTCATGGTGGGCCACGTGGCGCCGGAGGCGACCATGGGCGGGCCCATCGCGTTTGTCGAGGAGGGCGACCCCATCACGATCGACATCGAGCATCGGAATATCGCGCTGGATGTGGATGCGACTGTCATCGCTGAGCGGAAGAGCAAGTGGACCGCGCCGCCGCCGCCGTTCAAGGTGGGCGTGATGGCGAAGTACATCAAGCTGGTGGGCTCGGCGGCCGAGGGCGCGATTACTTCGAACGTGTATTAGGGTCCGGGCCCGGCCCCCCCCGCCCCCCCCCCCCCCCCCCCGCCCCCCCCGCCCCCCCCGCCCCCCCCCCCCCCCCCCCCCCCCCCCCCACCCCCCCCCCCCCCCCGCCGCCCGCGGGGCCCCCCCCGCCCAGCCGGGGCCCCGGCCCGGCCCCCTCCCCCCCCCCCCCCGTCCCCCCCCGGTGGCGGCCCCCCCCCTCCTGGCCGCCGGCCCCCGCCCGCCCCCCCCCCGGGCGGCGGAGGGCCCGCCCCCCCGGCCGCCCCCCCCTCCCGCCCCGCCGAGGCCCCGCCGGCCCCCGCCCCCCCCGCGCCCCCCGCCCCCGGCGCCCCGCCGGGGTCCCGGGGGGGGCCGGGCGGGGCCGCCGCCGCGCCCCCCGGAAGGGCCGTGGCCCCCCCGGGGGGGCGGCGCCCCCCGCGCCGGGGCCGCCGGCGCAGCCGGGTGGCGCGCGCCCGCCGGGCTTTTGCGCGCCCTCCGGGCGGCCCCCCCCGGGGGGCGGGCCCCCGCCCCCCCCCCGCGGCCGGGGGGCCCCGGGGGGCCCCCCGCGGGGGCCGGTGGGGTGGGGGCCGGGGGGGGGGCCGCCGCCGCCCCCGGGGGGCCCCCCGGCCCCGGGCCCGCCCCCCGCTCGCCCCTCCCGCCTGGGGGGGGCACTGGGGCGCCCCCCGCCCTGGGCTCCCCCCCGCCCCCCCCCCCCCCCTGCTGGCGGGGGGGCGCCCGCCCGGGCCCCGCCGGGGCTAGGCGGCGGGCCTGCCGGGGTCCCCCTTCCTCCCTCCCCACCCAGCCCGGGACCGCCGGGTCCCCCCCTCTGTCCCCCCCCCCCCCCCCCCCCCCCCCCCGCCGGCCCCAGGGCTCGGGGCCTTGCCCCCCCCCCCCCGGGCGGGGCGCGCGCGCCCGGCGCCCCCGCCGGTCCCCCGCCCCGCGCGCGCCCGCCCGCGTGGCCCCCCGCTGTCCCCCGGGGTCCCGCGCCGCTGCCGGGCGGCCCGCCGCCCCCCGGGCGGGCCCCCGGCCGCGGCCCCCCCCCCCGGCGGCCCCCGCCCGCCCCCCCCCCCCCCCCCCCCCCCCCGGCTCTCCCCCCCCCCGCCCCGGGGCCCGGCCCCCGCGGGGCTCCTCCCGTGGTCCGCGCCGCCCCCCCCCCAGCCCCCCGCCCTGCCCGCCCGGCGGCGGTGGGGGCCGCCCGGTACCCCGCCGGGGTCGGCCTGCATGAAGAGGGTGGCCGCCGCGGGCGTCGTGTTCGCCGCCGTCGTGTGGCGCCCCCCCGCGGGGGCGCCCCCCCCCCCCCCCGCCCCCCCCGCCGCCCCCCCGGCGGCCCCGCCCGCCCCCCCCCCCCCCCCCCGGCCCCCCCGCGGCGGCCGCCCCGGGGGGCGGCCGCCGGGTGGGTTTTGGGGGGGCCCCGGTTTGGCTGGTTTCGGGCGGGCGCCCCCCCCCCCCCCCCCCCCCCCCCCCCCCCCCCCCCCCCCCCCCCCCCCCCCCGCCCCCCCCGCCCCCCCCTTCGCCCCCCGCCCCTCGCCGCCCGGCCCCGGCGGCCCCGGCCCCCCCCCCCCCCCCCCCCCCCCCCCCCCCCCCCCCCCCCCCCCCCCCCCTCTTCCCCCCGGGGGGCCCCCCCCCCTCCTTCCAGGGCCCCCCCCCCCCCCCCCCCCCCCCCCCCCGGGCGCCCGCGGCCGCCGCCTCCTCCCCCCCCCCCCTCCCTCCCCCCCCCCCTCCCCCCCCCCCCCACACCCCCCTCCCCCTCCCCCCCCCCCCCGCGCGCGGGGGGCCCCTCCTCCTCGCCGGCCGCCCGCGCCCCCCCCCCCCCCCCCCCGGGGTGGTCTCCCCCCCGGGGCGCCCGGCCCGAGGACGCATGAACATCCTACTCGTCATTAACGATTCTCCGTACCAGACGGAGCGGGCGTACAACGCGCTCCGTCTGGCTACGTCCTTCGCCGGCGACTCCGAGACCACGGTGCAGCTCTTCCTGATCGGGGACGGCGCCTGGTGCGGCGTTGCCAACCAGAACCCTCCCGCCGATTGCCAATACAACGTGGAATGGCTGATCCAGCGATTTCTGCCCGGCGGCCGCGAGATTCTGGTTTGCCGGACTTGCCTGGATTCCCGTGGGATTCAGGATGGCGACTTGATCCCGGGCGTATGGCGCGGTTCACTGGACGATTTGAATCGCTGGACACGCGAAGCGGAGCGGGTGCTGGTTTTCTAAAGCGCTTTCACCATTCTTGTCGACCACCGCTTGCTTACGCGCGCGGCTCGGTTCCGACTTAGGCGCGAGGCGGAGCGGGTGCTCGTTTTCTAAAGCGCGGTCGTCATCTGCGTAACGTGATCCGCCATGTGATGCAGGTAGTCGTCGATCCATGCGGAGAGCGTCATGGCTGGACTATCGCCGATCCGCACCCACGACGAAAGCCGCTCCTCCGGGATGTTGGCGATGACGCGGTGGAGCATCTGGTTGCGCATCTTCCAGAACGCCAGTATCTCCGCCCACTCCATGGTGCGATAGCCGTGCAGATCCACCCAGGCGTTCTGCGCGTACTCCGGTCCGGCGTATTCGCAGTTAATTGCTGCCAGAGCGATCCGTTGATGGTTGTTTTGGGCGGAATCCAGCAGATGGCCCAGCTCTTCCTTGCGCAACCAACCGCCCGTTCGGGCCGGTTGGCTGGCTAGTTCTTCCGTGATGGCGGATAGCGACTTCTCCGCCGCCGCGATGGCCGTCTTGAATTTCGCCGCCACACTCATGATTTGCCTCCACCGCAATAAGAAAGGGGCGGCCCACGCTGGGACCGCCCCTAATCCGCTGAAGTGAGAATCGCTGCCGGGGCTCAACCGACGTGCGGTTCCACCATCTTCACGAGCTCAGCTTTACCAACCGCGCCAACGCGCTGATCCACCACTTTGCCGCCCTTGAAGAGCAGCAGCGTGGGGATTCCGCGAATCTGAAAACGCGCGGCCGTGCCGTTGTTGAAGTCCACATTCACCTTGCCCACCTTGAGCTTGCCGACGTTCTCATCGGCGAAAGCCTCCACGATGGGGCCAATCATCTTGCAGGGGCCGCACCACTCCGCCCAGAAGTCCACCAGAACGGGGACATCGCTGTTGATCACGTCCTGATCGAAGTTGGCGTCGGTCAATTCCAGTGTGTTCTTACCAGCCATGTTGCTAAAAATCCTTCTCTTGGCGTTTGGATGCGGCGGGAGCCAGCCTGGATTCAACCTCGTCTCAAGCGGTCGTACAAGGCGGAATACTCACGGGCGGACGCATCCCAGGAAAAGTCCTTTGCCATGCCCCGCCTCATGCGCTCCGTCCAGGATTCCCTGTTTTGAAACGCGCCCAAAGCGGTCCGCAGGACATCATAAAAGGCGCCCACCGAGTAAGAGTTGAACTTGAACCCGGTGTCCTCCTGAATGGTATCATCCAGGCCGCCGGTGGCGCGAACCACGGGCACGGTGCCGTAGCGCAGGCTGTAGATCTGGTTCAACCCGCACGGCTCATACTGGCTTGGCATCAGGAACATATCGGCGCCGGCCTCGATGCGGTGGGCCAGCCCGTTGTTGTAGCCGATATGCACGCCCACCTTGTGCGGCAGCCAGCGGTGCCAGTCCTGGAAGATCTTCTCGTAGCGCCAGTCGCCGCTGCCCAGCACCACCAGTTGCACGTCCTGTTCGGCAAAGAGGCTGGCCATGCCGGCGATGAGATCGAAACCCTTCTGATCGGCGAAACGGGACACGATGCCGAAAAGCGGCCTCTCCAGATTGCCGGCGGGCAGGCCGAACTCTTCCAGCAACGCCTTCTTGCAGGCCCGCTTGCCGCTCAGGTCGGCGGCGGTATAGGGCGCGGCGATGTAGGGATCCACGTCGGGGCTCCACTCGCTGTAGTCCACGCCGTTGAGGATTCCGCTCAACTGCCCGGCGCGGTTGCGCAGCACGCCGTCCAGCCCAAAGCCCTCCTCCGCCGTCTGGATCTCCTTCGCATAGGTGGGGCTGACGGTGGAAACCCAGTCGGCCGTCGTGATGCCGCCCTTCAGCAGATTGACGTCCCCGTGGTATTCCATCTTGTCCGGCGAAAACCAGCCGCCGTTCAGGCCCAGTTCCCAGAAAGACGACTTGCCGTAGCGCCCCTGGTAGCCCAGGTTGTGGATGGTCATCAGCGTCTTGACGTCGAAGAAGTGGGGGTTGGCATGTTGCTGGTCCGCGCGGTAAACCGGCGCCAGCGCAGCCTGCCAGTCATGGCAGTGGAGAATGTCGCAGGGAAACAGCATCTGGGCCACGCCCAGCGATGCCAGCGATAGAACGGCAAAACGCCGGTGGTTGTCCCAGTAGTCGCCGGCCGCAGTGTTGTAAAGGCCCGGGCGGTCGAACATGTAGGGCGCTTCGACAAAGTAGAAACGCACGCCGTTGTGCACGCGGGTGCGGATGTCCACGCGGTAAGGTGTGGCGCCGGCGAACACCACCATGTTGTCGTAGGCGGATTCGGTGGAATCCCAGTGGATCTGCTGGTAGCGCGGCATCACCACGGCCACTTCGTCACCCAGCTTCTGCAAGGCGGCAGGCAGAGCGCCCACCACGTCGGCCAATCCGCCCGTTTTCGCAAACGGAGTGGCTTCCGAGCTCACCATCAGCACACGGCTCATGGACTATAGAATGCCACGCCCGAATATTTTGCATCGCCGCCGCATACCCAGCTATCTAGGTGAGAGCATGAACCGCCACAAAGACGTCCTGCAAGGGACCCTCACATTGCTGGTTTTGAAAACGCTGGCCTCGCGCGGCCCGCTGCACGGATACGGAATCAGCGCACATATCCAGCAGGTCTCGGCGGACACGCTGCGGGTGGAAGAGGGGTCTCTCTATCCGGCGCTGCACCGCATGGAGCAGGACGGGTGGATTGCAGCGGAGTGGGCGGTGACGGAGTTGGGCCGCCGGGCGCGCTACTACCAACTGACTACCGCGGGCCGCAAGGCGCTCTCCGCCGAAGAGGCTAGTTGGGGGCGGCTGACTGCGGCGGTGGGCCAGGTGCTGCGGTTCGCCTGAGGCGGGGAGGGCAATTCGATATGAACTGGATGCGCCGTCTGCTCAACAGCTTCCGCAACGAGCGGCTGAACCACGACCTGAACGACGAGCTATCGTTCCACATTGAAATGGCGGTGCGGGACCGCATGAGCCAGGGACTCTCCGAGCAGGAAGCCCGCCGGGAGGCGCACTTGAAATTCGGCAATGCCACTCTGCAGCAGGAACGGACGCGCGATGCCAACGTGGTGGCGTGGCTGGATGGATTGTGGCGGGACGTGCGCCACGCGGTGCGCGGGCTGCGCCGGCGGCCTGGCTTCCTGGTTACGGCGCTGGCGTCTTTGGCGCTGGGCATCGGCGCCAACAGCGCCATCTTCAGCGTGGTGGACGCGGTTTTGCTGAAGCCGCTACCGGTACCGGATCCGGAGCGCCTGGTGTCCGTGCGGGAGTTCAAATCGCGCAGACCCACGGGGGGTAATCCGGCGCGGCTGAACGACTGGCGGACGCAGGTAGATGCCTTCCAGAGCGCCGCGGCCTGGTACGGAGAAAACGTGGTGTACGCCGGCGGCGGCGAGCCGCGGCGGTTATCGATGCTGCGCACGTTTGGCGGTGTGACGGAGACGTTGGCCGTGGCTCCGGCTCTCGGGCGGACCTTCACGGCGGAGGAAGAGCGCGGCGAGGGGCAACCGGTGGCCCTGCTCTCGCACGCCGCCTGGCGGCGTGTATTCGGCGCGGACGCTGGGATCCTGGGCCGCACTTTGAAGTTGAGTGGGGCGCAGTTTACGGTGATCGGCGTCCTGCCCGCCAGCCTCACCTATCCGGAGGACGTGGATCTCTGGTCGCCGGGCCCACTGGAGGTGCAGCGGGCCAGCCGCAAGGCCGGTTTCCTGGGCGTGGTGGCGCGCCTGCGCCCGGGCGTCCCGATGGCGCAGGCGCAAGCGCAGATCGATACCGTAGCCGGCCGGCTGCGCAGCCAGTATCCGGAGAGCGATGCGGAGCTGACAGCGCAGGCTGGGCCGGTGTTGGACGAGGTGGCCGGCGAGGCCCGCGCGCCCTTGCTGGTACTGCTGGCGGCGGCCTCCATTGTGCTGGTGCTGGCGTGCGTCAACCTGGCGAACCTATTGCTGGCGCGTGCCGGGGAGCGGGCGAGAGAATCGGCCATTCGGGCGGCGCTGGGCGCAGGGCGGGCCGGTTTGATTCGGCTCTATCTGACGGAGAGCGTGGTGCTGGCCGCGTCGGGGGGCGCGCTGGGGCTGCTGGTGGCCTCGTCGGGCATCGATCTGCTGAAGACGATCCTGCCGGAGGAGTTGCCCCGCCTGGCCCAGACAACTCTGGACGGGCGCGTGGTGGGCTTTGCCATGCTGTTGACTCTACTTTGCGCCGTGCTCTTTGGCGTGGCTCCCGCCTGGCGGGCCGCGCAGGTGAGCCTGAACGGCGTCATGAAGCAGAAAGGCGGAGGATTCCGCGCGTCGCTCGTGGTGGTGCAGGTGAGCCTTTCCGTCACGCTGGTGGTAGGTGCGGCGCTCATGGCGGCCACCTTCTTCAATCTACGGCGGCAGCCGCTGGGCTTCCAGTCGACGCAGATTCTCACCGTGCGGCTGGACCAACCCTGGAACACGGATAAACCGGTGCTCGATCGGTTTCAAGGAGCGGCCCTGGAACGCTTCCGGGCCATTCCCGGCGTGCGCCTGGCCGGATTGGCAGACCGGCTGCCCCTGGCCGGCGGATCGCAGACCGGGCCGGTGAAGGTGCGCGGGCGTGCGCTGCCGGCGGAGCTGGAGAAGGCGCCGGTGGGGCATCGTGGGTACGCTGGTGACTATTTCCAGGCGCTCAACGTGCCGCTGTTGGCCGGACGCTGGCCGAAGGCGGAGCGCGAGGCTCTGGTCAACGAGACTTTCGCCAAACGGTATTTCCCTCACGAGGACCCGCTGGGAAAATTGGTTGGATTCGACGACAGGCAGTGGCTGGAGGTGACCGGCGTGGTCGGCGACCTGCGCCAGGAACCCGGGCGCGCACCGATGCCCGAGGTCTTTGCGGATATGCGGACGGTGTATTGGCCCATGGCGGGCTTCGTCCTGCGGGCGGAGGGGGATCCGGCGGCGCTGGCCGGCGCTGTGCGGGAGCAGATCCGGGCCCTGGATCCGGAGTTCATTCCCGGCCCCATACAAACGATGGAGATCGGCCTGGGCCGCACGATTGCGAGCGAGAGGACACGCGCCGGGCTGATTGGCGGTTTCGCGCTAATCGCGTTGCTGCTGGCGAGCCTCGGCATCTACGGCCTGCTGGCCGGGGATGTGGTCCGGCGGCGGCAGGAGATCGGGATCCGCGTTGCCCTGGGCGCGCGGCCGCCGGACGTGCTGGCTGTGGTGCTGGCGCGCGGCGCCCGTCTGGTAGCCGTGGGGCTGGTGCTCGGCCTAGCCGGGGCACTGGCGCTGAGCGGATCGATGACGGCTCTGCTCTATGGGGTGCGGCCTACCGATCCCGTCATCTACATTGCCGCCGCAGCGGTGGCGGCGGCTGCTGCCGCACTGGCCTGCTATCTGCCGGCGCGGCGGGCGGCGCGCCTGGATCCGCTGGCCGCGCTGCGCCACGAGTAGGGGCTTGACTGCCCGCGCGGCGCGCTCCAGTATGAAGGTAGCAGCATGAGCCACCACAAGATCCACGATTTTCACTCCCACGTGCACGGTGAAGACTGCGGCCATACCGCCATCGTGCACAACGATCACGTGGATTATCTGCACGACGGGCATCTGCACGCGCCGCACGGCGACCACGTGGATGAGCACTCGCTTCCGGTGAACGCGGGCAACCCGGTGGCGTGTACGCCGGAGCACTCCTGCGGCGCTCATGAGCAGGGTCATGTGCACGGTCCGGAGTGTGGCCACGAAGCCGTGCCGCACGGCGATCATGTGGATTACCTGGTGGCGGGCCACCTGCATCATCCGCACGATGGCCACTGTGACGATCACGGTCCCGTGGTGACCGCCTGACCGTAGTGCGCCCTTTCTAGAACTGCCATCAAACATCGGCACAACTGTAAATGGGTTGTCATGTGCCGCTGCTATCGTGAGGGGAATTCTTTACTTCAGGAGCCTCCCCTCAATGACTCTCAGAGTCCTGATCTGCTTGATTTTGGCCCTGCCAGCGATGGCGCAGTTTGACGCCGCGTCGCTGCTGGGCACAGTCCGCGACGCGAAAGGCGGCGTGATTGCCAACGCAGTGGTCACGCTTCAAAACGTGGATACCGGCATTACCGCCAAAACGACGTCCGATTCCGGCGGCGAGTTCATCTTCCCTACGGCGAGGATCGGCGTGTACAAGGTTTCGGCGGAAATGCCGGGCTTTTCCACCGGAATCGTCGAGAACGTGACTCTCACCGTCAACGCCCGGCAGCGCGTGGACATTACGCTTCAGATCGGCTCGGTCTCAGAGACCGTCAACGTGGTGGAAACCGCACCGCTACTGGAATCTGACAGCTCCTCCAAGGGGCAGGTCATCTCTCAGAAGCAGATCGTCAATCTGCCGATCCTTGGCCGTTCCTACTCGAACCTGGCGTTGCTCGTTCCCGGCGTGCGCCAGTCGCAGTCCGGCAACCAGGGCGACATTGCATTCCGGCGCGAAGGCTCCTACAACGTCAACGGCCTGCGCAGCGTCTTCAACAACTTCCTGCTGGACGGCGTGGACAACAATTTCTACGGGACGACGAACCAGGGATTCTCGAATCAGGCCACGCAGCCGTCGCCGGATTCGGTGGCTGAGTTCCGCATGTCGATCAACGCCTACTCGGCCGAGTATGGCCGCACGGGCGGGGCGGTAATGAACGTCAGCTCGCGCTCGGGCGGCAACGAGATTCACGGCAGCGTTTGGAACTATCTGCAGAACACCAAGCTGAACGCATACGGCTTTTTCCGGCCGCGCGACGCGGTGGGCCGGGAGTTCCCCAAGCCGCAGGTGAACCGCAACCAGTTCGGCTTTGTCTTTGGCGGACCGCTGGTGAAGAACCGCACGTTTTATTTCGCCGATTATGAGGGCAGCCGTTGGATCCAATCGCCCTTCGGTCAGGCGACCATTCCGAATGTGGCCCAGCGGGATGGCATCCTGACTACCGCCACCAAGATCCCCTATGCGTACGTGGATTCCACGGGCGCCATCACCACGGCGGGCCGCATTTACGCCGCCGGCGAGCGGGTCCCAATGACAGCCTTTGCGCGCCGCGTGCTCAGCGAGCTGCCGGCGCCCAACCTGCCCGGCGCCGCCAACATCTATGCCGGCCCGGTGGTCAACCGGCTGAACGAAGACAAGGGCGCCATCAAGGTGGATCACGTCCTCAACGACCGCCTGCAAACCTTCTTCCGCTATTCGCAGCGCCGCCAGAATATCGAGCAACCGGGTCTGCTCACCGGCTTCTCCGGCGGTAATTCAATCGGCTTCCTGGATGTGTACAACCAGCAGGGTATCTTGGGCGCCACGTGGTCGAAGTCGCCAACCTCCGTCATCGAGTATCGTTTCTCCGTCACCCGCCTCGGTATGGACCGGCTGCCGGCGTCGATTGGCGGTCCCTCGATGCGTGAGTTGTTCGGCATTACGGGCCTGCCCGAGGGCTCCCGGATTCAAGGCGGAGTCACGCCGCAGGATATTACCGGATTCGCCCGCATCGGACGCCAGTCCACCAACCCGCAGGCGCAGTTTCCCACGACGATCAATAGCCGCTTGAACATGACCAAGCTGCTGGGTTCGCATTCGCTGAAGTTCGGCTATGAGTTTCTCTGGCTGGGCATCATAGTGGACGACACCAATCCGCTGTACGGAATTGACGCCTACGGCGGCGGATTCAGCGGTTCCCCTCTGGGCGATTTCTTTGCGGGCGCGCGCTCCAGCTACCAGATCGCCACTCAGATTGAAGCCCGCACCCGCCAGCAGGCCCACTGGGGTTACATCCAGGACGATTGGAAGGTGAACAGCAAGCTGACCCTGAACATGGGAGTGCGCTATGAAATCACCAGCCCCATGTACACGGCGGACGACCGGCAGGCCAATTTCGACCCCGCCAGCAAGCAACTGGTCCTGGCCAAGGGCGGCAGTTGGAGCGACCGGGCATTGCGAGACTTGGACACCAACAACTTCGCCCCGCGCATTGGCGCAGCCTTCCAGGCTTCCAAGAAGATGGTATTCCGCGGCGGCTACGGCCTGGGCTACAACTACTGGAACCGCATGGCTTCTGCTGAGGTGATGGGCACTAACGCGCCCTTTGTTACCCGTTTCTCGCAGCAGCAAGGCGCCAATCTGCTCACCAATCTGTGCACGGGCAACAACTACGCTGGCTGCTTCCGCCGCACCCAGGACGGCTATCCCACGGGCTTGCCCAGCAACGTGATCCTGTACATGCAGCGCGATATGCCGTGGGGCTACATCCAGAACTGGCACATGACCACCCAGTACAGTCTGGCCGGCAATACCCTGCTCGATGTCGCCTATGTCGGCAACAAGGGCAGCCTGCTGCCGTTGCTGGGCGACTTCAACCAGGCGCGGCCCATTACGGCCGCGGAGGTGGCGCAGGGGCTCACGCCGCTGGGCACGCTGAACGCCCGCCGCCCCTACCAGGGCTTTGGCAACATCACCGGCGTGGTGCCCACCGGATTCTCCAACTATCACGGCCTCCAGGTGAAGTTCGAACACCGCGGCAAAGACCTGCTCTTCCTGAACGCCTTCACCTACTCCAAGGCCATCGACAACGTCGGCCAGGTTCTGGAGACAACCAACGGCGGATCGCCCAATCCGCAGGACATCAACAACCCGAAGAACGACAAGGGCGCCTCGAGTTTTGATCAGCGCTACAACAACATCTCATCCATCGTGTGGAGTGCGCCATTTGGCAAAGGCAGGCGCTACGGCCAAGGGATGAACTCCTTCGCCGACGCCTTCGTAGGCGGCTGGGAAACCTCAGCCACTGTCTCGATGCAGGGCGGCCAGCCGCTGAACATCCGCTACGGCGATACGGGTGCCTTCCTCTCCGACGGGCAGGCCGATTTCCTGGGCAACGTCGCCCTGCGGCCCAACTACATTGGCGGCAGCCTGACTATTCCCGAAAGCGACACGCGTCGCCAACTCAGCCAGCAGTACCTGAATCCGGATGCCGTGGCAATCGGCACCGCCACCTCGCCGTTCGGCAACCTCGGCCGAAATGTGGTTTATGGTCTGCCCATCTTTCAGACCGATCTCGCGGTTCAGAAGAATTTCCCGGTTCGGGTCATCAACGAGGCTGCCAGGGTGAACTTCCGGGCCGAGTTCTTCAACCTGTTCAACAAAACCAACTTCGGCGCGCCAAACGTGGACCGGCGCAGCGGCAGCTTCGGCCGCATCGGATCTACCTTCGACCCGCGCCTGATCCAGTTCGCGCTGAAGTTCATCTTCTAGCGCCGGGCTGCCATCTCTTCCCGGTACGCCTGCGCCCAGGCGGAGAGCGTATCCGGGAGCGGGGAGGCCGCCGCGGCCAGATTCTGCTGCCGGGCCTCCACTGCCTCTTTCCGCAATACCGGGATCTGGGCGGGCGCCACCACGCCCAACTTGACCCGGCTTCCGCTGATATCCAGGACGTGGATCTCAATGCCATCGGGGAGAACGATGGCTTCGCCGGCGCGCCTGCGGATTACCAGCATCAGGCCACCATCCAGGAGACGGCGTGGGCGGCCGGCGCCGACGAGCCGAATTGTATGCACTGCCGCCCCCGCCGCGTCGCCGTTGCCAGCAGGACCGGGGCAAACAGATTGGCAGTTGCCGGGCCTTCCTCCGGAATGGTCAGGATCGCCAACACCTCGACATCACGGCAGTCCGCGGCGTAGTTCCCCGCAGGAATCCGCAACTCGCCGGCATCTTCTGCCTCCACCGCCGCGGCGTAGGCAGCGTCGATCACTCGCGCCGGCAGACAGATGAAGCGGAGCCCGCCCTCGGAGACGCTCTGCAGAAAACAGAACGGGGCGAGTCCTTCCCGTTGAATCAGCAGGAATTCCTTGCTGTCCTCGAAGCCATGCAGCCCGTTCGGGAACAGAAACACCTGCGACTCGTCATAGTTGAGCTGCCCAAATTCGCTACTGTGGATCGCTGGCAACGCCCTGCCTCCACAAACTTAGTGGGCCCAGGATGAATTGCTCTCACTTCGTGTCGCGGAATGTGATACTTCTGAAAACGGACCATCCGGAATATGGGAATCGTCGTCCGAATTGAGAAGCAGAAGGCGCTCTTGCGCGAAGGGGTATGGCGTTGCGCTGACCTCGCCCTGGAGCAGCGGCTCAACGATCTAACGGCAGCATGGATTGTGGAAACAGGGAAGCCCGCCATCGGCGCTCAGGATCCTGAGCGCGAGGTGGCCTCCGAGATGATCCGGCGCCTCGACGGCGTGATCCTCTATCACTCCCCCACCAAGGGCAGGGAAGCGTCGCGGCACTTCTTCAAGAAGCGCCAGTTAAGCCTGTTTTGAGGATGGATTGGTGGACGGCGCGGGACTTGAACCCGCGACCCCCGCGTTGCGAACGCGGTGCTCTCCCAACTGAGCTAGCCGCCCACTAGGTTCTCTTCGAATATAACACGCCTCGGCCCGTTCCAGCCTCATGGGTACAATAGTAGTCAAGCCTCATGGATTCCTCGAACCTCGAACGCACGCTCGACAAAATGCGCCGCGACTGGGATGAACGCGCCCGGGAGAATGCGCGTTTCTACGTCAACACCGAGCGCACCGATTGGACCGACGACGATTTCTTTGCCTCCGGCGAACGCACCGTGGCCGAAGAGATCCTCACGGACATGACCAATATCTGCCAGGGTAAGGAACCCAAGCAGATGCGCGTGCTGGAGATCGGCTGTGGCGCCGGCCGCGTCACCCGGGCACTGGCCAGGCTTTTCGGTGAAGTTCATGCCGTAGACGTGAGCGGGGAGATGGTGGCGCAGGCCACAGAGGCCCTCCGTTCGCGTCCCAACGCCACGGTCTATCAGAACAACGGCATGGATCTCTCCATCGTGCCGGTGGGGGACTTTGACTTCGCCTTCTCCACCATCGTCTTCCAGCACATCCCCAGCCGGGAAGTGATCGTGAACTACGTGCGCGAGGTCAGCCGCCTGCTGCGCCCCGGCGCGCTGTTCAAGTTTCAGGTGCAGGGCGACCCGTCGCTACAGACCGACGCCGATGATACGTGGCTCGGTGTACCGTTCTCCGATGCCCAGGCCGTGGAGATGGCCGAGCAATGCGGCTTTGAACCGCGCTACCGCCACGGCGCCGGGGAGCAGTATTTCTGGCTGTGGTTCTTTAAGAAGTAGCCGCTAGCCCAGCACTTCCGGATTCAACACATTGGCCGGCCGCCGCCCTTCCAGCGCGGCCGCGGCGTTCTCCGCGGCCATCATCGACATGCGCCGCCGCGTGGCCACGCTGGCGCTGGCGATGTGCGGGGCCAGTACCACGTTCCGCAAGGTGAGTAGTTTGGCGCAAACGGCCGGCTCCTGCTCGAAGACATCCAGGCCGGCCGCCCAGATCAGCCGCTGCTCCAACGCGTCCGCCAGCGCAGCCTCGTCCACCACCGGTCCGCGGGAGGTATTGATCAGCACCGCGGTGGGCTTCATCAACGCCAACTCCGGCGCGGCGATAAAATGTCGCGTCTCAGGCGTCAACGGCACATGCAGCGACACGAAGTCCGCCAGGGCGAGCAACTCCACTTTGGATACGCGCTCCAGCCCCAACTCGGCCTCCACCGCCGCCGGGGCTGCCTGCGCGTCGCAATAGAGGATTCTCATGCCGAAGCCGCGCGCCCGCCTCGCCACAGCCATGCCGATCCGGCCCATGCCGAAGATCCCCAACGTCGCTCCAAAGATGTCCTGGCCGGCCAGAGGTCAATCAGCCACGTCTTCCACTCGCCGGAGTGCACAAACGCATGTGCCTCCGGAATGCGCCTCGCCGCCGACATCAGCAGGGAAAAGGCGAAATCGGCCGTCGTTTCCGTCAGCACGCCCGGCGTGTTCGTCACCAGGATGCCGCGTGCCGTGGCCGCCGGCACGTCGATGTTGTCGTAGCCCACCGCCACGTTGGCGATGATCTTCACGCCTTCCAACTGTGCCGTCACCTCGGCGCCGAGCTTGTCGGTCAACTGGCTCACCACCGCCTGGCAACCTCGCGCGCGCTCCACCAGCTGCGCCGTTGTCAGGCCGGCATCGGTGCCCTCGTAATCCACTTCGAACTTCTCTTGGAGGAGCGCGACCGCCTCCGGATAAACGCGCTTGGTGATCAGTACCTTGGCTTTTGACATAGGAGGAAACCCGCCGCGATTGTCGCACAGCCGCCTCAGCGCTTACAATGATGGGTTCCCCCACAGGAGCTCTCCCCACATGGCAAATCTCGGTTTTCTCGGACTCGGCATCATGGGCTACCCCATGGCCCGCCACCTGCTCGCCGCCGGACATCGGGTCGCGTTGTGGTCCAACACGGCGGCCAAGGCAGTGGAGCTCGCCGCTACCGGCGACGGACTGGTCTGTGGCACGCCCAAAGAGGTAGCCGCGAACGCCGATATCATTTTCCTGTGCGTCGGCGATACCGACATGTCCGCCAAGGTCACGCTCGGCGAGAACGGCCTGATCGAAGGCGTGCAAGCCGGCGCCGTCATCGTCGATTGCTCCACTGTTTCCGTCGCCTACGCCCGGCGCGCTGGTGAAACACTGGCAGCCAAGGGCGCCAGCTTCCTGGATGCTCCTGTAACCGGTTCCAAACCCGGCGCCGAGGGCGCCACCCTCACCTTCATGGTAGGCGGCGACCAGGCAGTCTATGAGAAAGTGAAGCCCTTCATGGAACTGATGGGCAAACGCTTCTACTACTGCGGCGGCGCGGGCCTGGGCCTGCAGGCCAAGCTGACTCAGAACTTGATTCTTTCTAATCTGTTACAGGCGTTCAATGAGGGCTTGGTGCTGTCCACCAAGGGGGGGGTGGACCCCGAACTGATGCTCGACATCCTGGAGAACTCGGCTGCCCGCAGCGGATTGATCAGCTTCAAGGCCCCTTTCGTCTTCCGGCGGGACTTTAGTACCAATTTTTCAGTGAGATGGGTCCACAAGGACATCGGCCTCATGCTGGAATCCGCTAACGAGCTCGAAGTGCCCCTGCCGCTCACCGCCCTCACGCAGCAGCTCTATCGAGCCGCCATCGCGGAAGGCCACGCGGATGAGGATTTCTGTAGCAGTATCAAGGTGTTAGAGCGGATGGCAGGGGTCGAGGTCAAAGCGGCCTACAAAAAATTGTAGAAAGTTCTTGCAATCCGGAATTCAGTATACTAAGATTGGAATCAAGCCAGGGAGGCAACTCCCACCAAAGCGAGACTAACCTCAAAAGACCCCTGAAGCATTAACCTCCCTGGCGCCCTCTGGGTTAATCCTTCCCCCCCAAGAAACCTTCCGCATCCAGTTGAAATCTGCCTCATCAGATACGCAGAGGCGCGCGGTGATATGATGGCGGGCGTTTGCTCATGCAACGACTCACAATACTAGGTTCCACAGGCAGCATCGGCCAGAGTACGCTGGACGTCGTCCGCCGCAATTCTCATCGATACCAAGTCTTCGCGCTCGTCGCCGGGCGCAATCTGGACCTGTTGATCGAGCAGATCCGCGAATTCGCCCCGCAAGTCGCCGTCGTGGCCCGGCCGGAAGACGTCGCGGTTCTCGCCCAGAGGTTGAAGTCAGCAGGAATTCCGGCGCCTGACCTGCGCAGTGGTTCCGCCTCCTACACCGAAGTCTGCACCTGCGCGGAAACCGATTTCGTCATGTCGGCCATCGTAGGGGTGGCGGGTATGGAAGCCACCTACGAAGCAATCCGGCATCGCAAGCGCATCGGCCTGGCTAACAAAGAGACACTCGTGGCGGGCGGCAGCCTCGTCATGGCCGCGGTTCAAGAGTACGGCGTGGATCTGCTGCCGGTGGATAGCGAGCACAACGGCGCCCACCAGTGCCTGCGCGCCGGCCGCCGCGACGAAGTCACCAAACTGATCCTCACCGCCTCCGGCGGCCCGTTCCGCAAAACTCCGGTGGAGGATTTCATCCACGTCACCCCGGAACAGGCGCTGAATCATCCCACCTGGAAGATGGGCGCGCGGATCACCATTGATTGCGCCACCCTCATGAACAAGGGCTTCGAAGTCATCGAGGCGTGCTGGCTCTTTGGTTTCCCCACGTCCCAGGTGGAGGTAGTAGTACATCCTCAGTCCACTGTGCATGCCATGGTGGAATACAATGATGGCAGTGTGATCGCCCAGGTTTGCGCGACCGACATGCGGATGCCCATCCAGTACGCTCTGACGTATCCGGAACGCTCTGAGGCTCCGGTACCCCGTTTGGATTGGGCGCAGGCCCGGACCTGGGAGTTCCACGCCCCGGACTGGGAAAAGTTCCCATTGCTGCGCTTGGCCTATCAGGCGCAGAATACAGGTGGCACGGCCACCTGCACGCTGAACGCAGCGGATGAGATTGCAGTGGAAGCGTTTCTTGGGAATCGAATCTCGTTCCCAGGCATCGCAGAAGTGGTCGAAGAGACATTGGAACGAGTGCCGGTGAGTCCGGTACATTCGATCGCCGCCCTGTTGGAGACGGATCGCCAGGCAAGAGAGGTCGCCAGACAGGTGGCCCGGGAGCGTTCCGGTTCGCGGGTGGTTGCTTAGGCTGGACAGAAGGTAAAAGGGAACGGGGAATGGTATTTTTTGAAAATTTCTGGTGGCTGCTCGTCCTGATCGGGGTGATGATCATCATCCACGAGCTCGGCCACTATTGGGCGGCCCGCTTCTTCGATATTCGGGTTGACACGTTCAGTGTGGGCTTCGGGCCACGGCTTTTCGGCTTCAAGAAGGGCGAGACGGATTTCCGGGTCGCCTGGATCCCCTTCGGTGGCTACGTCCGGATGGCGGGTGAGCAGGTCACCGACGACATGGACCCGCGAGGGTTCCTCGCCAAGCCCCGCTGGCAGCGTCTGATTGTCGTATTTGCCGGACCGGCGATGAACATGATCCTGGCGGTCGCCCTGCTGGCCGGCCTCTTCATGGTGCGGTATCCCAAGCTCGCCAGCGCCGACGGCCCTGCGGCCATTGGCTTCGTCAAGGCGGACTCGCCCGCGGCCAAGGCCGGAGTACTGGCTGGCGATGTCATTGTGCAGGTGGATAACGAGCCGAACCCCACCTGGGAAGATGTGATCCTCAAGGAAGTGGTGAGCCCCGGCCGGGCGATGAACATCGTCCTGGAGCGCAACGGGCGGCGCCTGCCTCTCTCCATCACGCCGGAGCTCGACCCCAAGGCGGGCGTGGGGCTGGCCGGTTGGGCCGAGCGGACCGATATCGAGGTGGGCGGCCTCGTCGCCGGGATGGACGCTCAGAAGAAGGGCCTGCAAAAGGGCGACCAGCTTCTTACCATCAACGGCAAACAGATCCACACGGTCTACAGCATTCACGAAGAGTTGAAGACGGCCAGTGGCCAGCCCGTCGTCATGACCTACCGTCGCGGCAGCCAGCAGAACACCGTTACCATCCAGCCCAGTTACAGCGATCAGATGGGCGGCGGCGGCAGATGGCTGATCGGTGTGGAGCTCGCCCCGCGGGTCATCTATACCAAGCTGGGGCCGGTGCCGGCCGTGCGCGAGTCTGTCAGGCAGAACCTGAAGGGCGCAACTCTCATTTATCAGTTCCTGCAGGCGATGATCGAGCGGCGGTCCTCTCCCAAGTCGCTGGAGGGTCCCATCCGGATCGCTCAGCTTTCAGGACAGGCCGCGCGCGAGGGTCCCACCAGCTTCGTCAACCTGATGGCCACGGTGAGCCTCAATCTCGCCATCTTCAACCTGCTGCCCATCCCGATCCTCGATGGCGGCGTGATCCTGCTGCTGTTGATCGAGATGTTCATGCGCCGCGATCTCAGCCTGACGTTCAAAGACACAATCTTCAAGCTGGGCTTCGTGTTCCTGATGATGATCGTCGTCTTCGTGCTGTACAACGACATCAGCAAGCTGCTGCCAGGTTAATTCGGGGACGGTCTACTCAATTCCCAATTGCAGCCCGCGACCGGAGTCCCGCGGAAGGCTCCAGCTACCGGACCGGCGAATACGCGGCCGCCTTGTACAGGGCGATCTGGCTGATGCTGGAGATCTGGCCGTGCTTCGCGATGGACTCGGCCCGCACCTTCACCCACTCCGGATCCGCGCCAAAGGCTGCCCACGCCTTTTCCCTCGCGGCCAAGTCGGCAAACGGGGTCAGGTACACCAGATTCGGTTTGGCCGGTCCGATCAGAGTCGAACTGTAGAGCACAGGGTGAATGCCGCTGCGGTGGAAGATCTGGATCTCCGGCCCGGCGAAGCGCTCATGCAGCGCTACCAGCTGCCGCTCCGTCGGGGAGTGATACACCCGCAGCTCAAACACCCGCGGTGGCTTGCCGCCCGGCGTCGCACTTTCCAACGCAGGGGCATACGGGGTTGCTTCCAGCAGAGTCTCCGCATAGCTCTCATAGGGAGCTTCGCCATCGGCCTCCCACTGCGCCAGCGCCGCCCTGCACTTGCTGTCCGCCGCCAGCCGCGCGCGCGTGCCGCGCATCTCCTCCAGCGACGCATACGGCGTCACCACGGCCACCTGCGGCATGTGCGGAGCGATCAACGCCTCCAAGACAATCCGCGGCCCCGTCAGGCCCAAACGCGCCGCCGCCTCTATCCGTCCCTCTCGCAGGAACGCCGCCAGACGCGCGCCCTGCGTGCCGTTTTTCAGAAAATACTGCTCCAGCACATACAAGGCAGGCGCCTTGGGCGCGGCGGCGGATGCGGTCATCGTGGTGGCTCCCATCAATTCAATAAACGATCGGCGTTGCATATGTCCTCTTCGCTCTGACAGGCTATCAGGTAGAACCCTGCATGCGCCTTATTCTCCTCCTAGCGACCCTGGTTGTCACCCTGGCCGCGGCCGACTTCCGGCCCCCCGCCGGGACTCGCACTGCCGCCCGCCGCCCCGGCGCGGAGTCCATCCTCCCCGGCGGCCGTATGATCTCTCCTTTGGGGCGGCAGTTCATCACCGGCGCCGGCGCCTTTGGTCTCGCCGTCAGCCCCGATGGCAAGTTCGCAGTCACCGCTAACGGCGGTCCTGGCCGCTTCTCGCTCAGCGTTCTGGATATGTCCGCGGAACCCTGGCAGATCCGGCAGCTCCTCACCAAAGCCAAAGACGAAAAGGCCGAGTCCGAAGAGGACGACTGGCGCAGCGTCTTCATGGGCCTCGCCTTTGCCGAGGACCGCAAGATCTTCGCCTCCGAGGGCAACTCCGGCCGCGTCCGCTCCCTGAGCGTGCCATCCGGCAAGGTCCAGGAGCTGTTCCACCTGAATCAAGGCCAATACCGCGACAGCTACTCCGGCGATCTGGCCTACGACGCCGCTCGTCACATCCTCTATGTCGTGGACCAGGCCAACTTCCGCGTAGCCATCTTCGACGCCCGCTCCCGCAAGCTCCTCGCCAGTGTGCGCACCGGACGCCTGCCGTTCAAGCTCGCTCTCTCGCCAGACCGCCAAAGGCTGTACGTCACCAACATCGGAATGTTCGAATACAAAGCCGTCCCGGGCGCCGATGCCAAGGATGCCGCCCGTACCGGCCTGCCGTTTCCGGCTTTCGGTTTTCCATCCAAAGATGCAGAGCAGGGCGCAAAGCGATCCACAGCCGCAGGCGAAGTGGATGTGCCCGGCCTCGGCGATCCCAATGTGGACGAATCCAACTCTCTCTGCATCATCGACGTGGCCGAGCCCTCCGCCGCCAAGGTGATCAAGTTCGTCCGCACCGGCGAGCCGTTCGGCGGCTATGTTCTCGGTGGCGCCAGCCCCTCGGGCGTCGCCGCCACGGCCGGCGCCATCTACGTCTCCAATGGCAACCAGGACTCCATCACTGTCATCGATGCGCTCACCCTGATCCCGAGAGCCAACATTCCGCTGCGCATCCCCGGGTTGGAAGAATTCCGCGGCATCCTGCCCATCGGTCTCTCTCTCGACATTCCGAGCGGCCGCCTGCTGGTGGCTGAGGCGGGCATCAATGCCATCGGCGTCGTTGATCTGGGTACCAACAAACTTGCCGGCCACATTCCGGCAGCGTGGTTCCCCACCGCTGCCCTCGTCGATCGCGGCCAGTTGATTGTCGCCAGCGCCAAAGGCCTCGGCACCGGACCCAACGCCACGCGCATCGGCCCGCTGGAAAAGAGCTTTCAGGCCGAACTGCGGCGCGGCGCCTTGAGCGTGGGCTCCTCTCCCTTGAACCGGCTGCTGCCCATGCTCACCGATCAGGTGATGACCCTCAACGGCTTTCACCCCACCAAGGAGAAGCCCCGCCAACTCCCCATCGACATTCGCTACGTCGTTATCATCGTCAAGGAAAACCGCACGTACGACGAGGTACTCGGCGACGTCGAAGCGGACTCAGTGGGCGAGCTGCGCGGGGCGCCGGAGCTGGCTCGCTTTGGCCGCCGCGGCTGGGTGCAATTGGAGGCCGGCAGCCTGCGCAGCCGCCTGGAGAAGAAGTTCTACAACCTCACCCCCAACCACCACGCGCTGGTGCAGCGCTACGCCTCCAGCGACAACTTCTACGCCGATAGCGAAGTGAGCGTGGACGGCCATCACTGGATCGTCGGGTCTTATCCCAACGCCTGGACCGAATCGTCGCTCATGGCCTCCTACGGGGGGCAGAAGGACTTCCGGTTTCCCACCACTGCGCCGGGCCGCCTCTCGGTCGCCCAGAGCAACTCCAGTGTGCACCCCGAGGACCAGTTGGAGGCCGGCGCTCTCTGGCACCACCTGGATCGCAATCAGATCACCTTCCGCAACTTCGGCGAGGGCTTCGAGCTGGCCGGCGTCGCCGAGGAGCCTGGCGAGATGCCCACCGGCGCGCGCTTCCTCACTAACGTGCCGATGCCCGATCCGCTCTACCGCAATACCTCGCGCGAGTACGCCCAATACAACACCAACATCCCGGATCAATACCGCGCCACCCAGTTCATCAACGAGATCGACAAGCTCTATGTCCAGCCCGGCCACGATCTGCCGCGCCTGCTCTTCATTCATCTGCCGAATGATCACGGCGCCAAGCCCCGGCCGGAAGACGGCTATCCCTTCGGCGCCTCCTACATGGCCGATAACGACTATGCTCTGGGCCGCATCATGCAGTATCTTTCCCACTCCAAATGGTGGAAGTCCATGGCCGTTTTCATCACGGAAGACGACGCGCAGGGCGGCGTGGATCACATCGATTCCCATCGCACCCTGCTGATGGTGGCCAGCCCGTTTGCCCGCCGCAACTACGCCTCGCGCACCAACGCCAGCTTCCCGGCGATCCTCAAGACCACCTTCCGCCTGCTGGGGCTGCCCCCGCTGAACCTCTATGACGCTACCGCCGCGGACCTCTCGGAGCTCTTCACCTCCGCGCCGGACTTCACCCCGTTTGAAGCCATCCGGCCCGATCCGGAGATCTTCGTCCCGGAAACGGCAAAGGACCCTATCGATCCCAAGCCCGTGCCCCGCATGGACGATCCGGCTGTGCTCCGCGAGCAGCACAAACAGCAATAGCGCTGCCGCGCCTGCTATCCTGGCTGAAGCCTTTGCCGAACATCGCCGTCCGCTAACATCATCCTTCGTGGCCCATCCCTGCACCCTACGTGTGTCTTGTGGAAGAAGGAGAATCCATGCAGACGAATTGGCACCTGAATTTCTTTCGTGACGTGGCGCTGGATTTCTGGCGCGGCGCCATCCCGCCCGAAATCACCCGCTCCGAAGTGGACTTCCTGGAGCGCGCTCTGGAGGCCGGCCCCAGCGCGCGGTTCCTGGATGTTCCTTGCGGCAACGGCCGCCACGCTGTGCTTCTCGCCGCCCGCGGCTATCAACTCACCGGAGTCGATGCCAGCGAGGGTTTCATTGCCGAGGCGCGGGCCGCCGCCGGCGCCTCCCGGTGGGTGCACGGTGATATGTGCGAGCTCCCGTGGAATGCCGAGTTCGACGGTGCGTACTGCTTCGGCAACAGCTTCGGCTATCACAACCGGGCTGGAGCGCAACGGTTTCTCGCAGCCGTGGCCCGCACGCTCAAGCCTGGCGCCCGGTTCATTGTCGATACCGGCATGGCCGCGGAGTCCATTCTGCCGGCACTGCTTCAGAAGCGCTGGCACCACCTCGGCGGGATCTTCGTGCTGAGCGAAAACCAATACGATCCCGCCGAAGGCCGGCTGGATATCGATTACACCTTCATCCGGGATGGCGTAGTTGAAAAACGGCCCACCTCCAGCTACGTCTTTACCGCCGCCGAGCTTTGCCATCTCCATCGGGAGGCAGGCCTCGAGCCGGTGCAATTGCTGGGCTCGTTCGAGGGCGCGCCGTTCGCTCTCGGTTCGCCCCGGCTAATCCTCGTTTCCAGCCGGACTTAGCGCAACCGGCACGCGCGGCTATGCCACTGGACCAGCCACTGGAATAGCCGCGCGGCCTCCGCTTGTGTATAATGACGATAGACGAGCAATGTCAGTGGGCGAAAGCCCACTTTTTTATTGCTGTCTGCACGGGATCGGATTCACACCAATATGGCAGGAAATGCCCGAGAGACGCTGCTTGCCCGCGTCACCGAGATCGCCCATCGCGCCGCTGAGCGCGAAGGGCTCGAGGTGTGGGATGTCGAGCTCTCCGGCTCCGGCCAAAACCGGGTCCTCCGCATTTTCATCGACAAGCCCGAAGGTGTCACCCACACGGAATGTGAGCTCATTTCGGTGAGTATGGGTGCTCTCCTGGATGCCGAAGACGTCGTGCCCGGCGGCGAGTACCAGTTGGAAGTCAGCTCGCCCGGAATTGAGCGCAAGCTGATCCGGCCCGAGCACTTTACGCGCTTTGCCGGCCAGAAGGCACGCATCGCCCTGCGCGAGCCCGTCGACAATCAACGCCGATGGGAAGGAACGCTGGCCGGGGTGATGGAAGATGTCGTCACTCTGGAAGCCGAGCCGGGCAAAACCATCCGGATCCGGATGGATCAAATCGAAAAGGCAAATCTGAAGTTTGAGTGGTGAGAGCCGCAGAGGCTCGAACCAGTGCAGGAAGGGGATCGAATAGCGTGGCATCCATTTATCAGTCCATTGAAATCCTGAGCAAAGAAAAGGGCATCGACGCCCAGATCGTGCTCGACGCCGTGAAGGACGCCATGCTTGTGGCCGCCAAGAAGCAGTTTAAGACCACTGAAGAGATGGTGGTGGACTTCGACGAAAAGGGCGGCATCGGCCTCTTCGCCATCCGCATCGTCGCCGATCCGGTCACCGATCCCGTCAAGGAAATCAGCCTGGAAGAGGCCCTGCGCACCGATAAGACCGCCGAGCTTGGCTCGGTGATCCGCTTCGCCCGCCCGACGGAATCGCTGGGCCGCATCTCTGCCCAAACCGCGAAGCAGGTAATTCTCCAGAAGGTGCGCGAGGCAGAGCGCGAGAACATCTTCGCAGAGTTCTCCGGCCGCGTCGGCGAGCTGGTCAACTGCATTGTCAAGCGCGTGGAAGGCCCGGATCTGGTCGTTGATCTGGGCAAGACCGAAGCCCGCCTCGGTAAGAAGGAGCAGTCCCGCCTGGAGAACTTCTCCGTGGGCGACCGCATCCGCTGCGTCATCCGCACCGTGGACAAGACCGGCAAAAACTCCGGCGTCATCGTCTCCCGCTCCGCGCCGGAGCTGGTCATGCGCCTGTTCGAGCAGGAAGTGCCGGAAATCTACGACGGCACCGTCGTCATCCGCGGCTGCGCCCGCGAGGCCGGCGAGCGCACCAAGATCGCCGTTCTATCGAAGGACCGCGATGTCGATTGCGTCGGCGCTTGCGTCGGCATGAAGGGCATGCGCGTGCAATCCATCATCCGCGAACTGCGCGGCGAGAAGATCGACATCATCGAATTCAGTGAAGACCCCGTGGTGTTCGCCACCCACGCCCTCAGCCCCGCCAAAATCTCCCGTGTGGCTATCATCGATACCGTCGAGAAGCACATGGAAGTGATCGTGGAAGACTCCCAGCTCTCCCTGGCAATCGGCAAGAAGGGGCAGAACGTTCGTCTGGCCGCCAAGTTGCTAGGATGGCGCGTCGATATCAAGACCGAGGAAGAGAAGCGCCAGGAGGTGGAGGCCGAGATGGACTCCCTTTCCGCCGGCACGCCTCTCAGCGTCCTGGTGGATCACGGCATGCAGGAAATGGTGCTGGAAGCGCTGCTCGGCGTCGGCGTCGGTACGGTGGAAAAGCTGGGCTCCATGACTCCCGAGGAGTTGGAGCAGATCGACGGAATTGACGACGAAGTCATCCAGGGAATCGGCGCAACGATCAACGCCTATTACACCCAATTGGATGGACCGTCCGCCCCGGAGGCAGCCGTGGAAAACCCGGCTCCGCCACCAGCGGAAATCGAATTACCGAGCCCGCAGGCCACCCCTGTGCGGCCCGGCGCTGCCGCCATCGTTGCGCCGGAAGACTTGGACGAGGCTCCCGTTGAGCCCTTTGGAGATGCGGAGATTACCGCGTCTCTGGAGGCGGCTCCGGAAAGCCAACCGTCATGAGATGAATCTGATACGATAGAAACCTCGGGTCTTTCTGTAGAAGAGTCATCCGGCCAATGACAACGGAGGCGCGGACCAAGGAGTGATGTGAGCTAGCCCTGTGCGTGGGGCAGCGTCGTTAGTATGAAGAAGATTCGCATCAATGAGCTCGCTCGCGAGCTGGAAGTGAAGCCAGGTTCGATCATCGACCTGCTGGCCGAATACGGCGTCTCTGAAAAGAAGACTCACTCCAGTTCGATCGACGAAGACGTGGCTCTCAAGGTGCGGGACCGCCTCGTTGGCGCCACCCCGCGACCTCGCCGCGACGACGTCGAATCGGTGTTCTCCCCGGAGCATGCTCCTCCCCGGATGTCCGATATCGCCTCCACTCCAGCCCAGTCGACCCTATTCGAGACGGCTCCCCCTGTTCCTCCTCCATCCTCCTCCACTTCCGCTCACCTGCCTGTGAAAGAGACTACTCATGAAGCCGCGGCCCCTGCCGCGATCGCCGCTCCGGCGGCCCCTCCGGCGGCCGCTCCGGCTCCTCCGGTAACTCAGCGCGCGCCCATCCGCCCACCGCTTGCCATGGGCGGCATCGGACGCGGACCGGGTGCTCTGCACGCTCCATCCATTCCGATTCCCACTCGCACCATCGTGGCTCATCCCACAGTGACCGAGCATGCGGCGCCGCCTCCGGCCCCGCCGGTGGCGCATGTAGCGCCGCCAGCGCACGCCGCTCCGGCCCAACCTCTGGAGCCGGCCAAGGTAGTGGCGCCAGCCCTGCCCAAGCCCGCTGTGCCCGGTGCGCCCGTCGAGACAGTTACCGCTGCTGCGCCTGCCATTCCGGCTCCGCCGGCCGCCCCGCCAAAGGTTGCCGCCAAGCCGGCGGTACCGGCAGTTCCGGCCCGGCCGCCCGTCGTCTCTGCGCCCGCTGCCCCGGCTCCCCCGGCCATGCCTGGCGCGCCCCTGGCGCCCGCCGCTCCGGCGATGCCCGCGGCGCCTCGCGCCGCGGCCCCCGCCCAGCCGGAAGCGCCCAAGCCCGCCGCGCCGCGCCCCGGGCCCTCAGCCCCGCTGCAGCGCAACGCACCCATCTCCCAGCGCGCTGGTGCACCAGCCACGCCGCGCCCCGGCCAGATCATCTCCGGCCCCCGCACGCCCATGCCAGGAGGCGAAGTCCCCAAGGCCGCCGCCGTGGCCCCTGGCGTGCCCCGTACGCCCGCCGCGCCCGCCATGCCCAGGCCGCAGAACGTCGTAGCTCCGGCTGCGCCACGGCCCCCCCAGGCGCCGCACCAGGCCGGCCAGCCCACACGACCCCCGCTCGTCGGGCAGCCCTCGGCTCGCCCCATCGTGCCGCCCCGCGCTGATATTCTCGCCCGTCTTCAACAGCAGACGCCGGCCCGGGTTATGCCCGGCCAGCCCACTGCTCCGCGCCCCGGCATGCCCACGCCCGGCCAGCCCATCTACCCAGGCGCCCGCCGCGGACCCACGGGTCCTGGCGGTGGTCCGGTAGGCTCCGGCGGCGGCCATGTCATGGGCAGGCCCGTCATCGGTGGCGCTCTCACCAGCCGCCCCATGCGCGGCCGCGGCCCGCATCCCACTTCGCCGGTCCTCGAACCGCCGCCGCCTACCAGCGATCCCAGCCGCCGCAATGACGGCAAGAAGCGCGGTCCGCAGCGCGATCACCGCGAGCGCGATACCGAGGGTAAGCTCAAGCCGATGTTCCGGAAGTCGGAGATCGCTCCGCCTCCGCCCATCGATCGCGAAATCACCATCTCCGAAGGCGTCACCGTCAAGGAACTCTCCGAGAAGCTCGGCGTTAAGGTCGGCCTCGTCATCAAGCAGTTGGTGGATCGCAAGATCTTCGCCACCATCAACCAGACTCTCGATACCAAGCTCGCCGAGGAGATCTCCCGCGCATTCGGCGCGGCCGCCTCGAAGATGAGCTACGAGCAGGAAGCTGTCCAGGATGTGGATAGCACGGAGGTCGAAGGCGACCTCACCGTCCGTCCGCCCATCGTCACCATCATGGGTCACGTCGATCACGGCAAGACCTCGCTCCTCGATGCCATCCGCACCACCAATGTGGCCGGCCGCGAAGCCGGCGGCATCACCCAGCACATCGGCGCCTATCACGTGGAGATCGGCGGCCGCAAGATCGTCTTCATCGATACGCCCGGTCACGAAGCGTTCACCCGTATGCGCGCCCGTGGTTCCAAGGTCACCGACATCGTCGTGCTGGTCGTCGCCGCCGACGACGGCGTGATGCCGCAAACCCGCGAAGCCATCGATCACGCCCGCGCCGCCAAAGTGCCCATCGTCGTGGCCGTCAACAAGATTGACAAGCCCGGCGCCACGCCCGAACGCGTCAAACAGCAGCTCACCGAGCTCGGCCTCCAACCGGAAGACTGGGGCGGCGATACGCCGTTCGTCATGGTCTCCGCCAAGGAGAAGCAGAACCTCGACCTGCTCCTCGAAGTCATCCTCCTGGTTGCCGATGTCACCGACATCAAAGGCAACCCCGCCCGCCCCGGTCTGGCCACGGTTCTCGAAGCCAAGCTCGACAAGGGCCGCGGCCCCGTTGCCACCCTGCTGGTCCGCAACGGCACCCTGCACGTGGGCGATCACTACCTCTGCGGCACTGTATTCGGTAAGATCCGCGCGCTCTTCGATGACCGCGGCAATCCGGTGAAGGAAGTCGGGCCGTCCATGCCCGTCGAGCTTCTCGGTCTCGAATCCATGCCCGATGTCGGCGATACGCTCCAGATCGTTACTGATCTGGGCAAAGCCCGGCAGATCGCCGAGTTCCGCGAAATCAGAGCGCGCGAAGTGGCCATGGCCAAGACGCGCATCACTCTCGATCAGTTCCACGCCCAGCTCCGCGAGGGCGAAACCAAGGAACTCAACATCATCATCAAGGCAGACGTCGGCGGCACCTCCGAGGTCCTCTCCGATACGCTGCAAAAGCTCTCCACGGACAAGGTCAACATCCGCGTCATCATGGCCGGCGTGGGCGCCATCACCGAGTCCGACGTCGATCTGGCCTCCGCCTCCAACGCCATCATCATCGGCTTCAACGTTCGTCCCGAACGCAAAGCCTCCGATGCCGCCCAACTGGAGAAGGTGGACATCCGGCTGCACACCATCATCTATGAGCTCACCGATGAGATCAAGAAGGCGATGACGGGCATGCTGGATCCGGTCTTCAAAGAGGTCTACAAGGGCCGCGCCGATGTCCGCACCACATTCCGCATCACCAAGGTGGGCACCGTGGCCGGCTGTCAGGTTACCGACGGCGTCATCCCGCGCGATGCGCAGGTCCGCCTGCTGCGCGACAACATCGTCGTCCATACCGGCCGTCTCGATTCGCTCAAGCGCTTCAAGAACGATGCCAGCGAAGTCAAAGCCGGCTTCGAGTGCGGTATCGCGCTGGTAGGCTACAACGATCTCAAGCCCGGCGACATCATCGAAGCCTTCATCAAGGAAAAGGTGGCGCCGGACCTCTCGGCGTAATCTCATGCCGGCAGTCGGCATGCTCACTCTCGAACTCGTACTCGATGGCGCTCACTCTCTCAAGGACAAGCGCCACTGGGTCCGGGGCCTGAAGGACCGTCTCCGCGCCGGCTTCAATCTGGCCGTGGCCGAAACGGAAGATCACGACCTGCTCAACCGTAGCGTCGTCGCCGCCGTCACGGTCTCTCCCTCCCGCGAAAATGCAGCACGCGTGCTGGAGGAAGCCGAGCGCGTGGCCGCCGGATTTCTCGGCCCAGCCCTGATCAGCGCAACGATAGATTGGCTGCAATAGGAACACCATGGACGAACTTCGCACCCGCCGCGTCTCCGAAACCATGCGAGAGGAGCTCTCCGAGCTGATCCGCTTTGAATCGGCGGACCCCCGCATCCACACCGTCGAAGTCAGCGAAGTGATCGTCTCGCCCGATATGCGCCGCGCCGATGTGCTGGTGATGCTGCCCCCCAAGGACGAAGAGCGCACAGCCGCGCTCGCCGGTCTGGAGGCCGCCCGCCACTACCTCCGCACGCAACTCATGCAGCGCCTCCATCTCTACCGCATGCCCGAGCTCCGCTTCCGCGCCGCCACCGATGCCTCCGCCGGCGTGCCACTGGAACGTCTGCTGCGCCGCGTCCGCCGAGGCCGTCCCCGCGAGTAGACTGGAGCTGTGAAGCTCATCGTCTTCGCCCTCCTCCTCGCCGCGCTCCCGTCGCCCGCTGCGGATCGCCTTCTCCCTCTCACGGTTCGCCAGGTCCAAGTCGGCGGCGAAATCGGCCGCCGCATCGACGTCACTCTTCGCAACAACACGCTCGTCCTGAAAACCGATCAGGAATTCATCGCGCCATTCCAACGGAAGGACCAGAAGGGCGGCTACATCGGCCTCGGCAAGCTGCTGATGTCCACCGTGCGCCTCGCCGCCTACAGCAACGATCCCCAGGCGCTGGCCCTCAAGAACCATCTCGTCGAGAGCATCCTCGCGCTTCAGGAAGCCGATGGCTACGTGGGCATGTTCACGCCGCCCAACCGCGTGTCCGGTCTCTGGGATGTGCACGAAGTGGGCTATGTCATCGCCGGCCTGCTTACGGACTACGAGTACTTCCAGAGCCAGCCCTCCCTCGGCGCCGCCCGAAAGGCCGCCGACTACCTGATCGCCAACTGGGGCAAGCTCCCGGCCCAGTGGGGCGAGCAAACCGGCGTGGCGCCCCACGTCGCCGTCACCGGAATCGAACGTACCTTCCTCGCCCTGCACCGCGCCACCCGCGATGACCGTTACCTGGATTTCGTGCGCCGCCAGCGCGCGCTCGCTGAGTGGGACCTGCCGCCCATCGTCGGCCGCCGCGCCGGCATCGAGGGCCACATCTACGCCTTCATGGCCCGCTCTCTCGCCCAGTTGGAGCTATTCCGCCTGAGCCCCGAGCCTCGCCTGCTGGCGCAATCCCAACGCGCGCTCGATTTCTTCACGGCCCACGATGGCTTGGCAATCACCGGCGGCGCCGGCCAGTGGGAGATCTTCACCGATGATCAGGATGGCCGCGGCAACCTCGCCGAATCCTGCGCCACCGCGTACCAGCTCCGTCTCTACGACAGCCTTCTGCGGTTGCAGGGGAACGCTGCGTATGGCGATCTCATGGAGCGCACCATCCACAACACGCTCTTCGCCGCCCAGTCGCCCGATGGCCGCCAGATCCGCTACTACTCACCCACTGAGGGCCCGCGCACCTATCACCCCGGCGACACCTATTGCTGCCCCGGCAACTACCGCCGCATCATCTCCGAACTCCCGGAGATGATCTACTACCGCGCCGGCGCCGGCGTTGCCATCAACCTCTACACGGCCTCGGAGGCCAAACTGGAAGCCGGCGGCGTGCCGGTCAGGATCCGCCAGGAGACCAGCTATCCCGCCACTGGCATCGTCGCCATTTACTTGGATCCGCAGCGCCCGGTGCGCTTCCCCGTGTCCCTGCGAATCCCCGGATGGGCACGCGGCGCCACCATCCAGATCAACGGTAATCCCCACAGCCTCACGGCCGCTCCGGGCGCCTATTCGATTCTCGAACGCGAATGGCAGGCCGGAGATGTGATCCAAATCACAATGCCCATGCAGCCGCGCCTGGTGCTCGGCCGCCAGCGCCAGGCCGGCCGTGTCGCCGTCATGCGCGGGCCCCAGGTGTTCTGCCTGAACCCCGCCCAGGACAGGACTCTGGCCAATCTCGACGCCGCCGAGCTCGGCCGCTATGCACTGGATCCCCAATCCCTGGCTGTAGTTGCGGATCACTCCGTCCATCCCAACGGCGTCGCCATCCGCGCCGGCGCCTGGAAGCCGGGCTATGGCACGGCTCCCAAGCACGACTTGGTTTTCACTCTCACCGAGTTCGCCGACCCCAACGGACAAGCCACCTACTTCAAGCTCCGCGACCTCGCCCCAGCCGTCCCCGACGAATTAGTGAGAACCATTAGGTAGGCCCCTGCGTAGTACCTAATACACAGGAGTGTGCCATGTCCTATCTCCCGCTCGACGGCGATAATCCAGCCGCCGGCAGCCGTTCCATGGTGGGGGCGATCTTTCTCTCCACCTGCCTGCTCTCGATCGTCTCCTGGTACACCACCTACCAGGGCATGGCCCTTTACCTCTCCAGCTGGTTCGCCTTTCTGGCCTCTCTCGGCGTCCAATCCGCCCTGGTCCTCGTGGCTTGGCTCATCGGCTCGCAAAGCAACAGCCGCCGCACGCTCCTCATCGCCGTTTACGGCATCACGGCTCTGGTCTCCGTAGCCTTCTCCTACGTCAGCCTCTACACCTGGTTCTCCGCCAAGGAGCGTCCGGCCCTGGTGCAGCGCCAGCTCTACGACACCATTACCGAATCGGCCGGTAAGACCGATCAGCTCCTCTCCGCCGCCATCTCCGAAGGCCGCAAACACGTCCTGGCGCTGGACGAAATGACAGCCGCTGAAAAGACCCACGGCTTCATCTCCCGTTCGCAGGACTCCGATCCCTACCTCGCCAAAATCCGCGAATCGGTCGCCGCGGAGGCCAAGAGCCTGGGCGCCGCCTACGCCGAGGGCTCCGGCACCGGTCTGCGCTACACCGCCTTTGATCGCCACACCAAACTCGCCAAGAGTTCGGTGGATCAGATGCTCGCCGCACAATCTGCTCTCGCCGCCTTTCGCGCCAACCTGAAACCGCTGGACGCGTCCGATCTGCAGATCCGCAACTACCGCGCCGTCTACGATTCCATCCCCTGGAACGATGTGGAGCAGCAGGCCCACATGCCCCGCCTCGAGCGCCCCGCCGTCCCCAACCTCGCCGAGCATCTCGACCGTACCGCCAGCGGGCAGGAAGACCTGCTGTTAGGCTTCACGGAACTGGTCACCGCGCCCACCGGCCGCCACATCTTTGCACTGATGCTGGCCGCGTTCATCGACATCATCGTCTTCTTGCTGGCCTACGCCTCCGGCCCCTACCTGCAAGGCAGCCGCGAGCAGCGCTGGTCCCGCGCCTCCGCGGCTGTGGATGGCGCCGACAATCAGGTCTTCGTGCGCACCCTGCTTCGCAAGCTCGAGCCCAGCGCCGCCGGCATGCCGCGCGTAGACGTCTCCCTGCTCACGCCGGGTGAGCTCCAACTCTGCCTGCTGCTCGCCGCAAAAGGCGCAGCCACGCTAGCGCAGGAAGAGGACAAGCGCTTCTACCTGCTGGACGAGAACATCCACGAGTATCTGGTCGAGTCGCTGAGCGTGCCCCGCATGCCGCTGCGCGCCGCCCCCAAACCTGCCGCGTCTACTTCCTGAGAAACTCTGTCTTCGCGCGGCCAGACCGGCTCAACGTGCTCTCCCACGATCCGTACATCGGATTCGCCAGCACAAACCAGCGCTCGCCCAGCCAGTAGTCGCGCGCCACCGCCATCTCCAGCCGGCCTTCGAGCGTATCGCGCTCCTTGGGCAGACTGACGAAATCGCGGAAGTCGTCGCCAAACAACATCACCAGCCGGTACTTCGCCGCCGCCGCCTTCCGCCGCGCGCTCTTGTCGCTGCCGCCCGCTTTGCACATCAGATTCGCCGGCTGAAAGGGAATCCCATGCAACTGCAGCACCCGCACTGTGGCATCCTCCAGGCTCGCGGCGTCGCACACGCGATTGGTGATGAACACCGCCTCCACGCCCAACGCCGCTGCGGTCTTCAGAAACTCCACGGCTCCCGGCACGGTGCCCGCCCGGCCCTCCTTCACCCACGCCTGCCACGTCTCGTCCGAGAATGTCTTTCCAGCCCCGATCAACTGCGCCTGATACGCCGAGTTGTCCAGCACCGTCTCATCCAGGTCCAGCACCACCGCCGGCGGCAACGTCGCCATCGCCGTGCCCTCCTGCTCCAGCGCCGCCGTCCACTGCGGATCCCGCACTGCCCGTACCAGGTTCGCGCCCGCCGCGCGGTATGTCTGCTTCGCCACCGCCCGGTACTCCACCGACGTCTGCACCCACAGCGTCGCGTCCAGGAAAGACGAATCCTGCGCCGCCGCGCCGGTCGCGCACAATACCATCAGAGCTGCTAGTCTCATCCCCCTATCATCGCCTACGCGCTGTCAACCAACCAGCCTCCACCATCATGTGGCACAGATACGCGGGCGGACCAAAGCCAAACACCAGTATGAAAATCGCCAATAGCAGCGATTGCGGCCCGTCCACGCTCCAGAGCAAGTACACCGGCGCAAAAATGTGCGGAATCGGAACGTACAGCCCCGGCAGCATCATTATCAGCACCGTAGCCCATCGCGGAGACGCCACCCAGTAGCCAGCCAAAAAGGCCGCCGCCGCGCCCAGCACCACTGCGACCCACCCCGGCACACTCCTCCACCCCGGCGCATACCAGCACACCATGCCCGCCAGCCCAGCGGCGAAAAGTCCCAGCGAATTCCTCATCGCAGAGATGACGATTGTCGTCACCCCACCGTGGAGAGCCCGCCACCCCTCAGTACGGGCTGATCGAATGGGGCGTCAACTCCGCGCTCCGGCCCGTCAGCTTCTCCACTTCCTTGCGCAGCGGACCCACCGCCTTCGCGAACATCATCTTGTACGCCCCGCAGAAGTAATCCAGATCCCCAAACTGCTTCTGTGGACCGTGCCGCGTCTTCGGGCATCCCCCGTGACAGATCGCCTGATACTCGCAAACCTGGCACTCCGGATGCGCAATCGTCTTCTTGCCCGCAAAGCTATACCGCTTCTGCCGCCGCGCGATCTCCGGGAACGAATCCAGATTCACATTCCCCAGCTTCCAATCCTTCTCCACGAAGAAATCGCACGGAAACACGTCGCCGTTGTACTCCACAACGACGTAGCTGTCGCACGTCTCGTGCATCGTGCAACTACCCGGCTTCTGCCCGGCCAGCGCCTCGGCCAGATTGTCGAAAAACCGCACCCGCACCTTGCGCCGCTCCGGCCACCACAGGTCGAAGATCTCGCACATGAACCGTCCGTACTCCTCCGGCGTGATGGTGAACGGCATCGGCGAGCCGTCCGCGTTGAATTCCGCGAGAGGGATGAACTGCATGTACTGGATGCCCAGCGACCGGAAGTATTTATACGTCTCTTTCGGCTTGTGCACGTTCGCCTGGCTCAGCACGCACAGGATGTTGAACTCCACCTTCTCCCGTTGCATCACCTCGATGCCCTGCATCACCTTCCGCCACGTGCCCTGCGCGCCCTTGTTGACGCGATAGAGATCGTTGACCTCTTCCGGCCCGTCCAGCGAAACACCAATCAGAAAGTTGTACGTGTGGAAGAGCTGGCACCAGTCCTTGTCCAGCAGCACTCCGTTCGTCTGCAGTGCGTTCGAGACGGATTGCCCGTTGCGCCCGTACTTCTGCTGGTACTCCACCAGTTTCGTGAAATACGGTAGCCCCGCTAGTGTCGGCTCGCCGCCCTGAAACGCGAAGGTCGATGCCGGATACGAGTAGAACAGGAACGAGTCCACCAGCCGCTGCAGCGTGTCGTCCGTCATCAGCCGCGCTGGCAGCTCCTTATACGGATCGGCCTCGCGGTCCAGATAGAAACAGTAAGTGCAGTCCAGATTGCACACCGCCGACGCCGGCTTGATCAGCAGCGAGGTGATCCGTGGCGCCTGCCCGGAGATGGAGGCGCTGGAATAGCTGTCGCCGACAATCGGAAATGGAGTTCCACCCGTCATATGTTGGGAGTGTAGCATCATGACACCGCCAGACCTCGCCGCCCACATCCACCAGCAGATGCTGGCCCGCACCGATGCCAAATTCGCCGCAGGACAGCGCCGCTTCTTCCAGCACGAGGTGGATACCTACGGAGTCCGCACCGCGGATCTCAACGTGCTGATCCGCGATGTGGCCCGCATCGTGAAGCCCTGGCCGGTGGCGCAGCGCAATGCCCTGATGAAGCTGCTCTGGCAGACCGGCAAGCTGGAAAGCGGCGTGCTCGTCTGTCACGTCTACCGCCGCTTCGCCAAGACCTGCGCGGAGTGCGAATTCCATCTCTTCGAAAAGTGGCTGGAGCGCTACGTCCGCAACTGGGCCCACTGCGACGGCGTCAGCTCCTGGCTGCTGGCGGCCTGCATCGCCAACCAACCCGAGCTGCGCTACGAACTGACCGCCTGGACGGAATCGCCCAACCGCTGGAAGCGGCGCGCCGCGGCCGTCTCTCTCCTCTGGGAGGCCAAACGCGGCCGCCACACCGGCTTCATCTTCGACATCGCCGCGCGCCTCCTGCCGGATCGCGACGACATGGTGGAAAAGGGGGTGGGCTGGCTGCTGAAGGAGTCCTATCCGGCGCGGCCCGACGAGACGCTGGCCTTTCTCATGGCGCAGCGCACCACGGCCTCGCGCCTCACGCTGCGCTACGCGGCTGAAAAAATGCCCCCCGCCGCCCGCGACCTGCTGCTGAAATCGCCACCCGATGGCGGCGCCTGCTGACCGTCGATCACCGCTTGCTCACGCGCGCGGCTCAGAACCAGCCCGCTTGAAACCGACCCGCCACCGCGAAACTGAGCCGCGACCGTCAGGGAGCGGTCCTACAGAGGCAGAATCTCTTCCCGTGCCGGATCGAAGTTCAACCGCCGCTTCTGCACGTAACTGATGTTGCCCAGGTGCGACGCCATGGCCGAGCGATGCCCGATATACACGTCGCAGTTCGGCGCCTTGCGGGTCCGACAGCACTCCAGGAAGTTCTTCACGTGGTCGAGCGTGAAATCGTAGGCCGGTCCCTTCACCTCAACCGGCTTCGCGCCCCGGCCGGCGGGCAGGTATTCATACCGGCCCCGATCGATATACAGCTTGCCTTGCGTTCCGCAGAACTCGATGCCCTCTCCGCGAACGCCCGGCGCCAGCGTAGCCTCAAACGTGGCCGTATACAGCCCGCCGTATTCCAGCAGGACATTGATCGTATCCGGCGCCGTCCTGCCGTCCTTGTAGTGATACACCCCGCCGGCCGCCACGCCCGAAGTAGGAGCGTCATTGCCCATGAACATATGCACCACGTCGATCCAATGCGTGAAGAGATCGGTCACCTGCCCGCCGCCGAAATCCAGATACGCGCGCCAGTTCCAAAACTGCTGCGGATCCCAGTCGCGCCACTTCACCGGACCCAGGAAACGCGCCCAGTCCAGATTGCTGGGCCGCGTCGCCAGCGAGGCCGGAGCCTTGCGCAAGTGGTAGCCGTTGCCGTGCCACCACGTCCGCACCAGCGTGATCTTGCCCAGCGCGCCCGTATCCATGTACTTCGCCTTGGCCTCAATGTAATGGGCGCCCGAGCGCTGCTGCAGGCCCACCTGGCACACGCGGTTGTTAATCCGCGCCGCTTTCACGATCACCGGACCCTCTTCGATCCGCAGCGTCAGCGGCTTCTCCACGTACACATCCTTGCCGGCGTTCAGCGCGTCCACTGCCGTCACAGCGTGCCAGTGGTCCGGAGTGGCGATCAGAACGGCGTCAATCGACTTATCTTCCAGCAGCTTCCGGTGGTCCCCGTAGCCCTTCGCCTCCGGCGCCACTGTCTTCACCTTGTCGATCATCTCGGGGTACACATCGCACACCGCTGCCAGGTTCACCTCACCCGTGGCGCGGAAATTGCTCATGACGCCGCGGCCCCGTTCGCCCGCCCCAATCAGGCCCATGTTCACCTTGTCGTTCGCGCCGAGAATACGGGAATACGAGGCGGCGGTCCACGCTAGTGCGGCATGGCCCGTCGTGCGGAGGAACGCGCGGCGCGCGGGTTGTGTCGTAGGCATGACTGAATTATATGTGAGAACTTCCGGTCCAGTAGTCCACTCAATGTACAGAAGGCGCGACGCTTCGCTCTACGTTTGATCCTCCTCCTCCAACATCGGGCGGAGGTCGCGCCAACCTCACCAGTGAAAACCCGATACAATCGTGCGCTGAGAGTCCATTCCATGCGTACCATCCTCGCCTTCTCCCTATTCGCCACAGCCCTGTCCGCCCAGACGCTGCAAGTCACCAAGGGCGCTACCGATTACCAGGTTTTCCAGCGCGGGCCGGGCAATGCGGCCACCCTCAAACTGGAAGGCGCCGCGTCGGCCGCCGCCGGTAAGAGCGTGGAGGCCCGGTTGGTGGCCGCGGGGCGCACCGTGGCCGGTTTCGATTGGAAGTCCGCCGGCAAGGTGAACGGCGCCACTTGGACCGCTACGCTCGCCAACGTACCCACCGGCGGCCCCTATCGTCTGGATCTGCGCGTAGCCGGCGCCACGGCCGTCACCAGCGTGGCCAACCTCCTGGTGGGCGATCTCTGGCTGCTGGCCGGCCAGTCCAACATGGAAGGCGTCGGCAATCTGGAAGATCTGCCGCTCCCCAGCGCTCTCGTGAACTCCCTCGATATGACCGATACCTGGCTGGCCGCCAGCGATCCTCTGCACCGCCTGCCGGATTCCAACAACCGCGTGAACTGGCGCAAAAACGCCCAGGGTCAACCCGAAAAGCTGGAAGGCGAGGCTCTGGCTACCTTCATCGCCAACCGCAAAAAAGGCGCCGGCGTCGGCCTGCCTTTCGCGCTCGAGATGGTCCGCCGCACTGGCGTGCCGGTCGGCCTCATCCCCTGCGCCCACGGCGGCACCTCCATGGCGCAATGGGACCCAGCCTTGAAGGACAAGGGCGGCGACTCGCTCTACGGCGGCATGGTCCGGCGCTTCCAACTCGCTGGCGGCCTCGTCAAAGGCGTCCTCTGGTATCAGGGTGAATCGGACGCCAGCCCCACCGCCGGCCCGATCTTCGAAGAGAAGTTCCGCAGCTTCATCCAGGCCGTCCGAAAGGATTTCGCCCAGCCCGATCTACCCTTCCTCTATGTGCAGATCGGACGCCACGTCACCAGCGCCAGCGCCGTGCATTGGAACCTGGTGCAGAACGCCCAGCTCAAAGTGGAGTCCCAACTACCCAACGCTCTCATGACCGGCTGCACGGATTGCGAGCTCGATGACGGCATCCACGTCGGCACCGACGATCACCGCCTGCTCGCCATGCGCCTCGCCAATCTCGCCACGGCCTCCGTGAAGCGTGGCCCCCGTCCCGTCTCGGCCAAGGTGAAAGGCGCCAAAATTGTCGTCGAGTTTGCCGAAGTCAATGGCAGGCTCGTCCACAAGGGACGCCTCAACGGCTTCACGCTCCACGCCCCGGACGGCACGCCCGTGCCCATGATCTACCGCCAGCGCGTCAGCGCCCAGGATCCCAACATCGTCGAGCTCCTCTTCGGCGGCAAACTGCCCGAGGGCGTCACGCTGCAACACGGCGCCGGGCGGGATCCGTACCTGAACCTGCGCGATGAGGCCGGCATGCCGGCGCCGGTATTCGGCCCCATGCCCGTCCAGCAGTAGGGCGCCTAAGCCGTAACCGGCTTGCGCGCCACAATGATGATGGAGACCGGCCGCCACGGGATCAGCCCGTCGATCCGCCGCCACAGCGGCACCAGCGCATCGAAGACCGCCAGTTGAATCCTGCTGAAGCTGCGCTTCTTAAAGATGCGGCCGTTGACGTACCAACCCGGGCGCGTGATCCGGTTGAACTCCAGGTAGTGCTCCACCTCGAAACCGGCGGCGCGCGCCTTCGCCTTCAACTCGTCGGCCGAATAGCGGCGGAAGTGCCCCAGCACACGGTCCAGCTCGCCATACACTGACATGCCCTCGGGCACCAGCACGATGGCCCGCCCGCCCGGCTCCAGCGTCTCAAACATATTGCGCAGCCCGGCGGCATCGTCTTCCACGTGCTCCAGCACGTTAAGACAGACAATCGTGTCGACCTGCCCGCGGACCGTTTCAAAATCCGCGGCGCGGCTCAGGTCACACTCCATCGCGCGAAAGTTGGGGCGGTGCGAGAGACGCGTCCGCAGCCGTGCCAGATGCTCGGCATCAATGTCGGAGGCCACGTACAACTGCCGCCGCGGAGCCAGACAGTGCGAGAGGTTCCCCATCCCCGCCCCGATCTCCAGCACCCGTTTGCCGATGTAGGGCCGGATGGTGTCGGCCATCCACAGGTTGAAGCGATGGGCCGAAGAGAGCGTATCCAGAATCTCCGGGCCGGATTCCAGATAGATGTCCCGCGTGAACGCAAACCGCAGCACCGTCAGCGCGCCCAGCAGGGCGTCCAGCTTGCCGATCTTCTTGCCCTCGTCGTAGGTGCGGCCGTGATAGCTGATCGGCGTCTCGTAGATCCGCACCTGCCGCTGCGCCAGCTTGATCGTGATCTCCGGCTCAAATCCAAAGCCGTTGCTCCGCAGCGGGATGCTCTTCAGCAGCGAAGTGCGGAACGCCTTGTAGCAAGTCCAGACGTCCGTCAGATTGAGATCGCTCACCAGATTGACGAACGTGGTGAGCACGATGTTGGCCAGCGAGTGCCAGAAGTACAGCACGCGGCGCTGAATGCCCACCGCGAATCGTGTGCCGTAGACCGCGTCCGCCTGCCCCTCCAGCAACGGCTGCAGCAGGCTCGGCCAGTCCCGCGGATCGTACTCCAGGTCCGAGTCCTGGATCACCGTATACTCGCCGCGCACCCGTTCCAGCCCAGTCCGGATCGCCGCGCCCTTCCCAAGGTTCTGCGGATGCCGCACCGCGCGGATCAGCTCCGGGTGGGCCGTGGCATACTGCACCGCAATCTCCCACGAGCCATCGCCGGAGCCGTCGTCCACAATCACGATGTCACGCGTCAGACCCGCCGGCAGCGGCGCCACCAGCACGCGGTCCAGCACCGCGCCGAGGAACTCCTCTTCGTTGTAGACGGGCACGATGATCGAAAGAATCGGCATTGTTACTTCAGCGGCGGGCGCTGCGTGTGCCACGCCGTGACGCTCTGATACGCCAGCGCCACCCGCAGCGGCGAGCCTTCATCCCACAGACGCCCCAGAAAACTCAAGCCCTGCGGCATGCCCTTCACAAATCCGCACGGCGCCACCACCTGCGGATTGCCGCTCAGGTTCGTGGAGCCGAGGTGCGAATACGGCGGGCAGACGATCACGTCATACGGCGCAAACGCTGCGTGCATCTGCTCGCACAAAAGTGTGCGCGCGCGCTGGGCGCGGATGTATTCCACCGCCGGGATCAGGCGCGACGTCCGGAACGAATTCGGCCAGGCGTTGCGGCCCTGATCCTTCAGCTGCGAGACGCGGCCGTCGCGCGTGATGTCGTCAAACGCACAGGCGGCCTCGGCATTCAACAGCAGCATCAGCGTGCCCGCAGTGGAGTCCGGCAACTCCACCGGTGTCATCCGCGCGCCGGCCTTCTTCAGAGCGTCCAGCGCCTTCGCATAAACCTCTTTTTCCTCGCCCTGCATCCGGTCAAACGCCTTCTGCGCGATCCCGATCCGCAGCTTCGCCAGCGGCATGGCGGGCTCCCAATGCAGCGGCGCCGCAGTCACCGTGCGGTCCCGTCCGTCCGGTCCGTAGATGGCATTCAGCACCAGCGCGCAATCTTCCGCGCCGCGGCAGATGGGACCGATCTTGTCCATCGTCCAGCTCAAGCCCATCGCGCCATACCGCGAGACACGTCCGTACGTCGGGCGCAGGCCCGTCACGCCGCAGCGGATGCTGGGCGAAACAATCGAGCCCAGCGTCTCTGTGCCAATGGCGAATCCCAGCAAGCCGGCCGCGGTGGCCGACGCCGAGCCCGCCGACGAGCCGCTCGAGCTCAGCTCCAGATTCCACGGCGTCTTCGTCATGCCGCCAAACCACAGCCCACCCATGGCCAGCGCGCCCATAGACATCTTGCCCACCAGCACCGCCCCGGCCGCGGTCAGGCGGGTGTAGACCGTGCAATCCCTATCAATCACCTGCTCCTGGAATGGCTCCGCGCCCCACGTCGTCTTGATGCCCTTGGTGGCAAAGAGATCCTTCAGGCCGTACGGAATGCCGTGCAGCGGACCGCGGTACTTGCCGGTGGCGATCTCAGCATCCGCCTGCCGCGCCTGCCGCAACGCCAGTTCTTCCGTCAGCGTCACCAGACAATTCAATTTCGGCGCATATTGTTTCAAACGTGCCAGGTAGACTTTGGTTAATTGGGTCGAACTCACGCGGCGCGCCTTCACCAGAGCGGCCAGGCGTGTCACCGGCAGAAACGCCAGTTCCTCTTCGGAAGCAGGCGCCGCCGCAGTTGACGCCAGCGTCGGCCGGAACCGGGCCACGCCCGCCTTCGGCTGCTGCCCCGGCAGACCCGGATGGAACGAGTACGCCGGCTCGGTATCGAGCGGCACGTCGATCTTCCGCAGCTTGTCGTATTGGCCCAGCGCGCGGCCCACGTCCGGCAGCATCAGCTCCAGTTGCGCGTCGTCAAATCGCAGGCCGATCACGGCCAGCGCCGCCGCCAACTGCTCCTTCGAGAGCTTCGGCGCGGCCGGCGCCGGGTCCGGTTGGGCGTTCGCTGGGCGCGCGGCGGCGAGAATTGCCGCCAACTGCATCATCTGGCGTCTGTCCATGAGTCTCCTATGATAACTTCTCACCCGCAACGGACGGCGCTAGCATCCAAGTAGTGATATGAGAATCCTGTTGTATAGCGGCAAGGGCGGCGTGGGCAAAACCACGGTGGCGGCGGCCAGCGGCATGCGCTTGGCTGAGTTGGGCTACCGCACCCTCGTCATGAGCGTGGACCCGGCCCACTCGCTGGCCGATTCCTTCGATCTGGAGTCCGGCCTGTTCCACGGCAAAACCTCGGCGCCGCTGGAGATCGCGCCGAACCTCTCCATCCACGAGGTCAACATTCAAAAGGAGATCAAGCGCCACTGGGCAGAGATCTCGGGCTACATCACCAGCATCCTGCGCACCTCCGGCCTCAGCGATGTGGAGGCCGAAGAGATGGCCATCTTCCCCGGCATGGAAGAGCTCAGCGCCATGATGTACGTCAATCAGTACCGCCGCCAGAAAAGCTACGACGTCGTCGTTCTGGATTGCGCTCCCACCGCCGAGAGCCTGCGCTTCGTCTCCATGCCCACCACGCTGGATTGGTACATGAAGCACGTCTTCCCCATGCAGCGCGGCATCCTGAAAGCCGTCCGCCCGCTGGCCAATCGCGTCTCGCCCGTGGAACTCCCGCCCGATAGCTACTTCGCCAACATCAAGGAACTCTTCGAAAAAATCGAGGGCATCGATACGCTGATGGAGGACCCCGAGATCACCAGCGTTCGTCTGGTCACCAACGCGGAGAAGATGGTAGTGCGCGAGACCCAGCGGGCGTTTGTCTATTTCTCGCTCCACGGCCTCACCGTGGACGAAGTGATTGTGAACCGCGTCCTGCCGGAGACCGTCAAAGACAAGTTCTTCACCGAGTGGCGCGCCTCGCAGAAGAAGTTCCTGGCCGAGACCGAGGCGTACTTCGCGCCCGTGCCCGTGCGCCGCGTGCCGCTGTTCCGGCACGAGATTCTGGGCATGGATCGCATTGGCGAATTGGCGCAGGTCCTCTTCGCCGATGGCTCGGATCCGGCCGCCGTCACCCGCCGCGAGAGGCCCTATGAGTTCACCAAGGTTGACGGGCGTTACGAGGTCCACCTGCGTGTGCCCTTCACCGAAAAAGGCGAGGTGGGCCTGTTCAAGAAAGGCGACGAACTGGTCGTGGAAGTGGGCACCATCCGCCGCCACATCGGCCTGCCCGTCTCCATGGCGCAACTCCGGCCCGTCCGCGCGAAACTAAATGGTGGCATCCTGACAGTAGAGATGGAGGAGGGCGCATGACTGAAACCGAAGAGAAAACCCAACATACGTGCAGCGGTCAGAACTGTCTGTGCCACGGCGCTGGGCCGCTCCTGAGCGAATTCGTCCGGCGCATGGGACCGCCCGAGGGCGCCAAACGTCATTTCGACGCAGCCCGTGTCGAGTTTCTCAAGGGCGTGCGCGCCATGATCGACGCGCGCATTGAGGACCTCTCCCAGTCCGAGCCCAAGGGCACCAAGCTGAACGTGGAGTAGTCATACCTATGAGCCGACCCGTCACCATCCTCGCCATCGCGAGCTATGAGAAGGGCCACGCGTTCCTGCGCCAGGCCAAGGCCGAGGGCGCGCGCGTGCTGCTCCTCACCTCGCTCAGCCTCAAGGACACCGCCAACTGGCCCCGCGAATCCATCGACGAATTCTTCTATATGCCGGATGTCGATCGCGAGTGGAACAAAGCGGATACGCTCAAGGCCGTCGCCTATCTGGCCCGCACCGAGCACCTGGATCGCATCGTCCCTCTCGATGATTTCGATCTCGAGCTGGCGGCCTCTCTCCGCGAGCACCTCCGCATCCCCGGCATGGGCGAGACCACCGTGCGGCGGTTCCGCGATAAACTCGCCATGCGCATGTCGGCCTACGAGGCATCCATTGAAGTGCCCGAGTTTGTCCACATCCTCAACCATGCGCGCATCCAGCGCTTCATCGACAAAGTGCCCGGGCCATGGGTGTTGAAGCCGCGCAGCTACGCCGGCGCAATCGGCATCCAGAAGATCGAAAATACGGATCAGCTCTGGCAGGCGTTGGAGCAATTGGGCGACTTGCAACCCAACTACCTGCTGGAACGCTACGTGCCCGGCGACATCTTCCACGTCGATTCCATCGTCTATGAGCGCGAGATCCGCTTCGCCGTGGCCAGCGGCTACGGCCGCCCGCCGCTCGACGTCTCGCATCACGGCGGCGTCTTCACCACCGCATTGCTCGAGCGCGGCTCGGAGCGCGAGCAGTTGCTCCTCGAAATGAACCGCCACCTGCTGGCCGCCCTCGGCCTGGTCCGCGGCGTGTCGCACACCGAGTTCATCATCGGACACGATGGCAAGGTCTACTTCCTGGAGACCGCAGCCCGAGTCGGCGGCGCCCACATCGCGGAACTGGTGGAGGCCGCCACCGGCATCAACCTGTGGGCCGAGTGGGCCCGCATCGAAGTGGCCGGCGGAAAGACGGATTACCAAGTGCCCGCCCCACGCCAGGAATACGCCGGCCTGCTGGTATCGCTCGCGCGCCAGGAGCATCCCGACACCAGCGCATACACCGACCCCGACATCGTCTGGCGCATGGATAAGGCCAGTCATGTGGGCTTCATCGTCCGCAGTGCCTCTCACGCCACCGTGCAGACCAAGCTGGCGGAGTTGGCCGAACGCGTCACCCGCGATTTCTGGGCCTACGTCCCGCCGAAGGAAAAGCCGACGTCGTAAAGCTAGAACGTGATGCCGATCAGAAACTCCATCTGGTTGCGCGCCGACTTCAGATCGGTATAAGAGAACGGTTCGTTGCCCCAGCGTGTATAGCGGAGCTCCGGACTGATCTTGATCAGCTTGAGATCGTAGCGGAAGCCTGCTCCGAAGACCAGGCCCTTGGAATTAGCATCCTGGAGCAGCGGAATGTCCCCGATGTGACGGAATGCAAAGCCGCCATCCACATACATGCGCGCCAGCGTGCCCGGAAACTTGTACTTCACCAGCAGCGGAAACTCGATGGAGCCCGAGTTGTTGGTGCTGGCGAAGGTGTAGCCCGTGCGCCGGTAGAGCGCGTCAAACTCCAGACCCAGGCCCGCCGGCAGATTCACCTCCACCACCGGGCCCACAGTCCAGCGGCTGAAGTTGCTGCTGAAAGTCCCTGCCGCTTTGACGGCGTCGTTGAAGGGCACGCCGCCCTTCACGCCCCAGTTGATCAGCTGGGCGGAGAGCGGCGCGCAAACAAATATTGCAATGAGAAGTGGTCGCATCAGAAAACCGTAACGAGGTCGTCGGCCCGGCGAACCTGCCTGCTTACCGACACAACGATATTAGCTAGATGCGGCCCGGCGACGGAGCGTTGCCGATTTCAACCGAACAGATGGGCTGCAGGCGGGACTGGATGCAATCCTGGAAGTGAAGCGACGCACTCGGCCCCGGCGACCCGAGGCGATCCGGCCGAAGGTGGGCTTGCCCTTTCGCGCCCGGAACATGGTATGCAATCGACGCGGTGGCGCTAGCGCCGGCGGGACAAGAACGCCGCCGGGAGTCCCCGAAAAAACCTTTCAGCCTACGTTATCCGAAACTAGAGCAGAGCGTGTAAACAGGCGCTTTGTTGTGCTATATTGTGGCTGAGAGCTCTCCTTGCTGGGAGATCGTCTAATGGTAAGACTGCGGCCTCTGGAGCCGCGTATCGGGGTTCGAGTCCCTGTCTCCCAGCCATCCGCGCTCCCCCCCCCCCCACTTTCGCCCGCCTATCGAACAACGATCCTGCCCAACCGGTATCGCTGATGTCCGTCGTTGCCGGCAAGCGGCAGCGCGATCTTTGGTGAGCCAGCCTTGTCTCCCACCGAGATGAACACATCATAGGCGCCCGGTTTGAAGATGGGCTCAGGCGGGAGGGCATACGAGATGAATGGCCGATCCGCCTGGCTCGACGCTTGCTCCTGCCTTCCCACCGGCAGCGCCTTTCCCGCCGGCCCGGTGGGCAACGTGCGCAGGTCAAAATTCTCATCCACGAAGACTCCCACGATGCCTCCCTTGGCATCCTTGAGCGTGATGGCTGGGTGCCCGCCGGGATAGCAGGGCGCCACTCCCGCGTTGCGCCAGCGGTAACCCACCGTGAGAGGCTGATCGCGCGCCATTTCAGCTGGCCACGAGGCCTCAAGCAATTGAAGGCGGTAGCCGAGACGCAGATTGATGGCATCCACCAGTTTCTTGTTCTTCTGATAGAACTCGCGCGGATACCAGTGAACCGTCGCGTAGGCCGCCCGGTAATCCTCGATCGCTTTCAGAAAAAGTACGCCATCTTGCCAGCATCCACGCGACACGGAGGGCCCGTAATGCTCCATCTCGAGTATCACAGGCAGGTGCGGCCAGAAGATATCGGAAACGTAGGCATGATGAGAGGCCTGCTCCTTGCACGCCACCAGAATGCTGTCGTCCCGCAGGGTCATCCCAAGCTCCCGTGCGTAGTGCAGTGTCTCCAAACCCCGGCCCTGGTTGGAGAAGTCATCGTTGGCCGCCAGCAGTGTCTTCTTAAAATGCTTCTTGTGCAGATCCAGGTGCAGTTTCACCGTGCGCGCATCGTAGGGCAGCCGGGTCGTGGCGTGCGTGTGGCCCTCGCCCCAGACGCCGAAAGACCCGACGTCAATGAACGCCACGTTGGGATTGCCATCGTAGCGCGCCGCGGCAGCGGCCAGGAAGTGGTCGAGTTTCTCCAGGAAGACCGGATCGTCGTATTTCGGCTCCCACATCTTGCCGCTTTCGTCGATGCCTGCCCGCGGCTTGAAGTAGTAGCCCTTAGCGCCCGCGTCCCGGACCCACTTCGGCGTGGCATTTGGCTGCGCGGAATCTGACTCGGCACAACTGAAACGAAAGGCCACCTGGAAACCCTTGTCAATCCAACGTTGTGCCGGCGTGTCGACGATCTGCCAGTTGAACTTGCCTTCCTCCGGTTCCAGGTACGACCATGCCAGGCGCAGGTAGATCACGCTGGCCCCGGGAAAATCGTCCACCGTGTCGGATGGCTCAAGATCCAGCCCGTATCGAACGATGTTGTTGTCGTAGTGGTGAAAGGCCCAGCCCATCGCAGGGTTCACCAGCGCCTCCCCGCTATCAACAGGCTTCACCACCGCGCGTTGCTGTGCGTATGTCTGATTAATCGTCAGAGCGCCCGCTGTCAACAGCAGAAATGCCGCCGCCAATGCTCTTCGCTGTTTCATGTCTGTCTCCAAAACCCCTTGAAGGACCACTTCCTCGTCAAACCAAGGGCCGCTCCAGAGCGGGGGAGCTCCTGATGGTGTGTCGCCCAGCCAATCCGCGTCTACCGCCGCCGCCCCGGCTGCGTCGCATCCAGATTCTTCGAAAAGAACGGCATCACCCTCTGTTCAATCCGGTCCGCGATGTGGTTCACGTGATTGCCGTCGTAGATCTCGAACAGATGCGGCACCTCGTAATCGGTCAGAATCTTGTCGAGCGTGCGGATCGTCCCCGCGATTTGCACGTCCTTGTCGCCGGCGTCAAAGGCGACCGCGCGGAGGCGGCGCAGGTTGGCGACATACTGATCGATATTCACCAGCGGCGCGCTCGCGGCCTGCTTGGCCAGGATCGCCGGACGAGCCTCGCCATTCGCCGTGGTGAGGTCCAGGAAGAACGGCGGATTCTTCGGGTTCGGGCTCCACGCCGCAGCCGAGGCCAGTTGCGCCTTCGTGCCGAAATCCAGCTTCGCAATGTCGTCGCCGGCCTTGAGGGACTCCGCCCGCGGCACACCGTCCGGCCGCGCGGGGTTCGGGCCGGACAGGCAACACGGGCTCAGCGCGTAAAAACTGGAAAAGATCTCGGGGAATTTCATGCCGATGCGGATGGTCCCGTAGCCGCCCATCGAGTGGCCGGTGAGGCCGCGGCTCTCGGCGCGCGCCAGCGTCCGGTAATGCGAGTCGACATACGCGACCAGCTCCCTGGCGACAAACGTCTCCCAGTCGCCGGTCGTCACCGAACTCGAATACATGCTGCCGCCGAAGCGCGTCAGCGCGTTCGGCATGACGACAATCGCCTCCTGCACTCCACCGCCGGCGAGCGCTTTGTCCAGCACCTTGGGCAAGTTGATCCAGTGCTTCTCCGCGCGGAACCAGAGTTCGTCACTGTCCGTGAAACCGTGCAGGAAGTAGACCACCGGGTAGCGGCGCTTGGTCTCTTTCTTGTAGCTCGGCGGCAGGTACACCGAAACACTGCGGTCCGCCGGATCGTTGCTCAGATTTCCTTCCAGGCTCTTGCCGTGCACTGTGATGTGATCCACCGTGCCCTGTTGGGCGAAAAGAAACGCGGGCAGCAGCAGCAGCGGGAGGGCGAGTTTCATGGCGCCCGCCATCGTATCAAAGCCGCGCGGTGCGATAATGCCGGGCATGAGACGAGTGGCATTTCTTCTTTTCATGGCGACGGCCGCGTGGGCCCAGTTGGTGGACGAGTACGCCCCGCCAAAGGCCGGCTGCTGCCTGCAGACAACGGCCCAGAATCTGGCCGATCAGTTGCAGGACTGGAATCAACTGGGCCGCTATCATGCCGATAACCAGCGGCTGAAGGCGTTGCCGGCCGAGCCCCGGCGCGTGGTCTTTCTCGGCGATTCCATTACCGACGGCTGGAAGCTGGCGCAGACATTTCCGGATCAGCCCTACGTCAATCGCGGCATCAGCGGACAAACCACCGCGCAGATGCTGGTGCGCATGTACCCCGATGTCATCAACCTGAAGCCCGCGGCGCTGATCATCCTCGCCGGCACCAATGACATCTCGCGCAACACCGGCCCGGTGACGCTCGCGCAGATCGCCGACGATTTCCGGGCCATGACGGAGCTGGCGAAAGCGCACGGCATCAAAGTGATCCTCTGCACGGTGATGCCGGTGAGCGACTACACATCACGCAAGCAGACCGAGCGGCGCCCGCCCGCCGACATCCTCAAGTTGAATGCCTGGCTGAAAGAATACGCCGCCGCCAGCGGCGCGATCCTCGCCGATTACTACGCCGCCACAGTGGACGAGAAGGGTTTCTTGAAGGACGGATTCTCGGGCGACGGGCTGCACCCCAACGCGCGTGGATACGAACTGTTGGCGCCCGTGGCGGCATCCGCCATCCGCAAGGCGCTGCAATAACTACTTCGCCCGTTTGGCGACAAACTCCTCGTTGGCAAACTCGGCCACCTGGCGGGCGAACTTGATCTCATCGCCGGCGATCTTGCCTGTATAGGTGATCTTGATCTCGTTGCCTTCGAGCTTCAGAACTTCGACAAACGTCACCGTATCCCCGGAGATCTTGCCTTCGGTGATGGGAGTGGCGGCTTCGCCCATGCTGTTCTTGGCGGTGCCGGTGAGCTTCCCGCCGTCCGCCTTGAAATCGTAGACGTAGTTCTGCAGCCCGATTGGGGTGTCGATGGACGCGGTCCACTTGCCGGTGATGTCGGCGGCGAACGCCGGCATCACGCAGAGGGACGCGAGGATGAGGAGATGGCGCGCGGTCATGCGTCGATTATGACGCGTACAGCGGATACCGGCTAGAGTTTTTCCGCAGCACTCTTCCGCAATGCCTTGCGCCAGGAAAAGCGAAAGAGATGCGGATAGCTTGTGCGGACCACCGTACAGAGCATAGAATCTGGGCAATGCCTCCGACGTGTCACCGTGCAATGGCCCAAATGACGGGCTGTGGGACCCAAGAGAGCAATTGAGCAAATGGAGACCGCCATGATACCCAGAATCGTCCGGACCGCTTTACTGGCCGCACTAGCCGCGGCACTCGTGATTCCCGCGTTTGCATTCCAGCCGCCCGCCGATGCGCCCAAGCCGCGTCCGGCCGGCCGCGGTCCGCGCGCCGCCGCACCCGACGACAATACAGGCTTCGTGCCCATCTTTGATGGCAAGACCCTCAACAACTGGGATGGCGAGCCCGGATTCTGGCGCGTGGAAAACGGCGTCCTCACCGGCGAGACCACTGCCGAGAATAAGTTGAAGCTGAACACGTTCATCATCTGGCGCGGCGGTGTCACGGCCGATTTCGAATTCAAGGCCGAGTTCAAGCTCACCGAGGGCGCCAACAGCGGCGTGCAGTACCGCAGCACGGCGCTGCCCGATGTCGGCAAGTATGTGTTGAAAGGCTACCAGGCCGATATCGACGGCAAGAGCAATTTCACCGGCATGCTCTATGAAGAGCGCGGGCGCGGCTTCGTGGCGCCGCGCGGCCAGTTTGTGCGCATGTCCGAGACGGGCGCTCCGAAACTGATCGGCAGCCCCGGCGAAGCCGATGCCCTCAAGTCCGTCATCAAGGTGGAAGACTGGAATCAGATCCACATCATCGCGCGCGGCATCACCATCGTCCACGTCATCAACGGCCGCATCATGAGCATGTGCATTGACGAGGATCCCAAGGGCCGAGTCATGGAAGGACTCCTCGGTCTACAACTCCACGTCGGCCCGCCGATGAAGGTGGAGTTCCGCAATATCCTGCTCAAGAAACTGTAAACTGCCGGCGGCGCGGCCCGCCGCCCGCCTTTGCCCCCACCCTTGCCCTTGAGCCCAAGCTCGCAAGGTGATAACGTTCAGATGCTAATGTCGGTTGCCCGATTTTTAGAGCCACGTGGCCGTTGATGGAGAAGAACATAGTGAAAAAGAAGTTAGGTACAACTCGCAGGGGATTTGGGAAAGCCATTGCCCAGGTCGGCGCCGCGGTTGCAGTGCCCGCCGTAGTAGCCGCACCAGCGGCCGCCCAAATCGCCAGCCCCGCGCCCGGTCAAGTGGGACCAGTGCTGGTTGGGAACTATGCCATGGTCGATCAGATCCGGGTGGGCGGAATTGGAATCCGCGGCCGCGGCATGGCCGATCTGCGCATGATGCTCGGCGATGACCGCGTGCGCTTCGTCGGCATTGCCGACATCCGCGATAGCGCGCGGGAGATGGTCAAGAGCGCCGTCGACGGCTACTACAAGACCAATGACTGCGTCATGTACAAGGACCCGGCGGAGATTCTCGCCCGCAACGATATCGACGCTCTGCTGATTGCCACCAGCGATCGCTGGCACGGCCCCATGGCCATGTGGGCGGCGCAGTCCGGCAAGGACATGTACATCGAAAAGCCCGGCGCCATGTCGATCGCCGAAAGCTACGCGATGGCCGATAACGTCCGCCGCTACGGCGTGGTGTACCAGTCCGGCGCCCAGCGCAGAAATCAATATGCCTTTGAGTTTGCGGTGGGCTTGGCGCGCAGCGGTAAGCTCGGGCGCCTGCTGGCCGTCCATGCCGATACCGCCATCGGGCTCGGCACCGTGGATGCGGGCGGGCACGGCTGGTGGCCGGAAACCACGCCGGTGCCGGATCCTCTGGTCTTCGATTGGGATAAGTGGCTGGGCCCGTGCCTCTGGCGGCCTTACAATTCCGGCTATGCCGATCGCGGCCGTGGCGAGTTCTGGGATTTCCATGCCGGACTCTTGGAGTGGGCATCCCACACCGTAGCCACCGCGCAGTGGGCTGCCGATATGGAGCACACCGAGCCGGTGGAATACGAGCCCGAAGGCGGCATCTTCCGCGGCGACGGCCTCATCAGCCGGTACACCATCAACTGCCGCTACGCCAATGGCGTCAAGCTGGTTTTGCGCAACCACAGCTGGAGCCTGCTGGGCTCATGCAGCAACCGCTTCGAGGGAACCGAAGGCTGGGTGGAAACCGGCGATAGCGGCCGCATCGAAGTGTCGCCTAACCTGAAATCGCTGCTGCCTACCCGCCAGGGCAAGCGCTACGATCCCACCGCGGAACACATCCGCGACTTCCTGCAATGCGTCCGCTCCCGGCATCTGCCGCGAGCCAACGCCGAAGTCACCGCTCATACCCACGTGACATCGCACGCTGCCTGGATCGCCGCCCAGCTCAACCGTAAGTTGACCTGGGATCCGGCCAAGCGCATGTTCATCAACGACGAAGAAGCCAACCGCATGCGCAGCCGGGCCTATCGCGAGCCCTGGCGGATGGAAGCGCTGGCCACAAGCATGTAAGGGACAGGAACTACACAGGAGATTACTTGAATGGCACAAGCACCAGGACAAAATCAACCTCCAGCCGCAGCCCCGGCCGCACCGGGAGCCCCGCAGACGCCGCCCGCGCCTGCCGCAGCCAAGCCGCCCCGGCCACCGGCCCCGACGGTCCCGCCTGAGTTCGACGCCCTGCCCATCTGGACTCTGCCCCCGGCAAAGCTCGTCGCGATGGTCAAGGATCCGAAATCCACTCTGTTCCAAAAGGCCATCGCCTGCAAGAAGCTCGCATTCGTCGGCGGAAAGGATGCCATCCAACCGATGGCAGCCCTGCTGAGCCACCCGCAATTGGGTTGCTACGCCCGCTTCGGACTGGAGCCGAACCCGGATCCACTGGTGGACGACGTGCTGCGCGCAGCCCTTCCGAAACTGACCGGCAACCTGCAGATCGGCGTCATCAACACAATCGGCGTGCGCAAGGACATCAAGGCCCTGGACGCGCTGATTAAGTTGATTGATCACAGCAACGCCGAGACCGCCTGCGCCGCCACGGCGTCCGTGGGCATGATCGGCGGCTTGCAGGCGTCCAGAGCCCTGCAAGCGGCTCTCGGCCGGACCAAGCCTCCGGTGTTCCCGGTGGCCGCCCGCGCCTCGCTGCTTTGCGCTGAGTCCCTACTGGCCAGCAACAAGCCGCGCGCGATGGAAATGTACACCATGTTGAGCGCCACCAATATGCCGGAGCCCGTCCGCAGGGCGGCCATCCGCGTACTCAATGCCGCCGGACCCGCGCCCGCCGGGGCAAAGGAATATCCGCCACCCACAGGCGCGGCGGCCGAAGCCGACAAGAGCGGATTCCTCGGACGGGGCCGCTAACTCAAAGTCACCGGCTTGGAGTACTGGTTCGCTGCGGGGCGTCGTGCTAGTGGCATGGCGCCCCGCTTTTCTATTGAGGAGGTGTTGGATTTGATGAGACATCACAGGACTGCGGCCGTCTGCCTTTCCGCGGTGCTCGCGCTCTGCCCCCTAGCCGCGCAAGAGGCGAAGCCCGCCGCTGATGGCGCCGCCGCCGGATGGCGCGCGCTCTTCGACGGAAAGTCGCTGACGGGCTGGAAGGAAACAGATTTTCTCGGGGCCGGCAAAGTCACCGTGGAAAAGGGCGTCATTACCATCGGCTCTGGAATCCTCACCGGCATCAACTGGGCGTCTCCTTCGGTGCCGTTCCCCGCCGCCGGCTACGAGCTCCGAATCGAGGCCGCCCGTATAAAAGGGAGTGACTTTTTCGCGGGGATCACGTTTCCCGTGCGCGACTCCTATTGCACCTGGATCAACGGCGGGTGGGGCGGCGAAGTCGTCGGCCTGTCGAACATCGATGGCGCCGACGCCCTGAGAAATGAGACCTCGTTTGCCAAAAAATTCGAGCTGAACCGCTGGTATGCCTTGCGGCTGCGCGTCACCCAGAACGCGATCCTGGCATGGATCGATGAGGAAGCCGTCATCAACGTCGACATCAGCAAGAAATACATCTCGTTGCGCGAGGGCGAGATCGATAGATCCATCCCCTTCGGCATCGCCACCTACGCCACCGTGGCCGGCGTGCGCAAGATCGAATGGCGCCCGTGGACCCCGCCCGCCAAGTAGCCGCCGCGCCTACTCCGAGCGGAACGGAGCGGCCGGCAACCCATCGGCATTGAAGAGGTTGCCCTCGGGGAAGTTGGCCCAGCCATACCGCACGTAGAGCGGCTTCGGCACGGCCGGGTTGGATACAAGCACGGTGGCGCCGTCGATCCGCGCCGACGCAGCCGACCACACCCGGTCTTTGCCGGCCACTTCAAAGCCCTGCAAATCGCCGCCCCGCCCGGTAAGCCCGCCCGCATGATCGAACCACACACGCAACGCCGCGCCATCCTGCGTGATCCGGCGGAACAACGGCCCTGAATACTCCACCCGTTCCCCGTACACCGCCGCGCGCGCCGCCAGCGCCAACCGCCGCCCCACTTCCCGTTTGTTCTTCGGATGAATGTTGTCCCGCTCTCCTACGTCGATCGCCTGCACCATCGCCGTGTTGGCCACGGCCAAGGCCCGCCGCTGCGCCTCGCGCACCACGGGCCAGTCGTTCTCCGCGTCGGCGCCGAATGCCGACAGTTGAACGAACAGGAAGGGGAAGTCGCCCAAGCCCCACGCCCGCCGCCAGTCCTCGATCATGGTCCGGAACAGCAGTCCGTAGTAGGGCGCCCGCTGCTCCGCCGTGTTGCTCTCGCCCTGATACCAGATCACGCCGCGGATCGGAAACTGAGATGCCGGCGCCACCATCCCGTTGAAGATCACGCCCGGCTTCCACGGACCCTCTGGGCCCTTCGGTTTCCCCGGGGCCGGCTCCGCAAAGGGCGCCTTGGCCGCCTTCGCCCGCGCCGATGCAGCCTCCCATTGCTTGGCCGCCTGCTGGTATTGCAGCAGCGCCGCCGGATGATCCTGCATCATCCGCGCCCATTCGGCCAGCGCCGGCATCAGCGCCGCGTTTGAGGTCAGCGCGCCAAAACTCGTCCAGCTATCAATCGGCGTACCGCCCCACGCGATCTGGATCAGCCCGATCGGCACGTCCAGCTTCTCCTGCAGGTTGCGGCCAAAGTGATACCCCACGGCCGAGAAATCCGCCACCGTGTCCGGTGCACATTCCGCCCACGTCTTGCCATAGAGATCGGCAAACGCATATTCCGATACGCGGTGCATCGCCCGGTACAGCCGGATCCGGGGATAGCGCGCCCCGGCCATCTCCGTCTCCGGCGCGCCCGCCCAGCGGATGGGCCATTCCATGTTGGATTGCCCGGCAGCCACCCACACATCGCCCACCAGGATGTCCTTCAGCACAATCTCGTTGGCGCCCTTCACCCGCATCTCGAACGGGCCGCCTGCGCTGCCGGGCGCGAGGTAGACGTGGAACTGGCCCAGATCATCCGCCGCTGCCGCCGCCGTCTCGCCACGGAATTGCACGGTGACCATTTCACCGGGTGCGGCCTTGCCCCACACATGCACCGCTACGTCGCGCTGCACCACCATGTGGTCCGCCACCAGCGTGGCCAGCTTGACAGCACCCTGGGCACTCCAGCCGCAGGTCAAGAGCGTGAGCGCCAGCAAGTTGGCCGGCATTTTGTACTTAATAAGCGCCATGTCCTAACAACACCACCCTGATCGTCTTCAGCAATACCAGCAGATCCATCCCCAGGGTGCGCTCCTGGAGGTACCGGCGATCCAGCGCCAGCCGCGTCTGGTAGCTGTTGTCCCTGCGGCCCGATGCCTGCCACAGACCGGTGAGCCCCGGCTTTGCCTGCAGGTACAGGGCGAACAACGGACCGTACTTCTGAATCTCGTCCTCCACAATCGGCCGCGGCCCCACCATGCTCATTTCGCCGCCTAGCACGCTGAACAACTGCGGTAGTTCGTCCAGACTCGTTCTTCTCAGCAACCGGCCCACCCGCGTCACCCGCGGGTCAATCTTCAGCTTGTGCGTCTCGTTCCATTCCGACCGCAGGTCCGGATGGGCGCTCAGATACTCCTCCAGCACCGTGTCGGCATCCCGCACCATGGTGCGGAATTTGAACAATCGGAACGTCCGGTTGCCCTTCCCGATCCGGGGATGCGCGAAAAACACCGGTCCCCGGCTGTCCAAAACAATGGCCAGCGCGATGAAAACGGCGAATGGAATGGCCAGAAAAAGCAGGATGGTAGCCACCACGATATCGAGGATCCGCTTCACCAGGAGCGCACCGGAATCTCGCAATCCTGCGCTCAACTGTCCGGCAGCAAGCGCTGCGTCAGGGGGGCAACCGGGACTGGTCGTACGGGGATCCATTCTAGGCAGGCGGCCGCAATCTGGCGGTCCTGCTTTGTACCGTAGCATAGACCTGCATTGTCAGATCGGCCATGGTTTCAAAACGGAAACTGTGTTCGTAAGCCGCCCTCGCCGCGTCCCCCATCGAGCGCCTCAGCGGCGCCGATTCCACCAGCCGGCGAAGGGCCAAAGCCAGAGCCGGCGCATCCCCGGCGGGCGCCAGCAATCCCGTTACTTCCGGCGTCACCGCCTCGCCCACGCCGCCCACATCCGTCGCCACCACCGGCAACCCGGCGCGCATCGCCTCCAGGATGCTCCGCGGAAACGCCTCGGAACGCGACGACAGCGCAAACACCTGGGCTTGGGCCAGTAGTCCGGATGGATCCGCCAGGTATCCGCAAAACCGCACCCGCTCGCCCAGCCCCAGCGCCCGCGCCAGGCTACGCATCTCCTCCTGCCGCGGGCCGTCGCCTACCAGATCGAGCGACCAGTCCAGGTCCCGCAACGTGGCCAAAGCTTCCAGCAGGGTCCGCTGGTCTTTCGGATCGTCAAACCGCCCTACCGAACAGATCCGCACCGGCGCTTGCTCCGGGGTGCAGCGAAAATCCGTGCTCACATCCCGAACCCCGTTTCTCACGACGAAAAGCTTCTCGCCCCCGGCGATCCCTTTGTCCAGCGCCAGGCGCCGCTCGTAGTCGCACACGCAGATAATTGCGTCGCACCACCGCGCCATGATCCTCTCCACCAGCGCGAATACCGCCCGCGCCTTTCGCCCCATTCGCTCGCCGGCCGGCCAACCGTGCGGCGTGTAGATCACCGGCAACCCTAGCAGCCGCGTGGCCGCCCGGCCCACGCTGCCCGCCTTGGCCGTGTGCGTCGATACCAGGTCCGGCTGCAAGCGCCGCAGCACCCGCATTATCTCCACGACGGCCAGCGCGTCCCGCAGCGGATTCACCTGCCGCCGCAGCCAGCGCAGACTCTCAAACGGCACACCCGCCGCCTCCAGTTGATCGGTCACAGGACCGCGCCCGCCCACCAGCACCGTCGCTTCGTGACCCCGCTCCCGCATCGCCCGCGCCATGTCCCGGACATGGATGCTGGCCCCGCCCACCGCGTCGGCGCGCGTGATGATGTAGACGATCTTCATCCGGCCGCCTTTTTCGAGACGATCACCAGAAAGGCCAGCTTGCGGAATATGGCGCGGGCCACCGGCGCGATGCCCGGCAGAGCGGCCAGCCGCGCTAGCGTCTCACGCCCAGGCTGGGCCAGCAGCCGGTACCGGATGTAGTCGCTCTCCCGCAGTTCGTTCGAAAAGTACTTGTCGTAGCAGGCGCCGATCTCCCGCCGGGAACGGTAGCGCGTATAGGTGTCGATCCATGCCAGCTTGTCCACCGCCCACTGCCGGCAAGTGGGCGCCTCCTGTTTCCAGGTGCCCAGCCCCAGGGAGCGCAGGCCCCACGTATACAGCAACCGGCGCCGCGAGCCCTGGGTCATCCAATGCGCGAATGGAATGCCGATGTGCCCCTCGCGGAACACGTCGCGGGAGGGGAACACGCTGAGCACCGTGCCGCCCGGCCTCAGTACACGATGGATCTCGCTGAGCACGGCGTCCAGATCCTCCACATGCTCCATCACCTGGTTGTTGACCACCAGACCGAACGTCTCGTCCGCGAAGTCCAGACGCCCGTCGCGCATCTCGCGGATCGCCGAGCCCAAAAAGCCCGCCTGCTCGGCCTCGGCCCGCGTCTTCGAGCCTCCGTAGTAGACATCCGCGCCGGAGATCGCCAAGCCAGCCGCCAGCCCTGCCTGTACCAGACGGCCCGCGCCGCAGCCATAATCCAGCACCCGCGCGGCAGCGTGTTCGCGCGCGTACCGCACCGCAAAATCCAGGACGTAGCGGTTGGTCACATCCATGTCAATCCTCGCCGTACAGCTCCTCCCAGCGGGACACCACCACGGGCAGATCAAACCGCGCCAACACGCCGGCCCGCGCCGCCCGGCCCAGCTCCAGCCGCGCCTCGGCGGATAAGGCGGCCAGCCGCGCCATCGCGCCGGCCAGCGCCCCGGCGTCTCCGCACGGGACCAGGAACGCCGCCTGGGCGCCCGTCAATATCTCACCCGCGCCGCCGGCAGCGGTGGCCACAGAGGGCAGCCCGCTGGCCGCGGCCTCCAGCAGGACCATCGGCAGCCCTTCCACCACGGAGGACAGCACCAACCCGTCCGCCGCCTTCATCAACGCCGGCAGATCCTCCCGCGCGCCCAGGAAGCTGGCCTTCACGCCCAGTTGCCCCGCCAGGGCCCGCAGTTCCTCCTCCAGCGGCCCGGCGCCGGCGATCCGTAGGGTGCAGCCCGGCAGCATCGCCGCCGCGCGCAGCATGGTCGGGTAGTCCTTCTTCCACATCAGCCGCCCCGCCGCCAGCCAGACAAACTCGTCGCGGCGCGCCGATCTGGATTGGGGCGAAACTTCCGTGTGTCCACGCCGTTAGGGATCACGCGCAGCCTGCTCCGCCGCACCGCTCCGGCTTCCGCATGACGCCCGGCCACGGCCTCGCAGACCGCCACAGTGCAATCCGCCAGCGAATCCGTCACGCGGTACAGCCGGTCGCGCCAGCGTACGTCCGCCGAACTCCGGCTGCTCTCCGCCATGCTGTGCAAAGTGGAGATCACGCGCGGGATGGGAAACGCCAGCCGCGCCAGCCTGCCCATCAGGTTGGCGTGAAACAGATGGCAATGGAGCACCGCGGGCCTCACCCGCCGCAGCAATACGGCCAGCCGCGCAACGCCGCGCAGATCCGCCCGGCCCGGCGCCATGCCCAACGTGTGGACCTCCACCCCTGCCGCCACCATTTCAGCCTCAAACGCGTTTTGCTCCACCAACGACACGACATGCACGGGCCATCCGCGCGCCCGCAGCGCCACCGCCAGCAGCACCACCTGAGTCTCCGCGCCGCCGCGCGCCAGGCTCGTCGTCAGCAACATCACCGGACCCTTCATCGCCCGCCTCCGGCCAGCCGCTCGAAGAGCGCCGCATATTCCGCCACCATCCTGTCCACGCTGAACAGCTCCGAGCGCAGCCGCGCGGCACTGCCCATGGCGGCGCGCATCGTGGGTTCCGCCCCCATCCGCGCCAGCGCCCCGGCAAATGCCGCCGCATCGCCCGCCGGAGTGAGTAGCCCGGTCTCGCCGTCCAGCACTAACTCCGGCACGCCGCCCACGGCTCTCGCCACCACCGGCAACCCGGCCGCCATCGCTTCCATCACAGCCAGCGGGGTGCCTTCCCAATCCGACGCCAAGGCAAACACATCGCCGGCCGCCAGCACCTCCGCCACGTCTGCCTGAGTGCCTAGGAAATGCACCTTCGCCGCCATGCCCAGCTCGCTCCTCCGCTGCGCTGCGGCGTCTCTCAAGTTTCCGTCCCCTACCATCAGCAGTTGCGCGTCCGTGTTGCCGCGGAAGGCTGCGGCAAAGGCATCGATCATCGCCAGTGGATTCTTCTGCGGGTCGAGCCTTCCCACGGAGACCACCAGAAAGTCGCTCTCGCTGAAGCCGTGCCCGGCCCTCCATCGCTGCCGCGCGCCGGGCCGCCGGAACAGGGCTGTGTCGATTCCATTGCGAATGGTGGCCGCCGGCTCCGCGCCGTACCAATCGCGATAAGACCGGCGCACCTCCTCGCCCACAGCAACAGTGGCGACGGCCCTGCCGAAGGTCCACTGGTGGAGCAGCCGCCCGGCGAAGTCAGTGGCCTCCCTCGCGGCGAGGTTGTGCACCGTATGCACCATCGCCGCCGGGCGCAGCGCCAGCGCGGCGGGCAGGCTGTACCGCAGGACGTAGGAGTGCGTATGAATGACATCCGGCGCAAACTCGCGGATTGCACGCCGCAGCCGAGGGATCATGCGCAGGTCCAAGCCCGGGCGCTTGCCCAGGTGCCAGACAGGCACGCCGGCCGTCTCGAGCTCCGGCTCCAGCCCGCCTGGAAAGGCGTCAAAGAGCGATACCACGCCCGTTTCAAACCGGCCCGGGTCCAACCGGCGCGCCAGCGACACCGCCATCCGCTCCGCGCCGGCGCGTTTCAGGGTCGCCAATATTTCCAGTACCCGGATCTTCACTCGTCAGGCCCGGCCTGCCTCCAGGGCAGGCTCCATTCCGTCATGATCAGCGCGAGGATCAGCCAGCTTGGTTTGTTCTGTTCCCACGTGAGCGTGGAAACGCCGATCGCCCAAACCGCCAGCATCACCGCCCACAGCGCGCGCTCCGCCGGTGGCATCGTCCACACAAACACCACGATCACCACCAGCATCAGGCCATAGAACACAAAGCCCACCGCGCCGCACTCCACCAGCACGGAGAGGAATGTGTTGTGCGCCACATAGAAATGCCCCGGGACGCCCGGCACCCCCAGCCACGGCCGCACTGCCGCCGGATAGGCGCCGGCGCCGATGCCAATCACCGGATGTTGCTTGAGAACCTTCACTCCGGTTTTCCAGATCGTCGTCCGGTCATGCAGTGTGCCCCGCGTCACCTCGTGGGTGATTGTCGCCAGCCGCTCGCGCGACGGCGCCGGCGCGAAGATGAATACACCCAGCAGCATCACTGCCAGCAAGGCCGCGCTGGAAAGGCGCTGGCTCCAGCCGGCCTGCCGCCAAGTCCACAGCGGGAAGACAAAGGCCGCAAACGTCGTCACCATCGCCATCCGCGATGCCGTCAACAGGATGGCGCCGATCACCGCCACCACGGCAAAGCGGTAGGCCCATTGCGCCCAGCCCGGCCGCATCGCCAGGTACAGCGCCAGCGGAATCGAGAGCGCGAGGATCAACCCGAAATCGTTCGGATCAAATCCTGCCGCCGCGTAGCGCCGCCAGTAGGTTTGCTGGTTATTGAAGTAGCGGAAGTATCCGCTGGCCGATGCCGCGACGGCGCCCCAGACATAGGCCTGCATCAGCACCCGCTGCCGCGCCCCGTCCCGGCAGCTATCCCAGATGAGCCACGTCATCGCCAGCAGCTCGGCGAACGTGGCCGCTCGATGGGCTGTTGAGCCCGGGTCGATGCTCCAGAACCAGGTCAGCCCCGCCCACGCCACAAAGACGGCTGCCAGGGCCAGCGCCAGGTTAGGCCGGCGGATCTCCCCCCGGCGCACCGCCACCACCGCCGCCGCCGCGAAGGCCAATATCCCGATCAGGTGCGAGAGCGTCGCGATCCCTGGCAGTTGAATGCTCTTCTCCCACGGGATGGAAAACACGAAGATGCATAACGCCGCCCACGCGGCCCGCGAGACAAAATCGGCCCTTTGTCCGCCGCTCATGCCGCTGCCTCCATCTGGCGCAAAGCGCGCCGCAGGATCAGCGCCTGCCCGCCAATCTGCGCCGCTGCCGCCACGGCCATCGCGATCACCGCCCCGGCGAGGCCCAACCGCGGCACCAGCAGCCAGCTCGCGTACCCGCAACACGCCGCCACAATGCAAAACATGGGCACCTGCGCGTCAAACGCCCGCGCCGCCGTCACCGCATACCCGAGCGCCGCCGCCACATAGCCTGGGATCGCCGCGCCCATCACCCCCACCAGCAGTCCGCTGTAGGCGGCATATTCCGGCCGGTAGGCCAGCGTCAGAACTACTTTCCCCAACAGCGCCGCGCAGGCGACGCCCGCCAGGCCCAGCCCAAACACAAGTGCGCCCAGCTTCGACGCCAGCCGCAGGAAGCTCGCCGGCTCATGCAGGCTCGCCAGCCGCGCCAGCTTCGGCGTGGCCGCCTGGCCCAGCGCGTTGACAATGGTGGAGCCGGCGGTCACAAAGGACGCCACGGCCGCGAACGCGCCCAACTCGCCCACGCCCATCTGCCCCTCAATCACGTAGCGCGGCAGATTGGTGTTGAGCGATACCAGCATCAGCACGCCGCCCAACGGCAGTGCCTGGCGCAGAATGCTGCGCGCGCCGCTCCAACTGGTCTCCGCCCAACCACTCGCTTCGTCCAACGACCCGATGCGCCGGTCATACACGGCCAGCACCATCAGGCGCCCGGCCGCCGCCGCCGCCACCGCCCAAACCAGCTCGCCCGTGAACCATAGCGCCGCGGCGAAGGACGCCGCCGAGAGGATCCCCCGCGCCATCATCGAGCGGGCGATGCGATCCATCTCGTCCCGTCGTTGCATCGCGCCATAGTAGGCGTCGCTGATGGTCTCGCTAGTCTGGCCCAGACCCGTGAGGAAGATCACCGCGGCCATCCCGGCGGAGCGCCCGAAGACAGCGGCCATCCCTGCCATCGCCGCCAGCGCCACTCCGGACACAACCAGGCGCAGCGAAATGTAATCGCGAAACCGGCGCTGCCCGGTGACGTCCGTGGCCAGCACGGCGCGCAGATTCAAGTGCGCCAGCATCGCCACCGGAGCCGTCAGCGCCACCGCCAGCGCGTATTCGCCCAGCACGTCCCGGCCACCCAGTTTGGCCAGAATGCTCAGCAACCCCCATTGCGACGCCGCGTAGATTCCGTTGCCCGCGAGCGTCCACGCAAAGCCCGCCCGCAAAGAGGAAGGGGGGCTGGGAGGCGGCGCTCCGCGGAGGTCAGCTTGCACCTCCTCATTGTACGTTGGCAACCGCGCAGCACCCGCTGTGTCTCGCAGTTGGGGCTGGTATTCTGCACGATTTGGCGCATACTGCGGGTAGAGCGATCCCTCATCAAAAGGAGGTAACGGCCATGATTCACAGTCACGGTCTTGCGAAACGGCTTCACTGGGAAGAGCAACACCTTCGCGCGGCATTGGAGACAACCCTGCTGCAATATGGGGTGCTGCTCAGTGCGCTGGTAGTGCTGGTGGTTGTTGGCCTTGCCATCCTGTATTTCCAGCCCTGACGCTCTGCCCAACATCCCAGTGCGTTCCCACAGTCCTGTCCGACGGTGACAGAATTGACAACTGGGAGCACACAACTGGGAACACCATGACGAACGAAAGACGGACCTTCCTCAAAACAGCCGCCGCTGCTATCGCCACCTCGCGGTTCCCCATCCTCGGCGCTAACGACCGTGTGCAGATGGGCGTCGTCGGATTGGGCGGACGCGGCAATGATCACATCGATTTCTACAACGAGATTCCGGATTGCCGTATCGCCGCGGTCTGCGACGTGAATCAGGCCGCGCGCGAGCGCGCCGTGGCCCGCATCAACAAGGCGAAGGGCTACAACCCCAGCCAGTTTGACGATATGCGCAAGCTCTTCGAATCGAAGGAGATCGACGCCGTCTCTCTGCCGCTGCCCAACCACTGGCACGCGCTGGCCACCGTGTGGGCCTGCCAGGCCGGCAAGGATGTCTACGTCGAGAAGCCGGCCAGCCACAACATCTTCGAGAGCCGCCAGATGGTGGCGGCCGCGCAGAAATACAAGCGCATGGTGCAGGTGGGCTCGCAGAGCCGCACCATTCCGCACAAGGTGAAGGCCATCCAGATGCTCCACGAAGGCGCCATCGGCAAGGTCTTCGGCGCCCGCGCCCTCTGCTTCCGCCGCCGCTTCTCCATCGGCCGTACGCCGGATGAGCCCGTGCCGGCCGGCATCGATTGGGACCGCTTCCTCGGCCCCGCCCAGCTCAAACCTTTCAGCAAGAACAAATTCGATTACAACTGGCACTGGTTCTGGGACACCGGCAACGGCGACATCGGCAACCAGGGCGTCCACGAAATGGATATTGCGCTGTGGGGCCTGGGCCGCACCACATGGCCGAAACAGGTAATCAGCACCGGCGGCAAGTACATCTGGCAGGACGATCAGGAGACACCCAACACGCAGAACGCTTCGTTCCAGTGGGACGATTGCGAGATGACCTTTGAGGTCCGCAACCTGCCTACTCCGCCCGAAGGACTGGTGGAGATGCGCGGCCCCAACTACGTGGGCAACATCTTCTTTGGCGATCTCGGCTTTCTGGTGGTGGATGCCCGCGGCTTCAAGATCTACAAGAGCGCGGCCGGCAACTTCGTGGGCGCGCGCGGCGCCGGCGCCGGATCGCGGGAGCGCTATGAATTGGTCACCGAGGAGAAGGCCAACAACGACGATACCGTGCCGCACATGAAGAACTTTGTGGCGGCCGTGAAATCGCGCAACAGCGCGGCGCTCTCCGCCGGCATCGAGATCGGCGCGCGTTCGGCCGCCTTCTGCCACTTGGCCAACGTTGCCTACCGCGCGGGCCGCCCGCTCAAGCTCGACGCCAACGGGCGCTTCATCGGCGACGCCGAGGCCAACGCCATGCAGACCCGCGACTACCGCGCGCCCTACATCGTGCCGGAGATCTAAGCCACGTTCAGCCCCACCGGCCAGACAGCGGGGCAGCCGGGTCGGCAATCGACTGGAACCGTACCAGCCGGATCGAATCCTGGCCCCGCAGCCAGATCAATGGCATATAGCCTTCGTCCAGCGCCCACTCGGCGTCGGGCGGAGTCATGGCCAATTCCACGGGCGGCCGGAGCCGTGTCTCGCCGTCCTCGTCGTAGACGTGCAGCGGCATGTCACCGAGCTCGCGCGCCGCGCCCGGCCGCATCCGCCAACCGTCGCGGCTGAACGCCTCGCCCAGCAGGCAGGCGCACGCCAGCGCTGCATTGCCCCACAGATAATCGCTGTGAGCGGGCACGCCTTGGATCTCTTCAAACGGGAAGCTCTCCACGGCGGCGGTCTTCGTGCCATAGGGCAGCCGCAGCAGAAACCGCGGCAGCGCCAGCCCGATCCAGGAGGCCTCCGGCGCGTGCCGCAGCGTCTCCCACGCCTCGGCTTCCGCCTGCCCCAGGTCCCCCTCACTCACGAACGGCGCGCCAGCCGCGCGCGCTGACCGCGCGAGCGCCCGCAGCAACGCGATGTCCTGAGCGGACTGGCCAAAACTGTAGAGCCCCGCCACCACGGACCAGCCGCCGTCATCCGGGGCCGCCGGCAACAGCTCTGCCAAATCCTCGCGGGTCCTGTCCTGCACGTACACCTTCAGCAGCGAATTGGTGTCCAGGCGGCGGATCAGCAGGAAGAGCCCGCGCCACGCCGCCTCCAGCGCCTGAAACTTAGTGGAATGGAGAAGAGCCCGCATCAACTGCCCAGCCGCCTCGTCCGCCGCCGCACGCTGTTTCCGCGCACCAGGGTCTTCGCGCGGCTCCAGGTGGGGCGCCACTGCCTGCCGGAGGAACTCTTGCATGGGATCGTGCGTGGGCGCCCGGCCCGGTGCCGCATTGGGCTCGCCGGCATTCAGAATATCGTCCAGCAGACTTCCACCGGCGAGCGAGCCCATATCCACATCGGCAGCTTTTCTCGTGGGCGCGGCCGGCGGTGGCGCTTCCGCCGGCTCACGGAACAGTGGCAGGCTTGCATGGATCCGGTCGGGGTGGAAATCTTCCAGCTCGCGGAACTGGAGTGCCGCCCCGCGCCCGAGGTCCAACCTCACGTCCATGGCCGCCATCACGTCGTCGAAGTTGTCGCGATCGATATCCACCGGCTTCCGCGGGCGCGCCTGCCCGCCGAAATTGCCCAATATCAGAATTCGGAATGGTGTCTCTTCGTCCGGCTCGGCCATCTGCGGCTGTGCCCCCGCATCGACATCCAGCACCACTGATACAAACTCGTCAGACCTCGGCATGAGTACCCTCCCGAGCATTGAGGAGCATACACCCGCGCCCCGGCGCGAGACGCTCCAGCCAGAGTAGTATGGTCGTGACCGGAGGACAATGCAATGATTTCATCCATCCGCGCGGCGGCCATTGGGGCGCTGTGCCTGGCGGCGTTTGGGCAGCAGGCGAACGTGAACCTGGACTACCGGCCGCAGAAGAATACAGAAAACCTGATCCCATTCAGCGCCACGCTGAACTCGCCGGACGTGCGCGATGACCGCACCGTGGTCTTCCGGCTCAAGGCGCCGCAGGCGCATGAAGTTCTGTTGACGGGCGCCGTGTTGACGGCCATCGGCCCGGCGACGAAGCCGGTGCCCTTCGTGAAGGGAGAGGACGGCATCTGGACCCTGACCATTGGGCCGCTGAAGGCGGATCTGTATCAGTATCATCTGATGGTGGACGGGATGCGGATCGCCGATCCCAACAATTCCATTGCCGCGTTCACGGCCATGCCGCCATACAGCCAGCTGGTGGTGCATGGAGATGGGCCCGCCTATTACGACGCGCGCAACGTGCCGCACGGCGCGGTCACCCGGCACGTCTACCATTCCAACGTCACCAACGGCGAGCGCGAGCTGTATGTCTACACGCCGCCGGGCTATGACCGCGCCAAGCGCTATCCGGTGCTCTATCTGGTGGGCGGCAGCGGCGAGCTGGCCTCCAACTGGATCTACGACGGGCGCGCGAACTTCATCCTGGACAACCTGATTGCCGAGGGCAAGGCCGTGCCGATGCTGATCGCCATCCCGAACAATCAGGTGGTTCATCGCAACGATCCGAAGCACACCGAGCGGACGTTTCCGATCTTCGAGGCGGATCTGCGCGGGCACATCATTCCTCTGGTGGAGAGCCAGTATAGCGTCATCCAAAGCCCCAAGGGACGCGCGATCTCCGGCCTTTCGATGGGTGGACGGCACACGCAGTTTGTCGGCTTCAACAGCCTGGATCTCTTCGGATCATTCGGCGTGCTGAGCGCGGGCGACGTGGATTCTGAAAAGACCAGCGCGAAGTTCCTGAACGATCCCGACGTTAACAAGAAGGTGGATTACCTCTTCGTGGGCCAGGGGACGCATGAGGCGAACGTGCGCATGGGCGAGCGCTGCTTTGCGCTGCACAAGGCGCTCGCAAATCACAAGATCGAGCACGAGTATTACGTGGGCGGCAGCGGCGCGCACGACTGGTCCACGTGGCGTCACCTGCTCTACTACAAGTTCCTGCCGGGCCTGTGGCGCGCGAAGCCGGCCGGGGGTCGTTGATCTCGTTCACCGGCCGCCAGGACTACGGACGTTCCAAGGGGTAGCCCAACTGCTGGAGCAACTCCTGCGCGGCCGGATAGTCCGGGCGGAGTTTTAGCGCCTGGCGCACCTCGGCGGCGGCCTCTTCGCGCTTGCGCTGGGCGGCCAGAGCGGAGGCGAGGCCGTAGTGGGCGTCGGGGTCGCCGGGCTTGTATTGCAGCCCTTCGCGGAACTTCGCGACGGCATCATCCACCCGCTTGGAATAGAGGTAAGCGAAGCCCATGGAGAAGTGCGCGGCCGCGTCATGGGGGTCCAGCCGGAGCAACTCCCCGAATTCCTTGGCGGCCTGCGGGTAGCTGCCGCGCTGCATCAGGGCGATGCCCAGGTTCAACCGCGCGCCCGTGTTGGCCGGATTCAACTGGATGGATTTCTGAAAGTGCGCCACAGCCTCGTCCAGCTTGCCGGCGTGATCGAGAATCAGGCCGAGCTTGTTGTAAACGGACGAGTCAGTGGGATTCACCTTCAGCGCCGCCTGATACTGGGCCACTGCCTCGGCGGCGTTGCCCTCCGCGTCGGCCACCAGGCCGAGATAGAAATGGGCCTCCGGCAGGTTGGCATGCGGACGCATCAGGCCGTGGAGCCTGGCCACGGCGGCGGGCGGCTTGGGCGCGGAGAGGAAGTCGCTGCTGAACAGCCAGAGGGGCGAGAGATCGTCCGGCCTCAGGCGGAGACACTCCGACAACTGCGTCAACGCCTCGTCGATGGCGTCTGGTTTTTCGGCGTAGAAGGTCAGCAGGGTGCGGGCGAGGAAATTGCGGACGTCGGGATCGGCCGGCGCGGCTTCCAGCGCGCGGCGCGCGGCCTGGAGCGAGCGGGTGGGATAGCCGAGGCGGCTCAGCAAGCCGGCGTGCTTCAGCAGGCGCGTGGGCGAGTAGCAGAGCCCCGCCAACTGTTCGTTCAGTGGATCCTCCACGGCAGGCACTGCTTTCCACGTGGTCAGAGCGGAGCCGCGCTTCGCCGCGGCCGCCCTGTCCGGCTGCCCTAGCGCGCCATAGGCCTCCTGCAAGAGTTCATAAGGCGGCAGCACATGCGAGTGGGAGCGCACCAGCGGCTCGGCGTACGCGATCACTTTGTCCCACTCTTTGCGGCGCGCGGCTACACGGCCCAGCCCGAAGTTCGCTTGCAGCGATGCGCCGCCCTCGGGCGCTTTGGCGGCCAGTTCATAGGAGCGCGCCGCCTCGTCCAGCCGGCCCAGCTTGAAATACCAGTCCGCCATTTTCAGCAGGGCCGGCACGTGATCCGGCTTGAGCCGCAGAGTCTGCTGCAACAGCCGCACCTGCTCTTTTTCGTCACCGTTCTCTTCTTGCAGCACGGCGTGGGCGTAGGCCCATTGAAAGTCGTTGGGCGCGAGCCTTTCCGCGATCTTGTACGCCTGCGCCGCGGGCTCCATGAGCTCGTTGGCGTGATAGGCCATGGCGAGCTTGCCCACCGCCTCGATGGAGCCGGGCTTGCGGCGGGCCTCCTTATCGACCTCCTGCAACAACGTGCGCATCGACGGGTTCAGCGTCTGGAGCTCCGGCGTTTTCGGGAAATCCTCCGGCACTTTGACAGGCAGCAGGATGGGCGCCAGCAGCCACGTGCCCAGCCCCAAAGCCGCCACCAGCCCCGCGGTTTTGAGCAGCGATTTCGTGCCGGAGCCGCCAGGCTGGGCGGGAGGTTCTGCTTTCATCGGTTCTTTCATTTGCTCCAGTGATTGAGCCACACGACGATGCGGCCATCCTTGGTGAATGGCTGATAGACGTCCATCCGCGCCGAGACCAGGTCTGGCTTGCCATCGCCGTTCATGTCGGCCGTTTCCAGGCTGATGAGGTGCGTGGGCGTGTGCGTGATGTCGCGCGGCAGGAAGTTCATCTTGCCGTCGTTCTCAAACCAGACCATGCTTTGCGATTCAGTCCTCTCCCAGAGGTTGTAGCAACTGGTGGCGGCGATATCGAGATCGCCATCCCCGTCGAGATCGGCGGCGACGGCGGCGCTGGCGCCCGGGACGCGGCCGATAGGGTGATGCTCGAACTTGAACTTGCCCTTGTTTTCGAGCCACTGGACGCTGTGCCAGGGCCGCGGGCGCGGCGGCAGATAATCGAAGGCATCGCCATTGGTGAGCAGAATGTCCACGGCTCCGTCCTTGTTGAGATCGGCCAGACGGATGCCGCTGCTGCCGTAGTCCTCGTTGGTGCTGCCCCACACAAGGTGGGATTTGAAATTGCCGCGGCCGTCGTTTTCGAAGACGTAGAGCTCCTCCCATTCCTGGCTGACCAGGCTGACGACATCCATGTCGCCGTCGCGATCGATATCCACGGGAATGGTGTGGATGACGCCGGAAAGGCTCTGCAGGATGTGCGAGCGGAACTGCCAGTTGCCCAGGTTTTCCATCCAGCGGGTTTCGCCGTCGTCATAGCCGAACTGGCCGGCGATGAGATCCAGGCGGCCGTCGCCGTTGAAATCGGCGGCGCGCACGTCGGTGACGCGGGCGATGCGTTCGACGATGGTACGCGGCGTGAAGTTCAGCTTGCCGTCATTTTCCAGGATCACCACCGAGCCGATCTTGTCGTTGGAGGGGAAGAGCTTGCCCATGCAGGCGACGAGAATATCGAGGTCGCCGTCCTTGTCCATATCCGCGGCGCTGACGTGCGCCGGCGATGGCAGGACGGGGCTGAGCCAGCGCTCCGTATAGACCCCGGCGGGCGCCTGCCGGATCCAGCCGATCCGGTTGGCCAACATGTCGGCGACGAGGATCTCGGGCAGGCCGTCCTTATCGAGATCGACGATCTGGAAGCTCGCGATGCGGGGCGGGTCCTTCACTGGAAAACCCACGGGCAGAGGGGAGAGGAAATCGATCTTCTTGCCGCGCGCAATCTCGGCCGGCGCCACCTGGGCATCGTCTTTGCGCGCGCCCTTGAAGAGATGCTCGAACATCTGGCCCACGGAGAGGCCGGAGCGGTTTGCCTGGTACAACAGCACCAGCAGCGGGACGCCCAGCATGATGGCGGGGATGCGCAGGCTCCGCCACAGCGAGGAGCGGGCCGGCCGCGGCGACTTGGGGCGGGAGGTCTCCTTTTTCATGTCGCTACCCGGCGAAGAACCAGATCATACTCGCGGCGGCGGTCCACACGAATGATCCTAACGGAATGGCGCCCAGGATCGCACGGCGCCGTTGCGACGCGCCGTCCAGCCAGGAATGATAGAGCGTCTGCATGGCATAGGCCGCGCCGATCAGGATGCAGGCGGTTTGCAGCCAGGGAATGCCGGCCGACCAGAGGATGTGCCACGGGCTGCCGGCCATGCCGATAAGATCCCAGCCCCAGTTGAACGGATCGGAGAGGCTCTGGAGCACAAAGGTCATCATGGAGAGCGTGGTGGCGAGCGCGAAGGCGATCCAGCAGGCCAGGCCGAGGGGAATAAGCGCGGCGCTGGTGACGCGGAACTGTGTGCCTGCCGCGCGCGCGGAGCGGCTTAGCGCGATGCCGGCGCGGGTCAGCAGATACCAGAGCAGCGGTAGAATGCCCAGGCCCACCACCCACACGGCGAGGGCGTAAAGGGTGAACGGACCCCAGTTCTGTTTGTCCAGCAGATCGGTCCAATCGCGGATGGAATCCCACGCGCCGAGATTGACGAAGCAGTAGAGGCAGGCGAGGGCGAACATCACGATGGCCTGCCAGGCTTCGCTGTAGCTGGCCACCTGTTTGTCCCAACCCGAGCTGCGCCAGAAGACGGCGACGTTATCGTAGGCGCAGGTTTTGACGCACTCCATGCAGGCGCCGCAATCGTTGTTGCGGTCGAGTTCGCCCACGCAAAGGCCGTAGGGACAGCCCCAGCCCTTGATACTGCCGGTGAGGCAGAAATGCTCGTCGCAATCCGCGCAGGCCTGCTCGGAGACGGAGCGCACCATGACGCGGCCGGTGGTGGAGTAGAGGCTGATGTAGCTGTTGATGGGGCAGAGGTAGCGGCAGAACACGCGCTGTTCGGGAAGGAACGAGGCCAGCAGCGCCAGCACTACCAGGCCGATCAGCATCCAACTGGTGGCCGGCGGCAGAGCCACGATGTTGGTGCTGAATGTGCCCAGCAGCAGAAAGAGCAGCACGCGCGGCCAGGCGTTGCTCAGCGCGGCGGGCCACACCAGCGGGATGCCGAAAAGGCGCAGCGGGGTCTTGTTTTCCGTTGCTGCTGGATCTTTGGAGAGCCGCCGCCGCTGGAGCAGCTCGCCCAGCATGGGGAGCGGGCAAACCGTGCACCAGATCCTGCCGAAAACGGGTACGAGAATGATGATGAGCGCGGAGAGCCAGAGCACCCAGATGATCATCGGCGCGGCATTGCGGCCGGCCACCTTGCCGCCGAGCAGGCCGGCCAGGATGATGAGCCAGAAAGCCGCCAGCATGGGCAGCATCAGGTTGAACTGAAACGTGGGGAGTTTGATGATCCTCTTGAGCCAGGGGAAGAGGGTGAAGAGGTTGATGCGGCTTTCGCCGCCAGGCGCGCCGCGGCCGGCCAGCAGCAGGCCCGCCAGCGGAATGGCGAACAGCAGCCCCAGCCCGCCGTAGAGCAGAAAGTTGGGGGTGACGATCAGATCGCCGCGTTCGGTGCCGTGCAGCGGGCCGTTGTAGGTGTGGTTGCGGAACTGAGACTTGGAGGTGAGCCAGCCCTGCCAGCCCGGCAGCCCGGCGACGAGCTCGACGGTTTTCATTTCAACAGCCGGATCGTCGGGGCGCGAGATGCTCTGCACCGACACCAGGTTGTTGCCGGGATCGATGGAGACGTGGAGATCGTAGTCCTGAAAGAAGAAGCTCTGGCCGGTATCGCGAGTGGAGAAGGTGAGGCGCAGGCGGTCTCCGCGATTGGCGTGAATGCGCGCGGGGCTGAAGCCGTAGCGGTAGGTCTCGATGTGGATGTCGCGCGTTTGCGGTGGCGGCGCGGTGGCGGCGGCGTACCAGGCGGGGAGGCCCGCGCCGGCGATCAGGATGAGCAGGGCCGCCAGACGGCGAGCGTTGAGGTTGCCCGTTGCGGGGCTCCGTGGAGACGGCGGGAGAATGCGGAATGTCGCCGGATTGGCGGGCTGCCGTCCCTCCACTGACATGGCGAAGTGTTCCCTCCCTGCGCGAGCTCAGTCAACAGGCCGTGGGAGCAACAGGGAATGCAATCCGAAGCATCCAGCCTTGGATCACTATATCGCGTTGCGCCTGAGAGCGGTCACTCCGGGAGTTTGCGCAGCAGTCGGCCGAGGTATTTTTGGGCGTAGATGACACTGCGCTGGCGGACGAGGCGCTCGGGCGGATGGCGGTAGAGTGCGAGTTCGGGGGCCTTGCGGATGATCTGGCCATCCTCGGGGCTCAGGATGATCCAGGCGAGAGACTGGCGGGCCTCGGCGGGCGGGAACTCCTTGCTGATTTGCCGGAAGATCAGACGGGCGAGCACGGCTTCGCGCGGATCGGCGGAGAGATCGGCGATGGCGGCAAGGGCAACCAGATGGCGGATGGCCTGGCCGGCGTCGTCGAGCCTGCCCGGAGGCCAGGAGGCGAGCTTGGGCGCGAGGTCCGCGGTGGCCTCCGGCGCCAGGGAGGGCGGGGCGAGGGACGCGACAATGTCGTTGTCGTTGGGCAGCCCGTCGAATGTGATTTCTGCGATCTGTGCCTCGGTGATTTCGCTCCACGCGGGGGCCTGGGCGAGGACCGGCTTCAACTGGCCGGTCTGCCAGGCGATGGCCCCGACTGCGGCCCACGCGGCGAGCGCGGCGGCGACCCAGATGGGGGCGGAGCGGGTGCGGCGGCCCGGCTCCCAGCGGAAGAGTTTCGCGCCGGCCAGACCGGCGGCGAGGCCGATGACGGTGAGAGCGCCCAAGCGAAACGCCGCGCCCTGGAGCGGGCTGGGCGCCTGGAAGCAGGGTTGGAGCACTTCCACGGCATAGCGGCCGGGCATGAATCCGGCTACGCGTTGCGCCCACAGCGGCAGGGCCATCAGCGGCACGCCCACTCCGCCGAGCATGATCATGGGGAGAAAGATGCACTGGCCGATGGCCTGGACGGCGGGCACATTGTCGGCCAGGCCGGCGATCAGATAGCCGATGCCGAGGAAGGCCGCGGTGACGAAGACGAATGCCAGCAGGGCCGCGCCCGGGTGGCTGGGCAGCGGCGTACCGAAGATGGCGCGGGCCAGGGCGAGTTGCACCAGGACGGAGGAAGCGACAATCAGCGCGCGCGCCACCATGGTGCTGAAGACGAGCCAGGCGGTGGGCACCGGCAGCAGGCGGTAGCGGCGCCAGATGCCCTGTTCGCGCTCGGCGACAAGGGCGGTAGGCAGGCCGAAGCAGGCGCCGCCGAGGATGGTGATGGTCATGATCTGGCCCATGTGATCCAGCAGCGGCGGGGTATCGGCGCGGAAGATGCTGCCGAAAGCGAAGAGGAAAATGACGGGCACGAGATAGCCGTAGACGATGCCCTGCGGGTTGCGGAAGCTCAGGTTGAGGACGAGCAGGAAGTGGTGGAGGAGCCCGCGCATCATGAGGCATCTCCCGGCTCGGCGGCGCCGGCCCAGGGGCGGCCGGTGAGCTCGAGAAAGACGTCTTCCAGCGAGGGGCGGCGGAGCTCGATCGCGAGCAGTTCGGCGCCCGCCTCGCCGGCGCGCTGGACGAGTTCGGCCAGCAGGCGATTGGGCGATTGAGCGTCGAGAGTCCAGGTGTCGCCGGTGTGGGTGGTGGCGAGGACGCCGGGCAGCGCTTCGATCACGGCGCGCGCCAGCGGCGGGGCTGTGCGGACGGTGAGACGCGAGGGCGCCTGGGCGCCGGCGATCAGCTCGGCGGGCGGTGCGGTGGCGATGATACGGCCCTGGTCCAGGATGGCGAGCTGATCGCAGAGCTGGCCGGCCTCCTCCAGATCGTGCGTGCTGAGGAGGACGGTGCGTCCCTCCGCTTGCAGCTCGCGGATCATGCTGCGCAGGGTGCGGCGCGCCTGCGGATCGAGGCCGGCGGTGGGTTCGTCGAGGACGAGCAAGGTGGGCCGGTTGACGAGCGCGAGGGCGAGAAAGAGGCGCTGGCGCTGGCCGCCGGAGAGGGTGGCGAAGGGGAGATCGGCCTTGGCCTCCAGGTCAAACTGGCCGAGGAGCTCGCCGGCCGGGCAGGGGTCGGCATAGAAAGCGCCGAACAGCTCCAGCGCCTGCCGGGGCGTGATCTTGTCCTGCAAAGCGGCGCCCTGGAGTTGCGCGCCGGTGAGCAGTTTCGCCTGGGCGGCGTGGGTGCGGAGGTCCAGGCCGTGGATGTGGATGACGCCGCCATCGGGCTGGCGCAGGCCGAGGATACATTCGAGAGCGGTCGTCTTGCCGGCGCCGTTGGGCCCGAGGAGGCCGAAGATCTGGCCGGCGTCTACGTCAAAGGTGACGCCGCGCAGGGCCTCGGTGGCGCCGTAGTGTCTTCGCAGGCCGGCCACGGAGACGGCGGATGGGGCGGGCGTATTCCGCATTGCGGTTCCATCAACGTAACACAGGGGCGGCGGCCAGCACGGCCTGGCCCAGCGAGATGCCGCCGTCGTTGGGGGGGACGCGCTGGTGGGTGTGGACGGTGAAGTGGTGGTCGCGGAGGAGGCTGGTGGCGGTGGCGGTGAGGAGGGCGTTCTGGAAGACGCCTCCGGTGAGGACGACGTTGGGGAGCTGGGTGCGCTGGGCGGCAGCGAGGATGAGCTGGGCGAGGGCGTTGTGGAAGCGCCGCGCGATGACGGGGGGCGGGACGGCGTGGGCGATGTCTTCGAGGAGCGCGTGGATGAGGGGCCCCCAATCGGCGTGCGTTTCGGTGAGGGGGAGCGGGTAGGCGGTGGTGTCGTTGGTGGTGCGGGCGGCACATTCGAGGAGCATGGCGGCCTGGCCTTCGAAGGTGCTTTCGCGGGCGATGCCGGTGAGCGCGGCTACGGCATCGAAGAGGCGGCCGGCGCTGGTGGTGAGTGGGCAGTTGAGGTTCTGCTCCAGCATGCGGCGGATGATGGATGGGGCGGTGGTGTCCAGTCCCAGCTCGTGCTGAATGGCGGCGGCGGCGCGCCAGCCCTGGCGGACCGCGGCGTCGCCTCCGGGCAGGCGGAAGGGACGCAGGTGGGCGATGCGGTCGAAGTGGTTGTCGTGGACGGCGAAGAACTCGCCACCCCAGATGGTGTGGTCGAGGCCGTAGCCGGTGCCGTCCCAGACGACGGCGAGGTAGGGCGAGCGGAGATCGTTTTCGGCGGCGCAGGCGGCGGCGTGGGCGTGATGGTGCTGGATGGCGACGACGGGTTTGCCGGTGGCGCGGGCCCATTGGGTGGAGTAGTAATCGGGGTGGAGGTCGCAGGCGATGAGGTCGGGGGTGAAGTGGTAGAGGCGGCAGAGGTCGTCGATGGTGCGCTCGAAGGCGGCGCGGGCTTCCAGGGAATCGAGGTCGCCGAGGTGCTGGCTGACGATGACGTCGTGGCCGCAGGCGATGGCGACGGTGCTCTTCATGTGCGGGCCGACGGCGAGGACTTTGGGGAGGGCGGAGGGGACGCGGATGGGCAGCGGCGCGTAGCCCCGGGCGCGGCGGAGGAGCTGCTCCTTGCCGGCGGTGACGCGGACGACCGAATCGTCGCAGGAGCGGGCGATGGGGCGGTTGTGGGTGACGAAGAGATCGGCGATGGAGCCTAGGCGTGTGCGGGCCTCGGTGTTGTCGATGGCGATCGGGTCGCCGCTGAGGTTGCCGCTGGTGGCGATCAGCGGGTAGGGGCAGAGCCGCATGAGGAGGTGGTGCAGCGGGGAGTAGGGGAGCATCACTCCGAGGAAGGGCGAGGAGTCGCTGATGTTGGGGGCGAGGTCCGTGCCGGGGATGGGCTCGAGGAGGACGATGGGGGCGGCGGGCGAGGTGAGGATGCGGTGCTCTTCTTCCGATAGGCGGCAATGCGCGCGGACCGAGGCGACATCGGGGAGCATCAGGGCGAAGGGCTTAGTGTCGCGGTGCTTGCGGCGGCGGAGCTCGGCGACAGCCTCGGCGTTGCGCGCGTCCGTCAGGAGTTGGAAGCCGCCCACGCCCTTGAGGGCGACGATGCCGCCGCGGGCGAGGGTGGCGGCGGCCTCGGCGAGAGTGGTGTCGAGGTGGGGACCGCACTGCGGGCATGCGATGGGCTGGGCGTGGAAGCGGCGGTCTTGCGGATCTTGATATTCGTTCTCGCAGGCGGGGCAGAGGGCAAAGCCGCGCAGGGTGGTGCGCGCGCGGTCATAGGGCAGCGCTTCGATGATGGTGAAGCGGGGGCCGCAGAGGGTGCAGTTGGTGAAGGGGTATTGGTGGCGGCGCTCGCCGGGCGTGGTGATTTCGCGGAGACATTCCGGGCAGGTGGCGAGATCCGGGAGAATGCCGGTGCGGGGGGCGGCGGCGGATTCGCTGTGGCGGATCTCGAAGGTGGCGGCGTCATCGGGGACGAGCCATGTGGATTCACGGGCGAGGATGAGGGCGGCGGCGGGGCGCTCGGATTCGAGGCGGGCGGTGAACTCGTCGATGCGCTCGCGCGTGGATTGGATTTCGATGACGAGGCCGTCGCCGTTGTTGAGAACCCAACCGGTGAGGCCGCAACTGGTGGCGAGGCGGTGGACGAAGGGGCGGAAGCCGACGCCCTGCACCACTCCGTAGAGCGCTAGGCGCAGGCGGAGTGGCGTTTGGCTTTGCGTGCGGCCAACCATTGCGTCCATGCGTCCATTCCCTGTCCGGTGTGGGCGGACAGATCGATCATCTCAATACCGGGGTGAATCTTGCGCGCGTTCTCGTGGGCCTCGTCGAGTTGGAAGGGGACGAAGGGCAGGAGGTCGATTTTGGTGAAGATGGCGAGGTCGGATTTAAAGAAGATGCCTGGGTATTTGAGGGGCTTGTCTTCGCCCTCGGTGACGGAGAGGAGCACGATCTTGGCCTCTTCGCCGAGGTCGTAAGCGGTGGGGCAGACGAGGTTGCCGACGTTTTCGATGAAGAGGGTATCAATGGTGGAGAGGTCCCAATCGGCCAGCGCTTTTTCGATCATGCGGGCGTCGAGGTGGCAGGCGCCGGCGGTGGTGATCTGGCGGACGGGGAAGCCGTAGCGGGCGAGGCGGCGGGCGTCGTTATCGGTCTGGATGTCGCCAGTGAGGACGGCGACCCGTTCGGTTTTCGGGAAGGCCTCGAGGGTCTTTTCGAGGAGCAGCGTTTTGCCGGAGCCGGGCGAGCTGATGAGGTTGACGCAGAGGATGTGGCGCTGGAGGAACGAGGCGCGGAGGGCGGCGGCGATGCGGTCGTTTTCGCTGAGGATTTTCTGCGCGACTTTCTCGATGACGGGTGGGTTCATGGGAGCTCCAGTTCGAGTTGGCTGAGTTCGAGTTCGTCGCCGCTGGGGATGTAGGAGATCTCCAGGCTGGCGCCGGCGAGGAAGGTGTCCTGCTTGAGGCACTCGAAGCAGAATGTGAGGGATTCGGTATCGACGCCGGAGAATTCGCCGATGGTGAGGGAGACGCGGAGGACGGCGCGCGCGTTCTTGAGCTGGGCCTCGCGGGTGGCCATGTCGATGACGGATTGTGCGATGCCCATTTCGTGCATAGGTTCTCAGCAGATGCGCGGGAGTTGATCGCCGGCGAGCATATCGACGATGCGCGTGGTGCCGTAGGCGGTCTGGAGGACGACGCGGCCGGCGTTTTCCTGCGTGACGGCGCCGATGCGGGCGGCGTTGCGGCCGAGGGGGTGGGTGCGCATGGCGGCGAGGACGGCATCGGCGTCTTCGGGCGCGACGATGGCGACGAGCTTGCCTTCGTTGGCGACGTAGAGAGGATCGAGGCCGAGCATCTCGCAGGCGCCCCGGACCTCGTCGCGAATGGGGATTTCGGTTTCGAGGATGCGCATGCCGGTTGCGGACTGCGCGGCGATTTCGTTGAGAGTGCTGGAGAGGCCGCCGCGCGTAGGATCGCGCAGGCAGCGGATGGCGGGGGCCGCGGCGAGCATGGCTTCGACGAGAGTGTGGAGGGCGGCGGAATCGCTGGTGAGGACGGTGTCGAATTGGAGGCCCTCGCGGGCGGCCATGATGGCGATGCCATGATCGCCGAGGGAGCCGCTCAGGAGGATGACGTCGCCGGGGCGGGCGGCGGCGGCGGAGATGGTGACGCTGGCGGGGATGAGGCCGATGCCGGTGGTGTTGAGGAAGAGGCCATCGGCGGCGCCACGTTCCACGACCTTGGTATCACCAGTGACGATGGAGACGCCGGCCTGCTGGGCGGCGCGGCCCATGGAATCGGCGATGCGGCGGAGATCGGCGAGCGGGAAGCCTTCTTCAATGACGTAGGCGGCGCTGAGGTAGAGCGGGCGGGCGCCGGCCATGGCGAGGTCGTTGATGGTGCCGTGGACGGCGAGCGAGCCGATGTCGCCGCCGGGAAAGAAGAGTGGTTTCACGACGAAGCTATCAGTGGTGAAGGCGAGGCGCAGGCCGCCGATTTCCAACTGGGCCTGATCGTCGAGGCGGGCGAGGATGGGGTTGGAGAGCGCGGGGAGGAAGATGTCGCGCATGAGCTCGGCGGAGAGCTTGCCGCCACTGCCGTGGCCGAGGAGTACGCGGTCCGTGGTGGCGAGGGGGAGGGGGCAGTTGAGGAGCATCAGGCGGATTCGACTCCCTGGCGGCGGTAGCGGTAGTAAGCGGAGCAGGCGCCTTCATTGGACACCATGGGGGCGCCGAGCGGGGATTCGGGCTGGCAGCGCGTGCCGAAGGCAGAGCAATCGGTTGGTTTTTTCAGGCCCTGGAGGACTTGGGCGCTGATGCACTCGGGCGGCTCGTCGGCCTGGATGTGGGCGAGGGCGAAGCGCTGCTCGGCGTCGAATTGGGCGTATTGCGGGCGGAGGCAGAGGCCGCTATCGGGGAGCTCGCCGATGCCGCGCCACTTGCGGTGGGTGGTTTCGAAGACGAGCTCCGTGGCGCGGCGGGCGTGGCGATTGCCTTCGCGGGAGACCACGCGGGCGTAAGGATTTTCCACCTCGGCGCGGCCGGATTCGAGTTGCTGAACGAGGAGGAGGATGGCCTCGAGGAGATCGACGGGCTCGAATCCGCCGACGACGATGGGGACGTGGTGCCGGCGGGCGAGATCCTCGTAGGGCTCATAGCCGGTGATGGCGCAGACGTGGCCGGGGGCGATGAAACCCTGGACACGGTTTTGCGGCGAGCCGAGGATGGCGCGCATGGCGGGGGGGACGAGGACGTGGGAGACGAGGAGGGAGAAGTTGGTGAGCGCGAGGGCGTGGGCCTGCTGGACGGCGAGGGCGTGGGCGGGGGCGGTGGTCTCGAAGCCGATGGCGAAGAAGACGACTTCGCGATCGGGGTTTGCCTGGGCGAGACGAACGGCGTCCTGGGGGGAGTAGACGATGCGGATATCGGCGCCGCGGGCGCGGAGGGAGAGGAGATCGGTATGGATGCCGGGGACGCGGAGCATATCGCCGTAGGAGGCGAAGATGACGTTGGGGAGGCTGGCGATGGCGAGAGCCTTTTCGACGGTTTCGAGGGCGGTGACGCAGACGGGGCAGCCGGGGCCGTGGACGATTTCGAGGTGCGCGGGGAGGAGTGAATCGAGGCCGCAGCGGAGGATGGTATGGGTCTGGCCGCCGCAGAGCTCCATGAGGACCCAGGGTTGAGTAGTGGCTTTGTGGATGGCGTCGGCGAGGGTTTGGACGGAGGCGGCGTCGCGGTATTCGTCGAGGTGTTTCATGGGGGAAACGTTGACAATGACATGGTGTCGTAAACGGGGGCTGGGGGCAAGGGCGTGGACGCAGTACGGCCTCGCGGAAATTGGGAAATACGGGAAGCGTCGCCAATTCGATTGGTATTCAATTGGTCGCCCGGGGTCCCCGAAGGAACCCCGTATTTTTCGGGCTGATCGGGACAAGAACCGGTTCTGCGCGCGCCGTGCAAGACGGCGGCCCGCGTTGGAAGCAGCGCACCCGAAGGCGGCCGCCGCCCTACTGAAGGCGAGGGAGTCTCAAGCTGGCCAGCGATTTACTCCTGATTCGATTATACCGGGTGGGGACCAAATGTTCGGGGGTGGGGGTGGGTGTAAGTGGTTTGTGATGAGTGAGATAGAAAATTTTCAGGGCGTGTGAACGGGTTTGGGACTCCTCCTGTTCCGGCACAACGGGGGATGAGAACCGCCCGGCGGCGAGGGCTTGTGCGCGGAGTGAGAAGTTCGACGCCGCGCAGGAGTGGGCGCACAAGCGGTACGGACAGGCTCCAGTTTGCGCTTTACTCGCCTCGCTCAATAGACCAAAATGGAGTTGATTCCATGTCCGCCCATACGAATGAGGTCGATGTCCGTAGGCGCCCGATGTACACCATCGCGGACGCGGCGCGTACGCTTCACCTGAATAGTGGGACGTTGCGTACCTGGGTGAAGGGCCGGGGTAGGCAACCTGCCGTGATCGATCTCGATGGAGAAGGCGAGTACCTCTCTTTCTTCAATCTGATCGAGGCTCACATCCTTTCCTCCATTCGGCGCAACCACGAGTTATCGTTGCAAAGCATCCGTGCGGCGATTCAGTATGTGAAGCTCGGGTTGAATGTGGCGCGGCCGCTGATTGAGCAAAAATTCGCCACAGACGGCGTAGATCTGTTTAGCGATCACCTCGATATTCTGTTGAATTGCAGCCGGCACGGCCAGCAGGCCATTAAGCCCGTGATGGAGCTGTATCTGAAGCAAGTGGAATGGGACTCGGCTGGCGCTCCCATCCGGCTCTACCCGATCTCTCATGCCGCTAAGGGCGGCCAAACTCTCATTGTGGTGTCTCCCACTCTCGCGTTCGGGCGTCCTGTCATCAAGGGCTCCGGCGTACCCGTAGAGGAACTCGTCTCCCGCAAACAAGCTGGCGATTCAGTCCGGGATTTGGTCGATGCCTTCGGATTGCCGCCGGATGTCATCAAAGAAGCACTCAAACTCGCAGCCTGAGGATCTTACCTTCTTTATCGACCGCAGCCTGGGTAAAGAACCGCTGGCGAGTGGTTTGCGCGCACTGAATTGGACAGTCGTACTCCACGATGATCGTTTCCCTCAGGACGCTCCCGATGAGCTCTGGCTTGCCGAAGTTGGCAGGTGCGGGTGGGTTGTCCTGTCAAAAGATCAGCATTTCCGTTATCGCCCCGTGGAGATGGAAATGCTGCTCCGCTCAAACTGCCGCGTCTTCGTCTTGACCGCCGGCAACGTGAGCAGCAGACAAATCGCGGACATCATTGTTCGGGCGGCTCCCAAGATCGAGCGGATGGCGAGAGAGCAGGATGCGCCGTTTCTGGCGCACATTTCCCAAGCGTGCAAGGTCACCTTGCACGGGCGGGCCAAGCGATTTCGCAAAGCGTAACCGCCGCTCCGGCAGAGCTGCACCCCTTCGTTGACACCGCACGGGGGGAAAGCTACACTCTCCATAGGCGAATACAAGGCGAATATGACGGCAGTGGCGCGGTGGGGTTCTTTTCCGGTTTGGCGGCCTGGGCCTGAGGTTCGGGAGCTGGGGGAGGGGCTTGCGGCCTTGGCGCGGGGCGGGATTACGGAGGTGTTGGGGGCGGCGGGGGCGGGGCGGACGGCGGTGGCGCAGGGGATGATTGCGGAGGCGACGCGGCGGGGGGAGGTGGTGGCTGTGATTGACGGGGATGATTGCTTTGATCCGGGGTCGGCGGTGCGGGCGGGGGCGGAGCTGAGCAGGGTGCTTTGGGTGCAGTGCGGGCACCGGGTGGAGACGGCGTTGAAGGCCACGGACATGGTGCTGCACAGCGGTGGTTTCGGGCTGATTGTGCTGGACCTTTGTGACATGGCGGAGGGGGCGCTGGGGCGGGTGCCGATCTCGTACTGGCACCGGTTCCGGCTGGCGGTGGAGCCTACGCCGACTGCTTTGCTGATCTTGTCGCGGGAGGCGGTGGCGCGGTCGTGCTCGGTGCGGCAGTATGCGTTGCGGCAGGAGGGTGTGGCGTGGCGGGGCGAGGCTCCGTTTCAGTTGATCGAATGTCTGGCGACGGCGGCGGTGTCGCGGAAGCCGATGGGGCGGGCTCCGGTGAGCCTGGTGGCGGAGGGGTGACGTGTTTGGATGCGTGCATGGGGAAGGGCCGGGGCTGGTGGAGCTGGCGCGGGAGTTCTCGCCTCTGGTGGAGGAGGTGGACGCGCGGACGGTGGTGTTTTCGGTAGGCGGGCTGGGGCGGCTGATAGGGGATGCGCGGGCGATTGGGGCGGCGGTGGCGGTGGCGATGACACGGCGCGGGGTGGCGGCGCGGGTGGCGATTGCGGGGAATCCGGCGGCGGCGGTGCTGGCGGCGCAATCGTTGCCGGGGGTGACGATCATCGCGCCGGGGGAGGAGGCGCGGGTGCTGGCTCCGATTCCGGTGGTGGCGCTGGGGGCGGCGCCGGAGATTCTGCTGACGCTGGAGCGATGGGGCGTGCGGACTCTGGGCGAGCTGGCGGCGCTGCCGGAGATGGGGCTGGTGGAGCGGTGGGGCGAGGCGGGTGCGCGGCTGCGGCGGGCGGCGCTGGGGCAGGGCGACGAGTTTCTCGCCGTTTTGCGGCCGGCGGTGGAGTTTGTGCGGCGGCAGGAGTTGGAGGACAGCGTGGCATTGCTGGAGCCGCTGTTGTTTCTGATTTCGGCGCAGTTGCACGATCTGGCGGCGGATGTGCAGCGGCACGGGCAGGCGGCGCGGCGGGTGACGGTGGTGCTGGGGTTGGAGGATGGGAGCGAGTTCCGGCGCGTGCTGGAGCTGCCGTTCCCGATGCGCGATCCGAAGGCGCTGCTGAAGCAGGTGCAGCTTTCGCTGGAGGCGCGGCCGCCGGTGGCGGCGACGGTAGCGGTGCAGGTGGAGCTGGACGCGGCCGAGCCGAGGGTGGTGCAGGGCGGGCTGTTTCTGCCGGCGGTGCCGGACCCGGAGAAGCTGCACACGCTGCTGGAGCGGCTGCGGGTGCTCACGGGGCCGGACCGTGTGGGGTCGCCGGAGATTCTGGATACGCACAGGCCGGACGCCTACCGCATGCGGGCCTGCGCGTTTGCGCAGAGCGAGCCGGTGGAGGAGGGGGCGGCGCAGGTGCGGCTGGCGTTCCGGTATTTCCGGCCTCCGCTGGCGGCGCGGGTGGTGATGCACAAGGGGCGGCTGCTGCGGATTGTTTCTGAGCGCGTATCGGGGGAGGTGGTGCGGGCGGCGGGGCCGTGGCGGAGCGCGGGGGAGTGGTGGGCGGAGACGGCGTGGCGGCGGGATGAGTGGGATGTGGTGCTGGCCGATGAGACGGTGCACCGGATCTATTTGAGCGGAGAGCGGTGGTTTTTAGAGGGGAGCTACGACTGATGTATGCCGAGCTGCACGCCCGATCGGCCTTCAGTTTTCTGGAGGGGTCCTCGGCGCCGGAGGATCTGGTGGCGGAGTGCGCGCGGCTGGAGATTCCGGCTATGGCGCTGGTGGATACGGACAATGTGAGCGGCGCGCCGCGGTTTTATATGGCGGCGAAGAAGGCGGGCATCCGGCCGCACATCGGGGCGGAGGTGACGGCGGCGGCGGGCGGGCGGTATGTGCTGCTGGTGGAGAGCCGGAGCGGGTATCAGAATCTGTGCCGGCTGATTTCGTCGATGAAGCTGCGGTGTGAGAAAGGCAAGGCGGCGGCGACGGAGGAGGAGTTTCGGCTGTATGCGGCGGGCCTGATCGCGATGGTGGATGGCACGCAGCCGGTGGAGACGCTGCTAGACATCTACGGGCGGGGGCAGGTGTATGCCGAGTTGCAGCGGCATTTGCATCGCGAGGGCGAGTTGCGGAACCAGCGGGTGCGGGCGCTGGCGGAGCAGTGGCGCGTGCCGCTGGTTGCGACGAACGGGGTGCGCTTTGCGCGGCCGGAGAAGCGGGAGCTGATGGATGTGCTGACGTGTGTGCGGCACAAGACGACCATCGCGGAGGCGGGCCGGCTGCTGGAGCGGAATGCGGAGCGGTATCTGAAGACGGCGCGGGCGATGCGGCGGCTGTTCGCGGATACGCCGGGGGCGCTCGCCGGAGCGATGGAGCTCTCGGGGCGGCTGGATTTCACGCTGGCGAACCTGGGGTATGAGTTCCCGCGGTATCCGGTGGCGGCGGGGGAGACGATGGATACGGAGCTGCGGGCGCGGGTGATGGCGGGGGCAGTGGGGCGGTATGGGCGGCAGCATGAGACGGCGTACCGGCAGATGGAGCGCGAGCTGGCGCTGATTGCGAAGCTGAAGCTCTCCGGGTACTTTCTGATCGTCTGGGACATTGTGGAGTTTTGCCGGCGCGAGGGGATTCTGGTGCAGGGGCGGGGCTCGGCGGGGAACAGCGCTGTCTGTTATTCCCTGGGGATCACGGCGGTGGATCCGATTGCGATGGAGCTGTTGTTTGAACGGTTTTTGAGCGAGGAACGGGGGGAGTGGCCGGACATCGATCTGGACCTGCCGAGCGGTGAGGATCGCGAGCGGGTGATCCAGTATGTGTACCGGCGCTACGGGCGGCTGGGCGCGGCGATGACGGCGAACGTGATCACGTACCGGCCGAGGTCCGCGCTGCGGGATGTGAGCAAGGTGATGGGGCCGGGGGTGGATGCCGCGCGCCTGGCGGCGCTGGTGGAGGAGATCCAGAATCTGCCGCGGCATCTGGGGCAACATTCGGGCGGGATGGTGATCTGCGAGGGACAGCTGGATGCGATTGTGCCGGTGGAGCCGGCGACGATGCCGGGGCGCGTGATTGTGCAGTGGGATAAGGAAGACTGCGCGGATCTGGGGCTGATCAAGGTGGATCTGCTGGGGCTGGGGATGATGGCGGTGTTGAAGGATTCCATCACACTGATCCGCGATCACTACAAGGAGGAGGTGGATCTGGCGAAGCTGCCGGCGGACGATCCGGCGGTGTACGGGGCATTGCAGAAGGCGGATACGGTGGGGATGTTCCAGGTGGAGAGCCGGGCGCAGATGTCGTGTCTGCCTCGGCTGAGGCCGAAGAAGTTTTACGACATTGTGGTGGAGGTGGCGATTATCCGGCCGGGGCCGATTGTGGGGAATATGCTGAATCCGTATCTGCGGCGGCGGACGGGCGAGGAGGAGGTGACGTGCCTGCATCCTCTGCTGGAGCCGGTGCTGCGGCGGACGTTGGGGGTGCCGCTGTTTCAGGAGCAACTGCTGCGAATGGCGATGCTGATTGCGGATTTCACGGGGGGCGAGGCGGAGGAGCTGCGGCGGGCGATGGGGTTTAAGCGCTCCGAGGAGCGGATGAAGGACATTGAGACGCGGCTGCGGGCGGGGATGACGAAGAAGGGGCTGGACGTGGCGACGCAGGATGCGGTGGTGCTCTCCATCACGTCGTTCGCGATGTACGGATTTCCGGAGTCGCACGCGGCGAGCTTTGCGCTGCTGGCGTATGCGAGCGCGTATCTGAAGTGCCATTATCTGGCGGCGTTTACGGCGGCGATGCTGAATAATCAGCCGATGGGGTTTTACAGCGCGTTCACGCTGGTGAAGGATGCGCAGCGGCACGGGCTGCATTTTCTGCCGGTGGATGTGACGGTATCGGAGTGGCCGTGCACGATTGAGGAGCGGGACGGGGCGCTGGTGGTGCGGCTGGGGTTGAACTATGTGAAGGGGCTGAGCCGGGAGACGGGGCTGGCTTTGCTGGCGGCGCGGGCGGCGGCGCCGTTTACCGGCATTGAGGATCTGCGGCGGCGCGTGGCGGCGATGTCGAAGCGGGAGATGAATATGCTGGCGGATCTGGGGGCGTTGAATCATATCGGGCGTCAGCAGCGGCACCGGCGGGACGCCTTGTGGCAGGCGGAGCTGGCGTTCCGGCCGGTGGGCGAGTTGCTGGCGGACGCGGTGATGCCGGAGGAGGCGTCCCCGCTGGCGGCGATGAACGGGATGGAGCGGTTGCAGGCGGACTTTGCGAACTCGGGGCTCTCGATTGGGGCGCATCCGATGCGGTTTCACAGGGCGATGCTGGATAGGCTGCGCGTGGCGACGGCGGCGCGGGTGAGGGAGATGCGGGATGGATGCCGGGTGCGGGTGGCGGGGGCGGTGATCTGCCGGCAGCGGCCGCAGACGGCGAAGGGGTTTGTGTTTCTAAGCCTGGAGGACGAGACGGGGACGGCGAATGTGATTCTGAATCCGCAGGTGTATGAGCGGGTGCGGGCGACGGTGAACGGGTATGCGTATCTGCTGGTGGACGGGATGTTGCAGAACCAGAAGGGGGTGGCGTGCGTGAAGGCGGATCAGGTGCGGCCGTGTCCGGGGGCGGGGGCGGTGGAGGTGGAGCGGCACGATTTTCATTAGGGGGCGCGCGGTCCGCTAGACTCGGTTTGATGGGTGCGTGCGGCAAATGATGAAACGTCTGTCGTTTTCTCCAGTCCGGGCCGGGCTGGCAATTCTGGGCGTGGGGGCCATCACGTGGGCCTGTTCGGCGGTGGTGCCGGTCAACGCCGCCACCACGGGATTCCTGTATCTCATCCTGGTTCTGGCAGTGGCAACGAACTGGGGCCTGGGAGAAGGGATGATCGCATCGCTGGTGGCGATGCCCGCGTACAACTACTTCTTCCTGCCGCCGGTGGGACACTTCACCATTGCCGATCCGCAGAACTGGGTGGCGCTGTTCACCTTTCTGCTCACCGCGCTGGTGGCGAGCCATCTTTCGGACCGGGCCAAGAAGCAGACGCTGGAGGCCAAGCGCGGGCAGCGGGAGACCGAGCAGCTCTACTCGCTGAGCCGGGCAATCCTGTTGACCGACGCGGCGCAGCCGATAGGGCCGCAGGCGGCTCAACATATCGCCCAGATTTTCGCGGCAGACGCCGTGGCGCTGTTCGATTCCAGCAGCGGCTCGACGTATTGCGGCGGCGCGGAAGATCTTCCGGGCGTGGAGCCATTGTTGAAGCAGGTGGTGTTGCAGGGGGCGCCGCACCGCGACGAGGCGACCGGTACGGACGGGTGGCCGATCGTGCTGGGCGGGCGTCCGATTGGGGCGCTGGCGGCGCGCGGCATTCAACTTTCCGACAGCGCGGTACAGGCGCTGCTGAATCTGGTGGCGATTGCCCTGGAGCGGGTGCGGACGGAGGAGGCGACGAACAAGGCCGAGGTAGCACGGCAGAGCGAGGAGTTCAAATCGACGTTGCTGGATGCCATCGCGCATGAGTTCAAGACGCCGCTGACTTCGATCAAGGCGGCCTCCTCGTCGCTGCTTTCGGATGCCACGAACCTGGGCGCGGAGAAGCGCGAGATGCTGGCGATTATCGACGAGGAGACGGATCGCATGAGCCTGCTGGTGAGTGAAGCGGTGCAGATGTCGCAGATCGACGCCGGCAAGTTGAAACTGGATCGGGCGGCGGTGGAGCTGGAGAGGCTGGCGCGCGCAGCGGCAGCGAGTTTTGGCGGCAGGGGCGATGAGCGGATCGTGGGCATCGATGGACTGCGGGGGATGCCGGAGGTGCTGGTGGATCCCGAGATGGTAACGCTGGCGTTGCGGCAGATCATCGACAACGCGCTGAAGTACTCGATTCCGCCTTCGCCGATCGTGATCTGTGCGGCAGCGGGCGAGGAGCGGGTGGTGCTGCGCGTGATCGACGAAGGACCGGGCATTCCAGAGCGCGACCGCGAGAAAATCTTCGAGAAGTTCTACCGGCGCACGAGCGCGCGCGCCAAGGCGCCGGGCAGCGGACTGGGGTTGCACATTGCGCGCGAGATCCTGCGGGCGCATGGCGGCGATCTGTGGGTGGAAGAGGGACGCAACGGCGGGTCTGAGTTTTGTCTGGCGCTGCCGCGATTTGTGGGGGCAAAGGCGTGAGCGACGGGCGCATTCTGGTGGTGGACGACGAGCCGCAGATCCGGCGCGTGCTGCGTGTGTCGCTGACGGCGCAGGGCTATGAAGTGTTCGACGCCAAGACGGGCGAGGAGGCGCTGGACGCAATCCGGGCGCAGAGATTTGACCTGGTGCTGCTGGACGTCAACATGCCGGGGATGGGCGGGCTGGAGACGTGCCGCGAAATCCGCAATACGTCGGAGGTCGCCATCATCATGCTGACCGTCCGCAACTCCGAACAGGACAAGGTAGCGGCGCTGGACGCGGGGGCGGACGACTACATCACCAAGCCGTTTGGCACGCCGGAACTGATGGCGCGCATCCGCGCCGCGCTGCGCCGGCTGCCGGTTCTCCAGAGCGGAGAAGGCGAGTTGTTGCGGTTGGAGGGCGTGGACGTCAACATGGCGACGCGGCGTGTCAGCGCCGGCGGCAAGGAGAGCCGTCTGACGCCGAAGGAGTTCGAATTGCTCCACTACCTGGTGGCCAACGCGAACACCACTATTCCGCACGCCAAGCTGCTGCAGGCCGTGTGGGGGCCGGACTACGGCGATCAGGTGGAGTATCTGCGGGTGTTCATCAATCAGCTTCGCAAGAAGATCGAGGCAGATCCGTCGAATCCGCGGCATCTGATGACGGAGCCGTGGGTGGGCTACCGTCTGGTGCTGAGCGGCAAGCGGTAGACCGGCGCAACTGAACGAGCGCTGAAAATGACATCCTGAGAAGCGATGAATCGACGAACTTTTCTCGCCACATCTCTGGCCGCGGGTGGTGGCGGCGCGGCCCTGGGCGCCGGGCGGCGGCGGCCGAACATCGTGTTGATCCTGGCCGACGACATGGGGTTCTCCGATGCGGGCTGTTTTGGCGGCGAGATCCGGACTCCGAACCTGGACCGGCTGGCGCGGCAGGGCACGCGCTTCACGCAGTTTTACAACTGCGCGCGCTGCTGCCCGACGCGGGCCTCGCTACTGACCGGCCTGACGCCGCATCAGGCGGGCGTGGGCCACATGATCGACGATAAGGGGCGGCCGGGCTACCGCGGGCAGCTCAGCGAGCGGGCTGTGACCATCGCGGAGGCGCTGGGGCGGAGCGGTTATCAGACGGCGATGTCGGGCAAGTGGCACCTGAGCAATCTGGCGATCCGCGGGAAGAAGCAGCTCGATTACGAAAGCAGCGAGCCGTTCTGGCGGGACAAGCGCAGCTGGCCGAGGCAGCGCGGATTTGATCGATTCTTCGGAACGATTGTGGGCGTGAACAACTTCTACGATCCGTTCAGCCTGGTGGAAGGCAACGAGGTGGTGCAGCCGGGGCCGGGCTTCTACTATACCGACGCCATTGCGAACAAGGCGGTGGAGCAGATGAAGGAGATGGGCCGCGTCGAGCAGCCGTGGTTTTCCTACGTGGCCTTCACGGCGCCGCACTGGCCGTTGCATGCGCTGGCGCCGGACATCGCGCGGTATGACGGGCTCTACCGGAACGGCTGGGACGAGGTGCGGAGGCAGCGCTACGAGAGGCTGCGGAAGATGGGCCTGATCCGGAGCGAGTGGAAAGCGGCGGGGCGGGAGAGCGACGTGAAGCCGTGGAGTGAGGCGGCGAACCCGGAGTGGGAGGCGAGGCGGATGGCGGTGTATGCGGCGCAGATCGACCGGATGGATCAGGGGATCGGGCGGATCCTGGAGCAGGTGCGGCGCAGTGGCGCGGAGGAGGACACGCTGGTGATGTTCCTTTCCGACAACGGCGGATGCGCGGAGAACGTGCGGCCGGAGTGGTACGACATTCCGTCGAAGACGCGGGCGGGCGCGGCGGTGCGCGTGGGGAACAATCCGGCGGTGACGCCGGGGGATGAGACGACGTTCCAGAGCTACGGGCCGGGCTGGGCGAACGCGAGCAATGCGCCGTTCCGCCTGTACAAGCACTGGGTGCACGAGGGCGGAATCTCGACACCGCTGATTGCGAGTTGGCGCGGAGGCGGCGTGCGGCGCGGGGCGGTGACGCACGAATACGGCCACGTGAGCGACATTATGGCGAGTTGTCTGGAGGCAGCCGGCGCTGCGTATCCGGCGGCGCCGGTGACTCCGCTGGAGGGTCATAGCCTGCTGCCGCTGATGCGCGGCGGGACGCGGCCGGCGCCGACTCTGGGTTGGGAGCACGAAGGGAATAGGGCGCTGCGCCAAGGCAAATGGAAGCTGGTGAGCCGTCACAAGCAGCCGTGGGAGCTGTTTGACATGGAGGCGGACCGGACGGAGCAGCGGGACCTGGCCGCGGCGGACCCGGAGCGGGTCCGCGCGATGGCGCAGGCGTGGGCGGAGTGGGCCGGGCGGTGCGGCGTGCTGGATTGGGACGTGGTGCAGCGGCTATAGCGTGATGCCGAAGTCGCTCCAGGAGACCACCTGCTGTTTCACCATGGCCTCGTGGCCGAGCACGGCGGTGAGCGCCGCGGTGGCGCCAACGACGGCGTTGATGGGTGCGGGCTTGCCCTCCGTGATGGCGGCGTAGAACATCTCGATGTGCGCGTGCGGCCGCTCGGCGCGCTTTTCGGCCAGCACCACGGGCGCACCGCCGTTGATGGGATACATGGTGGCGGCGTACATGAGATCCACCGCGCCCTTGGTGCCGAAGACGTGGATGTACTGGTTACCGGCGGGCATCAGGCGCGGGTGGAAGACATTCTGGGTGAATGACATCTGCACGTTGCCGGGATACTCGTAGACGATGCTGCCGCAATCGAAGATAGTGCGGCCGGCCGGCTGGTTTTTGTAGAAGTTGATGGCGCCGAAACCGGTGGCCTTGGTGGGGTGGGCGTTGAGCACCCAGTTGCAGAGATCCAGATTGTGGACCGATTGCTCGATCAGGTAGCCGCCGCCCTTGGAGACGTCGAAATACCAGTCACCGGAGCTGCCGTCGTGGGGCAGGTCCGCGGTGGCGTGGCGCTGCGCCTTCACCATGACGATGTCGCCGATGATGCCGTCGTGGATCTTCCCGATGGCCTCCTGGAGCAGTGTGAGGGAGCGCAGTTGCTGTCCGGCCACGAAGATTTTTTTGGATGCCTTCGCGGCGGCCACGAGTTGTTTGATCTCGGCCGGCTTGAGGCCCACCGGCTTTTCGCAGTAGACGTGCTTGCCGGCCTTGACGGCGGCGAGGGCCATCTCAGCGTGCAGGTAGGGCGGGCTGGCGATGTAGACCGCCTCGATTTCCTTGTTCTCGATGACTTTGTGCCAGTCCGTGGTCGTCCTGGGGCTATCCTTGGCGGCGGTGGTGGCTGCCTTGTCCAACCGGTCCGGCTTGATATCGCAGAGGACGGCCACCTTGGCGTTCGGCTGTTGCAGGACACCTTCCAACAGGTAAGAGCCGCGGTTCCCCACTCCAATGACGGCAGTGGGCACGCGGGCGGCATCCTGCCAAACGGCGGCGCGGGCGGCCATGGGGGCAGCCAGCAGGAATGATCTTCGATCAACGCTCATAGTGCGCCCATTCTATCAGGCGGCATCCTTCGGACCCGGTGGCAGGCGCGGCGCCGCGGCAGCGTAGAGCGGCGGCGGACCGGATCGCAATAGAATTGGCGGTGCCGGGTTTGTCCAGAATCAGGAGGAATGCAAATGGCGAGCGAGACCGCGTCAGCGACGATGGCGCCCCCAGTGGGGGATCAGCGAGGAACGGGCCGGCTGGTCAGCCTGGATGCATACCGCGGTTTTATCATGCTGCTGCTGGTCTCCAGCGGCTTTGGCCTGAGTGTGCTCAAAGCTCATCCCGGCTGGGAGTGGCTGGCGGATCAGGTGGAGCATGCGGCGTGGGAAGGTTGCACATTCTGGGATCTCATCCAGCCGGCGTTCACATTCATGGTGGGCATGGCGATGCCGTTCGCCCTGGCGCGCCGGCGCGCGGAAGGCGCGGACGAGGGCGCGGCCTTCCGTCACGTGGCGTGGCGCGCGCTAATGCTGGTGGTGCTCAGCAACATCTACTCGAACTGGGGCGCGGGACCGGGCGAGCTGCGATTGCAGCTCATCAACGTGCTGAGCCAGATCGCCTTTGGCTATCTGCTGTGCTACTTCCTGATGCGCCTGGAGTTCCGCCTGCAAGTAGCCGCGGCCGTGGCGTTGCTGGCCGGCCACTGGGCGCTGTTCGTTGCGTTCCCCGGGCCAGCGGGAGCGTGGTCGCAGAGCGGCAACATCGGCGCCGTCATTGATCTCAAGCTGCTCGGCTACAACTACTCCGGCTTCTACACCACCATCAACTTCGTGGGTAACGCCGTCACCATTCTGTTTGGTTGCTGGGCGGGGATGCTGCTGCGGACGGGCAGGCCGCACACTGAGAAGCTAAGGATTCTGGCGGCGTGTTCGGCGGGGTGCTTAGCATTCGGGCTGGCGTTGCAGCCCTTCATCCCGATGGTCAAACGGCTCTGGACCCCGTCGTTCGCGTTCTTCAGCGCGGGCTGGGTGATCCTGATGCTGATGGTCTTCTACTGGGTGATCGAAGTGCGGCAGGTGAAGCGCTGGACGTTCCCGTTCCTGGTGTTGGGCATGAACTCGATCTTTGTCTATTCCCTGGGACAGGTTGGGATCGGCGACTGGCTCGATCGCGGGCTGGCGGGCTTGACGGGCAACTTTGCGTTTCTTGGCGACCTGGGCGCCATCCCGCAACGGGCGTTGGTTCTGGCGGGGCTGTGGTATGTCTGCTACTGGCTGTACCAGCGGAAGATCTTCTTCAAGATCTAGGCGGGTTGGCGGGGGGAGGCGCGGACCCGTGCGCGTGGAGGCCTGCGGCCGAAACAACCGCAGGCCTCCTTGCTCCTCTACTCCTGGAAGAGTAGCGGTGCGAATTGATACAAGCTGCGCCGCCAGGACAACCACTCGTGGGCGGTCTCGGGTGACTCATAGAACACGCTCTTCACACCCGCCTGTTGCAGCGCTTCCACGCTGGCTTTGCCAGCTGCGCCCCTTTCGCGGCTTCCGTAGCTGACAAATACGACCTTGACGCTCTTCTTGAAGGCGTCCATGTCCGTGATGTCCGCCGGCGCGATGTGGCCTCCACTAAAGATGCCGATGTGCGAGAACTTGGTCAGGTTTGCCAGGGTGATCTGTTTCGTCTGCATTCCGCCCATTGAGAGGCCGGCCATGGCCCGGTGCGGCTGATCGGCCTGCGTCCGGAAATTGGAATCGATGAAGGGAATCAGCTCGTCGACGAGTACGCGTTCGAACGCACTAAAGTTGAAGCGGGGCGGGCCGCCGGGACCTGCCGGACGCGGCGGTGCGCCGGCCTGGGCGGCTGGAGCCGGTGCGCGGGGAGGACCCATCTGGGCGCCGGGCACATAGCTGCTGGCCATCACGATGATGAACGGCCTGGTCTTGCCGGCGGCGATCAGGTTATCCATAATCAGTCCGGTTTTCCCCTGACTGCCCCAGCCCGTTTCGTCTTCGCCACCGCCATGCTGCAGGTATAGCACCGGATACCGTTTCGCCGAATTCTTCTCATAGTCCGGCGGAGTGTAGACGAAGCAGCGGAGCACGGCGTCGGAGCGTTTGGAGTAGAACGGAGTTTCCCGCAACTGGCCATGCGGGACGTTCTTGAGGGCATAGAAGTCCTGGTCGCGGGCGGGCACTTCGACTCCACTGCCCCAGCGGCTCGCGCCGTAGAAGTAGAGGCTGGTAGGATCCGGAACCTGAGCGCCATCGATAACCAGCTGGTAGTAGTGGAAGCCCTCGTCTTGCGGGATGGAAGCGCCGACCCAGGCGCCGTCCTCACCCTTGGTCAAGGGGTACTTGACGGCTCCGATGTCGAGCGCGACCGAGTGGGCATCGGGTGCGACGACGCGCGCGCGAATGCGCCGTTCCGAGTTGACGGCGGGAAACTCCTTCCCCTTCTGGTTGTAGGAGGAGGGCTTGAAATCCTCCACCGGCGGGGCCTTGGCGGCTTCGATGGCCGCTTTGGCCTGTGCCGCTCGTTCTGCGGCCGTCGGCATCCCCGGAGGCGCTTGTGCGGCTGCCGGGAGTCCCGACAACAGTGGCACCAGCGCGAGAATGGGCAATAGTCTGTACATGGAAAGCTCCTTGCTCACAATCAACTTCGAGTTACTACTTGCCGTTCATTTCAAGAACGGTTATGGAATAGGGCGGAAATGTCCGAGTGAAGTCCAGACTGGCCCCGGCAACTGCAGCCGTCACGGGCACAATCTTATTCGGCTCCGTGATGCTGTTGGTGTCGGTGGGGGCCGAGGCCGAGAGTGTGATGGTCTTAGCGGCTGCCGCCACCGAGGTCAATCCGCTGAGCACAATGTGCACGGACTGGGCCTTCCCCGAACGATTGATCACCTTGGTGTAGATGGTTCCGCCGGTGGTGTCTTTGGTGACGCTGAAGAACATCTCTGGAAGCGAAACAGGCTGCGGCGTGGCCGGCACAAGCCCGGAGGTGTTGGCATTGGCAGCGCCCGGAGGGCCAACGCGCCGGGCCGGCGGTTGCCACTCGCGGTAGGGCAGGTTGGCCACTGTGAAGGAGACCACCGCGTCTCCGTGATGGTTGGCGAACATCTGCTGTGCCCAATATGCCGGAGAGCCATAGCTGGTCATGGCGTCGTAGCCAATCAGATCGGTAGTCCACTGCATGGCGCCCGGGTTCACATTGACGAACAACGGCGCGTAGCAGTGCATGATGACCACATCGGCGTTGCGTTCGAAGCCCGCCATGTTGGCGGCATCAGCAATCGCGGCTTCCATATTCGGAGTGGGAGCGCCAACGCGGGTGGCCCATTCTCCCACCATCACTTTGGGCCCGGTCCGTCGGCGGCTCTCGTAATCGTTGGCGTGCATCACCATTTCGTCGGCGCTGCGATAGTAGTGGTCGTCATAGACATCAGGGGTGCGGGTGGTGACTGAGTTGGAGGTGAAGCCCGCGCTCTCGATCACCTGCAGGTTTGGGTACTTCGCCTTGATCGCGTCGAAGAACACGGTGAAGCGGGCGTCATAGCTTCCCTTCTCGCGGTCAAAGAAGTCCTCGTTGCCCACCTCCACATAGCGCAGCTTGAAGGGCGCCGGGTGGCCGTCCCGCGCGCGGCGCGCGCCCCAGGTGGTGCTGGTATCGCCGGTAACATACTCAATCTCTTCCAGCGCTTCCTGCACAAACTTCTCCAACTCGGGACCGGATTTGACCTTCTGCCCCCGCAGCGAGTAGCCGGCAAACACGGCCAGCACCGGTTCCATGTTCAGGTCCTCACACCAGCCGAGATACTCCAGCAGGCCCATGCCGTCGGAAGACCAATAGCCCCACGCGTCGTTCATGTGGCCCGGCCGTTGCTCGATAGGGCCGATGGTGTTCTTCCAATTGAAACGCGTCTCGAAGGTGTTGCCTTCCAGGTAGTTGCCACCGGGGAAGCGCAGGAACTCCGGCTTCATATCGGCCAGGAGCTGCATGAGGTCCTGCCGAAAGCCGTTCGGGCGTTCTTTATATGTCGGTGGGAACAGCGACACAAAGCCGATCCAAATTGTGCCCGGCCGATTGGTACTGAGGACGAACTTGTTCCCGGCGGACGCCTTCGCGTTGCCCGTCTTCAGGGTGGCCTCATACTTCTGCCAGCTATCGCTGATCTTGGGAACCTGGGCTGTAGCAGCGATTGTTGTACCGTCGTTGCTGACAATGGAAAGAGTCACGCCCCCCGCAAAGCCGCCGGCGGCTTTGGCATAGAACATCGCCTTGTAGGTGGTATTCGGCCTCACGGGGATGCCCCAGAAGCCGTCGTTGGCGATGCCGACCATCTGGTTACCGGAGGCTTGTGAGATAGTCAACTTCAAACTGGCGGGAACCGATGGGTTCAATGGCATGCCGGTATCGAGCATCATGGAACCCGTGCCGCCGCGCTCCTGCACGAGCGACCAATGCACGAGGTCCTTCGGTTCCTTGGCCGGCCGGGACTGTTGCGGGTTCTGCCGGTTCCGCCGCTCCGGGACCGACTCCTTGAAATTGCGGTTGCGAATCAGTTCGGCGTAGAGGCCGCCTTCAAACGCGTAGTTGATTTCCTCGGTCATGAGGCCGTGAAAGGTGGGCGGCATCTTCGCGGTGATCTGATCGGCCCGAATCTGCAGGGTCACACCCTGGTCCGTTTGGGCCTGCATCAATACTCCGGCGGCAAAAAGAGTGCAAACCGATACCCGGCAGAAGACGTTTGGGGCATTCATCTGTAGTTCCTCACTGTTGGTTCCTGAACAGTCTCACGGCAAACTCGCGTAGCGAGCGCCGCCACGTCAGCCACTCATGGTCCGTGCCGGGGGAGTCAAAGGCGACGTGCTTGACGCCCACCTTGTCGAGTTCAGCTCGCGCGTGCCGTGCCGCGTCGAGGCGCGACTGCTCCGCCGTGCCGGCAGCGATGAACAGCAGGCGGCACTTCTTGTTGAACGCGGCGCCATCGTTGAGCACTCCTCCGTACGAGGTCTTGACGTCCAGATCGCGCATTACGGTGCCGCTGAAAGATCCGAAGTGGCTGAACCTGTCGAGATTGCCCAGGCCGATCTGCATGGCGAAAGCGGCGCCCATGGACAACCCCGCGATGGCGCGGTGCTCTCGTCCGGCGCGCGTGCGATAGCGTTTGTCGAGCGCGGGCAGCAAGTCCTTCACCACCACCTCGCCGAACGTCGGTGAGATCACGATGCGGAAAGAACCGGGAGGCCCGCTAGGAGGCCTCATCGCCGCTGGGCTCTCGCCGGGCTTGAGCGCGTAGCTGTTGTCGATGACGACTATCATGGGCACGGCCTGCTTTTCCGCGATGAGGTTGTCGAGGATGATGTCGGTCCGGCCCTGCACCACCCATCCGCGCTCATCTTCCCCACCTCCGTGCTGCAACAGGAGCACGGGATAGCGCGCTTTGAGATTGGTGTCGTAGTCTGGAGGCGTGTAAACAAAGGCGCGGCGCCAGGCTCCGGTTACCTGAGAGAAATAGCGGAACTGCCGGACTTCGCCATGGGGGACGTTTTTGACCTCGTAGTAATCGACGCCCTTCTCTGGAATTTCGATGCCGCTCGATTGCCGGCTGGAACCGAAGTAGGTCTCGCTCCCTGGGTCGTTCACGGCGACGCCATCCACGACCAGCGAGTAGTAGTGGAAGCCTGGGATCTGCGGCGGAATGGTGACGCTCCAGGTGCCGTCCTCGGCACGTGTCATGTCGTGGGTGCCGCCCAGGCGGACTTGCACTTTCTGGGCTTGCGGCGCCTGGATACGGAAACTGACCCGGAGGTCGGAGTGGATTCGCGGATACTGGGAGCCCCATACGTTGCTGACGGCGGGGTGGGAGTCGCCGGGGGGTTGTGCCCAGCACAGGGCGCTCGCGAGCATCAGCCAAATTGTCGTCGTGGTTGGCATCGTTTAGACCTCTGTTAGGGCGTTCGGCCTTCGGTGAGGGCGGGCCAGTTGTCGGTGCGGAAGGGGGAGGCGGGCAGTCCGGCGCCGTTGAACAGGGTGGCCGCCGGATTGGCCTGCCACGCGTAGCGGACCTCTTTGGGGTTGGGTACGGAAGGCGATGAGACGATGACGGTGGTACCTTCCAGGCGAGTCTCCGCCCAGTACCACTTCCTGTCGTCGCCGGCGACGGAGAATTCGGCCAGCTTCTCGCCCTTCACCACCAAGCCACCGTCGGCATGACCGAAGTGGAGCTTCACGGCCCCAGGCAGGCGTTCGACCCTTTCTAGATCCGGCCCGCTATAGGGGACCTTGCGGCCGTAGTGCTCGCTCAGCGCGCAGAACGCCAGGCGCTCGCCGCCTTCCTTCTTGTCGACCGGGTGGATGTTATCCGGGTCGCCGGTGTCGATGGTGACCGCCAGGCAGGAATGGGGAACGGTCTTCGCGATGAAGTACTGCGCGTCACGCATTTCCGCCCAGGAGTCTTCCACCGGCACCGCACTGCGGTGCTGAAAGGCCGGCAGGCCGACGATGTAGAACGGGAAATCGCCCTGGCTGAACAGTTGACGCCAATCGGCGATCATGGCCGGGAGCAGGCGTCGATATTGATGCGCGCGTTCCGTGTTGGACTCGCCCTGATACCAGATGGCGCCGGTGAGAGCGAGCGGCGCGATGGGCGACAACATGCCCATCCGCAGAACTCCCGGCATGGTGGGCAGGTTCTCAAAGCCTACTGGCAGCGGATGCGGCGGCCGGGCATCGACGGCGACCTTGCCCTTCCACTCGCCGCTGAGCGGAATCACGGTGCCATCGCCCAGGGTGAGGCGCAGTTCGTCGGGCTTGCCCAGGAATCCTCCGTCGGGTTTGAGTTTGAACACCCGCAGCGTGAGGATGTTCCGGCCGGGTTTCAGCACGCCGGGCCGCGCGAAGTAGACCCGCGGGTTCTCCACCCAGGAACTGGCGCCGATCTGCTGACCGTTGATGTAGGTGGTGTCCATCTTTTCGATGGAACCGAGGTAGATGCGCGCCATGCCCGGCGGCAGCGGTTCCGGCAGGGCAATCTCCCTGCGAATCCAGGTGAGGTTGGGGACGTCACCCACGCCCAGTTCTGTGAACTTACCCGGAATCCGCAGCTTCGTCCAGGAGGAGTCGTCCAGCGCGGGGTCAGCCCAGGAGCCGTTCTTCGAGCCGGCGTCGAATTCGTCGTACCAGTGCATGATGTAGTTGCCGTACTGCGGGCCGCCCATCTGGCGACGGCGCTCCAATTCGGCGATGCCGGAGTCAAAATCCTTCAGCGGACGCAATGCCGCGGCGCTGGCGAAGGTCTCCGCGGGTACGCCGCCGACGGCTACCTGGACGAGGCCGATGGGAACGTGCACCGATTCCTGGAGCTTGCGGGCGAAGAAGTAGGCCGTAGCCGAGATGCCGCCAAATCCGCCGGCAGTGGTTGGTGAGACGATCTTCCAGTTGCCGCGAGGGACATCCACCGGCGAATAGGAGGAACGCTGTCCCACGTTGAAGAAGCGAATCAGCGGATGGTCGGCCGCCTTCACCTCCTCGGCGCCGTTTCTGGCCTGTCCCAGACCGAAGCCCATGTTGGATTGGCCGGCGCAGATCCAGACATCGCCGACCAGTACGTCGTGCAGTTCCAGGGTCTGCTTTCCGGTGATTTTGATGGTGTAGGGACCGCCGGCCGGTGGCGGTTGGAACCGGAGTTGCCAGCGGCCGTCCGCACCCGCGGTAGTGGTGGCGGAGCTTTCGCCCACCTCAACGCGCACCGGGTCGCCTGGCTGCGACCAGCCCCAGATCGCGTTCGGCTTACCGCGCTGCAGCACCATTTTGTCGCCGAAGATCGGGCTGACGAACGGAAGGGTTGCGGGGTTCTGGGCCGGTGCGCTGCCGGAACACAGGGTGAGCGCCGCCATGACCTGGACCGCGAGGCGGCAGGCGCTCACTGGCGTAGCTGCGAGATTGAAATTCATCAGGAGTGAGTCTCCTTCTATTCCGGCTAGCGCTTCGCGTTCTTCACGGCGTTGCCGAAGACGGTGAATTCCAGGACTCCCAGTGGTGTGGCGCCGACGTGGGGCCAGTCCGTGATGGTCAGCCGGACATACCGGCAGACCGTGAGCGGGAGTTCGTCGAATTCCGTGTATCGGGTGACGTTATTGTTGGTCTTGTCGAGGATGGTGTCGAACGTCTTGCCGTCCTTGGATGCCTCAATTTTGTAGCGAAACGCGGGGCTGCCCGTCACCGGGGCGGGTGCGGCGGCACGTGGTCCGAAGGCCCCTCGCGGGCCGGTGCTGAACTCGATTCGGCTGGAGTCGATTGAGAAGTACTGTGGCTCCTCATACTCCGTGATGGAGCCGAGATCCACGGTGATTGAAGGTTGCCTATCCTCCTCCGCCGGCTCCCACCATGCGCCATTGGTGCCATCCACAGCGTAGGCCGCGTCGCGGCCGGGGCGCTGGCTGGAAGCACTGCCGCGCTGGTTCATGGCGCGCATTTTGTTGACGGTGAGCGGGATGGAACCCGAGTCGCCGTCGCGCACCGGATTGGCCACCACACCCGGCGCCCACTGTGGCGTTTCGGTGACCGCCCGCACGTACATGCTGCCCTGGGCGTCGAAGCCCACCGGATCCATGCCCAGGCGCCGGCCGCCGGGGGGATTCGACATCACGATCGTGTAGAAGACCCACCAATTGCCATCCGGCCCCTTCACCACGCAGCCATGGCCGGGCCCGGTAACGATGCCGGTGGTTTTGCGCAGCAGCGGATTGCGTGGAGAGTAAGTGAACGGTCCGAGCGGGCTTTTGGACGTGTACACGCCGCTGGCGTAGCTCATCCACTGCGTGCCGGAGGCGCTGTATTCCAGATAGTAGATGCCGTTGCGTTTGAAAACCCAGGGGCCCTCGATCCAGGCGGTGTAGAGGTACTCATTGTTCTCTCCCCACCGTTCCCAAACGTGCTCGGACTGGAAGCCGAACAGGTGTTTGGGGGCGGCGGCAAAGCTGGTGAGGTCCTTGGGGTTGAGCGGGGCGACGTAGATGCCGTCGGTGGACCTGCCGGGGAAGTAGAGGTAGGGCTTGTTGTCGTCGTCAATGAAGATGTCCACGTCGAAGGCGCCCTTCCAGGACTTGCCGTTGGAAACGCCGGTCCATGGTTCGCCTTTTTCGTTCTTCCAGGGTCCCAGCACTTCGTAAGGGCCCAGGATGGCAGGGGCCTTGTAGAGGGGCGCGTCGTTGCCGGACATGTAGAAGGCGCCGTTGTACTCAACCACGTGAGGGGCCACCGGCAATCGGCCGCCGCGCACCTCCACGGCCTGGTATTTCCAATCCAGGAAGTTCTTCGACACCCAGGCGCCGCCACCGGTGCCGAACAGGTAGTAAAGGTCTCCTGACTTCAGCACGGTGACGTCGCCCAGATTGACCCCCTGCGGTGAACCGTCCCTGGATGATGTCTCGATCGGTAGGGGATTGATGTAACGGGAGGCCTTGCCGATGACGGGGGCCGGCTTGCGGGCAGCCGGTTGGGCCAACAACGATGTGGCGCAAAACAGGATGGCTGCGCCAGAGGCGGCCACCCGACCGAGGACAATACAGAATGTCATTTGGCGAGACTCCAAAACCAGAAGGCCAATGCCGGAGATTCCTTCCAGACAGGCTCTGGCTGATTGCATGCGCTTACATTCAGGCCAGCAGCGAGTCTATCGCGGCGCGGCATCAGAGTCAAACATTTCTGGCGGCAAGGCTTTAGGCGCGCGCGATCTGAACCCGGGGGGGGCCGTAACCGGCTTCTTGCAGGCGCTTCCTGTGGCTTTCCGGTTGTTCAGGCACTGATGATGCCTCCTGCAGGCATGGCAGGCTTGAATGAGAGGGTTTGGGAACTTCGGTTGCGCCGGGCTTAGTTTGACCGCGCCGGACCCCATCCAGAGGAGGTTGGCGGCCGCCTTCGAACGAATCTTCGGCGCCACCATCTTCTTTGGCAATGACTCGGTGATGGCTCGTGCGAAAGTACTCCAGCGGTCGCGCTTCAACTTCCTGCGGGAGGCCCGGATCTGGTACAACCGGAAGCCGGATCAAGGGGTCCTCGGCAAGGAGTTCGAGAATACCGTCGTGCTGATCGAAGATTTCTGCCAGGAGATCCTCGCTCATCCGATTCCGACCGATCTCGAGGCGGCGAAACTGCTGGCTGCCGCGCCAGCGGTCCCCGATCTCTTCATGTGGCTCACCTACCGTTGTTTCACCGCAAAAGGACCAGAGTCGATTCCCATCTTCGGGGAGTTCGGGTTGGTCAGCCAATTGGGGTCGGTGGAGTTCTCTCGTCCGCGCCGCTTCCGCGCGGAGCTGGAGCGATGGCTATCCACGATCCGGGCGATCTGGCCGGCGTGCCCGGCTCGGTTGTCGTCAGGTGGCTCTCACGCCACGGTTGAGCCTGCGTTCGCGGTGCCTGCCAAACCGGATCGGCTGTCCAAAGAGCTTCCTTGACGCTGAAGTCCTTCGTCATGCAGTGGTGCCCAAACTCTCATACAACCCCGACGAAAGTCCATGGCGAGGGGAACGAACGCCCAATGATCAAACCACCGCCAGGACCAGAGCAGGGAGTTACAGACGGTAGGCGCCAGCCCCGTACCAACGAGTGAGCCATACCGACGCTCCAGGTCTTACGCCGACTGTTGCAACGGGATGAACCGGATCTCGACCCGTTGATTCAGAGCGGCAGCAATTCGACGCAGCATGGCCAACGAGTGCCCTTCGTAATCGGCGTCCTCAAGCCGGCAGATCACTGACGCCGTCGTCCCGACGATCTTCGCCAACTCAGCTTGTGTGAGTCGTGCTTGAGTCCTCAGCTCCCGGACCCCTCGGGCTATTTCGTTGTTGGCTCGTTCCTCCCCGAGTTGTTTTACTCGGGCTGGCTTTCCCTGATAGTAGCGGTCGAAAAGAACCTCCACCCCATCGGTTATCGCAGCCGGCTTCCTGCTCATATCAGCCCTCCATCAATTTGTGCTTCCGCGGATCAACTTCGAACTGTTGCTTTCGTTCCACCGCCCGATCAATCTCAATGGGCGGGACGGCCCTCTCTCTTACGAGCCCGTGGGAGACAACAGCGGCGACTCGACCGTGAAAGTACTACAGCATCCGATACTGCGTACCCTCCAGGCTCGCGCGCAGCTCATAGACTCCATCGCGCAGAAAGTCCGCCTCCGGCCGGCGAAGCTCGTGGCCGAGATCCTGTAGACGTTCTAACCTCAGGAAACACTTATCTTGAGCGCGTACGGGGAGCTCGTGAAACCACTCGAGCAGCGGGCACGATCCATTCTCATCGCGAAAAAATACGACCCTGTTCTTCGGCACCCAATCTCAATCTATTCGCAAACTTGCGAAGTGGCGACACAGGGCTTCGTTCGATGGTGGGCATAGATTACGTTCACCCGGTCACGGGCAGCGCCCTGATCGCTCTTGGCTCATCGAGTACCATGAAATCCGCGGGGTCACCAGGCCCGGAGAGGAGCAAGAGCAACACGTGTCGTTGACTGGAATCGAGCCGCTCCGCGGGAGCGCAATGACCCGCAAGGCCGGCGGTCGCACATGGAGCAACGCAGCCTCCCCTTCAGGCCAGAGGATCTGATTTGCCATGAAACGCCGCACGTTACTGCTCTCAGGCCTTTGCACGCTGCGCGGGGAGCAGCGGACCGGCGAAGATTGGCCCAGTTTCCTCGGTCCCCGGCATAACGGCACCTCGCTGGAAACCAATCTCCGAAAGTCCTTGCCTCCTCCCTTGGTCTGGCAGCACCCCAAAGGCATCGGCTACGCTTCGCCCGCCGTCGCTGAAGGGCGCCTCGTCCTTTTCCACCGTCAGGGCGGCAACGAAACTGTCGAGTGCCTCGAGTCTGAAAGCGGCAAAGTGATCTGGCGCCACCAGTACAAGACCGAATTCGAAGACCGCTACGGCTACAACAACGGACCCCGCTCGTCGCCGGTCGTGGACGACGGCTTCGTCTACACCATTGGTGCCGAAGCCAAACTGCGCTGCCTCCGCCTCAGCGACGGAGGAATAGTCTGGGCTCACGACTTGCGCGCGGAATACAAACTGAAGCAGGATTTCTTCGGCGTCTCCTCCACCCCGTTGATTGAAGGCCAGCACCTGATCCTCAATCTCGGCGCGCCCGGAGGGCCCACCGTCGCCGCCTTCGAGAAGAGAACCGGCAAGTTCGCCTGGGGCTCGGGCAATGAGTGGGGCGCGAGCTACGCTTCCCCTATTCCCGCCACCGTCCACGGCAAGCGCCGCGTCTTTGTCTTCGCCGGCGGCGAGAGCCAGCCGCCTACCGGCGGGCTGATCATGCTTGACCCGGGCACAGGCGCGGTCGATTTCACGTTCCCGTGGCGGAGCAGGAGCTACGAGTCGGTCAATGCGTCCTGCCCCGTGATCGAAGGCAACCGCGCTTTCATCTCCGCGTCTTACCGCACTGGCTCAGCCATGCTGGAGATCCAGCCTAACCTGAAGCCCAAGCTTCTATGGACTACGCAGGAATTCGGACTTCACTTCAATACGCCCATCATCCATGACGGCCATATCTACGGCTTTGATGGACGCAATGAGCCTGATGCCTCGCTGGCGTGTCTGGACGCCTCTAACGGCAAGCTGAAATGGCGCACTACGCTGGAATGGACCGAGCGGATTGAGCGCAATGGCGAAGTCGGTAACGAGCCCATGAGCCTCTTCCGTGGCAGCCTTCTGCGCGCCGGCAACAAGTACCTCGCGCTGGGCGAGTTCGGCCACCTCTGCTGGCTTGATCTGTCGCCCGCCGGCTGCAAAGAGCTTGCACGGGCCCGTCTGTTCGCAGCGCGAGAGACCTGGTCCTTGCCCGTTCTGTCGCGAGGACTGCTCTATGTCGTCCAACACACGCGTGACTTCCTGCACAACACCGGTCCCCGTCTTCTGTGCTACTCACTTCGGGGCTGACCGGAATTGCGGCACAGGCAGTACGAGTACCCGACGAGTTGAACCCGCCGGTCGCAGGATCAGTAGCCGGAGGTCTGCGATAACATCTCCAGAAACCGGACGCCGCGAAGGAACTCGCGGATGTACGTCCGAGAGCGCTGCGGATGCGCGACGATCAAGTAGAGGAATCGCTGACACGCCTGTTCCTATCACAAGCCCAGAACTGATTGAGACCAATGGAAGTTGAGCTTTGTTCGCCACATTCTCCATTTGCCTCTCAGATCGCTTCCTCCATTTCGATGTCATGGCTAGAATCCTGTTTAGTTGCCCGAGGTCAACGGCGGCGCCTTGGATTCAATTGAACAGGTTCTGAACAGGTGCGACCGTATGGAGCGGCACCAAGTGGTTGAAACAAAGGACGTGCCCGTTACTGGACCCGTTGATTTTGCATCAGCGACTCATACCTTGTTTGAGGCCGATCTGCCCTCGGTATCGCACCTGCAAGTTTTTGATTCTAAGTAGGCTGGAGCCACCCGCCGGGATCGAACCGGCGACCTGCTGATTACGAATCAGCCGCTCTACCAACTGAGCTAGGGTGGCCCGCTTCCACATTCTACCACCCGGCTTCCCGGTTTCTCAATTCAGGCATTGATTCGTCCCACCGGCCGCGCCCGATGCTCACACCCATATAGTAGAGGTAGCCCCACAACACATCGAAGGTCCACGCCATCCCAACCTCGAACCTAGAGTCCCGGCCACCCAGCGCTCCTCCAGCCTCTCGCCACCTCTCTCTCCGCACCTTCTTCCGCTTCGTGCGCTTCTCCGCCGTCGGCGGGCTGGGCCTGGCTGTCAAGTTCGGCATTCTCATTCTGATGAAGAGCGTTTTCGGGCTCGGCTATCTGCTGGCCACCACTATCGCCGTTGAGGTGGCCATCCTCCACAACTTCGTCTGGCACAACCACTGGACTTGGCGGGACCGCTCCCGCGACCTCAGCACGCGGGAAATCCTCCACCGGTTGCTGCGCCTGCATCTGACCTCGGGTGCTGTCGCCATGGCCACCAATCTTGCCGTCATGCGCCTGGCTGTGGGCGAGGCGGGTGTCCACTACGTCGTCGCCAACGGGCTCGCTACTGTGGCCGCCAGCGCCGTGAATTTCATGTTGGCCAACTGGCTGGTCTACAGGGAGCGCTGATTCGCCGTGCACGCGCCGTATGGGTTTGGGCAGCAGGGAGCAGGCGCTCGGCGGGCCTCGCTCATCCATTCCGTCGCTGTGTAGCGGTTCTGCAATTCGGTGGGCTCAGCCAATACGTCCTCCGGCCTCCGCCGTGCTTCACCTGCGGAAAGGGACAGGCGCTGATAGAGGCGCAGTCGTACCGGTGCCACGCGCTGAAAACGATCTATCCCTTGTTTCAATCGGTCGCGCAGGAGTTGTTGACCATGAGCATTCCTGAGTTGTAGGCCGTTGAAACCGCCGCGGACACCGCCTCGCGCATATCGAAGCTGACGGCTTTGGGTGAGGATCGCTTCGAATCCCGCCAACGCCGCAAGGAGGGCAGTGTATTTGACGTGGAAGTGAGCGTGCAATACCGGCCCGGTGACGGCGGTCGCATGGTGGTGTTTCTGCGTGACATCACCAGGCGCAAGCGGGCCGAGGCAGCTCTGCGCGAAAGTGAACAACGTTTCGACGAGCCGGAGGTACGCTGCGGATTGAGACGGAGTTCGTGCATCTGGACGAGGGCTCCCTGCCGGGACAGCTTCCCGAGATCCCAGCCGGTTGGTATGTCACGCTCCTGGTGAGCGACACCGGTGTGGGCATGGACGAGGAGACCCAACACATGATCTTCGAGCCCTTCTTCACCACTAAGGAAGTTGGCAAAGGGACCGGTCTGGGCCTGTCGATGGTTCAGGGTATCGTCGCGCAGAGCGGCGGACACATCCGCGTGCACAGCGCGCCGGGCGAGGGGACGACGTTCCGGATCTACCTGCCGGCCCTGCCGGTCGAGCCGGTGCGGCCCGCGGAGGCGGAGACCGAAACCGCGCCGGGCGGAATGGAGACTGTACTGGTGGTGGAAGACCAGCCCGAAGTCCGTTGCTACATCGTTGCCGTGTTGAAGGCTCAGGGCTACCATGTCTTGCAGGCATCAGACGGGGAAGAGGCGTTGTCGATGTGCAGGGACCAGAACAGCCGCTTCGATCTCGTCCTGACCGACATCGTCATGCCGAACATCGGTGGCCAGATGCTGGCGAGCCGACTGGTGAAGATCCGGCCTGGCATCCGCCTGCTGTTCATGTCCGGATTCACCGAAGATGTTGTCGCCCTGAAGGCCGGCAGCGGCGGAAAGCTGAATTTCGTCCAGAAGCCCTTTACCCCCAAGCAACTAGCTGCCAAGGTGCGGATGGTGCTGGGGCAGTAGCGGCCTGTGGCGCGATCTTCATCCCTCGTTGTGCCGGAACCGGGGCCCGAATGGGCGTTCACGCCTAAATTCTGCAAATTCTTCATTGATAACAAAGCACTTACTGTCTACTGATCACCCAACCGCTTGTGGACGTGCGCTACAATCTGCGCCGGAGGTTGGAATATGGTCCAGGGCTGTCTGATCCGGAAGAAACGCGCCGTCGCTTGCGCTACCACACCCTCCCAACCCGTGATCCCTACCGGCCCAGCCTTCTGCCAACGCGGTCGGGCCCAGTGTGGAGCGCTCCGCCGTCCAGGGCCGGCCAGACGCTCCACCGCCGAGCGTCAATCGAACCCATATCTTTTTGAAAATAAGCCCCTTACGCAGCTACACAAAACGGCCGCTCGGGCCGAAGTCGCCGAGTCCACTCGTGCAGTACGATTCGCAGGAGACCAAACGACCCCATATCTTTATAAGAATAAACCACTTAGATCGCGCAATCAGCGGGCCGCCCAAGCCGCTCCGACACCTCGGACTCGGTGCCGAATAATTCCACACCTGCCGATCATCGCGCACCTCCGTTTCGCTCCGCCTACCCTCATTTCACGCACCCCGAGTCGCCAACTTTTCCACAACTGGGGCATTTGCCACAGTATCAGAGTTTCTGATATTAATGGCCGCATAAGTAACTCCCGCCATATCAATGGATCAGGACGTTCCAGTCTGATACTCTGGAGTTGGCCCCCCAGTTGCAATCCTCACTGATGCGAGCTCTATAACCAATGCCCAGAATCAAAGTTACCCTCGACGGGAACGAAGCAGCTGCGTACGTAGCTCATAAGACTAACGAAGTCATCGCAATCTATCCCATCACGCCATCGTCCAACATGGGCGAGTGGTCGGACCAGTGGTCCGCGGAAGGCAAGCCTAACATCTGGGGCTCAGTTCCGAGTGTCATCGAAATGCAGAGCGAAGGCGGCGCGTCCGGCGCTGTCCACGGTGCGTTGCAGGCTGGTTCTCTTACGACCACGTTCACGTCGTCGCAGGGCCTCTTGCTCATGATTCCCAACATGTACAAGATCGCCGGTGAGCTCACCTCCACGGTCTTCCATGTGGCCGCCCGCAGCATCGCGGCGCAGGGATTGTCGATCTTTGGCGATCACCAGGACGTCATGAGCGTCCGCGCCACGGGCTGGGCCATGCTGGCCTCTAACTCGGTGCAGGAAGTGATGGACCTGGCGCTGATCGCGCAGGCAGCCACGCTCGAAGCCCGCCTCCCCTTCATCCACTTCTTCGACGGCTTCCGCACCTCCCACGAAGTGGGCAAGGTGGAGCAGTTGACCGTGGACGACATGAAGGCCATGCTGCCTTCTGATCTGATCCGCGCCCACCGCGCCCGCGCCCTCTCCCCAGACGCCCCGGTGATCCGCGGCACCGCTCAGAACCCTGACGTCTACTTCCAGGGCCGCGAGACGGTGAACCCCTTCTACCTGAAGGTGCCCGGCATCGTGCAGAAGGCGATGGACCGCTTCGCTGAGGTTGTCGGCCGCCAGTACAAGCTCTATGAATACGAAGGCGCGCCCGACGCCGAGCGCGTCATCATCCTGATGGGCTCCGGCGCCGAAGCCGCCCACGAGACGGTGGATCACATGATCGCCGCCGGCGAAAAGGTCGGCATCCTGAAGGTCCGCCTCTTCCGGCCCTTCGCGATGGATCTCTTCCTGGCCGCCCTGCCCAAGACCGTCAAGCAGATCGCCGTTCTGGACCGCACCAAGGAACCCGGCAGCGCCGGCGAGCCTCTCTATCAGGACGTCATCACCGCCCTGGCCGAGTCGTTCGCGGAGGGCACCTTCCCCTTCGCGGCCATGCCCCGCGTCATCGGCGGGCGCTACGGTCTCTCGTCCAAGGAATTCACCCCGGCCATGGTCAAGTCCGTCTACGACGAACTGCTCAAGGCCAAGCCGAAGAATCACTTCACGCTCGGCATCAACGAAGACGTCACCCACAGCTCGCTGGAGTATGATCACAACTTCTCCACCGAGACCAACAAGACGGTCCGCTGCCTCTTCTACGGCCTCGGCGCCGATGGCACCGTGGGCGCCAACAAGAACAGCGTCAAGATCATCGGTGAAGAGACTGACAACTTCGCGCAGGGCTACTTCGTCTACGACTCGAAGAAATCCGGCTCCATCACGGTCTCCCACCTGCGCTTTGGCCCCAGCCAGATCCGCAGCACCTATCTCATCTCTCGCGCCAACTTCATCGCCTGCCACCAGTTCTCCTTCCTGGAGCGGCTGGACATGCTGAAGTGGGCCGATCCGGGCGCCACGTTCCTCCTCAACTCGCCCTTCGGCAAGGACGAGATCTGGGCCGCGCTGCCGGCCAAGGTGCAGGAACAGATCATCAGCAAGGGTTTGAAGTTCTACGTGATCGACGCCTACGAAGTGGCCAAGGCCACCGGCATGGGCTCGCGCATCAACACCGTGATGCAGACCTGCTTCTTCGCTATCTCCGGCGTGCTGCCGCGCGAAGAGGCCATCAAGCAGATCAAGTACTCCATCCAGAAGACCTACGGCAAGCGCGGCGAATCGGTAGTGGCCAAGAACTACGCCGCCGTGGATCAGACTCTCGCCAACCTGCAGGAAGTAGTGGTCCCCGCCACCGTGACCTCCACGCAGGCCATGCGCCCGAACGTCCCGGCCCAGGCGCCCGACTTCGTGAAGAACGTGCTCGGCGCCATGATCGCCGGCGACGGTGACAGCCTGCCGGTATCGGCCATGCCGAACGATGGCACCTACCCCAGCGGCACGGCCATGTGGGAGAAGCGCAACATCGCTCTCGAAATCCCGGTCTGGGACGAGACGCTTTGCATCCAGTGCGGCAAGTGCGTGCTGGTCTGCCCCCACGCCACCATTCGTGCCAAGATCTACGACAAGTCCGCGCTGGAGGGCATGCCCGGGACCTTCAAGTCCGTGCCTGCCCGTTGGAAGGACTTTGGCCAGATGGGCTACACCCTCCAGGTGGCGCCCGAGGATTGCACTGGCTGCGGTCTCTGCATCGAGGCCTGCCCGGTGAAGGATAAGACCCAGCCCAAGCGCCGCGCCATCAACATGGTGGAGCAGCCCCCGCTGCGCGAAAGCGAAGCGGCCAACTGGGACTTCTTCCTCAACCTGCCTGAGTTCGACCGCACCAAGCTCAGTGCCGGCCAAGTGAAGGATCTCCAGATCCTCCAGCCCCTGTTCGAGTTCTCCGGCGCCTGCTCCGGTTGCGGCGAAACGCCCTACCTGAAGCTGCTCACCCAGCTCTTCGGCGATCGCACCATGATTGCCAACGCCACGGGTTGCTCGTCCATCTACGGTGCCAACCTGCCCACCACGCCCTACACCAAGAACCTGGCGGGCCGCGGCCCGTCGTGGTCCAACTCGCTGTTCGAAGACAACGCCGAGTTTGGCATGGGCATGCGGCTGGCGGTGGATCAACAGAACGTCTACGCCAAAGAACTGCTTACCCAGTTCGCGGTGAAGGTCGGCGAGGAGTTGGCCCAGTCCATTCTCGAAGCCGATCAGTCCACCGAGGCGGGCATCTTCGCCCAGCGCGAGCGGATCGAGTGGCTCAAGACCAAGGTGAACGGCCTGCTCACGGCCGGCGCCAACGGCAGCAGCAACGCGCTTCGCGACCTGCTGGCGGTGGCCGATGCGCTGGTCAAGAAGAGCGTCTGGATCGTCGGTGGCGACGGCTGGGCCTATGACATCGGCTACGGCGGCCTCGATCACGTGATCGCCTCCGGCCGCAACGTCAACATCCTGGTCCTCGATACCGAGGTCTACTCCAACACCGGCGGACAGTGCTCCAAGTCCACCCCGCGCGGCGCGGTGGCGAAGTTTGCCGCCGGCGGCAAGCCCTCCGCCAAGAAGGATCTGGCGATGATGGCAGTGGCCTACGGCAACTGCTACGTGGCGCGGATTGCGATGGGCGCCAGCGATATGCAGACCCTCAAGGCCTTCAACGAGGCCGAGAAATGGGATGGGCCGTCCATCATCATCGCCTACTCCCACTGCATCGCTCACGGCTACGACATGAAGTACGGCCTGGAGCAGCAGAAGCTGGCGGTCCAATCCGGCCATTGGCCCATGTTCCGCTATAACCCCGCCCTGGCCACCGAAGGCAAGAACCCCTTCGTGCTGGACTGCAAGGCGCCCACCATTCCGCTCGAGAAGTACATCTATAACGAGACGCGTTATACGATGCTGGTGCACTCCAAGCCGGAAGACGCCCGCCGTCTCCTGGCCCAGGCACAGGCCGACGTGATGAACCGCTGGCGCCTCTACGAGCAGATGGCGGCCATGCCGGGCGCGGCAGTTGAGACCCAAGCCACGGAAGGGAGCAAGTAACCCATGTCGATCGATCTGACCACTGGATACCTCGGGCTGAAACTGCGCACGCCGCTGGCTGCCTCATCCTCGCCCTACTGCAAGGACATCGCCAATGTCCTTCGCCTGGAAGACGCCGGCGCCTCCGCCATCGTTCTGCACTCGCTGTTTGAGGAGCAGATCCAGGTGGAGAGCGGCGAACTCGACCGCTACCTCACCGAAACTGCCGAGAGCCATGGCGAGGCCATGAGCTACTTCCCGGAGATGATGTCCTACAACCTCGGACCCGAGCCCTACCTCAATCACCTGAGGAAGGCCAAGGAATCCGTGGACGTGCCCGTCATCGGCTCGCTTAACGGCGTGTCCACCGGCGGCTGGATTCGCTACGCGCAGATGATGGAGCAGGCCGGCGCCGACGCCATCGAGCTCAACATCTACTACATGCCCACGGATCTCGAAATGACCGGCGTCAAGGTCGAAGAAATGTACTTCGATCTCGTGAGCCACGTCAAGGCCAGCGTGCGGATTCCGGTGGCCGTCAAGCTCGGGCCGTTCTTCACGTCGTTCGCGCATCTGGCCACCAGGCTCGATGCGGCCGGCGCCGACGGCATCGTGCTCTTCAACCGCTTCTACCAGCCGGACTTCGATCTGGAGTCGCTGGAAGTGGTGCCCAACCTGGTGCTGAGCGATTCGCACGAGCTGCGTCTGCGCCTGCACTGGACGGCGCTGCTTTACAACCGCATCCGGCCCGACCTCGCCATCACCGGCGGAGTCCACACGGCCGAGGATGTTGTGAAGGGCGTGATGGCTGGCGCGCGCAGCACCATGATGACCTCCGCGCTGCTGCGCCACGGCATCAAGTATCTCGAAAAGGTCGAAGAGGACCTCATCGAGTGGATGGAAGAGCACGAGTACGAATCCATCCGCCAGATGCGCGGCTCCATGAGCTCGCAGTCCGTGGCCGAGCCGGCCGCGTTCGAGCGCGCCAACTACATGAAGGTGCTGTCGAGCTACTCGCTCAAGGCGTAGCCTTCGCTGATCCGTTCGTAACAGTCAAGCCGGCCGGGGTCGCCCCTGGCCGGTTTGCTTTTGTAGTGGCTTCAGTCCGGCAACCCGGCCGACTTCGGCTCGGGCAGGCGGAAGCTGGCGATCACACCAATCAGATAGACCCCGACCGCCACCACGCCGCTGGCCCAGGCCAGCTTGGCCGAAGGCCCGACACCCGGCGCGGAAAGTGCCAGAGTGGTGGTGATGTAGGCCGCCGAGGTGCCGAGCATCCGTCCGCCGATGTTGGCGGCAAAGCTCTCGCCGGTGCCGCGCAGGTGCGTCGGGTACATGCGCGGCAAGTAGTTGCCCCAATAGCTGAACTGCGCCACGGTCACCAGGCCGGAGAGCGCGATGCCCCATTGCAGGGCCTGCACGCTATGCCCAGCCGCCCAGAAGAAGGTGGCGGGCAGGATGATGAGGCCGGGAATCTGGAACAGCCGCAGCAGCCTCTGGCGGCTGACGATGCGAACGGCCAGGAAGGCCAGGAGGAAACGGCCGATGAGACCGCCGGACTCCTGCCAGAACTGAACAGCGCTCACGATCTTTTCCTGTGCCGGTCTGGCGAGGCTGGCCACCTCCGGCAGTCCGGGCACGATGCGCGGGACGCTCTGGATGGCGCCAAACGCCGCGCCGTAGCCGCAGGCGAAGAGGATAGTGGTCACGATGGTGGTGGTCCGGTACTCCGGCGCGAAGATGGCAGCGAGCGAGGGCCGCTGGAATGAACCGGATGCCCGCTTCTCCTTCCACAGCGGAGACTCGGGCAGGAAGGGACGGATCAGCATCAGCGGCAGGGCCGGGATGACTCCACTGATGAGCGTGTAGCGCCACGCCTCGTGCGCGCCATAAATGGCCGGCAGCGACGGGCCGTACGTGACCGCCAGGTAGTAGGCCGTGGTGACCAGCAGGCCGCCGATGGAGGAGAACGCCTGTGTGTAGCCGAGCACGGATTCGCGTTGCTTGGCGTCCGGGAAGAGCTCGGCCAGCCACGCGACCGCGGCGACAAACTCCACGCAGACGCCGATAAACGTAGTCGTGCGCAGCACCAGCAGCATCGGCAGAGAGGTGGCGAAACCCGCGCCCAGAGCCGAGAGGGCGTAGAGCAGGATGGACCAGACCAGTACGCGCCGTCGTCCGAGGAGATCTGTCAGGTAGCCGCCGAGCAACCCGAATACGCCGCCAGCGAGAGCGGGAATCCAGAAGAGCAGGCCGGTCCATTGATTGAAGCCGGGCGTGCCCGGTTTCAGCGCGCCCAGCTCCATGAGCGCCGGCCGCACGATCAGCGGCAGGACGAGCAGTTCATAGATATCGAAGGCGAAGCCGATCGACGCGATGACACAGATCAGCCATTGGGTCCCAGTGAGTTTGCGCATGACGGTGGTTCATTACAGGCTACTCCACTCAGGGACCGTCATGGCGCAGGCGGTCCGTTACCACCATGATTCGAATTGCAGGCCCGCGCTGAGGCCGCTGGTTCGGTTCTTGTAGACGGTGGGCGCGACATAGCCGCGGAGTCCGTCGCTCCACGTTGCATAGGTGAAGAAGGCGCGCAGGGATGGGCGGGAGAAGAAATCGCGGCCGGGCGTGATCATTGGCGAGAACGTAATCTTGCGCAGCCAGCCCTCGTACTGGCCGAGCGGGTCCTTCACATAGTCAAAGCCGGGCTCCAGGGCGAAGGAGATGTGCCGCGTCGCATGGTAGATGGGCCGGACTCCGAAGGAGAGCCAGCGGCTGTAGCCCACGCCCGGATCGCCGGGCTTGGACCACTTTGCGACAAAGGCCGGCATGACGCTGAACCACTGATTGGGTTGCAGCAGGGCGTGGTCCGCAATGAGCACGGTCCGGGCATTTTGCCAGAACAGCGTCGGCGATTGCAGAGTGGCTGTCAGGTTAGCCGCGGCCCCGCTGCCGGACTGGGCGCTGAACGAGTGATAGCCTCCGAAGAACTCTTCGCGCTTATGCTCCGCTCCGAAGTTGTGACCCGTGGCTGCGGGGTATGACTGGCCGGTGGAGCTGAGGTGGCCGATCTTTGAGTTGGCGAAGTTGTACCACAGCGTGCCCTTGCCGCCGGGCACGCTAACGTCATACCAGCGCACGTCGATATTGGATTTCGGGACATTGCCAATGGTTACGAGCGTCGTGGGTAGAGCCGATCCGATATAGGCGAAGGCGGCCTTGCCGCGCGGCAAACGGACCTCCTCCACACCGCCCCCGTAGCCGCTCATGTCCTGATAGAAGAAGTCATTGATGTGGATATCCTTGCGCTGGTAGTAGCGCTGCCCGCCCCAGAACCGGGTATCGCGGAAGTAGCCGGGTAGGATGTTGCCGGCCTGCGCGAAGGCCTCACGGAACTTGAAATTGGAGCTGGAATCGAAGCTGCTGAGGTTGTTCGTGCTGGCCATGACCAGGACCTCGGTCTTGAACCACGCCTTGCTGGAGTCGCGCTCGGGATTGAGCCAGTTGTTCACGAACACCATCTCGGCGTAGGTCTCGGCTTCGTTGCCGAGCCGGTATTTCGCGCCGGCGCCGGGCGCCTGAAATCCCACCTGCTGGCCGCCGACGCCATTGAGTCCGAAGCCGGAGCGGGCATAGCCGTGAAACTCGAACTCTTTGGCCTTTCCTTCCAGCGTCTCCACCTTGTCGAACAAAGGAGTGGCGCCGAGTCTGGCGACAGTCGCGCGGTTGCGCTGGGCCATTTGCAGCGCCGCGGTGGAGACCTTTCGGTTCTCCTCCGCCTGCTGTTGGAGCGCAGCGCTCTGGGCGGCGAGCTCCTCCAGCTTCTTTTCCATGGCCTGGATCTTCTGCTGGTATTCCGCCTTCACCGCCTCGAGCTCCTTGCGGAGCGTGTCGATCTCGGGCGATTGCGCCCACGCGGCGGTTGCCAGACAGAAGATCAGGGCCGGGTACTTCATTTTGCGACGGCTTTTTGGAAGCGCTCCTTTTCGTCTTCGCGATCGACAAACGAGATGCCCTTGTCCATCCACTCGGGCCGCGGCGCGCCCAGCAGATAGTGATCGAAGAACTGCTGCATGCGGATGGCGTAGTCCTTCTGATTGTGGCGGCGGCGGAGGCCGTGGAACTCGCCGTTGTAGTTCATGAGATAGGCTTCCTTGCCGTTGCGGCGCATGGCGAGGAAGAGCTCGATGCCCTGGTACCACGGCACGGCGTCGTCGTTGTCGTCGTGGAGGATCAGCAGGGGCGTCTGGACGCGCTGGATGTGGAAGATGGGCGAGTTCTCCAGGTATTTGAGCGGCGCATCGTAGAGCGACGGGCCAATGCGGCTCTGCGTCTTCTCATACTGGAACTGGCGCGGCATGCCGGAGCCCCAGCGGATGCCGCTGTAGGCCGAGGTCATGTTGCCGACGGGCGCGCCGGCCTCGGCCGCGCGGAAGCGGTTGGTTTGGGTGACCATGTAGGCGATCTGATAGCCGCCCCAGCTGTGACCCTGGATGCCGATGCGGGATTCGTCCACAAAGCCCTGGTCGACAACGGACTGGATGGCCGGCAGCACGCTCTTGAGCGCGCTCTGGCCGGGCTGGCCGAGCGTGTAGACGATGTCGGGCGTGAGGATGAGATAGCCGGCGGAGACGTACTGGCTGAAGTTGACGTTGTGGCTGGGCCGCGGCTCGACGAAGGTGTGGACACCCTGCGAGAGCTTCTCGTAGATGTACACCATGAGTGGGTACTTCTTGCGAGGGTCGAAGTTGGCTGGCTTGTAGAGCGCGGCCTTCAGGGCGACGCCATCGGTGTTGCGGAAGTTGATGAGCTCGCCCGTACCCCAGAGGAAGGGCGCAGTTTGCGCGCCACCGCTGGTGACTTTCTTCGGAGCGGCGAAGGCCGAGTTGGTGATGTGGAGGTCCGGGTATTCGTCGAAGCGCGAAGCGGAAATCAGGAGCGTATCGGCGTCCTTGGCGCGCGTGAGATAGCGGTAGTTCTTTGCGCCCCAGAGCAGGCGGCGAGGGGCAGGCGAGCCGGTGAGGGCGGCGCTATAGAAGCCGCTCTCGCGGGTAGCTTCGCTTTCGGCGCGGAGGGTGAGCGGCTTGGCTGTATCGACGCCGCGCGCGTCGTCGTCGTCGGCCGGATCGGTGCGGGTGATGCGGAACTGGATCTTCTGCTTGCGGCCCTCGCCGGAGGTGACACTGCGAGGCGCGCGGCCGTCCACGAAGAGCTGCCAGACGTCGAAGTGGTCGTTGAGGAAGTAGCTCTGGCTGTCCTTGGAGAAGCCGGCGGTACCGTAGGCGGTGGGCGCGTCGGGCGTGTCGTCGTCCTCGTCGTGCACGGCCACTCCGAGAGAGGCCGAGACATTGCGGGAGGCGCCGTCGGCCAGGGTCACCAGGAACCACGCCTTGTTGTTGAAGTAGAGGCCGTACTTGCCGTCCGGCGAGGTCTGCATGGCGCCGCCGCGAATCTGCCGGACGACGTTGCTGCGCTTGCCGGTCTGCGTATCGACGAGATAGATGTCGTTGTAGCTGCCGTCGTAGTCGGTCATGCGGCGGTAGGCGCGGTCATCCGTGCCGACGGCGAGGAGGCCATCGTCGGTGGGCGCGACGTTCTGCATCTGGGCCGAAGCGAGCTGCACGTACTTTTGATCGGCGATGTGCCACACGCCACGATAGGTGCGGTTGCGCTCCTGGTTGGCGCGAATTCTCTGGAGGGGCTGAACGGAATCGTCGCGGTAGTGCCAGAGGTCCATCAGGACCTTGTCCTCAGTGGAGCTGGCGGGGTCCTTGGCGTCGTTTATCTCTTTGGCGGGCGGGCCGGCGGGCACGAAGAGACGTTTGCCGTCGCGGGAGAAGGTGAGCGCGCCTTTGTCGCTGACGATCATGCCCGCGGGCAGGCCGGCGGTCTGGGCGTTGATGGTCTCTTTGGCGGAGGGTGCCTTGCGGTCCCAGAGCCAGGCGCTCTTCTCGAAGAAGAAGGCGAGCTGGGCCTGATCGCGATCCCAGCTCAGCTTGGAGTACTTGCCCTTGCCGGCGGCGAGTGAGGCGGGCGCGGAATCGGTGCCGGGCGTGGCCGCGAAGACTCCGTTCTCTTCCTCCTTCTTTGCGGAGACGGTGTAGATGAGGGTCTTGCCGTCTCGGGCGAAGGAGTATTCGAGGGCGTTGGCGAAGGTGCGTTCGTTGGCGGAGGCGAGCTTGAGATCGCGGAGGACCAGTTCCGTGCCGTATTCCTTCTTGGCTGAACCGCTGGAAGCAGCGGCGCCGCCGGCGCGGCGTTGATCCTCCTCATCGTCCTGAGCTGGCGCAGGCTTGGCGGCGTCGGCAGCCGGTGTGGCGGCAGGCGGGGCTTCCTTGGCGTAGGCGAGCCACGCACCGCCCTTCTCGGGCACCTGGAAGCTCTTGACTGAGGCGATGCGGGTGACCTCGCCGCTGCCGAGTGTCAGGATGAGCAGGCCCTGCTTGGGCATCTCCTCGGCCTTCTTCTTCTCCTTCTTGGCCTTCTCCGTCTCGGCCTTCAAAGGGTAGGTGCCGGCCACTAGATACTTGCCGTCACTCGTGAACGCGATGCGGATGGTGCGCGGTGGCGGTGGCGGACCTTCGGCCTCCGCTGGGGCGATGACCGGCGGCGGCAGCGCGCCCACGTTCTCTTTCCACTCCTTGCCCGTGGCGAGTTCGCGGACGATCAGTTCGCCGTCGCCGTCCTGCGGCATGTAGGCATAGGCCAGGAACTTGCCGTCCCTCGATAGGGTCTGGCCGGAGATGCTGCGCCAGGCGTCCCAATCCTTGTGCGTAATCGGGCGCTTGGTCTGAGCGGGAGCGGCCAGCGCCAACAGCGCGAGCAGGACGAGCGAGATATTCCTCATTTGCTGGATTATATTGCGTTACCCGCACGGCGTGCACATCGCGTAGATTAGAGCCATGACAATCACGGGCAGAAATGCGATTCTCTTGCCCCTGGCTGCCCTGGTGGCCGGCGGTGCGATGGCACAAGTTTCGATGGATACGCTGCGTCCGGCGCATCCGCGGTTGTTGGCCTTGGACTCGGACATAGCCCGCGTTCGCGCTCTAGTCCAGACGGACCCGGCGGCGCGGGCGGTGCACGAGCGGCTGCTGGCGCAGGCGCGGAAGATCCTGGCCGAACCGCCCGTGGAGTTTAAGCTGATTGGTCCCCGCTTGCTGGACAAGAGCCGCACGGCCCTGGGCCGCATCTACACGCTGGCATTCCTCTACCGCCTGAACGGGGAGAAGCAATACCTGGATCGCGCGTTGTTGGAGATGAAGGCCATCGCGGCCTTCCCAAACTGGAATCCCAGCCATTTTCTGGATACGGCGGAGATGACCCACGCCTTTGCCATCGGGTACGACTGGCTGTATCCGGCGCTATCGAAGGCGGAGCGGACATGGATTCGCGAAGCAATTGTGCAGAAGGGTCTGGAGCCCGCGCAGGAGGTTTACGAGAACCGGCGCTGGTGGGCGCTGGCCACTCACAACTGGAACCAGGTGTGCAACGGCGGCATCACGCTGGGCGCTCTGGCGGTGGCTGAGGATGAGCCGGCGAGGTCCGAACAGATCCTGCGGGCGGCTGTTGCTTCCATACCGCTGGCCATGAACTCGTATGCGCCGGATGGCGGTTGGAACGAGGGGCCCGGCTATTGGGACTACGCGACGCGGTACAACGTGTTCTTTCTGGCAGGGCTGGAGACGGCTCTGGGGCAGGACTTCGAGCTCTCTCAGTTGAAGGGCTTTGACAAGGCGGGCGAGTTCCGTGTGTACTTCAGCAGTCCGGCGGGGAAGACATTCAACTACGCCGATGCCGGCGACGGATTGAGCACGAGCGAGTGTATGCTGTGGCTGGCGCGGCGATTCAAGCAGCCGGTCTATGCGTGGCAGGAGCTGCAACTGCTGGCGAAGGGGACGCGCGCTCACGCGCTGGACTTGGTGTGGTGGCCGGAGACGAGTACTCCGCCGCAGCAGGCGAAGTGGCCGTTGGACAAGATCTATGAGGGCGTGCAAACCGCGTTCTTGCGGGGCTCCTGGACGGATCCGAATACGATGTGGATCGGCGCCAAGGGCGGGGACAACAAGGCCAACCACTCGCATCTGGATCTGGGCGGATTTGTGTTGGACTCGCAAGGCGTGCGCTGGGCTCTGGACTTTGGCGGGGACGACTATAACCTGCCGGCGTATTTTGGCAACAAGCGTTGGACCTACTACCGGCTGCGGACGGAATCGCACAACACAGTGCTGATCGATGGCGAGAATCAGGATCTCAAGGCCGAGGCCAGGATTCTGAAGCGCGAGCTGAGCGCCGACTCGGCCAGCGTGACCTTTGATCTTTCGGGCGCGTATCCGGGAAAGGTGACCAGGCATGAGCGGACGGTGGCGATGCCGAACCGGACGAGTGCGCGGGTGGTGGATGAGATCGACGCACCTCAACCGGTAGACGTGTTGTGGGGCATGGTGACGGACGCCGAGGTGGACGTACAGGGTGCGAGGGCGATCTTGACGAAGGGCGGCAAGACGATGACGCTGCGGCTCTCGTCGCCGGCGGAGGGCGTGTTTGCGGTTGTGTCCACACAGCCGGCCAAGCCGCAGCGGCAGAATGAAGGCACGCGGAAGATCGTGGTGCGGCTGCCGGGCAAGGTGAAGCATGTGCGAATCGCCGTGGAGATGACGAACGGGCAGTCATGATTCTTGCGTTCCTGCTGGCGCTGAGCCTGGCCGATCTGCATACCGCGGCGCGCGGTGGCGATATCGAGGCCGTGCGCGCTCTGCTGGCAAAGGGCGCCGACGTCAACGGCTACGATTCGCTGGGCGGGACGGCGCTGCACGACGCTGCATGGAGCGGCGAGGCGGCGATTGTGGAGTTGCTGCTGAGCAAGGGAGCGCGGGTGAACGCGCGGCACAAAGAGGCGGGGTCCACTCCGCTGCACTACGCGGTGTTGATGAACCGCAAGGCCGTGGTGGAGGTGCTGCTGGCGCAGGGCGCGGATCTGAACGCGGCGTACAAGAACGGATCCACGTCATTGCATCTGGCGGCCAACCGCGGGCACGTGGAGTTGCTGGTATTGCTGTTGGACAAGGGCGCGGATGTGAATTCGCGTGACGCCAGCGGCTCTACTCCATTGGACGAGGCGGCGTGGAAGGGCAACGCGGAGGCGGCGAGCCTACTGTTGAAGCGCGGGGCGAGAGTGAACACCAGGAGTGAAGAGACGGGCCAGACGCCGTTGCACGAGGCGGCGGTGAAGGGCCATGTGGACGTGGTGGAGGTGTTGCTGGCAGCGGGGGCGGACTTCACGATGAAGGACAACTCGAACGCCACTCCGATGGAGGAGGCGCTGCGTTACCGGCACACGCAGGTAGTGGAGATGTTGGCGGCGAAGGGCGCTCCGGTGAATACGGGGAAGCAGCTGCGGGAGGCGGTGCTGCGCGGGCAGACCGATATGGTGGCGATGATGCTTTCGCTGGGCGCCGATGGTAAGCCGCTGCTGCACGATGCCGCACTGAAGGGGCACCGGGCAATCGCGGAATTGCTGATTGCGCATGGGGCGGACGTGAATGGGCGGAACGCGACGGGTTCGACTCCGTTGCACGAGGCGGCGCTGGCGGGACAGAAGGCGGTGGTGGAACTGCTGTTGAGCAAGGGGGCGCGAGTGAACGAGGCGGATGGGGAGTCCGGCTCGACGGCGCTGCATTTCGCGGCCGGGTGGGGCCGGGCGGAGGTGGTGAAGGTGCTGCTGGAGAAGGGCGCGGAGCGGGCTGTGAAGAACAAGGCGGGCAAGACGGCGCTGGACCTGGCGCGCGAGGGCGGGTTTGCGGATGTCAGTGCGGCGTTGACGCAGTAAGGAGCGGGCTAACGCTTGGGGGCGTAGTAGCCCTTGCGGGCGCGGACGACCAGGGATTTCTTGGCCTTTACGCTGACCGTGACGTCGTGATAGAGGCCGTCGTTGACGAGCGGCTCGGGGCGATAGAGCACGCTGTATTGGGAGCGTAGCTCGTTGGCGATATTCTCGAAGTCCTGCGAGAGGTCCTCGGCCTTGAAGGGGAAGAAGGCGAGGCCGCCGGTCTCACTGGCAAAATACTTGAGCACTTTGTCGCCATCGGACTCGATGCGCGTCGTGTTGGTGGAGATCGCGTAGACGACGGCGTCGGATTTCTGGACCATTTCCAGCGTCTGATCGCGAGAGTAGCGGGAGGCGTTGTCCTCGCCGTCGCCGATGACGATGAGGGCGCTGCGGAAACGTTGGAGCTTGGCCTCCGCCATGAGGCGGTCGCGGCAGGCGAGATAGATGGCCTCGTACATGGCGGTGCCGCCGCCTGGGCGGAGTTCGCGGACCTTCTTGGCGAGCAGGCCGGTGTCGTCGGTGAGGTCCTGCACCATGCGTGATTCGGAATCGAAGGAGTAGACCAGCGCGCGGTCGAGGTCCTTGCGGATGACGCCCTGGAGGAACTGGGCGGCGGCTTCGAGCTCGAAGCGGAAGCGATCGCGGATGGAGTTGCTGGTATCAACGAGCAGGGCAATGCGGAGGGGGAGGTTGGTCTCGGCAGCGAACTCGATAATGGTCTGGCGGCGCTTGCCCTCCATGACCTCGAAGTCGCCCTTCTGCAGGTTCTTGATGAACCGCCCGCGCCGGTCGGAGACGGTGAAGAGGAGGTTGACGCGGTTGACGTCGAACCGGATGGGCTCGGCGTCGTCGGGCGGTTGCTGCCTGGCGAACGCGGCCGTGGCGGAGGCTAACGACAAAAAGGTGCGTCGATACATTCCATCCTGATTATAGGAGTCCGCTCTTCCAGGCCTCAAGGCCGGGGGGAAGCGGCGCCTCCAATGTGATCGTTGTTCCGGACGTCGGCTGGGTGAAAGTGACCTGAAAAGCATGGAGCCAGGGACGGCCTTCTGGGTGAGCGGGCGCGCCGTAGAGGGTGTCACCGGCGATGGGATGACCGAGTTGCGAGAGGTGGACGCGAATCTGGTGGGTGCGTCCGGTGCCGATGCGGACTTCGAGCAAGGTGAACTTTTCGAGACGCTCCAGGACGCGGTACTCGGTGTGGGCCTCGCGGCCGTGATCGAGTCGCGAGGTCATGCGCACGCGGTTGTTGGGGTCGCGGGTGATGGCGGTGTCGATGACGCCCTGATCCCGGAGCACCTGGCCGTGGACGAGCGCGAGATAGACCTTTTTCACCTTGCGGCTGGCGAACTGGGCGGAGAGATGGCGGTGGGCCTGATCGGTACGGGCGACGAGCAGGACTCCGCTGGTGCCCTTATCGAGGCGGTGGACAATGCCCGGGCGCAGATCGCCACCAACCGTGGAGAGCTGGCCAAAGTGGTGGAGGAGCGCGTTGACGAGCGTGCCGGAGTGGCAACCGGCGCCGGCGTGGACGACGAGGCCCGGGGGCTTGTTGATGGCGATGATGTCGGCATCCTCGTAGAGGATGTCGAGGGGGATCTCCTCCGCGAAGGCGTGCAGCGGTTTGAGCTCGGCGGGATCGACTTCAATGGCCTCCCCCACGCGCAGTTTGTACGACGCCTTTTTTGCCACGCCGTTGACGCGGGCGCGGTCTTCTTCGATCCACGACTGAATGCGGGAGCGGCTGAACTGAGTCAGGCGGTCGCACAGGAAGTGGTCGAGCCGGATGCCGGCAGCCGATTCGTCCACAAGGAATTGCTCCACAATACACAGGGTACACTGTGGCCATGAAGAGACTCGTCGGAAAAATGCTGGCATGGATCGGCGGCATCGTCGTGATATTCGGTCTGCTGCTGGTTGGCGGAGTGATGGCGTTACGCAGCGGGACCAAGACGGTGGCGCAGAATACGGTGCTGGAGCTGGACCTGCGGATGGGTGTGGAGGAGGAGGCGCCGAGCGATCCGATTGCGCGGCTGCAATCCGGCGACACGCCCACTTTGCGGGACATTGTCTTCACGCTGGAGCGGGCGTCGAAGGACGCGAAGGTAAGGGGCCTCCTGGTGCACGTGGGCTCGTCGCCGATGGCGCCCGGCCATGCGCAGGAGATCCGCGATGCCTTGCTGGAGTTTCGGAAGAACAAGAAGTTTGCCATCGCGTTTTCCGAGGATTTCGACGGCGCCAATGCGGGGTTGACGTCGTACTTCCTGGCGTCGGCCTGCGATGAGATCTGGCTGCAGCCGCACTCGGAGTTTGGCGTTTCGGGGTTGCGGTATGAATCGATGTTCCTGCGCGGAGCGCTGGATAAGCTTGGCATTGTGCCGCGATTCGAAGGGCGCAAGGAGTACAAGAACGCCATCAACACGTACCTGGAGAAGCAGTTCACGGCACCGCAGAGAGAGGCGATGCAGGGGATGCTGGATTCGAATTTCGGACAGGTGGTGCGCGGGGTGGCGGCGGGCCGGAAGCTGCCGGAGGCGGAGGTGAAGGCGGCGCTGGAGGGCGGGCCGTATGCGGGCGAGCGGGCGGTGGAGTTGAAGTTGATCGACGGGTTGGCGTACCGGGATGAGGCGTATGCCAAGGCGAAGGCGCGGGCCGGCAAAGACGCGGCGATGCTGTGGCTGAACGCGTACCGGGGGCGGGTGGATGGCGTGCACGAGAAGGGGAAGCGGGTGGCACTGATCTACGGCGTGGGCGGGATTGTGTCGGGTAAGAGCGGATATGATCCTCTGGACGGTGGGGTGTCGATGGGCTCGGAGACGGTAGGGGCGGCGTTCCGCAAGGCGATTGAGGACAAGGACGTGAAGGCGATTGTGTTCCGTGTGGATTCGCCGGGCGGCAGCGTGGTGGCGTCGGAGACGATCTGGCGGGAGGTGATGCGGGCGAAGAAGGCGGGCAAGCCGGTGGTGGTCTCGATGTCGTCGATGGCGGCGTCGGGCGGGTATTATGTGTCGATGCACGCGGACCGCATTGTGGCGCAGCCGGGGACGATCACAGGGTCGATTGGCGTGTTTACAGGCAAGATGGTGACGAAGGGTCTGCTGGACAAGCTCGGTGTGAGTTTTGATTCGGTGCAGGCGGGCGTGAATACAGATCTGTATGACAGCGCGAAGGACTTCACGCCGGAGCACTGGGCGATAGTGCGGGGGCAGTTGGACCGGATCTACGAGCAGTTCACGTCGAAGGTAGCGGAGGGGCGCAAGCTACCGAAGGAGAAGGTTCTGGAGATTGCGCGCGGGCGGGTGTGGACTGGGGAGGATGCCAAGGTGCGGGGTCTGGTGGACGAGCTGGGCGGGTATGCGGCGGCGCTACGCGCGGCGAAGAAGCTGGCAAAGATCGGGGACGGGGAAGATGTGGAATTGAAGGTGTATCCGCCGGCGAAGACAAAGCTGGAAGTGCTATTGGCATTGGCGGGTGGGGAGAGCGACGAGAGCAGCGATCCGGACAGGGAAGCGGCGCGCAGCATGCTGCGGGCGGTGCAGCCGGTGGGGCGGATGTTGAACCGGTTGGGGGTAACGGGGCGGCGCCAGGGGGTTTTGACATTAGAGGTGGATGGGGTCCGGTAAGTACCGGTTCAGGTATTCAAGGTCTTTTTGTTTTGTTATGATGCGGGCGGACGGACCACGTCCGAGAGACAGTAACTGACAAGAAGGCATCATCATGTTGCAGGGATTTCGGAGGATGATGAGCGGCGCCGGATTGGCGTGTCTGCTCGTGCCAGGGCTCGCGTTGCCGGTCTTTGGGCAGGGCATTTTCAATCAAAATCTGGTGGTAAACCCCGGGGCGGAAGCGGGAGCGGGGATGACGGGGAGTGACCAGGAGCCCGTGAAGGACGTCCCCGGGTGGACGCTGACTGGTCCGGTGACGGTGGCGAAATATAGCGGCGATAGCTTCAATGCAGTGGGTGACTACGGCCCGGTGGAGCGGGGGGCGAACTACTTCATCAGCGGCAGTGGCGGCGGCAAGGCGCTGGCGACGCAGACGATTGACCTGTCCGTGGCGGCAGCGGAGATCGACGCGGGCCGGGTGCGATACTATGTCGCCGGTTACCTGGGTAGTCACGCGCAGATGGATTTCCTGGGGGGCGTGAAAGCCGAGTTCCAGGACGCCGCAGGAAAGGTGCTGCTAACCAGCACAATCAGGGGACCGGTAGGAGATGAAGGCAACTACCCGGGGGCGTTGCTGTCACGCAGCGTGTCGGGGTTCCTGTTGCCCAACACGCGAAGCGTGGTACTGACGCTGGATATGACTGCGCCGGAAGCAGATCATACGGGGTTCTCCGCCGACAACCTGTCCCTGGTGTTGGCGGCTGAATCGATCATGGGTGTGAATCTGGTGGTCAACGGTGATGCCGAAACTCCGAACGACTCACTGGGCAGCACCGGTAACGCGACGCCTGTCGTGGGCTGGAACGCCCCGCCGAGCATGTACGTTACGACGTACGACGACGCGCGGCTGGGCGCCGCGGATCCGGGGCCGGAGAATCGCGGTCAGTATCTGCTGATCGGAACGGGCGGCGGGACGGGGACACGGTTTCACCAGGCAATTGACGTCACGCTGGCGAAGGATCTGATCGACGGCGGCGGTGTGACATTTGGCTTCTCAGCGTATCTGGGGGGCTACCAGGACTCGGCCGACACGGCCGAGGCGAAGGTGGAATTCCTGGACGAGGCTGACAAGAGCCTGGGCGAAGCCGCATTGACGGTCGTGACTTTGGAGGATCGCAAGGGTGCTGGCGGGATGCTGCTGCGGGAGGCCAATGGCCCGATGCCGGTTGGCACGCGGCGGGTGCGGGTGACTGTGGTGTTTGGCGGTACAGGCGATGCGGCGTTCCTCGGCTATGCGCTGGCGGACAACATCAGGTTCACGATGGTGGCGCCGGCGGCGGAGTTGCGGATCAAGGACAACGGCATCGTGAACGCAGCGAGTGGCGCGGCGGGGGCGGTGGCGGCCGGAGAGATCGTGAATGTCCAAATGACCGGCGTCGATCTCAACAGCGTGGTGCGGATGCAGTTGGACCAGGACGGCAAGGTGAGCAAAGAGTTGGGCGGCGTGAAGCTGTACTTTGACGGCACGCAGGCTCCATTGCTTTATGTGAACTCGAGCGAAGTGCGCGGGATTGTGCCGTTCGACGTGGAAAAGAAGGCCAGCGTCGAAGTGCGCCTGGAGTACAAGGGCGTGAAGTCCAACACGGTGACGATGACGGTGGCGCCAACGGCTCCGGCGGTGTTCACGCAGGAGGGGACGCCGAAGGGAGCGGGCCTGATTTACGACGCGGGCTGGAATCTGGTCTCGGCGGCGAATCCGGCGGCGAAGGGCTCGACCGTGACGGTGATCTGGACCGGCGGCGGGCAGACGAATCCGGATGGCGTGGATGGACGGATCGAGATGCAATCGCTGCCTAGGCCGAAGGCGGCGGTGACGGCGAAGATCGGCGGCCAGACGGCCACCGTGCGCTTTGCAGGGGCGGTTCCGTTCGGCTGGGCGGGGCTGTTGATGGCACAGATTGACGTTCCGACAACGGCCACGGCTGGCAATGTCCTGGAAGTTCTGGTGACGGCAGGCGCGGCGACTTCGCCGGGAGGGGTGACGATAGCCGTCAAATAAAGCAACAATCAACGTATGCACAGGCGCGCATTCTGGATCGGAATCGGACTTCTGCTCCTGGCTGCGCGCCTTTGTCATTGGAACGTGGTTTGGGTGGAAGAAGGGTATCCGACGGCGGCGGCGCTGGAAATGCTGCGGGGCAAGGCGCTGTACCGGGACATCTGGTTTGACAAGCCGCCGCTCTTCCCAATGTTGTATTTGCTGTGGGGCGCGCAGGCGGGTGTGGTGCTGCGCGTGGCGGGGGCGGCGTTTGGGTTGTTGGCGGCATGGGCGGCGGCGCGGGCGGCGCGGGTGTTTTGGGGTGAGCGCGAGGCGCTGTGGGCGGCGGGGCTGACGGCGTTCTTTCTGACATTCGATACGCCCTCCGCGGTGATGGCGCTGACTCCGGATCTTCTGACAGTGCCGCTGCAGTTCGCGGCGGTGGGGTTGGCGGCGGGGGGGCTGCCGCTGTGGGCGGGGGTGTGTGCGGGCTTGGCGGTGCTGTTCAATGCCAAGGGATTGCTGATCCTGGCGGTGTGCATGGTATGGCAGTGGCGTAGGGCGCATGTGGTGGCGACGGGGTTTGCGGCGCCGGTGGCCGTGGCGCTGGGGTGGATGGGCTGGCAGGGGGCGCTGCCGGCTTTCTGGCAGCAGGTTTGGGTGTGGGGCGCGGGCTATTCGAGGGAGATGATGTTCGCGCAACCGTGGCTGGAGGGCGCCCGGCGGACAGTGAACTGGGGCGGGTTTCACGCGGCGCTGCTGGCGGGAGCGGGGTGGGCGGCGTGGAAGGAGAGAGACTGGCGTTGGTCTGTGTGGCTGGCTGTGTCGCTGGGGGCGGTGTTCCTGGGGTGGCGGTTCTTCCCGCGGTACTACTTCCATCTGCTGCCTGTGATGGTGCTGCTGGCGGCGCGCGGGTGGGCGAGCCTGCCGAAGCGATGGGCGCTGGCGGCGGCGCTGCTGCTGGCGATTCCCCTGGCGCGGTTTGGGCCACGGTATGTGGCGCTGGCGCAGGGGAAGGCGTGGGGGATCTGGCGATGTACGAGAGCTCGGCCGGGGCGGCGAAGGAGCTGCGGGCGCGCGCCGGGTCCGGCGATACGCTACTGGTCTGGGGGTACCGGCCGGAGTTGTACGGCGTGAGCGGGTTGGCGGCGGGGAGCCGCTTTCTGGATTCTCAGCCATTGAGCGGCGTGATTGCGGACCGGCATCTGTTCAGCGAGAAGGTGACCTTCCCGGAGGCGGCAGCGGCGAACCGGGCGGAGTTGCTGCGGGGGGCGAGGCCGGAATGGATCGCCGACGGGCTGGGTCCCTACAATCCGCAGCTGGATGTGCGGCGCGTGATGCCGGCGCTGATGGCGGAGTATGTGGTGGAGATGGAGACGCCGGGCTACCGGCTATGGCGTCTGGCGGTTGGCGAGGGCCTGAAAGAACGTCGCGGCCAGTGAGGTGTTGAGCAGGTGGAGGGTAGGCTGCCACTCGGGCCTGCCGGGCAGGGCGGCGACGACGGCAAGGGGGCCGGGCGTTGGCTCAGTTTCAGCTGCGCCGAGGCCGAGGGTCTGGCGGAGGCCTTCGAGGACTCCATGGCCGGCCTCGCTGGAGGGATCCCAGGCGAAGACGGCGAGCGTGGCAGCCTTGCCGGATTCGTAGAACGTGGCAAAGGCGACTGCCTCGGTGGCAGCGGCCCATTCCAACTCGATGTCTCCACGCTTGAGGAAGGGGATGCGCTCGCGGAACTGGCTGGGGCGCCCGGCCATGAACTCGCGGACGAGGCGGATGACGCCGGCGGCCTGATCAAGTTCTGGCGCGCAATCGTACTGGCCGCGTTCGATGCGGCCGGAGTCCATGTGGACGACTCGTAGTTCGAATTGGAAGTTGGCGGGCAAAGCGGGATCTAGTGCCAAGGCGTCAGTACTCTGATTTTACGCAGTTCCGGGAGCTCGTCCTGGGGGTCCAGAAGTTTGGGCATGAGGCGGGCGGCGTAGAGGGTCTGGTAGCAGTTCTTGGACATGTCGGCGATTTCCACGTCGCGCAGTTCCATGTTAAACGCGAGATGGTAGTTTACGGAAACCCCGCAGCGATCGGAGGTCAGTTCGTGGACCATGACGATCAGGTGGTCTGGTGCGAAGAGAACGCCATGGCCGTAGTTGTATTTTTGACGGAAGAGATTGGCCTGAGTGCGGGCGAATAGCAGGCGCGCTCGCTCGACCGGGTCGGCTTGGCCGAGTAGTTGATAATCGCGTGAGGTTTCTTTCGAAGCGCCGGACATCCTGGTGGGATCGAGCACAACCAGAGTGGCGGTGTTGTAGCTATTGGAAAGGCCGGCGAGCACGATTTCGGGGGTGCCGTCGCCGTCGAGGTCCCTGGCGTCGACGGAACTGAAGTGCCCGGAGTGCCAGTATTCGCGGACGAGATGGCCGCCGGAGTCCAACAACGCTACTTGCGCGATAAAGTTGGGCGACTGTGCGGAAACCAGGGCGAGATGCGGAGGGGCTCCCGGCTTCAGGCTCACAGGGGCCATGGCGCGAAGAAGATAGATGCGGGGGTGAGTCTCCTTGGGCGTCTGCATGACACGCCCCGGCTCAAACTGCCAAAGAAGCCGGCCGTCGTGGGAGAAGCAGAGGAGCAGGGAGTTCTGACTTCTTTGATCGTGGCCTCGGAGTGGAAAAAGGACCTCGGGTTTGCCGTCACCGGTGAGGTCCAGGAAGGTGGGCCGCAGGTGTTCCACTTCCGACGGCGTGGTGAGCGCGTGATGCTCAAACGGGAGGCGCTGCCGCCAGAGTTCGGCACCCTGGTCGTCGAATGCCACCAGTGATAGGCCCTCGGTCTTCACCGATGCGGGCATGCCCGCGGGGCGGCGCAGTGTGAAGAAGGCAAGGAGCGCGATGACGACCAGGCCGCCGACTAAGAGGCCGGGTAGCAGGTAGCGCCTGGTGGGGCGGGCGGGCTCGGGAGGAGGCGTGGATTCCTGAGCGGCGAGCCAGGCGCGCAATTCGGCCTCTTCTGCCCAGACACGTCCCCGGGCTCCGGGATTGCGATGGACAGGCAGCGCCTTTTCAACTTCCCAGCCCTGCACGGTGCGGACGGATACGTTAAAAAACTCGGCGATCTCTTTCCAGGATTCCAGGCGATTCACTTCTCTGCCGCTGCCGCCAAACGACAGTATATGCGATCTAACTCAAGCCAAGCCGGGAAATCAGCGCAGCGGGGTCGGGATCTCGCCCCAGGAAGCGGCGAAAGAGAGCGGCGGGGTCGTCGCTGTCACCCTGGGAGAGAATGCAGTCTCGAAAAGCGCGGCCGGTTTCGGGGTTAAAGATGCCTTCCTGTTGGAAGCGGGTGAAGGCGTCGGCGTCGAGAACTTCGGCCCATTTGTAGCTGTAGTAGCCTGCGCCGTAGCCGGTGGGGTCCGCGAATAGGTGGGTAAAGCCGGCGAGCATGGCGTAATCGGCGGGCAGGGGGGCGGCGGCGAACTGGGCAAGTATGCGATTGGCCCAGGCGAGGGCGTCGCCGTCGCGGAGGGGGTCGTAGTTGATGTGGAGAGCGAGATCGACCGTGCCGAAACCGAGTTGGCGCATTTGGCCGTTGGCGCCGCGGTAGGTGCGGGCGCGCTTCATCTTCTCGAAGAGGTCATCGGGGATGGGCTCGCCGGATTGCCAGTGGCGGGCGAAGAGATCGAGCGAGGCGCGCTCCCAGCACCAGTTTTCCATGATCTGGCTGGGGAGCTCGACGAAATCCCAGGCGACGCTGGTGCCGGAGAGGCTCTTGATTTCGACGCGGGAGAGGCAGTGGTGGAGGAGGTGCCCGAACTCGTGGAAGACGGTTTCGGCTTCGCGGTGGGTGAGCAGGGCGGGGCGGTTTTCGAGGGGCAGGGTGAGATTGCCGCACATGAGGCCGACGTGGGGATGCCACTGGCCGTCGATGAAACGTCCGGTGTAGAACGCATCCATCCAGGCGCCGCCGCGCTTGGTATCGCGGGGGAACCAATCTGCGTAGAAGGCGCCGAGGAGGGTGCAGTCTTCATCGCGGATCTCGTAGTATTTGACGTCGGGATGCCAGACCGGCACGGGCGGGCCTTCGATGACGCGGATGCCGTAGAGGCGCTGAACGAGATCGAACATTCCATTGAGGACGGACTCCACCGGGAAGTAGGGGCGGAGGTCCTCCTCTTCGAAGGCGTAGAGGGCGGCGCGCTGTTTCTCGGACCAGTAGGCGACGTCCCAGGGCTGCATGATGGCGGCGGGATCGCCGTAGGCGCGGCGGAAGGCGAGGAGCTCGCCGTTTTCGCGCAGGAAGGCCGGTTCGGTTTTGGAGCGCAGACCGGCAAGGAACTGCTGGGCGGTGGCGCCGTTCTTGGCCATGCGATCGGCGAGATTGAGATCGGCGAAATCGGCAAAGCCGAGCAGCCTAGCCTTGCGGCGGCGGAGATCCAGGATCTTAGCGATGAGGGTGGCGTTGTCCTCGGCGGCACGGCGGGAGTAGGCGCGGTAAAAGAGCTCGCGGATGGAGGGGTCGTCGAGGAAGGTGATGATGGCGAGGTAACTAGGGGCCTGGAGGGTGAAGCGCCAGCCGGGTTTGCCCTTGGATTCGGCCGATGCGCGTGCGGCGGCGATGGCGGAGAGGGGGAGTCCGGCGAGCTTGGCTTCGTCGTCGATCCAGTATTCAAAGGCGGCGGTGGCGTCGAGGACATTCTGGCCAAAGGTTGTGGTGGTGACGGCCAGCTCGACATCGAGGGCCTCCATGGCCTGTTTGCCGGCGGCATCGAGCTCGGCGCCGTGGCGGCGGAAGGCGTCCATGGTCTTGTGCAGGAAGCGGGCCCGGACGCCCTGGAGTTGCCGGGCCTCCTCGGTGGCGGCGTAGGCGTTGAGGGCCTGCCAGAGGCCGGCGTGGAGCGGGATGGAGGAGTAGAAGGCGGTGACTTCGGGCTGGGCCGCGTTCCAGGCCGCGCGGAGTTCGGGCGAGGTGACGACGCTCTCGAGATGGCGGACGATGGAGACGGCGAAATCGAGGGGCTCGGAGGCGAGGTCGAGGGCCTCCATGGTGTTGCGCCACGTGCGGGTGGCGGGCTCGGCGGCGATCTGTTCGATGCGCGCGCGGGCTTGAGAAATGAGCTCGGAAAGGGCTGGCTGGACGTGCTCGGGCCGGACGGAATCGAAGGGGATCGGCCGAATCAGGCCGAGGAGGGGGTTTGCAACAGTCACATAGATTAGGATAGCGATATGCCGGCGCGCACACCGACCGTGATTCAATTGCTGGGGCTGGCGGTAACGCTGGCGGCGGTGGTGGCGTATTCGCTATTCACGCTGGTGCAATTGGACGGGTTGAAGCGGCTGGGATCCGACATTGTGGACCGCAACCGGCGGGACTCGCTGCAATTGATCCGGATCCAAAACGATCTTTCGCAGATCGGGCTGGCGATGCGGGATATCACCGAGGGCGCGGTGCCGTACCCGATGGAGTCATTCAAGCCGGAGTTTGACCGGATCAAGGGTGATCTGGAGGACGCGCTGGCGGTGGAGGCGCGGCTGATGCCGTCTGGGCAGACGACCGCGCAGCGCTCCATGTTGCAGGGTGCATTCACGCGATTCTGGAACGAGACGGCGCAGTTGTGGGCGCTGGCGGGCGAGGGCAAGACGAACGACGCGAAGACGCTGATCCGCACGCGGTTGGAAGCGGAGCGGGCGACGATGACGACGGTGATCTCGCGGCTGCTGATGCAGAACAACGAGGCGGAGGCGGCGGCGGTGCAGGAGATCCAGCTCATCTATGGGAAGGTGGAGCGGAATCTCTATCTGTTCTTTGCGGCCGTGCTGGCGGCGATCATGATCACGGGCGGGCTGGTGATCCGGCATGACCGCAGGATGTTCGCACGGGTGTCGCATCTCTCCGAGCAGCGGAAGGAACTGGCGGGCAAGGTGATCACGGTGCAGGAGGATGTGTTCCGGACGCTGGCGCGCGAGCTGCATGACGAGTTTGGGCAAGTGCTGACGGCGCTGGGGATGATGCTATTGCGGGTGGAGAAGAAGATGCCCGATCCTTCGGCGGAGCGGGACGATTTGCGGGAGGTCCGCGAGATCGCCAATCAGACGTTGGAGCGGGTGCGTGGGATGTCGCAGATGCTGCATCCGCCGGTGCTGGATGACTACGGGCTGGAGAAAAGCATTGAGTGGTATCTGCGTCAGTTTCAGAAACAGACGGGCGTACACGTACACTATGAGAAAGCCGGAGTTGGTCCCTGGATTGGCGAGAAAGTCGCGATCCATGTTTACCGGATTCTCCAGGAGGGCCTGAACAACGTAGTACGGCACGCGAAGACCCCGGACGCGTGGGTGCGTGTGCGGTATGAGCAGGCGCGGATGGAGATGGAGATCGAGGATCACGGGCCGGGCTTGCCGGCGGAGCGCCGCACGGGGGGGATCGGGATGATTGGAATGCGCGAGCGGGCGGAGTTGCTCGGTGGCCATATTGAGTTTGAAAGGCCGGTGGATGGCGGGACGCGGGTGAAGCTCAGCGTGCCGCTGCCGGCGGGAGAGAAGGCATGAGCCAGAAAATCACAGTTCTGTTGGCCGACGACCACAGCCTGGTGCGGAAGGGGTTCCGCCGCATGCTGGAGGACGACCCATCGATTGAGGTGGTAGGCGAGGCGGCGAATGGCCCGCAGGCGATTGAGGCGGCTACGGCGCTGAAGCCGCAGGTGATCGTGATGGATCTGGCGATGCCGGAGCTGGACGGAATACAGGCGACGAGCCAGATCCTGAAGCTGCTGCCGGATACGCGGATTCTGATTCTCTCGATGTATTCGGAGGACACGTACATCCGCAATGCGTTTGCGGCGGGGGCGCTGGGCTATTTGCTGAAGAACGCGCTGGAGGTGGATCTGCCCTACGCGATCAAGGAGATCGCGGCTGGGCGGAAGGTGGTGGCGCCGGGGCTATCCATTCCCACCACGCAGGAGACGCCGGGCGATTTTGACAAACTGACGCAACGCGAGCGCGAGGTATTGCAGTACATCGTGCAGGGCAAATCGAATAAGGAGATAGCGGCGATACTGGGGCTGAGCGTGAACACGGTGTCGGTGCATCGCGCGAATCTGATGCAGGCGTTGGGCATCCACCGCACGGCGGATCTGGTGGTGTACGCGATTCGCAAGGGCCTGGTGACGCTGCCGGACACGCCGATTACGGAGTAGCGGGCGGCGATGCGGCGGCGCGATCTTATGCTGGGTCTGCCCGGATTGACCGGGATTCTGGATGCGCAGGCGCGTCCGGGGTTTCAGCTCTCGGACGTGACGCGGGCAGCAGGGATTGCGTTCAAGCACAACTCAGGCGCATATGGGAAGAAGTACCTGCCGGAAACGATGGGGCCGGGATGCGCGTTTCTGGATTACGATGGCGACGGCTGGCAGGACATCCTGATTGTGAATTCGATGGACTGGCCAGGGCACAAGCGGCAGAGGTCCACGCTGAAGCTCTACCGGAACAACCGCAACGGGACGTTCACGGATGTGACGCGGGCGGCGGGCCTGGACGTCGAGATGTATGGGCTGGGCGTGGCGGTGGGCGACTACAACAACGACGGCTGGCCGGACATCTTCATCACGTGCGTGGGGCAGAGCCGGCTGTTTCAGAATACGGGCAAGGGGACGTTTGTCGATGTGACGGCGAAGGCCGGGCTGACGGGGCACGAAGGGTTTTCGATCTCGGCGATGTGGGTGGACTATGACCGGGACGGGCATCTGGATCTGTTTGTAACGAACTATGTGCGGTGGACCGAGCAGAGCGACGTATTCTGCTCGTTCGATGGGAAGTTGAAGTCGTACTGCACGCCGGAGGCGTATCGCGGGGCGACGTGCTGGCTGTTTCGAAACAAAGGTGACGGGACGTTTCAGGATGTGACGGCGCGGGCCGGGCTGCTGGATACGTCATCGAAGTCTTTGGGTGTGGCGCTGCTGGATTTCGACAACGACGGCTGGCCGGATCTGTTTGTGGCCAACGACACGCAGCCGAACAAGCTGTACCGGAACCAGCGCAACGGTACGTTTACGGAGGTAGCGGTACGGGCGGGGCTGGCGTTTAGCGAGGACGGGCGGGCGCGGGCCGGGATGGGCGTGGATGTGGCGGATCTGGAGAACTCGGGGTTGGCGACGATTGTGGTGACGAACTTCGACAACGAGATGCTGGGGTTGTACCGCGGGACGAAGTCGGGGGCGTTTATCGATCTGGCGCCGAAGAGCGGCATGGGAAAGGCGACGCGGCGGTCGTTGGGATTTGGCTGCTTCTTTTTTGACGCGGACATGGATGGGCAACTGGATCTGCTGGTGGCGAACGGGCACATTGACGAATCGATCTCGCGGGCACGGCACGAGGTGACGTATGCGCAATCGCCGCACCTGTTTCTGAATGAAGGAGGCAGCTTCCGGGACGTAGCGAGCCAGATGGGGCCCGGTTTCCTGGCACCGAAGGTGGCGCGCGGTGCGGCGTTTGGGGACTTTGACAACGACGGCGATCTGGATGTGCTGATCACGACGAATGCGGGTCCGGCGTATCTGTTCCGAAACGATCTGATGAACGGGAATCGTTCGGTGCGGCTGCGGCTGGTGGGTACGAAGTCGAACCGGGATGCCATTGGGGCGATTGTGAAGTTTGAGACGGCGGGCTTGAGTGGAGCGCGGACGGTGAAATCGGGGTCGAGCTATCTCTCACAAAGCGAACTGCCGGTGACAATTGGGTTGGGGCGGCGGGATGTGTTGGAGCGGGTGACGATCCTGTGGCCGAGCGGGCGGACGGAGGAGCATCGCGGGTTGAAGGCCGGGCAGCGGTATCAGGTGGTGGAAGGTAAGGGCATCAGCTCTTAGCGGCTTCGGCTCAGGAAGCGCTGGGTCCAGGAGGTCTTGCCCGGCGCGAACTGGCGGGCGGCGGCGGCGAGGTAGGGGCGGAACTGCACCATCCACCAGTGGGCGAGGCCCATGGTGCGGATCTTTTCGAGGGTGTCGGAGTAGTGCTCCAGGATGTGGGTAGCGACGGCATCGCCGGTGACGCGGGCCGCCACCAGGGACGACTTGCCGAGCCAGGTGACGCCGCGCGGCAGACGTGTGACGGCGTCGAGGGCGAGCAGGGCGGAGAGCTCGAAGATGGAGCGGCGCTCGCGGCGGGCAGTGGAATCCAGATCGTGCCAAGTGCGCTCCAGGGTCTCGATGGCGGGCAGGCGGGAGGGGTGGAGGCCGCGGGCGCTGGCCTGAATGGCGGCCCACTCCTGGCGCAGAGCGGCGACGTCGAGCGGTGGCGTATTGATGGCCTCGGCGGCTCGTCCGGCGGTGGCTTCGAGGGCGTCGAGGATCTGATCGACGGAAGAGGGGTGGGCGTCGGCGGAGATGAGGCCATCGGCGCGGAGGGAATCCGCGATTTCTCCGATGAGGGAGCGGCCGGCGCCGCTGAGATCGGCGAGTGCGGCCAGCACCCAGACGGGCGAGGCGCGGAAGGTGAGAATACCGATCAGCTCGATACCATTGCCGGCGGTGCGGCGCAGGAGGAAGTTGTCGGCGAGCTCGGTGCCGGGCGGGTAGACGCCCTCCACCTCGCCCACCTGCTCGATGAGGAAACGAAGAGTGGCCTCAACCAGGCTGGTGTAGAGCCGGGTGCGGCGGATGGCAATGGGCAGAGCGGCTTCGCCGATTTCATTCAGCAAGCCGCCGGCGAGTGCGGAGGCGGAACGCACCACACGCTCGGGCAGAGAGAGGACGTAATCACGGAAAGCCATCGCCTGGTAGCGCACGGTGATATGGTAACTGTTTCGGGAAAAATCATGAACCAACTCAATCGCCGCAGCTTTCTGGGGGCCGCAACAGTGGCCGGCGCCTCACAGATATTGGGACAAGAGAAGAAGCTGAAGCTGGGCCTGATTGGCTGCGGCTGGTACGGGCTGGTGGATCTGAACGCGGCGTGGGCCGTGGGCGGCATGGAGTGCGTGGCGCTGTGCGACGCCGATACGAAGATGCTGGACGATGCCGTGGCCGAGGTGGAGAAGAAGCAGGGCAGCAAGCCGAAAACGTTCAAGGACTACAAGGAGCTGCTGGCCATGCCGGGGCTGGATGGCGTGATCATTGCGACTCCGCCGCACTGGCACGCGCTTCAGTTTATCGAGGCTTGCCGTCACAAGCTGCCCGTGTATCAGGAGAAGCCGCTGGCCTACGACATCCTGGAGGGGCGCGCGATGGTGAACGCCTGGAAGAAGGCGGGCAACCTGGTGCAGGTAGGATTCCAGCGGCGGCAGAGCGAGGCATTCCAAGGCGCGCGGGAGTATATTCAGGCGGGCAACGCGGGGCGGATCGTGCAGGTGGATGTGAACATCCACTACCAGGCCGGTACGCCGGACCCGACTCCGGTGGCGCCGCCGGCGACGCTGGATTGGGATCAGTGGTGCGGGCCGGCGCCGAAGCTGCCGTATTCGCCGGCGATCGGGCACCGCTCGTGGCGTCTGGAGCAGACCACGGGCAACGGGCATCTGGTGGATTGGGGCATCCATCTGATCGATGCCACGCGGAAGCTGCTGGGCGAGAGCATGCCGAAGGCGGTGACGGCGGTGGGCGGGCTATATGCGTTGAAGGGCAAGATCACGACGCCGGATACGCTGACGGCGGAGTTTGAATTTGAGAAGTGTCCGGTGGTGTGGCGGCACCGGTTGTGGGGCGCGGTGGAGCGGGATCCGGAGTTTTCGAACGGGGTCACATTGTTTGGTGAGAAGGAGACGCTGTTCGTTTCCGACAACCGTTGGATGATTCTGCCGAAGGGCCGCAATGCGCAGCGCAAAGTGATGGACGTGAAGCACACGCCTGAGGTGGGGCCGCGGCACATGAAGGAGTGGCTGGACGCGATTCGCGGCGGGGCGCAGCCGGCGTGCACGCCGGAAGATGCGTTTCTCTCGACGGCCACAGTGCAGTTGGGGATGATCGCTTATCGCGCGGCGAGAACCATCCAGTGGGACGCCAAGACGATGCGGATCACGAACGATCCGGTGGCGGCGAAGATGATGGCGCGGGCGTACCGGGCGCCGTATAAGCACCCGGGGGTGTAACGGCATCGCGTAAGCTGGAGTTACGATGAGCAATCCGATTGTTCCGCTAACTCTTGAAGGCGCTTCCTTGTTGCACCAGATGTTCCGGGTCCGGTGGGACGAGTGGCGGGTATTGGACAATCAAACGCGTCATTCGATTCTGACGGAGGCCACCGAGTGGCTGCAGACGCAGGAGGGCGCGGAAGCGGGCGAGCAGTCTGCCGCGTTTGCACTGCTGGGGCACAAGGGCGACCTGATGCTGGTGCATTACCGGCGCGACTTTGTGGGGCTGCTGGACGCGCAGACGAAGGTGCAGCATCTGCGGCTGAGCGAGTATCTGGAGATCACCAGCTCGTATCTGAGCATCGTTGAGCTGGGGCTGTACGAATCGACGCGCAAGATCTACGACGATCTGGACGAGCGGGGTCTACAGCCGGGCACGGAGCAGTGGGATGCGGCCGTGGCGGAGACGCTGGAGCGGCAGAAGAAGGCGATGTCCGGGCGGCTGTGGCCGGAGATTCCGGAATCGCGGTACCTGTGTTTCTACCCCATGGACCGGCGGCGGGGCGAGGACAAGAACTGGTATCAGATCCCGTTTGCGGACCGGCAGAAGATGATGCACGATCACGGGATGATCGGGCGGCGGTATGGCGGGGTGGTGAAGCAGGTGATCTCGGGCTCGATCGGCCTGGACGATTGGGAGTGGGGCGTGGATCTGTTTGCGGACTCGCCGGCGTCGTTCAAGCAGTTGATCTACGAGATGCGTTTCGACGAAGTGAGCGCGCAGTATGCGCAGTTTGGGAGCTTCTATCTGGCGCTGCGGGTGCCTTCCGAGGGGCTGGCGGCGTTTATGAGGGGTGACGCGCGGGGGGCGGTGGAGTAGAGGCGGACGGCTTGGAATCGTGGCGGCGTGGATGAGACGCCGCCACACACTTGAGATCGGCGCGAACGCTATTCGACGACGGCAGCCTTGTTGATACCGTCGAGCTTGGGGAAGCTCTCGTTGAGGTAGGCGTTGCCGCTGCGGCGGATGCGGCCCTGATCGGGACCGTTGCCGTGGGGGGCGCCCTCGCCGTAGCCGGAGTAGAGCTGCTCGACGACGTCCATGCCCTCGATCACCTTTCCGAACGGAGAGAAGCCCATGCCGTCGAGGCGGGGGTTATCGCCGAGGTTGATGAAAAGCTGGGTGGTGCGGGTGTTGGGCCCGGCGGTGGCGAAGGTGATGGTGCCCTTGAGATTGCTCTCGATGACCTTATCATCCTTGATGTTATCGGTGCTGACGGCGACGGCGGCGTTGGGATCGGCGGCGAGGCCGAACTGAACGACGAAGCCGGGCAGAACGCGGAAAAATTTGGCGGCATCGAAGTAGCCGGCGCCGACGAGGGAGAGGAAGCGCTCGACGCCCAGGGGCGCCCAGTCCTTGTTGACCTCGACGATGAAGTCACCCTTGGTGGTCTCGAATTTGACTTTGGTAATTTCAGGCATACGTCTTCAATTGTCGCACCCGCGGGGCCGCGGCGCGTGAGAGAATCCCTGCATGCGCTGGATTGCCACTCTGTTCCTGCTCGCCGCGCCGCTGGCGGCGCAGAATGTCCGCGTCCGTATGGAGACGCAACTGGGAATGATCGAGATCGACGTGGATGCGGCCCACGCGCCGGTGACGGCGGCCAATTTCATGAAGTATGTGGACGGCGGACTGTATGACGGCGGAGCGTTTCACCGCACGGTGAAGCCGGACAATCAGCCGCAGAGCAAGATCCGGATCCAGGTGGTGCAGGCGGGGACCAACCCGGAGAGGCGGGGGCAGGAGCTGGCGCCCGTGGCGCTGGAGCGGACCTCGCAGACGGGGCTGAAGCACCAGGATGGCGTGATCTCGATGGCGCGGAGCGGGCCGGACACGGCCACGTCGGACTTCTTCATCTGCATTGGGGATCAGCCCTCGCTGGACTTCGGCGGGATGCGGAATCCGGACGGGCAGGGCTTTGCGGCCTTTGGCCGGGTGGTGCAGGGGATGGACGTGGTGCGGCGGATTCAGCAGGCGCCGGCCGAAGGACAGAATTTGAAACCGCCGGTGCGGATTGTCACGGCACGACGCGCCGGACGATAGAATGGCGCAATGCACAGACTCGCGTTGCTGTTGGGCGTGGCGTTGATTGGCCAGGGTGCCCAGAAGATCGGGCAGTTTGATACCGCGGTGGACGTGGGGGAAGTGGGGCTGGCCGGATCGACGGTCTTCGACGCCAAGAGCGGCGTGTACCGCGTGACGGGCGCGGGGGCCAACATCTGGGCTGGTGTGGATGCGTTCCAGTATGTGCAGCGGCGCGTGGCGGGAGACGTGACGGCGACAGCCGAAGTGGGGTTCCCGGACAAAGAGGGCAACGCGCATAAGAAGGGCGGGTTGATGCTGCGGGCGTCATTGGACGCGGATGCGCCGCACGCCAGCGTGATGGTGCATGCGGACGGGCTGATCTCGTTGCAGTACCGGCGTGAAAAGGGCGGGCCGACGGCGGAAGTGCGGTCTTTCCTGAAGGGTCCGGCGCGGGTGCGGATGGCGCGGCACGGGGATGTGATCTCGTACGAAGTGGCGCGACCCGGCGGCGAGTGGCAGCCCTCCGGGGCGGTGACGGTGGTGCTGCCGGAGAGCGCGTACCTGGGCCTGGCGGTGTGCTCGCACGACGAAAAAGAGTTGAGGCCGGCGACGTTCAGCGGCGTGACCGTGCAGGAAGACGGTGTGGTGGCGGCGAAGGACCGGGTGGTGGAGAGCACGCTGGAGATTGTCACGGTGGCGACGGGCGAGCGGCGGATTGTGCAGCGTGTGCTCGCGCACTTCGAGGCTCCGAACTGGACAGCCGATGGCTCCACTCTGGTTTACAACGGAGGCGGGAAGATCTACCGGATTCCGGTGGCGGGCGGGACTCCGGTGCTGGCGCCGACGGGCGATGTGCGGGTGAACAACGACCACGGGCTGTCGCCGGACGGCAAGATGCTGGCGATTAGCGGTAGCGTGGGGCGCGGGCAATCGCAGATCTACCTGGTGCCGGTGCTGGGCGGAGAGCCGAAGCTGATCACGCCACTGGCGCCTTCGTACTGGCATGGGTGGTCGCCGGATGGCAAGACGCTGGCGTACTGCGCGAGCCGGAATGGCGAGTTTGATATCTACACGATTCCGGCGGCGGGCGGCGCGGAGACACGGCTGACGACGGCGGCGGGGCTCGATGATGGTCCGGAGTATTCACCGGACGGGCAGTACATCTACTTCAATTCGGACCGGAGCGGGCTGATGCGGATCTGGCGGATGAAGGCGAACGGCGAGGGGCAGGAGATGATGTCGCAGGGTCCGGAAACGGCGGACTGGTTCGCGCACATTTCGCCGGATGGTCAGCGGATGGTGTACATCTCGTACGACCCGAGCGTGAAGGGGCATCCGGCGAACAAGGACGTGACGCTGCGGATCGCGCCGGCCGGGGGCGGGGCGGCGAAGACGGTGGTGACGCTGTTTGGCGGTCAGGGGACGATGAACGTGCCGAGCTGGTCGCCGGACGGGCAGAGCTTTGCGTTTGTGAGTTACCGGCTGGTGAAGGGGCGGTAGGGGCGATCAGGCCGCGGAGCGGATGTCGGTTCTGCTGAAATCCTGGCCTTTGAATAACAGCGGTTCTCCGGTTGCCTTTGCCAGGGCATAGGCGAAACAGTCGCCGTAGTTCAGGCCAGCCGGGTGCCTGCCCTTCCCGAAATCGAGGAACGCCTGACGTGCGATTAGTCCTTGCTCCACAGTCAGAGGCTCAATGACAATGCCGGCACTGCGGAAGAAGGCGTCGCACTGTCGACCGGCGTCGGGGCCGATTTGGCTCTCAATCACCATGGAGAGCTCCACGAAGTTGGCCACGCTGATCAGACAGCGTTCGGCGCTTTGAATGAGCTGTACATATCGACCTTCCTCGGGTTCCCGGAAGAAGATCGCGGCCAGCGCGGACGTATCGAGTATCACTTGGGGAGCCCACGCTCGTCATATAGGAACTCGGCGTGATCCAAGTAAGGGCCTTTGACTTGGGCGGAGGCACGTCTGGCAATGGCAAGAAGCTCTTCCACCGTCGCCTTGCTGCGACGATGCTGTAGACGCTCATAGCGTTCCCGTAGAGCCTCCGTGACGGCACGAGTGAGGGTTTCGCCCGTTTCCCGAGCGATGGCGTCCGCTAGGCGATGCGCTTCGGGATCCTTTACGTTGAGGGTCATCGGTGGATTCTTTCTGTATCTTATTCTACCTTTCTGCCACCACCTAGGCAATCCCGGAGGGTACAGCATTCTCACCGATCGCGAAAACCACGGCTTGCTGACGCGCGCGGCTCGGGACAGAGTTCCGAGCGTGGAGGATCGTCTACTACCGAACCGGGGCAATGCGGATGAGATCCGTTTTGGCGTGATCGTCTTCCGAGACGCGGGAAAGGGCGTAGACGGAGCCGTCTTTGCCGGCGGCGATGGAGTTGACGTAGTTGGGGCGTTGGCCATTGGCGAAGAAGATGGGGCCATGATCGGTGTAGCGGCGGGTGGGGATGTGCCAGGTGATCAGATGGAGATTCTCGCGGCCCTTGGATTCGCCCTTGGCGGTGGAGTCCTTGCCCTTCACGCGGCGGCCGTTTTCGTAGACGGGGCCTCCGGTGAGGTAGTAGATGGTCTGGCCGTCGGCGCCGAGGGTGAAGCCGAGGTATCCATAGCTGAATTGATCGAACATACCGCTGCGCTTGGAGTCTTCGCTGGTGATGCGATCGAGCACCTCCACCTGGCCGGTGGCAGTGAGATAGCGGAAGAGGTAGCCGGAGTTGCCGTGGACTCCGTAGACGGCCTTATCGGGGCCATACCAGAGAGTCTGGCGCCAGTTGTAACCCATGTGGCCGGCGCTGGAGGGATCGTAGAGACCGAAGTAATCCTTCTTGAGGTCGTCTGTGGTGATGGCGGTGACGGCCTCGGTGGCGTAGTCGTAGCGGTGGATCAGGCCGTCGGAGGTGGAGAAGTAGGCGGCCCCGTCCTCCGGGTTGACCGTGATGGACCGGCAGATGGTGCGGAAGGTGGCACCTTTGCCGGACTCGCCCTGTTCGGAGACGGGGCCGACATCCTTGAGCTGCTTTGTGGGGATGTCGTAGCGGATCAGGCGGCCGGTGGGCCAGGTGAGGCCGTAGAGGCGCTGGCGCTTGGCATCCATCGCGAAGGTGATGATGCCCTCGTTGCTTGGCGCGACGGCTAGCGATTCAAATTTACCGGTGGCGATGTCGTAGGAGAGGAAGTGGCCGCCGGGGTAGGGCTTCATCTTGCTGGGGACGCCGGGCTTTTCCATGCCGTCGATGATGGCGTAGAAGCCGAGGTGGGTGGCGAAGTAGAGCTTGCCGTTGGATTCGGCAAAGCTGACGTGGCTCTTGCCCTGGGCGACGGCGTTGGCGCCCTTTTCCCCGGCGGCCTCCGTGAGATCGCCGAGGTGCTTTGTGGTTTTCGTCTTGGGATCGTAGACGTACATCTGCGCGCCGAGGTCGGCCTTTTCGGTGGAGAGCACGTAGTAGATGCGGCCGTCGCTGGCGCAGGAGATGGCATTGTAGGAATCGTGGGCGTCAGGGAAGCCGGAATCGATGATCTCGGCGGTGAGGCGGGCGGGCGCAGCGGCGGCGGGCGCGGCCGGCTCTGCGCTTTTCGGCGCGGTACAGGCGGCGGTGGCGAGGAGGGCGAGGCAGAGGATGAAGCGCATGGGAACTCCTGATTAGGCGCGGACGAGGTCGGCGGCGTGTGTGCGGATTTTGCGAACGGCTTCGGCGATCTGGTCCATGTCGGAGCGGGGTCCGATGAGCATGTTCTGCGTGAACCAGACGGCCTCGGTGCAGAGCTTGTCGTTGGCGGGGCACCGATTCTGCACCTCCCACTGCTGGAGGCGCTTTTCTGAGAAGCAGCGTTTGTAGCCGCGCGAGTAAATGGTATTGCGGATGAAGGGCTGGGTGTTGAGCGGGCTGTAGCCGCCGCTGCAGGGGATGCCCTCGGCAGAGAGCGCCTTGAGGAACTTGTCGCGCGGGAGGCCGGCGAAGGCCTGCGGATCGTAGCGCGCCATGAAGAGGTGGTAGGCGTTGTTGGTGCAGCCGGGGTACATGGCGGCGGGCTCCAGGCCGGGGCTCTCTTTGAGGAGCGCGGTGAGGTATTTGGCGTTTTCGGTACGAGTGCGGATCTGCTGATCGAGGCGCGTCATCTGGGCCAGGAGGATGGCGGCCTGAAACTCGGTGAGGCGGAGGTTGGCGCCGGAGGAGGCGTAGGCAAAGTTGGCACCGATGGCGCGGAGGCCGCTGCCGTTGTTGTGGAAGGCGTAGGCACGCTCGCGGAGGTCCTCGTCGTTGAAGAGGATGGCGCCGCCTTCGCCGGAGTTGAGGTTCTTGGAGGCCTGGAAGCTGAAGCAGCCGGTGTCACCGTAGGTGCCAACCTTCCGGCCCTTCCACTCGGCGAGGTGGGCCTGGCAAGCGTCCTCGATCAGCGGGATTTTGCGCCGCCGGGCGATGGCGAGCAGGGCATCGAGATCGCAGACGTTTCCGCCGAGGTGGACGGGCATGAGGACCCGTGTGTTTCCGGTGATCAGGGGCTCCACCTTGGTGGCATCCATCTGGAAGGTGCGCGGATCGGTATCGACGAAGACGGGGAGGGCGTGCTGGCGGAGGACGACGTTGACCGTGGCGGTGAAGGTGTAGGGCGGGATGAGGACTTCATCGCCGGCCTGGACGTCGAGCACGTTGAGGGAGATGAGGAGAGCGGAGGTGCCGTTGGCGGTGGCGAGACACTGCTTGGCGCCGGTGAGCGTGGAGTAGGCGGCCTCGAAATTCTTGACGTGCGAGCCGGAGCCGCGGTACCACCTGCCGCTGCGGAGGACGGCGAGGAGTGCCTGCTCCTCGCGCTGATCGAAGATGGGCCAGGCGGGGAAGGCTTCGGCGCGGACCTTGGCGCCGCCGAGGAGCGCTGGCTTGCCGGGTGCGAGGGCGGCGCCGGCCGCGGGTGCGACGGCGAGGAAGTGGCGGCGGGAGAGGTCGGGGTTCATGGGAATCCCTTCCATCTTAGTCCTGCTGCTATTCGGAGCGAAGGGCCTCCACGGGGTTGACCGAAGCGGCGCGGCGGGCGGGGATGTAACTGGCGAGTAGCGATGCGGCGCCGAGGACCGCAGCGACGGCGGCGAGAGTAACCAGATCCCAGGAGCGGACTCCGAAGAGCAGACCTTTCATCAGGGTGGCAGCGGCGATGGCGCACCCGAGTCCGAAGACGATGCCGAGCGCCGTCAGCCAGCCGGCCTCCTTGAGGATGAGGCGGTAGACCGAGGCGGGCTGTGCCCCCATGGCCATGCGGACTCCGATCTCACGAGTCCGCTGGCTGACGGAGTAGGCGACGACGCCGTAGAGCCCGACGATGCTGAGGAGCAGCGCGAGAGCGGCGAATCCTCCGACGAGCCAGGCGGAGGAACGGTGCAGATAGGCGGACGGAGAGTCGTCGATTCTATCGCGCATGGCCGCGGCTTTGGTCACGATGTCAGGGTCAATGTTGCGGACCGCAGCGGCGAGGGCGGGCAGCAGCAATTGCTCGTCCTGCCCTGTGCGGACAATCACGGAAAAGAAGCGGTCTGGACTGCGGTTGAAGGGAATGTAGAGGACTGGCGGAACGGGGGCCTCCAGAGGGCCTTCCCTGATGTTCTCGATGAGGCCAACGATCTCGATGGGCTCGCTCACGTGAGAGACGTACACAATGTGCTTGCCGACGGGATCCTCGTTGGGGAAGTGCTGCGCCGCCATCGCCTGGTTGATGATCGCGACCGGGGGTCTGGATTTGTCCTCGGCTTCGGTGAAGTAGCGGCCGCGGATCAGGCGGGCGCCGGCCGTCGGAAAGTAGGTCGGGCTCACCTGCCGTTCGGGCGCCTCCTCATGTCCTCCGGTATGGGGCCGGCCCATCACGCGGAACCAGGTAGTGTTGCCGTTGCTCGTCACGGGCAATTGGCTGGCAATGCCGGCGGAGTTGACTCCGGGCAGATTGGCGATATGGCTCAGGACCGATCTGGCCAGCACGACGGCCTGCTCTTCCTTGTCATAGCCGGACTTTGGCGCCGCGACTTCGATGGTGGCGAGACGATCCGGCTGCATACCGAGGTTCACTCGCAGTAGGTGGTAGAGGCTCTGTCCCAGGAGGCCGGCGCTCACCAGGAGCACGACGGCCGTGGCCAGTTCCACGACGACGAGCTTGGTACCGAGGCGGCGCCACAACATGCCGGCGGAGCCTCGGCTACCCTCCGCCAGGCCTTCCCGCATGTCCGCCAGTGACAGGCGCAACGTGGGCGTGATGGCGTACAGGCCCAGCGCCAGCGCTGCGATGACCGATGCGAACACGAGCACGCGGAAGTTCAGCCCGAGGCCAAGGAGAAACGTCATGCGCGCGAGCATGTCGGCGGGGATGAGCTTGAGCAGCAACTGCATCGTCCAGTAGGCGGCGGCGAGTCCCATCGCGCTGCCGGTGGCCACCAGGACGAACCCCTCGGTGATGAACTGGCGGACCAGGCGGATGCGTCCGGCGCCCAGTGCGCTGCGGACGGCGATCTCCCGCCGCCGGCTCTCGCAACGGACGAGGAGCAGGCTGGCGATGTTGACTCCGGCGATCAGCAGAAGCAGTCCCGATCCGGCGAGCGCCACCAGCAGGATGGCCCGGATGTCACCGACGATCACGTCGCTGAGCGTGGCGAGGGTGGCGCCCTGATTGCGATTGGACTCCGGATACTGTTGCTCCAATTGCTTCGCGATGGCCTGGACGTTGGAGAGAGCGGCTTCCAGGGAGATGCCATCCTTCAGCCGCGCCACGCCGTAGATAGAGTGACAACTGCGGCGCAGGTCGCACTCGCTGGCGGCGTGCAGCGTGGTCCAGAATTCGGCAGGCTCGGCCAGAGGGAAATGGAAGTCACGCGGCAGAACGCCGATGATGGTGGTGGGCACGCCGTCCAGTTCGACGGTCTGCCCGATCGCGTTGTTCTTTCCGCCGTAGCGTTGCTGCCACGCGCCATAGCTGAGCAAGGCCGTGTGGGCAGCCGAAGGGAGATCTTCTCCGGCATAGAAATCCCGGCCGATCACGGGCGAGATGCCGAGGGTGCGAAAGAAGCCGTCACTGACGCGAGCGCCCCGCGCCACCTGCAATCCGGCTGGCGTGCGCAGCAGAGCGCCCCGGCGCTGATAGACATCCAGCGAAGCGAACACGGTGTTGAGCTTCTTCCAGTCCAGGTAGTCGGGATAGGAAAGGTTACTGCGGGGAAACATCGGGACGGTCTCATAGACACCGACGAGCCTGGAGGGGTCGCGGTAGGGCAGAGGCTTCAGCAGCGCTGCATCGACGAACGCGAAAATGGCGACAGCGGCACACATGCCCAGGGCGAGCATGAAGATGGCAGTGGAGGTGAAGCCGAGGTTCTTCCGCAATTGGCGGATGGCGAAATGGACGTCCTGCGCCAGGTTGTCCAGCAGATTCAATCCGCGCATATCGCGACACTCCTCTTTCCGTTGTTCGTAGCCCGCGACGGAGGCGTGGGCCTCTCGGCGGGCCTGCTCCGCGCTCATGCCGGCGGCAATGAGTTCTTCCACCTGGCACTCCAAATGGAACCTCAGTTCCTCGTCCAGTTCCTGCTCCACCACTGAGCGTGCGAACAGCGAACGGAGCCGCAGGCGAAGGATGCTGGCGAAACGCATGGCGGGTTCTCCCGGTCAGACGGCCCGCACCACAAGGGAGATCGCGGCTGCCAGTCGCTCCCATTGCGCGGTCTCCTGCTCCAGGGCCTTGCGGCCGGCTTTGGTGAGCGTGTAGTACTTGGCCCGCCGGTTGTTATCGCTGACGGCCCATTCCGAACTGATCCAGCCGTTCTGTTCGAGCTTGTGCAGCGAGGGGTAGAGAGCGCTCTGGCCCACCTGCAGGACTTCGCCGGAGATCTGGTGAATGCGTTGTGCGATGGCCCAGCCGTGCATGGGCTCCAGAGCTATGACCTTGAGGATCAGCAGGTCGAGTGTGCCTTGCACAAGATCAGTAGGCTTGCTCAATCGTCGCTCCTATCAGTAACTGACAACAGATTACGACGAAGGGGCAGGCCTGGCAAGTAAACTCTTTACCGGTTGTTCCTGGCGCTCAAACGGGTCATGATGTTCTGATGCTCTTCGGCTGGCGGTTCGCATTGCTCGCGATGTTTGTGGCGGCGACGGCGCGCGGCGCGACGGGAATGCGCGTGGCGGCTTTCCAGGCGGACGCGACTCCGGCGATGGGGGAGCCGCTGATCTGGGTGCAGCCGGTGACTTCGGTGATGGACCCGTTATTGGCGAAGGGTATCGTGCTGGAGGACGGGCGGGCTCGGTACGTGATGCTGGCGGTGGACTGGTGCGGCATCGGCGGGTCCACGCACCTGATGCTGCGGCAGCGCATTGCGAGGGCCGCGGGGACTGATATTAAGCGTGTGGCGCTGCAGGTAGTGCATCAGCACAGCGCTCCGTATGCGGAGGGCGACGGGTATGACTGGATGGCGGCGAAGGGGCTGAAGCCGCTGCGGATGAGCGCGGCATATCTGGAAAAGCTGGCGGGTAATCTGGAGCGGGCCGTGGCCGGTGCGGTGGCGGGGTTGCAGCCCTTTGACAGCATTGGCGTGGGTCAAGCGGTGGTGGAGCGCGTAGGCAGCGCGCGGCGGATCTGGAAAGACGGCAGGATATTGGTGCGGTACAGCAGTACGGCCAAGACGCCGGAACTGGCGCTGGAGCCGGAGGGCGACATCGATCGCGAGATCCGGACCGTGACGTTCGCGCAGGGAACCAAGCCGCTGGTGCGGATGCACTACTACGCCAGCCACCCGCAGACGTTCTGCTGCGACGGGCGCGTATCGGCGGATTTCGTGGGCGCGGCGAGAGCCGGGATGGAGCGTGCGGACGGCGTGGCGCAGGTGTATTTCACGGGCTGCGGCGGCGACGTGACGGTGGGGAAGTACAACACGGGGCAGGACTCTGAGCGCGCGGCTCTGGCCTCGCGGATGCAGGCGGGGATGCGGGCCTCCATCGCGGCGACGAAGTATGAAAAAGCCGGCCGGATCCGGTGGCGGTATGCGGATCTGCGGCTGCCGGGCAAGCCCGTGCCACCGCCTGGGGCTGGTGAGCGCACGGATCAAGTTGTTTATCGCGACGCGATCACAGAGGCGTTCGCCAGGAGGACGCGCGGGCTGCCGGTGAGCTCGCTGCGTGTGGGGCAGGTGGTGATCGTGCATCTGCCGGGTGAACCGTTGTTGGAGTTTCAGCGCTATGCTCAGCGGATAGGGCAGGGCTCGTTTGTTGCCGTGGCCGGGTACGGCGAGATCAGCCCTGGGTATCTGTGTCCGGATGAGGCGTTCCGGCAGGGCGGCTATGAGCCCAGCGCCTCGAACGGGATACCGGGGACCGAGGGCCGGGTGAAGAGTGTAATTCGAAAGGTGATGGGCCGGTAGGCCCGCCAGGAGGTTGGCTATGGAGCGAAGAACGTTCGTGGGGCAGGGCGTGGCGCTGGCCGGGGCGGCCACGGTGTTTTCACCGCGCCCGGCGCTGGCTGCATTTGGCGGCGCGGCGGAGGTGACCGTGCCCTCCAGCAAATTGAAGGAGCTGACGCGCTGGCCGCGTTACGGGGCGAGCGAGAAGCAGGCGCTGCACAGCCTGATTGACGAAGGCACGTTCTATGGCGAACTGCCGTCGTTTGAAAAGGAGTGGAAGGACTATACGAAGTCGCCGCACGTGAAGGCGCACATGAACGGGTCCAGCGCGTTGACCTCGATGTACTTCGCATTGGATCTTCCGGCAGGCAGCGAGATCATGGTGCCGTCGTATACGTTCTTTTCGACGTGCCTGGCGATGCGGTTCTTCAGCTACGTGCCGATCTTCGTGGATATCGATCCGAAGACGGCGTGTTTTGACCTCGATGACGCGAAGAAGAAGCTGACGCCGCGGACGAAGGCCGTGGTGGCGATGCACTCGTGGGGGCTGCCCTGCGAGCTGGACAAGATCGCGGGCTGGTGCAAAGAGAAGGGGCTGATCTTGCTGGAGGACGCGGCACATTCGCACGGGGCCTCGATGCAGGGGCGCTCGACCGGGACGTGGGGCGCGATGGGGATCTTCAGTTTTCAGGCGTCGAAGGTGATGCCGACGGTTGAGGGCGGCATGGGGATGTATCAGACGCGCGAGTATTTCGAGCGCGCGGCGGCGTTTGGACACTACGAGGATCCAGTGAAGTTCCCGAAGGAGAGCCCGGTGCGGGCGTATGAGGGGACGGGATTCGGGCAGAAGTACCGGATGCACCCGTTTGCGGCAGCGATCGGACGGGTGCAGTTGCGCGGACTGGACGCGATCAACGCTGTGGCGGCGGGCAACGTGCGGCGGTTGAATGACCGCGTCTGCCAGTTGCCGGGTCTGTTTGAGCCGCGTGTGCGGGCCGATCAGAAGCGCGTTTACTACAACGGCAACATGCTGTTCCTGGACACGGCGAAGGCTGGATTCAACCGGGATCAACTGGTGCGGGCGCTGAAGGCCGAAGGCGTGGCGGTGAGCTTCTGGGACTATCCGGAGCAGCACAAGCTCAAGATCTATTCGGAGGCGAAATGGTTCCACCATGCGCCCACGATTCCGGACAAGATGCCGGGCAATGCGCACGTCAACGCGAATCACATCTTCCTGCCGGCGCTGTATGGCGAGGCCGGGGAGCTGCTGGACCAGTACGCGAAGGCGTTTGAGAAGGTGTGGGCGCGGAAGACAGAGGTCAGCAAGCTGTAACGGCTACCTGGACTGGCCGGGGTCCCAGATGGTGGCGCCGATGTAGCGGTCCTGCTCCTGGGCGTCGTTGTAGTAGTAGATGGTGACGATCCTGCCATCGGGCCGCTGCACGGTACGCGGGTAGCCCAGGTCCCAGGCGCCGGCGTCTTTGCGAAGAATGAGCTCCTCGCCCCAGGTGGCGCCCTTGTCGCTGCTGAGCCGCGCGCGGATGCCGTAGGGCACGGCGCGGTAGCCGTAGGTGATGGCGAGGCGTCCGTCTTTGAGCCGGATGAGGGCGGGTGGGTTGCCGCGGCCTGTATCGGGCGCGGGTTTGTTGACGAAGGACCAGGTCTTGCCGTCGTCCGTGGAGCGGTACGAATCGATGAAGTTGCGGTGGCGCACTGCCGTCAGAATCTCAGTGGCGGAGAGGCGCACGGACGAGGGCATGATGGCGTAGTCGTCACCCTGCGGCTCGGAACCCACCAGCCCTTCCTGAGTCCAAGTCTTGCCGCCGTCGCGTGTGCGCACGCAGATCACGCGGCCTTCGCGTTTGTTCGTCTTGGCGGCGGTGAGAAAGAGGGTGAGGTCGTGCTTGCCGTTGACGAGGTAATCGGTGCGCGCGGCAATGCCGTGGTGGCCGAAATCCGGGAGGCGGAAGGGACCGTTCCACGACTTGCCCTTGTCGGTGGAGTAGTAGAAGCGCGACGGCCCGATGTGGATGTCGGCCATGCGGGCGGTGAGCGCGAAGCCGGGCGCGGCGAAGTCGATGTTGCCGGGGCAATCGGTCACGGGGCGGCCGCCCTCGGTGGGGACGTCGGCCTGTTGCAGGCCGGGCGGCGGCCAGAGCCCGGCGGGCCTCTCGATGCTCCAGGTCTCGCCGCCGTCGAGGCTGCGGGCCAGGACGTGCTCTGCCGGCTTTGAGCGGTCGATCGAGTGGCCGCGGTCGTTCTTCAGAAAGTAGCCTACCTCAAAGCCCACCAGAATCTCGTTGCCCCACGACCAGATGCCGTGGTTGGCGGGCCAGCCGCCGTACCGGCCGGCTTCCTTGTGGACGATGACGTTGCGGGCGGGTGCGGCAGTCTGCGCGACGCCGAGCGACGCCAGCAAGAGGCAGACGGGCAGCAGGCAGCGACTGTGTTTCATGAGAGCCAATCGTCCTCACTCGAAGGTAACCCGAACTCCGGCGGCGGTTTCGGAGTGGCCGTTGTCGCCGATGGGAAAGGGCTGGTGCCGAAGGTGGGACTCGAACCCACACGACCCTTTCGGGTCAGCGGATTTTAAGTCCGCTGTGTCTGCCATTTCACCACTCCGGCATACAGTTGAGAACAATGGGCTTCTGCAATGCAGAGGCCCGCTGTCCAGGCTTCAGTGTAGCGGAAAGCGCCACAACTCTGCGATTCAACGGGCGGCTCTAGGCCTCGCCCTTCTTGCCTTTCAGTTGGCCCTTGAGGCCTTCCACGGAGATGTCCAGAAGGAACGTGGCGAAGAACGGCGCCAATAGTGCGCGGAAGGTGCCGTCGAAGTCCTTCACGTAGGAACTGAAGGCCCATAGCGCCATGAGGGCAAGGACCACTGCAAACTGCATGAGTTGAGCGGAGCGCAACTGTTGTTCAATGGCCACGCGGGGCAGGCCGGGAATGGCCGCGCTGCGCTCCTCGGGAGTCCCGAACAAAGTGATGAAGTGGGATGTGGGCGCAGCCAGCGAGGCCGATGGCCATTTGTCGGGTTCCTGCATCTGGGCGTCCCCCCACTTGACCTGCACGTTGTTGACGATGGCAGCCATCTTTGTGCCGGCTTCAACGAACTTGCGGGCCACCAACAGGTCGCGAACGTCTTTCAGATTCGCGTGATTGGGAGGAAGCTGACTCACGATCCCCGTCTCCCAACTCTGTTGGAGGTTGCCCAGCCTCTTCGGCAGGGCCTCACGGAGCGCCGCGGGGTCAGCGGCAGCGGCGGACACTTCCGACAACAACTGGCTGAATTCCCGCCTCAGAGCCTCCAGCTTGTCGCGGTCCGGCAGTTTGGCCGCACTCGCAATCCAGGTGGATTCAAAGAGGGCCCATTCCGTTTCGCCCCGCAGTTTGAACTGGAGCAGGATCTCTGCAAAGCTGCGCAGTTCGGTGCTCAAGTCCTCCAGGGCTTGCTTAATCAGAGGAATCTCCGGCTTGATGGGATCGTTCTTGATGCGATCCAGTTCCGGCGGAGCATTCTTGAGCAGGGCGGCGAACTGGCTCTGCACAACAGCCGGAATGCCGCCTGCGGTTTCGGGTTCCGCCAAGAGGCGCTGGAGCCCTTGGGCGGAGTTCTGCCAGCTCAGCCCCACGTTGCGAAGCTCCTGGGCCAGAATTTGATAGGCGGAGTTCAAAGTGACGAGGGCCTCATCCGCTTTGTGTTGACCCAGAAGGCTGTTCGCGAGAGCGGCGGAGCCACGGGCCTTGGCCAGGCTGGCGCCTACCTGCGCCGGCACGGTTCTTGGCGCCAGAAGGAGCTCGTCCAGGTCACGGGCGAGCTTGCCGGCATCGCTGCGCCGCTGTTGGAACTTCTCCAACGCAGCCTTCCATTTCTCGCGCAAGGCATCCGCGCTGCTGGTGATCGCCGCGGTATCAGAACCTGTCGCGGCCGCGATCAGGTTGTTGTGCGTGTCATGGACTTCCGCCTTCACCGTTGCGTCATAGTCCGCCAAATGATCAGCGACCTGACTGGCTATATCATCGGCCTGCGCCCGCGCCTGGGCCAACTGGATGCGGCGCTGCATCCGGTCGCGCACCACAAAGCCAAGTCCGAGGCCGAGTCCGATGGCCAAGAGCACCCAGGCGTCGTGCAGTTTGGTGCGGACCTCGTAGGTCAAGGCCACTGGCTGAGCCAACTGCGGCGCGACAATCTTCAGGGATCCAGTCACCGTCCCGCGCGGGAAATCGCCCTGCAAGCCGTACGCGATGGTCTTGGGTTCGCCGGCCTCCACTGCCACGTTCGGATCCGTGCTGATCAGGGATCCACTCACCCCGGCACTCCCTTGCACGGGCTGCTTGGAGAAGAACCGAATGTCCGATACTCTGGACGCGCCAGTGCTCTCGCGCACGCTCAGCGGCGGCAGCACCACGTCGCAACAGACTCCGGGGAAGAACTGTGTGCGCTCGATGAGCAGCTTTTCGGGTACATCCAATTGCGCAGCCGCCTGGACGATCTGCAATTTCAGCCGGGGCAGTTTCTGGCGCAGCAGGATCACCACATCGTAGGTGCCTGCTTTGCGGAGATTGTCGCTGACCGTCAGAGTCAGGGCGACGGGAACGGCGCCGGCTGCGGCCTCCCACGAGGCGGTGAACCACTCTTTCCACGCTTTCTCGCGCACGTTGCCGGAGCTCACCTCGAGCACCTCCGGCCGTTCCCCTTTCTCGATGGCGAAATTGGTGGCGGTGACGGCGACGCGGATGGTTCGCGAGGAGCACGCGCCGCACAGTTGAATCGTGTTGCCGTTGTCGAGCTTGACCGGCGCGTCCTGCGCCGGTGTAGCTCCCGCTACCAGCAATAGTGCGAGCAGAAGTTTGAGTGGCATTTCATTGAAGCTCCAGATCCACGTGTCCAAACGATTGGAACAGAAACCCTCCCGGGTCGCCGCCCATGACAAGTTCCGAACGGACCTCCTGCATTGCCACGCCCAGCTTGGCGCCGTTCCAGAGGCGCTCCGTGATGTGTTGGGCGAAGTCCGTAGCCTGTGCCGCACCCACCTCCACCTGGGTGCCCAGGATGGCGCCGGCGCCGGCGGTGGAAAATGCAGTGACGAAATCATTCAGCGTCTGATCGTCGGTGGCGGCGCTCTCACAGGGCGCGAGAATCAGGATGGTTCTGGGATCGCCCCATTGATCCGGCGTGACCCTGATTCTCTGCTGGACCTCCTGTAGGGTTATCCATTCGCTGCCTGGTTGCAGCTCCACTCGCGGGCCTACCGGCTGGCTGGGGATGTCCTGTTTCTGCAGATGCCCCAGGACCACCAGAACCGCCGGTCGGGCAGCCGGTTGGCTCCACAGCAGGTCCAGCAAGTCCTTCTCCACCCACGGACCCTGCACCACCGAATTCAGCCCCAATCCGGATTTGAGCCTCGTATCGAGCTGAGTTGCCTCCGGCAGCGTAGAGCTCGCGACAAGGCGCACGGGATCGTTCGCCGGCTTCTGTATCTTGAGCTGGACGTTGCGAAGCTGCGGCAGCAACTCTTCGACATAGTGCCGCACACCCCAGAAGCCGCGTACGCAAACCACGCGGTCTGTGCTGGTGTGCGCGCAATCGACCGGCTGCCCGTTGGCATCGAGCGTAGAGCCCAGGCAAACGGGCGGGTCCGGCGCCTGAAACCGGTGTGGCGGCAGAGACCAATCGTAGAGCATGGCCCACGGGAATGCAGAGCGCGGATCAAAGCGCACGATTTGAATGGTCTCGCCGGATGCCTTCTGCATTCGAACAAGTGAGGCGCGCGCCGCACTGCCCACTGTTCCTAACAGCGCATCATAAACGGCGCTGCCCTTGCGCGCCAGATGAAGCAGTGCGGCCGCCGCGTCGGAGCCGGGAGGCTGGCCTTTGGGTACGGGCGTGTAGGTACGCACGCCACCGGGCGCCAGAGTGGCGTTTCTCAACTCCTGCCGCAACTCCTGCACGGACTGATCGAAGGCGGCGGCGCTCAGGTTGACTTCATCACTGACCGAATCGGCGACGAAGCCGATCTGATGCGTGTTGCCCTGTCCCTGGTTCAAGCCCAGGAAGAGCGCGCGCGGGCGCAGATCGTCGAGGTTGGTGAACTCCTCGGACTGTGCAAATTCCTGCCGGACCGTCAGCAGGTTGTGAGCAGATGCGGCCACTTGATCCGCGACACTCACCTCCCCCGTGAGGAGAAACGACTGCACCAGATGGTTCCTGTGATGGACGTAGATTCGCAATTCCGCGGCGCCGTGCTGCTTGGGCGCACGGACGCGGAAATAGACGGGCTCGGTGGAGCCGGTGCGCGGGAGTTTCACCTGGAAGGACCGCGTTCCCTCCAGGTGAAAGTCCTTCGCCTGGACCGAGATGTTCAACAAATGCCCGGATTCCTGATCCGGCACGCCAATCAACTGGTCAATGCCCGTCACTTCGCCCACAACGATGCTGCCCGGCAGCCGCGGGCCAATGTGTATTCTCAAGTCGTAGGCGGCGCCCGCTTGCAGGCGCTCTTTGGTCTCCACCGGGGTGTACCAGGGCTCGCTCTCCAGCCGGAGCAGTGCTGCGTCCAGAGCGCGCGGGCCGGGCTCGGCGAGCGGAGTTTCAAGGTTCTGCTCTTTGTAGAATTTGTGAAACGTCGCGGCCAGGCGGGCCATTGGTCCGAGTCCCGTTGTCTCCTGGAAGAACATCTTGTCTGGAGTGCTGTCTTCCAGAACGTAGACGCTGTTCCAGTGCGGAGGATGAACGATGGGGGCCAGTCCAAAGCCGCCGGCGTAGAAATCCGTAGCCAGGGAGCGGACCCGGAATGCTTCGCGCTTGGCGGCGATGAGGGCCTCGCGCATGCGTAGCGATTGATTGCTGGCAGGGTCCGCCAGGAGTTGCTGCCGTGGCCCAGTGGGCATCCAGCGCCGGGCGGCCTTGAGCGCCTCATGCAGAGGGAGGTCATGACTCACGCCCAGCAAGAATCTCGTCAGGACGGAAGTTGCGGAATACAGGTCCAAACTCAAGACCGCCACGCCCGCGAGGGAGGGCAGTCTGTCCCGGCAGCCCGCGGCGCAGATCAGGAGCCGCGGACGCGCCTCCACCGGAAGCCGGCGAAGCGCCTGCGTGGCGTCTCGGAGATTCCCTGTCAGAAGGACTGTGAACGCTCCAGTGCGGAGCGTCAATTCCAGGTCGCCTTTTCGCGCGTCGAGAGTCTCGATCTGTACTCCGTGTTCCGGAACATCGGCTTCATGCAGCCACCATTGCGACGTGAAATCCGCGATCAGGGGGCTCGCCTCCGGATCGACGAGGATTCGCAGCGGCAGGTGCAGCAACTCGCGCTGCACCCGCGGCGCGCGGCTCAGCCGGACAGGCTGCAACTGGTTGTGAAAGGGCAGGCTCTCCATCCACTCCAGGAATGCGGATTCCAGCTCGGGAAGTTCAATGCGGGGCGGCAGTGAATAGTAGACGGCCACCGGATACGGCCCATTGGCATGTGGGCCAGGGCGTTGCACGGCTTCGCCTGCGAGCCTCTTCAGGGGCTCCCCTATCGCCCCAAGGTCCGGCGAAGGCGTCCACATCGTCCGCTGCCCAAAGCCAGATTGCTCAACAGAGCTATCCCGATAGCTGACCAGAAGGAACGGCCCCTCCAGGCGGAACCGGATGATCGACCATCGCCTGGCCAGCAGGTCTGTGCCGAAGTCCATGGCGGATTCCCCTCTTCAGTGGTTTGAAATGCGTGTGGTAATCCAGAATCCCGTCTCCATATACAGTACTGGAACTTTCCCTTCTGATACCACGCTTTTTCGGGGGCCGGAGCGCCTGCTATGTGGGGAGCGAAAGGGGCACAGGGCAAGCCAAATTCACCGCGGTGGAATCTGGCTGGTTTGGACAAGCCGAACCACGCCGGCATCGCGGGCGTTTTGGAGGATGACTTCTCGCTCGTCGCGGGTCTTGGCGCTACGCGGATCGCGATCCAGTGCGGTCTGGTTTACCTGCAGCGCCTCGGCGATGAGAGCGCCGGCTTCCGCCCTGTTGGAACCCTTGTGGGATTTAGCGACGGCGAGCCAGCTGAGGCACAGGGCATAGCTGCGCAGAGACGAGATCTCATGGGGGGAGTCCTTCAGCATGGCGCGCATCAGATTGACGCCGTCCGTGAGCCGTACTACCGCCTTGGGGTTCTGATTCCCCAGCAAGTAGAGCTTGCCCAATTCCATGGAGTTACGGGCGTGCAACCAGCGATACTGCAGGTTCCAGGCTTCCTCCCGCAGGATGGTGTCGATGAGGGCTTCGCTCTCGGCGTAGTCGCGGTGGGCGTCGGCGAGGCGCCCCATGTCGCGCAGAAGATAGCCGCGCGTGGCGAGTACTCCGGCCAGGTCATAGCGGGCCGGACGAGCGTTCTTGTCGAGTACGAGCATCTCCCGGCGGCTGGCCACACCCAAATCGCGAAGGCGCAGACATTCCTCAAATTCCCTGCGGTGGAAGTGGACGCGCGAGAGCGTCATGTAGACACCGCCTTGGATGCTGGCCAGGTTGCGATACCCGGCGCCGGTTGCCTTAAAATTCTCCAGGAGGGAGAGTCCCTGGCGGGCGGCATCAGCGGCCTGATTGTACTCACCGGCTTCGATGAGGATCGAGGCGAGCATATCGTACTTCTCAGCGGTGAAGCCGCGCCACCACCATCGATCCAGCGCCACTTCGCCCAGAATCTGGGCAACTTCCAGGGACTGGCGCAAGGCGGCAATTCCCTTTTCAGACTGGCCGATGCTGCGGCGGCCAGGATGGCCCAGATACGTCCCATATAAGGCCAGGCTATTGCTGAGAGTCATGAGCAATTCCTGTTCGCGGTGTCCCTCGGCTACCAGGCGTTGCATGTGCGCCAGTGGCCCTTGGAAAGCCTGCTCCAGCGCAGCCTGGGGGAATGGAGCACTGTCCGCCAGGCGCACCCAGACAGCCATTTGCTCACTGATAGTCCCCATCTCTCTAGTGACCAACTGCCGTTCGTGGCGCCGGGCCATCCAGAAACTAGTGACGCCGGAGGCGAGCAGGATTGTCACGGCAAGGAGAGCGGCGGTACTGAGACGGCGGTAGCGGCGCCGCTCGGGATCCAGCGTGATAGCAAGCGCGGTGACAAAAGCATCAATATCGGGAAAGCGATTGGCCGGTGAAGCGGAGAGGGCGCGGTCCAGCGCGAGGCGCGCCTTGAGCGGCAGCCCGCCGCAGGCTGCGAGGATGGCGGGAGCGGAACCCAACGGCGGGGGCTTGCGGCCGGTGAGCATTTCGGCGGCAACGAGAGCCAGACTGTACTGATCGCTGGCTGCGCCGGGCTCTCCCTCCAACTGCTCTGGAGCAATATAGGCGAGCGAACCGGCGGGCGGACTGGTAGCGGCGCCCGGCGCCTGGAGCAGGCGGCTGATGCCGAAATCCACGATGACGGGATCAATCTGGTTGCCATAACCGCGGAGCATAATGTTCTCTGGTTTGAGGTCCAGATGGCACACCCCTTCGTCGTGCGCGGACGCCAGAGCGGAGCCCATGGCGCGAAGTAGCCTGACGACCAGGCCGGCCTCCATCGGGCCGCTCTCGTGCAGGGCTGCTCGCAGCGTAATGCCGGGGATGTAGGCAAGCACCAGAAAACGCCGGCCATCGGGCGTGGCGCCGGAATCGAGCGGCGCGGCGATGCCGGGGTGGTGGACACGGGAGAGTGCTGCGATTTCATCGTCAATGGCACTTCGCTGGGCGCTCTGGCGGAGCAGCACTTTGACGACGACGTTGCGGCGCTCCATCACCTCGTCCAAAGCCAGGTAGACCATGCTCCAGCCGCCGCCGCCGATCACTTTTTCAATCAGGTACCGATCCTTCAACAGCGTGCCGCGGGACAAAGGAGGAGTGGATGCGGGAGGCTCCTCCGCTTGCTCGACGGAGAGGGCGAGGAAGCGCTCGGGCAGGCTGCGGTCCAGCATGGCGGAAGACTGGCGGTGGGCGGAGAGCATGGTAGCGAAACACTTCCGAAGCTCGATGTCGCCTTGACAGTGCTGGTCCAGCAGTTCCTCCTGCCGGACGGCGTCCGCATCGGCCGCCTGCTCAAACAGCATCTTCCAACGGCGCCAGCCTTCAGGATCGAATTTGCCGCGCATTCTGAGTGTCCAAATCAGGCCCAGCCCAACGCCTCGATGAACCAGGCGCGGGCGGCCTCCCAATCACGCTGCACGGTACGGACGGTTACGCCAAGACGCTGCGCCACCTCCTCGCGGGTGAGGCCGGCGAAGAATCGCAACTCGACGATCTCACAGGCGCGCGGGTCGTGGTTCTTAAGCTGAACCATGAGGTCATCGAGGATAATGAGTGCCTCCAGGTCGAGAGCCGGAACGCCGATGTCATCTGAAAGCTCCACCTGTTCGGCGCCGCCTCCGCGGCGCGCTGCCAGGCGGGTTCGGGCATGATCGACGAGCACCCGGCGCATCTGCCGGCCAGCCATGATCATCATGTGCGCTCGATCCTGAATCTGCACGTCCTGCTGGAGGAAGATGCGGATGAGGGCCTCGTGGACCAGGGCCGTAGGCTGGAGGGTGTGGCTGGGACGCTCGGCCTGCAGCAGGTGGGCGGCCATGCCGCGCAGCGCCGGGTAGACCAGGGCCAGCAAGCGATCCAGCGCGTCCGCCTGGCCGACCCGCGCCGCGTTGAGCAACTGAGTGATTTCGCCGGAGGGAAGCTGGTGCACGGGCATGCTAACCGTCGAGTTTGAACGGAACCAGCTTAACGCATTTGCCGGGCTCCGGGCGGCTGCGGAAGTAACGGATAATGGTGTTATTCAAAGTCGGTTCGGGAAGGATCCAATCCTGATGAAATCAATGCGCGCGGCGATCTGGTGCGCCGTGTCTCTGCTGGGGCTGCTGTCTGCGCAGAAGCCGCCGGCCCACAGTCCGTATGGAGAGGCGCCTGTGCTGCCGGCGGTTGTGCCGCCGCGGCCGAAAGCCGGCCCGGCGCCGATCATGCGGACATCCGAGGTGAAGGCGGGTATGAAAGGCATCGCCTGGACCGTATTTCAAGGCACCGAGCCGGAGCCGATCCCGGTAGAGATCATCGGGCCGTGGAAGAATGCCTGGGGGCCGGGGCAGGACGTCATCCTGGCCAAGCTTGGCGGGAAGGCTGCGAAGACCAACGTGGCCGGCGGCATGAGCGGCAGCCCGGTGTACATCGACGGCAAGCTGGTGGGGGCCATCGCGCTGCGCATCAGCGTATTCTCGCTGGACGCCATCTGCGGCATCACGCCGATTGAGCAGATGCTGGAGATCACGGCGATTGACAAGACGCAGCCGTCCGATCAGCGTACGCCGCAGCAGACCGCGCAGCGCGCCGAGTTGCAGGTGCCGCCGTCGCTGCTGGAGCAGAGCGTGCGGTTGACGCCGATTGAGACTCCCCTGGCGTTTGCCGGCTTTCATGAGGCAACGCTGCGCGAGTTCCGGCCATATTTTGACCAGATGGGTGTCACCGCGGTGCAAGGCGGCGCGGCGGGGGCGTTGAAGTCCTCGCGCCCGGCGGCAGGCTGGCAGAAAGCGTTGCAGCCCGGAGAAGCGATCGCGGGCGTGCTGGTGGGCGGCGACCTGAGCATTACAGGCCTGGGAACCGTCACCTACAACGATGGCAAGCGGGTGCTCGGCTTCGGGCACAGCTTCTTCAATCTCGGTCCGGTGGACATGCCGATGAGCGGCGGCGAGGTGCTGATGGTGCTGAGCTCGCAGTTTCAGCCCAACAAATTCGCTAACGCCACGGAGATCGCCGGTGCGCTGCACCAGGACCGGCACTCGGGCATCATGGGCGAGTTGGGCGCAGTGTCGCCGACAATACCAGTCAACCTGAAGATCCGCATGCAATCGATGCCCGGTGCGGCGTTCACGGAGAGGCAGCTCCATTTCGATGTGTTCGTCCATCAGAAATGGACTCCGTTCCTGATGATGCTGACGGCATTCAATTCCCTGCAGGATCTGAACGGCGCAGCCGCGGACGAGGCCACGTACCGCATGACGGGCGCCGTGGAGTTCGAGGGCCTGGAGCCCATCAAGCTCTCCACGCTGGTGGCTACCGGCGACGCGCCGATGCCGGCGCCCATGCAGATTGCGTCGTGGTGGGGCGACAAATTCAACCGCCTGTTTGCGAACCAGCGCGACGTGCCGAAGGTGAAGCGCGTGGATGTGACGCTGGAGATGTTCGCGGAGCGGCGCATGGCGGCGATTGAGAGCGCCTGGCTGGATCACTCCGACGTTGCGCCCGGCGGCGAGTTGACCGGCAAGGTGATCCTGCGGCCGTGGCGCGGAGAGCGCGTGACGAAGGACTTTCGCGTGAAGGTGCCGGCCAACACGACGCGCGGCGAGCACCGCCTGATGCTCAGCGATAGCGACACCTTGAACAGGCCGCAGATGATGGCCAGCTCGATGAACCGCAGCATGGATCTGCGGCAGACGGTGGCGCTGCTCAACCAGGAGCGCATCAACGACCGTTTGTATCTCTCGCTGGTGGAATCGCGGCCCACTGTGTACGCGGACGAGCAAATGCTGGCGAACGTGCCGCCCTCGGTGTTGAACGTGATGCAATCCGGGCGCACGGGGCGGCCGCTTGCCGCGATGAACGAATCGGCGCAGTTTGTGGAGTCCATTGCAATGGACCGGATTATCAGCGGGAGCACGTCGCTCCGCTTCGCGGTGAAGTAGAGACCATACAACATGAAAACGAGATTCTGGTTTATGATGCCGGCCGCGCTGGCGGCGGTTTCGGCGCTCGCCGTGGAGACCAAGACCTGGACGCAGAGCGAGGCGCCGGAGTTTGACAAGGGCACGCTGAAAGGGCTGGCGCTATCGAGCGAAGGCCGCGTGAGCCTGGCGCCCACGTGGCGTGAGCGCTTTGACGCGGCGGTGCCGCATCTGTGGTGCGCCGCCTCGGATTCGAAGGGCACCGTGTATACCGGCGGCTCTGAAGGGAAGGTCTTCGCCGTGGACGCGCAGGGCAAAGGGCGGGCGCTGGCGACCCTGGAAGGCGGTGCGGTGTACGCGATGGCGGTGACGGCGAACGACGAGCTGTTTGCTGCCGTGTCTCCCGCCGCCAAGATCTACCGCGTGGATGCGGCAGGCAAGGCCACTCTGTTTGCGTCGCTGAAGGCGCGCTACGTCTGGGCGCTGATTGCCAACGCGGACGGCACTTTCTACGCGGCCACAGGCGATCCCGGACAGATCCACAAGATCGCGGCCGATGGCCAGGCCAGCGTCTTTTTCGATGCCGAGGAGACGCATGTGCGGGCGTTGGCGGCGGACGGCAAAGGCAACCTGATCGCGGGCACTGAGCCAGGCGGCGTGGTGCTGCGCGTGTCGCCGGCAGGCGCTGGTTTTGTTTTGTATCAAACGGCGAAGCGCGAGGTGACGGCACTGCTGGCGACGCGCCAGGGCATCGTGTACGCGGCGGCGAGCGGAAATCGCGGAGCGGCTGCGCCCGTGATCCCGGCCGGCGTGGGTACGGTTCCGGTGACTACGCCCGCGGCAACAGGGGCAGCCGCCGTTGCGAGACCGGTGACACCACCGCCGCCGACGTTCACCGTGGCGCCCCCGGCCGGGGGCAGTGAGATCTACCAGATTGACGCCGATGGCGCGCCGCGCCGGGTTTGGGCCAACACCACGCTGATGGTATACGCGCTTGGCTTGGATCGGAACGGGATGCTGCTGGCGGCCACCGGGAATCAGGGGCGGCTCTATCGTGTGGATTCGGAATTCAGCTCTACCCGGCTGATCGACGCGGAGCCGCAGCAGATCACGGCGCTGGCGGCGGGCCGCAACGGCGCGTTGATCGCCGTGACGGCCAACCCGGCGAAGGTCTTTGAGGTGGGGCCCGGCCTGGAAAAGACGGGCACGCTGGAGAGTGAGCTGCTGGACGCCGGCACCTTCACCTACTGGGGCCGTCTGCGGCACGAGGCGGCGCTGAACGGCGGCGCCGTGAAGCTTGAGGCGCGCAGCGGCAACCTGGACCGTGCGCAGAAGAATTGGAGCGAGTGGTCTCTGGTGGATGCCGCCAAGGGCTCGCGCATCACGGCGCCGCCGGCGCGCTTCCTGGGCTGGCGCGCGACATTCACCGTCGCGCCAGACGGCAAGTCGCCGGTGCTGAAACTGGTGGAGGCGGCCTATCAGGCGAAGAACACCGCGCCGGCACTGGAGCGCATCGAAATGACCCCGGCGAATCAGAAATTCCCGGTGTCGAGCTCTTCGCTCACCAGTACTTCCACAGCCACGACTCTGCCGGCAATGGGCCAGCCGAAGAGGGCCGCTGCCACCACGCCCACCTCCACCGAGACCGGCGCGGCCTCTGTGAATTTCGATCAGGGCTGGATGGGCGCGCGGTGGCGGGCGAGCGATGCCAACGGCGACACGCTGGAGTACAAGGTGGAGATCCGCGGAGCGGAAGAACGCGAATGGAAGCTGCTCAAGGACAAGCTGAAGGATTCGCGGTTCAGCTTCGATGGAACGGGCTTCGCCGACGGGCGGTATCTGCTGCGTGTCACGGCGAACGATGAGACGGACAACTACCCGGGGCAGGGTTTGCAGGCGCAGATTGAGACCGAGGAGTTTGTAATTGATAACACTCCGCCGGATGTCGCGGTACTGGCCGCGCGGGTGGATGGTGGAAAGCTGATGATCAGTTTCAAGGCCGCCGATGCGCTGACGGCGCTGCAATATGCGGAGTTCTCCGTGAACGGCGGGGAGTGGATTTCGGCGCGGCCCACCACGGGCATCACCGATTCGCTGGCGCACGAATACGCGGTGGAGACGGCTAAGCCTGCTGGCGCCGAATTCACGGTGGCCGTGAAAGTGGCGGATGAAAATGATAACGTGACGGTGCGAAAGGTAACCGTACGTTGAACCTCAACCGCCGCCAGTTTGCCCAGTTGCTCGCCAGTGGAGCCGCGCTCGGCGCCGCCCCGCGCAAGCCCAACATCGTGATGATCTATGCCGACGATCTCGGCTATGGCGACTTGGGCTGTTACGGTCATCCCACGATTCGAACGCCGAACCTGGACCGCATGGCACGGGAAGGGATGCGGTTCACGCAGTGGTATTCGGCGGCGCCGGTGTGCACGCCCAGCCGGGCTGCGCTACTTACCGGCCGGTATCCGGTGCGCAGCGGGCTGACGCGCGTGCTGTTCCCGCAATCGGAAGGCGGCATCCCGGAAAGCGAGACGACGATGGCGGAGGTGCTGCGCGGCGCGGGCTATCGGACCGCCGCTGTGGGTAAATGGCACCTCGGCCACTTGCCGCAGTATCTGCCCGGCAGGCACGGGTTTAACCGCTACTTCGGGATTCCCTATTCCAACGACATGCGGCCAGTGGCTGGTCCAGGCGCCGGGGCCAGCCCCAAACATCCGCCGCTGCCGCTGGTGCGGAACGGCGAGACCATCGAGACGGAGCCGGACCAGAGGAAGCTCACGGCACGCTACACCGCCGAGGCTTTGGCGACCATTCGTGAGCAAAAACAGAATCCGTTCTTCTTGTATTTTGCCCACACGTTCCCGCACGTACCCCTCTATGCAAGCGAGCGCTTCCTGGGGAAGAGCCGGGCGGGGTTGTACGGGGACGTGGTGGAAGAGCTCGATTGGAGCGTGGGTGAGGTTCTGCGCACCTTGAAGGAGACCGGGCAGGATCAAAACACGATGGTAGTGTTCAGCTCCGACAACGGCCCGTGGCTGATCAAGAAGGAACTGGGCGGGAGCGCCGGACTATTGCGAGAGGGCAAGGGCACCACATTCGATGGCGGAATGCGGGATCCCTGCATCGCGCGATGGCCGGGAATGATCCCCGGAAACACGGTATGCGCCGCGCAGGGCTCTATGCTAGACCTGCTGCCGACCTTCGCCAGCGCAGCCGGCGCAGCATTGCCGAAGGACACGGTGCTGGATGGCGAGGACATGATGCCGGTGTTCACCGGCAAGAGCCCTGGCAAGGAACGTACGTTCTTCTACTGGAACATCAATGCATTGGAGGCAGTGCGCCAGGGAGCTTGGAAACTGCGTGTCGCCAAGGACGCTCCCCCGACGCTGCACAATCTGGAAGTAGATCCGTCCGAGAAGTACGATTTGGCGGCACAAGCCCCGGAGCGTGTGGCTCAGATGATGGCGGTGCTGGAGCGGCACCGCAGCGAGATGCCGCGCGCACCGCTCCAGGTATAACGCGCTCAGATCCGGTTGAAGATTGCGATCACTTTCGAGAGCGACTTCTGCTGCTTGATCATGGGCACCATCTTCGTCTCGCGCTCGTCGATCTCGATGGCGCGCTTCAGTACTTCCTGCGCTTTGTCCTTGGGCACGGCGACGATGCCGTCCTCGTTGGCGACCAGGATATCGCCCGGGGTGATCGTCACACCGCCACACTGCACGGGGATATTGGCAGCCACGCTGGCGTAGCGGCCTACGGCGGTCGCGGGTGAGATGCTGGCGGCATAGACCGGCAGGCCCAGGCCTCGAATCTCCTGCACGTCCCGCACACCGCCATCGAGGATCATGCCGGCCATGCCGCGCGACTTCGCGGCTGTGGCCATCAAACCGCCGATGGCCGCTACGTCCAGGCCATCCTCCATCACGATGACGCCCACTTCGCCGGGCTTGGAGTTGTCGATCATCTCCGTGGAGTGCTTCACTGCCAGTTGCGGCGTGGCCTTCTCCGGCGGCGCCGGCTTGATCAGCGCGGTGATGGCGCGGCCCACAATGACGCCCTGCACTACGGGCCGGATCTTGTGTGATAGGAAGCCGCGCTTCCCGCAGACCTGATCCACTGCGTCGGCCACACTGGCCACCGTGGTCTTGCGGAAGCCGGCGATGAGCGGGTCCTCCATCACAACGGGCTTTTTGGCCGCCTGAAAGCCAACCAGGGCCAGCACACCAGTCAGGGGCAGGCTCAAAAGCAAGGCGCGTCTACGTGTCATAGTTCTTGTTCTCCAGTTCCTAATCGTCGCGCAGTTCCGGGATCAGACGCCCTCTTCAAACCATGGCGTGTTCGGCACCTGCACCTTGCGGGCGGCCGCCTCGTCCATCTCCACGCCGATGCCGGCACGGTCCGGCAGCGTGATGAAGCCCTTCTCGATGATCTCGCCTTCCTTGACGAAACTCTTCCACACCGGCAGGCGCGAGATCCAGTGCCACTCCAGAACGAGGAAATTGGGAATGGCCGCGCAGACATGGGCCGAGGCCATGGTGCCGATGGGGGAGACCACGCAGTGGGGCGCCACGGGCACGTAGTAGGTGTGTGCCATGTCGGCGATCTTGCGGGCTTCCAACAATCCGCCGCACTTCTGAATGTCCGGCATGATGATATCGGCGGCACGCTTCTCCAGAACCTCGCGGAATCCGTGACGCAGGAAGAGATTCTCGCCGCAGCAGATGGGCGTCTTCGTGGACTGGCGGATGTCGCGCATGGCATCGACATTTTCCGCCGGAACCGGTTCCTCCAACCACAACAGCCTGAAGGGCTCCAGTTCGATCGCCATGCGTTTGCCGGTGGTAGCGTCGTAGCGGCCGTGCATATCGACGGCCAGGTCGAGCCGCTTGTCGACGGATCCGCGTACAAAGGCGACCTCTTTCACCATGCGGTCGATCTCGGCGTTGTTGGCCGTCCAGTTGACGCGGTCGAAGCGGTTGGGATCGCGAGCTTCGTCGATGTCGATCTTGAGCGCGGTAAAGCCCATGGTTTCGATCTCTTTGAGCTTCTGCGGCGCCAGCGGATCGTCGGGGTGGTGGTTGGCTGAGTCGCAATACACCCGGATGCGGTCCCGCACCTTGCCGCCCAGCAGTTGGTAAATGGGCACGCCGAGCGCCTTGCCGGCGAGGTCCCACAACGCGATCTCCACTGCCGTCAGTGCCGTGACATACTGACCGCCCTGCGCTCCGGCGAAGATGCCATTCACGCGGATGCGCTCCCATAGGGCTTCCACGTTCAGCGGGTCCTGGCCGATCAGCGCGTTGCGGAAGCTGCGAACCAGCGGCACGCCGCCGAGGATCGAGTCCGTCGCCTCGCCGTGGCCGAAGATCCCCTGGTCCGTGTAGATGCGCACATGGAGCTGATAGCCGTGTCCGCGCACCTGCGCCGTGCGTATATCGGTGATCTTCAGTTTCGGCCGGCGGTAGGGCGAACTCTGCGCCTGGAGCGCGGCCGAGAGGGCAGGAAGGGCGAGCGGGGCGGCCCGCAGGAAGTTGCGGCGGGACTGTGGCATGGCGAGATCATATCCGAAACGGCGGCGATAGGGGTACACTGTGGCTCATTGCCTGTGGCTCGTTGCCGTCCGGAAGGGAAGAAAATCGTCATGAGTTTCAAGAGTTGGATCAGCATCGGAATTGGGGTGATGCTCGCCTCGGCGGCCTCCGGCCAGCCCTGGTCCCGCGGCGGCCTGGAATCACTGCCGCAGTTGAATCCGAAGGCCGAGACGCGCATGGTGTCTCCCGAGAATCCCACCGGCGAGAAGGGGAAGGGCGCCATGGCGATTCCAAATCCGGCCGATCCGGACCTCGCCTTCTCCGACGCCGCGATGGACCTGGGCCAGGGCTGGAAGGTCCGGCCGTTCATCAAGGTGGGCGCCCGCTCTACGGTGACCATCATGGACGCCGCCGGCCCCGGCGTAATCCAGCACATCTGGATGGCCACCGCGCCGGACTGGAAGGGCAACGGCCGCGCCGGCGTGCTGCGATTCTACTGGGATGGTGAGGAGACACCGTCCGTGGAGGCGCCGCTGACGGACTTCTTCGCCATCGGACATGAGATCTACGCGCCGGTGAACTCCCTGGCCGTCGTGGTCAATCCGAAATCGGCCATGAACTGCTATTGGCGCATGCCCTTCCGCAAGCACGCCCGCATCACTTTTACCAATGATTCCGACAAGCCCGTGGGCCTGCTGACGTATCAGATCGACTTTCAGAAAGTGGACGTGCCCGAGGACGCCGGCTACTTTCACGCGCAGTGGAGACGCGCCACCACGGACCGCAACCATCCGGAGTACGTCATTCTCGACGGCGTGAAGGGCGAAGGGCAGTATGTGGGGACGTTCCTGGCGTGGATGCAGCTCTCGGACGGCTGGTTTGGCGAGGGCGAGGTGAAGTTCTTCCTCGACGGCGATACGAAATTTCCGACTCTCGCCGGTACCGGCACGGAGGACTACTTCGGAGCCAGTTACGGGTTTCCCAACTCGTTCTCCACAGCGTATGTCGGTGCCGCGCAGGTGTACGCCGGCAAGGACGGCCCGCCCAAGTGGAGCCTCTACCGCTGGCACATCATGGACCCGATTGTGTTCCACCAGGATCTGCGCCTGACGATTCAGGCGTTGGGCTGGCTGCCGAACAATCGCTACCAGCCTCTGGCGGACGACATCGCTTCCGTGGCGTTCTGGTATCAGCGCGAGCCGCACGCCCGGTATCCGGATTTCCCGCCGCTCTCGAAGCGTTGGCTATCACGCTAAAAAAAGGAGAGGGGCGAAGCCGAAGCCTCGCCCCTCGCCACGTTGGTCGGATTTGACCCTGGATCTAAAACGTGATGGTCCCCTTCTTGCCGGGGTTACTCACCACAGTATAGCTCAGAGCTGCCTTTCAGCAATGGACTTCGCCTGCACGAACCACAGCAGGTAATCCGGGCCGCCTGCTTTGGAATCCGTGCCGGACATGTTGAAGCCGCCAAATGGATGCGCGCCCACCATCGCTCCGGTGCACTTCCGGTTGATGTAGAGGTTCCCGACGAAGAACCGGTCCTTCGCGGCGCGGATCTTCTCCGGATTGCGGGAGTACATCGCGCCTGTCAGGCCATACTCGCTGTCGTTGGCGAGGGCGAGGGCGTGTTCGAAATCGCGCGCCTTGGTGACGGCGAGCACCGGCCCGAAGATCTCCTCCTGGAAGATCCGTGAGTCCGCTGTGATGTCGGCGATCACCGTGGGCGCAATGTAATAGCCATCCCCGGCCGCGCGTTGGCCGCCGGTGATCAGCCGCCCCTCCTGCTTCCCGATCTCGATGTAGTTGAGGATCGTCTTCATCGAGCGCTCGCTGATCACCGGCCCCATGTAGTTGGCCGGATCGTCAGCCTGCCCGAGGGTGAGCGCCTCCACCTTGGTCTTGACCTTCTCCAGGAACGCATCGTAGAGCTTCTCGCTCACGATGGCCCGCGAGCAGGCGGAGCATTTCTGGCCCTGATAGCCAAAGGCGCTCCACACTACGCCCTGCGCGGCCGCCTCCAGATCCGCCTCTTCATCGACGATGATGGAGTCCTTGCCGCCCATCTCGGCGATGACACGCTTGATCCAGATCTGGCCCTTGACCGTTTTGGCGGCTAGCTCGTTGATGCGCAGGCCCACTTCGCGCGAGCCGGTGAAGCAGATGAAGCGCGTGCGCGGGTGCGTCACCAGCAGGTCACCCACCTCGGCGCCACTGCCCACCATCATGGTGTAGCAGTGCTCCGGGAAGCCGGCCTCGGCCAGCACTTCGGCGAATTTGGCGGCGATGGTGGGCGTATCTGACGACGGCTTCACCACCACGGTGTTTCCGACGACCAGCGCCGCCACAGTCATACCGGCCAGGATCGCCAGCGGGAAGTTCCACGGCGGAATGATGATGCCCACGCCCAGTGGCAGATACCGCAGCTCGCCGTGCTCGCCGGGCAACTGCACCAGCGCTTCGGGCGAGGCCAGGCGCTCGGCCAGCAGCGCGTAGTAATCACAGAAATCGATGGCTTCGCTGACGTCGGCCTCCGCCTCCGCCCAGCTCTTGCCGGACTCGTAAACGAGCCAGGCGTTGAACTCCTGTTTGCGCCGCTTCAGGATCTCCGTCGCTTTGCGGAGTAATGCCACGCGCTCGGCCATGGGTACGGCCGCCCACGTGGGGAAATAAGCGTCAGCCACGGCGATGGCCTGATTGGCCAGTTCCGATGTGGCCTTGTGGTGAAGGCCAATCACCTCCGCCGGATTCGACGGGTTCACTGAGGTCAGCAGGTCGCCTGTCTGGTATTGGCCGCCACCGATCCGGAGGTCGTACGTCTTTCCGAATTCGGCGCGCACCGCCGCCAGAGCCGCACGCATCGGTTGAGCGTTTTCGGGTTTCGAAAAGTCGGCGTACGGCTCGTTCTTAAATTCGCAGAGACGCATTCAGTTCAGCCTTCCACCATCTTCTTGCCGCGCTCGAACATGTCGGCGGCGTCGTCAGCAATACGGCGGCCTTTTTCGTACAGGTCGCGGCTCTTGTCGGCCAGTTCGCGACCGGTGTCGGCCAGCGAATCCTTGCCCTGGGCGGCGGCGCGGCTGATGCGGCGGCGCGTCACGCGGCCCGATGACGGAGCGAACAACAGGGCGATGGTCGCGCCCACGGCAGCGCCGGCCACAAACCAAAGCGCTTTACCACCGGTCTCTTCAAATTCTTCGTACATAAAAGAAAAGCCTCCTGAGGTCATTGTATCTTCCGCGTGATCCGCCGGGAAGGCGCGTACAATCAGGGTGGAGGTCCGCATGAGCGATTCCATGAACTCTCAGGCTGACGTGAACCTCGTGCCTCTCACCGAGGGCGGGCTGGAACTGGAGCTTTCCGAAATGGAAACTCTGTCGGTGAAGACCCTGCTGGAGGCGAACGGCATCCAGGTGATGGTGGTGGGCGCCAGCCAGATGCCGAATCTACCGTACGAGATTCTGGTTCCCCAATCCCAGTTGCAGGAAGCGATTCAGATCGTCAAAGACGCCCAGCAGGGCCTTCCGCCGGAAAGTGGTGAGCCCGCCTAGCGGCCCCGTTCCACCGATAGTCCATACCCATCGCTCCGCACGGTGACGACACCGTCCTGATCGGTGCGCAGCACATAGGCGTGGTTGCGACGCAGATCGTCCACCACTCGCGGGCTGGGCAAGCCGTAGCTGTTTTGCCAGCCGGCGGAGATCAGCGCCACGGACGGCCGTAGCGTATCCAGCCACGGCTCGCTGTTGGATCGCCCGCTGCCGTGATGCGAGACCTTCAGCACGTCCACGCGGCCGAGCTCATTCTCTTCCAGCAGCCGGTGCTGTACGCCCGCTTCGGCGTCGCCGGTGAGCAGGAAGACGTGCCGCCCGTGCTGCAACCGGAGTACCAGCGAGTCGTTGTTCTGCTCCTTGCCGCGCCATTCCTGCTCGCGCGCCGGGGCCAGGGTCCGCCACTCCACGCCGCCCAGAGACCAGCGGTCGCCCTGCTTGCGAACCCGCACCGTCACGCCCAGCGCCTGCGCCTTGGCGGCCAGAGCGCGCCAAGTGGCGGAGTCCGGTGTGAAGCTCACCCACAGCTCGCGGGGGCGGAAGTTTTCCAGCATCGCGCCCACCCCGCCGGCATGATCGTCATGCAGGTGTGTAACGGCAATGGCGTCCAGCCGCCGTACGCCGCGGGTCCAGAGATAGGGCGAAACCACCTCTTCTCCGATGTCCATGTTGTCGCCCTGACGCCGCTGGAATTGCGGCAAGCCGCCGCCATCCACCATCACCAGCCGGCCATTCGGCAGGCCTACCAGCAGGCTCTCACCCTGGCCAACGTCGATCGCCGTCAGCTCCAGCACGCCGGGCGTGAATTGCGGCGCAAAGGGGTGCCAGATCAGCAGCCCTAGCGCCGCCGCGCACACCACGCCGGGCAGCCACAGCCAGCGGCCGCGCGGGATGCGCGCAGCCAGCAGGATCAGCGAGCCCGCCAGCACCAGCGAGAGCCACAAGGGCGGATCCGGGATGCGCCAGGCTGGCTCCAGGGCGGCGTGCCAGGCGGCGATCCGCTGCGACAGGGTCAGCAGCCAGCCGGCCAGCCAGGCGGACCACCTCCAGCCCGTGAAGACCGCCAGAAAGCCCAACGGAATGGCCCCGGAAAGGGGCATTACGGCCGCCAGGTTGGCCGTCAGGCCCGTGAGGGAGAGCCGGTGGAAGTAGATGGCCATCGGCAGCGCCAGGCCCACCTGGACCCCTCCAGACAGCAGTATGGCCTGCCACGCCCAGCGCACCGCCGCGGTTGGATAGGTCACCACCGCCTGGCACCAACCGATGGGCGCCCGCACCAGCAGTTGCAGCGTCTCGGCGATCAGGCGCAGCTCCAGACGCCAGACCTGCCGCGCCACCGGGTCCGGCTTCCACTGCAGCGCACCCAAGGCAGCCACCGCCAGGAACGAGAGCTGAAAACTAGCGTCGAAGAGTTGATCCGGATCCACCGCGACAAACGCCAGCGCCACGGCGGCCAGCAGATTCAACAGGCGCGCCTCGCGGAAGTAGAACGCGGAGACGGCGAAGAGGCTGAACCCAGCGGCGGCGCGCAGCACGGGCGCATCGCCGCCGGCGGCCAGCGCGTAGATCCAGGCGATCGCGGCGGAGATCACCAGCAGGGGCCGCTCCAGCAGCCCGTAACGGCGGCGCAGGAACAGGAGCAGGCCGCAGACCAGCGTGATGTGGCTGCCCGAAATCACCAGCGCGTGGTAGGTGCCGGTCCGGCGGAAATCCTCGATCCACGCCCGCCGGATGCCGCTTTTGTCGCCCAGCAACAGCCCGCGCATCATGCCCTGGCGGTAGCCGTCGCCGGGGTAGAGCGAATCGATCCGTGCCAGGCCGGCGGCACGCAGCCGTTCTATTTGACGACGCCAAAGCGAGCCGCAGATCCCTGGCAGCACCTGCGGTATCGCGTTGCGCGGCGCCGTGCCGCGCCAGAAGATCCCGCGCCGCCCCATCCACTCTTCCAGGTCAAACGCGCCCGGGTTGCGGAATCCGTGCGTCTCCCGTACCTTGGCCGCAATCTGGACCCGCGTCCCGTATTCCAGCGGGACCGTGCCGTCGCGCGTGGAGATCCTCACCCGCACTCCGGGGCGCAGCTCCAGCGTGAATTGGCGCTGATCACCCCGCCAGACCGCCGGCTCCATCACGCAGCCCGAGAGCACGCCATTGCCTCCCAGCACCGCCGGGCGCACGGGCGGCTGATGCCACGCGGCGTCCAACGCGCCCAGCGCGGCACAGCAGAGAGCAATGCCCGTCCAGTTCAGCCAGGGCTTGCGCCACCACGCACCCACGCCTGCCAGCAGTCCGAAACCAACCGCGTACCACAGACACTCGGACACGCCAAACTCCGCCTTCCTCGCCAGCAATATGCCGGCGGCGAAGGCGACAAAGGGGCCGATCAGCGGGTTCCGGATCCGCGGCTGCACCCAGTGTAGTGGCTGCCCGCGCCGGATCTTCTCAAGCGATCTTCAGCGAGGATGCCGCCGAAAACGTAAGTATGTGTAGACCATCTGCCGGTTGCCGCCCAGCCGCCCGGGACGAAACTCAAAGTGATAGCCCATGTCGAGCTCCACATACTGCGCCACCGGGACCAATACCGTGAACGAGGGCCGCATCGCCGCCCACCCCTGCGAATCGGCCAGCACCTCGGCCATCACCTGCGGCTTGAGCGGGACCCGCGTCCAGCGCAGCGCCAACCGCTCCCGAAAACGGTCGTAGGTCTGTCCCCGCGGCAGCCAGCTATGCTCCACGAACGTTCGCGCCGTGAAGGTCCGCGATTCCCCCCGGAACGGCAGTTCGAAGCCGCCGCCGATCCGCGACGCCTCCTCCCAGCCGATGCGGGTCTTGCCCTCTACGTAGTCAAACCGGCTCACCAGAGAGAACTTCGGCGCCACGGAGTAGCGCACATCTGCTATCCCCCGAACGTTCAAAACCTGACGAAACGCATCGGCCGTCCGGATCTCGCCGCGCGTGCGCAGGATCCACCGGTTGGTGTTCACCAGTTCCAACTCGACGCCACTCCAGTTCTCGATGTCCGCCGCCGCCAGGGGGAGAGCAAATAGCAGCGCCAGCACGCCGTAAGCCACCGCGCTCAGAGAGAATCGTCCTCCCGGATGTCTTTTTTGTGCTTCGGCGCCCTCATGTCCTTGGGGACGATCAGCCTGGTCGGCTTCACCGGCCCGATGGCCTGCCGCGCCCGCCTGCGGGCCTTCAGGGCCGGATCTTCTTTGATCTCCAACGGCTTAGGTTTCTTCATGATGGCCCGAATCCGGGGCTTGTCGCGAAATCCGCCGCTTGACGCGTGTTTTCGCTGGTACCTACAATGTTAGTGGATAGAAGGAGGCCCTGTGCGGTCTATTGGCATTCCTGAGTTGCTCATCATTCTGGGCGTCGCCGTTCTGCTGTTCGGCGGCAAGAAGATCCCGGAATTGGCAAAAGGCCTCGGAGAGGGTATCAAGAACTTCAAGCATGCCTTGAAGGATGAAGAAGCAAAGCCCGAAGAGAAGAAGCAGGCCTAGCGCCTGATTCCCGGCGGACGCCACCTCTTTTGCCGCCCGCACTTTGAGCGGCGATTCCACAGTCTCCATAACAAGTAAAGCCCCGCGCCCTCGTGGACTGCGGGGCTTTTTCGCGCTTTGGCTGCCCCCAAACGCAGCAAGGCCCCGCGCGCCCGAAAGCGGCGAGGCCCTGCCGAATTGCGGTAAACCAGACTACTTCTTGGCGGCCTTCGGCGGAACAATCGCATCCTTCAGGGCCTTCGAAAGGGTCAGCTTGACCACTTTCTTGGCGGGGATCTTGATCGTCGCGCCTGTCGCGGGGTTGCGGCCGCTGCGGGCCTTCCGCTCCACCTTCTTCAAGCGGCCGATTCCGGGCAGCACGCAAACGCCTGCCTTCTTCGTCTCGCGGATCGCGATCTCAACAAACTTGTCGAGAACAGCCTTGGCCTGCTTGCTGGAAAGCTCCGAAGCAGTGGCGATCTCTTTGACCAGCTGGGTCTGGGTAATCTTTTTCACTTCGGCCATAACGCCTCCTTGTGGCATCTCGATCAACACGCCCAGTTCCAAGTGGCGCCGGGCGAGCGGATTTGGGATAAAACAAAAACCTTCGAGATTGTTCGATGGTCCCGTTCGCAGCTCAATGATAAGGGATGCTGGAAGCCGATGTAAAGGGCCTTGTGCGCCTGGAATCACGTTTTTTGGGCGTTTTTTCGCTTTTCTTGACCCCGGAGGCCCGAACACGCCAGTTTTTGAGGGTTTGGAACCCCACGTGCACCTCTCTGGCCCCATTTTCGGGGGGCTGGCATCAGTATCATAGGAGGCAATGGCGTTGCGCTACATTCTGCTGCTGATGGCCACCCTGTCCACCGCCGGCGCGCAGTTCCTGGTAGATGAGTCCACTCTCCAAGGGAAAACGCTGCTGGCCAGTTTTGACACCATCCGGCTGGATCGGAGCGCCACCCGCTTGGCCTGTGCCATACAACGCTATCCGCCGGTGATCGATTACGCTCTGCGCGTCTGGAGCGGCTTCAACGTCACCGTGCCTGCCCGCCAACTTCTGATGGCCCAGGGCGAACAGGGCGCCGTCGCGTTTCGCGTCACCCCCAAACAGGCGCCGCAAGCTCGAAAGTACTTCTGGCAGCGCTTCACCGTGCCTCCCATGAAGCCCGGCGGGCCGCCGCCGGAAAAGCTGGAGTTGACCGTCGGCGGCGGCTTCCTCCTGGGACGGGGTGACTACCAGGTGGAGTTGGTGCTGATGGACAGCCGCGGCCAGCGCTGCACGAAATCCTGGAGCATCGGGAACGGCATCAAGGAACCCGGCGTGCTCACGAAGCCGAATACCGTGGAGCCGAACGATACCGAATCGTGGCCCGGATTCGCGCCCGATGGCGCCGGGCGGGTCACCATCTTCATCCACGCTGCGCCGGTGTGGCCCCGGCGCAACATCGCCAAGCTCTCCTCCTGGGACCGGCGCACTCTGATGAGCAGCCTGAATTCCCTCTTGCGAAACACGCGCTACGCCTCCGCCTGCGTGGTCGTCTTCGATCTGGAGCGGCGCCGGATCCTCTTCCGCGATCCGGAGTTCGGCAGGATGAGCCTCCGCCGCCTGGCCCGCCAGCTGGCGGACGTGGACCTGAGCACCATCCCGATGGCCACCATTCAGGCCGGGCCGTCGCCCGATGCCTTTGTCCAGGAGATGCTGCGCACAGAGGTCAAAGAGACCGCACGCAGTGATTCGTTCGTCTTCCTCGGCACCACGTGGCGCGCCGGCCCCAAGCTCCAGCCTCTGCCCGCGGATCTGCGCGAGTCGATGGCGAAAACGTGGTTCTTCGCCTTTCGGTATCCTGCCGTCACCGAGGAGGACACCGTGTCCAGTCTGGTGAAACAGGTGCGCGGCAAGACCTTCAGCCTCTACCGGCCGCCGGACCTGGCGGCCGCCATTCGAAACATGACGAGCTCAAAATGATCAAAACACTCTTACCCTTTCTGGTTGCTACCGTTCTTTCTGGCGCCGACGCCGATCTGATTTTTCACGGAGGCAAGGTTGTCACCGTGGATGCCCGCTTCTCGGTCGTGGAGGCCATCGCCATCCGCGACGGGCGCATCACGGCCGTCGGGACCAGCGCGGACATCCTGCGCACCCAGCGGGGCCCCAAGACGAAGGTCACGGATCTGAAGGGTAAGACCGTTCTGCCCGGCTTGAACGACGCCCACGTCCACGTGCTGGGCTCGGCGTTGAGCGAATACCGCCAGAAGCTGCCGCCGCTCGATAGCATCGTGGCCATTCAGGCCTACGTCCGCGAGCGCGCCGCCAAAACGCCCAAGGGCGAGTGGATCATCGTGCCCCGCACCCTGCCGCCGCGCCTGAAAGAGATGCGCATGCCCACCCGGCAGGATCTCGACGTCGCGCCGGGCCATCCCGTCGCGTTCGACGGCAGCTATGTCTGGGCCGCCAACTCGATGGCACTGGCCATCAGCGGCATCACGCGCGCCACGCCCAATCCGCCCGGCGGCGAGGTGGTCAAGGGCGCCGATGGCGAGCCCAACGGCATCCTGCGCAACGCCTCCCAACTGCTGAAGGGCGCGCATCAGGCCGAGGTCTTCACGGAGGAGGAGAAGCTCAAGGCGATGGAGCAGATGCTGCGCATCTATGCCGCCGCCGGGCTCACCGCCGTGGGCGATCGCGCCGTCGTTGCGGAAGACGTCGCGCTCTACGAGAAGCTCAAGACCCAGGGCCGGCTCCCCATTCGCGTCGTGCTCACCTGGCGCATTGACGCCGCTCGACCCCTGGATCAGGTGGTGGACGAGATTCGCAAATCGCCATGGAAGCCGCAGGCCGGCGACGAGATGCTGAAGTTCGCTACGTTCAAAGTCACCGTGGATGGCGGGCAATCGGTGGGCACTGCCTATCAGAGGATGCCCTACGGGCCGTTTGGCCGCCAGCTCTACGGGCAGACCAATCCCGACGCGCGCGGCACGCTCTTCGTCGAGCCCGAGAAGCTCTACGGCATCTTCCGCGCCGCCAGCGACCAGGGCTGGCAGCTCACCGCCCACGTGCAGGGCGGCGCGGCCATCGACAATCTGCTGGACGCCTTTGAACGGCTCGATAAGGATAAGCCCATTGCCGCCCGCCGCCACCACGTCATGCACGGCAGCTTCATGAGCGAGGATGCCATCGCCCGCATGAAGCGCATGGGTGTCGCCGTGGACGCCCAGCCCGGCTGGATGTACTTCGACGTGCCGGCCCTGGGCCGCGTCTTCGGGCTCCAGAACATGCGCTACTTCTTCCCGCTGAAGTCGTTCCTGAACAACGGCATTCCCGTGGCCGGCGGCAGCGATCACATGCTCGGCCTGGACAAGGACGCGTCGGTGAATCCCTTCGATCCGTTCTTCAACATGTGGATGTGCGTGGCGCGGCAGACCCGCGAGGGCAACTCGTTCTACGCCGAGGAGCGTGTGGACCGCCGCGACGCCCTGCGCATGTGGACCAGCGGGGCGGCGTGGATTCAAACCAGCGAGAAGCAACGGGGGACGCTGGAAGTGGGCAAGCTGGCCGATCTGGTTGTCATCGAGCAGGATTTCCTCAATTGTCCCGAGGAGGAGTTGAAGAGCATCGCGCCCGTGCTGACGATGGTGGAGGGGCGGACGGTGTACGAGCGGAAGCGGTGAGGTAGGGGGAACCCGGCGACCGGGAAGAAGCACCATTATTCCCAAGTCCGGTCCAGCTCGGTGGTAAGCGAGCTCGCCGTTTCCGTATAGTTGGATCGTGTTCCTCACAATAGGCGCGCCAATTTCCGGAATGGATCTCGGGTATCTGATTCTCAAGAATCCGGCGCGCGTACACTCGTTCGAACTGCCATTCGGCAAGGCCCATGTGTTCTATCCAGAACTCTCAGACAGCCGCTCGGCGGCCTCGCTGCTCCTCGACATAGATTCGGTGGCACTAGTCAGAGGGCGGTCACAGTCTGCAGGCGAAGGCTCGCTCGATCAATACGTCAATGACCGGCCCTACGTGTCTTCGTCATTTCTCAGCGTCGCGATCTCGCGCGTCTTTGGCACGGCAATGGGAGGGCGCAGCAAGGAGCGACAGGCGCTTGCCGATACGGTACTCGAATGGACCGCCGTCATCGCCGTAGCGCCCTGCCGCGGCGGCGAGCGCTTCATCCGCGCGCTTTTCGAACCACTCGGCTATGTGGTGAACGCCGAACGACACCCGCTCGACGAGAGTTTCCCGGAATGGGGAGATGGCTTCTACTACACAATCCGACTCAGCGGCATGCAGCGGCTGCAGGATCTTCTGACCCACATTTACGTTCTCCTCCCGGTGCTGGACGCGGAGAAGCACTACTGGGTCGGTGATGATGAGGTCGAAAAGCTCTTGCGGAAGGGAGAAGGTTGGCTCGCGACGCACCCGGAGCGCGAAGCGATTGCCGCGAGGTATCTGCGCTTTGACAGGCGTCTCACTCGCGACGCGCTGGCCCGCCTGGCAGATGAGGACGAACCCGATCCCGAAGCGGTGGAACAGGCGCGTACGAGCGAAGAACACGAGATCGAGGCGCCCATGCAGCTCTGGGAACACCGCATTGGCGCGGTGCTTTCGGCGCTTCGGGCAGTCGATGCCAAAACCGTGATCGACTTGGGTTGCGGCGAGGGCAAGCTTCTGAAGCCGCTGCTCCAGGACAGGGCTTTCGAGCGAGTCGTGGGCATGGACGTGTCATGGCGAAGCCTGGGAATCGCGCGCCGCCGGCTCTATATGGATCAGATGCCTGATGCGCAAAGAGCTCGTATCGAGCTGATTCATGGCTCACTGATGTACAGAGACAAGAGGCTGGAGGGCTTCGACGCGGCCACCGTCGTCGAAGTCATCGAGCATCTCGATCCTCCGCGGCTTGCGGCCTTCGAACGTGTGTTGTTCGAGTGCGCCAGGCCGAGAGCGGCAATCATCACGACGCCCAACGTAGAGTACAACGTCAGGTTTGCTACGCTGCCAGCGGCGCAGCTTCGGCACAAGGATCACCGTTTTGAGTGGTCCCGGGAGGAGTTCTCGGCATGGGCACTCGGAGTGGCGGAGCGATTCGGGTACGCGGTCCGCTTTCTGCCGATCGGGCCTGAAGATTCGATCGTCGGCGCTCCCACACAGATGGGGGTCTTTACCAGATGACGCTCACAATTCCGGAACTGTCGCTAGTTGTACTCATTGGGCCGTCGGGCTGCGGGAAGTCCACTTTTGCCCGGAAGCAATTCCAACCGACCGAGGTCCTGTCGTCCGACTTCTGCCGGAGTCTCGTTTCCGACGACGAGAACGATCAATCGGTGACGAAGGAGGCCTTCGAGGTACTTCATTTCGTCGCCTCGAAGCGACTGGCCGCCGGCAAGCTGACCGTCGTCGACGCGACCAACGTACAGCCGGAGGCTCGTAAGCCGCTTGTCGCTCTGGCAAGGCAATTTCATGTATTGCCTGTTGCGATTGTTCTGAACCTCTCGGAACGCGTCTGTGCCGACCGAAACAAGGCTCGGGCTGATCGGGCGTTTGGGCCCCACGTCGTGCGGAACCAGTCTCAGGATCTGAAGCGTTCTCTCAGACAGCTCGAACGTGAGGGGTTTCGGCACGTTCACATCCTGAATACACCGGAGGATGTGGATGCTGCCTCGATCCAGCGACAGCCGCTTTGGAATAACCGGAAGCACGAACACGGCCCGTTCGACATCGTTGGCGACGTGCATGGGTGTTTCGACGAGTTGCGAGAACTGCTCACCCAACTCGGCTACGATATATTCCACGAGAATGGGGAGTATCGCGTCACGCCGCCAGACGGTCGCAAAGCTGTGTTCGTTGGCGATTTGGTGGACCGTGGTCCAGCGATACCGGCAGTGCTGCAACTTGTCATGAGCATGGTGAAGTCCGGCGCGGCCCTCTGCGTTCCCGGCAACCATGACTTGAAGCTCGTTCGCAAACTGAAGGGGCGCGACGTGCAGATCACGCACGGTCTGGCGGAGTCGCTGGCTCAGTTGGAGGCGGAGCCGCCCGAGTTCCGCGAGACTGTCTGCTCGTTTCTCGATGGGCTCGTGAGCCACTATATGTTCGATGACGGCAGGCTTGTGGTTGCTCACGCCGGCATGAAGGAAGAGATGCAGGGTCGTGGGTCAGGGAAGGTTCGAGATTTCGCCCTCTACGGTGAGACCACGGGTGAGACGGACGAGTTTGGTCTTCCCGTGCGGGGCAACTGGGCCGCCGAGTATCGCGGCAAAGCTATGGTCGTCTATGGTCATACACCAGTGGCGGAGCCCGAGTGGTTGAACCGGACGATCAACATCGATACGGGTTGCGTATTTGGAGGGAAGCTAACGGCGCTGCGCTACCCGGAACGGGAACTGGCCTATGTCCCGGCGCGGAAGACATATTACGAGCCGGCAAGGCCGTTCTTACAAGAGGAACCGGCGCTAGTTCCGGATCTCACAGCTCAGCAGCGCCACGATGAGCTTCTGGACATTGAGGACGTACTCGGAAAGCGGATCGTCAGTACGCGATTGCACCGCACTGTCACGATCCGCGAGGAGAACTCCGCGGCTGCGTTGGAGGTGATGAGCCGGTTTGCTGCAAACCCGAAATGGCTCATTTACCTCCCTCCCACAATGTCGCCGCCTGAGACGTCGCAGAAGGACAGTTACCTCGAGTATCCGACGGAGGCCTTTTCCTACTACCGGCACGAGGGTGCCGCGTCGGTGCTGTGCGAACAGAAGCACATGGGCTCGAGAGCAGTTGTTATCGTATGTCGCGACGAAGACGCGGCGAAAAAGCACTTCGGAGTGATTGGGGAAGGCATCGGGATCTGCTACACCCGAACAGGCAGAAGGTTCTTTAGCGACCGCGTGTTGGAATCCGCTTTCCTCGCCCGCGTACAACGTGCTGTTTCGACTGCCGGCTTGTGGGACGAACTGAAGTCGGATTGGCTGTGCCTGGATTGTGAGCTGATGCCCTGGTCCTTGAAAGCGCAAGAGCTTTTGCGCCGGCAGTACGCACCGGTGGGGGCCGCCGCAACGGCAGCGTTACCTCAGGCCCTGTCGCTGTTAGAGGCCGGCGTGTCCTCCAGCCCCGAAGTGATCGAACTAAATGGACTGGTGGGTGAGTTCAAAGAGCGACTTGAGCTGACCCGCCTGTACGTGGACGCGTACCGCCGATACTGCTGGGCGGTGAATACTCTGGACGATCTGCGCCTGGCGCCATTCCACCTGCTCGCATCGGCCGGGCATGTACACGTGGACAAAGATCACGTCTGGCACATGGAGACGCTAAGCCGTATGTGCCAAAGCGATCCGCAGTTCCTGTTGGCTACTCCCTGGCGGAACGTTGACCTCTCGGACACGTCGAGCGAGGCAGACGCGACAGCGTGGTGGGAGTCGCTGACGGAGTCCGGCGGCGAGGGTATGGTTGTTAAGCCACTGAGCTTCGTGCACAAGGGTAGACGCGACTTGGCGCAACCGGCAGTCAAATGCCGAGGGCGTGAGTATTTGAGGATCATCTACGGACCGGAATACACGCGCGCGCACCACCTGACACGATTACGGCAGCGCGCCCTCGCCGGAAAGCGGTCGTTGGCCATTCGTGAGTTCGCGCTTGGCGTGGAGTCTCTGGAGCGCTTTGTGCGCTGTGAGCCACTTCGGCGAGTCCACGAATGCGTGTTCGGCGTGCTGGCGCTCGAGAGCGAGCCGGTCGATCCACGGCTGTAAACCTTCCCGAATGTGCCGTAACAGTCCGCCGAGAAGCAACGGGGGACGCTAGAAGTGGGCAGGCTGGCCGATCTCGTCGTCATCGACCAGGATTTCCTCAATTGCCCGGAGGGGAACGCTCCTTGCTCCGCGCTAACTCCAGCCTGACGGCAAAGGGTCCGCGACCCAATGCTCCCCCGGTTTTGCATCGAGCCGTGGGCCGGTCTACTGGCCAGAGCGCCATGTATCACGGAGATCGCGGGCACAGCCCACTATCGTTGCTGAGACATCACCACTCGCAAAACGTTGTTGATCCGCGTCGAATATCCAGCGCCGAACTGTCGTATCCATTCAAACACGTCGGCATCCAGGCGCACGGCTACCAACTTCTTCGGAGCGCGTTTGAACTGCGCCAGTTGCTTCTCTGATAGCGCCGGAATGTCCGAGTAGTCAATCTGGGTATCACTGCCACGCGCTTGACTCTTCGCGACTCCGTCGAGCACAGCCTTCTGGCGTTTACTCAGTGGCTTGCTCCAAATAGATTCGGCGCTCACGCGGATCGGCTTCGCGGGCTGAGATGATACGGATTGTTTCTTCCCCATTTGGCTCCACCTCAAGATAGACATGCACGACCAGCAATACGGCCTTGCGAACCCCACCGATCGCATGCCAGCGTTGCTCGCCGTCGACCACGCGGTCTTTACGGAGTATGAGATCCGGGTCAGCGAAAACCCGCGATGCCGTCTCAAAATCCACGCCAGAGTGCTTCGTCTGATTCGTCCGGTTCTTTTCCGGGTCCCATTCAAAGAACATCGCGTTATACATAACGTATAACACATCGCGGCCTCGCAAGGCCAAGTTAAGCAATGGCTTACTGCCTGGCAGACGGATAGTCCACGATCAACGGCGAAGTTTGGAGCACGAGCCTCAACTCCCGCACCGTCGGCCACTCGGAAGTAACCGGCGTGGCCGTGTAGTCACCGTGCTATGTGTGTGACCTGCCCAGATTGCAACCGGACCACGGCGCGTCCGGAGTCACTACTGGCGATGACAGCCCGAACCACCAACTAATTAGCCGCCGGCATCGCGGAATCCAGCCGCCCCCCTACGCCAGCAACCCCCGCACGACCTCCCCGTGCACGTCCGTCAGCCGGAACGGCCGGCCCTGGAACTTGTACGTCAGGTGCGTATGGTCGAAACCCAGCAAATGCAGCAACGTCGCGTTCAGATCATGCACGTGCACGCGATCCTTCACCACGTTGAACCCCAGTTCGTCGCTCTCGCCCAGCACCAGCCCCGGCTTGATGCCGCCGCCGGCCATCCACATGGTGAAGGCGTTGGGGTGATGATCCCGCCCGTCGCTGCCGCCCTGCACCATGGGCGTGCGGCCAAACTCGCCGCCCCAGATCACGAGCGTGTCCTCCAGCATGCCGCGCTGCTTCAGGTCTTTCACCAGCGCGGCGCAGGCGCGGTCTGTATCCAGACAGTTCTTCTTGAGATCCTTCACCAGGTTGCCGTGCTGGTCCCACGCCTCGTGATAGAGCTGGACAAAGCGGACGCCGCGCTCCAGCAGACGGCGCGCGTAGAGGCAGTTGTTGGCGAAGGAGGGCTTGCCCGGCTCGGCGCCGTATAGCTCCAGCGTGGCCTTCGTTTCGCGGTTCAGATCCATCAGCTCCGGCGCGCTGTCCTGCATGCGGAACGCCATCTCGAACGAGTTGATGCGTGTGGCGATCTCCGGATCGCCCGTGGCCGCCAGGCGCATCTCGTTGAGGCGGCGCAGCGAATCCAGCGATTCGCGCTGCGTCTGCTTGTCCACGCCGGCGGGGTTGGAAAGATACAGCACCGGATCGCCGCTGCCGCGCAACTGCACGCCCTGATAAACGGTGGGCAGGAAGCCGCTGCCCCAGCACGAGTTGCCGCCGCTGGGCCCTTTCGATCCGCTGGAGAACACGACAAACGCCGGCAGGTCCCGCGATTCGCAGCCCAGGCCATAGGTCACCCACGCGCCAAAGCTCGGCCGGCCAAACTGCATCGTGCCGGTGTTCATCAGGAGCTGGCCGGGCGCGTGATTGAACGCGTCGGTGGCCATCGATTTCACAATGGCGATGTCGTCCACGATCCCCGCCGTGTGCGGCAGCAGTTCAGAAACCCACGCACCATTCTGCCCATGCTGCGCGAACTGGAACCGGGGGCCCAGCAGCTTGGAGCTGGGATTGATAAACGCCGCGCGGTAGCCCTTCAGCAGATCGGCCGGAGGCAACGTTCCGTCGAACTTCTGGAGCTGCGGTTTGTAATCGAAGAGCTCCAGGTGGCTGGGCGCGCCGGCCATGAACAGGAACACCACGCGCTTGGCTTTGGGGGCAAAGTGGGGCTTCTTCGGAGCCAGCGCGTCCACGGGCGCGGCGCCTTGCAGCAGGTCGCTGAGCGCGATGGCGCCCAGGCCCACTCCGCATTGCTCGAAGAACCATCGCCGGGTGATGTCCGCTTTCGTGGCCATGCCGTTACTCCTTGGTAATCGTCTCGTCGAGGTTGAGCAGCACGCGCGCCAGCATGGTCCAGGCCTGTGTGCGGTCCAGGCGGGCCTGTTGCTGTTTGAGCAATGCCATCAGCTCGGCCAGCTCGGCGTCCGTCGGCGCGCGCGCCACGCAGCGGCGGAAGGCGTAGCCGATCCGCGCGGCGTCGCTCGGGCCGCCATCGCGCAGCGTGCGTTCCGCCAGCGCGCGGGCCGCCTCCAGGAAGAGCGGCTCGTTCAACGTGGTGAGCGCCTGCAACGGCGTGTTGGAGCGCGAGCGGCGCACGCACGAGGCGTCGCCGTTGGGCGCGTCAAAGGTCTGCAACATCGGGTACGGCACGCTGCGGTAGCGGAACGTATACAGCGCGCGGCGGTAGCGTTGATCGTCCTTGTTCTCGTTCCAGTTCTTGGGGCCGTAGCTGACCGGCGGCTGGAAGAGGAAGTCGGGCGCGGGCGGATAGACGCTGGGCCCGCCCACCTGAGGATTCAACAGCCCGCTGGCGGCCAGTGCGATGTCGCGCACGCTCTCCGCCTCCACGCGGAACCTCGGCCCGCGCGCCAGCAGGCGATTGGCCGGATCACGCTCTAGCAACTCCGCCGTGACGTTGGAGCTCTGCCGGTACGTGTCGGAGGTCACGATCTGGCGGTGGAGCTGCTTCAGGCTCCAGCCGCGCTCCATGAACTCCACGGCCAGCCAGTCCAGCAATTCCGGATGCGACGGCGGCTCGCCCTGGCGGCCCAGATCCTCGCTGGTGGCGGTGAGTCCTGTGCCGAAATACGCCTGCCACACTCGGTTCACCGCGGCCCGCGCCGTGGTGGGCGCCTCGCGCGCGGTCAGCCAGCGCGCGAAATCGAGCCGCGTCGGCTGCGTCACGCCAGCGGGGAGCGGGTTGAGAAACGCCGGCACGCCGGGCGTCACCAGATTCTTCGGCTGGAGGAAGTCGCCCCGCTCCAGAACGTGAGTGGGCCGCCGCGATTCGCGCTCCGCCATCACCAGTTGCGATGTGCCCGCCGGATACTCCTTCCACAACGCATCGATGCGCGAGTTCTCCGCCGCCCACTCCGGAACTGTGGTCCGCCAGTTGGAGAACGACTGCTGCTGTGCGGCCACGGCTCCCTCGTCGGAAGTGACCGAGAGCCGGACCCGGCCGAGGTTGTTGTTCTGATTGTCGTCGCTGTTCCAGCCGCCATGATTCTGCTTGATCAGCACGGTGACGGTGGCGCCGGCGGCGGCCTCAATCGGCTTCTCCAGCACGAATACGGCCTGACGCGGCACGTTCTGCCGGCCCGGCCCGACGTCAATGCCCCATGCCGTCTCGTCCTTGCCGTCGATGGCGTACTCGATGGGGCCGGTGACACGGCGCTTCTTGCTCTTGTCGAAGAAGATCGCGGCCAGCTCCTTCTCGGGCAAGCGGATGTCCGCCGTCGCGCTCGCCACCTTGACCTTCGCCGAGCCCACCTGCACTTCAAACTCCGTCAGCGCGCCGGTGCCGTCGAGGGAGCGCCCCGGACCGCCCATCGGCAGGTCAGGGTGATTCAGCAGCTCCAGCCGGAACGCCGTGATACGCGCGGGCGGGTCCTTCAGCGTGAGCTTCACCGTGTGCTTCGTGGGCGCGTAGCCTGCCGCCAGCAAAGAGCCGTCTTCCTGCGGCAGATACCGCTGGCCGCCGGTGGAGATGTCATCCACGTCCGGCCGCATCACCGTCCAGCGCGTCTTCTCCTGGCGGACACTGTCGGCCCAGTTCGGCATGCGCTTCTGCAGATCACTCTCAATCGCCGCGATCTGAGCGAGGATCTGCGCGCGCTTCACCTGCTCGGCCGGTGTGTAGACGGCGATGCTCGATTCGTAGGTGTTGTTGAGGAACGCGAAGAGGCGGTAGTAGTCGTCGTGTTTGATGGGGTCGTACTTGTGCGTGTGGCACTGCGCGCAGTTGACGGTGACGCCGAGCACAGCCTTGCCGAGCGCGTCCATGCGGTCAAACATCGCCTCCATGCGGAACTGCTCGGGGTCGATGCCGCCTTCTTCGTTGATCATGGAGTTGCGCAGGAAGCCGGTGGCCACGCGCTGATCCTGCGTGGCGTTGGGCAGCAGATCGCCGGCGATCTGTTCGATCAGAAACCGGTCGTAGGGCAGATCGCGATTCAGGCTCTGCATCACCCAGTCGCGGAAGAACCAGACCTGCCGCTGCTTGTCCTTCTCATAGCCGTCGGAGTCCGCATAGCGTGCGGCGTCCAGCCACCAGCGCCCCCACTTTTCGCCGTAGTGCGGCGAGGCCAGCAACCGCTCCACCTGCCGCGCATACGCCCGCGGACTCTTGTCCGCCAGGAATGCATCCACCTCCGCCACCGCAGGCGGCAACCCTGTGAGGTCCAAGCTGAGGCGGCGCAGCAGCGTGGCCTTTTCCGCGGCGCCCGATGGCCGCAGCCCCTCTTTCGCCAATCGCGCCTGCACGAACGCATCGATTGGATTTGCGCTCTTGCCGCCCGGCACTGCCGGCCGCCGCGGCGCCACATAGGCCCAATGCGGCTTCACCTCCGCCGCCACCGCGCCCACGCCGTCCGGCCACACCGCGCCCTCGGCGATCCAGTTACGGATCAGTGCGATCTCGGCCGCGCTCAGCGGCTTGCCGCCCATCGGCATCCGCGCCTGCGGACCAATGCCCGCGATGCGCTTATAAAGTTCGCTGGAATCCGCGTCTCCGGGGCGAATCACCTTCATCGCCGCGGCCCGCGCGTCCAGGCGCAGCCCGCCCATCTGCATCTTCGCACCGTGGCAAGACTGGCACGAACGGGCCAGAATCGGTGCAATATCGTGCACAAAATCGCTTTTTTCGACGCCTTTTGCTACCCCCAGCGATAGCATCAGCGCCACCAGACAGCCTCTCTGCATTGGAATCAGCTTATCCCAGAATGCAGAGCGATGCTCTACTTCAATGCGCGGATACGCAGACTGCGGTACTGGATCAGCAGTCCATCGTGCAGATGGAGCTGCAGTGCGAGGTGGCCGCGGCGCCCGACGTTGTGGGCACGGTGGGCGGCGTCATCGAAGATCGCGGCGAAGTCCTGATCCGTGATGGTGACGCCGTTGACGATGGTGGTGACGCGCGGGCCGCGGGCGCGGATCACAATATCGTTCCAGCCGTCCTTGTTCCACTTCCACTCCTTTGGCCCCTGTTCCGGTGTGATCTTCCAGTCCGGCAGCGACGGATAGATCCAGCGGCGCGTCTCGCGGGTCTCGTCATAGATGAGGCCCGTACGAAACGGCGCGGGCGGATGGATATCAGCTTGCGGCCCGTCCAGCCAACCCGCGGCCTCGTCATAGCGCGAGCGGAACTGGACGCCGGAGTTGCCGGGCGAGTTGGCGGATCCCTTCACCTGGAGCGTCAACTCGAAATCGTCAAACTCCTGGTCTGAGACGAGCCAGACGTAGTCGTGGTCCTTTCGGCCCAGCGAATCGCAGGTGATGGCGCCGTCGCGGACAGACCAGAAGACCTTGGCGCGATCTTCGGGCTTGGCGGAGACGTGCCAGCCGGCGAGGGATTTGCCGTCGAAGAGCGACTGATCGGGGGCCGCGAGGAGAAAGAAGAGGGCGAGGGCGGAAGTCACGGCCAATACAATATCAGACTCAAGTGCCTGAAAACTGCATGACCACGACAGTGATATTATCCGGCCCGCCGGCGGCGTTTGCCGCCGCGATGAGCGAGCGGATTGCGCCGTCTACGCTAGCCGAACTGTTCAACACTTCGACGATACCGGAATCTCCGATGGGATTATAGAGGCCGTCGGAGCAGAGCAGCAGCAGGTCGCCGGGTTCGAGATCGATCTGCGTGGAGCGGACGACGACATCGGAAGCGGCGCCGATGGCGGCGGTGAGGACATGGCGTTGGGGAAACTTCTCGAACTCCTCCTCGCTCCAGCCCATGGCGTGGCGCAGTTCATTACCGACGGTCTGATCATAGGTCAACTGCGTGAGCCGCCCCTCGCGGAACAGGTAGGCGCGGGAGTCACCGACATTGACGATATCGACGTGTTCGCCCTTCCAGGAGGCCGCCACGAGAGTGGAGCCCATACCGGAGCAGAGACTTCGCTGCTGGGCCTGCTGGCGAACCAGGACGTTGGCGCGGCGTGCGGCGTCGCGCAGATCAGTCTCGGCCGAGCGGAGCGCATCGCAGAGCGCTTGCAGCGTGAGCGCGGACGCAACCTCGCCGCAGGCCTCACCGCCCATGCCGTCAGCGACCGCGGCAACCCGGAGCGAGGTTTCGGCGAGCCATGCGTCTTCGTTGTTCACGCGGACACGCCCAGAATCGGTGTTGCCCCACACCTGCATTAGGGAAATGATACATCACAATACAAGCCGGCGTTCTTTTTCTCGGCGGGTCAATCGCTCTCGGTCGAGAAATTCGAGCAGTGGGATAGCATATTTCCTGGATATGCCGGTCCATTCCTTGAATTCCGGCACGGCGAAGCTCTCTCCCTTGTGGGCGGCCAGCAGCTCGCGCAGGCGTTGGATGGCTTCGCGATGGAAGATCAATTCGGGCGAGACACGCACCAGGCGGCCTTCGCGGAGCAGCAACTGGAGCAGGTTCCGGGAGCGGTTGGCGTCCAGGCCGGAATTCGCCAACACTTCATTCAGCGCCGGGACGGAGAGACCGCCATCGCGGAACAGCGCCTCCATCTTCGTGGCCGCCTCATCTTCCTCCGCCTTGAGTTGAAGACGGTGGGAGGCCAGGCGCAGCAGTTCGCCCTCGGCGACGAGATCCTTGCCGGCGGAGAGAGTGGCTTCCAGCAGGAACGCGGGGAGGGGGGCGGACGCGCGGGGCATACCCGGCAGCAACGGGTTCTGCTTGTGGAACGCGGCCAGAGCTGCACGAAGCTGTACGATCCCGCGCTCGATGGACGCCCGCGGCACCAGACGGTCCTTCAGTGGAACCAAACCAGCCTCCGGCGCCGCCGCGAGGATGGCGGCCGGGGCGCTGCCGGTACGGGCGGTGAGCGCGGCCAGGGTGGCGCCGGCGTCGTCCTCCGCGGCAAAGAGAGCCAGACGCCGCGCGAGGGGCGCATTCTCCAACTGCGGCAGCCGCTCCAAGACAGCGGGTTTGCGCATTCTGAGATTGGGTGCGTTGTCGAGCACGATACCGCCGCCGATGGTGATGACCGGCGAGAACATGCGGGCGATGAAGCGGTCCCCTGGCAGGAGCAGTAGTGGCTCCCTCAGATGGAGACGCAGATGGCCGCGTGCGCCGGGAGCGAGGGGCTCCGTGCCGCGCAGCATGCGGACCTGCGCCTCCACTTCAGCCGTGCCGGAGTGAAAGTGGATGGGGGCGCGGTGCTTCAGCGGGTTGGCGGAGGGGAGGAGATCGAAAACGCAATCGAGCACCTGGGTGGGCATGAAGAGATCAGGCGGCGTAAGGGCCATGCCGCGCGTGATTTCGGCGGCCTCGATGGCGGCCAGGTTGATGGCGGTGCGCTGGCCGGCGGCAGCCTTTGGCACCAGCCCGCCATGCACCTGCACGCCGCGTACACGCAGCCGGCGGCCGGTAGGGTGGAGCTCTACCTCGTCCTCCGGCTTGAGCGTGCCTGCGACCAGAGTGCCGGTGACGACGGTGCCGAAGCCGTGCAGCGTAAAGGAGCGGTCAATGGGGAGCCGGCAAGGGCCATCCGTGGAACGGCTCTCCACCTTGCGGGCGATGGCCGCCAGGGCCTCGCGCAGCTCCGGCAGGCCGAGCCCGGTGACGCCGCTGACGGCGATGATGGGCGCGCCTTCCAGGAAAGATCCGGCGACAAAATCGGCGGTTTCCAGCTTGACGAGCTCGACGAGTTCCGGATCGACGCTATCGGCTTTGGTGACGGCGATGAGGCCGTGACGGACGCCCAGCAGGCGGCAGATCTCGAAATGTTCGCGGGTTTGCGGCTTGATGGACTCGTCGGCGCCGATGACGAGCATCACCATGTCGATGCCGCCCGCACCGGCCAGCATGTTTTTGATGAAGCGCTCGTGGCCGGGCACATCGACGAAGCCGAAGCGCACGCCGCCGTGGGTGAGATGGGCAAATCCGAGATCAATGGAGATGCCCCGGCGCTTCTCTTCCTCCAGGCGGTCCGTATCGATGCCGGTGAGGGCGCGGACCAGCGTAGTTTTGCCGTGATCGATATGGCCTGCCGTGCCGACGATAATATTAATCATGAGACCGCTGCTGGTATTCATGGTCGCCGCGGCGGTTGGCTGGGCGCAAGAGACACCGACATTTCGTTCGGGCACGGCGCTGGTGCGGGTGGACGTGCAGGTGGTGGAAAAGGGGCGCCCGGTGACGGGCCTGACCGCCGGGGACTTTGTTTTGCGGGACGAAGGCGTCGTGCGGCCCATCGAGTACTTTGGTCAGGAGACGGAGCCGGTGCAGCTCGTGTTGCTTCTGGACGTCTCCGGCAGCATGGGGCGCGTGCTGCGTGAAATGGCGGCGGTGGGCCGCAAGGCGCTGAGCACGTTGAAGAGCGATGACCAGGTGGCGGTTGGTGTTTTCGCGCGGCGGGCGAAGGTTCTGGTGGAGTTGACCGAAGAGAAGGAGCTTGCGGTGCGGGCGTTGCAGGAGGCGCCCATGGAGCGGGATATGGGGGCGGGCACGTCGATCAACGAGGCGTTGCTGGCGGTGGCGGAGTATTTGCGGCAGCAGGCGGGTTGGGCGGGGCGGCGGGCGCTGGTGCTACTCACCGACAACGGCGGGATGCACTATCAGACGCCGGACGAAAAAGTGCTGGAGGCTCTGGCGGGCGTGGATGCGGTGGTGAATGCGATTGTGCCGGCGGGCGTCAAGCCGCTGCCGGAACAGGCGGCGTCGCCGGAGCGGAATCCGGACTTCACGCCGGCCAACGTCTTCCGTCTGGCAGAGGAGACCGGTGGAGAGGTGTTGCGGACGGACAAGGCGGGCGTGAAGTTCAGCGAACTGGTGGAAAGGGTGCGGCTGCGCTACACGTTGGGGCTCAAGGCGGCCACCGCGCCGGCGGGCACGTTCCGGCGTTTGGACGTGCAACTCAGCGCGGACGCGCAGCGGCGGTATCCCAAGGCAGTGGTGCGGGCGCGTGCCGGGTATTTTGCTACGCGGCAGTGATGTGCGACAGTGATACCCTGCGAACAATGCGGACAATCCTCATCTACCTTTGCTGTTTCTCGATGTGGGGGCAAGCTTTGCCGCGGACCGAGGCTGAGACCTTGTCGGGCCGCAAGGTGACCATGCCGGATGTCTTCGGCGGAAAGCCTGCCGTGGTGGTGTTCAGCTTCAGCAAGGGAGCGGGGGAAAAGACGGCGGAGTGGGTGTCGGCACTGACAAAAGCGGGCGCGCCTGTGTGGTCAGCGGCGATGCTGGAGGCCGCGCCGCGCTTCATCCGGCCGATGATCCGCAGCGGCATGAAGAAGGACACTCCGGCGGTGATGCTGGACCGATCGTTGTGTCTGTACAGGGATGAGAAGGCGTGGCGTGCGGCGCTGGGGGTGGTGAAGGACGATGCGCCGGTGGTGGTACTGATCGACGCCAAGGGGCAGGTGGAATGGAAGCAGCAAGGGTTCTACAACGCAGAGGCTGGGAAGGCCGTAATGGAGAGGACCGCCCGGTGGGGCGGTCCTTCCAAGCGATGATCGAGGCTGGCGCTAGAAAGTGACGCGGCCCGAGAGCTGAAGGCTGCGATTGTCACCCACCGTGGACGTAATGCGGCCTACCGTCGGCGAACCGATGTTCGCGTTGGGGAAGCCAAAGTACGGCGTGTTGAAGAGATTGAAGGCTTCAAAACGGAACCGGAAGCCCACTTTCTCGGTGATGCGGAACGTCTTGACGATGCTCATGTCGATGTTGACGACACCGGGCGAATAGAGCACGCCACGGGAGACGTTGCCGTAGTTGTTTGGCGCGGGCGCGCGGAAGGCGGTGGCGTCGAACCAATAGTACGGATCGGGGTTGTCCAGGCGGCCGTCGGCGATGCGGTCCGGCCAGCTCGGCGCGCCATTGTTGACGCCGTTCTGGAGACCGACGTTGAAGGGCCGTCCCGTGGTTCCGGTGACGATGCCGCCCAGTTGCCACCCGCCGACAATAGCATCGGCGAAGCGATTGTCGACGTTCATCTTGCGACCCTTTCCGATGGGGAGGTCGTATAGGGCGTTGGTGACGAGACGGTGCTTGACGTCAAAGCCGGACGGGCCATAGCCGCAGGCAATACAAGTGACCGTGTTGGGTCCGCCCGTGGAGCCGCCGCCGGAGGCGACGGAGCCGCCGTAATCCAGGCTCTTGCCGTAGGTATAGGCGCCCAGCAACTGGAAGCCGCTGGCGAACCGGCGCTCGACTTTGGCAGTCATGGCGTGGAAGATGCTGGAGTTCATCGGCTCGAAGATCGTGATGCTTGGAATGTTGCGCAGGGCCTGAACGGGGCGTCGCTCTTCCACGGTGCCCGAACCGAGGCGCACTTCGTTGTGATTGTAGCTGTAGAGGAGGTTGATTCCCCGGCTGCCGACATAGCCGACCTCAGCCATCCAGTTTTGGGCGATCTGCCGCTGGAGGGTCAAGCTCCAAGTCTGTGCGTACTGGGTGGGGTTGTTGAAGGAGTAACCGCGAACGGTGGGCCGCCGGGTATTGATCTCGAGGGTGGACATCGGCTTCAGCGGGACCAGGCCGCCGAAGGGCTGTTCGATCCGGGGCACGGCGGTGTAATCGGTGAGGAAGTCGCCGAAGCTGTAACTTTCGCTGAACAGCCATGGCGGGCCCTGGGTGAGCATGCTGGACGCCGACACCGGCTCGGGGAAGTAGCTGAGGCCGTAGCCGCCGCGCAAGATAGTCCGCTGGTTGCCGAAGACGTCGTAGGCGAAGCCAAAGCGGGGGGCGAAATTGTTGCGGTCCGTGTTGCGGAGCGCGCGGCTGTAACCACCCTCGTTGGCGTAGGCGAAGTTCAGCTTGGTGAGGTCGAAGCTGGTCATGCGGTCGTACTTTTCGGTTTCGGGAGAGTAGACCTCATAGCGAACGCCGAGGTTGAACGTCAGGCGGGAGGTGGCCTTCCAATCGTCCTGGACGAAGAAGGCGTTTTCCCAGACTCGGAGGCCGGGGACGTCGATGAGGAAGCCGCGGCTGCCGCTGGCCAGCAGGCCGAGCAGCATGGAGCCCCAACCACTGCCGCCGGTGCGGGTGACGGGATCGGAGACATAGCCACGACCAAAGGTGAGGTTGCCACGGGTATCGGCGTTGGTAAACGGGCTGACGTCGCGGCGAACAACGTGGTAGCCGAGCTTGAGGTTGTGTTTGCCGCGGGTCCAGTAGAGGTTGTAGTCGACCTGGTAGTTGACCTGGCGAGGGCGGGCAGGCAGGAAGCCGGGGCCGCCGCTGAGGCCGGTGAAATCGGCCACGTTGATGGTGGGGATACCAGTGGAGTTGTCGGTGAGGTTGATGTTGCGGATGCCGAGCGAATCAGCGGCGGGGATACCGTAATCGGAGTGGAACGTAGAAGGGTTGGTACGCGCCCATCCGGTGCGGAATTCGCCGACAATGGCGGGGGTCCAGACGCGGCTCCAATTGAGAGCGCCGCCATGTGTGCGGAGACGGGTATTCTGAATGCCGGCGACGAACGGGCCGAGTTTGAACTTGGCGGCGGAGTCGGCCGGCGTGGGCAGGCAACAATTGGCCTGGCCCTGTGGAGCGTCGAGGTCGAACCACTGCTGTTGGGCGCGGAAGAACACGCTGTCTTTGGTGGAGACCTGGTAATCGACGCGGGCGGTGTACTGGTTGTCGGTGATGGTCCGCAACGGGGCGGACTGGTAGTTGTTGAAGTTCCCAGCCAAGTTGGGCGTCGGGTAGATGCTGGCGACGTTCCGTGCCGTGGTGCCGATCAGCGAGCCGGGAATTGTGTTGTTCGGGAACGGATCGCGAATGAAGCCGGCAGGGTTGGCAGGGTTGACGCGTGTGGTGAATGGGTTCCACACCTGGATGAGCGCACCGGCGGTGCTGCGGAAATCGCCAAAATCTCCGCCGCGCACCCTATCAGTGGGCACGGTGTTGAGATAGTCCAGACCGCGGACCTCCCGCTGGCCGGCGTAATCGGCGAAGAAGAAGACCTTGTTCTTGACGATGGGGCCGCTGACGACAGCGCCCATTTGATGGCGCCGGAAGGGCAACTTCTTGGGCAGGGCCTGCGGCGTCTGGAAGTAACCGCGGGCGTCAAACTGAATATTGCGGTGGAACCAGAAAGCACTACCGTGCAGTTCATTGGCGCCGGACCGGGTGGAGACGGAAACAACACCGGCGCCGCGGCCGAATTCGGCCGAGAAGGACCCGGTGAGCACTTTGAACTCGCGTACGGATTCCAGCGAGGGCTGAACGATCACGGTGTTGAATGTGTATTCGTTGTTGTCGATACCGTCGAGGATCCAGCCATTGGCATTGGCTCGTTGGCCGAGCGGATTAAAGTTGGCGGCGGCGCGGGGGTTGAATGTGGAGGCGCCGGAGAGGTTCTCACCGGCTTGGCCGGGCGTGACGCCGGGGGAGAGGTAGACGAGCTGGGCGAAATTCCTGCCGTTGAGAGGCAGTTCCTGCACCGCTTTGATCTCGATCACCTGGCCGGTTTCGGCGGTTGTGCTTTGAACCAGCGGCGCGGAAGCGGTCACTTCCACAGTTTCTGAGACGTTTCCAACAGCCATCGTCATGTCAACGCGAACTTGTGCGCTGACGGCAACGACAATGTCCTTCTGCTCCGCCTTCTTAAAGCCAGCCTGTTCCACGGTGAGGCGGTATGAGCCGGAAATCAGAAAGGGAAACTGGAAGGAGCCGGTGACGTCCGACTTCTTGCTGAGGGTCGTGCCCTGATCCTGGTTGGTCACGATGACAGTGGCGCCAACCACTATGGCGCCTTGCGGATCGGTGACTGTTCCAAAGATTGTACCCGTGGTCACCTGGGCGCAGAGCGGCAGTGACGTGCAAAGGATGATCATTAGGCTCGCCCGGGCGAAAATGGCGTTGAGCTTCGGCATGGAGTGCTCCCTTGAACGAATCTGGACGGGGGTGAATTCGCTCCCGATCCCCTGCTAGTCTAGCCGACCATTCGCGAAATGCAAGGGGCCAGCAAGGTGCTGCGTAGGCGGACACACTCACCAACTACCATCACGGCCGGGGCGTTCACTCGCGTGGAACCCTGCGCCACGTCGCCCAGCTTTGCCAGGACCACGCGCTCGCGGGGTGTGGTGCCATTCTCGATAAAGGCAACGGGCGTATCGGCCGCGCGGCCGTGTTCCAGTAGGCAGGCCGCAATCTCCGCGCGATGCTCGACGCCCATCAGCACAACCAGCGTATCCACATGCGCATAGGCCGCCCATTGAGTGCAGGTCCCGTTCTGACGATGGCCTGTAAGTACCGCGAAGCCGCCGGCCAGGCCGCGGTAGGTGACGGGGATCCCCGCCAGCGCCGGCACTGCCAAAGCAGAGCTGACGCCCGGCACCACCTCCACCTCGTAGCCGCGCTCCACCAGCCAGGCCCACTCTTCGGCGCCGCGCCCGAACACCATGGGATCGCCGCCCTTCAACCGCACCACTGTTTCGTGGCGGCTGGCGCACTCTTCCAGCCGGACATAGATGGTGGCCTGGATCTGCTCCTGCTGGCCCTCATTCTTGCCCACGTCGATCAGCTCAGCGCCGGGACGCACCAGTTCCAGAACCTCCGGAGAAACCAGACGGTCATACAGCACCGCGTCTGCCCTTGCCAGGAGCCGCGCTGCGCGCACGGTGAGGAGATCAGCCCGGCCTGGTCCTGCGCCTACGATATGGATCATGCCGGCGCTCCTGCCGTGGCCTGATTCACTGGATTCCGGAGTGCGCGGAAGTGGGGGCATTGACACCTTCAGGGTAGCATCTACCCTAATCTCGATCAAGGTGCAGAGGATTAGCCCTCGACGGGAGGTTCCGGTGCTGCCGGTGCTTCCGGATCCGGCTTTGTCCGCTTCTTGAAGAACACTTCGGAAGAGCGAATCCAGGTGGTGATCAGAACCGCGAATAGTACTCCGAGGCAGAGGAATGTGGCGACGGAGCCGACGACGAGATAGTCAGTTTCGGTGTGGGGAGCGGGCAGCAAACGGAGTCCCACAGCCACGGTGACGACAAAGGCGATGGCGGCGGCGCCGAGCAGCATGCCCCACTTGGCCAAGGTAGAACCCATAGGACAATTCTAGTCGTATTTTTCGCTGATGATCTGCTTGCGATCGAAGCCGCGCGCCTTGAGCAGATCCCGCACCTCGTCCACCATGGACTTGAGGCCGCAGATGTAGACATCCACGTCGGTTCTACCGTCCAAGGCGTCGTCGAGGTGCTGCTGCACTCTGCCGCTGCGTCCGGCCCAAGCCGCCGCGGGTTGGGTGATGGTGGGCAGGAAGCGGAATCCAGGCCGGTCCGTGTGAAATTGGTCAAACTCGGCGCGATAGAGCAGGCCATCGGCATAGCGGGCGCCGAAGAGAAGAGTGATCCTGCCCGCGTGGGACCGGACGGGCTCGGCGCCCAGGAAGGCCCGAAAGGGAGCAATGCCGGTGCCGGTAGCGATGAAAAGGGAGTCGCGGAATGGCTGGCGGGGCACGAAGTAGCCGAGAGGCCCGCGCATCTGAATGGTGTCGCCGGGCTTCAGTTGGAAGATCCACGGGGAGAACAGCCCTTCCCGCACACGGTTCAGGCAAAGCTCAAAGCGATTGCCGTCGGGCGCCGCGGCGAGGGAGTAGGCCCGTGTCACGCTGCGTCCATGCACCTCTTGGGTGAAGGAGACAAACTGTCCGGCGGTAAACTCCAGCTTCTCCACGCTAGGGATTTCAAACAGGAAATGGCGTACTTCAGGCGCGATTTCGCGGGAACCAACGAGTAGGGCATTCATCGGCAACTGCCTATTGGATGTCTCAGCCGAGGGGCTGGTTTCCGTCCTGATCCGGTGGGGGCATGAGGGCGAATAGCGACTCGATGAACTGGCGGCCTTTCCGGCGGCCGTTGCTGTGCTGCCACTCCATGCGCTGCCAGAAGATCAGCACACCCAGCAGGTCTTTGTCGCGAACCGTGTGGGAGCCACTCTGCTTGGCGATGTTCTCGCGGAACAGGCCGATCTCCTGCTGGAAGCGGTCCGCCACGGCGGCGGCGATGGCATTGGCGGGGCGGGATTCGTAGATCAGCCCGCTCTCGGCCGTGCGGTAGGTTTGTGTCAGCGAGGCGAGAGTTTCGCGCAGGTCGAAATCGACAGTGCCCGGTGTCTCCAGCGCGGCGACCAGGAGGAGCCGGCCCGCGACGATGGCCAGCGGTTGCTGTTCCTCCATGAACTTGTCGGTGAGCTCCACATCGGGATGGGGCATCGACTTGGGATCCACCTCGGGCATCCTGTCGTGATCGCGGGCGTCGCGCAAATACTCGCAATCAAAGGGGCAATCGAGGGTTTGCTCGCGCTCCACGCCACAGCAGGGCGCGCAGATGGATTGATTCACCGCCGGGCAGAAGCGGCGCGGCGGGCGGGATTCGCAGAGAGTGCAGGTGGTACGTTCCAAACCTGTTATCGTACCATTCGAACTGTGAAGAGTATCGACGTGTACATCAAAGTGGAGGTGGACTTGAACGAAACCGAGCACCCCAAGAAGTTTGCCGAGGAACTATGCCGGATTCTGAAGAAGGTCTACGGCGTGCGGAAGGCGGAGATCAACAACATTCAGGACGTGAACGAGCAATGAGCGGCGTGCAGTTTGGGCTGGGTCTGCTGGAGATCGGGCGTGAGTGGGGCTACCGGCCGTCGGGAGTCCCGGACGAGCGCGGGGCCGTGGAGTTTCTACGCGGGGCCTTTGAAATGGGGGTCCGCCTGTTCGACACGGCGCCCTCGTATGCCTACAGCGAGGAGCGATTGGGGCTGTTTCTGAAGGAACTGACTCCGGAGCAGCGGGCGACGGTGACGGTGGCCACCAAGTTCGGCGAGACCTGGGACTTTGCGCGCGGCGAGCCGGTGACGGCGCATGACTATGATTCGCTGATGAACAGCCTGGAAAACAGCTACCGGCTGCTGGGGCGCATCGACGTCCTGCAGGTGCACAAGAGTACGCCGGCGGTGCTGCGCAGCGGAGAGGTGCGGTGTGCGCTGGACGATGCGCGCGGGATGGGCGTGAGTCTGTTGGGCGCCAGTTTGAAAGATCTGGAGTCTGCCGTGATTGTGTGCACGGAGCACCCGTTTATGCAGATGCAGTTTCCCTTCAACGCGCAAAACCGTTCGATGCTGCCGGCGATCGAAGAGGCGCGGGCCACGGGACGCCAGATCTACACGAACCGTCCGTTTGGCGAAGGCAGACTGATCCAGGAGGGCGGCAGCGTGCGGACCTGCGTCGAGGCTGTGGTGCGCGAGCAGTTTGACGGCGCGGTGCTGTTCGGCACGCGTTCCCTGGAACATCTCCAGGAGAATCTGGCGGCGTTTGAAGCAGCGTACGCGGCGGTCAGGGCAACAGGCGGGTAGCGGTGCGGCGGAAGAATCCGTCAGTCATGCCGGCGATGTAGTCGCATACGACGCGATGGAGCGGATGGCTCTCGATCCGCTCCCTGTGCGTCTCGGGCAGTTCCGCGGGGTGCGCCAGGAAGAACGCGAAAAGCCGGGCGATGCCCTCGCAGGCGATGTGGCGCTCGGCCACCAGGGGCGGCGTCGAATAGACGCGCTCCATCAGAAAATGCTTGAGTGCGCGGTTGGTCTCGGCGGGCACTGCCGTCATCCGCACCAGGCGCTCCGGATGGCGGCGGATGTCCTCAATGGATTGCACTCCGCTGCTCTCCACGCTCGCCAGAGTGCCCTCGATCAGGCCGGAGGCCAGCAGATCGATGAGGCGGCGCAGAACCTCCTGGAACAGGACCTTCTGCGGCGCGGACGGAAACTGGAAGGCGATCTCCTCCGTCAACTCGCCGTAATGGGGCACGGCGGCGGCGATATCGGCCATGGTGAAGAGCTCGGCGGAAAAGCCATCGTCGAGGTCGGCCGTGTTGTAGGCCACCTCGTCGGCGAGGTCGATCAACTGCGCCTCCAGGGGCGGCCGCTGACCGGGTAGATAGGCGTCGAACTCGGCGCGCTCACCCGGCTGGAAATCGCGGGAGTGCTTGACCATGCCCTCCCTCACTTCGAAGGTGAGGTTGAGGCCGGGGAAACGGGCGTAGCGCAGTTCGAAATCCTCCACGATGTGGAGAGCGTGGAGATTGTGATCGAAGCGATCTCCGAAGGCGCGCATCTGGTGATCCAGCGCCTCTTCACCGGCGTGGGCAAAGGGGGGGTGGCCGATGTCGTGGGCTAAGGCGAGCGCCTCGGTGAAGTCCTCATCCAGGCCCAATGCGGCGGCGAGGGTTCGGGCGATCTGGGAGACCTCGATGGTATGGGTGAGGCGATTGCGGAAATGATCGGAAAGCCGTTCGCCGAAGACCTGGGTCTTGTCTTCCAGGCGGCGAAACGCGCGGGCGTGGACAATTCGGTCCCGGTCGCGTTGAAACTCGTTGCGATAGGGATGTCGTGGTTCGGGGTAGCGCCGGCCCCGAAGGGCGTTCACCGGATACCGAAGCCGCGAGAGTGGCACGGGTGTGCTGGGCGTACCTACTTGGCGAGGCCGAGATCGGCCATCGCCTGGATGGCGACGCGGCTGGCGGTCCCGTTAGTGGTGCGCATGGGCTCCAGGAGCTTGCGGGCCTCGTCCGGCTTGGTCTTGGCAATGATGCGGGCGAGAGAGAGGCTGGCCTGTTCCTTGCTGACCAGCGTAGTGGGGCTGGCCACAATCTCGCGGGCCATCTTCTCTGCGTCGGCAGTCTTGCCCTCGGCGAAGTAGATGTCGGCGAGAGAAAGTTTGGCTAGAGAGGCGTAGTCGGCGTTGCCGCCCTCGGCCGCCTGCTTCAGGTAACGGGAGGCATCGGCGATGTTGCCCTGATCGGCGGCGTTGACACCCAGCAGGTAGGTGGCGACGGCCGCTTCGTCACTGCCGGAGTACTTCTGCACGAGCCCGCCCAAGTCTTTGGCGATGGCGGCATTGCGCTCCGCCTCAGTGCGGAAGATCTTCATCCCCTCGGGCGCGGAGCCCGTATTGACGCGCGTGTTATAGGTCTCGATGGCGTCGTAGAGGGCGGTCTGGCGCTCAGCCTTACGGCTCTGCGTGTACCACCAGATGCCGCCGGCGGCAACCAGAACGGCAATGACGGCCGCACCATAACGGGCTACCTGGCTGCGATGGCCTTCCAGGTACTCGACGCTATGGGCAACCTCTTCGACAAACTTGTCGGTCTTTAGATCGTGACGGGTGATGCGGTCCACGTGGAAACTCCGGTAAGCAAAGATCTTATTCTAACACGGGGCGCCAATCAGGCGGGAATCAGGCGATGGTGGAGAGCGAAGCGCACCAGGGCGGGGACATCGTACAAGTCCAGTTTTTTCATCAAATTAGAGCGATGCGTGTCAACCGTTTTGGGGCTCAGGCCAAGGCGGGCGGCGATCTCCTTGGCGCGCACACCCTCGACCAGTAGCGAAAACACTTGGTACTCTCTCGCGCTCAGCGTCGATATGGGGTCATGCAGAGCGCCGCTGCGGCCGGGCGTGAAGATGCTTTGAATGTCGACCGTTGGCGAGACGTAAATGCCGCCCTCCAGCACCTGGCTGAGGCAGTCGTAGAATTGAGCGGCGGTGGCGGTCTTGAGGAGATAGCCCTTCGCTCCGGAGCGAAGCACTTCTATGATCGTCTTCCGGTCATCGCGCAACCCCATGATCACGCAGCGTACGCGCGACGATTCGGAGACGCGGTTGGCCAGTTCCAGACAGTGCAGGCGGGGGAGAGAAAAATCGAGGAGGGCGAGATCGGGAGAGAGAGACTCTATCTGGCGAAGGGCTTCGTCGCCGTCGGTGGCTCGTGCAACCACTCTGGCGTAGCCTTGGAGCTCGCAAAGCGCGGCAAGACCGTCGCGAAACAATGCGAGCTCGTCGGCGATGAGAATAGTGGGAAGCCGTGAATCCTGCATGGATTCAACGCCATGGCGGGCGCTCAGCCCGTCCAGGGCTAATTGAAGCTGGCGAGGCCGGCGGCTTCGTCGTCAAACACTTCGAAGATCGTGTAGAGCTTGGTGATTTGCAGCAAGTCCTGAATCCGCTTCGTCAGCTTGAGCAGCTTGAGCTGTCCGCCCGCGTTGGAAACAGTAGTAAAGCCACTCACCAGTTCGCCGATCCCGGAAGAATCGATGTAGCTGACCTCGCCCAGGTTCAGAAGTACTTTCTTGTGACCTTTGGCGGTCAACTCTTTGATGGAATCGCGGAAGGTGGAAGATCCCTCCCCGAGGGTAATGCGCCCCGCTGCATCGATCACGGTCACGTCGCCAATCTGGCGCGTCGTCAGTTTCACGCTCATCGTCTAATGCCTCCTAACCTAGTCTTGGAATCCGCCCATCGAGCTTAAGTTCCCGGCGGTAGAGACTTCCTCAAAAAAACTCGCGTCCCACCTGTTGCCGCCCGTTCAATGGAGAACTCATCCACGAATGCCCGGATTATCATGATACCCCTTCCGGACTGATTCAGAAGGTTCTCTTCAGCGAGGGGGTCGGCCTGGCGTTCTGGCACAAAGCCCTGGCCCTCATCTTCGATGAGTATATCGATGCTGGCGCCACATCGGGAAAGGACGAAGTGGACCAGCTTGTTCGCGCTGTAGCCGTTGCCGTGCACTACGGCGTTGACCATGGCCTCGCGGACGGCATAGCCCAACTGGTAGGCGTCATCTTCCACGAAGCCGATTTCGGCGGCGAGATTCTTGACTCGCTCCTCGCTGGCATCTACGCTATCCAGCGTGGATTCGAGGTGCTGGTCCACGATGACGACAGTTTGGTTCTCGGCGTTGCTCATGGCTCGTGCGTGGATCTTGGAAAAGGTAAAGGTAAGCCACCGGAAGCACGGAAGTCAAGCAGCCCCGCCGGGCAGGACTATCTAAACCGGGCGAGCTCCTGCTCCGCGCCGTGCATCTGATGGAAGGGGATACCCTCAATGAGCTTCTCTGCGTTGAATTTCTCTGGCCCGAGGCGGTTGCCGGCATCGGGCCGGTACACCCGCGTCGAGGAGTCTCGCGCCGCGCGTCTGTAGGCATCCCGCAGAAGGGGCCGGACATGCGGCGGCGCCGGAAGCCCGCGCGATTGCCAGTACCAGTTGGAGAACTCCAGCGGTGCGTAGGTCATGGTGACGGCCTCGCGCAGGGTTGTCATCGTGGTCAGCGCGGCCAGTGCGGCAACCGCGAACTTCGCCCGCGGCAATCCGCCGTGCCGGGCTGCCAGCAGAAAGATCACGATTGTTGGCGCCAGCCCGCCACGCATCGCGAAATTGTTGTAGCCCACGGACTCGATGCCCCACGTGAGTAGAAAGAACAGCATCGTCCCACCGAGCCAGCGCCGTTCACTCCGCACCAATCGCCGCCACCGGGCCAGAACCAGAAGTGGGAGTCCGGCAAAATCGACCAGGAAGATCGCCAGAAGGTACACCGGCAACAGATGCGGAACGGGGCGCCACGAGAATCCGCCTTGCGCCACGCGACTGGTGTAGAGCCACAGCGGCGTCAGGCTGGCCGCGGCGACCGGCAGAATCATACGGGTTCTCCACAGCCGCTTGAGCAACATCCACAGTTCCCGCCATGCCAGCAGAGGCAGCGTGAGCGCCACGAACAGGCTGCATGCGCCGGCGGCCACCAGCAGCCACCCGGCGATGAGCGGCTTGCGCCAGCGCGCGGCGGAGCGCGTTTCCCGCCACAGAACGAATGCCAGGATTACGCACCAAACAGCAGCCATGTGATGCACGGTCCAGAAGGAAGCGGTATAGATCGACGAGAACTCGCGCATGGCGCCCAACCACGATCGCTGCCACATCTCGGTGTGCTCCAACGGGACGAAGTGTCCGGCGAAGAGATCGAGACCGCCGAAGAGGGTCATCAGGAAGACGAATGCGGTAGCGCCGGCCGGGCGCCTCACCAGCCGCGGCGCCACCTCCAGCAGGCTGAGCAGGAACAGCGCATGGTAGAGGAGGTTGCCGAGGACAATGCAGTCCTTGAGCGTCAGCAACGGAATTGCCAACTTGCACCACGCCATTGGAAAGAGCGCGGCGTAGTAGTGAGACAGAAGGAACTGCTGGTTGCTGGGGTGAGGCAGCGGATAGCGGCCGCCCAGCGTCATGGAGATCAACTCGGAGAGCCGGCCGTAGTCGTCCGCCTGGGCCAGCACCACCGCGCCCGGTAGCCATTCTGCCAGATAGGGCAGGCGCGGCGCCGTCAGCAGAACGAACGCGGCGGCGGCAAACAGCACTGCCCAGCGCGACGGGCGGAACGGCAGGCGGCGCACGGTCAAAGGCCGTAGAACGAGCCACGCGGCCAGAGTGCTTCCAGGCAGAACAGGCAACAGCGCCCACACTGGCAGCCGGCAGGCATTCAACAGCACCAGGCTCAACAGGTTGGCGGAGAGCAGCGCCGCGAGGAATCTGGCGTAGGGCAAGCGACTCGTATGTTACCATCGCGGTTTCTTGCATGGATACTCCGAAAGGATGGATTCTCGGCGCGGGCATGACCGGGCTGGCGGCGAGCTACGCCTCCGGTGTGACGGCATTGGAGGCGGAGGCGCAGCCCGGCGGCATCTGCCGCTCGTTCCACCTGCCATCGCCGGCGGGCGACTATCGATTTGAGGTTGGTGGCGGCCACTGGGTGTTCGGCGGCGATGCGGTGCTCAACCGGTTTCTCGGCGGATTCGGCACATGGCGCAGCTACCAACGGCGCTCCGCTGTCTACTTTCCCGAAAGTGGGTTGCGCGTGCCATACCCTTTGCAGGATCACCTGCACGCCCTGGGTCCGCGGCTGGCGGAGAAGTGTCTGGCGGAGATTCGGCTGGATCGCCAGCAATCGCCTCACACCATGGCCGAGTGGCTGGAGTGGCAGTTTGGACCGACACTCAACGAGCTCTTCTTCGGCCCGTTTCACGAGCTATACACGGCGGGCCTGTGGACCCGTATCGCCCCGCAGGATTCCTATAAATCGCCCATCGATCTGGCACGCATTGAACGCGGCGCCCGTGGCGAAACGCCCGAGGCCGCCGGCTACAACCAGACGTTCCTCTATCCGGAGGGCGGGCTGGACTCATTTGCCGATGCCCTGGCCAGCCGGGGTTCAGTCCAGACCGGCGCCCGCGTGGCGCGCATCGATACCGGGCGCAAAACGCTGGAGCTCTCCGACGGCCGCACGCTCTCCTACGAGTGGCTGCTCTCCACACTCCCTCTGGACGCGATGCTGCGCCTGACGGGCATCGCCGTGGACGACGCGCCGGGCCAGGCCACCGCAGTTCTGGTAGTCAACCTGGGCGGCCGCCGGGGCGCGCATTGCCCGAGCGAGCACTGGATCTATGTGCCGCGCAGCCGCAGTGGTTTCCATCGCGTCGGGTTCTATTCCAACGTCGATCGCAGTTTCCTGCCACAAGGTGCGGCAGACCGGGTGAGCCTCTACGTGGAGCGCGGCTTCCCGCAGGGCGCGCAGCCCTCGGAATCCGACTGCGCAGAGTACGCCCGTCAGGTGGGCGACGAGCTATGCGAGTGGGGTTTCCTGCAGGACGTGGAAGTCTGCGGCGCCAACTGGGTGGAGACCGCCTACACCTGGACCCTACCCGGTTCGCGCTGGCGCGAGACGGCCATCGCGCGGCTGCACGCAGAGGACATTCACATGTCGGGCCGCTACGGTCAATGGAAGTTCCAGGGCATTGCGGACTCGCTGCGGGATGGATTGCTGGCAGGCGGCCTGCTCAGAACTCCGGGAGCGCGCTAGTGGAGTATTCCTGCGTCACCGTGATGCCCGTGTACAACGAGGCGGCTTGCGTGGAGCGGGTTTGCCTGGAGTGGCTGGAACGGATGCGCGCCATCGGTGGTGCGCTGCTGGTGATCAATGACGGTTCGCACGACGACACGCCGCGGATTCTCAATCGCCTGGCTGCCGGCGAGAGCGATCTGATCGTCGTTCACCAGGTCAATGGCGGCCATGGCGCAGCCATTATGAACGGGTATCACCATGCCTTGGGGCTGAATCCGGGCTGGCTGTTCCAGGTAGATTCCGATGGCGAGATGCCGGCCTCGTTGTTCCCACAGATCTGGGCCCAGAGGGAGCAGGCGGCGTTCGTGATGGGGCGGCGCTCCGGCCGGCAGATTGATCCACTGCGGCTCCGCTTGAGCAACGCGCACCGCCAGATGCTGGCGCTGCTTTTCGGCGTGCGGGTGTCGGATCCGAACATTCCGTTTCGCCTGATGCGCGCGGGGGATTTTCGCACTTTGCTGGAGGCGATTCCGGATGGGTTGTTTGCGCCCAACGTCTTTCTGACGCTGTTGGCGGCGCGGGCCGGCATCCTGGCAGATGGCCCGGAGGTGCCGCTGGCCCCGCGGGACGGCGGCGTGCCCTCCATTCGCGGTTGGGGCACAATGCGCGTGGCTCTGCGCTGCGCAGTGGAAATGGTGCGGTTCCGGCAACGGCACTGGTAGACTTCCGGGGAAGTCATGAAGAAGCATCTACTCTGGCTGATGCCGCTGGCTGTGGGCGCGGCGCTGCGTTTCCGGGGGATCACGTTTGGCTGGCCGCTGACCTCGAACCTCTACATCCGGCCGGACGAGAGCCTGGTGATCGTCTCCGGCGTCACGGGCTCGCCCAGCACCTACGCCTATCCCGCTCTATTTCTGGAACTCGCCGCGGGGCTGTTCCGGATGATGGGCGGCGACCCCGCCACCGGCTTCGGCCTGGACCCGTCTCCCTATTTCGTTGCGTTGCGCTGCGTGGCGGCGCTGTTCGGAACGCTGACAATCGGGCTGGTCTATCTCATCGCCCGACGCGTGCTCGGCGGTCCGTGGCCGATGCTGGCGGCGCTGGTCTATGCCGTCTCGCCGCTGGCAGTGCGCGATGCGCACTACGCCGTCACCGATATCCCCTCGGTCTGCTTCCAGACCGCTGTGGTCTGGTTTGCCCTGCGCTACGTGGACGCGCAGCCAGGGCGCGCCGGCCGCGAATTCTGGTGCGCGGCCGCGGCGCTGGGCCTTTCCATGAACACGAAGTACGCCGGTGTGCTGTTGCTCAGCGTGCTGCTCTACGCGGTTTGGATGCGCTCCAGGGATCGCGGAGAGCGAGTACCCTGGCGGTGGCTTGGCGGGGCCGTGGCGGGCTTCTGTGGGCTGTTTGCGGCGGTGAATCTCACTCTGCTGATGAACTGGGCGCGCGCCTGGGAGGAGATCTGGTCCATCGTCAGCGTACTCTACTTCTGGCAGCCCGGCGATCCGCAGTGGACGCTGCAATACGGCCTGGGCCAGATCGTGAAGCCGCTGGGGCAGGGCAGCGGAGGGTGGATCGGTCTCGGCCTCACCATGGCCGGGCTGGCCTACGCGGCATGGAAACGGGATCGCCGGCTGCTGCTGATTGCGCAGCCCGTACTGGCCACGTTTATCATCCTGCTGCCGTTCCAGCACACGGTGCCGTATCGTTACCTTCTGCCGGCGCTGCCCGGCATTGCGGTGCTCAGCGTGGTGGCGCTGGAGAGTGTCCGGCGGTGGCCGGCGGCGCTCCTTCTCGCCGGTATCGTGTTCCTGGTCATGGTGGAGACGCGCACTTCCGTAAGGTTTGTGGAACTGTTGAGCCGCGAGGATTCGCGCGGCCTGGCCGGCATCTGGATTCGCGGGAACATCGATCCCACCATGCCGATTGTCTGGCTCGGCGGGCCAGAGGCGGAGCCGCAGTTCGTGGAGTCCGCCGCGTCGGTTGGCCGAAGGATCGAGTTCGCCTACCGCCGCTACGGGCCGTTCTCGGGCGCCATCGTCTCCGCGCCCTATCAGCTGATGGAGAAGGCCAAGAGGGAAGCAGGGATCCAAGGGTGGGAGGTCTACCGCAATCCTCCAGCTGGGCAATTGCCGGCCAACGAGTTCGCGCTGGTCACCACGGAGTATCCATTGCGCATGACCCGCTTCAAAATGCCGATTGAGGAGGCGGCGCTGGCCGACATCGCCCCGCCTCACGAGATCAGGTCCCTGCGTTGGGACACGCCGGGCTGCCAGGAGTTTGAACTGGATCTGATCGACGCCTGGTTCCTACCGTTCCGGCCGTTGGAATGCGTGGAGCGGCCGGGGCCGAATGTGCGCATCCGCCGCGTCAGAATCCGCCCGGACTACTCGCCCGAGGCAGCGCTGACGGGAACGAAATAGACCTTCAGTGAGACTGGATCCAACACTTGGGCAGGAGCTTCGCCTGGAACGCCCCTCTCCAGCAGCAGCAAGTTGCCCGTGCCCAGGCGCTCCAGGCGCGTGGGTTGGAAGTCCAGGTCCAGAGATGTTCTCACCGCGCCGGCGGCCAGGTCGAAACCAAGCAACTGGTTGATCCCGGCATTGGCGATGTAGAGGGTCCCGTGATCCGCCGAGAGGGCCACACCCACGGGATCGTTCACGCCATGGCCTGCCGAAGCGATTGTGGCAACCTCGGGCGCGGATGCCCAGTTGGTAACCCGCAGCACCTCGTTGCGGCCCCGGTCCGTGGCATACAGTGCGCCGGCGCTCAGCAGCAAACCGCCAGAGCGGCCCAAATCAGCGATCATGCGCGGCTCGCCGCCTGCCTGCAGCATGTACAGCGCACTGCCGTCCGCCCCCTGCGTGGCGGCAAAGGCGTACCGGGCGTCCTTGTCCACCGCCAGGGCGGCGACACTCCCGGTGAAGCTGGTGAGGTCGATAGTGGAGGCCAGTTTCGGCTCGTTGGATAGAGCGATCCAGAATTCCAACCGGTTGGCGGACGTGTTGACGACAGCCAGCGTTTCGGAACTCTCACTCCATGCGGCGCGGCTGAAAGAGGCGGATTCGTTGCTCAGCTCCCGCCATGTGGGCGTGCCGCCATCCAGGCGCCGGACAAGATACAGCGCACCGGCCCGCGCGATCAGCGCGCTGCGGCCGTCGGGCGCGGCCGAGGCGAAATCAAAGGTGGTCACCGAGGCATCGCCGGCATACGCTGATCCGGGCATACCGAGAATCGGGCGGATGGAACGGCTCTGGTCGTCGACAAGCAATCCGGAGACGGGGCCCGCCAAGTTGGAATCCTGTCCCAGGCTGCTGGCCGCCGCGACGGCCAAAGTCAGTAGAGTGCGGCGAAATCGGTTGCCCATACGTACCTCCGGCACTGCCCGGTAACGTCCTTGCAGTTATAGCAGATTCAAACGCCGGGTGCGAGGCCGCGGCGATTTACCAGCAAGGTCCGAATTTCGCAGAACGGATGGTCCGGGTGAAATCCAATTGGCATACTATAGTTATGGTCCTTCATGAACACGTATTAACGTGTCTCCTTCTTGTCCTCAGTGTTCCCGGCGTGTTCGCGCAGACAATTGGGGATGCGAATGCAAGCGAGGGCAAGGATCCCAACAGCGCCGGCGGTGTCGCACCCGCACCTGCGTCTTATATTCGCCCTGTTGTGGTTGCTCCGGTCAAGCCCCGGGAGCCTTGGCTGAAGCCGGGCGGGACCTCCACGGTAGACTGGGCCGGTCTTATGAGGGATTCCCTCGTATTCTCCACGCTTCAACATTCGTTCCGTCTGGCCACCGAGCCGGGCACGCGGGAGGGCATGAAAGGGCCATTTTTCTCTGGATGGGCGCACGCGGCGGGCAATCTCCATGGCTGGTCTGACGGGGATCCGTTCTACGTCAATTACGTCGGCCATCCGATGCAAGGCTCCGTGGCGGGATTCATTTGGGCGCAGAATGACGGGCGCTATCTCGGCGTCGAGTTTGGCGCCAATCCCGAATATTGGCGCAGCCGGCTTCGCGCCACGGCATTCTCTTTCGCCTACAGTGCGATGTTTGAGATTGGGCCCTACAGCGAAGCGTCTATCGGCAAAGTCCAATCGGTCTGGCCCCAACAGGGCATTGTGGATCATGTCATCACGCCGGCCGTTGGCTTCGGTTGGATGATTGCCGAAGATGCACTGGATCATCTGGTCATCAAGCGCTTCGAAGAGCATGTACAGAACCCGGTGCTGCGCGTCTTGGTTCGGGGTACGCTGAACCCGACTCGCTCCTGGGCCAACATGATGCGTTTTAAGGTGCCGTGGGCTCGTGATTCGCGGCCTGGCGCCTTCTCTCCTCTACTCACCAGCTATCTGGTGGAGCAGCGCGGAGGGACGATATCTCCATCTGCACTCGCGCCCAAAGAGCTGCAGGGCGAGTTCGGCATAGCCGGCTTTGAGGGCAGCACTTACATCCGCCCTGTTTTCTTCCAGAGCAGCCGCACGACACCTTGCCTGGGCGGAGGCGCGGAGGGCGCCCTCCGCATCGTGGATCAGTTGCAGTGGGTAGTCGACGTCTCCGGCTGCAATCTTCTGGGCCTGGAGAAGGACCGGAGCGGGGACACGCTCACCTATCTGACCGGACCCAGGTGGAGGTTCCGGCCGGATGGACGGTGGAGCCCTTACGCTCAGTTCCTGATGGGCGGCATGAAGATCACGCAGGAACAGCTCTATCCGGAACTGCGTGAAACGCTCGCGCTGGCTGCCCGGCAGAAGGGGAGCCAGGCGGCGGTCCCCAAACCCGAGTACACCTCCACCACGGATTCCAACTCGCTAGCGTTGTCCGTTGGCGGCGGCGTGGATGTGCGGCTCCATCCCGCGTTCGCGCTACGCCTGGCGAGTTTGGAGTATCGGAAGAGCTGGAATCCGCCGATGAACGGGCACCGGTACAACGACGGGCTATCGTTCTCCATCGCCATGGTGCTGCGCATGGGCACCTGGTAGCAGCGGATCAAGCGCCAGCACAAATTCCTCCACGGGGCATCCGCCGATCAGGTGCTCCTGGATGATCCGCTCCAGCACTTCCGGCGTGGCGCTGTGGTACCACACGCCCTCCGGATAGACAACGGCGACGGGGCCGTGCTCGCAGACTCTCAGGCAGTTTGCCTTTGTGCGGAACGTGGCTCCCGGGCCCTGCGTCAGCCCGAGTTCGCTCATGCGCACTTTCAGGAACTCCCACGAACGCTGCCCGTCTTCCAGTGAGCAGCATTTCGGCTTCGTCTGATCCGCGCACAGGAAAATATGGCGCTTCAACGTGCCGATGCCGAGCGCGTCCACAATTTTCAGATTCACGGGTGCGTCCTCACTACACTAAGACTATCCGATGACCTCGCGCGAATTCGATCAGCTGGTGGAAGAGTGCATGTCGGTGGTGCCGCGCCGGTTCCGCGCGCAACTCACCAACCTGGTCTTCGTGGTGGAGCAGGAGCCGCCGCGGCCCGGGTTGCTGGGGTTGTATGAAGGCCGTCCGATGATCCATCGCAGCGTGGCCGAGCCCTACGCCATGCCGGACCGCATCACCATCTATCAAGGCCCGCACGAGCGAAGCGCCCGCAACGAAGTTGAACTTCGCGATCTGGTCCGCGAAACCATCTGGCACGAAGTGGCCCACTACTTCGGCATGGACGAGCGCCAGGTGCTCCAGGCTGAACGCCGCCGCCGGCAACGGATCGCCCGGCTGCGAGGCATCTGAGGCCCGATGGTAAAATCGGTGTTTTCATGGCAAGACAAAAGGGTTCTTCCGATGCGGCCGCCACCGGCACGCCCGCCCCGCTCAGCGGCTGGCGCTGGGGCGCTGCCTTCGCTTTCATCCTGCTGGTCTTCTACTGGTCTCCGCTGCTGGCGCCCGACGCCACCATCCAGTGGAACGCCGTGGACCTGCACTACCCGGCGCAGCAGTTCTTCAGCGATCAGCTCAAGGCCGGGCACCTGCCCCATTGGACAAACTACGTCCTAGCTGGCTTTCCAGTTCTCTCCGACCCGCAGACGGGTGGATTTTATCCGCTGAACTGGCCCTTCTTCCTCGTCGGCGTCAGCCCGCTGGCAATCCAGATTGAGATCGTGCTCCACGCGCTGATCGCGCTCAGCGGAGCGTTCCTCCTGCTCCGGCGGCTTACGGGGCACGCACCAGCCGCGCTGGCCGGCGCGCTCAGCTACGGATTGGGCGGCTACTTTGCCTCGCACAGCTCGCACGTCGGGATGTTGCAGGCTGCTGCTTTGCTGCCTTGGTTGTTGTACTGCTATGAACGCGCGGGTGTGGATTCGCGCGTTGTGTGGCTGGCGCGCGTGGCGGCCGTGGCCGGCTGTTGCTTCCTCACCGGCAGCCTGAGCTCCGGCGTCGTGGCTCTCGTCGCGCTCGTGCTGTTCGCGGCTTGGCGGCGGCTCGATGCGGCCGGCCTCGCCGCGGTGGCGCTGGCCTCCCTCGCGCTGGCCTCGGTGGTTTGGCTGCCTGCCATTACGCTTTGGAGCCAGTCGCAGCCCGAGCGCTTCTTCTCGCCCCTCAGCCTTGGGACGCTCGCCACGCTGCTCTGGCCCAACGCGCTAGGCATCTTCACCGGCATCTATCAGGGCCATGGCGATCTCACCCAGACCTACCTCTACAGCGGCCTGCTGCTGCTGCCGCTCGCCGGTTTTGCTCTCCGCAGGAGAGACATCCGCCTGCCCGCAGCGCTTCTCATCGGAGTGCCGCTGATCCTCTCTCTGCTCCATTCCGCCGATCACTTCTTCGCCGCCGCCCTCGGTCTCTCCATCCTGGCTGCCTTTGGCGTCATCGAGGCGGAGACCCACTGGCGGCAGGAGTGGCTCGGCTTTCTGCTGATCGGGCTGTTTGCCCTCGATCTCTGCGCCTGCAACTCCTGGTACAACCCGCTGGCCTACGCCCGCACGTCCTATCAGGCCATGTCCGGTGAAGGTGAGGAGGCCCTCCGCAAGGTGGGCGCCACGTTCCCTCAGGGCTACCGGATTGAGATTCCGCCGCGCTTTGCGCTGTTCGGCTCCATGAACAGTCCCATGCTGACCCATGTGGAAAGCTCAGGCGGCTACAACCCGCTGTCGCTGGCCGCATGGCGGGACTACCGCACCGCCGCGCTGAAGAATGAGCGCCTCATCGATGGCGTGAGCGCGGCGCTGGTGGTCTCTCCCAAAGACGAAAAGGTCACCGGCAACGAAGGAGTTCTCCCGCGCGCCTATTTCGCACCCGAGGTGGTTGGCGTGGCGTCACCGGCCGATTCGCGTGGCCGTTTGGAGATGCTGGATCCGGCGCGCGTTGCGCTTGTGCAGGTTCCATTTACCGGCGTGCATCAGGACCCGCAGGCGCGCGTGCTCTCCACCACTGTCACTGAGCAGGGGGCGCGCGTGCAATACAGCGCCGCCTCCCCCAGCCTGTTGAAGGTTACGAACGCCTACTACCCCGGCTGGCAGGCCAGCGTGGACGGACAAGCGGTGGAGGTGCTGCGCGTGGATCATGCGCTCATCGGCGCGGTGGTGCCCGCGGGCCAACATGAAGTGGTCTTTGCGTTTGAAACGCAGCACTTCGCTTTTGGCGCGGCCGTCAGCGGGCTGGCCGCGCTAGCGCTTCTGTTGCTCGGCCTGCGCCGCGAACAGCGCTAAGGCTCGCCGCACCACCGGGTCATCCCTCATTTCGATCTCGTCGCCTGCCGCCACGCCGATGCCCTGGTTCAGGATCTCCTGCTTCAGGCGCCTGCGGATGTACTCTCGTTCCGCGCTCCATTCGCTCAGCCCGGGCCGGATGTTGCGGCGTGAGAGGAAGAGCTGGAAATCGTCCAGCATGGCCGCCGTGATCTCCATCTCACGCTTCACGTCGGCGCGGTGGAGCACCAGCCACTCGGTCGCGAAGGCGGAATAACTGCCGGACGTCTCCATCACGATGCGGAGCCTGCCCGGCCGCGGCGGCAGCACGGTCTCGTCCGGCTCGATGCCCCCGCCGCCCAGCACAGTCCGGCCCTGATCCGTCTGAAACTTCGGCCGTTCGCCCATGCGGGTGGCCGCGGCCAGTTCATTGTCCTGGAGCGGCTTCTGAATGCTGCGGCCGCTGGGCGTGTAGTAGAAGGCCGTTGTCAGCGCCAGGCCCGTCCGGTCGCTCAGCGGAAACACCCGTTGGACCAATCCCTTGCCGAAGGTGGTCTCGCCGAGAATCTGCGCGCGGTCATGATCCTGCATGGCGCCCGCGACGATCTCCGCTGCGCTGGCAGTCTTCGCGTTCACCAGCACCGCCAGCGCGAATTCGTAAGGGTGCGCGTCTTTCGGTACGTCCACATCCTCGGTGGTGGCGCTGCGGCCGCGTGCGCTCAGGATCCGTGTGCCGGGCTTCAAAAACAATGCCGCGGTGGCAAGCCCGGCCTGCAGGACTCCGCCCGGGTTATCGCGCAGGTCCAGCACCAGGCCCTTGAGCTTGGCGCCGCCGATACTTTCAATCGCCTCCTGCACCAGCGTTGCCGTGTTGGGATCAAAGCTCGTTGCCCGGACATAGCCAAAACCGGGCGCAAGCAGAAAACTGCGGTCCACACTCGGCGATTGCAGCTCCTCGGGCGTCATCGTGAATTGCATCAGCTTGGCCGTGCCCTGCCGCCGTACCAGCAACTGCGCTTCCCGTTGCCGGGTCATCCCCAACACTTGCACCAGTTGGTCGAGCTCCAGCCGCGCCAGCGCAATGTTGTTGATGCCGACAATCTCGTCACCCGGCGATAGCCCGGCCTTCTGCGATGGCGATCCGGGCATGGTCTGCAGGACAATCACGCGACCCGGCAATACGCTGACGATGCTGCCAAACCCCTTACTGACGCTGCGCTCCATCTCCTGCAACTGCTGGAACTGGTCCTTGTCGAAGAACACGGAGTGGGGGTCCAGCCGGCGCAGCATGCCCGGTATGGCGCCGCCATAGTAGGCGCTATCTGGATCGACGGCATCGGCTGCCTGCTCGCTGGCGATCAGGAATACGCCGAGGAACCGTTTCAGTTCCCGCTCCAGCTCGTCCGTATCCGGCGGTTTGCTCTGTTGTGCGCGGAGCGTCGCCAGGCAGAGGCAAAGCAGTACGGCCAGCCTCCGCATCAGCGCTCGTACCGCAGCGCTTTGCGCAGTTCGTGGCGTTCCATCGCCAGATGCAGCAGCATGTCAACCAGCATGTCGAACGGCAGGCCGGCGTGCTCCCACATCTTCGGATACATGCTGATGGACGTGAATCCGGGAATGGTGTTGATCTCGTTGATGTAGAGGCGGCCGGTGGCCCGCTCCAGCAGGAAATCCACGCGCGCCATGCCCATGCAATCCAGCGCGCGGAAGCACTCCACAGCCAGGCGCTGAATCTCTTCGATCGTCTCCGCGGGCACGTTGGGTGTCAGGCTGGTGCCGGCGGTGCCCAGCACGTACTTGTCGTTGTAGTCGTAGAAATCCTGCGAGGGCAGAATCTCGCACGGCGGCGACGCCTGCGGCCGGTAGTTGCCGATCACGGAGCACTCAAACTCCTGCCCAATGATCGATCTCTCTACCAGCACTTTCAAATCGTACTTCGCCGCTTCCTCAATGGCGGCGCGGAGCCCGGCGCGGTCGCGCGCCTTCGAAATGCCAACGGAGCTGCCCAGATTACACGGCTTGACGAATAGCGGGTATTCGAAGCGCGCCTCGATGCGCGCGATCTCCTTCTCCCAATCGAGTTCCGTGTGCGGGTTGCCCGTGTGGAGCACTTCGTATTCCACCACCGGCAGGCCGCGCTCCACGCAAAGCCGCTTGGTGTGTTCCTTGTCCATCGAGGCGGAAGACGCAAAGACGCCCGGCCCCACATAGGGCAGGTCCGCCATCTCCAGCAGGCCCTGCATGGTGCCGTCTTCGCCAAACGTGCCGTGCAGCACGGGAAACACCACGTCGATTCCCGGGTTGGCGCCCGGCTCCGGCAGAATCGGACCCGGCTCCCACTTGCCTTCCTTCGTGATGAAGATCGGCACCGCTTCGTAGTCCTCCGGCCGCAGCGCGTTGAGAATCGCCTGCCCGGATCGCACCGACACTTCGTGCTCGCCGCTGCGGCCGCCATAGATTACGGCCACCCTGCATTTGCTCACAGAATCCTCTTTCCCATCGCCGACATCACCAGTTCGACGGCTAGCAGTGCGGTTCGGTTAGCAGTGTCGAGCACGGGATTCACCTCCACCACTTCCATCGACGTCAGCTTGTGGGAATCGCTCAGGATCTCCATGGCCAGGTGCGCCTCGCGGTAAGAGAAACCGCCGCGCACCGGCGTACCAACGCCCGGCGCTTCGTCCGGATCCACGCCGTCCATGTCGAGCGAAAGATGCACACCCGCGGTGCCGGCGGAGGCGATCTGCAGAGCCTCCTGCATCACCGCCCTCATGCCTCGCTCATCGATGTCGCGCATGGTGAAGACGCGGACGCCGCTCTTCTGTACGACAGGTTTCTCGGTGATATCCACGTCGCGGATGCCGATCAGCACCACATTCTTGGGATCCACCTGCGGCGACACGCCGTAGAGGTGCGTCAATGCCCGCGGTCCCTCACCCACCAGACACGCCAGCGGCATGCCGTGTACGTTGCCGGAGGGCGACGTCTCCGGAGTATTCATGTCCGTGTGCGCGTCCAGCCAGATGACGCCCAACTTCTGCTGTTTCTTGCGAAAATGCTGAGCCATCCCGCTGATGGTCCCGACGGCGATGGAGTGATCGCCGCCCAGCACCAGCGGAAACTTCCCCTGGCCGGCCGCCTTTTCCACGCGCCGGGCCAGGGCATCGCAAGTGGCGGCAATCGCCTTGAGATACCGCGCGCTGGCAGGCCCCACGCGAGAGCTCTCGGCCTGCTCCACGGAGACGTTGCCCAAGTCCTCCACCTTGCAGCCGATCGAGTGCAGGCGCGCATTGAGGTTCGCCACGCGCAACGCCGAAGGCCCCATATCGACGCCCCTACGCCCGGCGCCGAGATCGAGCGGCGCTCCGAGTATCGCAATCGTCTTCTTCATAGGATTTAAGGCCGCGTGCGGTACAGCATACGCGGAAACGCGATGGTCTCCCGGATGTGCTCCAACCCGCAGAGCCACGCCACGGCGCGCTCCACGCCCATGCCAAATCCGGCGTGCGGCACGCTACCGTAGCGGCGCAGATCCAGATACCACTGGAACGCCTCTTCGGGCAGGTTGTGCGCCTTGATCCGCTCCAGCAGGGTGTCGTAACTGTGCACCCTCTGCCCGCCGCCAATCACCTCGCCGTACCCTTCGCTGGCGATCACATCCACGCCCAGCGCCACCTCGGGCCGGTTCGGATCGGTCTCGAAGTAGAAGGCCTTCACCTCGGTGGGATAGCGGTCCACCATTACCGGCCGGTCGAATTCTTCGCTGAGTAGTGTCTCGTCGGTGCCGCCGAAATCGCCGCCCCACACGATCTCGCTGCCTTTCTTCTTGAGAATCTCCACGGCATCGTCGTAGCTGATGCGCGGGAACGGGCCCTTGATGGCCTCCAGCTTTGTGAGGTCGCGCTCCAGAGTGGCGAGCTCCGTTTTGCGGTTCTCCAGCACGCGGCCCACCATGAAAACGATCAGCTCTTCGGCCACGCGCTTCACGTCGTCCAAAGTGGCGTAGGCCATCTCCGGCTCCACCATCCAGAACTCCGTCAGGTGCCGGCGCGTCTTCGACTTCTCGGCGCGGAACGTCGGGCCAAAGCAGTAGGTCTTGCCAAACGCCATCGCTGTCGCTTCGTTGTAGAGCTGGCCGCTCTGCGTGAGGTAGACCTTCTCCTCGTCGAAGTAGTTCACCTCAAACAACGTGGTTGTGCCTTCGCACGCGGCGGGCGTGAAGATGGGGCAGTCCACCAGCGTGAAGTCGTTGGAATCGAAGTAGTCCCGGATCGCCTTGATGATCTCGTGGCGGATCTTGAGCACCGCGTGCTGGCGCCGGCTGCGCAGATGCAGATGGCGGTGATCAAACAGAAACTCGGTCCCATGTTCTTTCGGCGTGATCGGATACGGTGTCTCCTCGGGGACGCGCTGGACAATCTCGGCACCCTCGATGTCCATCTCAAATCCGCCCTGGGCGCGCGCTTCGGCGCGGATCTTTCCGCGGATGATCACCGATGATTCCTGCGTCAGGTTCTTCAGCGCTTCAAACAGATCCTCGGGCAGCGCGCTCTTTACGCCCACGCACTGGATAGTCCCGCTGCCATCCCGGATGAGAGGAAAGATGATTTTGCCGGACTTGCGGAGGTTGTAGAGCCAGCCTGCAATCTCCACGGGCTCGCCGGTATGCTCGCCCGCTTTGGCAATCGTGATTCGACGGTAGTCAGACATCAAAGGTTCTCCAATCGGTCAAAGATCTCTTTCACCGCCTCGATGGGGTGTGGGAACGCGGCCGCGTCTTTCAATTCCAGCAGCAGCGGAAATTGCGCGCCGCATGCGCGGAAGAGCTCCATCGTGCGCTTCCAATCGATGCTGCCGCCCTCGGCCAGCATCGGAAACAGGTGGACGTCGTCCTGCCCGTTGTTGTCGTGCACGTGAGTGGAGCGGATGCGCGATTGCATCAGGTGAAATGCGGCATCCACGCCTTCCATGATGTGCGCGTGGCCTGTATCGAAGCAGAAATTCAGATTGAGGTGCGTCAGCTCGTTGAAGTGGATCAGCCGCTCCGCGCTGGAAAGCCGGTTGGGGATGTTCTCGAGTAGCACCTCCACGCCGCGGTGCCGGGCGAACAGCACAATCTCCTCCAGCGCGCTAAAGGCCGCCTCCAGCTTGGCGTCGTCGTACTCTTCCCCAGACACGCCTAAATGCTGAATTAGGTACTGAAATGGCACCTTTTCTGCCACTTCCAGCGCCTTTTTGATCTCGTCCACGGCAGCCAGCCGCTTCGGCTTCGACGTCTCCGTGATGGTGATCACCGACGACGGCCCGGTGCGGCCCCAGCAATCATCGTTGTACATCGGCGAGTGCAGCGAATGGCAGCGCAGTTCCGCGTCGCGAAACCAATAGCCCAACTCGTTGACCTGCGACTTGTCCTGGTAATCGAAGTGCTGCCGCGCGCAGAAGAGCTCCACCTTGGGGATGCCCGCGGCGCGGATGCGATCCAGCCACACCGTGTTCAAACGATGGTTCACCAGCACATGCGTGGAAAATACGTGTTCCATAGTTCAGTAGCCGGCGGCCTTGCTGGCGCTGCGGCCATTCTGCGCGCCGGCCAGCCAGCGCTTGCCATCCGCTGTCTTTTCCACCATGATCGCCTCCACGCTGGCCACGCCGCCGGTCACCTCCACCTTGTGTCCGCGCTGCTCCAGCAACGCTTTGGTATCCGGCGAGAAGCCGCGCTCCACGTAGAGCTTGTCCGGCATCCACTGATGATGGAGCCGCGGCTGATCAATGGCTTGCTGCACGTTCATGCCGAAATCCAGCACATACAGCACCACCTGCGTGACGCCGCTGATGATGCGCGAACCACCCGGCGCGCCCACCACCAGGTGCAGTTCGCCGTCCTTCAGGACGATCGTGGGCGTCATCGAAGAGAGCGGCCGCTTCATCGGTTGGATGGCGTTGGCCTCGCCCTGCACCAGCCCGAACATATTGGCCTCGCCCGGCTTGGCGGCGAAGTCGTCCATTTCATTGTTCAGCAGGAAGCCAAGGCGCGGCACGGTGACGCCGTTGCCATAGCTGCCGTTGATTGTGTAGGTGAGCGCCACCGCGTTGCCCTGCTCATCCACGATGTCGATATGCGTGGTTTCCGTGGATTCGTAATCGAACGCTTTGCCCGCGCGCAGCGCCGACGATGGCGTTGCCTTCAGAGGGTCAATACCGGCCCGCAGCTTCTCGGTGTAGGCCTTGCTCACCAAGCCCTTTAGCGGCATCTTGACGAACTCCGGATCGCCGAGAAACTCCGCCCGGTCCGCGTAGTAGCGGCGCATCACCTCGGCCATGAAGTGCGTGGTGGCGGCGGAGCCGGCGCCGGACTTTTCATAGCCCGTGCCCTCCAGCATCCCCATCATCTCCAGCATGCCCACGCCGCCGGATGACGGCGGGGGCGCCGTGATGATGTCGTAGCCGCGATACTTGCCTGTCAGCGGCTTGCGCTCCACGACGGAGTAGCGGTTGAGATCCTCCAGCGTGATCTCGCCGCCGTGCTTCTTCGATTCTTCGGCGAAGATGCGCGCGGTCTGGCCTTCGTAGAAGTCCTTGGCGCCCTCGCGCCCAATCCGCTTCAGCACCTCTGCCAATTCCGGCTGAACCAGCCGGTCTCCGGCTTCAAAACACGCCCCACCGTTCAGGAAGATCCGCTTCGAGTCCGGGAACTGCTCCAGCAGCTTGCGCGTGCCGCACATGCTGCGCGCCTCGGCATAAGATAGCTCCACGCCCTTGGCGGCGAGATCGATGGAGGGCTGCACGAGCTCCGCCCAACTCTTGCGGCCGAATTTCTTGTGCGCGAATTCCAACCCGCGCACCGTGCCTGGCACGCCCGCCGCGCGCCACCCCACTATGCTGTCCCGTGTCGCCTTGCCGTCCGGGCCGATATACATATTGCGGGAGGCCGAGCGCGGCGCCATTTCGCGAAAGTCAATGAAGGAAGTGCGCCCGTCGGCCATGCGGGCCAGAATGAATCCGCCGCCACCGAGATTGCCGGCAGAGGGATGGGTGACTGCCAAAGCCAAAGCCACGGCTACCGTGGCGTCAATGGCATTGCCTCCGGCCTTGAGGACGGCAACGCCGACATCGGTGGCGATCGGCTCCTGGGCCACCACCATCGCCTTGCGTGCGCGCACCGGTTCCCGGGCTGGCAGCGAAATGGCGAAAAACGGGCAAAGCAGCGCGGAGGCCGCAAGGAGGCGCGATAGCTTCATGAAATATGATTCTACTACCGCGCCCCCCGCCGGTTACTGCGGGATAGGCATACCCATCTGCTTATAGATGCCCTCGATCAGTTTGATCTTGTCTTGTGCATCCTTGTTCTTGGGGTCGAACGTCAACACTTCGCGATACTGCTTGAGCGCCGGGCGGTACTTCTGCCGCGGCGGAAGCGCCTCGTTGTACATGAAGCTATCGCCGTACTTCAAGTGGGTTTCAGCCAGCGCCTTGCTGAGTTCGGCGTCCTTCGGGTTGGCCTTGTACGCCGGATCCAGCAGCGCAAAAGCCTCCTCGAACTTGCCAGCCTTCACCTTGGCCTGAGCCTCGGTGACCTTCGGATTGCCTGCCAGAAGCAACGCCGTTACGAAAAAAGAGCACACCAGAGTGCGCTGGAACATGGTTTTTCCCCTCATGAAGCCCAGTGTACCGCGATAAACTGGAGGGAAACCTTGAACAAACGCATCATTGTGGCCATCGACGGACCGGCCGGCGCCGGCAAGAGCACTCTTGCCAAACGGCTGGCGAAACGGCTTGGCTGCCTCTATATCGATACCGGCGCCATGTACCGCGCGGTCGCCCTGTGGGCGGCGCGGACCGGAACGCCCATCACGGACCACGCCCGCCTGGAACGGCTGGCGGTGGAGGCGGAGATCGCGCTCGGCCAGGACGGCCTGGTGACTCTCAACGGAGAAGACGTCAGCGCGGCCATTCGCGCGCCTGAGATGTCGGAGAGCGCGTCGGTGATCTCCGGCGTACCCGGAGTGCGCCGGGCGCTGGTGGCCAAGCAACAGGAGATGGGCCGCGAGACCTCTGCCGTCATGGAGGGGCGCGACATCGGCACCGTGGTCTTCCCGGAAGCCGCAGTCAAAATCTACCTGGACGCCACTGTGGATGTCCGCGCGTGGCGCCGTGTCCGGGACCTGGCAGCGCGTGGTGGCGTCCCCGTCTTTGAGGAGGTCCGCGCCGATATCGTCAAACGGGACCTGAGGGACTCCACCCGGCCGGATTCGCCCCTGCGGCAGGCGCCAGACGCCATCCTGCTCGATTCCAGCGAACTCGACGAACTGCAAACCGAAGAGGCCATGCTGCGCATCGTGCGGGAACGCACCAGCAACGGAAAGGAAATTCTCAGTTGAAGAACCTTCTTGTGATGAAGTTTGGCGGCACCAGCATGGGCGACGCCGCGCGCATCAGGAGCGCCTCCAAGATCTGCGCCGGCGCGCAGAGCCAACGTCCCACAGCCGTCATCGTTTCCGCCATGTCCAAGGTCACAGATATGCTCCTGGACACGCTGCGTCATGCCGAGGGCGGAGATGCCGCCGGTGTGGAAATGATGTTGGCCAAGCTCTCCGCCAAGCATCGGGAGTGCTGCGAGGGCCTGCTGGAGGGTCCGGCCCGCACCGAAACGCAAGAGACGCTCAATTCGATCCTGGCCGAGTTTGTCCGTATCGCGCAGGGCATCCTCATGCTGGGTGAGCGGCCGCCGCGGTCCGTGGACGAGGCCATCGCCGTGGGGGAGCGCCTCAGCTCCAACCTGATGGCGGCCTATCTGCGGTCCCAGGGCTCCGACGCCGTCGCCATCAACGCCCGCGAAGTGATCGTGACGGACGCGGTGTTCGGCAATGCCAGCCCGCTGATGGATCAGACTCGCGAGAAAGCCATCAACCGGCTCAAGCCGGAGCTGGACCATGGCCGTCTGGTGATCCTTACCGGATTCAACGGCGCCACCATGGACGGCCGGCCCACTACGCTGGGCCGCGGCGGCAGCGACTTCTCCGCCTCCATCCTGGCCTCCGTGCTCGATGCCGAAGAGCTGTGGATCTGGAGCGATGTGGATGGCATTCTCTCCGCCGATCCGCGCATTGTCCCCAATGTCAGACTGCTGGAGGAAATCACCTACCGCGAGGCGGCAGAACTTGCCTACAACGGCGCCAAAGTGCTGCATCCGCGCACACTGGTGCCCCTCATGGAGAAGGAGATCCCGGTCTGGAGCAAGAACAGTTTCGACCTCTCCAAGCCCGGCACCAAGATCGTCCCTATCACGAAGGAAGGGCCCATCGGCCCGCGCGCGGTCACCTCCATGACCAACGTCGCGCTGGTCACACTGGACCCGGCCAGCGCAGTCCTCAGCGGCACCCGCATCATGGCGCGCTCGCTGGAGGCCCTCGCCGCGGCCAACGCCGAGGTGCTGGTGCTCTCCAGTTCCAGCTACCGTCAGAATTTCTGCTTTCTCATCCGCCAGTCCGAGCTGCCAGCTGTCATCGAGAAGCTCGAAGAGGCCTTTTCACTGGAGCTGGCCCACGGCTACCTTCACCCCATCGACGCCGATCTGGACGTTGGCCTGGTTGCCATTGTCGGCGAGGGCATGAAGGGGCACGCCGGCCTGGCTGGACGTATCTTTACGGCCATTTCGCGCGAGGAAGTGAACATCATCGCCATCGCCCAGGGCTCCAGCGAGCTCACCATCGCGATCGTCGTCCGGAAGGACGGCGTGGACAAGGCTGTGCGGGCCGTTCACGACGAGTGCGGTCTGGGCGCCTGAAACTGGCCCCAACCATTAGATATACTAGTAGTTTCGCTTGTGTAGGAGTCTATTTCCATGTTTGATCTGTTCCGCAGCCGGGAGAAGTCTGTTCGTTACCTCCTCGGCGCTCTTCTTGGGCTAGTCGCCCTTTCAATGGTGATTACCCTGGTCCCCGGCTATGGCGGCGGCTGGGGCTCCAGCAATGAAGATCCCACGGTGCTGGCCGAAGTGGGTGGTGAGAAGATCACCGCCACGGAAGTCCGTCAGTTCCTCGCCCGCGAACTCCGCGGCAACCAGATCCCGAAAGGCATGGAGCAGTTTTACCTGCCGATGATCGTCCAGCAGTTGGTCGGCCGCAAGTCGATCGCTTTTCAGGCCGAGCGCATGGGCCTGAAGGTTACCGATGAGCAGCTCGCCAGGATCGTTCAATCCCTGCTGCCGCAGCTCTGGGAGGGCGGTAAGTTTGCAGGCAAGGAGATGTACGCCCAGATGCTGGCCCAGCAGAACATGAGCATTCCGATGTTCGAGTCTCTGCTTCGCGCCGATTCGCTGCGCTCCCGCCTGGAGGCCCTGGCCGTGGAAGGCATCGTCGTCACGCCGGGCGAGATCGAAGCCGAATACCGCCGCAAGAACGACAAGATCAAGATCGCTTACTTCGGCATCAGCCAGGATCTCTTCAAGAACAAGATCACGGCCACGCCGGCCGAGGTTCAGGAGTATTTCACTCAGAACCAAAAGAACTACGTAGTTCCTGAAAAGAGGAGCTACCTCATCTTCCCGATTGAGGATGCCAAGGTGGCTGCCACCATTCAGATCTCCGATGCCGATCTCCAGCGTGTCTACGCGCAGCAGCAGGAACGCTTCCGCACTCCGGAGCGCGTCCGTGCCCGCCACATCCTGCTGAAGACCACCGACAAATCGCCCGCCGAGATCGCCGTGATCGAGAAGAAGGCCCAGGACCTGCTCAAACAGGCTCGCGGCGGCGCCGATTTCGCGGCACTCGCCACCAAGAACTCCGAAGATACCGGCTCTGCCGTCAAGGGCGGCGACCTGGACTTCCTGACGCACGGCCAGACCGTGCCTGAGTTCGACAAGGCGGCCTTCACCGTGAAGCCCGGTCAGATCAGTGACCTGGTGAAGACAATGTACGGCTTCCACATCATCAAGGTGGAATCCAAGGAAGAGGCCCGGCTGAAGCCCTTTGCCGAGGTTCGCGGCGAGCTTGCCGTCGAAACTTCCCGCGGCCAGGTCTTCGACAAGATGCAGCGCATTGCGGATCAGATCCGCGCCGCCCTGGTGAAATCCACGGCCGAGGCGGAGAAGATCGCGCTAGCCAACGGCATCACGCCCGTGCGGGCGGAGAAAGCGGCGCCCGGTGATCCGATTCAGGAAGTGGGCATCAGTCCGCAGTTCAATGACGGCGTCGCCGGATTACCCAAGAACGGCGTATCTCCCATCATCCAGATCGGCCAGAACAAGCTCATTGTTGCTCAGGTGGCCGAGATCTTCCCGAGCCGTCCTGCTGAATTTGCCGACGTAGAGAAGCAGGTGCGCGAGGCTCTCCTCACCAAGAAGGGCCAGGATATGGCCCAGCAGAAGATCGCCGAGGCCACCAGCAAGCTGAAGGGCATCAATGGTGATCTGGCAGGCTTGGCCAAGCAGATGGGCGCCGAAGTGAAGACTTCCGACCTGGTCACCCGCGAGGGCGCCATCACCGGTCTCGGTGCCGCCACCTCGGCCGAGGAGGGCTTCTCCAAGAACACCGGCGACGTCTTCGGGCCGGTTGTCACTCCCAACGGCACGTACTACTGCAAGGTGGTGGAGAAGCAGGCCGCCGATCTCGTTCAGCTCGCCACGCAGCGCGCCGAGATGCTCTTCCAGATCAAATCCCGCCGCTCGCGCGAACGCGCCGAGCTCTTCGCCGATGGCGTCGTCCAGTCTCTGATCAAGCAGAAGAAGGTGAAGATCTACGAGGACAACGTCAAGAAGCTGGTTGCCTCTTACCGCAGCTAATTCATGCTCCACCAGCTTTTGGACTTTCTCCGCTCGCTCACCAACCCGGAGCAGCTGATCCAGCTGCTCTCCACCGTTTTTACGGGCTGGTGGGGCTACCTGCTTCTCTTCGCGATCGTGTTTTCGGAAACCGGCCTGCTGGTCGGTTTCTTCCTGCCCGGCGACAGTCTGCTCTTCACGGTCGGAGTTGTGGCCGGCGCCGGTCAACTCCACATCGTCACCATCATCGCGGCGCTCATCTGCGCCGCGCTGCTCGGCAATACGTGCGGCTATTTCCTGGGCCGTTTCATTGGTGTGCGGCTCTTCGCCAACCCAAACTCCCGCATCTTCCGCCGCCACCATCTGGAACAGACTCAGGCCTTTTACGAGAAGCACGGCGGCAAGACCATCATCTACGCGCAGTTTTTGCCCATCATCCGTACCTTCGCTGCCTTCGTGGCCGGAGTGGCAGGGATGGGCCTGCCGCGCTTCCTCTCGTTCAACGTGTTCGGCAGCGTCGGTTGGGTGACGTCAATGACCCTGCTCGGCTACACCTTGGGCAGCGTCCCGATTATTCGCGCGCACTTCGAAAAGGTGTTGATCCTCATCATCCTGATCTCCGTGATTCCTGTGATCCTGCAGGTGGTGAAGTCCCGCCGCCCTACAGCCTGAAGCGCCACTTCACCGTCACGCCGCGACCCAATCCGTCGACACCCCAACCAATCCCGCGATAGTTCCTGTCCGCGAGATTGGTAAGATCCACCATTACGTCCGACCTGGAGCCCACAGGAAACCCGACTCGCACGCCAAAGACTGCATAGCCCGGAATTGCCGTAAACATTGGCGCCGAGTTGGCCGAGCCCAGTACTCTCTTCTGCACTTGTGCCAAAGTCTCGCCTGTCGCTGTCAGCACCCCACCTGCCACTAGCCCCCGCACACGCGCCCCATTGTTGAAAAAACTGGCGATATTCGCCTGCGAGCGCGCGGCCCCGATTCGCCGGTCTGCCAGGGCCAGGGACGAGAGCCGCGACTGGCGATCGGCCGCCGTCATGTAGGCCTCCGCCCAGAACCGGCGCGAAGCGGGCGAGTACAGCACGCTGACCGTCCCCCCAGGCCCGGGAATGCCGGGCTCGATATCCGGCGGCAGCCCGGTGAACTTGTCTCGCGCCTCAATCCAGGTGTAGTTCTGTTGCACGGACCACGAATCGGTCAGGCGCACGCGTAGCGATTGCTCCAGGCCCCGCATCCTCGCCCCGCCGTAGTTGGCCCGCACCAGCACTGCGTTTACCGCCGCCGGAACAAACACCACGCCGCTCGGCAACTGCCGGGAGATGATCTGATCCCCTAAAGCCTGGCCCACCGCGCCCTGCGGCAGAATTAAGGATTGCGAAACTACCGTGTTCCCTAGCCGCATCCAGAAAGCGGTAGCCTCCGCCCGGACCCTACCGGATTTCCAGGTTGCGCCGGCGTCGAAGTTGTCGCTGGTCTCCGGCCGCAGCCGCTCCACGGGTAAGCCAGTGGATTCGGCGCGGTCATCGGCGCGAGTGCCAATGAATCCACCGCGCCCGGCCACGCTGGCATAGGAGGATTCGTAGCTGCCGTTGCCTTGGATACCCAACGTCCCCAGGTCGGTCATGTTGGGAACCCGGAATCCGCGGCTGTACTGGCCGTGCAGCCAGAGCGAGGAGCCCACCAGATAGGTGGCGCCGGCACGCCCTGTCAGCGCATTGGCGCTCAGCGAATCGTCGGGCCAGAGTGGGGGCTGGAGCGGAACCCCGCCCACCCGCGGACTGTTGGCGGCACGGCTCTGATAAGAAGCTCCGCCAAGCCGCAGCGCGCCGGTGAAACGGAGCCGGCGTGCCCGCTCCGGCTCCCACACATCTTGGACGAACAAGCCGTAGTTCAGATAGCGGGCGCCATCCGGCACGCGCGGCCGCGTCAAGGCGACCGCGTTGGATACAGGATTCCAGGCGAATGCGGGCGCCGCGATTCGCTCGTGGTACCCATCACCGCCAATCAGCAAAGTATGGCCGCCGGCCCGCACTTCGGCCTGCGTCTGCAGACCCCAGGCAGCCAGCCGCTCGTACTGGTGAGTGATGGCGCCGTTCGGATTGCCCTGGCCGCCCTGATTGACTCGCTCCTCCCTCTGGGCGTTGTAGCTGGCGCTGACGGCTACCTGTTGCAGGGGGCCGGCGCTGAACTGCTGAAGGCGCACATAGCCGAAGTCGAGCATCAGGTTCCTCAGCTCGGCCATCAGATTGCCGTCGCCGCCCAGCAGTTGGTCGTAGCGCTTGGCCCCATCCTGTTGCCCGCGTTCATAGTGAGCAATCACGTGCCGCAGCGGCGTCAGTTGCCACTGCGCATGAACGCTCCCGCCATATTGGGTGAACGCCGTGTCCGGCAGGCGGGAGCCCAGCACATCGGAACGCAATCCCAGGAATCGTGTGACGGCGGCATGGGAGTCCAGCCCGCCACCCGTGATCGAGGTGTTCATGCGGCGCGATGCCAGGTTGGCCGTTAGCCCAAATCGCTCGGCGGTCCATACTCCGCCAGCCTGTGCTCCAAAGCCATGCGTGGCCGAATCATAGAAGGTGCCGCCCTCGCCGCGCATCTGCCGCCCGCCGCCCGAGAACATGGGCGTCTTTGAGATCATCTGCACCGTCCCGCCGATGGAATCGGATCCAAACTGAGAGCTGTCCGGCCCGCGCAGGAACTCCACCGCCGCCAGCTCCGAAGCATCCACCAGATTCTGGAACGTGCTCACGCCGCCGCGCTGCGCCGACGTTGTGTAGCGGATTCCATCCCGGTACACGCTGACATTCTTGCCCGTCAGCCCACGCACAAAGAAGCTCGCCATCGCCGGCGCGGTGCGCTGCTCGCCCACGCCCACCTCGCCCGTGGCGGCCTCGGTTAGAGCGTGGGTCACTCTCTCCTCCAAAACCGCCTGCTGCACCACCACCACTCGCTGCGCCGAACGTTCCGTCGCCACCACCGCCCCCCCTTCCGCGCTCACCGTCACCTCGGCCCGCACAGGGCTGAGGGTCAACCGGATGGTCAACTCTACAGGTCGCCCGGCAACTGCCTGGACTGACTGCTGGTACGTCGCGAAGCCACTCTTGTCCACACGCAGCAGCCACGCCCCGCTCGGCAAGCTCTCGATCTGGAACTCGCCTTTGGCATCGCTCCGGGCTGCTGCGCCGCTGATCAGTGAAGCCTTTTGCAGGGTAATCGTGGCATCGGATACAGGCGCGCCCGCTGGATCGAGAATGCGGCCGCTGAGCACTGCGACCGCGAGAAGCATCAACATTACTCCACTTTAGCTGAGCGCGGTCTGGGGTCAGTAACTTCTGCCTGCTACAGACATATCAGTTGCACCAAAACGCAGAAATCTGCGATACACTACTGGCAGGTTGGATTCATGGAAGCGATTACAGCCGCTTCCTTCGCGAATTCACTAGCTTCAGAAGAGGTCTTGACTGCGAGAAGGCAATCAGGCCCTATCCTCCAGGATGAGATAGGGCTCGCAAGTGGCAATCAAAAGAGAGGTTCAGTCATGAAACATCGCATACTTTCGCTTAGTGCGATACTCATCCTCCTGACGGGCTTACCAGCCTGGTCACAGGATGCAAGAGGAACGATCCAAGGTAGGGTCTCCGACCCCAGTGGCGCGGTGATGGCCGGCGCCCAGGTGGTGGTCACCAATACCGCCATGGGTACCAAGTCCACGCTGACAACAAACAATGAAGGGCGCTATCTCGCGCCAGTTCTGCCCCCAGGCATCTATCAGGTGGAGGCGTCGTCTCCTGGTTTTAAGAAGTCCGTGCGCGATGGCATCGAACTCCGCATCGGTGAACGTCTCGACATCAGCCTGACACTCGATGTCGGCACTCAGGACCAGTCCGTCACCGTGACTGCCGAGGCAGCCGTGCTGAACTCGGAATCGGCGTCCGTTGGCACCGTGATCGACTCCAAGCGGGTGGCCAGCCTCCCGCTGTCCTACGGTAACCCCTTCCTGCTCATCGGCTTGACCGCCGGCGTCACGTTCAACGGCAGCGTCCGTTTGGACCGTCCGTTCGAGCCTACGCATATCGTCAACTACTCCATGGGCGGAACGCGTGGCAATCTCAACGACGTCACCATCGACGGCGCGCCCTCCACTGCCACTGCGAACGCGAACGAGGTGACGGCCTCCTATGTGCCCCCCACCGACATCGTTCAGGAGTTCAAGGTTCAAACGGCTACCTTCGACGCCCAGTTTGGCCAGACCCAGGGCGGCGTCACCAGCATCAGCATCAAGTCCGGCACCAATCTCTTCCACGGCAGCGCCGGCTACTCCTTCACGCGCCCCAGTATGTGGGCCAACGACTTCTTCAACAACAAGTCCGGCCTGCCCGTGCCCAAGTTCTCCTTTGATCGTTGGGGCGGCTCCTTCAGCGGCCCGGTGCGCATCCCGAAACTCTACGATGGACGCAACAAGACCTTCTTCCTATGGGGCCACGAAGGCATCAAGGACTCGCGCCCGCGCCACGACGAGACAACCAACTCAGTTCCCACCGCAGCCATGCATGATGGCGACTTTTCGGCGCTGACCGCCGCCGGCGGCGCGGCCTACGCCATCTACGACCCGGCTACCCGCATCCGTCTCGCCAACGGCCGGTTCCAGCAGACAGCCTTCGCCGGCAACATCATTCCGAAATCGCGCTTCGACAAGGTGGGCTCGGCCATCCTCGCCTGGTACCCCAAGACACCCAAGTCCACTGGTGACGCCTTCGGTATCGGCAACTTCAGAGACGCCGCACTGGCCGAAAAGGCTGACTACTACAACAACACCTGGCGTGTCGATCAGAACGTCGGCGACAAGCAGCGCTTCTTCATCCGGGCCAGCCAGTATCGCCGCGATAGTTTCTACAACGACTACTTCGACAGCGCCTTCACCGGCTCGCAGTTCCTGTTCGATTCCAAAACGGCGATGATCGACCATGTTGCGACGCTCTCCCCAACGATGGTCCTGAACACCCGCTACAGCTACAACCGCTTCATCCGCGGTTCTGATGGAAACCCCCTGGGCGAAGGCTTTGACGTCACCCAGTTGGGCTTCTCATCGAACTACGCCGGCCAGGTCCCCAAGGACATCGCCCGTTTCCCGCGCATCAATCTCACCGGCTACATCAGCAATGGCTTCACCGGCGAAAATCGTCCCGTCAACAATCACACCGTCTCGGCCACTTTGTCCAAGGCGTCTGGCAAGCACAATATCCGCACCGGCTTCGAGTTCCGTGTCTACCAGGAAGCTGATAAGTTCTTCAGCAACGCCCAGACCGGTCAGTACACGTTCGATTCCACCTGGACACGCGGTCCGCTCGACAACTCGGCCAACTCGCCGGGCAGCATCGGGCAATCCGTAGCTTCACTGCTCCTCGGCCTGCCTGGCTCGGGCAGCATTGCCCGCTCGGCCGACTACATCGAACAGTCCGGCTCGTGGGGCTTCTTCGTTCAGGATGACTGGAAGCTCTCCTCCAAGCTCACTCTCAATGTTGGCTTGCGCTATGAATTCGAAACTCCGCTCAAGGAGCGCTTCAACCGCAGCACCCTGGATTTCGACCCCACCTACAAGCAGGACATCTCGGCCGCTGCATTGGCCAAGTACGCCACGATCTTCCCGAACATTTCGGGAGGCTTCCCGGAACTCCCCGTCAGCGCCTTCACCACGAACGGTGGCATGACCTTCGCCGGTCAGAACGGCAACAACGGCGATCTCTACAAGACGCCGAAGAACATCTTTCTGCCCCGCATCGGGCTGGCCTACCAGCTCACCCCTCGTACTGTCGTCCGCTCCGGCTTCGGCATGTTTGCCGGATTCCTCGGCGAGCGCCGCGGCGACGTGCAGCAGAACGGCTTCACCCAGAACACCAACATGGTGCTCACCAGAGACAGCGGACTAACCTGGGATACCACCCTGGCCAATCCTTTCCACAATGGCATCACGGAGCCTAAGGGCAACTCTGACGGCTACAAGACCTACCTCGGTCAGGGCTTCACATTTTTCAATCAGTCGCCCAAAATCCCGATGACCATGCGCTGGGAGCTCGGCATCTCGCAAGAGCTCAAGGGCTACGCCCTCGAGGTCAACTACATTGGCAGCAAGACCAACCACACCGAAATCACGCGCAACATCAACGCCCTGCCTCTCCAGTACTGGAGCAATTCGCGCCTGCGTGACGACGTCAACAACAACTACCTGGGTGCGGCCATCCCCAATCCGCTTGTCGGGCTCGTACCTGGCAACACGCAGGGCACCTACACCGGCGCCAACACAACGCGCCAGGCGATGCTCTCGCCTTACCGGGCCTTCGGCTCAAACGCTATCAATGGCACCGTGAACACAGGATATTCCTGGTATCACGGACTGCAAACCAGCATCAACCGCCGATTCTCCAAGGGCTACACCGTAGGCGGCAGCTACACCTTCGCAAAATGGATGCAAGCCACCAACTTCCTGAACGCGGTGGACCCGATGCCCATCCGCGAAATCTCCGACGCTGACGCACCTCATCGCATCAACCTCAGCGCCATCTATGAGCTGCCGTTCGGCAAGAACAAGAGCATGCTCGCCAACTCCAACCGCCTTGTCACCAGCCTGGTCGGCGGCTGGCAGATCTCCGGCATCTGGAGCCTCCAGAGCGGCTTCCCGCTAGCCTGGGGCAACAACATCTATTACGGCGACCCCAAGGACATTCTGCGGCCCGCCGATCAGCGGACTCCGTCCAACTATTTCAACATAGCCGGATTTGAGACCACCGCCTCCAAGCAGTTGCTCGGCAACCAGCTCCGCTGGTGGCCGAACCGCTTCTCCACCATGCGCCGCCAGCGGCAGAACAACGTGGATCTGGCGCTCATCAAGGACACCTTCATCTCGGAAGGCAAGAGCATTCAGTTCCGCGCCGAGGCCCTCAACGCCGCCAACCACCCCTACTTCCCCTCACCCAACATGACCGTCACAACGGCTCAGAGCGTGAATAGCACGGGGTTCGGCCAGATCAACGCCTCCACCATGGACAACTACGCACGCCGAATTCAAATCAGCCTGCGGTTTGTCTTCTAGTCCGGGGCTGCATCACTACACCGGCCGGTGCGGGCTACGCTCGCGCCGGCCGGATCAACGTCCGCCAGATCTTCGCAAACTCCGTGAACGCTGTTGGCATCCTCTTTCCCAAGATGATCCGGATCAACTCCACCCCGAACCACACAAAGTAGATCACTGTCACAATCCAGTGGAAGTTGCCGGCGATCATCCCCCATCCAGTGGCGCTCGGCTGCACGGGCGACAACAGGAACTGCAGGAACCACAGCGTGAACAGCGCCCCCGCTTCCCACCAGTTCAGCGCCATATTCACCAGGAAGATCATCCCCACCAGCGATTGGCCGATCGTCATCAGCAGTTCCAACTCCTGCTGGGAATCGAAGTGGATCGTTGAAGGTGCACCCTTACTGAGCGAATAGACCACCACGAGCATTGCCGTCAGCAGCGTCCACTGGTTGATGTTCGAGCTCACCATGTTCATCAACGCCATCGGCGCCCGGTCAATCGTCTTCGCCCAATAGAACGCCGAGACCTTCTCCGGGAACTCGCTCACGAACGGCGCCACCCACTGCACGAACACGAAGCTCGGAATCCCCAGCATCGCCGATACCGCCAGCAAGCTACCCAGGAACGGCTCCGCGGCGTAGTAAATCAGCCCTCCACCGCCCGCAAACAGTGCAAAAATGAGCAAATTTCGCACTCTAGGGCTCGATTTGACCACCATACGGGGGATTCTGTCTAGCTCTTCGATCCCTTCGTGTTCCTGCGGGGGCATCTTCGAAAGGATCAGTAGGTAGGCAACATAGATCAGAACCAGCACCGCTGCGTCAAACAGATTCAGCGAAGCCTTTGCCCAGATCACCGTGACGTACATCAGCGGAACCAGCAATCCCACTACTTCGACGGAATGTTCCTTCTCCAACTGGATCTCTTTCAGTGCGCGCTTGTACTTGAGCCGGTGGAACACGGCGGCGGTGCAGTAGATCAGCGGCCAGCCCAATCCGGTAAGCAATCGCAGAGCGCCAGTCAGGTTCGCCAGCAGCAGCGGCACCTGCTGCCGCCACGCCAGCACGGCCTCCACCGCAAACTCCGGCAGAGTCTGCAGCCAGGCCAAAATCGCCAGCGCAAATCCCTGTGCCACAAAGAATTGAGCCGATTCGGCCGCCCACGCAATCAGCATGGCGGCCAGCAGGATGGCGGGCGCCGCCCAAAGTGCGGTCTCTGGCCCAACCTGCATAATCTCCAGTGACGCCGCCCCCGCAAATGCGAATGCGGGGAAGACCATCGCTGGCCGGCGCTTATTCAAAGGACACCTCAAACGCGGATCGATCAATCATGGAGTGCTTTTCGAACCTTTCCGACCTGTCTGCGAAATCTGTGCGGAAGTGCGCGCCACGGCTCTCTTCGCGAGCGAGCGCGCAGCGCGCAATCAACTGAGTCACGGTGTGCATATTGGCCAACTCAATGTCGGGCCTGGCGAGCCGGCGTTTCTGTTCCATGGGTAAGCCCCGCAGCATCGCCAGCACGGAGCTCAGTCCGTCTCCGCTCCGGACGATTCCGCAGAATCCGGATGCCAGACGCCGAACCTCGGAGTCCTTCCCCATCGGAGTCTCCAGTGGCGTCACGCCCGGCGTGCGGGCACTTAACGGCCGCAGGGTGGAGGCCATCGCTCTCGCCGCTCGTGCACCGTACACGACGCCCTCCAGCAAAGAATTGGATGCCAGGCGATTGGCGCCATGGACGCCCGTGCAAGCCACCTCTCCGGCAGCCCACATCCCCGGCACTGTCGTTCGCCCGTCCAGATCGGTCCAAACTCCGCCCATGGCATAGTGCGCCGCGGGATGAATGGGGGCCGGCGCCAGATCCAGGTCGATGCCAAAATGCAGGCACGTCGCGTGGATGCGCGGGAAGCGGTTCTTCACAAAATCGGCGCCGCGCCCCGAAAGGTCGAGAAACACGTGCCGGGAGTGACCCAGCCGCATCTCCTCTACGATGGCCCGCGCCACCACGTCCCGCGGCGCCAACTCCGCCATGGCATGGTAATTCGGCATGAACCGCTCGCCCTGTGCGTTGATCAGACGCGCCCCCTCGCCTCGCAGCGCTTCCGACAAAAGAAAGCTGGGCGCGCCCTCCACGTGCAGCGCGGTGGGATGGAACTGCACAAACTCGATGTCGCTGATCCGCGCCCCGGCCCGCCACGCCATAGCGACGCCGTCGCCCGTCGCTACGTCAGGGTTCGTCGTGTCCAGGAAAATCCGGCCCAGTCCTCCGGTTGCCAGCAAAACCTCGCGCGCCAGGATCGTCACCTGGGCGCCGCTCTGATCATCCAGAGCCACCGCGCCCGTCACGCGCCCCTCATCCACCAGTACATCCACCACTGCCGAGAAGCTCCGAAATGTAATGTTGGGCAGTGACGCGGCTTGAAAATACAGCGCCCGCGCAATCTCCCGGCCGGTGGAATCGCCGTGTGAGTGGAGCACACGGCTCTTGGAATGGGCGCCCTCGCGGGCGAACAAGAGGCTCTCTCCATCGCGGTCGAACACCGCGCCCCACTCGATCAACTCCCGGATGGCGCCGGGGCCTTCCTCCACGAGTGTGCGAACCGCGGCCACGTTGCAAAGGCCGTCTCCGGCGCGCAGTGTATCGGACTCGTGTAACAGCACATCGTCATCGTCGCTGAGTGCGACAGCGATGCCGCCTTGAGCGTACTCGGAACTCGATTCGCGCAGCGAATCCTTGACCACCACCAGCACTCGTCCGGCCTTCGCCAGCTCGATTGCGGCACGCAGTCCCGCCACCCCAGCGCCTACCACCAGGAAGTCAGTTTGCAGTGAATCGGAGTTGGCGTTGATACCACTCATGGTACAACGCCCATGGTACAACGGAGGTTATGCCTGCCTATGCTGTCACAACGACAGCGCAACGCTATGAAGCCATTGTGGAAAGAGGCGCCATCGGACGCCTGCCCGAATGCATCCCGCCGAAGTCCGGCCTCCTCTTTGTCGTCACCACGGACGATCTTTGGGCTCTCCACGGTCCGCGCCTGGCGGCCCTTCTGGATGGGCGCGCCTGGCACCGCATCACCTTTCCCGGTGGAGAGGAGCGCAAACGTCTAGCCTCTGTTGAGGCGATGGCTGACCGCATGCTGGAGCTCGGGGCCGATCGCACCAGTGTCGTCATCACATTCGGCGGCGGCATTGTCACGGACCTGGGTGGATTCCTGGCCGCCATCTTCATGCGCGGCATCCCGGTGATTCAGATCCCCACGACGCTGCTGGCTCAGGTGGACGCCGCGGTGGGCGGCAAGACCGGCGCCAATCTGGTGGGCGGCAAAAACCTGATTGGCGCGTTTCACCAGCCGCTCGTCGTCCTCACGGATCCCGACGTGCTTGGCACTCTCTCCGAGCGTGAGTACCGCGCCGGGCTGTTTGAAGTGATCAAGTGCGGCATCATTCGCAGCGAGGCGCTTTTTCGCCTGATGAAAGATGAAGCGCCGCGGGTACTGGCCCGCGAGCCGGGCGCGGTGGAACACATGATCGCCGAAAGCGTTCGCATCAAGTGTGAAGTGGTTTCCGCCGACGAGCGGGAAGGCGGACTGCGCAAGATCCTCAATTACGGCCACACCATCGGCCATGCATTTGAGGCCGAGACCAAGTACCAGCGTTTTCTTCACGGCGAGGCTGTCGCGTTGGGCATGAAGGGCGCCGCCCATCTGGCCCGCCTGGCGGGCAAGTGCACACCGGCTGTATGCGAGGAGATCCTCGACGTGGTGAACCGCTACGGCCCGCTCCCGGCGCTGAATGGCATCCCCGTGGACAACCTGCTCGCGCGTCTGGCCAAAGACAAGAAGACCATCCAGGGCAGCGTCCACTTTGTGCTGGCAACCGGCATCGGCGCTACGGAAGTGGTCGCCGGCCTGCCCAGCGAACTGGTGCGGGAAGCCATTGCGAGTTCGTTCGCATGACGCCCGGAAGGGGCACAACACCCGAAGGCGCAAGCACCGAGGCGCAAGCCTCCGCCTACGTACGGGAGATGTTCGGCCGCGTGGCCCCGCGCTACGATCTGCTGAACCACCTGCTCTCGTTCCAGACCGATCGTTATTGGCGCTCGGTTACGGTCCGCCGCGTGGCACACATCCTGCACCGTCCCGACGCCCGCGTCGTCGATATCTGTTGCGGCACGGGCGATCTCACGCTGGCGCTGCAGGGCGAGGCGCACGAGACAGCCCAGATCCGGGGCAGCGATTTCTGCCATCCCATGCTGGTGGCGGCCAGCCGCAAGTCGATGGATCAGGGATCCCCAATCACTTACCTCGAGGCCGATGCTCTTCAACTCCCGCTGGCATCGCGCTCCCTGGACCTCATCACCGTAGCCTTCGGCTTCCGCAATTTTGCGAACTATCAGAAGGGACTGCGCGAGATGCAGCGCGTGCTGAAGCCGGGCGGCATGCTCGCCATCCTTGAGTTTTCGACTCCGCCGAATCCCGTCTTCCGAGGGCTGTACAACTTCTATTCCCGTTCCATCCTGCCCGCCATCGGCGGAGCCCTCTCCGGCTCGCGCGATGCCTACACGTATCTGCCGGAATCCGTCCGCAAGTTTCCCGCCGCGGAGAATCTCGCCGCGGAGATGGAGGCCGCAGGCTATACGCGTGTGCGCTTTGAGCGCCTGACCTTTGGCATTGTCGCCCTGCATACGGGGCTGGCCGGCTAATCTTCCAGCGCTGCCGCGATCAACTTCTCCACTGCGGCCTGATCCAACGCGGTGCTGATGAACAGCTCCTGCCTCGCGCCGGCTGCCAAAGCAATGGCCTTCCACCCGTTCTGCACCGGCACAGTCACCCGGATCTTCACGGTCCCCTTTGCGTCCCGCACCATGCGGATCACCCCTGGAATGACGCTGCGGATCTCGTCGCTCGCTACCAACCGGTCCAACACCGGCCTCAGCCCGTCAATGATGCTGTGCTCGATCTTCAGCTTGTTCTGATTGGTCCGCAGGCGCATCTTCACTTGAAGCGCCTCCGCAAGAGGAAGTCGATGGCGAACGCTCCGTTTTCGTCCTTCAGTGCGACCACGGACCACTGCCGGCTGAAGTCCCAATCCACCCGCACCACCTGTTGTTGAGACCGGCTCAGGTTGGTGATGAAGGTCAGCGTGATATCGCGTGAAAGGGACTGCTCGATCGACAGCCGCGCCTGCGGCAGATTCTCCACTCCGGCGGCGCTCGGGTCCAGCCGGATGCGGCTCGATCCGAAGAACCGTTCCGCGCGGCTGGAGAGCCCCGCGCTGATGGCGCCGCCCAGGAGGGAGTTGGGTGTGTTTTCCATGACGTTCTGGCTGCGAATGCTATCCGAAGTGGCCAGCGAACTGGTGGTGGAAGCCGGAGTCCGGCCCACGGTCAGCAGCGCCATGATCTCGGACGATTGCAGAGGCGGCTCAGACCGGTAGTTGAAGTTCAAGCGGCTCAGCGGCCCGTTCACATTGATGTACACGGTGATACCGCGAACCTTGGTCTCCAGGTCCAAGTCGATCTGCGGCTGGACGATTGCCGTGCTGTAGAAGAGCACTTCTCCGCGCGAGATCGTGAACTGGTTGCCGAAGAACTTCACTGCGCCCTGGTTAGCCTTGATGCCACCTAGCAGAATGGGCTTTGAGGGGCTGCCACGCAAACGAAGGTCAGCCTCCGTTTGCAGGTCTTGCGTGTAGCTCGATTGGAAGATGGCGTCGGGCGAGGTCCGCACACGCACGTCAAACTGCAGGTTGCGGAGGAACTCATTCTGCGCCGCCGCCGAGGGGATCGGGTTGCCGGACGAACCCACAGCGTTGGCGAGATCGGCGCCGGAGTTCAGGCCGGACTTCTGCACAGTAATGGTACCGGCCAGCAGGCTCCGCGAGGTTGCGCCACTGAGCGAAAGCGCCGCGTCCAGAGTTGTGCTGACGCCCTCGGGATAGCGGACCCGGACTGTCTTGGCAGTGAGATTCAGCCGGTATGTCAATTCCGTGGACGCGAATCCGACGAAGCCGGTCACCTCAAACACTCCACCGCCGGTTTGGCCGGTCAGCTTCTCGATATTGGCCCTGTTCTTGTCAAAATAGACTGTGCCGCTGGCCTTTTCGACACCGTTTGGCAGATCCTTCAGGAAGAACGATGCACTCTGAATACTCATGCGCCCGTTGAATTGCGGGTCGGCTGCGGTCCCCCTCACGGTAGCCTCCAACTTGGCAGAACCCGTGGCCAACAAGTCTGTATAGAACGAACCGAGCACCGCCAGGTTGACCGAGCCTTGCATATTGAGGTTCCACGGGTTCTTTGCTCCCGCGATGTAGGAACCGGCCAATGTCAGATCAGTTTCCAGGGCTGTGAACTTGGCGCTCTTGACCCGCACCGACTGAGCATCCACCTCCAGCACCACGGGACCCGCGTTCCGGAGCGTCAGTTCGCTGGTGTCCAACTGAGTTTCCTGGGACTGCCCCTGGCGGGGCCGCAACTGCAACGCGCTGACCGTCAATAGCGCCGAGGCCTTCTTCGGCTCCATTAGCGGCACGCGGAAAGTTGCCTGACCCTCAACGAATCCGCGCATGGGCCACGGCGTCTCTTCCTGCGGCCGGGCACTGGAACTGGCGAGATCGCGCAGCAGCCCGAATCCCAGTCGCGGGGCCTTCATGCTGCCCTCCATCATGTAATCGCCCTTCAGAGTGATGGCGGCATCCGCTTCTGCGGCGCCGCCCGGTAAACCCTGTCTGAACTTCAGCCTGAGCGTCTCTCCTGACGTCGACCCGCTGACCGCCAGCGCGCCCAGAACGCGCGTGCCCACCTTGACGATCGGGGCCGCCAGACGTCCATCCAAGGCCCTTAGATTGGCCACGCCGTGCACCAGTTCCACGCGCGCGCTGAGCTCACCGGAGAGCACCGCCGTCAGCGCCGGCCGGGCCGCCTGCACCGTCTCCACATCCTGCAGGCTCAACCCTGCCACGGTGACGGAGCCACGCAGTTCGCCGTCATCGAAGTCGCCCTGCGGGTGCTTGTAGGAGCCAGTCAACTCCACGTGGCCGCCATCAAAGTCGCTCTGCCCGCGGAGGGCGCCCGCTCCATCCAGCGTAATGCTGGCATTCAGGTCCTTAAACTTCTCGACATCCCAGGCCGCGCCGGCCACACCCATCGTCACCTGTCCCTGAGGCATGCCCAAGGTGCCGCCCACCTCCAACACAGCGTCGAGTGTGCCCTGCACGGGCGCTGTCATTTTTGCCATCCGCAGCAATCGCTGCAACTCCATTCGCTTGACCTGCAGCTTCGCTGTTACCGCACTGGTCCAACCCGCGGACCAGTCCGCCAGGCCGAGGCGCACGCCGCCCGTAGCCTCTGCCGTTTCTGAGTGAACCTCCAGCCCGCTCAGCGCCAGTTGTGATTCAGTGAGATGCACGTCGCCCGAGACGCGCTCAAAGAGAATGCCCTCGTACACCACATTGCTGATGGACGCGCGCCCAGCTATGTCGAGATGCTCCATCGCGCCGGTGATCCAACCATCAAAGCGAGCCTCCCCAGCCTGCAACTGCACGGGTAAGTGGTAGACATCCTCGTGGAGCAGCATGGCAATTACGGGCTCCACGTCCCGGATGCGTGTGGCAAAGAAGCCCACTTCGAGTCTCTCGCCCAACGCGCCATGGAAGTTGACGCGCGCCGACTCCGTAGCCAGACTGGAGGAGCCGAAATCGAGCTTTCCAGACTCCTGGCTCCACGCGAGATCCAGATTTCCGCGGACCGGCAGTTCGCCTTCCTCCGGCTCAATCGAAAGCTCCGCTTCCGCCCCGCCGTTTCGCAGACCGGCCTCCGTCAGCTCGCCGCGGAACGAAAGCGGTCCGCGCACCGATCCGCTCCAGGCGTAGGGACGATCCAGAAACGCTGTCTGCAACTCATCCAGGTCCACTCTGGTTGCCTCGCCATTCAACTCAAACTCGCGCCATTCCCGCAAAGTCCCTTTGCCTCGCCAATCGCCCAGCGGAGTCCGCAGAGTCAATCCGCTCAGGCCGAGGAGCGATGTTGTCAGGTGAAAGTCAGAGTCGATTCGCGCACGGCTCAAAGTGAACTCCTTTGAGCCGTACGCCAATTGCTCCGCCTTGACCGTGCCATCAATGAAGAAGTCGCGCTCCGCGCTGTAGTGCAACGTGCCGGTAACCACGCCAAACCCCTGCCGGACCGGGCTGCTCTCTATATCGCGCAACAGGACCGACGCCTTCACCTGGCCATCGACGTTGGGATGCCTGAAATCGTTGATCGCTCCGGTAAACTCGGCAACGCTCTCGCCGATGAAGGCGCGGACGCGCTCCACAGAGATGCGGTTGGCTTCCAGCACCGCGGTCGCTTCTACCCGCGGGTGAAGTAAACCGGGCAAATGCACCGCTGCCGCCGCCATTGTGACCAGATACCTTGGCTTCTGCTTGTCGTACGTCAGCCTGAGATTCAGCCCCTGCACCAGAGTGGAGAATGGGACGTGCTTCGAGTCGTATTCGAATACTCCGTCGCGGACATCGAGGCGTCCGATCTTCAAGCGGATCAGATCCTCCAGCGGAGCGGCGCTGGTTTTCAATGGCACCTTTGGGCTCGGAACATTGGTGGAACCATCGGGGTTCACATAGATGTGCACCTCCGGCTTCTCCACCACCAACTCGCTCAACTCTACGTCCTTCTGCCACCAGGACCTTATTGTCAGGCCTGCCCGGATGGCCCGCACCCGCACGAACGGCGCCTTCTCCGGCCCCTCCTTGCCGTGGATGACAAACTCACTGGCCGACACCTTCAGCGTCCGCCAGTCGAAGTCAAAGGCAGTTAGAGAGGTCTTCCCGCCAGTGGCCTTTTCCACTTCGGTCACGATCAGAGTGCGGACCTTTTCCCGCACCCAGACACTTTCCATCAGGTAGATCATGCCGGCGGCCAGCAAAGCCACGGCCACGGCGGGAACCAGCAGCCACCGCCATCGTTTCATTGTTTCAGCGCCTCCTCGAAGAAGCGCACCTTCAGCGTCTGCCGCGTCTGCGCCAGCCACTGATCCAGCGCCTGATTGGTCTTGCGAGTGGCCAGTATCAGGTAGATCGTCTCACGCACCTCTTCCAATTGCGGCATGGCCACGTTGGCATCCGCCGCTTTCGCCTGTTTCGTGAACTCCTCCTGGTAGTACTTCTCCACCTCCTCGTCGGACACCTGCACACCCGGCGCAAATCGGAAGCTCACAAACCGGCTGACGCTGACGCGCCAGAGCACTTCTTTTCGAAACTCGTCGTCGCTGAAGCCCATTCGGGCCACCTGCTTCCGAAATTCCTCCGGGGTTTGCTTGCGGTCGCTGATGAACTTGGCCAGCGCCACCTCGGCTTCCGCCATAGTGGGGGGTACAAACAGGCTCAGCTCCATTTCGTGCAATACCAGCGCCTGCTCAATGAGCCGCTCCGCCGCCCGCCTCATGTTCGCTGCCGAATACTCGGGCTCGGTGTTGGCCACCAGCGCCTCCAGGCGCAGCTGCCGCCTGACCCCGCTCAAAGTCACCACCTGCTGGCCCGCCGATGCTGCAACGCGATCTAGCACGTCCGCCTGCGCGATGCCAGACGTCAGAACCAGAATGCCGGCCAATAGTCCTTCTGCCGTTCGAGGTCTCATTAGAAAGCCTGCCCGATTGAGAAGTGGAATTGGAACTTCCTCACCTGTTGCGGAACGTTGTACTTGCCAGTGCCGTTGATCAGATCGTCGCGGCTGCCCTCAAAGCCCACGAACTTCGGCGCGTTGGGGGAATAGGAGAAATCCACCCGCAAGGGACCCACCGGCGTTCTGAATCGAAACCCGATGCCCATGGCCTGAACGGTGTAGTCGAAGTCCTGCCGGTTCCGTTGCCGGTAGCGGAAGCTCAACGTGTCCAGATCCTTGAAGACGTTTCCCATGTCATGGAACAGCACGCCGCCGATAGAGCGCCCGATCAACGGAAACCGCAGTTCATGCTGGAAGAACAGGAAGGACTGACCGCCCAGCGGGAAGCCCGTAATCAAATCCCGGGGGCCCGCCTGGTTATCCGGGAACCCACGGTGTGTTGTCGCGCCGCCGGCGAAGAAGTTCTCCGGCAGCGGTACCGGCGAGCCAGAGAGATTGTGCAGCCAGCCGAACGCCGTGCTCCGCGCAAACGTTACCTCGGCCCGGATCGGATGGTACGTGGAATTGCGCGCCACCACGCGGGTGTAGTTGGTGCTGGTCTTTGAGAAGGCGGGTGCGAAGCCCAAGTCCAATGTGCTGTATATGCCGCGATGCGAATCGATCGGATCATCGCGCAAGTCCTGGATGATTGTGCCGGAGGCCGCGATCGTCTTCACGGGCTGCGAGTAGATCGGAATCAGGTCCGGGTCGATCTTCAGAGAGTCCTTGCTGATAAACACAAAGCGTGCCGTCGTCCGGTATTGCAGTGAGAGGGAGCGGCTCACTTTCTGGCCCACCTGCACGGCACTCTCCGTGCGGGTTGACGTGTATGTGCGCACATCGCGAGACTGATCCACCAGCGTTGAGAATGTCAGGTTGACATTGCTGTTGCCGCGGAACTGTGGCGCCTGGTAGCTGGTGAGCAAGCGCTGCTGGATGCTGGAAGCGCGGACCGTAGCCGACGCGGTGTGGGCCAGCCCGAATATGTTCGAACGGGTGATACCCACCTGGAACCGCGGTGCAAACCCCGTTGTGCCGGCCGGCGAATTGAGCGAGTTGCTCCCGCCGCCGATCCGCCCCAGTTCCGCGCCGAGGCCGAAATTCAAAGAGTATCGCTTGGCTTCGTCCACCTGGAGCAGGACGTATCTGTTACGCTCCCGGCCCTCGGGGTTTTGCACGGCGACGTCTACCTTGGCGAAGATCCCCAGGTCATAGAGCCGCCGCTGAGTCTCCACAATGCTGCTCTGCGAGAGAGGCTCGCCAGGCCTGACGGAGAGCCGGCTGGTAACGAGATCCCGCTGCGTCGTGTTCAACCCGCTGATCAACACCTCTCTGACGAAGTTGCGCCGCCCCTCACGCACCACGTACTTCAGCGCCATGCGCTGCCCGTCCCCCACCGGCTTCACGTCGGCATCAAATGTAGCGTCGGGATATCCGTTATTGAGATACCAGTTCAGCACGGTGTCCCTGTCAGTGGCCACGCTGGCGATGGCGAAGGGCTGCCCTGGCGTGGACGTCAGAAAGGACTGCATCATCTCCACGTAGCGCAGATCCACGCCCGTCATCTCCACCTCCGCCACGAACCACTGCTTGCCCTCCTCGATCTGGAAGAACACCGCGATATCGGTCGGCTTCCCCTGCCAGCGCCGCTCCAGTCGCGTTTTCACCACCACATCGCGGAATCCGTTGGAATGGTAGAGATCCAGGATGGCCGCCTTGTCCTGGTCCATCAGATTCTGGCTGAACACGCCCCGGCGGTAGCGCGGGGAGCGCGCAGGAATCATGCCCATTCGTTCCCGCACCGTGGGGCCGGTGAAGTACTTGTTGCCTGTCACCTCCAGGTGCACCAGCCGGTATCGCGGTCCGCGCTCGATGGTGTAGCGGATGGTCTGCTCACCGTTCGCCGATGGCCCCGTCACCGTGTAGCTGGCCTTGGTGTCAAAGAACCCCTGGCCGCGGAAGTACTGCTCGATGTTGCGCTGACCCTCCACCAGCAGTTCCCGATCCACCGTGCGTTCCTGGTACACAGGCACCAGGGCTCTGGTGCTACTCTTCGAGAGTTTCGCCCCCTCCGTCCTCACCAACACGCGCGGCCCGGCGTCGATCTCGAATTGAGGCTGCACCGTGAATTTTTCGGGATCGAACTCCAGATTGGCGATCTTCACATTCGCCCGCAGGTAGTCCGCCTTCAGGTAAGCGGTACGCACCCGCTCCACGCCCTGTTGCAGCAGGGCCGCATTCAGATCCTTCCAGCCGCGCAGGCCCTTCCACTTCTGATAGCCGGTGGCCCTCACCAGTTTCTTCTCCGGCAGTTTCACGTCGCCCGTGAACGTTGGATCGGTGAAGCGGGCGCGTCGTCCGGGTGTCACGACGAAACGAATGTCCATCTCCTCCGTTTGCGGCCTGGGCAGGGTTTCCTGAACCACCGTGGCGTTGTAAAAGCCATTTGCGCGCAATACCGAGACCAGGCTTTCCACGGCCTGCGGAAGACGGCTCTCGTCAAACGGCTCACCCAGGTTGAGCCTGGTTGAGTTGGTCAGTTGAGCGGGGTTGGGCGGATCCGGCGCGCCTTCCAAGCTGACGCGGCCCACGAAGAACGTGGAAACCGTGCGAACTGTCAGCACAACACCCTCGCCGTTCAGTTCCGCATCGACGATGAGATCCGCATACCGCCCGGTGGCCCACAGCCGTTCGATGGCCTGCCCCAGAGCCAACTCTTCCAGGGTATCTCCAGGCCGGATGCTGAAGATCAAACCGAGTTGGTCCCTGGTCAAGGGCTGGTTGGCGGGCTCAAACAAAACGCCCAGAATGCGTTTTCCGTAGTACGCAGAAGGGTCACCTGCCCAAGCCGAGAACTGCCCGGCCAGCAGACACACCACGAGCGCTGGAATACTGGTCCACGTCACACACTGTCATCTTAACAGTCACGGTTGCTACGATCTTTAGTAATGACCGACGCCGAGCGCGATCGCTACAGCCGCCAGATCCTGTTTCCCGGTATCGCCGCCGCCGGACAGGAGCGTCTGCTCCACTCCTGCGCCGCTATTGTCGGATGCGGCGCCCTGGGTGCGTTCCATGCCGGGGCGCTGGCCCGGGCGGGCGTGGGACGCCTGCTGCTCATTGATCGCGACTTCGTCGAATCCAGCAATCTTCAGCGCCAATGGCTGTATGAGGAGGCGGACGCACGCGACGCCCTGCCGAAAGCGATTGCCGCCGCCAGGGCCGTGGCCCGCATCAACTCCAGCGTCCGTCCGGAAGCGATGGTGGCCGACCTCACGCCCGACACCATCGCCGATCTCCTCGACGGCGCGGATCTCATCCTCGACGGCACCGACAACTTCGAGACGCGCTACCTGTTGAACGACTACGCCATCGATCGCGCCATTCCATGGATTTACGGTGGCGCGGTTGGCAGTTACGGGCTCGCCATGCCGATCCTGCCCGGCCGTTCCGCCTGTTTCGAATGTGTCTACCCCGAGCCGCCCAGTGGCGCGCAGCCCACCTGCGAGACGGCCGGAGTGGTCAACACCATCACCTCCCTGGTCGCCTCGTGGCAGGTCTCGCTTGCTCTGCGGTTGCTGACCGGGGCCGAGGTGGAACCGCGCATCACGACCTTTGACGTCTGGACCGGGGAGCTCCGCCAGATTGCCATGCCGCCACCCGATCCGGCGTGCCCGGCGTGCGCTCACCGCTCCTGCCGCCATCTCAATGGCCAGGATCGCCCGCCCATCAGCCTGTGCGGCCGCAACGCGGTCCAGATTCACGATCGCCATCGCCCCATCGATCTCGCCGCGCTTGCTCTACGCCTCGCCCCTCTTGGCGACGTGCGTTCCAATGGCTTCGCCCTGCGCTTTGTGGCGCCTCCGCATGAGCTGACCGTATTCCCGGACGGTCGCGCCATTATCAAAGGGACTCAGGATCCAGGGTTGGCGCGGAGCCTCTATTCGCGGTATATCGGCAACTAACGCGGCCCGCGTCGGTTATCCTAGTAAGAGATGGGCGCTTAGCTCAGTTGGTTAGAGCGTCTGGTTTACACCCAGAAGGTCGGGGGATCGTGACCCTCAGCGCCCACCACTCCCCCATTCGCTATCGCAGCCGCAGCGGAACCCTTTTTGGTACGCGGTACAGGTACAGCGTCCGGCCCCCCACTACGATCTGGCGCTCCGGAGTCCACGTTCGAATCGGGAAGCTGTGGGACACCACGCGGGTCCCTTCGCCCAACTCGCTCAGTAGGCGCGGCGTGAGCGTCTCGATCAATAGCGGAATCAGAAACATCACCACCACGTTGGCCTGGCTGATATCGGCAGCCAGCACGTCCTTGACCTGGAAATGAGCGCGGTCTGATACCCCCGCTTGCCGCGCGTTTTCGCGGGATTCGGCCACGCGCTCCGGGTCCAGATCATAGCCGATGCTGCGCGCGCCAAAATCGGTGGCGGCGGCGATCGCCATCCGCCCGTCCCCGCAGCCGAGGTCGATGACCATCTCCCCCTGCTTTACCTGGGCCAGTTCCAGCATGGCGCGCACCACCGGCGCCGCCGTCTGTACATAGGGCACATCCAACCCGGCGCCGAAGCCCAAGCCGGGCTTGCTGGTGCACGAGCCGCCAAGGCCGCACACTGCGATCGCCAACCACGGTGCAGCGCCAAGTTTGTTCCCCACCCCGTCCTCTTTCGTTCGCCAGCCTCATCATACCGCGCGGTAGCGCCGTGATACGCTGGTGATGCCCGCCGTTTCTGGCGGTTTTTAACGATTTTCGAGGGAAAGCGGGCCTTCCGGTATGAGCGAGCCAGTGGACGAGCAACTTCAGCGGGACCTCCAGTTGCTGATCCAGCGGCATGCTGAGTTCTCACGCCGCCTGGAAGCGCTGATGGCTGAGTTGCCAGGCAGTGCCGCCGCCGCGCCGAATGCTCCCAGTGCTCTGCCTGCCACTTCCGCCAAGGAAATCGCGCGGCTCAACGACCGTATCGCCCGCATGGAAGAGCAGTTTGACGCGCTCTGGCGGCAACTCGGTGTCAACGCCGCACGAATTCAGGAGATCCTGGACAGCCGCACCTGGAAGGCGTTTACCGGCATGGGCGGCGTCCTGCTGAGGCTGACGGGACGGCGGCAGTAGCGCCGCCGTCGCACTTAGTTGGTGATGTCGGTCGTCCGAGACTGGCCGCGAACCACGGTGTAGATCTTCTCCCACTCGCGATGAGCCGCATGATCGTCGTACGCCTTGAATGCCGCTTCGCTCTCAAACTCCATCACGATGGCGTCCGTCATGCGCTTCTCGGTGAGTTTGCCGTCCGCATCCTTCACCACCGCCGAGACCTGCGCCTTGATCCCCTTCAGCCAGATGTTCTTCAGCCCAGGAACCTCTCCGGCCATCTTCTCCACACCGTCGAGCACGGCCTTCTTCTGGGCTTCGGTGGTCCCGTCCTTGTAGAACAACGTCACCACGTGGATGATCGTCGTGGGTTTCCCAAACCGGTTTGCGGCTACGCCAATCCCGGCGCCCAGCGCTACCAGCGCCACGGCCGCCATTGTCATTTTGATCGTTCTTGTCATGTGAATCCCTCAGCTTTCTTTTCTTGACGGCAACCCGGTCCAATCTTCACAAACCACGATGGAGTTGGCGGGATTTCTCGGATCGTACTTCGCGCTCACGGGGCCTATCAGCCTCGTGATGTCTTCGGGTAAGTACGCCCCCAAAACACTGACATCCTGCGAGGCGAAGTACCGCACACCCCGCAATTCGTACTGAAAATGGATCATCTCGGCAGTGGCCTCCGTGACCGTCGCCTCAGTGGTCCGTTGCGTCTTGTTCACCAGTACCCGGCGACGCCGTTCCCGTTCGGCCGGCGTCATCCGGCGACGATACACGATCCACACCGCCAGACTCAACAGCCCGGCCGATACGGCTATCCCAACTGCAATTCGAGCGTCGATCACTACCACTACTGCCCTGCCGGACCCTCCGGGAACGCCTTCGCGTAATCTCTCAAAAACTGGTCCAATCCCTTGTCCGTCAACGGATGATTGAACATCTGGTCCAACACCTTGAAGGGCATGGTCCCGATGTGCGCCCCTGCCTCCGCCGCCTGCACCACATGCAGAGGGGAGCGCAGCGATGCCGCCAAGACCTGCGTCTTAAAGCCGTAATTCGAATAGATCCTGCAGATGTCCCGGATCAGCCCGATCCCTTCCAGTCCGATGTCGTCGAGACGGCCGACAAACGGGCTCACGCACCACGCTCCCGCCTTCGCCGCCAGCAACGCCTGCGCCGGCGAGAAGCAGAGGGTCACGTTGACGCGGATCGCCTCCTTGCTCAATGTGGAGCAAGCCTGAATTCCCGCGCGCGTCAACGGGCACTTCACAATGATGTTGGGGTGGATCTTCGCCACCTCACGCCCATCGCGGATCATGCCTTCCACGTCCGTCGCCACAACTTCGGCGCTGATCGGCCCGTCGACGATGGCGCAGATGCTGGCCACCTGCTCCGCCATCGGTACACCCTCCTTCGCAATGAGCGAAGGGTTTGTTGTCACGCCATCCACCACGCCCCAGGCCGCGGCTTTTCTCAGTTCGTCGAGATTGGCAGTATCCAGGAAGATTCTCATACGGTGATCGTGCTCTCCAGCACGCCCAAACCTGTTACTTCCACGGTCACAACATCGCCCACTTGCATCGACCCTACCCCAGGGGGCGTACCCGTGGCGATCAGATCGCCCGGTTCCAGCGTCATGAACTCCGTGACGAATTGTAGGATAGCACCAGGGTCAAAGATCATATCCGTCACTGGCCCATCCTGCTTGACCTCGCCGTTGACGCGCGTGATCACCCGCAGGGTGCCGAAATCGATCTCTTCCTTCGGGACCCACCATGGCCCCACGGGGCAGAAGGTATCGAATCCCTTACCGCGCGTCCACTGCCCATCCTTCTTCTGCAGGTCGCGCGCCGTCACGTCATTCACAATCGTCAGGCCCGCGATGTAATCCCAGGCCTCGGCCGCCCGGACGTGGCGCGCCCGCCGCCCAATTACCAATCCGACCTCGCCCTCGTATGACAGATGGCTGGAGATTGCAGGGAACACCACTGCGCCGCCATGCCCGTTCAAAGACGATGGCGGCTTCAGGAAGATCAGCGGCTCGGTGGGTACGGCGTTCCCCAACTCCTTGGCGTGCTCGGCGTAGTTCCGCCCCACGCAGACGATCTTCGATGGCGTCACCGGCGCCAGCAGGCGCACTGTGGAGAACGGAATGATCCGCCCATCGGCAGCCACCACCGTCTCGCCTTCCAACCGTCCGGCCAGCACTTCCTCGCCCAGCGCGAATCGGATGTTTTTCGTCATGGTGCGATTACCTCCACGGCCGCAGAGGCCGCGCTCTCATTTCCGCTCTCGTCCACCGCGGCCACCGCGTAGCGATACTTCTGTCCCCCCTTGACTTGGCCATCGCTCAAGGTGGGCTTCTCCACCACACCGCCCAGCTTCGCCAGCGCGGCATCGCCCTCGCCCCGGTACACCTGGTAGCCCTTCAGATCGGCCTCGGTGTTGCGGTCCCAACTCAGCTCCACCGTCTTCAATCCGGTGATCGCCTGGAGGCCGGCCGGTATGGCCGGAGCGAATTTGTCCTCATGCTTGAGATGAATCTCGGCCGACATCTCGCTCTCGGCCGGATGCTCGCCGCTGCCCACCAGTTGCTGCACCATGTAGGTGTAGCTCTTCCCCAGGACGCCGGTCTGGTCCAGCCAGCTCGCTTCCCCGGAGACTCCCAGGATCTGCGCTTCCTTCGCCCCTTCGTCCAGACGCCAGATACGCCACTGGGCGCCCGCGCTCTTCCACTGGAGATACGGACCTCCGGCTGAACTGCGCACCGTGAGCTCCCGGGGGGGCTGCGGCGCCGGCTGCACCTGAAGCACCAGCAGATTGGACCAGTCTGACGGCCGCTTCGTGGGTCCTATCGCGCGCACCACTAGGACGACCTCGCGGCCGGCGAACTCCTCCGCCGGGAACGCCAATTCCACCCCTCCCGCCGTTACCTTCGGCACTGGTATTCGCTTGGCCTCCCCGGCCCAGCGCTGGAGCTCGAAGTTTTCCTTCGGGTTCTCGCCGACGCGCAGCTCAATCTCCGGCGGCTTCGCCAGAACCAGCCGATCCGTGGTATCCACCGGGGGCGTGAACGCCACCAGGATCCTGTCGCCGCGCTGTACGCCCCGCAGATCCCGGATTGGAACGGGGATGTCCAGCGCCGGAGGCAGCGGCGGGCCTATGTAGCCGCACCCGCCCAGGGCCAACCCCGCCAACGCCAAAGGAAACGCGCCCCGCATCACAGAATATACCGGCTCAGATCCTGGTCCGCGACGATGTCCGCCAACTGCTTCCGCACATACGCGGCATCGATCGCCACCTTCTTCTTCTTCAGATCCGGTCCCTCGAAACTGATCTCCTCCAGCACCCGCTCCAGAATCGTGTGCAACCGCCGCGCCCCGATGTTCTCACTGGATTCGTTCACCTGCGTGGCAAACCGCGCCACTTCCTGAATTGCGTCCGGTTTGAACTCCAACGACACGCCCTCGGTCTCCATCAGCGCCGTATACTGCTTGATCAACGCGTTCTTGGGCTCCGTCAGGATCCGCACGAAGTCCTCTTCGGTCAGCGACTTCAGCTCCACGCGGATCGGGAACCGCCCCTGCAGTTCAGGGATCATGTCCGACGGCTTTGAAACGTGGAACGCCCCGGCGGCGATGAACAGGATGTGGTCCGTGCGCACCATGCCGTAGCGCGTGTTCACCGTGGTGCCTTCCACAATCGGCAGGATGTCGCGCTGCACGCCCTCGCGGCTCACGTCCGGACCGTGCCCGCCCTCGCGGCCCGCGATCTTATCTACCTCGTCGAGGAAAAGAATCGCATTGCGCTCCACACGCTCAATGGCAGTGCGTGTCACCTGGTCCATGTCGATCAGGCGGCCCTCTTCTTCCTGGATCAGATAGTCGAAGGCCTCGGAGACGCGCATCTTACGCTTGGTGGTGCGTCCGCCAAAGAGCTGCGGCAGCATCTCCCGCAGGCTCATGTCAGCGTCCTCGTTGCCCGTATTGGTGAACACGTCGAACGACGGGCCACGGTCCTTGACGTCCAACTCGACCACCCGTTCGTCCAGCCTGCCCGCGCGCAACTTCTCGCGCATCTTGTCGCGCGATTTGTCCGCCGTATCGCTGGGCTCAGGCGAGGTTGGCATCAGCAGGTCCAGCAGCTTCTCCTCTGCCGCTTCTTCCGCGTGATCAGCCACGTCTTCCAGGCGCTCCTCGCGAACCATGTCGATGGACACCTCTACCAGGTCGCGGATCATCGATTCCACATCGCGGCCCACATAGCCCACTTCGGTAAACTTGCTCGCCTCCACCTTCAGGAAAGGGGAATTGGAGAGCTTTGCCAACCGCCGGGCCAGTTCGGTTTTGCCCACGCCCGTCGGTCCGATCATGAGGATGTTCTTGGGCATCACCTCTTCGGCCATCTCGGGTTCCAGCTTCTGCCGCCGGATGCGGTTGCGTAGTGCGATGGCGATCGATTTCTTCGCGTCCGCCTGGCCGATGACGTACTTGTCGAGCTCCACCACGATCTGCCGCGGTGTCAGTTCGTCCAGCAAAGGCTCATCGCGCTTCGCGTCGCCCGGAAGGTAGATCACCATGGATTAGCCGAGCTCCTGATAGACAGTGTTGTGATTGGTGTAGATGCACGTGTCGGCGGCGATCTTCATGGAGCGCTCCGAGATCTCCCGTGCGCTCAGGTTGGTGTTTTCCAATAGCGCCCGCGCCGCAGCCTGCGCAAATCCGCCGCCGCTACCGATGGCGATGGAATCGCCGTCCGGCTCGATCACGTCGCCGTTGCCGCTCAAAATATATATGTTGGTGACGTCGGCAACCAGCAGCAGCGCCTCCAGATGCCGCAGCACTTTATCGGTGCGCCAGTCCTTTGCCAGTTCCACCACGCTGCGCGGCAGGTTGCCGTTGTGCTGCTCCAGCTTGGCCTCAAACCGCGCGAACAACGAGAAGGCGTCCGCCGTGGAGCCGGCGAACCCGGCCACGATCTTGTCCTTGTGCAGCCGTCGGAGCTTGTTGGCCGTGGCCTTCAGGACCTCGCTGCCCAACGTCACCTGGCCGTCACCGGCCAACACTACTTTGCCTTTGCGGCGCACCACCAAAATGGTGGTTCCGTGGATGGAATTCGTCATGGGCTTACAAATTTTAGTGTAGCGCGCCGCCTGACTTGTACTAATCTCTTGTCATGGCCATCGGATTTGTTGGTACTGGCCGCATGGGCGCAATGTTGGTCCGCGCCCTGCTTGGCGCCGCACAACCCGTAGACGAGGACATTTGGGCCAGCAACCGCTCCCAGGAGAAGCTCGAGGAGTTGTCCATCCTCTACGCCCGTTTACACATCGGGCGGAGTCTGGACCTGGCCCGGGAGTGCCGCACACTCTTCCTTTGTGTCCGGCCCGAGGATACGGCTCGCGCGCTGGAAGAGATCCGCCCCGCGCTCACGCCAAATCACCTCCTCATCCTCATTACTAACGTCGTAGAGCTGGACACTTTGGCGGCCGCCGTACCCTGCCGCACCGCCAAGGTGATCCCCTCCTACACCCAGTTTGTGCGCGGTGGAGTCAGCCTCCTGATCCCGGGCCCCCGCTGCCGGCCTGCCGATGTAGCCTACCTGCGAGATCTGCTGGAACGCGTCAGTCGCACCTATGAGCTGACCGAGCCGCAAGCCCGCGCCGCCACCAACGTGGTGAGCTGCGGCCCCGCATTCCTGGCGCGCTTCTGTGCCGATTGGGCTGCCGCTGCCCACGAAATGCAGCCGGATCTACCGCTGGCCGATTGCGAAATGCTCGTTCGCGAAACTGTCAGAGCCACCATCGAGCTGCCGCGCGCCGGCATCGATGCCCGCGAGATCCTCGACGAAGTCAGTACGCCCGGGGGCATGACCTACGAGGGTCTCAAAGCTATGGACGAGGTTCTCCCCGCCATGTGGCGGGCCGTAATGCAGCGTACAGCCGAGCGCGAGCGCGAACTGCGGGCTGCTATTTCGATGGAGCCTCGCGCACAACAAGCACTTGGCGCGGCTTCACCCCAGTAACCACCTGCTTCCGTCCGCCCGGCCACCAGATTTCCAGCGTGTCGCCACCCTCGCCCTTTGGCGCGCCAAAGTGGACACCGAAGTGGCCGGAGGACGAGTAGCCGATGCTCGTCGTCATGACATTCCACTGCCCGCCCCATTTCAGCCGGGCCCCGATGCCGTCGCGGTTCGCCTGGACCCCCTGCAACTTCACAATCAGCCAATCTCCGTCCGTCTCCGTGATGTTCTCCCACAACTCGGCCGGATCCAACAGCGAAGACACCACGGCGTCCATCTTACCGTCGCCGTTGAAATCGGCAAATGCCAGGCCGCGATGGGCGCGCGGCGTCTGGAAGTCCGCACCCGCCTCGGCCGTGCCATCCCGGAAGACGCCCTTCTCATTGATCAGAATCGTGTTGGGTAGACGGTAGCGCGTCGGTTCAAACTGCTCCACCAGATCGTTGACGTGAGCGCAGGTGTAAAAGAGGTCCTTCCATCCGTCCAGGTTGAAATCAAAGAGGCCGACGCCCCATCCACTGATCTTCGCCGTCAGCCGGCTGATGCGAGTGGCGTAGCCGGCATCGCGAAATCCGCCCTTGCCCGTGTTGCGGAAAACGGGAAACGTCTCATTGAAAAGGTCCACCACGAAGAGATCCGGCCAGCCGTCGTTGTCGTAGTCCCGGAAGTCGGCGCCCATGCTGGCCACCGGCTTGCCACTGTCCATCAGGGCTACGCCGGCCAGCAGACCCACCTCTTCGAACTTCCCGTTACCCAGATTGCGAAACAGGGCGTTGGGCGCGTTGTCGTTGGTGACGAAGACGTCCATGAATCCGTCCCCGTCGTAATCTCCAGTCGCCACCCCCATCCCGCGGATCAGATGCTCCGCCACGCCACTCTTCACACTGACGTCCTCAAATTTGCCGTTGCCCAGGTTGTGATAGAGATAATTGGGCAATCCCTGAAAGTACTTGGGATGGCAGTACACCCGCACGCCCTTTTGCGTGTCGCCGCAAAACCGGTCCATGGCCGCTGGCCACTTGGCGTAGTGTGTCACCCAGAGGTCCAACCGCCCGTCGTTGTCGTAGTCCAACCAGACCGCCGCCACCGCCCACAGATCGTCATGGATGCCGGCCGCGGCAGTGATGTCCTGGAACTTGCCGTTGCCCAGATTCCGGTAGAGGATGCTGCCCCCGACGTTGGCGACGAAGAGATCGACATTGCCGTCATTGTCAAAATCAGCCGCTGATGCGCCCATGGCGTAGCCCGCGCCGGCAACGCCTGCCTCCGTCGTGACATCCGTAAATTTCCATCCGCCGTCGTTGCGGAACAGGCGATTCCAGTACTTGGGATCGCTCTTCTTCATCTCCAGCCCGGCGGCGCCGTTGGTGAAGAAGATGTCGGGCCGTCCGTCGTTGTTGTAGTCGAAAACCGCCAGGCCGCCGGCCATCGTCTCGATCATGCGCTTCTCGGTCATCGGCGCGTTCTCAATCTGGAAACGCAGGCCCGCCGCCTCCGCCACATTGCGGAAACGCACGGCGGTGGCGGACTCTGCGGCGCTCAGGACAGCGGCGAAAAAGACAAGTAAGAAGCGATGCATCCCTTCCTCGGTTATACACTGCAATAGAATGATGCGGATTGTGATAGCCCTGATTCTGGCGGCGCCGTGGCTCTACGCCCAGGCCGATGCGGCCGCTGCCGAGTCCCAGCGCGCCCGGCAAATGATGGCCGCCGGACGGTATGCCGATGCTGTTCCGGTCTACGAAAAGCTAGTCCAGGCCATGCCGGCCAATCCCGGATTGCGGCTCAACCTGGCCATGGCGTTGCACCTCTCCGGAGAGGATCAGAAGGCAATCCCCCAGTTTGAAGCCGTCCTGAAGCAGCAACCCAACGCGCTGCCGGCCTTGATGCTGCTGGGCGCATCTTATCTGCGCACGGGCAATCCGGCCAAGGCCGTGCCGTCTTTGGAGAAGGCGATGACCATCGCGCCCGACGATCTCCAGGGGCGGGCCATGCTGGCCGATGGCCTGCTGATGCTGGATCGCTACCAGGCCGCCATCCCGCATCTCCGGAAACTCGCCGCCGCCGATCCCGCCAATCCGCGGCCACTCTACGGACTCGGCCGGTGCTATGAGGCCGTCGCCCAGCAGGCATTCGATGCCCTGGAAAGGCTCGGCCCGGATTCGCCGTGGTGGCTGATGCTGGCCGCCGAAACTCGGGCCAAGCTGGGACGCAATACCGCCGCCTTCGCCCTCTACCGCGCGGTCCTCGATAAGCAGCCGAACTTCCGCGGCGCCCACGCCGGGCTGGCGGAGGTGTATCGCAAGACCGATCATGCCGATTGGGCCGCGGCCGAAGACGCCGCCGAGCGCAAGCTCCCGCCCGCGCCCTGCGCCGTGCCCAGCGCCGAGTGTCATTTCCTCAAGGGGCGCTACGAGCAGGCCCTCTCCCTAGCCCTGGTTCGCAAGACCCCGGAATCCCTCTTCTGGCAATCGCGCGCGGCCAATGAACTGGCGCGCTCCTCTTTCGCTCAACTGGCGAAGTTGCCGCCCTCGGTAGAGTCCCAGCAGGTGCTGGCCGAGCTCTACCGCAACCTGGGCCGCCACACCGACGCAATTCAGGCGTGGAAGACAGCTCTGGAACTCGCCCCCGGCGATCCGCGCCTGGAGCAGGAACTGCTGACCTCGGTCTATATGTCTCGCGACTATCCCGCCGCCGAGAAGATGGCTCGGGCCCTGCTCGCCAAAGTTGCCGGCGCCGCGGAACTGCACTTCATCCTCGGTGACTCGCTGCTGAACCAGCAGCAACCCGAGCAGGCGGTGGAGCCGCTTCGCAAGTCGGTCAGCCTGCGGCCGGACTACCCGGCTGCGCAGGCCGTTCTGGGCCGCGCGCTGATGCAACTGGGGCAATCCAAGGAGGCCATCCCCCACCTGGTGGCCGCGCTCCCGGCCGACACCGATGGCAGCCTGCACTTCCAGCTCAGCCGAGCCTACCAGGAAACCGGGCAGAACGAGAAGGCGGCAGAAGCCCGGAAAGTCTATCAGACGATGCAAAAGTCCAGCGCGGAAGCGGAGATGGAGATCACCGGTCCCAAGCGCTGAGAACCTCGGAACGGTCCCGAACGGACTGTCTATAAAAAGGCTCCCATATCTTTAACTTTCTTCGCATTCCTTTTCCCTGTGGTTCCTAGCGGTTGCGCGGGCAACCGACGCCTTGACACCCGCTTCTTAATAGCTTTAGATTAAGGAAACTCCGCTGTTCCGTTAGTGGGGTCTGTGCGTCGTGGCGCTCGCTGCCGCGGCGTTCGGACATCTAAGGGGTAAAGAATGAAAAATACTCAAAAATTTGCGCTAGCCATCATGGTACTTGCCTTGATGGTTAGTTGGGCGATGCCTGCATCTGCTCAATCGTTGTATGGGTCCGTAGTCGGACAGGTCGAGGATCCTTCGGGCGCCGCGATCGTGACGGCGACAGTCACGCTGACCAACAAGGCCACCGGTCAGGTGTACGAGGGCAAGGCGGACGAATCCGGCCGCTTCCTCGTTCCAAACATGATGCCGGGCGACTATGACATCAAAGTCGCGGCCACCGGTTTCAAAACGCAGACCCGCACGGACATCCGTGTTTCGGCCGCTGCACTGGTCCGCTCCGACTTCAAGATGGATGTCGGTGCGATTTCCGAACAGATCACCGTGGAAGGCACGGCTACGGTCCTTCAGACCGACAAAGCCGATACCCACACCGAACTGAACGCCAAGCAGGTTTCGAACCTTCCCCTGCCGGGCTTCCGCAACTACCAGAGCTTGATCAACCTGGTGCCTGGCGCCACGCCGGCTTCTTTCCAGAACTCGATCACCGACTCTCCCGGCCGCTCGCTGGCCACCAACATCAACGGCACCAACAACCAAAACAACGTCACACGCATTGACGGCGCGGCCAGCGTGAACCTCTGGCTGCCGCACCACGCGGGCTACGTCATGCCCGCCGAGATGGTTGACACAGTGAACGTCACCACCGCCGCAGGCGATTCCGATCAGGGCATGGCCGGTGGCGCAGCCATCACCGTGCTGACCAAGTCCGGCACCAATCAGCTGCATGGCAGCCTGTTTGAGTACCACGACAACCAGCGCCTCAAGGCGTTCAACTACTTCGTGAAGGCGCAGGCCACCGCAGGCCCCGCTCAGCCGAAGCCGTTGCGTGTCTACAACAACTACGGCGGCACCATCGGCGGACCGATCAAGAAGAACAAGCTGTTCTACTTCTACAGCTTCGACGGAACCCGGCAGCGCGATGGCGCGGTTGGCACTTACTCGGTGCCGACGTCCGCGATGAAGGCTGGCAACTTTAGCAGCTACGGAACCACTCTTTACGATCCGAAGACCGGCGCGGCAAACGGAACCGGACGCACGCCCTTCGCGGGCAACATCATCCCCACCAATCGCCTCAGCCCGGCCGCCCAGAAGATTCAGGCGAACTACCCGACAGCGAACGTGAACCTGACGGGCACGCAGAACAACTATCTGACTTCGGCAGTCCCGACGTTCAATCGTGACTACAACGACATCAAGATCAACTACAACATGAGCGACAAGCAGCAGATCTTCGGCCACTACGGCATCATGAAGGCCCTGGTTGTCGGCAAGCCTGTTTTCGGCGAGGGCATCGGCCCGGCGCCCGGCGCGGACCCCGGAACCGGCGACACGAAGGTGCAGAACATGTCACTCGGCACCAACCGGGTGATCACGCCTAGCCTCCTCTTTGACGGCGTCATCGGCTATCAGCGCCAGGATCAAACCGTAAAGGGTACTGACTTCGGCCAGGACTTCGCCACCAAGCTCGGTATCCCCGGCATCGGCGGCGTGGACCCCCGCGAGCAGGGCTTCCCCAACATCTCCATCAGCGGCTACAACGGCTTCGGCGTCCCCGGCTGGATGCCGCTCGAGCGCATCGAAGAGAATTACACGCTGAGCGGCAACCTGAGCTGGACCAAAGGCAAGCACGCGATGCGTTTCGGCTTCAATGGCGTGAACTACCGCATGACCCACTGGCAGCCGGAGTTGGGCGCGGGCCCACGCGGCCAGTTCACCTTCGCCGGAGGCCCCACGGCTCTCAACGGCGGCGCCACCACCACCCCGTTCAACGCCTACGCGGCGTTCCTGTTGGGTGAATCCAACAACGTGCAGAAGAGCATTCAGTACATCACGATGACCCCCCGTGAGTATCAGTTCAGCTGGTATGCCCAGGATCGCTGGCAGGTTTCGCGCAAGCTGACCATGACCCTCGGACTGCGCTACGAGTTGTATCCGCTGATGACCCGCGCCACACAGAAGGGCATCGAACGCCTGGATCCGGAGACGAACCTCGTCTACCTCGGTGGCCGCGGCAGCGTCCCGAAGGATGCCGGTGTTACGGTCAGCAAGAAGCTCTTCGCTCCGACTCTGGGTATCGCTTACCGCATCGACGACAAGACCGTCATCCGCACGGGCTACGGCTTGAACTTCGATCCGCTGCCGTTCTCGCGGCCGCTGCGTGGTTTCTACCCGCTGACGGTGAACTTCAACTTCGACGCCGTCAACAGCTTCGCCACCTCCCGTACGCTGGAACAGGGCATCCCGCCTGTTACCGGTCCGGACCTCTCCACCGGTATCGTGAATCTCCCGGCCGTGGCTGACATGCGCAGCCCCTACGCCGGCGAGATCCACCGCGGCTATACGCAGAGCTGGAACTTCACCGTGGAACGCCGGCTGCCGCAGGACATCCTGGCGTCGATCGGCTACGTCGGCACTTCGTCCGTGCACCTGCTGGCCGACCGCGACATCAACGCCGGCTCGCCCGGCGGCGGCGCTGCCAGCCGTCCCTACTTCAACAAGTTCGGCCGCAATACCGCGACCAACATGTGGGATGGTTACCTTAGCAGCAACTACCATTCGCTCCAGACCAGCGTCCGCAAGTCGCTCGCCAAGGGCTTGATGATTCAGGGCGCCTATACGTGGTCGAAGGCCATCAACATGACCGACGCCGACGGCTGGGCCAGCGTGGGCTGGAACTGGGGTCCGGTGTTCGACCGCAACCGTGCGGTAGCCGGATTTGACCGCCAGCACGTCCTTCAGATGGGCTGGGTCTACGAACTGCCCATGGGCAAGGGCAAGGCAATCGCCACCAGCGGTGTGGCCAACGCCGTATTGGGCGGCTGGTCCGTCAACGGCGTGATGTCCAATTATACGGGCACGCCTTTCACGGTCAGCGCTCCTGGCGCATCGCTCAATGCTCCAAGCAACTCGCAGACCGCCGACCAGGTTTCTCAGTGGACCCTTCTCGGCGCAATCGGGCAGAACTCGCGCTACTACGATCCGTCAGCGTTCAAGGCTGTCACCGATGTCCGCTTCGGTTCGACTGGCCGCAACATCCTGCGTAACCCCGGGATTTGGAACACGGACATCATGATCAACCGTACGTTCAAAATCACGGAACGCGTCAGCACGGCCTTCCGCGCCGAGTTCTACAACCTGCCCAACACCTCGCACTTTGGCGGCGTGGCGAGCGGGGATGTGAGCAACTCCAACTTCATGCGAATCCTGAGTTCCTCGGGCGAGCGCCAAGTGCGCTTCGGCCTGCGCCTCGGATTCTAGTGAACGGCTGAATTCAACAACAGCACGAAGGGCGGACCCAACGGTCCGCCCTTCGTGCGTCTGGAGTACCATTTGTCGAAGGAGTCATCGTGAAGTCACCACCGGAGTCTGCTCAGGAAACATTGTCAGGCGCTGCTTACCGGCTATGTTCCGAACTGCGGCAGGTGGTCCGGGACCTCAGTGGGCTGGGCGACCGGCTGCGGCAAGCCTCCCTCCCGCTCCGCGACGCGCCGGAGCCGCCGGCGACGCTCGCTGAGGTGAAAGAGCGCTTTGAAGAGGCCTCGCGAATTCTTCTCGTGGACCCGCTCGACCAGTATCTGCGGCTGCGGCCCATTCACCGCAGTCTGGAGGCAATCGCCGAATTCCGCCGGGAAACCTCCGCGTACGACTCCTCTCTGGTTGCGCGTCTCGAGTCGACCCTGGCCCAAATGGCATTGGACTTGTGCGAGCCGTGGCGCATCCGGCGGAGCCGGGGAGCCGTGGAGGAGTGGCAGGAGTGGGATCAGCACCAGGCGTCCTTGCAGGAAGAGACAGCCGGGATTCTGCAGGACTACACGGATTGGGTGGCCGTTGCGGCGCCCTCGCCTGCCAAAGCCGAGCTCGATCAGAAATGGTGGCGCCAGCAGCGCGCCATCGTTTCTACATTCGAGATGGAGCTGGCAGTTCGTGAAATCGGATTGATCTGGCTGGATGAGACGCAAGACTTGGTTACCAGTCTGCGAGAGGAACGCGCGGCCATAGAGGAGAGCGCCCGGACAACCATTCAATGGACGGTTGGCGGAGGACTCGCGGCTGAGACCCTTCCCCTGGCAAGCCCCGAGGAGCGGCTGAATCATTGGGAGCAGCGGATTGATGAGGCCACCGCGAGCCGTCTGCCGGAAATTACCGAACTCGTAGAGCCAGGAACGCGGCCCACCTGGCGGAAAGCCCGGCCGCGGGATGCCTTCCACACCGCTCAGGTGCTGCACGGGCGTAAGGCACTGCAAGGGATCATAGAGGCGTACTGGGAGCGCGGCGCGTCCATCGCCCGCGACGTGGTGCGCGCGCGGGAGCTCGTCGAGTATTGGCGGCAATCCGGAGACCCGGAGTTGGTGGCCGAGGCGTGTGCCAACGCCGCGGCGATGCTCACCTCCCACCTGGCAGACGCGGCAACGGGTCAGGATTTGGATCAGCGGACCCTGGCGTCTTTCTCGGCATGGTCCGAGGAAGGCTATGCCGCGCTGGAGGCCGGCCAGTTCGGCTGGTTCGCGCTGCTGCAACGCGAGCGCGGCTGGCGGCTCCTGGCCGCCGCCATACGGAGCTCCGGACGGGAGGCCAGGCGCGTTCTGGCCAGCTGGCCAAACTGGGCCGTCGCGCGCTGGGATGACGTCCTGGAGTTTCTGGGTTGGAGGCTGCCCGTTCGGCCCCCCCTTGCGCCCGTGGTCCGGCGGCCCACCCTACGGGATACGCTTCTGCTGCCGGTATCGAAGTTGATGTTGCCGGGGATCTACCGCTCTCTGTTTCAGGTGGCGCCTGTCTCCGATGAGCGGTTTCTCGTTGGGCGGGACCTGGAACTGTCCGGCCTCGCTCAGGCGCTGAAGGACTGGACGGATGGCCGGTTTGCGGCCTGTCTGGTGGTGGGAGCGCGCGGCAGCGGCAAGACGAGCCTCCTGAATTGCGCCAGCGCGGGGATCTTCTCCGGCTGCACCGTGCTGCGCAGGCAGTTCCGGCAACGCCTGGAGAGCACCGAAATGGTGGATGCCTTCCTGCGCGAGGCTCTCGGTGTTGCCCCGGATGCGGATCTGGAGCTCGCCTTCGCGGCAGAGCGGCGCATCCTCGTAATTGAGGAGTTTGAGCGTACGTTTCTGCGCCGCGTCGGCGGCTTTGAGGCCGTCCAGCATCTCGTTCAGTGGATCCATCGGACCGCGGCGAGCACGCTGTGGGTGGTCTCCATGAACGACAAAGCGCTGCGCGTTCTGGAGGCCGGCGCCGCCTTCAGCCATGTCTTCTCCCACCGTGTCAACGCCATGAGCGTGTCCAGGGACGACCTGGAAAACGCAATACTCCAGCGCCACCGCCTCTCTGGATTGCGCTTGCGATTCGCGCCGCCGCCGGCGGGCGATCCCCGCGTCAGCCGCATCCGGCAGTGGCTGGAACTGGAGCAGCCTCCCCAGAAACTCTACTTCGATTCGCTCTATGAGCAGTCCGGCGGGGTTTTCCGCTCCGCGTTTGAACTGTGGGGCAGCTCGATTGAGCGGGTGGAGGGCGAGACCGTGGACATCCGCCAGCCCCTGGAACCGCGCTTCGCACCTCTGCGCGGCGTCCTGGCCCAGGCGGACCACTTCACGCTCCAGGCAATTCAGGAGCACGGATCCATGACCGCCGCTGAACTGGCGGTTGTGCTCTGCGAGGCCGAATCGGCCAGCCGCGGAAAGATGGACCGCCTAGCCGCCCTCGGCCTCATCGAGCGCGACCCCGAGCATCTGGGCTTGCGCGTCCGGCCGGAAGCTCAGAGATTTGTAAATGACCTGCTGCAGCGCGTGAACCTGACGTAAGGAGAATATCTCGTGGAAACCAAAGTGCTCATGCAGGTGACGTCGGGCCGGTTGCTGTTTGTCGCTCTGCTCCTGGGATTGACGTGGTTGCTGTTGAAGTGGGCGCGAACCCTCTTCGATGGTCTGGCTCAGAGGAATCCCCGGATGCGCTTTCTGGCCCGCCAGGTGGAGCCGCCTCTGCGCATACTCATCTGGTTTGGCGCTTTGCTGTGGTCGGCTCAGACTCTGGCGCCCACCCAGGATGCGTTTCTGGCGGCACTGGGGTCCATCGCCATCGCCATCGCTCTCGGCGCCCAGGATCTCGTCAAGAATCTCATCGGCGGACTCGTGATCGTGACAGACCGGCCGTATCAGATCGGGGATCGCGTCAAGGTCGGCGCCGCCTACGGCGAGATCGAGCAGATCGGGCTGCGCAGCACCAAGATCATGACTCCCGATGACACGCTCGTCACCGTGCCCAACTCCGAAGTCCTAGGCAATTTCACCTTCAACGCCAACGCTGGAGTTCCGGAGTGCCTGGTGGTGACGGAGGTTTTCCTGCCGCCCGGCGTTGATCCGGATCTGGTCCTGCGGATCGGCAGGGAGATCGCCGTGGCGTGCCCCTATACGCACCTCGGCCGGCGCATGGTGGTCGCCTTGGCCGATTGCTACACCGAGTCGCCATACATGACGCTCAAAATCAAAGCGTATGTCTACGACCACCGCTATGAGCCGGCCATGATGTCAGACATCACCCGGCGCGCCAAACGGGAGTTTATTTCGCGGGGTCTGCTGACGTGGGCGCCGGAGTAGCCGCCGGCTTGGGCGGAGTCTGCTCCACGGTGGCCACCTTGCCGTCCTCAATGCTGATGCGGATAGACCCGCCCTCCCTCGTGGTGTAGCGCAGAATCTCTCCGTCAGAACTGGCGATGGAGAACTGCGGCTTGCCCGCCTTGGCGATCAGATCTGTGCGGCTGGTGCCGGCTGCAATGCCCTCAAAGGCGGCCTGGGGCGGCTTGGGGAGCGGAGGGGTGGCTGTGGGCCGCCGCTCGCGCACCAGGGCCGTGGCGGGCCCTCCAGCGGCACGGGCGAGGGTCGAGTCGATGTTGCCCAACGCCTTGGAGAGCGCGTTGCCCGTGGCCGCTGCCCCACCCGAGGCGCTGGCCGCCACGGAGCCGGACAGGATCGCGCTTTCCACCATTGTCTGGCACAGGCCCGAGGCGGGCAGCAGCACAATCACGGAGAGACCAAACAGCAGGCGCATTGGAGAACCTCCTGGCAGGATTGTAGATCGAAACGCTGTCTGTGTCAGTGAGGGGAAGACCCTATCCGCGCCACCGGGCGTGCCGGCCGCCTAGGTGGAGCATGGGAACTCCATCCGCACCAGCGCCCCGCCCTGTTGGCCTTTTTCCATCGCAATGGACCCGCCCGTCTGCGTCACGAACCCGTGTACCATCGAGAGCCCCAGGCCGGACCGTTGACTGGGGTGGCCGGTGGTGAAGAAGGGCTCAAAAACCTGGTCCCGGATCTTCTCGTCCACGCCGGGGCCGTTGTCCTCCACTTCAATGCACACCCGGCCGTCTCCACTCCCACGCGTTCGGATCGTCAGTGATCCCCCATCCCTCATCGCATCCCGGGCATTGGAGGCCACCTCCAGCAGCACATGCTCCAACTGCGACCTGTCCACCTTTACCGCGCCCAGTTCCGGCTTCAGGTCGAAGCTGATCGCCACCTTCTCTCCTACCGCCTGCCGCAACATCGCGGCCATTCCTTCCACCACCGCGTTTACGTCCAGCCGCACCGGCTGCAGGCGCTGCTTCTGGCTGAACGAGAGCAGTTGCTGCGTCAAGGCGGCAGCTCGTTCGCCCGATTGCCGGATACTGTCCAGGCACACCCTGGCGCCCGAATCCAACCCCTCGGAGTGGCTCAGCACGTCGGCATAGCCAAGTATCACCGTCAGCAGGTTGTTGAATTCGTGCGCGATGCCGCCAGCCATGCGGCCCACCACCTCCATCCGGTGGGACTCCAGCATCTGCCGCTTCATCCGCACCGTCTCTGTCACATCGTGGAGCATCACGATGCGCCCCGCCAACGCGCCCGTCGGGCTCCAGACATCGGAATGCGTGCGATCGAAGACTCTCTCGGCAATCGGAATTTGCCCGGCCTCGCCGGCATCGAGTACGGTGTCCCACGGTGCAGGCAGCGATGCGGTGCCAAGCCCAATCCAGTCTTGCTTTCGGCCGCCCAACTTCTGCAGCGCGCTGCGATTGCAGTCGGCTAGCCTTCCGTCACTGTCTACGATGAATAGCAGTTCGGTCAGTTGGTCCAGGATTTCGGCCCGGCCCAGGGGGAGGAGATTCAGAATTCCACACCGCCACACCACCCACGCCCAGGCCGTGCCGGACGCCATCACACCCAGCGATGAAAAGTTCATGCCTTCCCACGGCGAAATCCCCTGCCGGAATAGAAAATCAATCAGGACGGGTGTGGACTGCCCCGCCAGCAGCGCCAGGATGGCCCAGCGATACGCGGCGTTTCTCTCCCTCCAGCGCGTGGCCACTACGGCCAGCCCGCCCAGAAGCAGCCCATTGAGCACCAGCCGGAATGCCACGCGCAGCGTGCCGTCGTCCATCAGCGCGCGGTGGGGAAACGTGGGAGCCAGCCGCAGGTTCACCTCAAACCCGCCCCACTCCGCCGGCGCCAGGTTCAGGGAGAGTACAAGGACGCACAGGCCAAACAGCACGATCGTGATCTTCTGTTTCCGTGCCTTCCAGATGCCCGCGATCTCCAGGCACAACAGGAAGTGAGTGAGCCCCGCGAACAGCATGATAAATGTGCGGCCCTGGAGCAGGCGGTATTTGAACGGCGCGTCCACGCTAAGTAGTTCCAGGCCGACGCTGACAGGCCACAGGCCTACCAGGAGCATCGTGATTTGAAACAGGTAAACCGTCTGCTGGTTCCGGAAACGCCAGGTCAACAGGATCAGCGCAAATGCCACTCCGCCGGCCAGAAAGAATGGCACAGCCCAGGCAAACATCTGCCAGCGTGGATCCATCGCGACGTCACCTCGTGGGGACGCCTGTGTTATATCACTTCAGCCGCCCGCCCGGCTAAACTTGCATTATTCGGGAAGCGCCGTTATTGTACGAAGAAGCAACTGGGAATCCGCGGTCCAAGCGCCCATCGGGTTGTGATGGCGCGACAGGCGGCGGAGATGGTCATTTTGGGAAACTCAGCAGATGAAGGGGATGAGGGATGAGCCAGGTACGTGTGCTGGTCGGCACCAAGAAGGGCGCGTTTATTCTATCGTCGGACGGCAAGCGGGAGAAGTGGGACGTCAGCGGCCCCTTCTTCGCGGGCTGGGAGATCTATCACGCGAAGGGTTCGCCGGTGGACCCCAACCGGCTGTACGCGTCGCAAACCAGCGGCTGGTTCGGGCAACTGATCCAGCGCTCCGGCGATGGTGGCCAGACGTGGGAGCCGGTGGACAATCAATTCGCCTACGACGGCGTCACGGGCACACACCAGTGGTACGACGGCACGCCCCATCCCTGGGAATTCAAGCGCGTCTGGCATCTCGAGCCGTCGCTGACAGACCCCGACACCGTGTATGCCGGAGTGGAAGACGCCGCCCTCTTCCGCTCCACCGACGCCGGCAAGTCCTGGCACGAGCTTTCTGGTTTGCGCGGCCACGGGTCGGGCTCTCAGTGGCAGCCCGGCGCCGGCGGGATGGGGCTGCACACCATCATTCTCGATCCCAGCAACTCCGCACGGATCTATATCGCCATCTCCGCCGCGGGCGCGTTCCGCACCGATGACGGCGGCGCCACTTGGCTGCCCATCAACCGCGGCCTGCGCTCTGAGTACATTCCCGATGCCGACGCCGAAGTCGGCCACTGCGTGCACCATATCGCCATGCACCCTAAACGCCCCGGCGTGCTCTTCATGCAGAAGCATTGGGACATCATGCGCAGCGATAACGCCGGCGATTTGTGGCATGAGGTTAGCGGCAACCTGCCCACCGATTTCGGTTTCGTCATCGACGTCCACGCCCATGAACCCGAAACCCTCTACGTCGTCCCCATCAAGAGCGATTCCGAACACTTCCCTCCCGACGGCCAACTGCGCGTCTATCGCAGCCGCACCGGCGGCAACGAGTGGGAGCCGCTCGGAAACGGGCTGCCGCAGAGCAACTGCTATGTGAACGTGTTGCGCGACGCCATGGCAGTGGATTCGCTCGATTCCTGCGGCATCTATTTCGGCACCACCGGCGGCCAGGTCTACGCCTCAGCAGATTCGGGTGATCACTGGGCGCCCATCGTGCGGGATCTCCCCCCCGTGCTCTCCGTGGAAGTCCAGACCCTGCCATGATCCGCGTGTACCTGCCGGCCCATCTCCGGCACCTGGCCGGAGTGCCGGCTGAGGTTCAACTCGAAGTGGATAGCCCGGTCACGCAGCGCTCCGTGCTCAACGCGCTGGAGGCCCGCTACCCTATGCTCCGCGGCACCATCCGCGATCATGTCACCCAACAGCGCCGGCCTTTCGTCAGGTTCTTTGCCTGCGAAGAGGATCTCTCGCACCAATCGCCCGACGCCGCGCTGCCGGTCGCGGTCGCCCACGGCACAGAGCCGTTCTTCGTGGTAGGCGCTATCGCCGGCGGCTAACCGGCTAGCGGCTCCACAGCAGAAAACATAACAGCGCTCCAACTGGCGCCATGGCAAAGCCCCACAGCATCAGATTGCGATACAACAGCCGCGTGTCCGCGCTGGCTGGCGCCGCGGCGATGCACAGCGCGCCCAGCGTAGACAGCGGCGAGACGTCCACCAGCGACGAGCCGATGTTGATCGTGATGCACAGCGCAAAGGCATCCACGCCGGGCAGCCGCGCGGCCAGCCCGGGCGCCAGCGGCAGGAACGCCGGCAGCACCACGCCCGATGTGCTGGAATACGCCGAGATCACGCCCGTGAGCGCCGCCAGCACCGCGTGCACCGTGCGCGGCGTCGATACCCGCGTGATCATGTCCTGGAACCAGCTCAGGCCGCCCGCGCGCTCCAGCATCGATACGGCCGTGCTGATGCCAACCACCAGTGCAATCATCTTCCAGGGCATTCTGCGGATGGCGTCTTTCGGTGAGGCCACTCGGCACAGAAACAGTATCGCCGCCGCGCCCATCGCGCCCAACCCCAGCGGGGCGCGCCAGATCACCACCGCCGCAATCCACAGCGCAGTGACGCCCAGCGTGATGGCGTGGCGGGCTTCCATCGGCGGCGGGGCCGGCATCGCCTCAATGCGGCCGCGCCGGAACAACGTCAGCCCTCCAAACAGAAACCACGCTGCCCCCGCTACCAGGCACGTCGCCGCCGCGCTGTAAAACCAGACACGATACTCGTGCCCGCCCAGCCCGGCCTGCAACATCAGTCCGTTGACAACCACGCCCACCGTCGAAAAGGGTGAGAGATTGCCCGCGTTGGCGCCATTGGCCACCATCAGTGCCGTCAGAAACGCCGGGACCCGCGCGCTGGCCCCCGTCGTCATGGCGAACGGCGCAACCAGGGCCGTAGAGAGAATGGCGCCCGGTCCAGCCATCGCCAGCAGAGCGGCCAGACAGAAGAACAGCAACGGCAGCAGGGAGGCCCGCCCGCGGCACAGGCGCAGCGATTGCCGCGCGGCGCCCTCCATCGTGCCGTTGACCTGCGCACATCCGAATAGCAGCGTGACGCCAGTGAGTGTCAGCAGCAGTTGAAAGGCGGCGTTCATTCCGGTTGCTGCCACCGCGGCAGTAGGTGCTTCTGGATCTTGCCCAGCGCCGTGCGCGGCAGCTTCTCCATCACCACAAACGCGCGCGGGATCTTGAATGACGCCATGTGCGCCCGGCAGGCCGCCTCCAGCGCCGCCGCATCAATGCTCGCGCCCGGCGCCGCCACCACATACGCCACCGGCACTTCCCCGCGTCGCTTGTCCGGCGCCGAGGCCACCGCCGCCTCCGCCACCTCCGGCAACTCCGCCAGAAACTCCTCAATCTCGCGCGGATAGATGTTGAACCCGCCCGATATGATCAGATCACTCCGCCGGCCCTGCAACGTGAAATAGCCGTCCGGCGAGCGCACTGCGATGTCGCCCGTGCGGAACCAGCCTTCGTGAAACGCCGCCTCCGTCGCGTCCGGGCGGCGCCAGTAGCCGGAAAACACATTGGAGCCGCGCAGGAATAGCTCCCCCGTCGTATTGTCGGGGACCGGCCGGCACTCCGCGTCCACCACACGCGCCGAGACGCCCGGCAAAGGCAACCCCACGGCGCCCGGCCGCCGCTCCCCCGCGTACGGGTTGGAGATGTTCATCAGCGTCTCGGACATGCCGTAGCGCTCCAGAATCGTGTGCCCGTAGAGCCTCCGGAACTCCTCCAACACCTGCGCCGGCAGCGGCGCCGAGCCCGACACAAACAGCCGCATCCGCTCGCCGATCTCGCCCGCCGTGCTCGCCTCTAGCTCCAGCAGGCGCACGTACATCGTCGGCACGCCAAAAAACACAGTCGGCTGGAAATCGAGAAACCACCCGGCTGCCTGCGTGTGATCGAAGCGCTCGGTCAACATCAGCCGGCAGCCCGAAAGCAGCCAGCCGCAGATGCCGTTGGCGAGCCCGTGCACGTGGAAGAGCGGCAGCGTCAGCAGCAGCCTGTCTTCACTCTTGATCCGCCAGCACGAAACGATATTCACCGCGTTGACGCCGAATACGTTGTGCGACAGGATGGCGCCCTTCGACGCCCCCGTCGTGCCGGAGGTGTAGACAACGGCCGCCGGTGCGTCCGGGTCCGATACGCGTGTCGCGCTGGGCGGCGCAGTCGCCGCCGTCTCGCCCAGTTCTCCCGCAATCCAGATGGGCACGCCTGCCGGCACGTGCTCCGCATACTCCGCAGTCGTCACAATCGCCGCCGGGTCGGCGTCCGTCAGGATGTGCCTGATCTCGCGGTCGCGATAAAGGATATTCACCGGCACGAAGATGATGCCCAGCCGCGTCGCCGCCAGAAAGAGATCGATGAACTCCAGACAGTTCGGCAGATAGATGCACAAACGGTCGCCCGGCAGCAGGCCCTTGCCCTCCAGGACGGAGGCCATGCGCGCCGCCCTCCGGCCGATCTCGGCAAATGTGTAAGTCCGGTTCTGCCAGTCAAGCGCAGGTCGATCTGCATCGCCCGCCAGGGAAAGATCAAATAGCTCAGGGAGTGTCACGGAGTTTCCAGTTAGATGGAATGGTACAACACCGCGCCGGGACGGTCCGTCAAAATGCCCTCCACAGTCGGGCCACTATGCTATCCTCTGCCTTCAAGGGGGCTCTCATCATATGGAGCGCAAGAAAGCCAGCGACTATCCGCAGGAGCTGCTCAATCTCTTCGACAAGTACGTTCACGGCGACATTGACCGCCGCGCATTCCTCGACGGCGCGCAGAAATACGCCGTAGGCGGCGTCACGGCCACTGCTCTCTGGGAGAGCCTGCGGCCCAACTACGCCTGGGCCCAGCAGGTGCCCAAGGACGATAGCCGCATCCGGACCGAGTCCGCCACCGTCGAATCGCCGCAGGGCAACGGCAGCATCAAGGGCCTCTTCGTGAAGCCCGCCAAGGCCGCCGGCAAGCTGCCCGGCATCCTCGTGGTGCATGAGAATCGCGGCCTGAACCCCTACATCGAGGACGTCGCCCGGCGTCTGGGCACCGAGAACTTCATCGCCTATGCCCCCGACGGCCTCTCCAGCGTCGGCGGCTATCCCGGCACCGACGAACAAGCCTCCAAGCTCTTCGGCAGCGTCGACCGGCCCAAGATGAATGAGGACTTCATCGCCGCCGCCCGCTGGCTGAAGGCCCGGCCAGACTGCTCCGGCAAGATCGGCGTCGTCGGCTTCTGCTTCGGCGGCGCCGTCTCCAATATGCTCGCTGTCCGCCTCGGTAGCGACCTCTCCGCAGCCGTCCCCTTCTACGGCGGACAACCGCCCGCCGCCGATGCCGCCAAGATCAAGGCGCCCCTCCTGCTCCACTACGCCGGCCTCGATACCCGCGTCAACGGCGGTTGGCCCGCCTACGAAGAGGCGCTCAAGGCCAACAGCGTCGCCTATACCGCCCACGTCTACGAGGGCGTCAATCACGGCTTCCACAACGACACCACCCCGCGCTACGACAAGGCCGCGGCTGAACTCGCCTGGAAGCGCACCCTCGAGTTCTTCAACAAGAACCTGCGGTAGCCACTCGCACCGCCGCGCCCACGCAATACCCACCACTTTGCGGCAATCTTGATCTTCGTGTATGCTTTACGCAACGCCCTCTGGGGCGAACTACACGGAGGTGCGATGTGTTGAAAATCTCTCTCTCAGTCGCGAGAACTCTGGCGATCGTTGGGCTCGCCTGCAGCTTCGCCTGGGCCGGTGACAAAGACGGCAAGTCAGACTGCAAGGACCTTCCTTCCCACGCGGAGCTCAAGGCTGCTTTGATTGCCGCCCGAAACGCGGCGAATGGCGGTTTCAATCTGGACATGTGGGGGACCCTGGTGAACCGCGATGGCATGGTCTGCGCGGTCGCCTACACCGGCATCGAACGCGGAGACCAGTGGCCGGGCAGTCGTGTCATCTCGGCGCAGAAAGCAAATACAGCCAACGCCTTCAGCCTGCCGGGATTGGTACTCTCCACCGCCAATCTATATAGTGCGGTTCAGCCCGGCGGCAGCCTATTCGGGCTGCAGGCCAGCAATCCGGTCAACACCGCCGTTGCCTATCAAGGCAATCCGCAGAACAACGGTCGCGCCAACGACCCGATGGTTGGCGGCACAATCGGTGGCGTTAACGTCTTTGGCGGCGGCCTCGCGCTGTACAATTCCAGCCGCATTCTGATAGGCGGCCTCGGCGTCAGCGGCGATTCCTCCTGCGCCGATCACAATATCGCCTGGCGCACCCGCCACGGCCTCAACCTGGACTTTCTGCCGGGCGGCGTCTCTGGAGACCCATCCCGTCCGGACAACATTGTCTACGACATCGTTGTGCTGCCCGGCCAGGCCCAGGGCGTCAGTGCGAACGGTTGGGGTCATCCTGCTTGCACCGCCGCGGCCACTGCCATCGCGGCGGCTCTACCGGCCAAGCAGTAGCCACGGAGTCCTCCCCGCCAGAGTCCGCGATCATCCGGCTCCGGCGGCGGCCAGCCGCACTGCTTCACTTCGAATCCCACGCAACATGCCGCGGAAAACAACGTGGTGCAGCGGGACCACCGCATACCAGTACAACAGCCCCAACAGGCCGCGCGGATGAAACAGCGCGGTCTGTCTCAAGGTGCACTGGCTCGGCCCGGTCGATTCGATCCGGAATTCCAGCAGCGCTTCCCCAGGCAGCTTCATCTCGGCCCGGAGCGTTAGGCGCAGGTCCCGCTCAATACCCACAACCCGCCAGAAGTCCAACGCCTCCCCGTAGGCGACACTCTCCGGATCCCGCCGCCCGCGCCGCAACCCGGGGCCGCCCGCCAGCTTATCCATCCATCCGCGGATCTGCCAGAGCCAATCCGCCGCATACCAGCCATGCCCGCCCCCAATGTGGCAGACCGCCCGAAATACCGCCGCCGCCGGAGCCGCAATCACAATCTCGCGCGCATCGCGGAATACAGTGCCGCCCGCCCAATCGGGATCACCCGGAATCGGGCCGGCCATCTGCCAGCTCGTCTCCACCTGATGATCCGCTACCTTCACCAGCGCCGCGCGAATCGCCTCCCGCACGCTCAGCAACTGCTGCGGAATCACCCGCGTGATCGCATCCTCCCGGCACACCACCGGGTTCTTGAGCCCCTCTGCCAGCGGCTTGGCGATGTCGTGGCTTAGCGGCGTCACCAGGTGGATCCAGTACGAGCTCAGGCGCGGCGTCAGCACCGGCACCGGGATCACCCAGCGTGCCCGCAACCCCAACTCCTCGGCCATGATCCGCATGATCTCGCGATAGCGCAGCGCCTCCGGTCCGCCAATGTCGTAAACGTGCCCCGCCGTCTCTGCCTTGTCCAGCGCGCCCACCAGATAGCCAATCACGTTCCTCACCGCGATCGGCTGGCAGCGCGTGCTCACCCACTTCGGCGTCACCATCACCGGCAGCCGCTCCACCAGATAGCGCAGGATCTCGAAGGACGCTGAGCCAGAGCCGATAATCATCGCCGCCCGCAAAACCGTCACCGGCACGCCACCACTCCCCAGCGCCTCCTCCACCTCCCGCCGCGACGCAAGATGCTCGCTGAGGCCCGCCCCGGTCTCTCCCAACCCGCCCAGGTAGATGATGCGGCCCACGCCGGCCAGCTGGGCGGCCTGTGCAAAGTTGGCAGCAAGCTCGTTATCGCGCTTCGCGTAATCCGCGCCGGCCGAGGTCATCGAATGCACCAGGTAGTAGGCCGCGCTGCACCCCGCCAGCCCCGTTGCGATGGAGTCCGCATCGCCCAGATCCGTCGTGACGATCTCCACCTCCGGCAGGCCGGCCCACGAGCGGCCCGCCAGCTTGGCTGGCGTGCGCACCAGGCAGCGAATGGAGTAGCCGCACTCCAGCAGCCGTGGAATCAGGCGTCCACCGATATATCCGGTGGCGCCGGTGATGGCGATGCGCTGCAAAGTGGAGTCCTGGCTGGAGCATAGCACTCCGGCGTGGCTCTAAAACGCAAACCGGCGGGGCTCCGGAGAGCGCCCGCCGCTTCACTCAGTGAATTTGGGACTATCGGTCAGCTTTGGCGCCTCCAACGGCGCAGGCCGATCGCGGCCAGGCCGCCAGCGACAAGAAGGAAGGCTCCGGGCTCGGGGACGGTGTTCGTGCTTCCGCCGGCCCAGGTCCCTCCGCTGCCAGTGTCTTTATTAACCCCGTTCCTGTAGACATCCCAGGTGCCATCGAGCCTGGAGACGAATCCGTATTTGAAGTCCGAGTCTCTGCCATAGAGGCTCAGGCGCGCGGGGCCAGGAAGATTCTGCGGTATCTAGCCACCCCAGTCGTCCAGAAGCGTGAAGATGAATCCTCCCGGGATGTTGACTGACCCGTCAAATGTGAATGACACGAAGTTAGCTGGATTGACTTTGTCGCCCAGCTGATAGGAATTCACCGCCACGAGTGTCGCCGTGACGTTTTGAGTTTCACTTGGCGGCGGGCAGTCCAGGCAAAGGCCGCTGAACATGAAAGTTGCGGTTTGGGAGGCGCCGGCGAGTGTAAGGAGCACGAAGAGCGCTGGAAGTGAGCGGAGAGCGAACGAGCGGACCATTGACATGAGAATCCTCCTAGGTTTCGAAAAGGTGTCTCACGCCACGACTAAACTGTCAACTATTCTTCCATCCGGCTTTCTCTGCCCTTCGTGGGCCGGCTACGGGCGCTGGTTCTTCAGCCAACTGCCGTACGAGTGCTTCTTTGGGCCGGTGTATTCGATGGTGTCGAAGAAGTCGGCGCGCCCCAGGGCGCGCGGGTCGCCTTCCTGGCGGAGCATCTCGTCCATCCGGTCACGGAGTTGGCGCTTGGATTGGGCGTGTTTCGGCTCGGCGGCCAGGTTGATGACGCAATCCGGATCCGTAGGCATGTGATAGAGCTCTTCGGCGGCGCGCTTGCCGAAGGCGAGCTGATAGTGGTGGTCGAAGCTGGAGAGGAGGAGTTCCTTAGTGGGGGAGTCATCCACGTTGCGATAGCCCGTTTCCGGATTGCCTGCGGGCCAGGCGTCCGGGTGGTAGTTGCGGACGTAGAGGAAATCGGGCGTGCGAATGGCGCGGACGGGGTAGCCGGCATCGTTGGGGCGGCCGATGTCGTGGCGCTCCTTGCCGATCAGCATCACGTTGCGGGCGGGGTCAGACTTGCCGGTCTTGAGGAGATCCAGCATACTGCGACCGGTCATGGAGGGCGGCGGTTTGAGACCGGCGAGCTCCAGATAAGTGGGGGCGAAGTCGCGGGCGTTGATGAAATCATCCAGGGTGCGGCCCGCGGCCAGGTTCCTACCCCAGCGCACGGCGAGCGGGATGTGGAAGCCCTGCTCGTAGATTTGGCCCTTGATGCGAGGGAAGGGCTGTCCGTGATCGGACGTCACGACGACAAATGTGTTGTCGAGTTCGCCGATCTCTTCCAGCTTGCGGAGGGAGCGGCCGAGGTGCTCGTCGAACCACTCGACCTCGAGGGCGTAGTCCAGCATGTCGCTGCGGACGACCGGATGGTTGGGATAGTAGGAGGGTAGCTGCACCGCTTTGGGATCGCGGCCGGCGCGGACGCCGGAGCCCTCTTCGTAACGGCGATGCGGCTCCTGGCCGCCGAGCCAGAAACAGAACGGCTTGTCCTTCTGGCGCTGATCGAGAAAGTCGCCGAAGTTGGCGGCGTAGTCGATGTTCGAGATGCCGTTGTAGGGTGGTTTGGCGGTTCGCTTCTGGTAGGGCAGGCCGGCTGGGTTATGGGCGAATCCGGTTGACTGAAAATCGCCCGGACCCCAGCCTTTTCCCGTGAGACCAACGGAGTAACCGGCCTTTTCGAGCAGCGAGGGATAGACGGGGAACTCGTTGGGGAAGACGCTGTAGTGGTTTACCGCCTCCTTCAACTGCCAGGAGTTGCGGCCCGTGAGGATAGTGGCCCTCGACGGGCTGCATTTCGGGTTGGATGTGAAACAGTTGGTGAACAGGACTCCCTCGCGCGCGACACGATCGAAATTCGGCGTCTTCACCCAGTTGCAGCCGTAGGCGCCGGCGTGGCCGTGCGACCAGTCGTCGGCGATGACAAAGAGGATGTTGGGGCGCTTGGGGGCCTGCGCCCAGGCGGCGCCGGCCATGAGACCGGAGCCGAGGAATCTGCGGCGGGAAGTCAGTGACATGTTGTGTTTCAGGGACGGGATCGCGGCGAGGACCTGACGGTGTTGAGCAGGGCACCGAGCTCGGCGACCTTGTCCGGCATCTGGGCGGCCAGGTTGGTGCGCTCGCCTGGATCGGTGGTGACGCGGTAAAGCTGCGGGCTCGGGGCGGCGCCGGTTTCGGTGTTGGTATTCACTTGAATCGCCGGCCCGGGACCGGCCTCGATCATTTTGTACTCACCCTTGCGCATGGAGAGGTTGCGGGCGTGCTCAATGATCCACTCGCGGCCCTTTTTCGCCTCGCCCAGCAGGCCGGGCAGAACGTCGAAGCTGTCCGGCGCAGCATCGGCGGCCAGTCTCTGGTTGGTGAGGCTGGCGAACGATGCGAAGAAGTCGTGCTGTCCGATGAGCGCATCCGAGACGCCGGGTTTGATGCGGAGGGGCCAGCGGGCGATGAGCGGAACCCGCGTCCCGCCCTCAAAGTTGCTGTACTTCCCCCCGCGCAGCCGCCCCGCCGGCTTGTGGCTGCCCAGCTTCTCCACCGCGTCGTCCTTGTACCCGTCGTCCACTACCGGGCCGTTGTCGCTGGAGAACATGACCAGCGTGTTGTTGGCCACGCCGATGGCGTCGAGGTGATCGAGGATTTTGCCCACGGACCAATCGAGTTCGGCGATGGCTGCGCCCCGCGGGCCCATGGTGGTGGCGTTGGCGAAGCGCGGATTCGGCACCCGCGGCACATGAATGTCGTGGGTGGCGAAGTAGAGAAAGAACGGATCGTTGCGGTACTTGTCGAGGAACTGAATGCCGTTGTTGACGAACGTCTCGGCCATGTCTTCGTCGACCCAAAGCGCGGACTTGCCGCCCGTCATATACCCGATGCGGCTCACCCCGTTCACGATCGCCATGTCGTGCCCGTGGCTCGGGTGCATTTTCAATAACTCGGGGTTCCTGCGGCCCGTCGGCTCGTTCCCGATTGGCTTCTCATAATCCACGCGAATCGGATCCTGGGGGTCCAGCCCCACAATCCGCCGGTCTTTCATGTACACGCACGGCACCCGGTCGCCCGTTGCCGGCATGATGAACGCCGAATCAAACCCCACCTCCAGCGGCCCCGGCTTGATTTCCGTATTCCAATCCAGGTTGCCCGTACCCAGGCCCAGATGCCACTTGCCTACCACGCCGGTACGATACCCAGCGCCCTGTAGCATCCGCGGCAGCGTCGGCCGGCTGGGATCAATGATCAGCCGCGCGTCCCCCGGCAGCACGCCCGTCCCCTTCTTCCGCCACGCATACTCGCCCGTCAGCATCGAGTAGCGGCTGGGCGTGCATGTCGCCGAAGACGAGTGTGCGTCCGTGAAACGCACTCCGCGCTGCGCCAATCGGTCCAGGTTCGGTGTCTTCACCGAGGTCGCGCCATAGCAGCCCAGGTCTCCGTAGCCCACGTCGTCGGCATAGATCAGAACAATATTCGGTTTGGACGCGGCTGGCGCGGCGTGTGCGGCCGATGCGGCCATCGCCCCGCCGGCCAGACTCAGAAAAGATCTGCGTTTCATGGTGTTGCCTTAAAACCTATTAGATCTGCGCCCGCGGTGCAACTGGCCTGGCCATCCTTGTCATTTCCCGCCCGTTTCGATAATATCGGCCCACGCGCCGCGCCGCGTGTACGCAACTACGGCGCCCCGTCCGCATAAGGGAGTGGTCATGTTACGCCATTACAATTGGAAGCTCAGCCTCGCCGCAATCCTCGCGCTCGCCAGCGCCTACGCCCAGGGCCAGCAGGGCCCGCAGGTGACTTCTCCGGAGGTGCTGCCGGACCGGCAGATCGTCTTCCGCATCCTCGCGCCCAAGGCTGAGACCGTCGCCTTGCAGGGCGGCGATATCCTGAATCTTCCCAAGGGCGGCCCCGTTTTCGTCAAGGCCGCAAGCGGAGTCTGGGAAACCAAAGTGGGTCCCGTCATCCCGGGCGCCTACCGCTACCGCTTCCTCGTGAACGGCGTGGCCGTCAACGATCCCCGCAATCCGGCGGTCAGCGAATCCAACACCAACAACTGGAGCGTCGTCCAGGTGCCCGGCGCCGAGTTCATGGACGTCAAGCAGGTGCCCCACGGCGCCGTCGCGGCGGTCCACTACTACTCCTCCGCCCTCGGCCGCTTCCGCCGCATGCACATCTACACGCCGCCCGGCTATGAACTGGGTAAGGGCAAGTACCCGGTCTTCTATCTCCTCCACGGCGCCAGCGATTCCGATGATTCCTGGACCTCCGCCGGCCGCGCCAACTTCATCCTCGATAACCTCATCGCCGCCAAAAAGGCCAAGCCCATGATCGTCGTCATGCCCGCCGGCCATACCCGCGCCTCCTTCGGCCCCGCGCCCGGTGGAGCCGCCGCCAGGGATGAATTCAGCGAAGACTTCGTCAAAGACGTCATGCCCTACGTCGAGAAGAACTACCGCACACTGCTCAAGCGCGACCAGCGTGCTATCGCCGGCCTCTCCATGGGCGGCGGCCAGACCCTCACCATCTCCATGTCCCACCTGGACAAGTTCGCCTATATCGGCGTCTACAGTTCTGGCGTCTTCGGCTCCGGCCCGCGCACCGCCACGCCCGCGCCGGTCGATCTCAACGCCTCCCCCAATCCCGCCTGGGAGAAGGAACGTCTGGCCACTCTCGACGACGCCAAGCTCAAGAAGGGCCTCAAGGTCTTCTGGTTTGCCACCGGCTCCGAGGACTTCCTGCTCAACACCACCAAAATGACCGTCGGCATGTTCAAGCGCCACGGCTTCGCCCCCGTCTATAAAGAAACCACCGGCGGCCACACCTGGGTCAACTGGCGCGACTACCTCAACGAGTTCGCCCCCATGCTCTTTCAGTAAGGGATAGCCACCATGAAATCACTGACCGCTCTGGCCTGCTTACTGGCGGGATCTCTGGCGCTGGCCCAGGCCCCGCCCCGCCGCGAGGTGCCCAAGCCGGGCGTCTGCCCTCTGCCCATTCTGCCGGCGCTCCCCGCCGCCACGGACACCAGTTTCTACGCCAATACCAACGTGCCGCACGGCACGCTGGAGAAGGTCAGCTACAAGAACTACGCCGGCGCCGACAAGCGCATGCACATCTACCTGCCGCCGGATTACGCTAAGAATCCGTCGGCGAAATACCCCGTGCTCTACCTGAACCACGGCGGCGGCGACGACGATTCCAAATGGAGCAACACCGATCCGAAAAGCGGTGGCCACGCTCACCTCATCCTCGATAACCTCATCGCCGCCGGCAAAGCCAAGCCGATGATTATCGTGATGCCCCACACCCGTTGCTCCGTGCCTACCCCGCCCGTGCCCGGCACGGACGACGCCTGCACGCAGGAGTATCTCAAGGACATCATTCCCTACGTCGAAAGCCACTACCGCGCACGGCCCGGCCGCGAGAGCCGCGCCCTCGCCGGCCTCTCCATGGGCGGCTTCGTGGTCATGAATACCGGCCTGCCGCACCTCGATACGTTCAGCGAGCTCTACGTCTACAGCTCCGGCTACTTCCCCGAGCAGCAAAAGGCCTTCGAGGAAAACTTCCAGCAACTGCTCAAGGACCCCAAGACCAACGATCTCTTCCGCGTGCCCTTCTACATGGGCCAGGGCGAGACCGATATCGCCCTCAAGAATGGCCAAGGTGTCATGGCCGTCATCAACAAATACGCCATCCGCAACTTCTGGGTGCTCAGCACTGGCGGGCACGAGTGGATGAACTGGCGGCGCTACCTCCATCAGACCGCGCAGATCATGTTCCCCGATTGCACCCAGCCGCAAGTCGCCCTCGGCGCCCGCCGCGCGCCCGTCCTCAAATCAGACGGTCTCCAGTTCAAGGATCTCAACCGCAACGGCAAGCTGGATCGTTACGAAGACTGGCGCCTGCCCGCCCAACAGCGCGCCGCCGATCTCATTACCCAGATGACCAGTGAAGAGAAGGCCGGCCTCATGATCCACTCGTCGCTCGCCGGCTTTACCGGACCCGGAGGCGTCGTGCTCGATGCGCCGCCCCCGCCCCGCCCCGGCGCCGCCCCTGGTTTCGCCCCGCCCCGCCGTGAGGGCGTTGCCCCCATGGACCGGCCCACGCCGAATGAGCTGATCCTCAATCGCAATGTCCGCTGGATCCTCCTGCGGCCCAACGCGACGGAGCCGCCCGAAATCACCGCCCGCTTCAACAACGGGCTCCAGGAGCTCGCCGAGGGCTCCCGTCTCGGCATTCCCCTGGCGCTCAGCACGGACCCGCGCCACGCCGTCTCCCGTAACCCCGCCGCCCCGCCGCCCAATATCTCCCAGTGGCCCGATCAGCTCGGCCTCGCCGCCACCGGAGAGCCAGGCCTCGTCTACCAGTCCGCCCGCACCGCCGCCCAGGAACTCCGTGCCCTCGGCCTCAGCGTCACTCTCTCGCCCATGGCAGACGTCGTCACCGAGCCCAGGTGGAATCGCATCGCCGGCACCTTTGGCGAGGACGCAGCCACCGTTTCCTCGCTGGTTCGCGCCTACATCGCGGGCATGCAGGGCAACGCGCTCACGCCGGAGAGCGTGCTCTGCGTCACCAAACACTTCCCCGGCGACGGGCCTGTCAAGGAAGGGCTCGATCCCCACAACGACTTCGGCAAATGGCAGATCTATCCCGGCAATCACTTTGATCATCACCTCATCCCCTTCCGTGCCGCGTTTGAGTCCGGCACCGGCGGCATCATGCCCGGTTACGCCATTCCGCAGGGCTACGACACCGTCGGCATGAACTTCTCCAAGGTGATCGTGGGCGATATGCTGCGCGGCAAGTTCGCCTATCAGGGGCTGGTCGTCACAGACTGGCTGCGCAACATGCCCTGGGGCGTGGAGTCGCTCTCAGAAAAGGAACGCCAGCTCCGCATGGTGCAGGCCGGCGTCGATCAGATCGGCGGCGATAACGACCCCAAGTACATTCTCGAATCCGTGAAAGACGGCACGCTCACCGCGGCCCGCCTGGATGAATCGGCGCGCCGCGTGCTCAAGCCGATGTTCGAGCTCGGCCTCTTCGATAACCCCTATGTCGATCCCGAGCGCGCCAAGGCCGTCGTGGCCAGCAAGCCCATGATGGATGCCGGCGCCGCCGCCCAGCGCAAGTCCGTCGTGGTGCTCAAGAACGGGAAATCGCTCCTCCCCGCCGCGCCAGGCCGCAAGCTCTACGTCGAGAACATCAACAAGGAGAAGGCCGCCGCCTACGGGACTCTGGTGGACGATCCCAAGCAGGCCGATCTCGCCATCATCGCCGTCAACGCGCCCTTCGAAACTCACAAGGGAGGCGCCAGCTTCTTCCCCGGCGCCAAGGAGGGCACTCTCGCTTACGCCGGCGCGGACAACGCCGCCGAGCTCGCCAAGATCCGCCAGTTAACCGCCTCCGGCACCCCGGTGGTCGTGGCCATGTTCATGGACCGCCCCGCCGTCCTGACCGAGTTCATCGATCAGGCCGCCGCCGTCCTCGCTCACTTCAATGTCAGCGATGCCGCCCTGCTCGACGTCATCTTCGGCAACGCCGCGGCCACCGGCAAGCTGCCGCTTGATCTCCCGCGCGACATGGAGTCCGTGCGCAAGCAGAAGGAGGATGTCCCGCACGATCTGGACAATCCGCTTTTCAAGACGGGGTTCGGGATCACCTACCCGGCCCGCGCCCGCTAAGCCGCTACAGCAGTTCCTCAATGCTGTAAAGCAACCTGTCGATCACTGTCCGATCCGTCCTTGGATTGAAAAACACGGCCTTCCACGCCGGCAGCGCCACGCCGTGCGGGTGATGCCCGATGCTCGTCGTGAAACTGAGCCGCGCGTCCACCGACGCGTCCATCGCCCGCTCGCGCTTCTCGAACATGCGCCGGATTTCGCCGGAATACTGCGTGAAGCGCTCCGGCGGCAAGGTCCCGTCGAGGACCGCCTGATGGATCGCCTTGGCGTCCCGCCCCTTCGGCAGCACCCACCACAGTACGCTCGGCCCCGTGGTCTCCAGATTGAGCACCTTGCAGTAGTCCAGCTTCTCCAGGCGCAGCTTCAACTCCTGAGAGAACTCCAAAGCCCGCGCCACCAACAATTGCCACCCCGTCAAACCAATGCCGTTCAAGGATGCCATCACCGTATAGGGCCCCAGTGCCGGCCGCGAGCACTCCAGCGTGAAGAGTGCCGGATCTCGTCGCGCGTCCGCCTCACAAAAATACGGTGTGTCCGCCACCGTGCGCGACAGATACTTCAGGTCCGGACGGTGGTTCACCAGGAACGCGCTGCCCGGATAGTGGCCCCAGCCCATCTTGTGGAAGTCGATCGTGATGCTGTCGGCCACACGCAGCCCTTCTGTATAGGTCTGCGCGCGCCGCACCAGCGCCAGCAATTGCGGAGAGAAATCCAGGGGGTTCTGCGTGACGTCGTACTCGGTGAGAAAACTCAGCACCCACCCCACGGCGGCGTCCACGTGCAGTTGCGGTGCCGGCACGCCATGGCGCGCCGCGAAGTCGTCGATCAGCCGGCGGATGCCCGCCACATCGTCGATGCCGCCGCCGTCCGTCGTGCCGAACGTGGCAGTGACAAAGGCCACGCGCACTCCGTCGCTATGCAGTTCCTCCAACTTCTCCGCCAGCAGATCCAAACGCATGGCCAACGCGCCGTCGGTAGGGATGGCGTGCAACTGCTCAGTGCCGATGCCCAGCCAGCCCGCGATGCTGCGGTTCGAGTAGTGCGCCGCGTCGGAAACCAGGCCCGCCACCCGCACTCCGCCCAGGCCATTCTGCATCGCCCCCGGCAGCACTCTCTCGATCCCGATCTTGGCGCCGTACAGATTCGAGATCGTACCGCCCATCGTGAACACGCCCCACGGATCGTCGGTGTGATAGAAAAGCAGGTTCGCCAGCGCCGTCACTGCCTTCACTTCCAGCTCGTTCGAGCGCTGGCTGTAGGTGTCCGTGCAGAGGTTCGGATTCTTCAGCAGGCACGCCAGCGCACCCACCAGCGAGGCGTAGTTCGCCGGCCCCTTGACGTTCTCCAGATGCAGCGGCGATGCCCAGCTGTCAGTGCCCCAGAAGTAAGGAAACACGGCATCGCGCGCGTCCTTGAGATTTCCGGGCAACACGTGAATCTCCGGGTTGGCCTGCGCTGTCTCGTAGTTTTGCGACATATGCGGAGAAGGAGGCAAACTCCCCTCCGCATCCACCGCCAACATGAACTCCCGGAATATCTCCGTAATCGCGTGCGGATCGCAGGTGAAGAAGTTCCTGATGATCTGGTCGTACAGTTGCTGATTCACAAGTGCTCCCGCAGTCAGCATCTCACGTACGCCTTCTGCGCGTACTCCGAGCGGAGCCCGCGACGGCGGGAGCGGGGTTTCGGAATAAGCCGTTTGCGGCGCTCGCTATAAGGTCCCCTTGGCAAAGAAGACCCGGTGAAATGCGAGCCCAAGGTTCCTCGGTTCAATTCCTCGAAGGAAGTACGATCCAGCAACTGGCGTACCTTCTGGCAGCTTTGCGACGGCATCAAAGAAATCGAAGAGAATCTGGATTTGCTCGGCTCCAACCGCCACCGGGAAGTAGCGAGTGACGAAGCTCTGGACCGTGAAGCTCTCGTCACTCTTTACCCACCCGAACTTCGATCGACTTACATGGTCTCGGGCGCTCAGGAATAAGTGCTCCATGCCATGGCGGGCGTGCGCGAGTGGAGGTGGTGGGTATAGAACGTCGCCGTCCAAGGCAAGACAACCATTTTGGGGACTCTGTCGGGCAACAACGGTCTTTCGAAAAGTCCGCTCCTGCGCCGGTTCGAAGCCTCCGCAGCCCCGGTCCTTCCCGGTGCATCTCTGGTCATCAGGCCGATGGGAGCCAATGAAATAGCCGCAACGCTTGCCCATGATCGTAAGCCTAACACCTGACTCCTTTTCTGTCGCTCCAGGTGAACAGAGAGTTGGACTTCGAGTGAAAAGTGACGCTATGGCATGCAGCGATTCGTGGAGAGCTACTCCCGCATCCAGGATTTCACGCGCGCCTTCTGCTCGTCGGTCGCGTCCGGTTTCGCCTCCAGCGCCCACGACGCGGGCTTGTCCGCCACGATGGCCAGCTTCAGCGTCATCAACTGGTCGCGCCGCGCCACCAGCACGTCCACCGTCTGGCCCGGCTTGTAGTTGTCCAGATACGCCGGCCACTGTTCGGCGCGCACCCGGTAGCCGTTTACGCCGATCACCTCGTCGTTCACGTTGAAGCCCGCATTGTAGGCGGCCGTCCCACGGCGCAACCCCGTTACCAGGATGCGTCCGTTCGTCGTCGCGGCAGTCACGCCAGTGATCAGCCGCGGGGCCGCAGCGCCGCGGGTGGGCTCCGGCCGGAAGCGCAATCCATAAAACTCCAGAGCCTCGCTGTAGTCCAACTCTTCCGTCGTCTCCAGAGCCAGCCGGAACCACGCGCTGAAATCAGCCCCGGCCACCTCGTTGCAGATGGCGCGGAACTGCGCCGGCGTGTAGCCCTTCTCGCCGCCATAGCGCTGGTAGGCAATCCTCATAGCGTCGTCCAGCGACTTCGCATTGTTCGTAGCCTTGCGGATCTTGGCATCCAGCAGGAAGCCCACTACCTGGCCCTTGGTGTAATAGCTGATCGCCGTATTGGGCGAGTTCTCGTTGGGCCGGTACAACTGAATCCAGGAGTTCAGAGACGCTGTCTCGGCCGGCGTCACATGACGCCCCGGCGTGTTCTGGAGTTGGCTGATGGCGGCCGACATCGCCCGCAACGCCTGGCCCGTCGTCGAGAGCCCGGCGCGCCGCACGCCCAGCGGACCGTAGTAGGAAGTGACGCCTTCCGCCAGCCACAGGCTCCGCGTATATACCTCGTTCTCGTAGTCAAACGGTCCCAACTCCACGGGCCGCAGCCGCTTCACATTCCACAAGTGGAAATACTCGTGGCTCACCAAGCCCAGCCAGCTCAGCCGCGACGCCCGCCGCTGCCCGCCGCCGCCACCCACCGCGGCCGGATTCTCCGGCGCCTCCTGCGTGTTGGCATATGCCCAGCGGCTCGCGCCCAGCCACGTGGAGTTCTTGTGCTCCAGGCCGCCGCCGCTCTCCACAATCATGTTGAAGAAGACATACTTCTCGTACGGCAGGCCACCCCACTGCCGGCTGTATTCGGCGACGATCTTGGCCACATCCTTGGCCGACGCCGGGCCGTCCCACATCGGGCCCTCGCCCTCGTTCACCAGGTAGTGCTTCTTGCCCTCCACCACAAATTCGTGGATCGGCGCGTTGCCCGCGTAGATGGGGCAATCCAGCAGCTCGTCGAAATCGGCGGCCACCCACGAATGCGGCGCCGCCCCGTCCTTCATGCCGCTGATGCTCTTGCGCCACGTCGGCGGCAGCTCCAGCTTCACCTCATACGGCCGCTTGTCGGCGCCCGCCAGCGTGAGGAAGTTGGGCGCGCCGTTGAGCATCGCAAATCCTGAGTCCACCCAGTTGCCCTGCACGCTCATCTCGTGCGCGTAGACGCGATAGGAGACTTCAATGCGCGCCTCGTTGGCGGCATCCACACTCCAGCGGTTCTTGCGCGTTCTCGTCCACGTCAACTGCTTGCCCGCGGCTGTGCGCGCCTGGAAGTTCTCCACGTTGCGGGCGTATTCGCGCACGAGGTAAGACCCTGGAGTCCACACCGCCATATAGAGCTCAACCGATGGTTTGCCCGCAGGCACGGACGCGGTGATCTCCAGATAGTGCGTATGCGGCTCCGGTATGCGAATCGTGTAACGGATGGGATCCTGCGCGAGCGCGGCGATCGTCAAAACAAAAAAGAGGGTAATGGTTTTCATGGGCTCAGACCTAGAATGGAGATAGATTGAAGAAAAAGCTTACCATCCATGTGCTCGGCGCGGGGCTCGCCGGCAGCGAAGCCGCCTGGCAGATCGCTCGCGCCGGCCTGTCCTGCGTGTTGTCGGAGATGCGCCCTCTAAGCAGTACGGAGGCCCATCAGACCGCCGATTTCGCCGAACTTGTCTGCTCCAACTCCCTCAAGAGCGATTCAGAAAACTCCGCCCCGTGGCTCCTGAAGTACGAGCTACGCCGCCTGGGCTCACTCGCCATGGAGGTAGCGGAGCGCGCGCGCGTGCCCGGTGGCCAGGCGTTGACAGTGGATCGCGAGCTCTTCGCCCGCGGCATCACGGGCGCGTTGGAAGCGGAGCCGCTCGTCGAGATCCGCCGCGAAGAGATCACCCGCATCCCCGACGAAGGCATCGTCGTGGTGGCCACCGGCCCCCTCACCTCCGGCCCGCTCGCCGAAGATATCGCGCGGCTCACTGGCAGCGGACGCCTCTACTTCTACGACAGCATCAGCCCGATCGTGGACGCCGAAACCATAGATCGCGACAAGGTCTTCGCGGCGTCGCGCTACGGCAAGTCCATCGACGGCAGCGACGACTATCTGAACTGCCCATTTAATCGCGATGAGTACGAGGCTTTCGTCGATGCCATCCTCACCGCGGAGAGCGCCGCCGCGCACATCGAAGCGGACCGCGCCATTCACGGCGGTAAGGTAGCGTTCTTCGAATCTTGCCTGCCGGTGGAGGAGCTCGCCCGGCGCGGCCGCGAGACGCTGCGCTTCGGCCCCATGAAGCCGGTTGGTCTCGACGACCCCAAGACCGGCCGCTGGCCCTATGCCGTGATTCAACTGCGGCAGGAGGATCAGCGCGCCGGCAGCTACAACCTGGTGGGCTTTCAGAACTACATGAAGTTCCCGGAGCAGAAACGTGTCTTACGCATGATCCCCGGTCTGGAGAATGCGGAGTTCCTGCGCTACGGCCAAATCCACCGCAACACCTACATCAACGGCCCGGAACTGCTCACCGAAACGCTGAGCCTCAAGAGCGATCCGCGTGTGCTCTTCGCCGGCCAGATCTCCGGCGTCGAGGGCTACGTCGAATCCATCGCCACCGGCCTGCTCGCCGGCCGCCACGCCGCCGCCCTCGCCATGGACGTTGAGCCGCGCCCGCTGCCGCGCGAGACTGCGCTCGGCTCGCTCACCCACTTCATCACGCACGCCAATCCCAAGAACTATCAGCCCGCCAACATCGCGTTTGATCTGTTGCCCGCGCTCGATGAGGAGACGCGCAAGAAGCTGAAGCGTGACAAGCGCGCGCGCCACGCGGAGGTGTGCCGGCGTGCGATTGAGGCCATGAATGGCTATGTCTGAGCTGGAAAGCTGGCTCCAGCGCTATTTTGAGGAGTTGGCGCGAGAGTGCGCTTCTGTGCACACTATTTGCGCTTACAAGGCAGATTTGTGTCAGTTTTTGTCGTTTTTTGCACGCCCCGGATTAACTCCTCCCGCGCTCCTCGAATTTGACCAGTTGGCGTTCCGCGAGTGGATGGCCGATCTCTACGGACAGAATTTGTCGAAGCCCACCATTCGCCGCAAGCTCTCCGCCGTCCGAGCTTTCTTTGAATACTGCCTGCGGCAAGGCGCCATCAAGCTCAATCGAGCCAAGCTGATCACCACGCCCAAGATGCCGAAGAAGCTGCCGGCCGTGCCCACCGAGGCGCAGGCCAACGGCCTGATCGACCAGATCCAGGCCGGCAAGCTGGAGCGGCCGATGCCGGAGCGCGACCTCGCGTTGTTCGAATTGCTGTATGGTTGCGGGCTGCGCATCAGCGAGCTGGTGGGATCGAATGTGGGCGACTTTGATCTGAGCGAAGGCTGGGTGCGCGTGCGCGGCAAACGCAAGAAGGAGCGCCAGGTGCCAATACCGGGCGCGGCGCTGGCGGCGCTGCGGCGATGGCTCGATGCGCGGCGGCCCGCGGAGGGTGAGCTGGCCGTGTTTGTGAATCATCGCGGCGGGCGGCTGACGGATCGCGGCGCGCGCGGCATCGTCAAAATGTATTCCATTGCGCTAGCCGGCGATAGCGCGTTGCATCCGCACTCCTTGCGCCACGCCTACGCCACGCATCTGTTGAGCGCGGGCGCGGATCTGCGCGCCATTCAGGAACTGCTGGGTCACGCCTCGCTTTCGACGACGCAGAAGTATACTCAGTTGTCGCTATCGGATCTGATGAACGTTTACGATAAGGCGCATCCCAGAGCATGATTACGAATGGCCGAACTTTGCTCGCGTTTGTGGACTACCAGGATCCGTACGTGCAGAGCTTGGTGGGCGATGAAGAGCAGCCGGGGCCTGTGCTCACGCTGCTGGATACTGGCTCGTTCGAAACGGTGGCGCTGTTCCACACGCCGCACACCGAGGCGCAGACGCGCGCCACGGAGGAGGCCATCCACGAGCGGCATCCGCGCGTGAGGGTGCAACTGCACGGGTTGGGAGCGTCCAATCCCAAGGACTTCTCGCGGTTGATCGGCCTGATGGCGCCGCATCTGAGGCACTATGCGGGGAGCGGCGATCTGAGCGTCTGCGCGAGTTCCGGCACGGCGGAGATGCGTGCGATCTGGTATCTGCTGGTGAGTACGGGTCAGATCCAGGCGCATCTGTTGCAGGTGAAGCCCGGTGATTTCGCCAGCGGCGAGCGGGCCAGGGTGGTGGACCTGGATGTGGATTCGGGGCCATGGCTGAGGCAGGACCGGTATCTCAGCAGGATGTATAGTTCTGCCGAGCCGGAAGACGTGCGGCCTTCGATGGCCGCGCCGGCGCCACCGCCGGAGCTGGACGGGCTGGACGAGGCTCTGGCGGGGTTGGAGATCTTCGTCGATTCGGCCGTGCTGCGCGCGGCGGCGGAGAAGGCTGCGATGATCGCCGGGTACGGTGTGCCGGTGCTGATCGGGGGCGAGACGGGCACGGGCAAGGAGCTATTCGCGAAGCTGATTCACCGGATGAGCGACCGGCAGCATCGCCCGCTGATCGCGGTGAATTGCGCGGCGATTCCAGGGGAGCTGTTCGAGAGCCAGTTGTTTGGACACGAGAAGGGCTCGTTCACGGGCGCGTCGCAGAAGTACCTGGGCCGTTTCCGGGAAGCGCATGGCGGCACGCTGTTTCTGGATGAGGTTGGCGAGCTGACGCTGAGCGCGCAGGCCAAACTGCTGCGCGTGGTGGAGGAAGGCGTAGTGGAGCCGATTGGCGGCCAACCGGTGAAGGTGGATGTGCGGCTGGTGGCGGCGACAAACCGAGATCTGGATGCGGCAGTGGCGGCAGGGCGGTACCGCGACGATCTACTGTTCCGGCTGAGGGTGTGTGAGATTGCCCTGCCTCCGTTGCGGGACCGGCGCGGGGAGATTCCTCATCTCGCTTTGAAGCTGCTGGCGCGGCTGAACCGCACTATCGCCAAGCGCGAGCGGCGGCTGACGCAGGCGGCGCTGGTGCGGCTGACGGAGCACTCGTGGCCGGGTAACGTGCGCGAGTTGGAGAGCGTGTTGAAGTCGTCGATCATTCTGTCGCGGGAGGCGGCCATTGACGCGGGCGATCTGGTCTTTGGCGGCGGGGCCTCGAAGCTGGATCCGTTTGCGGCGCTGCCGGTGCCCGTGGAGGGCTTCAACGTGGACGAGTTTCTGGGCCGCGTGCGAACCCACCTGTTTCGGAAGGCGCTGGAGATCACGAACGGCAATCAAACACGGGCAGCGGTTCTGCTGGGAGTCACCAAGCAAGCGGTGCAGCAGTTCGTGAAGACGCAGGGCGACAAGGCAGGTTGACGCGGCACCTCTGCAAGCCGTTGATTCTGTGAAGATCTGGAGTGGTTCCTGACGTGCACTTTCAGACGTCATGAGAACCCTACTTGACGAGCTGAAGACGATCCGGACGGGCGAGGCGCAGCGGTTTCAGAGCCTGACGTTGTTTCCGCTGCTGCGGGCTGAGACGGCGGCGGCCGCGCCGGAGTATCTGTTGCTGGAAGAGGCCATTGGCCTGGGCGTGGCGCGGGTGACGGAGTTGAGCGAGGGCGGATCGGTGCCGCAACTGCTCTTCGTGAACGACGGCGAGCGGCCGGTTCTGTTGCTGGACGGCGAAGAGCTGGTGGGCGCGAAGCAGAACCGGATCCTGAACCTCACGATTCTCGCGCCACCCAAACAGAGCGTGGTGATCCCTGTTTCGTGCGTGGAGGCGGGCCGCTGGCGGCACGAATCGAAGGAGTTCCGCGTGTCGGAGCAGGCGCAATATGCGCGCGGCCGGGCGGCGCGGACGGCGCAGGTGAGCGAGTCGCTGATGCACCGGCAGACGCGGCAATCCGATCAGAGCGCGGTGTGGGCCGACATCCAGGAGAAGGCGGAGCGGATGAGCGCGGCGTCGCCGACCTCGGCGATGAACGCGATGTACGAGAAGGCGGCGGTCTCGCTGGAGGAGTATCTGCGGGCGTTCCGATGGGTGGAGGGTCAGGCGGGCGTGGCATTCGGCATGGGCGGGCAGATGGTGGGCCTGGATCTGTTTGATCACCCGGCCACCATGCAGCGGCTGTTTCCGAAACTGCTGCGGAGCTACGCGCTGGACGCGCTGGACGGCGCGGCGGACGCGCGTGAGATCGCGATGAACGGATTGCTCTCCGAGCTCGCGCTGGCGCCGGTGTTTGCAGAGCCGGCGGTGGGGCTGGGGAAGGACCTGCGAATTCAAGGCCGGGGCCTGGTGGGCGCGGGGTTGTGGGTGGAGACGCGGTATGTCCACCTGGCGGCGTTTCGTGTGGGCGGCTCGGGCTCCGATTTCAAGACGCGGATGGCGCGGCCGTCGCGGCGCCGCACGGGGGGCGGAGAAGTGGTTTATTAGAGCTGATGCATCACACGCTCATTGGCGGCTTGGGCAATGTCCTGATGGGCGATGACGCGATCGGGCCGACGGTGGTAGCGCACCTGGCGGCCCGATTGGTGTTTCCGGAGGGCATCAAGCTGCACGATCTGGGCACGCCGGGCATGGACTTGGTGCTGCACCTGGCGGGGCTGCGGAGTGTGGTGCTGATCGACGCGCTTGTGGATGCGACCCTGCCCGCGGGGACCATCCGTGTGGTGCGGCTGGAGGAGATCCTGGCAGGCCCGGCCGCCGCGGGCTTGGATGCGCACTCGCCGGGGCTGCGGGAGGCGCTGCTGCTGACGGAGCATTGCGGGGGCGTGCCGGAGCAGGTGTGCGTGGTGGGCGTGGTGGCGGAGGATTGCAGCCTGGGCGCGGGTCTATCGGACAGTGTGCGCGCGAGCGTGCCGGGGCTGGTGGAGGCCGTGGTGAAGGAGCTACGGCTCCTAGGCGTCGGTGTGGAGGAGCGCGTGCCGCCGGGCGAGCCGGAGTTGTGGTGGGAGCGGTAGGCTACTGCTCTTTTGTTTTTGGTTCGGGATCGGTGACGCGCCGCCAGCCGCCTGTTTTGGCGTTGGGGTCGATGGTCGGGCCGGCAGAGCCGTAGGTTTCGCCGGCAGGCCGCCGTTTGACGGCGGGTGCGGGGGCCTTGGTGATGACGGTGGGCGTTGCATCTTCCGAAGTCGTCTCGGCCGGGGTGGAGTTGTTGCCGGCGGAGTGGTAGTTGCCGCGATAGCGGAGACTGGCGCCGGGGTAGCGACGGGCGGCCGACGCGGTGAGCTGGATCTCGACGGCGCGCTCCTGGCCCTCGCGGGCGCCCTCGGGCACGCTGAAGTAGAGCGAGTAGCGCTGGCGCAGGCGGGTGAGCGTGGTTTCCAGGGCGGCGGATTCGTCGACCTGCATGCTATCGCCACCGGATTCACGGGCGATCAACTCAGTGCCGGCGGACTTGAGGCGGGAGCCAGGGTAGGAGGGTCCTGGTCCGGGGCCGGAGGGCCCGCCACGGCCGCCTCCACCGGGGAAGGGCAAGGGGGGCAGGATGATGCCGCCCCAGCCTCCGCCGGAGCGACCGCCGCCGGTGCGGGGGTTGCGGGGGTAGGAACCGCCGCCGCCGCGCGACAGGGGGCCGCGGTCCATGGCGTTGGGGGCGATGAGCGCGCTGAGCACGGTATCGGCCTCGCCGAGCTCCATGATGACGCGGTTCTCATCGTTTTCCAGTTCCGTCTGATCGTCGGTGAGGATGACGATGGCGCGGCGGGCGTCTTTGCGGCCATTGCGGGAGACGTAGCGGACGGCATCGAGGATGCCGCGAGTGATATCTGTGCCGCCGCGGAAGCTTTCCTGATGCAGGAGGTTATCGAACTCGCGCTGGATGCCGCCGCGGCTGTTGCGGAAGGGGGTGCGGACGCGGGAGGCGCGGTCAAATACCATGATGGCGATGCGATCGTCCTTGCCGAGGAGGGACATGGCGTTTTGGGCGGCGCTGGCGATCCGCTCGACGTGGGGCCGCATGGAGGCGCTGACATCGAGCAGGAAGAGGATGTCGAGGGGCATCTCCTCGGTGGCGAAGTTGCGGATTTCACGAGACTTGCCGCTGTCGCGTAGGACGAAATCCTCACGATTTAGGGACGTGATGGCGCGGTTGTCGCGATCGACAGCCTGGACGTCGACGCGCACGAGCGAAACATCGCTCTTGAAGACGACATCGGTCTTTTCGGGCTCCTGGGCGGGGGCGAGAGAGGCCACGACGGCCAGCAGCATGGCCAGGGAGGCTATGCGGAATACGGAACTTGGCACACTGTATTAACGCGGCTGGCGGGCGAAGGGTTGCGGTGAGGCCGAAATCAGTCCACGTAACCGCGCCAAGTCTTCCCCTTCTCGTCGCGAAGGGTGATGCCGGTGCCATCGGAGACGCCGGAGATGGCGTTGCCATCCTGGTCGCGGAAGATGTAGCGAACGGTATCGTCGGACTGGCGTTCGGCGATGCCCCGCCACTGGTTGCCTAGCTCGTCGCTCAGGGTGATATGGTCGCCGTAGCCCGGCCCGGAGATGACGTGATTTTGGGCGTCCTGAAAGGTGAAGAACCCGCCGGGCAAGCCTTGTCGTCCTCTGCGTCTACGATAGATCATGGCGTAAGCGGTTATCGTCGTTTGGGCCGGAACATTACATAGGGGAAATACCTGAATGCGCGCGATTCTGCAACGAGTGAGCTCGGCGAGCGTGACTGTGGATGGTTCGGTGGTGGGTGAGATTGGCGCGGGCCTGCTGGTGCTGTTGGGCGTGGGGCATGAGGATACGGAGGCCGATGCCGCGTATCTGGTGGACCGGATTCTAGGCCTGCGGATGTTCAACGATGCGGCCGGCAAGATGAATCTGAGCGTTGTGGATAGCGGCGGGGCCGTGCTGGTGGTTTCGCAATTCACGCTGTATGGCGACACGCGCAAGGGGCGGAGACCGAGTTTCGACGGAGCGGGGCCGCCGGAGTTGGCGAAGCGGCTATATGAGCGATTTGTGGAAATGGTGGCAGAGCGGGGGGTGCAGGTGGCGGCGGGGGTATTTCAGGCATCGATGTCGGTGGCGCTGGTGAATGAGGGGCCAGTGACGTTCACGGTGGAGTCGAAGCGGGCGGGGTGAGGGGGCGGCATGAGGGGTCCCAAAGAGCCGGGTGCGCTAGACTAGGGGGCAATTCTGGAAGTTCGCCGGCACAATCTATCACCTGTCAGGAGGGGACTCCGTGGATCTCACGTCGAAGCTGTTCAAGGGTAATCAGCAACTGCAGGACTGCGCGAATCTGGACTCGGCGCACATTGTGGCGGACGAGCCGCCGCTGCGGCGGGGCGTGAACGCGCAGGGCGCGCACGTCGCGCTGATCCATCAGGCGCTGCGCGAAGTGATGCCGAGCCCATCGTTCGGGCTGGAGGAAGCGACGGAGACGTATGGGCCGAAGACGGCGGAGGTGGTGCGGCAGTTCAAGGCGAAGCAGAACCCGCCGATTCTGAACGCGGCGCTGCGCCAGACGGTGCCGGACAACATTGTGGGCAAGCAGACGATTGCAGCGCTGGATGCCCAGGTGGGGCGAAAGAAGCCGGCCCCGGCGGCCCCGCCACCGGCGGCTCCGGAGAACCTGAAGCGGCGGATGGTGTCGAAGAAGACGGTGCAACTGAGGACGGTGGTGAGGCCGCCGCAGGACCTGGATCCGGCGTCGGGCGGTGTGGGGTTCCAAATTGGCAGTGCGCTGAATCAGGGAGTGATCGACGCGCTGAGGATGGGGAGAAACCCGATTGAAGGCAGTGATTTCGATGACGGCCAGGTGGAATCCTCGCAGCTCGGACTGATTTCCTCGGATCTGGAGGTGATGAAGACGGTGGACATCGCCAAGGAGGTCCGGAGGTTGCCGAGCATCGTGAAGCCGGGCGTCTTTGAGATCCGGTTCAACGTCGTTCGCGTCTACCGGTACACCTACGGCGTTGGGTCCCGCAGCAACCCGGTGCGGGTGTCGACGACGACGACGATCATCGACCTGGATCCGAACGCGGCGCGGCAGGTGTTGCAGGAGACGCGGTTCACGGCGCAACCGTCGGACTTCCGCGATCCGAGGTAGGCGGGGGGGATCAGGCGGCCGGCCGCGTCCGGACGCTGCGAATGATCTGCTCACCTTCCCGTTGCCGAGTCAGGCGCAGATCGTAATCGAGTTGGAGTCCGAGCCAGGTCTCGGGCGAACAGCGGAAATAGGCGCCCAGGCGCAGGGCTGTATTGGCGGTAATGGCGCGTGTGCCGTTGACGATCGCACTGATCCGGTTAGGCGGAACGTCGAGATCGCGCGCCAGTTGATTGATGCTGATTCCAAGCGGCTTCATGAAGTCCTCCAGGAGAATCTCTCCGGGGTGAATCGGACTCAGCCTCGTAGCTCGCCTCATTGTCGTTTCCTTGCCCATTTAGTGATAGTCCACGATCTCAACGTGATAGGCATCAGCGCCGCGCCACGCGAAACAGATCCGCCATTGGTCGTTGATCCGGATGCTATAGGTTCCGGCACGGTCCCCCTTGAGCAACTCCAGTTGATTTCCTGGAGGCACTCGAAGGTCTTCCAGCCGGGCGGCCCTGTGCAGATACAGGAGTTTGCGCCGCGCGACGCGCTCGATGGCCTGGAACCGCCGGACCATCACGTCTTCAAACAACAAAGCGGTATCGGCGCACTGGAAAGAGCGGATCAAATCCCACGCTATGACGAATCGCGGAATATGTCAAGCGTAATGCCTGCTGGTGTCGGCGCGCCGGTCCAGGGGCTGCATTTGAGCGAATGACTTCGACATCGAGCAGATCCCACTGCTGGCGGAGATGCGGAGTCTGTGCGGATGCTGGCGGTGCGCGGGGGGGCGCTGGTGAACGAGGGGCTTGTCGCGTTTGTGGTGGAGTCCAGGCGGGCGGGGGTGGGTGTCGGGGAATGCTTAGCCGATGTGGTTTCTGGTTAAAGGCGGCCGTGCTCAGTTCATCGCTTCTATGCGCCGCCGAGCAATCCATCGGAATGGTTGCGTTCCCGGCGTGCCCCTTCCGTTGCGCATGGCCTTTTTGGAGCCGCCATGAACAGGAGCAGTCCGGACAGAGCAGATGGAAGACATGGCGACTTCAAGGCCAAGTGGCCTGCAACTTCCCATAGTGGGACTTGTGGTCCGGGACGAACTCTCAAAGTCCGGCAACAGACTTCATCGACCATAAGCGAGCGTCTTCCTGGTACTAACATACAAAGAGAACGGCGATCACCTTTGATGAATCAACCGCGAACCGCAGCACTTTCTGCTCTACTCGATGACCTTGCCGGTTTTGAGATCAAGATCAGCGACTATTGGGCTGACGCTGAGCCACAGGGACACTACGACACCCTCTTAACTGGCCTGATCAACAGCCTGCTGGCCTTCTGCCACACGCTTGGCTGGTCGGAGCTAGCCGGTCATCTACGGGATATGGCCCCGCTTCGGGGAAATGCCGTTGAATCACTTGAAACCCTTCAACGCTTTGTCGTCCCGGAAGCGCGGAGACCCCTTGCTGCTTCGGATATCGAAAAGCCCCAAAGTCCAAATCAATGGTTTTGGGAGTTTGTCCACCCCCGGATTTCCGCGCTGGCACGACCGAGATTTGAAGCTGGGTTCTTCGGCGATGCAGTGGAGTCCTCGTTCAAGGAGCTAAATGATGCTGTCAAGCGGATCGTCAGAGATACCGACGGTCGGGAACTCGACGGGGCGGCTTTGATGACTACTGCGTTCTCTCCGAACAATCCGGTTATCCGATTGACGCCTATTGCCACTGCAACGGACAAAGATGAGCAGCAGGGCTACATGCAGATTATGGCCGGGTCGATGACGGGTATCCGGAATCCAAAGGCGCATGGCAATCTGAACCCCGACAGCACGAAGACATTGCATCTCATTTGCCTGGCCAGCCTTCTGATGCGCAGGCTGGACGAGCGCATCTGACGCTTGGAGCGGCCTTGTGGGAGGCCCCGGACCACCTTCGGGTGGATCGTCGGCCATCCGGTAGTTGACCCCAAAACGGCGTTGTGAGAAGTAGAAGCATTGGACGTCTAGCGCCCAGTCTGCCGAAGTTCCGCAGGATGGCCGAGGCGGGTTCCTGAAAGTCCCGTCGAGAGTCCGATCGCGCGCCCTTCTTGGTGCCGCCGCCGGAATGGGATTACGATTGGACTGCCGAACTGCTGTTCCACGGAGAACTCATGAGACTCTGCGCCCTGATCCTTTGCGCTGCCGCCATCCCGCTGGCAGCCGCCGATCTCTTCCGCGACGACTTCTCGCGCTATCCGCCGGGCTGGCTGAGCTCGCCGGTGGGCCTGCTGAATGCCGCCATTCAGGAGTATCACTACCTGCCTCACCGCGGGGTGCCGCTGGGGCCGTGGGAGAACGTCATCTGCCATCTGGACGCGTGGGTGGCCGGCGACGAAAACGGGCAGCCTTACCTGGAGCAGCATTTCGTCGCCGCCAGCGCGAATCAGTTCACCAATCCGCTGTTCATGACGGGCGACCCGGAGTGGCGCGACTATACGGTGGAGCTCAAGGTCAAGCCGCTCTCCACGTCCGATTTTGCCGGGGTGGTCTTCCGCTACCGGACCAATCGCCACTACTATCTCTTCGCGCTGACGGGCGGCAACCAGGCGCGGCTGACCATCCGGCAGCCGATGGACACCACGTTCCGCACTCCGGCTTGGAAGGAGCTCGGCTCCGTGCCGTTCTCGTACGACACGCTGCGCTACTACACGCTACGGGTGGAAAACGACGGCCCGCGGATTCGCGCGTTCATCGACGGCAAGCTGGTGCTGGAGGCGAACGATAGCGAGATCGTCCAGGGCAAGGCCGGATTCTCGGCCATCATTCCTGCGCGGTTCCAGGACTTTCGCGTGACCGCATCGGAGAGAACGAAGGCGTCGATCGAGCAACGGATCCGTGCTCGCGAGGCCGAACTGGCCGGCTTGCGCGCGGGCAATCCGCGGCCGAAGCTCTGGAAGAAGTTCGATACGCCGGGGTTTGGCGCGGGCCGCAATGTCCGGTTTGGCGATCTGGATGGGGACGGCCGCACGGACATGCTGATTGCGCAGAATATTCCGCGTGTGCGCGGGGATGCCTTTGATGCCATCAGCTGCCTGACCGCCGTGGATCTGGATGGCAAGGTGCTGTGGCAGGTGGGGCGGCCCGATCCGCGCAACGGTCTGCTCACCAACGACACTCCGTTTCAGATCCACGATCTGGATGGCGACGGGCGCATGGAGGTGGTGCTGATCAAGGACTTCCAGTTGCAGGTTCTCGACGGACGCACGGGCAAAGTGCGGAATGCTGTGCCGCTGCCGGTGGCGCCCGACGGCAAGGAGCGGCCGTATGACCGGGTTAGCGGCGATGCCATCGCGTTTGTCAACGTGTCGGGCGACAAGGGCCGGCGGGAGATCCTCTTCAAGGATCGCTATCAGACGTTCTGGGTGTACGACCGCAATTTGAAACCGCTTTGGACGGGCACCGGGCTGACCGGCCACTATCCGTATCCATGGGATATCGACGGCAGCGGGCGGGATCACATTGCGATCGGCTATGCGCTGTGGAGCGCCGCTGGGAAGAAGGTGTGGTCTCAGGATTCGCGGCTGCGCGATCACGCCGATGGTATCGTTACGGGCAGCTTTGGGCCGGATCCCAAGGCGCCGCCGCGTGTCTACGCCAGCGGGAGCGACGAGGGTTTTCTGCTGTTCGACATTGCGGGGAATCTGCTGAAGCATGTGCGCGTGGGGCACAACCAGAGCCCCAGCGTGGCGAAGTATCGACCCGATTTGCCTGGGCTGCAATACATCTCGGTGAACTTCTGGCGCAATCCGGGGATTGTTACGCTGTTCGATTGGGACGGCAACATTCTGGCACAGGACGAGCCGATCCATAGCGGGGCGCCGATGCTGCCGGTGAACTGGCGCGGGGACGGGCAGGAGTTCTGTCTGCTCTCCGCCAACGTGCGCGAGGGCGGGCTGATCGATGGTCATCTGCGCCGGGTTGTCATGTTCCCGGACGACGGCCACCCGGACCTCGCGGCGAACGTGCTGGATCTCACTGGCGATGCGCGCGACGAGATTGTGGTGTGGGATCAGAACCGGGTGTGGATCTACACGCAGGACCGGCCGTTTTCCGGGAAGCGCATCTACGCGCCGGAGCGCACGCCGGAGTACAACGAATCGAACTACCGCACGACGGTTTCGCTGCCGGCGTGGAAGGATGTGCCGTAGAGGGTTCCCTTGCTGCGCGGGGCTGGCGGGACGTAAGCTGGTGCAACCGGGCGGCTGTCGGCCGGAATGAGAGATCCGTGGAGGCAGACATGTCTGATCACCAGCAAGGCGGTAGTGCGCGCCGTGAGTTTATGAAGCTCGGCACCGCGGCCGCGGCTGCCGTGGTTGCGCCGGTAGCTGGCGCGGCGGCGCCCGCTGCTGGGGGTGGGGTCCACCCGTTCAACCCGGCTACGGCGAAGTGGATGCCGACCAGGAATCTCGGCCGGACCGGATTCCCTGTGGCGCTTTTCAGTCTCGGCGGACAGGCTGCGCTGCAACGCGGCAACAACGAAGAGCGGTCCGTTGGGATCATTGAGCGGGCGCTGGATTTGGGCGTCAACTACATCGACACCTCCTCCATTTATGGCGGTCCGGAGCGCTGGAGTGAGCGCTACATCGGCCAGGTGATGAAGCGGCGCCGCGCACAGGCGTTTCTCAACAGCAAGACCAAGGAGCGCACGCGCGACGCCTCGATGCGCATGATCGAGAAGTCGCTGGAGCTGCTGCAGACGGACCACCTGGATAGCTGGCAGCTCCACGACATCGGGTTGATGGAAGACGTGGAAGCCGTCTTTGCGAAGGGCGGCGCGATGGAGGCGCTGATCCAGGCCAAGGAACAGAAGATGGTGCGGCACCTGGGCCTGACCGGGCACTTCCGCCCGGACGCGCTGATGGAGGCGATGCGCCGTTTTCGTTTCGACACGATCCTGCTGGCGCTAAACGCGGGCGACAACTACAACTACAGCTTTGCGAAAGAGCTGCTGCCGCTGGCGGTGGAGCAGCAATTGGGCATTATCGGCATGAAGGTGCCGGGCCGCAGCAGGCTGCTTTCCAGTTGGACTCCGCCGCCGCTGGAGGAGCAGAAGAAGAGCTGGGAGGGCGCGGTGCTGGCGCCGACTCCGGGGACGCTAACCATGCGGGAGGCGCTCTACTATACGCTGTCGCATCCGGTGAGCACGGTGATCATCGGCTGCGATACGGTGGCGCAGTTGGAGGAGAATATCCAACTGTCGCGCGAGTTCACGCCGCTGAGTCACGCGCAGGTGGCGAAGCTGGCCGAGCGCGCGGCGCCGGTGGCCAAGCCGGCGATGTTCTTTCAGTATGTGAGCCGGCCGTAGCGGGCGTATTCTACAGATATGAACAGACGCGCCTTCCTCGCACTTGCGCCTCTCGGCGCCGGCTCCGTGATCGCTTCGCCTTCCGCGCTGGCGGCCTCCGGGCCGGCCAACAAACGGGAGCGCATGCTGCAGTGGCTGGCGGGGAAGACGGACCCCAACTACACGCCGGCCGCGTTCTTTCTGCATTTCGGCAAGGAATTCCAGAACGGCTCGCCGGCGGCGAAGCGGCATCTGGAGTTTTTCCGCCAGACGGACATGGACTTCGTGAAGATCCAGTTTGAGCAGACCTACGAGCGGCAGGAGTTTTTGCAGAAGCCGGCGGACTGGTCCAGGCTGACGCTGCGGAAGCTTGATTTCTACGAGCCGTTGCTGCAGACGACGCGGGAGCTGGTGAAGGCCGCCAAGAAGGACGCGCTGGTCCTCATGACGCTGTACTCGCCGTACATGTGCGCCGGGCACTGCGCCACTACGCCTCTGTTGCACCGTCATCTGGAGGAGAATCCCGATGCGGTGAAGCGCGGTCTGGAGATCCTGACGGAGAGCCAGATGCTCTTTGTGCGGGCGTGCATTCAGGCCGGGGTGGACGGATTCTATATGTCCACGCAGGGGGCGGAAGCGAAGAGGTTCACTAAGCCCGGGATCTTCGCGAATTACATCAAGCCGTCCGATCTGGTGGCCATGAAGGAGGCCAGCAAGGCTTGCCCCTTCAACATCCTGCACGTCTGCGACTACAACGCGTCGTACGCGAACTACGACGCGGTGCTGGATTACCCGGGCCACGTGATCAACTGCAACACCAAGCTGATGGACCGGGCACTGGCTCCGGCGGAGATTGCGAAGCTGTTCAAGCGGCCCTATATGGGCGGGCTGGATCGGCACGGCGTTCTTGCCAAGGGGACATTGGCGCAGGTGGAGGCCGAGATCCAGCGCGTGGTGAAGAGCGCGCCGCCGCAGTTTATGCTGGGCGCCGATTGCACGGTGGCCGGCGATACAGATTGGAAGCGGCTGCACAGCGTGATCGCCGCGGCGCACCGGACGGGGCGCTGATCTCGAGAGCTCAACCCGCCTGATACGGTACGCACAACGAGCCGAGGGTTGTGCGGCCGGCGGATTTGGCCGCGCGAAGCAGGCGGAGAAATACCTGGGCCGTGAGGAACGCATCGCCGCCGGCGGTGTGGCGGTCATGGGTGGTGACTCCGAACATCTCGCACAGCCCGTCCAGGGAAAAGCCGCCGGTCATCGGGCGGCCCGGCGAACGCCCCATCGTCGTTCAGGTGGAGCGTCAGATCCATTGTGTCGAGCCAGCGGTTTTTCAACTCCAGGCCGAAGTGGCGGTCACAGGCTACGTTGAGCGCCTGAATGTCGTGGCCGATGTGATGGCCCACGATGACGCCGTCGCGCAGGTAGTGGAGAAACTCGGCGATGGCCGGGCTCTCCTCCATTCCGTCGCTGGCCTCATCGCGGGTGACGCCGTGAACGGTGACGGAGGAGTTGTTGTAGGCGAGGCGCAGCATGACCTCGTACACGTCGTCGAGCAGCATCTCGCCGTCCTGCACGGCCAGGGCGCCGATTGTGATGATGCGGTCGCGCCGCGGATCGAAGCCGGTGGTTTCGGTGTCCAGCACGACGAATCGGACGAGATTCGCGGGCGTGGCGTCGTCCCATGTCTTTTCAAAGGCGGCCAAGTACTGCTCGTTCATCCCGCCTCCACAAAGGTGGCCAGAGTGTATGCGAGAAAGCGCTGGATGCCGGAGAACGCGGTCTTCAGGAGCAGTTGATCAAACTTGCCCAAGTCGCCCGGCGTGATGGATGAGCCTCCGGCCAGAGCCTGGTAGTAGAGCCCGATGCGGAACGCCTCGGCGGCCTCGGCGATCACCGCGGCCCCGTCGGGGTATTCCAGCGCGGCGGCCGCAAAGCGCTCCAGCGTGTTGGCCGGGGCCAGGCGGCGGCTGGCCAGTGCGAACACGCGCGCCGCATCGGTTAGGGGCCCGATCATCGCCAACTCGATGTCAAAACTGTCGCGCTGCGCGCCGTCGATGTCCAGCACCAAGCCGCGGAAGAATGTCAGCGGCGGGACATGGCCCATGGTGTCATTCGCCAGCAGCGCCACCGCCGGGCCTTCCTCCTGCAACTCCGCCAGCACGAAGTCCCGCAGCTTGGCGAAGATCGCCTCATCGCCAGCCAACTGCGAGATGTCGAAGAACTCGCGTCGTGAAAACAGATCGTTCATGACGGGGTTCCGGATGGTCTCGGTGAACAGCCGCTTCCACTCAGAGAGCGGCATGCTGGGCTGGGCGCCGGCGGGCCAATCCAGTGCGGGACCCTCTGCTCCGCAGTCGTGCATTTGCGTGGCAAGTTCACCAGCGAGTACCAGGAAGAAGAGCTGATCCTCGGGGCGGAGGGCCTCATCCGAATCGTCGTAGACGGCCGCTACGGTGGGGAGCCCGGCGCCCAGCAGATCGCCTCGCGCCGAGGTTCCGAACAGCACCAGGCAGTATGGCGCCGCCGCCTTTGCGATGCCCGCCGCCACCACGTTCCGCTCTGCCATCCGCACGCAGGCTTCCGCGGCGGCGGCGGACACTTCCGCGCTGATCCGGCAGCAATCCTCCACATCGCGCGGCTGCGCCAGGCCTTCCACCACCAGGCGAGCCGCCTGCTTCATCAGCGGTTCGATCTCCGCGACGGATTCCGACTGCCGGATGGCGTCCACCAGGCCCGCCGCGTCAAAACCGCAGAACATGGCTAGTTCAGTTCCGGTGAGGATGCCCTGCGGCACGCCATCCTCCGCAACCAGAACCTGCTCGCTGCGCGCCCGCAGCATGGCGCGGACGGCATCGCGGGTGGTGTAGTCCGGTGCGACAACCGGTGTGCCATCTCCGCCCACCAATCCTACGGCGCGCCCGCTGGCATCCACGAGGACCGCTGCGCCGTTGCGGGACAGAGCCCGTGCGGCCGCGGATTTGTCCGCTGCGGTTCCCTCCGGCACCGTCACCAGGCGGGCCCGCAGGAATCCCATAGGAGGTCCAGCCACGTCCAGCCAGGAGGTGCGGTTGAACCCCAGCACGCCGGAGGCCGAGTTGTGCGCCGCCAGGAAGCGCTCTACTGCCGGATAGCGCGCCACCGTTTCTGAAAACAGATCCGCGGCCACGCCGTACAGGATCACGTCCGTTGCGGTTCGCGCCGCGCACCCGCAGGCGCCGGTGCCGGTGAAGCGCTCCAGCGCGAGCACGTCTCCCTCGCCGAGCACATCGCGCAGCCGCTCCTCGCCATCTACTTCGTCGAGCAGTTCTACACGCCCCTGCTGGATCACCCAGACGAAAGGCCCGGACGCGTCGCCCCGGCGGTACAGGTACTCCTCGCTTTCGTGGAACTTCACCTTGCCGCTGCCGGCGAGCGCCAGCAAGTCGTCCGCGGAGATGGCGTCAAAGGGTGTGTGCCGCTGCAGGAAGTCGGCGACGCGTTGTCGGATGATGGATGTCTTCATAGGCTCGAGCTGCGCCGTGGAGACGTGCCATGGCATTGCTTGGCGTACTCGGCCTTGCGTGGGCAGACTGGTCTAGGCAGGATAACTCATTCCGTTTGACACCTCCACCACCTTGTACGGGATGCAACACTAAACCCTATGAACTTCCGGCGAACTACGGCAAACTACGAGACTTGGCTCGCCCGCCATCTCACGCTCCTTCCCGCCGAGCTGAAACAGAAGCACGAGCTGATGCGCTCCGCCCCGTTTCCCTTCTTTCGCGCCACCTACTACCGCTGGGCGCAGCTCTGGCCGGAGATCTGCCCGGATCTGCAGGCCGCTCCTATCGCGCTGGCGGTGGGGGATCTGCACGTGGAGAACTTTGGCACGTGGCGCGATTCCGAAGGCCGGCTGGTTTGGGGCGTTAACGACTTTGACGAGGTGTGGCCCATTCCCTACACCAGCGACCTGGTCCGCCTGGCCGCCAGTGCGGAGATCAGTGGAGTCGGGTTGAAACGGGCCGTGGCCCCCATTTTGGAGGGCTACCGCGCGGCTCTCCTCGCCGGCGGCCGCCCGCTGGTCCTGGCCGAGGACAACCTCGACCTCCGCCAGATGGCTGTTGCCCGCCTCAAGGATCCCGGTAAGTTCTGGGCCAAGCTCGACGCGCTGCCCACCTGGACTGGCAAGGTGCCCAAGGCTGCGCGCGCCGCCATCGTTCGCCAACTGCCAGAGCCCGGCGCCGAGTACCGCATCGTACACCGCGTTTCCGGCCTGGGCAGCCTGGGCCGCCAGCGCTTCGCCGCACTGGCCCACAGTAATGGGGGCCTGGTGGCGCGGGAGGCCAAGGCCCTCGCTCCGTCCGCTTGTGCCTGGGCCCAGAACCGCAAGAATCCCGCGGGCGCCCTGTATCAGAAACTGCTGGACCGCGCCGTCCGTTGCCCTGATCCTTTCGTCCGCCTGCGCGGGCAGTGGATCACCCGCCGCCTGGCGCCGGATTGCTCGCGTATCGAGCTGAGCGATATGCCCAGGGAGGGCGACGGGGAGCGGCTCCTTTTCTACATGGGCTGGGAGACCGCCAATATCCACCTCGGCACCTCGAAGCCCAAGCTCCTCCTTGCCGATCTGGAGAAGCGCAAGCAGAACTGGCTCGGCCGTTCCGCCGCTGCCATGGTCAAAGCGCTCCAGACCGATTGGAAGGAGTGGCGCAAGGACTGAGCCCCGCGCCCGCCCGCAATCTGATAACGTTCCCCCATGCGTCTCATCGCCGCTTTTCTCCTGGCCACCGCCCTGTTTGCCGCGGAAGATCAGCCCAAGCTCACCATCTCCAATGGTCTGGTGGAAATGAAGGTCCTGCCGCCCGATGCGAAAGGCGGCTACTACCAGGGCACGCGCTTCGATTGGTCCGGGCAGGTGGCCAGCCTCCAATACAAAGGGCACAACTGGTTTGGGCAATGGAACGCTCAATATGACCCCAAGCTGCATGACGCCATCATGGGGCCTGTGGAGGAGTTTCGCACCAACGATGCCGGACCGGGTTTTGATGAAGCCAAGCCCGGCGACTCCTTCATCCGCATCGGAGTGGGCGCCGTCCGCCGTCCGGACGACAAGCCCTATCAGTCCTTCAGAACTTACGACATCGTGGACCACGGCAAGTGGACGGTGAAGCGCCGTGCGGATCGCGTTGAATTTACCCAGGCCTTGAAGCTCGGCGGCTACGGCTACATATACAAAAAGACCCTGCGCCTCGAAAAGGGCAAACCGGTCCTTGCCATCGAGCACTCTCTCCGCAACACCGGGACCAAGCATCTCCAGACGCAGCAGTACAACCACAACTTCTTTGTGATGGACGGCAAGCCCACGGGGCCCGATGCGAGTGTCACCTTTGCTTTCGACCCCCGCGCCACGCTGGATCTCAAGGGTCTGGCTGAGATTCAGGGCCGCAAGCTGGTCTATCTGAAGGAACTCGCCACCGGCCAGAGCACCTTCACCCAGATCGAAGGCTACGGCAAGGCGGCATCTGACTACGATCTGCGCCTGGAGCACCGCGGCGCCGGTATCGGCGTGCACATCACCGGCGACCAACCGATCGTCAAGCTTGTCTACTGGTCCATCCGCTCGACGTTCTGCCCGGAGCCCTACATTGCGCTCAGCGCCGAGCCGGGCCACGAGGTGAAATGGAAATACACGTACGAGTTCTACACTCTGCCGTAACGGCTGGCTCCGCGGCCTTTGTGATTAGCGCCTTCTAGACTTCTTCCGGGCGGCGGCCGGCTTCTTCTTTTCCGGAGCGGGCTTGGCGGGAGCCACCATGGGTGTGGAGGCGTGCTCGTGGATGATGATCCAGGAGTCCTTGTCCCTCTGGAGAATCTCCGTGAAACGGCCCTTCATGCTCTCCGTTTTGCCGTCCTTCATCTCAGTGATGACGTTGGCGGTAAAGGTCACCCAGGCGATGGGACCGTTGCTGTGGGCCTGGAAGTCCGGGCTGATTTCGATCTTGATGGATTTCCAGTCGGAGCTGACAGCCTTGAATCCGGTGGCGTAATCGGCCCAGCTGGCGAACTTCAGCGGAGCGAAGTCGAAGAAGGCGCGGCCGGTTTCTTTCGCGTAGAAGGGCGCGACCTTGGCCAGGTCCAGCGTGCCCCAGGCGGCATAGACCTTCTCCATGTGGGGCCTCAACTCCTTGGAGGCGTCGAGCGTCTTGGCCGGTTCCGGGTCACCGCAGGCGCAGAGGCAAGCCAACAGGGCCATGATGGAAATGATTCGCATCTCTGGACCTTACTTGGTAAACGCGGTGGAGTCAATGCCGGGGATCAGGCGGAGCGCGTTTTTGAAGTAAACCTTCTGGAGCACGACGTCGGGGAGGTCCAGGCCATACATTTTCCAGAAGGCGTGGCGCTTGCGATAGTAGTCGAAGTACTCGTCGGCGGACTCGAGAACGCGGAAATAGGTGTGGTATTCGCCCGGGTTCCAGGAGTCTTTGCCCATGAAGATGCGGTCCTGGTATTTGATGAAGAAGGCTCGGGCGGCGCGGGGCTGGCGGCCCAGTTCGGCGAGCACGGCGCCGATTTCGGTGTTCATGTTGGGGCACTCGTCCATGAGCTTGCCGAGGCGGGCGAGGTCGCCGCCGAGCCAGCCCAGGTGGGCGTTGATGAAGATGGTCCGGGGGTGGCGGCGAAAGAGGTTGTGCTGCTCGGCGATAAGCGTGTCCCAGGAGGCGTTCTTGGCGGGGTCACGCCGGCGGCCGGGCATCTCGTTGAGTTCCAGCCAGCGCTCGTTGAACTTATCGACGGGCAACCAGAACTGGTGGGGGTCGGCGGTGTGGATGAGGACTGGGATCTTCAGGCGGGCGCAGGTCTGGAAAACGAGGTCGAAGCGGGGATCATCGATGTGAATGCGCTCGCCGCGCGTGTCCTTGAGGTCCATGCCGAAGTTCTTGAAGAACTTGAGGCCAGCGGCACCATTCTTGACGTCCTGTTCGAGTTGAGTGGCGGCGCGCCGGGCGTACGCGGGATTGTCGATGTCGGAAAAATCGAGATTCGCGAAGACGACGAAGCGGCCGGGGGCAGCAGCGCGGGAAGAGTCGACGGCTGCCTTGAGGCGCTCGCCAAAGCCGCCGCTCAGGTTCACCATGACGCGGAGGTTGAGGGCGTCCATATCGGCGATGAGCTTCTGGTAGCCATCGGGCGTCATGGGGAAGCGCTGGTGGTTATGGACGTCCACGAAAGCGAATTTGGCGCGGGTGCGCGGGTGTTCCGGAACGACGAGGGAAGACTTGGGTGTGTACTCCCCGGTGGACATGGATTGGGCGGAACAGAGAGAAGCGGATCCCAGGAGAACGATGAGCCAACGCATAGTTCCTCTGAGTATAGACGGAACGAATCGGGGCGAGACTGGCAGGCAGGAGGGGCGGGAGTGATGAATCAGGCGTCGGAGCCGGGCCGGCGGCTCATGATGTAGGCCTGAACGGTGCCGGCGACACCGATGCAGAGTGCGGGGGCGCCGCTGGCGAAGTCACTGAAGGCGACGCGGGAGGCGCCGTGAATCAGGCTGAGGACGCCGGTCGTCATCAGTAGGACCATAATTCCGGACATCCTGGCCTTCATTCCTCTTTTAGGGTAGGCGGGGCGGGGCGATAGTACAACCCTCAAAAGATAGGTTTAGCGCGTTTAATCTATGACTTACAGGCCCTGGCGTTGGAGCGCGACGATGGAGTCATAAAGCTGGCGGGTGAGGTCGGTGCGGGCAGAGGGGGCCAAGCCCGCGGTCGGGATGGGGTCACCGATTCGGAGTGTGACGGGGCCGGGCTTGAGCTGGTGGCCGTGGATGGGCAGGACGTCGCCAATGCCGTTGATGGCGATGGGGACGAGCGGTACGCCGCCCTTGATGGCGAGGTAGGCTGCGCCGTCCTTGAATGGCTGGAGCTGGCCGTCTTCGCTGCGGCCGCCTTCCGGGAAGACGAGCATGGATAGACCCTTTTCCTGCATGGCTTTACCGGCGGCGCTGAGGACCTTGAGGGCGGCGCGCGGGTCTTCGAGGGGGACGCTGATATTGCCGGCGCGTCCGAGGTGACCGCCGAGGAGCGGGATGGCGAAGAGTTCCTTCTTGGCGAGGAAGCGGAAGTTGACGGGAACGTGCGTGAGCAGAACCGGCGTATCCATATAGCTAATGTGAGTGGGGCAGACGACATAGCTGGCGTGGGGATCGAGCTTTTCCAAGCCGACTACCTTGACGCGGGCGCCAGCGGCGCGGAGGAGCATGCGAGCCCAGACGCGGGCGATGGCGAGTTGCTTGCGGCCGTCGGGATCAAATGGGGCGGCGAAGAGGCTAATGGTGCCCATGACGGCGGTGAACAGGATGACGAGGGGAGCGCGGACGAGTACGGCGAAGAGGTAGCGCAGGGTCGACATGGGCAGAAACAAGATTATCCCACGAGCAGGGCGCGGGCTTCGCCCACCAGGTAGAGGGAGCCGGTGACGAAGATAGCGTCGGCGGGGTCGGCGTCGCGTAGGAGTGCGAGAGCCTCTGGGACGCTGGTGGTGACGCGGGCGCGGGCCTGGCCGGAGAGTTGGCGGATTTCCTCGGCGGGAAAGGCGCGGGCCTGCTGGGGTGTGGTGAAGATGAGCTCGGCGGCGAGGGGGAAGAGGGAGGGGCCGATCAGGGAGAGGTCCTTATCCCGCATGGCGGCGAAGACCATCCAGACGCGGCGCTGGTGGTGGAAGTGGCGGATGTAGCCGGCGAGGGCGCGGGCGCCGGCGGGATTGTGGGCGCCGTCGAGGAAGATGTCGGGAGAGCGGCTGATGAGTTCCAGGCGGCCCGGCCATTGGGTGGCGCGGATGCCGGTCTCGATCTGGGTGGATGTGTAGCCGAGCTGGAAGAGGGCAGCGACGGCGGTGAGGGCGTTCTCCACCTGGTGGGCGCCGATGAGGGGGCAATCGATATTGAGCCGCTGGCCGGCCGGGCCGTGAACCTCGAACCGGCTGCCGGTGGCGTTCAGGCTGAGATGCTCGACGCGCCAGGAGGCGGCGCTGACGAGCGGGGCGTGAAGGGCGGAGGCGCGCTCCTGGAGGACATGAAGGGCCTCAGCGTGCTGACGGGCGATGACGGCTGGGCAACCGGGCTTGAGGATGCCTGCCTTTTCGGCGGCGATTTCGGGGATGGTGTAGCCGAGGAACTTCTCGTGATCGAGGTCAATGGGCGTAATGACGGAGAGAGCCGGATCCACCGTGTTGGTGGCGTCCAGGCGGCCGCCCATGCCGGTTTCGAGGACCACGGCTTGACAGCCGCGGGCGCGGAAAAGGAGGAACGCCATGGCGGTGACGGTCTCGAAATAGGTGGGGTGCATGTCGATGGCGCCGGCGGCCACCAGGCGTTCCGAGGCAAGATGCACCTCCTGGAACGCGCCGGCGAATTCATCGGGTGAGACGGGCTGGCCATCGATGCGGATGCGCTCAGTGGGCTCGACGAGGTGGGGCGAGGTGAAGAGGCCGGTGCGGACGCCGGCAGTGCGGATGGTGCGCTCGATGAAAGCGCAGGTGGAACCTTTGCCGTTGGTGCCGGCGACGTGGATGACGCGCGCGCCGTGTTGGGGCTGGCCGAGCGCGTCGAGCACGGTGGAGATGCGTTCCAGGCCGAACTTGATGGTTTTGAACTCGTTGCCGAGAGCGTAGAGGAACTGGACGGATTCGGGATAGAGGCTCATGGTAGGGGGCGGTCCTGCAACGGGGCGGGACCCGGGGGGGAGTGCGGAGGGAGGTTGGCGAACTGGAACCAATAGGTACTGGTGGCGCGGATGAGATCGACGAAGTCGTGGAATGAAGGGGGCTTAGTGATGAAGCAGTTGGCACCGAGGCGATAGCATTCGAGGATCTCATTCGGGGCTTGAGTGGTGGTGAGGATGATGACGGGAATGTGACGGATACGCGGGTTGGCGCGGATGCGCTCGAGGACCTCGCGGCCAGTGAGGTTGGGGAGGTTGAGGTCGAGCAGGATGAAGTCGGGCTGGGGGGCGGTGGCGGGCCGATAGGGGGCAATCTGTTGCAGGTAGCAGAGTGCGGCCTCGCCGTCCAGGACCATGTGCAGATCGCAGCCAATGTCGACGGCGCGGAAGGCGCGGCGCAGGATCTCCTGATCGGCTGGGCTGTCTTCGACAACCAGGACGACGCGGCTGCTAGCTGGCATGTGCGGGCTCCCGTTCGGTGCGGCCGAGCGTGAAGTAGAAGTGGGCGCCGGCGTTGGGTGAACTCTCCACCCAGATATGGCCACCGTGGCGCTCGACGACTTTTCGGCAGATGGCGAGGCCGATGCCGGTGCCCTCCTGGCCGGATTGGACATGAACGCGACGGAAGGGCTGAAAGACCTTTTCGGCGTATTCCGCCTTGATGCCGACGCCGTTATCGCGCACGCCAAAAATCCAGCCGGCGGCTGTGCGGGTGGCCGTGATTTCGATGAGAGGCTTCCCGGGACCGCGGAACTTCAGGGCGTTGGAGAGAAGGTTCTGGAAGAGCTGGGTGAGCATGGTGGCATCACCGGTAACGGTGGGGAGGGGATTGGCGATGCGGATTTCGGCGCCGGATTCCCGCAGGCCGACGGAAATGGCATCCAATGCGGAGAGGGCGCAGGCGTGGAGATTGACGGAGGCCGAGTGCATATCGACGCGTCCGGCGCGCGAGAGCGCCAGGAGATCGGTGATCAGGCGTTGCATGCGGGTGGCAGCGCTGGTGATGAATTCGAGGTCGCGGACGGCGTCCTCGGGGAGATCGGCGCCGACGTCCTGGGTGAGAAGCTGGGAGAAAGTGGTGATGGCGCGGAGGGGCTCTTTCAGGTCGTGCGAGGCGAGGTAGGCGAATTCGTCGAGTTCGCGGTTGTGGTGGCGGAGGCTCTCATTGGCACGTTCCAGCTCGCTGGCATAGCGGGAGAGCTCCTTCTCGGAGTACTTGCGCTGGGCGATGTCGCGGGCGATAAAGCAGCAATAGAACGTGTTGTCGAGGTGCAGGCAGGTGGAGCTGATCTCGACGGGGAACTCGCGGCCATCAGAGGCGCGGTAGCGGGATTCAGATGTGACGAAGCCTTCCACCTTGAGGTGGGCAACGAACTCCGGCCAGGCACTGGCTGCGCGGCGCTGGTCGAGCTGGGGCATGCTGAAGGAGAGCAGGGCCTCGCGGGAGTAGCCGAGGCAGCGGGCGGCGGAGTTGTTGGCGTAGAGGATGCGGCCCTCGGGGCTGGCCCAGAAAACCATGTCGCCGGCGTTGTCGATGGCGAACTGGGTGAGCTCGAGGCGCTGCTGGGAAGCCTTCATCTCGGTGACGTCGACGGAGATGCCGGCGACGCGGATGACGTTCCCGTGTGAGTCGCGAACGGGGTAACGCCGGTCGCGGATCCAGCGGACGGCGCCGTCTGGCCAGACAATCCGGTATTGTTCCTCCCACTCTTCTTCGAGATTGCGGGCGGCGAAGGCACGAAGAAAGTCCGCGCGGTCCTCTGGGTGGAGGGCTTTGAGCCAACTGGCTGGGTTCTCGCAGAGAGACTCGAGGGAGCGTTTCCAGAGCTTTTCGTATCCGGGGCTGACGTAGTGGACCGTAGAGCCGTCCGGTGAGGTGATCCAGAAGATGGCGTTGACAAAATCCGCCATCTCGCGAAAGTGGGACTCGCTATGGAGCAGTTCCTGCTGGGCGCGCCGCATCACGGTGATGTCGGTAAATGTCAGGACAAGACCATCGGTGGCCCCGGTCTCGGTGCGGTAGGGGAGAATGCGCAGGAGGAGCCAGGTGTTGGCGCGGGTTGGAATCTCGCGCTCGATGGGGCTGGCGGAGGCTAGAACTGAGTCCAAATCCGCAGCCAGGTTGGGGTGCTCGAAATGGGAAGCGAACTCGGCGATGGGCTGGCCGACGTCCTTTTCGGCAAGACAAAACAGGGTGTTGACGGCGGAGGTAAAACGACGAATGCAGAGCCGCCGATCGAGGAAGATGACGCCCAAGCCGGCGGCGCCGAGCAGGTTGTCGAGATCGTTGGATGCCAGGAGGAGTTGCCGGTCGAGGGCGGTGGCACGGCTGCGAAGTTGGGGATCGGGGAGGGCCAGGCTATCTGTTGGTATGGACGAGTCCAACGGCGTCACCCCCAGGGCAGTGGCCCAAACACCACTCGCTATCGTACCAAGCCGGGCCCGGCACCTAATTCCGCCAGCGGGCAAGAATTGGGATAGTGAGGAAGGGCCATCGTCTTTTTCGGAAGGTGTTGCGTCTGATGGATAGACACGAAGAGGATCCGGATTGATATTCCGAGAGGTTGAAGATCGCGATCTGGTGTTGCGGGCCCGGAAGGGCCAGGTAGACGCCTACAACGCACTTGTGTCCCGCTGGGAGACGAGGATCTACAACTATCTCTACCGGTTCACGGCGAACCCGGAAGACGCGATGGACGTGAGCCAGGACACGTTTCTGAAGGCCTACCAGAATCTGGCGAGGCTGGACGATGCGGGACGATTTGGGCCGTGGCTGTACCGGATTGCACACAACGAGGCGATCAGCCATCTGCGGCGGCGGAAGCCCGAGGCGGAGCTGGTGGACCGGGCCGTGGGCGGCTCGCACGGCGGGCGGATGGCGCCGGTGGAGGTGACTATCGCGGTGGAATCGGCCTTGGGCCGGCTGTCGGAAGAGCAGCGGGAAGCGGTGATTTTGAAGGTGTACGAAGGATTCAAATTCGACGAGATCGCGGAGATACTGGAATGCCCGGCATCGACGATCAAGTCGCGGGTGTACACGGGGCTGGAATTGCTGAAAGAGATTCTGGCGCCGGTGGTGCGAGGCGCGGAGGGACGAACATGACGTGTCAGGAATTTGATTGGAAGGGTTTTGCACTGGACGAGATTACGGCTCCCGACCGGCGGCGCATGGAAGAGCATTTGCTGACCTGCGCCGCGTGTGGTGAGGAGTTGGAGAGCATACGGCTGACGATGACGGCGATGAAGCGGCTGCCGGCGATGACGCCGCCGCGGCGGATCTCGTTTGTCTCCGATCCGGTGTTTGAGCCTTCGTGGTGGCAGCGGTTTTTGAGCTCGGGTCCGAGGCTGGGGTTTGCGTCGGCGGCAATGCTCTCGATGGCCATCGTGGCGCACGGGGTGGCGACGCGGCCGCAGGTGGTGAATGTGGCTCCGGCGCCCGTGCAGCAGGTGGCGCAGCAGGCGGCGCCGCAGATTTCGGCGGACGAGATCCGGGCGCAGGTGCTGGCCGAAGTATCGGCAAAGCTGACCGAGCAGGAGAAGCGGGCGGAAGAGCGGCGGCAGGCGGATATGTCCGACGTGAAGAACGCGTTTGACCTGATGCACAAGCGGATCAACACCAACGTGCTGAGCGCGGCGCGATACGGAGGCGACTGATGCGTGCCATTGGGTGGGCGTTGCTGGTGATGATGACGCCGCTGGCGGCGCAACGCGGTGTCCCGTCGCGCGGTGAGATCTCGGCGATGGAGCGGAGTTTTGATCAGAGGCTGCAGCGGTTTAGCTTTGAGGCGCCGATGGAGCTGCTGGGTATGACTCGCGGGCTGTATCTGCCGGCGTATGGCGCGGTATTCACGGCAGAGGTCAATCTGGTGCAGACGCCGGGGATTTCGCCGTTCCGGCCGGCGATTTCGAAGGAAGATGTGGCGCGGATCCGGGCTGCGAAGGTGAAGCGGCTGCCGGAGCTGAAGACGATGATGCGGGAGATGCTGCTGACTTCGGCGGGGTCTTTGGACCGGCTACCGCTGGACGAGCACATGGTGCTGGGTGTGTCGCTGTTTTACAGCTCGTGGGAAGAGAGCGCCGGGTTGCCGCGCGTGATCACGATGCAGGCGCAGAAGCGGGCGCTGCTGGATGTAGCGACGAACCGCATGGCGCGTACATCGCTGAATTCGATCATTCAAACACGGGAAGAGCAGTAACGATGAGGCTGGGCGAAATCCTGATCGAGCGCGGGCAGTTGAACGCCGAGGATCTGGAGCGCAGCCTGGAGATGCAGCGGGAGCGCGGCGACAAGCTGGGGCGGATCCTGGTGGACCTCGGCTTTGTGGCGCACCGTGACGTGGTGGCGGCGCTGGCCTCGCAGTTGAACCTGGCGGTGGCAAAGCTGGACGGTCCGCCGTTGGTATCACCGGAGACGGAACGGCTCTCGGCGCGGTTTCTGCGGCAGGCGCGGGCGGTGCCGCTGCGCATGGAAGACGGCGTGCTGGTGCTGGCGATGGCGGATCCGCTGGACTTTGCCACTCTGGCGGCGGCGCGCTCGGCGACGGGGCTGCGGGTGCGGGCCGAGATCGCGGTGGAGAGCGAGCTGGCCGATGTGATCGAGCGGTTCTACGCCGAAGAGCAGCGCAGCGACGTGGATCTGACGCGCGACGGCGACGAGAACGCGGCGGACCTGGAACATCTGCGGGACATGGCGAGCGAGGCGCCGGTGATCCGGCTGGTGAACGCCATGATCGCGCAGGCGGTGGAAAAGCGGGCGAGCGACATTCACATCGAGCCCTTTGAGAAGGACTTCAAGGTGCGGTTCCGGGTGGACGGAGTGCTGGTGGAGCAGGAGGCTCCGCCGCGCGAGTTGAAGGCGGCGGTGATCAGCCGGTTGAAGTTGATGGCAAAGCTGAATATAGCCGAGCGGCGGCTGCCGCAGGACGGGCGCATCAAGGTGAAGACGATGGGCCGCGAGGTGGATCTGCGCGTCTCGACGCTGCCAACTCTCTACGGCGAGAGCGTTGTCATGCGTTTGCTGGACCGCAGCGCGGGCGATTTCTACGACCTGCGGAACTTGGGATTTGACGAGCATATGCTGGCGCGGATGACCCACTTCACGTCGCTACCGCACGGCATCTTCCTGGTGACGGGCCCGACGGGCAGCGGCAAATCCACCACACTGTATTCGGCGCTGAAGCGCATCAACGGTAGCGACAAGAAGATCATCACGATTGAAGATCCAGTGGAGTATCAGATGGACGGGATCAACCAGATCCACGTCAACACGCAGATCGGGCTGACGTTCGCGATGGGGCTGCGGCACATTGTGAGGCAGGATCCGGACGTGATCATGGTGGGCGAGATTCGCGACCGCGAGACGGCGGATGTGGCGATCCGGTCTGCGCTGACGGGCCACTTCGTATACTCCACGCTGCACACCAACGACGCGCCCAGCGCCATCACGCGCATGACGGACATGGGCGTGGAGAACTATCTGATCTGCTCCTCGCTGGTGGCCGTGCTGGCGCAAAGACTCGTCCGGCTGATTTGCCCGTTCTGCAAGGAATCGGCGGGGGAGCGGCTGACGCCGTTAGGCGATCTGATCCCAACATTCAAGGGCAGCGGTTGCGAGCGCTGCCACGGCTCCGGGTATCTGGGTCGCGTGGGGATCTTCGAGCTGATGGAGCTGAACGACCGCATCCGTAAGATGATCATGGGGAACGCGGACGCGGCGGATCTGACCCGGGCGGCGCGTGAGAACGGCATGCGGAATCTGCGGGAAGACGGTTGGTTGAAGGTGTCACAGGGCGTGACTACGGCGGAAGAAGTGATGCGCGTGACGCAGGAGTTCTAGGGCGCCATGACTGCCTATCACTTCAGAGCGGTGTCGAGCGACGGCAAATCGCGCACCGGTACGCTTTCCGCCGAAGACGAGAAGCGCGTAGCGCAGGAGCTGCGCAAGCAGGGCCTGATCCCGCTGTATATCGGGCTGACGCCGCAGGGGAGGCGCGAGCTGGCGCTACCCAAGTTCCACTTTGGGCGCAAGCGCGACGTGCTCTTCTTCACGCAGGAGCTCTCCACGCTGCTGAACGCCGGCGTGCCGCTGGACCGGGCGATTTCGATCACGAGCGAACTGGGCGAGAAAGCCGAGTTCCGCGGCGTGGTGAACGACATTCTACGGACTCTGAAGGGCGGCAAGTCTCTGGCGGATTCGCTGGCGACGAAGCCGGACTACTTCCCGGCCATCTATGTGAACATGGTGCGGGCCGGGGAGGCGTCGGGTTCGCTGGCATCGATCTTTGAACGGCTGAGCGAGTATGAGAAGACGCGGGATGAGCTGCGCGGCTACATCGTCAGCTCGATGGTGTATCCGGCACTGCTGACCGTGGTGGGCTTTGGCTCGATCTTCACGTTGATGTACTTCGTAGTGCCGCGATTTGCGCAGGCGTTTACGGTCTCGAATATGAAGCTGCCGTTCATGACGCAGTTGCTGATGGACACCAGCGCGTACGTCAAGGCGTACGGGTTGTGGTTCCTGGGCGGGCTGGCGGCGGCGATTGTACTGTTCAAAAGCTACATCTCCACGGCGGACGGCAAGTACTGGTGGGACGGGTTCCGCTTGAAGCTGCCGCTGCTGGGCGACGCGCTGCGGAAGGCGGAGACGGCGCAGTTCACGCGCGCGATGGGGACTTTGATCTCGAACGGCGTTCCGCTGGTGCAGAGCCTGAATATCTCGCGGGGCATCATGACGAACAAACGCATGGCGGACTCGCTGGAATTGGTGGCGCAGGGTGTGAAGCGGGGCGAGGGCCTGGCTTCGCCGCTTTCGGCGGCAGGGATGTTTCCGCCCCTGACGGCGCATCTGGTGGCCATCGGCGAAGAGACCGGGCGGCTGGATACGATGTTTCTGCGGGCCGCTGATATTTACGACGCGGACACGAAGGCGGCCATCAAGCGATTCACGTCGCTGTTTGAGCCGCTGATTATTCTGGTGATGGGCGTGGCGGTGGGCGCGTTGATTTTGAGCATGCTGCTGGCCATCACCGGAATCAACGAAATGGCGATGTAATGTTTGGGAGAGGTAGGCGCCGAGATGAGAAGACTACGGACTGAACGGAGCCGCGCGCGGCGCGGTATCACGCTGATTGAGATGCTGGTGGTGCTCACCATCATCGCGCTGTTCGCGGCGCTGGTGGCGCCCAAGATGCTGGGTCAGGGCGACAAGGCGCGCGTGACGGCGGCGCGGGCGCAGATCAATTCGTTCATGACGGCGCTGGGCGCCTACAAGCTGGATACAGGGCTGTATCCGAGCACGGAGATGGGGCTGGCGGCGCTGAGAAACCGGCCCCAGAATGTTTCGCAGTGGCAGGGGCCGTACTTGCCGAAGGACGTTCCGCAGGACCCGTGGGGCCGGGCCTATATCTACAAGTTTCCGGGCGAGAATGTTCCGGAAGAACCGGAGATCATCTGCCTGGGTGCGGACGGGCAACCGGGTGGCGAAGGCATCATGGCCGACATCGTCAGCTGGAAGTAGGAACTTTCGATGACTATGGCCCGCAGGGCGCGGCGGCAGAGCGGCGTCACGATGATCGAGATGCTCATCGTGGTCGTGATCGTCGGGCTGCTGGCGGCGGTCACTTATCCGAGCATTGCATCGGGGCTGGACGCCATCCGTCTGCGCACGGCGTCGGATACGACGGCCACCTTTCTGACGCAGGCGATGACGCGCGTAGAGCGCTCGCAACAGCCGGTGGAGATGCTGTTCCAGCGCGGCTCGCGGCGCCTGCTGATGGCGAGCGTGGTGATGCCCCACAGGCCCACGGAGATGCTGCTGCCGGAGGGTGTCACGGTGACGCACATCTATCCGGAGCCGCCGGGCGAGCCTCCCGAGCTGGTGAGCGTGGTGCTGATGCCTGGGGCGACCTTTCCCGCGCTGCGCGTGGAGTTGGTGAACCCGCGCGGGCAGCGGCGGCTGGTGCGGATTGATCCGCTGGCCGGCGTACCGGTGGTGGAAGTGCCATGAGACAGAAAGGCTTCACCTTATTGGAAGTGCTGGTGGCCACGCTGCTGATGGGTATCGCGGTGGCGGGGCTGATGGGCGGGCTGCGGACATCGTTGAGCAATGCGGCGCGCTTGACGGATTCGGCGCGCGGGACCGCGCTGGCGCGGCGGCAGATGGACGAACTGCTGGCGGTGCGGGATCTGCCGAAGGGTGTTCCGATGGAAGGACAATACCCGCCGGAGGTCACGGGTGGGGTGGAGGCTGGCTGGCGGGCACGGGTGCTGCCGTTTGAGAGCCAGGCGATGCCGGGGCAGATGCCGGCCGTGGGTACGCGGATGCTGGAGCGGATCGAACTGCGGGTGTGGTGGAAGAGCGGCGGGCAGGAGCGGTACGTGGAGTTGAGCGGCTACCGCGGGGCGCGTGTGCGGCCGCAGGATCTGGCGGCGCTGCGCGCGCTCGGTGGCGGGCAATGAGGCGGCGCGAGCAGGCGGGCATGACGCTGATCGAAGTGCTGATTGCGGTCAGCCTGCTGAGTCTGTTGTCTGTGGGGATGCTGTTCTCGATCCGTGCCGGCCTGACGGCCATGGAGGCATCCAACCGCCGGATTGTGGCGAACCGGCGGGCCGTGGGGGCGCACCGCATCCTGGAGCAGCAGGTGGCCGGATTTCTGCCCGTGATGGCGAAGTGCGGATCGAATCCAATGGGGGCGACCGGGGCGCCCGTCCCCTACTTCCAGGGGATGCCGGCGGTGATGCGGTTTGTGACGACGTATTCGCTGCAAGGGGCGGCGCGGGGCGTGCCGCAGATTGTGGAGATCTTCGTGATTCCAGGTCAGGACGGACAGGGCGTGCGGCTGGTGGTGAATGAGACGCCCTACATGGGGCCGGTGGGGGCAGGGTTTCTTTGCGGACCGGTGGCGGGCGACCCGGAGGCAGGTGCCGCGCTGCCCGTGTTTCCGCCGGTGCAGCCTTCGCCGCGGTCGTTTGTTCTGGCGGACCGGCTAGTGGGGTGCCGCTTCTCGTATCTGGAATCGATTGAACCGCAGCAGGAGAAGTGGCTGCCGCGCTGGGTGCGGATGGATTACTGGCCCAAGGCCGTGCGGATTGAGATGATGCCGCTGGAGCCGGATGCGTCGAAGGTGCCGCCGATGACATTCACGGGGCTGATCCGGCCAAACCGCGCGGTGGGGGAGCAGTATGAGTTTTAGGGGCTCACGGCGTGGCGGGGCGCTGCTGATGGTGCTGTGGCTCTCGGCTGCGTTGTCGGCGATTGCCCTCTCAGTCGCGTTGAGCGTTCGCAGCGAGCTGACACGGGCTGATACGGCGATGGAGGGGTTGCGGGCCTACTACCTGGCGTGCGGGGCGGCCGACCGGGCCGTGAACTATATGATTTACGGGCCGGGGCCGAGGAATGAGGCCGGCGTGCCGCGCTTCTGGGAGCAGGGGATGCCGCTGCTGCGGATGCCCTTTCCGGAGGGCGAGGCTGCGGTGGAGGTGATCCCGGAATCGGCGAAGCTCAACGTGAACCAGGCCACCGAACGGGAGTTGGTGATGCTGCTGAGCGTGCTGGGCGTGCCGCCGGAGGGCGTGCAGCAGACTGCGATGGCCATCATGAACTGGCGGGGCGGCGCGGGCGGGCCGTTTGATCAGATGTATTTGGCGCGCGTTCCGTCTTTTCGGGCGCCGCACGCGTCCATAGAACAGATCGAAGAACTCATGTCGATTGCCGGTATTACTCCAGAACTGTTTCATGGCGGCTACACGCGGACGCCGCAGGGCGCGCTGATCCCGCGCGCGGGGTTGCGCGATTGCCTGTCTGTGTATAGCGCCGGCACGGGGCTGGATGTCAACACCGCCGATCCGGCGGTGATGCTGGCGCTGGGCGCTCCTCCACAGGGCGTGGAGGCATTGGTGAACCTGCGGCGGCAGATGCCCATCCGGCAGGCGCAGTTGGGCGCGGCGCGGGGCTTGCTGGGCCCGGCGGCTGGACGATTCCGCCTGGGTGGTGAGAGGATTTACACGCTGCGGGCCACGGCCCGCATGAGACGTCCGGATGGCGTGCTTTCGGACCTGCGGCGGACAGTGGCGATGACAGTGCAGATTGATTCCAAGAGCTCTCCCGACCTCTACCGCGTGCTCGCGTGGCAGGATCAGGCGGCGGGACAGCCGTTGTTCTCTGTGTGGCCGCAATGACCCAACCCTGGCTGCGGACTATCGCGCGCTTCGGCGCAGGCGCGGGGATTGTCGTGGGCGAGCGAGATCTGACGGTGCATCTGGCGCGAGTGCGGCCCAATGGCGCGCGGCTGGTGGCGGCGTTGCAGATTGAGAACTTCCGCGAGCGGCCGGCAGCGGAGTGGGGCGCGGAGTACACGGCCTGGCTGAAGCAGAACCAGTCGAAGCATTTGGCGGCGCTGGTTGTGCTGCCGCGGCATGAAGTAATTGTGCGGCAGGTGCAGTTGCCGGGCGTGGCGGATGAGGATGCGGCGGCGGCCATCCGGTTTCAGATCGATAGCCTGCACCCGTTTCCCGAGGGCGAAGTGGCGTACGACTTCCAGCGCGCCGGGCGGACCGAGACGTTTGTGGTAGCCATTGCGCAGCGCGCGGTGATCGATTCTTACACGGCGTTGTTTGCCGAGGCGGGGGTTCCGCTCTCGGGCCTGACCTTCTCCGGGGGCGCCGTCTACCCCGCGTTGCGGCTGTTTGGCGCGCCGCCTGCCGAAGGCATGATGGCCGCGCCGGCTTTGACTGCGGGGCTCGACGAGATCTACGAACTATACGGCGAGAGCCCGTCCTGCCGGTTGTTCTCTGCCGAGTTTGAAGGCCCGCTGGAGCACGCGGTGACGCTCGCCGCGGCGGAAATGCGGCTGGAACCGGGGACCGAGCCGCGGGACTTGATGGAACTGCTGCCAAAGTGGCACTCGGCGCCGGAGGGAACGGATTTCTCCGAGGCCGGCGTGTCGCGGCTGGCGCTGCCCTGGGCGGCGGCACTGGCGGCGGCGTGTCCGCGGCTGGGGGCTCCGGTGAACCTGCTGCCGGCGGAATTGCGGACCATCTCGTCGCGGGCGGTGTATGTGCCCACCATCGTGCTGGGCGTAATCCTGGCATTGCTGACGGGTGCACTGCTGTTGCGGCAGGCGTGGATGGATCATCGGTATTCGGGGCTGCTGGCCGGCGAGGTGGCGAGGTTGGAGCCGAGGGCCAAGCAAGTGGCCATCCTGGACAAGCAGATCGCCGAGGCCAGCGAGCGGATGCAACTGCTGGATGGGTATCGGAAGCGGACGAAGGCGAATCTGGATATCGTGCTGGAATTGACGGAAACGCTGCCGCCGCCGGCCTGGATCATGTCGTTGCAGATCGATCCCAAACAGGTGGTGATTGGCGGAGAGTCTGAGCAGGCGGACACGCTCTTGAAAAAGCTGGATGCGTCGTCGCGGCTCATCGGGTCAGAATTCACGATGCCGCTGGCGCGGACCAGCAGCGGTGAGATCTTCCGGATCAAGGCGAACCGGGAAGGAGCCGCCAAGTGAAGCCGCTGAGCGACCGCGACAAGAAGCTGTTGGCGCTCTGGGCGGTGGTTGTCATGGGGGCGGTGTACTTCTGGCCGTCGAGTACGGATACGGATACGGTGGGCGCGGTGCAGAGCGTGGAGCTGACGGAGAAGCGCGTGGCACGGCTGCGGCGGCTGGCGGCCGCGGCGCCGGGACGGCAGGAGATTTTAAGGAAAGTCAGCGACGAACTGGTGAAGCGTGAGAAGGGCTTGATTGTGGCCGAGACCGCGCCCCAGGCCCAGGCCCAGCTCCTGCAGATTGTGCGGCGGGTAGCGCAGGCGCAGCAGCCGGCGCTGGTGTTCAAAGGCACGGAGTTCGCCTCACCGCGTCCGCTGGGCCAGAGCTACGGCGAGGTGGTGATGACGGTTTCGATGGACGCGGGCATCGAGCAGGTGATCAACTTTCTGGCCGACATCGGCAATCAGGTTGAGCTGATCTCCGTCTCTGATTTGCAGATGACGCAAGTGACGGGCAAGCAGAAGCTGGTGCCGGTCCGCGTGACGTTCACGGGCATTGTGCCGCGCAAGCTGGCGCCGGAGCGGAAAGGGGGGCAGGCGTTTTGACACGCAATCTGGTTCTCCTGAATCTGCTGTTGATGGCGCTGATCGGCCTGGTAAGTTGGCGGTTGTGGGCGAGCTATGAGGAATCGATTCGGCGGCAGAAGGCGTTCCTGAGCGCGCCATCGCCGGCGTCGCCGCCTCCGATGGTGGTGATTCCGTCTCCGCCGGGGCAGGTCTCGGCGGCGAACTACTACGACATTGCGGCGAAGCTGCCGTTCAGCAAAGACCGCAATCCGGTGGTGGTGGTGGAAGTTGTGGCGCCCAAGCCGATGCCGGCGCTGCCGAAGTACTACGGCATGATGAACTTCGGCGGAGCGCCGAAGGTGATTATGGCCCTGACGCCCGGCGGGCCGCAGAAAAGTTACGTGGCTGGAGAAAAGGTAGGCGACTTCAAGCTGGTGACCATCGCCTCGGCCGGATTGATCTTCGATTGGGAAGGCAAGCAGGTGGCCGCGCGGTTTGAAGAGATGCGGGATACGACGCCGCCGGAGCAGCGGCCGCAGGCGGCACAGAGCGGCGCACCGCCGGTACCGCCGCCGGCCGCAGGGAGCGGAGTGACCAGCGTGGCGCCCGTGACGTCAGTGGCCGGCGGCTCGGCGCAGAAGCCGGGTGTGGATGTGGGCGAAGGCCTAAAAGGATGCGTGGCGGGCGACAGTTCGCCGGCCGGCGCAGTGGTGGATGGCTACCGCAAGGTAATAGCGCAGACTCCGTTCGGCGGAAGCTGCCGGTGGGAAAAGGTGAAATAGGCAATGAAGACGATGATGGTTGGCTTGATCATGGCGGGGCTGCTGAGTGTGAGCGGCCAGACGACGAGTGCTCCTAAGAAGCCGTCTGCCGCGGCGCAGGGCCTGCCGGTGGGGGCGGTAAAGACCGGCGATGGTGAGTGGAAGTGGAAGGACCCGCAGGGTAAGTCCTGGATCTATCACAGCACCGCGTTTGGCTATGCGCGGGTGGAGGACGTCCCGGGAAAGACCGCCGCGGCGCAAGTTGGGTTGCGCGTCGTGGAGGTGAAGGCTGCCGAGGTGGTTTTCGAGCAGGCGACGCCGTTTGGCAAGTCGCGTTGGACCCGGCCCGTGGCCGAGATGAACGCAGACGAGAAGGCGGCCCTTGAGGCCCATGAGAAAGCCGCCAAGCCGGCGCAATCCGCGAAGTAGACAGTGCGAGGTTCAGCGATGCGTATCGTCCGATTCCGAATACCCGAAATAGCGCTGGCCGTGGCGATGACGGTGGCTCACCTGCCGCTGGCGCAAGCGATGCAGGCGCCCACGGCGCCGCCGGTGGTGGTGCCGCCGGGATTCGGCTTGAAGATCATGACGCCGGAGCAGGCCAATCCGCAGCAACCGCAACCGGCAGCCCCCGGCGCGCGTCCGGCGACGACGGCGGCGCAGGTGGGCCAGCCGTTGCAGGCCTCGCCGGGCACGCCCCTGAACGTGATGCAGTTGCAGAACGTGAGCCTGGTGGAAGTGGTGGACTTCCTGGCGCGCGAATTGAAGATCAACTACATCATGGATAAGAACGTGGGCGGCGGCGTGACGCTGAACACCTACGGTCCCGTGAAGGACATGGATAAGCGCGCGCTGCTTGATACCGTGCTGCGCATCAACGGCGCGGCGATGGTGCAGACCGGCGATATCTACCGCATTGTGCCGCTGCAGGATCTGTCGCATATGCCGGTGAACCCGGAGCAGGACGTCAAGGACATCCCGGCCGACGACCGGCCAATGCTGAATCTCATCTTCCTGAAGTACGCCAACGTGGACGAGCTGTCGAAGCTGATCGGCGAGTTTCTCGGGCCGCAGGGCAAGGCTTGGGCTTATGCGCCCGCCAATCTACTGCTGGTGCTGGACGGGCGCCGCAGCATGAGACGCACGATGGAGATGGTGGCACTCTTCGATAGCGATGTGCTGGCCAAGCAACGCGTGAAGCTCTTCGACCTCAAGCACAGCCGGCCGACGGACATGGCGAAGGAGATGGAGGGCCTGTTGAAGTCGATGTCTCTCAGCAAGGAGATGGCGTCGGTGAAATTCGTGCCGGTGGACCGCATCAACACGCTGATCGCGGTGGCGCCGAATCCAGGAGTGTTTGAGCAGATTCAGGAGTGGGTGAACCGCCTGGATGTGAAGGTGAAAGGGGCGTCGGGCAAGGCGGACAACTACGTTTACCGGGTGAAGTACAGCCGGGCCGATTCGCTGGCCTATTCGATCATGATGCTCTACGGCGGCGGCATGGGCATGGGCGGTTACGGGATGGGTGGCATGGGCATGGGTGGGATGGGCATGGGCGGCATGTACGGCGGTATGGGTGGCGGCATGTACGGCGGCGGCATGTACGGCGGACAGGCGATGATGGGCGGCACCATGACCGGATACGCCGCCAACGCGCAGAGCGCGATGGGCGGTGGCGGCGGTATGGGTGTAGGGCCGCAAGGCGTCGCCGGCACCGGCATGGGCGCGGTGACCACGCCGGGCGGTGATATGACCGGGTCCTATCTGGGCATGATGGCGATGGGCGGCGGCATGGGCAAAGGGCCGCGCGTGGTGCCGAACCCCACGGACAACTCGCTGCTGATTCTGGCAACGCCAGAGGAGTATGACAGCGTGTCGAAAATGCTCGCCGAGTTGGATATTCCGCCACGCCAGGTTCTGATTGAAGCGCGAATCTATGAAGTGAAGTTGACGGGCGCGCTCCAATGGGGTTTGAACTGGTACATCAACCACAAGAACGACACGCCGGCGTCGGGCAGCACGGAGCCGAATTCGCGTTCCAGCACGGCCAATTTCGTCAGTTCGGCGCTGACTCTCAGCTCCGGCGCCCTTCTCAGCCAGAGCAAGCAGATCCTGGCGACGCTTTCGCTGCAGGACGTGGCGACGAAGACGAAGGTCATCTCCACGCCCAGCATCATCGCCACCGATAGCATCCCGGCCTCCATCAATGTTGGAAGCGAAGTGCCCACCCTAACGGCGCAGGCCGTCACCGGTGCGCAGCAGGGCGGCAATTCACTTTTCGCCAACAGCATCTCAAATCGCAAGACTGGTGTGACGCTGACGATCACGGCGCGGGTGAATCCCAGTGGCGTGGTCACCCTGATCATCAATCAGGAGGTCAGTTCGCCAGTGCCTCCCGCAGTGGGCGGCATCCAATCGCCCAGTTTCAGCCAGCGGACCCTGCAGACCCAGGTCACCGTGCAGGACGGAGACATGATCGCCATCGGCGGCATCATCAACGAGACCAATGGCGAGACCTCCAGCGGCATCCCGCTCTTGCACCGGCTTCCCGGTATTGGTTGGGCGTTCGGGAACAAGGCGTTCAACAAGGAGCGCACGGAGTTGGTGGTGTTTATCACGCCTCGCGTGATCTACGATACCAACGAGATGGCCGATGCCACCGACGAGCTCATCAGCAACATGAAACGCCTGCAGAAGATCATGCGATAAGCAGGACGGCGCAACTCCACCCGCGCGGGGCGGGTTTCCACTACGATAGACCCTGACCCTGCATGCTGACTGCACTCCGGTTTCTTCTCCTCTTCGCACCGTTGATGACGGCGGCCGTATCGGGCCAGACCACCACCCCCACCGTGGGCGGCAACTCGCCCTCGGAGTTCATTCAATGGCGCTTCCAGGTGGCCTACTTCCGGAACCAGTTCTACACACTGACTGCGCCGGCGCCCGTGGCTGACGTGCAAAAGATCGGGACCACGGGGCTCTATCAACTGTTCCAGGATGTGGCCAAGACCGCCAACACGCGACTGGCGCTGATGAAGGCGGATCTCAACCAGAGCTACATCGTGGCACCTGACGGAACGGTGACCGGCGGCGACGTCTATCAGGTTCTGCCTGCGATGTGGTCCTACGTGGCCAGCGCGAACGGCACCTCGGTGACGGCGCCCGGCAATCTCAACACTACCGGGTATCCAACCATGGATACGGCGCAATGCGAGCCGCTGGCGGGAACCACCTGCCTGTATCAAACTTTCGACAAGAAATACGCGCTGTTTGCGTACGGCAAGCCACTCGGCGTCGTGCAAGGGCAGAACATCACGGTGCGGGATCCTTTCTATACGGTTTGGCTGAGCGGAGGCGGGTTGAGCGGCCTGGGCTCGCCGACGTGGCCGGAGACCGCGGCGACATCGCTCGTGAGCGCAAGCTCGGCCGTTTGGCAGCAGTTTCACTATGGCGCTATCGTGAACATCACGTCGGGCCTGCTGGCTGGCCGGCAGGTGACGGTGAAGGAGCCGGTGTATAGCCTCTATGCGGCAACCGGCGGGCCGCTATCGTACCTGGGACTTCCTGTGGCCGAGGCGCGGGTGCAAACCAACGGACGTTTCCGGCAGACGTTTGAGGGCGGAACCGTGGAATACGCTGCCGGGAGCGAACCCGTGCTGCTTCTGCCCGTGGCGGAGCTGCAGTTTGTAGGTGCGGGCAGCGCGGTGCGGTTGAAACAGGGCGAAACGGCGACCCTGCGAGTGCGCTTGTTCTCGCCCACCGGGAACGAGCTCACGGATCGAGCCGTGGCGTGGACCACTTCGAACGGGCGCGTGGCCGTGGTGGAACCGAACGGAACGTCGGCGACAATCCGTGCCGTGGGCGGCGGCACCGCGCTGATTACGGCGGTGAGCGAGGGGAAAGCCTCCTCTGCGCTGCCCGTCTACGTGGCCGCGGATTGTTGCCAGCCCGGCGAGGGTTCGCCAACTCCAGCGGTTGCCCAGGCTATCGTTGATACGCTCCACCGCAACCGGTTGCAGGTGGCCGTTCCAGTTAGCGGGCCCGTTCGGCGGCTGGGTCCGGGCTATGTGCAGGATTTTACGGATGCCGCCACGGGCGTTCCTTATTTAATCGCCGTGCCACAGACGCTGGCGACGGGCTTTCTGGTGCGTGGCGAGATCCTGGCTTACTATCTGCAAGCCGGCGGGCCGGCGGGCGGGCTCGGCTATCCCTCCATGGACGCTACTACAGGCGGACGGCAGAACTTCTCCAGCCGCACGGCCCTGGCCGGGAATCCGGTGCGCGTGGTCCAGGACGCCATCTTCGATAAGTGGTCGATGCTGGGTTTCGAGAACGGCGCCGCCGGCGCGCCAACTGGGGGGACTGGCGCCTTCTCGACGTTCACGGCCAGCGTCGGTGTTGCGCAGCCGTTTCAGCGCGGCGTGATCTATGCGGCGACCGCGGGATCCCTCACCGGTCGCGCGTTCTTTGTCAGCGGTGCGCTGCTGGCGGCCTATGTGTCGCTCAACGGACCCGGGGGCGACCTCGGTATGCCGATGGCGGACGAGTTGGGCTTGGATGGGCGGCGGCGGCAGGAGTATGAGGGCGGATGGCTGGAACTGCCGGCGGGCGAGTTGGAGGTCCAGGTCGAGTGGAAGAAGCGCCAACCTCAGGTAACGGCCACGCCGGCCGTCGTGACCGCGGGCGGCAGAGTGCGTCTGGCCGCCGGCGGATTCAACGCTGGATCGCAATTGCGCGTTTCCGTCACCGGGCAACCCGATTTTGTGGTGACGGCCCAGCAAGGCTCTTTCGCCTGGGAGGTAGCTGTGCCGGTGTCGGCGGCGAGCACTATGGTGCGAGTCAAGGCCGACGCCGGCGGCGGAGTGATAGGCGAGGGGTCTTATCGTGTCAGATCGATGGTGGAGGCGGAACCGCGGTTGGTCAAGGTCAGCGGCGACAGTCAGACTGGCGCACCGGGCGCGCTGTTGCCGGAGCGATTGACCGTAGTTCTGCGCGATTCGGCCGGGAATCCGGTGCCTGGCGTGGCAGTGACCTTCCAGGCATCGCCAGGGGCAGCCATGCAGGCGGCCGATGCGGTTACCGACATGCGCGGCGAGGCTTCTGCTTCGCTGCGGCTGCCAGGGAACGACAGTATTGCGCTGGCCACGGCATCGGCGGCGCGGCAGGTGGTGACATTCCAGGCGCGCTCGGCCGCCTTGGCGCTGGCGAACTTCCCGAAACTCAGCCAGAATGTGCCCGGGTTGCTGGGCAACGGCAAGGCGACCATTGCGGAAAGTGGTGGCCTGTTGGCCTCCGTTGCGAATCTGCTGCGATTCCACCAGGATCGCGGAGACCTGCCGGCGCCCAATGGGCCGGCGGACGTGGCAGGGTTGAATTCCTATTTGAAGAACCAGTGCCTGCCGCTAGCCGGGGGAGGCGAATCACTGTGCGACGGCTTTCTGTCACAGGACGGTAGTGACGAGCAGATAGTCAACCTTTGGCGGATCTCCGGATTTGTTGGCGGCGCCGCGGATTTCGAGGCAGGGGAGCCCAGCCTGGAGACGGTGCGCGACTGGCTGTCCGCCGGCTCACCAGTGCTGGTGGCGCTGAGGTTAGCGACGGGCGGTGTGGCGGTAGGTATGCACTATGTCGTGGCCACCGGCGTAGCGGGCAACGGCGGCATCCCGGCCTACGATCCGGGCGGCTACTTCGGGCGCAACAGCGTCAATGACTTGGTAGGCGATTTCGAGGCTGCGGGCCGGGTATGGAACGGTACACTGATTTCGGTGTTACGGATCGTGCCGGGCGCAAAAGGCGTGGCCGGGTTCTTTCTGCGGGCCGATGCGCCATACCAGATCGACGGGACTCTGGGCGCATGCCGCACGATGCTGCCGTGGTTGGATCGGCCTGCTGCCAGGTCCTCCAGGGTGGAGGCGCGGCCTTTTGTCATGGCCGGGTGTGACGAAAGCTCCAGTCAATATCAGATGACCATGCCCGACGGCGGTGCGCGAATTCAGTTGACGACCCTCGCCGCGCCGGCCATCACGCGAACTCTGGTGCAGGAAGGCCCGGGAGCACTGCAAATCGCCGGCGGGCCGGAATGGACGCTGGCGCCCCAGACGCTGCAATTATCGACTGAAGCGCCACCGGTGAATGCGGCCAACGGCGGGCCGGATCTGGCGCCCGGAACCCTCTTGACCCTCAACGGCCGCGGCTTCCTGATCCCGGAGCGTGATCTGAGCGCCGAAGTGGACGGCCAGGCGGCGCCAATTGTGCAAACCGGCGCCTTCCGGATCAATCTCGCACTGCCGGTCACCTTGAACCCAGGCGCGCAGGTTGTCAAACTTCAGAACGGCCGGGAAGAGTTGGAGGTGCCGCTGGAGCTCAGCGCCGTGGCGCCAGCCATCTTCTATGAAGCAGACGCCGGAGCCGTAGTCTTAAATGAGGATGGGCAGCGGAACTCGCCGCAGCGTCCGGCGCGCAGGGGACGTCCGATCCTGATCCACGCCACGGGTTTGGGGGCGATGGGGATGAGCGGGCCGATCGAACCGGTAATCGTGCGGATTGGCGAGCAGGAGGCCCGGGCCACCGTGACAGCGTTGCCGGAGCTGGCGGGCGTCTACCTTTTGCGCGTCACGGTGCCCGTAGAGACGGCGCCAGGTCTGGCCGTGCAGTTGGCCGTACGCCAAGGGCAGGTCTGGTCCAACACAGTCAGTCTCGCCTTAGAATAGGACCTACGTGACGGAAATGCTTGACTGGCGGGTGAAGGGCATGGTTAAATGCCAAGAGTAGGGAAGTACTGCCCTTCTGTCGTGGGAGAACTGCAAGTTTAATCGCTTGACGGGGACTCTGCGGAGATGATATGAGTAAGCTGACTGCATCGCAGGAATTGCACTCATGGCTGGCAAGGATCCCGCGGGCACAGAGAAGAAAGATTTACAGATCTAAATGAGGATTCACCAAGGAAGATCGAGTTTGACCACGGAGGGCAGATGCTCAGCTGTTTCGCTGAAGCATCGCACCAACGCGGCGTGCTCGACGGCATGGATCCCGACTACTACTTCCAAAGAGGCTCAGGTTGAAGAAATCCTTCATCAATTCAAATCCGCATCTTCACAAGGAGAAGGAAATGGTTGAATTTCGTAAAGCGTTGCTGGTGTTGACCGGCCTGGTCGTTCTGACCGGTCTTGTCAGCGCACAGACGACCCCCCTTCAGTGCACAGCAAACGCCGGCGTTCCGCCGATCGCGCGTGCAGAGGGCGTTGCAGAAGAAGTCGGTCAGGTTATTATCAATTGCACGGGCGGCACCTCGGTGTCCAGCCCGGATTTGAACATCCCGACCATTAACGTTCAGATCTTCCTGAACACCAACATCACCAGCCGCCTGCTCGACTCGAACGGCACGCGTTCGGAAGCCCTGCTTCTGATCGACGAACCGTCTCCCGCCGAGCAGATTGAAGCCGCCGGCGTTCCGAACGTCGCGACCTTCAAGGCTGTCGGCAACGGCGTTTACAAGAACGGCGTTCACCCGACGGTGTTCGGTGCGCAGCAGGCTTCGCCGAACTCGCTGGTTTGGTTGAACATCCCGTTCGACCCCCCCGGCACCTCCGGCAACCGTGTGATCCGTCTTGTCAACGTTCGCGCCAACGCGAACCAGCTCGGTGTGGGCGCCAGCTTGATCCCTAACCAGATCAGCATGTTCATCTCGATCTCCGGCACGGCGTCTCTCGCCCTCAACAATCCGCAGCTCACTGTTGCCTTCATCCAGAAGGGTCTGAAGTTCTCGGCCACCTCCGCGACGTACAATCAGTGCGAACCGGGCACCAAGAGCTACTCGATCAGCTTCACGGAGCTGTTCGGTACCGCGTTCCGCCATCAGCGGTCCGTTGGCAACCAGAACATTCCTGGCAGCATCTACAACACTGAGTCCATGTTCTACAGCTCGGCCTTCACCACCGTCGGCGCAGTCGGCGCTGGTGTTGCCACCCAGGGCACCCGCCTCAGCGCGCGGTTCTCGAACGTTCCTGCCAATGTGACGATCACCGTACCGGTGTCTGGCTCCAACGCCAGCGGCGACGCGGCTTCCCTCGTTGCTTCCGGCACGAATGGCTCGACTGCCAGCGCCACCACGGGCGTTGTCACCCTCACCGGCGGCGCCGGCGCGGCTGTCTACGAAGTCTCCGCCTCTAACCCCGGCGCGATTTCCAGCCTCACCTTCACCGTCAGCGTGACCTACACCGCCAACCCGCTGCCGGGTCTCGGAACGGCCACGGTTGCTGGCAACTACGCTCCTATCGCCGCGACGTTGACTGCTTCCACGGAAGCTGCTCCTCGTTTCGTTGAGGATCCGCAGTCCGCCACCACCTTCACCATCAACTCCTGCCGCACGAACCTGCTCTTCCCGTTCGTGTCGAACCAGGCCAGCTTTGACACCGGTATTGCGATCAGCAACACCTCCAAGGATCCGTTTGGTACGGTTGCTCAGCGCGGCGCTTGCACGCTGAACTACTACTCCGCCACCAACACCCCTGGCGCGCAGACCTCCGTTGTCATCAACGAAGGCGAGCAGCTGATCTTCAACCTGTCTCTCGGCAACGCCACCCAGAACATCACCCCGACGCCTGGGTTCCAGGGCTACATCATCGCGACCTGCAACTTCCAGTTCGCGCATGGCTACGCCTTCCTGAGCACCCCGACGCAGGGCGGCCTCTCACAGGGCTACCTCGCTCTGGTCATGGACAAGAACATGTACAGCACCGCTGACACCGCGACCCGTACGGGCGCGACGTCTGAGAAGCTGGACAACTAACCTGATCGCAAGATCAGACAGGAATCGGGAGGGGCTTCGGCCTCTCCCGATTTTTTTGTATAAAAAGCGGTCTTTCCCCGCGGCACGCTTTAGTGCTATCCTGTGATTGGTTCCCGCCGCGTTCCTACCCCCCTTGTATCTTCCAACCTTGAGGTGCGCATGAATCTCCGCAAGATTCTCTTCCCCGCGTTCATCGGCCTGTTTCTGCTCAGTTTTGCAGCCGATGCGCGCTACATCTTCGTCCTACCGCCGGCCGGCGCGGCCAACCCTGTGCTGCAGGGATTCAGCGAACAGTTCATCTCGATGGGTGCACCAGTTCCTGTTCCCAGCGACACCTTCCAGGTGTTGACCAACCTCAACGCCTCCAAGGCCATCCTGATCTCCGCGAATACCACCTCGCCGGTTAGCTTTCTGAATATTCAAAACGGCCAACTGATAGGTCCCGTGCGGCCCTTGAACCTGGAGGACAAGCCGGCGCGTGCCGCTGCTTTGTCTCCCGATGGCTCGAAGTTGCTGGTCGTGGCGGGAGCAAATCCCGGAGTCTTGTTCGTCATCGACCTCAATACCGAAACTCTGGCGCCCTCTGGGCGCATCCAGGTGCCGCTGGAACCACGAGACCTCGTGGTATCAGCGGATTCCCGGTTGGCCTTTGTACTCAGTATCGGAACCCCCAACACCCTGAGCGTTGTGGACCTCGCCACAAGCATCGTTGTTAGCCAGCAAGCGGTCGCGAGAGTCTCCGGCAGCATGGCGATCTCCTTGTCTCCGGCGGGCTCAGTCTACGTCACCAGCCAGTACGCGCTCATAGAATTCAATCCGCTCGCTCCCTACCTGGAGCGCGCGAGGAGCGGCCTCGTCACGCAACCCGGTAAGCTCTACTTCTCGCCCGACGGGCGCTACGCCCTGGCCAAGAACATTCTCGGTAACGGGAGCTCGGTCATTGCCCTCGACCTCGCTACCAAGAATGCGGATTATCCCGCCGGAATCCAGGTCAGCAGCGCTCCCATCACAACGCCGGGGAGCAATATACCTCTGCAAGTCGACGAACTGGCCGTGATCAGCAACACGATGGCCATCGCCTATGTGGCCGCCGTACCGAAAATGTATCTCGTGCAGTACCCTGCACTGTCGGCAAGCGAACTCAACCTGAACGGCATCGGCAGCCCGAGTTCGGTCTCGGGCATCGCAGTATCCAATGAATTTCCCGCCACCAAGAATCTCTACTACAACAATGCCGGCAACATCAGCCGCCACGACCTGATAACCAATAACCAGATTGGTGTCAACGTCGCCACCCCCGGCCCCCTGACCTTCCTCGCAGCCGCCAGCACGGCTGCCGTCACAGATATCATGGCTTACGGAGCTGGCCAGATCGTCGCGCCCAGCGCCCAATTGCGCCCTTACTTTGTGCGGGTAGCCGATAGCCAGGGCCGTCCAGTCTACAATGCACAAGTCAGCTTCTTCGCAGACACGGCTGGCGTCTCCCTCTCCACGCCTCTCGCAATGACGAATATGTTCGGCTACGCCCAGGTGACGGCAACCGCACCCGGAGTCAACGGCGAATTTTCCGTCCGCGCGGTATCTGGCAGCACGGCAGCGGTCATCAAGAGCACAGTCACTGGCGGCACAACCGGCGGCGGTGGTGGCGGCCCAGCACCCTCTGGCCCGCGCATTGTGCGAGTCTCCGGCGACGGTCAACTGCGCCGCTGGTTCGATGGCTTCACCGATCCCCTGGTAGTGCGAGTAGAGGACGGCTCCGGCAATCCTCTCGCCGGCAAGCAGGTAACCTGGACCGAGCAGGGGGGGGCCAATTTCTCAGGACCCACCATCACTACTACCGATGCCAACGGCATTACGCAGGCAGTTGTCATCCCGGCCGGCACATTCACGCCGGGTACTGCATATCTCCAGTACACCATCACTGCCAACACCGATATCGGCAACACGGTCTTCACCATGACGGCCTTCCCGACCACTTGCGGCGTCTTCTGTCCGCCTCCGCAAATCGAACTGAAGAACCCTACGCAGGATAATCGCTCCCTGACCGTCAAGTTGGGCGCCATCAACAAGGACGCCATCCGCGCCCTCGTTTACAGCGGCGGAGGCAATAGCTCCAATCCCACTCCAATCCAGGGAGTGGCCCTCAACATCTCCACCCCGTTCACCGATCCCAAGCAGGGCATCGTGGCCAAGTGCGAGGGCGGCACGCCGCTCAGTGGTGCGGATGGCTATGTCTCCTGTAACCTGATCGCCACCGGCCCTGTCGGTTCCACCCGAGTCAATGTTAATGTGGGCGCGGCAATCGACTTCAACAACATCACCCTCAATGTGACGCCGGGCGATCCCATCGCGCCGGTGATCAAGCAGGGCAACAACCAAACAGGCAAGCCAGGCGCCACCCTGCCCCTACCGTTGTCGCTCAACATCACTGATGCCTTCGGCAACGTCCTCTCCGGAGTCCCGGTGGCTTGGTCTGTCACGCCGCTCAACGCAGTCACACTGCTGAACGTCGTCACCCAGTCCGACACCAACGGCAACGCTTCGGCCCGCGTCATCCTTGGACCCACCGCAGGCGTGGTTCAGGTCAGGGCTGCGGCTGGCGGCAAAGAGGCCGTATTCAGCATCACCATCGAATCGCTGGTCACCGGCGTCGTCAAGGTATCCGGCGATGGACAACCCATTACGCCCATCAACCAGCCGTTCCCGTCGCCCTTGATCGTGCAGGTCAACGACGCGCAGAACCGGCCGGTTGCCGGTAGCACCATCCAGTGGGGCGTCACTTCGGGTGTTGCCACGCTGAGTGCCACCTCCGTCACCACCGGAGCCGATGGACGGGCGCAGGTCACCGTAACCGCCGGCACGGTCGCCAGCAGCATCGTAATCACCGCCAATCTGCAGGGCTTCACGCCGATCACCTTCAATCTCCAGTCGAGATTGCCCGGTCCGGTCATCTCCACCGGCAGCTTCGTGAACTGGGCTACCAATGAGCCCGGCCTCGCGCCCGGCAATCTGGTACTCGTCACGGGTACGGGCATCGCCCCCAACTTGAAGGGCACCGTCAGTGCCAACCTGCTCACCGGAGCGCTGCCGTACACCCTCGGCGGCGTCACGCTGAAATTCACCTCCAACACCGGCGTGGAAGCCTACGCCCCCATCTACCGCGTGTCCAACGAGAACGGCGTCGAGTCGATGCTCGTGCAGGTACCTTTTGAAATCAATGGCAGCGGCGCTACCGCTGTCATGGATGTCAGCGGCGGAACAACCACCGTCACCGGCATCCCGGTGCGGATTTCCTCGCCCGGCATCCTGGAAGAGATGATCGCCGGACGCCGCGCGGCCGTCGCGGTCCGCTCGGATGGCCTCTATGTATCCCCCACCTCCCCGGCCCGTCCCGGCGAAGTGATCCGTATTTACACCATCGGACTGGGCCAGACCACTCCAGCAGTCGACACCAACCGTGTCGGCAGTGTGGATCAGAAGGTCGGCGCCGTCGTCGCCGTCGGCTTGGATGACAAGGGCGTGGAACTCATCTCCGTGCACACCGCCGAGAATCTCGTCGGCGTCTACGAGATCGTATTCCGCGTCCCACTTACCGTCACGCAAGGCATCGACAGGCCCCTCGGGTTCCTGATCGAAGCAGTGCCAGGTCAGGTGTTCTACTCCAATCCGTCAATCCTGTCCATCGGCCAGTAGTCTATTCCGCAAGCACAGCGGGGCGCTCACCCAATCGGGGGCGCCCCGTTTTGCCTTTCTCAGGACAAGTTAGCGCCCCTTCCACTCCGGACGGCGCTTCCCGAGAAACGCGGAGATCCCTTCGCGGGCATCCTCTGCCAGTGCGTTGCAGGTCATCGTCTCTGTCGCGGCGAGATAGGCGGCCGGCTGATCCAAATCCACCTGTGCGTAAAATGCGCGCTTCCCCAGCGCCACCGTGTATGGACTCGCCGCAGCGATCTGCCCAGCCAGTTCCAGGCACTCTGCACGCAGAGACGCGGCATCCACGACCCGGTTCACCAAGCCCCACTCCGCGGCCTCCTGAGCCCCAACCAACCGGCCCGTCAACAGCATCTCCATGGAACGCTTGCGGCCAATCACGCGAGTCAGCGCAACCATCGGCGTGGTGCAGAATAGTCCGATCTTAACGCCCGGCGTGGCGAAACCCGCTCCTCCCGCGGCGATCGCCAGATCGCAGGACGCAACCAACTGGCAGCCGGCCGCGGTAGCCAATCCTTGCACTTCTGCAATCACCGGTTGCGGTATCTGTTGAATCATCTCCATCAGCAAAGTGCACTCCGCAAAGATCTCGCGGCTGCCGCCCTCGTCCAAGCCAGACATCTCCCCCAAGTCGTGCCCCGAACAAAACACCGGGCCCTCCGCGGCTAAAATCACAACTCTGGTTTCACTGGCTGCCAGCAGCGCTTGCCGTAGTGCGCGAATCATCGCCAGTGACAGCGCATTGCGCCGCGCTGGACGCGCCAGGGTGAGAATCCCCACCGGACCCTGGTGTTCAACTCGAACCAGCTCCTCTGACATCGCTATTTCCGAGTCTCCCTACGAACTGCCCGCATCCAAGCAACCATGAAAGCGATTCTATACTCGATTGGAAGCATTTTGCTGATTGCCATGAGCCTTACCGCCGCCAACGGCATCTACGATTTCACCATGAACAACATCGACGGGAAGGCCACTCCCTTAAAGTCCATGGAGGGGAAGGTCGTTCTCTTCGTCAACGTGGCCAGCAAGTGCGGCTACACGCCGCAGTACACCGGGCTGGAGAGCCTCTACCAGAAATACAAAAGCAAAGGACTGGTACTGGTCGGCGTTCCGGCCAACAATTTCGGAGCTCAGGAGCCCGGGTCTGACACCGAAATCAAGGAATTCTGCTCGCGCAAGTACAGCGTCACGTTCCCCATCATGTCAAAGGTCAGCGTCAAGGGCGATGACATCACGCCGCTCTACAAGTACTTGACCGCCGCCAAGGGCGGAGACGTGAAGTGGAACTTCACAAAGTTCCTGGTGGGCAAGGACGGCAAGGCCATTGCCCGCTTCGAGCCCGCTGTGGCGCCCGAATCGCCCGAACTCACCGCTGCCATCGAGAAGGCTCTGCAGTAGCGGGCTGGACGGATTCTGATAGCCTAAGGGATTGACCCGCCCAAACGGGCGAGCCGATCCCTTTTTCTCTATATGGCAAAGATACTGGTCACCGGCGGCGCCGGCTACATCGGCTCCCATACGACGCACGCGCTGCTCGCGCAGGGTCACGACGTCCAGGTGCTGGACGATCTATCGAAGGGCTACGCGCACAACGTACCCGAGGGCCGCCTGAACGTGGTGAACCTCCACGATGCGGCAGGGTTGGCCCGGCTATTCGCCGCGCATCAATTCGACGCCGTCGTGCATTTCGCGGCATTTATCGCTGTCGGAGAAAGCGTTGGAGAGCCGGAGAAGTACTTCCGCAACAACGTCGGCGGCTCGCTCTCCCTTCTCTCCGCCATGCGGAAGGCTAACGTCCGCCGCTTAGTATTTAGCTCCACCGCCGCCGTCTACGGTACCCCGGAATCCACGCCCATTCCAGAGACCGCGCCATTGCGCCCGGTCAATCCGTATGGTGAGTCCAAACTGATGACGGAGACCACGCTGCGCTGGATGGACCAATGCTCGGGCTTGCGCTCTGTGATCCTGCGCTATTTCAATGCCTGCGGGGCCGAGAGCCAATGGGGCATCGGCGAAGAGCACGAACCGGAGACCCACCTGATCCCGCTGGTTTTCCGCGCTATCCGCACCGGTAAACCGCTCACGATCTTTGGCCAGGACTACCCAACATCGGACGGGACCTGCATCCGCGACTATGTCCACGTCTCCGACCTGGCGGCCGCCCACCTGGCGGCCCTGGATTCGTTGATGGCCGGAGGTCCCTCCCGGATCTTCAACGCTGGTGCTGGACATGGGTACTCAGTTCTGCAAGTCATGCAAGCGGCGGAACGGGTGACGGGTAAGCCGGTTCCCCACACCTTTGGACCGCGGCGCGAAGGCGACCCTGCTGAACTAGTCGCGGATTCCTCCAAGTTAAAGCAAACAATGGCCTGGCAGCCACGCTACGCCACTCTGGAGTCGATGGTGGAGAGCGCCTGGGCGTTCGATGCCAAACGGCACGGGACGCTGTAAACCGATTGGCTGTAACCAAGACAGCCTGCACATGCGCCTTTTCCCATGTTGGCGCGTCTAGAAACTAGAAAGGCTCAGTGTATCCAATGCCTGCGATGACGAATCCCCAGCCCGAAGCCGAGCCGTCGCGAAGCTCGGCGCAAGTCCCGCCAAAGCGGCCCAGCGTGATGCCCAAAGTGTTTCTCTTCCTAGGCCTGATCGGAGTAGGCGCCGGGATCCTCTATTACATGAACTCCAACCGCCAGCAGCAGGCGCAGCAGGTGGCAACGGCATCGTTCCGCACTGCGACCGTGCAGCGCGGGCCCCTGGAGGTTCGGCTACGCGTTACAGGGCAGACGTCAGCTCGCAGTTTCGCCAACATCGTGGTGCCCCGGTTGCGCAGTCCGGAGGGTGGCGGTGGCATGGTCGTCCTGAAACTGGCGCCGTCTGGTTCCTGGATCAAGAAGGGCGAAGTAGTCGCTGAGTTTGACAGCCAGTCCATGAAGGACCATCTCGACGACACAATCGCCGGCCTGCGCGACAAAGAGAACGATCTCAAGAAACGCAAGGTGGAACAGGAACTCGACATGGAGAACCTCAACCAGTCCCTGCGTACCGCCAAGGCGGCACTCGACAAGGCGAAGCTGGATCAGAAGACTACCGAAATCCGTACCGACATCGATCGCGAAATGTTGAAGCTGGCCGTGGAAGAGGCGGATGCCGCATACAAGGAACTTCTGACCGACGTACCTCAGAAGCTGGTCTCGCAGAAGGCCGATATGCGAATGCTGGAGATCGGCAAGATCATGGAAGATCAGCACGTGGAAAGACACGAAGACGATCTGAAGCGTGTGGTGATCAAGGCGCCCATGGACGGTATGGTCGTGGTGCAGACGATCAACCGGCCCGGAGGCGATCAAGTATCTCTCGCCATTGGCGATCGCGTCGGCCCCGGCCAGCCTGTCGCCAAGATCATTGACCCGGCCACAATGCAGGTGGAGGGCGCCATCAATCAATCCGAGAGCAGCACCTTCCGCATTGGACAGGAAGCCTCCATCGGTTTGGACGCTTTCCCGGGCGCGAACTACAAGGGTAAGGTCTACTCCATCGGCGCGCTTGCCGTCAGCGGAGGCCGGTCGCAGTATTACATTCGCAGCGTACCCGTGCGGGTCCAGATCACTAACGTCGACAAGAAGATTATTCCGGACCTCTCCGCATCGGCGGACGTGCTGCTCGCGCGGGAGCAGGACGTCCTGGTTGCACCCGCTTCCGCCGTGGAACGGGATGGCGAGAAGGATGTCATCTACGTGAAAAGCGCCACCGGCTTCGAAAAGCGTACCGTGAAGCTGGGCTCCAGCAATGGCACCCAGGTCGCGGTTCTCGAAGGGCTGAAAGACGGCGAAGTCGTCCGCGTCAACTAGGGCAATCTAACGGTCTGGTTTTCGCCGGGCGGCAGCAGGATCTCCCTCCCTCCAGGGAGAACCGCGATTGCGCGAGACTGCGAGCTATACCGGATGGTCAGCTGTCCGCTTCCAGCCTGAACGTCGTGCAACTGGCCATTGAAATCGAGAAGCGCCGGCACGTTGGGACCATCGCAAGTTTCCACTCTTCCACCACCGCGTGGAAGGAGCAGCAAATGTCCGCTTCGTACGAGCCACGGCTTTCCATCCACCTGTGCGCACGCCGGCCAGTGCAGAGCCACCGGCTGTGCTGAGCTGATTTGTAGTGCGCCTCCATCCAGGAATTGCACCTCCGCGGCAGCGGCAGCGCCCGCCACCATCGGCCAGTCCACCGAGGCAATGGAGTTTTCAAAATACAGTGCCACCTGTGGGAAGGCACCAGCCGCGCTATGCACCAGCTGAAGTAGCTCGCCACCGGTCTGTTGCTTGGTGGGGTACACATCCTGATAGCGCTCCACAATATTCAGGTCAACGGCAAGCCGGGCGCCGGGCGGGGTGATGGCGGCGTAGCGGCGAGCCATCTCGGGATAGCGCTCCGGCCCGAGATGCCAAACCGTAGCCGGGTCCTCCACTAGAAACGTGGCGCCCAACGCGGCGGCGGCGGGCAGCAGGCTGGCGGCGTCGGCGCCGAGCTTATCCCGCATTGTGGCATCGAACCGGTCGTCTACATGGGTCAGAACGACATTCAGCCACGGCTTGCCGGACTTCATGGCCTGTAGACGCTCCATCCACTGGCGCTGCAACTGCGCAGCCAGCTTCGCCCGATAGTCCAGAAACTGACGCATCGGCGCCACGTCCCGGGCATGGTGGCGGCGCGACTTCGCATCATAGAGCTCGGCGGGATCAAAGCCGTACGCCTGGCGGAATTCGCCTCGCACGTGAGGGTGGAACGGTGTGAAGCGCGCCGGATTCTGATAGCCCTCCAACGATTCAAAGTAGAGCTCGCCCAGGTTGACGCCGTCCCAGTCAAACCGCTCCACCAGGGCGCGCAGACCGCGCTCCACAGCCGCGGAACACGCCGGGTCGCTCAGGTTCATCAGCTTGCGCCAGTCCAGATGGGCGTCCTGTCCGGCGGCGGTCTGCTCGCGCCACTCGGGATGCTCCCTCCAGAACTCCTCGCTCACGTGCGGCAGCTCAATCCAGGCGTACGTCGTGATGGCGTGGCGGTGGCAGGCGGCGATCAACTTCTTCAGCCACAAGTCGCGTTGCGGATCTGCCTCCCAATAGTGCCATGCCGCGATGTGCAAGGCCGCGATGCCGCCGCGCCTCCATCGCGCCGCCAGATAGTCGGGATCGGCTCTCAGGCGGTAGGAGGAGTCAAAGAACGCCCATAGGCCGCGGCTCTCCACCCGAGCGCGGAGGCCAAGTTCCGCCAGCGCCTGCGGCAGATAGGGGAACCGCTCGTAGCCGCGCTCGCCAATCTCGACCGCAGTCCAGAAATGAACCTTCCCTGCGCTCCGCCAGCCCGCCGCCAACGGCGCTCCACTCCACCGTTCGCGCGTAAACACCGTCGCGCCGGCGGGCACTGCGAAAATGGGCACCGAAACTGCCTCCTCCCAGACGATCTCCAGCGACGGATCAATCCTGTCCACCACGCTGCGCACCGTCACCTGCGCGCCGGTGGCCCGAAAGCCGAGCGTCCGGCCCTCCAGGCTGTCTCCCGTGAGGATCGCAACCGAGTCAGACGCTAGGCCGGCGCTCTTCAGCACCCGCGGCCACGAGCCGGCCAGCGGCCAGGCGAGGAGCATCAGGCTAACGAGAAAACGCATACCAGACCCCCGAGCGGAAATCCCAATAGTTGGGGCGCAGCGGATTGCCGTGATTCTGCAGGTGCGCTCCGCGCAGGAACTCGGCGCGGATCGTCATCCCCGCTGGCAAACCCGGCAACTGCATGCGGACACCTGGTCCAGCCTCCGCTAGATTGCCCCACCACTCCCGGTTGCGGTCCACTGTGACGTTCCAGTGCATCAGCAACTGAACCTGTGCCCCGCCGGCTGCCAGTGGCAGCGTATAGCCGGTGCGCGTTTGCGAGTACAAAAACAGGTTGTGCTGGAAACGGCTGGCGTAAACCGGGTCCAGTCCTGTCTCGGCGAACCAGCCCGCCTCGCCAGCTCCCAGCAGCCTACCCCAGCCCTTGAGCCAGGAGAGACCGCCCCGGTAATCCGGCCGCGAGAAGCCCGTGTCCTCCCGTCGGCCCAGATAGCTGAAGGACTGTCCGGCCTCTCCCCACGCAAAGAGATTATGCCGGATGCGCCACTGCAATCCGCCCGCAGCAATCACGCTAGTTTCGGAGAGGTACTGCGGCGAGATCGCCCACGGTCCGGCGTGTCGGCCTCGCACATTCCCAACCATGCGCAAAGAAACGTATGGCGTAAGCTGCCCGCCCTTCAGCCTGTACTCGCCGCGCATCTGGCCATAGAGAAACATGTCCTGCCAGCGCGAGGAGTAGAAGGGCACAGCCCAGGCCGCAAACGCGAACCCGCGCGCCTCCTGCCGCAGGTTGTCATAGGCCGTTTGCGCCGCACCCGACACCCGCGAGTCCTTGGATCTCCGTGCCGCCGCAAACCAATGCACCGCCTCCCCATTCCGCCCCCGGAGGTTTTCCACCACGCCGAGCCCGTACTGCACCTCGGCGTCGTCGGGGGCCTGCTGGTTAGCCAGCGTCAGATAACGATGCGCGTCGGCCAGGTAGCTCTGCTCCAGAGACTTGAGGCCCATCTCCTTGGCGTGCACAACAGCTTCTTCTTTCGCGCCAGCGGCCACCGCCGGCGTCGCGAGCGCCATCTCGGTCTCCGAGGGGATTGCCCCATTTAAGCGCTCCCTGGCCCTCTCCGCGACTCTTGGCGGCCCGGTACGCCAAGCAGCCACCAGCGCAGCACGCGCCTCCTGGGGCCTGTCCAGCGCGCTCCAGACCCGCTCCAGCGCCAGCAGTAGCTCCGTCTTGGCTGGCCGCAGCTTCCACGCCAGTTCATATTGCTCCGCCGCCAGTTCAAACTCTTCCCGCTGTTCAGCCAGGTGCGCCAGTTCCTCATGGCCGGACCACTGAGCCGGTGCCAGCGCCAGCGCCCGCCGCCACCGCTCAATACCCTCGCGCAGCGGCCGGTCCACCTGCTCAAAGGCCGCCGCTGCCGTGGTTCGCACCAGAGGCTCCGCCGATGCGCTCAGCTTCTGGAATACCCGTCTTGCCTCAGCCGGCCGGCGTGTCTCGTAGCAAAGAAAGGCATACTCCAGCTCGGCCGCTGCATCTCCCGGCTGGCGCCGCAAAGCCGCCTCAAATTCGTCCCGCGCGCGCTCCCGCTCGCCAGTCCGTAGCAGCGTGTAGGCCAGATCCATACGCAGGTGCACGTGCTCCGGTTGCTGCCAGACGGCCAGTTGAAACAGTGCCACGGCGTCATCCAGCCGCCCCTCGCGCAGCGCGAGATAGGCCGGATCTGCCGTCGAGATCATCAGGAGCCACAGCCACATACCATTGGAGTAGTGCGGATCCCCCCCCATTCCTCTCAGAGGGAATATCCGGTACTACCATGGAGGCATGAGCACTTTTCGCGGTGTGGACTATCTTCATATCGATTCCCTTTTGAGCGAAGAGGAGAAGCTCGTCCGCCAGACGGCCCGGCAGTTTGTCGACGAGCAGGTGATGCCGGTCATCAGGAACTGCTACAACGAGGGCCGCTTTCCCGCCAGCCTCGTCCCCCAGATGGGCGAGATGGGCTTTTTCGGCGCCAACCTCGATGGCTATGGCTGCGCCGGCATGAGCAACGTCGACTACGGCCTCATCATGCAGGAACTCGAGCGCGGCGATAGCGGCCTGCGCAGCTTCGTCAGCGTGCAGGGCGCGCTGGTGATGTACCCGATTCTCACCTACGGCAGCGAGGAACAGAGGCAGCGCTATCTGCCCCGGCTCGCCGAAGGCTCGTTGATCGGCTGTTTCGGTTTGACCGAGCCGGGCTTCGGCTCCAATCCCGGTGGCATGACCACTACCGCAAAACGGGATGGCGGCGATTGGATTCTAAACGGCGAAAAGACGTGGATCACCAATGGCGGCGTGGCCGGCGTGGCGGTGGTGTGGGCCAGAACCGACGAAGGATTCCGCGGATTTCTCGTGGATCAGGGGACCCCCGGATACTCCACCAGCGACATTCACGGCAAGCTCTCGATGCGGGCGTCCATCACCTCATCTCTGGCGTTCGCCGATTGCCGCATTCCGGATTCGCAACGCCTGCCCGCGGCGAGCGGCCTCAAGGCCGCGCTCAGCTGTTTGTCGCAGGCGCGCTTTGGTATCGGCTGGGGCGTGCTGGGCGCGGCCATGGATTGCTTCGATACCGCCCGCCAGTACACGCTCATGCGCAAACAGTTTGACGACCGTCCCATCGCCGCTCATCAACTAGTCCAGGAAAAGCTGGCCTGGATGGCGCTGGAGATCACCAAGGGCCAGTTGCTGGCCATCCACTGTGGCCGCCTCAAGGATCAGCACAAACTCGATTTCGCCCATATCTCCATGCTGAAGAAAAACAATGTCGGCATGGCGCTGGAATGCGCGCGCCTGTCGCGCGATCTGCTGGGCGCCAACGGCATCATCGATGACTACCCCATCATGCGCCATATGTGCAATCTGGAGACCGTCAAGACCTATGAAGGCACGGATCACATGCACACACTCATCATCGGCGAGCGCGTGACGGGCATCCCCGCTTATCGTTAAGGAATATCCCATGCACCGCCGGCAATTTCTGTTCGTTTCCGGGCTGGTTCCGGCCGCCTTTCTGGCATGCTCCCGTAGGATGGAGTCGAAGTTCGAATATGGTGAACCCAAACAGCGCTATCAGATGCGGGGCGTGGTGTTGCGGCTCAAACCCGCTGATCGCGTTGCCGTCATCCAGCACCAGAAAATTGAAGGCTGGATGGAGGCCATGACCATGGAGTTTCCCGTACCCGACGCTGCGGAATACGCGAAACTCAAGGAGGGCGTGAAAATCCGCTCCACGGTTTGCGTCAACGATCTGTACTACTGGCTGACGTCCATCTCACTGGATTAACTATGCGCTTCTTCCTAGCCCTTCTGCTTCTCCTGACCCTGCCGCTGGCAGCCCAAACCATCAAGAATCCCGGAGCGCGATGGGATCAGGTCTATCTCAACCCCGATGGCAAGGTGCCGGTGAACCCCAGCACGCTAGTCCTGGAATCCACCGCCAATCTCAAGGCCGGTGCCGCACTCGACGTCGGCATGGGCAACGGCCGCAACGCCATCTATCTGGCGCGCAAGGGCTGGAAGGTCACTGGTGTCGACATCTCGCAGGCCGCTGTCAAGCAGGCGCAGGCCGAGGCCGCCAAACTCAAAGTCGAACTCGACGCGCGCCCCGGCGACATTGAGCGCATGGACCTGGGACATGAGAAATACGACCTCATTATCTGCATGTACATCCACATGGTGCCCATCCGCAACGCCAGGAAGTTTATCGAGGCGCTGAAGCCCGGCGGTACTCTCATCGTCGAAGGCCATCACGCCGAGGCGCAGGCCTTGGGGCTCCGGCCCGTGTCCGGCGGCCCGCCCGGCTACATGGATAACCAGTTGCTGCGGGCCTTTGAGCGCCTTCGGATTATTCGCTACGAGGATCGCACCACCCAGGCCGAATGGTCCAACGGTCCGGAAGGCCGGGCGCCCATCGTGCGCATGGTAGCGCGCAAGCAATAGCGCCGCCGCTTCAGGCCGCTGAAATCATCGCCCGTAACTCCGGCTGCAGCCTTTCCATCAGACGCTCGAGTTCGGCGAATGCCTCTGCGGCCTCTTTGAGCTCGCCCTCCCGGCCCGCCGTTTCCACCCGGTAGGCCGCGTCCCTCGCATGATCGGCGCCAAACTGTGCCAGCAATCCTTTTAGCTGGTGGGCCGCTGCATTCACCGACGTGCCACTGGCACTCCGCAGTCCGGTTCTCACACCGTCCAGCAAGGATGGGTACTCCTCTTCGAACATGGCGGCCAGTTCAGCCAGCAACTCCCTGTCTCCGCCCACTCGCGCTAGCGCTGACTCGTAGTCGATTTCCTGCATCATTAACGTCCTGCCCGAATTGTACGCATTGCTACTCTGGCGAGTGGCCGTTCTCCGCCACTGCACTCACTGTGGATTCTATCGCGCCTATCAGCGAATCGAATCGGAGTGGTTTGCTCAGGTATGCATCCATCCCCGCCGCCAGGCACCTTTCCCGGTCGCCGGGCATGGCATGCGCAGTCATCGCGATGATCGGGAGTCGCTTGTCCCCTCCACTCTCTCGATCCCGAATTCGAACGGTCGCCTGAATGCCGTCCAGATCCGGCATTTGCACATCCATGAGCACCACGTCGAACGAATCCAACTCCACAGCCTCCACCGCTTCGCGGCCTGTCCCCACCAGCGTCGTCTCGTGTCCGGCGCGCTCCAGCATGCGCAGGATGAGCCGCTGATTGATTGCGTTGTCTTCGGCCACTAGCACCTTCAGCCCGGTATGCCCTCCGGCCGGACTGATCGAGAGCTCTTCTTCGCCAGGCTCAACGCCTGTAGCCACCGGAATCCGGATCGTGAAGGCGAAAGCGCTGCCAATGCCTTCCTCACTGGAGACGTACAGCCGCCCTCCCATCAACTCCACCAGCTTGTTGGAAATCGAAAGGCCCAGCCCGGTTCCGCCCCGCCGGCGCGTACTCGAGGAATCAATCTGCGTAAACGGCTCGAATACCTCGGCCAGCCTTTGCGCCGGCATCCCGATTCCGCTATCCCGGACAACGAAGCTCATCGCGGACAATCCGTCCGAGCGCTGCCGCCACCCCACCTCCACTTTCACAAAGCCGCTGTCGGTGAACTTAATGGAGTTGCCCGCCAGATTGATCAGGATCTGGCGCAGCCGTCCGGCGTCCCCCAGTAGCAATTCCGGCACCTCAGGATCGATCTGCCACGTCACTTCCAGTCCGCGCGCCGAGCCGCGATGGCACAGCGGACGCATGATGTACTCCATCGTCTCGCGGAGACGGAATGCCGCCGGCTGCAACTCCATCCGTCCCGCCTCGGCCTTGGAAAGGTCCAGCAGGTCATCCAACAGGCTGAGCAAGGCATCCGCCGAGTGCTTCACCAGTTGCAGATACTCCTGCTGTTCCGGCGTCAGCTCCGTCATCAGCGCCAACTCCGTCATGCCGAGAATCCCGTTCATCGGGGTCCGGATCTCGTGGCTGACGTTGGCCAGAAACTCGCTCTTGGCGACGCTCGCCATCTCCGCGCTCGCCGCCATTTCCCGCGCCCACAGTGTGGTGGTCTCCAGAAACTCATTCGTGGCCCGCAACTCCTGCTCAGCCTGCACCCGGCTTGTGATGTTGCGCAGTACCATCAGCAGCAGCGGAGCCTGCTTGGGCCGCTCCAGGAAAGAATTCGTGATCTCCAGCCACAGCTGCTTTTCATCCTGCAGCCGGAACTGCCGCACCACATTCGGCGCCACGCTGCGGTCTGCGAACTCGCGCCGGTAGCGCTCCAATTCTTCCTCTTCATGGCCCGGCCACTCGCAAAGGGCGCCCGTAAAGAATACACCCTCCAATTGCTCCCGCTTCATGCCGGACATTTCACAGAACGTCGGATTGGCCGCCACAATCAATCCCGCGCCGTCCACAAAGATCATCGAGTCTCCCGCGCTCTCCCAGACCGTGCGCAGTTCCATCGCCAGTTGATGCTTCTGCCGCTCGGCCAGCACCTGCTTGGTGATGTCGGCGCCGGTTACCACCAGGAATTCTGGTTCGCCGCCATCCGATCGCATCATCGAGGCCGTCCATGAAATATGCAGCGTTCGGCCGTCTTGCGTCCGGATCCGGTTGATCCCGGATAGAGGCGCTTCGCCGGTGGGAGCCATCTCGATGATACGCCGCACTTCCGCCGCTTCCTGCTCCTCCTCAATCAGCTGCAAAATCCCCTTGTTGCGCAGATCCGATTCGTGAAATCCCGTGATCTCCTCGCAGCGGCGGTTCCAGCGGATCAGCTTGCCCTGCAGATCCAGCACAACAATCAGCGCGTTGGAGCTATCGAACACTACTCGGATAAAATCCCGCTCCCGCGCCAGCGCTAACTCCACCTGCTTGTGCGGCGTTATGTCCTGCAACGCGCCGATCAGGATAGTCCCCCACGGCGAATCGTCGAGCGCGACCTTGCTGATCCGCACGATCCGCTGCCCTTCCGGATCAACGCTGATCGCCACCTCGTTCGTACTGATCTGGCGCTCGCCCCGCAGTATCGCCGCGTCCTCATTCGTGTGATACTCGGTCTCCTCCGGCGTGAGTAGGTCAGCATACGTGCGGCCCGCAACTTCCTCCTTCCGCAACCGCGCCTTCTGTCGGAGCCTCTGATTGAGAAAGAGGAAACGGCCATGGACGTCCTTCAGGAAAATGGAGACCGGCAGGGCGTCGAGTGTACGCTCCACCTGGCTGGCCATGAGTCGCGGCTCCCGTTGCCTGCGCTCAGCCAGCAGACGCCGGTACAGACCGCCGAGCGCGCCCAGCAGGATCAGAACTACTCCCCAAGGGACGAACTCTTGTGTCAGACCAGCCTCCTCTCGTTGTGAGGTCCAGCATCCGCCATGTTACAACACCAGTCATGGCCACTCCGATCCAGTCCGGCACGTTCGAACTGCGCCGGCCCGCCCGCTACCTGTTGAGCCACGGCGAGGCAGCGCCCTATCGCGTGGCGGCGCTGCACGGCTACGGCATGACCGCCGCCGAAATGCTCGATCTTACCCGCCGGCTGCTCGGCCCTGCTCCGGACATCGCCGCCCTCGAGGCGCCCAATACGTTCAATCTCGGGCGCGACCACCACACCACCACTGCCGGCTACAACTGGGGTACCCGTGATACCGCCGAATTTCACATCGAGCTCCACCACCAAATGCTCAACGCTTTGATGGCGCAGCTCGGCTGGAACGGGCACGAGGTGCTGCTGCTGGGCTACTCCCAATCCGTGGGGCTCAACTATCGCTACCTCGCCACCCACCCCTCCTCCGTGCGCGCCGCCGTGGCCCTGTGCGGGGGCATTCCCGCGAATTGGGACCAAAGTTCAGGCGCGCCCATCGAGACCGCCATTCTGCACATCGCCCGCACGGAAGATGAGTTCTTCCCCGCTCACGACGTCGCGCGCTTTGAGGAGCGCCTGCGGCGGCGCGCCTCCGCCGTGGAGTTTCATCTCCTGCCCGGCCGCCACCGCTTCCCGCTCACCGCCGCCCCACTCGTGCAAAGCTGGCTGCGGCGCGTCTTCACACCCTAACTCAACGGCTTGATCCGGATGTCCCTGAACTCCACTCTCGTGCCGTGGCCCAGAAACCCTACATGCCCCGCCGCCCGCGCCAGGCCCGGATGCTTCTTCAATACCTCCGGATCCTTCACGTCATCCAGGTTCGCGTCGCATACCACATGGCCGTTCAGCGTCACCTTGATCTTGCGGCCATCGGCCACAATCTCTTCCGTGTTCCACGCTCCGTTGCGCTTCACGAAGCCCCGCTTGGCCGCAAACACCATGTACACCGAGCCCGTATACTGCTCCGCCTTCAGGCCCATCTTCTGGTAAACCTCGGCCTCGTCGTCCAGTACCTGGATCTCCATGCCAACGTAAGCCGCGTCGCCCTGCAGCGGCGAGCGGATGCCTACCCCGCTGTTGCCGCCCTCCCAGAGACGCCACTCCAACCTCAGCACAAAGTTCGAATACTCCTTCTCCGTAAACAGATTGCCGCCGCCGTCAGCCGGGCAGACAATCACGCCGTCTTCCACAATGTAGCCGCGGCCGCGGCCGCCCATCAGCACCCACCCGTTCAGCGTCTTGCCGTCGAACAGTGGAGTGAATCCCGGCTCGCCGCCCGCCATCACCACGCCCGGCGCCGCCGCCAGTGCTGAGAGCATCTGGCGTCTCGAAATCGTCATCTTCCCGAACCTCCTGCCATGCCCTTCAATAGGGCAATTGATTCGATCATCGCACGACCATTGTGATAACCGGCCTTCCACGCGCTACCCTTGTCGCCGCTCTGCACCAGTTGATCGCTGACGGACTCCCACCATTCGCCGTTCTTCCAGTCGATCTGGTGTTGATCGATAAATGCCCAGGTCCGCTCAAATACCCGCCAATACTGCGGATCTTTCGTCAGGCGGTACATCGTGAGCGCGCTGACCAGCGCCTCCGATTGCACCCACCAAGACTTGCTCCTCCCCGCTGCCGGCTGGCGGAAACTGCCGTGATACCAAAAGCCCCCGTCCTTTTCGTCCCATCCGTACTTCAGCGAGTAGGCGAAGTTGGCGCGGAAGAGGTCCATGTAGGGAGACACCGGCACATTGGCGGCCTGCGCGGCGTCCACCAGCAGCCAGATGTTCTCCAGATCGTGCCCGTAGCTGACGCGCGCCGCCAGACCCTCCAACACCGGCGTCCAGTCCCGCTGGTAGCGGTCCGTACAGGCCGTGATGTCCTTGCGCACCACGCTGTTGCTTTCAATCGTCATCAGCTCCAGGAGCCGCTCCTTGGCCAGCGGCAGATTCGTTGCGCGATAGAACGTTGTCATCGCCTCCATCAGGTGGAGGTGGGTGTTCATCAGCTTCAGCCCGGTTGGCGTGCTCATATAGCTCGGCTCGACGGCGGAAGGTTCGCTCCAGTCCTCGTTGAAATACTCGATGTAGCCACCATGCGCCGCGTCGTGCGAGCGCCGCTCCAGCAGTTCGAAGAACCTAACCGCGAAATCGAGAACATCCTTGCGGCCGGATGCCATTGCATATTCGCTGATGGCATACAGTGCGAACGCCTGGCCGTAGAGATGCTTCTTCGCCTTTGTCTTGTTGCCGGCGGCATCCACCTCCCAGTAGAAGCCGCCGTTGGCCGCATCCCACATCTTCGTCGTGAGGAAACGGTAGCCGTGATCGGCCGCAGCCAGCATGGCGGCCCTGTCGCCGTAGCCCGCCCGCGCCAGCCGCGAGAACATCCATACGTGCCGTGCCTGCGTGACGATCATCTTCGGCCCGTCCCCCTTCCAGGAGCCGTCTGCGTTGAAGCGGATCGTATATCCGCCGTGCGATTTGTCGATCGACTTTGGATACCAGAAGTCGACGATACTCTTCCGTAGCGCCTCCTCCATGCGAGGCACCGCCGCCGCCGGATTCGGAGATTGCCCCAATAGTGCACCGCACGTCACGAGGATTGTCGCCAGCAATTTCATGCGTGCGATTGTATAACGGAAGAGCATGACTCGTTTCCTGTTTCTACTGATCCTCTCGGCTGGACTCCACGCCGAGACGCTCCGCGTGATGACGTTCAACGTTCGCTACCCAAACCCCGGCGACGGCCCCGATGTCTGGACCGCCCGCCGCGATCTGCTCGCGAGCACGGTCCGCCGCCACGCGCCGGATCTGATGGGCACTCAGGAGCTCTTTTACGAACAAGGACAGTTCATCGTCGAAAAGCTTCCCGATTACGCGTGGTTCGGCCTCAGCCGCCGCGGCAATCAGCAGGACGAACACATGGGTGTCTTCTATCGCAAGGACAAGCTCACCTTGATCGATTCCGGCAACTTCTGGCTCTCGCCCACCGCCGAGCGCGCCGGCAGTAGCGCCTGGGGCATGTCTCTCCCCCGCATGGTCACCTGGGGCGTGTTCGAAGTGAAGCCGGGCGGTGCGAAGTTCCTCTACTACAACACCCACTTCCCGCATCGGGCCGAAGACGAAGCGGCTCGCCGCCTGTGCGCCAAGCTGATCGCAGACCGCCTCTCCCTCTACGACGAGAAGATGCCGGTTGTCCTGACCGGTGACTTCAACGCCGGCGCGCAGGGCGGCGCCTACGAAACTCTCACCGCCACGCTGAAAGACACTTGGAAGGATGCCGCCAAACGGAGCGAAGGCGGGGAGGGAACGTTCCATGGCTTCAAGGGAAAGGCCGGTCGGGCTCGAATCGACTGGATCCTCTACCGCGCCCCGTGGCGCGTACTGAGCACCGAGATCCTCACGGACCACGAGGGCGATCGCTACCCCTCGGACCACTTCCCCGTGCTGTCTGTCTTCGAACTGCCCTAAGTTCCGCTCCGGGGGCCCGCGCGTTGGCTTTACGGGCAGACCATGCGCGTTTTCAGGGAGGTCCGCCAGTTGCCCGTCATCTCCCGCATGGCCGGGTTCCACTGCCCGCAGGGAAACCTGCGGTTGGGTGGGCGTCGTTTCCAGTTAGCGGCGCGGCTTCCACAATCCGGCCTGAATTGCCCCGTAGAGCATGATGGCCGCGACCATCATGCCGATCACTGCAAAGGAAATAAACAGCCAGATGGCCTGCCTGCGTTCGTACCTGCGATGGGGGTCTTCCACTTGCACCTTGGCAGATCGACTACATTCTATCGGGGCGGAGTCGGCAAGCCCAGAGCTCCTGCCGATTTGCGGGAGATCGTCTCACCATGCCGGATCGCCTAATCCACATGCGGCGGCGTATGCGTATACGCCGACCACTGGAAAAACGTCGCAATGATATGCGACCCCGGCCCCACGGCCGCCTGCCGGTATTCATACCCCGCGCCCATCGTCACTTTCGGGCTCACCTTCCATTGCATCCCGCCCGTATACCGCCCATACCAGATGCCCTGCTGCACCAGCGCCTCACCGCTGGCATACGGCAACCCGATGCGCGTCTTCCAGGTCACCATCCCACGATTCCGCCATCGCCAGTAATCCGTAAACCCCGTAGAAATAAAACGCTCCATCGCGCTGCGCGCATCCACAGACCAGCTCTCCCCCCGCAACACCCGGTACTGCCCCCCAGCGAAGATCCGATGCAGCGAATAAGGCTTGCGGATCACCCTCCGGTTTTGGTCGATGTAATAATACCCGCCGATCACCGTGAACCGCGGCGCAGCCTGCCACAGCACAATCGGCCCCAGGCGGTACTGGTTGAACGCGCTGAGATTCTCAAACGTCCGCACCCGCGTGTGCAACTGCAGCGTCCATCCCGGCCTGAAATCGAAATTCACGTTCGCCACATGCAACGATTCCACATCGTCGCCGAGCGCTACACCTGGGATCAGCACTACCCAGAGCAGCGCCATGTTTCGAAACGATGTCATTTGTGTGAATCTCTATTTCACCACGACACCCCCTCACCTGTGGCATCCTCAAACTGAGTGACCTTCGACCTCGATCCCATCGAAGCCCGTGTCCTCGGCTGCCTCGCCGAGAAGGACATGGCCACCCCCGAATACTATCCCCTCTCCCTCAACGCCCTCGCCAACGCCTGCAACCAGAAATCCAACCGCGAGCCCGTCGTCAGCTACGACGACGCCACGGTCCGCGAAGCCCTGAACTCGCTCCGCGAGCGCGGCCTCTCCACCTTCATCTCGGAGGCCGGCAGCCGCGTCGAGAAATACCGCCACCGCCTGAGCGAACGCTTCAACTTCACGCGCGGCGAGATGGCTCTGCTCACCGTGCTCCTCCTACGCGGCCCGCAAACCCCCGGCGAGCTCCGCCAGCGCACGGAGCGCCTCCACCCCTTTGCTGATCTGGAAACACTGGAGCACGCCCTCGCCAAACTCGCCGCCCGCGAGCCCGAGCCCATCGTCGTGCAGCTCCCCCGCGTCCCCGGAATGAAGGAGTCCCGTTGGGCCCACCTGCTCTCCGGCGAGCCCGAGTTCACCAACATGGAGGCCCCGGTGATGGTCCACTCCTCCGGCCTCCAGGATCGCGTCGCCCAGCTCGAAACCGAGGTCGCCGCTCTGCGCGAAGAGCTGCGCCAGCTCAAGGCCACCCTCGGCCCGCTCCTCAGCTGATCTTGGCCTCCAGCTCCGCCCACCGCGCATACAGCTGATCCACCACCGCCTGCGCCTCGTTCATCTCCGCATAGCAGGTCTGAATCCTCGCCGGATCGGAGACTGTCTCCGGCGCGTGCAGCGCCGTCTGCGCCGCCTGCAGCCGCGCCTCCGCCTCTTCGATCTTCGCCTCCATCGCGTCCCACTCGCGCTGCTCCAGATACGAGAGCCGCTTCTTCGGCGCCGCCTCCGCCGCCCGCTCGGCCTTGCTCACTGCCTTGGCCGCCGCCGCCCGCGCGGCCCGCTTTTCGTTCAGGTCCGTCTCCCACTGCTCCAGGTCGGCGTAGAGCTCAGACCCGCCCTCGCCATCCAGCCCCAGCACGGCGTTGGCCACGCGGTCCATCAGATACCGGTCGTGCGTCACCAGCACCAGCGCGCCCGGAAACTCCGCCAGGCTCTCCTCCAGCACTTCCAGCGTCGGGATGTCCAGATCGTTGGTCGGCTCGTCCAGCAGCAGCACGTCCGTCTCTTCCAGCATCAGTTGCGCAATGTGGATCCGCGCCTTCTCGCCGCCCGAGAGGCTCCCCACCGGCTGCGGCAACTGCTCCTCCCGGAATAGAAACTGCCGCGCCCACGCGTTCACGTGGATCGGCCGCCCGCGGTACATCACGGAGTCGCCATCCGGCGCCATCGCCCGCTTCAACGTGATGTTCGGGTCAATCTGCTGCCGGTTCTGCTCAAAATAGACCACCTTGAGCTTCTCCGCCCGCCGGATCTCGCCCGTAGTCGGCTGCAGCTCTTCCAGCAGCAGGCGCAGCAGCGTCGTCTTCCCGCTGCCATTCGGGCCCGCCAGCCCCAGCCGCCGCCCCGGCGCCAGCACCAGATCCAGATTCGAGATCAGTGGCCGCCCCAGAATGCTGTACCCCAGCTTCTCCGTCTCAATCAGCTTCTTCGTCTTGCGGTCGCTGGCCGTGAAGTCGATCCCCGCCGTAGACGTCCGCGACCGCGTCTGCATGTCGTCCAAAGCCGCAATCATATCCGCCGCCGTGCCCAGCCGCGCCTTCGATTTCCGCGTGCGCGCCTTCGCGCCCCGCCTCAGCCACTCAATCTCCCGCCGCACCCGCGTCGCCAGCGCATCCTTCTGCTTGGCCTGCGTCTCGAAATACTGCTCTCGCTTCTCCAGGAAATCGCCGTAGTTGCCCTCCGCCCGGAACATCCCGTCCGCGTAGATGCGGTTCAGCTCCATCGTGTGCGTCGCCACGTTTTCCAGGAAATACCGGTCGTGGCTCACCACCACGCAAGCGAACGGAGCATTGTTCAGCAGCCGCTCCAGCCACCCGATGCCTTCCACGTCCAGATGGTTCGTGGGCTCGTCCAGCATTAGCAAGTCGGGCTTGCGCACCAGCGCCACCGCAATCGCCAGCCGCTTCCGCCACCCGCCGGAAAGCGTCCCGGCGCGCACGGTGGGGTCCGTGAAGCCGGTCTGTCCCAAAGCCACGGGCACCAGCGCCGGCTCAAACGCGGCCGTGTCCAGAATGTGCTGGATCGTCTCTTCCGGCGCAAACTCCGGCTCCTGCGGCACATACACCAGCCGCACGCCCTTGCGCAGCGCCACCTCCCCGCGGTCGGCTTCGTCCAATCCGGCCAGTACTTTCAACAACGTGGACTTGCCCGCGCCGTTCGGCCCAATCAGGCCGTGGCGCTCCCCATCGTTGATCGTCAGCGAGACATTCTCAAATAAGGTGGCGGCGCCAAATTGGCGCGCAATCGATTGACAGTTCAGCAGCAGAGCCATTCTTCTCTTTCAGTGAAACACAGCCGTCACCCGAAACACCGGCGCTGATTCCTGTTTCTAGGGTTATAATGCGGATTGGAGGTGAGTCTTCTCGAGTAGAAGCTCGGCAAAGCTCTCCGCGTCCGCCCCGCTCGTCTGGCTCAACAAGGCCAGCTCTCCCCTCCTTGCGCGTCTTTTCCCCGACGATTGCCGCCTCTGCCACCAGCCCCTCACCGCCTTTCCCCCCATTCCCGTCTGCGACGCCTGCCTCGCCGCGCCCCAGCCGCTCCAGTCCGAATTCTTCTGCGCCCAGTGCCGCACACCATTCCTCAACGCCAGCCCGCTGAACGCTCAGGGCCTCTGCGGCCTTTGCTCCGCCGGCATCATCCGCTTCGACGCCGCCTATAGCTACGGCGGCTACGACGGCCCACTCCGCACGCTCATCCATCTCTTCAAATACAACCGCATGCGGCCCCTCGCCAGGCCGCTCGGCCGCCTGATGGTCCGCGCCCTGCCCCGCGACGAGCGCTTCGACGCCATCGTTCCCATGCCCATCCACTGGCGGCGCTGGCTCACCCGCGGCTACAACCAGAGTGATCTGCTCGCCCGCGAGGTGGGCGCCCGCTCCGGCCTCCCCGTGGAACGGCTCCTCCGCCGCACCCGCAATACCCCCGTGCAAGCCGGCCTCACCAGCCGCCAGCGCCGTCTCAATGTCAGAAACTCTTTCGCCGTCCCCGATCCCGCCCAAGTCGGCGGCCGCAGTCTCCTCCTGATCGACGACGTGCTCACCACCGGCGCCACCCTCAACGCGGCGTCCGGAGCCCTCAAACAGGCCGGCGCCGCCCGCATCGCCATACTCACCCTGGCGCGTCCGGACCGCCGCAACGATAACCCCGTACGAGGAGTGACCGCCGAATGATTGCGTCCCATGACCGCCTGCACAAACCAGTGCTCGTCCTCAACGCCAGCTACGAGCCCATCAATATCTGCGCCGCCCGCCGCGCCCTCGTCCTCATCCTCAAGGGTGTCGCCCTCGCCGAGGAGCACACCCAGGGCAACTTCCATGCCCAGCGCGCCAATATCCCCATGCCCAGCGTGATCCGCCTCCTCGAATACCGCCGCATCCCCCACCAGACCCGCGCCCTCTCCCGCAAGAACATCATGATGCGGGATCGCTTCACCTGCCAGTACTGCCACAAGGTCTTCAACACCGGCGATCTCACCCTGGATCACGTCATCCCCCGCTCCCGCGGCGGCGAAACCAACTGGGAAAACCTCGTAGCCTGCTGCCACACCTGCAACAACCGCAAAGGCAACCGCACCCCGGAAGAGGCCAATCTCCGCATCCTCCACGCCCCCCGCCCCTTCAACCTCCACACCGGCCGCCACCTCATGCGCCAGTTGGCCAAGAGCGACGAGCAGTGGAAAAAGTATCTGTTCTACTGATCGCCTGACGCGCCCCAGCCAAGTCGTGGGGCGGGCGCCCTTGTCCGCCGAAGCCATGCGAAGGCGGGCTCGCCCGCGCGGGTCCCCCCGGACCCGCCCAGTCAGCCCGCCCAATCAGCCAGCTAACTGCCCGCCCCCCGCCTGCGATAGACTATGGCCGTCTTCCAGGAGCGCACTGATGAAGTTCTTTCCGTTCGTTCTCCTCCTTGCCCCTTGGGCATTCGCCCAAGCCCCGCAGCCCGATACCCTGCTCTCCCCCGAGGTCCACCCCGGCCAGCGCGTGACCTTCCGCCTCCGCGCTCCCAAGGCAGCCGAGGTCACCGTCACCGGAGACTGGATGCCCACCGATGGCCGCGCAGCCATGCAGAAAGACGCCGCCGGCGTCTGGAGCGTCACGCTCGGCCCCCTGCCGCCCAGCATCTACCTCTACACCTTCTCCCTCGACGGAGTCACCATCGCCGATCCCGTCAACCCCCGCGTCAAGCTGCGCTCGCGCACCTCAGCCAGCCTCGTGGAAATCCCCGCCGAGCCCGCCGCCCTCTGGCAGGCCCGCGATGTCCCCCACGGCAAGGTAGAAATCAACTGGCAACGCTCCTCCGTCCTCAACGGTGAAACGCGCTGGATCTGGATCTACACGCCGCCCGGATACTCTAAGGAAACCAAGCGCCGCTACCCCGTCCTCTATCTCTTCCATGGCTCCAACGACATTGCCGGCGGCTGGACCCTCGCCGGCAACGCAAACCTGATCCTCGATAATCTCCTGGCCGAAAAGAAGGCCACCCCGATGATCGTCGTCATGCCCTACGGCCACGCCGTCCCCTTCGGCGCGCCCCGCGAGCAGCAGGCCCGCAACTCCGCCCTCTTCGAAGAGTATCTGTGGAAGGACGTCGCCCCGCTCGTGGAGTCCAACTACCGCACCGCCCCCGGACGCGAAAACCGCGCCATTGCCGGCCTCTCCATGGGCGGCGGTCAGGCTCTCTCCATCGGCTTCGGCAACCTCGACAAATTCAGCGCCATCGGAGCCTTCAGCTCCGCCGTCCAGGCCGATTTCGAAACCAGGTTCGCCGCCGTCCTCGCCGACGAAAAGGCCACCAACGCCAAACTCAAGCTCCTCTGGATCGCCTGCGGCCGCCAGGACTTCATCTGGGAGCGCTCCAAAAAGCTCGACGAGCTCCTCACCGCCCGCCACATTCAGCACACCTTCCGCGCCACGGAGGGCGCCCACACCTACACCGTCTGGCGCCAGTACCTGGGCGAGTTCGCGCCCCTCCTCTTTCAGCCGGGCGCCGCAAAGCGCTGAGGCCGCGCCCCTCGCTGCCGCATCGCAATCCACGGCGCCATCGCCAGCACCGTCGCCTTCCCGCGGGACGGCGCAACTTGCCGGATGGTGAACCGTGCCAGGCCGGGACGAGCGTGTTTGTCGCCGCGCAGAACCCGGCCATCGGATTCACTGAGGACACGGTAGACTCTGGTTATGCCGCCGTCGGAGCGCATCGTCGTCGACCCCAAGATCCTGGCTGGCAAGCCGGTCATCCGTGGGACCCGTCTCGCCGTCGAGTTCATCCTGGAACTCCTGGCAGCCGGCCAGTCTGAGAGCGAAATCCTCAGCGACTACCCAGGCCTGACCCGAGAGGACATCCTCGCTTGTCTGTCGTACGCCAGCTACCTCGCCCACGAATTCAGGGCGTTCCCGATTCCAGCCTAGATGCGCTTCGTGCCGGGGGCCACGACGTCCTGTGGGCCCGCACGGATCTCCCCGGATCCATCGACGTCGCCATTGCATCTGGCGGAAGCCTCGCACCACTGATGAGGGTCTTTGCCAGAGCCGGCGGCACGTGGGCCGGGCACATCAGTATCATCACGGTTGAGGGGATTCAGATGGTGACCGCTCGGAGAAGGTGAGACTCCGCTAAGGCCTCACCCCCGCCAGCCCCCCTCGCAGCCGCATCGCAATCCACGGCGCCATCGCCAGCACCACCATGCCAAAGGCCAGAAAGCCCCCGGCGCGGACGTCGTAATCGGAGAGCAACTCCGCCATCGGCCGTCCCAGCAATCGCCCGAAGCTCAGCTCGAAAGCCACCATCAACACGGTCCACAGCACGCCTACGAAGATCGCCGCCTTCCTGCTGGGCGGCGCCACATACCGGATCGTCAGAAACGCCACAATCAAAATCAGCAGAGATCCCGTAAACACGCCAATCTGCCGGGACCGCAACGCGCCCACCAGCGGGATCAGGTACAGCGTCCGCAGCACGCCGTGCGCGAACTCCACCGCCACCACCATCAGCCACGCCGCCAGGGCGCGATACAGATACCCGTGATCCGCCTGGTGCTTCTCCATCTGCACATTGAATCACAGCGAAATCACCACGCCTACTGCGGCAGCGCCAGCCCCGCGGCCTCGTACACCGCCTGGACCGGAATCTCAATCGCCCCGATGCCGTACAACATCACATTCACCCGCCGGCCCGTCTGCTTGTTCGTCACTTCCATCATGCGCAGGCCGCTGTCGGGCTCCGTCCATCCGCCCTTCAGAATGGCGGCGGCGCACAACGCCTGATCCTGCACAAACCGCCAATCCAGCCAGTCGATGTCGAGCATCGGGTGGTCGGCGCTATAGAAACCCGCGATCGGGTTCTCCACGCTGTGTCCTGTAAACACCTTCAGCGAGTGCCTTTCAAACGGAGTCAGTTCCTTCTGCAGATACTCGACGAGCCTCCGCGTATCCTCGGCGAAGACCTTGAGACTGGCCGCCGAGCGCAGGCTGCGCCCGGCGCCAATCCCGATGGAATCGCCCGTGAACAGCATCAGATCCTTGGCCAGCAGGTACGACGTGCAGCCATTCGAATGCCCGCGCACCAGCAGCGGCTTCACCACCCGGCCGCCCCCCAGGTCGAACGTCTTCGTCGCGTGATCGAACACGGTGTAGACAGACGGATCGATCCCGTGTTGCTTCCGCGGAGCCTCCAGATCCTCGCCCTTCGGCATCCAGAGGATCTCCTTCCTCCCCGCAAACGCGCGCGTCATGCCGTCATGATCGGGGTGCGCGTGCGTGATGGCGGCCTCCAGCGGCAGCTTGCCCCGCAGGCCATCCAGCACGGCCAGCAGTTCGGCGGCGGCGTTCTTGCGCGGAGGAATCAGATCCCCCGGAAAGCCGTCCACGTAGTTGTTCCCCAGGTCGATCAGCAGAGCCTTGGACGTCCCCAGGATCAGGTACATATCCACGCCAATCAGGCCGCCGAGCCTGGCTTTCGGATCGCCCCGGTCCGCCAGTTGATAAATGCCGTCGCCGATCTGGATGACGGAATAGGAGCCGTACTGCACCGAGTCGCCCAGCCGCACCAGCCCGGCCAGCCTGAAAAGCAGGCGCCGCCTGCCCAAACACACACGCCGCCGCCAGTCCGCCTATCATCGATGCCCGCCGAATACTACCTCGCGACATATCACTTGCCTCCCGCAAAGCCGGTGATCTTCCCGATCCACAGGATGAAATCCTCCGCGTCCTCGTCCGCCCCGTGCCCGGCGTCCCAATACAGCACGGTGCTCACGTTTTTCTTGCGATTCTCCAGGCTGGCCGCCAGGTTGACCGGCACCGTCAGCGAGGTGTGCGCGTCGGAGGTGCCCATGCGGATCCACCAATGCCCGGCCATCCCCTTGTTGTTCTGCCCGATGAAGTACATCGGGTTCATCAGATGCACCAGTTGCCGCATTTCGGCATCAATCGAGGCCTTCGGATCGCCGCTCGCGTGCCGCAGGCTGAAGTCCGTAAAGTGGCGCGAATCCGTCGTCTTGTTGCCGAATTCGTTAGGCTCCGGCTGCTTCATGTCGAAATCGTCAAACGCCGGCAGGCTCTTCATCCGGCCCACATGCGCGAGAAACTCCGCAAACCCGAACGTGGCCCCCTTCTCCGCGGACCACGAGATCCACTGGTTCGCCGCGAGATACTCCCGCCGCTTCTCTTCCGTCAACGCCTGCAAAAACCGCGTCGCCGATGGATGCAGGTACATCCGCAGCAGATACTGGTCGTAGTTCGCCGCCGTGAGCGGCCCAAATCCGTCCCGGCCCCGCAACTTCAGCGATGCCTGGTACTCGGCAAAGGCGTCCTTCAACTGTTTGGACAGAGCTTGGTCCTGCAACTGGCCGCCCCGCCCAGGCACAGCCCCCCACATCCACTCATACGCCATATCGGCATGCTCCAGGTCCAGGATCGGGCAGAAATCGGCGCTCCCAAACACGCGGTCGCTCGCCACGGCGGCGCCGATCTCCCGCAGATAGCTCTCGTAGAGTGCGCTATCGCCAGACGCCCCCACCAGTGCGGACAGCGCGCCGCCCGCGCTCACCCCGGTAGTCACAATCCACTCCACATTGCCAGGCAAAACCCCGGCGTTGTGGCGCAGATAGCGGATCGCCGCTTTCAGATCCACAATCGCCGCCGGCGCCTTCCCGTAGTTGGTGCCATCGGCAGCCTTGTTGTTTCGGCCCCGCACCCCCGGGATAACGACCACATAACCGGCCGCCAGAGCCAGATCCGTGTTCCTGGTTCTCATCCCGCCACCGCCGGGGCCGCCCGGACCGCGCCCGCCCCCAGGGCCCCCGCCTCCGTTTCTAGCGGCCATGTAACCGCCCACCGGAATGGAGAACAGGATCGGCGCCTGGGAGGCGTCCACAGCCACCCCATCCACCTCAACCGGGACATTCACATCCAGGCTCTGGTAATCCTTGTCCACTGGCTTGGCCACGTACGGCAAGTGTTTGTAGGAGCGGTAGGTGACCTTCCGTTCGCCCTTGGACGCCTTCACGGCCTTCGTCTCCACCGTGAAGGCGCCCTTCGGAAACAGCAGCGGATCCTCCGCGCCGCTGGCCAGCGCCACACCCATCCCAGCGGCAAACACCATGCGAACGAGGTTTCTTCTCATTGGACCTCCAGCCAGTTCTCTGTCCAGATTCAGGATACACAAGTCCCAAATCTCGCAGCCTCATACGGAATGACGCTAGCCAGCGCCTTTCGGGTTATACTCCGGCGAACGAATCCGCTAGGCCCGTTATACTGGCCAGTGCAGCCCGCCCACGGGACCACCATCCATGGAAGTGAATGCCCCTGCGACCTTCACGGAGCAACACCCCTCGGCGGTAAGATACAGGAAGGAGACCCGCTATGAATGTCGCCATCGAAATACCGGACGATATTGGGCGCGTGCTTGCCGCTCAAGCGGGCGGAGTCTCGCGTGCGGTTCTGGAGGCGGTCGCAATCGAAGCGTATCGATCCGGTGCGATTACCCCTGTTCAAGTGCAGCAAATGCTTGGGCTGAGCTCGCGGTGGGAGACGGAGTCATTCCTGCGGCGCGCCGAGGCATTCCATGGCTACACGATGGACGACCTGCAACAGGATATAGCTGCCATCCGTAACGCCCCTCGGCAATGATCGCCGTCACGGACACCTCGCCACCGCGAACGTTTCGCCGCCCCCGCCCCGCCCCCGGGCCGAACAGGCCCGCCCCCGCCCCCGTTCACAACGATTTTCAGAAATCTTAGGCCCATTTTTCAGGCGAAATCTCGATCTTCGCCGTTTATACGCTTTTCCCCGGTGTACAATCCCACCGGAAAGGAACACTACCCCATGAACCCGAAACGGCGCACCATCGACCCCACCCTCCTCACCGGCCCAGACAGCCCCGCCTACCTCCTCTCCACCGAAAACCCGGCCACCCTCCAGTCCCTCCGCCAGTCCGTCCACGACCATCTCCAAGCCCGCACCCCCGCCGAGCTCGCCGCCGCCGAATACGCCACCGCCGCCGCCTGGCTTGGCCTCCGCGCCCTCCGCCACCTCGGCTCCGCAATCGATACCGAAGTCTCAGACCAAACCGCGGCCGTCAATCGCGACTTCGTCGAAATCGACCCCATCTCCCGCACCGCCCTCATCTATCACGACCCCGCTACCGCCCGCATCCTCCGCGGCTTCGAACGCACCGTCAACGATAACCACCGCGTTGTCTATCAGTTCTGCCCCCTCCAGGCCGGCAAAACCAGCATCTGAGCCCAGCCATGCCACTCCTCCGCGTCTCCGAAAAAAGCTCGCCGCCAACCGCGCCAATGCCCGCCTCTCCCGTGGTCCGTCCACCCCGGCCGGCAAGGATCGCTCCAGCCGCAACGCCTGCAAGCACCACCTCTACGCCAAAACACACCAGCTCCCGCCCGCCTGGCAAGACCGTATCCACGCCGCCCTTGCCCCCTGCCTCGCCGGCGTCGAGGACCCCTTCGAGCGCGCCGCCCTAATGCCCTACATCGTCTTCAATGAATGGCTCCTCGAGCTCGCCGCCTTCGAAACCCGCCTGCTGGAAGAGTCCATCGCCCGCCACGGCAACTACGATCGCGGCCTCCACGAATTCGCCTTCCACAACCCCCTCTTTCTCGCCATCGAAGCCCGCCGCCACCAGCTCCACGTCCGGGCCCAGAGCGCCCGCGCCGCCTGGCTCCGCTTCCAAAACAAAAACGTGGGGAGGCAAACGACCCCACAACATGTTGAAACCAAACCCCCTGTCGTGGCCACCACCACCCGCCGCTCCCCCATAGTGGTGGGGCGGGCGCCCTCGCCCGCGCGGGTCCCCCTGGACCCGCCCAACCAGCCAACCAACTCACCGCACCCCCATCAAACCTGGTACCAACCAAGAACCTGCACCCCACCGCGGCGCCGCCACCGCCGCCTCACCCCCCAACAGCCGCCCGCCGCACCCCAGTCGACCGCAACCTTCTCCAAGCCAGCTCCAACAGGTTCAAAATCAAGGCCGCCGCCAGCAAACCCGGCCACAGCCGCATCGTGCTCGGGATCGACCGGCCCGCCGGGTCAAATACCTGCTTCGCCGTCGGGTTGTATCGCCCGCCCGTATACGCCGAAAGCTGCTGCAACAGCAGGGGGTTGCTCCCATACGTAGTGATCTCGGGTTCCGGCAGGTACAGCCCCACCTCGGGGAACACTCTCGATTCCGCCAGCGGGCGCACCCGGAAAAGACCCTTGCGGTTGGCAATCGCCACCGTCGCCCGGAAGTGATCGGCCGAGAGCCGCTCCAGCCGCAGCGGCGCCTGGAAGCCGTCCGGGCCAATCGCGAAGATCGCCGGGGGCGCGGCCGGCGCCGGCAGGCCCGCCGAGAACCGGTAGTCGGCCACCAGCAAGCCGTTCGCCGCGTCGTGCGTCAGTGTCGTCTGGCCCGGCTGCGCATGCGGCAGCAGGTCGCGCACCACGTTGGCCCAGAACTTGTCGTAGCCCGGCCACGTCACCCACGCCGCCGCCCAGCGCGTCTTAGCGTCGGACGTGAACACCGCGCTGCGGCCCAGGCCATACTGCCAGCGCGTCAGCAGCGGATCGTCCTTCTCACCCGTCGCCGCTGAGGTAATGCTCAGCAGCGTCTCGGCCGTCGGCTTGGCCTGGAACCGGACGTAACCCTTCAATACCGGGGCCGTCTCCATCGGCAGACCCTCCAGGATCTCCGCCTGCCGCACCACCTTCGGCTGGATGTTCTTCTCCACCGTCGTGGAGCCCGTATGCTCCATCACGTCCTTCAACAGGATCTGCTCCAGGCCCGAGGGGTCCGTCAGGAAATACGCCTTGCCCTTGGCGTTCAACGCCACCTTCTCCAGGTACGCCCGGTTGACGTCCTGGCCCAGGCCCACGGTCGAGATCGTGATCCGGTTCAGCGCGGCTTCCTTGGCCAGCGGGATCGAATCGCCCTCCTCGGAAATGCCGTCAGTCAGCAGCACGATGTGCTTGTAGGCCCCCGTCGCCGGGAGGATCTTCTTGTACCCCTCCGCCAGCGCCGGCGCGATCTGCGTGCCGCCGTCCGGCGTGATGCCCGAAATCAGCCGCTTCATCATCGTCTTGTCTTCGGCCCGGCGAATTGGGATCGCCCACTGGTGCGAGTTGTCGAAGATCAGCACGCCCACATGGTCGATCGGCCGCAGATTCTCCACCACGCCGATCGCCGCCAGCCGCGCCAGCTCCATCTTGCGGCCCTCCATCGAGGAGGACTTATCCACAATCAGCACCAGCGCTGCGCCTTCCGGGCTGCGCGGTGGCGCGATGGTCGCCGGCAGCACCCGGTCCAGCGCGTCCAGTTGCGGCTGCTTCTTCTCCACATACACGTTGTGCTCGCCGCCGATCACCATCAGCCCGCCGCCCTGTTGCACAAACCGCTCGATCTCCGCCTTGCGGTACGGCGCAATGGCCTCCATGTCCCAGTTGTTGAACAGCACAACCTGGTAGTCCTCGAACCGCGCATCCGCAAACGAGACGTTCGAGACCACCTCAAATTGCGCGGCGTTCAGCGTCCCGAAGAGGTGGCTCTCCATGCCGGCCGGGTCTTGCGAGAGATACAGCAGTCGCGGCCGGCGCAGATTGACGGCCTGCTGGAATCTCAGGTCGCCCAGCGTCGCCGTGCGCAGGTTCAGCACCAGGTCGATCGCCCCAGGCGTGGCCAGCGAGGCCGTCACGCGCAGGTTATTCAAGCCGGGCTCCAGCGCAATCGGGCTCGCCCCCAGCGCCTTGCCCTCGCCCGTCAATTCCAGCGTGCCCGTCGCCTTTTCGGGGGATTGCACCGTGATCTCGATGGGGAAACGCTCACCCGTGAACGCCACCGTGGGCAGGCGCACGGAGTCCAGTTGAAGCCGTGGCTCGGCCCGGCCCGCCAGTGCGTACGTATCGATCGGGATGCCCAACTGCCGCGCCTGCCACGCCGCGCGCGCCACCGAGCCAGAGTTCTCTTTCCCGTCCGAGATCAGCACCAGGCGTGGCACCATGCCCGAGGGCATCGCCGCCGAGGCCTCGCGGATCGCCGCCTCCAGGCTCGTCGCCCGGCCCGCTTCTCCACCTGTCCCGCGCAGCTTCCAGCCCGAGGCAAACTCCTGCGGCGTCGTCGTCCGGATCGAGCGGGCAAAGGGCAGCACCCTTACAATGTTCCGCCCCCGCGCGCCGTCGATCGCTGAGGTCAGCCGCGAGGCCGTCTCCAGATCCGCGCCCGAAATGCTGGCCGAGGTATCGGGCAGCACGGCTACCGCCATCTTCGTCTCCTGCACCGAGAGGTCCGGCTGGAAGACGCTGATCACCGCCGCGGCAATCGCCGCAACCTTCAGCGCCAGCGAGAGCGGGGAGGTAGGCTGGTTCCGGAACAGCCACCATTCAATCCCCAGCAACAGCGCCGCCAGCAGCGCCAGATATTGCCAGAGCTCTTTCGGCAGCGCCGTGGCCGCCGCCGGGGCTGCCAGTCCGCGCGCGATCGCCACCGGCGGCTGCCACTGTGTCGCGCCCAGGCCCGGCAACGTCAACGCAAACGTGAGCTCGGAGTTCGGCGAGAGCACCCGCACGGTCGATGGCGTCGCCGCGAAGAAGCGCAGGCTGCGGCCCTCTACCGTGAACGGCAGCGCGGCGCCCTCCGCGTCCAACACTCGCAGCTTCTCCGGCGCGTAGGCCTCGGCCAGCTCCACCGACACCGCGCCCGGCGTCGCCGCCAGCACCTCCTGCCGCAGGAACGTCTCCGGCGCGATCCACTGGAAGATGTTCGCAAACAGCAGCGGCGTCGCCAGCGAGTAGCGCAGGTTCGAGCGCAGCGGATGGAAGCCCAGCGTCACTGTCTTCGCCCCGGCCACAATCAGGGCGCCCTCCTTCGCGGAGGCGATCACCGTCTCGCCCTTCCCGGCGGTGAGGATCCGCGCATTGGCGATCTTCAGGTCTCTCGTCCGGATGCCGGCCGCGATCGGGTGCGCGCCGCTCCAGCTCGAAATGGTCGTCTCCGCCGCGCCCGGATTCAGGAAGATGGCCGGCCGCTCCGGCGCCTTCAGCGGCTGGAAGGAGTCGATCAGAAACAGGTCCGCGTCGGCGTTGGGCTGATACTGCGACGGTGCCAGGAACGTCGGCTGGATCCGCACGTCGGAGGAAAGGATGGGGCGCAGCAGCTCCGCCTCGGTCGTGTATACGTTCACCCGCAGACGGCGCGGCTCGGGAATCTCGAGGGTCACCCGGTTGTCGGAGGGCAGGGCATCGCGCGTGGAAAGCCGCGTCTCCAGCCAGCCGGCGGCGGTCATGCGGAATTGGAATGTCGCCGTGGTCTCGGCGTTGGGCGGCAGCACCAGCAGTTGGTTCGAGATCAGCGCTCCGCCCAGACCGGCGATCAGGGGCACGTTGCGCGCCGTATCACTGTAGTTGCGCGCCGTCACCGACGTGTGGAAGAGCGTGGCGTCCTCGGTGGAGCGGCGCAGTTCCACGCGCGTCAGGCCGATATTGGCGGGCGCCTCCTTCGTCAGGAGCACGCGCAGGTTGGCCGGCGCATTGATGGTGGCGTTGGGCTCGATGCGGCCGGGGCCGGTGTAGAGGATCTCGCCCGGACGGCGGGCTTCCAGCCGCAGCGCCTGCAACGACAGATCGAAGGCCGGCTGGAGATCGAGCGCGGACGATGACGCCTGCGTCGCCTCAATCGCCTTCCGCACGGCGCCGGGGTCGGCTTCAAAGCGCGTGGCCGGGGTGGCGAGCGCGTCGGCGCGCACCAGCATCACCCGGTCCTGCGGCGGCACGCGGCTGAGCCACTCCAGGGCCAGCTTCTTGGATTCACTAAAGACCGCCGCGTTCTGCTGCCAAGCCGAGCTGTCCAGGATCAGGATGTGATCCCGCCCGCTGGTGTCGGGGCTGCCCAGCCGCGGTTGCGCGATGGCCAGCAGCAGCAGCGCGATGGCCAGCAGTTGCAGCAGCAGGGACCACGGTTGGTCGATCCGCCGGCGGCGCGTCTGTTGCACCTGTTGCTGGGCGTTCTGCCAGAAACGCAGAGTAGCCACCGCAAAGCGCTTGCGCGCGCGGATCAGCAGGTAGAGCGCGACGGTCACACCCGCGGCGGCGGAGAAGAGGGCGAGGAATTCAAGCGCGCTGAGGTTGGCGAAGAACAATCTGCTGGACCTTTATGTGTGCTGAAGGGCCGTCAAAATGGCCTCTTGTAATGGGACGGAGGTTGCAAAGCCGGCGTAACGGCCGCCGGCGCGGAGTGCGAGATTTTCCAGCGCGCCGGAGTACCGGTCGAACGCTTCGGTGTAGGCCGCGCGCGCCGGCGCGTCCAGCGAAAGCTCCAAGGCTGTGCCCGTCTCGGCGTCGGTCAGCGTCACGTCGCCGTCCATGCCGGGGGCGCGGTCGCTATCGGCCCAGATCTGGATGATGAGTAGTTCGTGGCCGAAGTCGGTGAGGTACTGCAGCGGCTTGAGAATGTCGGCGTCATCGAGGAAGTCGGAGAGTATGACGAGCAGTCCCGGCTTTGGATAGGCAGAGATGAACTGGCGGGCGATCTCGAAAAACGAGGTGCGGCCGGCGGGTTCCAGGCCGGAGAGGAAATCATTCACCGGGCCGTAGCGGTGCCGTCCGCCGGAAGCCAGGTGCGCGTCGTCCAGACGCTCGTGAAAAGGTTGGATCAGGATCGAGTCGTGGCGCACCAGGCCTACGTAGGTGAGCGCCGCGGCCAACTGGCGCGCGTAATCGAACTTGCTCGTGCTGCCCGCCGGGCCGGGCGTTGCCGTCATCGAGAGAGAGGAGTCCAGCAACAGCCGGATCGGCGTGCGCGGCTCCACCTGGAACATCTTGAGGAACAGCTTCTCCAGCCGCATGTAGGCCCGCCAGTTGACGGCCCGCAGGTCATCGCCCTGGTGGAAATTGCGGTGGTCCAGAAACTCCTGCCCGGGGCCGGCATAGCGCGAGGCGTTGTGGCCGCCCACCAGCCCGCGGAACGACTTCTGCCAGCGGATGGTCAGGCGTTCGAGACGTTCCAGTAGTTGCCGGTCCAGGAGCGGGGTAGCCATGGCAGAGATGCCTTAACGCGCGGCGGCGGCGCCTTTGGCTGTGGCGGCGATGATCTCCTTGAGCAGGGTCTCGGGGGTCTGGTCGTCGGCGTGAGCGTCGAAGTTCAGAATGATGCGGTGGCGCAGCACGGCGTGCGCGATGGTCTTGATGTCGTCGATGGAAAGGTGTGCCCGCCCATTCATCAGGGCGTACACCCGGCCGCATTCCACCAGCGATTGCGCGCCGCGCGGAGACGATCCGTAGCGGATGTACTTGCTCGCCAGCGGGTGCGCGGTCGGCGTGTTGGGCTGTGTGGCCATGACGAGCGAGACGGCGAAATCGAGGACATGCGGGGCCACCAGCACCTCGCGGCACGCGCTGCGAATGGAAAGAATGGTCTCGCGATCCAGCACCTGGCTCAGTTCGGGCTCTTCGCGCTGGATCGTCCGCTCGACGATCCGGTTGAGGTCGTCCCGCGTCGGGTACTCCACCAGGATCTTCATCAGGAAGCGGTCCAGCTGCGCTTCCGGCAGCGGGTAGGTGCCTTCCATCTCGATCGGGTTTTGCGTCGCCATCACCAGGAAGGGGCTATCGAGCTGATGCGTGGTGGTGCCGGACGTCACGGTCCGCTCCTGCATCGCCTCCAGCAGCGCCGATTGCGTCTTCGGCGTGGCGCGGTTGATCTCGTCCGCCAGCACGAGGTTGGAGAAGATCGGGCCGGGCTGGAACTTCAGAACCTTGCCGCCGCCGTCGGAGGTCTCCATGATGACGGAGCCGACGATGTCGGCGGGCATGAGATCGGGGGTGAACTGAATCCGTGAGTATTTCAGATGCAGCACGCGGGCCAGCGTCCGCAGCAGAGTGGTCTTGCCCAATCCGGGCACGCCCTCCAGCAGCACATGGCCACCCGCGAGCAAGCAGATGACTACGCCGTCAACGACGTCCTTCTGGCCAACTATGACTTTGCCGATTTCGGCACGAACCTGATCGAGACGGGAGACTGCCTCTGGAAGCGGGATGGATTGAGCCACATGTCTATTGTATGGCAACCAATCGGCCGCTACCGCGTAAACACCATGTGCGTGGGCTCAATCCCCGCTTGCTGGCAGTGTTCGCGGTACAACGAGCCGTAGCTGAGCAGAATGTAGCTCTCGTGCGCGAAGCCGAGTTCGTCCGCCGTAGCGTCGATCCACGCCGCCGAGCCTTCCAGCTCCAGGTAAGTCCCGATGGGCGTTTCATCCAACACGGCGTGCCCCGGTTCGCCCGCGCGCTGCAACGTCGTGCGGTACTTCTCGTACCGGAAGGTCAGCCGGTAGCCCAGCGCGTGCAGGATCTGGCGGAACGCAGGCGCCGATTCCACGCGCGTCTCGTACTCCGGCCGCGTCTTGTGCGGGCCGGGTTCGGGCGGCCCCTTGAAGGTGACGATCGCCTCGTTGCGGAAATCGCGCAGGCGCAGCAGTTGGCGGGCAAGCAGCAGATCGCCGCCGGGCGTGTCGTACACTTCGTTCGATTCAAAGGCGCGTTCGTGCGCTTCGATGAAGCCGGCGCGCAGGAGCAACTCGCGCGCCGCGGCCGCGTCGGGGACGGCTAGTTTTACCTCTATTTCTTTACCGCTGTGCGGCTGGGGGGATGACATTCCCTCCAGTATGGCCCTCTTTGCGGATGACGTTCATCGCGACGGAGAGCATGGAGGCAACGTCGCCCAGGTTGGACGGGACGACGATGGTGGAGGAGGCCTTCGCTATCTTGCCGAACTCGGCGACGTACTGCTCCGCGACGCGGAGCTGAACGGCCTCGAAGCCGCCGGGCTCGTTGATGGCCTGTGCAACACGGCGGAGACCCTCGGCCGTGGCGCCGGCGATAGCCAGAATCGCGTTGGCCTCGCCCTCCGCCTCGTTGATCTGCTGCTGCCGGTTGGCTTCGGAGGCCTTGATGACCTTCTGCTTTTCGCCGTCGGCCGTGTTAATGGCGGATTCGCGGTTGGCTTCGGAATTGAGGATGGTGGCGCGCTTCTCGCGCTCGGCCCGCATCTGCTTCTCCATGGCCGAGAGGATGTCCTGTGGCGGATTGATGGTCTTGATCTCGTAGCGGAGGACCTTCACGCCCCAGGGTTCGGTGGCCTTGTCGAGTTCGCTGACCACCTGAGCGTTGATGGAGGTGCGCTCCTCGAAGGTGCGGTCGAGATCGATCTTGCCGATCTCGGAGCGGAGGTTGGTCTGGGCCAGTTGCCGGATGGCGAAGCCGAAGTCGCTGATGCCGTAGGACGCGCGCTCCGGGTTGAGCACCTTCATATAGAGGATGCCGTCCACCCCCACCTGGACGTTGTCGCGGGTAATGCAGATCTGTTCGGGGATGTCGATGGCCTGTTCCTTCAGCGAATGGCGGTAGCGGATCACATCCACGAAGGGCGTCAGGATATGGAAGCCCGCCTGGAGCGTGCCGGCGTATTTGCCGAGGCGCTCGACGACGAAGGCGGACTGCTGCGGTACAACGATGGCTGTTTTGGCGAGGATCATGCCCGCCAGCAGAATGATGAAGGCAACTACTAAGAGTGCACCGAGTTCCATAAAGTCCTCCAGGGACGGTTAGAGAGGGCGGACCAGGAGAGTGAGGCCATCGACGCGCTCCACCTGGCAGCGCGTGGCCTTGGCTATGGGCGTGTCGCCCAGATTTTCCGCGTTCCAGGAAGTGCCGCGCAGTTCCGCCTTACCTCGGCCTCCGGCGGGAATATCCTCCAGCGCCGTGGCGATCTCACTGGTGAGATTGTCGACGTTGCTGGTGGGGGAGAGCCGCTGGAAGCGTTGCAGAAGAGGCTTGCGGAATAGAGCCAGCGCTGCGACGGAGATGACCACGAAGACCAGGCCCTCCATGGCCAAACCGACTTGGATTCCCAGCAGGAGCTTGAGCAGGCCCACGGCGAGCGCGCCGGCGCCAAAGAAGATGAGGTAGAAACCGCCGGGCGTGAGCAGTTCCCCAGCCAGGAGCAGCAGGCCGACGAGGGCCCAGAGCCACCACGCGAAACTGAGAGTCTCCATCGTGAGTGACCTCCTTCGAGTGCCGATGATATCGCATCGGCGGGGTCGTTTGGCGATAAGATGGTCTGGAAGTCTATCTCCAAAGAGGTGAGTCCCCCATGTCCACAGAAAGCACCAACCGCCGGCAGTTTGTAGCGGGCGCCGCGGCGATGAGCATCGCCGGTACGGCGATGGCGAAATCGGCCAACAACAAGATGAACCCGGCGCGGGTGATTGGCGCCAACGACAAGATCAATGTGGCCGTGATTGGTACCGGTGGCCGCGGCGGATACGTGTCGGATCGCTTCGACAAGTACGGCAAGGACGTCAAGCCGGGCGCCTGCGAGATCGTCGGCGTTTGCGACGTCTATCAGAAGCGTGTGAACGCGGGCAAAGAGCGCTTCAAAGTGATGGGCACGCTGGACTACCGCGAGATCCTGTCCCGCAAGGACGTGGACGCGGTGATCGTGGCAACCCCCGATCACTGGCATGCCAAGATCGCGCTGGAGGCGATGGATCAGGGCAAAGACGTCTATCTCGAAAAGCCGATGTGCCACACGGTGGAAGAGGTGAAGGCGCTGATCAGCACGGTGAAAGAGACCGGGCGCGTTGTGCAGGTGGGCTCGCAGACCACTTCCGCCGATCAGTGGTGGAAGGCGCGCAAGGCCATCACCGACGGCATGCTCGGCAAGATGTTGATGAGCCAGGGCAGCTATCACCGCAATTCGAATGAAGGCGAGTGGAACTGGAAGATCGACAAGAGCGCCGGGCCGGAAGCCAAGGGCGAAGATTACATCGATTGGAAGATGTGGCTGGGCTCCGCGCCCAAGCGCAGCTTCGATGCGGACCGCTTCTTCCGCTTCCGGAAGTATTGGGATTACTCGGGCGGCATCGCGACGGACCTCTTCTTCCACGTGATGGCGCCGATGAACATCTGCTGGGGTGAGCCGCAGTTCCCGCAGCGCGTGATCGGCAGCGGGGGCGTCTATCAGTTCAAGGATGAGCGCGAAGTGCCGGATACGTTCCATCTGGTGGCCGAATACGCCAAGGGCTACTCGGTTGTCCTGTCGAGCTGCATGGCGAACTCCGAGCACATTCCTGGCCTGATCCGCGGCCACGAAGGCACGCTGATCATGGTGGAGCACGGCCGGTTTGAAGGCGACACGACTTACATCACCGTGAAACCCGAAGGCCGAGTGGCCAATGCTGAGTACAAGGCCAAGTGGGGCGTGGCGCCGATCAAGATCGACGTTGATCCCAAGGATGCCATGTATGCCCACATCGGCAACTTCCTGGAGTGCATGCGCACCCGCCAGAAGCCGACGCTGGATGTGGAGACGGCGGGCCGCGCGCAGGTTGCCATCACGATGGCGGTGAACAGCTACCGGCACGGCAAGGTGCTGTATTTCGACGAGAAGAACTTCAAGGTCGTTGACAAGCCCGTCAAGGCGTAGTCGTTTCCTATTTCGCAGGCGTGGCTGGAAACGGCCGCGCCTGCGGAGATTCCATCAGTTCCGGATGTGCCCGCCTGAGTTTGAGTGAGAGTTCCTTCTCGCGTCCCGCCTCCGCTTCCTTCCCCATTCGAAAGTAGATCTGGCTGAGCAGCAGGTGCGGCTGAGCATGCTTCTCATTGGTTTGCGAGCAGCGCTGCAACTCCGCTGCCGCATCGTCGAGCTTGTCCTGACCCATGAGGGCCTTGGCGAGCGCGATGCAGGCGGGCATATAGTCCGGGCGGATCTTCAGAGCGGCGCGCAGGTGCTGGGCGGCCTCGTCGTAGCGGTCTTCCAGCAGGAGCGAGTCGCCGTAGAAGAAGTACGGCTCCTCATAGGAGGCATCTGCTTCCATCGCTTTTTTTAGGAAGTCTACGCTCTCCCCGTACCGTCCAGCGCGGCGGAGCTGGTAGCCGTATTCGAAGTTGGTGCGGGCGTTGGAAGGGAACTTCTGGGCGGCCCCGCGAGTGAGCTCGAGCACGCCGGGATCGCGGGCGTCGTGGCAGGCCTGGATGGCAATGAGCCAGGGCTCGGGTGTGTCGTTGCGCAGTTTCAGCGCGCGCTGCGCCGCGTCGCAGGCTTCGCGGTAGTAGTAACCTTTGCCATACTCAACGGCCATGATTTGCAGGAGCTTGTAGTTGGCTGGCTGAACGGCGGTGGCGGCGCGCCACTCGGTGAGGGCGGCATCGCGCTGGTTGATTCTGAGCAGGACCACGCCGTGCAGATAGCGAGTGTTGAAGTCTCTGGGATTCACCTTGGCGGCACGGGCAAGCAATGTGGACGCTTCCTCATTCTGGCCCTGGGATTGGCGCAGGAAGCCGAGGTTGAAGAGCGAAGGAAAGTGGCCGGGTTGTGCGGCGAGGGCGCGCTGCCAGAGCGCCGCTGCTTCCTCGGCTTTGCCCTGTTGCGCGAGCTGCGTGGCCGAGGCCGAGAGAGCATCGGGGTTGGCCTGAAGCGCGAACGCCATGATGAGGATCAGAGTGCTCATTGGGGCAGAGGGATGGCCTTGGTCTGGCCGGAACCTTCGATCAGCAGATAGAGACTGCCGGCGGCGGCGCCCGGAAACTCCTCCGTGACGCCCGAGGGCCAGCGGACGGTGATTCGATCCACAGCTTGAACAGCGCGAAGACCGAAGTGGAGGCGGAGGTCGTTGACGGAGAGAAAACTGGACTGGCTGAGGACGGCGTCGGTCTGGCGCATTCCGCCGCTCTGGATGGTGACCGTGGCGCCGATGGCCGCACGGTTGGACTTCACCCCCTGGAGCTGAAGCTTGATCCATTGGTGCGGGGAGCTGGAGTCGTTGCGGAGCAGCGAGGGCGGCTCGTGCATGTTCATGACGAGCACGTCGATATCGCCGTCGTTATCGAAGTCGCCGAACGCCGCGCCACGGCTGGAGTGTTCCTGCAATACGCCAGGCCCCGAGGGGGCGGAGACGTCCTCAAAGCGAGCATTGCCCAGATTGCGGTAGACGAGACGCTGGCGCTTGTACGACTCGATGGCATTGATCTGCGCCACCTCGGGATAGACGTGGCCGGCCACCTGGAAGATGTCCTTCCAGCCGTCGTTGTCGAGGTCCACGAAGCCGGTGCCCCAGAGGACATAGTCGGGGTTGACGGCGAGGCCGGCCTTCATGGAGATGTCCGAGAAGAAGCCGCGGCCGAGGTTGCGATAGAGGTTGGGGTAATCGCCAATGAAGTTGGTTTTTGTCACGTCGACGCGGCCGTCGTTGTCGAAGTCGGCGACGGCGAGGCCCATGCCGGCCTGCTCCGAACCGTTGTCGTTGTAGGCCAGGCCGCACTCGGTAGCGATGTCGCGGAAGGTGCCGTCGTGACGGTTTTGCAGCAGGATGCTGGGCGTGGAGTCGCTGGCGATATAGAGATCGGGCCAGCCGTCGGCATCGAGGTCGGCGGTGATGGCGGTGAAAGCGTAGAAGTCTTTGACCGCGCGGACACCGGAGCGGACAGAGACGTCTTCAAACGTGCCATCGCCACGGTTGTGATAGAGCGTCATGCTGCCGTAGGGCAAGCCGCGCGGGCCGCAGTAGACGGGGCTGCCCTTCCAGTAGCAGAAAGGGAACTTCCCAGGCAACGGTGTGGTCTGCGGGTCGAATTGCAGGTAGCTGGTGACGAGAAGATCGAGGTGGCCGTCGCGGTCGTAATCGATGAACGTACAGCCGGTGCTCCACTCGGTAGCTGGTCCGGCAGTGCCGGAGCGTTGCGTGTCGTCGGTGAACGTGCCGTCGCCCTTGTTGCGCATCATCAGATTGGGGCCGTAATAGGTGACGTAGAGATCCGGAAAGCCGTCGTTGTTGACGTCGCCGGTGCACACTCCGTTGCCCCAGCCGGCGCGGTCTATTCCGGACTGTTTGGTTACGTCGGTGAAGCGGCCCTTGCCGGCGTTGCGATAGAGCTTATTCGTCGGCGCTTGACCGGCGGGGAAGCCCTCCAGGCGCGAGCCATTCACGAGAAAGACGTCCAGACTGCCGTCGCTGTCGAAATCCAGGAGGGCCACTCCGGAGCCGTTCGCCTCGATGACGAACTTCTTCTTCGTCTCGTTGCCGGAAGTGATCTTCGTGGTGAGGCCGGAGGATGCGGCAACGTCTGTGAATGATACAGGCCAGGGCCGGCCGGAGGCCTGTGCACGGGGCAGAGGGCGCGCGCTGCCGCTGATCATGCCCTGGCCGGTGGCGAGGGCGGAGATGGTCAGGACGAGAACAAATAGCCAAGCAAACTGGAGCGAGCGCATTGGGGACCATGATATCGAAATGGGGCGCCCTGAGGGTTCTTGACAAATTGTGCTTGATCTTGACGCTGGAGCAGAATATACTGACTGGAACGTTCACGTTAACGTTAACTGTTTGTCAAGTGTCAGGGGAGGTCTCTCTCATGTTTCAGAAGCAAAGTCTGCTTCGGGTTTGTCTTGGATTGATGCTACTCGTTCTGGCCGCGCCGTTCGCGGCGGGCCAGGGAACCAACGCATCGATCACCGGTATCATCACGGATGCGTCTGGCGCAGCCGTGCCGAATGCTACCGTCACCGTAACGAATACAGGAACAGGCGTCAGCCGTTCCGTCACCACCAACGGTTCGGGATCGTACACGATTTCACCACTGATCCCTGGCACCTACGACCTGAGGGTCACAAACGCGGGCTTCAAGGCCAAAGTTCAAACCGGCATCATCCTGGAGACAGGCGCGGTGCTGAAAATCGACGCTCCGCTGGAAGTGGGCGCCGTGACCGAGAGTGTTGAGGTGAGCGCACAGGCCGCGATGCTGCAGACGCAGGAGACTTCCGTCGCCGGTGTTGTCACGCAGTCGCAGTTGGAGCGCATCCCAGTAAACGGCCGCAACTATACGCGGTTGCTGGTGCTGATGCCCGGCACGAGCGACATCGTTCGCAGCCAGAGCCGCGGCGGATTGTCCGGTGCGCAGATGGTATCGGTCAACGGCCAGCGCACTCAGGACAACAACTACACCATGGACGGTGTGGACAACAACATGATGTTCATGAACGCCCCCGGCGGCTCGCCGCCGATGGACGCCATTCAGGAGTTTCGAGTGGCGACCGGCAATTCGGCCGAGTTTGGCCGGTCGGCCGGCGCGAACGTGAACGTGTCAATCAAGTCCGGCTCGCGTGATCTGCACGGCAGCTTGTACGAGTACCTGCGCAACGACAAGTTCGACGCGAACGATTGGTTCGCCAACCGCCAGCGCCAAGGCAAGGTACCGTTCAAGCAGAATCAGTTTGGCGCCTCCGCCGGCGGCCCGCTGATGATTCCGAAACTATACAACGGCCGGGAGAAGACATTCTGGTTCGGGTCCTATGAAGGCTTCCGGTGGCGGCGCGGGCAGACGGCGCAGACCTCGGTGCCGCTGGAGGCGATGCGCAACGGCAACTTCTCCTCGTTGTCGAACACGATCTTCGATCCGCTGACCGGCACAACCGACGCATCCGGCAGGATCAACCGGACACCCTTTGCCGGTAATATCATCCCGTCGGCGCGAATCGAGCCCGGCATGAAGTACATCGTGGACACGCAGATGCCGATGGCGAACCGTCCTGGGACGGTGAACAACCGTTTGCTCACCACGGGCGCGCAACGCGACCGCGACATGTTCGTGGCCCGCGTCGATCACACCTTCAGCGACAAGGACACCGTGTTCTTCCGCATGTTGGAACAGCGCGTTAGTGAGTTCGTTCCCAACGTGGGGGGATACTACAATACCCAGAACAGGTACGACGTCTCCAACTATGGCGCCGGGTGGAACCATGTGTTCAGCCCGACGGCCATCCTTGAGGTGAAGTATGGCTTCAGCCATCCTGATAACCCCGGTTGCCCCACTTACACGGACGGGCTGACACGTGGAGGGATTCAGGACTCGGCGAAGGTCACCATCTTCGACAAAGACGCTCTTTGCGACACCCGCGTTACCTATACTCCGCAGGGCTATTACGGAGCCGGTGGTGGTGGTGGCGAGACCATTCTCGACCGCAACCACCAGTTCAACGGCAAGTTTACGAAGATCGTGGGCCGGCACAACATGAAGATGGGCGGCGGCTATACGTGGCGCAACATGGATGCGGCCTATGCCAATCCGACGAACGGCAACGCCGATTTCTGGATTGACCCGACTTCTTCGGCCAACACCCCAGGCAGCGGCAACTCCTTTGCCACGATGCTGCTGGGCTATCCGAGCTACATCCGGCGCGGGTTCACGATTCCGCAACTGTTCGCCCAACAACATTACTTCGAAGGCTTCTTCCAGGACGACTGGCGCGTCACCGACAAGCTAACCATCAATCTCGGCGTTCGCTGGGAGTCCGGCCTGCGCCCGTACGACAAGAACGACGCAGCCGGCAACCTGCTGGTGACCCACGACAACACGGGCTACCATGCCGAGTTGATGTGGGCGGGTGTGAACCCGCTGACTGATCCGGTAACCGGAAAGGCGGGACTGCCGGCGAAAACGCTGGGCTATGGCCGCTCACTCATGCGGAAAGACATGAACAACTGGGCACCTCGCCTCGGCATCGCGTATCAGCTCAACGACAAGACCGTCATCCGCATGGGCGCCGGCGTGTTCTTCAACTCCACATTCATGCAGGAGCTCAACGACCTGCGGAAGTTCTGGCCGTACCTGCCGCAGCAGGAGATCAGCTACAACCGCGGGGCCACACCGGACTTCAGGATCACTGACAAGGGGCCGGGCTTCGACTCGACGCAGGCAATCGGTGGCTGGCCGCAGAACCCGAACAACCGCACACCCTACTCCCAGCAATGGAACGTCTTCGTCCAGCGCCAGCTCTTGAACGAGATGACCCTCGACGTCGGCTATGTTGGCTCGTCCAACAAGAAGCAGATCGGCTACGTGGGCTGGAACAACGCGCCTACGCCGTCCTCAGCTCCGCTCAACCCCCGGCGAATCCTCGCGTCGTCAGGCTTCACCGGCAATATGGACGGCGGCTCGAACATGTTCAGCTCCGAGTACAACGCTTTCCAGACGAAGCTGACCAAGCGTTTCTCGAAGGGATTGCAGGTCCTGGCCAACTACACATGGGGCAAGGTGATGGACGACCAGTCCTCACTGTCCGAAGGGAAGTATCAGAACATGTTCAATATCCGGGCCGACTGGTCGCGTTCGAGCTACGACATTAAGCACGCCTTCAAAGTGGGCTATGTCTACGATCTGCCTTTCGGCAAGGGACGCACCTTCGGCGCAAACATGAACGGTTTCGCGAATTCGGTCTTTGGCGGCTGGGCGCTGGAAGGAATCGTCCAACTTCAGTCCGGCACAGCCTCCAATGTCCGCACGGGAACCGACCGCGCCAACGTTGGAAAGACGAACGAACGGCCCAACGTGCTTCGCAATCCCAACCTCCCGAAAGATCAGCGGACCGTGGATCGTTGGTTTGACACCTCGGCGTTCGCCATGCCCGACTTCTTTACGTTTGGCAATGCTGCCGCCTACATGATAGAAGACGATGGCCGCGCCAGTTACGACGTATCCATCACCAAGCGCTTCCGTTTCATGGAGACCCACGCGCTGGAAGTCCGCGGGGAGCTATTCAACTTCCCGAATCACCCCGATTTCGGAGCTCCTGGTTCCGGCGGCTATGTGCTGAACACCGCAGGATACGGCGTGATCGGCAGCGCAACCTCGGCACGTCAGATCCAACTGGCGCTCCGGTACACCTTCTAGTCTGAGCAGACGGAAGACCCCACGGGCGCATCTCCTCCAGCGAGGGGATGCGCCCGTTTCCCGTTTACAGGCCGGGTAGGGTCCAGGGCCGGCGGTACTCGCGGCGCAGCATCGTGTTGGCGCGGGGGCTGTTGGTGAACTGCTCTTTGGCGCCGTCCCATTGGAGCTTCTCGCCAGTGCGCAGGGCGATGTTGCCGATGAGGCAGGTGGCGGTGCTGCGGTGGCCGGTTTCAATATCGCCCACGGGCCGCTCCCGCGTCTTCAGGCAATCCAGGAAATTGCGCACGTGGGGCTGGTGCTGGAACGACGTAGCGCCCCTTTCGGGCGTCGTGAGGCCGGTGTAGAACTGGCCGAAGCCGACCAGATCGTCATAGGCGTCGCGGGAGCCGGCGGTGACCTTCTCGGTGTGCGCCTCCATCTGCGGGATGATCTCGTAGCCGGCACGATCGATGAACAGGGTGCCCTTGGTGCCCTGCAAGAGCACTCCGTAGCTGCCGAAGCTCTTGTGGCCGGGATGTCCGTTGGGTCCGAAGCTGTTGTGGACCATTGTGGAGTAGCGGACCAGCAGGTTGCCGGGGTATTCCCAGATCACCTCCTGCGTATCGGCGCAATCGCGGGCGTCCTGATAGAACCATTTGCCGCCGGAGCTGGTGACGCTGAGGGGCGTATCCACCTGGCAGGCCCAGTGGACGATGTCGACGAGGTGGACACACCAGTTGGTGAGCTCGCCGCCGGCGTAGTCCCAGAAGGCGCGGAAGTTGCGGCGGCCGGGGTTGTAGGGGATCTTCGGGGCGGGGCCGAGCCAGAGGTCCCAATCGAGGCCCTCGGGCACGGCGGTGTCGGGCGGGTTGCCCATGCCTTTGTTGGAGGCGGAGTGGTTGTGATTCCAGCACTGGGCGAAATGGACCTTGCCGATGCGGCCCTCCTGGACAGCCTGAACGGCGCGCTGGAAGTGGGCGCCGGAGCGTTGTTGAATGCCCACCTGCACGACGCGTTTGTGGCGGCGGGCGGCCTCGACCATCAGGCGGCCCTCGCGGACGTTGTGCGAGATGGGCTTTTCGACGTAGACATCCTTGCCGGCGGCGCAGGCCTGGATCATGATGAGCGGATGCCAGTGATCCGGCGTAGCGACGATGACGACGTCGATGTCTTTGCGATCGAGCAGGCGGCGGTAGTCCGAGGCGATGTCCGGGGGCTTGGCGGTGACGAGTTTGGCGGCGGCTTCGGCATTGGGACGAAAGACGTCGCAGACGGCGCGGATCTCGACTTCAGGCTGTTTCTGGAAGTCGATGAGATCGGCGCGGCCCATGCCGCCGCAGCCGATGAGTGCGACTCCGAGCTTGTCGCCGGGTGTACCGATCTGCGAGGCTGCCGCGGTGACGGCGGGTGTGGCGAGGAAGGTTCTGCGTTTCATAGTTACCACCCAACTGGCTTTCCTTTGTTCTGTTCCACGAGCCACTTCTCCAAGGGCTCAAAGTACGCGCGGACGGCGCCGCCATCGATCTGGCGCGTACCGGCGAGCTTTTCCAGCGCGTCGGGCCAGGGCTTGCTGACGCCGAGGGCGAGTGCATCGCTCAGGCGTTTTCCGGCCTCCTTGCTCTGGTAGATGGAGCAGCGGTTGATGGGGTCTTTGCAGCCGGCGGTTTCGCTGAGGGCCTTGTGGAACTGGAACTGGAGGACGTGGGCGAGGAAGTAGCGCGTGTAGGGTACGTTGGCCGGGACGTGGTATTTGGCGCCGGCGTCGAAGAGATCCTCGCCGCGGGTGGAAGCCGGCGCGATGCCCTGATACTTGAGGCGCAGCGCCCACCACGCCTGGTTGTACTGCTGCGGCGTGATCTCACCGGAGTAGACCTTCCAGCGCCACTGATCGATGAGCAGGCCAAAGGGGAGGAAGGCGACCTTGTCCAGCGCGCTCTTCATGAGCAGGCCGAGATCCTTGGAGGGGTCCGGCGCCTTTTGGATGAGGCCGAGCTTGACGAGGTATTCGGGCGTGAGCGAGAGCGCGATGGTGTCGCCGACGGCCTCGTGGAAGCCGTCGTTGGCCGAGTTGCGGAAGAGGAAGGGCTGCTGGTTGTAGGCGCGCTGGTAGTAGTTGTGGCCGAGCTCGTGGTGGACGGTGTTGAAGTCCTCGGCGTTGATCTCGATGCACATCTTGATGCGCAGATCGTTTCCATTATCGACGTCCCAGGCGCTGGCGTGGCAGACGACGTCGCGATCGCGCGGGCGGGTGAAGAGGGAGCGCTCCCAGAAGGTCTTGGGCAGGGGCTCGAAGCCGAGGGAGCTAAAGAAGCCCTCGCCGTACTTGACCATATCCAGGGCGGTAGTCTTGCGCTGCTGAAGGATCTGGTCGAGATCGTAGCCGGCGCCGGCGGCGCCACTGGTGGGCGCGAGGATGGGATAGAGGTTGTTCCACTGCTGGGCCCAAATGTTGCCGAGGAGATGGGCGGGGATGGGGCCGGACTCGGGCACGGCATCCTTGCCGTACTTTTCGCGCAGCTTCCAGCGGGCATAGGCGTGGAGTTGAACGTAGAGCGGCTTGACCTGCTCCCAAAGGCGATCGAGCTCTTTGGCGAAGTCATCCGGCGGCATGTCGTACTGAGAACGCCAGAGGGCGCCGGTGTCGGCGAAGCCCAACTCCTTCGCGCCCTTGTTGGAGAGCTCGACGAGGCGGGAGAAGTCCTTCTTCATGGGTGGCGCGACGGTGTGCCAGCCGTTCCAGACGTCCAAGAGCTGTTTGGGGTCGCGGCTGGAGGCCATGATTTTGGTGACCTCATCAATATTCATGCACTTGGACTGGTCGCCTCCGGGGCAGTACTTACCCTGACCGTAGGCGGCCTCGAGTCCGGCGGCGAGGCGGGTGACCTCGGCGGACTCGTTGGGGTCGGCGGGAGCGGGCAAAGTCAGCGAGAGCTTCAGGAGCAGGAGCTTGCGGCGGACGTCGTCCGGCAGGGTGAGCTTGTCGAAGCGCGCCGCTTCCTTGGCGTAGCGGACCTGTGCGTTGATAAAGCGCTCGTTGGCCTTGGCGGAGAGTGCCTGGGTGTCGAGGGTGATGAAATTCGCCTGCACCCAGGCGGCAGAGCCCGCCTCATTGGAGAGCGTCAGCAGCTGGGTTTCGGCATCGGAGGTGAACTTCCGGGCCTCTTCGACCGACGGCTGGTTACCGCAGGAGCTCAGGAGGAGTACGAAGAGAGGGATGAGATAGCGTGGTTTGTCCATCAAGGTTAGTCTATGCCGATGCCGCCCCGTCGGGCTCTACTTGAAACATATTAATGTGACCGGCGTCACGGAACAGGACCTTCTTGTGATAAACTCCGAATCGGTTCTAAGTGTTCCTGGACGTACAGGAGCAACGGAAGGGTAGTCTACTATGCTCTCAACATTTCACAAACGCCTGATCGTCTCCGTAGGGAGCGTCGTTCTTGTCGCAGCCGGACTTTCGGCCGACCGTACCAACGTATTCAGCACGACTGATAAGGCGTTCTACGCCGATCAGGCAACACTCGACTTCGTGCGCCCCGGACTTGTGGTGAAAATCACCAAAGCGGAGATCGCAGCCGACGGCACGACGACGGCGTGGGTGAAGATCACTGATCCGAAGGGCGTTGGGCTGGATCGGCTTGGAGTCAAGACGCCCGGAACCATCGCGCTGAGCTTTCTGAACACATACATCCCGGCTGACAAAGATGCGTATGTTTCCTACATCACGCGGACACGCAGTGGCGGCGGCAACACTGTTACTCAGGCGACTGGTGAGAATACCGGCACGTGGACCGAGCTCGCTGCTGGTGAGTATTCCTACAAGTTCCTGAACAAGGTGCCGGCTACGATTGACCGGACCGCCACGCATACGATTGGCATTTATGGCTCCCGCAACCTGTCGGAGTTCTCGCTGCCCACCAACTATGCGGACAACACGTTCAACTTCGTTCCAGCCGGCGGCGCAGTGACTAAAGTGCGCGACATTATCCGCACGGCATCCTGCAACAAGTGCCACGACCAGTTGGCGTTTCATGGCGGCTCGCGGCGGAGCATGGAGCTTTGCATTTTGTGCCACCAGCCGCAGACACCGGACCCGGTGACGCTGAACACCACCGACATGAAGGTGATGATCCACAAGATCCACTACGGCGCCGACCTGCCCAGTGTGAAGGCTGGCGGGAAGTACATCATTGGCACAACGCATGACTATTCCGACGTTGTGTTCCCCTCACCGGCGATGGCCTGCAAGGTCTGCCATGAGGCAAAGGCTGTGACGGGCGCGACGCAGGACGAAAAGTGGAAGACGGGTCCGAACCGGGAGGCCTGCGGCTCCTGCCATGACACCGTGAACTTTGAAACAGGCGAGAACCATGCGGGCATACCGCAGTTCACGGACAACCAGTGCAAGACGTGCCACCAGCCACAGGGCGAGTTGGACTTTGACATCTCGATCGCCGGCGCGCACACGATTCCGGTGGAATCGACGCTGCTGGCCGGTCTGGTGTTTGACATCACGGGCGCGAGCGACGTCGGCGCGGGCAAGAAGCCGGTAGTCAGCTTTACCGTGAAGGACAAGAAGGGCAATCCGGTTGACATCTCGAAGCTGACCAACCTGCGCATGTACAGTGGCGGGCCCACCAGCGATGTAGCCGGCTACGTCCGCGAAGATGTCCGGACGGCAGTCGGCCCTGGCGACGGGCGCTACTTCTGGACATTTGCGGCCGCCATCCCGGCCACGGCGAAGGGCAGCTGGCAGTTTGGCATAGAAGGCTACCGGACGTCGATCGTCCTGGAAGGTACGCAGAAACAGCGCAGCATCCGCGACTACGGCATCAACGATGTGTTTTATGCCGGCCTGGACGGTGCGGCAACGACACCGCGACGGGCAGTTGCCTCCACTGCGACGTGCAACAAATGCCACTACTCGCTGGAGTTCCACGGCGGCAACCGGAATACGGTGGAGATGTGCTCGTTCTGCCACATTCCGACGTTGACCGAGGCGGAGAACGGCAAGGATGTCAGCTACAACCTGGTGAACATGATCCACCGGTTCCACGCCGAGGAAGTCCGCTATCCGGGCAACCTGAACAACTGCAACCAGTGCCACGTCGGCAATTCGCAGACGCCGCCGCTGAAGGCTGGCCTGCTGCCGGTGAAGGATGGCATGGCGCCATTCACGCCGGTTCCGCCGACCACCAACGCGTGCATGTCGTGCCACAACACGGCCGATGCTTGGAGCCACGCGAAGTCCAACACCACCGAACTTGGTGAGAGCTGTGCGATTTGCCACGGCAACACTAAGGAATACGCGGTGAGTAAGGTACACGCGCAGTAAGAAATGGGGGCTTCGGCCCCCACAACATTTCAGGTAGAAAATGTTTGCGTTGGGTCTCGTCCGGAACTAGAATGGAGCAGTAGAGAGTTCTCGTACTACTTCCGTTCACTCTCCGAGAAGGGGCTCACTCCGCCTCATCTTCTTCTAGCCGCCGGCCACCGTTGCAATAACGATGGCCGGCTCTTTTATTGGGCGGGACGTTTTCAGGGGCGGAGCAGCGCCTCGACATGGGCAATGACGGCGGAGCCGAGGCCGGAGAGGTTGTAACCGCCTTCGAGGATGCTGAGCAGGCGGCCGTTGGCAGTGGTGGCGGCGATCTCCATGGTGATTTCGGTGAGTTCGCGGAAATCCTCGTCGCGCAGAACGAAGCGACCGAGGGGGTCGGCGCGGCGGGAATCGAAGCCGGCGGAGAGGATGACGAGTTCGGGCCGGTAGGCCGCCATCGCGGGCACGAGTTTCTTGCGGAAGGCGCCGACGATTTCGGCGTGGCCGGATCCAGCCGGGAAGGGGCAGTTCATCGTTGTACCCTTGCCGCTACCGGCGCCGGTTTCGGTGGCCGCGCCGGTGCCGGGATACCAGGGCCACTGGTGGGTGCTGAAGAAGAAGACGCCGTGATCCTCGTAAAAGATGTCCTGGGTGCCGTTGCCGTGGTGGACGTCCCAATCGGCGATGAGGACGCGCTCGACTCCGTAGACCTTGCGGGCGTAGCGGGCGGCGATGGCGGCGTTGTTGAAGACGCAGAAGCCCATGCCGCGCGAGGCGGTGGCGTGATGGCCGGGGGGGCGGACGGCGGCGAAGGCGTTGCGGGTGCGGCCGGTCATGACGGAGTCAATCCCGGCCAGGGCGCCGCCGGCGGCCAGGGTGGCGGCCATGAGGGTGTGTTCGCCGAGGGCGGTATCGCCGGTGCTGAGCGTGGCGGATTTGCGGGCGGCATCGTGCCGCACGGTGGCGAGGTAGGCGCGGGTGTGGCAAAGGTGGAGATCGTCGTCGGAGGCGGGGCGGGCGGGGATGTGGGTGAGCCTGTCGAAGAGAGCGGCGCGATCGAGGGCTTTCTTGATGGCGCGGTAGCGATCCGGCGACTCTGGGTGAGCGGGGCCGGGATCGTGCATCACAAAGGCGGCATCGTAGACGAGCCCGGTGGGGCTGGCGTGGGGTTTGCCCAGAGACGGCATTGGTCCCATTCTGGCAGACGCCTGCCCGCGAAAGTTACGGGTGTGACGGGAATCCGGGGAGCCGTGGGAACATCGCCGGGGTTGCGCGCGTACTACCAACAGGAAAGCAGGAATCTTCCCAGTGAGTGCGCTACTAGAACCGGAAGTGATGGCGGCCATGGACGCGGCCCCGCCGCGGCGGCGCAGCCACCGCCGGATGCACGGCGGCGAGCTGGTGCAGGATCTCTTCCGGCAGACGCTGGCGAATCTGCACCGGAACAAGCTGCGCAGCTTTCTGACGTTGTTTGGCATCGCCTGGGGGATTGCGTCACTGGTGCTGATGTCTGCGCTGGGCGATGGATTCCGGCAGGGCCAGCGGAAGAACATGGCGCAGATCGGCGACAACATCGTCTTTGTGTATGGCGGGGTGACCGAGGAGCAGGCGGGCGGCCAGCGGGCGGGGCGGCGCGTACTATTGAGAGAAAGAGACCTGGAGATTATTCGTGCGACGTGCCCGGCGATCCAGGTGGCGGCGGCCGAGCACAAGAAGTACGAGGTGCCGGCGCGGAGCGCGACGAATTCCGGACGGTTTCTTTCCCTGGGAGTCACGCCGGATTATCTGAAGTTGCGGAACCTGCCGGTGGAGCGCGGGCGCACTGTCAGCAGGGATGACGTGCGCGAAGGCCGGCGTGTGGCTGTGCTGGGCAGCAGCGTGCGGAAGCAACTCTTTGAGAAGAAGCCGCTGCCGCTGGGTGAGCAGTTCTATCTGAACAACTACCCCTACACCGTGATCGGCGTGATGAGCGAGAAGGACCAGAACAGCTCCTACGACGGTTGGGACAACGACAAGATCCTGGTGCCGGAGAGCGCGCTGCTGCGCGACATGCCGGCGAGCCGGCGCGAGTATGCGGAGGGGCGGATTGACGGCTTTCTATACCGGCCCGCGGACGTGGCGCATTGGGAAGAGGCGCAGGCGCAGGTGAAGGCGGCGTTGGGGCGGCTCTACAATTTCTCGCCGGTGGACCCGGGCGCACTGCGGATCTTCGATTCCATCGAGAGCGCGCAGATGTTCGACTCCATCTTCAATGCGGGTGAGATCTTTCTGGCTGTGGTGTCGCTGGTGACGTTGTCGCTGGGCGGCGTGGGCGTGATGAACACGATGATGATGGCGGTGGCCGAGCGGACCAATGAGATTGGGTTGAAGAAGGCGCTGGGCGCGACCAGCCACAGGATTCTCCTGGACTTCTTTTTGGAGGGACTCTTCCTGGCGGTTCTGAGCGGCGCCGCGGGGCTGTTGCTGGTGTGGGGCCTCTCCACGGCGGTGAACGCGCTGCCCATGCCGGCGATGTTTTCCGGCCTGCCGATCCAGTGGAACATGCTGGCGTTTGCGACGCTGGCGCTGGGGTTGGTGGCGGTGGCGTCGGCCCTGCCGCCGGCGAGGGCCGCGGCGGCGCTGACTCCGGTGGAGGCTCTGCGCCACGAGCGCTGAGAGGTGCATCATGACCTGGCGGCATATCTTCACGGAGAGCATCGCGGCGCTGCGGTTTCACCGGCAGCGTTCCATCTTCACCACGCTCAGCCTGGCGTGGGGGGTGACGTGTTTTGTGATCCTCATCAGCTACGGCGACGGTTTTGAGCGCGCGCTGGTGAAGGCGTTCACGGCGGTGGGGCAGAACCTGGTGCTGACCATCGGCGGACAGACCAGCGAGCAGGCCGGGGATTGCGATCCGGCCGGCGGGTACGGCTGGAGTATGCGGACGCCAACATCGTCAAGGAGTCTGTTCCTCTGGTGGACAAGCTTTCGCCCGAAATCATGAAGAACGGCGTGAAGGCACAGCATCTGGGGCGGGAAAAGGATGTGTCGGTGCGGGCGGTGTGGCCCGAATACGACATCGTGCGGAACATCAAGATCGTGGAAGGGCGCTGGCTGAATGAGGACGACCGGCAGCATCAATACCGCGTGGTGATCCTGGGCGCCAAGGTGGCGAAGGATCTGTTTGGCGGCGCGCCGGCGGTGGACGAGGACGTTATCCTGAACGGCATTCATTTTACGGTGATCGGGGTGATGGACAACAAGCTCCAGATCGCGAACTACAACCGCTCGGACAACCAGTGCGTATTCATTCCGTATGAGAGCTTCAGCGTGTTCGGCGATACGAAGTATCCGTGGTTTCTGGTGTGGAAGCCGGTGCTGGGCGCCGATCAGCAGCGGGCGATCCAGATGGTACGGGCGAAGCTGGCGGAACTGCATCGCTTTTCGCCGACCGATGAGAAGGCCGTGGAGATCCTGGCGTTCTCGAAGTTCATGACGATCATCACGGGTATGTCGCTGGCCGTGAAACTGCTGCTGGGCTTTGTGGGCGCGCTGACACTGGCGATCGGCGGAGTGGGCCTGGCGAACATCATGCTGGCGTCGGTGATTGACCGGACGCGCGAGATCGGGATGATCAAGGCGCTGGGCGGTGTACGATCGATGATCCTGAAGCAGTTTCTGGTGGAGGCATGCCTGATTGTGGCGGCGGGCGGGGCGCTGGGCATCGGGTTGGGCGTGGTGGGGACCTATCTGATCGGCTCGATGCCATTTCTGGGGCCAGCGTTCAGGGATACGACGGGCACGGGCGACATCTATCTGTCGGTGAGCCCGATGTCGGTGCTGGTTTCGACTGGCGTGTTGCTGGTGGTGGGGTTGGTGGCTGGACTGGTGCCGGCGGTGAAGGCGTCGCGGCTGGATCCGATTGAGGCCCTGCACTACGAGTAGGGCGCCCGCTATACTGGCGCGTACGTGCGATTCTTTGAGGGCGTATTCTCCACCCCGCGCTGGCTGGCGCTGTGGGCGGCACAACTCGGGTTCATGCTGGACGCGATGGACGTGCTGCTGTACGTCTTTGCGCTCACCACACTCAAGGCTGAATTTGGCTGGAGCAACGCGCAGGCGGGGCTGGTGTCGTCGGTCACTCTGATCGCCTCAGCGTTTGGCGGCATCGCTGCCGGCGCGATCTCAGACCGCATCGGGCGCCGGCGCACGTTGATCTACACCATCCTGCTGTATTCGGTGGCGTCGGCGGGGACGGCCACATCGCGCGGCATCTGGGATCTGATCTTCTGGCGGGCGATTGTGGGGCTGGGGCTGGGCGGAGAGTGGTCTGCCGGGGCGACGCTGGTGGCGGAGTCCTGGCCAGCGGAGCACAGGGCCAAGGCAGTGAGCTTCATGCAATCGGGCTGGGCGCTGGGCTACATGGCGGCAGCGGCGCTGGCGGCGGTGATCCTGCCCACTCTGGGCTGGCGCGCTGTTTTTGGCGGGGTGCTGCCGGCGCTGGTGACCGTGTTCATCCGGCGGAAGGTGGCGGAGCCGGAGATCTGGCTGAAATCCAAACAGCGCGCGAGCTTCACGGGCATCTTCAAAGCGCCTTACGGGCGGCGGACGTTCTGGGCAACAGTGCTGGCGACCAGCGTGTTGTTTGCCTACTGGGGGCTGTTTACGTGGCTACCGGGCTTCCTTTCCGCGCCGGTGGCGCAGGGCGGCGCGGGGATGAACATCGTCAAGACCAGCGGATTTGTCTTTGCGGTGCAGATCGGCGCGTTTGGCGGGTATCTGTGTTTCGGCTATCTGGCGGACTGGCTGGGGCGGCGACCGGCGTTTGCGATCTACGTTGCGGCGGCGGCGATGCTCACCCCGCTGTATGGTCTGGCGCCCACCATCTCGCCGCTACTGCTGATGATGCTGGGCCCGTGCATCGGATTCTTCGGTACGGGGTTCTTCTCGTTGTTCGGGGCGATGCTGGCGGAGCTGTACCCGACTGCGATCCGCGGCGCGGGGCAGGGGTTTGTCTACAATTTCGGGCGCGGCTTGAGCGCGCTGGCGCCGTATGCGGTGGGGTCCCTGGCGGACCGGCACGGCCTGGGCGCAGCTCTGGGGTTGAACGCCGCGTTCTTTCTCATGGCGGCAGGGCTGGTGTTCCTGCTGCCGGAGACAAAAAGCACACATCTGGAGTCGGTTTAAGCGGCCACACGGGCCGCCGGCGTCAGCGGGCTCAAGAGAAGCCGCCGCGCGGGGCGCAGCCGCCGCCACTGCCAGCATTGCTCCCACCGGATGCGCCACCGCCGACGCAGCAGGTGGAGAATAGCCGAGTCACCTGCTGGGACCCGCAGTGCGGGCACTCCACTTTCGTGTCGGCTTCGGACATGCGGCGCAACTGCTCGTGCTCGCGCCCGCATTCGGCGCACCGGTATTCGTACATTGGCATGACAGTCTCATTTTCGCAGATTGGCTAGACGGGTTGGGCGTTCAGACGGGTCAGCCAATGGGCGCGCCGCTCCTTCAAGAGGTCGTGGAGGGCCAGCGGGTTGACGTCGTCATCGAGCTGCTCCAGGATCTCAAAGGAAAACGCCGCCTCGCCGGAGCGGAGCCACTCCTCCTGCAACGGGCGGTTTCTGTGAGTGCCCAGGCGGAGCTGGAACCAGAGCCCATTCTGCGCGGCATCGAGGTTGGGGGAGGAGCCGACCCAGGCAGGGCCAGACGTGCCCACGCGCGCGGAAAAGATGCCTCGCGGCGTCTTGCGGGACTTGTAGTCCTGAATGGCTTTGCGCCGGTCCGTTTTAGCTTCCATGAGGGGCTCCCTCGTGCTGGTTGGGGAAGGCGCGGGCGGCCAGGCGCCGGGCATGAGTGCGGAGGCCGTCCGGCCAGGGTTCCACCAGCGCATCGAAGCGCTGGGCGTCGCCCGCGAAGAGCGCGCGGCAGGCCTCTTCAAAGCCGGGCAGGTTGCCGGCGATTGCGGAGAGGAAGCGGTAGGCGGCCTCCTGAGCCAGGCGGAGCTGGTCCTTGCCGGCGTTCGCCCGGCGGGCCTCTTCGACCAGCTTGCGCAGGGCCACGGAGGCGCCGCCAGGCTGGCCGGAGAGCCATTCCCAGTGGCGGGGCAGGAGAGTGACCTCGCGGGCGAGTACGCCCAGCCTGGGGCGTCCTGGGCCCCGTGGCGGCCGCTTACCGCCGGGCAGGCGGGCGGCCACTTCCTCCCAGGTGCCCCGGAAGTCGATCTCCACCGGTTCGCTGGTTTCGTCGTCGAAGATCAGGACGGGCGCGCGCTCGCCGCGGTCCAGGACTTGCTTCACCTGTTTCGCCACATGGGGCAAGGGCCCGGTGGCAATCATTGCTGCGCCTTCAAAAGCGGTGCAAGTGGTTTCGTTGTGGCTGTTCATATTCTACCCGGATAGAATAATTGTATCCGGGTAGAACTGTGATGTCAAAATCCAAGCTGCGCCTTGAAGCAGCATTTGCGGATGCAGAACAAGGCGTGGTACGGGCCCGCCTTCGGCCAACTGGCCGCGGAGCAGGAGGAGACCGTGCGCCAGGCTTTGGATCAGTTGCGGCGGGAGCTTTCCCGTGACGGGTGGGCGGCGGCGGAGAAGTTTATGAAGGAGATGAACATCCACTGAGGGCGGGCTAGCGTGTGACGCGGTGGGCGATGACCTCGGAGCGGCTGGGCGTGTCGTTGAGGTGCTGCACGCGGATGAGGAGCTCTAATTGAGTCACCTTGCTCTCCGGGTCAATGCCCAGTTGGCGCAATTCGCGGGCCATGCGGGGGAGATCGGCAGCGAGCTCGCCGGCGGCCTCCGTGGCCTCGGCGTTAGTTCCGGCGATGATGAGCACGGGCGCCTTGCCGACCGGGTTGGAGGGCGCTGAGATGATCGCGTAGGCGACGCCGGGTACGTTCGTCGTATGCTCCTGCGAGTAGAAGGCCTGCTCGCCGGTCCGCGGTGACCTGTTGCGGCAGCGCTGAATCCGATTCTCGATATCGTTGTCGATGACGAAGTTGAGGCGGTCATCGAACAGCTCCACCCAGGGATTGGAGGTGCGCTGCCCAGCAAGACGATGGGGCGGTCTTCTTTGAAATCCCGAAGCTGCAAGTTCCGGGAGGTGCCAATCAGAGGCGTGCAGCCCGCGCGCTCCAGCAGTGATCCAATTCTGACGGCTGTCACTGCGCTTGCCACGCTGGTGTATGCCGTCACTGCCAGCGGAATCACCTGTGGCACCTGCGAGCGGAAATCCCACAGCCAGCGGGCGCTGGTGTATTCGGTTAACGCCATTTCACGCCGATTGAGGAACTTGTGCATCGTGAAGTTGCCGTCCGTCATGGCGATGCGGGCCTCAGTTGAGTGTCCAAACATGGACCACGGCAGAATCTTCAGGGGGGTGGGTGCGACCGGTTCGCTGCGCAGGCGCCAGTTCTGTACGCCGAGTACGATGCAGCCGAGGGCAAGGGCTGCGGCCAGGGCCGGGTACCGCCAGTCTCTGCGGGGCGGCTTGGCGGGCGTCACCGGTGGGGGTGGCTCAGTACTCAACGCCTCCGGCTCAATCAGAAACTCGGGCGTGTAGGCGCCGGGCGGGAGATAGATCCTGAGGTCTGGATGCGTCCCGGCGGCCTCCAGCCGCGAGTAGTAGGTGGCGAGCCGTTTGCGGATGCTGTTGGCGGAGACGCGCACAATGGCGTCCTGCCCGGTGTCGTAGGCAGCGTCACGGCCGAAGATCTCGACGCCAATGGTCCGCTCTTTCAGACGGTCGAGCCCGCCGCCGAGCGCGTTCTCTATCAGGTAGGTGAGGAGTGTCCGTCCGCGCTCGCTGCCGGCGAATTCGGGGCTGTCCAGGACGCGGCGCAACTCTTCCAGCACTTCCGTGTTGCTGTTGGGCACAGCCTGCGCGGCAGAGTGGTCAGTGGATGCGGACTGTTCGACTACCCGGACTGCCTTCCTGAGCATGAAATACTGTCGTAATGCTACCACCTTAACCGTTATACGGCAATGAGGGAGGAACTCTTTTGTTATCAACTACGTAACCAAACGTTAACTAACTGATCCGCGGGTCATTTCGCGCCGATACGGTGCACACTGTATCTGCGGGCCTCTGCAATGACTGACTTGGCCCGGCAAACAATAAGGTCAGTCCTTGTCCGAAATTAAGGGTCCCAGTTGAAGCTCCGCAAATTCGCAACTATCCTAGTGTTCATTCTCGCCGTCTCCCTGCCCATCTATGCGCAGGCGGTCAACGGCACAATCCTCGGTACGGTTACTGACTCCAGTGGAGGCAGCGTCCCGGAACACCAAAATCACTCTCACGGAAACCAATACAGGCGTCAATCGCACGACGACGACCAACGAGAGTGGCAACTACATTTTCCCGGACGTGCCGCCCGGGCTGTACAGCGTCACCGCCGAACTCACCGGATTCAAGAAGATCACTCGTCCCGGCATCGAGCTCCAGATCAACACGTCGCCCCGCGTGGACCTCACGCTACAGCCAGGCAACGTGACCGAGGTAATCGAAGTCAGCGCCCAGGCGGCGATCCTGCAGACGGAAACCGCGAGCACGGGCAGCCAGATCGCAAGTGTGCAGACGGAGAACCTGCCGTTAAGCACGAACCGCAACTATCAGGGTTTGCTGAATCTGGTGCCGGGCACAACGCGGGCCTCGTTCCAGCACTCGCAGTTCTTCAATGCCACCAGTTCGCTGCAGACGCAGGTGAACGGCCAGATGCGCCAGGGCAACAACTATCAGATTGAGGGAATCGACAACAACCAGCGGACCGGTCTTTTGCAGGTAATCACTCCTCCGATCGAAGCGATCCAGAACGTCGACATGGCCACCAGCAATTTCGATGCGGAGTTGGGCCGCGCCTCCGGCGCAGTAACCAACGTGATTCTGAAGTCCGGCGCCAACGACATTCACGGCGCTGCCTACTACTTTCATCGCAACAGCAGCCTGAACGCGCGGAACTACTTTGATGCCAAGGTGGGTCACCAGGCCTACAACTATTTCGGCGGCAACATGGGTGGGGCGTTTATCAAGAACAAGCTGTTCTACTTCGGCGACTATTTGAGAATCACCGACCACCAGGCCAACACTAACCTTCTCACCATCCCCGCCATGGACTTGCGCTCGGGCAATCTGGGCCGTTCGGCCACAGCCATCTATGACCCGTTGACTGGGGCTGCGAACGGTTCTGGCCGCACTGCGTTTGCCGGCAACATCATTCCCACCTCACGAATCAACCCGATCTCTACGAAGATCCTTGGCCTAGTGCCGGTACCGACTTCCGCCGGCGACACCAACAACTGGTTTGGTCTGCTGCCCTTCACCAAGGACACGGACTCGATGGATTGGAAGATGGACTTCAACATTAGCGATAGGGACCGGTTGAGCGGGCGATTCAGCTACGCGCGGCCGGTGGTATTCCAGGCGCCAGCCTTTGGTCCGGCGGGCGGCGGGGCGCAAAGCGCGTTCCAGGGGACCAGTGTGCAGAAGACTTATAGTGGCGGGCTCAACTACAACCGAATCTTCTCCACGACTCTGGTTAGCGAGTTCCGCGCTGGCGTCTCTCATTACAATAACAAGGCGCAGAATGCCGACTACGGCACCAACGCCTCCGCCGAGCTTGGCATCCCTGGTGTCAATATCGACGAGTTTTCCAGCGGTCTCGTCGGCATCAACCTGAATGGCGGCTACACCAACCCGGTGGTTGGCTACAGCCCCAGCCTACCGTGGGTGCGCGCCGAAGTGAACGCCAGCTTCGTCAATACATGGACGAAGACCACGGGCAACCACACCATCAAGTGGGGCGCGGACATCCGGCGCGTTCGAGACGAACTGCTCCAGATGCAGACGTTCAGCCCTCGCGGCGTCTACAACTTCTCCGACGGTCAGACGTCAACGCCCGGCGCGACGACCAGTTTCATGAATAACGTGGCCAGTTTCCTGCTCGACGTGCCGAGCCAGGCGGGACGGGATCTCGCGACGTACTTCCCGGCCTACCGTGCGTGGCAGTCGTTCTTCTTTGTGCAGGACCGCTGGACCGTGACGCCGAAGCTGACCCTCAGCCTCGGCCTGCGGTACGAACTCTATCCACCCGCCACTCCCCGCCTAAAGGCCGGGTTCTCCAACTATGACCAGTACGCCAACACTTTGTCCGTTGCGGGTGTCGGCAACGTTCCGATGAACCTGGGCATCAAGAACAACAAGGACTACTTCTCGCCGCGCCTGGGCATCGCCTACCGCATGAACGAGAAGACCGTCATCCGCACTGGCGCAGGCGTTAGCTACACCCCATTCCCGGACAACACCTACGCCTACAACTACCCGGTCCGCGCCAACAATGCCTTCAATCCGGCCGTTGCCACCTATGGCGCGGCAGTACTGCCGGATGGCTCGACGGCTACCTTCCAGAAGGGTTTCCCAGCCCCCATCCTGGTGCCAATCCCTGAGAATGGCATCATCACCAACCCGGACCGGAACTCGAACTACTTCGTCATCAACAAGGACTTCAAGAACCCACACGTCATCTCGTGGAACTTCGCCGTCCAGCGTCAACTGCCATGGCACTTCGCGCTCGATGCCGCCTATGTTGGCAATCACGGTGTCAACACCGTAATGGCTTACAACATGAACGCCAGCCTGGTGGCCGGGTCTGGCAACGCCGGCCGTCCCCAGTTCGGGCCGTTCGGACGCACCGCCAATACCACCATCTACTTCGACGGCTATTCCTCGATGTACCATGCGCTGCAACTGAAGATCGACCGGCGGTTTACCTCCGGGCTGTCGGTGACCACCGCATATACCTTCTCCAAAGGAATGGCGTTCCAACAGGGCGACGACGGCGGCGCGATGTTCAGCATCAACTTCCGCCGCAACTACGCCCGGAACGACTTCGACCGCAACCAGACCTTCGTCCAGAGCTACATCTACAACCTGCCTTTCGGCAAGGGTGAGAAGTGGCTGAACAGCGGCTGGGCGTCTTCGGTGATCGGCGGTTGGCGCATGAACGGCATTCTGACGTTGATGACCGGCACGCCGCTGAACTTTGGCGCCAGCGGCAACGGACTCAATGCCCCCGGCAACGCACAAACCCCGAATCAGATCGCGCCCATCACGCTGCCCAAGGGTATCAATGTGGGCAACGAATGGTTCAGCCGCTCCAGCTTCGCCAACCCGGTGGGCGCCGTATTCGGCAACATCGGCCGCAACGCGATGAGCGGACCGGGCTTCTTCAATCTGGACTTCTCGCTCTTCAAGATCTTCGCGATCACTGAGCGGATCAAGATGGAGGTCCGTGCCGAGTCCTTCGGTGTCACCAACACGCCGCAGTTCAATAACCCCAACACCACTCTCGGCAACGCCAACTTCGGCTACATCACCGGAGCCGGCGGCGGCCGTCAGATGCAGCTCGGCGCGAAGATCAACTTCTAGCCGGGTGTGAGTCAGAAAAAGGGCCGGTTCTCCTCGTCAGCGAGGAGGACCGGCCCTTTTCTCGTTTGTGACCTTACCGCACAACTTTGGCGCGCAGGATCTTGTCGAGTTTGGGGAACCGCGAATCCAGGTACTCGTTGCCCTGGGTCAGGATGCGTGTCGCATTGGGACCACGGCCGGGCGGATCCCACTCACCATACTCGGAGTAGAGCTTGTCGAAGACGTCCATCCCCTGAGTCACCTTGCCGAACGGGGCGAAGCCGTCCTTGTCCAACACGGAATTGTCCTTGAGATTGACGAACACCTGGGTGTGCCGGGAGCGCGGACCGGACTGCGCAAAACTGATGGTCCCCTTCTCGTTCTTCTGCTTCACGGGGTCGTCGTCCACCACGGTGGTGTTCAGCAGCGAGTTGGTTTGGGGGTCGCCGGAGAGGCCAAATTGCGCGATGAAGCCAGGCCGCACGCGGAAGAAGCGCGTGTCGTTGAAGAACTTCATCTGGAGCAGCTTCCAGAACCGTTCCGCGCCTTTCGGCGCCCAGTCTTTGTGCACCTCCAGAACGAACGAGCCCTTGGACGTATCGAAGAGCACCTTGTAGACGTCCGGCATAACGCCATCCACGCGGGGCGCCGCGACCGCCGCTTTCTTCTCCACCGGCGCCTGGCTGCTGCACCCTGCCAGAACCATCGTCAATCCGACACACATTGCCAATCGCATGGCGTCATTATTTCACGCCCGCGCTTACAATGAAGGAATGAGCGAACAGTTCACGATCGCGGGCCGCACGTTCAGGTCCCGCCTGATGATCGGTACGGGCAAGTACCGCAGTTTTCAGGAGATGGTGGCGTGCCATGAGGCGTCCGGCGCCGAGGTGGTGACGGTGGCGGTGCGCCGGGTGAATCTGACGGACAAGACGAAGGAGTCGATGCTGGACCACATCGACCGATCCAAGTACTTCCTGCTGCCCAACACCGCAGGCTGCTACAACGTGGACGACGCCGTGCGCACGGCGCGGCTGGGCCGGGAAGTGGGCCTCTCCAATTGGGTGAAGCTCGAAGTGATCGGCGACGAGAAGACGCTGTTCCCCGATGTCTACGGGCTGGTGGAAGCCACGCGGATTCTGGCGAAAGAGGGCTTCGTCGTCCTGCCGTACACCAATGACGATCTGATCACGGCGCGCAAGCTGATCGACGCGGGCGCCGCGGCCGTGATGCCGCTGGCCGCGCCCATCGGCAGCGGCCTGGGCATTCAGAACTTTGCGGCGTTGCGCATCCTGCGCGAGCAGATCACGGAAGTGCCGTTGATCGTCGATGCCGGCGTGGGCACGGCGTCCGACGCGTGCATCGCGATGGAGATGGGCTTTGACGGCCTGCTGCTCAATACAGCGGTGGCCGCCGCCAAGGAGGCGGTTCTGATGGCAACGGCGATGAATCACGGTGTGGCGGCGGGGCGGAGCGCGTTCCTCGCCGGCCGCATGGAGCGCCGGCTGTACGCCTCGGCCAGTTCGCCGCTGACGGGCATCATCGCCTAAGCGCTGCGCTTCGGCACGTCCGGCTCGTTGTGGGTAGGCAGCCACCGTGCCAGCTCTGTCTTGATTTCGGCCATCGGTGGCCACGCCGCTACATTGTGGCGCTCGGCCCGGTCTTCTTCCAGATCGTAGAGCTCTTCGCCGCCGTCGCTGTAGCGGATGTAACGCCACTCCCCGGTACGCACCGCGTGGTTCCCTCGCCCACACGTTGTGATCGCCGGCTGCGTCCGCTGCGTGAGCGGATTCTTCAGAAAGGGGTATAGCGACATGCCCTCCAACCCGCCGGGCGGCCGGACGCCAGTTATGTCCATCAGCGTTGGATAGACGTCGATCATACTCACCGGGAATCCGACACGGGCTTGTAGATACGGCATGCCAGGCGCTGCGATCATCAGCAGGTTTCGAGTGGAGCGCTCACGAAGCATGAACCGGCTCCAGGTCAGATCGTCGTCCAGATGCCAGCCATGATCGCCCCACAACACGACGGACGTGCTGTGAGCATTCGGACCGGTCTCCAGCGCCCGTAGCACCCGCCCCACCATCGCGTCAGCAAACGAAATTGCCGCCATGTATGCCCGCACGCCGTCCTTCGAGGCGCCGTTGTTCCTGACACGCTCATCCTCGTCCGCGACCTCAGTGCGGCTTTTTGCCACCGGCGGCCTGGCGGAATCCGGGCGATACCGGTCGAAGTACTTCTTCGGCACATACCACGGCAGGCGCGGCCGAAAGAGCCCGCACGCCAGGAACATCGGCTGGCCACGCCTCTTTCTCAGGTGCGCATTGACCCACTCGGTGACGTGGTAGTCGTTCATCTCTTCGTCACCGCCTTGAGTGGGTCCCCAAACGAATTGCCCCTGCGGGGCGGGCGCCGCCAGCGACTTCGCAGCGGGTAACGTGAAGTCTCCCTGCGGCTGGCCGTAGTCGTCCCAGCCCTGCCTGTCGGCAGAGACGCCGGGCGTGCCGTGATAGATCTTGCCGCAACCCAGCGTCAAGTACCCGTTGTCCTTGAAGTGCTGGTTCAGCGACGCGGCTTCTGCGAGCGCCCTCGATCCGGAATACGGATGGCTGTTCAAGTAGACACCTGTCGAGGAGGGGCGTCTGCCGAACATCAGAGCCGTCCGCGACGGGTTGCCCAATGGCGCTGCGCAGTGCGCACTGGCGAACAACACACTCCGCCGCGACAGCCGGTCGATATTGGGCGTCAGAACGCGGGGCTGCCCGCCGAGGCATCCCACCCAGTCATTCAATCCGTCCAGAGCCAGGAACAGCACGTTCCGCCGCGGCGGTGACCCTCTCGCAAACGCCGCAGGCGCGAACGGCAGCAGGGATTGGAACGCCCTCCGGGTCGTTGTCATCGCCCCAATTCTACTCCCAGCCGATCGCGGAACTGATATCGTGTCTACCATGCCTGCCCGACTTCTTCGCCGCTGCGGCGCCGTTGCGCTGCTCTCCGCCTGCGCCATCGCGCAGAAGCCCATCCCTAACTACGACGAGGCCAAAGTGCCCGTCTACACCCTGCCGGACCCGCTGAAGATGCGCAGCGGCGAGCCCGTCCGCGACGCCGCCACGTGGCAGAACAAGCGCCGCCCGGAGCTCGTGCAGCTCTTCGAAAGTCAGATGTTCGGCCGCACGCCTGCCGCCTGGCCGAAGGCGGCGTTTGAGCTCACGTCCATCGAAACCGGCGCCCTGGGCGGCAAGGCCACTCGCAAGGAGGTGAGCATCCGCGTGGCAGGCAAGTCCATGCGGCTGCTGCTCTACCTGCCCTCCGGCGCGCGCGGGCCCGTGCCGGTCTTCGTCGGGCTCAACTTCCAGGGCAACCACGCCATCATCGCCGATCCGGGCGTCACGCTCGCCGACGTGTGGATCGCAGACCCGCAGACCAAAAAGCGGGTCAAGCAGACCGCCGCCGCGAAGACGCGCGGCACCACGGCCAACCGCTGGCCCGTCGAGAAGATCCTGGCCAAGGGCTTCGGCCTGGCGACCATGCACTACTACGACATCGAGCCCGATTTCGACGGTGGCCTGCCCCACGGCATCCGGCCTCTGCTGATGACGCCGGGCCAGAGCGCGCCGGCGGCCGATGAGTGGGCCGCCATCGGCGCCTGGGCGTGGGGCTTGAGCCGCGTGGTGGATTATCTCGAAACCGACAAGGCCGTGGATGCCAAACGCATCGCGCTCATGGGCCACTCCCGCCTCGGCAAGGCGGCGCTGTGGGCTGGCGCGATGGATCAACGCTTTGCCGTTGTGGTGTCCAACGATTCCGGCGAGGGTGGCGCCGCCATCAGCCGCCGCGTGTACGGCGAAACTGTGGCCGACCTCAACCGTGCTTTCCCGCACTGGTTCTGCGCCAACTACCGGCAATACAGCGGCAAGGAGGAGACTCTCCCCTTCGATGCCCACCTGCTGCTGGCGCTGATTGCGCCGCGGCCGCTCTATGTGGCCAGCGCCCTGGAGGATCAGTGGGCCGATCCGCGCGGCGAGTTTCTGGCCGCCGTGGCCGCCTCACCGGTCTATCAGCTCTTCGGCAAGCAGGGCATCGGCACGGATCGTATGCCGGAGGTTCATCAGCCCGTGGGCGGCGCCGTCCGCTACCACATCCGCGCGGGCAAGCACGACGTCACCGATTACGATTGGGATCAGTATCTGGCATTCGCCGCCGGGCATTTCCAGATGGGGAAGTAAAGCGACTCTGGTACTAGCGGGGCGCTGGTACCGCTCCGGTTTCACTGGCCGGGCCGCTGCGGAACACTAAGTGCATGATCACCGCCGCCTCCATTCTGTTGCTCGCTCTCTCGGCTGGCCCCGCTGTGTCCTGCAACGAGAAGACTCAGGGGCAGCTGTGGCCGGCGGAGGCGACGGCGAGCCGCACCGCCCTGCGCCAGTCCGTACAATGCGGCCAGCTCTATATGTGCGAGCGCGGCAACTGGCGGCGGCAGTGGCGGCAGGTGTCGGTGCCGTACTGGCAACTCGCGGGGAAGCCCCGGCCGGTGGAGTGCGCTTTGCCCTTGGGGCAGTAGGTTCAGCTCACGTCAGCGGGCTCGCTAACGAACATAAGACGAAGACGTGATCCAGTCAATAACGTTTCTACACCCAATACCACCATAAGGTATACTTTTGCATAGTTGCGAGCGATTCTACACGGCATGGCCAGACTCGAGAACGTTTCTGGATGGCTGGCAACGTTCCGTTACGGATCGAACGCTGAGACTACGTTTTTGAAAGAGGCTTGAGTGAAAAACCACGCCGTCGGGCTCACCGGACTGCTCGGCGAACTCCAGCTCAATGTGCCCCCGCCCGCCTTGCGCAGCGAAGTGGGCTCCACGGCCCGCCGCACCATCGAAAGCCCCGACGAAGTCACTGAAATCTACCCCCTCAACTACCAGTGCGGCTCCATTCAGGACCACCTCCGTTTCGCGTTGCGCTACGAGCCCCTCGACCTCCGGGTCTGGCACCGGGTGATGGAAGCGCTGCCAGCCGAAACCATCACCAACTGGGTGCAAGGCCAGCCAAACAGCGCCTATGCCCGGCGGGCCTGGTATCTGCACGAGCGTCTGACCCAACGACGCCTGCCCCTGCCGGACAGCCGGGCGCCCTTCGCTGATCTGGCCGATGGCGAAAGGCAGATCGTGTGGCGGAGCAAGCACTTCCGGACTCCTTACTCCAAACGGCACCGGGTGCGGAACAACCTCCTGGGCGTGGAGGGCTACTGCCCCCTGGTTCGCCGCACGAAGGTGATCAAGGACCGGCAGGAGCGGAACTATGGCACGGCCGTCCAGGCGCTGACCCTGAACCTGGATGCCTCCCTCTTCCAGCGAGCTGCCGATTTCCTCTACCGCAGCGAAACCAAGTCTTCCTACGCGATTGAAGGCGAAACGCCGGCGCCGGATCGGGAGGAGCGTTTCCTGGCCGTGCTGGAGCACGCAGGAACGGAGGACATCGCCAGCGAGGCCGCGCTGGTCCTCCTGCAGAATCAGATCGTACAGGACAAACGCTACGCCGCTTCTGGATGGCGGACGATCCAGAACTACGTGGGGCGGACCCGCCGCTACGACTATTCGGAAGATGTCCGCTACGTTTGCCCCGCGCCCGGCGATCTGCCGGACCTGATGGGGAAGTGGTTGGAACTAGTGAAGAAGATCAGCCGGGCGGAGCAGAGCGACATAGTGCCGCTGGCTGCCTGCGCCGCGTTCGGCTTCGTGTATCTTCACCCGTTTGAAGACGGCAACGGCCGCCTGCACCGCTTCCTGATCCACCAGATTCTCGCTCAGGCCGGGTACACGCCGGAAGGCCTGATCTTTCCCGTCTCAGCGGTGATTCAACGCCGCATGAAGGACTACGAGGCCGTGCTCGATAGAGTGTCGCGCCTGGTGAACCCTGGTGTGCAGTACACGCTGGACGATGCGAATCGAATGACCGTGCAGAACAGTACCGTGGACCTCTATCGCTACCCGGACCTGACGCGGCACGCTGAGTTTCTGTACGAATGCATCGCCGAGACGCTGGAGAAGGACTGGCCGGAGGAGCTCAGCTTTCTCCAGCAATTCGACGGCGTCTGTCAGGATGTTCGCGCGGTGGTGGAGCTGCCCGATAACCGGCTGCGGCTTCTTGCGAAGCTGCTGCTCCAGAATCACGGGCGGCTGGCGGCGGGCAAGCGGTCGCATTTCCCGGAACTGACGGACGGCGAGTTGCAGCGGATGGAGCAAGCGGTGACGGCGAGGATGGGCGTGGAGTGAAGTGGTGCGCCCGGAGAGACTCGAACTCCCGACCTGCTGGTTCGAAGCCAGACGCTCTATCCGACTGAGCTACGGGCGCACTTCGCCCCTATTCTATCAGTCCGCTGGCAGGACGTCCGCAAAAATGAACCCGTCGCGCTCCACCACTTCGCCGCTCTGAATCCGCACCGGCCAGCGCAGCACGGGCGACTCGTAGACAAAGCTGTGAAACTCGCCATTCTCTCCGCACGGGTCGGCGCCCGGCGGCAGATCATTCAACAGCGCCAGGTCAAACTCGCGCCCGGCGAAGTCCCGCGTCAGCTTCTTCGGATCCACGCACGTCACGCGGGCCCGCTGTCCGCCGGCGATCATTTCGCGCGCCAGCGCGTCGGTCGGGCGCCCCCACAGCGGGAAGATCGGCTCCAGGCCTGTGGGCGCCAGTTGCTTCACTCGATAGGCCCGCACGTCCTCCAGATACAGATCGCCAAACGCCACGGCCTCCGCGCCCATCGCCTTCATGTCGGCGCAGGCCTTCTCCATCAACTGCTCGTACGCCTCGTTGGGGCAGGGCCACGGGAGGTCCACGGTCAGCAGCGGCAAGCCGACGGATTCCGCCTGCCGGCGCAGCAACTCGCGCCGCACGGCGTGCATCGCCACGCGATCAAATGCGCCGTTGAGCGTGGTGAGCAGCCCGATCACTTCCACGCCGGGCTCGCTCCGCAACACATGAAGCGCCCACGCGCTGTCCTTGCCTGAAGACCACGAGAGCACCACCTTCTTCATCGCAGCTTGTCCCAACCCTGCGACTTCTCCGCCGCCTCATCCCAATCGGATTCCGACGTCTTCGAGAAGACCTCCGTCAGGCGCAGCGCCGCGGGAATGTCGGTATCCGATAGCGCCTTGGCGATATTGGGCTGCTCGTCGAAATCCGGCGCGACCAGGAACATCAGCGAGGCAAAGGCTGTGATGGCCTCCGGTTGCTCCAGTTCATGCCGCTCCGCGCGGCGGATCGCGAGCAGGGCCCGCCGCTTGATCTCGGCGTCGCTGAGGCCGGCCACTGCCTCCGCCTGCTCTTCGCAGAGGTAATCAATGATGTGTTCGAGAAGGTCTTCCTGTTCCGGCGTCATGAATCTTCATGGTACAGCGCCGCGCTGGCGCCCACCCACTCCATGTTCTTGTTGTGGTCCACGCCCATCATCTTGCCGCGGCCCATGCGGATGATGTGCGTCACCGGCCGGCGGTTGATGTACATCACGCGGATCTCGGCCTTGGTCAGCCCGTGCGGAGTCTCCACCACCGGCGCAAACTCCACCCGCTCCTGCAGGATGAAGCCGGCCCGCTGGTCTGCGGGAATGGCGTCCACCTCGGCACGAGTCGGGCCGATCACCACGCCCAGGCCGGCAAAGGAATACAGCGGCTTCAGCACCCATTGCGAGAGGTCGTCCGGCATCTCCGTCATGCGGTCCAGAAAGATAGTCCGCGGCACGCTGGGATGATGCAGGTAGGGAATGGAGAACTTCGAGACGCGGAAATAGAAGTTCGGATGCCCCGCCCACTCCACGTCCAGATCGTCGCGCCAGTCGAAGGGGATGGCAATCCCGCGGCGCTCGATCTCGTCGACGATGGCGCGATTGTAGATGCGGCGGATCTCCACCTCGCGCCCGTCGCGCGTGTAGTAGAGTTTGGCGCCGCGCTTCTTCAATTGCGTGATGCAGACGGCCCGCACGCCCAGCATCCGTTCCGTCACCAGGAAATCGCAGCGTGTTTTCTGATGCTCCGGGTCCACTTCCAGCAGGACCACCTGCTCGGGATCGTGGCCGGCCACGATGGCGTCGCGCATCACGCGCTCATATTCGTCGTTGTTGAGGCCATCCAGCAGGTAGTGCAGCCCGCCCGGCAGGCCGTGTGCGTCCACGTAGCTCTGCGCCAGCACCGGCTGGAATGCGTACAGGGAGGGGAAGCCCTGGATCTCCACCAGCTTCGGATGCAGCAGCCCGTCCTCACCACGCACCACGCCAAAGTCCACCTGCACGAACATCGGCTCGTGCGGCTCGTTGGGCACGGTGTACTGGGCCGGCAGCGAGGCATCGGAGATGCGGCGGTACTCCGGGTTGTCCACCAGTTGATCGATCAGCTCGCGGCCCTCGCGCGAGATGCGCTGCATGAAGTCGGAATCGAAGAAGCAGGGCGTTTCGCACAACCGGAACGGGACATGAGTGCCGCAACGCTCATCCACCATCGCCAGGAAGCGCTCGTAGTTTTCCAGCGAGAACTGCGCGTTGAACAGCCGGCGCAGCGAGTCGCCGGTCACAGCAGAAACTCTCCGTCGCGCATGATCTGGCGCTCGTCCGCCCAGATGGAAAACCGCCGGCCCACCACGTCGATATGCGTTCCGGAATACCAGTCCGCGCCGGTGTGGTCGCCGTAAGGATTCCCAAAGGCGATGTGAATGCCGGGGATCTTCTCGTCCTGGAGAATGTTGCCGATCACGTCCTTGACGCCCAGATTGGTGCCGATGGCAAACTCGCCCACGCGGTCTGAGTTTTCATCGGTGTGCGTGTAGTGCCAGAACTCGTCTTCCAGCGCCTTGTTCTCCGAATGCGCTGAGCGCAGCCGGTTGCCCTCAATCTTCAGCGTCAGCGGCGCGGCCTTCAGATCGCCATATTTGGCGCAGAGATAATCGCCCACCACGCCGTCCACCACAAACTGGCCGTTCACCTCGCCCGGCGTGGTCCACACCTCGCCGCCCGGCAGATTGCCCCACGTATTGGGGCTAATGATGCCGCTGGTCTTGAGCCACTTGTATCCCGGATTCATGGTGGCCGTGATGTCCGTGCCCGCCGCCGTAGTGGCGCGGATGCGCTTCGCCGGGCGCGTGATCTCCAGCAGCCTGAGGCTGAGATCATCCACCGCCAGATAGTCCGCCTTCATGCCCTCCAGCATGATGCGCCGCTCGATGTTCACCATGTGGGCATGGCGGATCTTCTGGCGGTTCACCACGTCGGTCATCTGCATGCGGCTGCGCAGTTCGTTCTGTTGGGCCACCACGGTGAAGATGGATACCTGGCTGGTCTCCATGTCCTGCAAGACGTGCCGCGGCATGTCCGTGAGCGGGCGTGGGGCCAAGTCCTCCAGGACAAACACGCGGTATGCCGCGCCGAGCTCCTGTAGGGCGGCCTCCAGAGCCGCGGCAATCTCCATCGACACCTGATCCGTAATTAGGGTTACCTTCTCGTGGGGCTGGATGCGCAGGCAAACGCGCACCGCGTTCCGCGCCCCAATCAACAACTCGGGGTCAAACTTCATCAGTAAAGGCCTGCCTCAGTTTCCTGAATGATGTAATCCACCACGGCCTTCAGGTCGTTGGTTTCCCGCCAGACCTTCAACTGCCGGTCCGCGCCGGTGCCCGTTTCCAGAACCTTGCGCAGATATTCGATCTCGTGGCGGCTGCCCAGCTCGTCGGCCACCGGCGCCACCAGGTCGAAGTACTCTTCCATCAGCTCGCGGAACGGCACTTCGATCCGTTTGCCGAAGTCGATCAGCTTGCCGTCGATGCCGTAGCGTACGGCCCGCCACTTGTTCTCCATCAGCAGGATGCGGCGGTAGAGCCGGAATCCCTGGTTGTTCGAATGTAGTTTCCACAGCATCACCACGGTGGCCTGGATCAGCGCCGCCAGCGCGATGGTCTCGTCGGCCCGCATCGGCAGGTCGCAGATGCGGAACTCGATGGTGTCAAAGACCGGATGCGGCCGTAGATCCCACCAGATCTTCTTCGCGTTGTCGATGCAGTTGGTCTTGATCAGCAGGTTGACGAAGCTCTCATACTCGCCATAGCTGGAAAAGTAGTCGGGAATGTTGGTGCGCGGGAACTTGTCGAAGACTTTGCAGCGGTAGCTTTTCAGACCCGTCTCGTCGCCCAGCCAGAAGGGCGAATTGGATGAGAGAGCCAGGATGTGCGGCAGGAAATACCGCGCCGAGTTCATGATCTGGATGGCGGTCTCTTTGTCCTCGATGCCGACATGCACGTGCAGGCCGAAGATCAGGTTGGCCCGCGCCACCAGCTGCATATCCTCCACCAGCGTGTGGTAGCGGGCATCGTCATAGATGCTCTGGTTGCGCCAATCGGAAAAGGGATGCGTGGCCGCGGCAGCCAGCCGCAGCCCGTTGGCCTTGGCCAGGTCCACCATCTGGCGGCGGATGGTGATGATCTCGGCCCGCGCCTCCTGCACGTTGTGGCAGATATCGGTGCCCACTTCCACCACGCACTGATGCATCTCGGGCTTCACGCGCTCGCGGAGGACGAGCTTGCCCTTTTCGATCATCTCTGCGTCGATATGGCTGCGCAGCTCCCGCGTTTGCGGGTCCACGGTCATGTACTCTTCTTCGATTCCGATTGTGAAACTCGGACGCTTCATTCGTACCCTCCCGTGATCACTCGCCGGCCAGGAAACGCTGCCAGTTGTACTCCTGAACGGGCGGCGCCTCGCTCAGGGCCGTCTGGATCGCCAGATCCGCCATCGCCTCGATGATCCATTCGAAGTTGGCTTCGCCGACGGAGTGGCGATCGGCGTCCGGCGCCGGATTCAGGTAGTCGATGGCATAGGGGATGCCGTCGCGCACGGCAAACTCCACCGTATTCATGTCATAGCCCAGCGCCCGGCACAGCGTCAGCGAATCCGCCACAATGCGCGGATACAAGGGGGATTCCCTGGGGTCTACGTCCAGCACGTACCGTTTCTCGTGCGGCAGTCGCGGATCGTACACCATCACGTGGACCTTTTCGCGGCCAATGCAGTAGCAGCGGTAGTAGTCTGTGAAGTCGATCCCTTCCTGGAGCACCATACCCAGGTCGCCGGTCTCGTTATAGGCAGCAAACAGCTCGTCGGGATTGTTCACCTTGTAGACATTGCGCCAGCCGCCGCCGAGGTGCGGTTTCATGAACGCCGGGAACCCGATGTATTCGAAGACCTCGTCCCAGTTCAGCGGGTACATGAGATTCCGCATCGATTGGGCGGTGGTGCTGGGGGGATGGGAATGATGCGGCAGCATCACGGTTTTGGGTACCGCCACGCCCAGCTTTCCGCCCAGCGCGTAGTTGAAGAACTTGTCGTCGGCGCTCCACCAGAAGGGATTGTTGATCACCTTGGCGCCGTGCAGGATGGCGTTGCTGAGGTACGCCCGGTAGAACGGGATGTCGTGCGAAATGCGGTCGATGATCACGGCATAGCCGCTGGGTTGATCCATGCGGAATGCCCCGGTCATCAGGCTCTCCGCCATCACTCCGGGCACGTTGCGTGCGTTGATGCGCTCGACGAGCGCCATCGGGAAGGTGTTCTCCATCCCGTAGAGGAGGCCGATTTTCTTCATGGTGTGCTCGCTTGTGGTACGTAAGTCTAGCTGAAGTACTTCTTCGCCATCAACTGCCAGAGCGGCCAGTCGTGTGTGGCGCCCAGGCCCCAGTAATCGAACCAGTGTGGAATGCCCTTGGCGTGGAAAATCTGAGAGATGCGCCGGTTCTCTTCCAGGCAGATGTCATGCTCGCCGGCGCCGAACACCCAGCGGATGTCGTTGCGGTACTGGTCCAGATACCAGGGATCGGAGGCGTTCGGCAGGAAGTCCACCGGGTTGTTGAAGTAGCAGTTGTCGTCGTAGTAGCCGTTCAGGAACTGCTTAATGTCGTAGGCGCCCGACATGGAGACGGAGTGGCTGATGGAATCGGGGTGGCGCAGCGCGAAATTGGTGCAATGGTAGCCGCCGAAGCTGCAGCCAGTGACGCCAATGCGGTAGCAGCCGCCACGCTGCCGCATCAGGGGCAGCACCTCGTGCAGCAGATAGTCTTCGTAGGCAATGTGGCGGCGGACCCGGTCGGCCGGATGGGCGTGCTTGTTGTACCAGCTTTCCTTGTCCACACTGTCCACGCAGAACAGCATCAGATGGCCGCTATCGAGCTGCCATTGCAGCGCCCCCACCATGCCGCGGTCTTCGTACTCGAAAAAGGAGCCCATGGAACTGGGGAAGACCAGGACGGGCGTGCCGCTGTGGCCGAACTGAAGTACTTCCATCTCGCGCCCCAGCCGCTGGCTGTACCACTTGTGATACTCACGGTTCATGTTGTTGTTCCAGAAGGCTTAAGTCCGTCACGGGCCCCCAGCGGACCCTACCACCAGTGTAGAGCAGCACCCTCCGGCTTAGGGTGAGCGCCCCTGTGAATTTGAGGCGGTACCTTAAGTTCCTGCAGGGTTCCGCCGATAAGCACCCTATGGACCGCCAGGCGCGCACCCCTTGGCTGCGGATTGGGTGGAGCTTACTCTGCCTGATGCTGCCCGCGGCTGCGCAGCGGTACAACTTCCAGACATTCGGATTTGACGATGGGTTGAAGAATCTCGCGATCGAGCGGATTCTGCAGGACCGGGAGGGGTTTCTGTGGGTGGCCACGCAGAACGGACTCTTCCGGTTTGACGGACACCGGTTCACCGAGTTTGGGCCTAAGGAGGGGGTGCCGGCTGGGTGGCTGGTGAGCCTGCACCAGAGCCCGGATGGCACTCTGTGGGTGAGCAATGCGGACAATGTGGTGCGCAGCGAGGGAAACCGCTTCGTGAAAGTGGATCTCGCGCCAGCCAAGCGTGCACGGGGCGCGCAGGCTTTCGCTTCGGATCAGAGCGGGCGTGTTTACATTGCCAACAAAGACGGGTTGCTGATCATGAAGAAGACGCCGGGCAGCTCGGAGTGGAAAGGCAGTCTCGCCGACATGGCCGGAGTCGATCCGCGGACGATGAGCGCCTTCGTCCGGCGAAACGGCGAGGTCGTTTTCGGTTGCGGGCAGTCTATCTGCGCTCTCGATGGAGAAAAGGCTCGCGAGATTCACCAAGGGAAGACGTTAGATGCCTGGAGGTTCCTCCTTGAGGACCCGGCGGGCAATCTGTACGCTCGCTCCCAGGGGCGGCTCATCACCCTCAAGGCGGGAGCCGGCAAGTTTGTGGAACTGCGCAGCGAACGACCGCTCCAAACGCCTATCGATCCACAGATGGAGATCGATCTGAAGGGCAGGCTGCTGGTTCCCGTGGCCGGCGGACTGGCGATCTACGATGGCTCCGACTGGCGGTTTGTCTCCAAGCGCCAGGGCCTTCTCAGTACCAGTGTCTCCACCATCTACAGGGACCGTGAGGGCGCAGTCTGGATGGGGATGACCGGACGGGGACTCGCTCGCTGGATCGGGTACGGCGAGTGGGAAACCTATTTGGAGTCCGACGGGCTTGAGGATGAAACGGTCTACCAGGTGGTACCCGATCAGCACGGCGGGCTCTGGGTGTCGACACTGGACGGACTTTATCGGGGGATCGCCACCAAAGGTGTCTACAAATTCAGGCATGTACCCGGAGTAGAGAAGGCAAACATACCTGCCGTGGCTGTGGAGGCCGATGGCAGTGCCTGGGCGGGGGTTCAGGGCCGAGGTCTTGTGCGGGTTGACGCTGTCAGCAGTAAGGTCACCCATGTCGACGTCCCGTCGTTGGCCGCAGTCAAGCAGATTGCTGCGCCCATCATTGCCAGAATCGATGTCGACGCGAGTGGGCGAGTGTGGTTTGCCGCCATTGCAAATCCCGGCTTGTTCATGGGGGTGAATTCAAACCGCGCCTTCGTCGAGGTGGATGTGCCCGATGCAGGGAAGGGTTGGGCGGTGAAGGTGCTCCCGAACGGTGACATCTGGTACGGCACTGACTCGGGACTGTTTCTGCGCCGCAATGGCATATGGCGGAAGTTCAGCACTAAGAACGGCTTGGCCGACGACTTGGTGTGGGCCATTACGCCCGGGAAGTCCGGGGAGTTGTGGTTCGCCTATCGCGGCCCGTTCGGCCTCACCCGTGCTATCCCGGATGGTGATTCGTACAAATTCACCACGCTTACCCAGGCTGACGGACTTCCCTCGAACCAGGTCTATTTTTCAAAATTCGATACCCGCGGCCGAATGTGGGTTGGCACGGACCGTGGTGTAGCCGTCTCTGACGGTGAGCACTGGGTTCCGTACCGGCGCGGCGAGGGCTTGGCCTGGGATGACTGCGATACAGAGGCATTTGCGGCGGAAGCGGACGGCTCGGTTTGGATTGGAACGAGTGGAGGCCTCTCGCGCTACCGCGATTCCAATGTCAAGGCCAACCCGGGGCCGCCGCGCGTCGTGCTGACTTCGGCTCTGCTGGGGGACAAGCCGCAGGATATCGCCCAGGTTGTCGAGGTGCCCTACTGGCAGAACAACCTCAAGGTCCGCTTCTCGGTGCTGGCCTATACCCGGCCTTCGGCACAACGCTTCCGCTACCGCATGGGCGGACTCTCGGGAGACTGGCAGGAGACCCCGCTCCGCGAGTTGCTGTTCCCTGAGATGCAACCCGGGCACTACCGGCTGGAGGTGCAAGGCTACGACGGCATCGGCGCGTGGAGCAAAGACACCGCCGTGTTTGCCTTCACCATCCTGCCTCCGTGGTACGCCAATCGCACTTTTCTCGCACTGCTCGTCTTGCTGGGCGGCGTTGTGATCGTCTGGCAGATCCGGCGTGGAGAGCTGCAACATCAGAGGGAGATGGAGCGTCTGGAGCTCGCGGTCACCGAGCGTACCAGCCAGTTGCGGGAAGAGAAGGACCGTAGCGAGCGAGCCAACAGGCTGAAGGACGAATTCCTCGCCAACGTCAGCCACGAGATTCGTACGCCGATGAACGGGATCCTCGGCATGACCGAACTGGCGCTGGATACTCCGCTCTCCGAGGAGCAGCGGGACTATCTCGATACCGTCAAGCTTTCCGCCGACAGCCTGCTGCGCTTGCTCAACGACATTCTCGACCTGTCCAAAATCGAGGCCGGCTATCTGGAGATCGGGCGTGAGGAGTTCTCCGTTCGTGATACCGTGCAACAGGCTCTCCGCACCCTGATCGGGCGCGCCTCGGAAAAGCGCATCGAGCTACGCTGCTTCATCGCGGACGAGACGCCCGAGACTGTCAGTGGCGATGGCTCCCGGCTGCGCCAGGTGCTGCTCAACCTGCTCGGCAATGCCATCAAGTTCACTGAGCACGGCTCCGTGCAACTCAGCGTGAGTAGTGAGCCAGTGGAATCGGGCGACTGCGTTCTTCGTTTTGAAGTTGCTGATACCGGGATTGGGATTCCGCTCGAACAGCAGAAGGTCATATTCGAAGCCTTCCGGCAGGCCGATGGCTCGGTCACGCGCCGCTATGGCGGCACGGGCCTGGGCCTGGCCATTTCCGCGCGCCTGGTGGAGATGATGGGCGGACTCATCGAAGTGGAGAGCCAGCCCGGCGCCGGCAGCACGTTCCGGTTCTGGATTCGAGTGAAGACCGGCCGCCCCGCGCCCCGGCGCCAGCCTGCGGCGCGTGCCGGGGCTCCGGAGTTCCAGCAAACCGGGGTCCTCAAGATTCTGCTGGCGGAAGACAATCCCGTGAATCGCAAGCTTGTTGAGACGCTGATGGGCAAACGCGGCCACAATGTTGTCTCGGTGGAGGACGGCTCGCAGGCCGTGCAAAGGCTCGGGCAGGAGCGATTTGATCTGGTTCTGATGGACGTGCAGATGCCCGGCATGGACGGGTTGGAGGCCACACGCCAGATCCGCGCGCTGGAGAGCGCGTTGGGCCAGCGTGTGCCTATCGTCGCCATGACCGCCAATGCCATGAAGGGTGACGAAGCTACTTGTCTCGCCGCCGGCATGGACGGCTATGTGGCCAAGCCCTTCGAGGCCGACAAGCTGTTCGCATTGCTCGGGCGGCTGACGGGCTCGGAACCGAAATCGTAGCCAGCCGTGCTACTGTGCGAGGATGCTCGCAAAACAAGCAAAGTGGTGGATGCAGGAAGACTGGCTCGCTGTCTGGCTGGGACTGGCGACTTTGTTGGTGGTGGTTCTGGGGTGGCGGCCGATGCTGCCGGCGTTCAAATGGGCCGATGGAAGCGCGCTAGGGGGCGTTTTTTCGTACGCTAACGGGCACAAATCGCTACTTTTGTGCACGATTCTGCTCGTTATGGCACTCCCGGGAGCACTTTTGCTGGGCGCCAAGGCTGTGCGCTTCGCCGCGGGGTTTCTGTTTGTCTACGCTCTATCGTGGGCCGCGCAGTTCATCGCGGGCAACGCCACGATGTCGTATTGGGGGATTGAATACGTCATCTTCGCGCTGATCCTCGGCCTGTTTGTGAGTAACGTGATTGGAACGCCGGCGTGGTTGATGGAGGCGGTGCGCACGGAGTACTTCATCAAGACCGGGCTGGTGATTATGGGCGCGACGATTCTCATTCAGGACATCATCGAGGCTGGCTTTCTGGGGATGCTGCAGGCGGTGCTGGTGGTGATGGTGGTGTGGTACTTCAGCTTCTGGCTGTGCAAGAAGATGAAGCTCGACGATGAGTTCACGGTGATGCTCTCGACGGCGGTTTCGATCTGCGGCGTGTCGGCGGCGATCGCCGCTTGCGGCGCGATCCAGGGCGACCGGCGGCGGCTGAGCTACGTGGCGAGCATCGTGCTGATTGTGGCCGTTCCGATGATTGTCCTGCAGCCCTGGCTGATCAAGACGATGGGGCTTTCCGATGTGGTGGGCGGGGCGTGGCTGGGCGGCACTTTGGATACTACGGGCAGTGTGGTGGCGGCGGGCTCGTTGATCAGCGAGACGGCGATGAAGATCGGCACCATCGTGAAGTTCTCGCAGAACCTGCTGATTGGCTTCGCGGCGCTGCTGCTCTCGATCTGGTGGTCCATGAAGCAGCCGGCGGGCGCGGACGGCAAGCGTGAGCGGCCGTCGGCGTGGGTGATCTGGGAGCGTTTCCCGAAGTTTGTGCTGGGCTTTGTGGGGGCGTCGCTGGTGTTTTCGCTGCTGGTGGATCCGGCGATTGTGAAAGCGACGAAGGGCACAGTGACGGGCTTGCGGACCGCGTGGTTTGCGATGGCGTTTGCGTGCATCGGGCTGGAGACGAAATTCACTGATCTGTTGACGATGGAGAACGGGCGGCCGCTGGTGGCGTTTCTGGGCGCGCAGACCGTGAACGTAGTTTGGACTCTGGTGCTCGCCTGGCTGATTTTCGGCGGGTATTTCTTCGCAGTGCCGAAAGTGTAGTCAGATGGGGTCCCAGCCCTTGGGATCGAGGGGCTGGCCGTCGAGCGTGAGGGCGCCGGGCTTGCCGGCAGTGATGACGCCGATGGCGATGAGGCCGGCAGGCGGCTGGCGGCGCGGCGGGATGGTGCAGAGCAGTTCGTAATCCTCGCCGCCGGAGAGCGCCTGAGCAAGTGAGGCGCGGCGGGCGGTGGGGATGGGGCTGGAAAGGGCGGCAGCGACGCCGGACTCCACGCAGAGACGGTGGAGATCCAGCGCGAGTCCGTCGGAGAGATCCATGCAGGCGGTGGCTTTCGCGCGGAGTTGACGGCCGAGTTCGATTCGCGGCTCGGGCCGCTGCTTATAGCCGCCGGCGGCTGCGCCACCGAGCGGGCCCGAGACGTAGATGCGATCCCCCTCGCGCGCGCCGTTGCGGCGCAGCGCCTTGCCGCGCGGGACGCCGCCGATGACGACGACGTCGATGGTGAGCTTCTCCGTGCGCGTGACGTCGCCGCCAATGATTTGTACGTGGAAGCGCTCGGTGAGCTTGGCGAAGCCGCGGTAGAGATCGCGCACGTAGTTTTCGCACGCCCAGGGAGACAAGGCGAGGGAGATGAGCGCGTAGCGCGGCTCGCCGCCCATGGCCGCGATATCGGAGAGGCCGCGGGCGAGGGCGCGGTAGCCCGTCTCGACCCCGGATTCCTGAGCGCGGCGGAAGTGGACGTCTTCGATGACGAAGTCCGTGGTGAAGAGGAGATCCTCGCCGCGGCGGGGGCGCAGGATAGCGCAATCGTCGCCGATGCCGGCGATCAGATTATCATCGCGGCGCGTGGTAGCCGTGTAGCGTTGAATGGCGCGGATGAGGGCGCGTTCGTTCACTGTAGGATCAGGCCCGAAGGCAGCTCCTCGCCGAAGACGCGGGCCATGGATTCCAGGTCGCTGGCGCCTTCGCCCTCCAGCAACTCGAGCAGTTCGGGCGAGCCGGCGAGGATGCGGCGCAGCATCTCCTGCGCGGTGGGCGGCAGATCGCGCGTGGCGTCGCCAGTGATCTGGCCCAGGCGGGCGAGGCACTCCTCGGCGCCCTTGACCTTGGCGAGGCCATCCACCCAGCGGGCGGCGGTGGCGGCGGGCAGCACCTGATTGATGGGGCCGTAGAAGAGCTTGCGCGCGCCGAGGCGGGCCAGGCACCAGAGGTCGCTGGCGTTGGTTTCGGTGCGGAGCCTTTTGACCAGGGCGTTGCCGAGATCCGTGCGCGTGCCGGCGGGCAGCAGCTCCAGCGAGGCCGCGCAGCGCCACATCTCGCGCTCCAGGCTGGAGTTGAGGCGTTGCGGTTTGCCCTTAGGCAGCAGGGCGTAGGCGACACGCTGGAAGACGTCGGCCTGCTGATTCTTATTGAGGCCGCCGGCGACGCGTCCCCAGAAGATCCACCACTGCGTCTCGTTCTCGGGCTTGTTGCCGAAGGCGGGGCCTTGCGCCCAGACGCGGCGGGCGAGCTCGATGCGGTAGTCATCGCCGGCGTGGCCGAAACCGGGGCGGAGACAGAGGCCGGTCAGGTTGAGCCAGCGGACCTCGTGGGCGGCCGATTTCCTGCGCCCTTCGTTCAACTCCAGGAACGTGTCGGCCAGCTTGCGGATGATTTCCAGGGGCCACGAGTTGCGGCCGAGGGCGAGGGTCTGTTCGAGCTTCCCAGGGAGCTCTTCGGGCGCGAGCGTGCCGTGCTGGAAGACGTCGCGGATGGCCTGCTCGGCGGCGGCGGCAGCCTCGGCGCTGATGACGGCGACGGGGCGGGCGCGCTTGACCTGCTCGGCCAGGACGGGCTTGCGCAGCTCGAATTGGAGGCGCCAGCGATTCTCGCTGATCTTGGATTCGGCCCAGATTTCGAGCGTGCCCAGCTCGGTGAGGTGGGCGCCGAGCTTCACAGGCACCAGGCGCTCCTCGGCCTTCCTGCCGAAGCGGATGACGGCCTCGAGCGGGGCGTGCTCGTGGAGCGCTTCGCCGAGCTCGGACTGGGCGAATTCGACGAGATCGCCGACCTGATCCTCGGTGCGGACGAGGGAGGAATAGAGGCGGAAGCTGACGGGCTTGTTGGCGACGAGCTGGAGGTTTTCGAGATCGAGCGAGAGGGTGGAGCCCTCCTCGGCGCCGCGGGGCACCAGGCAGACGGTCTTGATGGTCTCCTGGCCGGGCGCATCGACTCCCAGGAAGTAGGCGCGGGGCAGGCCGCCGCGGACCAGCACGCCGCTGCCGGTGCCGCGGACGTATGAGTAGTAGGAGGCGCCGACGGCCACGGCGAGATCGAGATCGTTGTTCTCAAAGACGAGGGGACGCTGGCCGTACCAGGAGGCGACGACATCGGTGACGCGCTCGCGCAGGATTTCGGGGATGAAGAAGCCGCCGTTGAAGAGGATGGCGCCGGGGGCGGGCGACTGGGACGATTGCAGGAACGCGGCGAGGTGGCGCGTGATGGCGGGGTCGGAGACGTAGGGCAGGCCGATTTCTCGGAAGAGGCTCTTCTTGTCCTCCTGCGGCTTTTCGTCGAGGGCGCAAAAGGGGAGGAAGCCCTCGAGCGCGAGTTCGAGCGCCTCTTCGCGCAGCACGCTGGCCTTCATGGTGCCGCCGATGAGCGAGGTGCCTCCGCCGAGGACGGTGATATCCACGCTGGCGAGGGTGGCGGAGCCGAGGAGCTTCTCCTTGGCGGCCGAGCACTGGCGGCGCAGGGCGCTCCGCTGGCGGAGGGATAGCTGCGTGTTGAGCTTGGATTCGACGAGCCAGGCGAGGGTGAGATCGAGGTTGTCGCCGCCGAGGAGGAGATGGCGGCCGACGGCGGTGCGGGTGAAGGTGACGCGATCGCCTTCGCGCGAGACGCGGATGACGGTGAAATCCGAGGTGCCGCCGCCGACGTCGACGACGAGGACGGTCATGCCGTCGTAGAGCGCCTTTTGCGACTGGGAGAGGTGGTTGGCGATCCAGGAGTAGAAGGCGGCGGCGGGCTCTTCGAGCAGGGTGAGCTTCTCGATGCCGGCCTCGCGGGCGGCCTGGACTGTGAGCTCGCGGGCCTCTTCGTCGAACGAGGCGGGCACGGTGAGGACGACGTCGTGTTCGGCGATGGGTCCGCGGCCGGTGGCCTCCCAGGCATCGCGCATGTGGGCGATGTAGCGGGCGGATGCCTCGACGGGCGAGACGACGCGGCCGAGCTCCTGGGCGTCCCAGGGGAGGATTTTGGCGGTGCGGTCCACCTCGGGGTTCGACATCCAGGACTTGGCGGAGTGGACGAGCTTGGTGGGGACGAGCGCGCCCTGTTCGCGGGCATTTTCGCCGATGAGGCCGTCGCCATCGAGGAAGAGGAAAGAGGGGAGAGAGCGGAGGGCGCCGGTCTGGCCGCCGAGGACCTGCTGGGGGATGTGGAGGATGTGGACGGGCGGGAAGTCCGAGCCCTCGGCCTCACGAGGGTCAATGAAGGCGAAAGCGGAGTTGGTGGTGCCGAGGTCGATGCCGATTTTCATGGGGAACGCTGTTACCAGTTTAGTGGGTTGGGGAGGATGAGGGCTCAACCTGTGCCTAGAATTGGAGAGTGGTGCGGTGGATTTCACTACTGCTTGGAACTGCCCTCCTGATGCAGGCGCAGCCGGCGCCTGAGAATGGTGCCAAAAGACGGAGCGACGGAGCCGATTCTTTGGTCCGCGTGCTGCTTCTTCCCCTGAGGCCGCTGCGGACGACGCTGTTGATGCCCATGTTGCAGAAGGTGGCGGGTTCTTCCCTTTCACGACCGGTGAAGGAGGGTGAACCTTGATCGACACCGGATTGATATGCGTAGTCCTCGATCGAGGCGATCTGTTTGTAGTTCGTCTTTCTCTGGTTGGATGAACTACGAACAACAATTTGACGGAGCAGGAATGAAGATCGAGTAAACATAGTTTGTGTGAGGATTAGAATATGACCGGGAGGTGCTTTCCCATGGGGTCGATGGGGAGACCCTTATGGTAGCTGCATGGCAGCTGGAAGGATTGAATGCCTCTTTTGTGAAAGATTTGGTGGCTTACCGACATAGAGCGGGAGAGGCGCCGCTGTTGGAATGGGAAAACGTAACAGCCGATCGGCAGGCGAGATACATCAGCAGGAGACAGTAGGGTGAGGGGCCCAAGAGGCTGCCTGGATGTTGAGTTCGTTGGATCGTGGAACGGTCCAGGAATCTTCCGGCAAATACAAGCCACGTGGCGAATTCTCCTTTTTGTAGATGTAGATCTTCAATTTGGACCTCGTGTTGAAATTTCGCTGTGACAGATTCCGCGAGTCCAAAAAATGAGTCGAAAGCAGATAGGAAGGCAGAGGATGTTTCAGAAGTGTGTGGTTGTACGTGTATCGGAGCTTACACCAATAATAGGTTTAAGGGGTATTGGATAAAAAGAGGAGTAAATAGAAGAGCATTCCAGGGTTGGTGGTGTTGCTGCACGCCGTCGGGACGATCTATTCGTGAGCTAGAAAATTGGGTAACCAAGTAGTTCCGGTCCATTTGTTAGCGATCCGGGCGATACGAGAAGGAGGGCCGCCGCCGCGCCAATTGATGGTTGTCGAGAACGAGATGAAGAGGGTTAAATGGGGCATCGATCCCGCAGTTGCCCGGTTGTCACAGAGTGCACGCGTCGCTAGACAGACTCGCTATCGAGCGGATCAACGGATGCCGCGCGGGCGGTCTCTTCGTGTCGTGGAAGCAGAACGTGAAGTTGCGCCAATCCAGCCGAACCAGATGAGTGCTGCACAGGCCCCATGCTGTAAACAGGACTTTCAACTGAGGCGGAACCTCGTCGCCGCTCCCGATCATGTCGGCGAGAACCTGCAACGAGATTGATTGCGCGGGCGGCCTCTTCCGTATCACCGTAAGCCATCACACCCGGCAACTCGGGCACGGACGCGAGGAATCGTCCGTCTTCTTCGAGTTCGAGCGCGACCTGTAGCGGTTGGATCTCAACGGTAGGCTTGCTGCCAGCCTACCGAATCTGTGGCGTGTCTGCAGACGGTGCCAGAATCGAGGCAGGGAGAAGCCGGTGCAGCGCCAATTTGACGTGGTGATCGAACGGGACGAAGAGGGGTTCTACTTCGCCTCGGTTCCGGAACTGCCGGGCTGCCACACGCAGGCCCGCTCGCTGGAGACGGTTCTCGAACGGATTCGGGAGGCGGCGGAACTCTGTCTGGACGTGCGGAGCATCGCGACCGGTGAATGACCGCTGAGGCTACCGCGCCGGGCGCGTCTCGCGCACGCGGAACTCGAGCTTCCAGCGGCGGCCATCCTTGGCGACGCACCAGATTTCCAGCACTCCGGTCTCGGTGACGTGGTTTTCGAGTTGGACGCGGACTACTTCGCCGGGGGCGCCTTCCAGGGTGACCTGGACGGGGGCGATTTCGTCGAGTTCGTCGGTGATTTCGTCGAGCATGGCGCCGGCGGGGTCGTGCTTGCGGGTGGCGCTGACAAAGAAGCGGAATTCGGCGGGTTCGCCGATGGCTAGAGCGAACTCGCGGCCGGGGACGGGGGCTCCGGTGCCCTCTTCCATGCCGAAGGGCGCTACTACCAGGGCCTTCATGGGCGGGCGCAGGCCGGGGACGGCGGGCATGGCGGTCTCGATGCCGATGTAATACGTACGGGGGACGCCGCCGCGGATGCGGATGCCACGGCCCAGGCGGGCCTTGCCGTAGTAGGCCGCGCCTCGGGCTACGGCGTGCATGAGGTCGTCGCCCTCGAGTTGGGCGATTCCAGGGAACCAGGCGTTGAGGACGGCGAGGACGCGCTGGCGGAGGTGGGCGGCGCGGAAGACTCCTCCGTTGAAGAGGACGTGGGTGGGGCGGCCGTTCTGGAGGAAGCGGGCGAGGTGGCGGGTGATGGCGGCGTCGGGCTCGTAGGGGAGGCCCACCTCCATCAGGCCGACGCCGCGGCGGCGCTCGGGCATGTCGGTGGATTGGACTACCGGGAAGAAGCCTTCGACGAGGAGTTGCTCGACGTCGGCGCGGGTGAGCTTGCCTTTGATGGTGCCGCCGATCAGGGAGGAGCCTCGGCCCAGGATGGTGAGGGGGACCTCGGCCGTTTCGGGGTTGGAGAGGAGGCTTTCCTTGGCCAGGCGGCATTGCTGCCAGAGGGCGTGGAACTGGAGCTTGTCGAGCTTCGGCATCTTCTGGGATGCGGCGTGGGCCAGGGCGAGGTCCATGTTGTCGCCGCCCAGCAGGAGGTGCTCGCCGACGGCGACGCGTTCGAGTTGGAGGGCGCCGGCGGATTCCGAGACGCTGATGAGGGAGAAATCGGTGGTGCCGCCGCCGACGTCGATCACCAGGACCTGATCGCCGGGCTGGATGATTTCGCGCCAGTTGTCGTGTCGCTCGAGCCAGGCGTAGAAGGCGGCCTGGGGCTCTTCGAGAAGGATCAGATTGCGGTAGCCGGCTTGCTCGGCCGCCTGCTGGGTGAGCTGGCGGGCCACCTCGTCAAAGCTGGCGGGGACGGTGAGGATGACCTGCTGGGCGGCGAAGGGCTCGTCGGGGTGGACGTGGTCCCAGGCGGACTTGAGGTGCTCCAGGTAGCGGCGGGAGGCCTCGACGGGGGAGACGCGGGGGGCGCCTTCCTGGGCGTCGGGCGGGAGGATGGGGGCGGTGCGGTCGGCTGCGGTGTAGGAGAGCCAGGACTTGGCGGAGGTGACGAGGCGGCCCAGGGTCTCGACGCCGCGGCGGGCGGCGAGGCGGCCGACGATCTCTTGCCCGCCCTCGCGCCAGGGGAGATCCAGGGCTCCGGCGGCGAACTCACCCTCGCGGGCGAGGTAGAGCGCTGATTCCAGGAGCGGCTCGGGGTGGAGCTCGCCGGGGTTGATCAACTGCGGGATCTCGAAGAGGGCTACGGCGGACTCCGCCTCGGGGGCGGTGTGGGCGAAGCCGCAGTTGGTGGTGCCTAAGTCTATGCCGAGGATGCGCAAATTGGTTTATTCCACTTCCAGCTCGGCCGGGGCGAGGATGGACTGGTTCACTTTGGCGCTGACGGAGGGCAGCGTGACGGAATCCACGCGCCAGCCCTTGTGACGGAGCAGGCCGCCGGCGGGCTTGCCCTGGGGCGGGAGATTGCCGATGAACTTGATGGCGGAGGCGTCCTTGCCGATGGCGCCGGCGGATTCCGGCTTGGTGAACGTGCCCTCGACTCCGTCGATGACGGGCCCGAGCTTGAAGTACTTGCGGATGGATTCCTGGCAGTGGGCGTGGACGTTGCGGACCGCGGCGCCGACCTGATCGTCGGAGTAGGCCGAGACGTCTTCCATGACGAAATCGAGGAAGCGGGCGTCGCGCTGGAGGATGCCCAGCACCTGGAGGGCGCTGGCCTCGGGCTTGATGGCGGGCTCCTTTGCGGGCTCGGGCGCCTTCTTCACGGGGGCCTTTGAATAGCCGAAAGCCTGGGCGATGTCTTCAGGCAGCGAGCCGCCGAGGACGCTGAAGAACGCGCGGAACGCCATGCCGATTCTGCTCAAAACGGGAATACCTCCAAAACTCCAGGATACAACGGGGGGTCCCGCGCAATGCTTGCAGAGGCTGGCCAACCGGCGCGCAAAGTGAGAGAGTAGCAGATCATGCGCGCCCCACTCGCTCTGCTGCTCCTCTCATTCAGCCTCTTTGCCCAGGAGATCCGCATCGTCCGCCCCAGCGAGATCGACGATGTGCTGGTCAATCCAGGTATCGGGTTTACGACGCTCAATCGCTTCAACGGCGACCCGCTGAATGAGGGGACGAAGTGGACCGAGGGATACCCGATCAAGGACTATCCCTTCCACGGTGTGCTGGAAGTGAAGGGCCAGCCAATGACCTCGATCGCCTATCTGCGCATCTACTGGAAGTTCGTTGAGCCGGAGATGGGCAAATACAACTGGGCGATGCTGGACGGGGTGCTGCGGACGGCCCGCGAGCGCAAGCAGACGTTGATGCTGCGCATTGCGCCGTATGGCACGGACAAGGACAACGACGTGCCGGATTGGTACCGGCGGCTGGTGGGGGACGAATCGGGGAAGGGCCTGCCCGAGAAGTGGCGCACCGATCCAGAGAACCCTTTGTATGTGAAGCACTTCACGGCGATGGTGCGGGCGCTGGGCAAGCGCTACGACGGCCACCCCGATCTGGAAATGGTAGACGTTTCGATCGTGGCCGCATGGGGCGAAGGCGAACACACGGACCGCTTGTCGGCACCGGTGATGCAGGCGCTGGTGGACAGCTACCTGGAGGCGTTCCCCAAAACGCAGCTCAACATGCAGCCTACAGACCGGCGCACCAACGCCTACGCGCTCGCGAAGCGCGAGGCCGGCTGGCGCGTGGATTGCTTGGGCGACATGCGCTGCGTGAACGGCGCCGCCTGGTGCCATATGTTTGACCTGTATCCGCAGCAGATCATCGACGTGGGCGTTGCCGATGCCTGGAAGAAGGGGCCGGTGGCGCTGGAGGCGTGCTGGGTAATGCAGCACTGGCTGAACCAGGGCTGGGACGTGAACTACATCATCGAGCAATCGCTGAAATGGCACATCTCGTCGTTCAACAACAAGTCCTCCGCCGTGCCGGAGCAGTGGCGTCCGCAGGTGGATCGCTGGCTGAACCGGATGGGCTACCGCTACGTGCTGCGGCGGTTCAGCTATCCTGCCACGGTGGCTCCGCGCGGCAGGCTGTCCTTCACGAGCTGGTGGGAGAACAAGGGCGTGGCGCCGATTTATCGCCAGTTTCCGGTGGCGCTGCGCCTGCGGAGCGGCGGGCGCAGCGAGGTTGTGATGACCGGCGCCGACATCCGCTCCTGGCTGCCCGGCGACATCGTATTCGACGACGCAGTGTTCCTGCCGCCGAATCTGCCCGTGGGTGAGTATGAACTGTCGATTGGGCTAGTGGATCCGGAAACCCGCGCGCCGAAGGTCAAGCTGGCTATCGCCGGGGTGGACGGAGAGGGCTGGTATCCGCTGGGCAAGATCGCTGTGAAGCCTTGAGGCTTGGCTACAGGGCGGCTTTGAGCTTACGGCGGTATTGCTCGAAGGCCTCAGCGCCGGTTGGGGTGAGCTTGAGGACGGTTTGCGGGACTTTGCCGCGGAAGGACTTGGCGATCTCCACGTAGCCGGCCTCCTCCAGTTTGGAGAGATGGCTGGAGAGGGTGCCCTTGTTGAGGCCGGTTTCGTGCTGGAGGTAGAGAAAATCGGCCGCCTCCACGGCGGAGAGAAGGGAGACGATCATCAGGCGGCCGGGCTCGTGGATGACGCGGTCCAGCTCAGAGATGTTGCGGATCAGCGGGTTCATTCGGGCTCCGGCGCGGGGCGCTGGGTGGTGCTGAGGTAGTGGGCGAATGTGATGCCGCCGGAGGCCAGTATGGTGAGGCCGAAGAAGAGGGTCATCAGGACGTAGCGGCCCACGACGGAGGCGGGGAAGGGTCCATCGAGCCAGGTGGGATCGGCCCAGTCTGCCACGGCATCGGCAGGGAGAGCCGAGATGGCGAGGGCGCCGAGTGTCAGAGCGATGGCCACGAACCACTTCCAGCGCACGGCGCGTGCGAATCCATAGGCGTAGGAGGCGGCGACTGCCAGCCCCACCAGGGCCGGCAGGGCGCTGAAGCCGCCGCGGCTGCGCACCAGGGCTCCGGCTGTCACCATGGCGAGCAGGACGGCTATGGCGATGGCGGCGAGCCGGGCTTTGCCCTCGTCTTTGTATTGGACGTAGCCGGTGCGGGGGTAAGTGATGTGCTGCTTAATGGCCCTGGGTCCGTAGTGGGTGATGGCGGCGAGGACGCCGACGAAGGCAAAGAGGGTGTAGGTGCTGCTCCAGACGGAGCCGGGCGGGTTGCTGATTTGCAGGTATTGGAGGAGGCCAAAGCCGAGGGCCATGAGGCCGGTGCTGAGCTCTCCGACTCCATCGATATTGAAGTAGCGTTTGGGGCGTGTGAGGTAGTCGTTGATCTGGGGACTCATCGGAATCTCCTTTCGCCTACCAGTTTGCAGCGCCAACCGGTTGGCGTCAAGAGTTTTTTCGAAGTTTTTTGAGTGGGCGCGTCAGCTCTTCTTCCAGATGCGCTCGATCTCTTCGAGGGAGTGGCCCTTGGTTTCGGGGGTGAACTTGACGACGATCCAGATGGTGATGAGGCACATGACGCCGTAGATGGTGAAGGCGCCGCTGGGTCCGAGGGCGGAGGCGATGGAGAGGTAGGTGAACGTCAGGATGACGCAGGCGATCCAGAGGGCGACGGTGGCGATGGACATGGCGCGGCCGCGGATGCGGGTGGGGAAGATCTCGGAGAGCACGACCCAGACGCCGGGCCCGAGGCCGACGGCGAAGCAGGCGGCGCAGAGCAGCATGAGGCCGACGATGACCATGCCGGGGCGCGGTGTCTGGAGGAAGGCCCAGGCGAGACCGGCGTGGGCGACGGCCATGCCGGCGGCGGAGAAGATGAGCAGGGGTTTGCGGCCGAGCTTATCGATGAGCCAGATGGCGATGATGGTGCAGAGGAAATTGATGAGGCCGATGAGGACATTGGCGCCGATGGCTGAGGATTCAGACTGGCCGCCGACCTGTTCCTTCATGATGATGGAGCCGTAGAAGAGGACGGTATTGATACCGGTCCACTGTTGGAGGATGGCGAGCGAGATGGCGAGCCAGATGGCGCGGCGGTAGCCGGGCTGGAAGAGTTCGGCGAGGGTGCCGGATTCCTCGGCGATGACCTCGCGGATCGCTTTCATCTCGACCTCGGCCTGGGCAGGGTTGGAGACCTTGGTAAGGACGCGGAGGGCTTCGGTATCCTGCCCGTTTTCGGTGAGCCAGCGCGGGCTTTCGGGCACGAAGAAGAGGGCGATGAGGAAGAGGACGGAGGGGATGGCGGCGACGGCGAACATATAGCGCCAGGCTTCGGGGCCGGTAGAGGAGAGGCCCCAGTTGACGAGGTAGGCGAGGAGGATACCGGTGACGATGGCCATCTGGTTGAGGGAGACGAGGCGGCCGCGGATATGGGCGGGGGAGACCTCTGCGATATAGAGGGGGGCAAGGACGGAGGCCACGCCGATGGCTATGCCGCCGGCGACGCGGGCGATGACGAACTCGGTGAGGGTACGGGGAATGGCGGCGCCGATGGATGAAAACGCAAAGAGGATGGCGGAAAAGATGAGGACCTTGCGGCGCCCGAAGCGATCGCTGAGGCCGCCGCCGAAGGCTGCTCCGATGACGCATCCGGCCAGGAGGCTGGTGGCGGCGAACTCGGTTTGCACTTCGGAGAGGGCGAACTGCTGTTTCAGGAAGAGCAGGGCGCCGTTGATGACGGCGATATCGAAACCGAAGAGGAGCCCGAGGTGGCAGCGACTAGCGACGCGAGGCCGACGTAGACGAGGTTGACGGGACCGTGCACGATCTCCGTTTTCGGGGCGAGGATGATGGGGCCGGGCATGGCGGAGTCATCATATCAGGCTTGCCCTCCGCCGACGACAGCCTCCTGGCGAAGGCGGGCGAGCTCCCGGCGGGCGATGCCGGCCCAGTAGCCGGCGGGGTCGAGCTTCAGATAGGTGCGCCAGTGGCGAACGGCATTCATGGTGTCGCCGCGGCCCTGGAAGAGGAGGGCCATGTTGTAGTGGGCGTCGGCGTAGTCGGGTTGGAGTTCCAGGGCCCGGCTATAGCTGTCCATGGCCTGGGTGGGCTGGTTGAGCTCGTCGAAAAGGTTGCCGAGATTGAAATGGGCTAGGGCGTAATCGGCCTTGTGTTTGATGGCGGCGAGGTAGTGATCCTCGGCCTTGCGCCACTGTTTCAACTGGAAGTAGACGGTGCCGAGATTGACATGGGCGCCGGCGGATTCGGGGTGGTGTTCCAGGGCTTTGTGATAGGCGGCGATGATCTGATCTGGAGGGGCGCCGGTCTGCTCGAGTTCCACGCCGCGATCGAACCATTTTGCCGCTTCGCGCAGACGCGTGGCGTCCTCGTTGGCGTGGGTGGCCTCGGCGTGTTTGCCAGGGAATTGCAAAAGGCGGCGGATCTCCTCTTTGTCGAAATCGAGCAGGAGTTGGCCGCTGACGGGCTCCATCTTGCGGCCATCGACCTGGACGGCGAGGCGGCGTCCGTCGATGAAGATCTTCAATTCGCGGAGGGGATCCTGCACGTCACCGAGGCGGATGGCGAGGGCGTCGAGAATGCGGCGGATGCGATCGGGCCGGATGCGGCGGGCGCGCAGTTGGCGCAGGGCCTTGAGTGCGACCATGTCTCGGAATTCGTAGTGATCGAGACTGGCTACGAAGCCATGCTCTTCCCACTGATCGAGGACGGATTCGCGGATACCAAGGAGACGGCACACCTCGTCGCGGGAATAGCTGCGCTTGGGTGCGGAATCGAGCACTGAGTCATTCTAGCACCCGGCGCGCGGCGGGGTTCCCGAGGGATCGCCGGCGGGAGTATACTAAAGGAAGAATGCAACTGAGTGTCAAAGACGGAGCGGCAAACCAGGCCCTTCGCACCTTGGCGGATCTTGTCGAAAACGAGGAAGGTCTGCTGGACCGAATTGAATTGCCGGGTGACCTGGCGCAACGGCTGATGGAGCTTGGGTTTTTACCCGGCCACGCAGTGAGTGCGGCACGCAGCGCGCCGGGTGGCGATCCGCGGGTATTTCGGGTGGATGGCTCGGAGATTGCGCTGCGGCGGGAGACTGCTCTCCACATGATCCTGCGCGAGCAGTGATGCGATGAGCGATTGCCACGCAGGCGGGAATGCGGAGCTGGCTCCCGGGACTGCGCCGCCCTCCAGCCGGGCGACGACACACCGCGTGGTGGCGATTATCGGTCCGCCGAATGCGGGCAAATCCACCTTGTTCAATCGTTTGACCGGCTTGCGGCAGACGGTGGCGAACTTCCCGGGCGTCACGGTGGAGCACCGCACGGGCAAGGCGCATCTGCCGGGGCACCACGACATTGACCTGGTAGATCTGCCCGGAGTGTACAGCTTGAATCCGCGTTCGGAAGACGAGCGGGTCTCCTACAAAGTACTGCACGGCAAGATGCCGGGTTTGAAGAAGCCGGACGCGGTGATTCTAATCCTGGATGCCACCAATCTGAACCGCCATCTGCCGCTGGCGGCGTCGATTCTGAGTTTGCGGTTGCCGACGCTGGTGGTTCTCAACATGGCCGACGATATGCGGCGGCGTGGCGGCGATGTGGATATTGAGGCGCTGGCCAATGAGTTGGGCGCGCCGGTGATCCTGGCGAGTGCGGCGACGGGCGAGGGCATCAGCGCGGTGGCGCGGTTTCTGACCGGCAGCATCGCGGTGCCGAAGCCGGTGGAGTTGCCGGTTTTGCAGGATCTGCCCGCGTGCCGGCAGTGGGCGCGGAGCATTTCGAAAGAGGCGGGGTACACGCATCCGGCGCCACCGGTGTGGACGCGGCGGCTGGACGGAGCGTTTCTGCACCCGTTCTGGGGGCCGATTGTCTTCATGATTGTGGTGGGCGCGGTGTTTCAGACGATCTTCACGGGCGCGCAGCCGCTGATGGACGGCGTGGAGTGGGCGATCCGCTCGTCGGGCGGGGCGCTGCGGGCGGCGCTGCCCGATACTATGTTGCGGTCTTTGCTGGTGGATGGTGTGTGGAGCGGCGTGGGCTCTGTGCTGGTGTTCCTACCGCAGATATTGCTGCTGTTTCTGTTCATTGCGATCCTGGAGGACTCCGGCTATCTGGCGCGGGCCGCGCTGATCGCGGACAGGACGATGGCGCGGGTCGGCTTGCAGGGCAAGAGCTTTATTCCGCTGCTTTCGGCGTATGCGTGCGCGGTGCCGGCGATCATGGCAACGCGCACGATTGAGAGCAAGCGGGACCGGATTGCGACGATCCTGATTGCGCCATTCATGACGTGCTCGGCGCGGCTGCCGGTGTATACGTTGATCATCGCGGCGTTCATCCCGGAGCGGCCGTTCATCGGGAATCTGCTGGGTACGCGAGCGGCGGCGATGCTGGGCTTGTACGTGTTGGGGTTTGTGGCGGCGGTGGGTACGGCGAAGTTGCTGAAATCGTCGATTTTGAGGAGCGAACGGACGCCTTTTGTGCTGGAAATGCCGCCTTATCGCATGCCAACGCTGCGCTCGATCGGCTTGCGGCTGTGGGACCGGGGCAAAGCGTTTCTGAAGCGCGCGGGGACGGTGATCCTGGGGGTGTCGGTGGTGTTGTGGATTCTGGCGAGCGTGCCGCTGGTGGACGGCAAGGCGCCGCCGATTGAGGAGAGCCTGGCCGGCACGATGGGCCGCGCGATTGAGCCGGCGATCAAGCCCCTGGGGTTCAACTGGAAGATCGGGGTGGGGCTGATTACGTCGCTGGCCGCGCGGGAAGTCATCGTGGGGACGCTGGGGACCATCTACGGGATGGAGGCGGACCAGGACTCGCATGGTTTGCAGGCAGCGCTACACAAGGATCTGACGGTGGGCGGGGCGGTGGCGCTACTGGTTTTCTTTGCGTTTGCGATGCAGTGCATGTCGACACTGGCGGTGGTGCGGAGAGAAACGGGCGGCTGGAAGTGGCCGATTGTGCAGTTCACGTACATGGGGGCTTTGGCGTACGTGTGCGCGCTGCTGGTGAATCAGGTATGGGGCTAACGGTTATTTGAGAACTTCGCGGGACATGCGGGCGAGCGATTCGCGCATGGTCTGGAGCTCGGCGGCTTCGCGGCTGCTCAAATCGGAGTGTGCGGGATCGGGGGCGAACAGCGCGGCGGAGTGGGCGACGAAGTTCGGTTGGCGGACCATTTCCACGAAGACCGAGACGAGTTCGGGGTCGCGCCAGTTCATGGCGGCTTCCTTCTGGAGCATGGCCACGGCCTCATCGGCGGAGAAGGCGGATTTGTAGCTGCGGCGCGAGGTGAGAGCGTCGTAGATATCGGCCAGCTGGAGAATGCGGGCCAGCAGGGGGATTTGCTCGCCAGCGAGCCCGTCGGGATAGCCGGAGCCATCCCATTTTTCGTGGTGATTCCGGATGATGGGCAGGACTGGCGCGAGCGAGCGCATGCGGCGGCAGATGGCCTCTCCTTTGAGGGTGTGGGAGCGCATGACGAGCCACTCTTCCTCGTTGAGGACGCCGCGTTTAAATAGGATGGAATCCGGGATGGCGATTTTGCCGATGTCGTGGAGGTAGCCGCCGCGGTAGAGGGCGAGGAGATCGTCCTCCGGCAGGCCGAGGGCGGTGCCGAGGGCGACGCTGAGGGCGGCCAGGCGCTGGCAGTGGTGGCCGGTTTCCTTATCGCGCTGCTCGACGGTCTCGGCCATGGCGAAGATGATGGTCTCGGCCTCTTCGAGGGAATCGAGCGTGCGCTTGCTGCGCAGCATGGTGCGGATGCGGGTGCGGAAGACGGCAGGCTGGAGCGGCTTGATGAGGAACTCATCGGCGCCGGATTCCAGGCTGGCGATGACGTTGTTGTTGCCCTGGACGCTGGTGAGGATCAGGATGGGGACCAGCCGGGTGCGGCGGTTGGCCTTGACGCGACGGCAGAACTCGAGGCCGCCCTGCATATCGTTGCTGATCTCGGGCATGACGAGGTCCGCGATGATGAGGTCCACGTCCGCCTGCTCGAGGAGTTGAAATGCCTCATTGGGCTGGCGGGCTTCGAGAATCCGGTATGGACCGAACTTCAGAATCCCCTTGATGAGCTGCCGGTTGATGTCGACGCTATCCACCAGGAGAATGGTGGCGAGGCCAACGGCCGCGGACGCGGGCGGCGCAGTAGGGCGGGCCGTTGCTGCCGGCGCCTCGAGTTGCGTGATGGTGGTTGTTTTGAGAGACTCCATTGCGCCCTAAGTGCTCATCGGCGACATAGGTAGGAAGCTTTAGCCGGGATGATGATGTTACTTTGGAGTGCATGAGCCGCCTACTGATCAGCCTGATTCTCCTGGCCGCCCCGATCTTCGGGCAGGCCCTATCGCAGGGGGAGCACGACTACGCCGTTAGTGCCCTGCATGGCACGCGCAAGCAGTTTATCGACACGTTGGGACCGCTGAGCGAGGCGCAAATGAAGTGGAAGCCCGCGCCGAATGTGTGGTCGATCGCGGAAGTGGCGGAGCATATTGTGGTGAGCGAGGACTTTCTGCCCGCCATCGTGACGAAGATGATGGCCTCGCCGGCGACGCCAGAGAAGAGGAAGGCCAATCCGCGCGAGACGGACTACATGCTGATCAAGGTGCTTCCCGTACGGGACAAGAAGGCGCAGGCGCCGGAGCCGCTGAAGCCCACCGGCAAGTATCCCAACAAGGCGGCGCTGCTGAACGGATTCCGCACGGCACGCGACCGGAACATCACCTATGTCCGGGAGACGCAGGACGATCTGCGGGTGCATTTCTCAGCGCATCCCGTCTTCGGGGAGTTGGACGGGCTGCAATGGTACATTCTGCTAGCTGGGCACTCTGAGCGGCACATCAACCAGATGAAAGAAGTGATGGCGAGCCCAGGGTTTCCGGTGAAGTAGGGTTATTTCAGCATCTTGAGCGCCCAGGGCATGGCGTGGAGTATATCGACGTGATCGGGGGCGGAGTTGCCGGCGAAGCCAAGAATCCGCAGGTGGCCGGAACGGGTGTCGCTGACGATCTGCATGCCGAGGGGGCCCCAGCGCAGGACGGCCTTGCGGCGGAGGTCGAGCTGGGCCAGCAGCCAATCGGTAGTTTCGGTGGTGCTGGCATAGGAGCCGGGGAAGATCTCCGAGTGGAGGATGGCGAGGCGCTTCTGCCCAACCTGAGCGGCTTTGGCGAAGGTGAGGTAGGCATCGAGATCGGCGCGAGTGGGTTGGCGAGCGTCCTGGGGATCGTCGTAGCCGGAGTGGATGCCGTCGAGCAGGAGCACGCCATCGACGCGGGCCGCATTCGCGGGTTGGCGCAAGATGGCACGAATCGCCCCGTATCCGGCGCTGAATCCGGATAGGTAGAGATGTTCCACGGGATGGGCGAGGGCTGTGAGGATGGCAGGCAGGACAGCTGGATCTCGCACTGCCTCGTCATAGACTCGCGAACCGGCGCCCACCTGGACGGCGAGCACGGCAGCCTTGGGCATCGCCTGGCGGACAGATTGCTCGGCGAGCCAAAGCGCGCCGTGGAAGTGGATCACGAGAGAGACCTTGCGGCCCGGCTTGAGGCCGGGTGGCAAGAGGAGATCTCCGAGTGGAGTCTGGATGCGCTCGCCGGCCAGCGGGCGTTGTTGCTGACGCTCGTGGGCGCGAGTGTTCTCGACCATCGGTGAAGGGGATTGCACGAGTTGGAGCGCGACCAGAAGCGGCAGCATCACTGCGAGTCTATCGCAGGCGGGGGGCGGAGACGGTTCAGGATTTCCTTTACATAATCCTGAGTTTCCTTGATGGGCGGGATGGCCTTGATGGCGTCGACCCGAGCGGGACCGGCGTTGTAGGCGCTGAGGGCGAGTGAGAGATCGCCGCCGTAGCGATTGAGGAGCGACTTCAGGAAGCGGCTACCCGCGTCGATATTCTGCTCCGCGTCGAAGGGGTTGTCGACGCCCAGATCGAAGGCGGTGCCGGGCATGAGCTGCATGAGGCCCATAGCGCCGGAGCGGCTGACAGCGCAGGGCTCAAACGAGGACTCGCGGCGGATGACGGCCCGCAGGAGGTCCGGGGTGAGGACGTTGTTTTTGGCGGCCTTTTGAATGAGACCATCGAGGCGGGAATCGGTGAGAGCGCCGCAATCCGCGACGGGGGCAGTGGCCGTGGGGGGTGTCCAGGGCGGCGGCTTGGGCTGGCGGGCGGCGGAGGCGCGTTGGCGCGCGGCGGCGCCCTCTTGCGCTTCCAAGGCGGTGCGTTGGCGTTGAATAGACTCGCGCTGGCGGGCGATGGCGGTCTCCTGAGCACTCTGAGCGAGGGCGTGAGCCGTCAGGAGGCACGCAAGTGAAAGTACCCTCACAAGATACCTATCGTCCGGCCTTTGCAAAACTTCACAGGATGGGCCTGTAATCCTGCAACGTGCGGAAGGCGTCTTCCGTAGTGTGACCAAACTACGACGGCTAGAGTTGGTGGCGATGCTGGCTGGGGCTTTGGCTGGCGGGCTGGGTGGCGCGCCGGCTGGCGGTTTGGGCAGCGGCGTGGCTAATGGGCTGGGGCGCAGGGCGCGCAGACGCCATGGACTGGCAAGGTGACGGCTCAAGGCAAAGCAATCCCGGGTGCAGCTGTTACGGTCACGGCGGGCGGGCAAACGTGGACGACCACCAGTGATGAACAGGGCCGGTTTGCGGTGGAGGGGTTGCCAGCGGGCGCGCTGACCGTGGAAGTGCGGATGTTTGGATTCCAGGCGGTGATCCAGCAGGTGAAGGCGGAGGAGCGCACGGCGCCATTGGCGGTAGCCATGGCGTTGCGGGCGATGCGGCCGGTGATGGCTGGGGCGGGCGCTGCTCCGGCGGCCGCACAGATGACGAACGGCCTGGAGGCGCAGGTGACGCGGAGCCTGGAAGAGACGCCGGCTTTGGCGGTGGCGGCGCCGGAGAACGGCGAAGGGAGCGAGGCGTTTCTGGTGCAGGGCTCACTGAGCCGCGGTCTCCAGCAACAGGACCGGCCCGACATGATGATGGAGTTTGGCGGCATGGGCGGACCGGGCGGCGGCATGCCAGGCGGCGGCATGCCAGGCGGCGAGGGTGGCGGCATGATGGGCGGTGGTGGTGGGATGGGCGGCATGGGTGGCGGGCGTGGCGGCGGAGGGGGCGGCGGTGGCGCTATGGGTGGCGGAGCCCCCGGTGGCATGGGCGGACGGCCGGGTGGATTTGGCGGGCCTGGCGGTCCTGGAGGCCGGGGTGGTCCTGGAGGTCCTGGAGGCCCAGGAGGCCGGCCGGATCTCGCCAACATGACTCTGGAAGAGCGCGAGAAGCTCCGCACGGCGATGCAGGATCGGGCGCGGCAGGCCCAGCGCGAGGGTTTTGGCAATCGTAGCCGGCGGACGAGGGATCAGATCCGCGGCGGTGCCAACCTTTCCGTACGTGGAGACACTTTCGACGCCTCGCCGTATTCCATCAACGGCCGGGAGGCGACGAAGCCCAGCTACTCGCAGTACCGTTATGGTGCGACGCTGGGCGGGCCGCTGAGCCTGGGGAAGATCTTCAACCCGAACAACAGCATGTTTTTCATCAACTACAGCGGGCAGCGCGGCAGCAGCGTGTACAACGGGTTTGGCGTGATGCCGGAATCCGCGCTGCGGGCTGGCGATTTCTCATCGCTCGCCACGCGCTCCACGATCTACGATCCGTTGAGCAAGACGCCGTTCGCGGGCAACGTCATTCCGGATTCGCGGATCAGCGCGGCATCGAAGGGGCTGCTGGCGTATCTGCCGCTGCCAAACTCCACCGGCTCGACGCAGAACTACCGCTACACGACGACGATTCCGCAATCGACGGACAACCTCAATGTGCGGCTGAACCGGACGCTCACCAAGAAAGACAGGCTGGCCGGCGATGTCGGCTGGCAGCGGCGTTCGTCGGAGAGTGTGCAGATGTTCGGATGGAGCGATCCGAGTTCGGGAACCGGCGTCAATGTTGGCCTGAACTGGAGCCACACGTTCTCGCCGCGAATCATCCATACCGCGCGGGTGCGCTACAACCGCAACCGCAACGAGTTGATCCCGTACTTTGCCAATGGGACGGACGTGGCCGCGCAGTTGGGTATCCTGGGCACGTCGCGCGATCCGGCCAACTACGGTCCGCCGAATCTGAACTTCACCAACTACGGTGACCTGACGGATGGCAACCGGTCGCGCCGTAACGTCCACACCTTTGCCTTTGGCGAGGGCTGGACGTTTGTGCGCAAGACGCACACCATCACAAGCGGCTTCGACTTTACGCGGACGCAGTGGAATACGCTATCCGATCCGAACGCGCGCGGCACGCTGTTCTTTGGCGGGCTGGCCACGAGCGCGTTGACGGCCGCGGGGCTGCCGGTCTCAGGGACGGGCAACGACTTTGCCGACTACCTGCTGGGTTATCCGCAGCAATCGACGATCCGGTTCGGCTCGCCCGACAGCTATATGCGGTCCTCGCAATATGGTGTGTTTGTGCAGGACGAGTGGCGGGCGCGACCGAACCTGACATTCAATCTGGGGCTACGGTACGACAACTGGCGGCCGTTCACGGAGAAGTATGGACGGTTGTCGAATCTCGACATTGCGCCGGGGACGACAGGCGCGGCGGTGGTGACGCCCGGATCCATTGGGCCGTACAGCGGCGTGACGCCAGACGGGATGATCCGGCCCGACAATAACAATCTATCGCCACGGCTGGGCTTCTCCTGGAAGCCGCGGCCAAAGGGCAAAATGATCGTACGCGGTGGCTACGGGTTGTTCTATGACGGATCGATCTATAGCCGGATTCCCACGAGGTTGGGGCAGCAGCCGCCCTTTGCGACGAGCGCAACGTTCAACACGACAGCCAGCGCACCGTTGACGATTCTGAACCCATTCCAGGGCCCTTCGGACACCACCATTCGCAATAGCTATGCCGTGTCACCGGACTATGTGGCGCCCTACGCGCAGACGTGGAGCCTCTCGGTGCAGCAGGAGTTCAAGGCGCACGTGATTGAGGCCGGCTATGTGGCGACGAAGGGAACGCGGCTGGTGATCCAGAGGCTGCCGAACCGGGCGCCGGTGGGCTCGCCGTCGGATTCGGAGGACCGGCGGCCTATCCCCTACGCGGTGGGCTTCACCTACGACAACCCGGAGGGGAATTCGATCCTCCATTCCGGCCAACTGCGGGTGTCGCGGCGGATGCGGAAAGGGCTGACGTGGAATGCGATGTACACGTATTCGAAGTCAATCGACAACGCATCGTCGATTGGCGGGACGGGCAACCTGGTGGTGCAGGACGATAAGAATCTGGCGGCGGAGCGGGGCCTGTCGAACTTTGACCGGCGGCACAACTTCTCCTTCAACACAATGGCGCAATCGCCTTTTGGCCCGAACGCGCTGTGGATGAAGCAGAAGAACCTGGCGTCGAAGATCCTGAGGGACTGGAGCCTGAACACGACCATCACGTTGAATACGGGTGCGCCGCTGACGGCACGCGTGCTGGGCGCAGTGGCCGACGCCGGCGGCAGCGGCGCAACGGGCAGCGCGCGCGCCGATGCCACGGGCGCCTCGATTAGCGGGGGTAACGGCTATTTCAATACGGCGGCGTTCACTGCTCCGCCGGGCGACCGGTATGGTAACGCGGCGCGGAACACGATTCCGGGTCCGGGCACCTTTGGGATGAACGCATCGTTCGGGCGGGCGTGGCAGATTGGGGACAACTCGCGGCACCGCCTGGAAGGGCGGCTGGAGGCGGAGAACATTCTGAATCACGTCAACATCAGTTCGTACGGCACGGTGGTGAACGCGTCGAACTACGGGTTGGCGACGGCCGCGGGGCAGATGCGCTCCATCCAGTTGTCCTTGAGGTTGAGGTTCTAACGATGCGGCGAGCGATACTCTCTCTACTGACGGCCGGCGCGATGCTGGCGCAGGCGCCGCAGGGCGAGGTGCCGACATTTAAGGCGTCTTCCAATCTGGTGATCGTGACGGTGTTTGTCCGTGGCAAGGACGGCAAGCCGAAGAAGGGGCTGAAGAAGGAAGACTTCGTTGTCAGCGAAAACGGCAAGGCACAGGCGCTGAGTGTATTTGAGTTTCAGGAGCTGGAAGGCGCGGCAGCGGCACCGGCAGCGGCAGCCAGCGTGGCGGTGGAGACGGCGGAGAAGCCGGCCGAGCCGCAGGGCCGCGCGCGGTTCCGGGACAAGCGCCTGATGGTGCTGTTCTTTGACTGGAGCTCGCTGCCGGAGGCGGATCAGGTGCGCGCCAAGGACGCGGCGGAAGAGTATCTGAACAAGAACATGGCGCCGTCGGACCTGGTGCAGGTGGTGACATTTGGCTCGCGTCTGAAGGTGGAGCAGGAGTTCACGAGCGATAAGGCTCTGCTGCTGGAACTGATCAAGAAGTTCCAGACCGGGCAGATGAGCGATCTGGCAGCGGAAGGCGCGACTGGCGTGGAGAACACGGAGGATAGTTCGTTTACGCCGGACGACGCGGAGTTCAATCTCTTCAATACGGATCGCAAGCTGGTGGCGCTGGAGGATCTGGCGCGCCAGTTGACGGCGATGCCGGAGAAGAAGGCGGTGATCTACTTCTCGAGCGGCGTAGGCAAGACCGGGGATGACAATCAGGCGCAGTTGCGGGCGACGGTGAACGCGGCGGTGCGGGGCAATGTGAGCTTCTACCCGATTGATGTGCGCGGCTTGCAGGCGGACCCTCCCGGCGGCGGAGCGTCCTCCTCGGGCGGCGGCCGCGGCACAGGGCTGTATTCGGGCAGCACGCAGAGGGGACAGCGGCAGGCGTCGTTGGATTCGCAGGATACGCTGTTTGCTCTGGCTTCGGATACCGGCGGCAAGGCGCTGATCGATAACAACGAGCTGGTGCTGGGCATCAAGCAGGCGCAAGAGGACTTGCAGAGCTACTATATCCTGGGTTTCTACTCCCCTGATGAGAAGAAGGACGGAGCGTTCCGGCGCGTAGACGTGAAGCTGACGAGCGAGGCGCAGGGGCGTTTGCAGGCCAAGCTGGATTTCCGGCGCGGCTACTTTGCCGAGAAGGAGTTCAAGGAATTTGGGAGCTATGACAAGGAGCGGCAGTTAGAGGATGCCTTGATGCTGGGCGATCCGGTGACGGAGCTGCGGCTGGCGCTGGAAGTGAACTGGTTCCGGGTGGGCCGGGACCGCTACTTTGTGCCCGTGGCGGTGAAGATCCCCGGCTCAGTGATTCCGCTGAAAAAGCAGGGGAGCGCGGAGACCACGACGTTTGATTTCATCGGGCAGGTGCGGGATACGAAGGGCGCCCTGATGGGCGCGGTGCGGGACAGCATCAAGATCCAGTTGCGGGATGAGAAGGCCGGGCAGTTGGCGTCGCGCAGCCTGATGTACGACACGGGTTTTACGCTGGTGCCGGGCAAGTATCAGATCAAGATGCTGGTGCGCGAGAACCAGACGGGGAAGATGGGCACATTTGAATCCAAGTTCCAGGTGCCGGATCTGGGTGGGGTGAAAGACGGGCTGCGGCTTAGCTCGGTGGTTTGGAGCGGGCAGCGGACGCAAGTGGCCGACGCGGTGGGCCTGGCGGACAAGAAGTTGAAGAAGCAGGATAAGCATCCGCTGGTGCGGGACAAAGAGAAGCTGCTGCCGAGCGTGACGCACGTGTTCAGGCCGGGGCAGACGATGTTTGTGTATGCCGAGCTGTACGACCCGACGATGGTGGAGACGCGGAACGTGCCGGCGGTTTCGGCGGCGGTGACGGTGTACCGCGACAGGAAGCTGGTACTGGAGTCCGCGCCAGTGGCTGTGGCCGCGCTAAAAGAGGGGCGGGCGGGGACTGCCGGATTGTATTTGGAAGTGCCGCTGAAGGATCTGAAGCCGGGCGAGTACACGACGCAATTGAGCGTGATTGATCAGGCGGGGCAGAAGTTCGGGTTCGCGCGGGCGCCGTTGATCGTACTGGCGCGGTAGCGGTGGCTCAGGCGTTGCGGCGCACCACCCAGGTGGTCATCGAGCGCTGATTCTGCACGACGGTTGTTTTCAATGGATCGGCCAGTTGGCCGCCGAGCTCGGCGGTGAGGCTTTCGAGGAGAGCCGCGTCGACCAGGTAGCGCTCGGAGCCATCGGGCAGCAGATAGCGGCGCCCGCCGAGGGGTTGAATCTCGCGCACGATGCCGATGGAAGAGGCGAGGCGGCAGAAGAAGAGGCCGCCGGGTTTCAGGGTGCGCCACGTGCCGCGCAACATAGCCTGGAAGTGCTCGTCCGTGCGAGCGAAGTGGAGGACCGCGCTGCTGATGACGACATCGGCGAAGGCGTCAGGGAAGGTCATTGCCTCCACCGGTTCCTGGCGGAGATTCCCAGACGGGGGCGGCGGCGTGAGCTGGAGCAGGGCCGCGATGGCTTGCGGATCGGCATCGGCGGCGTAAACTTCATAGCCTTCGCGAATGAGATAGACGAGATTGCGGCCGCCGCCGCAGCCAGCGTCGAGGATGCGCATGCCGGGTGTGATGCGGCCGCGGAGGAGCTGATCAAAGAGGTAGATGTCGATATTGCCGAACTGCTGCTGGAGGGTGGGCATGGGGATCAATCCGGCTCGCGTTCCCAGGTGAGCTCAGTTGTGGCGAGCGCCGCCGCCCGCAGGATCAGTCGGTTGCCGCTAAAGCGATAGTTGCGCTTCACGTCGTGACCCACCCAACTGGACACGAGGCAAGCCTGCACATGATGGGTGACGGTTTGAGTGGATTCATCGACATCGAAGGTTCCGAAATAGGCGACAAAGCCGCGCACGGAGTTGAGCAACTCCTCGGTGCTGGTATTGCCGCCGCCGGCATAGTCTACGCCCGGAGGCAGCGTGGAGGGCCGTCCAGACTTCATCAATTGGGCCGACATTCGCCCGGCCTTGTCGTAGGTGATGCGGCCGACTGGATTCTCGCCGAAGGGATAATCGACAGTGCCGTCCTTCGAGGTGCGCTTGCAACTGACTATCTTCCAAACGCCGTAGAAGCGTTCGCGGGCCGTTGGCGCGGCCTGCAGTGCCGTGGCGATGCCCATTGTTCCGATGGCTTGCCGTCTGTTCAATGTGGGGCTCCCTTGCCTGCTATCGTCGCGCACTTTGCGGGCTGAGAAGCGGATAGAATCCAAGTACTTCCATGCGTACCACGCTTTCCGCGCTCCTGATCGCCGCCACATTTCTGATGGCGCCCGACGCCAAAGCGCAGAATCCGCCCAATCTTGGGCTCGCCGGGCACGACTTCTTCTATGCGGGCGAGCAGAAGCAGCACTGGATGTTTGTCGTGCGCGGCGGAAGGGTTGTATGGTCTTACATCGATGCCAAAAGCAAGGGCGAAATCAGTGACGCGACGCTGCTGCCGAATGGCAATGTGCTGTTCGCTTACCAGTACGGCGTCTCGCTGATCACGCCGGACAAGAAGATCCTGTGGCACGTGGACGCGCCGCCGAATACAGAGATTCACACGGCGCAGATGATGGACGCCGATCGCGTGTTCTATGTGCAGAATGGCGAGCCGGCTTTGCTTCGTGTGGTGGACACGAAAAGCGGAAGAGTGGAGAGAGAATTCACGCTGCCCGTGGGGAATCCGAAGAATGTCCATGGGCACTTCCGCCACGCGCGCCTCACGCCCGGCGGCAACTTCCTGGTGGCGCACATGGATGCGAAAAAGGTGGTGGAGTACGACCGAGTTGGCGCGGCGGTGTGGACTTACGCCGTGGAGAGCCCGTGGTCGGCGGAGCGGCTGAAGAACGGCAACACGCTGGTGACCACCAATAAGAAGCTGGTGCTGGAAGTGGATCCGCAGGGCAGGGCGGTTTGGCAGATCACGGCCGAGGATGCGGCCGGACACAAGATCGATGGCTTTCAGATTGCGACTCGATTGCCCAACGGCAACACGCTGGTGAACAACTGGGTGAACCAGTGGAGCACGACGGTGGACAAGGTAAAGCCTCCGGTGCAGGCGCTGGAATTCACGCCCGACAAGAAGATCGTGTGGGTGCTGAATTCATGGAATGACCCGGCCGACCTGGGCCCGGCCACGACGATTCAACTGTTGGACGGGGCGCGTTGAGGCTCAGCGCGGCGGATTGAGAAACGTACCGGCCTGCAACTCGCTGAATGCCTGGCGCAGTTGCTCCTGCGTATTCATGACGATGGGACCCTGCCAGGCGACGGGTTCCTCGAGGGGCTGGCCGGAGACGAGCAGGAAGCGGATGCCGTTCTCACCGGCCTGCACGGTGACCTCGTCGCCACGGTCGAAGAGGATCAGGGAATGGTTGTCGGCGTTTGCCGGCTGGGCCGGGCTGGCGCCCTCGGTGCGCACGGGCTGCGGCGCGGAGGCGTTGCCAAACTGGCCGTTGCCTGCAAAGACGTAGGCGAAGGCGTGGCGTGTGGTCTCCACGGGGAGAGACCGGCTGCGGCCGGGCGGCACGAAGACATCGAGATAGACAGGCTCGGCGGCGATGCCGTCGACGGGGCCTTTGGTGCCCCAGAAACTGCCGCAGATCACCTTGACCAGTGTGCCGTCGTCTTCCTGAATCTGCGGAATGGATGCCGCCTTCACCTCCTGGTAGCGCGGCTCGGTCATCTTGAGAGACGCAGGAAGGTTGGCCCAGAGCTGGAAGCCGTGCATGCGGCCGTCCTTGTCGCCGCGGGGCATTTCCTGATGGATGATGCCGCGTCCGGCGGTCATCCACTGCACGTCGCCGGCGGTGATGGCCCCGCTGTTGCCCATGCTATCGGCGTGGTCCACTTCGCCGGCCAGGACGTAGGTGATGGTCTCGATGCCACGGTGAGGATGCCACGGAAAGCCGGCCAGGTAGTCTGCCGGCACGTCGTTGCGGAAATCGTCGAACAGCAGGAACGGATCGAAGTCCGAGGTGTTGCCGAAGCCGAAGCCGCGGCGCAGATGGACGCCGGCGCCTTCCAGGACCGGCTTGGATTGGATGAGCCGCTTAACGGGTCGTAGTGACATCGGAGTCTCCTGTGTTCATTGCGGGAAATGGGGATTGGTGGCCGGCATGGGGGCGCGCACTTCCGCGCGCCAGGCGTGCAGGCGGGTACGCAACTGGCCGGCGAGGTCCGCCATGGCTGGGGCGAGATCGGTATTCTCGCCGGGGTCTTGGTCCAGGTTGTAGAGCTCGACCTTGCCTGTTTCCAGTTGTTCAATCAGCTTCCACCCGCGGCTGATCATGGCGCTGACCGGGGCCGTGGTGGGGTAGTAGTGCGGGTAGTGGAAGAAGAGATCTTCGCGTGGCAGGCGGGCGGCCGGGTCGCTGAGGAGCCGGGCGAGACTGATGCCATCGAGCGGAGCGTTTCTGCGGGCGCTGGCCGGTACTCCGGCGGCTTCCAGCAAGGTGGGGTAAAAGTCCGTGGAGCAGACGCGCTGGCTGGAGACGCGGCCGGGCGCAGCAAGGCCTGGACTGCGAATGATCAGCGGGATACGAATGCCGCCCTCGTAGAGTGCGCCCTTGCCGGAACGCAGCGGATAGTTGTCGGTGACGGTTTCGCCCTGATGTTGGCCGATGAAGCCGCCGTTGTCGGAGGCGAAGACCAGGATCGTGTTTGCCGCCAGACGCCGTTGATCGAGCACGGCCATGAGGCGGCCCACGTTCTCGTCCAGGCTGCTCACCATGGCGGCATAGCCGGGGTTTTGGTGGTGCAGGCCCGGCTTTAGCTTGCCGCGAAAACGATCGACCAGCGCGGGCTTGCCCTCGATGGGCGTGTGGACGGAGTGATAGCAGAGATTGAGGAAAAAGGGCCGATCGCCGGCGCTCTCCACGATTCGGATGGCCTCGCTGGTGAGGCGGTCCGTGAGGTATTCTCCGGGCATGCCGCCGGCCAGGCCGGGGATGTAGCGGTACTCGCCGCCGAAGAGCTTGTCGCCGCTATAGGGATAGAAGTAGGTCTGGGGAGCGCCCCAGACGGTGCCGCCGATGTTGATGTCGAAGCCGTGAGCCTCGGGATAGTGTTCGGCGTTACCGAGATGCCACTTGCCGACGTGGGCCGTCATGTAGCCCTCGTTGCGCAGGACCTTGGCGAGTGTGATCTCAGAAAGAGGCAGGTTCTCTTCCACCATGGGCGGAATCAGGCGGCTCTTGAGCGGCGGTGTGCGTGCGCTTTCCCGCCAGATTGTCATCTGGAGGCGGGCCGGGCACTTGCCGGTGTGGATGGAGGCGCGGGTGGGCGAGCAGACGGGAGAGGCTGAGTAGGCATGAGAGAAGCGCACGCCCTGCCGGGCGAGACGGTCCAGGTTGGGCGTCTCGTGGAGGTCCGCGCCGTAGCAACCGAGGTCAGACCAGCCAAGGTCGTCGGCCAGGATGAAGACGATGTTGGGCTTGGCAGTGGGTGCGGACTGACGGAACGATGCGGTAGCTGCGCCAAGCGCATGGACAAATTCGCGGCGTCTCATAACTGCCAGCTTACGCCGTGCATATCGAGCCAGGGTCCGCAGGGCTGCCCTTGTATGGGATCGGAGCCAAACCGCAGGATATTGCCGTCGGGATCCGTCACCTGAATCTCGCGGGCCCAGGAGAAGTTGGTGGGTCCCTGGCGAATGAGGGCGCCTTTGGCGGCGAACTCCTGATGGAGCAGTTCGACGTCGCTGACTCCGATCCAGGCCCAGGCGCCGGTGTGGCCCTGATCGCCCACCGATAGGAAAAGGATGCAGCGGTCCCGTGAGACGGACGCGAAATCGCCAGGGCCTTGGAAGTCAATCTGAAAGCCGAGGCGGTTGACGTAGTAGTCGATGCTGGCGGCCAGATTGAGGACTCGGAGGATCGGTGTGGCTGGGCCGAAGTCGTTCATAGTTCAGTTCTCCCCTTCCCGTGCGAGCCGTTCCACGATCTGCGCATGGCCGCGCCGGCGGGCCCAGGCGATGGGGGTGGCCCATGGCGGATCATCCGGCAGATGGGGCCTGGCGCCGCGGCTGAGGAGCAGATCCACCATCGCGGCCTGGCCGTACTTGGCGGCCCAGGCGAGGGGCGTGGAGCCGAGATCGTCGTCGCGCACGTTGGGATCGGCGCCGTGATCCAGAAACACGGCGGCGCGCTCGGCATCGCCGCGGCGCGCGAACTCGTGGAGGCGCGTGACGCCCAGCCAATCGGCGTGGTTGGGGTCCATGCCTTGCTGGAACAGGAACTCGGTGAGCTCCGGGTTTTTCGCGGTGACAGCGATGCGCCTGGCGAGATCGGGCTGATAGCGCAGCATCAGGCGGGCGAAGTCGTCCTGGCCCTCGGCCGCGGCATTGGCGAGGGCATCGGGGTCGTTCGCAGACGATGGATCGGCTGCGAAGCGAGCCTCGGCGGCGCCGATATCGCCGTAGTAGGCCGAAATCTCGACGGAACGCTGTGCGCCGTGGGACACCAGCAGGTCGATCATCGGCTGGTCCTCGTTCATGATGGCGCGGCTGAGGCAATCGGCGGAGCTCTCCACCGCGGCGTTGGGGTTGGCGCCGTGGGCCAGCAGAAGTTCGGCGAGCTCGTAGTGACCGTTGGCGGCGGCGGAGTAGAGGGCGTGGCCGTGCGGGGCAATGCCCTCTTCGGGCAGGTTGGGGTCTGCGCCGCGCGCGAGCAGCAATTTGACGATCTCGATGTGCCCTTTGGCGGCGGCGTTTCGAATGGGCGAGCCGCAGCCCAGGTAGTAGGATGCGTAGTCGGAGTTGCGGTTGACCAGCGAGGGGTCCTGATCGAGCAGTTCGGTGACGCGCGCCAGGTCGCCCTGGTGGCACGCGGTCCAGACATCGACATAAGCGCCGCGCGCGATGACGTGAGCCAGCACCTCGGCGGGCGTGGCCGTGACGCCATTGGGCACGTCGCGCCAGCCGCGGTAACTGTAATCGCCGTTGCTCAGATGGATGGGCCGCGCGCCGTCGAAGCGTTTGGCGTTGATATCGGCGCCGCGGGCCAGCAGAGCGTCGATGATTTCCATCTGGCGTGTCATCACGGCCCAGTGGATGGGCTGGTTGCCGTGCTGGTCTCCGGCGTGGATGAGCGTGGGCGAGGCGTCGAGCAGGGCCTGGACTTGGGGGAGGTCGCGCTGGCGGATGGCGGCGGCGACGGGGTCGCCCAAGGGCGAGGCGTTGTACTTTTCCAGGAAGAACGTTTCGAGGAGATGCTGCATCGCGGTGTAGCCGCGGTCGCGCGTGATTTGAAGCAGGCTGTCGCCGACGGCCAGGCTGGCGGGATCTGCGCCGTGCTCCAAGAGGCAGGCCGCGGCGGCAAGCTGGTTTTCGCGGACAGCGAAGTAGATGGGCGTGCGGTAGTGGAAGTGGCAGCGGGCCAGCGCCGGATCGTTGGCCAGGAGTTGGCGGATGGCGGGCACGTCGCCGTCGATGGCGGCGGTGAAGATCGCCCACACGTTGTTGCCGGTCCCAGGGGACCAGACCAGCGGGGCGTCGGTGGTGAGCTCCTCAGGCCGGATCATAAGCCGACTTTACCAGACGGGAATGGGAAGAATGAGGGGCGGGGCGGACTAGCGGCGCCCGCCGGCCATGCCGGGCGGGGATTCGGGAACGGGCTGGCCTCTCCGATTTGCGCCCGCGCGGCTTATGCTGGTGGTATACTCATGGCGCGACAGGGCTCTCCTGCGGGAGCTCTTTGCCGTGTTCTTACAATTGATGGAGGAGTCTCCAGTGAACGATCTGTTGCTGATCAGGGCGCTGTTTGTGCTAATCCTGGCAGCCGCAGCCTACGTCCTTCAACCGTTTAGCTTGACCGCGCAGATAGCCGCCCTTGTTGGTATTATCCTCGGAATCCTGATTGTTTTCTTTGAGGTGCGGCTGAAGCAGGTGAGCCTGAAGCGTTTGATTGGCGCGGCTGTCGGCTCAGTGCTTGGAATTCTCGGTGCGTTTCTAATTTCTCTCATTGTGGCCTGGGCGATGCCCGGGGGCAAGGGAACTGTCTCATTCCTACAACTGTTCATCCTGCTGTTGATGACTTACGTCGGCCTCATTGTCGGCGCAACCAAGGGTGACATGCTGAACCTGTCCGCGCTGGGCGGACTGTTCGGCGGCGAGAAGGTCACCAAGCAGTCGTTCAAGATTCTCGACACCAGCGTGATTATCGATGGCCGCATCGCCGATATCGCCGAGACGGGGTTCCTGGACGGCATTCTCGTGGTGCCTCAGTTTGTGTTGCGGGAACTGCAGCTGGTGGCGGATTCGGCCGACTCGATGAAGCGCAACCGGGGGCGTCGGGGTTTAGACGTTTTGCAGCGCGTCCAGAAGATGGCGAATCTGAACGTGCAGATTCTGGAAGACGATTTCCCCAACGTGCGGGAAGTGGATCTGAAGCTGATTGAGCTCGCCAAGGTGTATGACTGCAAGGTGATCACCAATGATTTCAATCTGAACAAAGTGGCGCAACTGCACGGCGTGGAAGTATTGAACATCAACGAACTGGCCAATGCTCTCAAGCCCATCGTGCTGCCGGGCGAGGTGATGCGCGTCTTCATTCTCAAAGAAGGCAAGGAGTTCAACCAGGGCGTCGCCTACCTGGATGACGGGACGATGGTGGTGGTGGACAATGCGAAGAAGCACATTTCACGCACCATCGACATCAGCGTCACCAGCGTGCTGCAAACGCAGGCCGGTAAGATGATCTTTGGCCGCTTCGACGAGCGTGTCCATCACATCCACGACAAGCCCGCGTCCGTGGCCACGTCGCGTGCCCATGACCCGGTCCCCGAGAAAGCGCCCACGCCGGCTCATCCGGAGAACTAGCCGGAACCCGGCCGCCACCGATTTCATCAGAAAGCTGACACTATGAACGTCACCGTCATCCTCCCCGCCGCGGGACTAGGCACCCGGATGAAGGGCCAGGCGGCCGATGCCGCCACCCCCAGCCGCAAACAGTTTCTCCTGCTGGAGGGCTCGCCCATCCTGCTGCACACGATTCGCAAGTTCGTCGCCTGCCCGCTGGTGGGCGAGGTGGTGATTGCTCTGCGGGGCGAGGATCTGGCCCGCGTGGAGGAAGTGCTGCAAGGCGAGGTCTTCGCCAAGCCGGTGCGGTGCGTGGAGGGCGGCGACTCGCGGCAGCATTCGGTGGAGAACGCTCTGGCATCGCTGGCGCCGGAGGTGGAGATTGTGGCTGTCCACGACGCCGTACGGCCATTTATCGATGCCGCCACGATCGTAGAAGTGATCGAGCAGGCGGCCTTGACCGGCGCGGCGATTGTCGGGATTGTTCCGGTGGACACCGTGAAACAGGTGCAGCGCCACACGGTACGCGGTACGCTGAACCGCGACCGGTTGGTGTTGGCGCAGACGCCGCAGGTTTTCCGGGCGGAACTTCTGCGTGAGGCGTTCCAGAAAGCGCGCGAAGACGGATTCGTGGGTACGGATGAATCGAGCCTGGTGGAGCGCCTGGAGCGGATCGAGGTCACAGTAGTTCCGGGCAGCGACCGCAACATCAAGATTACGCGCCCCTCCGATATTGAACTGGCTAAGTTGTTCCTGGCGGAAGAGCGCAGCAAGGGCGTGGCCTGATGGATGTGCGCACGGGCCTGGGCTGGGACAATCACCGGCTGGTTTCAGGCCGTCCGCTGATTTTGGGCGGCGTCACGATCCCCAGTGAAATCGGGCTGGACGGCCATTCCGACGCCGACGTACTGGCGCACGCCATCACCGATGCCCTGCTGGGCGCCATTGCGGATGGCGATATTGGGATGCACTTTCCGGACACCGATCCGCGCTGGCATGGGTGTGACTCCTTAGTATTTCTGCGGCACGCCGTGTCCCTTGTTGTCGAGCGAGGCTACTCTATCAGCAACGTGGATTCCACGGTAATTCTGGAGCGCCCCAAGCTGAAGCATTTCCGGCAGGCGATCCGGGAAACTCTGGCGGGAGCGTTGGGGTTGCCGGTGGAACGTGTTTCGGTGAAGTTCAAGACGGCTGAGAGGGTGGGGCCGGTGGGCGAAGGCAAGTCGGGAGAGGCGCAGGCCGCGGTACTCTTGATCAAGTCCTGAAATCCATGAAAACCAACCTGTTCACCGGCCTGTTGCTGGCATCTCTGACGGCCGTCGCTGGCGACGTCAAGACTGACTTCAATCCCGACATCGACTTCACGGTCCACAAAACCTTCAGTTTTGTCGGCGGCCAGGAGATGACCAAGACCGGCCTGCTGGCCGATCCGCAGGTGCGCGAGCGCATTAAGAACTTCATCAGCGGATCGATGGAGTTGCGCGGCATGAAGGAGGTTCCGCGCGATCAGAAGTACAGCCTGGCCGTGCGTTACTGGGTGGCCCGGAAGCTGAAGACCGAAGAGACGGTGACCGGCGTCGGCCTTGGTGGAATGTACGGCGGCTATCCGCACATGTATGGCGGCTACCCGCCCTATTGGGGCGGCGCCTGGGGCTGGGGCTACGAAGAGTGGGTGGTGCGGAATTTCGTGGAAGGTACGCTGATTGTGGATCTACTGGATCCGCAGTCCAAGGAACTGGTGTGGCGGACGTATCTGCGGCAGAAGGTGGAAGATCGCGCCAAGGCATACGGCGAGGCGAAGGCGAATCTGGCCAAATCGTTTGCGCTGTATCCGCCCTCGGAGCAGGAGAAGACGAAGATGCGGAAGACGCGAGCGAAGTTGGAGAAGAAGTACGCACAGTAACACGCCGTTCAGACTCTCTTACGGACCCGGCGCCGAGCAGTACGGGGAATTGCGGTTGCCGGCCGATGGGGGACCGTTCCCGGCCGTCATCATGATTCACGGCGGATTCTGGCGAGCGGCCTATGATCTGAGCCGGGCCCAGCCGTTCTGCGAGTACCTGCAACGGGAGGGCATCGCGACGTTCTCGTTGGAATACCGCCGCGTGGGCAATCCTGGCGGCGGATGGCCTGGCACGCTGGACGACGTCCGGGCGGCGGGCGTTTTCTTCGGCCGGGAGGCCGGCAATCATGGCATTGACCTGCGGCGGATCGCCGTTGCGGGCCACTCGGCGGGCGGCCAACTCGCGCTATGGCTGGCAGGCGAGCGGGTACTGCCGCTGCGGGGCGCGGTCTCGCTGGCCGGCGCGGCGGACCTGCGGCGGGCCTGGGAGCTTCAGCTGGGCAAGGGGGCGGCGGCTGAGTTTCTCGGAGGCAGCCCGGCACAGTATCCGGAGCGTTATCAGGCGGCGTCCCCCGTGGAGCGGCTCCCGCTGGTGGTGCCGGCGCGGCTGATCCATGGCACCGAGGACCATATCGTCCCGCTGGAGATCTCGGAGGCATATGCGGTGGCTGCCCGTTCCGTCAACGACGATGTTGAGCTGTTGGCATTGCCGGGCGTGGGTCATGCAGAGCTGATCGACCCGGACGCCGAGGCGTTTCGAGAAGTGGTTTCGACGCTGGCCGCGCTGCTCCGGTAGGGCGGCGCTACTGGGCCGCCGGCAACGCGGGGCGTTTCCCTTCGGGGATGAGCGAACGGTACTTCTGCCCGGCCATTTTGGCATCGAATGTGGCGCGCGCCTGCTTCACCAGTTCCGGGTTCTGAAACAGCTCCACGGCGGAAAGGGCGAGTGTCTTCGCCGCCACCATCATGCCCTTGCGCCCGATGCTGGTGCCGGCGCAGGCGGTGGATTGCCAGGAATGGAGCGGCACTCCGGGCGGGAACGTCGCGGCCAGCATATGTCCGGTGGGCGTCACCCAGCTCACATCGCCGACGTCGGTGGAGACGGAGCTGAGCGTGGTGCGCGGCGCCTGGATTTTCGAGCCTGCGTCCAGGGGCGGCAGCGCGCCCGCGCCGACGCTTAGGCGGACCCGCTCGGCGAATGCCGCTTCGTCCGGCGTGTACGTGACTCCGCCGGTGATCTTCAGGTTCCGGTCCAGCAGATCCCGCAATACGGTGTTGGTGACGAAATTGGCGTAGCCCGCAGCGATCTCTATTTCGACAGTGGTTCCGGTGGCGAGTGCGCCTGCCTGCGCGCAGTTCATGACGCGCTCCCAGAGCCCCTCCAGCGTCTTCAAATCCGGATGGCGCACGATGATGGAGAGTGCCGCCGCGTCCGGGACGATGTTTGCCGCCGAGCCGCCGTTGGTGATGACGTAGTGCATGCGCGTCTCCTGCGGGACGTGTTCGCGCATCAGATTGACGGCGTGCGTCATGAGCTCCACGGCGTCGAGCGCCGAGCGGCCTGCGTCAGGCGCACCGGCGGCGTGGGCAGCGCTGCCCTTGAAGCGGACGTCGGCCTTGACGTTAGCCAGCCAGGAGTTGTCGTCGGCCATATTGCCATCCCACGGGTGCCAGGCCAGCACGGCGGAGGTGTCTTTGAACGCTCCGGCGCGGATCATGTAGACCTTACCCGCGCCGCCCTCTTCGTACGGAGTGCCGTAGAAGCGGATGGTGCCGGGGAGCTTGCGCGCGATGAGCTGCTCTTTAGCGGCGATGGCAGCCATGGCGGACGCCGGACCGAAGAGATTGTGGCCGCAGCCGTGGCCGGGCGCACCGGCGACGCGGGCCTGCTTTTCCGGCAGGTCCACCTGAGAGAGGCCGGGCAGGGCGTCATACTCGCCAATGATGCCGATCACCGGTGCGCCGGAGCCCCACTCCGCCGTGAAGGCGGTGGGCAGGCCCGCCACGTTGTCGGTGATCCGGAAACCGGCGGCGCGCAGCTCTTCCTTCAGGAGCGCCGAGCTCTTATGCTCACGCCAGCCAAGCTCGGGGCTCTCCCAGATCTGCCGCGAGATCTTGTCGAAGCGCGGGCTCAGGGCCTCCACGCCGCGCAGGACCGCCTGAGCGTTGGGCGTCTGCGCCGCGGCGCAGGTCACGAAGAAGGCCAATCCCAGCACGGTTGTCCCTTGGGTCATAATCTAAGTCTCTACCGAAGCCCGCCCTTTGCGCCATGCCACGTTACGCCGCGATTGATATCGGCAGCAACTCCGTCCGCATGATGGCGGCGGAAGTGGAGCCGCGCGCGCCCATCCGGGTGCTGGCGGAAGACCGCCAGGTGACGCGCCTGGGCGAGAGCGTCTTCCGCACCGGCAGCCTGGATCCGGCGGCCATCGATACGGTGTGCGCAGTGCTCCAACGCATGGTGGCCGCCTATCGCCCGCTGGGGATACTCGCCAGCCGCGCGGTGGCAACGGCGGCGGTACGAGATGCCTCCAACGGCGAGGAGTTCATGGAGCGGGTCAACGCGATTCTCGATCAGCCGGTGGAAGTGATTTCCGGCCAGGAAGAGGCGCGGCTGATCCACATGGGCGTGGAATCGCGCTGGCCGCACCCGGCGGAGCGGATCCTGATCATCGATATCGGCGGCGGCAGCGCGGAGATTATCGAAGCGCAGGAGGGCAAGCTGCGGGCTGCTTTTTCGCGCCCGTTGGGCGCCGTGCGGCTGCACTCTGTATTCCTCCAGAACGATCCTCCTGCGGCGGAAGACGTGCGGCGCATGGAGGAGTTCATCGACGAAAAGCTGGCCGTGGCGGCGCGCCGGATTGAGCCGGGCAATTTCGCCCGCGCTATCGGCACATCGGCGTCGGCATCGGCCATCGTCTCAGCCGCCAACCGGATTCCCCGGCTGCGCCGCGAGGAGGCGGACCGCCGCCGTGCGACTGTGGCGCAAATCCGCAGGCTCTATAAGGCGCTGGGAGTGATGCCGCTCAGCCAGCGTCGCGCGGTGACGGGCATTGGGCCGCGCCGGGCGGAGATCATCCTGCCGGGCGCGGCGGTGCTGGTGAAGGTGCTGGATCAGTTCCAGATTCCGCAGCTTGCCTATTGCGCGGCGGGGGTGAGGGACGGCATCATACGCGACCTGGCGAACCGGGGCGCGGGTCACGAGCGGGCGCGGCTGCAATCGGATCAGCGGATGGTGGTGGAGCACTTTGCGCGCCGCTTCGCCGTGGACCTGAAGCACGCCCGCAAGGTGGCCGTCTTCGCCCGGGATCTGTTCCAGGTGCTGGCGCCCTGGCACAAGCTGGAGCCCGAGCAGGGCCGCTTGCTGGAGGCCGCAGCCCTGCTGCGCGACGTCGGCCACGCCATCAACGACATGAGCCATCACAAACACTCGCAGTACATTGTGGCCAACTCCGATCTCGCCGGCTTCACCGACAGCGAGAGACTGGAGGTAGCCATGCTCTGCCGCTACCACCGCAAGTCCATGCCCACGCCGCGCCACGGGGAGTTTCAGGCGCTTTCTCTGGAGCGCCAACGGGTCCTTCTGCTGCTGGCGCCCATCCTGCGCATTGCGGACGCGCTGGACCGCAGCAGGGATCAGCGCGTGGACCAGATCGAATGTCAGCTGGCCGCCGGATTGACCATCGCGCTGCATGCGGAATCCGATACCGCGCTGGAGCAGTGGGCTGTGGAGCGCGTGGAGCCGGAGTTTCGGCAGGCTTACCAGCGGCCTCTCACGGTGACTGGGGTGCGTCTGTGATCACGTTCGATCAGCATGCGCGGGAACTGTTGCGGAAGGCCACCACGCGGCTGGACCGCGAGATCGAGCGGACGATTGCCGATCCTGCGGAGGATCCCGTTCACGATATGCGCGTCGCCGTCCGTCGTCTCTCTCAGGCGCTGCGCATGTTTGCCGCGCTGTTTCCGGCGCGCGAGGCGCGGGCCATGCGCCTGGCCCTGAAACCGGCGCTGGCCGCGGCAGCGGTGGCGCGGGATTTGGATGTCGGCATGGAGTTGCTGCGCAAGGAACAACTACCGGCGGAGCACGGGTTGCTCGTACGGATGACCGCGGAACGGCGGCGGGCCGGCTTGGCGTTGACCGGCCAACTCTATCTTCTGCGCGCGGACGATCTGCCGCTGATATGGATGCCGCGCTACGACGTGCTGCGCTCTTCGCCGGAGGATGCGGCGCTGCTGGCCCGCACCGAGTTGCCGCCGCTGGCCGCCGACTTCTTCAAGGCCGGGCGCAAGACGATCCTCAAGGCCGAGTCGGCGACGCGTCTCCACGAATTCCGCCTGACGGCGAAGCGCTTCCGCTACACGCTGGAACTGTTCCGCGATTTCTTCGGCCCGGTATACCAAGGCAGAATGGACAGCGTGCGCGAGATCCAGTCGCTGCTGGGCAAGCGCCAGGATTACGCTGTGCTGGCGGCCCGGCTCGCTCCGTTTGCGCCGATCGACGATGCGTTGCAGGCTGCGCTGACCGAATCAGAGACGCGCGGGTTGCGGTGCGAGGACGAGTTCCGCCGCTACTGGGTGGAGAGGTTCGATGCACCTGGGGAAGAGCTGAAATGGCAGCGCTACCTGACGCGCCGTCCGCCCGCGTCCAAAGTTCCATCATGCTAACCCCAATCAAATTCATGGAGTGCCTCAACGGCTTCCAGAAGAGCGCGGTGGCGCGCGCTGGTGTCGAGTTGGAGGTGTTCACGCACATCGCGCGGGGCCGCCAGACGGTGGAGGAGATCGCCGCTGCCACGCAGGCCGCGCCGCGCGGCATCCGCATTTTGCTGGATGGGCTCACCGTGCTGGATCTGATCGTCAAAGACGGCGAGCGCTACCAGCTGACGCGGGAATCGGCCGTGTTCCTGGATCGCGAGTCGCCGGAGTATCTCGGGGGGATCATCGGGTTTCAGCACTCGCCGCTGATGTATGCGGCCTTTGCGCGGTTCACTGAGGCGGTGCGCCAGGGCGGTGCGGTGGTGAGCGAGGAAGGCACGATGGAGCCGGACCACCCGGTGTGGCTCGATTTTGCCCGTGCCATGATCCCGATGGCGCTGCCGCCGGCGCGGTTTACGGCGCAGATCGCCGGACGGGTGGAAAAGGTGCTGGACGTGGCCGCCGGGCACGGTATGTATGGCATTTCGATTCTCCAAGCCTGCCCCGAGGCCCGCTGCGTGGCGGTGGATTGGGCGGGGGTGCTGGCGCTGGCGCAGGAGAATGCGCGGATCGCGGCAGTGGAGGAGCGCTGGCAGGCGCTGCCCGGCAGCGTATTTGAGGTGGACCTGGGTGACGGCTACGATGCCGTGCTGCTGCCCAACATCCTCCATCATTTCGACAAGGCCGGTTGCGTGGCGATGTTGCGGCGTCTGCATCAGGCGATGGCCGAAAATGGGCGCGTGTTTATTGTGGCAATGTTTCCGCACGAGGACCGCGTTTCGCCCTCGGCCGCGGCGTGGTTCGCGATGACGATGCTGGCGACGACGGCCGCCGGCGATGCGTACACTCTGGCTGAATACGGCGCGATACTGCGGGAGGTGGGGTTCGAGGCCGGGCCGCCGCATCCGGTGCCGGGTACCGCGCGCTCCGTGTTGGTGGCGAATCGCGTAATTCGCTGACAACTGGAGTACCTTGTAGGTGTGAGCACTCATTCCTGCAGGTTATTGACGAGTTTCGTCCTTTTTTCCGGTCTTGCCGCCGCCCAGGCCCCGCTGGTTTGCACGATGAACGCCGGCGTGGCGCCGGCCGTTCGCGTGGAGGGCGTGGCCGAAGAGGTCGGCCAGGTGGTCATCTCCTGCACCGGCGGCACCCCCACGGCGGCAGGCCAGCCCATTCCCACCGTGAACATCGATGCCACACTCAACACCAACGTGACCAGCCGGTTGCTGGACCCGTCGGGCACTCGTTCCGAGGCTTTGCTGCTCTTGGATGAGCCGCAGCCGGCCGAGCAGGTGGAAGCGTCCGCAGTGCCCTTTGCCGGCTCCGTGACCGCGCTCGGCGGCGGCCAGTACAAGGGCCCGAACCGGCCAAATGTCTTCGGCGCGCAGCAGATCACGCCGACTTCGCTCCGCTGGTCCAACATCCCGTTTGACCCGCCCGGAAACGGTGTCCCGCGTATCCTTCGCCTCGTCAATGTTCGCGCCAATGCGAGCGCGTTGGGCGCCGGTGGCATTTTCTCGCCATCCCTGATTTCCATGAACGTTTCCGCCACGTCTCCGGTTGGCGTCTCGATTGCTTCCCCCACCGTGACCGTGGCCGCTGTCGTTGCGGGTATGATCCTATCCACCGCACCTTCTTCCGTGCAGCAGTGCTCGCCTGGGACATATCCCATCCCGATCATCTTCTCGGAGATGTTTGGCAGCGCATTCCGCCACGCTGCCGCGGCTTCGAGCCAGAACTCGCCCGGGACCATTTACAACACGGAGTCGATGTTCTTCAGCAACGCCTTCACCGGTATCGGCGTAGGGGCAGGCAAAGCGTCGCAAGGTACGCGCCTGCGAGCCGTGTTCTCGAATGTGCCGGCCAATGTGACCATTTCCGTGCCAGTCAGCGGATCGAACGCCGCCGGCGACGCGGCGTCCCTGGTAGCGGTTGGGGTAGGCGGCTCCACCGCAAATGCCAGCACGGGCGTAGTTGCGCTCAGCGCGGGGTCGGGCACGGCTGTTTGGGAGGTGACCGCGTCCAATGTCGGCAACGTCTCGACGCTTACCTTCAACGCCACGGCGACGTACTCCGCCGCGCCGCTGCCCGGGTTGGGTTCCATCACTGTGGTGGGAGGCTTCGCTCCAGTCGCCTCTACTTTCGTGGCCTCCACGGAGGCGGCGCCCCGCTTCGTGCAGGGCGTGAGTAGTGTCGTCACGCCGCTCACCATCTCTGCGTGCGGCGCGGCCACCGTATCGCTCAGCAGCAATACGGCCGCGTTCACGGCAACGGCCGGCGGGTCCGCGATTTCACCCGCTCAGGACATCACGGTAACGGCCTCGTCCGGCGCAATCACGTCCTGGAGCGCGTCGTCCGACAGCGCCTGGCTGGCAGTCACGCCGGGCAGCGGCACGCCGGGCGGAGCGCTCCACGTCTCCATCGTGGCCGCTTCGCTGCCGGCCGCCGGGGTGTATACCGGCAAGATTACCGTGGTTGCGCCGGGCGCTTCGAACAGCCCGGTTTTCTTGAACTGCACGTTGACCGTGACCGCCGTGTCCGGCGGCGTGTCGAAGATCATCAAGGTCTCCGGCGACGGCCAGTTGACGATGCTCGGCAACGGCTTCACGGTGCCGATGGTGGTGAAAGTGGTAGACGCGGCGGGAGCGCCCATCGCGGGTAAGCCCGTCACCTGGACTCAACAAGGAGGGGTCAATTTCAGCGGCTCCAACGGCAATACCGTGACAGACTCCAACGGCCTGGCGCAGGTGGTGGCCGTTCCCGGAGGGTTCTTCAACCCGGGCACGCCTTTCCTTGTCTATTCCATCACCGCCACCACCGACATCGGCGCGGCCGTCTTCAACATGACGTCCTACCCGGTGACGGGGGCAACCAACTACAATCCGCCGCCGATGATCACCCTGGTAAAGCCGGCGCAGGGGAGCTTCACGATTTCTGCCCAACTGGGCTCCACCACTGTGGACACAGTCCGGGTGCAGGTCTTGAGCGGAGGCGGCAATGCCACCAACCCCACCCCGATTCCGGGCGTTGCCCTGAATGTTTCCACCAGCAATACGGATCCGGCTGCCGGCGTGGTAGCGCGGTGCGCCGGGGGAACTCCGCTGAGCGACGTGAACGGATTTGCCTCGTGCGATCTGATTGTAGAAGGGCGCGTCGGGAACGCCCCGCTCCTGGTGAACATCGGCGCTTTGCGCGATTTTCCCGGCGTGCAGTTGACTGTCACAGGCGGCACCCCGGTGGCGCCCATCATCTTGCAGGGGAACGGCCAGACCGGCAAGCCCGGCGCCATGCTGCCTGTTTCGCTGGTGGTCCGCATTGCCGACGCCTTCGGTAATCCTCTGCCGGCGACGCCGGTGGCGTGGTTGGTGGTGCCGAACGTCGGCGGTACCCTGCTGAACGCGTCCACGCAATCGGACGTCAACGGCAACGCCAGCGCGCAGGTTCAACTCGGGTCCACGCCCGGGGTGTTCCAGGTATGGGTGAAGGCCGGCGGCAAGGAGTCGATCTTCACGTTGACAGTGGAAGGCGCTGCCCCTTCGGTCACCCTCTCGCTGAGCCGCACGGCGCTGGTCTTTGGCGCGAACGGGAGCGGTTCGGCGGTGACCTCTCCCCAGGATGTGATTCTCACTGTGGCCGGCGGCAGCAACAACTGGACCGCAATATCCAACCGTCCGTGGCTGGGCGTCACGCCGGGGGCGGGTACGGGCAGCACGAAGTTCTCCGTCTTCATCGTGCCATCTGCTCTGCCCGCGCTTGGTACTTACGTGGGCGCCGTCACGGTAAATGCGACAGGGGCCACGAACGGTCCGCTGACGCTGACCTGCACGCTCACCGTGAAGAGCGGGACCACCGTCCCCTTTGGCGTCTTCGAAACGCCGGTGAACAATCTCACTGGCATATCGGGCGGCATTGCCGTCACGGGGTGGGCGCTGGACGACCTTGGGGTAAAGAAGCTGACGATCTGGCGCGACCCCATCGGGGCCGAGCAACGGTATCCGAACGGCTACGTCTACATCGGCGATGCGCTGTTCGTACCGGGGGCGCGGCCGGATGTGGAGGCGCAGTTCAAGACGAATCCCATTGCAAACCGCGCCGTCTGGGGCTATATGATGCTGACCAACGCCCTGCCTGGCAGCGGCAACGGCGTCTTCAAGCTGCGCGCCATTGCGGTGGACGAGGAGGGGAACCAGACGGAGTTGGGGAACAAGACGATCACCGTGGACAATGCCCACTCGATCAAGCCCTTTGGCGCGCTCGACAATCCCCAACCGGGCCAGACGATCTCCGGCACGATCACCGATGATGGCTGGGCGTTGACGCCGCAGCCTGCTCTGATTGCGGCAGATGGTTCGACCATCTGGGTGAACGTCGATGGCGTGAACATCGGACATCCGGCTTACGGACTGTTCCGCGGCGATGTCGCGTCGCTGTTCCCCGGCTACGCCAATAGCAGCGGCAGCCTGGGGCAGTACAGCCTGAATTCCACCAACTACCTGAACGGGATGCACACTATCGCCTGGATTGTTTACGACAATCTGGGCCATGGCGACGGCATCGGCAGCCGGTTCTTCAACATCCAGAACGGCGTGGTGGGCGCCAACGCTGGCACGGTGCCGGTGTTGCCGGCGGCGGCTGAGATTGTGGAGGCGGACCGGACCATTCAACTTCGCGCGGCCCGCATGCAGCGTGCGGCGGTGGCGCCGGGCGCGTACCCGGCATTTAAGCGCGGCTACGATCTGGATGCGGCGCTGGTGCCGGTGCGGCAGGGCGGCGAGGGGCTGCTGACGCCGATTGAGATTCCGGAGCTCGATCATCTCGAGATCCATCTGGCCGCCGGTCAGGCTTGGACTGCTGGCTTGCGCGTGGGCGACGAGCTGCGCGAATTGCCGATTGGCTCGACTTTCGATGCCGAGGGCGGGATCTTCTACTGGCAACTGGGCCCAGGATTCCTGGGCGAGTATACGCTGGAGTTCCGCGCTGAAGATGGGACCATTCTGTCTGTCCCGGTTTTCGTAGGAGCGCGCACGATACCCGCTGCCATACAATAGTGGGCCATGTGGCAGCAGGCCTATACACCCATCGCCGGCAGTCTGGGCCTTTCCGCCCTGGCTGCCGCACTTCCCCTATTCACGCTGCTCTATCTGCTGGGCGTCAGAAAGAAAGCAGCCTGGGTAGCCGGGCTGGCCGGACTGGCGGCGGCCGCGGCCGTAGCCCTTTTTGTCTACCGGATGCCGGCTGCGCAGACGTTGAGCGCCATCGCCTATGGCGCGGCGTTCGGCCTGTTTCCCATCTGCTGGATCATCTTTTGGGCGATCTTTCTGTACCGCCTGAGTGTGGAGACGGGCCAATTCGAGATCATTAAGGACTCGATCGGCGGCCTGACGCAGGATCGCCGGCTGCAAGCCCTGCTGATCGCCTTTGCGTTTGGTGCGTTTGTGGAAGGCGCGGCCGGATTTGGCGCGCCGGTCGCCGTGGCCGCCGCGATGCTCACCGGGTTGGGGTTCTCGCCCTTCTACTCCGCCGCCATCTGCCTGCTGGCCAATACGGCGCCGGTCGCTTTCGGCTCCCTGGGAATTCCCGTCATCACCCTGGCCGGCATCACGGGCCTGCCATTGGACAAGCTCAGCGCCACGGTGGGGCGCATCTGCGCGCCGGTTTCGGTATTCATCCCGAGCTATCTGATCGCCGTTATGGGCGGCTGGCGGGCCCTGCGCGGAGTGCTGCCCGCCACCGCCGCCGCGGGCATCGCCTTTGCCGGAGCGCAGATCTACGCCTCCAACTTCCTGGGCCCTGAATTGACGGACATTTTTGGCTCGCTCGCCGCCATTGCCGCCTGCATCGGCCTCACACTGGTCTGGAAGCCCAAGGATCATTTCACCTTTGACGGCGCCGCCGCCGAATCCACGCTGCCGCCGCGGCACAGCTTCTCCGCTGTCGCCCTGGCGTGGTCTCCCTATCTATTGCTGGTGGCTACTGTATTGGTTTGGAGCCGTGTGGAATTCAAGGCGTTGCTGAATGGCTACACCGTGCTGATCGATTGGCCGGGCCTGCACAATCAGGTACTCCAAGCGCCGCCCGTTACGGCCAAGGTATCGCCCTATGCCGCCCGCTACGCGCTGAACTGGCTGTCAGCCTCCGGCTCCGCCTGTCTGGTGGCGTGCGCGCTTTCGGCCCTGGTGCTTCGTGCGCCGGGCAGCGTGCTGTTGTTGGTATTCCGCACCACATGCAGCCAGCTGGGCAAGCCGGCGCTGACAGTGGCCTCTGTCCTCGCACTGGCATTTCTGATGAATTACTCCGGCGCCACCGCCACGCTGGGCCTGGCGTTTGCCGCCACCGGCGCGGCCTTTCCGTTCTTTAGTGCGCTGCTTGGATGGCTGGGCGTGTTTCTTACGGGGAGCGACACCAGCGCCAACGCGCTGTTTGGAAACCTGCAGGTGGTGACGGCGCAGAGCCTGTCCCTGAATCCGATCCTGATGGCGGCGTCCAACTCCAGCGGCGGCGTGATGGGCAAGATGATCAGCTTGCAGAGCATCGCAGTGGCGGCGGCCGCCACCGGCATGCCGCAGGAGGACGAATCCCGGCTGTTCCGCTTTACGCTGCGGCACAGCATTTTCCTGGCCTGCGTGATCGGCTGCGTAGTGCTGTTCTACGCCTATGTGATGCCTGCCTGGGCGCCGCGCCCATAAAAAAACGGCGGGGCCGGAGCCCCGCCAACCGCGAAAAAGCAAACTGTTACTGCCGTTGCCCGCGTCCGGCCATGCCAGGCGCGCGGCGGGCCATCCCACCCGGCATTGCCCGGGGGCCAGCGTCCGGAGGGGGCGCCAGCAGGCCGAGCGCGGTGGCCTGTCCAACGGCCGGCATCAATTTCTGCGCCTCTTGGAGGGCCGCAAGTTTCGTCTTCTGGTCTGGTGTCAGGATCGCCAGCGCCTTAGCTTCCCGTTCGCTGCGGGCGGCCTTCATCGAGTCGTTCAGCTTGCGGATATCCACCATCAACTGCCCGATAAGGACGGAGTCGGGCGACGTGGCCTTCATCGCCTCGGCCAGCGCCTGCCGCTTGGCTCGGATCTGCTCCATCACCGGCTTGGCCGCGTCAGCCTGCTGGGTGCGGAGATCGCGCAACTGCTGCACTTGGGCATCGCTTAGCCCCAGGGCCGTCTTCAGGGCGTCGGCGTTGGCAAGGCCCGGCCCACGGCCTTGCATTCCTGGCGCCATCGGGCCGCCAGGCCCGCCCATCATGCTGCGACCCATGCCGGGTCCACCCCGTCCCTGCGCCAACAAGGTCCCTGCCGCCAGCGCCAAAGTCAAAATCAATCTGTTCTTCATGACTCTTTTCCCTTCCGCTTCTCTTTCGGGCTGTCGTTTGGCCCGTTCACTTTCGATGACGAGGATTTGACCGGGCGGATTACGTCATGGCGAATTATCGGGTGCGCGGCTCAGTCTGTCTGAGAATCTTTTCGGGCGCGGCCCACTAAGTGGGTGTGGAGCGCCTGGATCAGCCCGAAGAAGTATTTTCCGCCGAACTGGACCGGTTGGAGTCCATCCTCAATCAAAAAGACTCCGAGCTGCGGCGTGTCAAGAGCGAACTGGAGCTTCGCGAACTGTACATAGAGGAGCTGCACACGGCGCTCGAGGCGCAGGCTGTCGAACTAACCGCCATGGATGACCGTTTGCGGCGGCTGGAACCGGCGGTGATTGCCGCGCAGCCGCGGCAAGGGCTGATGCCGATTCGGCTCAAGAACGCAGCCCCATGACCGAAGAGGGTATTGGCCACCTGCGCGGAGGGGCGAATACACTCATGCAAGTTCAATCACGAGAACGCACCGGCGGCGTACTGGAATTGGCGAAATGGGCTCTGGATCCCAGCCCAAGCGTACTGTCGATGGGGTTGGAGACGCCGCGTGCCCTGCTGTTATCGGGGCCGCCCGGGTGCGGCAAGTCCCGTTTAGCGCGGAAGATCGCGGAGCAATGCGGAGCCGCTTTTCTGCTGCGAAGAGGGGCGGATCTGCTGGACCGATTCCATCAGGGCGGTATCGCCGCGCTGGCTTTGGCGTTTGACGAAGCGCGCCGCGGCGCGCCCTCCATTCTCTACATCGACGATATTGACCTCCTGGCGCCGCGGGACACCTTCGAGCAGGGCCGCACCGAAGGAGCGCTGCTGGCTCATCTGCTCGCCGAGATCGACTCTCTTGCGCCGGAAGGGCGGATCCTGTTGATCGGCGCCACCGCCCGGCCGAACAGCCTGGCGGCCGAACTGCGCCGGCGGGGACGGCTGGATCGTGAAGTGGTGGTGCCTGTGCCGGACCGGGCCACGCGCCGCGAGATTCTGGAGACCCGCGTGAGAGCTCTGCCCGTAGAGGGAGAGGTGGACTTCGAGCATTTGGCGAGAGCCACGTCGGGACTCACGGGCGCCGACCTGGACGCCATCTGTCAGGAGGCCGTCCTGCTGGCTATGCGCCGGGGCGGCGAACCACCCAAAGTGCGAGGCGAAGACTTTCTGGCGGCACTGGGCATGGTGGATGGCACGGCGGACAGCGAGATCTTTCTGGAGACTCCGGCGACGCGCTGGACTCATATTGGCGGAATGGAACCAGCGAAGCAGCGGCTCCGCGAGCTTGTGGAGTGGCCTCTGCGCCACGCCGAGCTCTACGCCTGCTCCGGGCTGGCCCAGGCCGTGGGAGTGCTTCTGAGTGGCCCCCAGGGCTCGGGAAAGACCCTATTGGCGCGGGCTGTCGCCAGCGAAAGCGGCGCCGGGTTCCTGGCCCTGCGCGGGCGGCTGTTCCATTCCCTCCACACCAATCCCATCGCCACCCTGCACGAGGCCTTCCGCCTGGCCAGTCAGGCGGCGCCCTGCATTCTGTTCCTGGATGACGTCGATGAACTCCTCGCTGGCGGGCTGACTCAACACTTCCTGGCCGAGATGAGCGCACGTGCCAACCTGCGCGGCGTGGCGGTCTTGGCCGCCACCAGCTTCATTCAGCGGCTCGACTCCTCAGTACTCGCCGCCGGTGCGCTGGAAGAGATCATCGATTTGCCCCTGCCGGATGAGAAGGAGCGCGAAGAGATCCTAGCCCTGCACCTCCGGAGGATGCCGAATCTTGGCCTCGCGGAACTCGGCCAGGTCGCCAGGCTCTCCGGCGGTCTGTCCGGCGCGGACCTAGGCAGCCTCTGTGAACGGGCGACTCGCGCGGCCATTCACAGAGCCATTGAGGGTGGCGAGGCGCGGATCGTCCAAGTGGGCGAGCGGGACCTGCAAATTGCGCTCGACGAGATCCGCAGCCGCCACCGGCGTCACTTCACATAGCCGGGCGGGCTCCGCGGACGTTAGTGTACGGAACAAGGGCGACCTGCTTGTCGTAGTACACTACGGGGTTAGTTGCCATGCCCTTTTGTACACAATGCGGGAGCCAGGTTGAGCCGGCAGACGTGTTCTGCGCCGGCTGCGGTACGCGGCAGGCTGCGCCGGGCGACTCTGCGCAGCCACCCAAAGCAAAACCGGCTCAACAGGATGCCGGTGCGAAAATCGACGAGTTTCTGAGCACCATGACGCCACAAAAGGCGTCGACCCTTTGCTATATCCCGCTTGTCGGATGGGTGGCCTCCATCGTCATGCTTGCCTCCAACCGGTTCCGTGAGGACCGGAATGTGCGCTTCCACGCCTTCCAAGGGCTCTATATCTTCGTGCTCTGGCTGTTCGTCGAGCACGTCTTCAGCCCCATCACGCGATCGGTTGGCGGTATGCGCAATATGGGGCAGATGCTGCAGTTGGTTGTCATGGGAACCTGGGTTTTCATGCTGGTGAAGACCAATCAGGGCGTGCTCTTCCATCTGCCGATTCTGGGGGAGCTGGCTGAGCGTTCGGTGTCTGAACAGAAGTAGGAACGCCTGTTCCAGCCGTTGCCCGTGCCTGCTACTGTGGTTCGGTCGTCAGAGGCAGACGGTGCTTCTTCTCCAGATACTCAGAGAGTTTCAGCAGGGTCCGTCCGCCGCGCTCAAAATAGCGGTTGGCCGCACGCTGGTAGCGGCGCAGCATCTCCCGGCGGTTGGCGTCCCGCAGCGCGCAGGCTTCGATATCCAGCAGGATCTCCACCTCCCAGGGCTGGAACGTGTTCCGGGCCATGCGGCCGCGCAGAAGTTCCGTCATCAGCTTGTTGAACTGATGGAGGCGGGCCTCCAACTCGTCGACGTGCAAGGACATTAATACCGGATACTGATTCTATCCACAAACACCACTCGCAGGCTAGAGGGTGTATAAATGCACGAGAGGCAAGTGATGGAGCGACGAACATTCGTGACCGGTATGTTGGCATCCGCGTCGTGGGCACAGGATAAAACGGTGCGGCTCGGAATCGTGGGCGTGGGCAACCGCGGCTCGGCCCTCCTGGGTATGGCACTGAAGGCGCCGGGCGTGGCGGTGACGGCGCTGTGTGACACGGATCAGGCCATGCTGGAGCGTGCGCAGGCGCGGGTTGTGAAGGCTGGTCAGCCCAACCCGGCCGGCTACACCGGCTCGCCGGACGCCTACCGCAAACTTCTGGATCGTACGGATCTCGACGCGGTGCTGATAGCCGTGCCGTGGCATCTCCACACACCGATGGCCGTCCACACCATGCAGGCTGGCAAATACACCGGCGTCGAAGTGCCGGCTGCGCTCACGGTTGAGGAGTGCTGGCAGCTTGTCGAGACACACGAGAAGACCGGCACACCGTGCATGATGATGGAAAACTGGAGCTTCCGCCGCGACAATCTGGCGGTGCTGAACATGATCCGCGCCGGGCTGTTCGGCACGATGGTGCACTGTCATTGCGCACATTCGCACGATTGCGTGGATCACTGGTTCTTCGACAAGCAGGGCAACATACGCTGGGGCGGTGAGTACCTGGTGAAACGCAATGCAGATCAGTATCCCACTCATGCTCTGGGGCCGGTGGTGAGCTGGCTGGACATCAACCGCGGCGATGCGTTTGAAACCATCTCGTCTACTGCGACCGAGTCCCGCGGGATCAATGAATACTTCCGGCGGACTTTTGGCGCGGATCATCCCAACGCGAAACGGGTGTACCGGCAGGGCGACATTGTAACGTCCGTGATCCGCACGAAGCAGGGCAAGAGCATTGTGCTGAATTACGATATGCAACTGCCGCGGCCCTACGACAACCGCTGGATGGTGCAGGGCACGCGTGGGCTATACCGCGAGCAGCCAGGCACGGTGTATGTGGAGGGACGCACGGCCAAGTATCACGAGTGGGAGGACTTTGCTCCCTATCAGAGTGAGTTTGATCATGCGTGGTGGAGGCCGGTGACGCGCGAGGGCGGCGCCGCCGATCCGCTGGCCGGCGGACATGGCGGAACGGATGATCTGGAAGTGCGCCTGTTCCTGGCGGCGGCACGGGACAAAACACCCACGCCTCTGGACCTCTATGATTCCGTCACGATGAGCGCGGTGATCGGGATGTCGGAACAATCCATCGCCAAAGGCAGTGCGCCGCTGGCGTTCCCTGATTTCACGCGCGGGCGTTGGAAGACAAACAAGCCCTACTTTGCATTGCCCCGCTAAGTCCCAATCGACTGGCGAAACCAATCCTCGACGGTGCCGGCTCGCAGCGCATCGCCCCGGCGCCGGTAAGCGCCGTACAGATTGTTCATCATGCGCAGGACGATTTCGCGCCGCGCCGCGGGCGCGAAGAGGACTGGCGTCACCTCGAAGCGCTGACCGGTACGCTCCTCGACGAGATCCAGGCAATCGTCCTCGGTCATCAGGCGTCCACGATCAAACACATCGATAAACACGGGGACTTCACCGTCATCGTAAATGCAAATAAAGTGTGCGGGCAGGCCCACGCCGAAGACCGGGCGGCCAAGGCGCCTGGCGATTTCGGTGTAGATGATGGAGAGGGTGAGCGGCAGGCCGCGGCGGCGCACAAGCGCCTGATCCAGGCACGAGTTGGCCGGCGCGTAGTAATCCTCGCTGTCACCACGCAGCGTCATCTCTTCAAAGAGGTAGCGGTTGGCCGCCGAGAGGTACTGTGCGCCGGGCGCTTGTGGCGAGACCCGCCCGGCGATGGCTGCGGCCCAGTCGTCCAGAGTGCGGAGTGCGGCCTCGGAGTCCAACTCGGGGTTATCGATGGAAGCCAGTTCCAGTGCGGCGAGATCCAGCGTCAGGGCGGATTCGGCGCCTGCGAGCAGTTCGCGCAGCTGAGGTGAGGGTTGGATCAACGGAAGAAAATGTCGAGCAGTTTGGTGTTACGGCCTGCCGGGTCCACGCAGTAATCGAAGGGGCTGAATCCGATGGTACGGCTCTGGCGATCGACGTAGAGCAGGACTTCGTCACCGGATTTGAACTGAAGGATTTGAATAATGCCGCCATCGCAGGAGCGCGTGCGGCGGATGCTGGCCTGGGTGATGTCAGGATGCGGGCTCTTCGGCCCCCAATCCTCCATGAACTTGACGAGGCTGTAGTCCCGGCAGGGCTTGGCCGGGTCACAGCCCCACAGCCGGTAGGCGTCCTCGTACTTCTTTTCCTCGAGCAGACTCCGGAATTGCGAGACCTGCCGCTTCTCCTGGAAGTCATGGAGGAACCAGTAGCCGCCCAGCGTGACAACGACGATACCCAGGGCGGCGAGCAGTATCCTCTTCATGCCGCGTTCGCGTTTGGCGTCTGATGCGCCGTAGTTGTCGAGATAGCCGGGCATTTGCTGGCCCTCCTCTCCTGTTTGAGCAGTTACTTCTTGGCCGGATAGGCCTTATCGTAGGCCGTGGTCACTTCAGCGGAGATGTCGAGCGTGGGCTTGAAGTAGAGCATGTTGGCAGAGTCGGCCACCATGTCTAAACCCTTCTCTTCAGCCACCTTCTTGATCACTTCCTGGAGGCGCTGGCCCACGCGCTGGAGGATGTCCTGGCGTTCGCGGTTAACGGCTTCCTGGAGAGCTTCGCTGTTGCGCTGCAACTGGCGCTGCTTGATCTGGATACGGCTGGACAACTCGGCCATCGTGGCCTCGTTGTACTTCTGTTGATTGGCCTCGCCCTCCTGCTGGAGCTTGGCGATTTCTTTCTCCATACTGGCGAGTTGTTCCTGGCGGGGGCCGAACTTGGCTTTGAGGTCGGCCTCCGCCAACTTAATCTCGGCTGTGTCCGCAAGGGCTTTGGAAAGGCTAACCGTGCCGACCTTCAACTGAGCGGACGCGGTGAGCGAAGCGCAGAGGGTGAGCGTGGCGAGGATGGCGAGGCGGGTCCAGCGGGTGGCAATCATGGGTATAAAATCTCCTTCAAATGGGAGCGGCGCGGCCTAACCGAGCACCGCCAGAATTTCGTCCTCACGCAGAATCAGATACTCGACGCCGCCGATCTTGGCCTCGGCCCCGGAGTACTTGCCAAAGAGGATGGTTTCGCCGGCCTTCACGTCGAGCTCGACGCGCTTGCCGGATTCCAGAACTCGGCCGGTGCCCACGGCAACGACTTCGCCCTTATGGGGTTTCTCTTTCGCGGAGTCCGGGATGATGATACCGCCGATGACGGATTCGCCCTCTTCGACTCGCTTCACCAGCACACGATCATGCAAGGGGCGTAATGTCATGGAACCTCTCTTTACTGTTAGACGCCAGGAAATCGAAATCGGACGCACAGGGCCGTGGACGGCCCGCGTGGGTCCACTCTGCATGTAGAATCCCCGGACGGTGTAGCTCAACTGTCCGTCCGATGGGATCTGGTCCATTTGAATGTAATCTGGCGAAAAAACGGCGAAGCCGAGCGCTATTCCACCGGGACCGGCCGCGAGAACACCACATCCAGAGTAGAACCGGAGCGCAACTCCACTTCTTTGCCGCGGGTGAGGAGCGCGGTGGCGGCGCCCACGCCTGCCCCAATACCCGCGCCGATGCCGGCGCCGGACCAGCTGCGATCCGCCATTCCGCCGACGGAGGCCCCGCTGCCGGCGAGGATCGCCACGCGCGAAGCATCGCGGCCCACGTCGGATCCCTGCTGAACCGTATTCTCTTTGCCAACGGCTTTCTGCGCGGAGCCGCCGCTGTCGACCGAACTGAGCTCCGGACTGAACCGCAGGACCTTGCCACTATTGAGCGTGAACGTCTCGATTCGAATGGCGAGTTCGGCACGGCCGGATACCCTTCCGGAGCGGCGCGCGTGGGCGACGACGCCCTGCACATGGGTGCCCACCGGGATCAGGATGGCGCCATTGACACTGACGGGCGACGCGGTTGTCATGTAGACAAAGTCCCCGGGCTTGGCCGTGGCGGTGTTCACCGTGTTGATGAGCCGCAGTAGCAGATGGGCGCCGGCGGGGATCTCTGCGACGGGCGCCAGCAGGCAGGCGAGGATCAGGGTCACCATAGTCCTACAATAACCAGAATGCGGTATTTTTTTGCGTTCGCTCTCTGCGTGGTTGCGTTGTCCGCGCAAACCCGCCACCGGATGTATGTCAGCAGCGTGGCGTCGAAGGGCTGGGTGGCCGGTCTGCCGGTGCGCCAGAGCGGCTTGGCGATGCGCGATCCCGGCGGGGCATTTCGACCGCTGGGCTTCAGCCATCCTCTGGTACAGGGCATCTCGTTTCAAGGGTCGACGCTCTGGTTGGCGGCCGGCAACGGCGCTGTGCGTTCCGACGACGGCGGCAAGACGTGGCGCATTACTACGTCGTGGGACATGACCGAACTGCAGGACGTGGATGCGGATTCGGCCAACGTCTACGTAGCTCTGCCGGACGGCGTGGGCGTGTCGCGGGACGGCGGCAAAACCTGGGCGCACAAGGACGCGGGATTCACGCGGAAGTACACTCATGCAGTGAAGGTGGACCGGACCAAAACCGGCCGTGTCTTTCGTGGCGGCGAGGCGGGCATGTGGGTGAGCGAGGATGCCGGCGAGACCTGGCGTGCGGTATGCCGCGAGGCGGCCGAGACCACGGAGATCCAGCAATCGCCCCATGACCCGAAACTGTGGATGGCGGCCACCCAGCACGCCGGGCTCTGGGTTTCGCGCGACGGCGGCGCGGCGTGGACCCGCGTGGCGGGTGTAGACGGAGCACGCACTATCTACAACATTGCCTTCGATCCGCGCAGCGCGGCGCGCATCGCCGTCAGCGGTTGGGGTGTCGGCGCACTGGTGAGTGAGGACGGCGGCGCGACGTGGGTGCGGCGTAACGACGGGCAGATCTGGCGCGTGGCGTGGGACCCCGACATCGACGGACGCCTCTATGCCGCGGTCCACGAAGACGCGCTCTACCAGAGTGACAATGCCGGACGGACGTGGCGCAAGATCGGGCTGGAAGGTTCGATTGTCTACGACATCGCATTCACGCCAGAGACCGGCCTGGATACGTTCGAGGGCCGGCGCCTGGAAGTGATCCGCACGCACGCTGCATCCGAGGAGCGCGGCAGCTACACGACCATGGCCGCCAAATACTGGCTGAATGAGGAGTGCGCGTGGTGCTCTCCAAAACTCATCGAATTGCTGAAAGATCCGTCGGGCGACATGTTCTGGATGTTCCCTGTGACGGCCCTGGCCTACACGGAGAAGGGGCGCTTAAGCCCCGAAGCGCGGACGGCCTTGCGCCGGGCCTGGAAGACGTATATGCCGTTCCGCGGTGACACCGAGAATCACTGGCTGCTGTACTACACGTCGCTCTACCTGATGGCGCAGAAGTGGAAGGGCGAGGCGGGCACTGAGTGGTTCACCGGCAGGAGCAGCGAAGAGAACATGGCGGAAGCGCGCGGCTGGATTGAGCAGTGGATGGATCTGACGGTGAAGCGCGGTCAGGGCGAGTACGATTGCACCCACTACATTGGCGTGTATTTCCTGCCGCTGTCCTATCTGGCGGCGTGGGCCGAGGATCCGCTCCTGAAACAGAAAGCCCGGGTGATGCTGGAGATGCTGATGGCCGATTTCGGTGTGGAGACGCTGCACGGACTCTTCGTCGGCGCCCACGCCCGCAGTGACGACCGCATGGTGAAAGAGAAGTGGGCCGGCGTAGCCAGCGACTTCTCGTGGCTGCTCTATGGCGAGGGCTATCCGTATCCGGGCTTCTACAGCTATACGTCGCTGGCCGCGATGGCGGGACTGTTTGAGCCGCACGCGGTGACAAAGGCCATGTCCACGGACCGCACGGAATGCTACACCCATGTCGAAACGAAGCGCACCCGCCACCGCTGGCGGTTTGAAGACGAGCGCAACGGCGACGTCTACAAGATGACCTACATGTGCCCGGATTACGCCGTGGGTTCGGATCAGGGCGGCATGCTGCAGCCGGTACAGCAGCACTCGTGGGATGTCACGTGGTCTCTGCCTGATGCGCGCGGCAAGGAGAACACCCTGTTCGCCATGCACCCCTATTCCGGGCTACGCGAACTGCAGATGTACTTCACCTTCATGCCAGACTTCGGCACCGAGGGCGTGGTGCGCTCGAAAAAGATGTACGATTCGCCCGACAAGCTGTTGAGCGGATCGTTCTATGAGCAGGTGGCGCAGGATCGAGATGCCATCGTGGCGCTCTACGACATCCCCAAAGGGACCAAGTACGAGCACATCAACGGGTTCTTTTCGAAGGACCTCGACAAGCTGGAGGAGGACGCCAGCGGCTGGCTCTTCGCACAGGGCGGCAAGGCGTGGATTGCATTCCGGCCTTTGCAGCCGTACGAATGGAAGCCGATCGAGGGCGGCGGCAAGCGCATGGTGAGCGCCCATCTGCACAACGCCGTGGTGATGCAGGTGGCGTCGCCGCGCGAGTTTGCGTCGTGGGACGAGTTCAAAGGCAAAGTGCGCGCATTGAAGCTGGAGTCGCGCATGGACCCGCGGCCGGTCGTGCGGTTTGAAACCCTGCGCGGCCACGTGCTCGAATGCGAGTACGGCGTCGCGCCGAAGGTGGACGGCAAGGAGATCATGCGCGGCACGAAGATGTACGACAGCCGCTGGATGCAACAGGAGCGCGGCTCGAACAAGCTGACGCTGCGCGGCGCGGGCCGGGAGAGGCTTCTGGATTTCGACAAGTGGCAAGCCAGCGACGTCCGCTAAGGTGGTGGCTGCGGTGGACTGGTCTCGGCCTGGCTGCGGCAGCGGTGTGGGTGCTGCTGAGCCTGCTGACGCTGAAGTTCATCGATCCGCCGACGACAGGCGTGCACATGCAGCGCCGCGTGGAGTCGTGGTTCGCCAAGGGCAAGTACGTAAAGCGGTATCAATTCGTGCCGTTGTCGCGAATTTCCCCGGCGTTCCAGCACGCCGTGATCGCGGCCGAGGACGGCAACTTCTATAAGCACCACGGTTTCGACTGGGAGCAGATCCAGGATGCAATTGAGGACGCCGAGGCGGGCCATCCCCGCGGCGCATCCACCATCTCGCAGCAGTTGATCAAGAACCTGTTTTTCACCACGCACGGAAATCCGATTCGCAAGGCGGCCGAGTTCGCCATCGTGCCGGTGGCAGAACTGGTGTTGGGTAAGAAGCGGATTCTGGAGTTGTATCTGAACGTGATCGAGTGGGGGCCCGGCGTCTTTGGCGCGGAGGCGGCGGCGCAGGTCCACTACGGCACCACGGCGGCGCGGATCAGCCGCGAACAGGGTGCGCGGCTCGCGGCCGTGGTGCCCGCCCCCAGGAGGCGAAAGCCTGCGAGGATGGACAGATACAGCGCGATCATTCTGGGACGGATGACCGTGCTGGGCTGGTGAACTTATGAAGAACAAACTGGGCCGTTTTGTATTGGGCGCCGCGCTGAGCGCGAGCGCTTGTTTCGGACAACAAGACGCGGTGGCGAAGAGCCTGAAGACCTCGGTCGATGTCTTCCGTCAGAACCTCATCGAGGCGATCGCGAAGATTCCCCAATCGGATTACGACTTCAAGCCGGCGCCGGACGTGATGACGATGCGCGCCCTCATCGCGCACATCGCAGAGGCCAACTTCTCCATCTGCGCGGGCTTCAAGCCCGAGCCGAATCCCAACAAAGAAACCTGGCGGGACACCGCGGGCAAGGCGGAGTTGACGAAAGCGATCAACGCGTCCTTCGATTACTGCAACGCCGTAATGGAAGGCTGGACCGATGCCCGGTTCGCCGAAACGGTAAAGCGCGGAAATACCGAACGTCCAAAGGCGTTGGGCGCGCTGCACCTGCTGGATCACACCGCGCTGCACTACGGGAACCTGATCACCTACATGCGCATCAGGGGCATGGTGCCGCCGGAGACGGAACGCCAGGCGGCTGCGAAAAAATAGCTGCGACCGCGACAGCGATCCGGGGGGTGTCAGCGGAACGAAACGCCGATTCGTCCTACAAAGACCAAATCCGAGCGGCCCACGGTCATTGCACGGCCTTCGAACCGAAGGCCCACCCTCTCCTTGAACCAGTAAGTGGCTCCACCGCCGAAATTCCCCCCTGCCTCCTGCCGCCCACCCGATTCGAAGATCGCGAGACCGGCCCCGCCGGAGATGAAGGGGTCCATCCCTACCCGCTTGTTGCGATTGCCGAAGTGATAGCCGACCTGGGCGTTGAGGAAGCCCATGGCCCATCCGTCGCTGAAGGTGTTGTAGGTGCCTTCCCCGCCGACCGACAGTCCCTGGAAGACGAGAACCTCTCCGCCGCCACCGCCGCCGGCAAAGCCATAGCCATGGATGCAGGCGCCAAGATTCGCGATGCCGTATGCGTTGCCCCGGTACCGGAAAGGCTTCACCGGGTCCTGTCCTGCTGCCCAGCCGGACAAGGCCGATAGCCCAAGTAGGATCCAGAGTGCTCTCATACGCGACTGTCAGCGCTTGGGGCGGACGACGAAGGTGCTGCCTCCCACGATGGTCTCACCCTCATATTGAATCACCGAAAAGCTGGCGGGTTGTTCGCCGGCTGCCAGGGCGGCCGGCTTGATCGCCAACGTCACGCCCTCTTTGGGGACGACAAACTGGAGCCTGCCGGTCTTTGCTTTCGGCAGGCTTTGCCTCTTGAATCCCTCCCAGAGCTTGACCTTCTCCACGAATTTCGGCTCGAACGCGAAAGTCAGGTTCGGGACATTCCGGGTATGCGGAATCACACGGATGGTCTGGACCTTTCTGGAACTGGCGGTGAAGCGGATGGACGCCGAGGAGGCGGCTGCAGGATCGATCAGGTGGAGATTCTTGAGGGTCACCCGCTTCTCACCAGGCACCAGGGTTCCTACGGTCAGCACTTTGGCGGCCTCCGGAATCGGATCGGAAGTGCTGTCCATCACGGCTAGCAGGCACGAGTGGGTGGCGGCGCCGGCCGGCGGCGTCCAGTCCCATTCCAGGATGGTGGGGATACCAGGCGCGGCCGAGGCTATGGTTTGCGTCGCCCCGATGGGGCGCCACACCGACGTATCGGCGGAGTCCGCCGGAAAGGCGCTCCAAAAATCGGCGGGCAAGTCAGGCAGCCCCGCCGAGGCGTCGGCGTAGAGGAGCTTCACTCGGACATTGGCCGCAGGCAGATACCCGCGGTTTTGCACCTGAACGTAAACGAGATTGACGCGGCCGCGCTGAGCTTGGCGGTGCTGGAGTTGGGTCTCGTAGCGAATGTATTCCACCTGGGAAACCGGCATCTGGTACGAAGGCGTGGCGCCTTCCAGAGCATCCACCTTGATGTCCGCGCTCATCCACCAGTAGAGGTCGTTGCCCAGGGTGACATAGTGCAGCGGGTCGTCCCAGGCGGCCACTGCGTTGGGGGTGGGGAAGACGCGCGCGGTGTCCATCGGATGGTCGCGGAAGACCAGGTCGGCGACCGGCGTGGCTGCGGCATCCACGGGAATCTCCCACAGGCCGCGGCCGTGGGTGGCGGCGCGCAGCACTCGGGTGGGCTGATGGAGCTTCAGGTCAAAGACGGCGCAGTTGGGCAGGCCGTTGGAATAGAGGCTCCAGGCGCCGCCCGCGTTGAGCGTGCGGAACACGCCGATGTCGGTACCGATGTAGAACGTGGCCGGGTTGGCGGAATCGATGACCAGGGCATTCACCGGGATGTCGGGGAGATTCGACGAGATGTCGGTCCACACGGCAGGTCCGGTGGCGGGCACGGTGGCGCGCCAGACGTGGGGCACTCCAAAGCCGCTCATGACGATGACGATCTCGTTGGGCTTGCCGGGCAGAGCCGCGATGTCCCACACGTACATCCCAGGCAGCGGCGCCTGGCTGATGGCGGTGACCGTCGTGCCGGCAATCTTGAAGACCTGTCCGGCCGTATTGCCGGCGTAGAGCAGCGTGGGCGAAATGAAGGCAATGGCCGAGACGCTCCCGAGGCCGCCGCCGGCGGGAATCTTCACCGGCCAGCCGCCGCTGCCTTGGGAAGCATCGATGTTGATGCGATCTGTCCCCACCGCGATGCGGTTGGGATCGGTCCCGCAGGCCACCATGGGGGGATAGAAGAGCGCCTCGCCCGTGATGCCGTTCCACTTGGCGTTCCAGGTGCCGAACTTGCCGCCCTGTGTGCTCAGCTTGGGCGAGGCGCCGTAGTAGGTACTCAGGACATTGGACGGCGTGTTGTCGTTGATGATGGTGCAGCCGCCGTCGCCTTCGTCGGCGTGATAGAAGACGGGGTGATTGCGGTACTGTTCCGTGCCGTTGTCCTGGGTGCCGCCAAAGACAGAGGCGCCGGAGACCGGATGATCGTCGATGAACTCAAACTGGGTGATGCAGAGCTCCTGGTTGATCGTGTCATCCCACGTGGCGCCGCCGTTGGTGGAGCGGTAGATCCCGCCGTCGCTGCCGGCATAGATGGTGAGGTGGTTGGAAGGATCGATGGCGCTGACGTGGCAATCGGGATGAAAGGCGCCGCCGAGATCGGTGATGCTCCAGGCGGCCCCGGAGCGCACCGCCTTCCAGAACGAGATGCCGCATAGGTAGACGATATCGGGCGTGGTGGGATCCACCGTGAGGTGAATATTGTAGAAACTCTGGCCTCCGATATTGCCGCCGGGGAGGGGAATTGCAGACCAGTTGGCACCCGCGTTGTTGGAGACGTAGAAGCGGTCGATATTGTCAGTCTTGCCATTGCCGATGAGGGCGTAGAGCGTGGACGGCGAGGAGGGGGAGACGGCCAGGACGATGCGGCCGAGTTGCGTGGTTGGCAGACCGCCGGCGAGCTTGGTCCAGGCAGGCGCGGCGGCGGTGACATTGGTGGACTTGTAAATGCCGTTGCCATAGAAGGCGGCGTAAGCCACGTTCCCGTTTCCCGGATCGAACGCCACCTCAGTCGCATTGGCGGAGGGCAATCCGCCCGCGAGCGGCGCCCAGGCCACTCCGGCATTGGTGCTGCGGTGGATGCCGTTGGAGACGGCCGCGAGAATGAGCGAGGAGTTGGAGGCGTGGATGGCGAGCCGGCAGAAGCGCTTGCCAGCGAACGTGCTGGCGCCGTTGAGCGTCCAGTTGGAGCCGCCGTCGATGGACTTGAGAACGCCCAGACCGTAGTAGCTATCGGCGCTGAAGTTGCCCTCGCCCGTGGCGGCGTAGATGGTTTGAGGGTTGTTCGGGTCCAGAATGACCGCGCCAATCGCCAGCGACGCCTGGTTGTCTGACATCGGCGCCCAGTTCGCGCCGCCATCGGTGGTCTTCCACACTCCGCCCTGGGCCGATCCCGCGTAGATTGTTAGCGGAGCTAAAGGATCGATAGCGATAGCCGTGATCCGGCCGGAGACGTTCACGCGGGCTGCGGAGTAGGTCTGGCCGTTGGGAATGACCAAGGGGCCCAGCGGAGTCCAGTTCGCGCTGCCGGCCATAGGCGCGGTGAACGATTCGGCATCGGTCGCGCGCGAAGTAGAGAGGGCGTCCAGGCGGAGTTGGGCAGGCGCGGTGTCCTGGGTATCGAAGGAAGAGCCGGCCTCCACGCGATCGACGGCCGGGTCAAGCTCCCGGAGGAGCGGCCGGTTGGCGAATAGCTTGCCGCCCTGCGCCTTCCAGATGGCTTTGGAGGTGTTGCTGTCATTCGTCTTCTTGGCGGGCATGAGAATCTCTCCGATTACGGCGTCTGTTTGTTTCTTGAATCACGCAACGCCCGCAGGCGGCGCAGGGCATATTCTTCTTCGTTCGCCGGAGTCCGCTCCGCGTCTTCCCACTCGGTGGAGCGGCGGCGCGGGTCATCCGGCGGCGGAGTGGCCTTCTCCTCGGGCGGTGGATCCGGCGGATTGTGGGGCTTGTCTACCATTCTTCGGTGACCGGCCTAGCGCACAAATCGTTGATAAAGCGCGTCCAGACCAAACCAGAGCGTGAGAAAGACCAGGCACTCCAGGGCGAAGCTGCCGAAATGGCAGGTGCGGTCCGTGACGAAGATCGCAATCGCCAGTGGTGGAAGTCGGTGAAGTATCTCCAATTGAGAAGCGGTCAAAGTGGGCATAGGGCGCTGATTCCTCCGGACTAGCATCGAACGCACCGCCAGATGAGCGTAAGCCCGACGGACGGCTAAGTCAAGAAGTTCGTACGGCAATCCTCAGCCGCGATGTTGATACGATGACCGCAGGAGGATTCTGAATGGCTCTCCCGGGCGCCGGTTCTACCCTGAAAGTCGGTGTTTTCGCTATCGGCCTGGACGCCTATTGGCCTCAGTTCGAGGGTCTGGAGAACCGTCTGAAGGACGCGGCCGGCCAGGTGGCGCGGCGCCTCGGGCGGCCCGATATTGAGGTGGTCGATCTCGGGATGATCGACACACCCGAAAAGGCGGCCTGGGCCGGTCAGGAGTTCCGTCGGGCCGGTGTCGATCTGCTGTTTCTGCACGTCACCACATATGCCCTCTCGTCCACGGTGTTGCCTGTCGTCCGGCGCGCCAAGGTGCCGGTGATCGTGCTAAACCTCTCACCCGGCGCAGCTATCGACTACGCTGCCTTTAACGCCATGGCGGATCGCGGCCGCATGACCGGCGAATGGCTGGCGTGGTGCCAAGCTTGCCCGGTGCCGGAGATCGCCAATGTATTCCGCCGCTGCGGGATTCCATTCTTTCAGGTGACAGGCGTGCTGGAGGGCGATCCGGCGGTTTGGGCTGAAATCGACGAGTGGCTGGACGCGGCGCGCGTGGCCCACGTGATGGAGCACAACCGGCTCGGCGTCATGGGCCACTATTACGGTGGGATGCTGGACGTCTATTCCGATCTCACACTCCAGTGCGCGGTCTTCGGCGGCCACATCGAGCTGCTAGAGGTAGACGAACTGGCGGCGCTGCGCGAAGACGTCGGCACAGAGGAGATCCAGCAGCGAGTTGCGCACTTCCACGAGAATTTTGACGTGCAGGCGGATTGCCTCCAGTCCGAACTGGAACGGGCGGCCCGCACTTCCGTCGCACTCGACAGCATGGTGGAGCGGCACGCGCTCGGCTCGCTGGCCTATTTCTACCAGGGCGCACGGGACGGCGCGATCGAAGACACAATCACGTCCATCATCCTGGGCACCAGCCTGCTGACCGCGCGCGGCATCCCCGTGGCCGGGGAATGCGAAGTGAAGAACGCGCAAGCGATGAAGATCATGGATTCGTTCGGCGTTGGCGGCTCTTTCACCGAATACTACGCCACAGATTACAGGGACGACGTCGTGCTGATGGGGCACGATGGGCCGGGGCATCTGGCCATTGCTCAGGGCCGGACGAAGGTGCGGCCGCTCGGCGTATTCCACGGGAAGGTGGGCCGCGGCCTGTCGGTGGAAATGTCGGTGAAGCACGGTCCGGCGACGCTGCTCTCCGTGGTGGAGGGCGCTGGAGGGCGGTTGAAACTTCTGGTGGCCGAGGCTGAGTCTGTGCCCGGCCCGATCCTGGAGATCGGGAACACCAACAGCCGGTACCGTTTCCCGATCGGCGCCCGCAAGTTTATCGAGGGCTGGAACGCGCAGGGCCCGGCGCATCACTGCGCCGTCGGTGTGGGCCATATCGCGGCGAAGATCCACAAATTGGGGTCGATTCTGGGCGTGGAGACAATCCAGATCTGCTAGGCCTCGCCGGTTTCCTTGCAGCGCTTCGCCAGGAGCAGTGTCGCTTCGCTGAGTTCGATGTCGGCGAGGAGCAAGCCGCGCTGGCCGTAGGGTTGAAAGCTGAGCAGCGTTCCGTCAGGCCGCACGATCGCCGAAGTGGTGGGCGAGCCGTCGCTGGCGTAGTTGACGGTGGCAAAGAAGCAGGTGTTCTCGGCCGCCCGGCAGAGTGCCGCCTTCTCATGGAATGTATTGGCTGGATCGGCGAACGTCGTCGGCCGGTAGCTGCCGGGCTCTGCCTCGTGGAGATGCGGGTGAAACACGATCTGCGCGCCTTGCCGGGCGGCCCAGCGGACGGTCTCCGGATAGCGCCAGCCTTCGTGGCAAATGGCGATGCCAAACGTTAGCGGGCCAGTCTGGAACACGCGCCTGCCGGCGCCGGGGGAGTACGTGCCCTCTTCGGACGGATCGAGTTGTACCTTGTCCTGAAAGCCGGCAAGCGTTCCGTCCCGCTCAATCACCAGCGCCGTAATGCGCAGCCCGCCATCCACAATGCGCTCTGTGCCTAGAATCACCACCAGGCCCGCGCTCGCTGCTGCCTCCGCTATGGCGGACCACGCCCGTTCGAGGGAAGCCGGATCAGGCGGCGGCGCCTGTCTTCCCAGGCCGCGATAGCCAGGCACGTAACACTCCGGAAAGCAGATGAGCTCTGCGCCCTGCAGGGACGCTTGCGCGATCGCCTGCTTGGCCAGAGTGACTGACTCTTCCAGGCTCGTCGGATATGGAAGATTGGCCAGGGCGATTCGGAATGTGCTCATTCAGAATCCCAAGCTTAGCGCGGAGCCGAGTGCGGATCCTATACCCGCCGCGGTCCGCCCACCGCCGGATGGAGGACTTGCTCCCAGATGGCATCCAGGTCCGGGATCAACAGCAACTCGGAACCAAGGTGGAAGACTCCGCGGACGAACTCCCCGGCCAGCCCCTTCTCCAGCGCGGCCGGTCGTGCGTCGTCGGTATTCTCCAGTTGGATCATCTCGCCCATGGCAGGTACCGCCACCACGCCGGGATTTCGCGGACACCGCAGAAACGCCAGGCGCCGGGCCATCCGGTAATCGGACGCGCCCAAGCCCAGACATGCCGCCAGGTCGATCACCTGCACCTGCCGGCCACTCCATTCCACAACACCCATCCAGCGCGGGGGATCCGCCGGCCAGGGGGCGAACGCGTCGGCCGGTTGGATGCCCAGCAGTTGCCGGGCGCTGATGCCGATTACGATCCGTTGCAGCGGGATGCCGGGCAAACGCAGGAGCAGCGTCTTGGCGGGGCCGGTCTGCATTCCAACTGAGACGCGGAAAAGCGGATTGGCTTGATCTTCGTTGGTTCTCATCACGATGCGATCCTCGGCTGGCGCCCGGCGGCCAGGCAGCGCGCTACTTCATCCAGCAGCACGTCGTCCGGGCAGGGCTTCACCAGATAACCGTCGACGCCCAGGCCCGTTGCCTTGCGGCGGTGCTTTTCGCCGGCCCGCGAAGTCAGAATTATCAGTGGTACGGAGTCAAACGCGCTCTGCGACCGGAGCTTGGCGGCGAGTTCGTAGCCATCCATGCGCGGCATTTCGATGTCCATGATTACCAGGTCCGGCCGGCGGGTCATCTGCTGCATCTGCTCCAAACCCTCCAGGCCGTCGCGCGCGGTCATTACCGTCCACCCGGCCGATTTCATCAGATTGGCCACCGAACGCCGGACGGAGAGCGAGTCGTCGACAATGAGCACTTCGCGACGCTCCTGATGCTGCATCGCGCGTCGGGCGGATGCCACATTGGGCCCGGTTGCGCCCACGTCCAGCGTCGAGACGTTGAGGATGAGCACCACCGCGCCGTCGCCAAGAATGGTCGCGCCGGAGAAGTTCGTCTGACGCGCCAGCAGCCCCGTCAGCGGTTTAACCACCACCTCGCGCGCCTCGATGACACGATCCACGGCCAGTGCGATTTCGCGTTCGCCGTTGTCCACAAACAGCAGGGTGCAACGCTCCGTGTTGTCCTCCATTTCAGGCAGGCCCAGCCATTCCGCCAGATGCAGCACCGGCACCCAGCCTCCGGCCAGATCGATGCCCGGCCGGCCATCACGCGTCTCCAGTTCCGAACGGTGAATGCGCAACGCCTGCTTGAAGGTGACCATTGGCACGGCCAGACGGACGCCCGCTGTCTCGACAATCATTGTCTTGGCCATGGCCAACGAGAGCGGCAGGCGCAGCGTGAAGGTGGTACCTTCGCCGCGCGCACTTTGGACACTCATGCGGCCCCGCAATCCGTCGACTGCGGCCGAGACGATATCGAGACCCACACCTCGGCCGGAAATCTCGCTCACGGTTTTGGCGGTGGAAAAGCCTGGCTCCAGAATCAACCGGGCTAGTTCCTCGGATTCCGTGGCCCGCGCAGCCTCCGGCGTCAACCACCCGAGCTTGATCGCCTGCTCCCGGATCCGGTCGTCGTTGAGCCCCGCTCCGTCGTCGGAGAGCCGGATGACGAGATTGGCGCCCTGGCTCGATGCTTCCAGCCGGATGACGCCTACGGCCTGTTTGCCACTGGCCAGACGGGCCTCCTGCGATTCGATGCCGTGATCGACGGCGTTGCGCAGAAGGTGCTCCAGCGGACCGGAAAGCTGCTCGGCAACGGACTTGTCGAACTCCGTATCCATGCCCTCCAGGAACAGCGCGGCCTGTTTTCCGGTTTTGGCGGCGCTCATGCGAACCGTGCGCTGTAGCCGGTTGGCCACCGACGAGAGAGGCACCAGTCTCATCCGCATCAGCTTGTCCTGCGCCTCGCCGCTCAGCCCGCGCTGGCGGCTCACCCAGGAATCCATCTGAGACCGCATCGCGTTGAGCTGCGCACTGAGCGCCGAAAGGTCGCTGGTGGCCTCCGAGAGATCCTTTGAAAGCAGGTGGAGCCGCGAGTAGCGGTCGAACTCCAGCACGTCGAATTCCGAGGCCGAGCCCGACGCCTGTGCCGGTTGGGCCACGTGCCCCTCGCCCTCCGCGCTCTGTTCCTCCGCCAGCGACGTCGAGATGCGGCGCATGCGCGAGAGGTTGAGCGAGAGCTCGTCCATCTCCCTCTTGAAGGCGGCAATCTGCTGCTCAAATGCCGAAGCGTTCAGGAATATTTCGCCCACCACCCGGCTGACGCCGGCCAGCCGGTCCATGGACACCCGCACCGTTTGCAGCCCTGCGTCTGATGTGGCAGGCAGCGGCGGGGCCAAAGTCAGCGCTTCGGCTCGCGCCGCGCCATGCACCGGCATACTCACGGCCGCGCTTCGATTGGCGAGCGTCTGGTCCAACTGGACCAGCAGCGCCTTCAACCGGTCCAGGAAAGGCGCGTTCTGGCCGCGTGCTTCAATCAGCTCGGCCAGCAGATCAAACGTATCCCCCAGCAACTCGTAAATGCCGGGCGTGTATCGGAGGTTCTTCGCCCCGATGGCGTCCAGCACAAACTGCATGGACTTCGCCAGGCGGGAGACGGCCATCAGGCCCACCATGCCGGCGGCGCCCTTGATGGTGTGCGCTGCGCGCCGCATTTCTGCCAGCAGCGGCTGTGGGTCAGCCGGGGCCGTGGCAAGCGTCCGGAACGCATCGCCCGCCAGGAGCATGTGCGATTCGGCCTCGCCCAGGAACGTATCCAGCAGACTCTCGTCGGTCTCCTCTACCTCGGAAAGCGGTTCCTCCTCCGGAGGCGTCGCCGCCGGGGCTGCGGATTCCTCCGCCAGAGACGCGAGCATGTCGTAACGCTCATTGGCGGATTCCAGGGCGCCCTGCAGTGTGGACGTCACGCCGCGGGATGCCACCACGTCGCCAATCAGATCGTGAGTCGAGAGCAGCAGGTCGATGATCTCCGGCTCGGCCGGCAGAGTTTTCGCTTCGATCAGCGCCAGCACATCCTCCATGCGGTGCGCCAATCCGGAGACCGTGGAGAGGCCCGCCATGCCGGCGGCTCCCTTCAACGTGTGAACGGCGTGCCGCAACGAGGCCATCGCGCCGGATGACTCTTCCGTCTGCCCTCCCAGAATCTGTAGTTGGCCGCGGATTTGATCCAGGAGTTGCTCTGCCTCGGTCGAAAAGGCTCCAAAGATCTCTTCGTCCACTTCGTCTTGAACTAAGCTCGGCGGGTCCGCCGTCTCACCTCCGGTCATGCTGCCATCGTCCTGCACCTGGTCCAGAACCATGCGCAACACCTGGGCTCCCTGCTCCAAATGCTCCAGCCGGTCCGGATTCAACCGCGCCGTCCAGGTCCGGTCCGACGCCAGCGACTCCACCCCCGTGCCGCCTCCGCCAGATGCGCCAGGCCGATCATCTCGCTCGCGCTCCGGATGGTGTGCGCCAGTCGGTGTACCTCGTCCATGACGTTGTCCGGCGTGCCCGGCTCTCTCAGCCGTCTGACCTCGCTCTCCAGTGCCGGTACATGACCGCGCACCTCCTCCAGAAAGGTTCGAAGGATGCCTCTGTCCGTGATGACTGCCATTCCGGTTTCTCCTTCTCCCTGACGGACTCCCTAGGACCCAACCACGGTGACAGGGATCGGGCGGTCTGCGTCAGTTGGCGGCAGCCGGAATCTCGATAGCGAGTGGCTGAGTTCGGTGACCATCGTGGCCAACTGGCGGATATCGGTAGCCGTCCGCAGCGCCTCCTGCGCCGTGGATTGCGTGCCGTCGGAGACGTCGGCGACCGTTGCCGCCACGCGGTCCGAACTCGATGCCTGCTCGCTGGCGGTAGTGGAAATCTCCTTCACCAAGCCGGTGATCTGCCGCGAGACGTCTTCGATCTGCGCCAGGCGATCGCCCGCTTCCCCGGCCACGTGGGATCCATCCACCACCTCTCGCGTGGTCTCCTCCATGGCCGAGATCGCTTCGTACGTCTCCGTCTGGACAGATTTGATCAATACCGTAATCCGGTTCGTGGCCTCGGTAGCGCGCTCGGCCAGCCGTTCCACTTCCTCGGCCACCACCGCAAAGCCCTTGCCCGATTCACCGGCCATCGCCGCCTGAATGGAGGCGTTCAATGCCAGAATCGACGTGCGGTCCGAGATGTCCGAGATCAGCTGAACGATCTCGCCGATCTCCTGCGAGCTCTCGCCCAGCCGCTTCATCCGCCGCGACGTCTCCTGCACGTGCTGGCGGATACTGTTCATGCCCTCTACCGTACGGCGCACCGCCGCGCCTCCCGCCAGCGCGCCGGAAAGTGCGCTGTCGGCGACCGTGGCCGCGTCGTTGGCGCGCTCTGCCACATCGCGGATCGATTGCGCCATCATGTGCAGGATCTGTGATGCCGCCCGCACCTGCTCGGATTGGTGCTGGCTGCTGTCGGCCAGCACCTCGGTGACATCCTGCACGCGCTGGGCCGACGAATTCACGTTGGCCGTCGTGCTCTGCACCGCGCCGATAATCGTCCTCAACTCCGCCATCATGTAGTTGATAGAGTCGGCGATGGCGCCGGTCATCTCGGCCGTCACCTCCGCTTCCTTGGTCAGGTCGCCCTCGGCCACGCCGCTGACGTCGTCCAGCAGCTTCCGGATGCTGTCCTGGATTCTGTCTCGTTCTTCCCGCGATTGAATCAGCGTTAGGGTGTTAGCGAGCATCGCGTTGGTCGTCTCCGCCATCATCCCCAACTCGTCTTTACCGTAGATCTCGGCTCGCGCGTCGTAGTGGCCTTTGCTCACCTGCCGGAACGTTTCGCTCATGCTGCGTATCTGCTCGGCGATGCCTTTTTGAATTACGAACACCAGTACGCCCGAGAGCAACAGCAAGCCCAGAGCCCAGCCCAACTGCGTCCATTTCTGCTCCACAAGCCGCTCAATCCGGCTTTGCAGGTGTGCACGGATTTCCGCCGTCGCTTGATCGTGGAGATTGAAGAGCTGAGTCACGGCGGCCGAGCCGTTTTCCAGGTAGGTCCGGGGCAGCACGGTAATAGCCGCGCTATCCAGGATCTCCCGCTGGGTCAGATTCCGCAGGAAGCCCGCCGAACTGATGGCCTTCGATACTCCGCCCTCCAGACCCTTGCGCAGATCGGAGTTGTAGCGAAACGCGGATTGGAAGTTGCGGTCCATTACTTCGATGGAGGAGCTCACCTGCCGGACGAGGAAGCGGATCTGCGCCTCTTCCTGTGCCGTCATCGTGCGCCGCGCCGCCACGCCGGATCCGTACGTTGCCAGCTGCCCCAGATACTCCGTGGTCCACGGAATCTGATTCAGAATACTGTCCGAGAGGTAGAAGGCCTCCAGATCCGGCTCGGCCGAGAGGCCGGTCTTGTCGCCCACCGTCCGCAGGTGCGAGAGGACGTCGGCCAGCAACTGTGTATGCCGCCGGTTGCTCTCATCGGCACTCAACGAGCTGACTCGCTGTTTCAGGTCTTGCCACCGCAGACGAATGGACTCCCACGATTGCAGGGTCCCCAGCGCATTGCCCTTCTTCTGCTCAATCTCGGTCAGCACGCTGACGGCGCCATCCACCTGCGATTGGATCGACATCATCATTGGGCCCACTGATTCGGCGCCATTCAGATAGGCGCTGGCGGCGCTTCGGTGCTGAGGCAGGCGCTCCAGCAACTGCCGCATTGGCGCCACATAGTCCAGTCCGTCCAGCTCCGTCTGCGTGCGCGTGATCTGCTCGTTCCGGCTTTGCAGGAACAGCGCCGCCAGCATGAGTACAGGGATCACGGCCAGCGCTCCGGCGAGCACCAGCTTCTGCCAGATCTTCACATTGCGAAACATTTTGCGGATCCCTCCTTCAGTTCGAACTGCCCGTTCCGGCGGATGCCATCAACGCTTCAGGCGTGACGAGGTTTCTGTGATCCAGCAGCAGCACGACGCGGCTCCGGTGCTCGGCCAGGCCGAGCGTGTGTTTCGCCAAAGATCCTTCCAACTCGGACATGTCGGTCTCCACGGCGGTGGGGTCCACAATCGCAACGCCACCAAGCTCATCCACCAGCAGCGCCAGCGGAGGCTCGTCCGCGTCTGGCTGCACCACCAGAAGGTAGCCGCTGGGGGGCCAACCCGATGGTTCCTGCTCCAGCAGAAGACGCGTATCGATCAACGGCAGAATCTCTCCTCGCAGATTGATGAGGCCGCAGACCAGTTTTGGCGCGCCCGGTACCTGGGTCACCCGGCCCAGCCGCTCCACTTCGCGTACCAGCCGCATGTGCAAGCCGTAGGAGATCCCGCCCAACCGGAAGCAGACAAAGCGCTCGTGCGTCTTGTCAGTTTCGTGCGCCGGCCCAGCCGAAAGCACGGGCGCCTCGGCGAGTTCGCTGTCGATGGCGCCGATTAGGTTGGATAAGTCATTGGCGCGGCCATGCGGGAGCGCCACAACAATATCGGGCAACTCTTCCGCCTGCGCTTCGACGATCTCTATCGGCGGCGTGAGGGCGACGGGGATGGATGGTTCCCACTCGGGCCCGGCCGCCTCGGCAACCTCCAGCTCCGGCGCTAACTCGGCTGCTGCCACCGGCTCCACCACCTCAGCCGGCGCCGCCAACCCCGCCTCCTCTACCGGCTCTACCGCTCCCATTACCTCAACCGGTGCCGCCAACTCCGCCGCTTCCACCGGATCCGCCGTAAACAGCGCCACCGGCTCCGCCAAATCCGCCGCTTCCGCCGGCTCCGCCGCAAACAGCGCCACCGGCTCCGGCATCGGCTCGCCTACTTCGGTCTCCTCGGTCAGCGAAAGCAGAAGTCCGGGGAGAGCGAAGTCGCGCGATTCGGTGATTGGCGCGGACTCCGGCTGTGCCTCCACGGTTTCCTGAGCCGGCCACGTGTCACTGGCCGCCGTGGCTGCCTGGTTCAGAGCCCAGAGTTGGGCAGCTAATCCGGGCAGCGCCACCGGAGCCTCACCCAGCGTCTCATCTGGCGAGTCGGTCGCTTCGGGTTCCAACGGAGGCATGGCCCCTCCCGGCGCGGGCTCCTCGGCGCAGTCCATCGAAACCATCGAACCCTGTGACGCGGAAAACTCGGCAAATTCACTCGGGTCCACCCCCTCGGACGCCAGCAGCTCAGACAGCAGTCCGCCCAAGGGCAGCTCGCCGATCTGTCCTTGTTCCCGATTGTTATCGCTTTCCCATGGCCCTGCCATCCGGTTCTCCTCGAGGCGTCAGCCTATTGCAGCCTCAGTTCGATCTCCGCTACCAGTTGCTCCGGGGCGAAAGGCTTGGTGATGTAGCCGTCTGCGCCTTGCTTCATGCCCCAATACCTGTCGAAATCCTGTGTCTTACTGCTCACCATGATGATCGGGATCGCCTTCATGGCCGCCTCCGTCTTCAGTTGGCGGCAGACCTGGTACCCGTTCTTCTTCGGCAAGACGACGTCCAGCAGGATCAGGTCCGGCGTGTGCAGGTGCGCCTGCTCGATCGCCTGCTCTCCGTCAGCGGCGGTAAGGATCGTGTACCCTTTCCCCTCCAGTGCGTTCTGCATCAGCAACAGGTACGCCGGGCTGTCCTCGACAAGCAAAATCCGCTTATCCATCAGTACTCTCCCTCGATCAGTAGCATCCGCATGACTTATGCCTTGGCGGAGTATTTCTTCACAGCCTCGGCCAGCGTCGCCTCGCGAAACGGCTTGGTAATGTAGTCGGTCGCGCCGGCCAGCCGGCCCTTCACTTTGTCGAAAAACCCGTCCTTGCCGGACAGCATCACGACAGGAATCTTCTTCGTGGCCTGGTTCTGCTTGATTGCCTTGCACACCTGGTAGCCATCCATGCCGGGCATCGTGATGTCCAGCAGGATCAGGTCCGGCCTCTCCCGAGCCACCAGTTCAATGCCGTCCTTGCCCTCCTGCGCGGTCATCACCCGGTAACCCATTCGCTCCAGGGTGATCGAGACGATCTTCCGCACAGTCAGGCTGTCATCGATGGCGACAATCAGCTTTCGCCCCGCCAGTGTCTCGGTCAAACGGCCCAGCAGCGGCGTAGCGCCGTTCATCTGCGCCGCGCTTCTGAGATGCGGCAGCGCCTCGGCGGAACGGTTCATGTTCAGGTACAGGAGCGCCAGATTCACTCGCCCATCCAGGGAATCTGCCACCGCCAGCCTCTTTTCCAGCACTTGCACCGTACCTAGCAGCAGCTCCTCGTTCACCCCTTTGTTCGCCGCATACTCATCCAGTGCTGCCAGGCCGACGATGGCCTTGCACGCGGGGCAGCGCCGTGCCGCCTGGCCGGAAGGCGTTGCGCACAGCGGGCAGGTCCATGAAATTGCAGCCGGTTCCACCACAGCCTGGGCCGGCGCCGGCGGATCCAGCGCTGGCGCCGCGCCGGCCGATTGCCGCCTTTGACCCTCCGGCGTCGGCCTCACGGGTAGCCCGCTGTGCACCGCGCTCTCTTGTAGGCGCGCCAGCGCCAGAGCGTTCATCGCTTGCCGGTTGTTCGGGTTGATGTCCAGCACCCGATTCAGCGCCTCATAGGCAACGTTCCGGTCCTCGGTCAGCGCGGCCACCCAAAGCCAGGCCTGCTCGCTCTTGGGCTCCCTGGCAACAAGGTCCGCAAGGAGTCTCCGGGCCAGCGCCAACTGGCCCAACTTGGCGGCCGTAATCGCCTCGGAGAGTGCAAGCTGCGGTGTGACCCACGTCGCTTCAGCCATCGAATTCCTAACCTTCCACCAGCAACCAATGGAAATGGGATAGCTCGGCGCCCAGCGGCGTCCGATCGTCCCGGGATGTCTTCATCCATGATTCGGGACAATGACCTATCGGAACAATTGGCGAATAGCTGTAGGAACTAAGGTCGAAAACGGTGAGGCGATCTTGGGGAAAACACTAGCGTCTGCCCGCAATCTCAAGGTCGGCTGCTAGAGTGGCACACTCCGCGCCACTTCCACCGCAAACACGTAAGTCTCTCCAAATAGGTTGGAACGGAACACAACCCATTTCTGGTCCGGCGTGAAACTGACGTTCGGCTCCAGGCGGTATTGGTGTTTTGACATGTTTACCAGGCGCTCGGCGCGCAGTACCCCAGGTTGGATCAGAGCCCCGTCGTCCGCCCCGCGATTTTCCAGCATCTCAGGGCGGAAGAGGTACAGCCAGCGGCCGTCCGGAGCTTTCGCCACCTGGCCCGGGTCCCCACCGTCCCCGCAAATCAGCGTCCCGTCGCGCGAGACGTTGAAGTGGATGGACCACTCGTTGCGTTGCAGGTGATACCAGGTCCGGCGGCCTGTTTCCACCCGGTACGCAGCCAGCCAGAAGTCCTCGCCCCGCGGCGTCTGCAGATCGTACCAGATCGTCTTCCCGTCGGCGCTCCAGAACTCGTGGCCGAAGATCTCCATGGCCATCGTGCGTGTGTGGATCTTCTGAATCTGAGTGCCGTCGGTGCGGATCGTCCAGATCCGATCCACCTTGTGCCACGGCCCTTCGTGGCAGAACATCAGCAGGCCCGGATCCGTCGGTGAGAAAAGCAGATGGTTTAACCAGTCAGTCGCCCGGTGAATCGTCCTGATTTCGCCCGTGCGCACATTCACAGTGAAGAGCCCCATGGGCAGCCGCGCCGCCAGACGTTGCTCCATCATTTCACCCTTATTGCGGGGCTGATCCAGCGGATGGCTCTGTTGTGCGGCCGGAGCGGACTGCGCCCGCGCAGTCGCCGCCGGGCGGTTGTTGTTGTAGTCCGTGCCATCCCCTTCGATGTAGGTGCCCGCCAGCAATGTCTCGTCGGCGTTGACGGTGGCGATGGAGCCCCGCGCCGGCAGAACCGCGATGCGCCGCGTGTCGCCGCTATCGACATCCGTCGAGAAAACCACACCGTCGCGCGTATAGTAAAGGCGCTGGGATCTCCGCCCTGCGTCGATCAGCCGCACTTTCCCTTCCACCACCTGCCGGGCCTGCTGCGTGGCCAGATTGAGCACGGAGATGCCGCCGGGCGTGGTGTACACCAGGCTCTTCCCGTCGGCTGTATAGCCGTTCTGGTTGAAGTAGAGGCTGGCGCTGCCCGGTTCGTTGGTCAGGCGCACCACACGGTGCCCGGTGTCAGGATCGATCCACGTCCGTGGCGGTTCAGCCAGCACCGGAACGGAGAGCACAAGGAACGCGCCGAAAGCACACCGGATCATCGTCATAGTCGCCTCTTCCCCCATAGAATCGCAGTTTCGCGCGCCGCCGGGAGGATCAGTTTAGATTGGTAGGTGCCTATGCGAATCGGAATCGACGCCGGCGGGACATTTACTGACTTCGTGGTGCTGCACGGCGACGGGCAATTGGAGACGTTCAAGCTGCGGTCCAATCCCAAGGCGCCCGACGAGGTCATCCTTGCCGGGTTGGCGCGGATCGGCAATGCCGCCAGCTGCGACGTGATCCACGGCTCCACCGTCGCCACCAACGCGTTGCTGGAGCGCAAAGGCGCACGCACTGCGCTCCTCACCACGGCCGGCTTCGAGGATCTGCTCGAGATCGGCCGCCAGAATCGCGCCGAGCTATACAATCTGACCCCAGGGCCAAAACGCCTGCTCATCCCGCGGGAGCTGTGCTTCGGCGTGGCCGAGCGCACCTTGGCCGATGGCGCCGTGGAACTGCGCCCCTCCGCGGCGGGCCTGCGCCGTCTGCGCGCGACGCTCCTCCGCGCAGGCGTGGAGAGCGTGGCCATCTGCCTCCTCCACTCCTACCGCACCCCGGAAAACGAGCAGGCCGTGGCGTCCGCCTTGGATGGGGCATTCGCTCTCAGCGTCTCCCATGAGATCTGCCCGGAGTTCCGCGAGTACGAGCGCGCCTCAACCACCGCGCTGAACGCCTACGTCGCTCCCATGATGTCTGCCTATCTGTCCAAGCTCGCCGCCGCCACCCACCATCGCGTCTGGGTGGTGCAATCCAACGGCGGCTCCATCACGGTGGCCGAGGCCGGTCGCCAGGCCGTACGCACCATCCTCTCCGGCCCAGCGGGCGGTGTCACCGGCGCGGCGGAAACAGCGCGGGCCTCCGGCTTCACTCGGATCCTGGGCTTCGATATGGGCGGCACATCCACCGACGTCAGCCTGTGTGACGGCACCCCCCGCCAAACCACCGAGGCCTTCGTCGACGGCCTGCCCGTCAAGACGCCCATGCTGGAGATCCACACCGTGGGCGCCGGCGGCGGATCCGTCGCGAGAGTGGACGAGGGCGGCCTGCTCCGCGTGGGGCCGGAAAGCGCCGGCGCCGTGCCCGGTCCGGCCTGTTATGGCATCGGCGAGAAGGCCACCGTCACTGATGCCCACGTCGTCCTCGGGCGGATTGCCGCCGGTCAGTTAGCTGGCGGCTCCCTGACCCTCAACACGGAACGCTCGCACCAGGCCATCGCACGCGTGGCCGCGCCTCTCGGTCTCACCGTGTCGGCCGCCGCCGCCGGCATCCTGCGCGTCGCCAATGCCACCATGAGCCGGGCCGTCCGCGTCGTCAGCGTGGAGCGCGGCTACGATCCGCGCGATTTCGCCCTTGTCGCCTTCGGCGGCTGCGGCGGCCTCCACGCCTGCGAGATGGCCGAGGATCTCGGCATCCGCACAGTGCTCGTGCCGAAACTGGCGGGCGCGCTCTCAGCGTTGGGCATGCTGCTGGCCGACCGTGTGCGGGACTACGCCGCCGGCGCCTTGGGCCGCGAAGACGTCGAGACCCTGTTCGCCCGGCTCGAAGCCCAGGCGCGCGCGGAGATGCCGCGGGCCAGGCTCGAGCGTTCAGCCGATCTGCGCTACCGCGGGCAGGGCTTTGAGCTCACTGTCCCGTGGGGCCGCGCCGGTGCGGAGCGGCGTTTTCACGCCCTGCACCAGAAGACGTACGGCTACGCCAACCCGGGCCGCGCCGTCGAGGTGGTCACCATTCGTGTGCGGGCCAGGATCGCCGTGAAACGCCCGCCCCTGCTCGAACCGCTCGTCCTCAATCGCGAGCCGGTGAAGAATCGACGCGTCTACGCCGGCGGACGCTTTGCCGCTACTCCTGCCTATACCCGCGAGCAGGTCGGCAGACAGTGGCTCGGCGGGCCAGCCCTCGTCGTTGACTACGGCTCCACCACGCTGGTCCCGCCCGGTTGGCGCATGAAGCGCGATGCCGCCGGGACGCTCGTCCTTGAGACCGCCAAGAGCGTGTGATCTACTGGAAGGCGATGAAACGCGTCCTTTTCTCCCTGTTGCTCGCGCTGCCGCTCTGCGCCCAAGTGAAGTTCACACAGACGCCCGGCAAGATCGAGGTGTCCATCGACGGGAAGCCGTTCACCACGTTCCACTCCGGAGGCGATGCTCCCAAACCCTACCTGGCGCCGTTGCGCACTGCCGAGGGTCTTGTGATCACCCGGCGTGCACCGATGGAAGTCGTCGCCGGTGAAACTAAGGACCACCCGCATCACCGCGGCCTCTGGTTCACCCACGGCGACATCAACCAGGTGGACTTCTGGATGAACGAACCCGGCGCCAAAGGCAAACATGGAACCATTGCCCTCAACAAGCCGGAGCAGCTCAAGGGCGGAAAGAAGGAAGGGACCATCAAAGCCAGCTACTCCTGGAAACTGGACGACGCAACCCTGGCCCTCCGCGAGGATCGCACGATGACCTTCGTCGCCGATCCCAAAATGCGCATCGTCGATTTCGACGTGACCTTCACTGCCCTCCAACCCATGGTCTTCGGCGACACCAAAGAGGGATTCTTTGCCATCCGCCTCCGCGACGAACTCTCGGAAACCAAAGGAACCGGCAAGATGACTAACGCCGAAGGCAAGGCCGGCATGAAGCAGGTGTGGGGCAAAAAGTCACCGTGGGTCGATTACGCCGGCACGCTGGAAGGCCAGAAAGTGGGCGTCACCATCATGGATCACCCCACCAATCCGCGCCACCCCACCTACTGGCACGCCCGCGATTACGGCCTCTTTGCGGCCAATGCGTTCGGCGTTCATGACTTCCTGAACGACAAGTCGCAGAACGGCAGCCTCACTCTGAAGGAATCCCAGCAGGTGCGCTTCCGCTACCGCGTCATCATCCATCCGGGCCTGACCAGCGAAGTGGACGTGGCCGCATGGTTCGCCGATTGGACCAAGAGCTCCAAGTAGCCTAGTCGCGCTGGTAGACCACGGCCCCGTTGAAGATCGTGGTCGCCACCCGCGTCTTGTGAATGTCCGCCGCCGGGATCCGGAACAGATCGGCACTGAGGATCACCAGATCCGCGGCCTGGCCCGGTGCGATGGAGCCGCGCGCACTCTCTTCAAAAGCAGCGTAGGCCGCGTCGGTGGTGTACGCCCGTAGCGCCGTCTCCACCGGGACGCGTTCGCCCGGTAACCAACCGCCCTTTGGCGTGCCATCGATGCTCTGCCGATTGACCGCGTTGTGAATGCCACGGATCGGGTCCACCGAAATCGAGGCAGGCCAGTCGCTCGAAAACGCCAGCCGCGCGCCCGCGTTTTGCAGCGAGCGCCACGCAAACGAATACGGCAACCGCTGCGAACCCACGGCGCGGGACCAGACGTCTACGCTTCCTGGATCGGCATGAATCGGCATCATGGATGCAATCACGCCCAGCTTGGCGAAGCGCGCGATGTCGGCCGGGTGGACGGATTCAATATGCTCCACCCGCGCGCGGGCCGTCGCCGGCAGAGCCGAGTAGGCGTCCAGCGCCAGCCGGATACCGCGGTCGCCAATCGCGTGCGTCTCCACCTGGAATCCCGCATCGTGGCACGCCTTCACCGCCCGGCGGTACACATCCGGGTCCCAGGAGAGCTGGCCCGTCGTGCTGTTCCCATCCGAATACGGCTCAATCATCGCGGCCGTGTGGGATTCAATCACGCCATCCACCAGGAACTTCACCATCGCCACGCGCAGCCGGTCGCCCTTGTACTTCGCAATCAAATCGGCGAATCCCGAGCAGGGATCCGCAGTACGGCTCGTGGACATCGCCAGATCCACGCGCAGTGTCAGTTCGCCCGCCGCCAGCAGCTTCTCATACAGAGCCAGTTCGCCGCGCGACCCGGAGGCGTTCTGGATGCTCGTGATCCCCAGTGAGGCCGCCAGCTTCAACCCCTGCCGCAGCGCGGCCAGGCGCCGCTCCGGCGTGGTTGCCGGCAGCAACCGTCCCACCAGAGCGGCCGCGCCCTCCTTGAGACAGCCGGTAGGCTCCCCGGCGGAGTCCCGCACCAGCTCGCCGAAGCCATCGAACTTCGTGTCCTTCGTGACACTTGCCATCTGCAGCGCCTTCGAGTTCACCCACGTCGTGTGGCCGTCGTAGGCGCGCAGATACGCCGGGCGGTCCTTCACCGCCGCATCCAAATCCTCGCGCGTAGGCAGGCGCTTGCCGGGGAAGCAGTTGTACTCCCAGCCGCGGCCCACCACCCATGGCTCGTCGGGGTTCGCCGCGGCCCACTGCGCGATGCGCTGCTGCATCGCCGGCAGCGAGCAAACGCCCGTGAGATCGATTTCAGAGAGGCCCAGCGCGCCGCTGGAGAGGTGAATGTGCGCGTCAATGAAGCCGGGCGTCACCAGGCGGCCCTGCGCGTCGATCACCTTGGTCGCCGGCCCGGCCAGTTTCGCAATCGCGCTATCGCCGCCGGCCGCCGCGATCTTCTCTCCGCGGATCGCCACAGCTTCCGCCCAGGGCTGGCCCGGGTTCGCGGTCCACACGCGCGCGTTGCGGATGATCACCGTGGCCGGTTCCTGAGCGGCCGCCAAAACACAGAAGACGAGCAGGAATAGGGTGCGCATCGTCCTACAATGGTAATCTATGGCCGCTGTTGCACCCCCCCTCGCCACCCAGGAACAGATTGCGAAGTACGAGCCCGTCATCGGGCTGGAAGTCCACGTCCAGCTCGGCACCAATACCAAGATCTTCTGCTCGTGTCCCAATGAGTTTGGCGCGGCCCCGAATACCAATGTCTGTCCCGTTTGCCTGGGCCTGCCGGGGGCGCTGCCGGTGCTCAATCAACAGGCTGTGGAATACGCCCTCCAGGCGTCGCTCGCGCTTCATTGTCAGGTCCGGCCCTCTTCGATCTTCGCCCGCAAAAACTACTTCTATCCCGATCTGCCCAAGGGCTACCAGATTTCGCAGTATGACCGGCCCGTGGCCGAACACGGCTGGATGGACATCGTCCTGGGCGACGGCACGAAGAAGCGCATCGGCGTCACCCGCCTCCACATGGAAGACGACGCCGGCAAGAACACCCACGACGGCTACCGCGATAGCGATCAATACTCTTACGTCGATCTGAACCGCACCGGCTCGCCGCTCGCCGAGATCGTCAGCGAGCCCGATATGCGCAGCAGTGAAGAGGCGTTCCAATACCTCACTGAGATGAAGCTGGCGCTCCAGTTCGTCGGCGTCTCCAGCTGCGACATGGAAAAGGGCCACCTCCGCTGCGACGCCAACGTCAGCGTCCGCCTGCGCGGCGCCGAGAAGTTCGGCACCAAGGTGGAGATCAAAAACCTCAACTCGTTCCGCTTCCTGCGCCAGGCTATCGATTACGAGATCGCGCGCCAGGTCGGCGTGTTGGAAGACGGCGGGACCATCCACCAGGAGACGCGGCTCTACAACCCCGATCTCGACGAGACCGCCGGCATGCGCAGCAAGGAACAGGCGCATGACTACCGCTACTTCCCCGAGCCCGATCTGGTGCCCCTGCGCATCAGTGACGAATGGCTCCAGCGCGTCGTCGCCTCCATGCCCGAACTGCCCGCCGATATGCGCCGCCGCTTCATCGAGGTGTACGGCCTCAGCGAATACGACGCCCAGGTGCTCACACAGACGCGCGCCCTCGCTGATTACTACGAGCAGGTCGTCCAGTCCTCCGGCGATCCCAAGCTCGCCGCCAACTGGACCACCGGGGACCTCATGGGCATGCTCAACGCCGATGGCCGCCAGATCGAGCTCTCGCCCGTCTCCGGCGCGCGCCTCGGCGAGCTGATTGCCCTCATCCTCAAGGGCGAACTCACCGGCAAGCTGGCCAAGGAGATCCTGCCGAAGATGTACCAGTCCGGCGAGGCCGCGCCCGTCATCATGGAGCGCGAAGGCCTCAAGGCCATCTCGGATAGCGGCGAAATCGAGCGCATCATCGACGAGGTCATCGCGGCCAATCCCAAGCAGGTGGAGCAATACCGCGGCGGCAAGACCTCGGTGATGGCGTTCTTCATCGGCCAGTTGATGAAGGCCACGCGCGGCCAGGCCAATCCGGCCACCGCGACCGAAATTCTGAAGAACAAGCTGGGGTAGTTGCCCATGGTGGAGATCCGCTGGTCTCGCGGTCCGCACCAGTTGCGGCTGCGGGAGACGTGGGTGTTGCCCCTGCCGCAGGGCGTCGTCTACGCGGAAGGCGACGAGATGCGGCGCTTTCTCGTGGCCACCGGCAACGCCCTCACCGGCAAGGAAGTCGCCGTCTTCGGCGCGGCGGATCTCGCCTGGTTCGTGATAGTCTCCACGCCGCCCGGTGCAACCCAGGACGGCCTGGAATGGACCGAGCAGTCGCGCGAATCCGACGGCCGCGAGGTTGTCATCCACAGTGTCCTTCGCGGCGGGTCGCTCTTCGAACTCGTCTCCGAAAAGACCACGGCCGAGCCGGCGCGGCGTGCCATGGAGGCGATCCTCGCCGGCCTGCACGAAACGCCGCCTGCCCGCTCCACCTGGTGGCCGCTGCTTTTGATCCCTTTCGTGCTGCTATTCCTGATTCGCCGCAGGCGCGCCTGACAGATTCCGTACTACGGTGACACACAGCGCAACGCTCCCCGCCAGTACCAGACCCGTCAGCACCGCGATCAGCACAGGCGGGCCCAGGCACAGATCGCGCAGGTTGGCTGCGATGCCCAGGTCCTGCGTGTACCAGTTCCACAGCGCGCCCGGCGTGGACCGCGCCCCCGCGTATCCGCCATATTGCGGGATCAGCTTCACCACATAAGTCGCGTTGATCACGTACACGTTCAGCACCAGAAACGGAGCTGACCACGCACCCAGCCCTCGCGTCGCCATCAGGTACAGCGCGGGCACCAACGGCAGGATGTACCACGGGCTCGATCCACGGGATTGCCCCGGCGCTTCGAAATAGAAGACCCCTGCCGAGTAAATCAGCGCCGCCACGAACATTCCGAAATAGCCCGCCATCAGATAATTCCCTCGCCGCCGCCACAGGAACAGAGCAACGCCGATGCCGACAACAAAGAGCAGAATGTTGAGCGTAGCCTGCGAAAATGCCGTGAACGAGTTGTTGCCGGTCCAGATCATCCCGCGCAGCATGTACGCCAGGCTGGCGGGCCACTGAATCTCCAGCAGGCTTCGCAGCGCCTGGGGCAGCGTCGCTCCTCCGTTGGCCTGGTTGATCCCGGAAAGCGAGCCGTACAGCGTCAGGTTGCGGAGATACCACCACGAGCTGGGCAGCAACGCCACACTCACCACCAGCACCACCCGCGTCCAGGCCACTCGCCGCGATCGCCACAGCACCGCCAGCATCACCACGAATACGGGCAGCACGGCCAGATAGTACGCCTTCGTCGCCAGCGCCGCCACCAGTGTCACCGCGCACACCACCCCGTCCCGCATCGCCGCCGTGCGGAAGAAACGCAACGACGCGGCCACAATTAGCGTAAAGAGCGGTGCCGCCAGAAAGTCGTTCGTAATATGCGTCGTGGTGGCGTAGAACATCTGCACACACAACGTGGCCAGCAGCGCGGCGTCGCGCACCGCATCGCTCAGCTTCAGCTCGGCGCTCAACATCGCAAACCCGGCCATCAGCATCAGCAACGCGATGGTCCCGCAAATCCCCCGCAGAATCAGAATCCGGTCCGGCAGCGGCGCCCGGGCCAGCAGCAGGTCCGGCAGCGCCAGCACCGCATACGCCAGCGGCGCCTGCTGGGCCTCGTAGTTCACAAAACACCCGCCTGGCTCCGGAGCCGCGGGCAGGCTCCGCAGCGCCGCGCGCCGCGCCTGCCGCTCCGCCGCCGGCAACCGCAAATACTCCTCATGCGTCAGTGCGAACTTCAGGTTGCGCTGCGCCACCACGCCCGCCGGCACTAGCCGCAGCGACTCACACAGGTCCACCGGCATCATCGTTCGTCCGGAAACAGGCAGGCTGCCGGAATGGCTCAACTCATGGACAAAGCCGTAGTGGAACGGCTCGTCAAACCCATCCCACAGCGGCAGCAACGCAGCGTAGAGCCAGACATTCAACAAGCCGAATCCCAGGAGGCCGAGCGACGTTTTCGTTATCGGGTCTGCTCCTTCAAAATCGCATTCTCCATTTCGGTGATCTTGCGCTGGATCCACGCCGCTTCCGCGTAATGTTCCCCCGCCTGCCGGTAGGCCACGCCCGCGTCGTACCACAGTCCCGCCCGCTCCAGCGCCGCGGCTCGCAGAATCACGGCTGCCGCATCCCCCGCCTGCACCGCCGCCAGCTCTGCCTGCAACTGATTCCGCTTGTCGGCCGGCAGCGCCGCCATGCGCTGCTCAAAAGTCGTCTTGGGCGCAGGCTGAGATCCGGTCCGCGTCACCATCACGCCGTAATGCTGCTGGCTGGCCACCGGCAGTCTCTGCACTTCCGGCAGAAAGCACGCCGCCACCGCCTTTCGCTCACCCAGCGTCCCGGCTTTCACCTGTGCCGCCGCCTCCTGAAATGTCACCTCCGAGCCGGCCGGCGCCACGGCCGAGTACTTCTCCGGGCAGAACAGAAACGCCACCGGTCGCGTCCCGGCCTTCAGCGTATCCCCCGCAAACAGCACCTCGCCCGGCTTCGCCGCGGCGCTCGCCGCGCCCCGCGTCAGGCTGCCCCCCGCGCCCAGCACCAGCCCCACCGGCTGCGGCCTCCGGATCTGTGCCGCCGCTCCAAACGCCAGCAGCGCCAGCAAAAGCCCGCTCAGCACTGGTCTCCGCATGTCACTCCTCCGCAATCGTGTAAATGGCCTGTTGCGCGCTCTTCCCGCGTACCGCCACCTCGCCCACCCGCCGCGCCTTCACCTCGCTCCGCACGCAAGCCCAGGTAGCCTCACTCATCATGATCTGCGTCTGCCACTCTTTGTTCAATCCCTCCAGCCGGGCAGCCAGATTCACCGTGTCTCCGAGTGCAGTGTAGTCCATTTTATCGCCCGAGCCCATATTGCCCACCACCGCATCACCACTGTGGAGCCCCACCCCCGTGCGAAACTCACCCGGCTGCCGGATCATCTCCATAGCGCATCGCACCGCCCGCAGCGGATGATCCTCACCCGAAAAAATCGCTAGAATCCCGTCCCCGATAAACTTGTTCACCTCCCCGCCATGCCGTACGATGCAGCCGGTCATTCCCGCGAAATACTCGTTCAGCCGCGCCACCACCGCCTCCGGTTCCTGCCGGTCGCACCACGCCGTAAACCCGCGAATGTCGCTAAATAGAATCGTGACGTTCTCCCGCCGCCCAGCCAGGCTGTACGCCCCCGTCTCGTCCAGAGTATCCGCCACCTGCCGGCCCACAAACACCCGCACCGCGCGCCGGAACGCCTCGCGCCCGCGAGCCGCGCTGAAATACTGGTACGCAATCGAGAGGAACAGAGACACCAGCATCGGCAGCGCCAGCTCTGTGGGCGCCACCAGACGCCCCGCCTGGAACAGTGCATAGCCCGCACCCGCACATGCCGCGCCCAGCGCCGCCACGGAAACAACCAGCGCCCAGCCCGTGACGGCAAACACCAGCAGCGCCGCCGCGATCGCCACACCCAGCCCCGCGCCCAACACCCCCGCCGCGCTCATCCTGCCCAGCGGCCGCGCATGCAGCAGCGTCCAGATGGCGTTGGCGTGGATCTCCACCCCTGCTGTGTTGGCCGGCGCGCCCACGCGGAACGCGTAAAACGGCGTGGCGTGCCGGTCCGTAATCAGGTCCGTGCCCAGCATCACCGCCTTGCCCTCCACCCACTGCCGCACCTGCGCGGATTTGCCGGCCCGCGCCGCCCCAACAAAGTCCGAAAACGACACGCGGGCAAACGTCCCGGCCGGACCCGCGTAGCGGATCAGCATCGCCGGCTCGGCCGGCCGCAGCGCCCGCCCCGTAAACCGCTCCGCCATCGCCATCGAGAGCGACCGCGCGCCCGCCGCATCGTAAAGCTCAACCGAGCGGATGAAGTCGTCCTCGTCCGCCCGCAAGTTCACATACGCCATCTGATCCAGCGCCGCCGCCGCCATGTTCAGCGGCACCGGCCAGCGCCTCTGGTTGGCCAGCGTGCCCGGCGCGTAGCCGCATACCACCGGCATCACCGGCGCCGCCGCCAGCACAGCCTGCGCCAACCGCTGGTCCAGTCCCGGCGCCCACTGCTCTACCGGGATGGGGAAGGCGATGTCCAGCCCCATCACCTTCGCGCCGCCGGCCGCCGCCGCCTCAATCGCCTCCGCGTAGTAGCCATGCCAAAACAGCAGCGGCTCCGGAAACACGTCCAGTGACTTCTGATCCACCACGATCAGCACCACGTCCCGCACAGCCTCTGCCGGCACCAGCAGAAAATACAGGTCGCCCGATTTCAGGTGCAGCAGACGCACCAGCCGCGTCTCCGCCAGGGCCAGCGACAGCACGGTGGCTGCCACGGCGATCATCGCCGCGGCCATGAATGAGCGTGCTTTTCTGCTCACAGTCCCGTCTCCTGAATATGACTCAGTTTACTGGAACGCTGTAAGCTCATCCGTATGAGAATTAGTTGGTTCATACTGTTGGCAGCCCCGCTCCTCGCCCAATCCCCCCAGCAGTTCCATGAGCTGAAGGATCTGCGCCTGGAAAGCGGCCAAACCCTGCCAGCCTGCCGCATCGGCTACCGCACCTTCGGCACGCTCAATGCAGATCGCTCCAACGCCGTCCTCTTCCCCACCTGGTTCTCCGGCAAATCCGAGGATCTCGCCGCCTTCATAGGCCCCGCCCAACTCGTCGACACCTCCAAATACTTCGCCGTCGCCGTCGACGCGCTCAGCAACGGCATCAGCTGCGGCGCCGGCGCCGGCAATGTCACCATCGGCGACATGGTGCGCTCCCAGCACCGCCTTATCACCGAGAAGTTCGGCGTCAAAAAGCTCCACGCCGTCATCGGCATCTCCATGGGCGGCATGCAGACCTTCGAGTGGATCACCGCCTTTCCGGCGTTCATGCGCAAAGCCGTCCCCATCATCGGCTCGCCCAAATTGACCTCCGCCGACCTACTCCTCTGGCAGGCCGAACTCTCCGCTATCGAAGCGGTTCGCGCCGCCGGAGGCGATCCCCGCACCGCCATGCCCGCCGTTCTCGCCATGCATCAGTTCGCCCTCACCACCCCCGCCGACCATGTCGGCAAAACCGCGCCCGAGCAGTTTCCTGCCCTGCGCGCAAAGCTCGAAAATGACGCCAAGACCGGCATGGCCCCCCTCGATTGGGCCGCCCAACTCCGAGCCATGATGGCCCAGGACGTCGCCCGCAACTACGGCGGCTCCATGGAGAGGGCCGGCGCCGCCGTCCAGGCCCAGGTGCTCGTCGTTGTCGCCACCCAGGACCACATGGTCAATCCCACGCCCGCGCTCCAGATGGCAGAGAAATCGGGCTTCTCCGTCCTGCGCCTCACCGGCAACTGCGGCCACATGGCCACCAGTTGCGAGTCGGCTAAGCTCATCTCCGCCGTCTCCGCCTTCCTCCAATAGGGCAGGCTCCACGCCCGCACCGCTACAATAGAGGCTCCTTTCCCCATATGCGCATCGCTCTCTGTCAGATCGACAACACCGTCGGCGATCTTCCGGGCAACTCCACCCTGATCCTCCAATTCGCCCGCGATGCCGCCGCCCGCGGAGCCGAGCTCGCTGTCTTTCCCGAGCTCGCCCTCACCGGCTATCCCCCGCGCGACCTTGTCGAAAAGCCCTCCTTCCTCCAGCGCACCCAGGAAGCCCTCCAGCAACTCGTGGCCGCCTCCGCTGATCTGCCCCTCGGCCTCATCGTCGGCTACGTCGGCCGCGCCCCCGAGCTCTCCCCCCGCCGCGCCACCAACTCCGCCGTCCTCATCGAAAACGGACGCATCCTCGCCACCCAGACGAAGATGCTCCTGCCCACCTACGACGTCTTCGACGAATGGCGCAACTTCCAGCCCGCCACTCATCAGGACATCGCCACCTTCCGCGGCCAGCGCATTGCCCTCACCATTTGCGAGGACGCCTGGAACGACAAGCAATTCTGGCAGCGCCCCCTCTATCAGAACGACCCCGTCGAATCGCTCGTCGCCCAGGGCGCTGACCTCGTCATCACCATCAACGGTTCCCCCTACGACATCGGCAAGCGCGCCGTCCGCCGCCAGATGTTCTCCGCCATGGCGCAACGACACGCACTGCCCCACATCTACGTCAACATGGTGGGCGGTAACGATCAGCTCGTCTTCGATGGCTCCAGCTTCGCCGTGGACTCCGCCGGCAACGTCACCGCCTCGGCCAAATCCTTCGACGAGGATCTCATCCTCTTCGACACCGCCACCATGACCGGCGACAGGCGCGAGTCCCACCCCACCGAGATCGCCGCCACTTACGACGCCCTCGTCCTCGGCACCCGCGACTATCTCCGCAAGTGCGGCTTCCAGCGCGTACTTCTCGGCCTCTCCGGCGGAGTCGATTCCACCCTCGTCGCCTGCGTCGCCGCCGATGCCGTCGGCCGCGAAAACGTCGTCGGCGTCGCCATGCCCGGACCCTTCTCCTCCGATCACTCCCTCACGGACGCCCGCGCCCTCGCCGAGAACCTCGGCCTCCGCTTCGAAATCGCGCCCATCGTCGGCGCCTACGATCAGGTCCTCGCCGGCCTCGCCCCCGTCTTCGCCGGCGCCCCCCGCGACGTCACCGAAGAGAACATCCAGGCCCGCCTCCGCGGCCTCACCCTCATGGCCCTCTCGAACAAGTGGGGCGCCCTCGTGCTCACCACCGGCAACAAGAGCGAAATCGCCGTCGGCTACGCCACCCTCTACGGCGACATGTGCGGCGGCCTCGCCGTCATCAGCGATATCCCCAAAACCATGGTCTATGACCTCTGCCGCGAGGTGAACCGCCGCACCCCCGGCGTCATTCCCGAATCCGTCTTCACCAAGCCCCCCTCGGCCGAGCTCCGCCCCGATCAGAAGGATTCCGACTCCCTCCCCGAATACGACATCCTCGACGGCATCCTCAAAGCCTACGTCGAGGACCTCCAGCCCCCCGCTCAGATCGCCGAGCAACTCCAACTCCCCATCGCCCTCGTCCGCGAAATCGTCAACAAGGTCGATCGCAACGAGTACAAACGCCAGCAGGCTGCGCCCGGCCTCAAGGTCACCTCCAAGGCCTTCGGCATCGGCAGGCGCTTCCCCATCGCACAGAGGTTCTTCGAATGACCAACATCCATCGATCCGCCCTCGTCGTCGCCGCTCTCGCAGCCGCCGGCCTGCTCATCTCCCAACCCGATCCCCAGGAGCGCGTCGGCCGTCGCCCCGATGGCAGCTTCCTGCTCAACTCCGGCGCCATCCTCCAGCCCGCCGGCCGCCAGGTGCCCCTCAGCACCTTCCCCATGGCCAGCGCCCTCAGCCCCGATGGCAAATACCTCGTCATCCTCCAGGGCGGCTATCTCCCTCCGTCCATCACGCTGCGCAACCCCGAGACTCTCGCCGAGCTCCATCAGATCACTCTCCCCGACGCCTGGCTCGGCCTCGCCTTCGCGCCGATCGGCAACGTCTTCTATGTCGGCGGCGGCTCCCGCTCCACCGTCTATGAGCTCGCCATCACCACCGAATCCAAGCTCGAACTCCGCCGCGAGTTTGTCGTCACCCCCGCCGATACCCGCAAGCACACGGATTTCCTCGGCGACGTCGCCCTTTCCCCCGATGGCCGCCTCATCTACGTCTCAGCCCTCTTCCGCAACTCCATCATCGTCATAAATCCCCAAACCGGCATCGTCATCGAGGAGTTCAAATCCGCCTCCCGCCCCTACCGCATCCTCTTCCACCCCGATGGCAAGACGTTCCTTGTCACCGGCTGGGGCGACGGCACCCTCTACCACCACGACGCCCTCAACGGCCGCATCCTCAATCGCTACAGCCTGGGGACCCAGCCCATGGACATGGTTTGGCGCACCCGCGCGCCTCAGGTCGAGCCTGGCGAAGACGCCCCGCCCTACTCCGCCCGGCTCTTCGTCACGCTCGGCGGCGCCAACTCCGTCGCCGTCTTCGGCATCGACGAAAACAAGAATCTGCGCCGCGTCGAAAACATCAATATCGCCCTTTACCCTCGCCTTCAGCCTGTTGGCATGACACCCGCCGCTCTCGCCCTCTCCGCCGATCAGGACACGCTCCACGTCGTCTGCTCTGATGCCAACGCCATCGCCCAAGTGGACATCCGCGGCAAACGCAGCGTCGTCCAGGGCTTTGTCCCCACCGGCTGGTACCCCACCGCCGCCCGCGTCCTGCCCAGCAAGACCCTCATGGTCCTCAATGGCCGCGGCGTCCGCTCGTTCCCCAACCCGCAGGGCCCCAACCCCACACGCAAGCAGGCCGTCCTCCATGAAGGCAACGTCGCCGTTCAATATGTCGGTGCCATCCAGCGAGGCACCGCCTCCCTTGTCCCGCCACCCGCTCCCGATCAGCTCGAATCCTACACCCGCCAGGTCCTCCGCCAGAATCCCTACAAGGGTCCCAACGCCCCGGATTTCAGCCGCTCGCTCCCAGCCATCGAGCACGTCATCTACGTCGTCAAGGAGAACCGCACCTACGATCAGGTCCTCGGCGATCTCGGCATCGGCAACGGCGACCCCGCCCTCAATCTCTTCAATGAGGAGATAGCCCCCAACCACCACAAGCTCGCCCGCGAATTTGTCCTTCTCGATAACTTCTACGTCAACGCCGATGTCAGCGCCGATGGCCACAACTGGTCCTCCGCCGCCATCGCTCCGCCCTACGTCCAGCGCATGTGGCCCAATAGCTACGCCGCCCGCCGCAAACACTACGATTACGAAGGCGGCGAGCCCGCAGCACTCCCCCCCGCCGGCTATCTCTGGACCAACGCGCTCCAGCGCGGCCTCTCCTATCGCAACTACGGCTGGTGGGGCATCAACATCACTCCCGCCCCCACCTCCGGGCCGCAGCTCAGCCGCATGAAAGACCCGGCGCTCGCGCCTCACACCAACATGGACTACCGCGCCTTCGATCTCGACTATAAGGACGCAGACCGCATCGCCGTCTTCATCAAGGATCTCGCCCAATTCGAATCCACCGGCCAGATGCCGCGCCTCATCACCATGCGCTTCGGCAACGACCACACCTCCGGCACCACGCCCAAGAAGTACTCGCCCCGCGCCGCCATGGCCGACAACGACCTGGCCCTCGGCCTGCTCGTCGAGGCCGTCAGCCGCTCCAAGTTCTGGGCCGCCACCGCCATCTTCGTCCTCGAAGACGACGCCCAGAACGGCCCCGATCACGTCGATTCCCACCGCTCCCCCGCCTACATCATTTCTCCCTTACACCCGCGCCCGCGGCATCGATTCCTCGATGTACAACACCGTGTCCATGCTCCGCACCATGGAGAAGCTCCTCGGCATCAATCCCATGACCATGCACGACGCCGGCGCCCGCGTCATGTGGGCCGCCTTCAATGCCGCACCCGATCCCAAGCCCTACCAGGCCGAGCGCGCCCGCGTCTCCCTCGACGAACGCAACTCCGAGACCGCGCCACAAGCTGCCCGCTCCCGCGCCATGAACTTTTCTGAAGCCGACGAAATCGACGACGACGCCCTCAATCAGATCCTCTGGCAGGCCATGAAGACCACTCCGCCGCCGGCCCCTGTCCGCAGTCTCTGGGGCCGCTAGCCATGCCCCATACCTATCTCGTCTTCGTCTGGCACATGCACCAGCCCTTCTACAAGGACTTGGCCACCGGCGAATACCAGCTCCCCTGGACCCGCATGCACGCCCTCAAGGACTACTACGGCATGGTCCAGATGCTCGCCGATTTCCCCAAAATCCGCCAGACCTTCAACCTCGTCCCGTCCATGATGGTCCAGATCGAGGAGTACGCCCAGGGCCGCGCCCAGGACCCCTTCCTCCGTTGCGCCCTCAAGCCAGCCGAGGACCTCACCCCCGCCGAGCAGGAGTTCATCCTCAAATACTTCTTCCAGGCCAACTCCTCCCGCGTCATCTATCGCTACCCCCGCTACGGCGAGCTCCACGACGCCTACCGCGCCGGCGAGGGCAACGTCGAGCGCCTCCGCAAGAGCCTCGGCGCCTCCGGCCTCCGCGATCTCCAGGTCATCTCCCAACTCGCCTGGTTCGACGAGATCTATCAGAAGGACGATCCTGAAGTCCGCGCCCTGCTCGCCAAGGGCCGCGACTTCACATTGGAAGATCAGGCCCTCATGGGCCGCAAACAAATCGAGATCTGCGCCGCCGTTCTGCCCGCCTACCAGCGCTTCGCCGCTACCGGACAGATCGAGCTCAGCGTCACACCGTTCTATCACCCCATCCTGCCCCTCCTCTGCGATTCCAACGTTGCCAGCGTCTCCCGCCCCGGCGTCTCCCTCCCCCGCCGCTTCCACTATCCCGAGGACGCCCGCCACCAGATCGAAACCGCTCGCGCCTACGCTCTCGATAAATTCGGCTACATGCCCGCCGGTATGTGGCCCTCCGAGGGCTCCGTCTCCGATGCCGCGCTCGCCCTCGCCGCCGATTGCGGCGTCCAGTGGATGGCCACCGATAACGGTGTCCTCGGCGCCACCCTCAATACCCTCGCCGGAGTCCGCGAAACCTATCGCCCCTACCGTTGGAAACAGGACGGCCGCCAGATGGATCTCATCTTCCGCGACCACTTCCTCAGCGACCTCATCGGCTTCGTCTACTCCCGCATGGAGCCCCACGCCGCCGCCCACCACTTCCTCGATCGCGTCCGCGAAAACTGCCGCGCCATTCACCACGAAGGCCGCGACGCCCTCGTCCCCGTCATCCTCGACGGCGAGAATGCCTGGGAACACTACGAGCAAAACGGCCGCCCCTTCTTCCACGAGCTATACCGCCTCATCTCCGCCGATGCCTCCATGTCCGCCGTCACCGTCAGCGAGGCCCTGGAACGCATCCCGCCCGTCGAGCTCCCTCGCATTCACCCCGGCTCCTGGATCAACGCCAACTTCGATATCTGGATCGGTCATGAGGAGGACAATCAGGCCTGGGAGTTCCTCCTCGAAGCCCGCGAAACCTATGACCGCGTCGTCAACGGTCCGGAGGGCGCCAAGCTGAACCAGGCACAAAAGGACCTGGCCTTCGAGGAACTGCTCATCGCCGAGGGCAGCGATTGGTGCTGGTGGTACGGCCCCCACCACCACTCCGAAAATCGCCCCGAGTTCGATAAGCTCTTCCGCGATCACCTCGCCCATGTCTACCGCGCCCTCGGCCTCACCCCGCCCGAGGCGCTCTCGCGTACCATCCTCCGCATCGCCATCCCGTCCTTCCACCAGGCCCCCTGCGGCCTCATTCATCCCAGGATCGACGGAGAGATCTCATCGTATTTTGAATGGCTCGGCTCCGGCAGCTATTGTCCGGATCGACGCCAGGGCGCCATGCATGGCCGCGAACACGTCGTCAAGGAACTGCGCTACGGCAGCGACGGCACAAGCCTCTTCCTGCGCCTCGATATGGAGCAATCCAGCCCCGGCGGTATGGCCGGGGCCGAGGTTCGTCTCACTGTCAAAACCCAGCTCTTCGAAACCGAGTGCCGTCTCGATCTTCATCACGACCACGCCGTGCTCGCTGCGCCCGCCGGTTTGCTTGTGGAGTCCGCCTACCTCCATATCTTCGAGTTCGGCGTGCCGCTGGCCGCCCTCGGCGTCCGCGCCTCAGATCACGTCCGCCTACAACTCTCGCTCTGGCGCGCCGGCATCCCTCTGGATGCCGCCCCCGCCCAAGGCTGGTTGGAGTTCACCCCAGCCGAACCCGCCCAGTGGGATTGACGTCCCCTACTTGCCCTGAAACGCCGAATACTTGCTCAGCACGGCCAGCAGTGGCGCTGCCACCGCGGGTGCCGCCTTCTTTCCCCGCAGCACGTCCTTCCGGTCTACCCCGGTACCATACAGTGCCGTATCCACATCGCTGTCCTCGCGCATCGTCGCGCCCTGCAGCGCAATGCCGCCAAACAGCCCGCGCGATCTCGACCACGAGAGCATCTCCGCCCTCATCGATGCGTCCGTCTGCGCCTGTGAATCTCTGCCCACCGGCCCCGCCGCCGCCGTTGCCTCGCCCCCTAGCGTGAACTGGCTGGCCAGCAGCCGCTCCATCCCCCGCTGGCTCATCACCAGCAGAATGATGTCGCTCTCCGCTCCGCCGATCTGGAAGCCGACGCTGCCGCCTTCCACCCGCACGCCCACCGGCCCCGTCCAGCCCTTGCCGTCCGGCATCCGGCACGTCGCAAATCCTTTTCCAAACTTCGCGGCCACAATGAAGCCGCCCTTTTTCATGCCAGGAACCACGATGGCGCACTGCGCCTTCGAAATCAGGTCCTGAGGGATGCCCTTGTCCGCCGTGCCCATGATTTCAGATAGCACTTCGGTCGCAGCCTGAAGTCTCTTGGTTTCCGCTTCGCCAGCCCAGAGGAGTGACGTGATCGTTGACAACAGCAGTAGTGTACGCATGGAGTTCTAACTCCAAGCCTACCCCGAATCAGCCGATCAGGCCGCCATGCCCCAGACACGCGATCTCCCAGCCCGATACCCGGTACCGCGCCAGCATCGGCGGCAGCACCAGGTCCACTACGTTCGATTTCGCACTGCGGAAGCAACCCGGCGCCGAAAGCACCGGTATGTCGTCCTTATACCCCAGCAGCAGCAGCGTACCAGGCTCCACCGGGGCCAGAAACCGCTCCAACTGGCAGCCCGCGTTCAACATCGCACGTCCCACCACGTCCTCCGGCCCCGCCGGCGCCGTCGTCGACGCCACCAAAACCACCGTCGGCTGCGCGCGCAGCAGGTGCCCCAGCGCCTTGCTCAGTGATGCCTCATCCTCCACCGCGGCCAGTGAGAATCGCGGCGTAATGCCATACCGATCCAGACGCTGCTTCATGATGTTTTCAAACTGCTGCCGCGCCCGGTCACCCGCGCAGGGATCGGAGTACAGAATCGCCACCGACGGATCCCGCAACGGCCGCGCCTGCAGAATCGGACCCCGCTCGCGGATGATCGATAGCACTGCTTCCAGTTGCTGCTGAGAAACGGCGAACGGCGCGCTCTTGATCGTAGCGAGCCGCTCGCCGGCGCGGACGAAAGAAAAATTCACCGGCGTCGCGATCACCACCGACGCCGTGCAGTTGATCTGCTTCAGTAACTCATCGTCCACCAGCACGGAACAGTCCTCGGTGGCGAACAGATTCGCCCTGCCGCCCGCGGCCAGCCGGATCTCCACCGATCCGCATCCCACCAGCGCAGCCACCTGCGTCACCGCGTCGTCTTCCGGGATCTCGCCTTCATCGAGCTCGGTCACCCAGACCTTCTGCATGCCCTCGGTCTCCAGCAGCAGCACGTCTTCCTCGCTCACCAGGTGCCCCTTCGCCAGCAGCTTCTTGCCGCCAGGGCGAAAAATCGTGCAGCAGAGGATTCTGCCGTGTGCTTCCCGGACATTGACGGTCTGTGCGCGCATCCCACTCTCCTGAAAGCTCGCTCGTTGCAGCTTCACTCGATTAGTGCGGACGCGTCGGAGATTCTCTCAGTTTTATTCAGTAATGTCTAATTCTTGCGAAATACAGGAATTTGCACCAGGGTGTCATCCACCGTGCCCTTGCCCCCCGCTAGCACTGATGCCCCGGCCTTCAACGGCTTCAGCACCGCGATCTCGTCGCATGCCTGGAACTTCGGACACCGCAGGCAATCCTTCCACGCTTTGAGCGGCAATTCCCCACGATCCACCTCGGAATATCCCATTTTTCGAAAGAAGCCCGGTACGTACGTGAAGGCAAACAGAATATCCAGGTCGAACTCGCGCGCCTCCTGCTCCAGAGCCTCCATCAGCAGGCTGCCCGCGCCCGTCCCCTTCGATGCCGGATCCACTGCCAGCGATCGAACCTCCGCCAGCGTCGGCCCGTAGAAATGCAGCGCCGCGCACCCCAGCAGCTTCTCCCCGTCGTACAGCACCGTGAAGTCCCGGATCCCCTCGGAAAGCTCAAACTCATTCCGCGGCAGCATAATGCCCTGCCGCGCATAGTCGTTGATCAACTGGAGAATCGCCGGGATGTCCCGCATCGTCGCCTTGCGCCGCGTCATCCTGCCCCCTCTCCATCCGCGATGATCCGTGTGCCCACGCCTTCGCCCGCCAGCAGCCGCCCAATGATCCCCGCCGCCGCGCCCGGCGCAATCACCACCTCCTTCACCCCGCCTGCCAGCGCCGCGCACGCCGAGTTCAGCTTCGCCTGCATCCCGCCCGTCGCCGCCCCCGATGCAATCAGGCCCTGCGCTCCCCCGGCCGTCAGCACCGAAAGCGTCGCCCCGGAGCCATCCCGCACCCCTTCTACATCCGTCAGAAACAGCAGCCGCTCTGCTCCGTACCCTGTCGCACACGCCACCGCCATCTGATCCGCATTGACGTTGTAAACGTTTCCCTGCCGGTCGCCCGCCACACACGCCACCACCGGCAGAAACCCAGCCCCCGTCAGCGTGTCCAGCACCGCCGGATTCGTCCGCACAATCTCGCCCACAGCGCCCAGCGCCGGGTCCATCTGTCTCGCCTCGGCCAGAGCCGCATCAATCCCGCTGATCCCCACCGCCCCCGCGCCCGCTGCCACCAGGCTCGCAACCAGTTGCTTATTCACCGAGCCCGTAAACACCTTCAGCACCGCGTCAATCACGTCCGGCGACGTCACCCGCAGCCCGTTCACGAACTTCGATTCCACCCCGCGCTCTTTCAGATACTGCGTCATCTGCTTCCCGCCGCCATGCACCACCACGGCCCGCACACCATGCCCCGCCAGCGCCGCCAGCTCCCGCGAGAGCCCCGCCAGCGACTCCGGATTGTCCACCAGCGTGCCACCCAACTTGATCAGCACCTTCACAGCAGACCCTCCGTCTCCCCGTACCCCATCATCAGGTTCATATTCTGCACCGCCTGCCCCGCCGCGCCCTTCACCAGGTTGTCGATGCACGCCACCACCACCGCCCGGCCCGTCTTCTCGTCCAGCCTCACGCCAATGTCGCAGAAATTCGTGCGGTTCACGCCTCGCAGATCCGGCATCGCGCCCGCCGGATACAGCCGCACAAACGGCTCCTGGCCATAGGCCGCCAAATACACATCCAGCAGCGCCTGCGTGTCCTTCAATCCTTGCGCGCGGAAATAGATCGTCTCCAGAATCCCCCGGTCAATCGGGATCAATTGCGCCGTGAAGCTAAACTCTTGCTCCTGCAAACCGGAGTTCATCAGCACTTCAGGAACATGACGGTGGTTCAAAATCGAGTACGCCGAGAAGTTCTCAGTCACCTCACAAAACGAGGTCTTCAGGCTCGGCTTCCGCCCCGCCCCGCTCACCCCGCTCTTGGCGTCGCACACGATCCCCGCCGCCCGGTCGATTACGCCCGCCGCCACTAGCGGCTGCAACGCCAGGCTCGCCGCCGTCGGATAACAACCCGGATTCGAAATCAGTCTCGCCCCCGCCACAGCGCTGCGATGCAGCTCCGGAATCGAGTACACCGCCAACAGCAGCAAGTCCGCCGCCGTGTGCTCCTCTTTGTACCAGTGCTTGTACGTCTCTGCCGTCCCCAGCCGGAACGCCCCGCTCAGGTCCACCACGCGAATCCCCTCCGGGATCAGCTTGGCGGCTAGGTCCATCGAAACCTCCGGCGGTGTCGCCAGCATCACCACCTCAATGCCCGCTTCCAGGATCGCCGCCGGCGTGCACGCAATCCGCGCCAGCCCCGGCCGGTTCAACGGCTGCGGCGCCTCGGTAGAGTCCGCCCGATGCTCCAGTAGCCACGGCGTCGTCCGCGGGTGCGCCGCCAGGATCCGCTGCAACTCCACTCCGCTGTATCCACGAAAACCGACGATTCCGACATGCATGGTCATGAGTCCGCCTTGGCCACCAGAATGGCTAATTATTCAGTACTATGAATAATTATACCATGTGGCCGCGAAGGACTTAGCCCCACAATCCACCTCGATCACCTGGCCCGTCACCCGCGCCTTCGCCCCCTGCACCGTGCCCGTCTGCCCGCAACCCAACACCAACCGCCGGCGCGAGCCCCCCTCCCGCCGCCAGTTGTGGACAGGTTCGCCAACTCAAAGTGAGAGCATGACCACCTAACCCCGCCACACTGTCCGCAACACCGTCGAGCCCGTTGGCCGCACAATCTCCACCACCACCCGCACGATCTTCGTCTCCACAAATCGCGCCTTGCTCGTATGCGCGCTGCCCGGCTTCAGCTCCGGCAACGCCGTCTCCACCTGCTCCATCGGTAGATCGCCAAAGGCATACACAGTCCACCGCAGCTGGTACCCCCGCAGCGTGTAGGCCGGGATCAACGTCCGCGTCTTCAGCGACGCGCTCCACTCGCCTCCCTCCCGCGTCACCGTAAACGTCTCCACCGGGCTCGATTCCCGCCGCAGCGCCTCGTAGCTCGGCTTCTTCTCCCCATACACGTCCACCACGCCATGCACCCGCTGCTTCATCACCCCCTGGCCCTTGTCGCCGATATGCGTCCGGTAGTCGTTGTAGCAGAAGAAGATCAGCCCGCCCACCCGCGGATCCTCGCGGTACACAGCATCGTGCGTTTCCAGCACCTTCACCCGCCGCTCGTCGCTCGTCGGATTCTTCGGATCGCACTCGCACAACCCGTACTCGCTGATCACAATCAACTTGTTCGGATACACCGCCCGGATCTTCTTCAACGACTCCCGCACCGAGTTCGCATCCCCGCCGTACCAGCTCTCGTAATACTCGTTCCACTCCAGAATGTCCATCTCGCCCGCCACGTCCCCGCGCGGATCGGCATGGAGCGTATTCGACGCATACGAGAGCAGCCTCTGCCCATCCAGCCGCCGCGCCTCCTTGAACATCGCCTGCGCAAACTGCTTCGCCGGCGGATTCGCCCCACCAATCTCGTTGCACAGCCCCCACGCGAAAATGCACGGATGATTCCGGTTCTGCGCGATCATCTCCCGCAACTGCTCCAGCCCGTTCTCCAGGATCGCCGGCGCCGTCGTCCCCGTCATGCCCTTCCACGTTGCCGGACCCCACGTCGGCACCTCCAACTGCATCAGCATGCCGTTCCGGTCGCACCAGTCCAGCAACCGCTTGTCCTGCATCCAGTGCACCCGCGTGAAGACGCAGTTCAGCTCCTTCATGTCCTTGTGATCGTGCTCGATCCACTCCACCGGCTCCGCCATCCCAAACTGCGGATGGCTTCCCGCCATGCGCTCCACGCCCATCAGATGGACCCGCTCGCCATTCAAATGGAAGTACCCGTCCTTCACCTCAAACCGGCGAATCCCAAACGTCTCCTCCACCGAGTGCCCCCCGGCCGTCACCCGCACCCGGTAGAGGTTCGGATGGTCAAAATGCCACAGCTTGGCCTGCTCGATTCGCGCCGCCGGCAGAGTCACCGTCTCCGTCTTGCCGGCCCCCACCTCGGTCGCCGTCGAACTGCGTGCCACCGCCAGTCCCGTGGCGTCGTCATATACCTCCACCTCCACCACCAGACGCGCCGTTCTCGTCCCCCGGTTCCGCACCACTGCCCGCAGGCCCACCACCCCGCGCCCGCCCGTCGCCTCAGGCGCAGCGTCCACTTCCACTCTCTCGATGTAAAGCGCCGGCGTCGCATGCAACCACACCGGCCGGTAGATCCCCCCATCCGGCGTCCAGTCATAGCTGTTGTTGCGCGGCAGCATCCCATCGAAAAACGAGTTGTCAGCTTCCACCGTCAGTTCGTTCTCTTCGCCATACTTCAGCGCATCCGTCACGTCCAGCGTGAACGCTGTGTAGCCCTTGCCGATGTGCTCCCCCACCGCCCGCCCGTTGACCGCCACCTTCGCCGAATGGAATACACTCTCAAACTCCACCCGCACCGCACCGCCCTTCCAAGCGTCAGGCGCAAAAAAAAGGCGCCGGTATGACGCCTTTCCTAAATGATTCACGCTGGAGGAATCCACCTGCCATGTGTGCGGCACGGTGATCTTCCTCCAGCTTCTCTCCCCACCAAGTCGAAACGCCCACTCCCCATTCAGTGAAATCGCGCCGGCCGCGCCGCGCGCCGTGCTGTTCGCAGCGCCCTCCGTCAGCCCCGCGGTTGCTGCCAATCCGGCAGCCTGGGAGAAAAACGTGCGTCTGGATCCGGGTGTCATGGGAAACAGACTATCAGGTCTGTTTCCCATTGCCCATCTGCCGCGACGTGGTGTCCCGCGCCCGAGCGCCTAGTTCTCGCCCTTCGACAGCACACCCAGGCCCTGCGTGCCCCAATCCGCCCCGGTACCCCAGACCATGCCGGTCCCCCACACCATCCCCGTGCCCCACACCATGCCGAAGCCCGTCGTGCCCGACGTGCCCCACACCATTCCGGTGCCCCACACCATCCCGGAGGCATTCACCACGCTCGTGCCCCACACCATTCCGGTGCCCCACACCATGCCGGTCCCCCACACCATCCCCGTGCCCCACACCATGCCGTTCGGGAACACGACGTTCACCGTCTTGTGCTTCGCGTCATACACCGCGTTCGGCGATACCGCCAATACGCCCGCCGGCAAAACCTCGTTACTCCGCAACGCCGCAGTCACGTCCAGGTACCCGGCGCCCACCGTGAAGAGATCGTACTGGGCGGTGAAGCTCTTTGCCGAGACCGGGTCAAAGGCGAAGCTCGTGTTCGGAAACGCCTTCGCCGCCGTCTTCATCAGCCGTGCCTTCACCTGATCCGGTGTCAACCTCGGCTCCTTGTCGAGCAGTACCGCCACCGCCCCGCTTACCACTGCCGCCGCCATCGATGTCCCGCTCAGCATGAAGTGCGCTGGCTTGATGGAGTTCTCCGGATATAGCTTCTCCAACGTTGTCTTGTTCTTGCCGTCCAACGAGACAATCCGGTTGCCCGGAGCCACCAGGTCAGGCTTCACCACATGATCCAGCAGCGTCGGTCCCTTCGAACTGTAGCTCGCGATTTGATCGTCCGTGCGGGCCACCGTCTCCATCGTCTTCATCGCGCCCACTGTCAGCGCCAGCGGATCGTTCGCCGGCGAACCGATCGTGGCATAGCCCTGTGTCCCCGCCGAGTTGTTCCGGCCCTCATTGCCGGCTGCCACCACCACGACGATTCCACTGCGCCACGCCGCTTCCACCGCCAGGCATAGCGGATCCCGCGTGTAGCTCTCAAAAACCGGACGGCCCAGCGAGAGATTGATCACCCGGATGTTGTACCGGCTCTTCAACTGAATCGCCCGCCAGATCGCCCGGATCACGTCCGAATCCTTCCCGTGGCCGTCGCTGTCCAGAACCCTCAGGCTCACAATCGACGCCTGCGGTGCAATCCCCTTGTACTTGCCGTTGGAGCCCTGCCCGTCCGCCGCGATAATCCCCGCCACATGAACCCCGTGGCCGTACTGGTCCTCTGTGCTGCCACCGATAAACGACTCTTCATACACAATCCGGTCCTTAATGTCGGCCACCTTCGATACGCCACTGTCGATCAGGGCAACCCCGACACCCCGGCCCGTCCATCCGTACTGCCAGGCCCAGTTCGCGCCCACGCTCGGCGCCGTCACGTCCATCGTACCCACCACCGCGCGGTCCGGCGTGATGAACTCTACATCCGGATCGTCCGCCATCTCCCGCAAACGGTTCGGTTGTACCGAATATTGGGCCGCTCGAATGTGCGGCAGGTCATTCTTCCAGCGCGCGCCCCTGCTCTCTGCGTTCCATTTCTGAGCGGCTCCGGGCGTTCGCGCATACTGCACGATAAAGTCGGTTTCTCCCGCTGTGATCGCAGCGTTTAGGTCAGTGGAGTACTTCTGATGGGACTGTTGACCCCAAAGTGTGGCGATTGAGGCCAGAAACAGGAAAAGCATGCTAAGACTAAGGCGCGACTTCATCTTCAGACAGCTCCTTCGGCTGGTACTCATAGTACTAGCAATTTTCGGTCCCCGAAAGAACCCTTGTTTCTTCCTATTTCTTGCTAGGTACCTTGTTCCAATCTGGCTAGAGCGCCTCATGCTGAGACACTCTCACCCTTGTCTTCTATCGGTTGGTCAGCCCAATCCAAGTAGGGGACTATCCTCGCGGAGCCAATCTATCGATAATGAATCAGTTGCATTTTGTGCAATAAAAGCCCTAGCCTGGAGTACGCACCCCCATGTCACCCGTAGCTCGCCGCTACATAGCGACCATCATTCTCCTGGGTGCCTTGGTTCTGGGCGTCGAACTCGCCAAGCTAAATCTGCACGATCCCCTTCAGTTTCTCGTTCTTACTGTCGTGGCGATGTTGGCTTCCCGCCTCAAGGTTTCGCTGCCAGGCGCCACCGGCACCATGTCGCTCTACTTCCTCTTTGTGCTCATCGGCATTGTCCGCCTTCCGCCGGCGCAAACTCTGATCCTCGCTGAGGCTGCCACGTTGGTGCAGTGCTTCTGGGGCGCCAAACGCCGGCCAGGCTGGGTCCAGGTTCTCTTCAACGTGGCTGCCGCCTCGCTCGGCGTCACCGCCGCCCAAGCCGTCTTTCAGTGGCCGCTCCTGGTCGAGTACGGCGCACAATTGCCCCTCCGTCTCGGCTTGGCGTCACTCTTCTTCTTCGTCGCCAATACCGCGCCCGTCGCCGTCGTCATCGCGCTCACGGAAGGCAAAGACTCCGGCCTCGTTTGGCGGGAATCCTGCTTCTGGTCCCTCCCCTACTATCTCGCCGGAGCCTCCATTGCCTGGCTCTACGATGTCACCAGTCGCTGGTGGGGCTGGGAGTGGGCACTGCTCGTCCTCCCCCCCATGTTCCTGCTCTACCGCTCCTATCGCCTCTACCTGGACCGCCTCGAGAGCGAAAAGGTGCACGCCCAGGATATGGCCGCTGTCCATATGCGCACCATTGAGGCCCTGGCCATGTCCATCGACGCCAAGGATCACAATACACACGAGCATCTCCGCCGCGTGCAGATCTACGCCCTCGAACTCGGCAAGGCCCTCCAGCTCGATGAACTCGAACTCGAAGCCCTCCGCACGGCCTCCGTCCTTCATGACATCGGCAAGCTCGCTGTCCCCGAATACATCATCTCCAAACCCGGCAAACTCACCCCCGAAGAGTTCGACAAGATGAAGCTCCACCCCGAAATTGGCGCCGATATCTTGGAACGGGTCCAGTTCCCCTATCCCGTCGCGCCCATCGTGCGTGCCCACCACGAAAAATGGGATGGCAGCGGTTACCCCCATCGCCTCTCCGGCGTTGGCATCCCCATCGGCGCCCGCATCCTCGGCGTCGTCGATTGCTTCGATGCCCTCGCCTCCGATCGGCCCTACCACCGCGCCCTCCCTCTCGAAGAAGCCCTCGCCTGGGTCGTTAAGGAGTCCGGCCGAAGTTACGATCCCCAAATCGTAGAACTCCTCCGCCTCAACTTCCTCCAATACGAAAAGAAAGCGCAGCTCGCCGTCCGCGAAATGCAACAGATGGTCGTCTCCACTCCTGCCCGCAACTCCAATCCCGCTGCTCCTGGCGCCGGCTTCGAAGTCGCCGCAGAGGGTCCTCGCGAGGGCACCGCCGGCTTCCTCACCACCATCGCCAATGCACAACAGGAGGTCCGCGCCCTCGTCGAGCTCACCGCCGAACTCGGCCAGTCCCTCGGTCTCAGCCAGACCCTCGATACCCTCGCCGGACGCCTCAAGTCCCTCGTCCCTTATGACACCCTCGCCATGTATCTACTCCGCGATGGCAAACTCGAATCAGCGTGCACCGTCGGCGACGAGTCCCCCATCTTCCAGACCCTCCGCATTCCCATCGGTCAGGGCATCTCCGGATGGGTTGCCGAAACCGGCCAGTCCATCATCAACGGCACCCCCAGCGTCGAAATGGGCTATCTCAACGATCCTGGAGTGTTCAGCCGCCTCGAATCCGCCCTCGCCGTGCCCCTCGAAGGCGACCGCGGCATCTGTGGCGTTCTCACCCTCTATCGCTCCACCCGCGATTCCTTCTCCCGCGATGAACTCCGCCTGCTCCAGTCCGTCGGGCCCCGGCTCACCCGTGTCATCCAGGAGGCCGTCAAATATCGCGAATCCGCCAATGCCTCCGCCACCGATCCGCTTACCGGCTTGCCCACCGGTCGCGCCATCCTGCTCCATCTTCAGGATGAGCTCGATGCCTCTAAACAAACCAAACGCCCCCTCACCGTGCTTCTCTGCGATCTCGATGCTTTCAAAAAAGTGAACGATCGCTTCGGCCACGTCAACGGCAACCGCATCCTCAGCCGCCTCGCCGGTGACCTCAAACGGCTCTGCGCAGCCGGCGAATTCGCGGCCCGCATGGGCGGCGATGAATTCGTCCTCGTCCTCCCGGCAATCGAGCCCGCCTGTCTCGAACAGCGCATACTCGACATCGAGAACGCCGCCCGTGAGGCCGGCGCCGCCATCTGCAACGACCGATCCATCACGCTCAGCACTGGCGCCGCCTCCTCTCCAGACGATGGCGCCGCCGCCGAGGACCTCCTCGCCATCGCCAATCGCCGCATGATGGAGAATAAACGCGCCAAATCAGCGCCCAGGCCCGCCCTCCGCATCGTTCGCATGCCCCCACCCTCCGGAGCCGCCGGATGAGCCTGGTCTGGCGCCTGCTCGCAACGCTAGCCGCCGGCGCGATCCTCACCGCCCTCCTCGTCCGCACCGCGCCCGGATACGGCTCCAACGAGCGCGATCTCGACATCCGCCGCAACGGCCCCGCGTCGTCGCAACCCTCTCTGCCTTGGTGGTATTCCCGCGAATTCCACGCCCCCATCCACCAGCTCGTCGCTCAGCGCGCCATGCCCACCGCCCTGGCCGTCACCGGCGGCCTGGCTCTCGCGTGGCTCATCTCTCTCGCCTCCGCCCTCGCCTCCACCCGCTGGCCCAGCCGCACTCTGGAAAACGGCGCCTTTGCCGGAGCCATGCTCCTGCAATGCCTCCCCGCCGGCCTGCTCGCTCTCCTCCTGCTCGTCTTCGGCTTCCGTGGAGCCCTCGCCGTCGCCCTCGCCCTCGCTCTCGCCCTCGGCCCCCGCGTCTGGCAGGTCAGCCGCGCCATCCTCGCCCACGCCGCCGCCTCCCCTTGCCTCCTCCTCGCCCGCGCTCAGGGCTTCGGTCCCTGGCGCCTCATCGCCCGCCGCCTTCTGCCTCTCGCCGCCCCTGAGCTCCGTGCGCTCGGCGCCGTCAGCGTCACCCTCGCCATCAGTCTCGCCATTCCGCTCGAAACCATCCTCGATGTCCCCGGCCTCGGCCAACTCGCCTGGCAGGCCGCCCTCTCTCGCGATCTGCCCCTCCTCGTCCAATTGATGACGCTCGTCACCCTCGTCGTGGTGGTCGCCGGCGAACTCGCCCGGAGCAAGTCCGCATGAAGGTCGCCGCCGCCGTCCTCCTCCTGCTGCTCTCCCTCGCTGCCCTCTCCGCCTCCTGGATCGCGCCCGATGGCGGCCAGATGCAGTTCCGGGATCACATCAATGAGCCGCCCTCGTCCCAATTCCCCCTCGGCACCGACCCCCTCGGCCGCGATCGCTTCGCCCGTCTCCTCAGCGGCGCCCGCATCTCTCTCCTCCTCGCGCCCGCCGCCGCCCTGCTCGCCGTCCTCCTCGGCGCAGTCATTGGAATCGCCGCCGGCCTTCGCTCCGGTTGGCTGGCCCACCTCCTCTCAGCCGCCTGTGACCTCACCCTAGCTCTCCCCTGGTTCTTCCTCCTGCTCACCCTGCGCGCCCTCATCCCCATCGACGTCGCGCCCCCAGTCTCCCTTCTGGTGACCTTCGCCCTCCTCGGCCTCCTCGGTTGGGCCGGCCCCGCCCGCGTCGTCCAGGCCGGCGTCCACCTCACCCTCCGCGCCCCACACATCCTCGCCCTCCGCGCCCGTGGCGCCGCCCCACTTCGCGTACTCACCCGTCACCTGCTGCCGGAGCTCGCCCCGCTCCTCGCCGGCCAGTTCCTCGCTCTCGCCCCCGTGTTCCTCCTCGCCGAGGCCAACCTCGGCCTCCTCGGCCTCGGCGTCTCCGAGCCCATGGCCAGTTGGGGTAACCTCTTGAAAGAGCTCGAATCCGTCGCCGTCGCCGGCCCCGCCGCCCTGCTCCACTCCTGGTGGCTCCTGGCGCCCCTGGCCGGCCTGCTGCTCTCCACCGGCAGCCTCTTCATTCTTGCCCCCAGGGAGGTTACTCCATGAGTCATCTGGTCGGATTGCTCGCGTTCCTCCTCCTCGCGCCGCCCCCGCCGCCGCAGCGTGGCGGCCAGCTCCACCTCGCAGTCCAAGCCGAGCCCAGGTCCGCCGATCCCCACGTCGCCGCCGACGAGCCTTCCGAACTCCTCGCCTACCTCACCCATGGCGTCCTCGTCCGTATCAACCGCCTCACCCAGTTGCCCGAGCCCGAGCTCGCCCAATCCTGGAAAACCAGTCCCGACGGCAAATCCATCGCCTTCATCATCAGGCCTGCCGCCAGGTTCTCCGATGGCGCCCCAGTCACCTCCGCCGACGTCTGCTACAGCCTCGCCCGCATCCTGGAGCCCAAGCTCGATTCTCCCAATGGCGACTCTCTGCGCGGCGCCGCCGGCGCGGTTCGCTGCGCCCCGGAAAAGGCCCGCGTCACCATCGCTTTTGACAAGCCCCTCGCCTCGGCCGAGCGCTGGTTCGATGGCATCGCCATCCTGCCCGCCTCCGGCAAAGAGAAAACCGGAGCCGGTCCCTTTCACATCAAGGAATGGCAGCCTGGGGCTTTCATCACACTGCAGCGCAACCCCCACTACTGGCAGCGGGACGCCGCCGGAGCCGCTCTGCCCTATCTCGACGCCGTGCGCCTCGACGTTCAGCGCAACCGCGATCTCGAGCTAATGCGTTTCGAAAAGGGCGAGCTCCACCTCGTCAACAACCTCGATCCCGACAGCTACAACCGCCTCCGCGCCAAGGGCGCCTCCTCCGCTATCTCCCTCGGTGCCTCCCTCGATTCCGAGCAGATGTGGTTCAACCAGAGCCCTGCCGCACCCATCCCGGACTCCAAAAAGGGTTGGTTCCGCACCACCTCTTTCCGCCAGGCCGTCTCCCTCGCTATCCGCCGCGAAGACCTCGCGCGTGTCGTCTATCACGGCCACGCCACCCCCGCCGCCGGCCCCATCTCCCCTGCCAACCGCCTCTGGGTCAACACCAGCCTCAAAGCCCCCACAGCCAACCCCCAGCAGGCCCTCGCCCTCCTCCGCCGCGAGGGTTTCACCTTTTCCGCCGGCGTTCTCAAAGACCCCCACGGCCGCCCCGTCGAGTTCAGCATCATCACCAACGCCGGCAATAAAAGCCGCGAACGCATGGCCGCCATGATCCAGCAGGACCTCGCCGCCATCGGCATCCAACTCCGCGTCGCCCCACTGGACTTCCCCTCGCTCATCGAGCGCATCACCAAGACCTTCGATTACGACTCCTGCCTCCTCGGACTTGTCGGCTCAGACCTGGACCCCAACGGCGCCATGAACGTCTGGCTCAGCTCCGCCGCCAATCATCAGTGGAACCCCAATCAGAAGTCGCCCGCCACCCCCTGGGAGGCCGAAATCGACAAGCTCATGCAGACCCAGGCCCTCGCCATGGACCCCGCTATTCGCAAGAGGGCCTTCGACCGTGTCCAGGCCATCGTCGCCGAGCAGGCCCCCTTCATCTATCTCATCCATCGCAATTCCATGGTCGGCGTCTCCCCACGCCTCCGCGGCGTTCAGCCCGCCCTTCTGCGGCCTCAGCTTCTCTGGAACGTCCCCCGCCTCTACCTCCAAAACTAATGGCAGACGCGCAATCACCCATGGAATCAGCCCTCGTCCGCTCCTGCCTCACCGTCAACTACTCCGGAAAGCCGCCCGTCCTCCGCGATCTCACCCTCGAGATCCAGCCCAACGAGCTCTTCGGACTCGTCGGCGAAAGCGGCGGCGGCAAGTCCACCTTCGCCCTGGCCCTCCTCGGACTCCTACCCCCAGCCATCGCCTCCCTCAGCGGCACCCTCACATTCCAGCACCACGATCTCCTCACTCTCCCCGATCGCGCCTTCCGCCGCCTCCGCGGCCGCGCCATCACCTACGTCCCCCAAAGCCCCATTGCCTCCCTCAGTCCCCGCCTCTCCGTCGCCGCCCATCTCCGCGAAGCCTGGCTCATCCACGAACCCAGCAATAGCTCAGATTGGCGCCAGCCTAGCCTCGCCGCGCTCCACTCCGCCCAACTGCCCACCGAGCCTGCCTTCCTCGATCTCCGCCCCGCCGCCCTCAGCGTCGGCATGGCCCAGCGCCTGCTCATTGCCATGGCCATCCTCCATAAACCCGCCCTCCTCATCGCCGACGAGCCCACCAGCGCCCTCGATCTCATCCACCAGTCCGCCGTCCTCGATCTCTTCCGCTCCCTCCGCGACACCCTCGGCACCGCAGTCCTCCTCATTACGCACGACCTCCACGCCGCGGCCATCTGCCACCGCGTCGCCGTCTTGTATGAAGGTTCCATCGTGGAGCAAGGCCCCCCGGCCCAGCTCTTCCACCACCCCGCCCACCCCTACACCCGCGCGCTCACCTCTGCCCGCAGGTGATCCAGCAACTCCCGCGCCGCCCGTTGCGAGGCCACTTTCTTCGAAGGACCCTCCGCACGCGCCGCGAAATCTCTCCCAATCCGCGCCTCCACCGTGAACATCCGCTCGTGCTCCGGCCCAGACATGTGTACGATCGAATACCGCGGTACCGGCAGCTTCTGCGCCTGCGCCAACTCCTGCAACGCGCTCTTCGAATCGATCGGCACCGGAGTCTCCTCCGGCTCGCCCTCCGGGATCACGCTCCACACATGCTGCGCCAGAAACGCATCACACGCCGCCAAACCCCCGTCCAGATAGATCGCCGCGATGATCGCTTCCACCGAATTCGCCAACAACGCCTTCTTCTGCCGCCCGCCGTTGGTCTCCTCGCCTTTGCCCAAACGCAAATACGTGCCCAGCCCCAGCCGTTTCGCCACTTCGTGTAACTGCACCGCCGATACCAGGTGCGCCTTCAGTTTCGAGAGCTTCCCCTCCGGAAACGTCGGACACCGCCGCACCAGATGATCGCTCGCCAGGAATCCCAGGATCGAGTCCCCAAGAAACTCCAGTTGCTCGTTGTCCCGCGGCCACAATCCCGCCTCCGGGTCTGGCGGCAACTCCACCAGCAGCGACTTGTGCGTCAGGGCGCGGAGGAGCAGAGCCCGGTTCGAAAATGAATATCCGAGCCGGAGCTCCAGCTCCTCCAGCGGGTGCGCCTCCATGCTCTTGGCTACTTCTTCTCGGCCGCCTTGGCCCTGCCAATCTCCATCTTCAGTTCCGTCGCCGCCTTCTTCACCACCGGCGCCGCTGTCGGATCCACCAGCGCCTTGTCCAGAGCTGCTGTCGCCTCATCCCACTTCTGCATCTTCATGTGGCAGCTCGCCATCCGCACCATCGTGGAAGGATCAGGCTGCTGCGCATTCGCCAGCGCGATCCCTAGCTCAGCCGCGCACACATCGTACTTTTTCCGCACCAGTGCCGCCATGCCCATCGCTTCGTGCGCCTGCGCCGAGAAATCCTTCTTCGCCGCTTCCCACTGATCGTCCGGAATGCCAGGATTCGGCTTCGTCGCCGTCGGAATCAGCTCCAGCGCGGCCTTGGCCATCTTATCGGAACGGCCCAGCTTCTCCTCCCGGTCCAGATCAAACTCCTTCGTGCGCTGCGCCAGGCCGGATGCGATCGTCAGCATCGCCCCAAAGTACTTCGGGTCCGTCTCCAGGCACTTCTCCGCGTACACAATCGCATTCTCAATGTCGCCCTTCTGCTGATACGAAAACGATGCCACATAGAGCGCCGTCGCCTTGAACTCCGTCTCCGAGAACTTCGTCACCAGATTGTTGGCCGCCTCAATCCGCGCATCCGGATCCTGCGTCTGGAACAGCGCCATCAGCGCCTCCGCCTCCTTCTGGTTCTTCGGCTTGGGCACTTTCGTGCTGGATGTCTGGGCGCTTAGCAGGCTCATCGAGACTGCCAGAGCCATCAACAGATTGGTTAGAAAAGTACGGTTCATGGGTATTCCTCTGGTAGGTTTATGGTTTTTCCGGAACGGAAGGCTTCACGGCCGCCGGCTGGGCGGATAGCTCCTGCCTGGCTGCTTTCAATGCGCCCTCGGGGGCGCCTGCGACGGCTAGTGCCGCCTCATAACTCTTGCGGATCTCCAGCGGATCCGGATCCTGCATCGCGCGCGCCAGTCGCCCCAGATACACGTGCGTCCACGCACGCTCATACGGCTCTGGTTCCATCTCCAAAGTCCGCTGGAACATCTGCTCCGCCTGCTCAGGCTGCTTCTCGATCACTGCAATCCGCGCCAGACCGAAATACGCTTTGGCCTGCATCGCGCGCGGCGCGCCACTCGCCAGCAGCTTCCGGTACGCCTCTTTGGCCTCCGGCAGTTTCCGCTCCGTATACAGCTTCTCTGCCTCAGCGGCAGCCTTCGCCGCCCCGGTCAGTTCCGGCGGCTTCACCTGATACTCCACCAGCCTCGTCTTCCGCGCAGCCTTCTGAGAGGCGAACTGCACCTTCTCGATCCGCTGGTCTTCCTTCCTCACATCCATCGCTTCCACCATCGCCGGCAAGTACAGCCGCAAGGATTGCTCCTGCTTCTCATACAACCCCAGCGCTTCATGGAAATACGCCGTCAGGATAAACCCCTCGGCCATCGCCTGGTTCACCTGCGCTTCACCCTCGCCCCGGTCCATCCTCGCTTCCACTGCCTTCACCAGACACATCCCGGCCAGCAGCACAAAGTCGCTCTTGTAGGCTTCGTCCAGGATCGGTGAGGCCTGCGTCAGATCCCCAAGCCCCTTCTTCTTGTCCAGCGCCGCCGAGTTGCGGATCGCCAGCGGGTCCAGCAGAAAATGCAGATAAGCGTGCCGGATGTCCGCCACCCGCGGCTCCGCCGAGGGCGTCACCACTACAAAATACTCATCGCCAAAAGACCGCGTGTGAACCTGGTTCGGAGCCCCCAGCAAATCCAGGTACACCAGAAACCGCCGCCCCCGCGAACCCGACGTCGGATTCCGCAGATACGCGTTCGCATCAAATATCGCCTGGATCACCGGCCCCTGGTAGCGCCGCAACTCCACGTCGTAGTCCGCCTGCGCCTGCTTCCACGCCTCCGCAATCCCGGCCTCTTTGTAAAACTCCGCCATCAGCGCCGAAAGCCCCTGCAACGCAATCGTGTCCGGCGGCATCTGGCTCGGGCTGAATCGCGGTTGAAATGCCGGCGGCCCGTCCACGCTCAACGCCCACGAGATGTATTGGCTCAGCTCCGCGCTCGGGTTCTCCATCCGGTGGCTCACGAAAAACTTCTTCAGCGCTGCCACGGAAGGCGGATTCTTCGCCGCCACATACGCCCGCACCGCTCCGCGCAATCGATGGTTGGTCGGCGAGTTCACTTCGGCGTCGTAGCCGGCGGAGTTAATCGCCGCCAGCACCGTGAACAGCGCCTCGTTACCGTCCAGTTGATTCGCTTCTACGCCGGGACGGTTCTGTCCTCCGGCCGGGAGCCAGAGGAGAGCGGAGGCCAATATGGAGAAGGCCAGGCGGCGCACGTCAGAGAAATCCAGTTTTCAGTGTACCGGATCTGTCACAAACCCGCGCTTCTCAAAGCTCCAGTAAGTGCCCCATTCGCTTCTTCTTCGTCTTTAGATACCGCGCGCTGTGCCGCCCCCGCACCGCGTTGCACGGCACTCGCTCCGTCACAACAATCTCCACCGCCTCCATCGCCGCAATCTTCTCCGGGTTGTTCGTCATCAGCCGCACCGCTTTCACCCCGAAATGCCGCAGGATCGCCCCCGGCAGCTCATACACCCGCAGATCCGCCTCAAACCCCAGTTGCTCGTTCGCCTCAATGGTGTCCGCCCCGCCGTCCTGCAGCTCATACGCCCGCAGCTTGTTCAGCAGCCCAATTCCGCGCCCTTCCTTCTTCTCATAGATCACCATCCCACGGCCCTCGCCTGAAACGGTCTCCATCGCCAGCTCCAACTGCGCCCGGCAGTCGCACCGCAGCGAATGGAACACGTCCCCCGTCAGACACTGCGAATGGATCCGCACCAGCACCGGCTCCGGCGTCGTCACGTCGCCCATGACGATGACCACCGCCTCTTCCCGCTTCTCGCCCCGGCGTCCTTCGAAGCCGTGAATGCGAAAATGGCCGTACTCGGTCGGGAAGTCGGCTTCCGCTACTTTTTTGACTACGAAGGGAATAGGTTCGGGCATGGAAACGGGAGGTTCTGTCTCTATTTTAGTATGGACGAGATAGGATAGGTCCGTAGGCGGATGGAAAAGCAGCTCATCACCCTCTTGATCAAGTTGGCCGCCGCGGCCTCCATCGCCAGTATCCTCGCCCGCTCGTCCCGCTTCCTCAATCTCCTCCTCCGCGAAGAACGCAACTTAGCCGAGCGCCTCCAGCTCAGCGGCGGCATCTCCGCCTTCTGCGCCGCCGGCTCCAGCGTTCGCATCTTCACCCAAAGCTACGCCGCCGCCGATATGTGCCTGGAGGGCAGCCTTCTCGCCGGCATCATCGGAGGCTACGTCTCCGGCCTCATCACCGGCGTCCTCTGCTCCATCCCCGCCATGCTCGCCGGCGAGTACCTCTCCATGCCCCTCTACGCCGCCATCGGCGTCCTCGGCGGCCTCGTCCGCGACCTCGCCAACGATCCCGATGAGGTCTGGCGCTTCTCCCCCTTCTTCGATCTCAGCCTCTACCGCCTCATTCGCTACCCCGCCCACCGCCGCCGCAGCCTCTACCAGATGGCCGGCCTCCTCACCATCCTCCTCGCCGAGTTGATGCGCTACACCCTCCTCTCCCTCTTCGGCCCCGGCCTCCTCTTTACCCTCTACACCCCCCGCTCCGGCTGGGCCGATGCCGCCGTCTTCGTCGCCGCCATCTTCACCGTCTCCATCCCCGTCCGCATCTGGGGCAGCGCCCGCAACGAACGCCTCCTCGAAAACAAGGAGCGCCTCCTCGTCGAAGCCAAGCTCCACGCCCTCAGCGCCCAGATCAACCCCCACTTCCTCTTCAACACCCTCAACACAGTCGGCTCCCTCATCCGTACCAACCCCGACAAAGCTCGCAAAGTCGTCTACCAGCTCTCCTCCATCCTCCGCCGCCTCCTCCGCAACACCGAGAACTTTACCCCTCTCCGCGAAGAGCTCTCCTTCATCAACGACTACCTCAACATCGAGATGACCCGCTTCGGCGACAAGCTCAAGTTCGTTCAGGAAATCGAAGAATCCACCCTCGATTGCCAGATCCCCGCCATGCTCCTCCAGCCCCTCATCGAAAACAGCATCAAGCACGGCCTCTCCCCCAAGCTCGAAGGCGGCACCGTCCGCCTCGAAAGCCGCTACGAACGCCGCCCCGAGGGCCTCCGCCTCCTCCTCTCCGTCGCCGACGACGGCATCGGCATCGACGACACCCGGCTCGAATCCATCCTCGAGCAACCCGGCATCGGAGTCTCCAACGTCAACGAGCGCCTCCTAGTCCTCTTCGGAGCCAACTACCGCCTCTCCGTCACCTCCCAACTCGGAGAAGGCACCCGCACCACCATCGAACTCCCCGCTTAATTCGGGGACGGTCTACTCAATTCCCAATTCTTTCGCCCTCCCACCGCGTCCCCCCCTCACCACATGCAACCTGTTGCCCCTCCGCTCCGTCATACTGGGTGTTCAGGGACTTTGTCGTATCCCCTAGGAGGCAGCCATGATCAGGCAGTTATCTTCTCTCGCACTAGCGGCCGCGCTCGCCGCGCCCATCGCACTCGCCGACCGCGCCGGTCGCGCGATCGCTCTCGCGCCGAAACTGCGCGCTTCCTCACCCACATCCCCATCACCGACGAGGCCCGCGCCCTCGTTCGCTCCCAACTTGTCCGCAACGGCCCCGGCATCCGCGCCGGCAAGTCAATCACTCGCGGTGCCGCCACCGACCAGCAGGCGCAGCAGGCCCAAGCCCCCGGCGTCATTCAGATCAATCTCTTCGACAGCGCCCGCGAGTCCTATTTCGTCACGACCCAGACCATCCCGGTCGGCACCACAATCCAGGCTTTCATCGCTCAGCCCGACTTCAAGCAGGAATGGGGCCTCGAGGCTCTCCGCGTCACCGAAGATCTCTCCCCGGGCTTCTCCCTCGTCCTCCCCGGCATCAGCACTCTCGGTGATTTCTGGCAACAGGGCCTTACCACCTACTGGATTGTCGTCACCGACCCCAACGGCAACCAGTCCATGTCCAACACGGACTTTGGCACCAAGGGCTTCTACCGCAATGCTGACGACACCACCTATATGGTGCCCGGCATCGACTCCTGGCGGGAATTCAACAACGGCGACGGCGCCGTCATCGTCGAAGTCAAGGGCCGCTTCTTAACCGGCGTTCGCACCGAAGTCGTCTTCGAAGACATCGTGGCGCCCCAGGACGCGATCCAGGTGATCGATTCCAGCACCATCCAAGTCAACCTTAGCCTCGTGCCGAATTTCGATCTGACGCTGATGAAGACCTATCTCCTCACTGTCGGCCAGGCCGCCTGGACGGACTCCTTCCCCTTCCGACACACCCCGCGCTAACTCAGGCTATAGCGTTCCTCGCCCGGACCGGGCCCCAACCCGCTCACTCCGAAGATGCATCATCCCTGCTAGCAAAATAGCTTGCTAGGATAAAAGTATGAAGGTTGCCATCGAAAGAGCCCCGCTGAACGCCCGCGTGAGCGTCCGCCTCTGCCAGTCCTTCGACATCGAGGTCGCAAAGAAACGAATCACCAAGCAGCAGGCCGTCGAGGAAGCCATTCAGCTCTGGATCAGCGCCCAGGTCAAGCAGGCCGAAGGCCTCATGGTCCGGGCGCCCATTCTCGCCGCCGACGGCCGCCACCAATACACGCTGAGCCCACAGGAAATTGACGATGCCGTGCTTGGCTGACGTCAACGTCCTGCTCGCCGCCATTGACAGTGCCCACGCGCATCACTCCATCGTGCGACCTTGGTTTGAGACGCAGGGTTTCCAGACTATCTACCTCTGCCGGCTCACCCACCTCGCTCTGCTGCGTCTGCTGACCAATGCCACCGTCATGCGCGGCCGGCAACTCACCTCGCCCCAAGCGTGGGCTGCCGTGGACGCACTGGCGGACGATCCCAGGGTGGGCTTCTTGCCCGAGCCCGAGGGCGTGTCAGTGCTCCTTCGCTCCTGGACCCGGGTCAGACAAGTGGGTGCCGCCTCCTGGACTGACGCCTACCTCGCCGCCTTCGCCGTGCAGGCCGGCTTGAAACTGGCAACCTTGGACCAGGGTGCGCTCGTCTACCCGGTAGACGCGGAACGGATACACTGAAGTCAGGATCTAGATCAATGATGCTTCGCTGGTCGCTCGCTCTCTGTCTCGCTACCGCCGCCTTCGCCCAGGACATCGTCCCCGGCCGCTACATCCTGGAGCTCACCGGCGACCCCGCCATCGTCCACCAGGACCGCGCCCGCCGCCGCAGTGAGATCCAGACCGAGCAGCAGTCCCTCGAGCGCGTCCTCCGCACCCGCCGCGCCACCGTCCGCGCCCGCGTCGATACCGTCGCCAACGCCCTCATCGTCGATGCCCCCGACGCCACCGGCCTAGCCAGCCTCCCTGGCGTTCGCCGCGTCGAGCCCGTTCGCCGCTTCAAGCCCTTGCTCCTGGCCCAGTTCGAAAACCATCAGGTCCCCGCCGCCTGGGAAGCCATCGGCGGAAGTGAAAAGGCTGGAGCCGGCATCAAGATCGGCATTCTCGATAGCGGCCTCAACACGGACCATCCCGGCTTCCGGCCGCCTGAGGGCATGGCCGCCCCGGACGGCTTCCCCTTGGCCGTACCGGAGGAAAATCTCCAGTTCACCAACGGCAAAGTCATCGTCGCCCGCGCATTCGATGGCGGCGCCATCACGGACAGAACCGGCCACGGTACCGGCGTCGCCATGGCTGCCGCCGGCGTCCAGCTCGATACCCCCCGCGGAACCCTCTCCGGAGTCGCTCCTGCCGCCTGGCTGGGCATCTATCGCGTCACCAATTCGGTCGACCAGTACTACTACACCGACGCCATCCTCCAGGGTCTCGATTGGGCTGTCAAGGATGGCATGGACATCGTCAACCTCAGCTTCGGCTCCCCTGGCGCCACCGGCGCGGCCGGCGATCTGATCTACGAGAGCGGCACCCGCCGCGCCATCGAATCCGGTATCCTCGTCGTCCACGCCGCCGGCAATACCCCCGGCGCCCAGACCGTCGATGACGCCGCCAGCGCCGAGAAGGAAATCGCCGTCGGCGCCAACGTTGCCAGCTCCTCCACTTCGGTCATTCCCTCCGTCGGATTACCCTATCCCGCGGCCGAATCCGATAACGTCACCACCCTCGCACCGATCTCCGGCACCGTCGTGGACGCCGAGACCCTCGACGGCAACCTCCTCGGCTGCGATGCCTTCCCCCCGGAAAGCATGACCAATCGGATTGCTCTCATGCGCCGCGGTACCTGCACCTTCGCCGTCAAGCTCGCCAATGCCGCCGCCGCTGGCGCACTAGCTGCCATCATCTTCAATAGCCCCAATCCACCCGATGGCAACCCCGAGGGCCTCGTCTTCATGACCGTCGCCGATAATCCCACCATCCCCGGTCTCTTCATCGGCAACACAAACGGAAATAAGCTCAAGGAACTAGTCAGCACCGTCGAGGACTTCACCGTCCAGTTGCGCTTCCCTGGTGGCACCCCCACCAGCCTCGCCTCCTTCTCTTCCCAGGGCCCCTCCGTCGGCGACCTCGCCATCAAGCCCGATCTCGTCGCCACCGGCACCGCTTTCTATACCGCCGCCGTCTACGCGCCGGCCGGCAGTTGCTCCCTCTGCGACCCCTCCGGCTACGTCTCCGTCCAGGGCACCAGCTTCTCCGCCCCCCTCACCGCCGGCGCCGCCGCCGTCCTCAAGGCCGCCCGCCCCGGCCTCGCCAGTGACGACTACCGCTCGCTCCTCATCAACAGCACCTCGCCCATGATCCTGACCAACGGCTCCACCGCCAACGTCATGGCCGCCGGCAGCGGCATCCTCAACCTCAAGAACGCCCTCTCCTCCACCATCGCCGCCGCGCCCGTCTCCCTCTCCTTCGGGGCCGGCGAGGGCACCCTCGATGGCTCCAGGGAGTTCACCCTCAAGAACCTCGGAGCCGAGCCAGCCACCTGGAACCTCACCATCGATTCCGCTAACGACACCAAGCCCGTCCTCTCCGCCGAGACCCTCGCGGGCGAGACCCTCACCGTCGGCCCCGGCGAATCCGCCCCGCTGAAGCTCAGCTTCCTTGCCGAGGGCCTCGCCGCCGGCGCCTTCCAGGGCTTCGTCAATGTGCAGGACACCGCCACCGGCGTCACCACCCGCATCCCCTATTGGTACGCCGTCACCGGCGGCGCGCCCGCCACCATGGCCCTGCTCAGCGATCCGGATACCGCCTCCGCTTTCGAGCAGATCTCCCTCATCGTCCGCAGCCACGACGCCGCCGGCCTGCCCCTGCCCGACGTCGAGCCCATCGTCACACCAGTCCTCGGCGGCGGTACAGTCGATAACGTGCTGCGCGCCCCCGGCCGCTCCTACCCGAACAGTTGGCGCATCACCATGCACCTCGGCCCGTCCGGCCCCCACCAGTTCCGCATCCAGATCGGCGACGTCCCCTATATCTATTCCATCAACGCCAATTAGCCGCCTCGCCCCGTTAGTCTATAATCGGAGTCTGGGAGTACAACCACATCCATGGAGGATCTCATCAAGAAGCTCCAAGCGGAGGTCACCGCGCTCGAATACGAGCTGCGCAATGAACTTCCCAAGGAGATTCTGAAAGCCCGCGCTCACGGCGATCTTCGTGAAAACGCTGAGTTTCACGCCGCCAAAGAGCGTCAGCGCTACGTCGACGCCCGCCTCTCCCAACTCAAGAAGCGGCTCATGGATTTCTCCATGATCGATATGTCCAAAATCCCCCACGATAAGGTCGGCCTCGGCTCCACCGTCGTCGTCCTCGACGTGCAAAAGGACATCGAGGTCACCTACAAAATCGTCACCAGCGAAGAGGCCGATGTCCCCAAGGGCCTCATCTCCACCAGTTCCCCCATCGGCCGCGGACTCCTCGGCAAAAAGGTCGGCGACGAAGTCTCCATCCCCAGCCCCGGTGGCGTCCGCAATATGGAGATCCTCAAGCTCGCCACCATCTACGACGTCGCCGACCAGGTCTAGCTGTAATGCCTTTCACCAAAATTATCGGAGTTGTCTGCGGCAAAATCCTCTATTGGATCGTCCGCGGACTCTCCCTCTCCCGCATCCACCCCAACGTCCTCACCTTCATCGGCCTGCTCATCAATATCTACGCCGCCGTCCTGCTCGCCTCCGGCAAGTTCTTTTACGCCGGCCTCGTCATCATCGGCGCCGGCCTCTTTGATATGGTGGATGGCCGCGTCGCCCGCGAAACCGATCGCGTCACCCGCTTCGGAGCCTTCTTCGATTCCGTCATCGATCGCTACTCCGATCTCGCCCTCCTCATGGGCCTCCTCGTCTACTACGCCAACATCAACCGCAATTTCTACGTCGTCCTTACCGGCATCGTGATGACCGTCTCCATCATGATCAGCTACACCCGCTCCCGCTCCGAAAACGTCATCCCGCTCTGCAAAGTGGGCTTCCTCGAGCGCCCCGAGCGCGTCGTCCTCCTCATCATCGGCGCCCTCTTCGACAAAATGGCCCCCGTCCTCTGGGTCATCACCGTCATCGGCAATATCACCGTCATCCACCGCATGATGCACACCTGGGACGTCACCAAAAAGATGGACCTCGCCGATCACCCTAAATAGCTACTCCCCCTCCAGGATCAGAAACGCCTGCCCATACTGCGCCGTGTGCGTCAACGAAAGATGCGCCCGCTTCACGCCCATCCGCTCCGCATACCGCGCCGCCGCCCCGTGAAATGCAATCGTCGGCCGCCCCGATGCCAGATTTGTCACCTCGAAATCCTGCCACGTAATCCCCCCCCGCCACCCTGTCCCGATCGCCTTCATCCCCGCTTCCTTCGCCGCAAACCGCGCCGCATACCGCTCGTACTTGTTCGCTTTCCGCTGCACGTACGCGATCTCCTTCGGCGTGTAGATCCGCTGCACGAACTTGTCCCCATACCGCTCAATCGCACTCTTGATGCGGTCCACCTCGCACAGATCAATGCCTGTCCCCAAAATCATTTCCACCCTCCTCTGTTTTAAACAAATACAACTGTCTTGTTGCCGTATAACAGCACACGGTGCTCCAGGTGCCACCGCACCGCCCGCGATAAAACCATCCGCTCCGCGTCCCGCCCCTTCTCCACCAGATCGTCCAGCTGATCCCGGTGCGATACCCGGATCACTTCCTGTTCGATGATCGGCCCGTCGTCCAGGATCTCCGTTACATAGTGCGCCGTCGCCCCAATCAGCTTCACCCCGCGTTCAAACGCCGCATGATACGGCCTCGCCCCGCTGAACGCCGGCAGAAACGAGTGGTGTACGTTGATCACGCGCCCCGGAAACCGCGCCACAAACTCCGGCGACAACACCTGCATATACCGCGCCAGCACCACCAGGTCGATCCCATTCTCCTCCAGCAGCGCCATCTGCCGCGCCTCCGCCTCCGCCTTTCCGCCCGCCGTCACCGGCAGGTGGTGAAACGGAATCCCGTAAAACTCCGCGTGCTTCCGCGCCTCTTCATGATTCGAAATGATCAGCGGTACCTCGGCCTGCAGCTCGCCCGCCCGCAGCCGGTGCAGCAGATCCGCGAAACAGTGCAGATACCGCGACACAAACACCGCCACCCGCAGCGGCCGCCCCGAATACTCCACCCGCCAGTACATCGCGAATCGCCGCGCCACCTCGCCGTCAAACGCCCGCCGGAACGCCTCCTGGTCCAGCGCAAACTCCTCCAGATCCCAGGAGATTCGCATGAAAAACTGCCCCGATGTGTCGTCCCGGTGCTCATCCGTCGAAAGGATGTTGGCGCCATGCCGGTACAGAAACCCCGACACCGCCGCTACCAGCCCCTTCGCGTCCGGACAGTTGATCAGCAATATGGCGGTCTGGCGGTGAGGCATCGGCACTATCGTATCGCAGCGCGATTCTGATACCGTGAAAGCGTCGTATGCATATCCCCGACGGGTTTCTCACCACGCCAGTGTGGGCGAGCCTGGCGGCCCTCAGCCTGCCGTCCGCCGCAGCGTTCGCGCGCAAGGCGCAGTCCGGCCTGGAAGACGGCCGCGTGCCCCTCATGGGCGTCATGGGCGCGTTTGTCTTTGCCGCCCAGATGATCAATTTCCCCGTCGGCATCGGCGCCAGCGGCCACCTCGTCGGCAGCGCCCTCCTCGCCGCCACGCTCGGCCCCGCCGCCGCCGCCGTCGTCATGACCGCTATCCTCGTCATTCAGGCCCTCATCTTTCAGGACGGCGGCCTGCTCGCCCTCGGAGCCAATGTTTTCAACATGGCCATCGCCGGTGTCCTCGCCGGATACTGGCCCTACCGCATCCTCTCCGGCACGCGCGGCCGCATGGCGGGCCTCTTCTTCGGCGGCTTCCTCAGCGTCATCGTCTCCGCCGCCCTCTGCCTCGGCGAGCTCGCCCTCTCCGGCGTCCGCATGCCCGCCCAGGTGCTCGGCATCTCCGTCCTGGTCTTCTCCGTCACCGGCCTGCTGGAAGGGCTCATCACAGTCGCCGTCATCGGCTCCCTCACCCGCATGAACCCCCGCTGGATCCGCGAGCCTGCCGGCGAGGGCCGCCGCGCCCTGGCCCTCCTGGCCTGCGCCGCCCTTGTGCTGGCCTCCACAGGGTTCCTTGTCGCCTCCGCCCTCCCGGATGGCCTGGAGCGCGTGGCCGGTCTGGTGGGCCTTGCCGGCCACGAGCGCGCCGTCCTGGCCGCGCCCCTGCCGGATTACGATACCCTCGTCATCGATAACCCCTGGCTGCGCCGCGCCACCGCCGGCCTCCTCGGCCTTGGCCTCACCACCCTCGCCTGCTTCCTCCTCGGGAAATGGATCAGCCGGTGGCGCAGCGCATAGGCCCCGGCATCTTTGTCTTCGATCAGTGGAGCCGCGGCAATAGCGCCATCCACCGCCTCGACCCGCGCGGCAAGGTCATCGCCTGCTTCTTCCTGCTCATCCTCACCAGCCTCTGGAGCAGCGCCTGGTGCATCTTCCCCCTCGCCGTCCTCATCGCCGCCGCCGCCCGCGTCCCCATCCCAGGCCTCGCCCGCCGCGCTGCCCTCGTCCTGCCCTTCACCCTCATCTTCGCCGCCGTCACCGCACTCATGGGCGATTACCCCCGCGCCGCCGCCCTCCTCTGGCGCAGCTACCTCTCCGCCCTCTGGGTCAGCCTCCTCATGGCCACCACCCCCCTCGAAGTCGTCCTCGAAACCGCCGCCCGCTTCGGTGTCCCCCGCCTGCTCGTCGAGGTCACCCACTTCACCTGGCGCTACCTCGGCGTCATCGGCGCCCAGGCCTGGCGCCTGAAAACCGCGGCCCTCACCCGCGGCGGCGAGCGCTCTTTCCACATCTCCGCAGCTAGCCTCGCCGTCCTCTTCGCCAGCTCCTACGCCCGCGCCGAGCGCATCCACCGCGCCATGCTCTCCCGCGGAGCCACCGGGGAAAATGCATGACCCCCGCCGCCCCAAACCACCCATCCCCACGGAGCGCCCATGACCCCCATCGTTGAGGCGCGCGGCCTCCGCTACCGCTACGACACCGGCTTCGAAGCCCTCCGCGGCGTCGATTTCCATCTCCACCCCGGCGAGTCCGTCGCCATCCTCGGCCCCAACGGCTCCGGCAAAACCACCTTCCTCCTCCACCTCAACGGCATCCTCCGCGGCGAGGGCGAACTCCGCGTCTGCGGACTCCCGCCCGAGCCCCGACACCTCCGCGAAATCCGCCGCAAAGTCGGCTTCCTATTCCAGGACCCCGAAGACCAGCTCTTCCGCCCCACCGTCCTCGACGACGTCTGCTTCGGCCCGCTCCAGGCCGGTCTCACCCGCCCCGCCGCCGAATCGCGCGCCGCTCAGTCCCTCCGCCAAGTCGGTCTTCACGAGGGCTGGGAGCGCCCGCCCTATCAACTCAGCGGCGGCGAGAAACAGCGCGTCGCCCTCGCCGGCATCCTCGCCGTGGACCCGGAAATCCTCGTCCTCGACGAGCCCACCACCCACCTCGACCCGCCTGCCCGCCGCCACCTCGCCGCTCTCCTCGCCGGCCTGCCCCAGGCCAAAATCGTCGTCACCCACGACACCTCCTTCGCGCGCCTGCTCTGCCCCCGCGCCGTATTCTTCGAGGCCGGTCGCATCGTCACCGATGCGCCGGTGGCCGACGTCATGCGCCTCCATCACTGGGAGAGCTGATCAATATTTACGTTCGATGGGGAGTGCCCAGACGCGGGCAATATGAAGTTAGAACGAGCGCGTGGCTGGCAAATGTCAGCGGGGCGAGGACGCGAAGCCTCGAAATCTATTTGTGGCGGTAGGTGATACGGCCTTTGGTCAGGTCGTAGGGGGACATCTCAAGCGTCACTCGATCCCCTGCCAGCACCCGGATCCGGTTGCGGCGGAGCTTGCCTGCAAGATGCGCCAGAACCAGACGTTCCGCGTCGAGCTGGACACTGAACAGACCACTGGGGAACTTCTCAACCACAGTCCCGGTCACTTCAATGCAATCTTCTTTACTCATCTTCCTCCACTATGTATGAATTGGCGCACAGGTGCCCTTCACGGCACTCGCGCAATCACAGTATAGCCCAGTATGAGGACGCCCGCTCCCGCCGCGCCGCCTGCACCTGCCACCCCCTGCTCGAAGTTTCCTTATCTTTACTCAATCTGCACCGATATGGGTGTCAGGAGAATCGAAACCAAAGATGGCCCACGAGATTGTGAGCTTGCGAGACAGCCTCAACACGCTGGACCGCCAGGATGCGTTGTTTCAAAAAGCACTCAAGTGCTACCTGGCCGCTCTCTCGGGCGTGGAGGAGCATGTCTTCCAACAATGCGCCGCCAAACTCGGCGAGCCGCCGCTCACTCTTCAACCCGAGAGCCTGCGCCTGAAAGCCAAACCCGACGAAGCTGCGCTGGATGGCGCCCGCGGCAGCCTCGATAGCTCCCTCCGCCTCGCCTCGGATCGCATCCAGCGCCAACTCGCCGGACGCATCGAACTGGCCGAAGTCCTCAAGCTCCTCGAACAGACCACCCAATCCATGGTCCGCCGCGGCGACGCTCGCGAGAGCCGCTTCATCGGCGTCAAGCAAGGCCTCGAAACCGCTGCCTCCCTCGAAAATGTCGCCGAGTTCCGCAGCCGCATCCTCCAGCAGGTCAACGAACTGGGGCGCCTCGTCGACGAGATGCGCGAGGAAAACCGCCAACTCGTCCAGGAGCTCGATACCGAGATGAGCCACTACCGCCGCAAACTCGATGAGGCCGAGGAGATGGCCAACCGCGATACACTCACCGGCCTCGCCAATCGCCGCATGCTCGAACAGCGCGTCCAGGCCCTCATCGGGAGCGGCGCCGTCTTCTGCCTGCTCATGATGGATCTCGAACGCTTCAAGATGATCAACGATCACTACGGCCACCTCGCCGGCGACGAACTCCTCCGCGCCTTCGCCCAACGCCTCAAAGGCAATATGCGCAACGACGATACCTCCGCCCGCTGGGGCGGCGACGAATTCGTCGTCCTCCTCCCCTGTGCCCTCCGCGACGCCATGAAACGCGCACAACTCCTCGAACAAGCCCTCCACGGCGAGTACGTCCTCAAAATGGAGCCCCGCACCGTTCGCGTCAATCTCGGCCTCTCCCTCGGCGTCGCCGAACACAAACCCGGCGAAACCGCCGATCAGTTGCTCGCCCGCGCCGATAGCGTCCTCTACGCCCGCAAAGAGCGCAGACCCAATTGACTTCCCGTCGATGCCATTCTGCTAGGATCGGGGTGGGTAATTTCCATCTGTGCGTCCGTTCAAAGAAAAATCGATATTGATCACCGGCGCCGGGCGCGGGATCGGCAAGCGTCTCGCTCTGGGCTTTGCCCACGCCGGCGCCCGCGTTGGCTTGCTTGCTCGTACCAAGGCAGAGCTCGATCTCGCCGCTCTCGAAATTGAGCACGCCGGCGGCGCAGCCATCCGCCTCCGCACCGACGTCCGCGATTACGAAGAAGTCTGCGCCGCCGTCGATAAAATGTCCGTTCACTTCGGCCCCGTCCAGATCCTCGTCTGCGCCCACGGCTGCCTCGGCGAGGTCGGCCCACTCTCCCTCTCCAACCCCAAAGCCTGGTCCGATGCCGTCTCCACCAATGTCGTCGGCGCCATGCACGTCTGCCGCGCCGTCCTGCCATCCATGCTCGAACGCCGCTCCGGCAAGATCATCCTCCTCGTCGGACCCGGCGCCGAGGGGCCCCGCGTCAATCTCAGCGGCTACAGCGCCACTCAGGCCGCCCTCGTACGCCTCGCCGAAACCCTCGCCGAAGAGGTCCGCGATTCCAACATCCAGGTCAATTGCATGAATCCCGGCCTCACCTATACCAGCCTCACCGACGAGATCCTCAGCGCCGGCGATCGCGCCGGCTGGAAGGAGTCGCAGGAGGCCTCCCAGGTCCGCACCTCCGGCGGCGTCTCCCCCGATAAACAGATCCACCTCGCCCAGTTCCTCTGCTCAGACCGCTCCAATCACATCAGCGGTAAGCTCATCTCCGTCTCCGACGATCTGCGCCGCCTCGAACACGCCAACGCCCATAGCGAGATCTTCACCCTTCGCCGGCTGCAGAAGGTTTGAGGAACCCAGCCGTGCGCCGCGCCCTGCTCGTTCTGACCCTCTGCGCCTCCGCGGCCTCCGCCGCCGAGGTCCGCATCACCTTCCCCGTTGTCCAACGCCTCATGGCCGAGCAGGTCTTCACCCAGGAAGGCCGCCGCTACGTCAGCGGCGATCGCGCCCACCGCTGCGATTACGCCTACCTCGAAACGCCCCGCGTCGGCGAATGGAACGGCCTCCTCATCATCAAGGCCCGCTTCTCCGGCCGCAAAGCCTTCGACGTCCTGGGCCGCTGCGTCGGCCTTGGCGACGAGATCGATCTCACCATCGCCGCCACCCCCGTCGTCAAACGCGGAGTCCTCACCCTCGCCGACGTCAAGGTGGACACCGGCGGCAAAAACTCCTTCTACACCCGCCGCGTCAGCGCTGCCCTCCGCGACAGCCTGGAACGCCAGTTCGGACTCGATGTCGCCGCCCGCGCCCGCGAACTGCTGGAACAGAAAGACCCCAAGGCCGGCTTCCTCCGCGATGTTTCCACCTTCGAGTTCCGCCAGGTCAAAGTCGGCCGCGAAGCCGTCATCCTCGATGTCGATTTCGCCGTCACCGTCCGCTGACCTCCGTGGCTCGGTTCTGAGCCGCGCGCGTCAGCAAGCGGTGGTCCACAGCAGGGCGAGGTCGCGCTTGAATCAAAAAAAAGGCCCCGCTTCCCAGCGAGGCCTCTCTCATCGAAACTGAACCGGACCGTTATGCCGACGTGTACTTGTCGGCCTTGTGATCCCACAACATCTTCTTGCCCGTCCGGTAGCTCATCACCGAAAGGAAGCCCGGTATCGCCGCCTCATACCCCGCCGACGGCGGCGCAATCGGCTTCTCAATCCCCATGATCGAGTTCAGGAAGTTCCGGATATGCGCTTCCACGGCCAGATTGTCATTGTTCGGAATCGTGATCGAGAGTTCTTTGCGCGCCTTGATCGTGTCATTCACCCCCGGATACGCCTCCGGATAGAAGTTCAACGTCTGCCGGCTGATGATCTCGATGGTGCCGTCGTTGCCCATGAACTGCTCGCCATACCCGAACTTCGAGTTGCCCAGGTAGCACGAGTAGTTGATGTGGAACTTGTCGCCGTAGTCCATCAACACGCTCCACGTATCCGGCACTTCCCGGTCGTCGTTCTCCGTCCAGCGGTTCACTCCGCCGGTGGTCACCACGCTGTCCGGAATCCCTTTGTTCATCACGAACGCCGTGATGTCCGTCTGGTGCACCATCAGGTCCGTCGCGATGCCGGAGGAGTAGTCCCAATACAGCCGCCATTGGAAATAGCGCGGCTTGTTGAACGCACGCGCCTGCGCCGGTCCCAGGAACCGTTTGAAATCCATGTTCGTTTCGTTGGCATCAGGCGGCATGCTGTAGCGCCACGCGCCCGCGCCGTTCGGCAGTTGGTTGCGATACCAGAACGCGCGCACATAGTGGCAATCGCCAATCAGCCCCTGGCCGATCATCGTCTTCGCCATCTGATACAGGCTGTTGGAGCGGTTCTGCGTGCCGACCTGCACCACGCTCTTGCTTTTCGCCACCGCCTTCATGATCTCCTGCGCCTCTTCCACCGTGTGCGCCAGCGGCTTCTCCACGTACACGTTCTTGCCGGCCGCCAACGCGTCCAGCAGCATGCGGTGGTGCAGGTGCTCCGGCGTGGCGATGATCACGGCATCAATCGACTTATCCGCCAGCAGTTCCTTGTAGTCCACATACGTCTTGGGGACGTTCTTGCCCTGCGTCTGCACCAGATCCTTGCCCCGGGCAAGATTGCCCGTGAATGTGTCGCACACCGCCTCCACCTGGAAACGGCCGGCGTTGCCGGCATAGGCGCGCTGTGTCAGATAGTAGCCGCGTCCGCCGGTTCCGATCACGCCCAGCGATACCCTGCTGTTGGCGCCCAACGCGGGCAATACGGCTGGGGCGGCGGCGAGTGCGGCGGCCTTGAGAGCGAAGCTGCGGCGAGAGAGTTCCTGGCTCATGGGTGGGATGCTCCTTGTCTAGAAAAAGGCCTGATTTGACCCCGACCCACTAGCATATCCAAACCACGCCCACGCCGGGTAGCGCATCGTCCTGTGATAGGATGCCGCCATGCGTACGCTCTCCCTGCTGCTGCTCGCCCTCCTCGCCGTCGCCCCCCTCCCCGCCGCGAAGAACGACCTCAAAATCACCTTCGTCGATGTCGAAGGCGGCCAGGCCACCCTCCTCGTCACTCCCTCAGGCCAGTCCCTCCTCATCGACGCCGGTTGGCCCACCAGCAGCGGCCGCGATTCAGACCGCATCATCGCCGCCGCCAAAAAGCTCGGCCTCAACAAGATCGATTACCTCCTCGTCACCCACTACCACCTCGATCACGTCGGCGGCGTCCCTGAACTTGCCGCCAAATTCCCCATCGGCACCCTCATCGATCACGGCGCCAACACCGAAACCAATCGCGGCGCCAAAGAGCTCGAAGCCGGCTTCCAGAAAGTCCTCGCCTCCGGCGCCAAACGCCTCACCGTCAAGCCCGGCGACACCCTGCCCTTCAAGGACATCCACGTGGAGGTCATCACCGCCCGCGGCGAGCGCATCACCAAGCCCCTCAAGGGCGGTGGCCAGAAAAATCCCCTCTGCGCCCAGGAGACTCGCAAAGCCGACGACACCACCGAAAACGGCCGTTCCATCGGCGTCCTCATCACCTACGGCAAGTTCCGCTTCGTCGATCTCGGCGATCTCACCTGGAACAAGGAACTCGATATCGCCTGCCCCGATCACATGATCGGCCCCGTCGATCTCTACCTCACCACTCACCACGGCTTCGACGCCTCCGGCCCCGCCGCCATCGTCCACGGCCTCCACCCCCGCGTTGCCGTCATGAACAACGGAGCCAAAAAAGGCGGCTCCCCCTCCGTCTGGAAGATCGTCTCCGCCTCGCCCGGCCTCGAGGATCTCTGGCAGGTCCACTTCTCCATCGCCGGGGCCAAGGAGGCCAATGTCCCCGAAGCTCGCATCGCCAACCTCGAAGAGAAGTGCCAGGGCGCCAACATCGAGGTGGAGGCTGCAAAAAACCGTACGATGACCGTCACCAACACACGAAACGGCGCGAAAAAGGTATACAAACCTCTATAATGGAGGTTCCCGCAGCCGCGCTCGCATGCTCCTTTCCAGCACTGTCTACTTCGTCTTCCTAACGGGACTGTTCCTGCTCTACTGGCCGCTCCAGCGATGGCGCGTCGCCGGTCTCTCCGTGCTGCTGTTCGCCAACTACTTCTTCTACGCCAAGTGGGATCTCTTCTACCTGATCCTCATCCCCGGCGCTTCGTTCCTGGATTACCTCATCGGGCGCGGCCTCGGCAGCGCCCAGGCCCCCTGGCTCCGGCGCTCCCTCGTCAGCCTGAGCGTGTTCATGAACCTCGGCATCCTCGCCACGTTCAAGTACATGCCCTTCTTCCTGGCCACCTACGCCGGCATCGCGCAAACCAAGGCGCCCGCCTGGCACTGGACCTTCCCCCTCGGCATCTCGTTCTACTGCTTCCAGTCCCTTACCTACACCATCGATCTCTACCGCAAAGACGGCAAGCCGGTCCGCAGCCTGCTCACCCACATGACCGCCGTCAGCTTCTTCCCCACCACGCTCTCCGGCCCCATCACCCGCGTCCTCGCCCTCGCTCCGCAGCTCGAAAAGGTAGGCCGCACACTCTCCTCCGAGGATGGCGGCAAGGCGCTCTTCCGCATCGGCCTCGGCCTGATGAAGAAGTTCCTCATCGCCGATTACCTCGCCGAAAACCTCGTCAACCGCGTCTTCGATACGCCCAATCTCTACACCGGCATGGAGGCCCTCATCGGCGTCTACGCCTACGCCCTCCAGCTCTACTACGATTTCTCCGGCTACTCCGATATCGCCATCGGCAGCGCTCTCCTGCTTGGACTGAAACTCCCCGAGAACTTCAACCGCCCCTACCTCGCCCTCAATATCAGTGAGTTCTGGCGGCGCTGGCACATCTCCCTCTCCAACTGGCTGCGCGATTACCTCTACTTCTCTCTCCCCGGCCTGCGCTCCAAGTGGAAGGTCTTCACCTACTTCAATCTCTTCTTCACCATGCTGCTGGGCGGCCTCTGGCACGGCGCCAGTTGGAACTTCGTCATCTGGGGCGCGCTCCACGGCGCCGCGCTCGCCTTCCACCACGGCTGGCGCACCCTGCGCGGCAACAAGCCCGCCTCCGCCAACCTAGCCGTGCGTGTGGCTTCGCGCCTCCTCACCACCCACTTCGTCATCCTCGCCTGGGTCTTCTTCCGCGCCTCGTCCCTCGAAAACGCCATGGAGGTCCTGGCCCGCATCGCCTCCCTCACCGTCAGCCTCGCCAATATCTCCATGCCCATCGCCGTGGTGCTGGCCATCGCCGCCATCGCCCACTACCTACCCAAACGCATCTACGAATTCCTGGCGAGCCTCTACATCCGCTCGCCTTTCTTCGCCCAGGCCGCCGCTCTCGCCGCCCTGGTGCTCGCCATTCAATACGTCGCCGTCACCGGCGCAGCGCCATTCCTCTATACCAAGTTCTGACGCATGAAGATCCAATCGCCCTGGCCCGTCAAACCGTTCCTCGTCATTGCGACCTTCGCTGTCGGCATCGCCCTGCCTCAGTACATCCCCCAGTGGTACAACTGGCGCATCTTTGAATGGGCCACCGTCCCCGCCGTTGTCGATTTCCAGCCCCGCGCCCGTGCGGCCGAGCCCTTGCAGGAGGAGGCCGAACGCCTCCGCCCCGATACCGTCTCACTCAAATCCAATAGCTCCCGCATCCACGATCCCACCGCTACGATGGATCACTTCTACGCGTCGCTCCTCAAAACCGAGCGGCTCCAGAACGGCACCGTCACGCGCATTCTCCACTACGGCGATTCGCCCACCACTGCCGATCTCATCACCGCCGACGTGCGCGGCCTCATCCAGCAGCGCTTCGGCGATGCCGGCCACGGCGCCTACCTCATCGCCAAGCCCTGGGCCTGGTACGGCCACCGCGGCCTCGATGTCTCCGCCAGCGGTTGGAAGATGGATCCTGCCACCCTCAAGGGGCAGAAGGACGGCCGCTATGGCCTCGGCGGCGTCAGCTTCATCGGCCAGACCGGCGCCCAGAGCGAGATCAAGCTCAAGAAACCCGGCCACACCAAACTCACTCTCTCCTACTTCGGCCAGCCCGGCGGCGGCGAGGTCAAGATCATGGCCGGCGACATCGAGGTGGCTACCCTCAATACCGATCTGCCCGAGCCCGCCGACGCTGAAGAAACCTGGCCCGTTCCGCCCGAGGCGCAGAACTTCAAAATCATCGTCACCCGCGGCGCCGTCCGCCTCTTCAACGTCGTCTTCCGCAAGGAGGGGCCCGGCGTCGTGTACGATAGCATCGGGCTCAATGGAACCTGGGCCGGTGTGCTGGCAGTCCATATCAACGGGCAGCACTGGATTGAAGAGTTGAAGATGGCCAGGCCGGACCTTGTCATCATCAACTACGGCACCAATGAGAGCGGGTATCGTAACTACGTGGAGACCACCTATCCGAAAGACGTCCGGGAGATCATCCGCCGCGTCCGCGCGGCCGTGCCGGAGTCCTCGGTGATGATCATGAGCCCCATGGACCGCGGCGCCCGCGAGGCCGGCGGCACCATCGGCACCGTCACCACCCTCCCCAAACTCATCTCCGTCCAGGCCAAGCTCGCCGCCGAAAACGGCTGCGCCTTCTTCAACACCTTCGAGGCCATGGGCGGCCCCGGCACCATGGGCAAGTGGTACATGGCCGAGCCCCGCCTCGTCAGCGCCGATTTCATCCACCCCATGCCCGCCGGCGCCCGCATCGTCGGCACCCTGCTCTATCAGGCCCTCATGGACGGCTACAACTCCTACAAGCTCAAGCAACTGCGGCGCGCCGTCGCCACCGCCGCGCCCGCGGCAACTCCTACAGAGGCCCGGCCCTGATGCTCGCCACGTCCCTCTCGCTGCTCCTCGCCGCCGCCCTCGCCGTCGCCCCCGGCGCGGCCAAAAAGAAGAAGCCTGTCGTCAAAAAGTCCGCCGCAAACTCCGCCAAACTCTCCGCCCCTCTCAAAGCCGCTGCCGCGGAAACCGTCCAGGCCCACATGGCCGATGCTGTCGACCTCGGCATCCAGAACGCCGCCGCCATGGTGCCTTTCTACGAACAGCTCTTTCGCAACCAGCAACAGCCCGGCACGGGCGAGCCGCTCCGCGTGCTCCAGTTCGGCGATTCCCACACGGCCTCCGACGATTGGCCCGCCACCCTACGCGCCCGCTTCCAGCAGAAGTTCGGCGATGGCGGCCCCGGCTTCACCCAGGCCGGCCGGCCCTTTGCCGGTTTCCGCCGCTACGATTCGCGCAACGCCATGTCCCGCGGGTGGAAGCCCGATGGACTCCAGGATCGCGAGGGCGACGGCCTCTACGGCATCGGCGGCGTCAGCCTCCACACCAGCCGCGAGGGCGAGACCATCACCCTCGAAGCCGAGGGCCAAAGCCTCGAGTTCTTCTACCTCCGCCAGCCCGGCGGCGGCGCCTTCACGCTTCAGGATCAGGACACCATCCTCGATACCATCACCACCGATGGCGAAGCCGGCCCCGGCTACTACCGCAAGGAACTCGCCCCCGGCCTCCACCATCTCGTCCTCCGCACCCTCGATGACAACCCCGTCCGCGTCTTCGGCTGGGTGCTCGAAAAGCCCGGCGGCATCACCTGGGAAACCCTCGGCGTCAATGGCGCCCAGGCGGATCTGCTCCTGCTCACCAACTCCGTCCTGCTCAAGAGCCACATCGAACATCGCGCGCCCGCCCTCGTCATTCTGGCCTACGGTACCAATGAGGCCCGCCGCACCGATTGGACCCAGCAATCCTACGCCGAATCCCTCACCCGCGTCGTCCGCCTCATCCGCGAATCTGCCCCCGCCGCGTCCATTCTCATCATCGGCGCGCCCGATCAACTCATGCGCTCCCGCCGCCGCGTCCTCCCCGCCAATGGCCTGGAACGCATCCTCCTCGCCCAGCGCGACGCCGCTCTCGCCTCCGGCTGCGGCTTCTGGAATTTGAGGGCGGCCATGGGCGGACGCGGATCCATGAAACAATGGGTACAGGCCGGATTGGCGCAAGGTGACTACGTTCATCTCACCTCGCCCGGGTATCGTCTGGTTGGAGATTCACTTTTCGAACTGATCATGGGCCAGTACGGCATCTTTCAATCCGTGCGGCGCCAGGTGCTAGGAAGTAATGAAAATGGACCGTCGAGCAAAACTCATTGAGATCATCCAGAAGGTTTCCAAACAGGACACCATACCGGGCCCGGACGAGTCGCTGTTTGAATCCGGCTTGCTGGATTCTTTCGGGCTGCCCGATCTGATCAGCGCCATGGAGAAAGAGTTCGGTATCCAGGTCCCGGATTCCGACCTCAACCCGCGCAAGTTCGACACCATTGAACGCATTGAAGAGTATCTCGATTCCAGGAACTGAGCACGAACATGGCATTTATAAAGGAATTTGGCTGCTGGCTGCCCATCCGGGCGGTGACCAGCGAGGAAGCCGGCTCCTGGGTGGGCGCTGATTCCACCTGGGTGAAGAACGTCTCCGGCATCGAGGAGAGACGCTTCGCCACCGACGAAGATATGGTGGCCGATCTCGCCGCCCGCGCCGGTAACGATTGTCTCCAACGCGCCGGCATGCAGGGCAAAGACCTCGGCATGGTGATGGTCGCCAGCGGCTCCGGCGAGCGCACCTTCCCCGGTCCCGCGTGCGTGGCCGCCCAGAAGATGGGCGCCTCCGGCGTGCCCGCCCTCGATCTCACCATGGCCAGCGCAGGCTCCCTCTTCGGCATCTCCCTCGCCGCACGCCTCGCCGCCCAGCTCGGCCCCATTCTCGTCATCGGCGCCGAAAAGATGTCCCGCATCGTCGCCCGCGAACCCCAGGAGCGCGGCGTCGCCGTCCTCTTCGGCGATGGCGCCGGCGCCTGCCTCATCACCGCTGATAGCGGCAAGGCCGAGATTGTCGATTCCGTCCTCAATACCGATGGCAGCTTCAGCGAGGACCTCACACTGGAATGTGACCGGCCCATCAAGATGAACGGCCGCAGCGTTATCCTCCAGGCCTCCCGCAAGATTCCAGCCGCCATCCGCTCCCTGCTGGAACAGTACTCCATCGACCCGCCCGACGTGCTCGCCTTCCTCATGCACCAGGCGAATCAGAATCTCATCGATCGCGTGGCCGACGCCCTCGGCGTCCCCAGCGCCAAGTTCTTCTCCAATATCCGCAAGTACGGCAATACGTCCTCCGCGTCGATGCTCATCGCCGCGGCCGAGTGGTCCCGCGAGTTCGGCTTCGAGCCGGGCGAGCCCGTCGTCTTCGCCGCCTTCGGCGCAGGCTTCAACTGGGGCGCCCTGCTGGCCCGCGGCGTATAATTCCGGGTGCCTATGAATCACAAGCTTGTCCGCCGGGGCCTCATCGCCCTGGCTCTGGTGCTGGTCGGCATCCAACTCGTGCGCCCGGCCCGCACCAATCCGCCTGTCGCGCCCGCCAACACGCTCTCCGCGCAAGTGGACGTGCCCCCGCCCGTCGATGCCATCTTCAATCGCGCCTGCGCCGATTGCCACTCCCACCGCACCCGCTGGCCCTGGTACAGCGAAATCGCGCCCGTCTCCTGGCTGCTGACCCACCACGTCAACGACGGCCGCCAGAAGATGAACCTCGATAGCTGGGACGACGCTACTTCCTTCAAAGACATCTGCCGCGAGGTGCAATCCGGCGCCATGCCCATGAAGGGTTATCTGATCCTGCACCCTGATGCGACTCTCTCGCCTCAAGATGTGCAGGCTGTCTGTGCCTGGACCCAACGCGCGTCCGGCCGCTAAGTTAAGCTGGAATCAAAGGAGACTGCAACATGGGATGTGGCGGTGGTATGCCCCCAATCAACGAAGAAGAGACCGGCAAGCGCAAGGTCATGTGCGTCAAGTTCGGGAAAGAGATGGTCGGACTGGACGAGTCCCCTTTCGACAATCACCCGATGGGCCAGAAGATCTACGAGAACGTCTCCAAGCAAGCCTGGAAGATGTGGGTGGAGCACATGAAGATGCTCATGAATGAGTACCGGCTCAACCTCGGCAACCCCGAAGCCCAGGAGTTCATCCTCAAACAGATGGACGAATACTTCTTCGGCGCCGGAGCCCAACTCCCGCCCGATTTCGTCGCCCCCAAAACCAAGGGCTAGAGCACCCGCCACGCCCGCCCGCTCCCCTGCCGCGATCGTCAGGGCCGACTATCGCCACCCGCCCCTATTCGTCCGTAGCGCGCCCCCATATACAGCGTGGCCCCGTCGTCGCCCCACGCCACGTTCGCCGTCGCCTCGCCCGTGTCCAGCCGCCCCAGCAGCGTCCCGTCCGGCGCATAAATATGTGCACGCCGCCAGGACCCGTCGCCCAGAGGTTCCCCTCGCGGTCCACCTTCATGCCGTCTGGCAAGCCGGGCAGCTGATCGCTGACCATCGCCGTCACGTCGGCGAACACGCGGCCCTTGCCGATCCCACCATCCGCCAGCACCGGGTACGCCATCCAGATCGCCCGCTGCGGGTCGCTCTGCGCCACGTACAGCGTCTTCTCATCCGGCGAAAATGCAATGCCGTTCGGGCGCGTCAGCTCGCGCGTCAGCAGAGTCAGCTTGCCGCCGGCCAGCCGGTACACGCCGCAGAAATCCAGCTCGCGGCTCGGATCTTCCGGCCCCTTCGCCAGGCCGTACGGCGGATCGGTGAAGTACAGATCGCCATTGGATTTCAACACGCCGTCGTTCGGGCTGTTCAGCCGCTTGCCCTCGTAACGATCCACCAGCGTCACCTTGCCGCCGCTCAGTTCCATGCGCGACACTCGCCGGTCGCCGTGCTCCATCGAGATCAGGCGCCCCTGCGGATCCAGAATCAGGCCGTTGCTGCCGGGCTCCCTGCCGTACAGCGCCACCCCGGTATACCCGGCGGGCTTCAGATACAACTCCACACCCTTTTCTCTGCTCCACTTCATCACCGCGTTGTTGGGGATGTCGCTGAACAGCAGAAACTGGCCCTTGCGATCCCAAACCGGTCCCTCGGACCATTCAAAGCCGCTGGCCAGCATCTCCATCTGCGTGCCCGGCTCAATCAGCGCGTCCAGCTTGGGATTCTGCCGCACCACTTTACCCAGAATCGGATAACCTTTGGGCGGCTGAGCGGACGCCGTGGCCGCCAGCACGAGAGTGACAATGATGATGAGTCTCATGCGGTGTTATTGTAGGCCTGAATGATTACTCGGCGCGCACTTATTTCCGCCGCGGCCCCGCCCGCGCTGCTAGCCGCCGCGCCCGCGCGCCGCCCCAACGTCATCGTCATCATGACCGACGATCAGGGCTATGGCGATCTGTCGCTCCACGGCAATCCGCATTTGAAGACGCCCGCTCTCGATCGCATCGCTCGCGAGGGCGTGCAGTTCTCGCGCTTCCACTCCAGCCCCGTGTGTTCACCCACGCGAGCCAGCCTGATGACCGGCCGCTACAACTATCGCACCGGCGTTGTGGATACATACCTGGGTCGCTCCATGATGCACCCCGACGAGGTCACTCTACCCGAATGTCTGCGCCTCGCCGGATACCGCACGGGCATCTTCGGCAAGTGGCACCTGGGCGACAACTACCCCCTGCGCGCCATGGATCAGGGCTTTCAGGAGACTCTCACCCTCCGCGGCGGCGGCCTGGCCCAGCCGGCGAGCCCGCCCGGCACCGGCTACTTCGACCCGCCATTGGAGCACGACGGCCGCCCTCTCACCGGGCGCGGCTATTGCACCGACATCTTCTTCGACGCCGCCCAGGGCTTCATCGAGCACAACCGCCGGAATCCCTTCTTTGCCTACATCGCCTGCAACGCGCCGCATACTCCGCTCGAGATCGGCGAAGAGTGGGTGGCGCCTTACCGGCAGGCCGGGCTGGACGACACCACGGCCCGCATCTACGGCATGGTGGCCAACGTGGATCACAATGCGGGGCGTCTGCTCGGGCGGCTCAAGGAACTGGATCTGGAGCGCGATACGCTCGTCGTCTTCCTCACCGACAACGGCCCGCAGCAGAGCCGCTACAACGCCAATCTACGCGGGCTAAAGGGCACCGTCTATGAGGGCGGCATCCGTGTACCGTGCTTCCTGCGCTGGCCCGCGCGCATTCAGGCCGGCGCCACCGATTCGCGCATCAGCGCGCACATTGACCTCATGCCCACCATCCTCGATGCCTGCGGCGTGGCCTTGCCGCGCTTGCCCGAAGGACGCAAAATCGACGGATTATCGCTGCTCCAGCCGCCCAAGGAGCGCAGCCTCTTTTTCCAATGGCACCGCGGCGACCAGCCTCAGCCTTTCCGCGCCTGCGCTGTGCTCACCGAGCGATGGAAGCTGATCGGCACCCCCAAGCAGACCCCTGAGCTTTACGACCTCCCGGCCGATCCGGCCGAGACCCGCGACCTGGCCGCACAGCAGCCGGACGTCGTCGCGCGGCTGCGCCGCTCCTACGACGATTGGTTCGCCGATGTCGCCCGCGACCACGGCTACGCCCCGCCGAAAATTGCACTGGGCAGCCGCGAAGAGAATCCGGTGCTGCTCACCCGGCAGGACTGGCGCGGGCCGGCCGCCAGTTGGGATGCCGCCGGCTTGGGCCACTACGAGGTGGACGTGCGCCGGGCCGGATCCTATCAGGTGGCGCTGCGATTTCCTCCACTCGCCGCTGCCGCCACGGCTGAACTGGACTTCGGAGGATCCGTTTGGAAGGCAGAGGCCGCGGCCGGCGCCAGCGAGGCGATCTTCCCGAACGTCACCCTGCCGGCCGGTCCGGGCCGCATCGAAGGCCGCCTCCACAGCGGCGGGCGGATCTTCGGCGCCCACTACATCCAAGTCACCAACCGATAGCCTGCAAAGATGGCCCTTTGCTGGCATTTTTCACTTTCCAAAACGGGCATCTTCTGTTATCCTGAGGCGTATTTTGATTGCCTGCGTATGTTAGGTCTGACTGTGGCTCACGTTCTATCCCACCTGTCCCAACTCCCCTGCCTGCGCCCGCCGTTGGAATACGAAGGAGTGTCTGCTTGAAGAATATATTCGTTGGCAATTTGAGCTTCAGCTCGAGCGAAGACGCCGTGCGTGGCTTGTTTGAGGCGTATGGGACCGTGGATCGCGTCAGCATCATTACGGACCGTGAAACCGGCCGCTCTCGCGGCTTTGCTTTCGTCGAGATGGGCAACGATGAGGAAGCCGAGCGTGCCATCAATGCGCTGAACGGTGCTGATTTTGGGGGCCGCAAGATGAACGTCAACGAAGCGCGGCCTCGCGAAGAGCGCCCCTTCGGCGGTGGCGGCGGCGGCGGCCGGGGCGGTGACCGCGGCGGCTTTGGCGGCGGTAGCGGCGGCGGTGGGAACCGGCGGCGCGAGCCGCGCTGGTAACAACAACATCTCTCAAATGCAGAAAGGGCCACCCATTTGGGTGGCCCTTTCTGCATATTCTGTTCTGAGCCGCGACCGTCAGGGAGCGGACTGCCACCACTCCGCGAACGCTCTAGTTCAGCTCGGCCTGGTGGTCTTCCCACGTGAAGCCGCTGTATTGGATGTCCAACTCAGCCAGGCCCCAGAACCGGGTCTCAATCGCCGTCTGGATCAGCTTCGGCACCGCAAAACCGTCGCGAATCGTGTACTCTCGCGCGAAGTACACCTTCTTCAAAAACACCGACGGGCTCTTCACAAATCGCCCCGCCTCGCGCACTGTCAGGCCGGTGTCGGAATCCAACCAGATCTCGCCCTTGAACAACCCTTCCCGGTTTTTGCGGGGGTTGATCTCGAACACGAAAACGGGACGTCCGTCCTTCTCGCGCTTGCCCTTGTACTTGAACTTGTAGTTGTCCCGCGTGACGGCCACCTTGGACGTATCCTTGCCCGAGTTCTCCATCTCGCCGTTGATGAATGTGGCGATCAGATACTTCTGGATGGTGACGTCGCCCTGGCGGTCTGTGGTGTCGTACTCGATGACGCCTTCTTTATTGACGTGGCGTTTGGCGTCCAGCGTGGCGGACTTCTCCATCTTCGGGAGCCGCCCTGCAAAGTGGGCCACCATGATGACGCCCCGCAGGATGTTCTTCTTGCTCACCTGGAAGTAGCGGTTCAACACCATGTCGCCTTCGCGATCCTGTTCCTTGTCCGCAGCCACCAAAGCCGCTGCGGGAACCAGCGCAACGGGGCCCGCCTCCACTCGCGATTCGGCGGGTAAGCCATTGAATACAGAGAACAATATGAGAGCGCAAAAGGCGGTCAACAGGAAATCCTCATCACTACACGGCTGCCAGCATATTGGATGCATCATCGGGTGGATCCGTTACATCAACAGCGGAAGCCACGCCGTCTCTACGCGTTACCATAATGACATGAATGCGATACCGGTTGGTACCGTGGGCCACCACCCGCTGCTGGTGACTCCTGAAGTGGCGATCGACTTCCTCGGTTCCGATGAGGCTCGCGTGCTCTCCACGCCCCACATGATCGCCTACATGGAGTGGGCCGCCCGCAACGCCATCAAGCCGTTTCTCGACCAGAACGAGGATAGCGTCGGCGCCACCGTCAACATCCGCCACCTGGCGGCAACCCCCGTCGGGATGTCTGTCCGCTTCACAGCCACGGTGCTCGAAGTGGTCGATCGCCGCGTCGTGTTCCGCGTCGAAGCCCGCGACGAAAAGGAACTGGTTGGTGAAGGCACCCACGAGCGCTTCGTCGTGAACATCCCCAAATTCATCGCCCGGCTCGCGGGCAAGAGGACTGCCTGAATGAGATTGCCGCTGCTGCTGCTGGCTGCCGCCGCCCTGCTGCCCGCCCAGATCCACACCATCGAGGGCGCTCGCATCCGCCCACACGTACAGTTCCTTTCTAATGATCTGCTGGAGGGCCGCGGCGTCGGCGCGCGCGGCGGACAGTTGGCCGTCGGGTATCTGGCGGCGCAGTTTGCCGCATCCGGGCTCAAGCCGGGCGCCGCCGATGGCACGTTTCTCCAGACCGTACCGCTGCGCACCGTGGAGATGGCGCCTGCGGCGCGCCTGACGGTGACGGGCGGCGCTCAGGCAATCGAACTGCCCTGGCTCGATTCGTTTGTCGGCACCTCGCACGCCCAGGAGACGTTTGCCACGCTCGATGCGCCGCTTGTTTTCGTCGGCCACGGGATCCGCGCGCCGGAGTTTCAGTGGGACGATTATGCCGGCGTGGACGTCAAGGGCAAAATCGTGGTGCTGTTCACGAACGAGCCGCCGTCCACCGACGCGAAATTCTTCCAGGGCCCGGCGCTCACCTACTACGGCCGCTGGACCTACAAGTACGAAGAGGCGGCGCGGCAAGGCGCCGTGGGCGCGCTGATCATCCACACCAACGGCACGGCCAGCTATGGCTGGCAGGTGGTGCGCACCTCGAACGGGCGGCCCAGTGTGCAGGTGAAGCGGGCGGCCGGCCAAGCCGCGCTTTCTTTCGCCGGATGGGTCACCACGGAGGCGGGCGAGCGCATTGCCGCGCTGGCCGGCACCACGGTGGCGGAGATGCTGGCTGCCGCGGACAAGCCGGGGTTTCGCGCGCGCGAACTCGGCACGCTGCGCGCCCGGGCCAGCTTTCAATTCACGGTGCGCGACATCGAGACGCACAACGTGGTGGGGCTCGTGAAGGGCAGCGACCCGCGCCTCTCGGCCGAGGCCGTGGTGTTCACCGCCCATTGGGACCATCTCGGCGTGGGTGAGGCAGTGCAGGGCGATGCCATCTACAACGGCGCCATCGACAACGCCACCGGCTGCGCCATGCTGGTGGAAATGGCCCGCGCCTGGGCGTCCATGGAGCCCAAGCCGCTGCGCAGCGCCTACTTTGTGGCGGTGACGGCCGAAGAGAGTGGACTGCTCGGCTCCCAGTACTTCGCCGATCACCCGCCAATTCCCACGGCGCGCCTCGCCGCCAATCTGAATTTCGATTCCTACTCGCCCTTCGGCCGTGTGCAGAACACCGTCGTCACGGGAGCCGAGAGGACTTCGTTCTACTCCACCGTCCAGAGCGTGGCGGCGCGCCATCAGCTTGCCATCCAGCCTGACGGCAGCCCTGCCTCCGGCAGCTACTACCGGTCCGATCACTACTCCTTCGCGCGCCAGGGTGTGCCGGCGTTCTCTGTGAATATGGGGGGCACCTACGTGGGCAAGCCGGCGGGATTCGCGGCGGAGAAGCGGAAGGAGTACGGCGGGCGTTACCACCAGCCGGGCGACGAGTATCACGCCGATTGGGACTTCAGCGGCATGGAGCAGTTCAGCCGCTTCGGTTTCGCCCTCGGCCTCGAAATCGCAAACCTGGAGAAGATCCCGGCGAGGATCGACGCCAACTAACCGCCGGATTCAATCACCTGGATCCAGGATTGGCTGAGCGCGGACCGGACGCTCCATACGTAGTCTTCCATCCGCTCGGTGCGGGCGACGCAGTATGGGCAGGCCAACAGGTGCTCTTCCAGAGGCGCCAGCTCAGCTTCGTTCCGGATGGCCCCCATGGCGTACCGCTCCAGGGTATCTTCGTCGGGATGAATGGTGTTCTCTGGCATCCTGTCTGGACCACCACCACCCTGCACGACACGGGCCGCGCCGCGTCGCACGCAGTTTCACAGACTTGCGAGTGGGTAACGGCAGGTTACGGCAAGAATTGCCGGAAGGTTTTACCAGCCGGGCGTTTCGTGCTCCACGACCAGTGTGTCGCCGCGCAGCGTCACGCGCACCGGGTACCGGCCGCCGGGCAAGCCGTCTGGCGGCAGTGCGCCGGCTTCCAGCGGAGGCAGCAGCGCGGCGGGGTCGTGGGTGAAGAGGACCACACGGAACGGCTCGGCGCCGGGCGGCGGTTCGTCCCCCTCCGCGGTGTGGCGCAGGGATTGCACCAGCGCCCACGAGGCCGTCTCGTATTCCAGCACTTCGGCGAGATACGGATGGCTGAACTCGCCGCCGGCGAGCTTGCCCTGGAGGAACGCGACAAAGGCGTGCTCCTCGCCCGAGAGCTGGTAGTTTTCCGGACGCTTGTTCTGCCACAGCTCGTTGAGTAACTCGCGCAGCCAGGGCTTGAGCAGCGTACAGGTGAGGGGCAGCACGTCCACAATCGGGCCAAAGCGGTTGCCCCGCGCGAGCGTGCAATTGAGATCCATGCCAGGGTGCTGGGCCACGGCCACCAGACGGGCCCGCTCGCGCGCCGTCAGGTCATAGGCGGCTAGCGGCGGCTCGCCCTCGGCACGCACGCGTGCCGCCAGACTGGGAGCCACAGTCATCTCGGAGAGGGCGCGTTGGAATTCGCTCAGGGCCATATCGAGGAATGGAGCGGCTGGGCAGCAATGGAGCGGGCACGGTCGAGTTGCCCCAGTACGCCCGCCGTGCGCAGCAGCGGCCAGGAGGATTCGTGGAATTCAAAAGTGACGCCGCGAAGGGCGGGCGCGCGCGGCGCGACAAAGCGCAGCAGGTCCCAAACAGCGTCGGGCGCGGGGCCGGTATGAGAATCCGTGTGGAAGCCCATCATGGCGCTGCCGCCGGCGACATGCACCTCCAGCACGCGGCTCAGGTCGAGCGATCCAAGGAATTCGATGGGGTCGAAGCCGTGATTGAGAGCGTTAGTGTGGACGTTGTGCAGGTCGAGCAGGAGCGAGCAGCCGGTGCGCGCCGTCAGCTCATTGAGGAACTCGGCCTCAGTCATTTCCTGGTCTGGATAGGTGAAGTAGTAGACGTTGTTTTCCAGCAGGAAGGGGCAGCCCAGGCGCTGCTGCACGGCGTCTACGCGCGGGATGAGCAGGTCCAGCAGCTCGCGGTCGTAGGGCGAGGGCAGCGCCATGGCGGCGTTGCTCTCATGACCGGCGCCGCTGCGCGAAAACGAGAGGTGATCGCTGGCCCACGCGCATTGATAGAGGCCGCGCCAGCGCGCCAGTTGGTCCACGTAAGCCGCGTCGAAGATGTCCGCGCTGCAGATGGACATGCCGATGGAGTGCATCACCAGCGGCACTCGGAGAGCTGTCTGTTCGAAGAGACGGACGGACTCCGGGAGGTCGTCGAATCTAGGGGAGGCGGCCGGGCCGTGATCCACCCAGGAGCGGTCCGGGATGACGGCGAGATAGTCCAGGCTGGCCGAGTGGGTGTGGACGAAATCGGCCAGCGCGGGGTTGAAGAGCACTCCAACCCCGGGCCGGTTCAGCAAAGCGTTAGCCAATCTTGTTCAGATCCACCTGCATCACATGATCGAAGCGGTGACGGATATCCAGATCCATCCCCGAAATGCAAGCCGTGCAGGCCTTGAGCCCCAGCTTCTTGCGCAACAGTGAGTTGCGCGTGATCTCCTTCTGCAGGACGCCGACGAGCTTGTCGAGCGAGACGCCCGAATCGACCGTCACCGTAGCAGCCGGTCTTCCGCCGGCGCCGGACTTGTTGATCTGGATGTCGGCCAGCGATGTGGCAACAGGCATGAATGGTCCCCTTTTCCATCAGAACTAGTCCCAGAGTCTTTTCCAGGGTTGGTCTATCTTATGGTGGCCATACGGTTCTGTCAAGAATAAAGTGCGCTGGCCGAGGCGGGGTGGCGGCTACTTCTTCACAGTGGCCAGGTTGTCCTTATCCACGAGCATCGTGCCTGTGTCGATGAAGACGGGGTAGGGCGCCTTGGGGTCGGTGGCATTCATCGGCTTGCTCCCTGCGGGCTTGTCCAGCACGATCTCGGCCAGCGCGCGCAGGCCGTAGTAACCCATCGTGTAGGGCTTCTGCATGATGGTGGCGGCGATGCGGCCCTTGCTGATCCATTCGAGCGTGGTGGCGGCCGTGTCCATCGCCAGGATCACTTTGCCGGTGACCTTCTCGCGTTCCAGAACCTCGGCGATTTCGGAGCCGGCGAGCGCTTCCAGGGCGACGAACGCGTCGACTTCAGTCTTCTTATCGAGCAGCGATTTGACCGTATCGAACGCCAGGCGCGGATCGCCCTTCATGTCGATCACCTGCGCCACCTTGATTCCAGGGAAGGCCGCCAGCGCCGCCTGATATCCGTTGAGCCGTTCAGCGAGATTGGTCTGTCCGGTAATGGTGAAGAAGACCACCGAGCCTTTACCGCTGAGCAATTTCGCCAGGTGCTTGCCGCCCATCTGGCCGGCCTGATAGTTGTTGGTGCCGACGAAGAAAAGACGGTTGCTCTGGGGCGCGTCGGAGTCGATGGTGATGACGGGAATCCCCGCCGCCATAGCGGCATCGATCTCAGGCTTCAACACGTCGGCGTTGCCGGGCGATACCAGGATGCCGGCCGGTTTCTTGCCGACGATGCGGCGGAATTCATCCCGCTCCGCGTTGGGGTCATAGGTCTCGGGACCGACGAGCTCAGCCTGCACGCCGAGCTCTTTGGCGGCCGCAACCAGGCCGGCGCCGGCTTCCTGCCAGTAGGGAATCTTCGTGTTGGTGCAAACCAGGAAGTACTTCTCCGTGGGCTCATGGCGTGGTCCGCCACCGCCGCAGCCGCCTAGGACTAGGACGATACAAATAGAAAGAAGGGTGATTAATTTCATGGGACAAACTCCATGTTTCTGTAGATTTAGATTCGGTGCGAGCCCTGATCCGGGATCGACCGAGGTGCGGAAGATACCGGACCTGCTTGCAGTCTACTCCCTCCGAAAAGGCGGGACAAGATGGCATTCGGACGGGGACGCCCGGGGGGCGAGGCCCGCGAGGGAACTTGAGTTAGAGGGGCGGAGTCCAATCCCACGTGAAGGCAAAGTGGACGATCTTGGCGCTGGGCTGCTGCCTGGTAGCCGGCACGCCGGCCTCGGCCTGCATGTGCTTTTTCAACCCGATGTGCAGCACGTACGGAAGGCCATCCGCGAGGAGTGCGGTGTTCGTTGGACGGGTGGTCGAGATCTATCCGGCTAGAGAGACCTTTGCCACCCAATCCGAGCAGCCAGCACTTCCGGAGTTGCGACGGCGCCTCCTGCAGCGGTGGCGTGGCGCTCTCTCTGCCGGAGATGAACGATTCATCCGCACTAGCCCGAACAGAGACGAGATCGAAACTCGATATGGGTACCTGCAACGGATCCGGTTTGTGGTGAGCGAAGTCCTGGCCGGACCGCAAGTCCGAGAGGTCTATACCGTGGCAACGAGCTGCGGATATCGTTTTGAACCGGGCCTCGACTACCTGGTGAACTCGCTTCGCGATGGAGACCGCTATCGGACCGGCGCCTGTTCCGGTACCGCCCTGGTTGGGGCTGATGAAGCAGTCGAGGATCTGAAGGCGCTGCGGGCCTGGAAAGCCGGCGCGCCGCTGGCCCCCAGAATCTATGGCCGGATTGACCCGGCTGACCTTCGTCCAGACGCCACCGTTCGCTTGATTGGCGAGCGGGAGACTCGCACGGTTCGCCTCGGCGCGGATGGACGTTTTTCGCTGGATGGGCTCGACAAAGCGAAGTACCGCCTCCAGGTCGAAGACGCCAGGGGCGCGGGCGAGCGCGAAATTAACTTGGCGATCCTCGGGTGCTTCGAGGCCACGCCGTGGTTCTCTGATGGTTGGCACATTGCCGGCTCTCCGACGAGGTTGGCGCCTCCCCTCGTGGACGAGCCGCCGGCGGAGCTTCTGGTCCCACACAAGCAGTAGCTACGGCGCGGACAGGTCCCGGATGGGAAGGCTCGGAACAAACCCCGGCCTTCAGTTCGGCGGGCGCATCTCGTCGGGGCAGGCCAGGGCGGTGGTGAGTTTGTCGGCGCCGGGGCAGTGGCGGTGGACGGTGACGGCCAGGGCGATGGTGACGGCGAGGATCAGCAGCAGCGGGATGAAGGTGGCGCGGAGCACGCTGACCATCCAGCCTTTTGCCTCGGCGCGCTTGGCGGCGCCGGTGAGGCAGGAACTGAGCAGCGCGCTGAGCGCGAGGTCGGGGAGGATCTCGGGCGCGGCCCAGATGAGGTAGCCGCCCGCGCCGGCGATGACGGCAATCAGGGCGCCGAGAACGATGAGGATCCAGAAGCCGTCGTCGAAGTCGATGTTGAGATCGAGGCTGGGAAAGCTGAAGCCGCCGCCGCCACCACCACCGCCGCTGGGAGTGGGTACGGCGGCGAGCTCGGAGGCGGAGGAGTCCCAAAGATCGGATGCGCCGGCGCCACCGGAATCGCCACCTCCAAACGAGACGCCGCCGCCACCGGACGAGCCGCCGCCGGGCAGGAGGTCCGCGCCGATGTCGATGCCGGAGGACGAGGAGGAAGACCAGCCCGAAAAGAACGAGGGGCGCCGGGTGGCAACGGCGTCGATCAGGACATAGGCCACCCACAGGCGCGCGAGTCCCATGAAGACGAGGTAGGCGCCGAGCACGGCGATGGGATAGCGGAGCAGCACGCTGTGCATGCCGGCCATCAGCAACAGCTTGCTGGTGAGCATACCGGTGGCCGCGGTGGCCATGAGGAGCAGGCTCATGTGGAAGCGGACCATGTACTGACGCACGATGCGCTGGCGGAAACTCTGCTCGAACGGGCGTCGGGCCATGGGCGAAACTCCTCCCGGCGAACTCACAGTATCACCCATCGTGGATTTCGGTGCATACTGTCTCTTTACAGATGCGCCTCACTTCCTCGCTCCATTCCCCCATCACCCGCAGAAGCGTACTGAAGGCCGGCATGCCGCTGCTGGCGCCGGCCTCTTTCTTCGGGCAGAGCTCACCCTCCAACCGCATAACCGTCGGCATGATCGGCGTGGGCCGGCAGGCTGTGTTTGCGAACCTGAAGCAGTTTCTCGGCATGCCGGACGTGCAGGTAGTGGCCGTGTGCGACGTGGATCGCTGGAGGCTGGAGCAGGCGAAGACGCAGGTGGATACGGCATACTCTTCGCGCGGGTGCCGCATGTACGCGGACTACCGCGAGTTGCTGGCCGACAAGAGTATCGACGCGGTGATGATCAGCACGCCGGATCACTGGCACGTGCCGATGTCGATGGATGCCATTCGTGCCGGCAAGGACGTTTCGTGCGAGAAGCCGCTGACGCGCTTCATCACGGAGGGGCGGGCGTTGAGCGACCTGGCGGCGAGCCGCAAGCGGGTCTTCCGGAACGACAGCGAGTTCCGGTCTCTGGACTATTTCCATCGGGCGGTGGAGCTGGTGCGGAATGGGAAGATCGGCAAGCTGCACACCATCCGAACGGGCGTGCCGGGTTCGGATGTGGGGTGCCCGCCGCAGCCGGATATGCCGGTGCCGGAGGGGTTGGATTACGAGCGTTGGCAGGGACCGGCGGTACGCGCGCCATACACGGAGAAGCGGGTGCATACGCCGCGCTCGTATGACCGGGGCGGCTGGATGCGGCACACGTATTACTGCGACGGGATGGTGACGAACTGGGGCGCGCATCTGAACGACATTGCGCAGTGGGGCAACGGGACGGATCGCACCGGGCCGGTGGAGGTGGAGGCGCGCGGGACCTATCCGCCGGCGGAGAGTTTCTGGAACGTGATGTTGAGCTTTGAGGCCGAGTACCGCTATGCGAATGGCGTGCGGCTGTTCTACAAAACAGACACGCCGTATGTGCGCTTTGAGGGCTCGGAGGGCTGGATCCTGGCGGAGTACGGCAAGCCTCTGCAGGCCGGGCCGGCGTCGATTCTGAATGCGAAGATCCCGGAGAGCGGGATTCACTTTCCGCTGAAATCGGACAAGCAGGATTTCATCGACGCGGTGAAGAGCCGGGGGCAGACACTGCAGGATGCGGAGGTGGGGCATCGCACGATGTCGTTGTGCCTGCTGGCGAACATTGCCGTGCAGGTGGGCGGGAAGCTGGGCTGGGATCCGGTGAAGGAACGGTTCACGAACAGTGAGGCGGCGAACCGTTGGCTGGCGCAGCCGGTGATCGCGCCGAGGCGTGGATGAGAGCGCTGGCGTTTGGGCTGGCGGGCTTGCTGGCGCTGGCGTCGGTGGGCCGCGGGCAGGCGCCGGCGAATCCGTTCTTCGCGTTTGACAACGGGACGGGGCGGGACCAGAAGATCCCGCTGGAAGAGCAGGCCGAGATGCTCAAGCGGACCGGATATGCGGGGATGGGGTTCAGCGGGGCGCTGCGGATTCCCGAGGTGTTGCAGGCGCTGGAATCGCGGGGGCTACGGCTGTTCAGCATCTATGTGCCGGTGCGGATCGACGGGGAGAAGCCGGGCTATGATGCGGCGCTGCCGGAGGCGATCCGGCAGTTGAAGGGGCACGGGACGGTGATCTGGCTGACAGTGCAGGGCAAGGCGGCGGATGGCGATGCGCGGGCGGCGGTCGCTGTGAGGGCCGTGGCGGATCTGGCGGCGGAGTCCGGGTTGCGCGTGGTGCTGTATCCGCACGTGGGCTTTCACGTGGAGCGGATCGAGGATGCGGTGCGGGTGTGCAAGCTGGCGGGGCGTCCGAACGTGGGCGTGACGTTGAACCTGGCCCACTTTCTGGCCGTGGGGGACGAGGCGAATCTGGAGGCGAGGCTGAAGGAGGCAGGGCCGCTGCTGGAGATGGTGAGCATCAACGGGGCGGATCATGAGGGGGAGTGGCGGAAGGGGGATTGGTCGAGGCTGATCCAGACGCTGGACCGGGGCGAGTTTGACGTGCGCGGGTTGCTTCGGAAGCTGGCGGCGATGGGTTATCGGGGGCCGATCGGGTTGCAGAGCTACCAGGTGGCGGGGGATATCGAGGAGAATTTGAAGCGGTCGATGGCGGCGTGGCGGCGGCTCTACTAGCTTCGCTGCCTCAGCCGGCGCAGGAAGAGCACACCGAGCAGTCCGCCCCCGAGCAGGACGAAGGTGGAGGGCTCCGGCAAGTGGGCTCCGGATGGATCGCCTCCGATCGTGCGTGAGGATCCTTCGATGACGAAGCGCGCTCCCGAGAAGCCGCCGTCGCTCCATTGCCCGTTGTTGAGCGTGCTGTTCCAGAGGAAGTAGCTGGCGCCCGGAACGTCGTGGTTGTTGAGCAGCATGCCGCCCACGGCGCCGGACGGAGTGCCGAAGTGGCCCGCGCCAAAGATGAGGCCGTACCAGCCGGCGTTCAGGTCCACGGAAAGCGGAGTGAGAAAATCACCAACGGGGTTACCGGGATCGAACGTGGTGGAGGCGGTGATGGGGGCGCTGAAGGGTGATCCCGACGGCAGGCCGGAGGGTCCGCTGAGCGGCACGATGGCGCCGAAAAAGGTATTGCCTCCGCCGTACATGACGCCGCCAATGGCGGTGACGTGGACTGGGCCGGTGACCTGGAAACGCGTACCCAGGAACTGCTGCCCGGAAAACTCAGTGACGATAGCCAGCCCGTAATTCTGCAGTGTTGCAGATTCGTAGATGACGGCAGCCGTGGCTGGGCACACGCCGGAGAGTGCCAGCGCGATGGCGAAAATTGCGACCGGGTGCCTCATAATCCTCCGTCTAAGGCTTTCACCTCTCAAATACTCTAGGTGCGGACAGACTGTCTGTCAGTATACAGAACGCAGCGGCCGGGAGATAGGTGAAACGGCCGGTTGGCTTTTCGGTTGGGTGGCGCGGAACTGGGGCGGTGCCGGAGGCGGCGAACTCGGTGGGGTTGTAGAAGAGCTGGCGGTGTTTTTGGGCGGCCGGGGGCGGAACCTGGTGGTGGGGTCAACGATTCGGGTAGGCGGCGCGGAGCTTGGCGGCGATGGCGGGGCCGACGGATTCGGCGAGCTCGGCGTCGGTGGCGGCCTGGACTCCGGTGAGGCTGCCGAAGCGCTGGAGGAGCTTCTGAATGGTGCGGGGGCCGATGCCGGGGATTTCGGTGAGCTCGCTGGTGAGGGTGCGGGCGTCGCGGCGGTTGCGGTGGAAGGTGACGGCGAAGCGGTGGGCCTCGTCGCGGATCATCTGGACGAGGTGGAGGACTGGGGAGCCGCGGTCGAGGAGGATGGGCTCGTCTTCCTGGCCGAAGACGTAGAGGGTTTCTTCGCGTTTGGCGAGGGCGGCGAGTGGCTGGTTGAGGATGCCGATGGCGTCGAGGGCGGCGGCGGCGGAGTGGAGTTGTCCGAGGCCGCCATCGATGAGGACGAGGCCGGGCATGGGTTTGCCCTCTTCCTGGAGGCGCGAGTAGCGGCGGGTGACCACCTCGAACATGGAGGCGAAGTCGTCGCTGCCTTCGACGGTGCGGATGATGAACTTGCGGTAGTCGGCCTTTTTCATGCGGCCGTCTTCCCACACCACCATGGAGGCGACTTTGTCCGTGCCCTGGATGTGGGAGATATCGAAGCACTCGATGCGGCGGGGTGGGGCGGGGAGGTTGAGGGCCTCTTCGACGGCTTCGCCGATGGCTTTGGAGGAGGGCTTGAGAACGCGGAATCGTTGCTCGAAGCTGTGGCGGGCGTTGGAGCCGACGAGGGCGAGGAGGGCTTTCTTCTGTCCGCGCTGCGGGGTGTGGATCTCGACTTTGCGGCCGCGTTTTTCGGTGAAGAGCTCTTCGAGGACGTCGCAATCTTCGAGCTCGAGGGGGACGTGAATGGTGGAGGGCAGATGCTGGCCGGTGGCGTAGACCTGCATGAGGAGGGTGGAGAAGAACTCGTGGGGGTCGAGCTCGGCGAGGTCTTCCCAGAAGAACTCGCGGCGATCGATGATGCGGCCGTTGCGGAGGTGGAAGAGGTTGACGGCGACCTGGGGGAGCTCGGCGTAGTAGGAGAAGATGTCGGTGTCGTCGCCGGAGGCCGCGGCCATTTTCTGATTCTGCTCGACCTCGCCGAGGGTTTGGATGAGATCTCGGAGGGCGGCGGCGCGCTCGAACTCCATGTTTTCGGAGGCCTGCTCCATGCGGGTGCGGAGGCCGGCGGTGAGATCGTGGGTGCGGCCATCGAGGAAGGTGCGGACGTCCTGCACGTGCTCGGCGTAGATGGCATCGGTGGTGAGGCCCTGGACGCAGGGGCCGAGGCAGCGGTGGATGTGGAACTCGAGGCAGGGGTGAGTGTGGGTGCGGCTGAAATCCACCTTGCAGGAGGGGATGAGGAAGTGGCGGTGGATGAATTTGACGAGGCGGTAGGCGAGGCTGGCGGGGATGTAGGGGCCGAAGTACTGGCCGTCTTTGCGGATGCGGCGTGTGACGAAGACGCGCGGGTATTTCTCGTTGGTGAGTTTGATGTAGGGGAAGGTTTTGTCGTCGCGGAGGAGGATGTTGAAGCGGGGGTGGTACTGCTTGATGAGGTTGTTTTCGAGGGCGAGCGATTCCTTCTCGTTATCGACGAGGATGAATTCGAGCTCGTGGGCCTCGCGGATGAGGCTGCCGGTCTTGGCTTCGGCCAGGCGGTCTTCGTTGAAGTAGCTGCGGACGCGGGCGCGCAGATTCTTGGCTTTTCCGACGTAGAGGACGGTGCCGGCCGCGTCTTTATAGAGGTAGACGCCGGGCTGGAGGGGCAGTTGCGCGGCTTTTTCGCGAAGGGCGTCGATGCGGTCGGTCATGGAGAGGGCTTTATACTTTGATTGTGGCACGCGTATTTCTGATGTTGATTCTGACGGCGGGATTGGGGTGGGCGCAGGCGTCGCAACCGCCTGCACCGGCGCCAACTCCGGCTCCGGCGGAGCCGGAAGAGGAAGAGCCTTCGCTGAAGCCGAAGGAGTATGAGCTGAACCCGATCCAGGCGGAGAATGAGATCCGGGTGGGGCGCTACTACATGAAGAAGGGCAGCTTTCGCGCGGCGGCGGGGCGATTTGACGAGGCTACGAAGTGGAATCCCGCGTCTTCCGAGGCGTACCTGATGCTGGGCGAGGCGCGCGAGAAGTTGAAGGATGGGAAGGGCGCGCGGGCGGCCTATGAGAAGTATCTGGAGATCGCGCCGGACGGGAAGTCCGCTGAGGATGTGAAGAAGCGGCTGGCGAAGCTGGGGAAGAAGAAGTAGGGCGGCGGCGGAGCTCGCGGCGGATGAGATTGATGAGCTGATTGGCGCCGTGGAGGGGATCGGGGAAGAGATCGAGGTATTGCAGGTGCTGGCGGATGCGCGTGGGGACGGCGCAATCGTCGAGGCGGATGGGGATGAAGTATACATCGTCGAAGGGCGCGCTGCGGGCGCAATCGAGGGCGTGGCGCATTTCGCGCTGGAAGTTGCCGCGTTTGCGGATGGAGGTGGTGGAGAGGCAGGCGACGAAAAAATCGGCGGTATCGATTGCGCCTTCGATGGCGCGGGCCCAGTTCTGACCGGGGAGGAGTTTGCGGCGGTCCATCCAGGGATCGAAGCCGGCGTCTTCGAGGCGGGCGTAGAGCTGGTCGATGGCGGCGGCATCTTCTTCGACGTAGGCGAGGAAGACGGTGGGGCGGTTGTTGGGGACGAACTCGATGCCGCCGGCGGGGGCGGGCTGGAAGAGGCCGATGCGCTCGATTTCGACGCTGTGGCCCTGGCTGAGGCAGCGTTTGACGAGGCGGGCGATGTCGCTGGTGCTGGGGAGTTTGGTGTTGGGTAGTTTAGCTGCGGGCACGGCGGGGCCCTTTCAGCACGGACGATTTTTCGAAGCGGAAGGTGGGCGTGGGGCCGGGCTCGAAGTGGCCGAGGCCGGGGAGGGCGACGGATTCGCCTTTGCGGAGTTGCTTGAGGATGTGGACGACGGCGCGGTTGAGTTGATCGGCGGCCTGCGTTTCGGACTTGCCTTCGCCGGCCAGGAGTTGGACGAGATGTTGTTTTGCCATTAGGATACCTCCGGACACACTACGGCCTCGGAGAAAGACCCGGTTTACTCCCCTGTTTTGGGAGCGGACCGGGTCTTTTGCGTTTCCGAGGCGACGGACAGGTTGATTCGCCCAGGGCCCTTGCGGGGCCCCGTATTTTTCGAGCTGATCGGGACAAAAACCGGTTTTGCGCGCACCGTCCTGAACGGTGGCCCGCGTTGGAAACAGCCACGTCTTTGCGGCTGCCGCCCTACTGATTGGCGAAGGGAGTCTCAAGCCGGCCGGCGATTTACTCCTGATTCCATTATGGGGGTGGGCGCCAAACTTTCGGGGAGGGGTGGAGGTAAGTGGTCTTGTTTTGTGCGGGATAGAAAATTTTCAGGGCGTGTGAACGGGTTTTTGGGGATAGCCGTTTTAGAGGAAACGGGAATATACTCGTTGTGGACGGGAGGTTTCGATGGGTATATCGCCTGTGATTATTGTATTGGCGTCGCTGGTTCTGCAAACCGAAGGGCAAGCGCAGGAGGCGCCGGGGTCCTTTGCCGTAGGGGTCTCCTTGTTCGAGTTGAGGCAATCGGCCGAAGCCGGTGACGCCGACGCTCAACACAAGCTGGGCAACGCGTACTTTGCCGGGATCGAACTGAAGCGCGATTATGCCGAAGCCGCAAAGTGGTATCGCAAGGCCGCCGAGCAAGGAAAGGCCGCTTCGCAGTACTACCTCGGGTCGATACATTCCGCGGGCCAAATCCCGCTCCCCGACTATTCAGAAGCGGCAAAATGGCTGTTCCGGTCCGCTCAGCAAGGGTACCGTCCGGCTTTTCACGGAGTAGGGATTCTCTACGAGAAGGGGCGAGGCGTTCAGCAGAGCGACATGGAGGCGGTGAACTGGTTTCGCCGGGCGGCCGATTTCGGCTATGTCGGGGGCCAGTACAAGATGGCCCGGGCGTACGAGAGCGGGCGTGGTGTTCCGCAGGATTTGGCGGAAGCGTATTTCTGGTGGAGCCTGGCGATTTCGGGCGCCAGTGGAGACGAGAAGAAGTCGTTCATCCAGGAGCGAAAGAAAGTCGCAGACCAGATGACTGCGGTACAGGTGAAGGAGGCTCAGGGCAGAGTCCGGGTGTGGAAGAAGGCCGGAGGCAGTTAAGAGCCGGGCGTGGTGGCCGCGGGGACGGCGAGCAGGACGCCGGAGGGGTGGAAGCGGATTAGTTCGCGGAAGTTGGGGGTGGGGGCCAGGAGGACGTTGAGGGGGGCGGGGTGGGCGGGGTCGAGTTTGACGATGGGGGGCATGGTGGTGAGCCCTTGGAGGCGGCGGTAGTATTCAAGGCTGAAGGAGAGGGGGTGCTCGGCGGCGATGGGGGTGGTGGGGTAGTGGGTTTGGAGGTAAGTGAAGACTTCGCGGTTGTTGGCATCGAACTGCCATTCGCGGGTGTAGGTTGGGGTGAGGGTGGCGAGGAAAAAGGCGGCTGCGGCGGCGAGGGGGAGGGCGCTCCAGCGCCAGCGGGCGCAGGCGTGGCCGAGGAGGAGGATGGCTAGGGGGATGAGGTAGGCGCCGGTGCGGCCCTGGGGCCAGGGGAAGCCTTTGGCGAAGTGGAGGGCGGCTAGGCCGGCGAGGGTGAGGGCCAGGGTGAGGGCGAGGCGGCCGCGTTCGTAGAGGGCGGCGGCGAGGACTAGGAGGAGGGTGAGGGGATAGAGGAAGACGGTTTGGAGGCTGCTGAGGAAGTCGGCGGCTCCGAAGTAGAAGTTGGCCTCGGTGGCGTGGGTGACGGGGACGATCATCAGGATGAAGGCGGCGGTGGCTCCGGGGGCGATGAGGGCATCGGCTTGGTTCCAGAGGCGGCGGGTGAGGAGGGTGACGGCGATCCAGGCGGCGGCGGGGAGGAGGAAGACGGCGTTGGCGGCGACGGCGAGGCCTAGGGCTAGGGAGACGCGGGACCAGTGCGGGTTTTCGGGCTGTTCGTTGGTTTCGGCGAGGGCGTAGAGGAGGAGGCCGAGGGCGAGGCTGTAGCCTCGGGCGAGGGAGAAGTAATCGACGAGGCCGGGGTGGAAGGCGAGGAGGGCGCAAAGGGCGGGCATGACGGGGGAGTTGCCGCAGAGGGTGCGGGTGAGACGGAAGGCGCTCCAGAGGTAGAGGGCGGCGCCGAGGAGGGCGGGGATGCGGAGGGGGAAGGGGGCGAGACCGAAGACGGAGGTAACGAGCTTGCAGAGGTAGGAGTGGAGGAAGTGGTGATTGGCGTCGTAGGTGGTGAGGATCTGGAGCCACGGGGGGGCGACGAAGGAGGTGGCGGTGAAGGCCTCGTCTGTGGTGATGGAGAGGGTGGCGGCGCGCCAGAGGTAGTAGGCAAAGGCGGCGGCCAGGATGGCGGCGGCGGATCTAGTCCAGGGCGGCCTATTCCAGAGTGAAGAGATGCGCGGCATCGCGGAATCCTACCTCCTTGACGCCCCAGTATTGGGCATTGCGGCTGAGCTCTCCGTAGAGGGGGCCCTTTTCCCAGGCGAGGATGTGTGTGATGCCGCGGCGCTTCAGCTCTAGAGCAGCGGCGCGGCGGAGGCCTTTGGGCGCTCCGATGTAATCGCCCTCGGTGCCGTTGATACGGACTTCGTCGAATTCGACGGGGGCGGCGAAGTTGATCTCGATGGCGCAATCGCAATTGGTGACGGGGCTGTTATCGAAGGCGAGAGTGGCGGCGGGTTCGCCTTGCAGGCTGCGGACTTGCCAGGCGGGGTTGCGGGGTAGTTCCGTGTCGTTGCGGTAGAAGCGGACCTCGGCGATGTGGCCGGAGCGCTCGATGAGGAACGAGCGGCGGGGGGTGCTGGTGATGAACTGGCGGCGCTGGCGGGTGGGGCGGAGGTTCTCGTCCCAGGCGGATTGGAGGACGAGGAGGAGGGCGGGCTCGGTGGTGGAGCGGCGGGCGGTCCAGGCGCTGGCGACGGGATGCTCGGCCAGGGTGAGGGCGTGGGCGGGGGTGTCGGATTCGAGGAGGCGTGCGGTTTCCTGGCTGGTGGGCTGGGGCGGCGGGGTGATGGGTGGGAGGCTGGCGGCGAACTGGAAGGCGGCGAGGGCGGCGAGGCAGAGGGGCTGGCGCTGGAGGGTCCAGGCGAGGAGGGCGGCGAGGGGTAGGGTGGCCTGCCAGGGGAACCAGCCGAAGAGGTAGCCGCCGGGTGCGCTGCCGCCGAGGGGGTTGAGCTTGGCGGCAAAGACGGCCAGGAGGAGGACGGGCAGGAGGAGGCGGGGCTGTCTGGTTTGGCCGGCGAGGTGGGCGAGCCATAGGGCAGTGAAGAGGCAGAGGAGCCAGACGAGCTGGGCGCCGGAGCGGGCGGCGAAGAGCTGGAAGGCAGGCGCGGCGGCGAGGAGGAGGGCGGCGAGGACGGCGGCGTGGGGCGGGAGATGGCGGCGGAGGAGAGCGAGGAAGGCGAGGGCGAGGGCGGGGAGATAGATGGCGTGGAGTCGAGGGACGGCGGCGTGGCCGTTGATGCGGAGGGCGGCGGACCAGAGGGCGGTGACGTCCCAGTGGGGTTTGGCGGCGCCGCGTACGATTTGGGCGGCGGCGGCGAAGGTTTGATCGCTGCCGGCGGGCGTGGTATCGGGGCCGAAGGCGTTGTAGCCGGCCCAGGCGGAGAGGGCGAGCAGGCCGGCGGCGCAGAGGGCGAGGAGGGGGCGGGGGAGGGGCGGCGCGTCTTCGAGAAGGATCTGGCGGCGGCGCCAGAGGGCGAGGGCGACGAGGGCGGCGGTGGCGGCGAGGAGCGGGGTGCGGCGGAAGAGGTGGAGCTTGACGAGGAGGAGGACGAGGGCGGCGAGGAGCGGGGTGCCGATGGCGAAGGCGGCGGGCCAGCGCTCGGCGGCTCTTAGCTTGATGCGGAGCAGGCCGAGAGCGAGCCAGCCGAGGGCGAGGGCGTTGAGGGCGAGCAGGGGGCTCATGGCTGGACGAATCCCATGGCGCTGACGAGGACGCCGAGCTTGTTGCCATCGCCGGCAGCGATGTAGGGCTTGTCGATGGAGGCCTGGAGGACGCGGTCTTTACCGGGGGTGGCGAGCTCCGGGGGGAGGGGGGCGCGGAACTGGTAGGGGCCGGGCTTATCGAGGCGGAGGCGTTTCAATTCGTGGCCATCAACGGTGAAGGTGATGGTGATGGGGCCGGTGGCGCGGAAGGTGACGTCGGCGAGGATGAAATCCATGGCGATGAGCCAGGGGCCGGGCGTGGGGAGGGCGCAATGGACGGCGGGGCCTTCATTGGTCCAGCGGTTGGCTCCAGCGCCGAGGCCGAGGGGAATCCCGGTGACGATGAACTGATCGGCGCGGGTCTCGGTCATGGAGAAGAGGCAGGGGACGGAGGGGGGATCGAGGGCGGTAACGGGTTGGGCCTGGGGCGGGATAGGCGTGAAGGGGGACTCCCGCGAGCAGGCGGCGAGGGTGAGAAGGGCCAGGAATACAGCGGCCGGGCGCATTCTCCTTGTTATCGCACAACCGCTCTGGCTAGGCCGGGATTGCCGGCGGCGTCGAAGACGCGGACGACGACGGAGACTTCGGGGGAGACGGCGATGAAGCGGACGGCGAAGCGCTCGGTGCGGCCGTCGGTGATGCCGTCGGTGGATTCCATGAGGCGCCAGACGGAGCCGTTGAGGGAAAACTCGGCGCGGCGGATGGGGGAGGCGTCGTCGATGGCTTCGACATCGATTTCGACGGCGTTGGCGTTGCGGCGGACATTGGAGAGGGTGACGCGCGGGGGAGTCTGATCGATGAGGACGGGCTGGCTGACGAGCTCGGCATCGCGGGCGGTGGAGGGGGGATTGGCGAGGCGGTCTGAGGCGGTGACGCGGAAGAGGTAGCGGCCGTCGGCGAAGACCTCGGCGTCGTGGAGGTAGGAGTTATCGAGGAGATCGAATTTGAGGAGCTTCCAATCGCGCTCGTCCTCGGCGCGGTAGGAGATGGAGTAGAGGAGGCGGTCGTTATCGGGGTCGTCGGCCTGCCAGGAGATGAAGAGCTGGGGGGCTCCGCTGCGATTGATGTTCTGGGTGGGAGTGCCGGCGCTGGGGGTGTTGGCGGCGTCGCCGGAATCGGTGACGGTGATGGAGTAGGAGACGGGGGCGGCGGGGGCCGGGGCGGAGACGCCTTTCTGGGTGGCGGCGACCCACTGGGTGGTGACCTGGACGGAGCGGACGACGGGACGGCTGTTCTGGGGCTGGTAGGAGAGGGAGACGGCATCGAGGCGGGGAGAGGCTGAGTTGCCGGGGGTCATCTCGACCTGCCATTGGATGTAGCGGGCGTTGGGGCTGGTGATGGCGGCCTGGGCGGGCGTGGTGACGGGCGCGGACCAATCGGACCAGGTTTTATCGGGGCGGAGGGAGTTGCCGGAGCGGGTGCGGAAGGCCATGTTGCCGGCGGTGGAATCGGCGCGCCAATCGATGCGGCCCCAGCGGGCGGCGTTGCCGGCGTCGTGGACGGGGGATTCGTAGGTGCCGGTGGGGGCGGCGCCGGTGGAGAGGCGCATGAGCTTGGCGAGATTGCTGGTGGCGGCGAGGATGCCATCGGGGGTGGGCAGGAGGCGGGTGGTTTCGCCCTCGCGGGTTTCGACGAGGAGAGCGGATTTGAGATCGGGCGAGAGGCGGTAGATGCGACCGCGCTGATCGGTGGCGAAGATGAGATCGTTATCGCGGACGGCGAGATCGAAGACGTTTTCTTCCTTGGACGACCAGAGCGTTTCCACGAGATTGTCGGGGGTAATTTTGTAGATGGCGGCCTTTTCGACTCCGCTGATATCGATGATGGCGGGGGCGGGGGTCTCCATGGTGGGGGCGGCGGCGGGCTTGGCGGGGTCTGGTTTGGGCTTGAGGTCGATGCCGGCCTGGGCAAGGGCTGCTGCGTCGGCGGAGACGGTGATGCTGGTGGTCATCATGGGGGCGCCGGTGAGGGAGGTGGTAGCGGCGGCAGCGGCTTGGGCCTGTTTCTGAGCGAAGCCACCGCCGAGGGCGGCGACGTAGATGGAGCCATCGGCGGCGGGGACGATGGAGCGGATCTCGGGGAGGGAGGAATCGTAGAGGACGAAGGCTTTGTCTTTGGAATCGATGCGGTAGAGGATGCCGTTGGGCTCGCTGCCGGCGAGGAGGCTGCCGGAGGCATCGAGCGCGAGGGCGGTGATGTGGGCCTGGCCGGTTTCGTACCAGAGCTGGCCCTGGCCGTTGGGAGAGACGCGGAAGATCTTGCCGTCGTCGCCGGCGCCGGCGTAGAGGGCGCCATCGGGGGCAATGACCATGGACCAGATGTATTTGGATTTGGGATCGAAGAACTCAGAGGACTTGCCGTTTTCGATGCGATAGATTTTGCCCTGGGGGGAGGTGGCGGCGTAGAGGCGGCCCTGAGGATCGAGGGCGATGGCGAAAATCTCGGGTTGGGTGGCGGTGAAGACGACGGTGGGCTGGCCGCCGGGCTTGAGCTGATAGACGCGGCCGCGGTGGCCGGTGGCGAAGTAGAGGGTGCCATCGGGGGCGGCGGCGACGCTCCAGATGCCGGCGTCGCCGGTGGCGGCGAGGGTTTGGAGGGCGGGGGCGGGGGTGAGGCGGCCGTCGCGGGTGAGGGAGATGCCCTGGAAGCGGCCCTTGATGAAATCGGAGAAGGTGTTGCTCTCCCAACTGGTGGAGCTGCCGGCGAAGAGGGCGGCGGCGAGCAGGAGGGTGGAGAGCAATCGCGTGGCGCGGGTCATGCTGAGATTAGTCCTTCACTTCCACTTGGACGGTCTTGGAGCCGGTGAACTGAAAGGGTCCGGGGGCCATGGTGAGCTCGGTGACGAGGGCCATGGACTGGGGGGTGACGGTGCGGCCGAGGGTGAGGGCGGCGGAGGGCGGGGGGGCGTTGAGATTCTCACCCATGATCTGGAACGACTGGGCAGAGCGCCAAACGCGGACGTAGGCGCGATCGTTGGGGTGGAGGCCGGTAAGGAAGGCGTGGAGCTGGGCGGGCGAGCGGGGCGGGGAGAGGAGGAACTGGCGGTATTCGGCGATGTTGGCGGAGGGGCCATCGGTGATGGTGAAGTTGAGCGTGCCGGTGGGGGCGCCGACGGGGACGTGGTAGGTGGAGGTGCGGGAGAGCTCGGCTCCATGCTCGCCGGTAAAGATGGCGGTGATTTCGACGGATTCGCCGGGGCGGACCTCGCGGCGGGAGGGCCAGGCGGAATCGATCTGCATCTGATTCTTCTCGTTGGAGACGTCGAATTCGAGATCGAGGCCGCGGAGCTTGAGGGCGTCGAAGCCGCTCTGGAGGAGGGCGGAGATGGGCGCGGCGGCGGCGGCGGATGCCTGATTGGGGGCGCCGAGCTCGGCGGAGTAGAGATTGGAGAGGGGGATGGGCGGGGCGCCATCGACGAGGAGGCGTCCGCGCATGGTGATGGTGCCGAGGCCGATGGTGCGCTCGGTGGCGTCGATGGCGGAGTAGACGGCCATCTGGAGGAGGAGGGGGGTATAGAGGCGGTCCTGGACTATGTTCATGCGATAGGACCAATCGCGGGAGGCGCCGGTGTGGCTATGGACCTTGATGGTGACGGGGAGGAGGGCTGCCTTGCGGCCGAGCTCGCCGGCAATGGCGGTGGTGCGGTCCTGGGTGACGGTGCCGAGCCACTCTTTGGGGGTGGAGATTTTGAAAGAGGAATTCTGGCTGGCGAGGAGGGTGATGACCTCGGCGCGGGCGAAGGGGAGCTCGGTATCGCCGACGGAGAGGAAGCGGTGGCCGAAGGCGAAGATGCGATTGCCATCGATGTGAGTGACGGTGCCATCGGCGCCGACGCTCATGTCGCCGGAGACGAGCTGGACGCTGATCATGGAGCCGGGCTCGAGCTTGGGGGTGGCGGCGGTGGGGGCGGTGGGGCGGCCGCCGCCGGAGACGCCCTGGACGGGCTGGAGGCCGGCGGCGCGGAGCATGGGGGCGAAGTGATCGAAGGCGCCGCTGGTGAAGCCGGAGAGGTAGAAGGGGGTGGCGATTTCCGCCATCTTGGTGGGGCCGAGGTTGTATTCCTGGGGGGAGGGGAGTGCGCCGGGGGTGGCAGCGGCAGTCTGGCGCGGCGCGGACGGGCCGGCGGTGAGCATTTCTTCGATGGGGCGGATGCCGGCGATGGGGTCTTTGGAGTAGGGGAAGGAGAGGGCGACGGCGCCGATGAGCTTGCCATCGATGTAGACGGGGCTGCCGCTCATGCCCTGCATGACGCCGGTGTGGGCGAGGGGGCCGCCGGAGAGGCGGGCGAGGATGATGGATTGTTTGGGGCCGGCGTTTTCGAGGATGCCGAGGATCTCGACCTGGAACTCTTCGACTTTGGCGCCGTTGAAGATGGTGCGGCCCGTGCCCTTCATGCCGGGCTTGACGTCGCGCAGGGGGAGCATGGGCGTGGATTGCGCGGCGGCGGTCAGGCCGGCGCAGGCGAGAAGAATGACAGAGATCCACCGGCTGGGCACGTTCACCATTGTAGACGCCGCCCGCGCCCAAATGGCTCCAACGGGTTATAGTAGAGGTGTACTTGCCAGAGACGGGGCGCGGTAGCCAAGTGGTAAGGCAGAGGTCTGCAAAACCTCCATCATCGGTTCAACTCCGATCCGCGCCTCCAAGAGCACAGTACCCATACGATCGTTGCGCCGGCGCGGTAGCCAAGTGGTAAGGCAGAGGTCTGCAAAACCTTTATTCGGCGGTTCGATCCCGCCCCGCGCCTCCAGACTCTTCCCACCGCCGATAGGCATCCTCCACCACCTCGTCAGAGCACGCTGGATTGTCGGAGAGCTCATTGGCAAGGGCTAGTTGGGAGGCCGGCACCAGCAGCCGCAGCGGCCCGCCGCTTTCGTATTCCGCCGTCCCGGTGTTTTCGTTTTCCAAGTAGCAGTGGACTCCCTCAGACTCCAGATAGCCCCGCGCCATCTGCGCGCTCAGTCGCGAGTCAAAGGTGTAGAACACGACCCACTCATCGCACTCCATGCTGTTGGTCTCAGGCCGCATCTTCGACGGAAAGCACCAGCCGCTTGTGCAAGGCGTGGAAGGCCTGATCCAACTGGTCAAACTGCGAGGCGTGATCCAGATCAAACAGGCGATTGATATTCGCCTTCGGAATTCCCATGCGGCGAGCCAGTTCCGCCTTACGGACTCCGGCGGCGCGCAGGGCGCGATAGAGTTCCACTTTGGCGCTCTGCATCGGGGGTAGATTCACCATGCGGACGCGCCGACCGCGCCGGTGCCTGGCGGCGGGGATCTCATCGCCCTGGCTCATCATGTAGTTCAACATGCACTTCAGAGCATCCTCGGCCATGGACTCCGCCTCCTCCAGGTTTTCGCCCTGAGTCACACAGCCCTCCACGTCGGGGAAGGTGACGACAAAGCCGCCAGCCTCGGTGTCGGGTTCAAATACCGCTGGATAACTTAGCATTGGGGCTTCCTTTTATCACCAAAGGTCAAACCAAGAGCCTTCAAGATTGCCTCTCTCGTGCCCGTCTTGAGCTCCTGCGAAGGGTGACGCGGCAGTACCGTTTTCCGGTCGCCGAGGATCACGATGGTGTGCCGCGTGCCTTCCACGAAGTGGCACCCCTGCTTGCGCAGCCACCGCTTGAACTCGCCGCACGTCACAGCTCAAGCGTAATCAGAGCTGATGACGGTGTCAAGGGACGTAGCCCTCCAGTGAGGCCATATTCGCAGACGGCTACTCCGCGCTGTCCGCCTGTCCGCGCGCCAACAACGGGAGTTTGAGGAGGGCGCTCCAAATAGGCGAAACTGATGAACACCAGCTTAGAGGGAAGTGCTCGAACTTGCATGGGATAGCGAAACACCTGCCGCGGCCGGGCGCGTTCGTTTTGATGGCCAAACGTGCGGGTATTGCGCTACCTCCAACACAGACGCGACGGCGTCGTTACTGAAGCCGAGCGGCCCAAAAACTCGCACGGTGGCTACCTCCTGATCCATTCACGATGGAGAAGGCAGGGGATCGTCCCTGGCCGGCTTGCTTCCAGAAGGACGACGATGCTGACGAGCCGCGCACGCTGTTTCCGCGGCAGGAGCGTTGAGCGTTCGCACTCTCCGACTCCAAAAATGAACGGGCCATGCTCGCGCTCAATTGCGAGTCGAAGGTGAAGAACAGAACTCAGTGATCGTCCTCGGGCAACGCGCCCTCAGCCTGGGCAGCCAGTTCCTCATCGGAGACGCTGGATGCGAGGAGTTGCTGAGCGAGTTCGAGGTCTGAGGCGGCCACCATCAGGCGGAGCCCGCCGCCCTGAGTGAAAGCGTTTTGCGACTGGCGCGTATACTCGTTCTCGAGGAAGCAAGCGATGCCGGCCGATTCCAACGCCGCCCGGGCCAGCATCGCCTCGTCGGGGTACATGTAGACGCCAGCGGCGACCATTTTAGCCGGCGTCCATGGCGAGGCGGAGTTCGTCCTCGATTTCGTAGATGCGGTCGTCGAGATCGCGGGTGGTCTGGCCGGCGGCTTTGGCGGCGTCCAGTTTTTTGCGGGCGGTGGCGAGCTTCTTCTGGAGGGCCGTCACTTTGGGGTCGGGCTTGGCGGGGGGCGGCGGGGGCGGGGCCGAAGCTGCTGCCTTTTTCGCGGCGGGGGCAGCGGATTTTTTGGCCTTGCCGGATTTGAAGCGGAAAGAGGTCACGATGACGGGGGGCTTGAGGGTGGCTCCGAAATCGGCGTGGTATTCTTCGGCCACCTTGACGGCCTCGGTGAGGAGCTCGCGGAATCGGGACTCCATGGCCACGCGGGCCTTGGCGCGGAGGTCTCCGCCCTGCTGTTTCCACCTCTGATATTCGGCAATGACATCGCTCATGGAATCCATCGTACGCCCATCGTGCGGGGTGGCGTATGATCAATAGCTCAGAGGTCTGCCTTGTCAAACGCCGCCACAGCCTTGCCCGCTCCGCCGCGCAATATCGCCGTCGATGTGTATCGCGGGTTTGTGATGTTTCTGATGATGGCGGAGGTGCTGGAGCTGGCCAAGGTGTCGCGGGCGGTGCCGGAGAGCGGGATCTGGCAATTCCTCGCCTACCATCAATCGCACGTGGCGTGGGCGGGTTGTTCGCTGCACGATCTGATCCAGCCCTCCTTTTCCTTCCTGGTGGGCGTGGCGCTGCCGTATTCGATTGCGAGCCGTGTGGCGAAGGGCGGCACGTTTGGGAAGCTGTTCGGGCACGCGGTTTGGCGGGCGTTTCTGCTGGCGGCGCTGGGAATCTTTTTGCGCTCGATGAGCAGCAAGATAACGAACTTCACGTTTGAAGATACGCTGACGCAGATCGGGCTGGGGTATCCGCTGCTATTTCTGTTGGGGTTCCGGCCGCCGAAGTGGCAGTGGGCGGCGCTGGGCGTGATTCTAGCGGGCTACTGGGCGGCGTGGGCCATGTATCCGCTGCCGGGCGCGGGCTTCGACTATCAGGCGGTGAAGGTGCCGGCGGATTGGCCGCACCATTACACGGGGCTGATGGCGCACTGGAACAAGAACGCCAATCTAGGGAGCGCGTTCGACCAGTGGTTTCTGAATCTGTTTCCGCGGGTGCAGCCGTTTGTGGCCAATGGCGGCGGGTATCTGACGTTGAGTTTTCTTCCCACGTTGGGAACGATGATTCTAGGGCTGCTGGCGGGCAACTGGCTGCGGGCGGCATCGCCGAAGGTGCCGATGCGGCAGTTGCTGGTGGCGGGGGCGGCTTGCATTGCGGGCGGGCTGGCGCTGCACTTTGCGGGGCTCTGCCCGGTGGTAAAGCGGATCTGGACTCCGGCGTGGACCCTGTTTAGCGGCGGGGCGTGTTTCCTACTGCTGGCGGGATTCAGTTGGGTGATTGACGTGAAGGGTTACCGGCGGTGGACGTATCCGTTGATCGTGATCGGGATGAACTCGATTGCGGCGTATCTGATTGCGCACGTGATGGGGCGGTTCTTCCAGGACACGTTTCGAATTCATCTCGGGCCGGAGTTTTTCCAGTTTCTGGGTGAGGCGTACGAGCCTTTCCTGCAGGGGGCGGCGGTGCTGCTGGGTTTCTGGCTGATCCTGTGGTGGATGTACCGGCGGAAGATTTTCCTGCGTGTTTGAGGGGAGACGCGGCGAGTGAATGGGAAAGTGATCCGATGTGCGGTTGCCGTGTTGCTGGCGGGCGAGGCAGTGTCCGGGCAGACAGCACGGCAGTCTGACTATGTTTTGACGGGCAAAGTGACGATGGCGGATGGTTCGCCGATTCCGAAGCCGGCGGCGATTGAGAGGTATTGTGCGACGGGGCGGGCGACGTGGGAAGGGCGGACGGATAAGAACGGCAACTACATCCTGAAGGGGTTCGACGCGGCGTCGATGGGCTCGGCCTGGCGCGCGGCGGGCGTGACGGGTGAGTTCAGTTGTGTGCTGCGTGCTTCGCTGCCGGGTTATCAATCGAGCACCGTGGAGCTGGAGCAGCGCTGGTTTGGTGTGGACAAGAGCCTGCCCACGATTCTGCTGTACAAACGAGGGGCGGAATCGGTGTCGCTGCTGGATGTTGGGATTGACGTGCCGCGCTCGATTGGCAAGGCGTGGGGCCTGGCGGCGAAGGCGATCCAGGCTGGCAACTGGGCACAGGCGGAGCAGCATCTGCGCACTGCGGTGCAGACGGTTCCAAAGTTTGACGGGGCGTGGAATGCGCTGGGCGTGGTGTGCCAGAGCCAGGACAAGCTGGAGGAGGCGGGCGCCGCGTTCCGGAAGGCGATTGAGTTGAACCCGAAGCCACTGCCGCCCTACGTTTCTTTGGCGCGGTGCGAACTGAAGCGGCAGGCATGGGCGGAGGCAGCGGCGGCGACGCAGGCGCTGATCGCGGTGGACACGAAGCGGCGGTATCCGGAGGCGTATCTGTATGACGCCTCGGCCGCCTATGGACTGCGCGAGTATGAGCGGGCGGAGGCGAGCGCGCGGATGGCGCTGCAACTGGATCCGAAGCACCGTCTGCCGCGGGCGGAGTATGTATTGGGGCTGGTGTTGGAAGCGAAGAAGGAGTATGCGGCGGCGGCGGAGCACATGGGGGCGTATCTGGCGCTGGAGCCGAAGGCTGCCGATGCGGGGTCGGTGCGGGCGCACATCGGCAGGATTGGGCAGGACGCGCCGCTGGTGGGGGTCCCGGATTTGAATGTGCTGTCGGTGGGTGAGGTGACGATACCGGGGGGGATGGCGGCGTTGAGGCGGGCGGCGCACTTTCAGGCGGAGTCTGACTATCGCGATTTCTTTGGCGAGTATTGCCGGCGATTGATCCGGCACACGACGCCGGGGGCGGACGCCGCGCCGGACGCGGGCATTGAGTTGCATGCGTACACGTCGATCCTGGAGGCGTACTTCGCCTCGGTGGGCGAGTTGGCGCGCATGGCGGGGATGCGGGACGACCGCGGCACGCTGACGCTTTCGCTGGCTACGAAGCAATCGCGGGCGATGACGGAGAAGGCGCTGGGGCTGATTGGATGGAAGGTGGTGGAGACGCCGCGGGGCGTGGTGGTGGAAATTGAGGAGCGCGCGGCGGGCGAGTTCCGGCAGCAGGTGGCGGCGGCGCTGGGGATTGACGAGATAGCGATGCAGGACGCGCTGCAAAGCGGGGGAACGTACACGGTGGAGTTGCGGGCGGAAGCGGCGCGGCTGGTGGGCGGCGATGCATGGAACGACATCTTCAGCGGTGCGCAGACGCTGCCGGGCGGGCTGGCGGAGGCATTTGTACGGGACATCCGGCTGGCGCGGGTGTACGCGGGGCTGAGCCTGGTGGGGCCGGAGGTGGCGGCGGAACTGGTGGCGGGCGCGGGGCTGCGCGGGTTGGTGGACCGGCACGCGCTGCAACTGGTGCGGTACTCGACGGCCTTCGTGATGAAGGACGGAGCGGTGTCGATGCCGGGCGGCCCGGGGGCGGCGGCTGTGTGGGAGAACTTTCTGCACGTGAAGCCGGCGAGGCCGGCGGCGTTTTTCCGTGCGCTGCTGGAGCAGGACGGGGGGAAGGTGCTGGCGTTTTACCATGCGGTGTCGCTGTGCGATGAGCGGCGGCAGGCGTATTTGTTGAGCAGCACGGCGCTGGCGGCGAAGCTCTATCAATGGTACTGGGGCGCCGGCGGGGAAAAGGGGCCCAGCGGAGATGCTCTGCTGGCGGTGATGAAGGCGGCGCCATTGGACGGGGCCGGGCGGCTGCGCTGGCCGGAGCGGGATGCGGCGGTGAAATCGGCTGCGATGCTGGCGGATGCGGTGCGGCTGGCGCGGATTGAGGACGAGCGCGGGGCGCCATTGGAGGTGGACGCGGCGGCGTTGTTGATCCAGCACGGGGAGGAGTGGCGGCACTTAACGGAGCTCTTTGGGGCGTTGCCGGGGCTGGGCGCGGCGGAGCTGCGGGCGCTGGCTCAGTTTGAGGGCGTGGCACGGGGGCTGGCTCCGACGCAGCGCAACACGGTGATGGGCGAGTGGCATTCGCTGGTGGCTCTGATTGCGTTGGGCTCGAAGGCGGGCGGGCTGGATGCGGCAGCAGGGGCGCGGGCATTCCGGCAGGTGTGCGAGTGGATGGCGAAGCCGGATGGGAACGCGGTGCGGATTTTGAGCGAGATTGTGGGCGGGGCGGCCGGGTTGGACGAGGCGGTGCGGACGCGGCTGCTCAAGCTGGACGGGGTGCGGCGCGCGCGGCTGGAGCAGGTGCTGGCGTTGCAGCGGGCGCCGAGCCTGGAGGCGGCGCTGGCGTCTGGCGGCGGCAGCAAAGGGCTGGCCGCGTTGGCGGGTTTGGTGTACGCGTACTGGCTGAACCCGGACGCGCTCCTGGTATCGCTGGATGGGGCGTTGTTGAGCAAGCACCGGTTCGCGCCGAAGACGGGGGTGTTTGCGGCTGCGTCGATGGTGCGAACGAGCAAGGAGCCGGGGAGCTACTTCGCCGGCGGATTCGCGGGGTTTGGGGCGCTGGCGGGCCGGTTGGCGCTGGGGCCGCCGACGGAGAGCGCGGCTACGGCGGTGGTGAGCAAGGGCGGCGCGAACGTGGGTGGTGGGGCGGCGGAGGCAGCCGTGCCGGCGGAGGCGGTGTTCCGCGCCGATGCCCGGCTGGTGGAAGTCCACGCGGTGGTGACGGACGGGCGGGGGCGCTACATCGATGACCTGCCACGGCCGGAGTTTTCGATTCGCGATGAGGGGGTGGCACAGACGCTGGCGGCCTTTGACACGAACGCGGGGGGCATCTCGGTGGCGCTGGTGCTGGATTCCACGCTGAGTATGCACGCGGCGTTTCCGGCGCTGAAGGACGCGGCTCTGAAGCTGATTGGCGAGTTGCAGCCGCGCGACATGGTGGCGGTGTACTCCTTCAACAGCACGGTGGCGCAGTTGCAGACCTTCACGCAGGACCATGCTGCGGCGCGGCGCGCGGTGGTGCGGGCGAACGTGGCAGGGGACACGGCGCTGTACGACGCGCTGGTGCGGGTGAGCAGTGATTTTGCGGGGCGCAGCGGGCGAAAGGTGATTGTGCTGTTCACCGATGGGGACGACAACAGCAGCGCCATCACGGGTGCGATGGCGGTGCGGCGGTTGAAGGGCGCGGGGGTGCCAGTATACACGGTGGCGCAGGGGGCGGCGTTTCTGATCCCGCATATGCTGAAAGAGCTGGCGGAGATCTCAAACGCCACCGGCGCGCTGCCATTCCGGATTCAGAAGCCCAACGAGATCCGCGAGGTGTTTGAACGGATCTCGGCGGATTTGCAGCACGGCTACCTGCTGGCGTTCCGGCCATCGGGTGATGGTGGTGCGGCATGGCGGCGAATTGAGGTGCAAACTCGCTCGCAGAAGGGCTACAAGATTCGGGGACGCCAGGGCTATTTCCTGGAGTGAGGCGGGTCTCTACGGCAGCGCGGTTTCGAGCTTGGAGAGATCCAGGCGGACAGTGCCCATGCGTCCGGTGGCGGCATCGCGAGCGGCCAGCACCATGGTGTGAGCGCCTTCGGGCATTGGCAAAGTCTGCCGATAGTTGAAGCCTTGCCGCAGAGCGTCATTGCGCTGAGCGGCGGTGAGGTCGAGCGAAACGGATTCCTCGGCTCCGCCTTTACTGGCTCCGGCGGCGTCGAGGAACAGGGCTACGATATCGACGCGACCGAGGAAGCGTCCGCGCGATTCACGCAGCAGGATGGCGGCGGCATCCAGCCTGATGGTGACGCGCAGCTTGGGTGCCTGATCCGGCAGAATGACGGCTTGTACGGCCATGGGGACGTCGGCCGCCTGCAGCGGCGCCGAGAGTACGTCCATCATGGTTTCGTGCTGCCTGCCCGCGGCTTCGGGACGCGCCGCCGCGGCGAAATATCCTTCCCGGTGGCGCGCCGAGCATCCGGCGCAGTTGAGCTTCACCTGGATTCGATGGAACTTGCCGGACTCATCGGCCTGGGACGGATAGTAGCCGAGTGTGTAGGCGCCCGCGCCGTCGTCCAGAGCCTCGCGAAGGGCCTTGCCGGTATCGTTGGCGTTGACGAACGCACGGCCGCCGGTGCGCTGGGCGAGTTCCTGCATGATGTCGTGGTGGGACTTGGTTTCGTCACGGTTCGCGTAAACCATGGGATCCGGACTCGAAAGCGGAAATCTGTTTTGAGTCTGCCGTCCGCGACTGCGAGTTGCGTTGAGGAAGCGGGCCATGTTGCGTTCATTGCTGGAGAGGCTGGCCTTGTAGCCTGGATCCACCATTACGCCGCGGGCGTCGATGGGGTAGATGGACACGCCGGCATTGGCGAGGGCGCGGACCGCGCGGGTGGCTTCCTCACCAAAAGTGGCAGGGGACCCGGTGCCGGTGCGGATGTCGGTGGCGACCACAGTGGGGAACGCAGCCGACACCCAGAGCAGGCTCTTGCGACCGGGGACCGAAGCGAGATGGTGTGCGATTGCTTCCAAGGCGCCGATGGTGCGAAGCACGCGATCCTCCAACTTCGCCAGCGCGATGTTCTGATCGGCCACGATCTGGGTCTCGATGGACGCCCAAACCCCTGGATCGCGCATGGCGGCCTCCAGCTTGGCGTCGTTCATGAGGATGGTGACGTCGGTGACGGTAGCGGGATTGGCGTCGATTTCGCCCTGGTACTTCCCGAGCTGTTTGAGCAGCGAGCGCATATCGCCCGTGAAGTCGTGCAGGACCTGGAGCTTGCGGCCGAGGATGTAGATTCCGATTTGGTCGTCCGGATGGAGCCGTTCGAGGAATTTCAGGATCTGGAGACGCGTGTAGCGCTGGTCGACGATGGGCGTATTCAATCCATCGAGCAGGATGACGGCCGCATTGCGCGGAAGGGCGGCGCCCTGGAAGTTGGTATGGATGTCCGGAGGCAACTCCGCAGGAAGGCCCATGCGGGCGGATGGCAGTTGGGGCGCGGCCGCCTGCTGATCCCAGAGCTGCACCTGCTGACGTTTCCCTTCGTCGGTCAGCGAGAAGTCTTCGGCTTTCAGGCCGGAGACTGGTTTACCGTCGCGATCGCGCACGACGACACTGACCGTCACGAGGCGGGTGGTGGCGCGGATGATGGGATCGCTGACGGCTGGTTCCTGTGCAGCAAGCGGACCGGCCAGCACGAAGGTCAGAGCCGGCAGGACCGCCAGACGGGAGATCATGTTTAGGGCCGGGGCGTTAGTCTTCCTGCTTGTAAATGTATTTGATATACGACTTGAAGACGAGCAGATTCGGACCTTCAGTGCGGGTCAATTTCAAGCAGAGCTTGTCATACCATTCGATGACGCCATGAAGTTCCTCGCCGTCCTGCAGGATGACGACGATGGGCGTCTTGGTCTGCATCTGCTTGACGTAGTAAAAGTTCTCGGCGTTGGTGGTTTCCGGCGGAGCTTGCTTTTTCTGAATAGCGGCGGTGCGGGAAGCGCTGGCCGGCCTGTCTTTTGAATCAGCCAGGGGTGGACGGATCAGCCGGCGGTTGGGGGATTCCACAGTGGTTCTCCTGCATGGCACCGGGGCTTTGGGGATAAACGCCCACGGTGCTCTCAATCTGCCTACATTGATATCACACCCATACGCGCCGGGCAAGCGAAAACGCTAAATCACTTCGCAGATGAAGAGCTTCAAATACAGTGTTTCCGGCACGGTGAGGAGGATGGGGTGGTCCTGGGCCTGGGTGCGGCGCTCGAGGATGCGGAGGGTGCGGCCGGCGTCGAGGGCGGCCTGGGCCACCACTTCCATGAGGTCGTTTTCGCCGACGTGGTGGGAGCAGGAGCAGGTGACGAGAATGCCGCGGCGGGAGAGGAGCTTGAGGGCTTTGAAGTTGATCTCTTTGTAGCCGCGAAGTGCGGCGTCGAGGTTGGCCCTGGACTTGGCGAAGGCGGGCGGGTCCAGCACGACGGTTTCGAAGGCGCGGCGGGCCTGTGCGAGGCCGCTGAGGTAATCGAAGGCGTTGGCCTCGCGGAAGGAGACGTTGGCGAGGCCGTTGGCGGCGCGGTTGATTTCGGCGGTCTTGAGGACCTCGGGACCGGAGTCGACGCCCTCGACGGACTCACACTTGGGTGCCATATGAAGGGCGAAGCCGCCGGAGGAGGTGAAGCAATCGAGGGCGCGGCCGTGGGCCCAGCGGGCGGCGGCGACGTAGTTTTCGCGTTGATCGAGATAGACGCCGGTCTTCTGGCCGTGGCGGAGATCGGCCTCCATCTGGAGGCCGTTCATGTGGACGAGGACGCGTTCCGGGATCTCGCCGGCGAGGACTTCGGGCTCCTGGCTGAGGTCTTCGAGCTTGCGGACGAAGACGTCGTTGCGGGCGAGGATGCCCTTGGGCTGGAGGAGCTCCTGGAGGCAATCGGTGAGGGTGGCGCTGGCGGCATCCATGCCCTGATCGAGGAGCTGGAGGACGAGGTAATCGCCGTAGCGATCGACCATGAGGCCGGGGAGGAGGTCGCCCTCGGCGTGGACGAGGCGGTAGGAATCGGTGTTGGTGACGGCGCGCTGGCGGAACTCGAGGGCGGTGCGGAGGCGGTTGAGGTAGAAGGCGCGATCGAGGGGCTCGTCCTTGTGGGTGAGGAGGCGGAGGGTGATCTGGGAGGCGGCGCTGTAGTGGGCGACGCCGAGGCACTGGCCGCGCTGGTTGAGGACGCGGACGGCTTCTCCTGGCTGGGCCTTGGCGCGGTCCGTGACATCGCTTGAGTAGATCCAGGGGTGACCGGACTCGACCCGGAGCTCGGCCTTGCGGCTGACCTTGACAGAATTCACGTGGTGGAGAGCCTTTCGAGATGCGCGATGCGTTCGGCGGTGGGCGGGTGGGTGGAGAAAAGTTTCGAGAGCTGGGCGCCGGAGAAGGGTTTAATGATGTACATGTGCGACATGGCGGGGGAGGCGTCCATGGGGATCCTCTGGGCTCCCATTTCGAGCTTGCGGAGGGCGGCGATCATGTTGGCGGGGGAGCCGGTGTATTTGGCGGCGGCGGCATCCGCGCCGAACTCGCGGGTACGGGAGATGGCCATCTGGACCATGCCGGCGGCGATGGGGGCGAGGATCATGGTGAGGATCATGACGATGGGGTTGGGGGCATCGTCGTCGTCGCGGCGGCCGCCGCCGAAGAACATGGCGATGTGGGCCATGTAGGTGATGGCCGCGGCCACGGTGGCGGCGATGGAGCTGATGAGGATGTCGCGATTTTTGACGTGGCCGAGCTCGTGCCCGATGACGGCCTCGATCTCCGTGTCGTTCATGAGGCGGAGGAGGCCGACGGTGACGGCGACGGAGGAGTGGGCGGGATTGCGGCCGGTGGCGAAGGCGTTGGGGGCGTCTTCGGGGATGACCCAGAGGCGCGGCATGGGGAGGCCCATTTTCTCCGTGAGGCGGCGGGTCATGGGGCCGATGCGGTAGAAGATCTCGGAGTTTTGCGTTTCGTTGACGGGGATGGCGCCGCTGGACTTGAGGGCCAGCTTCTCGGAGAAGAAGTAGGCGAAGAAGTTCATGCCGACGGCGATGAGGAGGCCAATGCCGAGGCCGCCGCGGCCGCCGAAGATGGCCTGGCTGGCGAGCATCATGATGGCGCTGAGGACGCCGAGGAGAACTGCTGTTTTGAGAGCGTTCATAGCGGTTACACTCTCATTGTCTCACCATCGGGGTTGGGGACCCGTGCGGGCGAGGGCGCCCGCCCCACGGAAAGTGTCAGGCGAGGAAGGACTGGGTCCAGGCCATGGAGGCCTCGAAATCGGCGCGCTCCACGGCGGCGGCCTGTTCCTTGGCGACGGGCGGGCGGGGCGTGGGGGCCTTGCCGGTGGCGGCGATGTTCAGGAAACGCGCGAAATCGGCGGCCGGCACGTTACGGTAGGGATCCCAGAATTCGGGCTTGCGCCAGGCGTAGCCGCGGGGGCCCATGACGATGATCTCGAGGGACATGGACTTGCCGGGGCAGAGCTCGATGAAGCGCTTGAGCAGGCGGCCGATGTCCACGTTGCCCTCGCCCATGCGGGTCCAATTGACCTGGGTGCCGTTGTCGTCGTTCCAGATATAGGAATCGCGGATGTGGCTGGTAAGGATATAGGGTGCGAGGGTTTCCAGGGTAAGGTGCGGGTCTTCGAGGACCCAGCAGGGATTGCCGGAATCAAAGCAGGCACCGACGACGTCTTTGCCCGCGCCCTCGATCAGCATTTTCAGCTCGCGGGCCTGCAAATCGCCGGCGTGATTTTCGATTGCGATCTTGAGTCCCATGTCGCGGGCGACGGGGCCGACGTTGCGGAGGACCTTGATGGTGTCTTCGATGCGGGCCTCGATGCCGCCGGGGGTTTTGCGATCGGCGGCGGTACCCTGAAAGGCGCGAACGAGCTTGGAATTGGCGAGTTTGGCGGCGCGGAGGACGCGGGTCAGCTGCTCCTCGGCGGTGCCGGCGTTTTTATCGAAGGCGGTGGAGGTGGGGCAGACGGAGCGCATGCCGATCTCGATTTCAATGCCGAGCTCGGCGGCGCGGGCGCCCACCTTCTTCACGTGGTCGTCGTCGAGAGAGCCGAGGAAGCGGATCTCGGAGAAGTGGACGGTTTTGGCGCCGAATTTCGAGCAGTAGTCGAGGTGCTGGAACGCGGTCCAGCCCTGGGAGCGGAGGCTGAAAAGATCGACACCCAGTTTTACGCCGGCCGGCACGGCGGCGGCGACGGCCGGGGCGGCGATGGCGGTAGCCAGGAAATCGCGACGGTTCATAGATGACATTATGCGCCAAACTCCCTGTAGGTCATCAGTTTGATTCCGTTTTTCGCGAGCAGATCGGAGGCTTCGCTGCTGGTCCAGAACTGGTAATCGGCCCAGCGGTAGCCCCAGGCGCCGGAGACGCTGCGGATTTCGGCGTCGTCCTTGGCAACGTGGATGATGAGCTTGGTGACGCCGGGTTTGAGAGTGGCGAGGAGCTCGCGATAGCTCTTGCGGCGCTCCTCGTAGTCTTTGCCGGGGACGCCGGTGACGAGGCGATCGAGCAGCTTCATGCCGGCGGCCTGCTTGGCGTTGAGCATGTCGGCGGTGATGGGGTATTCCTTGAGCTCGGCGGCGGCTTCGGGGGTGGGCTTGGGCATCATGCAGGGCACGCCGGCTTCGCGGGCCAGCTTGGTGTAGACCTCGAAGAAATCGGGGCGTGCGTAGAGGGTGCCCATGTGGGTGTCGAGGTGGGTGAATTTGATCCCGAAGTGGCGGGCGCGCTCGATCTGGGCGCGGAGCTCGATCTCAACCTCGGCTGGAGTGGCGTGGGTGGCGGCGGAGCGGACGTCGCGCCAGATGTAGCCGTCGGGATCCAGCAGGCCTTTCACCTTGTCGGGCGAGGCGACGGGACGCCAGCGGTAGTGCTTCCACTCGCTGGTGAGGGTGAGGTGGATGCCGAGATCCATGGTTGGGTTGGCGCGGGCCCACTCGGCAAATTCGGAGACCCAGGGGCAGGGCATCATGACGCTGGCCGAGCTGACCAGCCCTTCTGTCATCGCCTCCGACGTGGCCACGTTGACCGAATGGCACATGCCGGCGTCGTCGGCGTGGACGATGAGACGCTTCTCGCGGGTCTGCGCGGCGAGGGAGGCGAAGGGGAGGGTGGCGGCGAACTGGCGTCGATTCATCCCCACCATTATTCCCCGAAATGCAGGTCCACGCCATGTTGAGTCAAATCCAGCGCTCCGGCGTCTAAACTGACACATGCTGGAAGCCGTGCATCTGACGAAGATTTATGCGGGGATCCCTGCCGTGGAGAGCGTGTCCTTCACGATCGCGCCGGGGGAGATTCTCGGCTACCTGGGGCCCAACGGAAGTGGGAAGAGCACCACGGTGAAGATGCTCACGGGACTTCTACAACCGACTCGCGGGGAAATCCTACTGGACGGGCAGGCGCTGGCAAAGGACCCGGTTGCGTACAAACTGCGGCTTGGATACGTGCCGGAGGAGCCGCAGCTCTATTCGTTTCTGTCGGGGCGGGAGTATCTCCAACTGACGGGCCGTTTGCGCGGGCTGGCGCAGCCGGCGCTGGATCAGAAGATCGACGATCTGCTGGCGCTGCTGGGCCTTTCCACGGCGCGGTTCTCGGCCATTGCCACGTACTCCAAGGGGATGCGGCAAAAGGTCTTGCTGGCAGCAGCGCTGCTGCATGATCCGGATCTGGTGATTCTGGATGAGCCGTTCTCCGGACTCGATGTCAGCGCCTCGCAGGTATTGAAAGCGCTGCTGAAAGACCTGGCGGCTGCCGGCAAGATGATTCTCTATTCGTCGCATGTGCTGGAAGTGGTGGAGAAAGTGGCTACGCGCGTCATCATCCTGCACAAGGGGAAGGTGGCGGCGGACGGCAGCGTGGAGGAACTGCGCAGCCTGATGACACTGCCATCGCTGGAGCAGATCTTCAGCCAACTGGTGGATCAGCGGGATTCGGCGCAAGTGGCCGCGGGGATCCTCCAGGTGATTCGCGGATGAAACCGCCGGGGCTGGTTGGCGTCCTGTACCGCCATTTTCTGGCGCAGTTTTTCGAGAACGAATTGTTGAGTCCTCAGGGGGAGTTGCGCTCGGGCATCAGCGGGCTTCTGGCGCTGGCCGCCGTGCCTGGGCTGTTGTTGCCGATCTTTCTGTTTGCGAAATACTCAACGCTAATCGCGTTCATCAATGCGCACCGGATGGTGGATCGAGACGGCGCCACGCACGCCGATAAGCTCGTCTTCCTGACGCTGGCGCTGGTCATTCCGGCATTGGCGGCGTTGTTGAAGTGGGAGTTCCTGCTGCCGAACCGTGCCGATCACGCGATTCTGGTGCCGTTGCCAATCCGACTGTCCACCATTCTGATTGCGAAGGCATCCGCCCTGGGGATGTTCATTCTGCTTTTCGCGCTGGCAGTGAACTCCGCCGGCACAATTCTCTACCCGGCCGTAGTACTGGGAAACACGGGGACCTTTGCCTATTTGGGCCGGTACATCGCCGCGCATTTTGTGGCGGCGACGGCGACGTCGCTGTTTGCCTGCCTGGCGCTGATCGCCATCCAGGGGTCCGCGCAAATCATCCTGGGGCTGGCCGGCTTTCGGCGCGTATCGGCGGCCTTGCAGTTTGTATTGCTCACCGCGCTTCTCACGCTTCTGATCGTCTCGCCGACACTCGGTGGCCACGTCGGCACGCTGCGGCTGTCCGATGCCGCGGACTGGCTGCCGCCGTTCTGGTTTCTGGGGCTCTACGAGGTGCTTGTGGGTAAGGCCGACGGCGTATATCAGGCACTGGCTGGGACTGCCATCCGTGCATTGGGTTGGGCTGCGGGGCTTGCAGTCGTCACCTACGGCCTCAGTTATGCGCGCCACTTCCGGCGCATCCCGGAGGTGCTCGAGCGAGGCTCGACACTGGGCGCCCGGCTATGGACCGTCGTGGAGCGCGTGGCCGGGTCGTTGCAGCGGCGCCCGGAGCGGCTGGCGATTCTGGTCTTCATGATGAAGGTCTTTGCGCGCAGCCGCGCGCACCGCCTGCTGTTTGGCGTGTTTCTCTCCTTCGCGGCAGCACTGTTAATCAGCGACGGCATCGGCCTGGTGATATCGGGCAAAGTCGGCAGCGCGCAGATGCTCTCGGCGCCGCTCACGGTGAGTTTCTTCCTCCTGACCGGCTTCCGGTTTCTCTATGAGATTCCGGCTGAACTGCCGGCGCATTGGGCATTCCGGCTGGCCGCGCCGCGCGAGCCGATCGCGTTCCACCGTCTGCCGCTCGTGCCGATCGCGGCGATAGTCACCGCGATGAACTTCACTCTTCTGCCGACGCACCCGGCTGTGATGCACACCGTGTACTGCCTGCTGCTGGCGCTGGTTCTGGCGGAGGCGCTGTGCCTGGGCTTCCAGAAGATCCCGTTCACCTGCACCTTCGGGGCTGCGAAATGGAATATCACGTTTGCTCTGACGCTGTGGCTTCTGGCGTTCATCGCCTACTCATCAGTGACGGTGAGGATCGAAGCGATGCTGCTGACGTATCCATTGGCCTTCACAGTCGCCTGCGCCACGCTGGCGGCGCTATTCGTATGGCTGCTGGTGCGGCGCGCCGAGCTGTGGCGCGAGGATCCGTCGCTGTTGTTCCAGGATGGACAGGCACCGGCCGTGCAGACGCTGGACCTCCAGCAATAGACAGGGGCGGCCCGGCTGCGGTACAAACAAGAGTTCCATGAGCGATCCCGCCCAGTCGCTGGCAGTTAAACGCGCCCAGGTGGACTTCCACAACTTTGCTTCACTCGGTGAACCCGAGCGGGCACTGGCCGCCTATGCGGACGAGAATATGCGGCGCGGATCGATCCTGCGTACGAATCTCGATTTCATCGGGTCGCTGACGCCATTCCTGGAGGTGGGCGCCAACGCGGGGCACACGTCCTATCTGCTGGCCAACGACTTTCAGGCGGATGGGTTTGCGCTGGATCTATCGGCGGACGCGCTGCGCCACGGTCAGTTTCTGCGCGAGGCGTGGCACATGGATCGCGGGGTGGTGCTGACGGCCGGAGACGCCACACATCTGCCGTACCGCGACAATTCGCTGGCGTTTGTGATGTCGTTTCAGACGCTGTCGCAGTTTCTGGATGTGGAGAGCGTGGTGCGGGAAGTGCATCGTGTGCTGGCTCCGGGCGGCGTGTTCTATTTCGCGGAGGAGCCGGTGCGGCGGCAACTGACGCTGCGGCTGCACCGCGCGCCGTATCCGGACCGCATGAAGCCGGTGGAGAAGTGGTTTTACGAGAGCGGGCTGCTGGATTTCGTAGCGATGGATGTGATTGGGGCGGATCAGGAAGAGTCGTTCGGAATCCGGCAGAACCATCGGTTTGGACTGCGGGAGTGGTCGCATCTGCTGCACGCCTACTTTGAGGAGACGCGGTTCATTACGTTTCCGCGGCAGCGCGGCTGGGCCAACCAGATTGTGAAATCGCTGGCGCGGCTGGGGCCGGGCAATGCGGAAGCGCGCATGGCGGATTGGCTGGGCGCGACGCTGGCGGCGTTTTGCCGGAAGGCGGGGGAGCTGCCGCCGGGGCTAGGTACGGCGGCGGCGCTGGCGTGTCCGGATTGTGGCGCGGCGTTGCCGATGGCTGATGAGGGTCCGCTGCGCTGTCCGGCGTGTCCTTATGAGGCGGCGTATGAGGCGGGCGTTTTCAATCTGTTGAGCTCGACGCTGCGGGCGGAACTGTATCCGGGGCCGCGGGCCGACACGTTGGATTTCTCAAAGGACGGACACGAGGCGGGGCTGATTTCGGGCTTCCACGAAGTGGAAGGCGACTTTGGGAGTAAGTACCGCTGGATTGGCGCACGGGCGGCGGTGCGGCTGGTAAAGATGCGGCCGGGCCTGCCGTTGCTGCGGGTGCAGGGCTATGCCCCGGCGCAGTGTTTTGAAAAGGGCGAGGCGAAGGTGCAGTTGCGAGCCAATGGTCAGGACGCCGGGGAGTGGAAACTGGACCGGCCGGGTCTTTTCATTCTGGAGACGCCGCTGCCGGAGGCGGAGGAGTACACGGTGGAGATCCTGGCGTCGCCGGTTTTCCCGGAGCCCAACCAGAAGGCGGGCGAGGGGCGTCAGCTCTCGGTGAACCTCTCGCTGCTGCGGCTGTTGCCCCGCGAGTGAGTGGTTCGCTATTCTCGAATTACCTGGTGCTTTCCATATCCTCTGACCCCTGGGCCGTGATGGCCGACCATGCTGCAGCGTGTTATCCGCGAGAGTGCTGCGGGATTTTGCTCGGCTCTGTATCCTCGAACGATGAGCGTTCGGTGGTGCGAGCCGTTGTGTGCCGCAACGCGTATGAAGGCGAGCAGGCGGATCATTTCGAGCTCGATCCCAAAGACCAGTTTGAGGCGCAGCGCGAGGCGCGGCGGCTGGGCGTGGAGGTGATCGGGTTTTTCCATTCGCACCCCGATTGCGACGCCTATTTTTCGGCCACGGACCTCAAGTACTCCTGGCCCTGGTATTCCAATGTTGTGCTGAGCGTGCGCAACGGCGCCGTGTGCGACGCCAAGGCGTTCCGGGCCAATGACGACCAGACCGAATCCACTTCTGAAGAGTTGAAATGCCCAAAATTCTGATCCCCTCCCCGCTGCGCAAGTTCACCGGCAACGCTGCCGAGGTTGCCGTTGCGGGCGCAACAGTTGGCGAAGCGCTGAAGAACCTGGCGGAGATGCATCCGGAGCTGCGCACGCAGATCTTCACCGACGAGGGAAAGATCCGCAGTTTTGTGAACGTGTACCACAACGACGAGGACATCCGTTTCCTGGACAAAGAGGCCACGGCGGCGGCGGACGGAGATGTGGTGACACTGGTGCCCTCGATTGCCGGGGGCGCGCGATGAGCACTGGCACGCTGACGAATGAGGAGCTGCAGCGCTACTCGCGTCATCTGATCCTGCCGGAAGTGGGTCTGGAAGGGCAGCTGAAGCTGAAGGACTCCAAGGTGCTGCTGGTGGGCACGGGCGGGCTGGGCGCGCCGCTGGCGCTGTATCTGGCGGCGGCGGGGGTGGGCACGATCGGGCTGGTGGACTTTGACACGGTGGACAGTTCGAACCTGCAGCGGCAGGTGATACACGGGACGAGCGACATCGGGCGCAAGAAACTGGACTCGGCCGAGGATTCGATCCGCGAGCTGAATCCGAACGTGCGGGTGGTGCGGCACGAGGGCGCGCTGACGAGCGAGAACGCGCTGGGGATCATCGCGGACTACGACGTGGTGGCGGATGGGACGGACAACTTCCCGACGCGGTATCTGGTGAATGACGCGTGCGTGATGCTGGGCAAGCCGAACGCGTATGGCTCGATTTTCCGGTTTGACGGGCAAGCCTCGGTATTCGCGCATGAGGACGGGCCGTGCTACCGCTGCCTGTATCCGGAGCCGCCGCCTCCGGGGCTGGTGCCGAGTTGTGCGGAGGGCGGCGTGCTGGGTGTGCTGCCGGGCGTGATCGGATTGATCCAGGCGACCGAGGTGGTGAAGTTGCTGCTGGGCGTGGGTGAGACGCTGAAGGGGCGGCTGTTGTTGTACGACGCTCTGAATATGCGATTCCGCGAGTTGAAGCTGCGGCGCAATGCGGAGTGCCCGGTGTGCGGGGACAACCGCACGATTACGAAGCTGATCGATTATCAGGAGTTTTGCGGTATGCCCAAGACCAATGCCCCGCTGGAGTCCGGCGAGATTCTGCCGGAGGACGTGAACGCGATGATCGCGCGCGGGGACGACTTCATTCTGATCGACGTGCGCGAGCCGCACGAGCACCAGGCGCGCAACATTCCGCAGGCACGGCTGATCCCGCTGGGGACGCTGCCGGCGCAGCTTGGCACGATCGACGGGAGCAAGCTGATTGTGGTGCACTGCAAGGCTGGTATGCGCAGCGCGAAGGCCTGCACGCTGCTGCGGGAAAAGGGATTCGGGAACGTGCTGAACGTGAAGGGCGGCATCGACGCCTGGAAGGTATAATCAGACCGGTCCTTTCTGATGACAGCACTGGTGGTTTTGCTCGCTCTGTTTGCGGCGCCGTACACGGAGGCGGGCGCGCGGGCGCATCTGGAAGCGATGCGCAAGGACTCGCGCCGCGGGATGAGCATCGATCCGGTGGACGGCGAGTACTTTTATCGAATCACGCAGGAGCTGAAGGCGAAGCGGGTGCTGGAGATCGGGACGTCCATTGGCTATTCGAGCGGATGGTTCGCGATGGCGCTGAAGAAGACGGGCGGGCGGCTGATCACGCTGGAGATTGATCCGGACCGGCAGGCGGAGGCCAAGCGGACGTTTGAGACGCTGGGCGTGAGCGATATCGTGGACACGCGGCTGTGCAACGCGTTGTTCGAGGTGATGAAGATCGACGGGCCGCTGGACATCGTATTTATCGATGCGTGGAAGCCCGACTATCTGAAGTACTACGGGCTGGTGCTGCCCAAGGTGCGGAGCGGCGGAGTGATCCTGGCGCACAATACGAAGAATGCGGCCGGGCCGATGGCGGAGTTTCTGGCGAAGATCCAGAACGATCCGGCAGTGAAGACGGTGTTCCTGCCGGAGTCGATTCAGGGGCTGTCGATCAGTACGAAGCGCTAGGCGCGCGGCTATTCGGAGGCCATCAGTTCGTCCCAGGTGACGACGCGTTTGGTGTCGACAGCGAGGCGGCCCAGCAGGGAGGTTAAGGTGGAGTCGCAGGCGTCGAACGCCATGTTCTTCTGCTTGCCCTCCAGAATATGGGCGAGGAACTGCTCGATGGCGTCAATGGTGATCTCGCGTTTTGATGCGACACGCTCAGGGTTGCGGCCCTCGCGATGCCACTCGTAATACCTGCGGTGCGTGGTGAGCGCGCCGGTCTCGCCGAAGAACTGTTCGCGCACTTCGCCCCAGCCGGTGATGAGCTGTGTGCCGTGGAGATAGCCGCAGAGGCCGTTGGGATAGGTGTAGGTGACGTTGACGTGATCGAGGTTGTTACCGACCTTGCGCCTGCCCTTGCCGCCGCCACCGATGGCGCTGACGGGGCGGGCCTGGGCAAACCAGTTGAGGACATCGACGCCGTGGCAATCCTGCTCGACGATGAAGTCGCCGGACTTTTCGCGATAGGGGTACCAGGCGCGTTTCTCCATCTCCGGCGTGATCTGAGGGCGGGCGCCGGGGCGAATGCCGCCGACCATCCATTCGGAGCGCATGAGCACGAGTTCGCCGATCTGGCCGGTGCGGAGGATCTTCTCGGCGGCCTGGTATTCGGGGCTCCAACGCTGCTGGAAACCGAAGAAGATGACCTGCTTGGGGTTGGCCGCCTTCGCGGCGGCGAGGGTCATTTTGACACCGGCGACGCTGGCACCGGCGGGCTTTTCGCAGTAGATGTGTTTGCCGGCCTTGACGGCGGCGGTGAAGTGCTCGGGGTGGAGATAGACGGGCGTGGTGATCTGCACGGCGTCGAGGCCAGGGTGGGCGAGGAGCTCGGTGTAGTCCTTGTAGGTTTTGGCGCTGGAGATGGCAGGAACCTTGGTTTTGGCCTTATCGAGCTGATCGGGGTAGAGATCGCAGAGGGCGGCCACCTCGGCGCGAGGGTCCTTGGAAAAGAAGTCGGCATCGTAGGCGCCGCGGTTGCCGGCGCCAATGACGCCGACGTGGATTTTTGAGTTGGCCTGGTATCCGAAGGCGGTCTCCGGTTTGACGATCAAGATGCCGGCGGTGGCGGCGAGGGCGGTGCGGCGCTGGATCTTTTGCATGCGCCGATTCTATTACAATGTGCGAATGACTCAGACCCCATCCGGGCTAGTATCGGCGTTTGCGATGCGGTTATCGTTATGGACCGGCGTGCTGATGCTCTTGAGCAAGTGCGGCGCGTGGTACTTGACGGGTTCGTCGGCGATCTTCTCGGATGCATTGGAATCCGTGATTCACCTGGTGGCAGTGGCGTTCGCGAGCTATAGCCTGTGGCTGAGTGTGCGGCCGGCGAGTGCGCGTTTTCAATACGGGTTTGAGCGGATTACCTTCTTCTCGGCGGGGTTTGAGGGGGCGCTGATCGCGGCGGCTGCGGTGGCGATCATCGTGACGGCGGTCTACAAGTGGATGCACGGGCTGGAGTTGCAGGACCTGGGCACGGGCACGTTGATCGTGCTGGCGGCAGGGCTATTGAATGGACTGCTGGGGTGGTATCTGATTCGCACCGGGAGGAAGAACAACTCGCTGATCCTGGTGGCGAACGGGAAGCATGTGTTGACGGATTGCTGGACGAGCCTGGGGGTGATTGTGGGGCTGGTGCTGGTGATGCTGACGGGGTGGAAGGAGTTTGATCCGATCTGTGCGATCGTGATGGCGCTGAATATTCTGTGGGCGGGCGGGCAGTTGATGTGGCAGAGCGCGCGCGGGCTGTTGGACTATGCGGATCCGGTGGTGGAGCAGAAGCTACGGGCGTTGCTGGACGAACTGACGGCGAGTGAAGGAATCGAGTATCACGAGCTGCGATTCCGGGAGACCGGTGGGCGAATCCTGGTGGAGTTGCATCTGCTATTCTCCAGTGATTGCCCGCTGGGTGATGCGCACGAGGTGGCGACGCGCGTGGAGGACCGGCTGATTGCCGGCTACGGACGGCCGCTGCAAGTGACGACGCACCTGGAGGCGAGTGAGAGCCATGAAGAACATCACAGAGAGCGCCAAGGCTGAGGCAGCGGATACGGAAGGGCAAGCCCGCCTGATCCGGCGGCTGGCGCACGATCTGAGGCAGCCGCTCTCTAGCATTGAGTGCATCGGGTACTACCTGGACATGGTGTTGGGCGACGGTGAGCCCGAGCTGCAACGGCAGTGCGAGACGCTGCGGCGCATGGTGCAACAGGCGCATTGGATGCTGGAGGATGCGGCGCTGGCGGTTTCGATGCAGAGTGCGGAGTGCGGGCCGGTTTCTCTGCCGGCGGTATTGAACAAGCTGGACGCTGAGCTGGCGCAGCATGAGCAGCGGAGCCTGGAGCTGCACATGAGCGAGGACGTGATAGTGACGGCTCCGGCGATGGAGATGGCGAGCGTATGCGGCCATGTGGTGTCGTTTCTGCGCAACGTGGCGCATGCCGAGGATCCGATCCGGGTGACGGCGGTGGCGGGCGATGATGTGCGGGTGGAATTCAGCGCGGAAGTGGCGGGAGAGCCGGACGAGTTGCTGCCGATGGTAGATTCGGCCGACGGCGGAGCGTTGAGAGCGTTTGCGGCGGCGGCGCGCGGGCAGATGGTGGCGGGGATGGACGGGCGGAGGCTGACGCTAACGTTCTGGCTGCCGCGGGGCGAGTAAGGCGCGGAGTTTGGCGTCATCGGTGTTGGCGGGATCGACGACGAGCAGGGCGTAGTCGTGATCGAGGTCGGGGATGGCGGCGGTGGATTCGACGATCCAGTTATCAGAGAGGGCCAGGAGTGTGCGGAGTTGGGGGAGAGCTGCGTGGAGATCTCCGCGGAGCCAGTAGGCGCGGGCGGCTCCGGCCTGGAGGTAGCGGCAGGTGTCGCCTTCGGCGCCGGGTTGCAGTTCCTCGGAGAGGGTGAAGAGCGCGCCGAGCTCGGGGGCGTGGTGCGAGATCTTGACGGCGGTCCAGTGGTTCTGTGGCGAGAGCGCGAGGATGCGGCAGACGAGAGTTGTTTTGCCGCATTTGCGGGCGAGGCCGCCGAGGATGATCCTCACTCCGGTTTGTTCTCCAGTGCGGCCAGGCGGGCTTTCAACTCGGCCACTTCGCGTTTGAGGGCGGGGAGGCGGGCGACGTTGGCCTGGGCTTCCAGATACTCCTTCAGCGGGCGCGCTGGCGTACCCCAGTAGACCTCGCCGCCGCCGCGAACGATTTTGCCGGTGAGGATGCCGGCGCCGCTGCCGATGACGGCGCGGGCCTGGATGGTGACGTTATCGCCGATGCCGACCTGGCCGCCGATGACGGCGTAATCTTCCACGACGGTGCCGCCGGCCATGCCGGTTTGGGCGACGATGACGACGTGGCGGCCGATGCGGCAGTTATGGCCGATGTGGACCATGTTGTCGAGCTTGGTGCCGTCGCCGATGGAGGTGACGCCGAGGGCGGCGCGATCGACGGCGGAGCCGGCGCCGATCTCGACATCGTCGCCGAGGGAGACACGGCCGATCTGGGGAAACTTTTCGTAATGGTCCTTTTCGAAGACGAGGCCGAAGCCATCGGCGCCAAGGACCGCGCCGGAGTGGATGAGGGCGCGTGCGCCGATGGTGACGTCGTGATAGATGGTGACGTGGGGCATGAGGCGGCTGGCGGGTCCGATGGTGACGCGGTCGCCGATGACGCAGTAGGGGCCGATGGCGGCGTCGGGCGCGATAGAGCAATCTCTGCCGATGATGGCGGTGGGGTGGATGCCGGCGGCCGGGGCGGGGGGCGGCTGGAGCTTCCACACGACCTTCGCGAAGGCGCCGCGGGGGTCTTTGGCGCGGATGATGGTGTGGGTGGCGGCGTTTTCGAAATCGATGGGGACGATGAGGCAACCGGCGGTGGAGAGTTGCGCCTCACGGCGGGCCTTGCGGTTGCCGACGAAGGAGAGATGGTGGACGGCGGCGGTATCGAGCGGGGCGACGCCGGTGATGTCGCGGGTGGCGTCACCTTCGAACGGGAGCGCGAGCAAGGCGGCGATGTCGCTGACGATCATATGATTTAGTTTATGCCGGTTGATCCTTCCGCCTATGTTGCGCCGACGGCGCGAGTGCATGCTGATGCCGTGATTGGTCCGCGGACTCGCGTGGGTGAGTTCTGCGTGGTGGATGAAGATGTGGTGATCGGTGCGGACTGCCTGCTGGAGCCGTATGTGTATGTGAAGCGTTGGACGACGATTGGGAACGGCAATGAATTCAGCTCGGGCGTGGTGCTGGGGACCGATCCGTTGGACAAGGCGTTTGACGGTCGGCGCAGCTATCTGCTGATTGGTAACGGGAACAAGATGCGGGAGCACTGGACGGTATCGCGCGGGACTGCGCCGGAGAGCCGCACGGTGATTGGCAACGACAATTTCGTGATGACGTCGGGGCACATTGCGCATGACGCGCAGGTGGGCTCGAACTGCGTGATTGCGAGCTGCACGCTGCTGTCGGGTTACGTGGAGGTAGGCGATCAGGCGTTTATCAGCGGCGGGGTGGTGGTGCACCAGTTTTCGAAGATTGGGCGGAACGTAATGGTGGCGGGGAATGTGCGGGTGAACAGCGATCTGCCGCCGTATTTCATGTACTCGGATTTCAACGTGGCGGCGAAGGGGCTGAACCTGGTGGGGCTGCGGCGGGCGGGCTTCAAGGCGAGCGAAGTTTCGGCGATCAAGGCGGCGTACAAGCTGTTGTACCGCTCGGAATTGAAGCTGGAAGAGGCTCTGAAGCGGATTGAAGCAGAGGTGCCGACGGAGCATACTCTACACTTGATAGAGTTCATCCGCGGCAGCAAGCGAGGGATCTGCCGCGAGTAGGGAGGGCCGTCTTGCGGTATCTGGGCTTGCTGAATCTGGGAATGCTGGCGGCGTTGTGCGCCGCGCCGGTGTGCGCACAGGTGACTCTGGACGAGGTGGTGCGGCGGGCGGGCGAGCGGTATGCGGGTGTTCAGGTGTCGATTGAGCAGGCGTCGCTGGCGGCGGCGGCGGTGCAGCAGGCGCGGCTGGCGTATCTACCGCGCGGGGATTTCTACGCGCAGGCCAACCTGGCGACGCGCAACAACGTGTATGGGATGTTGATGCCGAACCGCGTGATTGCGCCGATCTCCGGGCCGCCGTCGGCAACCAATGCCGGCACGAATGTTTTCGGGACGGCGGTGGGCTTTCTGATCAACTGGGAACCCTTGGACATGGGCCAGCGGAAGGCGCATATCGCGACGATGGACGCGGGGCAGAAACGGGCAGTGTGGGGCGTGGCGCGGACGCGGCTGGAGGTGGAGGCGACGGCGGCGGATGCGTTTCTGACGTGTCTGGCGGCGGACGAGACGGTGGCGCGGGCGCGGGCCGGGGTGGAGCGGGCGGCGAGTTTGGAAAAGATCGTGGAGGCGCAGGCGAAGGCGGGGCTGCGACCGGAAGCGGATCTGGCGCGAGCGCGGGCGGAGCGGGTGATGGCGGAGGCGCAGGTAATCCAGGCGGAGCACGCGGCGCGGTTGGGGCGGATCGCGGTGGCGCAGTATGCGGGCGGAACGTGGCAGGACGTGAAGCCCGTGGCACCGTTTGTGGCGAGGAGGGCGGAGCTGCCGGATCCGGGCGGGGCGATCTCTTTGCATCCTGCGTTGCAGGAGCAATCGGCGGCGCTGAACGAGGCGGAGCTGCGGCGGCACGAAGCGCGGATCGCGTGGCGTCCGCGGTTCCAGACAGACACAGCGCTGTATGCACGCGGCATCGACTCGGGGCCGAACATCTACAACTGGGGCATTGGATTGAGTGTGCTGTTTCCGGTGCTGGATCTGCCGCACATCCGCGCCAGGCGGCAGGAGGAGATGCATCGCGCGCAGGGCGAGACGGCGCGGCTGCGGAAGCTGACGACGGACCTGGACGCGGAGATGGAGCGGGCGCGGGCCGGGGTGGATACGGCGATCCGCATGGCGGCGACGACACCGCCGCAACTGGAGGCGGCGCGGGCGGCGCAGAGCCAGGCGGTGGCGCGGTATCAGGCGGGGCTGGCGAACATGGTGGACGTGGCGGATACGCAGCGGCTCCTGTTGCAGGCGGAGATCGATGACGGGCTGGCGAAGCTGAACGTGTGGCGGGCGCATCTGGGCGTGGCGATTGCGGCCGGGGATCTGGGGCCATTTCTGGAGAGGACGAAGCGATGAAGCTGGTATTGCTGGCGTTGCGGCGTCCGGTGACGATAGCGGTGTGCGTGCTGGCGATTGCGCTGCTGGCCGGGCTGGCGGTGGTGCGGATGCCGGTGGATATTTTCCCGCAACTGGGCGCGCCGGCGATCTACGTGGCGCAGCCGTATGGCGGGATGGATCCGGTGCAGATGGAGGGGTACCTCACCTATTACTACGAGTATCACTTCCTCTACATCACGGGGATTGAGCATGTGGAATCGAAGAGCATTCAGGGCGCGTCGCTGATGAAGCTGGTGTTTCATCCGGGGACGGACATGAGCGCGGCGATGGCGGAGGTGGTGGGGTACGTGGGGCGCGCTCGGGCGTTCATGCCGCCGGGGACGGTGGGGCCCTTCATCACGCGGTTTGACGCGGGCAGCGTGCCGGTGGGGCAGCTTGTGTTTTCGAGCCCGACAAAGAACGCGGGGGAGCTGCAGAACATCGCGTTGAACCTGGTGCGGCCACTCTTTGCAACGCTGGAGGGTGTCTCGGCGCCGCCTCCGTTTGGCGGGAATCAGAAGTCGATCCTGGTTCGGGTGCAGCCGGAGAAGCTGCGGCAGTATCATCTCTCGCCGGATGAGGTGATGATGGCGGTAAGCCGGGCGAGCACGGTGCTGCCATCGGGGAACGTGCGGGTGGGGGATCTGAACTACATCGCGACATCGAACTCGGCGCTGGGGGCGAAGCTCGACGAGCTGCTGGATGCCATGGTGCGGCCGGGCGTGTATCTGCGCGACGTGGCTAGCATCGAAACGGGCACCGATATTGTGACAGGCTACGCGCACGTGAACGGCAAGCGGACGGTGTATATCCAGGTGACGAAGCGGGCGGATGCCTCGACGCTGCGCGTGATTGAGCGCGTGAAGAAGGCGCTGCCGGATATGCGCAAGGTGTGTCCGGATGACGTGGGCGTGACGCTGGAATTTGACCAGAGCGGATTTGTGCGGGCGGCGATTCAGAACCTGGGGACGGAGGCGGTGCTGGGTGCGCTGCTGACCGGGCTGACGGTGCTGCTGTTCCTGCGCGACTGGCGCGGGGCGCTGATCGTGGTGACGACGATTCCGGTGGCGCTGCTTTCAGCGGTGGTGTGGCTGTGGGCGTTTGGGCAGACGATCAACATCATGACGCTGGGGGGGCTAGCGCTGGCAGTGGGCGTGCTGGTGGACGAGGCGACGGTGGAGATCGAGAATATCCACTCGCACATGGCGAGCGGGCTGGAGCGGGGGCAGGCGGTGCTGGACGCTTGCCGGAAGACGGCGACTCCCCGGCTGCTGGCGATGGTGTCGATCCTGGCGGTGTTTGTGCCGGCGGCGTTCATGACGGGCGTGGTGCGGCAGTTGTTTGTGCCGCTGGCGCTGGCGGTGGCGTGCGCGATGGTTTCGTCGTATGTGCTGTCGTCCACACTGGTGCCTGTGATGGCCACGCGGCTGCTGCGGACGGGGCATGGCGGCGACGAGGCGGGGCGGATGCGGCGATGGTATGGCGCGTATCTGGACGCCGTGTTGGGGCTGCGGTGGCCCGTGGTGGGGCTGTATCTGGTGACGTCGATCGGGCTGCTGATGTGGCTGGCGCCGGGCATTGGGCGCGAGGTATTTCCGGAATCGGGACAGGAGCTGTTCCAGTTGCGGTTGCGGGCGCCCTCGGGGACGCGGATCGAGAAGACGGAGCAGGTTGCGCTGAAGACTCTGGCGGTGATCCAACGCGAAGTGGGCAAAGAGAACGTGGAGATCACGACGGGTTTCATCGGGGTGCAGCCGCCGAGCTATCCGATCAACACGATCTTTCTGTGGACTAGCGGGCCGCAGGAGGCGGTGTTGAAGGTGGCGCTGAAGCGCGGGGCTCCGGTGCAAGGCGCGGCGCTGCGGGAGAAGCTGCGCGGCGCGCTGGCGCGGGAGTTGCCGGAGACGAAGTTCTCGTTTGAGCCGGGCGACATCATCGGGCAGGTGATGAGCGGCGGGGCGGCGGCGCCGGTGGAGGTGGCGGTGCAGGGGCCCAGCGTGGCGAACAATCGGGCGCATGCGGAGAAGGTGCGGGTGGAACTGGCAAAGATCGGCGTGCTGCGGGATCTGCAATATGCGCAGGCGATGGACTACCCGGCGCTGGACGTGAAGATCGACCGGCAGCGGGCAGGGCAGTTTGGCCTGACGATGTCGCAGGTGGCGCGCTCGATGGTGGCGGCCACGTCTTCTTCGCGATTTGTGGAGCCGAACTACTGGCGCGATCCGGCGACGGGGAACGCGTTCCAGATTCAGGTGGAGATTCCGTATCAGCGGATGGATTCGGCGCAGGCGCTGCTGAACGTGCCGGTAATGGAGAACGGCGAGGCGCGGCCGCTGTTGGGCGATGTGGCGGAGATCAAGACGGGGACGACGATGGGGCTGGTGGAGCGGTACAACATGCAGCGCGTGGTGAGCCTGACGGCGAACGTGCAGGGGGCAGCGCTGAGTACGGCGGCGGCGGAGATTGAGGCGGCGGTGAAGCGGGCCGGCGAACCGGCGAAGGGCGTCTCGGTGAAAGTGCGGGGGCAGATCCCGGCGCTGCTGGAGACGGAGTCGAATTTGAAGTACGGAATTGCGGCGTCGCTGGTGGCGATCTTCCTGTTGCTGGCGGCGTTTTTCGAGAGCTTCCGGCTGTCGCTGGCGGTGGTGCTGACGGCGCCGGCGGTGCTGGTGGGCGTGGTGCTGGCTTTGCTGGCGACGGGGACGACGATGAACGTGCAATCGTTCCTGGGGGCGATCATGGCGACGGGGATTGCGGTGGCGAACTCGATCCTGCTGTGCTCGTTTGCGGAGCGGGCGCGGGCGGAGGGAATGGACGTGGTGGCGGCGGCGCGGAGCGGGGCGGCGGGGCGGCTGCGCGCGATTCTGATGACGGCCGCGGCGATGATCGCGGGCATGATCCCGATGGCGCTGGGCTGGGGCGAGGGCGGGGCGCAGACGGCGCCGCTGGGGCGCGCGGTGATCGGCGGATTGGTATTTGCGACAGTGGCGACGCTGACGGTTTTGCCGGCGGTGTATGCGGTGGTGATGAGCGGGAGGACGCGTGATGCGGAATAGTCTCTGGTTGGTGTTTGGCGGCGTGCTTTGGGCGCAGGGCGTGAAGCTGCCGGCGGAGTTGCAGGCTTGGCAGAAGGTGGCCGTGACGGCGCGCGTGACGGGCGTGGTGGAGCGGGTGCTGGTGGACCGCGGATCGGTGGTGAAAGAGGGCGATTTGCTGGTGGAGTTATCGGCCCCGGAGATGAAGGCGCAGTTGGCGGAGGTGGAGGTGCGGGCGCTGGCGGTGGAGGCGCAGAAGGGCGAGGCCGAGGCGCGGCGGGCGGCGGCGGAGAGTCTGGCATCGCGATTGAAGACGGCGTCGGCGACGGCGGGCGCCGTGTCGGCGAACGAGCTGATCCAGGCGGAGAAGCAGGTGGCGTCTTTGACGGCGCTGCTGGCGGGGTTGGAGAAGAACGCGGCGGCGGTGCGGGCGCAGGCGGATGTCGTTCGCGAAATGATGGGGTATTTGCGGATTACGGCGCCGTTCGCGGGTGTGATTACGGAGCGCATGGTGAGCCCGGGGGCGCTGGCTGGGCCGGCGGCCGGGGCGCTGGTGGAGTTGCAGCAGGTGTCGCGGCTGCGGCTGGTGGTCGCGCTGCCGGAGAGCGAGTGGAAGGGCCTGGTGATAGGGGCGAGGCTGAGCTTTACGGTGCCGGCGTGGCCGGGGCGGACGTTCGCGGGCGTGGTGGCGAGGAGGGCGCGGGTGCTGGATGCGAAGACGCGGACGATGCCGGTGGAGTTGGACGTGGCGAATGGGGATGGGGCGCTGGGGCCGGGGATGTATGCGGAGGTTATGCTCCCGGCGAAGGGGAAGTAGGCAAAATTGACTACGCCCGTCTTAATTGCGGGACCCTCTTGTGCTTTGCCACTTGACCGCTCACGTATACTGAAGTCATGGAGAAAGCTACGAAGAACCCTGCCGCCGTTGCACTGGGGCGAAAGGGAGGCCAGAAGGGCGGCCCGGCGAGAGCGGCAAAGCTGACGGCCGAACAGCGTAGCGAAAGTGCGCGCAAGGCAGTTCAGGCGCGTTGGGCGAAGGCAGCAGTGGGCTCCGAGGCCGTGGGCACGAGAGACCGGCGGATTGCCGTGCAGTCCACCGGAGCAAAACCCGCCATCGTTGTCAGAAGTGCGTCGGACCGCGCGGTGCTTTCGCTGTTGGAGCAGATCAGGGTGGCGAGCAATCCGGAGGATCTGCGAACTCTCTCCGATCAGTTGGAGCGACTGATCTTCCAGAATCAGTTTAAGAACGCGTAACTGGTGCCGAAGCTCAGAAAGCCGCCGCCACGGGGGATCATGGATCACTTGATCCAGCGGTTTCGCGACGGAAGAATTCCCGCAGCCGAATTTCTTGCGCTGAAGCAGTGGATCGACTCTGATCCTGATGTTCCTGAGGGCAAGTGGTACAAGCGCTTCCGGAGTTTCACGCTTGCCGGTAACGGAGAAATGCCCTCGACGTTTCTGACTCCGGGGATGGCGGTCAAAGGCAAAGAAGTTGAGTGATTCTCTACGACGCGGACGATGCCGCACTATTCGCCAGAGGTCGGTGTTGATTCGAGTTCCACGCGGATGGTCACGACGGGTGTCTCGGGGCGGTAGAACTTTCCTCTCACGGCGTGCGAAGGGATCTCCTGAATTTCTGGTGTGTCTTTGAGGTCTATGTCAGCGTCTGGACGATCGGCCAGTTTCTGGAGTGCCTCGCGCTGCTTATCCGATAGATTGGGCATATAGTCTGCTCTTCGTGCCGGTTAGCTTTCCGAGATCCGGCCGTCGCGGTTCAGGGTCATCTGTTTGTTGCGCCAGTGGACGGTGCGGCCGGCGAGGCCGGTGAGCCAGATGGTGAAGGCCCAGAGATCCCAGAGGGGCAGTAGGGGGGCGGCTAGGAGCGCGGGCCAGTGGCGGAGGACGACGAAGCCGGCGGTGGCGCCCATGGTGGCGCGGGCGAGCCAGAGGGTCAGGCCCAGGGGCCAGTGGCCGGTGAGCATGGCGACGATGGCCCAGAGGCCGGCGTGGGTGACGGGGAGGCCCAGGTAGCCGCCTCGGCGTGAGACTCGGATCGTCCGAGCCCAGCGGACCTGGTGGCGCCAGACGTCGCGCCAGGTGGGGGCGTTGAGGGTGGTGCCCACGACGACTTCGGAGAGGACCGTTTCGCGGCCGAGTTGCGTGATGCGTTTGGCGAGCTGGTAATCGTCGGCGATGAATTCCTTGACGGCGTCGAAGCCGCCGATGGCGGCGAGGTCCGTTTTGCGGAAGCAGAGGGTGGACCCGAGGCCGAATTCATTGATGCCGACCATGGGGGCGACCAGGGTGGAGGGGATGAAGTCCGTGGCGATGCCGAGGGCTTCCCAGTTGCCGGGTATGGAGTGAGCCGTGGCGTGGTAGAGGCAGGTGACGAGGCCGTTTCGGGGCTCGGCGAGGGGGGCTGCGACGCGGCGGAGGTATTGGGGCGGGACGGAGATATCGGCGTCGTTGACGAGGATGATTTCGTGGCGGGCCTGGCGGGCGAGGTCGATCAGGATGCCGACTTTGGCGTTGGGGGTATCGGTCTGGCAGTGGATGAGGCGGATGGGGTGTTCGGGGTGCTCGGTGATGAGCTGGCGGATGACGGGGACGGCGGGGTCCTCCATATCGCGGACGCCGATGAGGATCTCGTAGTCCGGGTAGTCCTGCGTCATGTGGCTGAGGAGGGCGTCGTGGAGGGCGGAATCGAGGCCGCGGACGGGCTTGAGGATGGAGACGGGCGGGGTGTAGCTGCCGGTGGGTTTGGAGAGGAGGAAAGCGGACTTGGCGAAGTAGACGATGGCGCCGAGGAGCGCGAAGATCTGGTAGCCGAGGGCGATGAGGGCGGCGAGGACCGGCAGATAGCTGAGGTAGTGCATCATTGAGCGAGAATCGCCACACCGCATGCGACGAGCAGGGCTCCTGCCCAGCGGCGGCGATCTACATTCTCTTTGAGGATGACACGGGCCAAAAGGGTTTCCAGGACGAAGCTGGCGGCGGTGGCGGGGACGGCGAAGCTGAGGTCGGCCACTTTGAGGAGCTGGGTGAAGGCGAAGAAAGACGACGCCATGAAGAGGAAAGAGAGGGGCACTTTCCAGCGGGCGCCGCCCTGGCGCATGCCGTGGGACTGGAGGAGATCGGCGCAGACGGTGGAGAGGACGACGGCGGCGACGAGGAGCCAGGGGGTCATTGGCGTTTTGGCTCCTGATTCGCGCTAGCGGGCGGGGTGAAGGCGGTGAGGCCGGCGCCGGCGACGATGAGGAGGGTCCCGGCCCAGCGCTGGGGCGAGATGTGCTCGTGGAGGAACGCCGCGGCGATGGCGGCGTTGAGGACGTAGCCGATGGCGGTGATGGGGAGGACGTAGCTGAGGTCGGCCATGCCCAGGAGCTGGATGCGCATGAGGGTCCAGGAGATGAGCAGGACGATGCCGGCGATGACCCAGGGCTCGAAGAGCGAGACGATGGGGCCGGCGTCGGCCGGGGCGTGTTTCATGCCCCAGCTCAGCGCATAGTTGCCGGCGACATTGGACACCACGACCGCCGCGGTGAGCAGCAGGGTGGATGGCTTCACGTTAGTCGCCGTGGACCCGTGCGGCCTCGGCGGTGGCGGCCTGCTGATCGGCGACGAACTGCTTGCGCTTGGAGCGCAGGCTGAGGTATTCGCGGGCTTCCTTATAGAGACGCTTGGCGTCGCCGTTGAGGATGGCCTTGGAGACGACGCGGAAGGCGGCCTTGGGGCGGTAGTAGTATTCGTCGTAGAAGCGCTGGACCCAATCGACGAGCTCGCCGCGATCGAGGCCGGGGTGGATGATATTGGGGAGCTGGTGGCCGCCCTCGTCGGTCATGGAGGCGCCGAGCTGGATGAGGCCGTTCTTCTCGGCGTGATCGTAGAATTCGGTGCCGGGGTAGGGGTGGGCGATGGAGACCTGGATGGTCTCGCAATCGAGTTCCTTGGCGAAATTGATGGTGCGGCGGATGGATTCGCGGGATTCGCCGGGGAGGCCGACGATGAAATCGGCGTGGATGGTCAGGCCGATCTTGTGGGCGTTGGCGGTGAAGCGGCGCGCCATATCGACGGTGGCGCCCTTCTTGATGTTCTTGAGGATCTGCGGATCGCCGGATTCGTAACCGACGATCATGAGGCGGCCACCGGCGTCCTTCATGGCCTTGAGGGTGTCGTAATCGGTGGTGACGCGCGAGGTGCAGGACCAGGTGACGCCGAGCGGGGCGAGCTTTTTGCAGAGCTCGATGGTGCGGGCGCCCTTGTAGTTGAACGTGTCGTCGTCGAAGAAGAACTCCTTGACGCCGGGGAAGTTCTCTTTGGCCCAGGCGACCTCGTTGACGACGTCATCGACGGAGCGGAGGCGCCAGCGGTGGCCGGAGTGGGTTTGGGGCCAGAGGCAGAACGTACACATGGCTGGGCAACCGCGCGAGGTGTAGAGCGCGATGGCCGGGTTCATCAGGAACGGGACGTTGTAGCGGCGGTAATCGAGATCGCGTTTGTAGACCTTGGTGACCCAGGGGAGCTCGTCGAGGTTCTCGATATAGGCGCCCTCGGGGTTGTTGACGATCTCGCCGTTGGCTTTGCGGTAGCTGGCGCCGGGGATCTCTTCGATGGGGGTGCCGTTGGCGTAGGCGACGATCTGGTAATCGAACTCGCGGCGAATGACGAAGTCGATGGCGGTGTGCTTGAGCGCCATGCCGGGGTCTACAGTGACGGGCGGGCCGACGAAGCAGACCTTGAGCTTGGGGTTGGCGTCCTTCATCATGCCGGCGATTTTGACGTCGACGTGGAAGCCGGGGGTGGAGGTGAAGAGGACGAGGAGCTCGAAATCCTTGCCCATTTCGACGGTCTGCTCGATGGTGATTTTGTGGGGCGGGGCGTCGACGACTTTGGAGTCTGGCAGCATGCCGGCGGGGTAGCAGAGCCAGACGGGATACCAGTAGGACTCAATTTCGCGGGTCGCCGGCCAGCGGGAGCTTGCGCCGCCGTCAAAGCCTTCGAACGAAGGAGGATTTAAGAAGAGTGTTCGCATTCCCAGGGGCCTTTGCCAGAGAGCGGCAGTGGAATTCCCATTGTATCAGGGGCGGTGATACAGGCGTCAGCGTTTGGGGGCGGGGGCTTCATCGAGAATTTCGATGGCGTTGATGAAGGCGTAGTTTTTAGAGGGGACGAACTGGAAGACGAGTTTGCCGCTGGCGGTGGGTTTGAGGCCGCGGTAGGTCTTGTTGATGGCGAGGAAGGGGCCGCCGGCTTCCTTAAAGATGTCCAGATTCTGCTGCAGCATGAGGCCGTTGCAGAGGATATCGAAGATGCGGGAGTTGGCGGCGCCGGCGCCGGTACCGCCGAACCAGGTTTCGGCGAAGTGGAGGATGGCGGTATAGGAGGAGCCAGGCGGGACGGGGATGGAGTAGGTGATGCGGCCGTAGCGCTCGCCGCGGAAGATTTCGGGATCTTCGGTGCCATGAATGCCTTCGATGCGCTTGACGAGTTTGCCGCCTGCGAAGTGGCGGTCTGGCGACCAGAGGCGGCCGGTGGAGTCTGTATAGGGCTCTTCGCGGGCGGCGATGCGGATTGGCCGGAGACGTCCGGCGGTGCCGGCGATGACGGAGATGGCGCTGACGACGGCGGAGTTGCTATTGGGCTTGAAGTCGAGGGTGAGGAAGCCGTCTTTGCCGGGGTGAATGTCCTTCCAGGTGCGGGCGGTGACGATCTGGCCGGCGCCGGCCTCGTTGAGGATCTCGAACTCCTGGAGGGCCTGAGCCCCGTTGATGAAGACATTGAACGAACGGCTACCGTCGGAGTTGTGGGCGAACGTGGGCTCGACGAAGTGGAGCGAAAGCTCGTAGACGCCGGGCTTGAGCGGGATGCGGTAGGAGAAGTCGCCCAGCCGCCAGGTCTGGTACATATGCGGGCGGAGGGTGCCGGTGACTTCGAGTTTGGGGTCGGCGCCGGCCACGCCACCCTTGAAATAGCGGTCGGCGACCCAGGTGTGTCCCTCGGCATCGACGAACGCGGTGGAAGCGCCGGCGCTGATACGAATTTCGCTCACGTTGGCTGTGGAGGAGAGGTCGACCGGTTGAAACTGTTGTGGATTGGCAGGCGGCGGGGCATTGCGGCGGGACTGGGTGCTGACAAGGACGAGGATGGCGCCGAGGAGTACGAGTGCAGAGGTGGCGAGAATCCAGCGGGAGGTCCAGGGTTTGGGGGTACGCGGCGTTGCGGGCAGAGCTGGCAGTTCGGCAGGCGCGGCGTCAGGCATTGCCGGCAGGGGAGCGGCTTCCAGCCGGGCGGCCGACAAAAAGACGGGCGTGTAGCCGCCGGAGGGCAGGTCGATGCGCAGTTCGTGGCTGGCGCCTTCGCCCTCGTAATACTGGCGGAGGCGCTTGCGGAGGCGGTGTGCCTCGACGCGGACGATGGAGTCGCGTTTCTGGTCGAAATCGGCGGGGCGGCCGAGGGCATCGACGGCGATGTTGTACTCCTTGATGAGGTGGTGTTCGCCGTTGAAGTGCTTCAGGCAGATGTAAGAGAGGAGTTGGGCGAGAGAGGGGGCGCGGGCGAAGATGCCAGAGGACAACACGGCTGCGAGTTCGGCCTGCTCGGCTGCCAGGTTGGTCGTATTGTCCAGCATGCGGTCTAAGTCCGTGGGAAGTCCGGGGACACAGAGACTATATCACTATAAGGGCGGCTGGTAAAGGAACGTGACGAGTTTCCGGTAACCGGAAGTGTATACGGCTGTAACGTGGTTGATTCAGAAGGACTTGCTGCTAGTAACAACCAACTAGGCATACATTGGCGTGTTGGGCGGCCGGGTGCAGGGCAAAAAAATGGTACAGACGCGGTGGATCTGAGAGCAAGGAGTGGGTATGGCGGAGCGACTGATAGGTTTTGACTAGGGACAGAGGGCGATTCCGAAGGTTCGGCAGGATGGGAAACGACTGAAGGGGGGCGTCAAAGGGTCAGGTGACAGGTGTAACAGAATTGATTCTAAACGAGATAGTTTGGTTAACGTACCGCAGGGGCACAGAGTAACCGCTTTATCCTATCCAGTCCGAAAGAGATCTTATAGTATTAGTCCACTAGCCGAATCGGGCGGTCTTCAGGCAACGCGCCTCTCGTCCACACCGAAGTTTAGGCGATGGTTACAAGAAAGGTTAGACAGTCGATCATGACCAAGTGGCTTAAGATCATCTGTTTGGTACTCAGTCTCGCAGTGTTTACCGGGACCCTTCCCGCTCAGTCGATCTACGCGACTTTGACGGGCACGGTGTCGGATCCGGCGCAGGCAGTTGTACCGAACGCCAAAGTGTCTTTGAAAAACAAGGCGTCAGGCGACATTCGCAACACGGTCACCAACTCGGAAGGGTATTACACCTTCGCGGCGTTGCCGGTAGGGGCCTACGACCTGCAGGCAGAGGCGGCGGGGTTCATTTCGGCGAAAATCGAAGGAATCTCGTTTACCGGCGGCGATCTCCGCAAGCAGGACGTTGCGCTGAAGGTGGGCTCCACGTCGGAGCGAATTGAAGTGACCAGCGTGGCGGACGTGCTCACCCCGGTTGAATCGGGTGAAAAGTCGGCGACGCTCACGACGAAACAATTGCAGGACTTCTCGGTGGTAGGCCGCAGTGCGGCCGAGTTCATCAAGATCCTGCCGGGCTTCTCGATTTCCGGTACGGGCACGCAGAATCGCGCCAGTTTCACGGGCGAGACGATCGGCATCAACGGAAACGGTGATGGCGGCAACCAGAGCGCGATGAACGGTGCATTCAGCGTGAACGGCCTGCCTGGCGGTTCGCTGGACATCACGGCTGACGGTGCGCACGTGTCGGATCCGGGCTGCAACTGCGCAACGCCGGTGAATCCGAACACGGATATGATCCAGGAGTTCAAGGTGCAGACCTCGAACTTCGGCGCTGAGAACCAGAAGGGTCCGGCGGTGGTCAGCAGCGTGGCGAAGAGTGGCGGCCGTGATTTCCACGGTGGCGCCTACATGTACATGCGTGACTATCGCTTGAACGCCAACGACTGGCTGAACAACGCCCAGGGTATCGACAAGAACACCGGCAAGATGGCTGCCCCCCGCCCGGAGAACCGCTACCTGTTCCCCGGCGGCAATATCGGCGGTCCAGTGCTGATTCCGGGTACGAACTTCAACAAAGACCGGAACAAGATGTTCTTCTTCACCGGCTTCGAGTACTACCTGCAGCGGCTCGACACCGGCCTCATCCGCGCCACCGTTCCGACGGCGGGGATGCGCACCGGCAACTTCACCGATGCGGAAGTCTCGAAACTCGGCAAGATCACGACGTCTGGCGGCGCACCGCAACAGATCAATCAGACGATGTACCCGGGCGCCATCGTTCCGGCCAGCCAGATTGATCCGGGTGGCAAGGCGCTGACGAACATGATTCCGCTGCCGAACGCCGACCCGAACGCCAACGGCGGCTACAACTATGTGAAGCAGGAAGTGTTTGACCAGAACAGCCTGCAATCGATGTCTCGTGTCGACTATACGATCAACGACAACACCCGCCTCTACGTCCGGTACAACCTTCAGGCGGAGACTCAGAAGTTCCCGATCGGCCTGTGGTGGCGCAATGGACAGCAGACGCCGTACCCCACCTCGATTCTCGGCAAGAACCGTTCGTACTCCACCACGGCCAGCTTGACGAGCGCCATCGGGCCGACGCTGACCAACGAATTCGTTTTTGGCTACACCAAGATCGAATTCCCGAACGTGTTTGAAGACCCGGACAAGATCGACCGGAACAAGCTTGGCTACCCCTACAAGGGCCTGTGGAAGAACGGCGTCGCGCAGATGCCGGCTATCACGGGTTGGGGCGGCGAATTGGCCACGGTCTACAACCCCGGCGGATTCGAAGTCGGCGGGAGCCGCGGTCTGTTTGCAGACAAATGGCTGCCGTCAGTTTCGGACAACGTCTCGAAAGTTTGGGGCACGCACACGGCCAAGTTTGGCGGCTTCTTCGAGTGGATCAAGAACGCGCAGCCCGCCAACGGCATGACGAACGGCCAGGCCGCGTTCGCCACCTGGGGCGGCAACAGCTCGGGCAGCCAGTACGCTGATCTGCTCACCGGCCGCGTTGCCGATTACACTGAAGCCAGTTTCAACCGTCTGAACGCCATCACCTATTACCAGTACGAAGCTTTCGCGCAGGATAGCTGGAAGGTGAATCGCCGCCTGACCTTGGAATACGGTCTTCGCATTTCCCACTATCAGCCGTGGCAAGACGCCGAGGGCTTCGGCTACGCAGTCTTCGACAAAGCGAAGTACAATCCGGCCGCTCCGGCCTCTGCGTACTCGGGCTTCTCTTGGAACAAGCGTGACCCAAGCGTCCCGAATGCTGCCTTCCCGACCCGTGCCCTCTATTATGCTCCGCGCGTGGGCGCCGCATATGACGTGTTCGGCACCGGCAAGACCGTACTTCGCGGTGGCTGGGGCCGCTACTACTACCACTCCCCCCAATTCACGAACAGTCTGGACGTGACGGCCGGAGTTCAGTCGCGAGCCGTCCAGAACCTCACGCTCAAGGAAGTCGACGCCCTTCCCTCCGCCACTGGCGCGCTCACTGCCAGCTCAGTGGACCGCTACGACGACAGGACTCCTTCTTCCGACAGCTACAGTGTCACGATTTCCCAACGGATTCCGTGGTCTAGTCTCCTGGAAGTGGCGTATGTCGGCAACAAGAGCCGCGACGTCCTCTGGGGCAACAACATCAATGCCGTCCCCTACGGAGCACTGCTCAAGCCCGGCGTCGGCAATCCCAACGATGCCGTCTATGATAACTATCGCCCAATCAAGAGCTTCCAGAATCTGACCGAACAGACACATGGTGTGTATCAGAACTACAACTCCATGCAGATCACCTGGTTGCGCACTAAGGGCCGATACAACATCAACGCCAACTACACTTACGCCAAGAGCCTGGGCATCACCGATATCTACGACCAGTTCAACCTGGCCAACAATTACGGTGTGATGCCGAACGATCGCCGCCAAGTCTTCAACATCGCCTATTCGATTGATGCCGGCAACGTCATCAAGTCCGGAAACCGGTTTGCGAAGGGTCTTGTGAACGGCTGGCAGATTTCCGGAATCACGCAGATGCAAAGCGGCGTGAACCTGACTGGTGCGACGGGCTACAACTACAACCTCGACGCGACGGGCTTCCAGACCGTAGATGGGTACAATATTTCGCCCAGATCCATCAACGGTACGGAATCGATCCCGCTTCGCCCGATCCTCACTTGTGACCCCGGCGCGAATCTGGGACCGAAGCAGTACGTCAATGGCGCCTGCTTCAAGCTCCCAACCGTCCCCGGCGGCAACGGCCCGCTGGCCTCCAAGCCAGTCTACGGCCCTGCCTTTATGAATCACGATCTTGGTATGTTCAAGAACTTCCAGATCAGTGAATCCAAGAAGTTGCAGTTGCGCTTTAACGCATACAACTTCCTGAACCACCCGCTGGACTCCTTTGTGGGCGGCAATACCACCAAGCTCACTTGGGATGCAACCACTGGCAAGATCAACCCCTATTTCGGTTTCGCATCCGAAAAGCAGGGCCGTCGTATTGTTCAGGTCGCTGTGAAGTACTACTTCTAGGCCTGAGCACAGTGTGTCGTCAAAGGCCGGGGTGGCAACCGCCGCCCCGGCCTTTTTCAATGATGGGATTAGTATTAGCCGGCGCGGAGTTCGCCAACCGCCATCCGGTACAATTGAGTGAATAGGGTCATGAACTACCGGCTTGCCATCGCGGTGCTCTGTTTGTGCGGAGGTCTCCTGGCGCAGTCGCAAGACCCGGCGTTGCAGAAGGCGCTGGCCGCACACCAGGCAGGCAACTTCGAAGCGGCGGTTGCGGGCTATCGCGACTATTTGAGCCGCAAGCCAAGTTCGTTTGAGATCCGCTCGAATCTGGGCGCGGCGCTGTCGCGCATGGGGCTGTATGCGGAGGCAGCGCAGGAGTACAAGACAGCGCTGAAGCTCGACCCCAAGAATCCCAATATCGCTCTGAATCTGGCGCTGGCGCGTTACAAAGACGGCGATATCGCGGAAGCCGCAGTAGAGCTTGGCAAGCTTCGAGGCGCCGCAGGTGGAACCCGGCAGGTGAACCTGTTGCTGGCCGATTGCTGGCTGCGGATGGGCGAGAACAAGAAAGTGATCGATCTGCTGACACCGCTGGACCAGAAGACGCCCGATGACTTGAGCCTCGCCTATATGCTGGGCACAGCGCTGGTGCGCGAGCAACGCACGGCGGAGGGGACCGCGATGTTAAACCGGATCTTCGCAAAAGGCGAATCGGCGGAGGGTTGGCTGTTGATGGGGTCGGCCAAGTTGGCGCTGGCCGCTGTTTCCGATGACTATGCAGGAGCGATCAAGGATTTGTCGCGCGCGGTGGAGTTGAATCCCAAGCTGCCTACGTTGAACGCATTGCTGGGACGCGCCTACCTGGGGGCGGGGGATGGCGCGAATGCGGCCAAGGCGTTTCGCGCGGAGATCGAAGTGAACCCGGCGGACTTTGAAGCGCTGCTGAATCTGGCGGTGCTGGCCAAGCAGGAACTGGATTACACGACGGCGCGGCAGTTGCTTGGGTCCGCGCTGCGGGTACGCCCGGGTGATCCGGGGGCGCGGTATCAACTGGCCACAATCGACTTCACCGAGGGCAAGGTGGCGGAGGCGCGAACGAGGCTGGAGGGGCTCATCCGGGAGTCGCCCGATTTCATAGAGGCGCACGTCTCGCTGGCTGCGGTGTTCTATCGCCTGAAGATGAAGGCGGAGGGCGACCGGGAGCGTGTGATTGTCCAGAAGCTGAACGACGCTGTGCAGGCGCGGCAGCGGCAGGAGTATCCGGCGCAGGAGCGGAAGAACTGATGAGAGCTGGGATCGCAGCGGGGTTGATTGTGGTGGCCGCGGCGTTGCGAGCGCAGCAAGGGCAACCGGGGCCGGAGAGGCCGCCCGCCGCCATCGCGCAACTGGCCGCCAAGGCAGCGGCGGCGCGCGAGGCCGACAATCTGCCTGAGGCGCTGAAACTCTATCGTCAGGCAGTCACGCTGGCGCCGAAGTGGGCAGAGGGCTGGTGGTATCTGGGCACGATGCAGTACGACAAGGATCAGTACGCGGGGTGCCGGGACGCCTTCCGGCAGTTTGTCGCCATCAATGCGAAGATCGTACCTGCTTTCTCGCTACTGGGCCTGTGCGAGTTTCAGACCAAGGAGTTTCCGAAGTCGCTGGCGCACCTGGAGAAGGCGATTGCCATGGGGCTGCCGGAGGGTGAGGACCTGACGCGCGTGACGATGTATCACGCGGCGCTGCTGCACGCCAAGGCGCAGAATTTTGAACGGGCGCTGCGGCTGTGCGCCATGGTGACGCGCTTTGCGCCGAATGACGCCGGCATCATTGCAGTGATGGGCATTGCGCAACTGCGGCGGCCGGTGTTCCCACAGGAAGTTGCGGTGGAAGACCGCGAGATGGTGATGATGCTGGGCCGCGCGTTCGGGTACCAGTCCGAGCGGCGGGTGGCGGAAGCGATCGCGGCGTATGAGGAAGTGGTCGGCAAGTACCCGAACGTGTCCTCTATTCACTACGCGTTTGGGACCGTGCTGTTGACCACCAGTCCTGAGCGGGGCGCGGAGATGCTGATCGCCGAGCTCAAGATCACACCGAATCACATTCCGGCGTTGGTCTCGCTGGCTGCGTACTATCTGAAGCGCGGAATGGGGCCGGACGGATTGCCCTATGCGGAGCGAGCGGCGAAGGCAGGGCCGAGGGATTTTGCGGCTCGCGCCACGTATGGGCGACTCCTGGTGGAGACGGAGAAACTAGCGAAGGGCATTTTGGAGTTGGAGGCGGCGCGCACGCTGGCGCCTGACAGCCCGGAGGTGCGTTTCTCGCTGGGCTCGGCCTATGGCAAGGCGGGGCGGACGGCGGAGGCGAATCGCGAGAAAGCGGAGTTTGCCCGGTTGAAGAAGTTGTTTAATCCCAGCGGCGGACAGGAGACGCACTAGCGATCCGCGCCGAGTACTAGCGTTCCTAATAACTAATGAGAAGGCCAATGAATTTACAGCAGACTACTCTCAGAGTGATGGTTCTGACGAGCGTGCTGGTTTCCGGAGCGAGCTTCGGACAGCAGGCTCAGCCGGAACAGACGCCCGTGATCAAGTCCACCGTCGATGAGGTGGTGCTTGACGTGGTGGTTCGCGACAAGAAGGGGAAGCCGGTCAAGGACCTGACGATTGACGACTTCCAGGTGACCGACAACGGAGTCAAACAGAAGCCGACGAGCGTACGCCTGGTGGAAGGTAAGGAGGCGCTGTCGCAAGGCGCGCGAGTTCCGCTGGACCCCATGCGGCAGGTACGCCTGGTGACGATGGTCTTTGAGCCGTTGGGTATTGAGTCGCGGCGGAGGGCAAAACAGGCGGCCCTAGACTTAATTAAGGGCGACCAGGGCACCAACGTGTTCTATTCTGTCGCAGCCATTGATTCCCGGCTGTACGCACTACAGAGCTTCACCAACGACCGGGAACTGTTGAAGACTGCAATCGACAAGGCGACGAGCGGGCAGTTTAGCACTTTTTCGAACGAATCGGCGCTAGTGAAGGCGCGGTTGCAGGAGATCCTGGCGAACCCCATTACTCCTCCTGCAGTGTGTCGGCGCCGTCAAACTCAAACGCATCTGGTGATAGTTTCGCGTCGGCGGCGGTGCAGGGCAAGTTAGCACAGGTCATGTCGGACATGCTCTCGTTTGACTCTTCGATGTCCACGTCGGAACGCACCAGGACCTCGATCTTTGCGTTGTTGTCGCTGGCGAGGGGACAGTATTCGCTGGGTGGCCGAAAGAACATTCTGTATTTCTCGGACGGATGTGGCTGCCGCCCAGCCTGGACGAACCTTTCCGGTCTATCTCGTGCACCGCCAATCGTGGCAAACGTGTCTATCTACCCAGTGGATACCCGCGGAGTCATGAGGATCCGGCCCTGATAGGAGGTGTAAGGACGCGATGTCGAATCTGGCGACGTTCAGCCGAGCCGACACTCCAGTGACGGTCGCGTCAGTACGGGGCAGATCACGGCGTCGGATCGAGTGGAGAATGCAATGAGAGGCAACGTTCAGGGGCCGCTACAGGAATTGGCCGAAGGAACTGGCGGCTTTCTCATCGGCGATACGAACGACCTTCGGACGGCACTCCGAAAGGTGAACGAGGAGGTCAACAGCTACTACGAGGTCTTCTACAACCCTGGCATCCAGAGCTACGATGGCAGCCTCCGCAAGACCCATGTCGATGTGGCGCGCAAAGACATGGTGGTCCACACGCGCAGCGGCTACTTTGCTCTGCCGATGGATGTGCGCGGGCCGATCATGATGCCGTATGAGCTGCCGCTGATGAAGTCGTTTTCAGCGACGCCGTTTCCCAAAGACGTGGAGTTTCGCGCGTCCGCCATCCGCTTCCAGCCGGGCGCGGACGGTATCAACGCGACGCTGATGGTAGAGGTGCCGATGTCCGGTGTGCAGTTCACTGAGGTGAAGGAGAATCAGAGTTTCCGTTCGCGGGTGTCGCTGGTGTCGCTGTTGAAGGATGCCAATGGCGAAGTGGTGAAGAAGCTCTCTTACGACCTGCCGCGCAATGGGCAACTGGCCCTGTTGCCGCAGGCGCGGGCCGGCAACTTCATCTACAAGGAGCAGCTCACCGTGGCGCCGGGCCGGTACACGGTGGAGACGGCCGTGATGGATCATGAGGCGAACAAGATTGGTGTGAAGAAGGCGGCGTTTGTCGTCCTGCCGAAGCGCGCCGGCGTGAACCTCAGCACCGTCACGGTGGTTCGCGGCTATCAACCCAATGCGAAAGGTCTGGAGGCAGCTGACCCATTCCAGTTCCAGGGGGGCAAGATCACGCCGACTCTGGGCGGCACCATCTATAACGCGCCGGGCGCGATGCTCTCGCTCTTCTTCGTGGTGTATCCCGATCCGGCTATGGCCGACAAGGCCACGGTGACCATGCAGTTCCTTTCGGGTGGCATGGTGGTGGGACAGGGCGAACTGCAGCTACCGGCTGCCGATGCACTGGGCCGCATCCCGTACGTGATGTCTTCCTCGGCGGAAACCATGCCCGCGGGCGAGTATCAGGTGAAGCTCACCGCCAAGCAGGGGGCGACCAGCGCGGAAGAGACCGCGTTTGTCACGGTGGCTCAGAAGAAATAGGGCCGCGCACAACGGCTACTGGCCGGCCGGTTCCTCGATGTTGAGGAACTGGTCGGCCTTTATGTTTTTCAGGGTCTGGCGGATGCCGCTGGGCCAGGTGATCTCGATGGAGGCGGCCTCGGATTCGGCGCCGAGGCCGAAGTGGACGCGTTTGTCGCTGGAGGACATGAAGCCCACGCTGAGGGCGACGTGATTGTAGAGTGTGCGGCCGGCGGCGGTGGTGAGCTTGACCTTGGCGCCGATGGCGTCGCGCGGGCTCTTGCGGCCGGTGAGGCTCAGCGTGAGCCAGTGGTTGCCGCTATCGGCCGAACTGATCAGGATGCGCGGCGAATCCTTTAGCGACGTCACGACGATGTCCAGCGAGCCGTCGTTATTGAGATCGCCGAAGGCCGAGCCACGCTGATAGCCGATGCGGTTGAAGTCCGCGCCCAGTTCCTGGGAGATGTCAATAAACGTCTTACCGCCCACATTTTCGAAGATGGTGTCGTGCTGCCGCGCCTTTGGACTGACATCGTCCACATCGCCGTTGGCCGAGTAGATGTCTTTCCAGCCGTCGTTGTTGTAATCGATGAAGCCGTTGCTCCAGCCGGAGAAGGGTGTGCTGAGTTTCCGGATCTGCGAGGTGTGGGAGAGGTATTGGAAGCTATCGCCGCGGTTGCGGAAGAGCGCCCAGATCTGGCCCATCAGGTTGTTGTAGAAGATGTCCACCTTGCCGTCGTTGTCGTAGTCCTTGGCGTCGGAGCCCATGGAGGAGCCGGTCTGCGCGTTGTCGTTATAGGCTACGCCGAGTGTGAGGCCCGCTTCCTCGAAGGTGCCGTTCTTCTGATTCATGAAGAGCTGGTTGGGCTCGGTGTCGTTGGCGATGAAGAAGTCCATCCAGCCGTCGTCGTCGTAGTCTGCGACGGAGATGCCCATGCCTTTGCCGGGTGCGCCGGTGAGTTTGGTCTTGGCGGTGACATCGGTGAACTTGCCGTTGCCCAGGTTGCGATAGAGGCTGTGCGGTACGTTCGGGTAGCGGCGCGGATCGCAGTAATACTCCTTGTCGGCCATGGTGCAGTGGATGTCGAGCTTGGGGGTCCAGAAGGTGTAGTTGGAGACCACCAGATCCAGCAGGCCGTCGCGGTCGTAATCGAGCCAGGCGGCGGTGACGCTGAGGGTGCGATCCGGTTTAACGCCGATGCCGGAGACCGTGGTGACGTCGGTGAATGTACCGTTGCCGTTGTTGCGGTAGAGCGTGTTTTTGGCCGCACCAACCAGGAAGAGGTCCGCGAAGCTGTCGTTGTCGTAGTCGCCGACGGCAATGCCCATGTTGTAGTCGAGATCGGCTCCGGTGAGACCGGCCTTGGCGGTGACGTCCTCGAACGTACCGTCAGGCTTCTGATGCAGGAGCGAGTTGTAGAACGAGGAATCGGTCTTCTTCATGTCGGGCAGTTGCGCGCCGTTCGAGAAGAAGATATCCAAGCGGCCGTCGTTGTCGTAATCGAAGAGTGCAACGCCGCCGCACATGGGCTGCACGAAATACTTGCGGCCCGTGAAGCTGTTGTTGGTCTTGTAGGCGACGCCGGAGCGAGGGGCCACGTTGGTGAAGGTGGGGCGCTTGGCGGGCGCGGCGGATTGGAATGCCAGGAGGCCGAAGGCGGCAGGGACGCCGAGGAGGATAACGAGGGGCCGGTTCAAGGTCGATGTTCCTTCACTTGGCTGGAGTCTGCTGGGGTTCCTGCACGGGCACGACGCGATCGAGTGGAAGCGTAGTCAGAACCTGGCGAATGCCGCTGGGCCAGATGATGCGGAGCTCCCGCACCGACTTTGCTGGGCCCAGGCCGAAGTGTACACGCACGTCGCTGGAACAGGCAAAGCCGGTGCTTGTAGTTACCTGATTGTACTGAACCTTGCCGTCGTCGGTGGTGAGGCGGAGTTGCGCACCGATGGCCATGCGGTTGCTCTTGGTGCCGGTGAGTTTCAGGCTGACCCAGTGGTTGTCGTTGGTCGAGGTGTTGTGAAAGACCTTGGCAGGATGGCTGAGCGCCGAGACAACGGTGTCCAGGCGGCCATCGTTGTCGAGGTCGCCAAAGGCGACGCCGCGATGAGGCGCGGAGAGCTGAAAATCGGGCCCGGCGGCGGCGCTCACTTCTTCAAACTTCAGCGAGCCGGGCTTGCTGACGTTGTGGAAGACCGAGTTGGGTTCGGGATAGGTGCGGTTGGAGAGGGCCATGGAGTTGTCGAGCACGTTGGCGCGGGCAACGAAGAGATCCTTCCATCCGTCGTTGTCGAGATCGGCCACGAAGTTGGACCAGCCGGACATGTTGATGGTGTGTTTGGCGATGCCGCTGCGGCCGGTGGCTTCCAGGAATTGGCCCTTGCCGTTGTTGATGTAGATGGGGAAGGTTTCGTTCTCGATGGCGGTGTGCCAGAGGTCCGGGAAGCCGTCGTTGTTGACGTCGCGGAAATCGACGCCCATGCCGGAGACGGCCATGCCCTGATCGGTGAAGGCGACACCGGCGTCGAGGGCCACCTGCTCGAATCTCTTGCCGGCGAGACTGTGAAAGAGAAAGTTGGGACTGTTGTCGTTGGCGACAAAGATGTCGATCCACCCATCGCCGTCGTAGTCAGCAATGGCGACGCCCATGCCCTTGCCCAAGTGCTTGCCGATGCCTGTTTCGGTGGAGACGTCGGTGAAGGTGCCATTGCCGTTATTGCGGTAGAGCTGATTGGGGAGGGGCTCGTAGCGGCGGGGATCGCAGTAGCCGCGCTCGCTGTTCTTGCCGGAGACGCAGACAGGGTCCTTGTTCACTTCCCACTTGCAGTAGTTGGAGACGAAGAGGTCCAGCAGGCCGTCGCGGTTGTAGTCTACCCAAGCGGCGGCCACGCTCCACATCTTCTTGTTGCCGTCGTAGATGCCGCCGGTGAGTCCGGCCTTGGCGGTGATATCGGTGAAAGTGCCGTTGCCATTGTTGCGGTAGAGCTGGTTGGCGGTGGCGTTGGCGAGGAAGAGATCGGTGAAGCCGTCGTTGTCAAAATCGCCGGCCGAGACACCGAGACCGTAGCCTTTGCCGGCCACTCCGGCCTTGTCGGTAACGTTGGTGTAGGTGCCGTTGCCGTTGTTGTGGAAGAGGCGGTTGAAGTACTTGGGGTCGTTCTTCTGGAGGGAGGGGATATCGGCGCCGTTGACAAAGTAGATGTCGAGGAAGCCGTCGTTGTCGTAGTCGAGCAGGGCGATGCCGGATACCATGGTTTCCGGCTGATTTTTGTTGGGTGTGGGGCAGCTGTCGGTGACGAAGTTGACGCCGGCGCGGGCGGCGATATCTTCGAAGCGAATGGGCCCGGGCGGGGCGGGCTGCTGGGCCAGACAGAGTCCAGAGAGAGCTAGGGTGAGTAAACGCATGGATGCTGGATCGCACCGCTCCCTGACGGTCGCGGCTCTGTTTCCATTGTACGGGCCTATTCGAGAAGGTGCGGATAGGCGGCCATGACGCGGTCGATTTCGGCGAGCTGGCCGGGGGAGAGATCCTCGTGGGGATCGAGGCACCAGCGGCCGGCCATGCGGCCCTGGCGGATGAGGACTTCGTGGATGCCGGCGATGCAGCCGTGGAAGGCATTGGCGGCGTCGAAGAGGGCCGCGTTGAGGTCAGTGAGCTGTGCCCCTAGGGCGAGGAGGAGGGACGGCGGCGCACCGTCACGGACGCGCTGGAGGAGTTGCACGGCGCTCTTCGTGCCGACCGCCCACTGGCCGAGCAGGCCGCCGCAGATGCGGAGCGTGACGCCGTTGAAGGTGAAGGGTGTGAGGAGATCGGCGACGATGTTATCGTCGTTGCCGGTGTAGAGGGCGATGTCGCGGGCGCGGCTGGAATCGGCGACGGCGCGGATGACGTCGAGGGTCTGGTAGCGGTTGAAGGGCGCCATTTTGATGGCGATGAGGTTTTCGATCTCGGCGGCGCGGCGCCAGAAGGCGTAGGGCAGGATGCGGCCGCCGACGGCGGGCTGGAGGTAGAAGCCGACGACGGGGATGATGCGCGAGACGGCCTCGACGTGGGCGACGAGCTGATCGACCGATTCGGTCTTGAGCGCAGCCAGGCTGAGCAGCCCGGCGTGGTAGCCGAGGCTGACGGCCAGCTCGGCCTCGCGGAGGGCTTGCGGGGTGGGACCGCAGACTCCGGCGACGAGAATCGCCTGGGTGCCGCGGGCCTCTTCAGCGGCCATGCGGAGGACCGGTTCGAGCAGGCCGATCTCCGGTTGGCGGATGGCGAACTGGGTGGTGTGGACCGCGACTGCAACGCCGCCCGCGCCCGATTCAATGTAGTAGCGGGTGAGGGCGCGCTGGCTGGCTTCGTCCAGCTTGCGTTCTGAAGTGAGGCAGAGCGGGTGGGCAGGGATGACCGCGCCCTCCAGAAGTGTGTCGCGCCAGGACATGGCTTAGAACTTTCCTTCCCGATTTTCAAAGTGCGTGGGTTTGCCGAGCGAGGCGCCGCCCTGGGTGATCCAGGCGGTGATCCAATCCATCATCTGATCGACAGAGACGCGGGGCGAGCCGAGCAGGCGGTGGTAGAGCGCGGCGTTGTTGAGGAGCGCGGTGGGCGCCTCCGTGCCGTGCAGGATGGCCTGGTTGCCGAAGCGGCGGGCGAAGCCCTCAGCGATGTCGCGGACCCGCAGGGTTGCGGCGCCGGTGAGGTTGAGGATGAACGCCGGCGACGTAGCGAGCGGCAGGGCCCGCAGCGTGGCGGAGTTGGCATCGCCCTGCCAGATGACATTGACGTGGCCCATGGTGAGATCGACTGGCGTGCCGGCGTGCACCTTGCGGGCGATATCGACGAGCACACCGTAGCGCAGCTCGACGGCGTAGTTGAGGCGCAGGAGCGTGACAGGCGTCTGCCAGGTGAGCGCGGCGTGCTCGAAGAGGCGTTCGCGGCCCAGGGCAGATTGGGCATACTCGCCCACCGGGCTGGTGGGCGACTCTTCGGTGGGGCCGCCGGAATCCACTGGCGTGAGCGGATAGACGTTGCCGGTGGAGAAGGCGACGATGCGCGAGCGGCGGTAACGCTGGGCGGCGAGGCCGGGCAGCAGCGTGTTGGTGGCCCAGGTGAGCGAGGGGAGGCCGGAAGAGCCGAACTTGCGGGCGGCCATGAAGATGACGTTGGGGGCGTCGGGGAGCCGATCCAGCGCGCCGGGCTCCAGCATGTCGCAGGGAATCGTCTCGATGCCCCAGGATTCGAATTGGGCGCGGGAGTCCGGATTGGAGAAGCGCGAGACGGCGATGACGCGCGCGGGGTTGCCGGCGGCCTCCAGTGCGCGTTTGGCGAGATGGGCCAGCGAGGGCCCCATCTTGCCGGCGGCGCCGAGGATCAGCAGGGGCCCCTCCAGAGAACGTGCGGCTTCTAAATCAGCGGCCGACGGCAGGCTGAGAATATCTTCGAGTTGTTGTTCGTTGGCGATCACGACTTTTTGATTGTGACAGTATATTTGCCGCTGGTGGTGGAACTGGCGGCGACAAGCCTGATGCGGCGGACCACCGGGCCCCAGTTCGGCAGCAGGCGAGGGTCCTGGGAGGAGTGTTCGTCGAAGAAGGGCTGCAGTGACGGATCGAAGCTGAGAGCGAAGCCGCCGGCCAGCGTGATCTGGCCTGGGCCGGCAGGGCGGGCCTCGCGCGTGGTGATGAAGTAGAGCTCGATGGGGGCGGCCTTGCTGAGCTGGAACGTGTCCTGGAGCTGCACGTGGCCGGCGGCTCGGTTCAGCGTGATGGCGCGGCGCCAGGATTGAATGCCGGCGGCGGCGGGGTAGGCGCGCTCGATGTTCAGTTCGAAGGACGCCGCGGTGTCGTCTGACTTGGAGCTGACGGCGTGGGCCTCGTACTGGCGGCCGGCGTTTTGCATAATGCCGTTGACTGCAGGCGTGTTGTGCCACGCCGATTGCATGGTCCAGATGTCGTAGCGCTGGGCGGAGAATGTCTTGGCGGTATAGGTCTCGACGCCGACATCGATGAGGACCGGCTCGCCATCGTGGAAGACGATGAAGTTGCCGACGTCGTTGTGATTGTGGCTTTCCGCGTTGTGGCCGCCCTGCGCGGCGACGTAGAAGCCCTCTTTTGAGCCGGCTTTCATGCGGGCGGCGAAGACATGCGTGCCGGGCAGGAAGACGTCGCGGACCATCGGCGCCTGTGCGGTGGTGGCCGCGGCGCGGAGGTCCTTCAGATGGAACAGCGAATCCAGCGAGCGGCCCATCGCGCCACCGGCGAGCTCCTGCTCGGGCTTCTTGCCTGCGGCCAGCCACGCGCCGTGGGCAGCCATGACGGGATCGCCGATGCGCGTGCCATAGCGCCAGACGAGGTTGGCGTCCGGGTTGACGCGGGCGGAGGCGTCGGCGAAGTTGGTGTACCAGTTGCCGGCGATATGCGCGCGATAGATATAGCGGCCGATCTCTTTCACCAGCGGTATGGGGTAGTAGTCGAGCTTGGCGGCGGTGGCGGAGTAGAGGAGCTCGAGGCAATCGAAGAGCGAGGCGCCGGCACGGCTCCAGTATCCGGGACCTTCGTCGCAGCCGCCATCGGGGTTGTAGGCGTCGAGGAAGCGATCGACGGTGACAAGCGCTCTCTGGACGGAAGCGGCGCGGCGGGCGGGGTCCGGCTCCATGAGCAGCGTGCAGGTGAGCCAGTTGGAGACGATCCAGGGATTCCAGTTGTTGACGCGGCGCGGAGCTTTGGGATCGGTGCCCATCCAGCCGAAGTCGATGCGGGTGAGGAGCGGCGTGAGGAGGCGGCGCTCCACCTCGTAGAGGAGGCGCGGGCGGAGGAGTGGAGAGATCCTTTCGAGCTGCGGCGCCAGCAGGTAATCGGCCCAGGCGACGGCGTTGCCGGTCTCGGCGGCGAAGAGGTCGACGATGTTCTCGGAAACGTCTGGCAGGCCCTTGCCGGCCCGCTGTGCGCCAATGTGGGCGGAGACACCCCAGAATGTCTCTTCGCAGAGGAGCCATAGGCCGTCGAGAATGTCATCGAGGAATCTGCCCTTGCCCTCGATACACTCGGCGAGCACCTGGGAGCGGAGGCGGTTGCGGCGATCGAAGTGGAGCTTCTCCCAGCGGGTGCGGTTGCCGTTGCGGGCGAAGTCCAGGAAGACAGAGGCGGGCAGCGACGGCCAGGGCTGGCCGAGGAGCGCCTCAGCGGAAGCGACGACCTGGCGGGCGGTATCGGCCGGCAGAGCCTGCCAGGCGGCGCGCTCGGCCGCGGTGGGGTAAGGTCTCCACTGCTCGCGAGGGAGCAGGAGCTTACCGATGTCGGCGGCGCTGCGTCCGGCGGAGAGCAGATGACGGAAGGGCGGAGCATCGTCCGGCCGGGGCGCTGTCTGCAAGGCCATCAGGAGCGGCGCGGAGGCGGGCGCGGCGAGGATTGTGCGGCGGCTGAGATCCGACATGATTATGTCTGTTTTACACGATTTTGGCGGGAGGCGCAGAAGGCGGTGGTGTTTGCAGTTAGGATGGATCGGAGAACCGTATGCAACGTAGATCATTTCTGATGTCGGCGGCGGGGGCGGTGGCGCCCGCGGAACTGGATCTCTTTCTGCTGGCGGGGCAATCCAACATGGCGGGCCGCGGCGAAATTGAGACGCAGGACCGCGTTCCCATCGAGGGCGTGCAGGCGCTGAACAAGGATCTGGCGTGGGGGCCGGCGGTGGATCCGTTGCACTGGGACAAACCGATTGCGGCCGTGGGGCTGGGCCGGAGCTTCGCCGCCACGCTCCAGAAATACGGCGCGGCGCGGCAGGTTGGGCTGATCCCGGCGGCGTTTGGCGGGACAAGCCTGGAGGAGTGGAAGGTGGGCGGCAAGCTGTTCACCGACGCCATTGCGCGGGCCAGGGCGGCTGCGCCGGCGGGCCGGTTTCGCGGGATCCTGTGGCATCAGGGGGAGGCGGAATCGGCGAAGGAAGAGACGGCGCGGACCTACGGTGCCCGGTTCGCGGTGATCGTGGCGGCGTTACGGGCCGAACTGGGCGCGCCGGAGTTGCCCCTGGTAGTGGGGCAGTTGGGCGGGTTCTACAAAGGGCAATTCGCGCCGGTGGTGAATGAGCAATTGGCGACCGCGCCGCTGTGGCTGAAGCGCTCGGTTTTCGTGTCGTCGGCCGGGCTGGGACACAAGGGTGACGAGGTTCATTTCGATTCGGCCGGGCTGCGGGAGCTGGGCCGGCGATACGCGCTGGCCTGGATGGCGCTCTAGGCGCGGAAATCGGCCAGGATACGGGCGGCGATGGCCTCCAACTGCGGGAGTGAGAGAGTCCTGGTGGGCGCCATCGCGATGCACGATTTCCCGGTGCGGCTGCGGCCCAACTCCTCGGCATAGCGGTCCAGGTGGGCGGAGCTCATGATGTAGAACATTGGGCAGTTTTTGCGAGAGCCGAAGCCGGCGGTCCAGGCGCGCGCCTTGCCCACCGTGTAGACGGGCATTCCGTTAGTGAAGTTCTCCTCGCTGTGGGGCAGGGCCTTGCGGATCAGATTCCGCAGGCGCTTCAGCAGGGCCTGCTGTTCTTCCGGTGCGCCGGCGATAAAGGCGTCTACGGCCGGATTGCGATTCATGGGGTCAAGATAACACGTAGGGCGGGTATAATCTGATAATCCATGAAACTCCGCGCAGTGTTTGCCTCTCTCGTGTTGACTTTGCTGGCCGCGACGCTGCTGTCGCATCAGCCCAAGGCGGATCCCCGTCTCGCCGGATCATCGATCGGGGCGGAAAAGAACGGATGGATCCCGGTGCGGCTGAGCGGGACTCCGGAGCAGATCGGCTATCAGCACGGATACCTGCTGACGCGCCAGATTGACGACGCGTTGAAGGTGACGCGTCTCAACCTGACTCATGATTCGAAGCGCGACTGGAGCTTCTACCGCACGACGGCGGAGCGGATTCTGTGGCCGAAGGTGGAGGAAGAGTACCGGCAGGAACTGCGTGGCATGTCGGACGGGCTGGCGGCGCACGGGGTGAAGGCGGACGTCTATGACCTGGTGGTGCTGAACGCGAGCCTGGAGCTGGGCTACTACACCAGCGCCCTGGACAAGGGCAAGACGTCTCCGGCGCCGGACCGCTGCAGCGCGTTTGTGGCGACGGGCAGCTACACCCGCGACGGGCTGCCGGTAATCGCGCACAACAACTGGTCCGGCTACCTGGAGGGCGCGCGCTGGAATGTCATCTTCGATATCACGCCATCGAAGGGGCACCGGATTCTGATGGACGGGTTCCCAGGCTTCATTCACAGCGGAGACGATTTCGGCATGAACACGGCTGGACTGGTGATCACGGAGACGACGATCACGCAATTCCACGGCTTCGACACCAACGGGATTCCGGAGTTTGTGCGGGCGCGCAAGGCGATGCAGTACGCGACGAGCATCGACGAATTTGTGGCGATCATGAAAGAGGGCAACAATGGCGGCTACGCCAATACGTGGCTGGTGGCGGATCTGAATTCGAACGAAATCGGGCGGCTGGAACTGGGCTTGAAGAACGTCAATCTGGCGCGAACCAAGGACGGCTATTTCGTCGGCGCGAACTTCCCGATTGATCCCAAGCTGACGGCGGAGGAAACCGACTTCCCGGTCCAGGACGGCAGCGTGAGCGCCAACGCGCGCCGCACGCGGTGGGAGCAGCTGATGAAGGAGTACAAGGGCAAGATTGATCAGGAGTCCGCCAAGAAGTTTCTGGGCGATCATTTCGACGCGTTCGCGAACAAGGCCAACGCGCCGAGCGAGCGGACGCTATGCGGGCACGTGGATCTATCGGAGCGCGGGCTGAAGCCGTGGCAGAGCGAGAACGGCCCGGCGGGCACCGTGCAATCGAAGGCGGCGACTGCCAAGATGGCGAAGCGAATGATGATGGAGGCGGCGATGGGCCACTCGTGCGGCATCCATTTCCGCGCTGCGGATTTTCTAAAGAAGCACCCGCAGTATGCGTGGCTGAAGCCGTTGCTGAAGGACCTGCCCTCGCAGCCCTGGACGGTGTTCGAGGCTGCGCGTTAGCCCGGCTTAAGGTACGAACGCCGCGTAGACGGCCCAACTTGCCACGGTGCCGCCCAGCGCCACCAGCAGGCCTGATACGCGGTAGCGCTTCAGTAGCAGGATCAGCAGGATGCCTGTGAGCGAGACGAGCGTCATCAGCACCGCCGAAATGTCGATGAGCAGCGACCACTTTCCGCCGGAGTCGCGCCCCTTGTGCAGATCGTTGAGGACTGCGACCACGCCGCTGCGCGTCTCCGTCAGATCGTACTGGCCGGTCTTCCGGTCTACGAAGGTGTCCGCGGCGTACCCGGGGCCTTTGAACGACACGCCGCACTGCTGCTCATCGATGCGGAAATCGGTGAGCGCGCCGCGGATGTTGTGGGCCTTGCGCAACTGCTCAACCACTTCGAGCTTGGCCACCTGCGGGCCGCTCAACCACTCCGCCTTCAGCTCGCCGCGCGCCTGGGTGGTCTTCTGCTGACCGGCAATCCACTCCGTGTGATTCAGCGTGAGGCCGGTGATGGCGAAGAAGAACAGGATGGCGAAGCTCACCATCGAGATGTAGATGTGCAGCCAGCGCGAGAGCGTGGACAGCTGCCTTTTCATGCGATGGATCACCGCACGGCCTTTCGGTAATCCAGCGCCGCGCTGGCGACTTCGATATTGCCGGGGAGCTGGAACTGCTGGGGCTTCCCGTTGAAATCAACTTCCTGGCGGATCACCTGGTATGTGCCGTGTTCGCGGGCGGCCTCGATGCAAACGGTGTAGCGGCCGGCCTTCACCGGCTTGCCGTTCTGATCCTTGCCATCCCACTTCAGAGAGTACTTCCCAGGAGGACGCGTCGCGCTGGAGACGGAGGCCGTGATGTCATTGCCCTCGGCGAGCGCGCGGAGACGCTCGTCCCGATACCACTGCTTGAGATCGGGAAGCCAGCGTTCCTTGTCGAACCAGAGAGCCAGCGTGCGCACCGGGAATCTGTCTTTGTCCTCGATCCAGACGGCGACGAAGGGCCGGCGGTACGCCCGGCCATCAAAGCGGCTCAGTTCCAGGGAGACCACCAGCTCAAAGGCGGGATTCCAGGCTCCGGCGCCGGCAGCCTGCACGGTCGGCGCCGCGGCCAGCGGCAGTTCCATGGCTCTCCAGCCTGCGCTCTGGATGCGCCGGCCATTGGCGGCGATCAGCATGTACTCCGCGCCCGGAGTCTTGGCCGCCAACCGCGGCGCATCCTCCACGGACACGACATTGAGCGCCGTGGCCAGCGCCCCGGCGTCGGCCGCCGTTGGCGCTATCACTGTGGCGCTGACCACGTGATCCACCGGCATTCCGGTGCGCGGGTCCACGATGTGGGAATACCACTTGCCGTCGATGGAGACACCGCGCCGGTAGTTGCCGCTGGTGGCGACCGCGCGGTCTTTCACCAGCAACCGCGCCAAAGGAGCGCTGTTCTCGGCGTCGGAGAGCGGATTGGCGATGTCCACGCGCTCGGCTTGCGCGCCGCGAATCACCACGTCACCGCCGAGGTTCACCACCACACCCGACACGCCCGATTCCCGCAGCGCGGCCTCACCCGCCTTACTGGCGATGTAGCTTTTAGCGAAGGAGTTCAGCGCCAGCGGCGCGTCGCTGAGATGCTCGGCTGAGTGGGCCGCGGGGTCCAGCCGCCAGTGGGCCTTTTTGACCAGGGCGACGGCGCCATCCAGTTCGGCCGCGTTGGGTAGGCGGTTCTGCGCCGCGGCGTTCTTCCAGACACGGCCCACTACCTCGGCCGATGCATCGAGGGCCCCGCCGCTCTGCTCGCGCCAGCGGTCAAACAGGCCTAACATCTCGTACAACTCGGGCGACACGGGCACCGGCTGCCCATTGGTCTTAGACCAGCGGCTAAACTCGCTGGCCGGGTCGTAGGCGCTGAGGATGCCCGCTTGCCGCGCGATTTCTTTCATCGCGGCGGACTCGGCACGCTGTGCCGCCGCTGGCGACGCCGCGCCGATCTTCAACTCCAGCGAGGTGCCCAGCACGTTTTCATAGTGGTAAGTGCGGACACGCTCCGCGCCGGTTCCGCTCGCCAGGGTGGCGGCGAGGATCCAAGGTAAAAAGATCATGTTGATGTGACTTCCGGTTCTAGTGTTGTTCGCGACCCTCGGGCCGGCCCTGGCGGGGGCCGAAGTTGGGGCGGACTTCTTCCTGGGTGAGGCGCCCGTCGCCGTCTTTGTCGAGCTGTTTCAAAGCAGCGGGGCTGCCGGCGAGTTCCTCGGCGGAGATCACGCCGTCATGGTCGGAGTCGAGAGCCGCCAGAATGGGGCTGAAGCGCATCATGCCGCCCGGGCCACCTGGCATTGCGCCCGGGCCACCCTCCGGTCTGCCACGGCCGTCCGGCCGCCCGGTTCCGCCCGCGCCCGGGGCGCGCTGGGACGCTGCCACCTTGCGCAGTTCGTCTTTGGTGAGGAAACCGTCGTTGTCGGCGTCGGCGCGGGCGAACAGATTCTGCATCCGTTCGGGCAACTCCCCTTTGGTCAGCCTGCCGTCGCTGTTCTTGTCAAAGGCCATGAGGGTCTCGGCGAGGTCCTCTTGAGGAGGAGCGCCGGCTCCGCCCGGGCCTTCCGGGCCGCGGGCCGGCCTCAACTCGTCTTCGGTCAGTTTGCCGTCACCGTTCTTATCTAGTTTCTTCAACGACTCGGATGTCAGTTTGAGCTCTTCGGCGGAGATGACGCCATCGCGGTCAGTATCCAGGGCGGCGAAGACGGGGTCCATCCGCCGGCCATCGCGCCGGCCGCCATCCGGACCCTGTGCCAATGCGATTGCCGCTACGGTCAATGTGGCCAGGCACACTGTAAGTTTCATGAATCAGCTCCTCGGCCGTCTTCTGACGGAGTCATCCCGCTCTGTAGGGAAAGACGGATGATCCGGGGCTGGGCTTACCTCGACCCGTGCGATTTACCTTTCTTTACATCCGGCCTGGTCTTCTGATTCGAGGCGTTACCGCTGGCCGTCAACCATCTCCGCGAGTAGGGCGGAGGCATCCAGCAGCGAGTGGGCCTGCGCTGATAGTTGCTCTGCTGCCGCGGCGCTCTCTTCGGCGGTGGCGCTGGTTGTGTGGCTGACCTGCTCGATGCGCGCAACCGCCTGGGAGACATGGCTGATGCCGCGCGCCTGTTCCTGACTGCCGACGTCCACCTGATCCACCAGAGGCTTGACTTGGGCACTGAGCTCGACGATGGCACGGATGGCGGCGGCGACGGCTTCCACCTGGGCACGGCCGGACTTTGACTTGTTGACCGAATCGGCGATGAGCTCCGAGATCTCACGGGCTGCGTCGGCGGAACGGCGGGCCAGATTGCGGACCTCTTCGGCGACGACAGCAAATCCCAGGCCGGATTCGCCGGCCCGCGCCGCCTCAACGGCGGCGTTGAGCGCGAGAATGTTGGTTTGGAAGGCGATCTCGTCGATCACTTTGATGATTTTGGCGCTCTTCTCGCTGGCGGCGCTGAGCTCTGAGATGGCGCCGGTCATATCGCCCACAAGAGCGCCGGCGGCAGTGCACTTCTGTTGAGACTGTGTGGCGACACTCGCCGCGGCGCGGGTGCTGGCGTTGTTCTTCTCAACCATTGCGGCGATCTCATTGCAGGCTGTGGAAGTCTCGCTGATGGACGATGCCGCCTGGGCAGAGCCCTGAGATAGATCCTGCGCTGCTTCCGCCAGTTGGGTCGAGGCGGAGCGCACCTGTTCCGCTCCCGTGTTCAAATCATGCACCACATGACGCAGCGAACGGTTGACGCCGCGCAGAACGAAGAAGGCCACCAGCGCGCCGGCGAAGAGCGCGACCGAGTAGCCAAACCCGGTGAGGCGGACCACCTGCTTCAGAGACGCGGAGGTGTCTGTGGCGTGCCTGGCGAACATCGCCATTCCACTGGCGTTCAAAGCGCCGGCGGAATCCACCAGTCTGCCGCCCAGGGTGGCCCACTCTTTGAGGAGCCCGTCGAATTCTGCCCCGCTGTTCCGCTTGTCCGCCACAACCTGGAGTATGCGGCGCAGCGTCGATTCGTACCGGGCAAAGTCCGCCACCAGGCGAGCGGTCTCTGGTCGAAGGGGAGCCAGATCCGGCGTGTCGCGCACGAGTCCATCTAGCTGTTGGAGCTCCTTCCGGGCCTGTTCAAAACGCCTCAGGCCCTTGTCGAGGGCCCCTGCTTTCTGAATGGTGACGTGATAAATGAAGTGAATCCGCGCGTTCAGGACCGAACGCTCAAACGCCGTGGCCAGTTGCACTTCCGGCAGGATCTGCTCAGCGGCGCCTGCGAGTTCCGACGATGAATCCCGCAACATCCAAGTGCTGATGATGCCCACGGGCAGGGCTAGCAGGATCAAGACGCCAAAGGCTAACTGGATCTTGCGGGTAATGCTAATGTTCAGGAGTTTCATGGCACATCCGTCACAGGCCTTATCGGATGTCGCCGGTGGATCATGACAAAAAGACAATGCGACGGGTGGTGTGCCGGGGAGGAGCCCGGCGCCGGACCGTGGTCAGCGTAGCGTGGTGAGACCGGCCATCGCCAATACTCCGGCCGCGATTGCCACGCCGTGTGGCAGGCGCAGCGCCTTTTCGTGCCGCATATCCAGTTGTTCCCGCGTCAGGTACGGCATCCGCAAGCTCGCCAGCTCGCGGACGATGAAGCCGGTATTCCAGAGCGTCGAAGCCAGGCGGCCCTTCGCCGCCGCCAGCAGCAGCCCGGCCAGGGCGCCGCCGACGGCGGCAAAAACGAAGATCCAGAACCAGTAGCCTGCTCCCGCCAGCGCTCCGACGGCCGCCATCAGTTTGACGTCGCCTGCCCCCATACCCCGCAGGAGGTAGAGCGGAAAGTAAACCAGCAGCGCCAGCCCTAATCCCCAACCTGCGGTTGCCAGGCCGGGCGCACCGCCGATCCACGCCCGCAGAACGAAGCCCAGAGCCACGCCGGCGAGCGCCAGCCAATTTGGGATCCGGCGGTACCGGATGTCAAACACGCCGGCCGCCAGCACGAGAGCCAGCAGAGGAAGCTCCAGACTCCAAGGGAGCGGAGGGAATTGCAGTGGGTTCATCGGGCGTGCTCCGGTACAATCAACACCACTTCCACCTCCGCCGGGATAGTCCCCCGCACCGCCGGACGGAAATGCCAGCGCTCCAGGAAGGGCAGCAATGTTCCGGCGGAAGCTTCGCCGACGCTCTTCATCTGACGGAATCGCCCATCCACATCGATCCGGCCCGCAATCATCCACGGACGATCCGGAGACGCATCCATGCCGGCCGGCAGTACCGCCACCAGTATGTACGGTGGGGCCAGAGGGACCGCGCTGCTCAACCGCACCACCGTGCCACCCTCATTCTGGCTACCTTGCTGGGGCAGGCAGAACTTCAGGATCCACTCCCGCGTCGAGGCCACCGGCAGGAAGACAGTATGGACAGGGCGGCCCGTGAGTAAGGCCTCAACGGTGGATGGATCGGGGTCGGAAGCACCTCCGAGCACGAGCACGTCGTACTTTCCGCGGGGTGGATAGGTCAGGGTTTGGCTGCCGTCCAACCCTTCGCGAACTTGAATCCGGCCGAGCGGGGAGGGGATGAATCTGCCTCCATCGACCAGCGCTTTTGCCTCGATTGGGCCCAGTCCGGGTATGCCGGCTGGAGTTGATCCTTGATTTTGGTCCAGGGGTGGCTGGACCGCCGGCGCCTGGAGCGCTGGTGCGCGGCCCGCAAGAGCCTGCCCGCCTGGCGATTGCCCTTGCGGTACGTGCACCACCTGACTGACCGGGAGAGGCGTTGCTGAGAGACTGATCACCGCCGCGGAGCCGGTCTGGTGGCTGTCGCCGAGAGCCTGCGCCGGCTCCGCTGCCTCGCCGGTATCTAACGGCACGGCCTCCTCCGGATGTGGAGGGGCCGGCGCCACGGCAGGGCGGGGTTGGGCAGCGGACAACTGCGCGAGCGCGTGCCCAGGTTGCGACTCGGCCGCCTGCGGTGGACCGGTCCACACCGCCAGACTCGGAAGCCTCGTCTTTGGTGGCAACTCCATCCGCGGCCCCGGTTGCAGGAGCAGCGGGCCGGGCGCCGTTCCGGTGGCGGCCCGCCCTGCCCCACCGTCCTGGCCGCTTTCCCTGGTCTGGCGGTGCACCACAAGATCCCTGGGCAGCAACAGGACCTGGGAATTCCGAATCTGCGCTCGCAACGACTCGGGCTGCCGCCCCGCCTCGCGAAGGACCACCTCCAGAAATGGCGCCATTCCCGCCGCCAGCGCAAAATGCAATACCAGCGAAAGGGAGAGAGGCGCCAGGAAACGGGGACCTCGCCCGGGCGTCAGGCTAAGGCGGGGATGCTCGTCCTGTGGTGGTGGCGCCTCCGGTTTCTTGTCCTCGAATTCAATGGAGATCCTGAGACGCATCCACTCACGATTCCTTCACTCGGCCAACGGCGTGCTACCAGTGTATGTGCGCGATTTCAGCGGGGCAACCTGATTTCGGAGCTGTTTCCCCGAAATAGTACTGTGAGCCGGGCAGTGCGGCGTCCGCGCGGAGAACCGGCTTTGCGATGAGAATAGAATCATGGCTCGCGTGAGACTCGACAAGTGGCTGTGGGCAGCCCGGTTCTTCAAAACACGCTCACTGGCCGCGCATGCCTGTGAGCTGGGCAGGATTGAGTCTAATGGACACACGGCGAAAGCGGGCCGTGAGGTGGGCGTCGGCGACCGGTTGCAGATCAAGAACGACAGCGGTGTGTTTCAGGTGGAAGTGCTGGCGTTGAGCGAAATGCGCGGACCGGCGGCGGTGGCGCAGACGCTCTATCTGGAAACCGAGGCCAGCCGCGAGGCGCGCGTGAAGGCGGCGGCCGAGCGTAAGGCGACTGGGGATTTCGATTGGTTCCGGGAAGGGAAACTCTCCAAACGCAATCGCCGCGATTTCGAAAAGCTCCGGGGCAGAGAGTAGCTCCGCCACGGCTGACCCGGCCCCTAGTCGGAATGGACTATGCCCAAATAGTCCAATACTCAGACGCTAACTGGGCCCCGCGCGCGTAGCGTAGAATGGAGATCCGTTTTCGAGACTCCGGGGTCTGGATCCGTGCGTCCACCCGCCGGCGCTCCACAGAGGTACCAATGATTACGAGAAGAACCTGGTGTTCGGCGCTGGGCGCAGGGATGACTGCCGGCGCGCAGCCGCCGGTCGCGGCGCCGCAGCCCGGAGACAGCACGCGCGAGCAGCGGTTGAGATGGTGGCACGACGCGAAGTTCGGAATGTTCATCCATTGGGGGCTCTACAGTGTGCTGGGCCGGCGAGAGTGGGTCCTGGAGCAGGAGGCGATTCCGATCTCGGAGTATGAGCAGTTGGCCCGGCGATTCACACCGCAGCCGGGCGCGGCCCGGCAATGGGCGCGCCTGGCGAAGCGGGCGGGCCAGAAGTACATGGTGCTCACCACCAAGCACCACGAGGGATTCTGCCTGTTCGATACCAAGCTGACGGACTACTGCGCCCCGAAACAGGCGTGTGGCAGGGATCTGGTCCGCGAATACGTAGATGCAGCCCGCGCCGAGGGGCTGCGCGTTGGCTTCTACTACTCGCTGATGGACTGGCATCACCCCGATGGAGAGCGCTGCGCCAAGGACGAGGGCGCGCGGAAGCGGTTTGTGGCGTACATCCACGGACAGGTGCGGGAACTATTGACGAACTACGGGAAGATCGACGTTCTCTGGTACGACGTGGCCCATCCGCTCGATGCCGCGGGGTGGGAGTCTGAGCGGATGAACCGCATGGTGTTTGAGCTCCAGCCGGAGATCATCGTGAACAATCGCAACAGGCTGGCCGGCGACTTTGGCACTCCGGAGCAGCGCATTACCGAGGAGCCGCGGCCGTGGGAGTCGTGCATGACGCTCAACGGGAGCTGGGGCTATTGCCGCACGGACGATGAGTGGAAAAACGCGCGGACGGTGATTCGCAACCTGGGTAACTGCGCGCGCGGCGGCGGAAACTATCTGTTGAACATCGGCCCCAGAGGCGATGGCTCCGTGCCGGAGCCCTCCGTGCAGATTCTGAACAGCGTGGGTAGCTGGCTGGAGCGCAATGGGAAGTCGATCTACGGAACGGAGCGCGCCCGCCTGCGCTATTCGGAGATGACGGGCTTCACGCGACGGGGCAACACGCTGTACTTGCAGGTTCATTTCTGGGATGGGGTGACGCTGTCCATCCCCGGCTTGGAGACCAAGGTTCTCTCCGCGCGCCTGTTGGCCACTGGAGAGAAGCTCAGCTATCAACAGGACAAATACAGGCTGCTGTTCACCGGTTTGCCGGCGACGCCCCCCGACGAGCCGGTGACGGTGATCGAGTTGGAATGCGAGGGTGAGCCGGTGCAGATGGACCGTCTGCTGGTCCGCGGCCGTGATCATCGGGGCAAGGTGTAGCATGAGACTCCCGGCTTTTTTGACCACCTTGGTGCTGCTGGCTCCGGGCTTGCTGGCGGAGCCGCCAGCCGGCCAGAACTGGCGGTTGTCGTTTTCCGATGAGTTCGACGGCGCTACGCTGGATGCCGCCAAGTGGAACTACCGGACCGGGCCGCGGCATTGGAGCGACCAGCGCCCCGAGAACGTGTCGGTAAGCGGCGGCCTGCTGCGCATCGCGCTGCGGCGCGAGAAGTCCGGCGGGGTGGATTACACGGCGGGCGGCACAATCAGCAAGGCGGCGTTTCGCTACGGCTACTACGAGGCGCGCGTGAAGATGCCGCGCGGCCGCGGGTGGCATACGTCATTCTGGATGATGCAGAACGGGCCGAAGAGCGGGATAGAGGATCGTTTCCAGGAGATCGACGTCTGCGAGCAGGATTCGGTGGACCATGGCAGCTACTCCGTCAACTGGCACTCTTATCCGCCGCACGTCTCGTTTGGCCACAAGCGCGTGAATGGTCCCGATCTCTCGGCTGATTTTCACGTCTACGCGGCGGACTTCACGCCGCGGGAGGTGCGGTTCTATTTCGATGGAAAGCTCGTGCAGACGGTGGACATTGCTGCGGTCCCGCACAACGACCAGCACATCTGGCTGACATCGATTGCGTCGTTTCTGCAAAAAACAGGCAGCGTGGAGGATGCCGCGCTGCCCGAAGTGGCGCTCTTCGATTGGGTGCGCTACTACCAGCCAGCCGGGGACGCGGGCGTGACGATCACCGAGCTCGACCTCGGCGCGATGCTGCAGCCCGCGCCGGAATCGGCCAAGCTGATCGACCCGGATTTTTATATCTGGTGTGGCGCCATGGTGCGCGGGGACGACGGGAAATATCACCTCTACTATTCGCGCTGGCCGCGCAAGCTGGGGCACTACGCGTGGGTGACTCATTCGGAGATCGCGCATGCCGTGGGAGATTCGCCAACGGGCGAGTTTCGGCACGTCAGCGTAGTGCTGCCGGCCCGCGGCAAGGAGTACTGGGACGGTCTTTGCACGCACAATCCCACCATCCTGCGAGCGGGCGCCAAGTACTACCTGTATTACATGGGCAACACCGGCGATGATGTGGCGATGAAGACTCTGAACTGGAATCACCGCAACAACCAGCGGATCGGCGTTGCCGTGGCGGAGAGTCCCAACGGGCCGTGGCAGAGATTTGATCAGCCGATTGTTGGCGTCAGCGCCGACCCGCAGGCGCCGGATTCTCTGGTGGCCACCAACCCCAGCGTGGCGCGCCGGCCGGACGGCGGCTACCTGATGGTCTACAAGGCGGTGGGCCGCCAGCGGCCATTGCCTTTCGGCGGGCCCGTTGTGCATCTCACCGCTACGTCGGATTCGCCCACGGGCCCCTTCACCAAGCAATTGCGGCCCATCTTTACGACGCCGGGTGTCGACTTTCCGGCTGAGGATCCGTTTGTCTGGTACGACTACGCGGCGCGCCGCTACCACGCCGTGGTCAAGGACAACAACGGCCACTTCACGAAGGCGGGCAAGTCGCTCGCCTTGTGGGAATCCATGGATGGTTTCGAGTGGCGGCTTTCTGCCCATCCGCTGGTCACGACAACCGCCCTCACCTGGACCGATGGCCGCCAGCAGAAGGTGAATTCGCTGGAGCGGCCGCAGTTGCTGTTCGGCCCCGACGGCCGGCCGTCGGTGCTATTGGGCGCCGTGGATGAAGATCCCACCCGGCCACACTCGTACAACCTGCGGATCCCGCTGGTCCGGAAGTAGGCCATGCCCGGCTTGCTGGCTCTCTGCGCATTGCCTCTGCTATTCCTGGCGGCCGGCGGTCCCTGGACGATTCTCCCGTTGGGCGACTCCATCACGGCGGGCTCGCCGGATTTCGTCTGCTACCGCGGGCCGCTCGCCCGGCGTCTGGCGGCATCCGGTCTGCGCACCCGTTTCGTCGGCAGCAGGCACAATGCGGGTGAGCCGGAAGAGATGCGCCACGAGGGATACGGCGGCAAGAGTGTTGAGTTTCTGGCGGAAAACATCGAGTGGCTGTATCAGGCGAATCCGGCGGACGTCATCCTGCTGCATGCCGGGCACAACCACTTTATGGAGGAGCGTCCCGTCCCCGGCATCGTGTCGGCCACGGAGAGCATCATCGCCACCGCGCGGCGCATCAATCCGCGCGTCATCGTGTTGCTGGCTCAAGTGATCCCCAGCGGAAAGCTACCGAAATACGCCTACATTCCGGAATTGAATCGGGAACTCGCACGCCTGGCAGCCCGTCTGCACACCGCGACGCAGCCCGTCGTGCTGGTCGATCAGGCGTCGGGATTCCACTTCCAGACCGACACCATCGAGGATCTCGTCCATCCGAATTCCGCCGGCGCGGAGAAGATGGCGGCGCGGTGGTACGACGCGCTGTTGGCCGCGCTTCCGGCTACGAGCCGGTGATCTCTTTCACCTTGGCAAAGAACTGCTTCTTGCGCTCCGTGTTGATGCCCCAGTTCACCGGCGGGCACTGGTAGCCCTCCACGTAGTCGCTCTTGCCCGGCTCGAAGTAGCCCCACGAGACGTACAACCCGAGCGCCGCCATCATGTGGTTGTCGGCCTCGGTGAACCGGAAATGGTCGTCCTCGTTGATGAGCACCGGCATCGGCCGGTAGCCTTCCGCGCTGCGCGACGTCTGGATCATCTTGCGGATCCTGGCGGGGTCGTCGGGTCCATTGCCGTGCAACAGCAGAAAGTCAGAAGAATGGATGACATTCGGTTTGGCCGGCGTGCCGCCGCCGTAGCTCGTGCCCACCAGCAGGCGCCGGCCGCCCTTCTGGACGCCCTTGGCGAGCTCGATCAACTCGTGCACCCGGGCAGGTTTCAGGATGTCGTGATCGTACGCCTTGACGTCGGTCTCGTTGTCGATCTCGACGAGCACATTGCCGTAGCCGCGTTCGAGCAGCCAGTTGGTCGCGTTGACCACGGCGCGTTTGACGGCGGCCTCATCTTTCACGCGCTGGTCCTGGCCGAAATAGAAGTAGCCCAGGATGGCCACCATGCCGAGCTCGTCGGCCCGGTCCAGAACCTTGGCTATCCGCTCCATGTAGGCGGGGCGCAGGGCGCCGTCCGGCTCGAGGGCCGTATTCTCCCAGGGCTGACTCTTGGAGTAGCCTTCCGGACTGCCGCCTTGCAGGTTGATTGTGAAGGCCAGCAGGCCATGCTTGCGCCATTCGGGCAGGGCGGCGAGGAACTCCCGCGTGTTGCGGTCCGGATCCCACTTGCCGGTATCCGGATAGGCCCATTTCCCGCGCGTCTCCGGATTGAGATCGTCAAATGCGGCCTGCACCGCGCGATTATTCATCAGCAGGCCCTCGATCCTCATCCCCTGGTAAGAACGGCCGGCGTAGGTTGGCTTGCCGTTGAGGAAGAACTGATCGTTCCGGATCGATACGGTAGTGTGGCGGCGGGGTGCGGCCTGGGCCGCCAGCGGGACGAGGCCCGCGAGATGAAGGAAGTCTCTGCGTTGCATGGAACTGGCTCGATTATATAAGCCCCCGCGACCGCCTGGCGCGCGCCTTACGTCAGGGGCTTTGTGAAGATCCACCGGGAATCGTCCAGGAATCCGCGTTTCCGGTAGAGGTCCTTCGCCCGTTCGTTGCAGTCATGAACCTCCAAACGCAACGCGCCGCAGCCCGCTTGCCGGGCGTAATCCTCGATGAAATCCATCGCCACGCGGCCCAGCCCTTTGCCGCGAAACGGCTCGCGCACGTAGAGCTCATCCAGCAACAGATACGGCCCGCCAAACTCCAGGCTCACCCCGGCGGTCAGTGCGAAGTAGCCGGCGAGCTCGCCCTCCACTCGCAGCAGGAAGACCGCGCCGCGCTGAGGCTCGGCCAGCACCCAATGTAGCCCGCGCGCCGCCAGCGCCTCGTCCAGATGCAACCCCTCCGAGGGATAGAACTCACGCATCAGAGCGAGCACTTCCGGCAGTTCCGCCACGCCCGCGCGCTGAAACTCCATGGCTGAGTGGCTCCCGCTCAGGCCCGGAAGAGCGGCTCAACGCCCGCCGTGGACGCCAGTAAAGCCTTCGATTCCCTTGCGGTCAGCGGCTGGAAACTGGCCGCCGCCGACATCGCCATCTCAAACAGCGCACCGTCGCCGGGCGGTATGGCGGCAGTGATGTCCTGAGACAATGTGAAGCGCACCACCTCACGCGCCTTGGCTGGATCGTCCACTGGGCGGTACCAGCAGTATTTGTACTTCCGCGTTTCGCCTGCCGCCCAATTCGTGTGGGCCATGGACTTCAACGCCAGCCGTGCCATGCCCTTGGACTTCGCCTTCTCCAGGATCTGCGGGCCAAATTTGCCCTGCTGCCAGCAGACGAAGTTCACGGGGAAGAGGATGGAATCCAGCGGGAACCGGTCCATCAGCGCCAGCGCTGCCTCCGCCGAGTGAGCCGAAACGCCGAAGTATTTTACCTTCCCCTGCTCGCGCGCCTTCAGGAACAACTCGCCGGCGCCGCCGGGGCCGGTGATCTGATCGACATCCTTCATTGAGGTGATGCCGTGGAACTGGTAGAGGTCGAAATGATCCGTCTTCAGCCGGACCAGGGACCGCTCCAGCTCAGCCTGCGCACCCTTGGCATCGCGCTTTCCGGTCTTGCAGGCCAGAAAGACATCTCTTCGATAGGGGGCCAGGGCCGGGCCGAGTTTGAGCTCGGCTTCGCCATCACCATAGGAGGGTGCAACGTCGAAGTAGTTCACGCTGCGATCTACGACGGACGCGACAATCCGATCTGCCTCCGCCTGCTCGTGGCCCATCACGACGATGCCGCCGAAGCCGATCATCGACAGCTTCACGCCGTCCTTGTAGAGACGGCGGGGCAGGGCGGTCTTTGCGTCCAGGCCGGCCGCTACTGCGGTACCGGCGATTGTCGATTGCAGAAAAGAGCGTCGTTCCATTGAGAGCCTCCCTGGGACGAGCTTACCCGAAGGCAATAGTGCGTGTCAGGTGCCTGTGCGCGGGCGGTAACCGGGCCGAGCACTGACGCGATACTTCTTTCCAACGTCGTTCTTGACCTCCACGCCGATCTTGCGGAAGCCCTCGTTCGGATTTGGCGCGGGACGGTAGGTTACCGTGTACGAGTTGCCCAGATCCTCGCGGATGGATTCGAACGCCTCCACCTGCTTCTGCCAGGTTTTGGCGAAGAAGCTCTTGCCGCCAGTGCGTGAGGCCAGGCGCCGGAATACGTTGGAGGAGATGGGGTCGCGGCTGACATCGCTCGTCGAAATGACGTAAATTGGGATGCCTTCGTCTTCCGCCACGGCGCGGACATCGTCGGGAGCGACCATGGATGCCGAATCAGGGCCGTTGGAGAACACGATGACGACCTTGCGGCCGGGAACCTTGGCCGCGTCGCGCAGCGTCAGAAGCAAGCCGTTGTAGAGAGCTGCCTCGTCGCCCGCCACAGCCTTGCGCAGGCCCTGCAGGACGTCGTTCCGGTCGCGCGAGAGTTGCGAGGCGCGCGTCAGGTTGCGCGAGAACGTGTACACCGCGACAGAATCCGCACGGTCCATGCCACGGACGAAATCGGCGATGGCATCGGAGGCGTAGACAAATCCACGGTACATGTAGTTCGACGTGTCGAACAGCACAAACACGTTGGTGCCGACAAACGCGTCCGTCGCGATGCCGCCCTTCTCCGGATCGGCCTGGGCCGTCGCCATCGGCTTGCTGGAGCCATCATCCATGATCTGGAGCGGCGGCTTGCTGCCTTCCGCGAAGGTGTTCAATTTCTGCTGGATGCCGTCCTCTAGAATGCGGAAATCGGTGGGCTTCAGGCCGTTCACGTAACGGCCCTTGGAATCGGTCACCGTAAAGCTCAGCACCACCAAGTCGACCTTCACGCGGAAGGTGGGCCGCCCGGCGTCCTGTCCGAAGATCACGGGCGGCGCTACCGCCGCGGGAATCAGCCCCGTCGCCGTGGCAAAGAAGTGGCGTCGTGTAAAATTGGGCATCGATCTCTACTCCTGCACCGACGCTTTTTGTTCCAGCGCCTGTAGTTTTCTGGTCTGCACGCGCACTCCGTCGGCAATGGTGCGCATGGAGCGCAACAGGGCCGGCCAATCCTCAAGATGCGTGGCGAAGATCTGTTCCACGGTCTTCTGCGTCCACTCCGGCACCAGCAGATTGAGCTGCGACGGCGGCAGATACAACTCGTCGGCAACGGATGCGAAGAACAGGTTGTTGCTCTCCCAGCTCTCGGCAAGGATCCGGCTGGAGTAGCCCATCAGTGTCGGGAATGTTCGCATGTTCAGCAGTTCCGGGTGCTGAGAGTTGGTCAGCGTGGGCTTGGGTGTGCCGAAGAGCTCCGAGATGGCCGCCTGGTTGCACCGGTCTGGTGCCTCGGCGGCCAGGTGGCGGATCTCATCTGCCGCGGCGCCGCTGACGTCCAGCTTCTGTGACACAGCCTGCACGCCCAACTGGTAGAGTTCAGCCGGCGTCACCTGCTCCATCGCCACTAACACTTCACCCGCGGCCAGCAGGTCCCCGATGCGCCTCACTCGCGCCGGTGGCGCCAAACGATCCAGCACCTCCAAGGTGCGAACGCGCGTGTCAGCTGACAGTGCCGACTCGGCCAGCGCGGATTCGCCTACCCGCATGTGCAGCCCGACGTAGTGCAGCTGCACCGGCTCCACTCTCCAAAACCGCGGCAGCTTGGAGGACACCAGCATCTGTGGGACCAGGTCTCCCCAAATCAATGCCTGCTCCCTGGTGGGGATCAGGAAGTTCTGCTCGGCCTCGGCCAGGGCGTACGGCAATCCCGCCAGCGAACCGATCAGGCGGCCGCCCGCACTGGACGGCCAGCCGCTGCCCTGCACTTCTGTGTTTTTCCAGGTCTGGTTGTTGTTTTGAATGCCGATGAAGTCATGGCTCCGTGCGAAGAGCGGATTGGTGTACAGAATCTGTGCGCCAGGCGGCGCGTAGTGCGCATAGAGCAGGCCCACCAGAGTGTCCCGCATCAGTGGCGCCAGCAATCCGCGCGTTTCCCTTAGCTTTTCCGGTTGACCGGCCGCCTTCTCTACCACGGCGCGGAAGTTCAGTTTGCGCTGCGCTTCAATGTGCTTGTCCGTGAAGAAGCCAAATGCGTAAGAATTACGCTCCTGCGCCGTCATCGAGCCCTTGGGTAGGTTCAGGTCAGACACTCGCGCGGCCAGCCGGTTCAGCAGCGCTGAGTTCAGCTTCTCGCCCTTGGAGAGAGATTCCAGATGATCGGCCAGATCGAACATCACCTTGAGGGAGACCAGTTTCTGCGCCTCAATCACCTTCATCATCTCGGTCAGCATCAACTGGTGGGTCTCATCGTCGGCAGGGGCCACCGCGCCGGCCAGCAGGTCCAGCAGCCGGTCGTGCGGGTTGACGTTGTCAGCGGCGCCGGTTGCCTTCAGGAGAAGATGCACGCCGGCGCGGCCGGCGTCAAAGAGGTCGCGTTGGTTCTTGATCGTCGCAAAAGGAGAAATCAGCGCGGAAAGCGTGGCGTCCGCCTGCGCGGTCGGGATCAGCTTCTGCCTCACGAAGATCTGCCACAAAGCGGCCAGCGATTGCATGGTGCCGGCAATGTCACCGCGCGCCAGGCTGTCCTTGTTCTCGCTGATGGCCGCCGCCACGTCCAGGTATTGCAGGATCGTCTTATCGCTCACGCTGGGCGATTCGTTCAGCAGCGGGTACTGTGCGCCGTAGATCCGGAACTTGAACATGAGCCGCTCCACGGTGGCAGGCGTCAAGGGCTGCCGCCGGTTGCGGTCCATGTCACTCACGGCGAGGAATATCTTCAACGGCTCGTTCTCCACAGCCTTGCGGGAGAGCCCGAAGAGCGCCTCGAGGAGGTCTTCCGGCGTTTTCCAGCCGGCCGCTGACTTGGTGAGCTTGCCGTCGTACTTGCCGTTGGGATGTTCGACAAAAAGCTTCTTCCAAACCTCAATACCGCCAGGGATCTGCGGGACGCCGCCCACCACGCGAAGGCGGGCGGTCAGCAGCATCAGATCCGTGTTGGCGCGAAAGACCGGACGCGCCGGGCCGGGGCTGGTGACCTTGCCCCGCAGGGCGGCGTAGTAGCGCTTCAAACGGGCGATGTCGGTGAGGTACTCCTGTGTGGGACCGTGGATCCGCAGGAGGGAATCGAAGTAGGCGGCCAGCCAGCCATCGTCCTTGGTGACCAGCCTTTCGATGAACTGCACGCCCTGATTCGGGGAGACGCCGGCGAGGTCTGCCCAGGCGGCCACTGCCTTTTCCCCTCCCGGGACTGTGACCTTGCCATCACGGATACGGAACATGCCGCCAAAGAAATCAAAGACGTGGGCGAATGCCCGGATGCGAGTGACCGGCAGCTTCTGCCGGACTTCTTCCGCGGTTTCCGGGTCCAGCTTGGCGAGGCCCAGATACAGGCGGCAGAGTGCGGGATCGCCGAGGAACGCGTCGATGAACTCGCCGGACTGCTTTTCCTTGGCCGAGAGCCAGTATTCGGGCTTGTAGAGCACCGGTACGCGTGTTGGATGGTAGTCGTAACTAAAAGGGCGGTTCGTGCGCAGCGCCTGTTCCAGGTCCGCGAGCGGAAAACCGGAATCCATGGAGAGGAAGGCGCGCGTCGCATTCACCGTCTCCAGCACCACGTCGCTGCCGCAACCGCCGCGCATCCGGAAGCCGAGGATCTTCAGCAATTCGCCGGTCTGCGCTGAGTCGCAGGATTCGAGCTTCACCATTCTGCTCTCGCCTGCAAACTTATCCAGCTCACGTGCCTGGCCCAGGTAGCGGATCACCAGCTTGAGATATTCGGTGGGCTCCAGCGAATCGGAGCCGCTAACGGCTTGATAGCCCGTGGTGACTATGTTACGTGCGAGTGCCAGGAGTATCTCCTCCGGCGGGAGGTCTGGAGAAAGCGCGGCCATACGGGCGAAGCTGCGGATAGGGCCCGTGATCTCGATGATGCCTTGCGGCAGCGAAGCGATGGTCTGGCCGGAGGGGGCAAGCGTGAATCTGGTTTCGCCCGCCTGCCGTAGGGCGCCCAATCGCTGCTCCGCCGCGGCGCGGTTGCCGGTGAGGAGATCGAGTGAGGTCAGGCGGCGGAGCGCCACCTTGCCGGCCGAGGAGTTCGGTCCCGCAACAGAGAGCACGCGCTCATAGGCGGCGCGGGTATCCGGGTCGCGGCGTGCGTCCAGAAATTCGGCGTGGGCCGTTAGCGCGGCAATGTCGCGCGGCGCGGATCTGGCCGCACTTTCCAGGGCCTGCTTCGCCTGGCGCGATTGTCCCTGTAACTCAAGCTGGCGGGCGCGCGTCGAAAGCTCGTCTGCCCCCAACAGAATCGCGGCCGTGCCCAGCAGTCCAGCTGCCAGACGACAGGAACCAGAGTTCATTGTCACTGTGCCCTCCCCAGAGCGCCATGTGGTGAACGAATGTACCACACTCCGGCCCCAATCTGGAGCCGCGAGCGATGCGAACCTTCAACGGTAATGGATGCTCGCTGGCGCGATTGGATGCAGTCCATTCGGAGCAGACTCCCGCGGCGTATGCTGGAGGCTGGAGGCCCGATTCATTCCCATGCGGATTTGCGCTATTTTTCTACTTCTGTGTATGACTGTCCCAATGAGTGCCGCGGAACACACAATTGCGGTGGTGGGTCTGGTTCATTCGCATGTTTGGGGACACCTGAACAAGATGATCCAGGGCAAGCCGGCCAAGTTGGTGGGTGTTGCCGAGACCGAACCTGTATTGACGGCAGAGGCGCAGCGGCGCGGCGTGCCGGCGGATTTGATCAGCGCTGACTGGAAGAAGATGATCGACGAGAAGAAGCCGGAGATCGTCTGGGCGTTCGTCGAAAACAACCGGCACCGCGAGATTGTTGAGTATTGTGCGCCGCGCAAAATCCATGTCCTGTTTGAGAAGCCGCTGGCTTCCACTTACAAAGATGCCGTTGCGATTCGCGATCTGGCGGTGAAGAACGGCATCTACGTGATGTCGAACTACCAGATGGCCTGGTGGCCGGCTAACCATGTGGCGAAAGGCCTGGCCGATTCCGGTGCTCTGGGCAAAATCTATCGGATCCGCGGCGTGGTGGGCCACGGTGGCCCCGGCGGCCCGACCGGTTTGAACAAGTTCTTTTTCGATTGGCTGACAGACCCCGTCAAGAACGGCGGCGGCGCGCTGGTGGACTTCGGCTGCTACAACGCGCTGTGGAGCCTGATGTACCTCGGCCGGCCGGAGACAGTCTACGCGCAGACCAATCAACTGCGTCCGGCGGAGTTTCCCAAGGTCGAGGATAACGCGACGATCATTCTGAACTACAAGCAGGCGACCGCGATTCTCGAGGGCAGTTGGGATCTGCCCCGCAGCTTTCAGGATCTGGAGGTCTTCGGGCGCGAAGGCAGCCTGTATATGACCAATGGCAAGGTGGAGACGCGGAAGGGGCGCGAGCCGGTGAAGCAGGAGCCACTCACCGCTCTTGCGCCGGAGGCGGCCGAGCCCATCGCGGCCATGATCCATTCCATTGAAACCAAATCTGCCCCGCAGGGAATGACCGCTATCGACATCAACGTTGGCGTGGTGGAGATTATCGAGGCTGCGAAAGAGTCCGTCAGGACGGGGAAGGCGGTCCGGCTGAAGTAGGGCCGAACCGCGCCCGGTCTATTGGGAAATGCGCAGGATTTCGCTGGCAATCTGGGCGAACGCGTCGTTGAGCTGGGTGGTGTTCGCCGCGGCGACGTAACGGCCCTTCTCTTTCGTCGTATCCAGGCAGGTGCTGCCATCGGCATTGGCGACCCGTCTCAGGAACTCTGCGTCCACACCGCCCTGGCTCTCCAGGCCGATGGTGTAGATCACCGGCTTGAGCGTTGCATCGTTGCGAATCCGCTGGGCGGCATGATCGGAGGCGTTGAAACTGGCGCCAGTGATGCCCATCGGGACATCGGGCCTTTTCCTGTTGAGATACGGATGGCCGCCGGCTGTGAACTTGGCAACTGCCTTGAAGCCGTCGGTGTTGTTCCCGTAGATGTCCTGGTCGGGTATGTAGGCGACGTCGCGGCGGACGCTACTGCCGGTGGAGAAGGCGCAGCCGTTGGCAGTGGCGTAGGTGGTGCCGGCGTTGATGGCGGTTCCTTGGTGCCCCATTACGCCATTGCTGGCACCAGTGGTGAGGTTGTAGAGGTCGCCAGCCCACTGGGCGAGAACCCCTCGGATGGTTCTGAGATTTGTGCCGCCAGGCGTCCATGAAGTGTTCCAGGGCGCAGCGTTGTACCGTCGTCTGGTGTCCCCCAGGTTCCGATCGAAGACCTGATTCGCAGAGTCTTTGCAGGGACTGGGTTCCATGGTGCATTGGTTGCCTGTGTTGTTACAAACGGTTGTGCCGGAGGTTTTGAAGAAGCCCGGGTAAGCCGGGTCCGGGATGTAGGTCTGGTAGCCGCCGCTGTAGCCGTAGCGCGTGTCGATCACTGTCTTGATCGGGTAGTCGGCGGTGACGCCGTTCGGGTAGCCATCCGTGAACAGCACCATCAGATTGAGCGCGCCAGGTTCATTGATCGTGACGATCTGCTGATAAGCCTGCCAGAGCGCCATCGCCGTTGAGGTGTTCCCGGAACAGGTGATCTGGCCGATTTTGACGGGGAGGCTGTTCGCTCCCGTCCGGAACGTCATGTTGGGCGCAAAACCCAGGAAAAAGGCCTCTCCGTATGTGATCATGCCGAGCCGGTCGCGGCCTTCCGCGAACATATTGACGAAGTTGGTGGAGGCGGCCTTCATTGCGTCACAGGCGCCTCCACTGTTCATGGAACTGGAGCGATCGAGCACCAGCATCAGATTCACGTCGCGCCGGGAAGCCTTGCCCTCGCCGCGTACACGCGTGAAGTTGAAGCCCAGGAAGCGGATGAAGTACTGGGGCGCGTCAAAGAAAGCGTTGACCGTCACCGTTCTCGTCCGGTACGCCGATTCCGCAATCGTGACGGTGACGGTCTGGTTCTTGGTCATCCAACTGCCCGGCGCGAAGTTGGCGTTAAAAAACGCCTGCGCGCGCGCCCGTGCAGTGGCTTCCTGATCGGCGATCGTCAGGCCCACATTGAGCGAACGCGCAGCGGCGATGGCGGCGGCGTCGGCGGCCGTGGAAAGTCTGGCCTTCAGCACATAGAGCACCGAAGCGTCGACGGCCAGGCCGACAACGGGAATCAGGAGGACCAGCAGTACGCCCGTTAGAGGCAGGACAATGCCCTTGCGCGCTGCGCTTTTCGGGCTCGGGGAGGGGCGGTTCGAATTCATGATTTGAGCCTCTAGAAGATCGATCGTGCGTTCATCTGGTTGCCAACGTTGTACATCGGGACTCCCCAACTGATGCCATTGAAGAATCCCTCGGCTACGAAAGCAAACTGGCCGGATTGCAGAACAAGAATATTGCCGAAGTTCGTGGTGCGGGCCGAGGTGTCGCGCAGGTAGTCCGTGACATTTCCGCTGGCATCCATCCCGCCGGAAGCCGGTGTACCCAGGGAACTGGAGTGAAATGCCGAGTTGCCTATGATGACGCGGTTCATGATGACGTACTGGTTCCGGTTTGTGCACTGGGCCGTGGTGAGGCCCGCGCCGGCGCAGTCTGCGTCCGCGATATAGGTGACTTTGGAGAGAATGACAACGCCGTTGCCGCCAGCCTCAGTCATGCCCAACCCCTGTGCGAGGCGCACGAGCATCTGCTTGTTGCCGGACAGGCTGAAGTCCACCCAGCGGGCGTACATGTGGCCGGCATCGCGGACCACCTGCGTGACTTGAATGGTCCGCGAGAGGTTGAGCCCCAGCGAGACCGTGCCGAGCAGGAGCGGCGTGAGAAATACGCTGACTAGCGCGAACTCGATCATGGCGTTGCCGCCCTGCGCTTTGCGTTTGAGTGTTGGGATGATCCTCATGATTGCTGCTCCGTTCAACGGCAGGGCGGCCCGGTGGCCCCGCCCGGCAACCCCTCCATGCGGTCCAGAGACCGGGTAACGATCGTCATCGGCGTGGCACTTCGCCACAGCGGCGCAATCCATCGCCACTGATAGTTCTCCACCGATATCTCGACCAGGTTCCCCGGCTTGTTTTCCGTCGACAACGCGAATGTGTCGGGCCGGTAGTACCGGACAAACACGTTCGCAGCAACGTCGGCAGGCTTCAGGAAGCCCATCGCGTTCCGGCGCACCACCTCTTTGATGGAAGCGTCCTGGCACAGGCCACTCATCTTCTGGTAGGTCACCGCATACCGCACGCCTTCCCGGACGGCGTGTTGCATGGTGGTTCGCACAAAGATCGCCAGCGAGTACTCGGTGATGCCGAGCACCAGTGCCATGAATGGGACTAGGATCAGGCCTGCCTCGACAAATGTATTGCCTCGGCGGCGGCGGTCCGGTTTTTGAGCTCGATTCGGCATAGAGGGAGATGTCCTCGTATACGGATTATCGGCGGACCGGGGCAATAACTCGATTGGGGAAAACGCTTAGATAGGCTTAGGGGCGGCGCGCCAGAAGCGCAGTTCCAGCGGCGGCCAGGCCGAGGGCGATCCACTGCGTCCACGTGAGCGGAAGGACGGCCAGGGGAAAGGATTGCTCGTGGTGGCGCAGGAACTCGATGAAAAACCGGGCGATGGAATAGAGCACCAGATACTGCCCCAGGATCAGGCCGGGACGGTGAGACTTGAGACTGCGGCGGTAGAGCCAGACGGCGACCAGCGCGGTGGCGGCGGACTCGTACAGTTGCGCCGGGTGGAGCGGAATCCCAAGAGGGACGCCGGTGAGGGCATGGGCGCCAGGATCTGTGAACGTGACGGCCCACGGACGGTCACAAAGTGAGCCCCAGCAGCAACCGGCGGCGAAGCAGCCCAGGCGGCCGATGGCATGGCCGAGCGCCACGCCGGGAGCGAAGATGTCGGCGGTCTTGAGCCAGGGTAAGCCCTGGCGTTTCATATAGATCCAGGCGAAACCGAGGGCGCCGAGGAATCCGCCATAGTACACGCCGGCGGAAAGGAGCGTGTCGGCAGAGAAGATGTTGCCCGGATTACGCCAGTAGAAATCGAAATCCATGACGAACATCAGGACCTTCGCGCCAGCCAGCCCAGCTAAGGCACAATAGACGGCCAGGTTAGTAATTCGCTCGACATCCAGGCCCTCGCGACGAGCCAGCCTGGTGACAATTGCGATGCCGGCCAGAAAGCCCAGCGCCACCAACAGGCCGTAGGTGGGCAGGAAGAAGTCGCCGAAGCTGATGACTTTTGGAAACATCGGTTATCGCGGCCAACGCGCGGCGGCCAGCAGCAGCCCCGGCTCGCTGTCTATCCGCACAACCTCAAACCCGGCGGCTCTCAGAGTGCCTTCCAGCGCAGTGGCCGAGGGGAGGCCGCTTTCCATCATAGCGAGCGCAGGGGTCAGGCCGCCAAGGCTCACCGCAATCCGGCCGCCGGGACGGAGCCAGCCATGGAGGCGCACGGCGGCTTCGGCGTAATGGCCAATCCAGTGCAGTGCGGCGTGCGAGAAGACTGCGTCGTAAATGGGGGCTGGTTCGGCGAGAAGGAAATCGGCGTGGATCCAGGTGATCGGCGGGTAGCGGAGGCGGGCCTGTTCCAGCAGCACGGCGGAGTGATCCAGCCCGGTTACCTGTGCACCCGTCGCCGCAATCTGCGCCGTCAGATCGCCGATCCCGCAACCTACATCGAGAATCTGCTCGCCGGGCTGTGGCGCCAGGAGTGCAATGAGCCGCTCGCCGGAGGTCACAGCTGGTAGAGCATCCAATAGACCACCACTCCAGTGACGCTAACGTACAGCCAGATAGGCAGCGTGATGCGGGCGAGCTTGCGGTGGCGCTGCAACTGGTTGGTCCATGCGCGGTAGAGCGTAATGGCTGCCATGGGTGCGACTGCGGCTGCGAGGACGGTGTGGGTGAGGAGGATCGAGAAGTACACCGTCCGGATCGCGCCAGTCTTCTGGAACTTCACCGAGCCTACATTGAAGTGATAGATCAGGTAGCTCACCAGGAACAGGATCGAGGTGGCAAAGGCCGCCAGCATCACCTTTTTGTGGGCGTCAAAGTTGCGCCGGCGGATCAGGACGAAGCCCCACAGCAGGAGCAGGGTGGCTGTGGTGTTCAGGGCGGCGTTGAGGGCGGGTAGATATCGGATTTCCATGCAGGTTGCTTAGAATGCCTCTTTCCTGAGTTTGGCAATATCCTCAGTCAGTTGCTGGATGGTGGTGGCATCGCTGGTGTCGTAGTAGCCGCGCAGCCGGCCCTTGTGGTCGATCAAGAGGAACCGCGTGCTGTGGTCGAGCTTGACGCCGATGTCGCCGAGCTGGAATACATCCTTACTGAGTGTCTGGAGGGCGGCGGGTGGTCCTGTGAGGAAATGCCAGCGGGCCGGGTTGGCCCGGAAACGCTGGGCGTAGGCGGCCAGGACGTCCGGCGTGTCGTGGGCCGGGTCGACCGTAAAAGAGACCAGCTGGACATCCGGCGTGGCCTCGGTGGCCTGCTGGATGATCTTCATTTGGGCCGACATTCGCGGGCACGGGCCGTTGCATGTGGTGAAGAAGAAGTCGGCCACCCAGATCTTCCCGTTCAGCGATTCGGCGCTGCGGAACTCCCGGCCGTCCTGCGCTGTCAGGGTGAAGGGCGGGACGTCGGCAAAGGTGGGCAGTCCCGAAGTCAGGCAGCCTGTCAGCGCGACGCTGAGGACTGCCAGCAGTAATGCTCCGGGCTTCATGACCAGAGGCTGCGGCTATCCAGAATGAGCGCCAGGTAGAGCAGAGGCAGATACATCACGCTGGCTTTGAGAACTCCGCGGGCGTTGACGGCCGTGCGATTGCGGCTCAGGGTGGTGGCCGATTTCAGGAACAGGCCGCCGAGAATCAGGGCGGCGGCGAGATACCAGTTGCCCGTCATCTGAAAGAAGCTCGGCGCCAGGCTGATGGGGATCAGCAGGATGGCGAAGGCCATAATGTGGCGCGAGGTGGAGGCGCCGTCTGGCTCCACCACAGGCAGCATCTGGATGCCTGCCTTGGCGTAGTCTTCCTTGTACATCCAGGCGATCGCGTAAAAGTGGGGGAACTGCCAGAGGAAGATGATGGCGAAGAGGATCCACGCCTCGGCGGTGAGCACGCCGCGGGCGGCAGCAAAGCCCAGCAGCGGAGGCATGGCGCCGGGGAAGGCGCCGACCGTGGTGGACCACCACGTGCGCTGTTTCATCGGCGTATAGAGAAGAAGATAGCTGGCGATGGTGAAGAGGCCCAGCCATGCGGTGAGCGGATTGACGCCGAGGCCGAGTTGGAGCTCGCCGGCCACCAGGAGGGCGATGCCGAAGAGCAGAGCGTGACGGGCGCTGACCTTGCCGGCCGGAATGGGCCGCTGGTTGGTGCGGTTCATGCGCGAATCGGCGTCGCGCTCATACCACTGGTTGAGCGTGGCTGTGCCGGAGGCGATCAACGCGGTGCCCAGAAGACAGTGAAAGAGCAAAACGAAATCGACCGAGCCCTGATGGCCGAAGAAGTAGCCGATGCCCGTGCTCATGAGAATGAGCCAGGTAATGCGGGGCTTGGTGAGTTCCAAAAAGTGCTTCATGAAGGACGACCTGACGATACCAGATGAGAGTGCGGCGTTTCAGCAGTGCGGGCGGGCATCAGATTGCGGAGAACGTGGGCCGAGAGCAGCGTGGTGCAGCCGAGCACCAAAGAACCGGTGGCGGCGTGCGTGACGGTCGTGAGGATCATCCACACATCGGACGGGCCGGCGCTGTTCAAGCGCATGACGAAGGCCGCGATACCCAGCATGACCTGAACACAAACCAGAGCCAGCAGCCAGATGGCGGTGTGCCGCAGAGGCCGGCTGGATTGCGAAAGTGTGACCACAAAGGTGGCAAACAGCATAATAATGATGCCGGCGGCAAACGCCCAGACGATATGCGGGACCACGCCCAGAAGCTTATGCCGGTAGGATGCGCCGAGGGCAACCTGCAGCAGCACCACGGCCGGAGTGACCCAGGCGAGCGAGCGGAGCGAGGGCCAGCCGCCGTCGGGCACTGCCAGCGGCGCTGCTTGCCACACATTCGAGGTAAACAGGGCCAGTAGAAAAGTCAGCGCCAGGAAGGATTGGGCGGCGCAGGCGTGGACGATGCCGGCGGCAGGCGTCGCGGATAAGCCCAGGGCAGCCAGCGCGGCGACAGCCAGCACGGCGATCAGGCCCAGGCGCTTCATCCAAGGGCGGGTGTCGTACAGGTAGAGGCCCCAAGCGGTGGCGAGGGTCAGAATTGCGGTCAGCGCGCTCAGGACAAAATGATCGGCGGAGACGGCGGCTTGCGTTTGTTTGCTGACAGTTACGCCGCCCGCGACGATCAGTGAGAACGTGCAGGCAGACAGCAGGACCGTGGTTCGGTGCAGCCAGACAGGCGTCATAAAAAGTTCGATCCAGGAAAGCCCAGAGGGTGCTCAGGAAGAGCGTCCCTGAGTCATATTCTACCCCTACAAGAATTCCTTCGCACTTGTCAGATGCAGGGCGGGACGGTTTGGACGCTGAAGACTTGTGGAAATCTGGGGTTGAATTCCCTGGCGGCAGCGGATTTCTATTGACGGGTAGTGTACTACGTGTCATAGTACAGTCGTGATCCCGATACGGCTTACGTTTCAGCCCGGCATACCGCTGTTTGAGCAGGTGGTGTATGCCGCGCGCAAGGCAGTGGTTTCGGGCCAGATGCGGCCGGGCGATCTTTTCCCCTCGGTGCGCGTGCTGAGCCGCGAGCTGAAAATCAACCCCAACACGGCGCATAAGGTGGTGACCCACCTCATCAACGAGGGCCTGCTGGAGGTGCGTCCGGGGATTGGGGCATTTGTGGCGGCGCCCCGGGCGGGCAGCCGGGCGGAGCGGCGGCAACTGCTGGGCACGGAGCTGGAGCAGTTGGTGGTGTCGGCGCGGCAATTGGGCTTGGAGTTGGAAGACCTGACGGAAGGGTTGGCCGAGCACTGGAGGAAGTTAGGGCTATGACGGCTGCGATACGGACCGAGAATCTGGTGAAGCGGTACGGCAGGACGCCAGTGCTGGACGGGCTTTGCATGGATGTGCCGGAGGGCGCGATCTACGCGCTGGTGGGGCCGAACGGGGCCGGCAAAACCACCACGATCCACACCCTGCTGAATCTAATCGCGCCGGCTGCGGGGCGCAGCGAGGTGCTGGGCGTGGATTCGCGGAAACTGGGTGCGCCGGACTTCGCCCGCATCGGCTATGTCTCCGAGAATCAGAAACTTCCGGCCTGGATGCGGGTCTCGGAGTTTCTGGCCTACCTGAAGCCGTTCTACCCGACGTGGGATGACGCGCTGGCGGTGGATTTGCTGCGGCAGTTCAATCTGCCGGCCGACCGCAAATTGAAGGAACTGTCGCGCGGGATGCGCATGAAGGCGGCTCTGGCGAGCGCGCTGGCTTTTCATCCCAAGGTGCTGGTGCTGGACGAGCCGTTCAGCGGGCTGGACGCGCTGGTGCGGGACGATTTCATCCAGGGAATGTTGGAGCGGGCGGAGGAGACGACGATCTTCATCTCGTCGCACGATCTTGCAGAAATTGAGTCGTTTGCGAGCCATATTGGGTACTTAGAGGGCGGAAAACTGCTGTTTTCTGACGAGATGGCGACGCTAACGGCACGTTTTCGCGAGGTGGAGGTGACGCTGGAAACCGAGGCGGAGTTGCCCGCGCCGTGGCCTGCAAATTGGATGACGGCGGAGCGCGCGGGATCGGTGGTGCGGTTTGTGGAGACGGCCTACGAGCCGGAGGCAACGGAAGCTCGGGTGCGTGCGGCGTTCGGGGCGGTGCGCGGCGTCGAAGTCAGGCCGATGGCGCTGCGGGCCATCTTTGTGGCGCTGGCAAGGCAGGGACGGCGATGAAGTACGTGCTGCACATTGTGTGGAAAGACATGCGAGCGCTCTGGTGGGAGTTGAGCGCCGCGGTGGTTGTGGCGCTGGGGATGGCAGGACTTCAGTTCGCGCCGGGTACGGGGCCGATGCAGACGCTGCGGGAGGTCTCGCCGGTGCTGGCGGTGTTGGCCTGGGTGCTGCTAGTGGTGCAGTTGGTGCAGTCCGATGCGCTAGTGGGGACGGAACACGACTGGCGGACAAGGCCGATCCGGCGGCGGGATCTGGTTCTGGCGAAGGTCCTGTTTGTGGTTGCGTTCCTTGGCGTGCCGATGGTGGTGGGGGATGCGATTGTCCTGATGGGCAATGGATTCGCGCCACTGAACTACGTGCCGGGCATGCTCGGAAAACTACTTTGGCTGACTGTGGTGATTCTGCTGCCGGCGGCGGCGTTGGGAGCGATCACGCGTACGGTGCCGCAGGCACTGCTCGCCGCGCTAGGGACAGCGATTGTGGTGGGAGTGAGCCTGGCGACGGTGTCGACGGGCAGGGATTCCTGGGGCGGAGCGGATTGGGTGCGCGGCAGTTGGATAGGCGTGTCGGGATCGGCGGTTGCAGTGGGTGTGCTTTGGCTGCAATTTGGACGGCACCGGATCGTTGCGGCACGCGCTCTGGCAGTGGGCGGGACGGCGCTGGCGGTGTTGACGGCGTACCTGATGCCGTGGGCTGTTGGCTTCGGTGTGCAGAAGTTGGCTGCATCGAAGACGGTGGGCGGAGCGAACGTCGTCGCAGTCGTGGGCGCGAAGCCGTCTGCCAAGCTGATGCCACGACTGCCGGTCTCGATTGTCGATTTGCCGGACGGCCACAGGGCCCAGTTGATTCGAGGCCGGGTCACAATCGACGTGGACGGCGAGCGGGTAGTGAGAGACGCGATGGCGGGTGACGAGTATCTGGTGGTGGCGCCGACGGGACACACGGAATCGCCCGCCCGGATCAACGGCGAGGTCTGGCTGGCCATTCTGTCCCGGCAGTCGCAGGCCGAGTTCGATGCCAAGGAGGAGTACGTGAGGGCGGCAGGGTTGGGGGCCTGCAAGCTCGGATCTGATGGTGGGCCAGCGGGCCGTTTCTGGCTGGCCTCTTACTGCCGCACTCCCTACCGCGCGCCCGCAACCGGCTACCTAATCCTGAAGGCCGGTGGCGGCATCCACCGGGAGGAGCAGTTTAATATGGCGCGAAGCTACTCACCATGGCCATCTCAACTGATCCTCACGCCTTTGGTCGAGATGCCAGCGAACATCCGGGGCTTGGATTCCGGGACACCGCCGGCAGGGAGCCGCGTGACGCTGGAGACATGGGCTCCGGTGGCGTATGTAGAGCGCACCTTCACTGCGGACGTGAAGCGTCTGGGGGACTTTATTGGCAAGGACGTTGGGCGATGAAGATGGTGCAGCATATTCTCAAGAAAGACATCCGGGGACTGCGGTGGGAGATTGTGGCTACGGTGGCGCTGACGCTGGCGACCGCGCTGTTGGAGTGGCCCAGTCAGCACGCCACGCTGAACCACCTGGGGCAATTCTGGTCGCAGCCGGCGATTGTGCTGGCTTGGATTCTGCTGGTGTTGCGGGTGGTGCAAAGAGATGGACTAGTGGGCCGGGAGCACGACTGGCTGACGCGGCCCATCCGGCGCTGGCACGTGGCAGTCGCAAAGGCGCTGTTTGTGGTGTTGTTTGTGCTGGCGCCGATCGCGGTGCGGGATGCCATCGTGGTGGCGGCAAATGGGTTTCCGGTGCTGGGCAATCTGCCGGGGATGGCGTGGTCGCTGGCGGTTTGGATTGGCGTGTTTCTGCTACCGGCGGCGGCGTTGGCGGTGGTGACGCGGACGATTCCGCAGGCGTTGATGGGCGTGCTGGGGTTCGTCTTCCTCGCCAGTGTCGTGTCCAATGAAGAGTCCCTCTGGCAGGGTGTGGATTGGGTGCCGATGGGTTTGGCCGCCTTGGTGATTGGACTATTTGCGGGCGTGGTGGTGTGGCTGCAATACCGCCAGCGTTGGACCGCGCGGGCGAGAATCTTGCTGGCGGTGGGGGCGGCTGCGGCTGCGGGCGTCACAATGGGTCTGCCATGGGGGGCGGCGTTCGCCTGTCAGCGGCTGTTTGCGACGCAGGCCGTGGACGAAAGCGAGCTGGTGATTCAGATGGGAGAGTTGCAGTTGGGCAGCACAGCCGGTTGGTCTGTGAGTAGCTCGACGGCGCGATTGAGGTTTCCGGTGGAAGTGAAGGGCGCGCCGGCGGGTTACCGGATCCGTGTGTTGAGGGTGGAGGCGCCGGCAGGTCCCGAGGGCAACGTAAGCCTGGATGAGCGGGTGCCGTGGTTCAGGCAGCCGGAGGGCGGAGCACTGAGTTTCGTACGAGTCGAGATGCAGAAGGCCCAGTTCCTGGCGGGCCAGGAGAGCCCGGCGCGGTTGAAGGGCCGCATTTTTCTGGCCGTGCTGGCGCCGAGGGCGAAGCAGGATTTCACCTTCGAAAACACGCGGCAGATGGTGCCGGGCGTGGGTGTTTGCGAGGCTAGCTTTGACCGCATCCCGGTGTTCTATTGCCGGACTCCGTTCCGGACGCCAACGGAGACGCGGGTCACTCTGTGGGCCAGGGAGCCGCAACAGGGCAGCGTGATGACGGTGCTCTCATCGCTTTCCAGCTTGTCGCCGCTTCCATTTGAGTTCTCGCTGGCGCCGATGCGCGGTGTGGGGGCGTCGATCGAGCGGCTCGACTATTCGGGTGAACTATCGGCGGCGAGGGGTTTGGCGGGCGGACGGATCACGTACGAGACGTGGGCGCCGGTGGCCTTCATCGAACGGGAGTTTGATGTGACGGGACGGAAACTGGGTGACTACCGGGTGCCGTAGTTTTGGCTTCGCGTGAACAAATGGGGTGGCTGGCACGTTAGAGCCATAGAGGAATCTCCATGGCAGCCCTGACGCAGAATGTGACGTACGCCTTCCGGCGATTGATGAAATCTCCTGGCTTCACGGCGGCGGCCGTTGTGTCAATTGGCCTGGGGATCGCGGCGAACGCGACGATCTTCTCAATGGTGAGCACGTTTGTGCTGCGGCCGGCGCCGGTGGGCGATGCCGCCACGATGGTGAGCCTCTACACCAAGAAGCAGAGCGGGGACTGCTGCTCGAATTTCTCGTATCCGCAATTTGAGGACATTCGCGACCAGATGCGCTCGTTTTCGAGCGTTTCGGCGTACTTTCCGTTGTTGCCGGCGTCGATTGGCGGCCGGGGCGAGCCGGAGCGGGTGTGGGGGCAACTGGTCTCGGCGAACTATTTCCAGACGGCGCAACTGAAGATGACGGTGGGGCGCGGGTTCACCTCTGACGAGGAGAGGGTGCCGGCGGTGGTGCTGAGCCACGCGCTGTGGCAGCGGCGGTTTGGCGGCGACGCGGGGATTGTGGGCCAGGCGGTGCCGGTGTCGGGGCGGCCATTCACAGTCGTGGGGGTGGCGCCGGCGGGGTATCGCGGCTTGGATCTGGGGCTCGAGTCGGAACTGTGGGTGCCGATCGGGATGTCAGAGCAGTTGATGCCGAAGCTGGGCAACCGTTCGGAGCGGACTCACTCGTGGCTGGACGTGACGGCGCGGATCAAGCCGGGCGTGTCCCGCGAGCAGGCGGATGCAGAGTTGCAGGTGCTGGCGAAGCGGCTGGCCGCGGCGCATCCGGAGAGCGAGAAGGACCGGGCGTTCCAGATGAATCCGGCCGGGGCTGTGCATCCGGCGATGAAGAACGCGTTGCTGATGTTCCTGGGCGCACTGAGTGTGGTGGTGTTGCTGGTGCTGCTGATCGCTTGCGCGAATGTCGCGAATCTGCTGCTGGCGCAGGCTTCGGCGCGGCAGCGGGAGATGGCGGTGCGGTTGGCGATGGGGGCGACGCGGTGGCAGTTGGTGCGACAGATGTTGACGGAGAGCCTGATTGTCTCGCTGGCCGGCGGGCTGTTTGGTGTGCTGCTCTCAGTGTGGGCCACGCAGGCCCTATCGAGTTTCCACTTGCCCATTCCGTTTCCACTGGACCTGCGCGTGGGCGTGGATTGGAAGGTGCTGGCGTACACGTTTCTGCTGAGCCTGGGGACGGGGTTGTTGTTTGGGCTGGCTCCGGCGCTGGCGGCGTCACGGCCGATCCTGACGGCGGCTTTGAAGGGCGAGGATGTCTTGTCGAAGCCGGGCCGGAAATGGACAATGCGGAACGTGTTGGTGGTGGCGCAGGTGGCGATGTCGCTGACGCTCCTGTGTGCGACGGGCCTCTTCCTGCGGAGTTTGCAGAGCGCGGCAGGCATCGATATTGGATTCCGGGGTGAGGGTATTACGATGATGGCAGTGGATCCGGCGCTGCATGGGTACTCGACGGAGCGAACGGTGCGGTTTCTGGATTCGGTGAAGGAGCGGGTCTCGAGGCTGCCGGGCGTCCAGTCGGTGGCAGTGACGGACATCGTGCCGCTCTCGATTGGGGGGACATCGAATGGGGTTGGGCGGGAAGGCGCGCCGAACGTGGAGGGCGGCCAGCGGCAATCGGCGGATTTCTACATGGTTTCCAGCGATTACTTCACCACGTTGGGAATTGGGCTGGTGGCGGGGCGGGATTTTGGAGGGGAGACGGCGGCGTCGCAAAAGGTGGCGGTGGTGAACGAGGCGTTTGTGCAGAAGGTGATGGGCGGAGGGAACCCGATCGGGCAGCGAGTGACGGGCGGCGGGACGGTGTATGAAGTGATCGGTGTGGTGAAGAACGCGAAATCGCGGACGCTGGGCGAGAACCAGAAGTCGATGTTGTACCGGTCCCTGGCGCAGGAGGTGGGGGTGTCGCCGTCGTTCATGGGGTACTCCCTGCTGGTACGGGGCAGCGGGGATGTGGCGGCGATGGTGCGGCGGGAGATCCAGCAGATGGACGCGGGGCTGGCGATCTTCAGTGCGGAGACGATGGAAGAGCATTTGAAGAACGCTCTATTCCTGCCGCGCTTGGCGGGCACGCTGTTCGGAGTGTTTGGCGGGGTGGGATTGTTGCTGGCAGCGGTAGGGCTGTATGGCGTGATGAGCTATTCGGTCAGCCGGCGGACGCGCGAGATTGGAATCCGGATCGCGCTGGGCGCCGAGGCGGGCGGGGTGCAACGGATGGTGGTGCGGCAGGGCTTGATACTGACCGGGATTGCGATGGTGGTGGGATTAACGGCGGCGCTGGCTTCCGCGAAATTGGCGTCGGGGATTCTGTATGGGGTGAAGCCGCACGATTTGGCGACGTTCACGGGAGTGCCGGTGTTCCTGGCGGTGATTGCGTTCTTTGCGACATGGGTGCCGGCACGGCGGGCGTCGCGGGTGGATCCAATGACGGCGCTGCGGCACGATTGAGGGGTGCCGGAAATGACAAGGGCCGCCGGTGAGGGCGGCCCTTGTAGTTTTGGGTTGAGGGTTAGAACTCGAGGCGGAGTCCCATGGTGATTGCGCGAGCGCCAACCTGAACAGCCGTTGGCCGGCCGAAATTGGCGTTGCCAATTGTGCCCACCACGCCGCCGAAGTTCGTGCGGTTGAAGATGTTGAATCCGTCCGCCCGGTAAGTGAGGACGACAGGATTCCGGTCGTTAGCAAACAGCGTAGTCCGCTTCACGATGGAGAGGTTCTCGGTGAAGACCGCCGGTTGGCGGAAATCGTCGTGGTAGAACGCCGCCGAGCCCAACTTGTAGGAAGTGGCCGGCGTGAATGCGGCCGCATTGAACCACCGAGTGGTTGGATTGTTCGGATCCAGGGTTGTCCGGTCGATGCCTGTGCGGATCGGACCTGTTCCGTGATTTGCTTTGGTGGCCGGAGAGAACAACACACCGTTGCCCAGCGGATTGCCCGGCGTGGTGAGCCAGATCAGCGTACCTTTGCGATAGACGTCCACGCTGGCGATCGTCCATCCGCCGACGAACGCGTTGACGAAGCCGTTCGAGTTGCTGAGCCACTTCTTGCCTTTGCCGAACGGCATGTCGTACGCCAGCATTATGTTGAACACGTGCGGAATGTCCATGTTCATGAAGCTCTTTGAGTCAGCGACGTTGTTGTAGTCCTGCGGCGTCGCGCCAGGGCTGCCACCTTGTCCGAAGACTTGGCGATAGTGCCCATAGCCCAAGCTCTTGGACCACGTGTAGTTGGATATCAACTGGAAGGAACCGAAGCGCCGTTCCAGCTTGGCCTGCAAAGCGTCATACCAACTACGGCCAAAGCCCGCAAACAGGCTGTTGACGGTAAGGTACTGCGGGTAGGCGCGTAGAGACTGCGCCACACTCAGGTTGCCCGGGAAGCTGTCATATGGCTTCTTGAAGCCCGCCGCCGCCGCCGCGGGCGAATCGATCCGCTGCCCCAGCAGCGAACCGTACTGAAGCAAACTCGTCGGAAGCTGGTTCAGGTCCATGGTGGAATTCAGGCGGGTTCCGCGATTGCCCTGGTAGGCGACGTCGATCAGCCAGTTCTTGACTTCATGCTGAATGTTCAAGCTCCAGTTATAGATCCGGGCCGGTTGGCCGGCTGTCGGTCCCTGGTACTGCACGCTCTGGTAGTTGACGTAGGTCGGATCGATGATGGGTGGCGGGCGATAACCGGGCGCCAGGGGAATCCCGGAATCCCAACCGAGTACCGGGTTGATACCGTCGCTCTGGAGATCGTTGGAGCCCGAGAAGCCGGCCCGGCATCCGCATCCGCCACTCGAAAGCCCCCTGGTAGTAGATAGACCAGCCGCCGCGGATGACGGTCTTCGATCCCACCCGATACGCGAACCCGAGGCGAGGTCCGATGGCCGACCAATCGGTCGGATAGAACCGTTTCTGGCCGGTTCTGCCGGGCCCGGTGCCGGAGAACACCAGGGCTCCCGGACGTCCGCCGGCGCCTGGATTCGGCACGTTGATGTCGACCATGGAGTATCCATTGCCGCCCGGCACGTGCCAACCGATCGGCACTTCATAGCGGATTCCCAGGTTCAGTGTCAGCTTCGAATTCACACGCCAGTTGTCCTGGAGATAGACTGAAGTGTCGTAGTACTTGGTCGTGTCGAACAGAACCGGCGGCACAACTGTGGATGCGATGTCGACTGCCCCAAGCAGCATGCTGGCGAACTCATGGCCTGTGCTGGTAAGCGCAGTTGGCAGCGCGGTCTGCGCCCGGTTGAACTGATAGAGGCCGTTGGTGCCGGCCAAGTCCATGCCGAGAGTCTCGAACCTCCGCCAATTCCAGCCGAACTTGAACTCGTGCTTACCCTTGAGCAGTGTGTAGCCCTGGCTGAGCCAGTGCTGGCGGTTGTACTGGGCGCCATTACCCACCTTGCCCTGGTCCATGCCGAAATACGACAACCCCGCCGGACCGGAGAACCGGATGCGAGGCGTTGCATCGGAGTCACCCGAGAGTCCCTTGAATCCTAGAGCGGTGCCCCCGCCCTTCTGGGCTGGGTTGTCCCACGTCTGCTGGGATTTATAGAACCCGTACGTGGTGTGCATCAGTAGATTGGGCTTGATGCTGAGGTCATGGTTGATGCGATAGGTGTACGGCTTCTGTGAGTCCAGCAGGCCGTTGCCCAGGTAGCCTGCGAAGCCCTGGATGCCTTCTGAATCCTGAACGTCGTTGTTATAGAAGAACGACACTCGGTTGGTTGCCGAGAAGGCATGGTCGAATTTCACGCTCCAGATATAGCGGTTGAATACGGTCTGGTTCACGAAGTTGTAGTTCGACGCCAGCCTGGGCAAGTCAGGGTTGGGGATATTGGCTACGATGTTCTTCGAAATCGGGCTGAAACGAGACAGGGGGATGATGTTGCCTGCAAAGGGCTGGCGGACATTGCCCGCCGTGGTAGCCGGATCATAGATCAACGGAACGCCGGCCTCCGTAAAGTTGCCCTGTTTCATCAGCGCCGTTGGCACGGTCATCACCGGGAACGCCGGCGTGATGGGCCGCATATCCTTCGTGTAGGTGAAGTACCAGAAGGTCTTGTCCTTCCCGTTGTAGATCTTTGGAATATACACAGGTCCGCCAGCGGCTCCCCCGACTTCGTTGATCCGCTCTTTCGGCTTGAAGCTGGTGGCCGGATTCGTGCTTGAATTCCGAGACCACGCGTTGGCGTTCCAGATGTCGCGCCGCATGTTGAGAAATGTGGTGCCGTGGAACCAGTTGGTGCCGCTGCGCGCCACGTACATCTCAATGCTCCCACCGATGCGGCCATACTCGGCTGAGAAGTTGCTGCCCACGAGTTTAAACTCGGAGAACATCTCGGCCGAAGGGAACGTGAGCATGGTGCTCGACTCGACATTGAGCGAACTGGCGCCGTCGATAATAATTTCCTGACCGCGTCCGCCGGAGCCGTTGACGCTCTGCTCGCCGTTGTTGGTCACGCCCGGCATGTAGTTGACGAAGCTGCGGGGGTTCCGGACGCCGCCTGCAAATAGCGGCAGATCGCTCATCATTTTGACCGAGACGTTGTTACCGCGTTCCGAGGTCGAGGTGTCCAGGATTGGCGCCTCGGCGCTGACGGTAACCGTCTGCTGGACATCGCCGATCTCCAGGCTGATGTTCATGTCGATGCGTTGGGCGATACGAATCTCGATATCGGCACGGTTCATCTTCTTGAAGCCGGCCTTCTCCGCGGTGATTGAATAGACGCCAGTGGGGAGTGAGGGGAAAACGTACAGTCCGGCCTCTGTGCCGACCGTTTCAATCCTCGATCCCGACGCCATGTTTGTTGCTGTGATTTTGACTGACGGTACAACGGCTCCGGTGGAATCGACCACCGATCCGGCAAGCGACCCGGTGGCCACCTGTCCCCAAGCGGACACGGCAAGCGCCGCTGATAGCAGCGCGGCTAGATACAGATGTCTCATAGACTCCTTTGCAGACTGGGCAATGCGGGCCCTCAAAGCGTATGAGCAATTCTAGGTGGTTGCATCAGCGCCGTCAAGCCCTTTGTTACAAAGGAGTTATCTGTCCTGAATAGTCAACCTTGTAAACCGCGATCACTGGTCCTGGGAGGCAGTCGCGAGTGCAGGCCGCGGCTCTCGCGGCTCGTCGCCGCGGGGCGGTCAACGGATCAAGGGGAGATAGCGCCAGCGGGTGCGGCGGCGGTACTGGTCGTATTCGGGGCCGTGGCGATCGGCGAGCTCCCGCTCCTCTTCCGCTATGCGGAGTTCGGTGCCCGCCAAGAATAGGAGGAGGGCGATGACGAGTCTGGGGAGAGGGGTGACGAGGAGGCCCGTGGCCAGGAGCATGGCCAGGAAGGCAAGGTAGAGCGGATGGCGAAGCACCGCATAGGCTCCTGTGGTGACCAGGCCTTCGCGGGCCGAGCGGAGCGACCAGACGAAGACGGCCGCGCCGAGAGGCGCCAGCACGATGACGGCGGCGAGATGAGCGGGCGGGGGGCGGAGAGAACCGGCGGGCATGGAGAGCGTGAGTGCCATGGCGGAACTGACCTGGAGTAGTGCGCCGATGATTGTGGGCGCGGTAATGTTCTGTGCGGTGGCGGCCTGGCGGCGGAGCGCCGGTAGACGCCGATGGCCGCACCGATGGCGAAGACAACCCAGGCGGCGAGGTAGGTGCAGAAGGCGACGACGCGCAGCATCAGACTAGCTCGCGGATCTCGATGTTGCGGAAGTGTACCTCGATGCCGGGGCCGGAATGCACCTGCAGCGCAATGATGCCGCGCTGGTTGATGCCGGGGTCCGGCTCGGTGTAGTCCACTGTGCGCATGCCGTCCAGCGTAATGGTGACATGGTTGCCGAGCGCGCGCACCGAGTAGGTGTGCCAGCCGGATCTGTCGAGCTTAGCGATGGCCGGCGCGGGCGCCTGGGCGAGAACACGGTTGCGACGCGACTCGTCGTAGAGGCAGCCCCAGTAGTTCTGGCCGATGTCGGCCTGGTAGCCCGAGAGCTCGTGGGCCTGCACGGCATTGACGCTGCGGAACTGGATGCCGCTGTTGCCCTCGCCATTGAGCAATCGGAACTCGAGTGTGAGCTCGAAATCCTGGAACGTGTCCGCGTACGGAGGAAGTCGTTCCATTTCTGGCCGGCGTGGCGGCCGACGATCATGCCGTCGCGGGCCTGCCAGACGTTGGGCGTATCTTCCACCCAGCCTTCGAGGTTGGCGCCGTTGAAGAGCTTGCGCGCCGCGGAGGCGCGGGCGGGCAGTGAGAGGGAGCGGCCGCTGCGGATGGCTTCATTGCCCCAATGGGCGGCGTTGGCGGAGTCGACACTGCTCTCGACCGGGGCGTTGGGCTGCTTGCGGGTTTTGATGCAATCCAGCCAGTTGAGGACATGATCCACGGTGCCGTCACGGGTGGCGTCGACCTTTTGGGAAGCCGGCGGCATGTAGGTCTTGCGATCGAACTGGCCGGATTCGGGGTAGACCTCGAAGAAGGGCCGCAACAGGCGCAGGCTGCCTCCGGTGCCGCGGAAGAGGATGCCGCCGTCCTCCATTTTCGTCACCATCGTGCTGACGTAGGAGACCTGGAATTGCTTCGGGTAGAGGAGCGAGACGTTGACGGTGTCGGGGGTTTCGAACCAGGCGACCTGGAATTTGGAGCCCTGGCCGCGGGCTTCGATGGGGACGCTGTCGCCCATGACCCAGTGGACGGAATCGATCCAGTGGGAGAAAAGGTCGGTCAGGGTGCCGCCGCCGTAATCCCAGAACCAACGCCAGTTTGTGAAGCGCCAGGCGTCGAATTCGCGCGGGCAGGCATTGCCGAGGAACTGGTTCCAATCGAGCTTGGAGGAATCGACGGCGGGCGGAGTCTTCTGGGTGGCGTAGTTCTGATTCCACCAGGTGAGCACCTGGGTGACCTTGCCGATGCCGCCGGATTCAATCAACTGCTTAGCTTGCAGGAAGTGGGGTAGCTGCGCTGCTGGTAGCCGACCTGCACGATGCGGTTGGACGCGCGCACCGCCGCGATGACGGGAGGCGCCCTCTTCGACGGAGTGGGTGAGGGGCTTCTCAACGTAGACGTCCTTGCCGGCCTGGACGGCGGCGATGGTCATGGGGACGTGCCGGTGATCGGGCGCGCCGACGATGACGGCGTCGATGTCCTTGCGGTCGAGGATGGCGTGGAAGTCGCGGGCGACGATGGCGGTTGGTTGAGGCCGCTTTGGCGGATTCGATGCGCGGCTCGTAGATTTCGAGAGGCGGCGACATCCGCGTTGCCGAACTCCTTCGCGGTGCCGGCGATATAGAGACCGCAGCCGCCGGCGCCGAGCAGGCCGAGGCGCACGCGATCATTGGCGCCCATGGCGCGGCTGGCGAGAAGCGCCGTGGCGCTGGTGGCGAGAACGAGCGGCGGTTACCATGATTTCCACTCCTGGAGAGATTCGAGCGCGGCGCGGGCCGTGGCGGCGTGCAGGTCGACCGTATCCTGCAGGCGGCGCGCATAGCCGCCTGCCAGGTGACCACCACCGGGATATGGCGTTGGAAGGCGATGTCGAAGACGAGGCGGTCCCGCAGGAACAGCCCTTCCGTGTCAGGGAGAGGCCGCCGGGCTGATCGTCGTAGTAAGGGTCGAGCCGGCGACGAAGAAGACCATGTCCGGGCGGAAGCCGCTGACGGCGGTCTCGTGGGCGGGGCGAGGTGATCGAGATAGTCCTTGTCGCCGGTGGCGTCGGCCAGGTGGATGTCATGCTGGAGGGCGGCTTCTCGGTGGGGTAGTTGTTGAAGTGGTGAATGGAGAGGGTGAATACGGACCGATCGCCCGCAAAGATGGCGGCAGTGCCGTTGCCGTGGTGGACGTCGCAATCGACGACGAGGGCGTGTGGATCAGGCCTCCTGCTGGAGAGTGCGGATGGCGACGGCGACATCGTGGATGGCGCAGAAGCCCTCTCCATAGCCGGCAAATGCGTGGTGGAAGCCGCCGCCGATGTTGTAACCGAGGCCCTTGGTGAGGGCGTGCCGCGGCGAGGGATGGTCCCGCCGGCGGCGAGGAAATAGGCATCCACCA
>JADKID010000004.1 GCA_016721425.1 Bryobacterales bacterium | reverse complement strand
GTCGGGCGTGACGATCACCGGGCCGGAAGCGAAAACGTGTCGATGGACTTGGCCTCGTGAGGTAGCGCGTGTTCCGAGCGAGCACGTCGAGCGCGGTGAGATCCGGCGTCGTCGTAGCTGAAGATCGCCTCTGTTGACGTGCTTGCGCGGCACAAAGCGGCAGCGGCGGCCAATGACAACGCCGGAGCTCGCCTCCTGCATCCACGTCATCGGAGATATCACGCGGCAGCAGCACGATGTCGCCGCCGGGCCCGAAGAGGCAGGACGCGGGTTCGGCGAAGCCGCCCGGTTCCCTCGGGCCGCAAGGCATCAGATGTCGTCGGCGGGGCCCCGGTAGTTCAGGCCGATGCACCAGATTTTCGGCGGCACGGGATAGGCAGCAGCGGCGTCACCTCCGCCAGCGGCAAGCTGGCGATGCTGCGCAGATCGCGCAGCGCTTCCATCGAGCCGCCCTGAATCAGCGCCAACAGCGAATCCGGCGTAAACTGACCGCGCTTGGCATTGATCTCGAAAGAGTACCACCCGGCCATCCTGCAGGACGGCTGGACCATTCTGGCAGCGCATCAGTTTCATAGACTCCGGGCATATCGACAAGATCAGAGAACAGGCCGTAGGCGGTTTGTTCCAGCCCCGGCTCCTGCGTAAACACACCGAGCTGGCCTATCGTAAATCGGTTTGTGGAATGAGCAGATTCGATGTACCGCGCACGGAGGCCAGCAGGTCCTGGCAACGCAGCACCTCTGCGCACCTGCACCTCGGCCTGCCGGGCGTGAGGTTGGCGGCTCACGAGCACCACTGTTCCTGCCTGATGCCTTGATTCCCGCCATGCTTGTCGGGTGCCACTTGCCGATGCCGCGCCGCTCCACCTGCTGCGGAGTGAGGCGGGCGTCCATCAGCACGTTGGCCAGCGCGGCGCCTTTGCAGGCGGAGTCCCAGCCATCGATATCGAAACTGGTCGATCGGCCTCGGCCACGCCCAGGCGCCGCGCCTCGTCGATGCCCTGCTCCAGGTCAGCCGCGGCTCATGGCGCCGAGGATGACCTTGGAGGTGGAGCGAGCGTGCCGGGCGAAGCCGTTCACGATGACGCCGGGCAGATTGTTGCGGACCGGCGTTGTAGACCGGTGTGCTGTCCATGGTGGCGGGCCTCGTGGTGAAACTCCACGCCGTTGCGGCGAGCCTCCTCGGCCAGGGCCGCGTAGGCAAAAGCGATGGGGCCTTTGCTGGCCGTGATGACGGGAATGCCGCCTTGAAAGGCCGCGCGAATGTGGGCGATAAACGGCTGGCCGGATTCCGGATTCAGCGGTGCCAGCCTGACGATTACCTGGCCGCGCGGGCGAGGAAAGCGTCAACGTCCGGCGCGGTGCCGAACGCGGGCTCCACGGGCAAGCCCTGCGGGTCATAATGCCGTGCCGTGATAAGCGGTATGCGCGCCAACAACCGTGCCGAAAGGCGCTTCTTCCTGACGAGCTGGGCGGAAGGCCCGGCCCATACTACATAGCCGATGAGGGCGACTTTCAAAACCCAAGGCTTCTTCGATGAGGGCGTTGAGTTCAGTTTGCAGCGCGGCCTGGCGCTTGCGCAACTCGGTTTGCTGGTCGCGGAGTTGGGCGAGGGCGTCCTGTTTGGCAAGCTCAGCGCGTAGCGAGAGACCTGCGCCTGCTGGCCTTCCACGCCGTTGAGGCTGTTAATGTTCTGGCGGAGTCGGTCCTGGTCTTTCGCAATCTCCGTCATCTGCATCTCGATCGCGGAGGTCCCGCTCTGACCGCGGCCACTTCGCTTTCTTCGCCAGAATCAGGTCGATCTTCGCCTTTGCCGCGGCGGATAGCACCTTGTTCTGCGAGTAGGAGAGCAGCAGGTCGGGCGTGAGCGAACTGACCATGATGGAGTTTTCCAGCACGCGCCCTCGCAACCACGGTCGGAGCTTTTTGCGTGACTTCCCGGGCAACTTGAGGCGAAGCGATAGCGCGCGGGCGAGGTCTCCGGCCACGGGGCTTGAGGAGCTTCATGCCGGGGTCCACGGGGTGCCAATGAGCAGCGATTGTCCTGGCGTCGCTGTTATCGGCCGGTAGGTGGTGGTCATCTCGATGGCGCCGCGCGTGGTGATGATGCCACGCTGGGCCTTGATCTCGCGAATGACCTCGGAGCCGCTGTCGAAGTTGGTGGTAACGCGGGCGCCCTGATCCACGGAGTAAGAGATCAGCCGTTTGTCGCCGGCCTTCAGGGTTTCGATCAATGCCTCGCCCGAGTAGCCGCCGGGCTGGTAAACCGTGATGGGGCCGCCATCGAGGGTCTTACCGGAGGAGTTCGTGATCTCGGCGGCATTGCGCGGATTGAGCTGCGAGCGGTCTGAGAAGACCAGCAGCTTGCGCGCGCGATCTTCTCCTGGACGAAGGGGATCAGCATCGATTCGCCCTTTTCGCGGTCACAGGTGGCGAAGCGGTACTCGAACAGCTCGCCGGCCTCTCGGGTAACAGTGTTCGCCATCACGTTACTCATCATCATCATGGGCGCGGGAGGTGGTGGCGGAGCAGCCATTCGCGCGTCACTCTCCTCTGCGATATTGGCTATCCCGCTTGCCATCGCCCCGGACTTCCTCATTCGGCCCACCGCCTCCATGCGAGGCGCCGCGTCCGTCTTCTTATCCGCCAGGGCGCTCTCATATAGCACCGGCGCCACCGCCTGCTCATCGGCCAGCGACGCCTCGGGCCGCCGTAGATACTTCGGCTCATACAGCTTGCTGACGAACGAGACGGGCTTCCCAGCTCACCACCGTCAGATCCACCTTCGTCCAATCCTCGCCGCTGGCATTGTCGATAATCGCCCAACCTCCAGGGTGGCATCGCCGGATTCCGGCAGCAGCAGGCGATAGCTCGATTTCCCGACCGGCGCGGGCACCAGATAGCGCGCTGTCAGCGTTCCGCTCCCCCCGCCGGCGAGATCGATATTCACGCCCTGCTTGTCCTGATCGCGACTGCGCGATCGCTCCGAGCGCCTCGGCAAACTGCGCCTCAACTCCGCGCGTCGGTCAGCTTCAGAGCGGTCACGTTGTCGAGATCGATCATGCGCAGCTCCGTCGAATCGGCCAGCACCGTCAGCTCCTGCCGCTGGCCTTGATTGGGCAACGGCGCCAGGCGGCCACTGACGATCACGCCGGTCACCGGCTCGCCGCGGAATCTCATCTCTCCACCCGCGCGCCACGCCACTGATCCAGGATCAGCGCCAGCGGGCTGCTGCGGCTGAATGTGGATGCCCTGGTCTGCCAGCCCTGCGCCGCGGCGGCTCGCCCAGTTCGTAGCGGACCCTGGCGACCCTGCCGGCTACGTCGAGCACCAGGTTTTGAGCACGTCGTCCATCTCCGAGGCCTGGAATTCCAGCCGGGCCGTTTCGCCCGCCTTCACTCGCCGGCGCGTTCGTAATAGGCGACGCCGTTCTGTATAGAGTCACGCGGGTGACTGGTAGTTCCGCTGCCGGCAGCAGCGCCGCGCTCAGGACGATCGACAAAATCTGTTTCATACCGAATCCCCTACTTTCGATGGTATGTTCAGAGGAAGCCTTATGGCGAACCTCTCGCTGCTACTGGTCGAAGACGAAAAACCCCTGCTGGCCCTTCTCGCGAAGTATCTGCAACGGTTGGGCCATACAGTGGATTACTGCCGAAACGGGCCAGGCTGCACTGAGAAATGCCGCCAGACGCCGTGTCCCTTTCAAATTATTGTCCTGGATTTGACCCTGCCCGATATGTCCGGGCTCGATATGCTGCCTTTGCTGCTGGATATCCCGGCGCCACTGCGCGTGGTGGTCTCCAGCGGTACGGTGTTTAGCAACGAGATCCTGCCTCCGCACCAGCGGGAACGGGTCACTTCGCTGCTGAAGCCCTATATGCCCAAGCGAACTGGGAGGCGCTAGGCGTGGCCTCAATCCAGCAGAGCGCCCAGCCGCTCGGCGAAGTTCTCTTCCTGTCGGACCATAGCAGGCGCCGGTCCACGGTGAGTTCTCTTCCAAATCCTTGCGTGAGCCGGAGCAGGCTGCGGATATTCGATTGCACGGGGCGCAACTGGTCACCTGCGGCTGCGGCAGATACAGCCCGTGCGGTCCCAGATCGACTCGTACGTTCTCGCCGCTGGCACCTCAAACTCGGGGGCATACACCTCGATGACGGCGCGCGAAGGCTTCAGCTCCTACCGCCATCCCATTGAAAGAGATCCCACTGGGTCTCCAACTGAAAAGCGCAGTCCTCGTGCAGGAACTCCTGCGCCTGCTGGGCGACGGCCTGCGGATCAGGGATGCCTTCGATGAACTCCTCGAAAATCGGCGCCTCGTGCAGGGAAATGGCGTAGATGCGCAGGACGCTCATCGGCGCGAGAGTGGAATACGGAAAGATGCTCAGCGCCTTGCGGAGATAGACGGGCAGAGCGATCGGCGAGTAGCCGCGCAGCCAGAGGGAGAGAAAGAGTGGATCGCCCATGCTTCCACCAGTGTAGTGGTTCCATTTGAGGGTCCGCGAGACGGCGATCGCCATCCAAATGTCACTTTACAAACATAGCAAATCATGTAAACTCTCCTGAGGAGGTTCGCTCGTGACAATTGTAAAGCGCCCCATACTGAGCGTTCTGAGCATCGCCGCACTCGCGGCACTGTGCTCGCTACCTGCCTCCGCGCAGGTTTTGTACGGTTCTATCGTTGGCACCGTCGAGGATCCGACGGGCGCCATCGTGCCAGGTGCATCCATTACACTCACCAACCCCGCCACAGGCGCATCACGAGAGAGCAAGGCGGACGACCAAGGTCGATACACGGTTCCAAATGTGCAGGCAGGCAGCTACTCAGTCAAGGTAACCAAGCCAGGGTTCCGGACCTTGACCCGGACCGGAGTTGAGATCACGATCAACACGGTCACCCGCGTGGACGCTAGACTGGAAGTTGGCCAGATTGCAGAGCAGGTCACTGTCACGGCCAGCACCACCGCTCTGCAGACTGACAAATCCGACGTCCGGTCGGAAATAGCCTCGAGTGCCATCACGCAGATGCCGCTTTACGGCTATCGGAACTATCAGCAACTGATCAATCTTGTGCCCGGCGCAACACCAGCCGGGCTGCAGAACGCGGTGGTGGACACTCCTGGACGCGCGCTGACGACCAACGTCAACGGCACGGCGCGGAACACAAACAACACGCTGACGGACGGGGCGGTGAACATCAATGTCTGGCTGCCGCACCACACAGCGTATGTTCAGCCGGCGGAATCAATTGAGACGGTCAACATTTCGACCAATTCGTTTGATGCCGAGCAGGGCATGGCCGTGGCGCCGCCATCACAGTGGCAACCAAGTCTGGAACCAACGACCTGCATGGCGTGGGTTTCTGGTTCCACAACAACCAGCATCTGAACACTGCCCCCTACTTCCGATCTGCGACCTACAAGCTGCCCTTGACCATATTTAATCAAGGCGGCGGCACCATCGGCGGGCCCATCAAGAAGGACAAGGTGTTCTACTTCTTCAGCTACGAGCAGACGGCGGAGCGGACCGGCTATGACGGCAACTACTCGGTGGCGCCGCAGGCGATGCGCGATGGAGATTTCAGCCAGTGGACGGCGCTCGGCGTCGTCTATGATCCTGCCTCCGCGCCGATGAACAATGCGGCCGCGCGTACGCCGTTCGCCGGGAACATCGTACCGAAGGCGCGATTCAACCCGATCTTCCCAAACATCTACAAGGACGTCCCGCTCCCGAATCAGAAGTCGCCGACCGACCTGCTATACAACCTGGGCGGCAACTACTACGCTGCGGGCGTGCTCAAGCTCGACCGCAAGCAATACGACGTGAAGATGAACTGGGTAGCGAGTGAAAAACTGGCAATCTGGGGCAAGTACAGCCGCATGGACGCGCCTGTTGCCGGCAAGTACATCTTCGGTGATCTCGGCGGATCGGCACTGGGCTCGGAGGGATTTGGCGACACAACCACGCAGATTCCAACGGTCGGCTACAACTACACGTTCTCTCCCTCGTTCTTCATGGATGGCGTATTCGGCTACACCCGCATGGACCAGGTGGTTGGGATTCCGAACGTGGACAAGAACATCGGGCTGGACACCTGGAAGATTCCGGGCACCAATGGCGGCAGACAGTACGCCAAGGACGACCGGCATGGCGGCGCACCGCAGGTTGACGGCTTTGGCTTCAGCTATGGGCGTCGGCGCGACCTGGGCTCCGGTATGGCGCGCGGAGCGCGGTTACACCTACCAGACCAACTTCAGCAAGATCAAAGGCGCGCACGAGTTCCGTTGGGGCTTTGAGGCCCGGCGGCTGGAGATGAACCACTGGCAGCCAGAGACCGCGAACCCTCGCGGCTATATCGGTTTCAGCAGTGGCACTACCATTCATCCCACGTTGACCACTGCGCAACGCGGTTCTCCGAACAGCTTCGCCGGCGCGCTGCTGGGCCTGGTGAACAACTATTCGAAGTCGATTCAGAACTTCGAGATGAAAACGCGCGAATGGCAGTTTGCCGGCTACTTCCGGGACCGCTGGCAGGTCAGCCGCAAGCTTACGCTCAACCTCGGCCTGCGTTACGAGTACTATCCGCTGATCGATCGTGGCGACCGCGGCATCGAGAGGTGGGACCCCTACACTAACATTGTCTACTTCGGCGGGTTGGGCAACACGCCGCGCAACGCCGGCATAACTGTCTCGAAGAAGCTGTTCGCCCCCCGGCTCGGCTTCGCGTACCGCATCGGCGAGAAGAACGTCATCCGCGCCGGCTACGGCGTTACCTATGACGCAGTCCCGTTCGGCCGTCCGTTACGCGGCCTCTATCCTGCCACCCTCACCGGCAGTTGGGTCTCGCCTGTGACAACATTCGGCTGGTACAACACGGTGGACCAGGGCATCCCGGACATCGTCGCGCCCGACACCAGCAAAGGCCAGGGCATCCTGCCTGTCAGCCAGGACATGGGCCCGCGCAGCCCGTGGGGAGGCGAAATCCACCGCGGCTATATTCAATCCTGGAATTTCACCGTGGAACGAAAGCTGCCGTGGGGCCTCATCGGTTCGGTGGGCTATGTGGCCACCAACACCATTCGCCAGTTAATGGACCGCAACATCAACACTGTGGGACCGGGCCTCGGCGTGTCCACGGCTAACCTGCCTCTGGCGAAGGCTTATGGCAGGACCATCGCCTCCAACATGTGGGACGGCATCGGGTATGCCACCTACAACTCCCTACAGGCGACACTGAACAAGAACTTCTCGGGCGGACTTTTCATGAAGTCCTCGTTCACCTGGGGCAAAGCGCTCAACATGACCGACGACACCGGCTGGGCCAGCCCCTGGGGCTGGAACTGGGAGCCGATGCTGAACCGCAATTACGGCTACGCGGGTTACGATCGCACGTACATGTACACACAGGCCTGGGTATATGAAATGCCGTTCGGCAAGGGGAAAAAATTCGCCATGTCCGGAGTGGCAGACGCCATCCTGGGCGGCTGGCGCGTGAACGGTCTCTTCAGCGCTTACACAGGCACGCCGTTTTACATCAGTGGCAGCGGCGCGTCGCTGCAGTGCATCGGCTGCACTCAGACCGCCGAACAACTCGGCCCGTTCAAGAAGCTGGACAAAAAGGGGCCGCAACAGCCTTACTTTGAGCCTAGCTCTTTCCGGGATCCGCTCTTCTGGCAGCGGCAGACGGGCGAGTACAAGCATGGCTCCACGGGCAAACTGCCGTTCCACGGACCCGGCTTCTGGCAGCTTGATCCGGCCCTGTTCAAGAACTTCCGAATCACTGAAAAGGTGAACATGGAGTTCCGCGCGGAGTCCACTAACGTCGCCCACAACGCGCGTTGGAACAACCCGTCGGGCTCGTCTGCCAGCCAGCAGTTGAACGCGGACGGATCGCTAAACACATCCGTGGCCGACCCGCTGCGTGGCTTCGCCACGATCACCGGCGCGACCTCGACACGCCAGTTCCGCTTCGGATTGCGGCTTGCGTTCTGACCCGCACCGCATGGCATGACAAAGGGGCGTCTCCCAGCGGAGGCGCCCCTTTCGTTTGAGTGAAGGTAGATGGTTCTAGTCCGAGATGCGGCGGTACACGCTCACCGCGAGCGGCGGCAGCGTGACCGTGATGAAGTTGTTCTTGCCCTGCACCTGGCCTTGCTGGGCGCGGACCGGATCGCGGTTCTGCACACCGCTGCCGCCAAACTGCTCAGCATCGCTGCACAGAATCTCCTGATACACTCCGTCGCGCGGACGCCCACCTGATAGCCGTGGCGCACCGCGGCGCGAACGCGCAGACGAAGAGCAGGAAATTATCCGGGTGCTTGGCGCGGCGCACGAAGCTGATGACGTTGCCATCGAGGTCGTGGAAATCCACCCACTCGAAGCCCTTCCAGTGGTAGTCCGCCTCGTAGAGGCTGGGCTCGTTCTGATAGAGGAAATTCAGCTCGCGCAGGTAGTTCTGCAAGCCGCGGTGCGCGCATATTGCAGCAGATCCCAGCGGATCTGCCCCGCCAGTTCCACTCATACTGGCCCAGCTCGCAGCCCACGAAGAGCAGCTTCTTGCCGGGGTGCCCATACATATAGCCCAGGAAGGCGCGGACGTTGGCGAAGCGCTGCCAGTCGTCCCCCGGCATCTTGCCGATGAGGGAAGACTTGCCGTGCACCACCTCGTCGTGCGAGATGGGCAGCAGAAAGTTCTCCGTGAAGGCGTAAACCAGGCTGAACGTGATGTGGTTGTGGTTGTAGCGGCGGAAGAGCGGATCGGCCTTGAAGTAGGCGAACATGTCGTGCATCCAGCCCATGTTCCACTTCATGGTGAAGCCCAGGCCGCCGGTGTAGACGGGGTGGGAGACGCCGGCGAAGGAGGTGGACTCCTCGGCGATGGTGACGGCGCCGGCCACGGTGTGCGCCTCTTCATTGAACTTGCGGATGAAATCGATGGCCTCGAGATTCTCGTTGCCACCGTACTTGTTGGGCAGCCATTCGCCGTGTTCGCGATCGTAATCGAGATACAGCATGGAGGCGACGGCGTCCACGCGCAGACCGTCGATGTGATACTCCTTCAGCCAGAACATGGCGTTCGAGATCAGGAAGTTCCTCACCTCGTTGCGGCCGAAGTTGAAGATCAGCGTGCCCCATTCCTTGTGCTCGCCGATGCGCGGATCGTCGTGTTCGTAGCAGGCTGTGCCATCGAAGCGCGCCAGGCCGTGCGCATCCTTGGGGAAGTGCGCCGGCACCCAATCGACGATGACGGCGATGCCCTGGCGGTGGCACTCGTCGACGAAGAAGCGGAAGTCGTCCGGGCTGCCGAAGCGGGCCGTGGGCGAAAAGTAGCCCACAACCTGATAGCCCCATGATCCGGAGTAAGGGTGCTCCATGATGGGCATCAGCTCGATGTGGGTGAAGCCGAGATGTTTCACAGGGAACGAGCTTGCCGGCCAGTTCGCGACAGGGTGAGCGGTTCGCCCTCAGGCGAGAGCGCATCCAGCTCTCCAGATGAACCTCGTAGCAGCTCACCGGGCGCTCCAGATAGTTGGTGGCGGCGCGCTGCTCCATCCACTGTTGATCGTTCCACTGATAGCGGGAGAGGTCCCATACGACGGAGCCTTGCTTGGGCGGCTTTTCCGAACCGAAGCCGTAGGGGTCGCACTTCATGCCGGCCACGCCGAATATCTTTGAGCGTACGAAGTACTTGTAAATGTCGCCTTCGCGCACGCCGGGGATGAATAGCTCCCACAGTCCGCCGTTGCGATGGCGCATGGGATGGCGGTAGGGATCCCACTGGTTGAAGTCGCCGCAGACGCCCACCATTTCGGCGTTGGGCGCCCAGACGGCGAAGCGGCAGCCGGCGACTCCGTCCACCTGGGTGAGGTGCGCGCCCATGCTGCGCCAGGATTCGTAGTTGGTGCCCTCGGCGTGGAGGTAGATGTCGTAGTCGCTCAACAGATCACCGAAGCGGTAGGGATCCTCGATCTCGTCGGTACCGCCGCGCTGGAGCTCCATCACCAGGCGATAGCGCCCGGGCGCTTCCGGGATTCGCGCCTCCCACACTCCGCCGGGGTGCACGCGCTCCATCGGAACCAGAGTATCGTCGCTCAACCGCACCGACGCGCAGCCGGCCTGCGGCAATAGCGCGCGGACAATCCAACCCTCTCCGTCCTCGTGCGGACCAAGCAGCGCGAACGGGTCACCATGGTACCCGCCCGCAATTGCATCCAACTCGCCTGGCTTCATGCGGCTATTATGTCAGTTCATGGACTTACGTTTGCTAAGGAAGGCCGAACTTCACGTTCACCTGGAGGGCTCCGTCCGGCCGGAGACGCTGCGGGAGATCGATCCGGCGCGCACGCTGGAGGAGATCCACGCCCGCTACCAGTACGAAGATTTTATGGGCTTCCTCATGGCGTACAAGTGGGTGAACCTGCATCTGACCGAGCCGGCGCATTATGCGCTGATCACGCGGCGGCTGATCGAGGACCTGGTGCGGCAGGGCGTGGTGTACGCCGAGATCATCGTCAGCGTGGGCGTGATGCTGTGGCGCAAGCAGGAGTTTGCCCCGATCTTCGACGCCATCGCGACGGAGGCTGAACGCGGCGCGATCCCGGTGCGGTTTTCATTCGACGCCGCGCGGCAGTTTGGCGTGGAGTTAGGCGGAGCGGGTGGCGGAGTTGGCTGTGGCGTCGCGCGGGCGCGGCGTGGTGGGATTCGGCATTGGGGGCGATGAGGCGCACAGTTCGATCCTTGGCTTCCGCGGCGCCTTCGAGCACGCGAAAAAGAACGGTCTGCATCTGAATCCCCATGCCGGCGAGGTGTTGGGACCGCAATCCGTCTGGGAAGCGCTGGAGTGCGGGGCAGAGCGGATCGGGCACGGGATCCGGTCCTTCGACGATCCGGGTGCTGGTGGCGCATTTGCGCGACCGCCAGATTCCGCTGGAGGTCTCGATTTCGAGCAACGTGTGCACCGGTTCGGTGGCTTCGCTGGCGGTCCATCCGGTGCGGCGGCTCTTCGACGCGGGCGTGCCAGTGGTGCTGAACACGGATGATCCGCCGATGTTCCACACGACGCTGTTGCGCGAGTACGAGCTCGCGCGGGACGTGTTCGGGTTCAGTGAGGAAGACCTGCGGCATACGGCCGCGCAGAGTCTGCGGTTTGCCTACGAGGATGTGAGCTAACGGGAGCCGGCCATCTGCTCCAGCAAGGCGTCCGGATCGGTGCCCGTGTGAATCATGCTGCGGTGCGCGGCGCGCACGAAGCCATCGTCTACGGCGCGGTCGCAGAACGACAGCAGCCCGTCAAAATACCCGGCGGTGTTAAGCAGCCCGATCGGCTTGGCGTGAAATCCGAGCTGCGACCAGGTGAGCATCTCGAAGAGCTCATCCAGCGTGCCAAAGCCGCCCGGCAGAGCGAGGAAGCCATCGGCGAGCTCGCCCATGAGCGCTTTGCGATCGTGCATGGATTCCACGACGTGTTGCACGGTGAGCCCCTGATGGGCCACTTCCTTTTCGACCAGAGCGCGCGTGATCACGCCCATCACGCGCCCACCACGCGCCAGCACGGTATCGGCCACCACGCCCATGAGCCCTACCCTCGCGCCGCCTAGACGAGTTCCCAACCGCGCGCGGCGATGGCTTCGCCGGTGGCGCGCGCTGCCTGGAAGTAGTGCTCGGCAGCACCGGAACTGGAACCGCAGTAGACGCAAACGGAGTTCATCATTACCTTAACCTTCGATAATCACACAGGCGGCACGGCTGTGATAAGATTCCGCTGCCTCTATGCCCATGCAACCCTGGGTTCAAAACTACGATCCGCTCGGCAACGTGGTGCTCTCCACAATCGTGTCAGCGGTCCCGATCACGATGCTTTTTTATCTGCTGGCGGTGCGCCGCATGGCCGCGCACTGGGCCGCGGTGTGGAGCTTCGTCACCTGCGTGATAGTGGCGCTGGCGGCGTTCCGCATGCCACCCACGATGGTGGCGGGCGCGGTGGCGCACGGCGGAGTCTATGCGGTGGTGTGGATCGGCTGGACCCTGATCGCGGCCGTCTTCGTTTACGATCTAACGGTCGAAACGGGGCATTTTGAGACGATTAAGGGCTCGATCGGCGCGATTACGGACGACCGCCGGTTTCAGTTGCTGCTGATCGCGTTCGCCTTTGGCGCAGTGCTGGAGGGCGCCGGCGGCGGTGGCGCGCCAGTGGCGGTGACGGCGTCGATGATGATCGGCCTGGGCTTCCGTCCCTTGAAACGGCGGTGGTCTGCCTGATGGCCAACACGGCGCCGGTGGCGTGGGGCGGCATGGGCAACCCGGTGCGTACTCTGGCGGCCGTCACAGGTTTGGCGGAATCGGACCTTTCGGCGACCATGGGCCGCATCCTGCCGCCAATCGCGTGTTTTCTGCCGTTCTGGCTGGTGAAGACTCAGGTGAGCTGGCGCGACACGTGGCGCGCCTGGCCGGGGTGTCTGGCCGCGGGCCTGGCATTCGGCGGAACGCAGTTTTTCTGGTCCAACTACATCGATTCTTCGCTCGTCGACATAGTGAGCGGCATGGCCGCGCTGCTGGTGTGCGCGGTGTTTTTCAAGTTCTGGAAGCCGCAACCGGTGTACCGTTTCCCCGAAGAGCGGGACACGGCGCAGGCGGCCAAGAAGCAGTACTCCACGGCGCAGATCATCCACGCGTGGTCGCCCTTCATCCTGATCGGCCTCTTCGTCGTGCTGTGGGGTCTGCCGCCGGTCAAGAAGTTCCTGGTGAGCACGAGCATCAAAGTCCCGGTGCCGGGATTGGATCACATGGTTTTGCGGACCGCGCCTGTCGTTCCGGCCGACGTGCTGGAAACGGCGGTGTTCGGCTTTGACTGGCTGGCAGCCGTGGGCACGGCGACGTTCCTGGCTGGCCTGATCGCCGGTCCTGTGCTGGGCCTCTCCCTGGGCCGCACGCTGCGGGTGTTCGGCCGGACCTTCCTGCGGATGCGCTTCAGCCTGGTGGCCATCATGGCGATGATTTGTCTCGCCTACGTCACTCGTTATTGCGGCATGGACGCGGTCATGGGCTTGGCAATGACGCACACCGGATTCTTCTATCCGATCTTTGGCACCATGATCGGCTGGCTGGGCGTCGCTTTGAGCGGCACCGACGCCGGCTCCAATGCGCTATTTGGCAACCTGCAGGTTATCACCGCCAATAAGCTGGGCCTGAGCCCTGTTCTGATGGCGGCGGCTAATTCCACCGGCGGCGTGATGGGCAAGATGATCGGCGCGCAATCGCTGATTGTGGCTTGCGTCGCGGCCGGCATTGAAGGCAAGGAGGGCGACCTGTTCCGCGCCGTGTTCAAGCACGGCATCATCCTCGCCCTGATCATCGGCCTCATAGTGATGATGTACGCCTACGTCTTTCCTGGCCTCATTGCCACCAACCACAGTTTCTGGTAAACCGTAACATCTTAGAACATAGGAGCACCTAGTCCGATATGACTCGCACAGCATTCCTCGCCGCCTCGCTTGCGGCACTCAGCATCAGCCCCTGTCCGCGCAATTGGGCATGTTCACAACGGAGCAGCGCACCGAACTCACCCGCGAGTGGAAGGGTGAAAGGTTCCCCGACGGCCGCCCCAAGGTGCCGGATGCCGTGATCGAACGCCTCAAGACCGCCAGCGCCGAAGAAGCCTGGGGCACGCTGCGCGCCGCCGGATACCGTCTGCAGTTTGAAGGCAACTGGAAGACCATCAATGTGAAGCCGGGCGAGCGCCTGGTGGGCCGCGCTGTCACCGCGCAGTTTATGCCGATGCGCCCCGACGTCAACAACATGATCAACGACCACGCCAAGAAGGAGGGCCGCGTCGGGCGCGGGCAAAACTCCTGGGTGATCGATTCGCTCACCAAGGGCGACCTCATGGTGGTGGATCTGTTCGGCAAGATCAAAGACGGCACCATCATTGGCGACAACCTGGCCACCTTCCATCCTGACGAAGACCGGCACCGGCATTGTGGTGGACGGCGCGGTGCGCGACACCACCGGCATCATGGCCATCCCGGATTTCAAGGTCTACGCCCGCGACTTCCATCCAGCGCGATCGCCGATGTCACGCTGATGGGCTGGAATATTCCGATCCGCATCGGTGATGTGACAGTGCTGCCGGGCGACATCATCGTGAGCGATCCGGAGGGCATCACCGTTATTCCTGCACAGCTCGCAGAGAAGGTCGCCGACGAGAGCGAACTGACGCAACTGCGCGACAACTGGGGCCACCAGATGCTGCGCGAACAGAAGTATACGCCTGGACAAATCGACGCCGGCTGGTCTCAGCCGATGATCGACGATTTCAACAAGTGGGCCGCATCCAAGGGTTCGAAGATGCGCATGAAGCCGCAGGGCCAACGCTAGGAACCAAGGAGATCACATGACGAAGAAATGGTGGAAGAATCAGCGTGGCACCAGCCGCAGGAGCTTCCTGGGTGGGGCAGTGGGCGCGGCTGCGGCCGGAGCTTTCTGGTCCGAGGGTACAATTCAGGCCTATCAGAACAATGTGAACACGGCGGGCAAACCGACTGATCTGAAGATCACCGATCTGCGCTTTGCCCACATCACCGGGGCGCCAATGCGCGCCCCATCATCCGCATCGACACCAACCAGGGCATCTCCGGCTATGGCGAAGTGCGCGACGGCGCCAGCGTCACCTACGCCATGATGCTCAAGAGCCGCCTGATCGGGCAGAATCCCTGCAACGTCGATCAGATCTTCCGGCGCATCAAACAGTTCGGCTTCCACGCGCGCCAGGCCGGCGGAGTTTGCGGCATCGAGATGGCTCTGTGGGATCTGGCCGGCAAGGCGTACAACGTGCCCTGCTACCAACTGCTGGGCGGCAAGTTCCGTGACAAGATTCGCCTCTACTGCGACACCACGGAATCGCACGATCCCAAGGTTTATGGCGAGCGCATGAAGAAGCGCATCGAAGACGGATTTACCTGGCTGAAGATGGATCTCGGCGTCGATCTCGTCGAGAAGATCCCGGGTGCGTCTCCGGCCGGCCGGCATGACCGAGCGCCCGGTGGCCAACGTCGCGCACATGTTCACCGGCATGGAGATCACCGACAAGGGCGTCGGGCTGATGGGCGATTACGTGGCCCAGATCCGCGAGGTGGTGGGCTGGGAGGTGCCGCTGTGCGCCGACCACTTCGGGCCATCTTGGCGTCAACTCCTGCATCCGCCTGGGCAAGGGTCTGGAAAAGTACAACCTGGCCTGGCTGGAGGACATGATCCCGTGGACTGAGACGGAGCTTTGGAAACAGATAACCAACGCCGTCAACATCCCCACCCTCACGGGCGAGGACATCTATCTGAAAGAGCCCTTCGTTGAGCTCTTGAAGAACCATGCCGTCGATATCATCCACCCCGATCTCGCCACCTCTGGCGGCTTGCTGGAAACCAAGAAGATCGGCGACGTCGCCATGGAATACGGCCACGCCATGGCCATGCACTTCGCCGGCACGCCCATCTCCTTCATGGCCAACGTGCACTGCGCCGCCGCCACGGAGAACTTCCTGGTGCTGGAGCACCACTCCGTCGACGTGCCTTGGTGGACCAATATGGTGACCGGCAACGTGCAACCCCTCTATGAGAAGGGCTTCGCTGCCGTCCCCAACAAGCCAGGCCTCGGCGTGGAGCCCAATCCCGACGAGATCAAGAAGCGGCTGGCGCCAGGCACCGGGTATTTCGATCCCTCGGATACCTGGAACAACGAGCGCAGCCACGACCGGCTGTACAGCTAAACAACCGCTCCCTGACGGTCGCGGCTCAGAACGCGCGAGTTACCGAGCCGCGACCGTCAGGGAGCGGTCCTAACTAGGACTTCCACCCATGTCTTTACGAGTCTTCGCTCTCATCCTGCTTTGCTCCGCGCTTCTCCCCCGCCTAAGTCAAGGTCGCCGGAATCGCAGGTGGTGATCCCCACCTACGTCGCCGGCGCGCCGACCCGGGGAATCCGTTCTTCTACACGGGCCGCACGTACCAGGGCGCCAAGGGTTTGATCTACCCGTACCCGATGTACGACACGCTGAGCGACGTCAGGCAGGACAAGAGCTACACGCAGGTGTGCCTGGAGAACGAGTACGTCAAGGTGTGTGTGCTGCCGGAGCTCGGCGGGCGCATCTTTGAGGCGGGGGACAAGACCAACGGCAACTTCTTCTACAAGCAGTCCGTCATCAAGCCGGCGCTGATCGGGATGCTGGGCGCGTGGATCTCCGGCGGCGTGGGTGGAACATCCCGCACCATCACCGCGCGTCGAGCTTCCTGCCCATCCTCTTACCGGACGCAGGAATTCCCGGACGGCTCGAAGACCATCTGGATGGGTGAGGCGGAACTGCGGGACCGCATGCGCTGGGCCGTCGGCTTGACGCTGCGGCCGGGTTCGTCGGTGCTGGAGGCGCAGGTCACCGCGCTCAACACCACGCCCTTGCAGTACTCACTGCTCTACTTTGCCAACGTGGCCGTGCACACGAACGACAACTACCAGGTGATCTTCCCGCCCAGTACGCAGTTCGCCACACAGCACGCCAAGCGCGAGTTCGCCCGCTGGCCCGTCGCCGACTCCGTTTATAACGGCATCGACTTTCACCAAGGGCGTCGACGTCAGCATGTGGAAGAACCATCCGAGCTCGATCTCGATGTTCGCCGTGAACGAGAAGGACGACTGGCTCTCCGGCTACGACCACGGCAAGCAGGCTGGAACGCTGCACGTGGCGGATCGCCACCAGGTGCCCGGCAAGAAGTTCTTCACGTGGGGCACCGGCCCCGGCGGCCGCTTGTGGGACAAGATTCTCAGCGACACCGATGGCCCTTATCTGGAGTTGATGGTGGGTGCGTGGAGCGACAACCAGCCCGATTACAGCTGGCTGCAGCCCCATGAAGCCAAGAGCGTGAAGCAGTACTGGTATCCGTTCCGCGAGATTGGCGGCACCAAGAACGCCACGCGCGAGGCGGCGGTCAATCTCGACGTGAAGGCCGGCAAGGTAAAGTCGGGTTCTATGCGACGCGGGCTTTCCGATGGCCAAAGCGAGTGTCACCGCCGGCACACGGGAACTGTGGAGCGTGACCAAGAATATCGACCCGGCCCACGCCATCGTGGAGGAGTTCGCATTGCCCGCCGGCATCAAGGAGACGGACCTGAAGATCACGCTCTACGGCGCCGGCCGCGAGCTGGTCTCCTACCAGCCGGTGGAGTTGGTCAAACAGCCGATGCCGAAGCCGGTGGAGCCGCCGGCCGCGCCGAAGCAGATCAAGAGCACCGAAGAACTCTACCTGACCGGCCTGCGGCTAGAGCAGTTTCATAGCCCGGCGCTGGAGCCGGAGCCGCACTACGCAGAGGCGCTGCGCCGCGATGCCGGCGACGTGCGCAACAACACCGCCCTGGGCATTTCTCTATCTGGAAGCGCGGCCGCTATGCTGATGCGGAGAAACTGCTGCGCACCGCCGCCGCGCGCGTGGCGCAAACTACACGCGAGCCAAGGACGGCGACTCGCTCTATCATCTCGGCCTCGCCCTCAAGTTCCAGGGCAAGCCCGGGATGCTGAAGACTGGCTCCAGCGCGCCGCCTGACCTACGCCTGGCAGTCGGCCGCCTACTTCCAGATCGCCGAGATCGAGGGCTGCAAGGCAACACCGACGAGGCGCTCGCTTATGTCAATCGCTCGCTCGTCACCAACGCCTGGAACACTCGCACTCTCACTCAAGTCCACCATTCTGATGCGCACAGGCAACGGCGCCGAGGCAGCGGAGGCTCGCAAGGCGCTCCCGAGCGATCGACCCATTGATATCCGCGGCTTCAACAACACCGGCGAGCTTCTCACCATCAGCCAGAAGCAGCCCGTGGAGGGCCTGAGCTGGATCGTATCCTGCATCAACGCCGGCATGTGGCGCGAGGCGGATATGATGCTGACCGCATGCCGGTGAAGTCGCCCATGGTGCACTACTATCGCGGCTACCTCACCGGGCTGATGGGCCAGAAGGATACCGCGCTGGCCCACTACGGCGCGGCGCGGCGATGCCCTACGACGGCCAGTTCCCTTCCAGATTGAGGCCATGGACGCCCTGCGCGCCGCCATCCAGGCCAACCCGCCGATGCCGGGCGCCCTACTATCTGGGCCTGTTGCTGTTTGACCGCCAGCCGGAGGAAGCAGTCCGGCTGTGGTCCAAAACCATCGAACTCGACCCCACCATGGCCATCGCCTATCGCAACCTGGCCGTCGCCTATAGCCGCCAGGACAACGGCGCGCCCAAGGCGATTGCCGCGCTCGAAAAGGCCGTCTCGCTGGGCAGCGGAGACGCCCTGCATCTCTACGAGCTGGATCGCCTTTGCGAGTTCGCCCAGACGCCGGTGGAGAAGCGCCTGGCGCTCTTCGATAGCCATCGTGCCGCCGCAGAGAAGCGCGACGACGCCACAGCGCGCATAGTTTCTCTCGAAATCCTCGCCGGACGCTACGACTCCGCCATCAAGATCATGACCGAGCGCCACTTCCATCTCTGGGAGGGCGGCGCGCTTCAACGTGCAGGACGCCTGGACCGACGCCGCACCTGCGCGCGGCCATCGCAAGTTCGCCGCCAGGGACTACGCCGCCGCGCTTGCCGACTATCAGGCCTCGATGGAGTATCCCGAGAACCTCGAAGTGACCCGCGCCTATCGCGGCAGCCGCGCGCCGGAGGTCTTCTACTACGTGGGCCTCACGCAATCCGCGCTGGGCAACCAGGACGCCGGAAGAAGGCGTGGCGCGAATCTGCCGCCGAGCTGATCGGCACCGAGGACGTCCCGCGCGCCACGGTGGATAACGGCGCCGTGCTGGTCTACTACCAGGCACTGTCGCCGGGCAAGGTCGAAGCTAGCCCGCGCGCCAAGGCGCTGTTCGCCTCTCTCGCCTCAGCCGCCGCCAAGGCCGAAACACGCCCCGCCGGGCAGGAGTTTTTCGCCGTTCGGCGAGCGCCAGTCGCCCCGCGCGCCTGGCCATGGCTCACTACGTGGGCGGCCTGCCGCGCAAGGCGCCGGCGACAACGTCGGGCGCTAAGGCGGAATTCCAGAAGGCCGTCGCGCTCAACGCCTACTTGCTGACGCTCGCACGCGGCTCGCGAACATGAAACAATAGCCGCCATGCTGAGCCGTCGTGAACTGTTGCCGGCCCTTCCGCCGCAGGGACCGCGCCGCCGGTGAAGATCACGAAGATCGAGACCGTCCACTGGAAGTCGCGCGACGAGGCGCCCTTCTGGCCGCACTGGACGTGGCTCAAGATCCATACTGACGCCGGCGTCGCGGGCATCGGCGAGACTATCCGCGCAACCCGGCGAGGCCGAGATGATCCACTCGCACTTCGCCCCGGCGCTGCTCGGCAAAGACCCGCGCGACATCGAGCGCATCTGGAACGACCCCCATCACATGATCGATTTCGCAGATCGCCGGCGGCGCTGAAATCCGCGCCCCCAGCGCCATCGATCTCGCCCCTCTGGGACCTGTTGGGCTACCCTGCTCAGCACGCCGGTCTACCGCCTCGGCGGGCGCGCCAACCCACGTGTGCGGCTCCCTGGCAACACTTGCTTCCCGCACAAGTACGATTTTCTCAAAGAGCCCGTCAAAATCAAGGACCGAGCTCATCGAGAAGCACGGCGTGCGCGCCATCAAGATCTGGTCAGTCTGATACCGCAGCGCGGCAGACCAGCCGCCAGTACATCACCCAGCAGCAGAGCGACGATGCACTGAAGCCGGTGCGCATGCTGCGCGATGCCTTCGGGCTCTCCATCGAGATCCTCATCGAGTTCCACTCAATTGGAGCGTCACTGCTGCCACGCGCATCGCCAAGGCGTTGGAGCCCTACCAGCCCATGTGGCTGGAAGACATGCTCATGCCTGGCAACTGGGCCAACTACCGCCAGCTGTGGTCGAATCCACCACGCTGTTGCTCACCATCGGCGAGCGCTTAAGCGGTAAACTCCACGCGAAGAGATGATGGAAATCGCGCGCCGCCAAGTTCGTGATGTTTGACGTTTGTGCCGGTGCGGCGGCCCCACCGAGGCCCGCAAGATCTGCACCATGGCCGACGCTCATCAACTGCCCTTCGCGCCGCATTAACGCCAGGGGCCCGCTGTTGTTCTTCGCCGCCACGCACCTCTCCACCGCCATGCCCAATCTGTGGATCCAGGAGAGCTGCCAGCGGTTTTACGAACACGATTGGCCGCTGATGCTCGAAGATCCGCCTGTCCCCAAAGACGGCCACATCACCGCGCCGGACCCGCCCGGCTTCGGCATGCATCAAGCCCGAAGTCTGGAATGACCCAAGGCAATCCGCCGCGTGACTGAAATTTCCAAACAGGAGACCACCAGCGAGGGAACGGGGAAGCTTTCAAAACCGCTGGAGCGTACGCTGATCCTGAAGCCCGCCATGGTGTTTGGCTCGCAGGCCAACTCCAACGTGGGTGTCGGCCTCATTAGTTGCGGCGGGCGCGGCATCCGGATTGGCCTGTTCTTCCCGGAATACACCGGCGCGAAGATCGTGGCCCCGGCCGACGTCGTCAAGAAGAATCTGGCGGAGACCGCCGCCGTAATTTAATGGACGGCACGCGCTCCTACCACGGCCCC
>JADKID010000003.1 GCA_016721425.1 Bryobacterales bacterium | reverse complement strand
GCGGGCTGCGGAATCTAAGACCTACTGCGAGCGAGTTGAAAGGCCAGACCAACGGCCTGGTGAGGTCGGAGTTGGCGTCGCACCTGTTGGGCCAGTTGGTACCGCATCCAGCTCATGACGAGCTGTTCGACGGATTTGCGGCCCCGGAAGCGCGCGGCAATCCGAAGGCGCAGAGCGGTGGGCCACGGCGCAGATGAAGCTGGTGATCAAGGCGTCGAAGAATCTGGATTGATGGTGTCGCCGTCGTTCAATGGCGCTGCTGTGGCCGATGATGTATCCGTGGCCGCAGCGGCCGGCGGGTCTACAGGAAGAGGGATTCGCGGAGCTGGCGGGGCGCTGGAAGCCGACGCGACTACGCCGATAAGAACGGCGTGGATATCGCCTTTGAGCTGCACCCGGCGAGGACCCGCACGACGGCTGCAATGTTTGAGCGGGTTGCTGGCGGCGTCGGGCAATCAACGCGGCTGGTGATCAATTCACGATCCGTCGCACTTCATTCTGCGGTGCATGGACTACGGGGGTCATCGACACCTACGGCCCTTTACATCAAGGCGTTTCACGTGAAGTGACGCGGAGTACCGCCCGTCGGGCCAAGGCCGGCGTCTATGGCGGCTACGAAACTGGACGGGAGCGTCCGAAGGAATCTGCTCGCTGGGCGATGGCCAGCGGATTTCTGGGCAGGTGTTCTCGGCTGACGGCTGCGGGCTGGCAGCAACTGGGCCAAAAGAATGGGAGTGCGGCCTTCAAGGACGCAAGAACAGGGCGCGGCTGAGGGTGCGCCGTCTTTATCAATCGATGCTGATCGACGTTCCGACCAAGGCGTTTGACGATTCGCGGGCGGCGCACGGATGCCAAACGTACCGGCGGGTGCTCGGCTGGAAGAGTTGAAATTGTAGTTTGAACGAAGGCCCGCTGGATCCGGCGGGCTCTTACTTTTACTTTGCCGTGATCCGCGCCGCGATCGATGCCGAAGGTGGGCTTTTCCCGGTACCGGCCGATTTGAAGTCGACCACTGTGCCGTAGCCCTTTGAGTAGTGAGTGGTCCACCGGCTTCAGCAGCCAGCTTTCCAGCGGGTCATCATCATCTGCGACACGCGCCTGGACCTCCGCGCGGTGCCGTGGAAATCCAGATCCCGGGCCGGCGCAAGACGAAGGCACCGGCCATCTCCCGCGCTCGCACCCGGGAGTGCGAAGTCAGCTCGAGAAATCCAGTTGCCGCCCATCTGAAAAACGCCGTCCATCTGCCACGGCACCTTCCACATCGGTGTCTTTGGGATGGCCCCGGGCGCCGGCTGAGGACATCCAACTCGTTTTGGAATGGTCTCATTGGTGAAGCGCGCGTCCGAGGCGGAAAGCGCCATTCAGGCGGAGGTGGTTTTCGATGGGGCCCTTGCCGGGCGGCACGATGATCTTGACGCGCAGGGGAGGCCGCCGCGGAGGATGGGCTTAAATTTTCACGGCGAGCAGAAGAACATCGTCCAGCCTGCCCTTGCGAAAGGTGGCGTCCAGATCGACGGTCTTACCTTTCTCGTCTGAATTCCGGACGATCCTCCTGACATCAAAAAGGGACTGCTGAGCTTTGGCTCGACGTGGATCGAGGATCGTTGCCATTGGTGCCGTCCACGACGGCGGGTACTCGTTTCCAGGGGAACGGGATTGCCGGCGATGGTCAGGCGGAAATCGGGGACGTGCGCTTCGCCATCGGCTTCAGCGGCTCAAAACGCCCCGGAAGCTGCCCCCTGAGGTGAGAATGCCGCGATGCCTTTGGAACACACTGAGATCTGCGTTCCGAAAATCGTAGTCACCGGAGAGCGGGGTGTGAGGGCTCGGCCGTGTCCCACGGTCCGGAAGGCTCCGTGGCGTGAACCAGGCCGGGCGGCTTGGCATGGTCAATTTGCTGTGTCGTATCGGCACGGCCATTGCCAGCGGTATCCAGCCCAGCTATGAATCTCGAAGACGAGCGGGTCCTTGGAGGGATCGCGCGGGGTGATGGTGAGGAGGGTGCCGTCGGCGACGATGTCTTCGATGTGAACCTGTACGGGCGGAGCGGCGGAGGGTTGCGCCGGCTTGGGCTTGTCAGAGTGAGGCTTTTCACCCTTCGAGGCATGTTCAGCTCCAGCCCCTCAACCGCACTTTGCGAACCAGCGCCTTTTTTTCCAGTGCTGAATTCAGATCCACTTCGAACGAGAATTTGCGCATCGCCATAAGGGGCGGACTGCCGGGCAGAGACCTGAGTTTGAGAGAGATGCGCTCGCCAGATATGCGCACCATGGCGCCCTTACCCTTGCGGGCCAGGATTTCCAGGGGTGAGCCCAGCGGCATCCGTATCTTCAGAGCAGCGACCTCGACATCGGCGTTGAACTTCTGTTGTAGGTAAGAGACAGTCTGTTCGCGAAGAAATGGCTCAAATCGACTTGCGAAATAGAGACCCAGAACAAACAGGACGAGCAGCGTGGATCCAATTCCAACGCTGAGTCCAATAATCCACTTTTGCGCTTGGACACGAAAAAGGCCTCCAGCCATCTCCTCCGACGGCTAGTTCGGGCATAGGCTTCTTCCAACGCCCGAAGGGAAAACCCTGGCTGGCCGGCGGTGGAATCCGCCAACACCGCCGGCCAGCTCTTGGCAAAAGACCCCGGCCCAGAGACTGAAACCCCGAGCCCGTTCTCTTGTGCTCATTGGGACAGGCACTCGCCGACACCGGAACAACTATTTTTCGAGCGCGGGCAAATGGCTTTCCCAAACGCGCAGCCTCGGGGCTGAGCCGGATGGGGATCTCGCGGTACTGGTCATTGGCCTCGATGGCCTGCATCATCGCGCGCTTCTCGGCGAAGTCCGGTCCGGAGAGCAGCGTGATGGATCCGCCTCTGCCGGCGCTGTTGACCTTCCAGCCGATGGCGTGGTGGGCACGGGCGATCTCGATGATGGCGCGGTGGTGCACGCCGACGAGTTCGGGATGGAGCGCGGCCTGCGCGGCGGTGTTGTCGATCATGCTGCGGCCCAAGCGGGGCAGGTCGCCGGCGCAGAGCGCGCCTGCCTCGCGCGCGCAGCGGCGGATGGGCTCGAGCTTGTCTTCGGGCCGAGCCGCCGCGCTCCAGCTCGGCGATCACCTGCTTATGCACGTCCGACGAATTATGAGACTGGCCGACAAACACGAGGCTGAGGCGCGCCTCCAGCTCCCACAGCAGCATCTCCGGCACGTGCAGGCGGCTGACCGAGGCGTGCGGATACTGGTACATATCGATGAAATTGATACCGCCGTGCGCGGAGGCGATCTGGTCCTGAATGCCGCACTGCAGGTTCAGCATGCGGGTCTCAATCTGCTGGGCCGCCAAAGCCACCTCGTGGGCCGCCAGGCGCCCGCCGCGTAGATATCCAGCGCGCCGATCAGCGCGGTGCTGACCGCCGCCGAGGTCCCGGTGGAACAGCCGGCGGCACTTCCGAATGGATGGAGACATCCACGGCGACGCCGTGCGGGATGCCCATGTACTCCATGGCCGCCTCGATGAGGGATGCTTGAGTAGTGGCCGGTGGGCGGCTCGATGGAGTAGCGGTCGCCGTAGTTTTCAGCGCGGATGGTGATGCGCGGTTCGCCGGGCGTCTGCGCAAAGACCTTCATCTGCACTTCCACGCCGGGCACGACGGCGATGTGGAAGACCTGGCCGTGGCCGGCGAACCAGGTATCGGACCAGCCCCGTTGTCGCAGACGCGAATGGGAGCTTGGCTGTGGATCAGGCGGAGGAGTTTGCGGTTGTCGGCGGCGGACATCGATTCACCCGCGTACCATCAAATCACAGTGGGCCGCCGGACTGGAGGGCTGCCCCAAAATGAAAACGACCCGTTCGGGCCCCACCGCGTTGGCGGCAGGAAACGAACGGGTCCACACAGAAAGAGGTGTGCTGTTACCGCGCGACGCGCGCATGGCGCGGCGGCGGGTGGTGAAGGCGGCAGGATGGCCTTGGCTGCGGTGGTGCTGAGCCTGGGGCCGCGATGACGGCACAGGCATGGCGACGACCGTGGTGGCCATCAGGGACTTGTCTTCCTGCGGCAGGTCACGCGGGACCTGGCGGGTTTCAAGCTGCATCCGGATGGTGCGCTCGATGCGGCGGATCTCGCCGCGCTCGCCGCGCGTGTGGAAGGTAGAGGCAGTACCGCGGGCGCCGGCGCGGCCGGTGCGGCCCACGCGGTGGATGAAGTCTTCCGGCACCTGGGGCAGATCGAAATTGACGACATGCGCGATGCCATCGACGTGGATGCCGCGGGCGGCGACGTCGGTGGCGACCAGGACGCGGTAGTAACCCTGCTGGAAGCCCTTAAGAGCCTGATTGCGCTGGCTCTGAGTGCGATCGCCGTGAATGCTGGTGGCCTTCACGCCGTGAGCGGAGAGCTTCTTGGAGAGGCGGTCCGCGCCGTGCTTGGTGCGGGCGAAAACCAGGAATGAGCCCTGCTCATCGGTCAGCATTTGGCGCAGCAGGCCGAGCTTGCGATCCTGCTCCACTTCGTAAACGTGGAGGTCCACGTGCTCGGCAGGCTTGGTGGTGGAACCAACGGCGATGCGCACCGGATTGGTCAGGTAGTTGTTGATGAGATGGGCCACCGACTGTTCGATGGTGGCGGAGAAGAAGAGAGTCTGCTTCGACTCGGGCATCGTCTCCAGGATCTCGGTGATGGCGGGCAGGAAGCCCATATCGAGCATGCGATCCGCTTCGTCGAGGACGAGCATCGAAACGCCGGTGAGGCGGACGAGGCGGCGCTCGAGGAAATCACACAGGCGTCCGGGTGTGCAGATAAGAACCTGCGCGCCCTTGCGGATTTCGAGCAGTTGCTTCTGCTCGTTCATTCCGCCGACAACGACAGCGGCGCGGATGCCGGTGCCGGAGGCGAGAAGCATAAACGCTTCGTGGATCTGGATCGCGAGCTCCCGGGTGGGGCTCAGAACTACGGCATGCACGCCCCTTGGCCAGCGGCGCGGCGGAGAGCTTTTCCAGCATCGGCAATACAAAGGCCAGCGTCTTGCCGGTACCGGTTTGAGCGGTGGCAACGATATCGCGGCCTAGCAGGGCCGGCGGAATCGCCTGGGCCTGCACGGGGGTTGGGGTGACAAAGCCGTGCCTGGAAAGGTTGTCCTTGAGCACGGAAGACAGGGAGAGTTCAGAAAAGTTGTTCATTCAGACTGTTTGGGGAAGCGAATCGGCGATCCAGCCACCAGAGGGGGAGAGACGTAAGCAGATTTTCTTCGTTACTAGGAATAGTATAGCTCAGTTGGCAAGGCGGCGTGGGGAGAGCAATACGGCGGCCCTTCAGGCAGCCCGCACCGCCCGAAGTGCCAGGAGTCCGCCCAACGCCGCAGCCATCAGCAGAAACGTGGCAGGTTCCGGCACGGGTTCCACAGAAACGGCACCACCCCAACAGCGCTGGTGAAGCTGAATCGGAAATCCTCCGGCGGCCCGGTGCCGGTATCCGCCCTGGCGATCAGGGCTAGGCCGTGGTCATTGTAGCCGCCCTGGAGAAAGACGTAATCGGCGTCGGGCAGTATGCTGATGTCTGGCGTGAAACTGATCAGGTACTGGTCTGGCGATCCCGAGACGGGAGGGGCGTCGAGGAGGTGGAAGACGTCCTGGTTGGCCCAGCCGGACGGTAAGTATTCGAGGCCGACCCCTTGGGTCTGGATAAGAGCGAGGCTCATGAAGCCGGGAATGGTGGGATACCGCGCGGTTCCGTTGACGGCGAGCGTGTCGCAGTACGGCGGCGTGCAAGGCAGATCAGTGATCACCTTTGTGGTGGCGGACTGCTTAGCAGCGGCATCACGCACACTTTGCACCGATGGAATCAGGAGCTCGATCAGAACGGCGATGATGGCGATCACCACCAGAAGTTCAATAAGCGTGAATCCGCGTGAGTCATGTCGCTGCGGCACGGTGATCCCCTCTCAAAATGTGGTAACAGCCAGTTTCCAGGTGGGCGTCGAACGGTAACGGGATGGTAGCACCTCACTGACCGCACGGCAAGCGGATGTGTGCTTGTATGTGTGGATCTGCCCTCGTGGATTGAGCCTCGTGCCGACCCCGGGCGACGGGGGCGATCATCACCGGCCCCATGCGCGGCGAAGTCAGCGAATCTTATAGCTGATGGTCATGCCGTCGCCCTTTTCGTCCGAGGCCCGGATGGTGACTGTGTCGTAGTCGGGGCTAGTGCGGACGTAGGTAAGAAAGTCGGCCATCTGGCGTTCGTAGAGAACGGTGTTGTCGGCGACCACGACGGCGCCGCGCTTCAGCCTTGGCTCGATGAGTTTGAGGTACTTGAGATAGTCTGGCTTGAGCGCGTCGAGGAAGACGAAGTCGAATTCGCCGGTGAGAGTGGACAGTGTCTTGAGCGCGTCGCCTTCCACCACCGTGACGGATTTCTCCAGACCGAGCTTCTGAAGATTCTGACGGGTGACCTCCACCCGGCGCGGATCGATCTCGAGGGAATAGAGGTGGCCGCCGGTTCGCTCGAAGGCAATGCCCATGTTCATCGCGCCGAAGCCGCTGGCGGCGCCGACCTCTACGCCGCGTTTGGCGCCCCTGCTTTCCACGAGTATGCGGAGCATCATGGCATCGGGCGGCGTGGTGTTGAGTCCAGTGCGTGCGAATTTATCGAGAAAGTCCTTACGGAAGGCCTCACTGTTGTTTGGCTGCTGGGCGGATGCACTGAGGCAGGCAGCAAGAGCGAACCAGCGGGCGAATCGGATAGCGATCATGTCGAAACTGCTCCTTCATGAGCCGCCGAGCAGCAGGGACGTCATGGAGATGGATCCCATGACTGTTCTGTCGTTAAAGAACTCCAGCGCCTCGCCCGGTTGCCGCCAGGCCAGGGTGTACAGCAACGGCAGGTAGTGCTCCGGCGTCGGAATGGCCGCTCGCGACTCCGCACCCAGCATATGCCAAGCGGCGAGTTCCTGGTGTTGGCCGGCCAGGATGCGAAGCTTCACCTCATCGTTGAACCGCTCGGCCCATTCGAAGCCTTCGGGCCGGCCCCAATCCAGCATCCTCAAATTGTGGACGATGTTGCCGCTGCCCAGCAGAAGGACGCCCTCTTCCCGCAACCCGCCCAACTCGCGAGCCAGCGCGTAATGCCAGGGACCGGGTCGCTGCGTATCGAGGCTCACCTGCACGACGGGCACATCGGCATCCGGATACATGGCGCAGAGCACGCTCCACGTGCCGTGATCAAGGCCGCGAGCCGCGTCCATGGAGGCCGGCAGCAGGCCCGCCGCTCGCGCAGCCAGTTCGGGATCACCAGGCGCGGGGTACTGAACATAGAACAGCGCCTTGGGGAAGCCGTAGAAGTCGTGGATGGTCTCGGGGCGTTCCGCGGCAGTCACCGACACGCCCGGCGTCTCCCAATGCGCCGAAACACAAAGCACCGCTTTTGGTTTTGGGCAGCGGGCGGCGATGTTCCGCCAGCCGAGATGAAACTCGTTCTCCTCGATGGCATTCATCGGCGAACCGTGGCCTACGAACAGCGCGGGCATCCTCATGGTTGGCGCCCCTCCAATTGATGTAGCATGATCGCATGGCAGACCAAGGCGTTTCTCGCCGACACTTCTTCTATGGCACGCTCCTCGCTGGCGCAGTGCCCTCCACCGGCTTCGGCAGTACTGCATCGCTCAAGGGCGCTGGATACAAATCCCCCAATGAAAAGCTGAACATCGCCGTTGTCGGCGCTGGCGGCAAAGGCTATTCCGACACCAACGGCTGCGCGACTGAGAACATCATCGCGTTTGCTGATCCGGACGACAAGCGCGCGGAACGCACGTACAAGCAGTATCCGAACGTGCCGAAGTACAAAGATTACCGGCGGTTGTTCGACAAGCACGAGCGCGAGATCGATGCCGTGATGGTGTCGTGCCCGGATCATATGCACGGCTCGGTGGCGATGTGGTCAATGGCGCGTGGGAAGCACGTCTATTGCCAGAAGCCGCTCACCCGCACCATCTGGGAGGCGCGCCAATTGCAGTTGGGCGCGGCAAAGTACAAAGTCGCCACGCAGATGGGCAACCAGGGCTATTCGAACCCCGGCACCCGCCAGTGCGCCGAGATCATCTGGAACGGCGACATCGGCAGCGTCACCGAGGTGCATGCGTGGACAGACCGCCCGCGCAAGTATTGGCCGCAGGGACCGGACGTGGAGCCGAAGGAAGCGCCGGTACCCTCCACGCTGGATTGGGATGCATGGCTGGGCCAGGCGCCGCCGCGCGTTCAGCCCGGCGTATGTGCCGCACAACTGGCGCGGATTCCCGGATTTCGGCTGCGGCGCCATCGGCGACATGGCCTGCCACATCCTGGGCACGCCGAACATGGCGATGCGGCTGACGGCGCCCACCAGCGTTGAGTGCATCAAGCAGGAGGGCAAGAGCAAGCACACGTTCCCGCTGCAATCGGTGATCCGGTTCGACTTCCCGGCGCGGGAAACCATGCCCGCCCTGAAGCTCTTCTGGCACGACGGCCGCGCCACGGTGCCGGAGTTCCCGGGCATCCCGGCCGGCGAACTGCTCGGCGACAAGGACATCAACGGCAGCCTCTTCATCGGCGACAAGGGCATGGTGACTACCGGCTGCTACGGCGAGCGCACGCGGCTCATGCCGGACGCCAAGATGAAGGACTACAAGCTGCCACCCCAGCTATTGACACGGTCGCCGGGCCACTACCGCGATTGGATCCGCGCCTGCAAGGGCGGCGATCCGGCGTGTTCCAACTTCAGCGTGGCCGCGCCGTTCGTGCAGTGGATGCTGCTGGGCGTGATCGCCATGAAGTTTGAGGGCAAGCTCGAGTGGGACGCCCAGAAGATGAAGATCACCAACCGTCCGGAGGCCAACGAGTACCTGAAGCCGAAGTTCCGCAAGGGCTGGAAGTTCGCGTAAGACAACGTAAGACAATCGGGGGCGGCGCGGCAATCAGCGATGGAGCAAGCCGCCCCCGTTGCCCGCATTCCGCTTCCTCAGCTCGTCCAGCAGCACGGCCAGGATGATCACCGCACCGATCAGCGCCTGCTGCACATAGGGCGAAATCCCGAGCAAATCACTGCCGTTGGAGAGCAACCCCATGATGAAGGCGCCAATCAGTGTGCCCACGACGCTGCCCGCGCCGCCCCGCAGCGAGCCTCCGCCGATCACCACTGCCGCAATGGCCTGCAACTCGTAACCCTGCCCCGCGGTGGGCTGGCCGGTCATCAATCGCGACGCCTCGATCATCCCCGCCAGGCCGGCCAGCAGACCGCCGGCGGCATAGATTGCGCTGGTGTGAAACGCCACGGGAATGCCCGCATAAAACGCCGCGTCCGGATTCGAACCGATGGCGAACGCATAGCGCCCCATCCGTGTGTGCTCCAGCAGAATATGCACGGCCGCGCCGCACACCAGCAGCACCAGCAACACGAAGGGGATCCCCAATACGCTCCCCTCGCCGAGATACGAGAAGCTCTTGGGCAGCGAATGAACGCCCAACCCACCGGAGAGAATCAGCGCGATGCCGCGATAGATGCCCATGGTGCCGAGCGTGACGATGAACGGGTTGATCCGCAGCTTCGCCGTCATGACGCCGTTGGCCAGGCCGCACGCCGCCCCCACCAGCACACCGCCGCAGAGCCCCATCCAGGTGGGATAGCCGCTGGTCATCAACATGCACCCAAGCAACCCGCTGAGTGCCAGGATCGCGCCCACGCTCAAGTCGATGCCGCCGGCGATGATGATCATCGTCATGCCGAGCGCCATGATGTTGAGCACCGCGGTCTGCCGGATGACGGACCCGAGATTGGCCGTTGTCAGGAAGTGCGGCGAGGCCACCGACAGCCCTACGAACAGCGCGATCAGTGTGAAAAACGGCAGCAGCCGCTGCATCATGGCAAGCTCTCCAGCGCCGCATGGCGCATGATCTCTTCCTGCGTGGCGCCGCGCGGCAGCTCGGCCGCGATGCGCCCGTGCCGCATCACCAGAATGCGGTCCGCCACCTGCATCAACTCAGTCAGCTCGGAGCTCACCATCAGCACTGCCGCGCCGTCCCGCGCCATCTTATCCATCGCTGCAAAGACGTCCACCTTCGCCCCCACGTCGATGCCGCGCGCCGGCTCATCGAAGAGCACGACCTTGGCCCCGCTCAGCACCCACTTGCGGATCACCACCTTCTGCTGATTGCCGCCGCTCAACTGCCCGGCGCGCTGATCCCCGCCCGGCCCCACCAGCGCCCGTACGCGGGCTGAATCGAGGAATCCCAAGCGGGACACCTGCTGCATCGCTGCCATCAGCACGTTGTCGCGCACCGGCAACCCGGCGGCCAGCCCGTCCTTCTGCCGGTCCTCCGGGATCAGCGCCAACCCCGCGCGCACCGCGTCGCGCGGCGAGCGGATGCGCACAGCGCGGCCCTCCACGTGGACGCTGCCGGCATCCGCGCGGTCCACGCCAAACAGGCAGCGGCACAGCTCCGTGCGCCCCGCGCCGATCAGCCCGGCCAGCCCGACGATCTCGCCGGCCCGCAGAGTGAGCGAGACGTCGTGCAGCACGCCGCGCCGGCAGAGCTTTTCCACGCGCAACATCTCGCGGCCCGGCGCCAGCGGCTCGCGGCGGTAGATAGTCTCCACGCTGCGGCCCACCATGTGGCGGCTCAACTCCGGCGTGGAGACCTCCGCCATGGCGCCCGTGAACACGGTCTCGCCATCGCGCAGCACCGTCACGCGCCCTCCCAGTTGGCGCAGTTCCTCCATGCGATGCGTGATGTAGATCACCGACGCGCCGCGATCCCGTAGGCCGCGCACAATGCGGAACACCTCCTGCGACTCCGCGTCAGAGAGCGAAGATGTCGGCTCGTCGAAGATCAGCAGCGACGCACCCTGCGCCACGGCCCGGCAGATCTCCACCATCTGCCGCCCCGCCGGGCTGAGCGAGCCGACGAGTTGCTCCGCGCGCAACGGAAAGCGGTGCTCCTCGATGAGCCGCGCGGCATCTCGCACGGCGCGTGCGCGATCCACCCAGCCGAGCCCGCGCCGTGGCTCCCGCCCCAGGTAGATGTTTTCCGCAACGCTCAGGTGGGGCGCCAGCAGGCTCTCCTGATGCACCATTCCGATGCCCGCCCGCTGCGCCTCGGCCGGATTGCGAAACCGCACCGGCTGCCCCTTCCAGAAAATCTCGCCGCTCTCGGCGGACTGCATTCCTGCTACGATCTTCATCAACGTAGACTTGCCCGCGCCGTTCTCACCCAGCAGCAGGTGCACCTCGCCCGCCGCCACGCGCAGATCGCCGCTGCGCAGCGCCTGCACGCCGCCAAAGCACTTCTGGATCGAACGCAGCTCAAGAACCATCTGATGAAGTACTCAGCTTACCAACCATGCCAATATTCGTCTTCTCATCGGTGATCCCGGCGCCGGTGGAGAAAGTCTTCGCCTTCCACGAATCCCCCGACGCCCTGGAGCGTCTCACTCCGCCCTGGCAACCCGCCGAGGTGCTGTTCAAGGACGCCGGCCTGCAAGTGGGCGCGCGCGTCGAATTGCTCGTCCCTTTCGGCCCCTTCAAAGCCCGGTGGTACGCCCGCCACACACACTATGAAAAGAACCGCCTGTTCGTGGATGTGCAGGATTCCGGCCCCTTCAAACGCTGGGTCCATCGCCATGAGTTTGAAGCCATCGACCACTCCACCACACGCCTGACGGACCGCATCGACTTTTCCCTGCCCGGCGGCCCGCTGATCGATTTCTTCGGCGGCTGGTTCGCCCGCATCCAACTGCGGCGTATGTTCGCCTATCGTCACAAGGCCACGCGCCTGCTAATTTAGTACACATGCGTCGGATTCTTTCGCTGTGCGTACTCCTCGCCGCGCCGTTGTGCGCGCAGGATGTCAAGGTCACCACACACTCTCTCTCCAACGGAATGAAGATCCTCGTTCACGAGGATCACGACGTACCCAACGTCGCGCTCTATTTCTTCTATAAAATCGGCAGCCGCAATGAGAAGCCCGGCACCACGGGCATCAGCCACTACTTTGAGCACATGATGTTCAACGGCGCGAAGAAGTACGGGCCCAAGCAGTTTGACATCGCGATGGAGAAAAACGGCGGCAGCAACAACGCCTACACCAGCCGTGACGTCACCGTTTACACGGACTGGTTCCCGAAACAGGCGTTGGAACTAATGTTTGATATGGAGTCAGACCGGATCCGCGATCTGGCCTTTGATCCGAAGATCGTCGAAAGCGAGCGCGGTGTCGTCTATAGCGAGCGGCGCAACGCGGTGGACAACAATCCGGCTGGAATTCTCGACGAGCAGCTGAACGCGGCGGCCTACACCGCCCATCCTATCAGTGGCCCGTGGTGGGCTGGGCCAGCGATATCGAAGCCTGGACCATGGACGACCTGAAGGCCCACTTCAAAATGGGCTACGCGCCCAACAACTGCGTAATGGTAGTGAGCGGCGACGTCACACCGGCGGAGATCCTGGCGCTGGCCAAGAAGTACATCGAGCCCATCCCTTCCCAGCCGCCGCCCCCGCCAATCCGGACGTTTGAGCCCGAGCAACTGGGCGAGCGCCGCGTGACCATCCGCCGCCCGGCGCAGCTGCCGATGGTGATGATCAGCTACCACATCCCGCGCACGCAGGACACCGATTCCGCTCCGCTGGAACTGCTGGAAGCCCTGCTCAGCACCGGCCGCAGCTCGCGGCTCTACCGCCGCCTGGTGGAAAAGGATCAACTGGCGCTCAACATCCGCGCCGGCAGCCAGCCCTCGCTCGACCCCGGCCAGTTTGATTTCACTGCGCAGGTGCGCAGCGGCAAGTCGCCGTCCGAGCTCGAGAAGGCGATCTACGAGGAACTGGAGAAGCTCGCCAAAGAGGGCGTTCCGGCAGAGGAGCTCGAAAAGGCGCGCAATCAGACGCTCGCCAATCTCTACCGCCAGTTGAAGACCATCTCCGGCAAGGCCAATCTGCTGGGCACCTACCAGGTCTTTTACGGCGATTGGAACATGGTGAACAAGGCAGCGAGCGAGTTGGAAAAGGTCACGCCCGCCGACATCCAGCGCGTAGCGGCCAAGTATTTCACGGAGAAAAATCGCACGGTGGCCACGCTGATTCCGGAGACGAAGGGGAGCGCACGATGAAAACGCAGGCACTGATTTTTGTTCTGGGCACGGCGACGCTCTTCGGCCAGGCCAAGCTCCCGCCCTATACGCGGCAGACTCTTCCGAACGGCGCCACGCTGATCATGTTGCGCAAGCCCGACGTGCCGCTGGTCTCCGTCACCGCGGCCTTCCGCGGCGGCAGCGAGGCCGTGGCAGCGGAGAAGACCGGACTGGCGGCCATCACGGCCGAACTGCTGCGCCGCGGCACGGAGAAGCGCACGGCCGATCAGATCAACGAGCAGCTCGATAGCATCGGCGCCGTTATGAACGGCGGCTCCGACGCACAGTCCTCCGTCGTTTCCGTGGAGTTCACCACACGTACCTCCGCCAAGGCCCTCGATCTCTTTGCCGACATTCTGCTACACCCCGCGTTTTCCGAGGCCGAGTTCAAGAAGCTGCTGGCGCAGCGCATCGATGCGGTGAAGTCCTCCAAAGACAATCCGGCCCGCGCCATCGGGCAGTACTTCAACCCGTTCGTCTACCCAGCCGGCCATCCGTACGCCCGCCCGTCAATGGGCGATGAAACCACGCTCGCCAATATCACGCGCGACGACGTATCCGCGTTTTTCAAGAAGAACTACGTGGGGAAGAACATGATCCTGATCGCCGCCGGCGATTTCGATCCCGCCCAACTGGGCACTCAGCTCACGCAGTTGGCCGCGGCGCTGCCGGCTGGCGACGCCTTCCCCGCCCCGAAGGTAGCGCCTGTACAGTTCGCCGGCGGACGGCTTCTGCTCATCGATAAACCCGACGCCACCCAAACCTACTTCCGCATCGCGATGCCCGGCGTGGATCGCTACAGCCGGGACCGCGTGCCGCTGATGATCATCAACACGCTCTTCGGCGGGCGCTTCACCTCCATGCTGAACGACGCCCTGCGCGTCAACGCCGGCCTCACCTACGGCGCCCGTTCCCAGGTGACCATGGACCGCGCCCCCGGCGTGATTTTCATCGACACCTACACGCGTACGGAGACGACGGAGAAGGCCATCGACATGGCGCTGGACGTCCTGAAAGGCCTGCGCGCCAACGGCATCAGCGCCGAGCAACTCGCCTCCGCCAAAGCCTACATAAAAGGCGGCTTCCCGACACAGCGGCTGGAGACGGCCGATCAACTGGCCGACGTCATCGGCGACCTCGAGATCTTCGGCCTGAACAAAGGCGAGATCGACGACCTCTTTTCGAGCATCGACGCCGTCACCGTGGAACGTGCCAACGCCGTGGTGAAGAAGTACTTCACCGACGCCAATCTGCAGTTTCTACTGGTGGGCAATGCCTCGAAGATTCAGGACTCCGTGAAGAAGTACGCACCGAAAGTGAAAGTGATTGCGGTGACCGCGCCGGGGTTCAGCGCGCCGGCGTTCTAGCTTTGCGGCGCTGCTTCGTAGTCGTTCAGGCGCGCGAGATCGAGCACGAACTCCCCTTGCGGATTCACTGAAAACGCGGGGGTAAACCGGGCGTTCCAAACGAGCTCGGCCGTGGTGTAGCTGATCTGCGCATGGACGGTCTGCGAGAACGTATCGTCGAACGCCTTGACGAGTACGAGGAGTTCCGCCTGCTCGGCGTCGAGCTGTTCCAGGATACGGTTGTGCAGCGGGCTCTTCTCGTCGATCGGGTGGACCAGGGTCCAGGTGAGGGGCAAAACATCGAGACTGTCGCGCTCCAGCGGGAGTTGGAGGAAGCGGCGCTTCATGACGCCGTCGATGGGATCGACAGTCATCAGGATCAGCTTGACCTGAATCTCGCGCAGAACGTTGGGCCGCCGGTTGGCCACGCGGAACATGAGCGCCTGGCCGGCTTGAAACGGCCCGATGATGGCGTTCTGACTGAAGACCAGATGCGCGGTGGGCCGCGAGAAACGGCCGTAGATTAATCCGGTGGCCACGGCCAGGCTGAGGATGCCGCACATCGCCTCAGCCGCCGCAATGCTGGAGGTCAGCAGGCTGGCCGGCGAGATATGTCCGTAGCCCACGGTAGTGAAGGTCTGCACGCTGAAGAAGAAGGCGGATGAGAAGGCCTGGAACTGTGTGGCGGCGGGGGCGCCTTGCAGGTGCTCGATACCGGCGACCAGATACAGCCCGCGAAAACCGTGATCACACCAATATAGATCAGCGGCACCTGCACCAGAAACGACGGCCAGGACAGGTTCATGAAATACAGAAAGTAGCCGGCATCTTTCAGTCGTCCGCCGACGCGCCGCACACTGAACGAGCCATCGCTGTTGATGGTGCGGCTGATGCGGCCCGTGAAGGTCTGAGTAAGGCCGGGATCAAAGGACGGTTTTTGCACTTCTGGCATGAATGTTAGATGCGGTACGCTGTCCGGAAGATGATCACACAGTATGGCATGACCAAGGCGGAGTGGCGGACTCTGCGCCAGTTGCGCCGGCCGGAGCAGATCCAGCGCTTCCTCGACGACGACATCGCCTACAACATCGAGACGGGCGGCGAGACCTGCTACTCGCCGCGCCTGGTGCTGCGCCATGGCCGCGCGCATTGCATGGAGGGCGCGCTGCTGGCCGCCGCCGCGCTGCGGGCCAGGGACGGCCGGCGCTGTTGCTGGATCTGGAATCTGTGCGCGACGACGATCACGTGCTGGCGCTGTTCCAGGAGCAGGGCTGCTGGGGCGCCCTGGCCAAGTCCAACTACAGGCGGCCTGCGCTACCGCGAGCCGGTCTTCCGGACTCTGCGTGAGCTCGCCATGTCTTACTTCATGCACTACTTCAACCTCAAAGGTGAACGGACTCTGCGCGCCTTCTCCACGCGACCGGTGCGGTTGCAGCGCTTTGATCCGCGCGGCTGGATGGCCAGCGAAGAAGACGTCTGGTACATCCCCGAATACCTCGGCGAGATCGCGCACACAGACCTGCTCACCTCCGCCCAGATCAAGCGCCTCACGAAGATGGACAAGCGCCTCTTCGAGGCCGGCCAGCACGGCACTGTGGCGCACTGATCCGGAGTTGGGCTCCGGGATACTCGGATCGCGGCCGCCACGCCCGCACAAACCATGCGGCGGCGGTCCAGCCAGGGCCAGCGGCGGTAGGAACCTCGGCCCACTCGGCGCCGTATCGCCCCCGCAGGCCACAATCCCAGCGTGCTTGATTGCCAGTTTTCAATTGCGATACGATTCGGGCCGGACCCACGCACTCCCACATCGACCTGATGAACGCGCCGAGAATCACCCCGCCCCGCCTGCTGCTGGCCGCACTACCGCTGGCGTGCCTGCTGGCCGGATGCGCCAGACCGCCTGATTCGCTCCCATGCCGGCGCAGTACACCATGCCCGCCGGCCCCGAGCCGGCAGCCGCTTCGCTCCCCGATGCACGGCTCATTCTCTCTATGGCGGACGCCGATATCGACGCCCATATCGTCGCCGACGTGATGCACGCCGAAACGGGCGAGCCAGCCCGCTGGACCAATGCCCGGCCCGCATTTCGCATGGTTGTCGACGATGTGGAGGATCTCGATTTCTACATCCACCTCTTTCTCCCCGAGAGCACGTTCGCGTCACCGGCCCCGTCAAGCTGGCCATCACCATCAACGGCGCCCTCGTCGCCACGCCCGAGTTCCGCAGCGAGGGCGACCATGAGTTCCGGTCCGCGCTGCCCGCCGGGATCCTCAAGAAAGGGCGCCCCCGTTGCCCTCTCATTCGAGGTGCGCCCGCCCTACCAATCACCGCAGGATGGGACGAAGCTGGGCGTGCTGCTCTTCTCCATCGGATTCAGGAAACAAGGCGCGTGACACAGCTCGCCGCCATCCTCTTCGCGACGCTCTTTACCTACGCCGCCAGCCTGGCCTCGGGCGTCTCGCTGCTGCGGCTGCTGAGAGTCCGCCTCTACCGCAGCGAGCTTCTCTTCCTTGGCTTCGTACTGGGCTCGGCGTGCCTCAGCCTGGTCACCTTCCTGCTGACTGCCTGCTCGCTCGCCTACCCCGCCGTCTTCCTGTGCGCCGGAGCGATCGTGATCGTCTATGGCGCGCGGAGCCGGCAGTGGGCCGCCGCGTCCGCCACGCTGCCCGGCTTGCCCCGCGGCCTCGCCGCCGGCTGGTGGTTGGTGTACGGGATCTTCGCGCTGCTCTACCTGGCCAACGCTCTCCTACCCGAAACCAGCCCCGACGCGCTCGCCTATCACGTCGCCTTCCCTTCCTCTTCGCCTGCGCCCTGAGGCGGCTACAGCGCGCCGGCGATGGTCCATCTCCTCTTCCTGCTCACCCTGCCCTTCGGTATGGCCGCCTGGACGCCGCGCCGGATGCCCCATCGCCGGAGCTTGCGCGGCGCTACTCTTCTTCCTCAGCCCCATCGCCGGAAAGGCCGGCACGGCCGCATACGTGGACGTCGCCTTGGCCGCCGTCGCGTTCGCGCTCTTCTACGCGCTGCAGATCTGGCGCGAAGAGCCACAACCCGGCCTGCTGGCGCCGCTCGGCATCCTGGCGGGCTACGCGTTCTCCATCAAGTACACCGCGTTCCTCGCCTTCCTCTACGTGCTTGCGTTGGTGTTGCTGCGCGCGCGGCGGCTGCGGTCCGCGCTCCTCGTCGCCGCGGCGGCGCCTCGCCTTCGCCCTGCCCTCCCTCGTGAAAAACCAGGTGATGCTCGGCAACCCCGTCTTTCCCTTCGCCAACCGGATCTTCCCCAATCCCGTCATCCAGCCCGCCTTCGAGGACGTCATTTCGCGCCAGATGCGCAACTACGGCTCGGTGAGCCTGGCCGAAATTCCGCTGGAGTCTACAGTCAATGGTCTGCGTCTCACGGGCGTAGTGGGGCCGATATTTCTGCTCGCCCCGCTCGGCCTCTTGGCCCTCCGCCGCCGCGAAGGCCGCCAGGTACTGCTCGCCGCGCTCGTCTTCGGCCTGCCCTACTTCGCCAATATCGGCACGCGGTTCCTGCTCCCGTGCCTGCCGTTCCTCAGTCTCGCGCTGGCGATGGCGCTCGCGCAGCCGCTGTGGCTGGGCTGTGCCGTCGTCCTGGCTCACGCCGTGTTGAGCTACCCGCCCGTGCTCTCGCGCTACGTCCATCCAGGCGCGTGGCGCATCGAGGGCGCCGAGTGGGCCGCCGCCCTGCGCCTCAAGCCTGAGCCGCAGTACCTCCAGCAGACGCTCGCCGAGTACGAGATGTCTCTCGAGATCAACAAAACCGTGCCACGGGAACAGCACATCTTCAGCCTCAGCGGCTTCCGCAGCTCTACGTCCAGCCGCAGATCATTCTCTCCGGCCAATCGTCGCAAGCCACCTCCTACCGCGACACGCTCCTCACGCCCGTACTCGCCGAGCTACGCCCCACGCATCGCTACGCCGCCACATTCGCGCCGCTCACCGTCCACGCCATTCGCATCAGCGCGCGCGTCCCGGCCGCCGCCGAGCCGTGGAATGTCACCGAGCTGCGTGCCGTCCACAATGGCGGCGAGCTACCCGCGAGACCCGCGGGCGCCTGCGCGCATCGTCCAACATCTGGGAGGCGCCCGCGGCCTTCGACAACAACCCGGTGACAAAATGGACGGCCGGCGAGGCTGGCGATACCGCTCAGTTTCTCGAAGTGGATTTCGAGGCGACATCACGCTCGATGGAGTCTGGCTCGATGGCCCGCCCCGCCCGGCGGTGTGGTCCTCAGATCAGCGGCCGTGGCCGCGATGGTGCGTGGCGCGACATCCCATCAAAATCAGTGAACGGCAATTTGCCGCCTGCCACGAATGAGGCGCGCGGCCATCGGACATGGAAGAGGAACAACATCCATTGGCTGCTCGTCAGCGACCGCGATGTCGGTTCCCAGGATTTCTCGGACCGCGCCGCGCAATGGGGCATCACGCTCATCTGCCACAAGGGCCGCGTCAGCTTTGTATCGTTTGGACTGAGGAGTTGTTGTAGGAGGTACATCGTCACGTCGATCCTCTATTGCGGCACTGGCCGCCACCGGATTCCACCAGAACAAGCCGCCACCGTCTCAGAGGTCGATGTCGCCGCGCCCGCCACGCACGCCCGCCTGCTGCGCGGCTTCTTCCCTGCCATCTCCGATGTGCTGGCGCTGGACCTCCGCGTCTTCGCGTTCTCTCTCGACGTTGCCACTCGATCGCGGGTCTACCTGGGTTGAATACGGCCTGCCGGAAAACTCGACGACGAAAGCCGTCAGCGGAGTCACGCTGATCGGCGACAGTGAACGGCATCGGGTCGGTCGCGGGACCTACTACCGCCCGGCCACCACGTCTTCACCTACGTCCCCCGTGCGTGCCTCACCAATCGCACGACAGTCGTCTTCCGAACTGGACCGCTCCGCCGCCCTCCCGGCGACGGCCGCATCATCAGTCAACTTGCTCGCCGCCGGATTCAAGCCTTCGAAACACCACCACCTATCGCGTCAACAAAACTCTGCTCGCTCGCCGGAACAACTACCCCTTTTTCAAGTGGGCATCTCGAATGCAACTCCCGCCCGGCAAGGCTCTGGAAGCACAAGCGGCTCTTCGCCCGCTTGCCCGTCTTCGACAAGCTGCGCTTTCAGAACATCCCCATCGGCCAGAATCCGTCGTCTGGGCCGCCAGCAGATCCTCTGGGAGTCAGCCCAACCTCATCGTCGCCACCGGCACCGGCGAGGGCGGTCTGCCGCTCTATCTGGCGCAGACGCTCGACGGCCTGGGCCTCGGAGCAATCGCGCATCG
>JADKID010000002.1 GCA_016721425.1 Bryobacterales bacterium | reverse complement strand
CCGGCCGCCCGCTCTGGAAAGCCAGGCTCGGCATCGCTCCGGCCTTGTCTCCCATGCTTCCACCTTCCACCACACGGAAACGCCTGTCACCACTCCACGCCCCGCCGCTTCGATCAGCCGGACGCCGGTTCGCCACGCCGACCGGCGGGCGTGAACGCCGGCCCCACGAAAGCGCCGGTCAGATCCCGGATACTCTGCCGCGCCGTCCCCATGTCCCGGATGCAGCCGCCTACAGCGACGCCCGCGCACGTTGCCCGCGCCTCGCTGCTCCGGCAGCAGCACCGTGAACGGCGCGACAACGGCCCACGCTTTCGATGTAGGTTCCTATCCAGAAGTCCGGCTGTGACACCACGGTGTTGAACAACGCAGCGTACCCACCGAATTTGGCGCGCCCCACCGCCGCACGGGACATTCACATCCATGCCCCGGTCCAGCAGCGCCACTGCCCGGATCTCCAACTCGTCGTAGTCCGCACACAGATGTAGCAGCGTGGTGCCGCCGAGCGGCGTGCCCACGGTCGCGTCGATCGGATCCTTGCAGCCCATCTCGGCCGGATAGATCTCCCGATGCGAAAACGTCATCTCATACAGCATCCTCGCCGTGCCGATCTGTCCCTGCAGCGCGGCTCGATTCGCCGCCGACTCCAGATCCCTCGCCCCCAGCCCATACAGCATGCGAATGATATCATCGCGCCCGAGATTGGCGGCATATGTCAGCGGAGGTCCCCAATTGCTATCGGTGCGAATCAGAACGTGCTCAAACAGCAGCTCCGGACTCCGCTAACCAGGGCCCGAACGCTGCCGATGTCGTCGGACCAGATGGCCGTTGCCAGTCTCACAGCCTCCATCAACCGCTGCCAACTGGACGCCTGATAGGATCGCGCCAGCACGAGTTGCGCGTCGAGATCGTCGTCGCCGCCGGCTCAATCGGTCCCGGATGAAACTCGCGCAGCTCCGCAATCGCGTCGGGTCCGCGTCCCGAATAGCCCGCAGGAGAAGGTCCGCCTCTCGCTGAAGCTCCGCCGCCTGCGGTCTCACGGGTAATCGCCGGATGGGCATGCTTCGACCCGTATCTACAGCCCGTACCGCCCCGGTAAATCCGCTCGTGATATAGCTCATGACCCGCGATGATCCACGCCAGCGCCCGCGCCGTCACCGCATTGCCGGATGCCGTCCCCACCGCCCCCATGCCTCCTCCGGCAAACTCGCAGCAAACACAGCGTCGCCGCCCGCACCGCCCGGAACTCCCCACCAGATCCACCAGACTCCGCGCCCCAAAACCGCCAAACTCCACATACGGATCTTGCTCGAACCCGGCAACTCCGTCGCGTCATTCCGCGCCACCCGCAGCGCCCGGTACGCCATGATCCGCTCCGTGTCGATGATGTGCCCTAGCGCCTCTTTGACGCTCCACTTGCCCGCGTCATACCGGTACTCGCCGCGCTCCTCGGATACGCCTTCCAGGAGCGCCGCCACCGGCTGTGCCGCCAGCGTCGCCAGCAGATCCCCTGCCGGTGCCAGCGAGACATAGCGATCAAAGTACGGCGCGTATTCCGTGCCTTCCGGTCTGATCATTGCACTCTGCATATCCCACTCAGTATGATGCAATCGTGCTCGCGCTTGTACTCCTCGGCCTCTTGGCCACGCTGCCTGATGTGGTCCTTCTCAGTGAACCCAGTCCGGCTGCCCCTATCGTCGCCCGTTCCATCCCGGCGGACGCCCTGCGGACCATCCAGAACACCCAACTGGGCGCCGCCGTCTACACCATTCGCGGCGGTTGGTACTACGTGTCCATTGGCGCCAAACAGAAGGCGTGGCTCCACAAAACTCCGCAGATGGTCTTCCACCTTATCTCGATCTGCTCACCCGCAACGTGCCCGTTTTCACCTCACGCTGGGATGGAAGAATCTACGGGACCCTCGGTCACAACCCGTCCACCTCGACCCCTCTCCAAAGGGCTGTCGCAGCGGAAAAAGCGTCGCAGTGAAGATCCTGGCCAATCGCAGACACCAGGGGGCCTCTGGTTCCAGATCGAAACACCCGTGGCCGATCACTGCGGCGCCCTGCCCCCGAAACTCCGCCCCGCCAAGGGCTGGATCCCCGCCTACGCGCCCGACGGCGAACCCAACCTCTGGTTCGCCTCAGACGGCTGCTAAATCCATCACTTGGGAATCGGCGAGAACTTCTCGTTCACCTTCCAGGCCTCCATCGTGTTGTACACAATCGGGCAGTAGCACGCCCGGTCGATGAACGCCCACACCCTCGATTGCAATGATCCTGCCCCGCACCACGTGCGGAAAGTCCTGGCAACTCCCCGGCCGCGCATCGCCACACCGTACACTCGTTCCCCGAAAGAAAGACGCAGCCCTTCTCCTCATCCCGCTTCAGGATCCGGCCCTCTTCCTCGCTCAGCTCCGTGTACTCCCGCAGAACTTCGGCAGCGGCAGCCCCAGATACTTCGCCAGCTTCTCCACATCGCGCTGGGCCAGCTTCGCCGTCGCCACCCGGCAGCAGTTGCCGCAGTCCAGGCAGTTGATCTGGCCCTCTACCTCTTCCGCAATATGCCGCAGCTTCCGCTCGACGAAATTGTGCGTCTTCAAATGCTTGCGAAAACGCTCGTTCTCGCCGCGCTTCTGCTCACCCAGCCGTTTGATCTGGATCAGATCTGTCAGCACTATTTCGCCGCCTTGGCGAAGTCGCCGGCCTTGTAGATCGAGAGCTGGCTCACATCCAGGTGCTTCTTCATCGCCGCCAGGATCTGCGCCGGCGTCAGTGCCGCCACCTTGTCTTCCAACTGCTGATCAAACGCCATCGTGCGCCCGATGTAGCGCTGCCCGGCCATCCGCCCCACCAGCTCCGTGTCGTTGGCCCGGCTCACCTGCCGCGATTGCATCCAGCTCTTCTTCGCCGCCGCCACTTCCGCGTCGGTGTAGCCCTTCTCCAGGATCTGTGTCAGCTCGTCCTTCACCGCAACCTCTACCTTCACCGCGTTCTGCGGCGCACAGATCGCAAACACCATGAACATCCCGCTGTCGTCCTGCGAGGGAGCCATGAACTGTGCGCCCACTCCGTAGCTCAGCCCTTCCTTATCCCGCACCCGCGCAAACAGCCGCGAGTTCATGCCCGAGCCCAGAATGTAGTTGCCCAGCACCAGCGCCGCATAGTCCGCGTCCGAGTCCTTCATCTTCACCGGCATCGCCGCCGCAACATCGCGTTCGCCTTGTCCGGCGCTTCAATCACCTTCGATTCCGGCGCCACCTTCGAATACGGCGTCGCAATCCGCACGTGCTTCACCGGCGTCTTCCAGCTGTTGAAGAGATCCGAAACTTCCTTCTGCGTCGTCTCCGGTTCAAACTCGCCCACCACCACAAATTCGCCATAGGACGCGCCGTAGAACTTCTTGTGGAACGCCTTCACTTCGTCCAGAGTCACGTTTTGATGCCCTCGGATCCGCTCATCGACGGTCTGCACATACCGCACGTCGCCCTTCGGATACGGGCTCATGTGCCGCTGCATCGCCTCCATCGCCTTCATCTGCGGCTCGCTCTTCATGTTCTCCAAACCCGCCAGTTGCTGCTTTCAACTGGTCGAACTCGCTCTGCGGGAAAGTCGATTCCTTCAGCAATTCCGCCACCAGCGCCAGCGCCGGCCGCAGGTTCTCCTTCGTCGTCGTGATCCGCGCCGATGCGCCCGTCGCCGAGCCCGCCACCATCACGCTCGCCTTCAGCCGGTCAAACTCGTCCTTGATCTGCTGCCGCGTATGCTTCGCCGTCCCGCGCATCAGCATCTGCCCAGCAAACTGAGCCGCAAATTCCTGCCCTTTCAGCGTGTTTTCGTCGCCAAAATGCAGTTGCAGCGTCGCAATCACCTGCGCGCCGCGCGTCTTCTTGTTGATGAACGAGAGCTTGATCCCGCCCGCCAGGTCGCCCCGGATCGTCCGCTTGTCGATGTTGGTCGGCGTCGCGTCAAACGCCTCGCCCTCGCTCACCAACGCCGAGCCCTTGTAGTCTTTCACCAGGGCCGTCACGTCCGGCGCCGCCGGCACCTCCGCCCGCACCGGAGCCTTGTCCGGCACGAACACGCCCACCGTGCGGTTCGATTCAATCAGATACTTCTCCGCCGCCTTCTGCACCTGCGCCAGCGTCACGCTCTTGATCCGGTCCCGGAACAGGAACATCAGCCGCCAGTCGCCCATGCCCTGCCACTCGCTCAACTCCAGCGCGATGCCCTCCGTGTTGTTCAAGGACAGGTCGAAGTTCTTCATCCAGTTCAGCCGCACCCGGTCCAGCTCTGCCTGCGTGAAGGGCTTGGTCTTGATCTCATCAATGGTGGCCAGCAGAGTCCGCTTGGCCTCGTCCATCGGCTGCTCCAGCCGCACCGACGCCATCGCCAGCAGCATGCCCGGATCCTTCAATTGGAATGCCATCGCGTTCACGCTGGCCGCCTTCTTCGCCTCCACCAATGCCTTGTACAGCCGCCCCGAGGGCGCGTCGCTCAATATCATCGACGCCATCTCGATCGCCGCATACTCCTCGTGCGAGCCCGGCGGCACATGCCACGCCACGCACAGCGCCTGCACGTCGCCCACGCGCTTCAGCGTGACGTTGCGCTCTCCGTCCTGCACCGGATCCTGCGTATACGTCCGCCGCAGTTGCCGCGTCGGTTTCGGAATGGGCGCAAAGTACTTGTGAACCAGCGCCAGCGTCTTGGCCGGGTCAATCTTGCCCGCCACCACCAGCACCGCGTTGTCCGGTTGATAGAAATGACGCCAGAACGCCTGCAGCCGCTCGATCGGCACGTTCTCCAGATCGCTCTTCGCCCCGATCGTCGATTTCCCGTAGTTGTGCCACAAAAACGCCGTCGAGAGCACCCGCTCCATCAGAATCCGCTGCGGCGAATTCTCACCCGATTCAAACTCATTCCGCACCACCGTCATCTCGGTGTCCAGGTCCGCCTTCGCGATGAAGGAATTCACCATGCGGTCCGCTTCCAGAGATAGCGCCCAATCCAGATTCTCGTCCGACGCCTGGAACGTCTCGAAGTAGTTCGTCCGGTCGTACCACGTCGTCCCGTTCGGCCGCGCCCCGTGATCCTGCAGCTCTTTCTTCACATTCGTGTGGTTCTTCGAGCCCTTGAACATCAGGTGCTCCAGCAGGTGCGCCATGCCCGTCTCGCCATAGTCCTCGTGCCGCGACCCCACCAGATAGGTGATGTTCACCGTCGCATTCGATTTCGTCGGATCCGGGAATAACAGCACGCGCAGCCCGTTTTGCAGCGTGTACTCCGTAATTCCTTCCACACTGGTTACCTTTTGCACACCCGGCGGCAGTGTTTGCGCCGCGAGCGCCATGGTCAGCAGAGAAGCGAGCAGCAGGGAGCGAACCTTGAATTGAGTCATACCAGTCTTGCCTTCAATGGTAGCAATAGAGAGCAACTTACAGCCCCGCCACCTTCACCAGTTCCAGCGGTCCGGCCGTCACCGCCACGTCCCGCCCCCGCATCCGCACCGTCAGCCGCGCCGCCTGCTCCGCTAGGTTCCACACCAGCGCCCCCCGAGCCTCCGGATACCAAGCCAGCACCGCCGGCTGATCCTCCACCACATACGGCGTCCCCGCCGCCTCCAATTCGCCCCGGATCTCTCTCTTCAGCCCAAACAGTTCCGGCAGAGTCTCCGGCCTGGTCCGCCGCGACACCGCCTGCGCCCCGGCCCTCCACGCCACCCCCGCGTCGGCGTCGGAAAGGAACGCCCATCCCGTCTCCGGCGCCGTGTCGCACACGGAGAAGGGCACTCCCGCCGCCAGGAACAGGCTGTAAGGCCGGTCATCGCCCACATACCGGCTCGCCTCGCCCCAGTAGTGGCGGAACGGCCCCGCCGGCCGCAGCCCCGCAAACTCCCCATGAAGCGCCGCCTGGGCTCGCATCGCCGGCGCCAGCACGCTCCAGTGCGCCCGCGGAAACGGAGTCAGTCCGCTCATGAACATCGTATTCCGCACGTCCGCCAGCGTCGAAATCGCCAGCTTCGCTGCCATATTGGACGCCGACAAGGCATCCGCCGGAAATGCCGTCGTCTCGCTGTACGCCAGCTCCGGCCGCGCAAACCGCCGGTGAAAGAGCGCGCTGAAAAGCTCATCCGTTTTGCCCTTCACCGGCTCAAAATCCTTGTCCCGGAACATCAGCTCGCCCACCCGGAACGGCACATTCCGGTAGTGCCCCAGCCGGATCCCCGCCTTCTCCGCGCCCAGGTACATCACCATCACGAAAGCACTCGCTCAGCCGGTCGGAATGAAAATCCACCCACGCCCGCACCATCAGATTCAAACTCCGCTCCGCCACCGCCGCCCGCAACTCCTCGCCACACGACGCCCCATACCCATGCACTCGCCGGAAATCCTCAATATGCCGCGGGCAGTAACATCCCCAATGGACCCCGGCCCGCTCGCCAGCCGGAAATCGTCATCCAGGAAAACCGCCCGCACCCCCATCGCCCCCAGCCGCCGCAGCGCCTCCGCGTTCTCGGCCGTAGCCGGCTCATGCAACGAAGTCCCCCACCCGATCCGCCCGTCCGCCCGCACCACCCGCGACCAGTGCGCCGGCGGAATCAACGGAGGCTGGCCCGTCACCGCGCCCAACGAATCCCCCGGATGCCCCAATGGCAGTTGCACCACGTGCCCGCGCAGCCCCAGCTTCTCAATCCGCCGCAGTTGCACCCCGATCCGCTCGGGCGAATAGTGCCAGTGCCCATAGAAGAACCCTGCCACCCAAACATCGCTCACCCCAGCGTCCCGCACCACCTCCAGCAGCTCGGCATCCGCCTCCAAAGCATCCGGAGCCAGGCAAACGTGATAACGCCGCACCGGGCCCTTGACGGTCATCGCAGCCAAAAACGCACGGCGGGAAGTGAGTGGCACAGCGCCATCCTACCAGGAAAATCGCCCCTCCGCGAAATCCCGTTCACAAGGGCTCCAAATTCACTTATCCCGCGCCATATCAACGACATCGCCCCTTTCGGAAATCCGGAAATTTGGAGCGCCATGCGTACAATGGTGCCGGAATCAATCTATGACTTTCGACGCTTCGCGGCTGCGCTTCACTCTCCTGGACCTCGCCCTCCAACAACTTCTCGAAACGCTCCCGGACGACGCTCCGGCCAGCGTCCTGCTGGAGCTCCACCACGCCGGCGCCGCCGCCGAGCTCCTCGCCCTCGTCCCCTCCGCCCTGCCCGTCGGCGCCACCTCCAGCGGCCTCCTCCAGGCGCGCCTGACCAAAACTGAAATCCACCGCCTCGAAACCGCCGCCCGCCAGGGCCTGCTCTACAAAATCTGGCTCAACCACCGCGTCCGCGCCCTCACCGCCCGCTCCACCTCCACCATCAAGGCCGATGCCGCCCTCACCGCCTTCCGCGCCTCCGGCAAAGGCATCGTCTGGGCCGTCGCCGATTCCGGCATCGCCCCCCACTCCCACTTCGACACTCACCACAACCTCGAATTACCGCCCGGCCTCGTCCACCGCGACTTCACCGGCGCCGGCTCCCCCCTCACCGACGAGTTCGGCCACGGCACCCACGTCGCCGGCATCCTCGCCGGCCAGTCCCTCCGTGACGAGGGCCAGCGCGGTATCGCCCCGCAGGCAAAGCTGATCTCCCTCAAAGTCCTCGGCCCCGACGGCGAAGGCGAAGTCTCCGACATCCTCGCCGCCCTCGACCACATCCAGCAGGTCAACGATTTCGGCCGCCGCCTCTTCATCCACGGCGTCAACCTCAGCCTCGGCTACGAGTTCGATCCCGAATGGTTCGCCTGCGGAGCCTCCCCCCTCTGCGTCCAGGTCGATCGCCTCGTCCACAGCGGCGTCTGCGTCGTCGTCGCCGCCGGCAACTCCGGCTACGGCCCCGCCTCCACCTGCCTCGCCCTCACCATCAACGACCCCGCCAACGCCGAGCTCGCCATCACCGTCGGCTCCACCCACCGCGATCGCCCCCACTCCTACGGCGTCTCCTACTTCTCCTCCAAAGGCCCCACCGGCGACGGCCGCCGCAAGCCCGATCTCGTCGCCCCCGGCGAGCGCATCATCTCCTGCGCCTCGCCCGTCAAGGCCCCGCCCGGCGAGGACTGGCGCACCGCCTACGTCGAGGATTCCGGCACCTCCATGGCCGCCCCCCACGTCTCTGGAGCCATCGCCGCCCTCCTCTCCGTCCGCTGCGAATTCATCGGCAAATCCCAAGCCGTCAAGGAGATCCTCCTCGCCTCCGCCACCGACCTCCGCCGCGACCCCCACTTCCAGGGCAGGGGACTGCTCAACCTCTTCGCTGCACTCCAGGAGCGGTAGTGCGCGCCCCGCAGTGTGCCCGCCGCTGGAGAGGCTGCCCGGCAATGTCAAATTGATCCGGGAATAGCTTACCTGAGCGCAACCGGAGCTCGTCGCCCGTCCTGCCGATCCAGATCCACCACGACCAGCCCCAGCGACCGCCGGAACTCCGGCCTCTCTGGAGCCCACTCCACCGCCGCTGCAAACAACCCCGCGCCTCCGCCAATCGCCTCCCGTGCCAGCGTCACCCCAGCATCATGCGCCAGCGTCGCCGCCTGCCCTGGAGGCCAGCCGAATCGAATCGCCCGTCCCAGCGCCGCCACCGCCACAGGAAACGCCCGCCGCATCACCGCCGCCCGCCCTTGTAGAAAGTGCCCCTCCGCGTCTTCGGGAAACTCCGCCACCAGCCGCTCGCTCGCCGCCCACGCGCCCGCCGTATCGCCCGTCCGCACCAGCGCCCATCCCAAATTCCGCCAATGCACCGCCTGACGGAGCTCCAGCCGCGCAGCCGCCCGCAGCGGAGCCACGGCCTCCGCATTCCGCCCTTCCATCATCAGCGCGCCGCCCAGGTTCCCCATCACAAACCCGTCGCCCCCTCCGGCATCAGCCGCGTTCTGAAACAGCGCCACCGTCGAGCGCCATGTCTCAATCTGCACCTGCGTCCGCCGAGCCAGTGCGCCGCCTAACACAGCCAGCCCAAGTGCCAGTCCGTAACCCCAGCGCTCCCCCCGGCGCGACGCCTCGCGTCCGCCCGCCGCCACCACCCATGCCAACCCCACCGCCGCCAAATAGGTGAACCGGTCGGCATGCGCCTGCCGCCCCGCCTGCACCAAGCCCAGCGCCGGCGTCAGTGCGATCGAAAAGAACAACAGCCCGTAAGGCAGGTAAGGGCGCCCCGCCCGCACCCGCCAGCACACCCCGGCGAGCGCCACCAGCACAGCCGCCGATCCCGCCACCACCCACGGATTCATCTCCGCCGGATACGGGTAGTGGCAAGCCAGCCCGATCGGCCAGACCGTTTGGCCCAGATACGTTGCCATGCTCACCACAGCATTGGCCGCGCGGACGCCCGCCGCCCGCTCCACCAGCGCCAGCGCGCCTGCGGCGTCCTGCCCCATCACCGTCAGCGCGCCCACGCCCAAGGCAGCCAATAGCAGCAGTGACACATGGATCGTCGTCCGGCGCCAGTTCCACTCAGCTCCCTCCCACCACCGGTCAAGCAGCAGAATCAACACGGGTAGAACCACCGCCGAAGGCTTCGCCATCATCGCCAGCCACCCCAGCGCCAGCGCAACTGCCGCCCAACCCCGGCGGCCCGTGTCCGTCTGCCGCAGATGCGCCACCAGCGCTGCCACGCCAAGCAACCCGCTGAGCACGTCCTTCCGCTCCGCCGCCCATGCCACGGATTCCACCCGCAGCGGATGCGCCGCCCACAGCAGCGCCCCCAGCAGGCCCCACCACCACGATCCCACCAGCCGCGCCAGGAGCGCAGCCACGGCCATCGCTGCCAACGCGTGCAGGACCACGTTCGTGCGGTGGATGGCCATTGGACTGAATCCGAATAGCTCCGTGTCCGCCATATAACTCAGCCACGTCAACGGCTGCCAATAGATGTGCCGGACTGACGTGACAGCATAGACCAGCCCGCTGGCGGTAAAGCCCAGCCGCACCGGCGAGGACTCGCCCAGGTAGCCGGGATCGTCGAGATTGACGAAGGGTAGCGAAATGCAGGCCGAGAAGACGAAGACGACAGCCAGAAGCAACCCAATCCGAACCAACGCTGCTGACTGCCAGAATTCCTTCTGGAGCGCTTTCGTTGTCACGGCTTTGCCGGCGCCGCCAACTGATCCGGGTAGTACCCCGGCCGGTGCCGCACCTTCCATCCCGGCGTTGAGATCGTGACCTCGATCTTCCGGAACCCCGGTGCGCCGTCCGCAGGTGGCTCGTAGGTGAGCTGGCACTGCTGGCGCAGGCTGGCGATGAGCCCCTTGGCAACCGGAAGGATCGACTCCTCGCTCACTTGGTATAGCCCGCCTCCTGAGGCTTGGGTCAGTTTGTCCAGTGCTTTTAAGCCCACGGTCAGCTTGCCCTTCAGTATCGGCGTTAACGGCAAAACCGATTGATTGCCTGTAATCTCGGCCACCTTGGCACGGACCTTCGGGTCCGACAAATCCTCCGGCGGGAAATACAACGAAAAAATGGGCGTCATTCGGCCGGCTGCCAGAGACTTTAGACTTTGAGGGAGACTAAAATGGTCCCAGTCAGCACCCTTCCCAAAGACGATGATAGCCTTTCGCAGCCGCGGATCCCGGTCAAGCTCCTGCAAGGCGCGGCGCACTCCCGTCCATGTGTAGCCCACGTAGCCAGTCTCCATTCCCTGATGGCGCCATACAGCCATGCGTTGAGCCAGGTCCTGCAGTAAGGGCAGACACCCCAAGCGCCCTAATGCGATGTCTGACTGCCGGATCTTGCCAAAGCCTCGGTGCTCCTCATCCCAGGAGTGAAACCCTGTGGCGTTCACGGCAATGCAGCCATCGCCATCATTCAACCAGTCGCGGACCATCGCGAGGGCAGTGCGGGTGTCGTCGCGCGAGGAGATGCCAAGCGTATCTAACGAGAGCACTATTCCGAGAGCAATTGGCTCGCCATTGACGAGTTGCACACCTCGAATTGACATGGTCCGGCCATTCTCGAGAACCGAGAGCGCTTCCTTGGAAGGGCACCCCTGAGGAAGCCCTTCTCGTCAAAAACCACAAACGGAACCGCCACTTCCTTAGTAACCGTTCGAAGCGTCACTTCCTGGGCAAAGGTCAGAAGTGATGCGACGAATCCTAGACTCAAGGGCCACATCAGGTGATAATCTCCTCGCCTGTACGGCTTTTGGTTCGAAGCCAAATCACTACATTCATCCCCCGTATTCTCTCGAGGACGGCAATTACTGCTAATGTATCCATCTTGGGACACCCCACTACGGAGCAGGGGCCGGGGAATGCCCGCTGGTGGAATTGCCCATGCCGGCGGAGCAATCGTCAAAGGTGGCGGCGTCGTGAAAATATTCTGCCACACCAGCGAAGGCGGTGTTGCAAGGGGGTGAGCACCAAAGTAAGGATCGATATACTTAGTCAACTTCTCGAATTCGGCTTGAGTAATGAGATTGTGCGAAAAATCACTATTCGCGTTGCCAATCACCAAGTTTCGATGGATTTTCTCAGTGCTATCTCCAGCGAGCCAACCCGGTACCTTGAAGGGGACCTCCCCCATGCAGGTAGTCCCAATGCAGATTGTCTGAGGCACGGTGCTGGCTTGTGCGTCCCGATGAAGTTCCAACGCATCTTTCATTCCCTCTGTGATACCGACCCCAGGATTCCCAATCGTCGAATCAGCGCCGACCCTGACATCCTTGCCGTTAATGTTGGCGTAGTTGACCTCGGGGCTGAACGACGGAACATTGCTCATGAATATATTCGCCGCTTCCGCCGCGAATAGCCCATTGGTCGAGAACACTCCGCAAAGCGTCCCCGCGTAAGTATTGCAGATCATCCCCGGGGGTGGCCCGTAAGTATTGGGGACTCCTGCCAGCCCTTGCGAATCATTGAAATTCACCGGATCTCCCTCCACATAGGCATACCGGTTCCAACTTCCCGGCTTCGCCGGTCCACCGCTGGCCTGATACGGATCAGCACTCAAGAACCGCCCCATCTGCGGCGAATAGTACCGGTTCACCGCGTAATCTAACCCCGTCGTGTCCCGGTGATACGTCGCAAACTTCTCTCCGGCTGTCCCGAACGCACCCTGCAACTCGCCATACGGATACGTCCCTTGATAGGTTCCCACCCTGTCCGAATTCACAGCCGCGCTCCCGGTCCGAATCAACCGCCCGCCGAACCACGCCCGCTGCGAGCCAGCCTTCCGCGCAAAGCCCCACGGCGTACCTGACGTCGCCTCATAGATTTCCAGCAACTCGCTGCCCAGTCCGTACAAGTACACCTCGTACACACCATTGCTGCGCCGCTTCCACAACCGCTGATTCGCTGCGCCATAGCCGTACGTTTCCACGTTGTTGTTGACCAGCCGGTTCTCATTATCAAAGGCATACGTCCCGGGCAGTCCGCTCAGCCCGGAAACCACGTTTCCATTCAGATCATATCCGAATCCGCCCAGCCGGTTCGTCTGCGCATCCACCGGGGAGGAATGCGTGGGCCCCGTTCCCTTCGTCAGCGTCTGCTGTGTCTTGTTGCCGAATCCATCGTACGAGAAGCTCAGGCCATACTCCGGCCCGGTCGTCACGGCGGATGTCAGCCGCCCCAATTGATCGTAGAGGTAACTCACCTCTTCACCGGACACCCAGTCCTTCCGCTGCGTGATCCGCCCATCGTTGGCCGTCGGGCTGAAGCGGTACTCCACGTTCTTGCCCAGCCCGTTCTGTTGCGTCAACTGCCCCAGCACGTTGTACGTCCGGTTCTCCGTCCCGCCGGGCGTCACCAACTGCGTCATCTGCCCCGCCGCGTTATACGTCGCGTCCGTCACCAGATCCGCCACCGGGTTGCCGTTGCTATCAGTCTCTTTCATTTTTAACAGCCTGCCATTGGCATGGTACTCCCACGTGAAGCGCGGCCCCGCCGTGCCCACTGTCGGGAACTGCTGCCAGGTAGGCCGGCCCTCCGTGTCCCAACCATAGGTCAGGTTCACGGTAGCGACGCCCGTCACCTGCAAGCTCTTCTGCGTCACCAGCCCCGCCGCCGTATACGAAAAACTCTCCACAATCGGCGACGTGCCGTTGACGAAGTGCTGATAGCTCGCCACCCAGGCCAACCGCCCCTTCCCGTTCACCGCCGTGTCGTAGGAAAACTCGATGAATTGCCGCGAATCTTCCACGTCCACGCCATTCACTCGTTGATACCGCCTGGATCGCGTCAACCGATGAAAGCCGTCATACCGTCGTTGTTCAACGACGAAACTCAACCATACGGCGAGAAGGCGCGCGTGTCAAGGATGTGCAGTTCTGAAAGTCTTGAAAGGAGTTCATCCCCAAAGGCCTGTGCAGCAAGTTTGTCAACCTTCACCAAGCGTATTTGAATCAGCGTCCCGGACTTTCACCAATTGCCGCTTCTCCGAATCGCGTTCACAAAAATCTGAAAGATTTCTTCTGCCGCTCTATCAACACCTTGCCCCAGAGTTTGCCTCTCCGGCGCTCCGATTTTCAAAACCATGGTGTATAAGGGAACCGTGCGAGGCGCCGTGCCCGGCACACGTGCTCCTTGAAAACTGAACCGCCCTCCCCCCTGTCGCCAGGCTGCTGGACGGCAATCACTTTCGCAGAGTGCCGAACGAACCCGTAATGTGCACAAACGAAGGAACTTGCAGCAGCCTCGAGAACAGCAGCCAGCGCGCCCCCGCCGCCCTGATAGCGTCCACCCAGTGCGGATCGAACCCGCAAATGCCACAAAATAAACGTCTTAGGGCGATCTGAAAAAACGGATCCGTAGCGCGTGATGGCAGAGGCCTTCCGTCGGCCGGACCCGCACTGCCTACTACGCTCCCAGTGCGGAACAGACCCGCAAAGTGCTGAAACCAAAACCGCTTGTCAACCGAGAAAGATGGGACCTTCGTGATCGCCCATCGGCCTCGGCCCGCAAGGCGAAGTCTCCGAAACCTTAAGCCTCTCAGCCGCCCTCCAGGAGAGGTAGCACACCTCGGGCCGCCCACCCTCGATATACTGCAAGCGTCAGGAAGTACCCCATGAAAATCCCGTTCAACCCCTCCGTCTACGAACACGCCGCCCGCTTCGTCGGCCGCTCGCCCTGGGAAACCTCTCAGGACGCCGAGCTCATGTTCCGCGGGCACCGGGACGCCTGGCTCGAATACCGCCACACCCCCATCGTTGTCGGCATCGATATCTACAACCTGGAGGCCGAGGCCTACGGAGCCAAAATCTCCGTTCCCGGCAACGACGGCATCCCGGCCGTCCACGAGCCGCTCTTTCCGAAGACGCCCTCGACATCGCCCCGTTCCACCCCGCCCGCGACGGCCGCATCGCCATGGTCATCGACGTCGGCCGCCGCCTCAAGCGGCGCTCCCCCGAGGCCGATATCCGCATTCCCATCGCCGGCCCCTTCTCCATCGCCTTCAACCTGCGCGGCATCAACCAGCTCTGCGAGGATGTCGCCGATCGCCCCGCGGACGTCGCCGCCTGGCTCCTGCGCCTCGCTGAAAACCAGGCCGTCTTCTCCAGGGCCGTCATCGATGCCGGCCTCGACGTGGCTTTCTTTGAATCCGCCGCCGCCGCCGCTGCTCTCCCCGCCAGTTCCGGCAACGTGGAGCTGCCGCCCTCCGCCGCATCATCGAGCTCACTGCCGCCATCGCCGGACACGCCGTCCCCTGCATCATGGGCGGCAACACCTTCAAGATCCTCGACGACATCCTCTCCACCGGCACCGGCTACGTCGTCTGCAACGTCGAGACCAACCAGCAGGGCTTCGTCGATCGCCTCTGCGAAACCCATCCCCACGTCAACGTGCGCATCAACATGGACCCGGGCATCGTCGCCTGCCACGACCCCGCCACCATCTACCGCGAGGTGGATCGCATCGTCGCCATCGCCGCCGGCCGGAAAAACTGCCTCATGGGCACCGGCTGCCTGCCCCTGGAAACGCCGCCCGGCAACGTCAAACTGATCCGCAACTACTTGGCCTGAGCGCACCTCGCCCACGCCGACATCCGGCTACAGCGCCATTAGCGCGGTCCAGGGCTGCGTCGCGCCTCGCGAGCGACACGGGCCGGATTCGACACCCGGCCCGACTACGCTCCACTATTCGATGAAGCCGTAGAATCTGCCCCCTCAGCTCCAAAATGAATAGGTCCTGCGTCGCTTCGTCGAAGGCCAGACTCACCGGCGTGATCAGCGGCGCGGCGGCCACCGTGGCGTTCTCCGTATCGAATCGCAGCAACCGGCCCGGAGGGGCTGGCGTCGCGCTCTGATTCGCACTGAACTCCAGCACGAAGAATTGCGGCCTCGCGTTGGGACGCGGACGCCACAGAACGTCCGTCACCGACGTGAGGTCAAACATGAACTGCTGGCTGGTGCCGGTGACGGGATCGACAAGCATCACCCTGGAATTGCCAGGTACAAACGGAAAGCCCGTCAGCAGGCTGACCAGTAACTGGTCGCCATACGTGCGCACGCTGGTCGGCACTGCATCCAGCACCGGCGCGCCCACCGGAGTGGGATGGGGTTCATGCGCAAAGCGCATCAGCCCGCTGCCATTTTCCAGTGGCGAGGTCCACCCGCGTCACGGAGTTCTGGGAGGCGTCTGCCATGTACAGTCCGAGCCCGTCAGGCGTGAACGTCAGTCCCCATGGATTGGAGAACTTGTAGATCGCGTTTCGGTCCGGCTCCGACAGCGGAAAGCGGGAAAGCATGGAAATCTGAGCGGTACCGCCGGAGCCATCCGATAGCTCCACCGTCCTGCCATCGGCAATCGCCAGCTGATTCTCCGGCGTCATCCGGAATGTACCCAGGATCAGGTCCGGCTCCACGCTGAGGCGCATTTCCAGCAGCACGGAGTTCAGGGGAGACGACCTGCCTTCCGGGTTGTGAATGGACGTGCCCGGAGCCGTACCACGACGTTCGGAGTCGCCCGGGCCCACAGTGAAATACAAGGTGCGATCACGGAGCGCCATGGCCGACGGTCCACTGCCGCCGGACATCGTGACCTCGGTTCCGGACGGCAGCCCCTCAATCAGACTGCGCCTGGTGCCACTCCGGGTGACAAAGGAGATCCTGCCCAGGTTCGGCGCCATGTTGGTCTCCGACACCAGCAGGTTGCCGCGGGGCGTAAGGATGATCTTGTTCGGACCCTGCAAGCCCGTGACCAGCACTTGAGGCTGGCACCAGACGGGTGCGGTGCAAAACAGCAAAGCGGCGAGCGGTTTCATGTGCATGGCGACCACTATGGGGAAGTTCGCCAGCCCGTCCATGGTTTCTGAATGCAATTTCACATCAGCGCTTAACTCGATGAGTCCAGGCGTGTTAGAGTTGGGCATTCCCGGTAGATTCCCTGGTTGGATCGATCTTCGCGGACCTCAGCCAAATTCGCTGCCCAAACTCGCCTTCGGCCCGTTCGAGTACGACACCTGTCGGGAGACCTCTACAAATCCGGCAATCGCATCCGGCTGCAGGGCAAACCCCTCCAGATTCTGTCTCTGCTGGTAGACCGCCATGGCGAAGTCGTCAGCCGCGAGGAACTGCGGCAACACCTCTGGCAGGACACCACGTTCGTCGATTTCGAGCAGGGCATGAATGCCGCGGTCAACAAGTTGCGCCAGGCGCTCGGCGACGCGGCAGTACAGCCGCGCTACGTGGAAACCATTCCCGGACGGGGCTATCGATTCGTCGCCCTGGTACACCAGCCGACCGCTCGGGCGGTTCTGGAGATTGCCTCGCCAGCGCCACTGCGGACGGACGCCCCGCGCAGGAACCAGCTGAAACGTTGGCTTCCGGTGCTGCCGCAGTGGCCGCGGTCATTCTCCTGTTCGGAGCATACTGGCTCGGTACGCGAAAGCAACGAGGGTCGAGTCCTACACCTGACCCGATTTGCGGTGTCGCCTCCGCCGGGTTCGCGCTCGAAGGCGCGGCCAGCCGCCAGTCGTTTTCGCTATCTCCGGATGGTAGTCAGATTGCCTTCACGGCCGTGGATACCAGTGGCGCCCCCAGCGTCTTTGTGCGCGAACTGAGCGCGTTGGAGCCCAAGCTGATTCCCGACACCGCCGGCGCCCACACCTCTTCTGGGCGCCCGATAGCCGCTCGCTCTATCTCACCGCGCGAGGCAAACTGCGCCGGACATCGGTGGAAGGGGGCGGCCTGAGGTCCTCAGCGCGACACGCCGGCCTTCCTCTTTTCCGGCGTCTGGCTGCGCCCGGACCGGCTGATGCTGAGCACCAACCGCGGCTCGTTCCTTGTTTCGCCCTCCGCCGGCGGATTGAGCCCACGAAGACCTCGTACCGGTGGCC
>JADKID010000001.1 GCA_016721425.1 Bryobacterales bacterium | reverse complement strand
CATTGACAGTCCCAGCCGCCCCGGAAGCCCAGAACCTCGATAGGACCGCCCAGCCAGGCCGCTGCCATCTGTACGATAGAGAACTGGTTAACCGCTCGAAAGCGCCACCAACCGGAGACTGGCTGATAACACGGCCAATTCCGGATGCCGTAGCAGCCTCGGCGGCGACCTGTCCACCTGCCCAGAACAACCGTTCAGTTGCGGACCCAAACGCGAGCTCATTGATGGCCTGTCCAGCCACTGGTGCAACTGCAGCGCTTGCACCGACCGCCACAGCACCTACTGCGACGGCACCTATAAGCTGCTTCGAGGGCTCGCTCCGTCTGTCCATCTCAACTGTGAACTTCTGGCCGAAGTCTTGCGTGGGCTGGGGCTCAGTGCGGAGCGCAAGCCACTCCAAGTACTTCTGCTCGCCGTCCTTCTGCGGCAATGTCGTGAAGCAGTTCCCCGAACCCGGGTCCGTACAAGGCACCGCCACCGGGTTCCCCGTCTCCATCCCCGTCGGATCAACAAACCGGAACGGATTGTTCCGAGCATACGCATACAAATTCAGCAACTGCGGATCGCCCACCCGCGCCCCCGTCAAACTCACCGGGTCCGCGCTCGTAAACCGCATCTGACGCCCATCCAGATACCGCGCCTCAAAAAACTCAAACTCCGTCTCCGAGTCCCGCTCCTTGCCGGTGAACAGCATCGCAATCAACGAAGTTGCGGTCAGTTTTCGAACACAACCAGAAAGTCATCGCTCGACCCAGCAGGCATTTCCAGGCGCTGTTGCGCCAGTAAGGAATTGTATCGGTTGTAGATTCGCCCTTGGTACCGGCCCTGAGAGAATCGAATCTCCCAGACTGGCCCCCCTAAATCGGGAGTCGCAAAATCATCACTACTTTTCGGGCCATCAATCACCGTTACTCCTGCTTTCGATAAACGGCTCGGAAGCGCCGATACCACGAATTGTACAGCATCTAGGCCATTCCGCGGCTGAAAAATATACTGCCTATCTCTTTGCGCCGATTCAGGAACCGGTATTCCGGGCGGTGCAACTGCCTGTCTATACAATCTCGATACCCCTCCCTCCCCGACATAGTTAAAGTCCTCAAAGACAGCACGAAGGAACGTTCCCCGCTGGTCAGAATCACTCCTGCATCCCGAGAACACCAAGCTGACAACTGCAAAAACTAGACGGCAAACTTCTGTACATTGCATCGGCGATGTTCCTAGTGAATCTTTCTGATCGAACCACCCATCCGTTTTCGGACGTTGTTCTCGAACTGGAGGGCTCGGCCATTGCCATAGGGATCATTGGGCACTGCCCGTCCAGCTTTCTTGTCCATTTGCCAAGCCGCATGACCAAGTTCATGTATTAGCGTGGTCATCAAAGACCGTGAACCAGGACGGCCATCGGACATCGAGCTACCGGGGAGGTTGGAGTAGGACGAGCTCGATGGATCAAGCACCCAGATCTTGATCGGCGCCGGCTGGTTGAAAGGAGAAGTCATGCCCGCCGTGTTTGAATCCAAGGCAGCCATCCTCCCAGTTGGGCTGAAATAAGTGAAAGCTTCGCCTGCGTTCATCAAGCTAACTTGGGCAACTTGGCTGTCTTGGATCACACCATTCAGGTCACTCGAAGATGCATTAAGTGATTCAAACGCTGGGCCTTCGCCACTCGGACCACCATCCAGAACGCCAACGAAATAGCTTGTGCTTGTCGAGCCATCGTCGTTCGTCTTCGTGATCTTGTTCGGGTACAGGTAATCTCCCGCTTTCGCTCCAACTGCTCCCTGAAGTGCCTGCAACTGTTTCCTGCGTTCCGCTTCGTCGCCTGTCAACCCAATGGCATTCCCCGTCGGATCTACATAGACCAGGGGATTGTTGCGAGCATACGTGTAAAGATTCCAGCTCTGAGGGTCTTCAACATGTTGATCAAGGAGCGGTGGGTCGGGACTCGTGAACCGCCCCTGCGCCCCCGCGAAGTACCTCGCCCCGAAGTAATCCAGCCCCGTTTCGGAATCCCGCTCCTTCCCCGCAAACTCCTGCCTCACCCCAACACTCGCCGCCCACAGCGCCGTCCGCCCTCCTCGCGTCGACGGAATCACCTCCCCATACGGCAGGTAGTCCCGCCGCTCCGTCACCGTCCCGCCCGCACTCACCGCCCGCGTGCTCCCCAACCAATCTGCCGTCAAATACTGCGTCCCGGACGTCACCGTCGCCCCGCCGTACTCCGCCGCCAGACTCCCGAACGCGTCGTAGACGTACGTCACCGCGCCCTTCTTCACCCGCCGCCCGTCGCCATCGTAGTCATACGTCGTCGTCACGGTGCCGAGCTTGCTCGTCGCCAGCCGGTTCTCCCCGTCATAGGTCAGCTGATAGCCGCCAATCGCAATCAGATTCCCCGTCCCATTCGGATCGGGCGTCGCCGGCAATACTAGGTTCTTCAACTGGTTCTTCTCATTGAACCAACTCGCCGTCGTCGGCGTGAAACTGTCTGTCGGCAGCGACGCCGACGTCTCCGAAGTATAGCCGTTGCCATAGTCGTCCGCCGCAAACGTCCGGTGCCACACCTCCGCCCCCGCCGCGGTCCCCAGCGTCTCCGTCGCCTTGCTCAACCGGTTCGACGAATCATACCGGTAGCTCTGCACCAGCGTCTGCGCCAGCCCCGAGCCCACAATCTGCTGCGACAGCAAGTTGCCGTTGTTCTCGCTACCACCATAGTCCAGCGTCAACCCCAAGCCGCCGGTGCTCCCCGCCGTCGCTCCCAAAGTCAGCCCCACCGGCTGCAGTCGCCAGTTGTACGTCCGCGTCTCGTACTGCCCGCCGGACAACGATTGCGACAAAGCCCCGTGCGGCGCATAGCCGGCCCCACTGACATAATTCGTCGTCCCCGAGCTCACCCCGCTCGCCCGCCCCGCCGCGTCGTATGCCGTCGTCACCTGCCGGCCTGAGGGATACCTGATGGACGTATTCAGCCCGGCCGGGTTGTAGTCGTACAGGAACGGATACTCCACGCTGTCGGTGGTCTGGGTGTGCTTCTTCACGCGGCCCATCGCATCATACCGGTTATACGACACCGTCGTCGAGCCCGCAGTCACCGCACTCAGCCGCCCCCTGCAATAGTTCGTACCCCGCCCGAAAGATCCTGGTCATAGCTGTACACCACGCTCGGCGTGGCGACCGCCGAAGTGTAGTTCTTCCGCAGCGGCCGGTTCAGCGCGTCGTGGCCAGGCGGTGGTGTCATCCCGTGCTCGCCGCGCTCACCGCGCACATGCGCGCCGATGCCGCGTCCCGCCGGTCAATCAGGTTCCCACTGTCGTCGTAGGCATACGTGATCGTCCCATTCTCCGGATTCGCCGCCTGCGTCAACCGGCCCAACGGGTCGTATTGGAACGACCGCGCCCGCTGCGCATCCGGCGGCGTCACCGTCCACGTTCCCTATGTGATCGACGTGCGGTAGTCTTTCATCAGAATTCCGCAAACGGAGTTTAGGAGGCCCGAGTGGCCTGCATTCCTTACGAAACGCCTAGCTGGTCTTCGGAACGGCCCGGAAACCAATTTGAGATGCGACCGGGCGAAAAGCCGAGCTCGCTGACAGGCATCTCGGATAACGGCACCAGGTTAATTCCAGTAAGGCCGTCTTCGATGATCAGCGAGGACACCCGAGCGGTCACGATTGGAAATCGCACAAATGGCCAGATCAAGAAGATATCTGACCCGTCCCATTGGTTGCTATCGAAGACCCTGGACCAGTTCGTGACGTCACTGTATTCCCGTAGGCCACAAGCAGGGCAGTACTTTCGGAGGTGCACGCCCGACGAAGGGGGAGCAACGCCGCCCCATCCCGTTACGACAAATTCGGCGAAGCTGCTTAGTCGCGCTGCGCCCAATCTGAACGGTAGCAGCCCTGGTTTCAAATCCAGTGATCCCGTGGTTCGAAAGGCGATCACACGCAAGCGAGCTTAAGAGGCACTCAGTCAACCATGTCCATATGAAGTTGAGGCACGCTGCACGGGGTGGCAAAGTTATACTCAGATCCGTGACCCTCCTGCCGCCTCGTTGGTGGCCCGAGTTTAGAGTGCAGTGGATCTGTTCAAGGTCCACAGAGTCATCCCATGTTCCGAGGAGATCCAGGCGGTCCTGGGGTCTCATGACGAAAAGTTCGTGCATTGCTGATTCCTCCTACTTGCTCAGGCCAAAGTCCTTCCTCATCTTCGTCAGGTGCTCCAAAATCTGTTCCCTCCCAGCATCCGGGGATCTAGCGAAATACGCTCTCCAAGCGCCATTCCAATTCGCCTCTCCCTTTCCAGTATGCAGCCCTCCCGGCCTGAGCCGATGTGCGGCCGTGCCCATCACCAGAGTGTAGTCCTCTACGTTGAGCCCGGCTCGGCTGAAGAACCTAGCAAACTGCCGCGGAAGCAGGTGATGCACATTGGTCGCGCCAAGTAACGCCCCGTACACCAGACTTCCCTCTGCGCCCGCCTTCCGCCTCTGATTGCTCGGCTGAAGCCACCATTGGATGTCCTGCACCGTGTCTGTCGGGTTCCCGAGGCTCATCAGGTCAAGGATCTCGGAGATCCCCTTCTTGATCCAACCTACCCCAGCGTTCGCAACCCGCTGAATCGGCCCATTGTCGCCGCTGGGTAGAACGCGGGCTCCAATCGTCGCCGCATATTTCTGCTCACCCTGCTCAATCTCAGTCGAGTAGCAGTTTCCCGAAGTCGGCCCCTTACAACCCACTGGCACCGGATCCATCCCCGTCGGATCCACAAACCGGAACGGGTTGTTCAGCGCATATGCGTAGAGGTTGAACCCTGCGGATCGCCTTGGCGTGTTGCCGTCAAACTAATCGGGTCCGCGCTCGTAAACCGCATCTGCCGCCCATCCAGATACCGCGCCTCGAAATACTCAAACTCCGTCTCCGAATCCCGCTCCTTCCCCTGTGAACCACCCTGGGCTTCGTTGAAAAACCTCGCCTCGAAGTAATCGAGGCCGGTTGCTCGCATCCCAGTGGCGCCTGTATAGCCATTGGGCTACGGAACTCGGGTCGCGCCTTGCATGATCGCTCTCGCACAGGCGCCCAGGTCATCCTCCCAGCATGAGCCACTGTTTCGATTCGCCGACTTCCTACCGACAGTCGAGAACTCCACATCGTACGTCAAGAGGGTTCTATCTCCCATGCGTTTCCATTTCAGGTTTTCTGGAATCGTCACAAGCAAGGTCCCCCGCTGCCGGCCACTGCTCAACTTGAATTCCGTGGACCGGCGGAACGCTTCCTCGACCACGTCCCGAAGCCTTAAGGTGTACCCGTCGTCCCCTCCTATCCAAACCTCAACTGGCCGAGGCCTCCTTTGGCCACTGGCCGATATCGTCGAGGTCCAGGCTATGATGGCGAACAGCAATGCAGAACGGTGGATCATTGGGCACCCCAGCTGCACGTCGTACCCCATTCGACTGAGTACAATGCTTCGTCGAGCCGTTTCTCTTTGCCTCCTGAATCTGTTCCGGCTTGAGCTTCCGCCCTTTACGGGACGTCATGATGTTGGAGCTGTCATAGCCGGGTTTCGGGCTGCTTGTCCGATTGCCGTTCGCGTCGCGCGGCCCTTCTGTGTATTGATCTCGGATTCCTGCGAAGTGAAGGACATCATGCGCGGCAGCATCAGTTCCGCTTGAAGGCCTGCTATCAATATGGGCCTTATCACCTCCTAGCCCGTTAATGACGCACTCGCCCGCAGCCCCACACCTACCGTGTACCCAGGGCTAACATCCATCCGATTCAAGACGCCGAATATGGGCTTGTCAGTAGCGACAACGACGACCTGGACAGGTGATCCCCGGTATTGAGGCTGTTGGCTCTGGACACTATGGCATACACATTGTCTGGGGTAGCACCCGCCCCGGTGAAGTGGACAGGAATCACGAGCGTCTTTGCCCCGATTCAGAGCCGGTCACCCAAATCGCGTCGTGCCCATCTGGGTCAACGTACCGCAGTGGGTTGTTCCAACATACGCGTACTTGTTCAGCGTCTGCGGATCGGAGATATCGGCGTACGGCAGCGGTCCTGGCTGACCGACCTGCTGACCCGTGGTTGGATCCACCATGCCACCTGGAAACTCATCCGGCGATGTAAACCGCCCCTGAGCCCCACTGTAGTAGCGCGCCAAAAAGTAATCCAGCCCGGTTTCTGAATCCCGTTCCTTGCCAGCAAACTCCTGCCTCACCCCAACATTCGCCCCCCACAGCGCCGACCGCCCTCCTCGCGCCGCCGGAATCACCTCCCCATACGGCAGGTAGTCCCGCCGCTCCGTCACCGTCCCGCCCGCACTCACCGCCCGCGTGCTCCCTAGCCAGTCAGCCGTCAAATACTGCGTCCCGGAACCACCGCCGTCCCGCCGTACTCCGCCGCCAGATTCCCGAACGCATCGTAGACGTACGTCACCGCGCCCTTCTTCACCCGCCGCCCTCGCCATCGTAGGCATACGTCGTCGTCACGGTGCCGAGCTTGCTCGTCGCCAGCCGGTTCTCCCCGTCATAGGTCAGCTGATAGCCGCCAATCGTAATCAGATTCCCGTCCCATTCGGATCGGGCGTCGCCGGCAGCACCGTGTTCACCAACTGATTCTTCCCATTGAACCAACTCGCCGTCGTCGGCGTGAAACTGTTCGTCGGCAGCGACGCCGACGTCTCCGAAGTATAGCCGTTGCCGTAGTCGTCCGCCGCAAACGTCCGGTGCCACACCTCCGCCCCCGTCGCGCTCCCCAGCGTCTCCGTCGCCTTGCTCAACCGGTTCGACGAATCATACCGGTAGCTCTGCACCAGCGTCTGCGCCAGCCCCGAGCCCGCGATCTGCTGTGACAGCAAATTGCCGTTGTTCTCGCTACCACCATAGTCCAGCGTCAACCCTGCCGCTGGTGCTCCCCGCCGTCGCTCCCAAAGTCAGCCCCACCGGCTGCAGCCGCCAGTTGTACGTCCGCGTCTCGTACTGCCCGCCGGACAACGATTGCGACAAAGCCCCGTGCGGCGCATAGCCGGCCCCACTGACATAATTCGTCGTCCCCGAGCTCACCCCGCTCGCCCGTCCCGCCGCGTCGTACACAGTCGCCACCTGCCGGCCCGAGGGATACGTGATCAACGTATTCAGCCCGGCCGGGTTGTAGTCGTACAGGAAAGGATACTCCACGCTGTCCGTGGTCTGGGTGTGCTTCTTCACGCGGCCTGCTGCATCATACCGGTTATACGACACCGTCGTCGAGTCGGCCGTCACCGAACTGAGCCGCCCCTTATAGTAATTCGTGCCACCGCCCGAAAGATCCTGGTCATAGCTGTACACCACGCTCGGCGTGGCGACCGCCGAAGTGTAGTTCCTCCGCAGCGGCCGGTTCAGCGCGTCGTAGCCAGGGGTGCTGTCACATCCCGTGCTCGCCGCGCTCACCACGCACATGCGCGCCAATGCCGCGTCCCGCCGGTCGATCAGGTTCCCACTGTCGTCGTAGGCATACGTGATGGTCCCATTCTCCGGATTCGCCGCCTGCGTCAACCGGCCCAACGGGTCGTATTGGAACGACCGCGCCCGCTGCGCATCCGGCGGCGTCACCGTCCACACATTCCCCAGGTGATCGTACGCCAGCTGTCGCCGGTGCAGAGGAACCGGCGCGAGCGCCTTCATCACCCGAGCGGCCCAACTCTCCCCGCCGCTGAGAACTTTTCCCGTTCACAAAAAACTGAAATATTTCTTCCGCCGTTCTATCAACAGCTTGCCCAGGAATTGGAGCCCACAGAGCCCCGATTCTCAGAACAATGGTGTATAAGAGAACCGTGCCAGGCTCCATACCCGGCAAATCCGCTCATTGAAAATCGAACCGCTCTCCCCACTCTCCAGGCTGCTGGCCGGGAATCACTTTCGCACAGTGCGGAACGAACCCGCAATGTGCACAAACAAAAGAACTTGCAGCAGCCTGGAAAAATGAAGCCGACGCGCACCCGCCGCCCCGAACATTTTCCGCCCAGTGCGGATCAAACCCGCAACATGCTGAAATAAAAGCCACTTACCAGCCGAAGAAGAACAGCCCCCTACACCACCTCAAGATTCCTGCCGTAACGGAATCCCAACGCCGCCCCGCCGTCCCCCTCCGGCCCACATCTTTGACAGCCAAACCCGTCCCCGAACGCAACGAAGCCCTCCTGCGCCAACCACGGCGCCGGAGGACCTCGCTGCTTAAACTCCCACTACCCTACGCGTGCAGCATGTAGTTCAACACCTTCGTCCCCGAATGTTCCAACGAGTCCACCCCGGACAACACCAGATCCGCATGGAACTTCGTCGGATAGATGCACTGAAACGCCCCCGCGCACACCGTCCGCGCATACTGCTCAATCACCGATTCCCGGGTCCGCCCGCGCTCCCGCACGTCCCGCTCAATCCGCCGGTCCAGGCACACCTCGTTGGGCGCCTCCACAAACAGCTTCACGTCCAGCAACTCCCGCAACTCCGGCCAGTAGAGCGTGAACAGGCCCTCCAGAATCACCCACGGCCCCGGCACAATCACGTCATCGCCCGGCGCTCGCGTGTGCGTCGAGAAATCGTAGTGCGGCGCATGGATCGACGTCCCCGCCGCCAGCGCCCGCGCGTGCTCCAAAATCGCATCGTGATCCACCGAGTGCGCCTCGTCGAAGTTCGTCTTCGCCCGCACCTCCAGAGGCAGATGCGACAGGTCGATGTAGTAGTGATCCAGGTTCAAAACCGGCGCGCCCGTCCTCGCCGAGAGCCAGCGCGCCAGTTCGCTCTTGCCGGAGCACGATGGCCCCGCAATCCCCATCAGTTTCGTCACCGGCGACGCGCCCATTTCTAGGCCCGCGCCGCCGTCTGCATCGAAGACGCCGGCGGAGGAGGCGTTGCCTGCAACTTGACGCTCACCAGCTTGGAGACCCCTTGTTCCTGCATGGTCACGCCGTACAGCATCTCTGCCGCCTCCATCGTCTTCTTGGCGTGCGTGATCACAATGAACTGCGTCTGCATCGCCATATCCCGCAACAAATTCGCCAGCCGCCCCACGTTGGCCTCGTCCAGCGGCGCATCCACTTCGTCCAGGATGCAGAAAGGACTCGGCTGATAGTGGAAGATCGCCATCAGCAGCGCCACCGCCGTCAAGGCCTTCTCGCCGCCCGAGAGCAGCAATACGTTCTGCAGCCGCTTGCCAGGCGGCGAGGCCACAATCTCGATGCCCTGATCCAGCGCATCGCCCTCGCCCGTCAGCCGCATCTCGCCCAGGCCGCCGCCAAACAGCGTCTTGAACATGTCCTTGAACTTCTCGTTGATCACCGCGAAGGCCTCCACAAAGCGCTTGCGCGACTCCGTGTCGATCTCCGAAATGGCCTTCTCCGTGTCGCGGATCGAGTCGAGCAGGTCCTGCCGCTGCGTGTTCAAAAAGTCGTAGCGCTGCTGCGATTCCTGATACTCCGTCAACGCCTCCGGGTTCACCGGCCCCAGCGCGTCGATCCTCTTCCGCAGCTCCGACACCCGCTCCTCGGCGTCGGCTACCGTCATCTCGTCGAGCTCCACCACCGGCGGAGCTTCTTCACCCTCCGCCGCCGGAGCCATGATGGCCGCGGCCAGCTCCGCCACCGGAATGTCCAGATCCTTGCGGCACGTCTCATCCAGATACGAAAGCTGGCTCTGCCGCCGCACCAGGTCGATCTCCACCTGGCCGCGCTTCTCCTGCGCCTCGGCCGAGGCCGCACGCAGCGCCTTGATGGCCTCCTCGCCCTCGGTCAACGCCGCCCGCTGCGCCGTCTCCAGTTCCGTGAACTCGGCTACCACCTTCTCGAAGTGCTTCTGCTCGTCCGCCAGCGCCGTCCCGCGCTCTTCCAGTTGCAGGTTGTTTTCCAGCAGCCGGTTCCGCGATACGCCCAGCCGCTCCATCTCGGCAGCGATGTTCTGCCGCCGGTTCGTCACCTCGCGCAGCTGATGATCCAGCCGAGAGAGCGCGTTCTCAACACCCCGCCGCCGCTCCTCCAACCCGGCCAGCTCCACGCGCAGCACCGAGTGCTCCTCGGCCAGCGTGTTCACCTGCCCCTTGATCTCTTCCAGCAACGACCGGCCCTCGGCCAGAGCCTCCTCCACCGTCGCCCGCTGCTGCTCCTTCTCTTCCACCTGCGTCTGCTTCAGTTGGCGCTGCTCATTGTTCCGCGCCGCCTCCCGCGTCAGCCGCTCCAACTCGCCTCGCGACAGGCTCAGCTTCTGAGTCGCCCGGTGGAACTCCTCGGAGATCTTGCGCATCTCCTGGTCCAGCACCAGCGTCTCTTTCTCCTGCCGCTGCTGCTCGGCCCGCAGCCTCTCCAGATCCTCGGCCAGGGTCTGGATCTCCACTTCCAACTCTTCCAGCGAAGCCTGCGAAGCCTCCAGCGCGCTCTGCCGCGCCTGGAACAGCCCGGAAATTTCGCGCAGCTCGCGCTTCAGCGCCAGCGGACCGCTGCCCGTCTTCTTGCCGCCGCTCACCGCATGCCCGCTGTAGCAGACCCCGTCTGACAGCAGGAAGAAGATGTCCGGGTACATCACCGCCAGCCGCTGCGCCGCTTCCCGGCTCTCTGCCAGAAAACAACGCGCCAGCCGCGGCAACAACGCCGCCGGTGCATTCGTCAACCCATTCGTAAACCGGATGCCGTCACTCAGCCGGCCAACGATCCCTGTCTCGGGACCGATGGCCGGTTCATGTACGGGGGAGGAAACAACGACAGTGCTGTCGCTGTTGAGATGAGGCTCGACCAGGAACGTCGCCCGCCCGTCGAGGTCGCCGCGCAGGACGTCGATGCCCCGCTGGGCATCCTCCCACGTCTTCACGACGACATATTCCAACTCCTCGTGGAGAAACTCTTCCGTGGCCTTTTCAAACTTCGGATCGATCAGCTCGACGAAGTCCGCCAGCACGCCCGCCGGCTTCAAGCCGTGCGCCTGGCCCTGCCCCACGGCGGTGAATAGACGCTTGACCGTCTCCGTCGTATACGCGCGATGAGAGAGGATCTCTTCCAGAGAATCGCGCCGCGCCCGCAGCCGCGATGTCTCGTTCTTCAAATTGTCCAGCTGCCGGCGCGTCTCCTGCGCCATCGCCCGCCGCTGCTGCAAGTCCGCATCGCACCGCTTGCGGCTGTCTTGGATCGTCTCCAGATCCGTCTGCCGCGCCGCGATCTTGCCCGCAAACTCCGCCTTGCTGGCCTCCAGCCTCGTGAGATCGGCCACCGCCGTCTCCTCGTCCTTCTGCACGCGCGCCGAGTCCCGCTCAATGCCCATCAGGTAGGTGTCGATCTGCCCCACCTGGTTGCGCAGTTGCGACGATTCGCCCAGCAACCGCACCACCTGCTGCCGGTACTGCTCCAGCCCGCGCTCCCGCTCCCGCAGCTGCCCTTGCAGCGTCTCTTTCTCTTCGTTCTTGAGCTGCAACCGCGCCCGCGATTCGCCCGCCTGCTCCTGCAACTCCGCCAGTTGCGCCGTCAGGTTCACCCGCTCCTGCTCCAGCGTCTCCAGCCGCTTGCTCAGCTCTTCGGTGTCGGTCTCGCCCTGCTGCAACCGCTGGTCGATGCTGCCGATCTGCTTGGCCTGCGACTCCATCAGCCCGCGCGTGCGCTCGGATTCGATCCGCACTTCGGCCAGCCGCTTCCGGCCCTCGGTGAGATTCGCCTCCGTCTGATAAAAGCTCTCGCGCGCCGCGGCGATGGATTTCTCGCTCTCGTCCACCTGCACATGCAAATCCTGGTAGTGCCGCGTGGCCTCGCCCAACTCCAGCGCCACCCGCGTCGCTTCCCGGTCCAGCAGCCGGTACCGGCCCGTCAATGCCACGCGCAGTTGGCTGTCCAACTCGCCCTTCAACTCCTCATAGCGCTTGGCCTTGCCGGCCTGCCGCTTGAGCGAGTTCACCTGCCGCGAAACTTCTTCCAGAATGTCGAAGACGCGCGTCAGGTTCTGCTTGGCGCCTTCCAGCTTCGCCTCCGCCAGACGCCGCTTCGTCTTGAAGCGGGAGATCCCGGCGGCCTCTTCGATCACCGCGCGGCGGTCCAGAGGCTTGGAGCTGAGGATCTGCCCGATGCGCCCCTGCTCGATAATCGCGTAGGATTCCGGCCCCAGGCCCGTGCCCATGAAAAGGTCCTGGATGTCGCGCAACCGCGCCTGCTTGCCGTTGATCAGATACTCGCTCTCACCGGACCGGAAGAGCCGCCGCGTGATCGTGATCTCCTGCTCTTTCCCAGGCGATTGCAGGATCGAGCCGTTCGCGTGGCCGTTACCGTTGCTGTGGCCGTTCGTCTTGACCGCGCCCGCTTCCATCACTTCAACCTGAGTTTCAGAGGATGCCTCAGAAGCTGCTGCTCTGGCTTGCTTTAGCGCTTCCACCTTGGCCGACGGCAGCATGATGGATCCGTTGGGGTCCACCAGCACCATGCTCACCTGCGCCATGCCCAGAGGTTTGCGGTCGCGTGTGCCGGCGAAGATGACGTCTTCCATGCGCGCCCCGCGCAGGCTCTTGGCCGATTGCTCGCCCAGCACCCAACTGATGGCATCACTGAGATTGGATTTCCCGCAGCCGTTCGGGCCGACTACAGCGGCCACGCCACGCCCCGGAAACCGCATCTCGGTTCGGTCACAGAAGGACTTGAAGCCCTGGATTTCAACGCGCTTGAGAACTAGCAAAGGCGCCATCCTTTCGACGGAGTGCCAGTGATACGGCGCTTACCCATACAGGCAAGGCCAACTCGGGGGGGGTGATTTCAAGATTACACCGGTTCTCCGCCCGGCGCAAGTGCTAGACGAGATTTTGTGGCGAGGTTCCTGCAACCACTACATTTAGTGGGTTCGCCCTGGACTAGTCAAATGTGATAGAACACTCGCATGAGTGATAACATCCTGAGCCGGCGCGCGCTGCTCGCAGCGGCCACGCCATTGATCCTGAAACCGGAGCTCGTGCGCGGCAGCCAGAGGAACTCGGCCGTCCGCCTCGCCCTGTTCGGTTGCGGCGGGCGTGGAACCGGCGTGGCGGAATCCTTCGTCGCCAACACCACGGCCCACGTCACAGCCCTCGGCGATCTCTACCCCGACGCCCTTTCCAAAGGCAAGGACGCCCTCGACACCGCCGCAGCAAAAGCCGGCAAACCCAACATTGATAAGAAGATGCTCTTCAGCGGCAAGAAGGCGCTGGACGATCTCCTGGCCTCCAATGACATCGATGCCGTCTACATCGCCACCCCGCCCTACTTCCATCCGGAACACCTCGAAAAGGCCGTTGCCTCCGGCAAGCACGTTTATTGCGAAAAGCCGGTCGGCGTGGATATGGCCGGCTGCAAGCGCGTCATGGCCGTCGGCAAAAAAGTGGGCGCCCGCCAGAGCGTCGTCATCGGATTCCAGCTCCGCCACGCGCCGCCCTACATCGAGCTGATGAAGAAGGTGCAGGCCGGCGCCATCGGTCAGATGGTCTGCGGCCTCTCCCACTATTACGCCGGCGCCATCGAGCGGCCGGAGTGGCCCGGCGCCTCGCCCGCCGAAAAGCGCCTCCGCAACTGGATCTTCGACAAGACCATCAGCGGCGACATCCTGGTGGAGCAGAACATCCACCTCATCGACGTGAACAACTGGATTCTCGGCGCACACCCCCTCTCCGCCCAGGGCTCCCACGGCCGCAAGGGCCGCCGCGACTCCGGCGATTGCTCCAGCCATTTCAACGTCAACTACACCTACCCCGGCGACGTCCACATCACCCTCACCTCCACCCAGTTCATCGAGGGCGGCTGGGACGTGGCCATGCGCTACTTCGGCACCGAAGGCTGCGCCGAGATGAAGTACGACTCCCCCGTGGAGATCACGGGCCGCCGCCCGTGGAGCGCGCCCGGAGTCGGCAAGCCGGTCCAGAATCAGGGCCAGGCCGCCGCGGCAGGAGCGTTCAAGGGCGCCATCGAGGATGCCGACGCCGAAAAGGAGCGCCGCTTCATCGAGAGCATCGTCAACGCCAAGCCGCTCAACGAAGTCGCGCAGGGCGCCGAGTCGGCCCTCAGCGCCATCCTCGGCCGCACGGCTGCCTACACCGGCCGCACCGTCACCTGGGACGAGCTCATGCAGTCCAACGAAGCCTGGAGCTTCAGCCTCTAAATCGCACTACTCCGCCCGCAGCGCGGTCACCGGGTCCACCGAGGCCGCGCGGCGAGCCGGCAGATAGCAGGCCAGCAGCGCCGCGGCCGCCAGCACGGCGGAAACAGCGGCGTAGGTGAGCGGATCCAGCGGACTCACGCCGAATAGCAGCGCCGCCAGCAAACGGGTGGCCCCAAACGCCGCAGCCAGTCCCAGCACCACGCCCATCCCGATCAGCGCCAGCCCGTCGCGCACAAACAGACCCTCCACCTGCACCCGCCGCGCGCCCAGCGCCATGCGGATGCCGATCTCGCGCGTCCGCTGTGACACGGCATAGGCGATCACTCCGTAGATGCCCACCACACCGAGGATCAGCGACACCCCGCCGGCCAGCGCCAGCATCAGCAGCGTGAAAGAAGTGCTCATCATCGAGCGCGCGTAGATCTCCTGCACCGTACGCACGCCGGCCGTCGGCAGCGCGGGATTGACGGCCCATACGGCGGCCTGCACCTCCTGGAAGAACGCGGGCGTGCCGGTTCGGGGGCTGCGCAGCTCATACACCATCGAGTTCTGCACGTTGACCTTGTCCCCCCAGAAGTCAGCCACCAGCAGCGGCCAATAGACGATGGCAGGCGCCTTTTCATGGACCCCGTTGTCGTGCTCATTGCCGGCGACGCCGATGATCTCCAGCCACTCTGACTTCGGTGTCTCACGAATGCGGCGGCCCAGAGCCTTGGAGGGCTCGCCCCAGTATTCGCGAGCCAGGTTCTCGCTCACCAGCACGACGCGGCGGCGATTGTGAATGTCGGACCACGCGATATCACGGCCCGCCTTCAGCGGATTGCCCATGGTCTGGAACGTGCCCGGCCCGATGAATTTGAAGCGGCGCAACGCCGGCAGCTTGCCCTCCGCGGCCGGAAAATCCTCGACGAAGATCGGGTCGTTGCTCGTATTGCCATCCATCGTGATGGAGCTGGACAGGCCGACCGATTGCACGCCGGGGATGGCCTCAAACTGGCGCGCGATCTGTTCGTGCATGCGCGCCACCTGCGCCGGGTCCTTCACCTGCGCTCCCGGAATGGAGATCCGCAGCGTCAGCACTTGCCCTGGATTGGCAAAGCCCGGCTGCACCTGGCGGAGCGATTGGAACGTGCGCAGCATCAGCCCGGAACTGATCAGCAGCACCAGCGCCAGCGCTACCTGCGAAACAACGAGGATCTTGCGCGTACGATGCTGTTGGCGCCCCTGACTGAGCGTCCGCCCGCCCTCGCGGAGCGACGTGGAGAGATGCGGCGTGGCGTACTTGAGAACTGGCACTAGACCGAACAGAAGCCCGGCCAGAACAGATACACCCAGCGTGTAGGCCAGCACCGCCGGATTGATGGAGATCTCGGCGAGCCGCGGGATGTTGGCAGGCGCGAGATGGACCAACAGGCGCACGCCGCCCCACGCCAGCGCCAGGCCTAGCGCTCCTCCGGCCATGCCCAGGCATACGCTCTCGATGAGCAGTTGGCGCGCGATCTGCTTCCAATCGGCGCCCAGGGCGGTGCGAATCGCCAACTCCTGCTGGCGGCCCTCGGCGCGGACCAGCAGAAGATTGGCGACGTTGGCGCAGGCGATCAGCAGCACAATCGCGGCGACGCCGAACAGCACCCACAGCACGTTGCCCGCGTCGCCGACAGCGTCCACCATCAGAGGACGCACGTAGGGTCCGATCTTGGTGTCGTTCCACATCTGCTTGGAGAGTCCTGGAGGCAGCGGATACTTCTCCAGCACCAGCGGCAGCATGCGGGCCACATCGGCGTTAGCCGCCTCCAGCGTGACGCCGGGTTTCAGACGGGCCACCGAGCGGTAGCTGAACCCCCCGGCATGGAGCTCGGCTCGCTTGAACTGAAGCGGCAGAAAGAGCCTGGCGTCTTCGTCAAGGAAACGGAAACCCTGCGGCGTCACACCTACGATAAGCGTCGGCTGACCGTCAATGGTGAGATTCCGTCCAATTGCGTCCGCCGCTCCGCCAAAGCGTTTCTGCCAGTAGCCATAGCTGAGCATGACGGTCTTCTGACTGTTCACCTCCATGTCGCCTGCCGTGAATCCGCGACCGGCGGCAGGCGGCACCCGCAGTAACGGCAGAAAACCCTCAGTAATCTGCATCCCCGCTATGCGTTCCGGTTCGCCCGCGCCGGTGACCGTGGAGGCCGCCCCGCGATATAAGGCGATCTGCTCAAAAGCCCGGCCCTGCTCTACATAAGTGAAGTGCGTGGACGCGGAGGCGTTCAGATCACCAATGCCCAAACCCGGCGCCTTGTGCCACATCCCCACCAATCGCTCCGGTTCGGCAAAGGGCAACGGCTTCAGCAATACCCCGTGCACGACGCTGAAGATGGAGCTGTTGGCCCCAATGGCCAGCGCCAGCGTGAGAACCACTACGGCGGTGAAACCCGGAGCCTTGGCAAGCATCCGCAGAGCGAGCCTGAGATCGTTATGCATTTGTAGAGAATACGAATCCGGCGGCCTCCTGTTTGTAAACTTTTCGACATTCCAGCCGGCTGGCAGAACCGGGCGCAGGCTGTGAGACGATTACATTCGTGCTTGTCCTCAGAACCCTCTCCTTTCTCGCCGCCGCAGCCCTTTCCGCACCGGCCGCCGATCTCTCTCGCGCCGTTGTCGTAGTCTGGGCCGGCGCCTTGCCGGAGCCCGAGCGCACCGCCGCCACCGTGTTGGTGGAAGAGGTGCACAAGCGGACCGGCATCCAACTGCCAGTCGCCACCTCCATGCCACCGGACGGCCGCCCCGCCATCGTGCTCACCCGGCAGGCCTACCGGCCCGAGGGCTACCAGCTCAAGCTGGAGGCCAACGGCAACGTGCGCATCGCCGGAGCGGACTCGCGCGGCCTACTCTTCGGCGTGGGTGGCCTGCTGCGCGCCATGGAATACGCGCCCGGCCGCCTGAGCCTCCAAGGCCCCCTCGACGTGACCACGGCGCCGGCCTACCCCATCCGCGGTCATCAGCTCGGCTATCGCACCACGGCCAACTCCTGGGACGCGTGGAGCATCCCTCAGTTCGAGCAGTACATCCGTGAGCTGGCGCTGTTCGGCGTGAACGCCATCGAAAACATCCCCTTCCAGGACGCGCGCAACAACCCGCTCATGAAGGTGCCGCGCCGCGAGATGACCCACGCCATGAGCGAGATCTGCCGCCGCTACGGCCTGGATTACTGGGTCTGGACTCCCGCCGATTTCGATCTCAACAACACTGCGAAGCGGGCCGCGCTGCTGGAACGCTTCGACGAGCTCTTCGCCGATAGCGTCACGCTGACCGGCATCTTCGTGCCCGGTGGAGATCCGGGCGACAACCCGCCGGACCTCGTCATGGCGTTCTTGGAGGACGTGGCCAAACGGCTGAAGCCGCGCCATCCGCAGGCGAAGATCTGGCTGTCTCTTCAGGGCTTCAACGCCAAGAAGGAAGAAGCGGTTTACGCCTACCTGGATCAGAAGCAACCCGAATGGCTGGGCGGACTGGTGGCTGGCCCTTCCAGCCCACCCGCCGCCCGCACACGGGCACGCCTCCACCCCCGCTATGGGCTGCGGTTCTATCCGGATCTCACGCACAACAAGATCTGCCAGTACCAGGTGCCGAACTGGGACCAGGCCTACGCGCTGACGCTGGGCCGCGAGGCCGTCAATCCCCGGCCGGCCGAGTTTGCACTGGTGCACAACCGCTACGCGGCCTTGAGCGATGGCTTCATCTCCTACTCCGATGGCGTCCATGACGACGTGAATAAAGTGATCTGGAGCGCATTGGCTTGGAACCCCGCCACGCCCGTCCGCGAGATCCTGGCGCAGTATGCGCGCCTGCATTTCGATTCCGCCCTGGCGGTGGAAATCGCCGACGCGATTCTCGCCCTGGAGCGCAACTGGGCCGGCCCGCTGGCAGTCAACGGCGCCGTGGAGGGCACGCTCCTGCTGTGGAACCGCCTGGAGCAGAGGGCGCCACGGCTGGAGAACAACTGGCGCTGGCAGATGTGCGTGCTGCGGGCCGTCTATGACGCCTATGTGCGGCGCAAGCTGCTGCAAGAGTCCGCGCTGGAATCGGAGGCCAACCGCATCCTCAGCGCCGCGCAGGATTCCGAGCAAGCGATGACGGCGGCCACATCCGTCCTGAGCCGCGCGGTGAGCGAACCGGCGGGCGCCGACTTGCGGGCGCGCATCATCGATCTGTGCGAGCGCCTGTTCCGCTCCATCAGCTTGCAGACCAGCGTCGAAAAGTATCACGCCAGCGGCGCCGAGCGCGGAGCGGTGCTGGATTTCATCGACGTCCCCGTGAACAACCGCTGGTGGCTGGAGGATGAGTTCAAAAAGGTGCGGGCGATGACCTCCGAGCCCGAAAAACTGGCGCGCCTGGCCGCCCTGGGCAACTGGGAGAATCCCGGGCCGGGCAGCTTCTACGACGATGTCGGCCACGAGGCCCACTCGCCGCGCGTGGATGGCGACGCGGAAGTGGATCCGGACTCATTCCGCGGCGCCGAGCCGCTCTTCTGGTGGTGGGACAGCGGCCGCAGCCGCGCGCGTCTGTCCTGGCAAACCACCATGTGGCCGCGTCGCATGGTGTACGAAGGTCTCGATCCAAATGCCGTCTATACCGTTCGCACGGGCGGCCAGGGGCAATCGCTGCTGAGCATCGACGGCGAGCGCGTGACGCCTGCGGCTGCCGGCAAGAAAATGGGCGAGTTCTACGAATTCACCGTCCCGGCGCAACTACTCAAAGACCGCAGGATCGTCCTGACCTGGGAGATCCCCTCGGATGAGGAAGACCTGAACTGGCGCCAGAAATCCCGCCTGGCCGAGGTTTGGCTGCTCAAGAGGTAACGCCATGGACAAGCTACCGTGCGGCATCGTACCTGTGTTGCAGACCCCTTCGACACGTCCGGCGCGATTGATTACGAGAGCCTCGCCCGGTTGATCGAAGACGGCTTGCAGGCTGGCGCGACCGGCTTTCTGGCGCCCGCTGTGGCCAGCGAAGTAGACACGCTCTCGCCGGCCGAGCGCGAGGCACTGGTCCCGTTCGTGGTGGGCGTGCTGCGAGGCCGGGCGCCGTTGATTGCCGGCTGCTCTGCCGGGACCGCCGCCGAATCCGCGCACTGGACCGCGGCTGCGGCGCGGGCCGGCGCGCAGGCCTGCCTGATCGCTCCTCCCGCGGCGCTGCGGGATGACCCCGGCCAGTTGCTGGCCTTTCTCCGCGAAGCGGATTCGCCTTTGCCCCTAGTCGTGCAGGATCTCGATTGGACAGGCCCAGGCATCGCTCTGGAGGCCCTCCTACGGCTTCGCGAGGCCCTGCCCTACTTGGCGGGCGTCAAGGTGGAAACCGTGCCCGCAGGGCCCAAGTACACGCTCGTGAAGAGGGCTCTGGGCGCCGACTTTCACGTCTCCGGCGGCTGGGCCGCGCCGCAGATGATCGAGGCGCTGGATCGCGGCGTGGACGCCTTCATTCCCGAGACATCCATGGTGCGTATCTACGATGCCATCTGGCGGCATCACCGCGCCGGGCGCCGCGCTGAGGCGGTACGTGAGTTTCGCGATCTGATCCCGGTGCTCGCCTTCACCAACCAGGAACTGCGCCTCTCCATCGCGTTCTTCAAACGGCTTCTGCTCCGCAAACGGATCTTCGCCACGGAAACCATGCGCCTTCCAGGTTTCGCCTGGGACGAGTTCAACGAGCGGATCGCGGAAGAGCTGATGGGCGTGTATCTCCAATTGGAAAGCCGGATCTCGCCGATTTCGGGTTAGAATATTCTCACCCTGGGATCGAGGAGCGAGGTGTGCCAATGAGAACCCTGCCGAAGTGGTCGGCTACAATTGTGGCGACAGCCATCGGCCTGTGCGGCGTTGCGTTCGCCCAGGAGACCGCTACGGAAAAGGAACAGGCTTCGGCCTGGATGGATGCGTTGAAGCGCAAGGACCGCGCCGCCGCCGCGGCTATAGTGGCTCAACACCCCGCCTGGCTCAATCTCGAAACCCAATTGGCCGGCGCCGCGAAATCGGGTGACTTGTGGGCGTTTGAATTCCTCCTAGCCAATCAGGCCGATCCGCGCAAATCGGTCCCATCCCATGCCGGCCTCACCGCCCGCGACCTCGCCTTCGAACGCTGCGACCGCGGTATCGTTTCAGCCCTGCTGCGGGCTTCGCCGGAGACGGCGCCCGTCGATTGGCGGCGCGCCGTGGACGCCCCCGCCAGCGCAAAGGCGACAATCCGCGAAATTGGCGCCGCGGCCTGCCGCTTGCGCTGCACGACCGTGAACGGCGCCAACAGCGGCTCCAATTGTTTCCCGGACGGAAAGATGGACACCCTGCGCCAGCAGGCAGACTACTTTCTGAAAACCTGGAACCGCGATGCATGGAAACAGAGCTCCTACGACAATTCCATGCTGGCGATCCTCAGCGTCCTCAAGGGATACGCGGCCAACCCCACGGCGATGAACGCCCTCGCTGTGGAAGAGGCGGTGGCCGATTTTCAGGTGAAGTACGAGGATTGCGCCAGTGGACCAACTGGAGCCGGACGGATGATCGCCATTGAGGTGCAGACCGTCGCCGACGATCCACAGAGCAGAAGCCCCGGCTGGCAGGTGCTCTACAAGCGAAAACTTTTCGAGACCGACAACACCGTGGAATTCGAGCCGTTCCCCACTCTCTCCAGTCCGGCCAGGGCCACTCTTCCGCCCGGCCGTTACGTCGTGGTAGCACGCAAAGGGAACAGGACAACGCCGCCCATCACCCAGAGAACCGCGCCGGTTGCCGCGCCCGTCACATGGACCATTCCCATCAATCTGGCAGTGGAAAAATGACGACTGCGAAGAAGGCCGCTCCGCCCCCCGTTTTCGCCGCGGCGCCGAAATACTGGGGCGCCATCTCCAAGCTGGGTGTTTTCCTGGCCGCCATCGTCGGCGCATTTGCGCTGCCTCCGCCAGCGGATCTCAGCCACGCGGGCGGCATCCGGCCCGAGGCCCTGGCCCGGTACGCGATGTTCCTGGTGCTGGCATTCTGCTGGCTGTGGATGCTGCGCTGGAACAAGAAGACCCACGCGCCCAGGTGGATGTGGACCGGCGCTGCCTGCTTCGCCGTCAGTCTGATTGTTTCGTTCGCCTACCTGGACGCCATCCAATCGCGCACCGCCAACTACGACGGGCAGAGAGTGGTCATCGGCAACCAGTACACCCCTGCCGCCGGTAGGGTGGCGCAACTCCAGCCCACTCTCAGCGCCGAGGCGCTGCTGTTTGACGCCGCCGGCGAGGTGGGCGCGGTGTGGACCGCTTCCTCCATCGCCGCCAACGTGCGCTGGATTCTCGCACTCTACATGCTGCTGTTCATTAGCGCCAGCGTTGCGATTCTGGCAGTGCTCCACGCCATCTGGCTACGGAGTAGCCCCCCGGCAAAACGGAGCAGGTAAGCCTACGGCAGCGACAGCTTACCAAGCACGGCCGGATACCTGGCGCCGGTGGCGCTGGGCAGATTCGACGGGCGCTTGTGCCACGATTCATGGGCGAGAATCGCAAACGCCACCGCTTCCTTGGCGTCCGGGTCAAAGCCGTGGATCTCGGCGCGCACCACTTCGGTCTCCGGCAGTTCCGCGCGCAGAAAGCGCAGCAGAGTCTTGTTGTGCACACCGCCGCCGCTCACCACCACTTCGTCCGGCGGATTCTCTTCCCCACCGGCAAAGCGCGTGATGCCATCGGCGATGCTGGCGGCAGTCAGATAAGTTGCCGTCGCCACCGTGTCGGCAGGGCTCAATTGCAGCGCCAGCAGGCGCGCCACAAACTCCGGCCCATACTGCTCCCGGCCCGCGGTCTTGGGCGGGCGCTCGCTGTAGTACGGATCGCGCAGAATCTCAGCCACCACTTCCGGATGGACCAACCCCTCGGCCGCCATCTCCCCGCCCCGGTCGAACGTCTTCTCGCCCCCGGTGTAGTGCGCCATCAACTGATCCACCACCATGTTGCCCGGGCCGGTATCGAAGGCGACAGTCTTCTCCGGAGGAGCGCCGGCGGGCAGCCATGTGATGTTGGCGATGCCGCCGATATTGAGCGCCACGCGCGAGCCTTCGTCGTGATGGAAAAGCAGATAATCGACGTACGGGACCAGCGGCGCGCCCTTCCCGCCTGCGGCCATGTCGGCCGGGCGGAAGTCGGAGATCACCGGGACGCCGGTGCGGGCAGCCAGAATATTGCCGTCGCCGATCTGAAGAGTGGACGCGATCTGGTGGCCCAGCACGGCGGTCTTCGTACCCTCGTGGAAAATCGTCTGGCCGTGGCAGCCGATTACGCCCACCGTCTTGGGATCGATCTTGGCGCTCTTGCAGCATGCCTTAAAAGCGGCCGCATAGAGCTCCGGCAGCAGGAAATGCAGGCGCGCGATCTCTCGCGTGTGGGTGTCGCAGTTGGAGACCGCGAGCAGAGCGGCGCGCACTTCCGGCGCATAGGCTGTGGAGTGGAAGGCCAGCGTCTCGATCCGCTTGCCTTTGATCTCGACAAGGGCGACATCAATGCCGTCCAGCGAGGTGCCCGACATGATACCGGCTACAATCATTCGCGGTTGAGCTCCTCTTTTAAGTCATTTAGGATCTGCAAGGCGTCCAATGGCTTCAGGTTATCAATATCCAGCGCACGGATGCGGGCCGCCAGTTGATGCCCCACCGGCTCAAAGAGCTGGATCTGAAATACCGGCGCGGTCTTTGATTTCCGGCGCGGCCCCTCCAACTCCTCGCTGACCTTGTGCTCCTTCTTCTCGTGCAGCGCCAGTATCTCGCGGGCACGCTCGATGACGGGCATTGGCAGGGCCGCCAGCCGGGCCACCTCAATGCCATAACTCTTATCGGCCGCGCCCGGCTCCACCTTGCGCAGAAAGATCACCTGATCGCCGGCCTCTTTCACAGAGACGTGCAGGTTGCGAATCCCTTCCAACTTGCCGGCCAACTCGGTCAGCTCGTGATAGTGCGTGGCAAAAAGCGTGTAAGCGCCCACCTCGGCGTGGATATGCTCAATCACAGCCCAGGCCAGCGCCAGGCCATCGTAAGTCGCCGTGCCGCGCCCGATCTCGTCTAGAACAATGAGACTGTTCTTTGTCGCGGTGTTGAGGATGACCGCAGTCTCTGTCATCTCCACCATGAACGTCGAGCGCCCTCTGGCCAGGTTGTCCGACGCCCCAATTCGCGTGAAAACCCGGTCTACCAAAGGCAGCATTGCCTCACTGGCCGGCACGAAAGATCCCATCTGCGCCATCACGCTGATCAGCGCGGCCTGGCGCAAATACGTGGATTTGCCGCCCATGTTCGGTCCGGTAATCAGCGCGATCCGGTTGGCCTCGCGATCCAAATAAAGATCGTTGGCGATGAAGCGCTGCGCCTCCCGCTCGGTGAGCTTCTCAATGACCGGATGGCGCGAAGCCACCAGCTTCAATTCGCCGCTATCGGAAAACTTCGGCCGCACATAACGGTTGTCGAGTGCCGCCTGAGCCAGCGCGCAGTAGAAATCGATCTCGGCAATCGCCGCGGCGGTGATGCGGATGCGCCCCGCCTCGGCGGCGGCGGCGGCGCGCAGCTCCGCGAAGATGGCGCGCTCCAGTTCCAGCGCCTTGTCCTCGGCCTCCAGCACCTTCACTTCCAGCACCTTGAGCTCCGGCGTTGTGAAGCGCTCGGCGTTGACCAGCGTCTGCTTGCGCTCGTAGTCGGCCGGAGCGAGGTGCTGATTCGCCTTCGAAATCTCAATGTAGAAGCCGAACACGTTGTTGAACCGGACCTTCAAAGACGAGATGCCAGTCCGCTCGCGCTCGCGCTGTTCAATGGCCGCGATCACCTGGCGTGAGTTGGTGGCCAGATTTCGATACTCATCGAGCTCCGCGTGGAAGCCCGCGCGCACAATGCCGCCGTCGTTCAGCGTCACCGGCGGCTCATCGGCGATGGCCGTCAGGATGCGGTCGCGCAGCTCGGCCACGTCGTCCAGATGCGCGAGCGTCTCGATCAATCGCGGCGCGCCCGAGCCCGCCAGCGACGGGCGCAGCAGCGGGATCTTGGCCAGCGTGCGGCCCAAGCCCAGCACGTCCCGCGGATTCGCCGTACCCACGGTGATCCGCGACAAAATGCGCTCCAGATCGAGCATCGAGCCGAGGATCTCGCGCAGCTTCGCGCGTTCAATCGTCGCCTTGGCCAGCCACTCCACCGCGTCCAGCCGCGCCTCGATCTCCGCCTGATCCAGCGACGGGCGCAGCAGCCGGCGGCGCAACAGCCTACCGCCCATGCCGGTGGCCGTGAGGTCCAGCACGCTCAGCAGCGTGGAGTCGCGGCGCCCATCCAGATCGGCGGAAAACATCGGTTCCACCAGTTCCAGGTTGCGCACCGTCACGGCGTCCAGCAGCATCGCCCCGGCGCGATCGAAATACGCCGGCCCGTCCAGATGATCCAGCGCCGATTTCTGCGTCTCACGCAGATAGGTCAACAACGCTCCGGCTGCCGAGATCGCCAGGCGCTTGTCGGCCAGGCCAAGCCCGTCCAGCGACAGCAGCGTGAAGTGGTTTTTCAGCGCCACCTCGGCGTGCTCGTAGGAAAATGTCCAGGCCTCCACCGCAGTCTTCACCCAGCGGCCATCCGGCGATTCGCTCGCGTTGTCAGGCGTGAGCAGTTCGCGCACGTTGAGCTGCTCCAGCGCCGCCGTGGCCTCGGCCAGCGGCAACTCAGTGGCACGGAACTCGCCGGTGGAGATGTCCACATACGACAAACCGGCGTTCGTGCCCCTGGCATACACGGACGCCAGGTAGTTGTTCTCGTGCGAGCGCAGCAGCGCGGATTCCGTCACCGTGCCCGGCGTGATGATGCGCGTGATCTCACGCCGCACAATCTTCTTGGTCTGGCGCGGATCCTCCATCTGATCGCAGATGGCCACGCGGTAGCCCTTCTGAATCAGGCGCGCAATATAGCCCTCGGCCGAGTGCGCCGGCACGCCGCACATCGGGATCGGCTCGCCCTTTTCCTTGTTGCGCGAAGTCAGCGTGATCTCGAGCTCGCGCGACGCCGTGATGGCGTCCTGCAGGAACATCTCGTAAAAATCGCCCAGGCGGAAAAACAGCAGCGCGTTGGGCGCCTGCTGCTTCGCCGCCTGGTATTGCCGCATCAGCGGAGTGGAGGCTTCGGTGGACACCTACGCGTAAATCCCGCGCAGTTTGATGGCGAACGCCACACGATCCAGCGCCAGCATGTAGGCCGCGGTGCGATTGTGCACCTTGTGCTTCTCGCCATACTGCACCACATCCTGGAACGAGTTCACCATGATCTCCTCCAGCCGCTCATTCACCAGCTGTTCATTCCAGAAATAGCCCTGCCGGTCCTGTACCCACTCAAAGTAGGAGACAGTGACGCCGCCGGCGTTAGCCAGAATGTCGGGGATCACGAAGATGCCCTTCTCTTCCAGAACCTTATCGGCCGCGGCCGTGGTCGGCCCGTTCGCGCCCTCGCAGATGATCTTGGCGTTCAGCAGGTGCGCATTGGCCGAGTGGATGACGTTCTCACGGGCCGCCGGCACAAAGACGTCGCAAGGCAGGTACATGGCCTGGTGCTTATCAATGGGCTCGGCCCTGGGGAAGCCGACGATGGAGCCGGTCTCGGCGCGGAACTTCTGCACGGCCACGGTATCGATGCCGTTGGCGTTGTAGAGCGCGCCGTCGTATTCGATCACGGAGATGATCTTCAGCCCCGCTTCGGCCATCAGCCTGGCCGCGTTGCCGCCGACATTGCCCATGCCCTGCACAACCACCTTGGCGTCGGCGGGCGCGATTCCGAATTTGCGCAGAGCCTGCAACGTGACGAACAAGCAACCCCGCCCGGTGGCCGCGGGACGGCCGCGCGATCCGCCCAGGTTCAACGGCTTTCCGGTGACAACAGCGGTCACCGTCGTGCGCTTGTGCATCGAGTAGGTGTCCATGATCCACGCCATGGTCTGCTCGTTCGTATTCATGTCGGGCGCGGGGACGTCGCGCTCCGGGCCGATGAAATCAATCAGTTCGGCCGTGTAGCGCCGCGTGATTCGCTCCAGTTCGTTCTGGCTGAGCAGCGCCGGATCGCAGATCACTCCGCCCTTGCCGCCGCCGAACGGGATATTCACCACCGCGCATTTCCACGTCATCCACGACGCCAGCGCGCGCACTTCATCAATCGAAACATCCGGCGCAAAACGGATGCCGCCCTTGGCCGGACCGCGCGCCAGCGAGTGCTGCACCCGGTAGCCGGTGAAGACCTCCAACCGCCCGTCATCCAACTGAATCGGGATGTGGACCGTGATCTCCATCGTCGGTGTGCGCAGCACTTTTTGGAGTCCGTCGTCCATGCCGAGCAACGTGGCGGCTTGGTTGAAGCGGGCCTCGGCGGCCAACCATGGATTGAATTCAGGTCCATTTTCGTGGTTGGTGCCGGGCCGTGTGGCTTCGAGGATCATTGGGGATAACCTCCGCCCCTATTATCCTCATAGGATATGGCCTCAGCAAGTTTGCCCTCCACGCCGCTCACCCGCCGGTCTCTGTTGTTTGCCGGGTTTGGACTCATCCAACACCACTTAGACGTGGTGGTCTTGGCTGGAATCGAGTTCGAAAGCTGGGGCGCGGGCCGAGGCCCGCGAAGCTATCTCAGGATTCACAGCAATGAACAAACCGCCAAAGAGGCGCTCCTGGCGCATCTGGCCGCGCGCCCGGGGCCTGCTCTGCTCGTACGCGGCAGCAGTCGCAATGTCACTGTCGCCGGCGGCCGCCTGGATCCCAACCGCATGTTTACCCGCGAGGGCGCCGAAAAGAGTTACCGGCGCCTGAATCCGGAGTGGGGCCCGGCTGAGATGGCAAAAGCGCTCGACTGGCTGGATAGAGAGCGTCCGCGGCTTCTGGAGCGGCTGCTGCCTGAGAAGGGCGGCTTGCTGATCTCCGCCCACAACAACAGCGAGGGCTACTCGGTGGAGGATGAGGTGGCGAGTTCAGACCGCCTCCACCTGCCTCGCCGCCGCGAGCCGCACGAGTTCTTTCTGGCAACGTCGGAGAGTGACTTCAAGAAACTGGCGCAAGGCCCCTACAACGTCGTTCTGCAAAGCGGGCAGAAGGGCGACGAGGATGGCTCGCTTTCCCGCACATGTGCCCGCCTGGGCGTCCGCTACGTGAACCTCGAAGTGGGCTCCGGCAAACTGGCGATGCAAATAGAGATGCTCGGGTTCTTGGAAAAGGCCCTGCCGGAGTAGTATGCTCTAGCCCATGCGCAATGGGTTGCTGGCTGAGTTGGTCGCCGAGTTTGTCGGCACAATGATCATTCTACTTTTTGGCGCCGGATCGGTCGCCATGGTCGTCCTGTTTGGCACCGGGGCGCCGGGCGAGATCGTAAACGGGGGATACACCAACATAGTCCTGGGCTGGGGCTTGGGCGTGATGTTCGGCATATACGCGGCTGGCAAGATCAGCGGCGCCCACCTGAATCCGGCGGTGACGCTGGCGCTGGCTGTGTTTCGTGGATTCTCGTGGGCCAAGGTAGTGCCCTATTGCGTGGCCCAGACTCTCGGCGCCATGGCCGGCGCGGCCCTGGTCTTCGCCAACTATCACGCCGCCATCCGGCACTTTGATCCGCTGCTGGAGAAAACGGCGGGCATCTTCACCACGTTTCCGGCGTTTCCGGATGTGCCGGCGGCGGGGCTCTTCGATCAAGCGCTCGGTACGGCCTTGCTGCTGTTCCTCATCTTTGCCCTGAGTGACGAACGCAATCAGCCGGTGGGCCACCTGGGGCCGATGCTGACCGGCCTGATTGTGGTAGCCATCGGGATCTCGTTCGGCAAGCTCCACGGTTATGCCATCAACCCGGCTCGCGATCTGGGCCCGCGCATCTTTACCGTGCTCGCCGGTTTCCGCAACAACGGCCTTGTCGATGGCAGCAGTGTGTGGTGGATCCCCATCGCCGGGCCACTGGCGGGCGGGTTGGCTGGCGCCGGGCTGTACGATCTGCTCATCCGCCGCTGGCTCAACCGCGAATAGGCGCCGCACGGGCGGTATCATGGAGGTGGGACAGGTCCCGCCATGATCTTCACTATTACCGAGCTCGAACACCATCCGATCCTCTTCGACGTCGTCTACCAGCCTGGTGAAATCGAACTGCCGGAGGAGTTGCGCCAAGTGGGCGGCCTGCACGTCGAGGGTTCCGCGGAACTGTTGAAGAACACGCTGGGCGAGATCCGTCTTCGCGGCCACGTCAAAGTAGAGATCGAGGCGGCTTGCGACCGCTGCCTGGAGCCGGCCAAGGTTCCGGTGGACTCCGATTTTGACCTCTTCTACCGTCCGCTGGAGAAAGTGGACACGCATGGCGAGATTCACCTGGAGGAGGGCGAGATCGACATCTCGTTCTACGAAGGCGACAGCGTGGCCTTGCGCGAAGTGCTTCGCGAGTTCGTCCTGCTGAGCCTGCCCATGCGCACCGTCTGCAGCGAGGAATGCCGGGGTTTGTGTCCGGTCTGCGGCGAAAACCGCAACCTGAAGCCGTGCGGCTGCACGGTAGCGCCCAAGGACGAGCGCTGGGCCGGGCTCAAGAGCCTGGAACTCTAACACCCGCCGTAGGTGACACGGAGTGGAGCTTTCCACTACAATAGAAAAGTCTTATCTTTCATCCGGTTCTGGTAGCTCAGCCGGTCCGGAAGCCCCACAAGGAAGAACGTAATGCCGAATCCCAAACGCCGCCACTCCAAACGCCGGACGAGCGCGCGCCGCACGCACGACTCACTGAAGACCGCCGGTCTGAGCGGCTGCCCGAAATGCCACGAAATGAAATTGCCCCATCGCGCCTGCCCGCATTGCGGCTGGTACAAGACCAGGGAAGTTATTGAAGTCGTCCAGGAGTAGACTCCTGAGAGAAACGGACGCGGTCCCGCCGATTGAATGATCACTATCGCTGTGGATGCAATGGGGGGCGACAATGCCCCCGCTCCCGAGGTTCACGGCGCGGTACGTGCCGCGCAAAACCAGGACGTCAACGTCATCCTGGTGGGCCGCGAGGAAGCGCTCAAATCCGAACTCTCCAAACATAGTGGCTGGAAGAAACTGCCCATTCGCATCGTGAACGCCAACGATGTGGTCACAATGGAGGACAATCCGGCCAAAGCACTGCGGACGAAGCGGGATTCCAGTATTCGTGTCGCGGTGCGTCTCGTCCGTGATGGCGAGGCGGATGGCGTAGTTTCGGCCGGCAACACCGGCGCCGTCATGGCGCTGGCTAAGACCGTTTTGGGCATGATTCCCGGCGTGGACCGGCCCGCTCTGGCTTCCGCGTTTCCCACCATCAAGGGCCGCCCGGCCGTCATGGTCGATGTCGGCGCCAACGTGGATTCCTCGGCCCAGATGCTCGCTCAATTCGCCGTGATGGGTGATATCTACACCCGGCTCGTGTTTCACACCGAGTCCCCGCGGGTGGGCATTCTCTCCATCGGCGAAGAGGAACACAAAGGTAACGAGCTCACCAAAACCGCCGCTACTTTGCTGAAAACCTTACCCTTGAACTTCATCGGCAATGTCGAGGGCCGGGATCTCTACACCGGATTGGCTGACGTAATCGTGTGCGACGGCTTCATCGGGAATGTGGCGCTGAAGGTCAGCGAAGGATTGGTCGAGGTCATCAAGCACATGCTCAAGGAGTCGCTGGAATCATCGCTCACCAGCAAACTCGGGTATCTGCTCAGCCGCGACGCCTACAAGGATTTCCGCAAGCGCATGGACTACTCGGAGTATGGCGGCGCGCCGCTGCTCGGCGTCAAAGGCGTGGTCATCATCTGTCATGGGAGATCCAACGACAATGCCATTCGAAACGCAATCCGCGTGGCGGTGGAATCCGCTACCGAACATGTCAATGATCGCATCGAGAGCGAGATTCACCGCTGGCATGATGAAAATGGCGGTGCGGCTGGCGCTTAGCGTCCTCGCCCTGATCGCGCTACCAGCTCTCGCCCAGCGCGTCTCACCCGCCAGTTGGACTCTCGTTCCCTCCGTTTCCCACGTTGCACCGGGTGGCGTGTTTACCGCGGAGCTTCGTCTGAAGCTGACCGAGCCCTGGCACATGTATTCGCTCACTACGCCGAAGCCTGGCCCCACCGGCGGCCCCACCACCACCACCATCGGGCTCGCCGAAAATGCAGCCATCGCGAAGTGGACTTTGTACTACCCCGCCCCGGCCCGCAAGTTCGACCCTAACTTTAACATCGACACGGAAACCTATGATGGCGAACAGGTTTTCCGCCTTCGAATTGAACTGGCAAAGGACGCGAAGGTGGGCCCTTTGGAACTCACCGCTAACACCCGCTACCAACTCTGCACGGAGAAAGAATGCCTGCCGCCGAAGAAGGTGGCAGCCTCGGCCACGCTCAATGTGACGGAGGGCGCCCCGGCAGGAGACGTCTCCATCCCGGCAGGGTGGACGGCGCTGGAGAGTGCCAAGCCCGCAGCGCCGGCTGCCCCGGCCGCCGCTCAGCCAGCCGCGCCAAAGCAGGACCTGGCCTCGTTCCTCCTGGTGGCCTTCGGCTTCGGGTTGGCTGCGATCTTCACGCCCTGCGTCTTCCCGATGATCCCCATCACCATGTCGTTCTTCCTCAACCAGGGCAGCGGCGGCAGCCGGGCGCAGGCATTGACGCAGGCGCTGGTGTTCTGCCTGGGTATCATCGTGCTCTTCACAGGAATCGGATTCGGGCTCAGTGCCGCATTGGGGCCCTTCGCCGTGGTCCAACTGGGGTCCAATCCCTGGGTTAACGGGCTGATCTGCGTGGTGTTCTTCGTATTCGGGCTGAGCTTGCTGGGCGCCTTCGAGATCACGCTGCCCACGGGCCTGCTGACGAAGCTGAACATGGCGTCCAACCGCGGCGGATACGCCGGCACTCTGATTATGGGCCTGACCTTCTGCCTCGCATCGTTTGCCTGCGTGGGCCCATTCATGGGCACGCTGCTGGCGGCGTCGGTGGGCGGCGACAAGCTCCAGCCGGTTCTCGGCATGCTCGCGTTTTCCAGCGCACTGGCCTCACCGTTCTTCCTGTTGGCGCTGTTTCCGTCGTTCCTGCAGCGGTTGCCGCGCAGCGGCGGCTGGATGTCGCGCGTCAAAGTGGTGCTCGGGTTCCTGATCTTTGCTGCCCTCCTCAAATACCTCTCGAACATCGACCAGGTGCTCCAGTTGGGCTGGTTGACCCGCGAACGCTTCCTGGCGCTCTGGATCGTCCTGTTCGCCATGCCGGGACTCTATCTACTGGGCTTCCTGCCAATGGAGGGCATCCGCCGCGAAGACGAGGTCAAGCCTGGCCGGCTCCTCATGGGGATCCTTCTACTGGGCTTCTCGATCAGCTTGCTGCCGGGCATGTTCGGATCACGGTTGGGCGAGTTGGAGGCCTATATTCCGGCTCCGGCCGAGGGCGCAACCTCGATGGGGGGCGCAGCCGCGTCGTCTTCCGCCAAATGGATGAAGAACGACTTTGATGGCGCTATCGCCAAGGCCAAGGCGGAGAACAAGAAAGTGCTGGTCGCCTTCACCGGCTATGCCTGCACCAATTGCCACTGGATGAAGGCCAATATGTTCCCGCGGCCGGAAGTGGCCGAAGTGATGGGCGAGTTCGTCCTGGTGGAGCTCTACACCGACGGCACCGATGCCGCCAGCGAGCAAAACCAGAAACGGCAGGAAACACTGTTCCAGACGGTCGCCATTCCCTACTACGCCATCTTCGACGCCGACGGGAAAGTCTCGGGCTCTCTAGCCGGCCTGACTAAGGATCCACAGGAGTTCCTCCGTTTTCTGAAGGGCGCCTGAATCGGCCGATGACCAACTCGGCCACGGCCGCCTCCATTTCCCTGTCTGCCTCGGCACGCCAGGCTTGAAAGCGGCGCTCCTTCAATTTCTCCAATGCCTCGACATTGCGCCGCGCCAGCTTCAGGGCCAGCCTCTGCTCCTCGATGCGTACCGACAGGCTCATCTTCGCCTGGCCGATTCGTTGGACCTCCTCGCCAGTGAACCGCTGAAAGGCCTGAAGCGCCGTGAGCTGATCCACCGGTATCACGGCCATCGCTCGCACACGGGTCCGTGCATGCGCTGCCTCCTCCAACAGTTGAAGACGCCTCTCCTCCAGCCGTCGAGACTCAAGTAGCAGCGCTTGGAGCCGCCCCTGCTCCTGCTCGAACAGGGTGTTGCGGTAGCGCCGCAGCGAATCGAGGGCAAACGAGAACTTCTTCACGGCTGGCCCACCACCTGTTTCATGCGTTCAATGGTCTGGCTGAGCGAGTTCTGTTCGTCGGGCTTCTGGCGCAGGAATGCCTTGATCGCCGCATCCAGATGCAACGCCTGATCCAGTTGCGGGTTCGCGCCCGCAGGGTCCCGCCGGGGCAACGAGAACCCTCCCGCCCCCCCCCCGCGGGGGCGGTCTGTCGTCGGCCTGGCGGGCCTTGCGCCGCTCCGCCCGCCCCCCCCCCGGCGGGCCGCGCCGCAGTGTAGGCGCCGATCCGCAACAGGTCCTCGGACGCCTGCAGGACAGCGAGGTTCTCTCGAACCCTTTGCGCCGAACTCTTCTGCTCCGAGGTACCCACCCGCGCCGCCAACCGCGAGACCGATTGCAGGACGTCGATCGCCGGGTAATGCCCCACCTGCCCTAAGGCGCGGGAGAGCACAATGTGGCCGTCCAGAATTCCGCGCACTGCGTCGGCGATGGGCTCATTCATATCGTCGCCCTCCACCAGCACCGTGAAGAAACCCGTGATGGAGCCCTGCCGGAAGTTCCCGGCGCGCTCGAAGATCTTGGGCAGAATCTGGAAGACGCTGGGTGTGTAGCCTTTTTGACTGGGAGGCTCGCCGGCCGAGAGACCAATCTCACGTTGGGCCATCGCAAGACGGGTGACGGAGTCAGCCACCAGCAGCACATGCTTGCCCTGGTCGCGAAAGTACTCGGCGATGGCGAGAGCCACAAAACAGGCTCGCACGCGGAGCGGCGACGGACGGTCCGACGTCGCCACCACCAGCACCGATTTGCGCATCCCCTCCGGACCCAACTCGTGTTCAATGAAGTCCCGCACTTCGCGGTTGCGTTCCCCCACCAGGGCGAGCACGGCAACGTCGGCATCGTGATTCTTGAGTAGGGACCCCAGCAGTGTGCTCTTGCCCACTCCGCTGCCGCCAAAGATGCCGATGCGCTGGCCACGCCCACAGGTGAGCAGTCCGTCAATCGCCCGAATGCCGGTGGAGAGTGGTTGGCGGATGGGCTCCCGCTCCATCGGCCCCGGCGGCGCTGCGTAGAGATCGTACATTGCCTCGGCCGCAATCGGCGGGCCGTCATCCATAGGACGGCCAAAGCCATCGATCACCCGCCCTAGAAGCGCCGTGGAAACGCCCACCTGCGACTCCCGTTTCCGCGCCACGATTGTGTCGCCCGGCTGCAGACCGTGCATCTCCTCCAACGGCATCGTCAACAGGCTGCCGTCGCGGAAGCCGATTACCTGCGTGCGGATCGACTGGCCGGAGCGCGTGAGGATCTCGCAGAAATCGCCCAGCGCCGCGGCCGGACCGCGGGACTCAATCAGCAGGCCGGACGTGCGCGTCACGGCACCGCTCGATTGCACCGTTTCCATCTTTTCGAGCAGGGCTTCGAACCGCGCACGATCGAACCATGCACTCACGAGTGCCTCCTTGCCAGGCTCACCGCATCGGCAAATCCCCGGCCGATCTCATCCAACTGCGTCTCGGCCGATGCGTCCAGACAGCCCCGTGCGGTCTCCACGATCACGCCGCCCAACTCCAGCGAGGCATCCCCCGCCAGTTGGATCGACACAGGCGCGCCAATCGCCAGAAGATGGTTTCGGACCACGCCGGCGAATTGCGGATGAACGCGGACCTGCGTGACCTCGCGGAGGTTTGCGTTTTCAAAGGCCGCCTTCACCAGCCCTAGAATCGCTTCCTCATCCACCTGAATCTGACGGCGGAGAATGCGGCGGGCAACGGCCAGCGCCAGGCTCACGACTTCCCGCTCAGCCTCCTGCCTCAGGCGTGATCTTGTGAGATGCCGCGCTCTCGATGGCGCGGCCCAGGGCCTTCGATGTTTCGTCCATTTCGGCTTGAGCGCTCTTCCGGCCGGCAGCCTCGCCCTGCCGGAATGCCAACTCGCATTGCTGCTCCAGACGCTGTTGATAGTTCTCTTCAGGAGTCTCAACCGGCGCCACCGGCGCTTCCTGGGAGAGAACTTGGTCCACCAGATCCGAATTGCTGCCCAGGTGGCGCCATTGATGCAGCGCAAGCGCCGGAGTCGTGGAGGCGTTGAATATCTTCGAAGCCATTTCCCTACACCACGTACTGTTCGCCGACTGTGCCCTTCAAGCTGATGACACCCTCAGTTTCAAGCAGCCGCACAATCGAGATGATCTGCTGTTGCGCAGCCTCCACCTCTTTGATCTTGATCGGACCAATCGCGTCCATATCTTCGCGGAGCATCTCCCCGCCGCGCTGGGACATGCACTGGAGGAAGTGGGCCTTCAACTGGTCGCTCGTGCCCTTCAGGGCCACCGTGAGGATCTTGCGGTCCGTGCGTCCGAGAACTTCCTTGATGCCGTCCTGCTGGATCAGCAGAAGGTCCTCAAAGACGAACATCAGGTGACGGATCGTCTCCGCCAGGTTCGGATCGCTGTGCTCGATGTTGTCCAGAATGTCCTTACTGGTGCCGGAATCGAGGCGGTTGCACATCTCCGCCACGGCCCGCACACCACCGTAGGACTCGCGGCTCAATTCGCCCAGAGCCTTCAGTTTCTGCCCGATGATGCTGGCGATCTTGGAGATGATCTCCGGCGAGATCTGATCGAGATTCGCCATGCGGAGCGCCACATCGGCGCGCAAGTCGACAGGGAGCGAGAACAGAAGTCCCGCCGCCTGCGAGGATCCAAGGTGGCTCAACACCAACGCGATGGTCTGCGGGTGCTCACTGTGAATGAACTTGGCCAGTTGCTGTGGATCGGCCTTCTGGAGCGCGTCAAAGCTGGCCGCCTCGTGTCCCAGCATTTTGATCAGACGGTCCAGCATCTTTTTGGCGGGCTCGGCCCCGAAAGCCGTCACCAGCATCTTGCGCGCGTAATCGATGCCTCCCTTCAGGACATAGTCCTGCGCCATGGAGAGGTGATAGAACTCGTTGAGAATGGCCTCGGCGTCCTCGGCCGAGATGGTTAGTGTGCGCGCCACCTCTTTGCCAATGACGGCAACCTCATCCTCGTCGAGGTGCTTCAATACATCGGCGCCCAGTTGCTCGCCCAGGGTGACAAGCAGCACTGCGGCCTTCTCTGCCCCACTGTGCTTCGTAGATTGATCCGGCAGAGCGTTGGTGATCATATGCGCTGCTCCGTAATCCAGGTCCGCAGCAACTGAGCGATCGCTGCCGGGTCCTTCTGGGCCTGTTCGGCGATGACTTTCCTCAGAACCTCAGCCTTCTTGGTCTGCGGCGGCAACTGAAGAGACGCGATGGCCTCGCGCTCCACCCGATCCCGCTCCGCCTGATTGGCCGCCATCACCGCAGTGGCCTTTTCCTCAAATGCGGCTTTCTGCTCGCCCGCAGGAATCTGCCTGGCCCCGGCCTTGCCGGCGTCCGGGAGCGCGGCCGCGGACTCCACCAGTTTCCCTTTAGGCGGCCCACCCTTGCGCATCAGTTTGCGCGCCAGCAGAAAGACAATCAGGAGGAATACGATCACCAGGCACGCGCCGGCCCCGATCCATACCGGTGCGGGCGCCTTGCCTAGCAGAGGCGCCAGCCACGCCGGCACCTGGAATCCGGAGACCGGTGCGGCGTTTGGCGCCGCCTTGCGGGGCTCCTCCGGCGGCGGTGCGGCGAGAGTGGCCTCAAACGGGAGCGTCTCCACCAGGATCTGATCACCGCGCTCCTGCTGAAAGCCCACCACTCCGGCCAGAACATCGCGAACCACCTTGAGCTTCTCCGGAGCGGGCGGCTCCAGGATTCGCCGCGCCTTCGGGCCGGCGCCCTCCCAGCGAACCGACTGATCCACCAGTACCGAGATCGAGATGCGCTTCAACAGGCCCTGCGGCAGCTTCACGTGCTTCACAACCCGGCTGGTCTGATAGGAGACGTTCTCCGTCTTTCGGGATACTCCGCCGCCCGTCGAACCGCCGCGCGGAACAGGGCGCGGCAGATTGGACGCGGTCCCCGGCACTCCGCTGGGAGCAGTCACGCCAGAGGCGTCCTCCGTGCGCTGCGAGTTCAACATCACGGAACGCGATGGATCGAATGTCTCCTCGCTCTGCTCGCCGCTAGTCAGGTCGCAATCCAGGCTCACGCCCGTGCGGTATTTGTCCGGACCGAGGAGAGGATCGAGCGTGGCCTTGATTTTGACCAGATACTCCTTTTCGAGCGACTGCCGGTATTCCGACATCGAACTGGAAGAAGCCACATCGGTATCGGGGTCGCGCCGCGGTTTGCTCAGGAGCGTGCCATCCATGTCCACAACGGACACCGCCTCCGGCGCGAGGCCTTCCACGGCGCTGGCAGTCAGGTGCTGAATGGCGGTGACATTCTGGGGAGTCAGGTGCGCGCCCGGCTTGAGCTTGACTAGGACACTGGCTTTCGCAGGTTGACGGTTGTCGAGGAAGACCGAGTCCTTGGCAAAGGTCACGTGCACTCTGCCCCGCTCCACCTCCGCCAGTGCCATGACACTGCGCTCGAGTTCTCCTTCCAGGGCGCGGCGGTAGTTGACGTGTTCCGCGAAATCCGTGGTGCCGAGATTGGTCTTGTCAAAGATCTCAAAACCCAGGCGCCCGGTGCGAGGCAGGCCGGCCGACGCCATCTCCAGGCGCAGTTCAGCAACGCGACCAGAGGGCACCAGGATGGCGCCGTTGTCGGCAACCTTGTATTCGACGTTGGCGGCCTTGAGCTTCTCGATGATGGCGCCGGAATCTTCAGCCGCCAGATTGGTGAAGAGCGGGCGCAGGTCGCGCTCCTTGTTCCAGCGCAGGCCAAACGTCAACCCGCCCGCCACCAACAGAGCCGCAAGGGCGATGGTGATCTTCTGGCGAAGGCTGAGGCCGGCGAGAATGCGCTGGAGCTGTTCCATGGAGGCTCAGCCTAGATGGGCATTCTCATGACTTCCTGATACGCGGAGACGACCTTGTTGCGAACCTGGAGAAATGTATCGAACGTGATGGCGGCCTGCTGCTGTTGCAGTGCGACGCTGTGCAACTCTTCGCCCTCACCGTTGAGGAATCTCTCGATGCTCGCCTGCGAGCTCTTCTGCACGTTGTCCACGGTTTTCACGGCGTCGGCCATGACGGCCCCGAAGCCAGTGGACCCGGCGGACGAGGGGGCGAACGGCGATGAACCAGAGAGTGCGCCGATTTGAGCGGGGAGACGAATGGGGCCGATGGGTGACATAGGTTATCGCATCAGATCAATGGACTTGGCCACCATGTCTTTCACGGCTGACATGGCAGCAACGTTGGCCGAGAAGCCGCGCGTGGCGCTCATAAGGTCCACCATCTCTTCGGCGGGATTGACGTGGGGATAGGCGACGTAGCCGCTGGCGTCGGCATCGGGATGGCCCGGCTGGAAGCGCATGTCGGGCGGACGGGTATCCTCCAGCACCTCGGAGACTCCGACGCCCATGGAGCCGGCCTGCATCTGCGTCTGAAAGACAGCCGAGAACGGGGAGCCCTGCGCCTCACTGGCCAGGACTACATCCTTGCGGCGGTAGGCGCCACCATCGGCGGTGCGCGTGGTTTCCGAATTGGCCAAGTTCTCGACGTGTACCTGAGCGCGCTCGCGCTGCGCGGCCATCCCGGACGCGCTGACCGAAAGGAGTTGAAAGAGACTCATGCGGAGCGTCCCTCGTCGATGGCTTTTCTAATGGTTCGCAGTTCGCCGCGCATCAGGTTGGACGCGACGTTAAAGCGGAGGGCGTTTTCGGCCAGCAGGCGCGCTTCGCGGTCCAGGCTGACGTTGTTGCCGTCATTGCGCACCGTGAGGCCCTCGGCCTCAATCACATTGGGTGTGGCGCCAGGTTGCAGCGACATGTACTCGAATTGGAAGTCGAGATCTTTGGCACGGTAACCGGGCGTATCGAGGTTGGCGATGTTGGAGGCCACCAGCTTCTGCCGCTGCGCCAGCAGATCCATGTAGTGCTCGATGTTGCGGGAAATCGGCGTGAGCATGACGACGGATGTGTATGCAGGAATGGGGCCAAAGCGGGGGCTGAGGCGTAAGCGCTTAGAGCGAAAGAGATTGAGCGAACACTAGTCCTCGTACATCGAGGGGTAGGCGCGTTTCATTTCGGAAGCAGTCTCATGGGCCGTTCCGATTTGAATCAGGGGACCAACACCGATGCCGGGACAACGCTGCGCCGTAGAGACCCAGGCGACGGCGCTTTCCAGCAGTTCGGGCCAGAAGGGGAACAGACGGCACTGAGTGGGTTTAGCCGGGTGGATGGAGCAGCCATTCTCCAGGAGAAAGTGGCACTGTTTCGCTTTCGGCTTGCGGAGGCGGAGCAGGTGCCTGGTGCGGTAAACGAAGCGTCGCTCAAACTCAGCGGCAGTCAGGCGCAGATGGCGGGCGGCGCGGCGCAGATCGTCTTCCGAGAGGTAGACATAGCCCTGGACGTCGCAACACTTCGTGCAACCGCTCTGGCAGGCAAACCGCACGCTTTCCATGCGGACAGGATAGCGTGAACCCCACCGGTTGTGCCGGTGGCCGCCAGAGGTTTATCCTCGACTGTAAGGTGCGCCGCCGGCCGCAGCTGGCGCGAAGTACGACGACGGAAAATTGAGGGAGACCTCAGAGGTACTATGGCAGGCAGAGACGACGGCGAGTTTGAGCTGATATTGGGCAATAAACAGCTTCTCAGCGTTTTGTTTATTGTGATCGTGCTGTTGGGCGTGTTTTTTGCGATGGGGTTCCTCGCCGGGCGGACCACGGGCGCGAGCCCCACAGTAGCTCAGACCAATCCGCAGGACCGGCAGCCGTTGGCGGTGGATTCGGCATCGGGCCGCACACCACTGGTGACTGAGAACAAGACGGAGCCTGCGCCCGTGAAGCAGTCTGAACCCGAGCCGCCCCCGCCGGCGCCCGTGAAGGAAACCAAGGCCGAGCCGGTGGCGCCGCCCAAGACGGCCCCGTCGCCGAGCACCAAGGCGGAAGCCGGCGGCTTTATCGCCACGCCACCCTCTGGAACGTATCTGCAAGCGGCCGCCACGCGACGGGCCGATTCAGAGGCCCTACTGGCCGGTATCCGAAGCAAGACCGGGCTCACCGGCTACGTCACACCATCCCCGAAAAACGCGGAGCTGTTCCGGGTGCTGGTCGGGCCACTGCCCACCAAGGCGCAACAGGCCGAAGCCAGGACCAAGCTCGCTGAGATCGGAATCAAGAACCCCTACCTGGTCAACTATTGATGGAACCGCTGGTCCAACTGGAGACTCGCCCCAAACGGTTGCGACTGCCTGAGTTCCTGAGAAAGCCCGACACGCATTTTGCCTCGGTGCAGGTTTTGAAAAATGACCTGCGCCGGATGAAGTTGCACACGGTTTGTGAATCGGCGCGTTGCCCCAACATGCACGAGTGCTTCCACAGGGGGGCTGCCACGTTCATGATCCTGGGCAACGTCTGCACGCGGGGATGTACTTTCTGCTCCGTGCCGAAGGGCTCGCCAACGCTGCAGGACATGGCTCTCGATCCGGTGGAGCCGGAGAATGTGGCGCGCATGGCGGCCGGGATGAAACTGCGCTATGTGGTGATCACGAGCGTGAATCGCGACGATCTGGATGACGGTGGCTCGGCCCATTTTGCCGAGACGGTGAAGCTGGTTCGACAGGCGCTGCCGGATGCGCAGGTGGAAGTGCTGACGCCGGATTTCTGCGGCGATATGGACTCCGTGGCGCGGGTACTGGACGCCGGACCTCATGTCTTCAACCACAACATGGAGACCATCGCGCGGCTGTATAAGAAGGTGCGGCCTCAGGCGGACTATCAGCAGTCGCTGGCGGTCCTGCGTTTTGCGCGCGAGTACGCGCCGGACGTGCTGACGAAGTCGGGCTTGATGGTGGGGCTGGGCGAAACGGAAGAGGACGTGAACGGCCTGCTGCGCGACCTGCGTGGCTCGCAGGTGGACGTGGCGACCATCGGGCAGTATCTGCAACCGACGCGGCGAAATATGCAGGTGGTGGAGCACGTGCCGCCGGAGCGTTATGAGCGGTGGTCGGCGTACGGCGCGTCCATCGGATTCAAGAACGTATTTGCAGGACCGTTCGTGCGGTCCAGTTACATGGCGGATCTGGTGCATGAGGCCGCGGCCACGGGAGTCTGATGCGGCTCTGGCATATCTCGCTGGGCGGATCGATCCTGACGGCGCTGCTGCTGGCGGCGCTGTTTCCCCCTTACAGCTTCGCGTTGCTGGCTCCGGTGGCATTGACACCGATTCTCTATGCGGCGGCATGGGAGCCGGACGGGCGTTACCGATTTTTGTGGGGCTGGCTTTCCGGGCTAATTTACTGGGCGCTGGTGTGCGGTTGGATCCGCGATGTGCTGGCGGCGTATGGGGGCTTGACGGGGCCGCTGAGCTGGCTGGCGCTGGTGCTCTTCGCGGCGGCCAAGGGTCTGCACACGGCGGTGTTCTCGTGGCTGGCAGGCTATCTGATTCGGCGGCGATGGGCGATCCCGGCAGTAGCGGCGCTGTGGGTGGGGCTCGAACGGACGCACGGGCCGCTGGGCTTCGCGTGGCTGACCTTAGGCAATGCCGGCGTGGAGATGAGCCTGCCGTTGCGGGCGGCGCCAGTGATGGGCGTGTATGGCGTCTCCTTCGTATTCGCGGCGCTGGCCTGCGGGCTGACGCTGGTGGCGATGCGGCGGGACCGGCGCGAGTTGCTGTGGCTGCTGGGACTGCCACTGTTGTGGGCGCTGCCGGCGGTGCAGTTGCGAGAGGCGCCTAGCGAACAGGCGGTGGCATTGCAGACGAACGTCCGCGCGGACACGGCGTGGAGCATCGACGAGAAGGACCGTACGGTGAAAGAGTTCGCTGTGCGTACGCTGCAAGAGGGGCTGGACCCGGGCAAGCCCAAGCCGGCGCTATTGCTGTGGCCGGAGGCGCCGGCGCCCTTCTACTACTACGAGGATGCCGCGCTGCGCCTGCAGACGGGCGAGGCCGCGCGGCTGACCGGGGCTCCGCTGCTGATGACGGGCGTGGCATTCACGGCCGCGCACGAGCCGCTGAATTCGGCATTTCTGATCGATGACACGGGCCGGCTGGCGGGGCGCTATGACAAGGTGCGCCTGGTGCCGTTTGGCGAGTACATTCCCAAGGGATTCGGGTGGATCCAGAAGATCTCATCCGAGGCAGGCAACTACAAACCGGGTGTTGGGTTGAAGGTCTTTCCGATCGGGCGGCACAGCATCGCGAGCTTCATCTGTTACGAATCGGCGTTCCCTGATTACGTGCGGACAGCGGCGGCAAACGGCGCCGAGGTGCTGGTGAATCTGACGAACGACGGGTATTTCGGCGGGGGTCATGCGAGGGAGCAGCACCTGCTGCTGGCGCGTATGAGGGCGGTGGAGAACCGGCGGTGGCTGCTGCGGCCGGCCAATGACGGCATCACGGCATCGATCGATCCGGCGGGCCGGGTGTGGGACCGGCAGCCTCCCTTTGAACTACGGACGGGGCGGCTGCGATTTGGGTGGATCCGCGAAAAGACGCTCTACACGGAGTATGGCGACTGGTTCGCGTGGCTGTGCCTGGCTGGCGGATTGGGTGCGGCGCTGGTGCTGGTCAAGGCCGACGCGTAATGCGGAGCTCCGCCTCGGCGCGGGGCGGAATGGGGACGGTGATCTCCACCGGCAGGGTTTCCACTACAAAGGCGCCGCGTTGGCCGGCGCACTCCCACTGATAGTTACCTTTTTCCAACTGCCAGAGGCGAATCGCGGCGGTTGCCGGCTCGGCCTCAAAGCTATACAGGCGGGCGCTGAGTGACTGGCGCCCGGCGGCGAGAACGGCACGGGCGAAGCGCGCTTTGGCTGCGGGCCAACTGACGTGGAATTCAGGAGCGCGATCCCCGCGCGGCGCTTCGCCTCCGAAGAGATAGCGGGCGTAGTTGGCCGGCAGGGCGTAGGCGATGCGATCCGTGTAGATGGCCTCCACGGTGTAGAGGTCGAAATTAGTGGCGTACTGAGTCTCGAGCTTGGCGGCGGTGGCGGCCATGTGGGCGGGGATCTGGTCCAGAGGAATCGACTCGGTGGCGGCCGGGGCGGGTTGTGCCCATTTGGAATCGCCGGTGAGATCCTGGAGGGCGCGCAGGAAGGCTGTGAGGGACTCCTGCGAGCCGGGTGACCACTGGTAGTAGTCCCATTCGGCTTGCGGCTTGTCCCATTGCTGCGAGCCGATCAGATAGCTGCCATCGGAGGATTTCAGGACGGGCGGGAAGACGCCGGCCGGCTTGCCATGGCTGGTATCGAGCTGGGCCTTGCGCCAGGATTCGCCGTAGCGGGCGAGCAGCTCGATGAGCTTAGGGTCGCGGGTGAGCCAGGCGTGCCAGAGGGCGGGGCCGAGGGCGCGGGTATTGAGGTGGACGTCGAGCGCACGCTCGGGGCTGGGGTCGTGCTCGCGGCAGTTGAACCAGGAGGAGCGGAAGCGCCACTGGCCGTCGGGCTGGGGCACGATCCAGAAGGGCGCGCAGGCGGCGGTTTCGGCGAGGCGGGCGCGGACGGCGGGATCGGCAGGAGCGAGGGCAACGGCGAGGGGGAGCGTGTCGGTGGTGGGCTCGGAGGAGTGCTCCACATCGGAGATGCGGCGATCGTAGCCGTTGGCGAGCATGCCGCTATTCCAGACGCCATCGGCCACGCGGCGGATGCCCTCGGCGGCCACCTCGGAGCCGAGGCCGAGCGCGAGCGGCCCCCAGTGGCGGAGGAGCTCAACATCGTCGCCCCAGCCGCCGCCGAGTTCGCCATTGGCGCGCTGGCGGCGGCGGACCCACCAGGCGGTGAAGGCGTCGAGCCGGGCGCGGAGCTGCCACTGGGTGGCGGCCCACGCGGGGGCGCCTTCCAGCGGGACATCGACAGGGGCATCCCACGGGACGGGCTTTATCGTGTCGCACCAGCGGCCGCGGGGGATGCCGCGCAGGCCGGGCGCTGTGCCGGCGCAGGCGGCGGAGATCATCTGGCGGATGACGGGGTGATTGGGCAGGCGGACCGCGGCTTCGTCGAAGAGCTCGACCAGGCGGCGAGTGTCACGCGGCTGATGATTTTCGGACGCGATCCAATAGGTGGCGCGCGTGAGGTGCAGCAATGCCTCGTTGGCGGCGGCGGGGTTGCGGGAGCGGAGTGCGAGTTCGGCCAGCTCGACCATGCGTTCGGCGCGGGAGGAGAGGCGGTTCTCGAAGAAGGGGTCGGCCTGGAGCTTGCGGAGACGATCGAGGAGTTGCGGGACGCGCTCGTTTTCAAAGGCGGCGCGAGGGGTCCAGCGGGCGCCGACGACGGCATAGCCGGGGGAGTTGGAGCGGACCGTGATGTCTTCCCCGCCCCGCACGACGCCGATGAGCGAGACGACGCGGGGACGATTGGAGGGGCCGAGGCGGAGCGGGCTGGCGGCAAAGCGCGTATCGACGGGCTTGTCGGAGACTTCCAGAACCCAGGAATCGGTTTCGCTGTTGGCGAAGTAGAGGAACAGCTCCAGGACGTACTCGCCGGGCAGGGCGAAGAAGAAGCGCTGCACACCGTTGGAATCGAGGCCCGTCTTGAAGGCGGGGTCGGCGAGGGTGGGGTCCATCGTCAGGTTCAGGCCGGTGATGGGGAGGGAGGCGGGATAACGGCTGGTCCAGTAGATGCCGGGGTGATCGGGAAAGCAGGCGGAACCGAGGGGCGGCTGGACCCAGGCGACGCAATCGGCGCGGAGGGAGAGGGCAAACAGGAGGGCGAGAAGCAGGCGGACCATTCGGGCCTAATTCTACCGCAGTGAGGCGGCGGTAGATAATGGGTCGATGCTGTCACGAAGAGAGTTTCAGATGTCGCTGCTGGCGGCGGGCACACTGCCGGAGGGCTGCGTGGTGGATGTGCGGTGGCAGGGCGAGATCTGCCGGGCCAGGATCACCAACAAGGGCCGGCAGGCCGTGGCGGTGGGTGAAGTGGTGATGCTGGAACTGCCGCACGAATACCCGGCGGCGACCCGAGTGTACGGCGAAGGGTTCACAATGCTGAGCCAGACGGGCGGGACGCTGGGACAGCCGGAGGACATTGGCGGATACACGGACCGGAAGCACTACCGGATCCCGGAGCCGGGCGATGCGTTGACGGTGTACAACGCGCTGGCGCTGACTCCGCCGCAGGGGGAGAGCCTGCTGTTGGGCTTCACGTCGTGCCGGCGTTTCTCGGGACGGTTTCACGTGCGGGCACGCTCGATCCAGGTAACGATGGACGGCGAGGGCCGGATGTTGGGCGCGGGGGAGAGCTGGGAACTGGAGGAGCTCTGCCGGTGGCGGGGCGCGGATGCGGCGGCGTTGTGGACGAAGCTGGCGGCGCGGATCGAGACGCATCATCCGCGGCTGGCGTGGGCGGCGCCGCCGGAGGGGTGGTGCTCGTGGTACTGCTTCGGGCCGAGCGTGACGGCGCAGCAGGTGCGGGACAACCTGGAGTGGATCGGGAAGAACGCTCCGTTTCTGCGGTATGTGCAGATCGACGACGGATATCAGCCGGCGATGGGGGACTGGCTGGAGACGGGGGCGGCGTTTGGCGGGGATATCCGGTCGGTGTTGAAGGAGATCAAGGAGCGGGGCTTCGAGCCGGCGATCTGGGTGGCGCCGTTCATCGCGGAGGCGAAGTCGCGGTTGTTCCAGGAGCATCCGGAGTGGTTCATGCAGGCGGCGGACGGCACGCCGCTGGCGTCGAACCAGGTGACATTTGGCGGATGGCGGCGGGGGCCGTGGTATGCGCTGGACGCGACGAACGCGGGGGCGCGGGCGCATCTGACGCAGGTGTTCCGGACGATGAACCGGGACTGGGGCTGCACCTATTTCAAGATGGACGCGAACTTCTGGGGGGCGATGCACGGGGCCCGGCTGCGCGATCCGAAGGCAACGCGGATTGAGGCGTACCGGATGGGGATGCGGGCGATTGTGGAGGGCGCGGGGCCGAGTTTCCTGTTGGGGTGCAATCATCCGATGTGGCCGTCGTTGGGGCTGATCCATGGGTCGCGGTCGTCGGGCGACATTTCGCGGAAGTGGGGGACGATCAAGAAAGTCTCGGAGGAGAATCTGCGGCGGGCGTGGCAGAACGGCCGGCTGTGGTGGAACGATCCGGACGCGCTGGTGCTGCTGGGCGCGCTGCCGGAGGAGGAGTTTCTGTTCCATGTGGCGGCGACGCTGGCGACGGGCGGGATGCTGCTTTCCGGGGACGATCTGACGAAGATGCCGGCGGCGCGGCTGGCCCTGTTGAAGAAGCTGCGGCCGACCGGGGTGGCGGCGCAATTTGACGCGGAGCTGCGGGTGGGACGGATGAAACTGCCCGGGCGGGAGCTGGTGTTCCTGTTGAACTGGGAAGACCGGGCGGCGGCGGCGCGGTTTGCGGTGCCGGGGTCCAAGAGGGTGCGGGATTATCTGACTGGCGTGGACCTGGGGGTGCGGAACGGGGTGGTGGATTTGGGCGAAATGGCGGCACATTCCGGCAGGGTGCTGGAGGTGGTGTAGGGATTGTTGTTGGTCGGCTGATAAGTGGCTTTTTTTCAGCATATTGCGGGTTTGGTCCGCACTGGGCGAAAGTGATTCCCGGCCAGCAGCCTGGCGAGAGGGGACGCCGATTAATGCAGATGAACTTTGATTTGGAACTTGAGGCTGGCAACTGTGGCAAAGTTGGGCAGCAGAGCGATTTTCGACGCTCCGACGGCTTCCGATGCGGACACCGGGGCCTAGCGTTTGCTGGGTGGGCCGGCGACATCCGATCGGAGGCTCCGAATGGACTGCACCAGGCAGAAGATCGCGGTCAGTAGAACCATGAGTTTCAGGTAGCTCGTCATGACTAGCTATCGGCGGTCCGGTTGGCGCTCCGATATGCGGATTATCGCTTAGAGGTCCGGCGCTATCCGTGACGAAAGTACTGGTTGCGGTGCCGGACGTGCCACGGAACCGCGTCCTTGTGCTCGCAATGACACGCATCTTCGCCGCGGCCAGCGTCTTGAACACCGACTTGATCCAGAATCGGTGGGCCGAAGCCGGGGCGGAAGGTCCAGCAGCGGCCCGGGATAATTTCCGGTCCATGTGGGTCATTCGAACAAGCCATAATTGACGGTGCCCCATTCCTCGAATTCACTGCCTCTGGCCTGCTGGTCGGCCGCGTCATTCGGTGGCAGCTGGTCTCGTTGAAGGGCGGAGAGGCTGCCTTGCGGTAAGCCGTCAACATGCGGCCGCCGCTCGGATATGCGCTGGCGGCTCGGCATGAGTTGTCTTCGGGAACGCTGCTTTTCGAGAGCCACGCCCAATTCTACCCACACTCTGTGCTTTTTCGCTTGTTCTTTCGGTTGGTGACTCCTGAGCCTGTACTTCTTGCCGCTGGTGACGGCTATCGTCTGCTGAACGTTTGGCGCTTCACTTCCATCAGCGGCTCGTATCACGTGTCTCGGTCCTTTTGTTGGTTGCTCCGTCACAAAGACCAGGGAAGGCACAGACATCGTAGGAAAACTGCGCTGCTAGAAAGGGTGGGGTTCCGGGGTTGTAACGCTGTTTCCAAGCCAGATTGGGGGCTCCAACGCTCGAATGTACTTCGACACTTTGGCTTAGCCTTGTCTCTGAACTGCTACGCCTCATTCTCCAGCATAAGCTCCCGTGCTCATGCCGTTGGCTCTTTTCGAGACAGATTCTCCGAATCACCAATGGGGTTGGCTTCCAACGAAACGGGGTCCTCACGACCTAAGGCGAGTCGGTTCAACTCGTGGATGCCCTTGAAGAATCCACTCAGGGCCCCCGTCCGAAGGGGCGCCCCGTGGGCCTGTGGCGCGTCGTCCCGCCGGCGGCGGGTCACTTCATCGCGGGCAATTCGAAACAAAGATTCAGGGGCCCCCTTGGCGTGACCTTCAAGCGGGTGATCGGTCTTTCCGGCCGCGCAGGTCTCAGTTGGTCGGACTCGGGGCTCAGTTTCGGGGCCTCCCACCAGCCTGGGTCCCGTGAGAACAGGTGCTCGGGGGCCCTTCGGCTCCGTTCTCCCAAATAGGAACTGAAGCTCCGACCGAAAAGCGGTTGGTACGGATAACCTCAATCCCGGCTCTCCGGCCGGGGGCGCTTCGGCGCTCTCTTAAGGGGGGCTTCGTCCACCCACACGCGGTTGCTTTCTCCTGTCACGCATTGCGCCGAAGAAACGGTCGCTGTCCGCGCTATTTGGTCCGCGGGTTCGTAGGGAATGGGCCGTGGCGCCCGGTTGGCTCTGCCGGCCGTCGCCCCCCGGAACTCACCAACACTCCGCTTCAAACGTCAGGAGGTCGCGGCCGCGCCCAAAGTCGCCTTGCCCCGGGGGTTCACACAGCAGTGTGCGTTGGCATACCAAACTGGGCCCTCGGCGTTTGGGTGGGCGCCATTACGCGACCAAGAACCTCCTCTATCGGGGCCCCGCGCGGCGCCACACCGCCGCTCCGAAAGGCATTGGCGGCGCGGCCAAGTTCTTTCCGGGAATGCTGCTTTCCAAGCCCCACTGAGAAGTTTCGGAATAGCGGTGGAACAGCGCGTTCAACCGTGGAGTCTAATCGATCATGCCCCGATGCTCGCTTGTTCAGCCACACGGCGTATGGCCCGTGGCGATGCTGTATGCCGGGCTTGTTGTAAATGCCGGCCTGCTCGAGTATGTTGGCATGGACTACAACCTGGCCGCGCACCCGGTACGATTGTCGCTTACGCTTCTCCTGTATGTCTTCTTCCTCTGCGTAGGCGTCTTCTACATCCCCGTGCGTCTGGGGAATCTGAATGGCAGCAGTTTCGAGCACGTCGTCAAGTGGTGTGTCGGAGACAAGGCGGCGTGGGTTTTTCAGAGATTCATCGTGCCGGTTTGGGCAATTGCGTGGTTCGCGTATGTCAGTTTTTTCGCGATGCTTTGCATGGAGCTTGCCTTTTTCTATCGCGATTCCTCTCAGCCGGGTCCGGGCATTGCACGGAACATTCTGATCGCCGTAGTGTGGTTCGCCCTGATTGCTCCGGCCGCCGGCGCGCCACTGCCTCAGTTGGCTCGATCGTCGGTGTTTGTGGCAAAGGTCTCATTTGCAGTCGTCCTGGGGTTGGCGGTTTCCAGTGCAAAATACGTCCCAAATACGGTTGCCTGGATCAACTACGAGGTCCCCGCGCCTATGCTACCGCTTGAATCGCCCTTACTGTTCTGGGCTGTGCCGCCCGTGCTTCTTGCCGGCCAATTTGTTCATGGCTATGGCTCTAATCGCCGTGCCTTGACGAAGGTGATGATTGTAGGCATTGCCATCCCACTGGCATTCGCGGCGTTTGCAGCGGTTTTGACGATGGCTGGCGCCGCCGGGGTAGACATGAGGTACAGCAAGATCCCGGAATACATCATGTACGCCTACGCCAGAACTCATCAACTCGGTTGGGTGAAGGTACTTTTGCTGACATTCACACTTCTTACGGCTGCGAGGTACGCGGCCAGCCTGAGCGTGGGAAGCCTCTGTAGGGAACGCAGTCTAGGGGCCGGCGCAGTCATCACCGCGATTCTGCTGGCTGCCAGCTTCGGTATGCACGCTATCGATTGGCGGAACTACGCATGGCAATACGCGGCCATCCCATTCGCTCCTCTTGCTGGTGTACTCTGCGGTGCCTTCGCCGTGACTCGCGCTCCAGGGTTTGCATTGGACTCTCGGGATCAGCACTTATCAGTGCTGGCTTGGATTGCAGGCTGCATCACCACATGTATCCCGACCTGGTGGACGGGGTATCCTGCATATTCCGGTATGAAGCCCGCATGGGTCCTTCTGGGCTGGACGGTTTCATTCACTGCAACTTATTTGGCGCGCACGATCCGGAGACACTCAGCGAACAGCCTGAACCGAAGATCGCCAGAAGTGGTCAAAGCGCGATTGGACACCACGGATGCGCCGCGCTCGTCGTGATGCCTCACTCTGATCGAGGAGAGGCAGTGCGTCTCCGGATCGTGATGTAATGTGACCACGGAGACCAAGAGCAGCAGTCACTTCCGGCGGAGGCGCCGCAGCACGCCCCATGAGTAATCGGTTGGTTGGGTATTTGACACTATTCGCGTTGGCCTTGGCCGGGGTGGCGCCGTCGCCGGCCCAGGAGATCACGCTCCGGGCGGGGACGAAGGAAGTGGTGGTGCCCTTCGTCGCATTTGATCAACAAGGCTTTGAACGGGCCTGCCCGGCGAAGGAGACGCTGAGCGTGCGAGAGCGGGGACGAGTGATCCCGATTCGGGGCGTGCAGGCTACCGCGAACGAACCGGTCGCCTTGGCGATTGTCCTGGATCTGGACTTCAGGAATGACTTCACCATTCAATACACAACCCAGAGCGCCGTTGCGCTAGCAGGTGAGACACTGCGGGATGATGATGGATGCGTCGCGGTAAATGCTTCAGGCCACTGGCGTGATCGGCAGGACGTTTCGGATCCGCCTGAGGATGGTCCTAAGTATCCCGCCGTCCGGAATTCCAGGCTCGCTGAAGGGCGTAAAGGCTGCCTTGACTTTCTGCAGACCTTGTCAGACATTACGGCTGTTTGGGACTATCGCGGAAAGACCATTGGCGCATTCGGCTACACATGGGCAGGGGTACAATTGGCGCTTCGAAATCTCGACCAAGATCCGCGAGTACGCCGGGCAGTGATCGCATTCGGCAGAGGAATTGACCTCGATCAACGCGGGCTACCGGGCAGCGTCCTCCGCCGTTCGAAGGAACTGGGGATTCCCATCTATGCCGTATACCCTCCGATGGATGACTATTCCAGTGCCGCCTTTCGAGCCAAGTGGGCCAAGTACGCCATTACACGGTATCCAGATGAATTCATCCCAGCTAGCAGACAGTGGATTGCACTCGGGCAGAAGAACCTTCGGCAAGTGACACAGGTGACTGGAGGCAGATTCTACGAGGTCAACGAGGACACGATTCTCCCGATTGCCAAAGAGATCGTTGCCGGCTTGCGGCAGCAATGCCAGCTCACGTACGAGCCACCTGCGGACGGTGCACCGGGGTTCCGAAAGATCGAGGTCACGATCTCGACGCCGGGGTGGAAGGTGCGGCACCGGCCGGGGTACTACGCGGAGCAGGTGGGGCCAGTGGGCAGACCATAGCCGTTACCTATGTTGAGCAGGCTCACGCGGATTATCTGTCCGCTGCCGGCACTTTCCGCCGGGGTATGCCTCCAACGTGCAGTCCCGACTGGTCAGAGGGCCAGAAAAAAATCGACGGCCCGCGGCAACTCGGCAAATTCACGAATGATGTAGTCGGGTTGGGGATCGTTGAGACGGGTGAGGTCCTGGGTGTGATGGAACAGGACGGTCTTGATCCCCAGTTGGCGGGCCCCGAAGATGTCGCGGTAGACGTCGTTTCCGATGTAGATCGCCTGATCGGGACGAAGCTGCAATTCGTCCAGAGCCTTCTGGAAGAGGCGGGAGTCCGGCTTGCGGAATCCATAGTCGCCGGAGATGATGACCGGGTTGAAGTACTCGTGCAGGCCGACCGCCCTGAGTTCAGGGAGGGCGTAGGCACTCTGGGCGTCGGAAACAACGGCGAGCCGGAACTGTTCCTTCATCCGGCTCAGCACTTCCAGCACCTGCGGAAAGAGGGAGAGCCGTTTGCGCGAGATGCCGCGCTGCAATTCGGCGAGGAACAAGGGCAACTGCTGTAGCCTGGCGAGAGGCAGCGAGGCCGTGAACTCCGTGGCGTAGCGCTCCAGGACCTCGCGCCAGATGGCCACCACGTCAAACTCCGGAAAGAGCTCCGCACTGCGCGCGAACTGCTCCTTCATGATCTGGAAGTACAGCGTGTAGAGTTCCCAGCGATGGAGCGTGACGCCCTGGTAGGTGAGGAAGTGCCCGATGGCGCGGTAGGCCTGCTCCATGCGCTCATCGGTTTCGATGTCGATCAGGGTCCCGTTGATGTCGAAGATCAGGGCTCGGAGGTCCATTACGAGGCCCGCAGGATGTTCTTGGCTTCTTCGATGAGCCGGTGGCGATGCGGCTCGTGCACCCAGGAGTTGCGGGCGATGCGCAAGAGCGTGAGGCCCATCTGGAAGGGCAATCTGCCGGTGATGGATTGGAAGGCCCGATCGCGGTCCGGAAAGTGGCAGGCGTATTCCCAGAGGAAGTGGCGGATGAATGGCTGGGCGGCGTATTTGTTTCCGGTGGCCTGCATGTAGAGGTGCTGCAACTCTCCCGCGATGCGCCCGAGATCGAAGACGCGATCGGCGCGTCTCATCCGTTCCAGATCGATGGCCATGACGCTGAGGCCGTCGCCGAAGAGAAAGTTGCTGGGGGTGGCGTCGCCGTGGACGTATACCTGGCGGTCCTCCCACATTCGAGGCTTGTCGCGCCAGAGGTCCCGGAGCCAATGCAGCTCTGCGGCATCCCACGATCCGATGATGTTTTTGGTTTGCAGGTTCTTCACTAACTGATCGAGGTAAGCGCAATCCTGGTGGAAATCCACGGTGTGGCCGTTGGCGGTGCGATTGTGGAGGGTCGCCAGAAAGTAGGCCAGCGCAGTGAGCTTGGCGAGGAGCTGCGGCTGCTGCTCCTGATGGATGGCGGCATCGACAAAGGCGCTGAGGGGCGCGCCTCCGCAGTATTCCTCGACCAGGATGCTGTTCAACGACTCGTTCGTGCCCAGGGGCCGCACCACATGGTGGGGGTAACCGACCAGCCCGTAGCCGCGGAGAAGCTGCAAGTTCTCGAACTCCTGGCGCATGCGGTCCATCGCCACCGAGCCGTGGTGGCTTCGGTTCACGAAGAACTTGCCGACTACCTGCTTGCGGCTGTGGCTTTCCTCGTAGCGGTAGACTTTTGCGGCCTTCATGCAGAAGACGCGGAAGTCCACGTGTTGGGCGGTGACGCCCAAGTGCGGCAGAACGTGGTTTGAAAGATAGCCGTGGAGCGGATCGTCCGTGCGCAAATGTCCCGTGTATTCCCCTGGCATCCATCTTCCTTCGGCGAGTTGCCTGGCGTGCCTGGTCCTGCTGCGGTGCGAACGAGCGGAGGACCATGCGTGACGATATGGTTACGAGCATTTGCACGGCCAACCCAGCAGTGCCTGTGGATGCAGGAAGTGAGCGCCATCCGGTGGGCTCCGGCTCGCGACGAAATATGGTCATTTGGCCGGATATGGTTATGGCGAGGACTGCCGGGGCGAGAGTCCGTGAGAACTGGCGGCGGGGCTTTCGGAATCTGCCCCTGGTCGTTGGAGCTCGCGGGTTCGCACCGCCACATCCGCATGATGGGGGCCGGAGCCCTTCGCAGCGTGAAACCGTTCGTGCGCCGGCAGCCCAGTGCGCTGACAAGGACGGCGAGACAGTTCAGGCCTTACAGTCGCTCTGGTCCGAGACTTGCATACACGTCGGTGTAGTACTGACTGGGCGAGCCGCTATGATCCAACCGCTTCCACGGCCATTAGCGATTGAGAGACGCAAAACGGCGCCGAGCCAAGACAGAGGCTGGCAGTTAGTTTATGAACCTGAAGGAGACAGAGACTATGACAGGATACGTTGGGCCGATTGAAAAGCAGACCATCGAGAATACGTATTTTCGACAGGTGCTGTTCACCGGTCCGCACTCGCAGCTTGTTGTGATGTGCCTGCTGCCGGGCGAAGACATTGGCGACGAGGTGCATCCGCGGGTGGACCAGTTCTTCCGCATCGAAAAGGGGCAGGCGAAATTTGTCCTGAACGAGAAGGAAGTACATACGGTCGGCGACGGAGAGGCGGTGGTGATTCCGGCGGGGACGTACCACAACGTGACCAACACGTCGAAGACGCTGGAGTTGAAACTATACACGATCTACTCACCGCCGAACCACCCGGTGGGGACGGTCCACAAGACCAAGGCTGAGGCCGAAGCCGCCGAAGCCGCCGAAGTAGTCAAGTAAAACACCAACTGGGCGCAGCGCCCGACAGGGACGATCCCACGATCTTCAAGCCCAGAATCGCCAAACTGATGCCGGCGAAGCTGGGTGCAGTTGGCGTCGCAAGGTGGAGCGGATCTGCCGGTCGCGGCGCGGGCGCGGCTCCCGGCCCGGCGTGCAGCGTGCGATCCATGCGACAACACACGAATAGAAGAAGAGAGGCAAGACGATGAGTTCGATCACAACCAAAGACGGCACACAGATTTACTACAAGGACTGGGGCGCAGGAGAGCCTGTGGTGTTCAGCCACGGCTGGCCGCTGAATTCGGATAGTTGGGAGTCGCAGATGGTGTTCCTGGCGTCGCACGGATACCGCGCGATCGCGCATGACCGCCGGGGCCACGGGCGCTCGAGCCAGCCGTGGACCGGCAACGACATGGATACGTATGCCGATGATCTGGCGACCCTGATCGAGACGCTCGATCTCCAACGCGCGACTCTGGTGGGCTTCTCCGCCGGCGGCGGGGAAGTGGCGCGCTACATCGGGCGGCACGGGACGAAACGGGTGGCGAAGGCTGCGCTGATTGCCGCGGTGCCGCCGCTGATGCTGAAGACGGCGGCCAATCCGGGCGGCCTGCCGATGAAGGCTTTCGACGATATCCGTGCCGGCGCTCTGGCGGGCCGTTCGCAGCTCTACCGGGACATCGCGAGCGGACCGTTCTTTGGATTCAACCGGGCGGGCGCAAAGGTGTCGCAGGGCATGATCGACTGGTTCTGGATGCAGGGTATGCTGGCGGGGCATCAGGGCACGTTCGATTGCATCAAGGCATTCTCCGAGACGGACTTCACGGAGGATCTGAAGAAGTTCGACGTGCCGACGTTGATCGTGCACGGCGACGACGATCAGATTGTACCGATCGGGGCGGCGGGCCTGGCCTCGGCGAAGCTCGTGAAGAACTCGACTTTGAAGGTTTACGCAGGCGCACCGCATGGCCTGACCGAGACGCACAAGGATCAACTCAACGCCGACCTGCTGGCATTTCTGAAGTCGTGAGGTCCACTGACTCGGACTGAGGAACTACGGGGCGGGTACCGCACGGATGCAGGCGGCAGAGATTACCGTTTGTGCGGCAGCATCGCTTCCCAGTCCTGGACCACTACCAGGGTCGGGGCCTCGCCCGTGGTTACCACCGGTATGACGAACCTCTGGCCGTCAGCCGACACGTCGAAACCCACCAGCGCATGGATGCCGGCTCGGGCGTCGGTGCTGATTGTGAAGAGGGGCGCCGGGGAGCCGAACTCCGGCTTGCCGGACAGCTTCACGGGCACTGCGTTGACGCGGCCTTCGAAGCCGAGATAGAAGATCTCTTTTCCATCGCGCCGCCAGCGCACGGCCAGAACGCCGGCGCGGGCGACGAGAAATCGTTCGCCCACCACGCGCGGTGGGCTGCCTGCCTCGAAGGCTTGCAGGTAGAGTTCAGAGCGGCCGGATTCATTCGACGTGAAGGCGACCCACTTGCCATCGGGCGAAAAGGCGGCGTTGCCTTCGTGGAACGACGAGTTCAGGAGCGGCGTAGTTTTGCGGCCGTTTGCGAAATCGGAGATCCAGACATCGCCTTGGGCTTCGTTGGGGAGCCGCGAGACTCCTGTTGTGGAGAAGACCACGAAGCGCCCGTCTGAAGACCAGTCGGTGGGCATCTGAAACCCTCCGGGCATCAGCGCGTGCTCCGCGTCGCTGGCACCCAATCCGCGCACGTGGACCTCGGGCCACCTTCCGCCGGCGGCACTCAACATCGCGAGTTGACTGGAATCGGGCGACCAGACAGGGGCGTCGCGCACACCCGCATCGAGTGTGAGCCGACGTCCGGCGCCCGATGCGAGATCAAAAGTCCAGATGTCCTGACCGCCGCGCTCGACATCGTAGATCGAAACGGCAAGGAGTCGGCCGTCCGGCGACAATCGTCCGCTCTTCCCAATGATCCTGTCCGGCCCAATTGTTGCCAGTTGGCGGCCCTGGCGATCCACCCAAACGAGCTGAGAGCGGGCCGCGACGCTCTGATAGGCTATGGCGCCCTGGCTGGAAACCGAGAAGTCCGCGGCGCCTGTTGGGAGGAAGGAGTTGACCCTCTCGGCCACGGGCAGCGGCTCGCCCGTGACCTCCAGGCGCTTGGGGTCGAATGGGTGGGCCACCAGATTCCCGGCGCGGAGATAGAGGAGGTAGCCCTGGCCTGGTGTCAGACGGGATGGAGTATAGAGTACTCGCGAGTCCGCCAGGATCAGTGCCTTTCCCGGTTCGCCCATGCGTCCCGCGATGGCGCGATGGCGCTGGGCCTGCAGATCCCATTCCATGTAGAGGAATGTTTCGCCGTCGGGCATGAGTTGCGGCCACCGGTACGAGGTCTTCGTGGGCTCCAATCCGCCGGCGGAGGGCGAAACAAGGAACGAGCCGCGGTTGGTGCTCAGCATCAGCCGGTCCGGGCGCAGCCAGACGCCGGAAAAGAGGAAGGCCGGCGTGTCGCTGAGGACCTCCAGGCCGCCCCCTTCCACCGATGTCCGGCGCAGTTTGCCTCGCGCGGTGAGATAGAGCGAGCGGCTATCGGGCGCCCAGAAGAGGGTGTGGGCGCCGGCGGTGTCGGGAATCAGCTTGGGCTCCAACGCACTCAGTTCGCGCACAAAGACGCTGAGGGCGCCACTGGTGTCCACGGCCGTGAAGGCAATCTGACTACCATCCGGAGATAGCGAAAACGACTGGCGGCTGGCCGCGCCTTCGAGCGCGAACCCGGCGGGAGGCGACACCGCAAATCGGGTCAGGTGTAGGGACTCGACCGCTCGTTGTTTTCGCGTACCGAGCCAGTATGCTCCGAACAGGAGAATGACCGCGGCCACTGCGGCAGCACCCGGAAGCCAACGTTGCAGTTGGTTCCTGCGCGGGGCCTCCGTTCGCAGTGGCGCTGGCGAGGCAATCTCCAGAACCGCCCGAGCGGTCGGCTGGTGTACCGGGGCGACGAATCGATAGCCCCGTCCGGGAATGGTTTCCACGTAGCGCGGCTGCACTGCCGCGTCGCCGAGCGCCTGGCGCAACTTGTTGACCGCGGCATTCATACCCTGCTCGAAATCGACGAACGTGGTGTCCTGCCAGAGGTGTTGCCGCAGTTCCTCGCGGCTGACAACTTCGCCATGGCGGTCTACCAGCAGAGACAGAATCTGGAGGGGTTTGCCCTGCAGCCGGATGCGATTGCCGGATTTGTAGAGATCTCCCGACAGGGTGTCGTACTCGAACGGGCCGAAGGCGAGTTTGGGCGGCGAATTTGGCTGAGGTCCCATGAAGATCGATCCAACCCAGGGAATCTACCGGGAATGCCCAACTCTAACACGCCTGGACTCATCGAGTTAAGCGCTGATGTGAAATTGCATTCAGAAACCATGGACGGGCTGGCGAACTTCCCCCATAGTGGTCGCCATGCACATGAAACCGCTCGCCGCTTTGCTGTTTTGCACCGCACCCGTCTGGTGCCAGCCTCAGGTGCTGGTCACGGGCTTGCAGGGTCCGAACAAGATTATCCTTACGCCCCCGCGGCAACCTGCTGGTGTCGGAGACCAACATGGCGCCGAACCTGGGCAGGATCTCCTTTGTCACCCGGAGTGGCACCAGGCGCAGTCTGATTGAGGGGCTGCCGTCCGGAACCGAGGTCACGATGTCCGGTGGCAGTGGACCGTCGGCCATGGCGCTCCGTGATCGCACCTTGTATTTCACTGTGGGCCCGGGCGACTCGAACGTCGCGGTACAGCCCCGGGCACGTCCATTCACAACCCGGAGGGCAGGTCGTCTCCGCTGAACTCGGTGCTGCTGGAAATGCGCCTCAGCGTCGAGCCGGACCTGATCCTGGGTACATTCCGGATGACGCCGGAGAATCAGCTGGCGATTGCCGATGGCAGGACGGTGGAGCTATCGGATGGCTCCGGCGGTACCGCTCAGCTTTCCATGCTTTCGCGATTTCCGCTGTCGGAGCCGGACCGAAACGCGATCTACAAGTTCTCCAATCCATGGGGACTGACGTTCACGCCCGACGGGCTCGGACTGTACATGGCAGACGCCTCCCAGAACTCCGTGACGCGGGTGGACCTCGCCACTGGAAAATGGCAGAGGTTGATGCGCTTTGCGCCTGTACCCAATCCCACTCCGGTGGGCGCGCCGGTGCTGGATGCGGTGCCGACCAGCGTGCGCACGTATGGCGACCAGTTACTGGTCAGCCTGCTGACGGGCTTTCCGTTTGTACCTGGCAATTCCAGGGTGATGCTTGTCGATCCCGTCACCGGCACCAGCCAGCAGTTCATGTTTGACCTCACGTCGGTGACGGACGTTCTGTGGCGTCCGCGTCCCAACGCGAGGCCGCAATTCTTCGTGTTGGAGTTCAGTGCCAATCAGAGCGCGACGCCAGCCCCTCCGGGCCGGTTGTTGCGATTCGATACGGAGAACGCCACGGTGGCCGCCGCGCCGCTGATCACGCCGGTGAGTCTGGCCTTCGACGAAGCGACGCAGGACCTATTCATTTTGGAGCTGAGGGGGCAGATTCTACGGCTTCACATCGAATAGTGGATCGCAGTGGGGCCGGGTGTCGAATCCGGCCCGCGTCGCTCGCGAGTCGCGACGTAGCGCTGGACCGCGCTGATGGCGCTGTCGCCGGATGTCGGCGTGGGTGGGGTGCGCTCAGGCCAGGTAGTCCCGGATCAATTTCACGTTGCCGGGCGGGGTTTCCAGGGGCAGGCAGCCGGTGCCCATGAGGCAGTTTTTCCGGCCGGCGGCGATGGCGACGATGCGATCCACCTCGCGGTAGATGGTGGCGGGGTCGTGGCAGGCGACGATGCCCGGGTCCATGTTGATGCGCACGTTGACGTGGGGATGGGTTTCGCAGAGGCGATCGACGAAGCCTTGTTGGTTGGTCTCGACGTTGCAGACGACGTAGCCGGTGCCGGTGGAGAGGATGTCGTCGAGGATCTTGAAGGTGTTGCCGCCCATGATGCAGGGGACGGCGTGTCCGGCGATGGCGGCAGTGAGCTCGATGATGCGGCGGAGGGCGGGCAGCTCCACGTTGCGGAACTGGCGGGGGGAGAGCAGCGGCGGGGCGGCGGCGGATTCAAAGAAAGCCACGTCGAGGCCGGCATCGATGACGGCCTTGGAGAAGACGGCCTGGTTTTCAGCGAGGCGCAGGAGCCAGGCGGCGACGTCCGCGGGGCGATCGGCGACATCCTCGCAGAGCTGGTTGATGCCGCGCAGGTTGAAGGCGATGGAGAAGGGGCCGGCGATGGGAATGCGGATATCGGCCTGGGGGAGCGCCGCTTTGAGGCGGCGGCCGACGTCGATGACCATGGCGATGCGGCCGTCGCGGGCGGGGTGGAACGGGGCGATGTCGAGGGCGTCTTCGAGGGTGTGGAAGAGGGGCTCGTGGACGGCGGGGATGCCGTCGTTGCCGGGAACGGAGATTTTGGCTCCGTAGGCCTCGGCCTCCAGGTTGTAGATATCGATGCCGACAACGATGGGGGTGTGGCGGTATTCGAGCCAGGCGTCCCGGTGCCCGCGGAACATGAGCTCGGCGTCCTGGGAGGTTTCCCAGGGCGAGCGGCCGACGAAGCGGGCGGCGTGTTCGTAGACGGAGGGGTTGAACGGGATTTTCATGGGGTACTTCCTGACGCTTGCAGTATATCGAGGGTGGGCGGCTGGGTGGTGAGCGCTGACGTTCCCGGAGCGCGGCGCGCAGGATCCGCTGCCGTACAATGATCCTGTGCATCCACACAATCCACTTCCGACAACGGTCAACGACGAGTCAACGTGGAGTTTCACCGGGAGAGCGAAATGAGATCCATAAGGTCGCTAGTCATCGTCGCAGTAACGGCTGGGGCCAGTGTGACATCAGACCCATCCTTCGGGAGTCGACAAGCACGAGCTGGATCGGAAGCGGATGCCTTCGCACAACTGCGGACCAAGGAAGCGATACCATTCCTCATTAAGAACATCCACCTTAAGCGAAGCGGTGATATGAACATCTGGCTGAAATCGGCCGAGGTCCTCGAGGAGCGTTTGCCGGCTACAAACGCTCTGATCCGAATCGGCCGTGATGCGCTAGAGCCATTGATGCGTGCTACTTGGGAAGCAATGGATTCGTCGGACCGTCTTGAGGTGATCCTCGTTGTCGCGAGGATTGGGGAACCGTCATCGCGCGACTTTCTCCTAGGTGCCTCTGGACATGCCAGGACGGAACTCTATTGGGCGAGAAGGTCTCAAGTCAACTGGAACGCTCGCTGATGGGGCTGTAACACGGTATGACTCGCTGGGGCGGGCTCTGGCGAGACGGGGACAACGATTGAATGAGTTGGCGCACGCACTAAACAGACAAGGAGTCCGAGATGGCACTACAGACAAACTTCTCGAAGAGACATGCGAAAAGACCTTTGGGGGACATAAGTTATCTGTTCATGGTGGGGCTGCTGGACAAGAGGTGTTTCGTGGTCTGGGACTTTGTACCCCTCCTCGGCGTGCGGCTCAATGCAGGCGACGTTGATCCGGGACTCGGAGGGTGGCGGGTCCAGTGTGCTGGTCGACGCGCTCGGCGGAAGAAATGGCGCTTTGGACCCGATGCAAAAAGAGGTGCCGTTCTCGTTTCGCATCACGTTCAGGCTTGATGGGGTCGTTGAGGAGCGACCGGCCAACGTTCCCCACCTAACCGTGACATCACAAGCCATGCACTTTCAACCCTCGCTGTTAGTGCCTCATTGATTCGTTGTTCGCGAAGATCGCCGAATGCGATTTCACCGCCGAACCAATGAGGGCGCGGGCGAATGGCGGTGTTGAAGTGGTGCGATACGAAACAGAACCGGGCGACTGGCGGCGCAGCGGGGGCTGCCGCGCCGGAAAGGCAGCCCCTCATCAGTTTCGCCGAGTTGCGTCTTCAGCGACGGCCACACGGCGGGGGTGCGCACTACCGCTCCTGGAGTGCCGCAAAGAGGTTGAGCAGTCCCCTGCCCTGGAAGTGGGGGTCGCGGCGGAGGCCGGTGGCGAGGGTGGTGGAAGATGGTACGGCGTACACGAGCGGAGTGCTGGAGGCAGCGTGCATGTCCTCCGTTTGGCGGCAGATAAGTGGTTTTGATTTCAACACATTGCGGGTTTGATCCGCACTGGGCGGAAACCAGCGAGGTGGCGGGGGTGCAGGTGGCTGGGGAGTGACAGGCTGCCGGAAGTGCTTTTGTTTGTGCATATTGCGGGTTCGTTCGGCACTGGGTGAAAGTGATTCCCGGCCGGCAGTCTGATTAAAGAGGGAAAGGCGGTTCAGTTGTCAAACAGTGATGGCCAGTGGCCACCCACGGGCATGAAAATTGAGAGGCGCGGGTGTACGCTGGAGACGCGCCAGACGAAGCGGTGACCGAGACTCCTACTGGTGGGCAAACCCCGTTTTTCAAACTGGTCCGGCCAGCGGATATGGACCCAGGAATGGTGCTTCGAGCCCGTGAGGCAAAGTGGTGAAATAAAACGCTGGCTGCTCGTCTGCGCAGAAAGGACGAGTGATGATCACGATCCCGGTGATTCTGGAACGGTGTGCGGGAATCGATGTCGGCAAGCGAGGGCTAGCGGTAGCCGTGGCAGTGGGTCCGGCGGACAAAGAAGCGGAGATCAAAACTCGGTCGTATGGAACGACGGTGCCCGCTTTGCAGGAGTTGCATGCCTGGTTGCGGGAGGAGGGTTGTACCAGCGTAGCGATGGAGAGCACGGGGTCGTACTGGATTCCGGTGAAGAACATTCTGGAGCAGGACTTTCAGATTGTGCTGGTGTGCGCGCGCAAGCACCGGCCGAAGAAAGGAGACAAAACTGACTTCCGTGACGCGATGGATCTGGCCGTTTATCACCGTCATGGGTTGTTAACGGGAAGCTACTTACCCGAGCGAGGGATTGTGGAACTTCGCGATCTAACGCGCCGGCGCAAGAAACTGCTTGGGCACCTGCGGGCCGAGAAGAACCGGATTCAGAAGGTGTTGGAAACCGCCAATGTGAAGATCGGCAGTGTGGTAAGCGACGTTTTCGGCGTCTCCGGTCAGGAGATTCTGCAGACTCTCCTCGACAACAAGCCGGTGACCGCCGCAGAGTTGGCTGACAAGGCGAAGTGCCGGCTCCGACAGAGGATTCCAGAGCTCACCGAAGCGCTGGAAGCTCATCACCTCAACGATCATCACCGTTGGCTCATCGATCAGAGCATCGAACACTGCAAACTGCTAGATCAGCAGGTGGAAGCGCTAGAGCTCAGAATCGATCAGCACCTGGAGCCGTACCATCGGCAGTACGAGTTGTTGACGACGATTCCGGGGGTCAAGGAGACCACCGCCGCGAACATTCTGGCCGAGATTGGCCCGAACATGGATCAGTTTCCAAGCGCCGATCATTTGTGCAGTTGGGCCGGGATCTGTCCGGGCAACAACCGGTCGGCGGGCAAGAGCAAAAGCTGCCGGATCAAAAAGGCCAACAAATTCCTGCTGACTGCACTAGTCGAAGGAGCTTGGGCGGCGGGCAGGAAACAGGGCTCCGTGTTCCAACGGAAGTTTCACCGATGGGTCAACAAGTTGGGCAAGAAGAAAGCCAACATCGCGATGGGCCGGAGCCTGCTTCGGGTGGCATGGACAATGTTAAAAAACGACCAGCCGTACGTGGAGCCCGACGTCGCATCGACGAAGACCAGGGAGAGGGAGAGGCAAGTTCGCAACCATGCCCACCAACTCCGCCAACTCGGTGCTGATGAGAAAACGATCCAGGCACTGGTTGAGAACATGCTGGAAGCACCGCCGGCCCTCACCGGCACGAGTCCCGCCCAGGAGCCTGCGCCTGACACCGCCGCCACCGCGCGCCAAGCATCGTCGAAGAATGCACCTCCGAAAATGCAAGGAGGTCACTCGCCACGACGCCCGCCCGCGCGCGGAGTGTTGGGGTTCAGGATCAGAACAGCAGACATAAGAAAACATTCGATTATCAAAGAACCTCCGGGCAAGCCATCTACTGCGACGACACCCGAAACAGCTTTAAAACGGCCACGACAACAGCCCAGAGCCCGCAAGAAAACAGACCCGGCACCCTCGGAGGGTAATTCACGAGGCAATGAGCGCGGGGCCAGGGCATGGCGCCACGCACGGTTCCTTATACACCATGGAATTGAGAATCGGCAGGGCGGGGATGTAAATCGATGCAACCTGTTGATATTAGTGCAGAAAAATAGATCGGCCTTCTGTGACCAGTGTTTTTGGCGGAGGTGTTTTGGCTGGCGGCGGGCCTGGCACCATGGCGTGGATGTCAGTGGCGTTACAGTGGTAGCTCGGCGTCTTTTTCCGCACATTAAGGTCTTTTTCTGTTTGACGAGTCCGGCTGGCCGTTTTATGCTTGAGTTTCTCCGATTCCAGACTCAGTCAAGTGAACATCGACGACGCCAGAAATACCTGGGTGCGCATTGATATCGCCGAACTACGCGCATGGCGGAAGCCGGAAGTGTTCCCTAGCTCGGGCTGTGCTTGGGATCATTATCTGGATGGTGGTCCTTCCGACGACCGACGCCGGAACTTGACCGGCTGTCCGGTAGCCGGCGCGGGGGTTCCACAGGCCAGGATTTCGGGCACCGGGGCGAAGTGAGCGCAGGCGGCATGGGCGTTGACTCAGCGCTGGTCGCGGGCCGTTCGGTAGTTGCCGGCGAAGGCGCAGCACGGGAGGGTTTTGCGCAGATTGAACTCGCGCGCCTACACGCAAGCGGTAACGGTATCTCTGGGGATACGGCCAAAGCCGGCACTTTGGTACCTCGACGGCAGCTCGACCAGGAGAATCTAGAGCCGGGCAGTCCGCAGATCGAAGAGACGAAGCGATACCTGAAAGCGGGGACAGATGCTTCGTGACACCCACTGGATCAGCGCGGGCTGGGGCAAATCGAGCGGCTACGACTCCACGGGCAAGCCTTCGTGGAAGCGCGATGCGAAGCAGCAGAAGACCGAGTATTTTTATGACGCCTACAACCGGACCACGCAGATCCTGCGGTACAAGCGGGTGGCCGGGCGCGGATGTGCTGGACCCGGCACAGAAGACGGTGTACTCCCCTACGATTCGGCGGTGAATGGCTGGGGCCGGCTGGGGTCAATTCGACGTATCAGCATTTCGGTGACTTGACGGGGCCAGCGCCGATTGTGGAGGTTTCCAGTTACTGTGGCTGGGCTGGTGTCTAAAGAAGACGTTGAATGTGACGGGGACGTCTGCCGTGCGAAGGACGTGAGTTACAGGTAGTGGGACAACGAGGGGCGGCCGGTGGCTCAAAAGTTCCGGACTTTCGATTGTGGGGACTCCGGATTGGCGGGGCCGCGATTCACGTGGGGCTATGATTCGATGGGCAGATTGTCGACAATGGGGCGGGCGGAAACTGCGGCTTCCGGATGGAGCACGAACTTGTGACGAGCACGCAATACAATGACTGCCGGGCAGATGACGCAGTTGGTGAGGCCGGGCGGGACGGAGAGCCGTGAATACAGCGTGCTGGGGCAGTAATGACCAAGCAGGCTGGCCTGGGCCGAACCGTGGAGTACAGCTACAACGCGACCGCCAACGACGGGCGGATCACGAAAGCGCAAGGGTTGTCGGGCGATGAGGTGGACTATCTCTATGACTCGCTGGGGCGGTTGATTTCGGCGGCAACGACGGCGACGACTGGAGTGGGGGCTGAACTTTGCTTCCGACGGGTTTGGCAACAAAACCGGGCAGACAACGAAGCCGGGGTGGACGGGGGAACGGCACGGTGCCGCAGCCTTCGTTCACGGTGGATGCGGCGACGAACCGGCTGGGCGGGTTTGGCTACGATGCGAACGGGAACGTGATCTCTGGGCTGGCTGGGTTGACGGGCACGTATACCTACGACGTCGAAAACCGCATGGTGAACAACGGCGTGGAGACGTATGGGTACGGGGCTGGGAACCGGCGACTTTGGAAGAAATCGACGGTGTCGGGGTCGTGGGCGGAGGTGTATCTGTACGGGCTGGGCGGCGAGGTGCTGGAGGTGTTCCGCGGGATGATGGGGTTGCCGCTGGAGCAGGCGACCGTATCGCCGACGCAGCAGGCGTGGTTTGGCGGTCGGTTGATTGAAGAAAAAGGGGACGGCGATGAATGCGGACCGGCTGGGGACGTATGAAAAGTCGTTTCCTTATGGGAGCTGGCGACGGCGCCGACGACGTCAGGGAAAGTTTGCGACGTACTGGCGGGATGCGGGGACGGGGCTGGATTATGCGGTGAACCGGTATTACAGCCCGCAGATGGGGCGGTTTTGACGGCAGATCCGTATCAGGCGTCGGGCGGGCCGGCGAATCCGGGGAGTTGGAACCGGTATGTGTATGTGGAGGGGGATCCGGTGAACCATCTGGACCCAAGAGGCCTATATACATGCGAGCCCGGTGCCGGGTGCTTCGATGAGCCAGGCTGCGATGATTTCAGTACCAGATGGGCACCCGGCACAGGGCCGTGTACAAAGACAAACCCGAAGACGGCAGGGGACATCATGGTGCTGCATTGAAGCAAGGTGCGGCCCCTTAAGACATGCGTGGGCTCCATCTGCATTCCGTTACCCGGCGGGAATCATAGTTATCTTCGAATCACAGTCGAGAGAAGACCGCTTCCCGATGGCTTTCCTTTAAAAGATTTTGTGGTTGAAGGGATGCCGGTTGCCGTACCAGGAAAAGCTGACGATCAGCTGGTTATCCAAACCAGCGAGAATGGAGTACAAGCTGACAACAAAACGACCGATGCCTCGGCAGGAGTCAAGGTCTGCGGCGGTGAAGGGTTCTGCAGTGCAATCGCCAGTGCGCTTAATCGTGCGGCGACATACAATAGGAGCACATCCACATACGGCCTTACTAGTGGCCCCAATTGCCATTCCACGACGTATTCTATCTTAAACGCCATTGGAATGAATTTCGTTGCTAGCCTACTCACTAACTACTTTTTGGGCCACCAGTCCGGCTGGGGTGTGTCATTGCCAGGTTTCTGATGATGCGTACGAAAATCAATCTTGCTGTTCAGGCCTTGCAGCGCCGGCAGTTCCTCGCCGCAGGCTTAGGGGGATTGTCCTGCGCCTGCCCGGCGAGAGGCCGCGAGGCCCAAAGGCTCGCGCAAGAGAAGGGGCTGTGCATCGTTCGCGCGATGGTAGTAATGACCATCACTCGAATCGGAGATGCTCGTCCAACAAGACAGCTCTCCGATCTAATGAACTGGGATGCGCAGTTCTTTGGCGACGGCAAGAGAATCGCATACCGCGCGAACCAGCTTGATATCGGGAGGAACCTCATCGTCAGATCATATGAAGATGCGGTGATAACGAGCAGGCCATATCCGAGGAGGCGTCGAAGATGGCGTTCTCGAATGATCTTACCAAACTCGTGTTTTGGAGGAGCGCAACGGGTACTTCCGATGTTCCGGAAGTGTATCTGGCCGCTCGTAACGAAGAGACCCTTCTACTCAGACTGCCTCTGGACCGGAAGCGGCGGGCAAGCGTTCGCCCAAGGCTTTCTTGGCATCCAAATGGAATTCACGTCTATATCGAGCACGAACAGCGCATATGCCGCCTGGATACAGAAACGGGTGCATTTGTCGCGATGATGCCTGGGAGTTGTCCTGAGGTAAGTCCTTGCGGACAGATGCTGGCCTATGTCGACAGCGCCAGCTTCTTGCGACTTGTTTACATTGAAAGGGGCGGAACTCCTGTATCTGGAACGCAGAGGGTCTTCGGCGGAGTTCGGTGGTCACCTGACTCCGAGTTCCTAATTCTGGCAAAATACCCCGACATCTTGCCCTGGGAGAGCGGAATCTGGGGCTTTCAGGTGAAGAGTGGTGCGGCGTTTCAAATCAAGGCGTACGATGAACATGAGAGCGGTTGCGATGAGTATGGTTGGTGTTTGGCTTGACCACGCGCGTGGTGCTGCCGGACAACTCCGGCACGACCACCTACGCCTACACGGGCGGGACGAACTTCACGACGAGCTACGTTTACAATTCGTTCAATCAGTTGACGACGGTGACCATGCCGCGACCGACCGGAACGCAAACGCGGACTTTTGTTTACAACGCAGCGGGGCAGATGACGTCGGTGACGCAGCCCGAGACGGGCACGACGACGTTTGGCTACGATGCTAGCGGGCGGCCTGCGTGGAAGCGCGATGCGAAACAGCAACTGGCCGAGTTTTCGTATGACGCCTACAACCGGACCACGCAGATCCTGCGGTACAAGCGGGTGGCGGGGGCGGATGTGCTGGACCCGGCGCAGAAGACGGTGTATTCCTACGACTCGGCGGTGAATGGCTGGGGCTGGCTGGGGTCAATTTCGACGTATCAGCATTTCGGCGATTTGACGGGAGCCACGCCGTTTGTAGAGAGTTTCGAGTACACTGTGGCTGGATTGGTGTCTAAGAAGACGTTGAACGTGACGGGGACGTCTGCGGTGAGCGTGAATTACGAGTGGGACAACGAAGGGCGGCCGGTGGCGCAGCCTCATTCGGCTTCGCCTTCGGCGGCCAAGGCTTCGGCGGCCAAGGGGTATGACTCGATGGGCCGGTTGTCCACCATGGGGCAGACGGTGCCGTTGTCGGGATGGGCGGCAACGCTGGTTTCGAGCACACAGTACCATGCGGCCGGGCAAATGACGCAGTTGGTGAGGCCGGGCGGGACGGAGAACCGGACGTACAACGTGCTGGGGCAGTTGACGGAGCAGAACGGGTTGGGTAAGAACGTGCAATACGTCTACAACGCGACGGCCAATGATGGGCGGATTACGCAACGGAAGGACGTGCTTTCCGGCGAGGAAGTGACGTATCAATATGACGCTTTGGGGCGCTTGTCGGCGGCGGCTACTACGGGGCCGGATTGGGGGCTGAGCTTTTCCTACGACGGGTTTGGCAACAAAACACAGCAGACGGTGACGAAGGGGACGGGACCTTCGCACTCGTATGCGGTAGATCCGTTGACGAACCGGCTGGGTGGGTTCGGCTGGGATGCCAACGGCAACGTGATTTCGGGGCTGGCGGGCCTGGCGGGGACCTACACCTATGACGTCGAAAACCGCATGGTGAACAACGGCGTGGAGACGTATGGGTACGGGGCTGGGAACCGGCGACTTTGGAAGAAATCGACGGTTTCGGGGTCGTGGGCGGAGGTGTATCTGTACGGGCTGGGCGGCGAGGTGCTGGAGGTGTTCCGCGGGATGATGGGGTCGCCGCTGGAGCGGCAGAGCTACGCGCCGACGCAGCGGGCGTGGTTTGGCGGTCGGTTGATTGAGAAAAAGGGGACGGCGATGAATGCGGACCGGCTGGGGACGTATGAGAAGTCGTTTCCTTATGGGGAGTTGGCGACGGCGCCGACGACGTCGGGGGAGAAGTTTGCGACGTACTGGCGGGATGCGGGGACGGGGTTGGATTACGCGGTGAACCGGTATTACAGCCCGCAGATGGGGCGGTTTTTGAGTGCGGATCCGTATCAGGCGAGTGGGGGACCTTCCAATCCGGGGTCTTGGAACCGGTATGCGTATGTGGAGGGGGATCCGGTGAATCTACATGATCCTCAAGGCCTTGACATAATCCGTGCCGACGGCATCGAGATTCAGTTTACATTGAATGGTCAATTGGCGTGCTTCTATCGGCTAACGGCAGAAGGTCGACAGCTGATTGAGTGCCTTGGCACTAACTATCACTATCCGATTACTGGAGAAAGAAAGGAGCCCACTCGCGATCAATGGCGGTGTCCTGAGGTTCCGACTGGGCCAATGGCAAAAGAACAACTCAAAGCCAGTATTGAGACAGTGTTGAAGCGCGTTGAAGACATGCATGCGCAGATTAGGGCGGGAACAAGTGCGGGCGCGGCCTTGGGCGCGTTTGCGATGTGGTTCTATAATCAGGTCCGCCTGGGCGGCCCATGGGATTTCAAACAACAGAGTCGCGAGTATGAGGCCTTTGGCAACTTTCACTATGGGGCTGTTGGCGCGGCGGCTGGGTTTTCGGAAACTACGCTCCTGCGAATGGCTGGGTGGGCGGCAAAGCGTGCAACCACCTCAGAAGCAGAAGGGGATCCTGGGAATCTCCTTTCAATTATACTTGGCGTGGGAGGCAAAGCACCCTACGCCGACAATCTAGCGGATCAGGAGAACATCAAGAATGGCTATCGATATTCTAGCCGTGATTATTGGTAGTCGGAATAGCTCATCCATGATTCAAGCAACACCACTGCTAAGAGTGATCCTGACCAGTCTCATGGTTGCGTTGTGCGGTTGTATAGATCCGTGCGGTGATGAAATTCTGCAGACTGTGGTTTCACCCGACCAGCGTACTGTGGCCACGATCTACGTGAGAGACTGCGGCGCCACGACGTCGGAGGTAACTCACGTGCATCTCCACGGGCGATTTGGATGGTTTTCCAATGAAGACTGGGACAACGTGGTTCTTTCGCTCCCCTACCGTCATAGCCTCAAGATCCAATGGCAGGGCAGTTCGAGGCTTGTCATCACTTGTGATCAACCAGCTAAAGATGGAGAGACGTTTCGAATGGCCAGAGGGTGGCGAGATGTCGTCGTTGAGTATCGTGGCTGCCGGGAGCCTGGAATCTAGGCGCCGGAGCTTCTTCGTTCCCTGGACTTGACGGTGGCCAACTCGATTGTGGAGAGTTTCGAGTACACTGTGGCTGGGTTGGTGTCTAAGAAGGCGTTGAACGTCACGGGAGTCTCGGCGGTGAGCGTGAGCTACGAGTGGGACAACGAGGGGCGGCCGGTGGCGCAGAAGTTTCCGGACATGGCGACGGCCTCCTTCGCCTACGGCTTCGGCGGCCAAGGGCCTGACTCGATGGGCCGGTTGTCCACCATGGGGCAGACGGTGCCTTTATCGGGTTGGGCGGCGACGCTGGTGTCGAGCACGACGTACAATGCGGCCGGGCAGATGACGCAGTTATGAGGCCGGGCGGGACGGAGAACCGGACGTATAACGTGCTGGGGCAGTTGACGGAGCAGAACGGGTTGGGTAAGAACGTGCAGTACGTCTACAACGCGACGGCCAATGATGGGCGGATTACGCAGCGGAAGGACGTGCTTTCCGGCGAGGAAGTGACGTATCAATATGACGCGCTGGGGCGGTTGTCGTCGGCGGCTACTACGGGGCCGGATTGGGGGCTGAGCTTCTCCTACGACGGGTTTGGCAACAAAACACAGCAGACGGTAACGAAGGGGACGGGGCCGTCGCACTCGTATGCGGTGGATCCGTTGACAAACCGGCTGGGCGGGTTTGGCTGGGATGCCAACGGCAACGTGATTTCGGGGTTGGCCGGGCTGGCGGGGACCTATACCTATGACGTCGAGAACCGCATGGTGAACAACGGCGTGGAGACCTATGGCTACGGCGCTGGGAACCGGCGGCTTTGGAAGAGGTCGACGGTTTCGGGATCGTGGGCGGAAGTGTATTTGTACGGGCTGGGCGGCGAGGTGCTGGAGGTGTTCCGCGGGATGATGGGGTCGCCGCTGGAGCGGCAGACGTATGCGCCGACGCAGCGGGCGTGGTTTGGCGGGCGGTTGATCGAGAAGAAGGGACGGCGATGAATGCGGACCGGCTGGGGACGTGTGAAGTCGTTTCCTTATGGGGAGTTGGCGACGGCGCCGACGACGTCGGGGGAGAAGTTTGCGACGTACTGGCGGGATGCGGGGACGGGGTTGGATTATGCGGTGAACCGGTATTACAGTTCGCAGATGGGGCGGTTTGTCAGTGCGGATCCGTACCAGGCTAGCGGGGGGGCGGCGAATCCTGGGTCGTGGAATCGGTATGCGTATGTTCAGGGGGATCCGGTGAATTTCCATGACCCCGCGGGGTTACAATTGAGAGCGCCAATCTGCTACGACAGTTCAGTTGCCATCGGACCCCATGGCTTCTACTTCAGTAACACAACCGTAACGACTTGCGACACGTGGTATTGGGGTGGCGGAGTCCAGGCGGACATCGGAGGTGGGGAGGGGGTCTTTCGCCGACAAACCGCCCTTGCTTCGGATCCTAACTGGATACGGACGAAAGAGACGGTCCCTGGTTTGGGCGTGGGATACCGCTGCCATTGCTGCCGCTCTGGCTGCTGGTCGACGGAAACACGAGGAGGAAGCCGGACATCGTTACCCCTGCATACCTGCAGGTCACGGGGACTACTTCGAACTCAAGCGTTCGCCAGCGCTGCAAAGGTCAGAGAACGGTCGTATCGGTTGAGGCCTCCAGGCGGGTCTGCGCTGACTGGCTCGGATATCCTGGAACACAACTATGTAATCTCGGGCTCCTTGGTACCTCATGGCTCAACCGAAAGGCGGCGTGTTTGACGACCTCCACCGCCGGGGCGTTTCCAGGACGGTGGCAAGCGCAGCAGCAGTTTACCGTCTCTGTTCCAGTGCCTTTGGGGGCGGAAACGGTGCTGGTAATGATACGCGGCCCGAACGGAGCGACTCTGGAACGTTGCTTTATGGTCGCGACTCACAACAGTGTCATTATCAACGGCGACGGGCGGCGTCGGACTACCGGAATGCCCAGCAAAGCGGCCATGAAGTTCTCACTACTTGCTGTCAGTTTCGTACTGGCGATCGCCGTTGCAGGGTACTGGAGTCTCCGGAATTACTGTGAGGGTGGAAGCGGGCTCTGCGTGCCCTTCTGGGGATTTCGGCGAGCGACTCGATCCGCTTTCAAAATCGTAGTGATAGGTCGAGCTACTGGAAGCAGGCTGGTCGGTTTCAAACGCACTAGTCCTCTGCCCTGGTCCTATGCCTTTGTCCAGGTATCCGGGGTTCGGCTGGAGTGTGATTGCGTGATCTCCGGAGATATTGCGAAGGTGAACCCGCTTTTTCAGTACGAGTGGGTCGATTACGGCAGTGCCCGTCCAACACTGCAATCTCCGCCGGGGCGATATGCGGTGTTCTGCTGGACGAGAATGGGGCAGACTCCGAGCGGTGGTGGACGTCTTTCCATCCGCGATTTTGCTGCCATTCTATCCCGGTGGCTGTCCCGATCCGCGGAATCGGACGCGACGTGAGTTGGTCGCTGAACTCCCTATCTGGTATAGGCCCCGAGACAGTTCTGAGTTACGAGAATGACCTGTGGAGGTCCGAGCATACTTCTAGGGTTCTTGTGGGTGATCAGGCCACTCGGCGGGCAATGGAAGCTCTCCTCGACCACCCTTCCGTCACGTTTCGCGACGCCGCAGCAAAAATCATCCGGCTAGTTCCCTAACAGACCGTGGTAGAAGTGAAACCTCCCTGTGAACCCATCTTCCGCAGCGTCGCTGCGGATTCTCCCGAAAATCGATCAGTGGTTCTCCACTGAATCCGATCACTGTTCTCCGGGAGCCGATCAGGCAACCGGAGCGAGGCCAGGGTGCGGGCGTCTCAGGTGCGCTACCACCGCTCTGGAGGCCGGCAAGAGGTTGGCAGTCCCCTGCCCTGGAAGTAGGGATCGCGGCGGAGGTCGGTGGCGGAGGCGAGAGGAGCGTCTCGCCAGGCGGCTACGGATTTGCCGATGGTCACGCAGCGGACGGAGAGAGGAGCAACGATGGCTCCAGGAACGTAGGGGCAGCCATGGGTGCCAGAATCCTCAACGTAGGCGGTGCGCCAGTCCTCGCCGGGCGGGGCTTTCACGGGCGAGGCGCAAGGAGATGATGCGCTCGCGGGGGCGACGAGATCGGGCTTGCGGCGTGCGTCGCCGGTGGGGCCTTTGGAGGAGAAGCGAGAACGCCGTAGGAGTGGGGGCGATCATGAGGGGTGGAGCCGACGGTGATGGCGAAGCCGGCGTTAGCGGGGTCGTTGATGGGCAGGGGGCAGGTGGAGGCAGGCCGTAGCCGGAGTTGCCGGCGGCGACGACGACGCAGACGCCGCGTGGGCTGGGCGATCGACCTGGACGCAGAAGGGAAGGCTCCGCAGGCAGAGGCATTCGGGATCGAACACTCGTAGCCGAGCTGAGGTTGACGCCGTGGATGAAGAGGCGGCGGCCGAAATCGTTGACCTGCTGGATGTGGTCGAGGAGCGGCGAGATGGAGACTTCATATACGCGTCAGGGCCGAGGACTTTGAGGAGATCAGCTTTACCTGCGGGGGCGATACCGCGCTGGCCCCTCGTCACGGAAAGGGACTGTGCGACGGGATGCCGGCGACAGCGTGGAGTGCCGTGGCCGAACTCGTCGGTGAGGGGGCCAGCGCCGGTGAAGTCGCGGTGGACCGAGGCCGGGCGGTAATTCGGGGTTGTGGTGAGTGTCGAAGTGGGAGTGGGGGTGATGCCGGAATCGGCGACGGCCCGAACGATGCTGCCTTGCCGGAAGAGCGCGAAGGCGGTGAGGGCGGCATCGGCCTTGATGGTGGAGGTGGAGCGGGCGGTGAGGGCGCGGACGCGATAGTTGAGCCAAGATTTTGTAGAGCAGACCTCGCGGGCGCAGCTTCGAGGCGGCAGGGTTCGGTTTTGGTCAGGCGCGCCTGGAGG